>NZ_CP073115.1 GCF_024205705.1 Neisseria subflava
GACAGGACAAAGCCGCGCAACAGGCGTTTTTTGCGCTTTGCGGGCGGGCTGTTCAGACGGCGTGGAAGTGTTTGCAGTATCGGTCATGATATTTTTCTGTTTGTCTGTTGTTCAGACGGCCTGAAATGGCTGAGGCCGTCTGAAAGAACGGATGGTGAGTATGTTGTTAAAACCTTGTGCCCAAGCTGATGTGCCAGCGGATTTTTTGTCGTGATGGCCGTAGGCAATATCGAAGGAGAACGGCGCAACCGGGCTGAACCAGCGCACGCGCCAACCAGTACCGTTTTAAGGTCATGTGTTTGAAGTTGCTCGCCGCATCGCCGACATCGTGGAAGATGGCGCCGGAGAAGCTCTTGTAACTGGAATTGATATTCGAGCTGCCGACCACCAAGGCGCGTTGCGGCAAGACGGAGCCGTTGGGCCGGCCAAGCCGATGCTGTCGAGTTCGTAACCCGTACGGAAGTCGCGCCGCCGGTACGGAACATCAGGCTGGACGGTACTTCTTCGCCCTTCGCGGGCATAAACGTAGCCTGCCTGTCCGCGTACGATGAATGTACCGAGTTTTTTGTTTTCAGCGTGAAGAAATAGCCTGCCCGTGCCGTGGCGCGTGCCATTTGGTGGAGGAAAGGAATTTGCCCAAAGTTGTCCCGATTTTACCGTCGAGGTAGTAGCCGTTTTGAGGGTGTAGCTCGGTTTCGATGTTTTGCCGTTTCCATGAGGCGGTCAGCATGGTGGCATGGCTTCGACCCAAATCGTAGCTGGTGTCGGGGACTTTGCGGTCTTCGGTAATGAATTCGAGGCGAAGCGGGCATCAATATTGTTGCGGTCGCGGACGTACCAATACCGCTGGTCAGGGGCGCGTTTTTCAAGGTTTTGCGTGGTCGAGCGGTTGTAGGAAACGTTGCTGGTCCAGTAGTTGCCGCGGTGTTGCGCGGTTGCTGATACCGGCGGCCAGCGTGTCTCGTATTTGCCATGTCCCAAACAACCGAGCCGATGTAGCCCTTGTTAAAGAGGTTGTAATAGTCGTAGGCGATGCGGCCGCCGATTCCGTATTCGGAGTCGTAGCGGATACCGGTTTCCCAGTTTGTGGCGTTTGACTTCGGTCACGTTGATTTTGACGGGAACGCGTCGCCTTGCAGTTTGATCGAAGTCGGCTTGTACGGATGCGCCGGAATAGTGGCCGTTTTGCTCGAGCGCCTGTTGCAGGTCGAGGATTTTGTCCAAGTCGTAAGGCGAACCGGGTTGGAAGCGCGCCATGCCGGAAACCACGCTCTCAGGGTAGCGGCGTGTGCCGGTTATTTGGAAATCGCCGAAGTAAATGGGGCGGTTGCTTTCCACGATGACGTTCAAGTCGGCTTTTTGCGTATTGGGATTGATGGTGCTTGGGTGGTAGTGAGTTTTGCCAAAGGTATTTTTGCGTGTTACCGCGCTGAGACGGAGGTTTACTCGCACTCCAGCCATCTTGGTCGAAGTTTTCGCCAACGGGCTGTGCCAGTTTTCCATCGCATTTTGGTAGTATTCGGCCAAGTTGTCGTCATTCAATACGGTCGCCGAGGATGGCCAGCTGACGTTGTCGACTTTGGTGCGCGGGCCGGGGGTGACGTTGACGGTGTAGCTCTCGCCGTGGTCTTGAATATTGACGTTTGCTGTTGAAGTAGCCTTTGGTCCGGAGCATGGTTTTGACGTTGTCGGGAGCCTCTTCGGCGAGGAAGCCGACCTGCTCTTTGTCCAGCTCTTCTTCCTGCTGCTGGGTAATCAGCGGCAGGTATTCTTCAAGCATTTCTTTGATTTCGCTGTCTTGGGTGTCGATTTTGACGGGAATTTGGGCTTGAGTTTGCCTGTTTGGTCGTCTTTGGGCTGCTTGGGCATTTCGGATTCGGGAACAGCTTCGTAGTCTTCCGCTTTGGGAACGGAAGTATCTATGCCAACGCGTGTCCGTAGGCGAGCGCCAATGATGCAAATAAAACAGGGTAGGTCAGTTTGGTCATGATGTGTGTTCGACAGCGACAATTCTTCAGTTTGGGGATTTTAACATTATTTCTGCAAGCTTTCAGGCTATGGTTATAAACGGAAATTTAGCGCGATGACGTTAAAAATGTGGCTTAAAGGGCGGATTTTGGTTTGTTTCTATCTGATTGTAATAGTTATGTTTTGTGTTTTGACTGATGAAGTTGCCTTTGTATTCGGCCTTATGGCGCAGATTTCAGGCCGTCTGAAAGCAAGATATAGAGAAGTAAAGCAACGGTATGGGCATACTTTAAAGTAGGGTTTGAGCAGTTTTACCGTATTTTTGGCATAAAGTGCCAACGTGCCATAAATGTTAAATTTTAATGCTGGTTTTTGTGAGGTGTGCATGAAAACCTCGCCGACAAATGATTTTTTATTTAGAATGTAGACTTTTTAACATATCTTAAATTGTGAAGGAACGGATATGGCAAGTGGCAATCCGATTTGAACGCGCTAATCGCGTCAGCCTGGTGGCGCAAATCGCCATCGGCTTGGTTTTAGGTATTATTGTGGGTGCAGTTTCACCGCAAGTCGGTATCAGCGCAGGACTGCTGGGCAGCCTGTTTGTCGGTGCGCTTAAGGCTATCGCGCCGATTTTGGTATTTGTTTTGGTGACTGCCGCCATTGCGCAACACCAAAAAGGCAATCAGGCCCACATCAAACCGATTTTGATTTTGTATATTTTCGGTACGTTTGCCGCGGCCGTGGTGGCGGTTGTCGCCAGTATGGCATTCCCGACCACGCTGATTCTGCGTGCAGCCGGCGATGTGTCCGTTGCGCCGCCTTCCGGCATTGTCGAAGTTGAAAACGCTACTGATGAATTTGGTGGCCAACCCGATTAACGCGCTGGCCAATGCCAACTATATCGGCATTTGGCTTGGGCTTTGGTATTGGGCGCGCTTTGCGCCATCACGGTTCGGATACGACCCGCCAAGTGGCGGCCGACTTGGCCGATACCGTTTCGACGGTTGTGAAGTGGATTATCCGTTTTGCGCCGCTGGTATTTTCGGCTTGGTGTCTTCTACTATTGCGGAAACCGGTTTTGAAGCGCTTGCCGGCTATATGCAGCTGTTGGCCGTATTGCTCGGCTGTATGCTGTTTATCGCTTTGGTGGTCAACCCGATTATTGTGTGGACGCAAATCCGCAGCAATCCTTTCCCGCTGTGTTTACCTGCCTGCGCGAAAGCGGCGTGTATGCCTTCTTCACCCGTTCTTCCGCCGCCAACATCCCTGTGAACATGGCATTGGCGAAAAAACTGGGTCTGCACGAAGATACTTACTCTATCTCCATTCCATTGGGTGCAACCATCAATATGGCTGGTGCGGCAATCACCATTACCGTTTTGGCGATGGCTGCGGCGCACACGCAAGGCATTACGGTTGACTTCGCCACTGCCCTGCTGCTGAGCCTGGTGGCTACCGTCAGCGCGTGTGGCGCGTCCGTGTGGCCGGTGGTTGTTGCTGCTGATTCCTTTGGCGTGCAGCCTGTTCGTATCGATAACGATGTGGCCATGCAGGTGGTTGCCGTCGGCTTCATTATCGGCGTGATTCAAGACTCTGCAGAAACTGCGTTGAACTCTTCCACCGACGTTTTGTTTACTGCCGCTGCCGATTTGGGTCGTCAACGTAAAGAGTGATTTTAGGGTTAACCTAAATCCAACAAAGGCCGTCTGAAAAGTTTCAGACGGCCTTTGCTTTGGGTAAAGGAAAAGGGGTTTTAGATGGTCAAGCCGATAGATTGGTTTGGTCGGACTGACGGTATCGCTGTCATCAGTCGGATTTTTCCCGTAAAATACAGTCTTGAATGTATTTGAACACCTCTTTTCAGACGGCCTGACCGTCTTATCACATTTGCAAAAACAATGATTAAAAAAATATTCTCATGGTTCGAGTCCCGCATCGACCCTTATCCAGAAGCCGCGCCGAAAACGCCAGAAAAAGGGTTGTGCGGTTTATTTGGAGCAACATTGAAGGCGTGCGTAAATGGATCGCGTGTTGGCCGTGTTTACGGTCGGCGTCGGCATCATGGAAGCCTTGATGTTCCAGTTTATGGGCAAGGTGGTCGACTGGCTCGGCACTTATACGCCGCAAACGCTTTTTGCTGAAAAAGGCCATGCATTAATCGGCATGATGGCCATGGTGGCATTTTTGCCGTTTGGACCTTTTTCGCGTCCAGTGTGCGCCTGCAAACCCTGCAAGCGTGTTCCCCATGCGCCTGCGCTGGAATTTCCACCGCCTGATGCTGGGTCAAAGCCTGGGCTTTTATCAGGACGAATTTGCAGGACGCGTGTCCGCCAAAGTGATGCAGACCGCGCTGGCGTTGCGCGTGTCGTGATGACCGTCGCCGATATGGTTGTGTATGTGCTGGTACTTCATCACTCCGGCGTGATTCTGTCCTCATTCGATGCCTGGCTTATCGTGCCGTTTATCTGCTGGATGATTGGATTCGCGATGATTATGCGTTTCCTGATTCCCAAGCTCGGCAGAACGCTGCGCGTCAGGCGATGCGCGCTCGCTGATGACCGGCCGTATTACCGACGCCTACTCCAATATGCCACCGTCAAACTTTTCTCCACGGCGCGCGCGAGGCCGCTTATGCCAAGCAGTCGATGGAAGAGTTTATGGTAACGTCCATGCCAATGCGTTTGGCAACGCTGCTGCACACCTGCAGCTTTATCGTCAACAGCTCGCTGACCGTAGGCACGACCGCCTTGGGCATTTGGCTTGGTATCACGGCCAAGTCGGCGTAGGCGCGGTAGCCACCGCACGGCCATGGCATTGCGTGTGAACGGTTTGTCGCAATACATCATGTGGAGTCTGCCCGATTGTTTGAAAACATAGGTACCGTCAACGATGGCATGGCGACCCTGTCCAACCCCACACCATCCTCGACAAACCGCAAGCCCTGCCGCTTAAAGTCACCGAGGCGAAATCAAGTTCGATCACGTCGATTTCTCCTACGAAGCAGGCAAACCGCTCCTCAACGGCTTTAATCTGAACATCAAACCCGGCGAAAAAGTCGGCTTGATCGGTCGCAGCGGCGCGGGTAAATCCACCACGTCAACCTGCTCCTGCGCTTTTACGAACCGCAAAGCGGCACGATTTCGATTGACGGCCAAAACGTGGACAGCGTTACCCAAGAAAGTCTGCGCGCCCAATCGGTTGGTGACGCAAGATACCTCCCTGCTGCATCGCTCCGTCCGCGACAACATTATCTACGGCCGTCCCGATCGACCGAAGCCGAAATGATTTCTGCCGCCGAACGCGCCGAGGCCACCGGTTTTATTCCTAACTTAAGCGATGCCAAAGGCCGACGTGGCTATGATGCACACGTTGGCGAACGCGGCGTGAAACTTTCCGGCGGCCAGCGCCAACGTATCGCCATCGCCCGCGTTATGCTCAAAGACGCGCCGATTCTATTGCTTGACGAAGCCACCAGCGCGCTCGACTCTGAAGTCGAAGCGCATCCAAGAAAGCTCGACAAAATGATGGAAGGCAAACCGTGATTGCCATCGCACACCGCCTCTCCACCATCGCCGCGATGGACCGCCTCATCGTCTTGGACAAGGCCGCATCATCGAAGAAGGCAGCCACACCGAGTTGCTCGAGAACAAGGCCTGTAGCCAAACTTTGGGCGCACAAAGCGGCGGCTTCTTGAGTGAGCATGTTGAGTGGGAAAATAATTAAACGCTTTGAAAGAAGATAAAGGGCCGTCTGAAAATATTTTCAGACGGCCCTTTATTAATGAAGCAAAGGGCAGGTGGATAACCGCCCTTTTTCAGTTGAAACCTTAGTTTTTTACAGACCTAGCGACCAAGCATTTTGGTGTTCGGACAAATCTTCCAAGCGGTTTCGTAATGGGCGAAGATTTCTTCGATTATTTCGTTTCGTCGTCGATGGTGCGGATCAGTTCAAATCCTCTTCCAAATCAGGTTTCTGCCCAGCAACTGCTCACGTATCCAGTCCAACAGCCCTGCCCAAAATGCTTTGCCCACTAAGATAATCGGGCGGTCGGGCGTTTTGCCGGTTTGCACCAAAGTCAGGCTTTCAACAATTCGTCCAATGTGCCGAAACCGCCGGCATGACGACATACGCCACGGCGTGTTTGACGAACATGACTTTGCGCGGAAGAAGTGTTGGAATTTAATCGACAAATCTGATACGGATTGGCTTTTTGCTCGTGGCAACACATATTCAGCCCCACGCCGGACTTGCTCCTGCAAACGCGCCTTTGTTGGCCGCTTCCATAATGCCGGACCGCCGCCGGAAATTACCGAAATCGGCATCTGACAGTTTGCGTGCCAAGCGCAATGTGAACGCGTAATCGGGATGGTTTCGGGCGTGCGCGCGCTGCCGTAAATGCTGACGGCGGCTGAATGGCGCGCAATTCTTCGCCGGCATCGACAAATTCGGAAATAATCTTCAATACATGATACGACTCGCGCGCCTGAATATCGCGGCGTGTTTCGTCGGGCAGCATGGGTTTGGGCAGTTTTTTGAGCAGGCTCACGGCTTTCCTTCGTGTTTTATGTGCAGTATTGTAACCCGAAAGAGGCGGGCCGTCTGAAAGTTGGGTTTCGGCGGCAAGTGTGCCTGCCACATTTCAAAAGCCCGTTACAATATCTGCTTTTATTTTTACAGCTTTGCCATGCTTGATATTATCCACCGCGACAGCCGCACCATCGCCGTCAACAAACCTGCCGGAATGCTGGTGCACCGAAGCTGGTTAGACAAACACGAAACCCGTTTTGCCGTGCAGACCCTGCGCGACCAAATCGGGCAGCACGTCATCCCGTCCACCGCCTCGACGCCCGACTTCCGGCGTTTTGCTGTTTGCCCTCGATACGGAAGCCACACGGTTATTGACGCAGCAGTTTGAAAACAAACCATCGAAAAAACTTATTGGGCGATTGTTCGCGTCATCTGCCTTCAGACGGCCTGATTGATTACGCCTCAAATATATGCCGACAAAATCGCCGAAGCGCAGACCGAAGCCACATTGCAGGAAGCGCAAACCACCTACCGTTGTCTGGCACAAACCGAGTTGCCGTTCCAGTCCGCCTGCGTTACCCGACCTCGCGTTATTCGTGGGCCGAACTCACGCCGTACACCGGCCGCAAACACCAACTCCGCCGCCATATGAAACACATTTTCCACCCCATCGTCGGCGATACCAACTACGGTGATTGCGCCAAAACCATGCCGTTGCCGAACATATCGCACGCAACGCCTGATGTTGCACGCGCGAAGCCTCAGTTTTCAAAGCATAGAAGACGGCAGCCGGATGACTGTACAAGCGCAACAGACAACGACTGGCGGCTTTGGATGGAAAAATTTAAAACCGAGGCCGTCTGAAAATCCAAACCGCACATTTTCAGACGGCCGGTCATGGAAAAAACAGGCAAATCCCTTACAATACGCCCCTAAAATTTTGAAAGAACACAAGAATCATGGAAGCCGAAGTAATCAACCAGCTTAACAACACCCTAAACGACTTGGAGAAGCGCAGCGAAGACATCGCGTCTATATGGACTATCAAGGCAAAAAGACCGCCTTGAAGAAGTCGTCGGCCTCTCCGAAGACCCGGAACTCTGGAACGACCCCAAACGCGCCCAAGAAATCGGCAAAGAGCGCAAAATCCTCGAAGGCATCGTGTTGACCCTCGACAACATTGCCACAGGTATCGAAGACAACCGAATGCTGATTGAAATGGCCGTCGAAGAAAACGACGAAGAAGGTTTCGCCGCCGTGCAGGAAGACGTGGCCGGTTTGGAAAAACAAATGGCCGACCTCGAGTTTAAACGAATGTTCAACCAGCCTGCCGACCCGAACAACTGCTTTATCGACATCACCGCAGGCGCGGGCGGTACCGAAGCGGAAGACTGGGCGGGTATGTTGTTCCGTATGTACAGCCGCTACGCCGAGCGCAAAGGCTTCAAAATCGAAATCCTTGAGGAAGACGACGGCGAAATCGCGGGCATCAACCGCGCCACCATCCGCGTGGAAGGCGAATACGCCTACGGCCTGCTGCGTACCGAAACCGGCGTTCACCGCCTGGTACGCTATTCGCCGTTTGACTCCAACAACAAACGCCATACGTCGTTCTCGTCCGTGTTCGTTTACCCCGAAATCGACGATTCCATCGAAATCGAAATCAACCCGGCCGATTTGCGTATCGACACTTACCGCGCTTCCGGTGCCGGCGGTCAGCACATTAACAAAACCGACTCCGCCGTGCGTATTACCCACGAGCCGACCGGTATCGTGGTTCAATGTCAAAACGACCGTTCGCAACACGCCAACAAAGCCGCCGCGATGGAAATGTTGAAATCCAAACTGTACGAATTGGAAATGCGCAAACGCAACGAAGAGAAACAGGCATTGGAAGAAGGCAAATCCGATGTGGGTTGGGGCAGCCAAATCCGTTCGTACGTCTTGGATTCCTCACGCATCAAAGACTTGCGTACAGGCTACGAAGTCGGTAACACCAAAGCTGTATTGGACGGCGATTTGGACGGCTTCATCGAAGCCAGCCTGAAACAAGGCGTATAAACCGTAAGAGATAAACAGGCCGTCTGAAAGATTTCAGACGGCATTTTTCAGTTTGAAAGAAACATTATTTTGCAAATATTAAAACATGTTTTGCAAATGCAAAGATTGGCGGTAATATATAGTTTCTATAAAAATGATTGGTAGGTGCAATAGGCCGTCTGAAGCCTGAGCCTGTCTAATATATAGGAGAACTCATAATGTCCGGTCAAAAGCCGTCTTCTGCCGAGAAAACTTTCTTCGGCCATCCTTTGCAATTATCCACCCTATTCCACATTGAGCTGTGGGAACGTTTTTCCTTCTACGGTATGCAGGGCATCCTGCTGATTTATCTGTATTACGCGCGAATCAAGGCGGTTTGGGTATGGATAAGGCTTTGGCCGGCGGTATCGTTGGCGCATACGGCGGCAGCGTTTACCTGTCCACTATTCTCGGCGCATGGTTGGCCGACCGCATTTGGGGCGCGGAGCGTACCCTGTTTATCGCCGGTATCGTCGTGATGACCGGCCATATTTTATTGGCGATTGTGCCGGGTTTGATGGGATTGCTGCTGGGCTTGGTGTTTATCGCGCTGGGCAGCGGCGGCGTGAAATCGTCTGCCGGTTCGATGGTCGGTTCTTTGTATGAACGGGAAGACCTGCGCGAATTGCGTGATGCCGGTTTCTCTATTTTCTATATTTCCATCAATATCGGCGGTTTCTTAGGCCCTTTGTTGACCGGTATTTTGCAAGACAGAATGGGATTCCATTACGGTTTCGGCGCAGCGGCTGTCGGTATGGCGTTTGGCCTGCTGTGGTATTCGCGCGGCCGTAAAAACCTGCCGCATACGCCTGCTCCCAATCCGTTGCGCCCTGAAAAGGTACAGACTGCAATAGCTGTCGGTGTGTTGCTGGTTTTGGTGTTGGGCAGCGTGATTGCTTCCGGCGCGCTCAATCTTGAGAACTTTTCACGCTGGCTTTTGGGCGTGGTCATTATCACCGTTATCGCTTATTTTGCACGCCTGCTGGGCAGCAGCCAGGTTGAGGCAGCCAATAAACGTTACATCATGGCCTATATTCCGCTGTTTTTGACTATTTGTATGTTCTGGGCGGTTTGGTTTCAGGTGTACACCGTTGCAACGGTTTATTTCGACGAAACGGTTGACCGTACTTTCTCCGGCTTTACCGTACCTGTTTCATGGAAAGATTCGATACAGGCCATGTGGGTGGTTCTCTTTTCCGGCGTGATGGCGGCGGTGTGGACGAAAATGGGCAAACGCCAACCTAAAACACCGTTGAAGTTTGCACTGGCCATGTTGGTAACCGGCGTCTCTTATTTGTGTTTCATTCCGTATATTTCATCCGGAACCCCGATGCCGATTATCGTGTTTATGCTGGTGTTGCTGGCGATTACGATAGGCGAGTTGATGCTGTCGCCGATTTCGCTGTCGTTTTCCACTAAAATCGCACCGAGCATGTTTAAAACACAAATGGTTGCGTTGAATTTCTTAGCATTGTCCATCGGCTTTACCTTGGGCGGAGTGTTGTTTAAAGACTACTACAATGCTCAGTCGCCATTGGATTTCTACTGGATGCTGGCCACCATCGGCGCAGTAACCTGCGGTATCCTGTTGGTACTTACCCCGGTATTGAACCGTATGCTCAAAGGTGTCGATTGATTTTTCTATTTCAAATAATGTGATGTAAATACAGGCCGTCTGAAAAGAATCAGTTTTCAGACGGCCTAATGTTTTTATTGAGGTTTGGAAAAGGGTAGTTTTCCATATTTTTGAAGTAAATCGGACAGGCAGAAAATCCGAATTAAATGATACATGATTAAACTGAAATTAAAATTGTGAAATATTAAATAAGAATAAGAATTGTTCTCATAACTTTATTGAATTTATTGAGGTTTTTTTGCTGATTTGCTGATATTTACCTTTAAATGGCTTTTGAAATTCGATAAAATGGTAATCTATTTTTAAGATTTGTCTGTCAACCAGTTAGGTACGACCATGTTGGCCAGTTACTTTCCCGTCCTCGTATTCATCCTCGTCGGCCTTGCGGCCGGCGTGCTGTTTATTCTGCTCGGCACAATTTTAGGCCCGAAACGTCACTATGCCGAAAAAGACGCGGCTTACGAATGCGGTTTTGAAGCCTTTGAAAACGCAAGGATGAAATTCGACGTGCGCTATTACCTCGTCGCCATCCTCTTCATCCTGTTTGATTTGGAGGTCGCGTTCATGTTGCCGTGGGCAGTCGTGTTCAAAGATTTGGGCGCATACGGCTTCTGGTCTATGCTGGTGTTTATCGTCGTTCTGACGGTAGGCTTTATTTACGAATGGAAAAAAGGTGCGCTGGAATGGGAATAGAAGGCGTTTTGAAAAAAGGTTTCATCACCACCAGCGCGGATACGGTGTTGAACTATATGCGTACCGGTTCATTGTGGCCGGTTACTTTCGGCTTGGCCTGCTGCGCCGTGGAAATGATGCATGCAGGTATGGCGCGTTATGACCTTGACCGTTTCGGCATCATTTTCCGTCCGTCCCCACGTCAGGCCGACCTGATGATTGTGGCAGGTACGCTGACCAACAAAATGGCGCCTGCCCTGCGCCGTGTATACGACCAGCTCGCCGAGCCGCGCTGGGTATTGTCTATGGGCTCGTGTGCCAACGGCGGCGGCTATTATCACTATTCTTATTCCGTTGTGCGCGGTGCCGACCGCGTCGTGCCGGTAGACGTTTATGTGCCGGGTTGTCCGCCGACTGCGGAAGCCCTGATTTACGGCCTGATTCAGCTCCAACAAAAAATCAAGCGCACTTCCACCATCGCGCGTGACGAGTAAGGAGAGGACGATATGGCAAGCATTCAAAACTTATACGAGACCGTCGTCGGCGTGCTTGGCGATCAGGCAAGCAAAGTCATTTCCGCCTTGGGCGAGATTACCGTCGAGTGTCTGCCCGAGCACTATATTTCAGTCATGACCGCACTGCGCGACCATGAAGAGCTGCATTTTGAGCTTCTGGTTGACTTGTGCGGTGTCGATTACAGCACTTACAAAAACGAAGTATGGCAGGGCAAACGCTTTGCCGTCGTCAGTCAGCTGCTTTCCGTTAAAAACAATCAACGCATCCGCGTACGCGTCTGGGTTTCAGACGACGACTTCCCCATAGTCGAATCCATAGTCGATATTTACAACAGCGCGGATTGGTACGAACGCGAAGCCTTCGATATGTACGGCATCATGTTCAACAACCATCCGGACTTGCGCCGCATCCTGACCGATTACGGTTTCGTCGGACATCCGTTCCGCAAAGACTTCCCGATTTCCGGCTATGTGGAAATGCGTTACGACGAAGAGCAAAAACGCGTGATTTACCAACCTGTTACCATTGAGCCGCGCGAGATCACGCCGCGTATCGTCCGTGAGGAGAACTACGGTGGCCAATAAATTAAGAAACTACACCATCAACTTCGGCCCGCAACACCCTGCGGCGCACGGCGTATTGCGTATGATTTTGGAGTTGGAGGGCGAAACCATCGTCCGTGCCGATCCGCACATCGGCCTCCTGCACCGCGGTACTGAAAAACTGGCTGAAACCAAAACCTATCTGCAAGCCCTGCCCTATATGGATCGCTTGGACTATGTTTCCATGATGGTCAACGAGCAGGCGTATTGTTTGGCAGTAGAAAAACTTGCCGGTATCGATGTGCCTATCCGCGCCCAATACATCCGCGTGATGTTTGCCGAAGTAACACGCATCCTCAATCACTTGATGGGCATCGGTTCGCACGCCTTTGATATCGGCGCGATGACTGCCATCCTTTACGCCTTCCGCGATCGCGAAGAGCTGATGGATTTGTACGAAGCCGTTTCCGGTGCGCGTATGCACGCGGCCTACTTCCGTCCCGGCGGTGTTTACCGTGACCTACCCGACTTCATGCCTAAATACGAGAGCAGCAAATTCCGCAACGCCAAAGTATTGAAGCAGCTCAACGAATCCCGCGAAGGCACCATGCTCGACTTTATCGACGCCTTCTGCGAACGTTTCCCTAAAAATATCGACACACTCGAAACCCTCCTGACCGACAACCGTATTTGGAAACAGCGTACCGTCGGCATCGGTGTTGTCTCTCCCGAGCGCGCCATGCAAAAAGGCTTTACCGGCGTTATGTTGCGTGGTTCCGGCGTGGAATGGGACGTGCGTAAGACACAGCCTTACGAAGTGTACGACAAAATGGATTTCGACATCCCCGTCGGCGTCAACGGCGACTGCTACGACCGTTACCTCTGCCGTATGGAAGAAATGCGTCAATCCGTACGCATCATCAAACAATGTTCCGAGTGGTTGCGTGTCAATCCGGGTCCGGTCATTACCACAAACCACAAATTCGCTCCGCCCAAACGTACCGAAATGAAAACAGGTATGGAAGACCTGATTCACCATTTCAAACTCTTTACCGAGGGTATGCACGTTCCCGAGGGTGAGACCTACACCGCTGTCGAACATCCGAAAGGCGAGTTCGGCGTTTACATCATTTCAGACGGCGCAAACAAACCCTACCGCCTGAAAATCCGCGCACCCGGCTTCGCCCACCTGCAAGGCATGGACGAAATGGCAAAAGGCCACATGCTGGCCGACGTCGTTGCCATCATTGGTACGCAGGACATCGTATTCGGGGAGGTTGACCGATAATGTTATCCGCAGAATCCTTAAAACAAATTGATATTGAGTTGGCAAAATATCCAGCCGACCAACGCCGATCCGCCATTATGGGCGCATTGCGTATTGCACAAACCGAAAAAGGCTGGCTTGCTCCTGAGACCATTGCCTTTGTCGCAGACTATATCGGCATCTCGCCTGCACAAGCCTACGAAGTCGCTACTTTCTACAATATGTACGACCTTGAGCCTGTCGGCAAATACAAACTGACCGTTTGTACCAACCTGCCCTGCGCCCTGCGCGGCGGTATGGCAACCGGCGAATACCTCAAACAAAAACTCGGTATCGGCTACGGCGAAACCACGCCCGACGGCAAATTTACCCTTGTCGAAGGCGAATGCATGGGCGCATGTGGCGATGCTCCGGTCATGCTGGTCAACAACCACAGCATGTGCAGCTTTATGACCGAAGAAGCGATTGACAAGAAACTTGCCGAACTGAAATAAAAGGCCGTCTGAAAACAACGGCTGCAACCGATACGAAAACGAACAGGCACACCAAAAATGGCTATTTACCAATCAGGCGTGATTTTTGACCAAGTGGATACCGCCAATCCCGATTGCTGGACATTGGACGAATACGTCAAACGTGGCGGTTATACCGCCCTGCGTAAAATCCTGTCCGAAAACATCTCGCAAACCGATGTGATTGACGAAGTCAAAACCTCCGGCTTGCGCGGTCGTGGCGGTGCGGGCTTTCCGACCGGTTTGAAATGGAGCTTTATGCCCCGTTCCTTCCCGGGCGAAAAATATGTAGTTTGCAATACCGACGAAGGCGAGCCCGGTACATTTAAAGACCGCGACATTATCATGTTCAATCCTCATGCCCTGATTGAAGGCATGATTATTGCCGGTTACGCCATGGGTGCGAAAGCCGGCTACAACTATATCCACGGTGAAATTTTCGAAGGCTACCAACGTTTTGAAGCTGCTTTGGAGCAGACGCGTGCCGCAGGCTTTTTGGGTAAAAATATTTTGGGTTCGGATTTTGAATTTGAACTCTTCGCCCACCACGGCTACGGCGCATATATTTGCGGCGAAGAAACCGCATTGCTCGAATCGTTGGAAGGCAAAAAAGGCCAGCCGCGCTTTAAGCCGCCATTCCCTGCTTCGTTCGGTCTGTACGGCAAACCGACTACCATCAACAATACCGAAACGTTCTCCTCCGTCCCCTTCATTATCCGTGACGGCGGACAGGCATTTGCCGATAAAGGCATTCCGAATGCAGGCGGTACTAAATTGTTCTGTATTTCCGGTCATGTCGAGCGTCCGGGCAACTATGAAGTGCCGTTGGGTACGCCGTTTGCCGAAGTCTTGAAAATGGCGGGCGGTATGCGCGGCGGTAAAAAACTCAAAGCCGTCATTCCCGGCGGTTCGTCTGCGCCAGTTTTGCCTGCCGATATTATGATGCAGACCAATATGGACTATGACTCGATTTCCAAAGCGGGCTCGATGTTGGGTTCCGGCGCGATTATCGTCATGGACGAAGACGTGTGCATGGTGAAAGCCCTTGAACGCCTGAGCTACTTCTACTACGACGAGTCTTGCGGCCAATGTACCCCCTGCCGCGAAGGTACGGGCTGGCTTTACCGCATCGTCCACCGCATCGTGGAAGGCAAAGGTAAAATGGAAGATTTGGATTTGCTGGATTCTGTCGGCAACCAAATGGCAGGCCGCACCATCTGCGCCCTCGCCGATGCCGCCGTCTTCCCTGTCCGCAGCTTTACCAAGCATTTCCGTGATGAGTTTGTGCATTACATCGAACACGGCGGGCCGATGAAAGAGCATAAGTGGGGAGGGTGGTAATGGTGGAAGCTAAAATTTTTATTCTATACGGTGCAGCCAACAAAGGTAAGAGCACGACACTCAATACGTTTTTTAATCAGATTTGTTGGAAATTTTCTAAATTTCTAGTCTTTTTTGAAAGACATGGAAACGGCTTAGATTTTGTTGCAGTATTTGATCATGAAGGTCAGAGGATTGGTTTTTATTCATCTGGTGATAATGAATACGAGGTTAGGAGA
Source organism: Neisseria subflava (assembly GCF_024205705.1). Classification (NCBI taxonomy): domain Bacteria; kingdom Pseudomonadati; phylum Pseudomonadota; class Betaproteobacteria; order Neisseriales; family Neisseriaceae; genus Neisseria; species Neisseria subflava. The sequence continues at coordinate 15,282 of NZ_CP073115.1, forward strand.
AATTTATACAAACTTTATTCGCATAATTGTGATTTTATTTTTGGCACGTCAAGGACACGGGGTGGTAGTTGCGATGCAGTAGGATGTTATGCAGAGTTATTGCATGGCGATGTAAATATAATTAATTGGTGTGAAAAGTTTGAGCCTACAGATGAAGACAATGAGCGTGCTGTTAAAGAGTTATTTAAGTCATTTAAAAATATAATAAATGAGTTATAGTTTTAGTTGGTTTTATATTGGTTAAAAGCAAAATGCTAAAAATTTAACTTTGCCGTCATTCCCGCGTAGGCGGGAATCCATAGTGGAATTTACAGAACCCGATATTTGAAAAGCAGTTGCCGAAATTCAAAAAATGGATTCTCGCCTGTGCGGGAATGACGGCAAGGTGGCAGTAAACGTTTTAAACAGTATTGATTGTCAATGAAACTCAAAAGGCCGTCTGAAGCCCATTTTTCAGACGATCTCCATAAAGAATTATTTATTAAATACCCGTAACTAGGAACGAACCATGTTACAAATCGAAATCGACGGCAAACAGGTATCTGTGGAGCAGGGCGCGACGGTGATTGAAGCCGCGCACAAGCTCGGTACTTATATCCCGCATTTCTGTTACCACAAAAAACTTTCCATCGCCGCCAACTGCCGTATGTGTTTGGTGGATGTGGAAAAAGCCCCCAAACCCCTGCCCGCCTGTGCCACGCCGGTTACAGACGGCATGATTGTGCGTACGCATTCGGCAAAAGCCCGAGAGGCGCAAGAAGGCGTGATGGAGTTCCTGCTCATCAACCATCCGCTTGATTGTCCGACCTGCGACCAAGGCGGCGAATGCCAGTTGCAGGATTTGGCGATGGGCTACGGTAAAACCACCAGCCGTTATACCGAAGAAAAACGTTCCGTCGTCGGCAAGGACATGGGGCCTTTGGTTTCCGCCGAGGAAATGAGCCGTTGTATCCACTGTACCCGTTGCGTGCGATTCACTGAAGAAATCGCCGGCGTGCAAGAAATCGCTATGGCCAACCGCGGCGAACATTCCGAGATCATGCCTTTTATCGGCAAAGCAGTGGAAACCGAATTGTCAGGCAACGTCATCGATTTGTGCCCCGTCGGTGCATTGACCAGCAAACCGTTCCGCTTCAATGCGCGTACTTGGGAATTGAACCGCCGCAAATCCGTTTCCGCCCATGACGCTTTGGGCAGCAACCTGATTGTACAAACCAAAGACCATACCGTCCGCCGCGTGCTGCCGTTGGAAAACGAAGCGATTAACGAATGTTGGCTGTCCGACCGCGACCGTTTTGCCTATGAAGGTCTGTATCACGAAAGCCGTCTGAAAAACCCGAAAATCAAACAGGGCGGCGAGTGGATGGACGTGGATTGGAAAACCGCGTTGGAATATGTCCGCAGCGCGATTGAATGTATCGCCAAAGACGGCAACCAAAACCAAGTCGGCGTTTGGGCCAATCCGATGAATACGGTTGAAGAGCTGTATCTGGCCAAAAAACTTGCCGACGGCTTGGGTGTTAAAAACTTTGCAACCCGTTTGCGCCAACAAGACAAACGTCTTTCAGACGGCCTTAAAAGTGCGCAATGGTTGGGACAAAGTATCGAATCTTTGGCTGACAACGATGCCGTATTGGTAGTCGGCGCGAACTTGCGCAAAGAACAGCCGCTCCTGACCGCCCGCCTGCGCCGCGCCGCCAAAGACCGTATGGCCTTGAGCGTATTGGCCAGTAGTAAAGAAGAATTGTTTATGCCGCTTCTCTCTCAGGAAGCCGCACATCCCGACGAGTGGGCAGGCCGTCTGAAAAACCTGTCTGCCAATGCGGAACACGCCGTTACCGCCAGCCTGAAAAACGCTGAAAAAGCAGCGGTGATTTTGGGTGCGGAAATGCAAAATCATCCTGATTACGCCGCCATTTATGCCGCCGCACAAGAGCTGGCAGACGCGACCGGCGCAGTGCTGGGCATTTTGCCGCAAGCCGCCAACAGCGTTGGTGCAGATGTCTTGGGCGTGAACTCCGGCGAGAGCGTTGCCGAAATGGCAAACGCGCCGAAACAGGCAGTTTTGTTGCTCAACGTCGAGCCTGAAATCGATACGGTTGACGGTGCAAAAGCCGTGGCCGCGTTGAAACAGGCGAAAAGCGTGATGGCGTTTACGCCGTTTGTTAGCGAAACGCTGCTGGATGTGTGCGACGTATTGTTGCCGATTGCGCCGTTTACCGAAACATCAGGCAGCTTCATCAATATGGAAGGCCGTCTGCAATCTTTCCACGGTGTCGTTCAAGGTTTCGGCGATTCGCGTCCGTTGTGGAAAGTGTTGCGCGTATTGGGCAACCTGTTTGACCTGAAAGGTTTTGAATACCACGATACCGCTGCGATTCTGAAAGATGCGCTGGATGCGGAAAGCCTGCCGTCTAAACTGGACAACCGCAGTACATGGACAGGGGAGGGCGTTCAGACGGCCTCAGACCGTCTCGTCCGTGTCGGCGGCGTCGGTATTTATCACACTGATTCTATCGTGCGCCGTTCCGCACCGTTGCAAGAAACCAGCCATGCCGCCGTGCCTGCCGCGCGTGTAAATCCAAACACTTTGGCACGCTTGGGCCTGCAAGACGGACAAACCGCTGTCGCCAAACAAAACGGCGCAAGTGTATCGGTTGCCGTCAAAGCTGATGCCGGTTTGCCTGAAAACGTGGTGCATCTGCCGCTGCATACCGAAAATGCCGCGCTGGGTGCGTTGATGGACACTATTGAACTGGCGGGAGCTTGATCATGCAAGAATGGTTCCAAAACCTCTTTGCCGCAACGCTCGGTCTGGGCGATTTGGGTATCACCGTAGGCTTGGTGGTATCCGTCATCGTCAAAATCGTGATTATCCTGATTCCGCTGATTCTGACCGTTGCCTACCTGACATATTTCGAACGTAAAGTCATCGGCTTTATGCAGCTTCGCGTCGGCCCGAACGTGACCGGCCCGTGGGGTCTGATTCAGCCGTTTGCCGACGTGTTCAAACTCTTGTTTAAAGAGGTAACCCGTCCGAAGCTGTCAAACAAAGCCCTGTTCTATATCGGCCCGATTATGTCGCTCGCCCCGTCTTTTGCAGCATGGGCAGTGATTCCGTTCAACGAAGAATGGGTGCTGACCAACATCAATATCGGCCTTTTGTACATCCTGATGATTACCTCGCTGTCGGTTTACGGCGTGATCATCGCGGGCTGGGCTTCCAACTCCAAATATTCGTTCTTGGGCGCAATGCGTGCTTCCGCACAAAGCATTTCCTACGAGATTGCCATGAGTGCCGCGCTGGTGTGCGTCGTGATGGTGTCGGGCAGCATGAACTTCTCCGACATCGTTGCCGCGCAAGCCAAAGGTATTGCCGGCGGTTCGGTATTCTCTTGGAACTGGCTGCCGCTCTTCCCAATCTTCATCGTCTATCTGATTTCCGCCGTTGCCGAAACCAACCGCGCGCCGTTTGACGTGGCAGAGGGTGAGTCTGAAATCGTTGCCGGTCACCACGTTGAATATTCCGGCTTCGCATTCGCACTGTTCTTCCTCGCCGAATACATTTTCATGATTCTGATTGCCGCGCTGACATCGCTGATGTTCCTCGGTGGCTGGTTGTCTCCGTTCCCGCAAAGCTGGGGCATTATCGGTACGCCTTCCGCATTCTGGATGTTCGTGAAAATGGCGGCGGTACTGTACTGGTATCTGTGGATCCGTGCAACCTTCCCACGCTACCGTTACGACCAAATCATGCGTTTGGGCTGGAAAGTGCTGATTCCGATCGGCTTCGCCTACATCGTGATTTTAGGTGTGTGGATGATTTCGCCGCTGAATTTGTGGAAATAGGGCAGGGAGGCCGTCTGAAAGTTTTCAGGTAGCCTGAACCCCAAATTTTTAACCGTTTCAAACCGAGAGAAACTGATGAAAGCTCAATGCCTGTGCGGCGCAGTATCACTGGAAACCGCCGAAAACCGCGAACTCCACGCCTGCCATTGCGGGAAATGCCGCACATGGGGCAGCGGCGCGTCTTTTACTTTGGCCGCCCGGTCGCCCGAAATCACAGGCAGCGAGCACATCGCGCATTATCAGTCGTCCGAATGGGCGCAACGCTGTTTTTGCAAACACTGCGGCACACACCTGTTTGTGCAGGTTGGCAACGATTATTACATCAACGCCGGGCTGTTTGCCGACAACGCGGGCTTTGAAACTACCTCACAAATCTTTATTGATTGCAAAGCTCCGTATTATGACTTGGCCAACGATACCCCGAAGCTGACCGAAGCCGAGTTTTTAGAAATGGTGGGCGCGGCAGGTTAAAAAAACCGCTTTCAGACGGCCTGTAAACAGAACAATCCGAAAAGAGCATCCGAAAATGGCTAATTTAGTAAAAACCTTCCTGCTGGGCGAATTGGTGAAAGGCATGGGCGTAACGCTCAAAAACTTCTTCGCCCGCAAAGACACGATTTACTTCCCCGAAGAAAAAACGCCGCAATCCGTGCGTTTCCGTGGCCTGCACGCGCAACGCCGTTATCCGAACGGCGAAGAGCGCTGTATTGCGTGTAAATTGTGCGAGGCAGTTTGTCCGGCAATGGCGATTAACATCGAATCGGAAGAACGCGAAGACGGCACCCGCCGCACCAAGCGTTACGACATCGACCTGACCAAGTGCATCTTCTGCGGTTTCTGCGAAGAGGCCTGCCCGACCGATGCGATTGTGGAAACCCATATTTTTGAATACCACGGCGAGAAAAAAGGCGACTTGCACATGACCAAGCCGATTCTTTTGGCCATTGGCGACAAATACGAAGCTGAAATCGCCAAACGCAAAGCCGCTGACGCGCCGTATCGTTAAGGAGTAGACGAATGACTTTTTCCGCGATTCTGTTCTATATCCTTGCCGCCATCGTTTTGTACGGTGCGGTTCGTACCGTTACCGCTAAAAACCCTGTTCACGCCGCTTTGCATCTGGTGCTGACCTTCTGCGTGAGCGCGATGCTTTGGATGCTGATGCAGGCCGAGTTTTTGGGCGTGACTCTGGTGGTGGTTTACGTTGGCGCCGTGATGGTGTTGTTCCTGTTCGTCGTGATGATGTTGAACATCGACATTGAAGAAATGCGCGCCGGTTTCTGGCGTCATGCGCCGGTTGCCGGCGTGGTCGGCACATTGTTGGCGGTTGCCCTGATCCTGATTTTGGTTAACCCGAAAACCGACCTTGCCGCATTTGGTCTGATGAAAGACATTCCGGCCGATTACAACAATATCCGCGATTTGGGCAGCCGTATTTATACCGACTATCTGTTGCCGTTTGAATTGGCGGCGGTATTGCTGCTGTTGGGTATGGTAGCCGCGATTGCGCTGGTTCACCGTAAAACGGTTAATCCGAAACGTATGGATCCTGCCGACCAAGTTAAAGTACGCGCCGACCAAGGCCGTATGCGTCTGGTGAAAATGGAAGCGGTCAAACTGCAAGTCGAATCTGCCGAAGAAAGCGAAGTTTCAGACGGCCTCAAGCCGGAAGGGGAGGGCAAAGCATGATTACCTTGACGCATTATCTGGTATTGGGTGCGCTCCTGTTCGGTATCAGCGCAATGGGCATCTTTATGAACCGTAAAAACGTGCTGGTATTGTTGATGTCCATTGAACTGATGCTTTTGGCGGTGAACTTCAACTTTATCGCCTTCTCGCAATATTTGGGCGATACCGCCGGACAGATTTTCGTATTCTTCGTACTGACCGTTGCCGCTGCCGAATCTGCCATCGGTTTAGCGATTATGGTGCTGGTGTACCGCAACCGACAAACAATCAACGTTGCCGATTTGGATGAGTTGAAAGGGTAATCATGAACGATATGACTTTATATTTGATAATTGCCCTTGTACCTTTGGCAGGCTCGCTGATTGCGGGTTTGTTCGGCAACAAAATCGGACGTGCCGGCGCGCATACGGTTACGATACTCGGCGTGGCGGTGTCTGCCGTGCTGTCGGCTTATGTGCTGTGGGGATTCCTCAATGGCAGCCGTACCAAGTTTGACGAGAACGTTTATACCTGGCTGACAATGGGCGGCTTAGATTTCTCCGTCGGCTTTTTGGTCGATACGATGACGGCGATGATGATGGTCGTGGTTACCGGCGTGTCGTTGATGGTGCATATCTATACCATCGGCTATATGCACGACGAAAAAGTCGGCTACCAACGCTTCTTCAGTTATATCTCTTTGTTTACATTCAGCATGTTGATGCTGATTATGAGCAACAACTTCATCCAACTCTTCTTCGGCTGGGAAGCTGTGGGCTTGGTATCGTATCTCTTGATCGGTTTCTATTTCAAACGTCCAAGCGCAACATTTGCCAACCTGAAAGCCTTTTTGATCAACCGTGTCGGCGACTTCGGCTTTTTGCTCGGTATCGGCTTGGTGCTTGCCTATTTCGGCGGCAGCCTGCGCTATCAAGATGTATTCGCTTATCTGCCTAATGTTCAGACGGCCACTATCCAACTGTTCCCCGGTGTGGAATGGTCTTTGATTACTGTAACCTGTTTACTCCTGTTTGTCGGTGCGATGGGTAAATCTGCACAATTCCCGCTGCATGTCTGGCTGCCTGATTCGATGGAAGGCCCGACACCGATTTCTGCATTGATTCACGCCGCAACCATGGTTACCGCCGGTCTGTTCATGGTATCGCGTATGTCGCCGATTTATGAGATGAGCAGCACTGCGCTATCTGTCATCATGGTAATCGGTGCGATTACTGCTCTGTTTATGGGTTTTTTGGGCGTGATTCAAAACGACATCAAACGTGTGGTTGCGTATTCCACCCTGTCGCAACTGGGCTACATGACCGTGGCTCTGGGCGCGTCTGCCTATTCCGTAGCAATGTTCCATGTGATGACCCACGCTTTCTTTAAAGCCTTGTTGTTCTTGGCCGCAGGTAGCGCGATTATCGGTATGCACCATGACCAAGACATGCGCCATATGGGTAACCTGAAAAAATACATGCCGATTACTTGGCTGACCATGCTGATCGGTAACTTGTCGCTGATCGGTACGCCGTTCTTCTCCGGCTTCTATTCCAAAGATTCGATTATCGAAGCAGCGAAATACAGCACCCTGCCGGGTAGCGGATTTGCTTATTTCGCCGTCCTCGCCAGTGTGTTCGTTACCGCGTTTTACGCGTTCCGCCAATACTTTATGGTGTTCCACGGCGAAGAAAAATGGCGCAGCCTGCCCGAACACCATTCAGACGACCATGGCGAAGAACATCACGGCTTGGGCAAAAACGACAATCCGCACGAAAGCCCGCTGGTCGTTACCCTGCCTTTGATTTTGCTTGCCATTCCGTCCGTCATCATCGGCTACATCGCCATCGAACCCATGCTCTACGGCGATTTCTTCAAAGACGTGATTTTTGTTAATGCCGACGCGCATCCGACCATGCACATCATGAAGGAAGAGTTCCACGGCGCATTGGCAATGGTGTCTCACAGCCTGCATTCGCCTGTACTCTACCTCGCTATTGCAGGTGTATTGAGCGCATGGCTCCTGTACGTCAAACTGCCGCACCTGCCTGCGAAAATTGCACAGACATTCCGTCCGATTTACGTTTTGTTTGAAAACAAATACTACCTCGACGCCCTGTATTTCAACGTCTTCGCTAAAGGCACGCGCGCATTGGGTACTTTCTTCTGGAAAGTCGGCGATACCGCCATTATCGACAACGGTATCGTCAACGGCTCTGCCAAACTGGTCGGCGCGATTGCCGCGCAGGTACGCAAAGTCCAAACTGGCTTTATCTACACCTACGCCGCCGCTATGGTATTCGGCGTATTGGTACTGCTCGGCATGACCTTCTGGGGATTGTTCCGATAAAAGCGGGATTTCAGACGGCCTATCTATAGTTTGTGTGTATAGGGGCCGTCTAAAAAAGAAAATTTGAGCAACAATGATTGAAGACAAATTACCGCAAACCCTGGACGAAGTCCGCGAAGCCATTGATGGTTTGGACAAGGGATTAATCGAATTACTCGCCCGCCGGCAGAAATTGGTACGGCAGGCTGGTCGTCTGAAACCTAAAAACGATGTGTGGGCGGTTTCCGCGCCTGAACGGGTGGCTCAAGTGATTACCTCGCGCCGCGCTTATGCCGAAAAGGCCGGTTTGTCGCCCGAAGTAGCAGAAGCAGTTTGGCGCAGCATGATTGATGTGTTCATTAAACTTGAGATGGACACCAACCGTACCGATGGAGCGTAGTCAAAATCTTCGGATAATGGTTTTGACAAGAAAAATATGGAAGAGGCCGTCTGAAATATAGAGGCGAGAAAAAACCATGTCGGACACACAAACCATCCGCTCCGCCGAATTTACCGCTTCCCGCGCATGGGGCGCGCTCGACATCGCCAATATGAACGGCACCACCGTACGCCTGCACTGGACGAACCAACCCTACACATGGCACATCAACGACGGCGAGGAAGTGTTTGCCGTGATGGATGGCGAAGTTGAGATGCACTACCGAGAAAACGGCGAAGAACACATCGTTCGTTTGAAAAGCGGAGATATCTTCTACGCAGGAATCGGCACGGAACACGTCGCCCATCCGTGCGGCGAGGCGCGGATTTTGGTGATTGAGAAAGAGGACAGTGTTTGAGGCCGCCTGAAAAGAAGGTTTGAGACAGCAACAGAATAAGAGAATGACGGCAGATATACATTTTTCTTGATTTTGCTGTACACAAAATACACAATCTTTTTCAGACGGCCTCCTGAAATGTCGTCTGAAAACCAACCCATACAACTATATTTTTTATTTTAACCACAGGTTAACCACTATGTTTTCCAACTACCTACTCAGCTTGGCAATATGGATACCCATCGCCGCAGGTGTGCTGGTTTTGGCGACCGGTAAAGACAGCCGTGCTCCGCTGGCGCGTATGCTTGCCTTCATGGGTGCGCTTGCCGGTTTCTTGGTAACGCTGCCCCTGTTTACCGGTTTCGACCGTTTGAGCAGCGGCTATCAATTTACCGAGTTCCACGAGTGGATTCCGCTTCTGAAAATCAACTACGCATTGGGCGTGGACGGTATTTCAGTGCTCTTTATCATCTTGAATGCGTTTATTACGCTGTTGGTGGTATTGGCCGGTTGGGAAGTCATTCAGAAACGTCCGGCGCAGTATATGGCGGCATTCCTGATGATGTCGGGTTTGATTAACGGCGCGTTTGCCGCGCAGGATGCGATTCTGTTTTATGTGTTCTTCGAGGGTATGCTGATTCCGCTGTACCTGATTATCGGTGTATGGGGCGGCCCGCGCCGCGTCTATGCGTCGGTCAAGCTGTTCCTCTATACGCTGATGGGTTCGCTCTTGATGCTGGTTGCCATGGTTTACCTGTACTATCAAACAGGCAGCTTCTCTATTGTCGATTTCCAAAACATCAAGCAGATTCCATTGGGCGTACAACAGCTTTTGTTTGTGGCGTTCTTCCTGTCATTTGCTGTAAAAGTGCCGATGTTCCCTGTGCACACTTGGTTGCCGGATGCTCACGTTGAAGCGCCGACCGGCGGTTCGATGGTGTTGGCGGCAATTACGCTGAAACTGGGTGCGTATGGCTTCTTGCGCTTTATCCTGCCGATTATGCCGGATGCGGCACGCTATTTTGCCCCTGTGATCATCGTATTGAGCCTAATTGCCGTGATTTACATCGGTATGGTGGCTTTGGTGCAAACCGATATGAAAAAACTGGTGGCGTATTCTTCCATCAGCCATATGGGTTTTGTCACTTTGGGCATGTTCCTGTTTGTGAACGGCCAATTGAATGACTGGGCATTGAAAGGCGCAATCATTCAAATGATTTCCCACGGTTTTGTGTCTGCCGCGATGTTTATGTGTATCGGTGTGATGTACGACCGCCTGCATACCCGCAATATTGCCGATTATGGCGGCGTGGTCAATGTGATGCCTAAGTTTGCGGCGTTTATGATGTTGTTCGGTATGGCCAATGCCGGTCTGCCTGCGACTTCCGGCTTCGTGGGCGAGTTTATGGTGATTATGGGAGCGGTTAAAGTGAATTTCTGGGTAGGCGCGTTGGCTGCCATGACCTTGATTTACGGTGCGTCTTATACCTTGTGGATGTACAAACGCGTTATTTTTGGTGCGATCCACAATCCGCACGTTGCCGAAATGAAAGACATCAATTGCCGCGAATTTGCGATTTTGGCGATTTTGGCGGTTGCTGTATTGGGCATGGGTCTGTATCCGCAAGCGTTTATCGAAGTGGTGCATCAGGCGGCAAACGATTTGATTGCCCATGTGGCACAAAGCAAGATTTGAGGTGTGTAAATGAACTGGTCTGATTTGAATTTAATGCCCGCCATGCCCGAAATCGTGCTGCTTGCGCTATTGGGTGTCGTATTGCTGGCAGACTTGTGGATTTGCGATAAAAACCGCTATTTGACCCATCTGATGAGTTTGGGAACAGTCATTATTGTGGCTGTTACCCAATTGGCGGTATGGGAACAGGGCAGTGTCGATGCCTTTCACGGTATGTATATTGCAGACGGCATGTCCCGTTTGGCAAAACTGGTACTGTATGCACTGACGTTTGGTCTGTTTATTTACAGTAAACCGTACAACCAAGACCGCCAAATTTTTAAAGGCGAGTTTTATACCCTGTCACTGTTCGCCCTGTTGGGTATGAGCGTCATGGTCAGCTCGGCACATTTCTTGACCGCGTATATCGGTTTGGAATTGTTGTCTTTATCGCTGTACGCCATGATTGCCCTACGCCGCGATTCCGGCCGCTCTGCCGAGGCCGCGCTGAAATACTTCGTATTGGGCGCGTTGGCCTCCGGTTTGCTGCTTTATGGTATTTCCATGGTTTACGGCGCCACCGGTTCCCTTGATTTTGCTTCTGTCTTGGCTTCTGCTTTCAACGAGCAGGCCAATGAATGGTTGTTGAAATTGGGTATGGTATTTATTGTAGTCGCCATTGCATTTAAATTGGGTGCGGTTCCATTCCATATGTGGATACCCGATGTGTACGATGGCGCGCCGACCTCTGTTGCCGCCTTTGTGGGTACGGCTCCGAAAATTGCCGCTGTTGTCTTTGCGTTCCGTATCCTTGTTACCGGTATGGATACCATACGTTCAGACTGGGCGCCGATGTTGGCCATCCTTGCCGTTGCTTCTTTGGTGGTCGGTAACCTTGCTGCCATCATGCAAACCAATATCAAACGTATGCTTGCCTATTCCACCGTATCGCACATGGGCTTTATCCTGTTGGCGTTTATGGCAGGCGCGGTCGGTTTTACCGCAGGTTTGTATTACGCCATTACCTATGCTTTGATGGCGACAGTCAGCTTCGGTGTTTTGATGGTATTGTCCACCAAAGATATTGAGTGTGAAAACATTAAAGACCTCGCGGGTCTTAACCAACGCCATGCATGGTTTGCCTTCCTGATGTTGCTGTCCATGTTCTCCATGGCAGGTATTCCGCCGCTGATGGGCTTCTACGCCAAGTTCGGCATGATTATGGCGCTCTTGAAACAAGGCTATGTTTGGTTGTCAGTGTTTGCCGTCATCATGTCTCTGATTGGCGCGTTCTACTACCTGCGTGTGGTCAAAGTCATCTACTTCGATGCCCCTGACCATGACCGGCCGGTCGGCAGCAACTATGCCGCCAAATTTGTCCTGACGGTCAATGCCTTCCTGCTGCTCCTGTGGGGTATCATGCCGCAAACCGTTATCGACTGGTGTGCCAAAGCATTGGAAAATACCCTGTAAGCTTCAAACAAAACCAACGGCGGCTGTTCCAAAGCCGCCGTTTTTGTTAGGATTCGCATTCGGATGAAATATACCCAAAGTTCAGACGGCCTCAAGCCTTTGAACAATCATCAAGCAGGTATCATCAAGATATTGAATATTCCACGGATAATGATGGGCAAGAATGCCCATTTAACATGTTAAAATCACATATAGGCCGTCTGAAAACCGAAAGACCACCATGACCGCATCCATGTACATTCTTTTGCTGTTGGCACTCATCTTTGCCAACGCACCATTTATTACCACCAAATTCTTCGGCATCATCGCCCTGAAACGCAAACACATCGGCCATCACTTGATCGAATTGCTGGCAGGATTCCTTCTTACCGCGATTCTCGCCTATATCCTCGAATCGCGTGCAGGAGCCGTACATGCCCAAGATTGGGAGTTTTACGCGACCGTTGTCTGCCTCTACCTGATTTTTGCCTTCCCATGCTTTGTATGGCGTTACTTTTGGAATGAACGGAATAGAGAGTAGGATTTGAATTAGGAAAAGGCCGTCTGAAAGATTTTCAGACGGCCTTTTTATATCAAGTAGAGACCTTTGCAAAATTCCCCAAAATCCCCTAAATTCCCACTAAGACATTTAGGGGATTTTTCATGAGTACCTTCTTTCAGCAAACTGCCCAAGCCATGATTGCCAAACACATCGACCGCTTCCCACTATTGAAGTTGGATCAGGTGATTGATTGGCAACCGATCGAACAATACCTGAATCGTCAAAAAACCCGTTACCTTCGAGACCACCGCGGCCGTCCCGCCTATCCCCTGTTGTCCATGTTCAAAGCCGTCCTGCTCGGCCAATGGCACAGCCTCTCCGATCCCGAACTCGAACACAGCCTCATCACCCGCATCGATTTCAACCTGTTTTGCCGTTTTGACGAACTGAGCATCCCCGATTACAGCACCTTATGCCGCTACCGCAACTGGCTGGCGCAAGACGACACCCTGTCCGAATTGCTGGAACTGATTAACCGCCAACTGACCGAAAAAAACCTAAAAATAGAGAAAGCATCCGCCGCCGTCATTGACGCCACCATTATTCAGACCGCCGGCAGCAAACAGCGTCAGGCCATAGAAGTCGATGAAGAAGGACAAGTCAGCGGACAAACCACACCGAGTAAAGACAGCGATGCCCGCTGGACAAAGAAAAACGGTTTATACAGACTCGGTTACAAACAACATACCCGCACCGATGAGGAAGGCTATATCGGGAAACTGCACATTACCCCCGCCAATGCCCATGAATGCAAACACCTATTGCCTTTGTTGGAAGGGTTACCCAAAGGTACGACCGTCTATGCCGACAAAGGCTATGACAGTGAAGAAAACCGGCAACATCTGGAAGAGCATCGGCTGCTGGACGGCATTATGCGCAAAGCACACCGTAACCATCCGCTGACGGAAGCGCAAACCAAACGCAACCGGTATTTGTCGAAGACCCGTTATGTGGTCGAACAAAGCTTTGGTACGCTGCACCGTAAATTCCGCTATGCCCGGGCAGCCTATTTCGGGCTGGTTAAAGTAAGTGCACAAAGCCATCTGAAGGCGATGTGTTTGAACCTTTTGAAAGCCGCCAACAGGCTAAGTGCGCCTGTTGCCGCCTAAAAGGCGGCCGGATGCCTGATTAATCAGGTATCCAAGGAGGATTAAGAGGGTATTTGAGTAGAATCAGTGGATATTTGAAACAAAAACAGCCGAAAACCTGTGTTTGGATTTCGGCTGTCGGAAAGAAAGGAATTTTGCAAAGGTCTCAAGTAAGGATTGTTTTAGGGATGAGCTTTGGAACATTGACCTGGAGTTGCCATATTCAGTTTCATAATGGCAGCTTTGGCAACATCTTCAGAAATTTCAGTTACTGCCGGTATGGGTATTGGCTGTTTCTGGTAACAAGAAACCTTTGTTTTGCAAGTCACCTAAGCAATTAACAACAATATCTTTAGTTACAGAGATAAATGCCTGATCCAGATTACTATGGGGAGTCAGCTCTTTTGGTGTGGAGGTTAAACCAATAGTAGTCACAATAGCGTGATTAAATTCGGAACGGTTTAATTCTTTTTTGCCATCTGAGTAGCTACAGTAGAATTGATAGTAATCCTGAACTGTACTGCCTGCTAATCCGAAAGTCAGACCTGTTTTTATACCGTTACCCACTGCACCACCAATATTGGCGATATTGTTGGCATGGATTTTCAGGCTGTTTTGGGCTTGCGGGTCTACTGTTACAATCTTTGTTCCGTTTAGTGCAATTTTGGCAGCTTTTGTTAGAGCCGGATTTACTTTAGGGAAAGATTTACCATTACGCTCGAACTCTCCCTCTAAACGTATAGGATAAGGTTGGTTTGGTACTTTCAAATCACTTTGTTTATATTTTTGATATTCGGTTGAAGTATAGGGATGTGGTACAACACAGGCAGAAAGCGCTAATGCTGAGCATAGGATGAGTAATTTGTTCATAGATATTCTCTAGTTAATTTGCATTTATCTGTTTGTTTTCAGGTGAATTAAATACCGTATTCGAATAAAACCAATTATAACGTAATATAGTTTTTATACAAATTTTGCAAACTAAATGTGAAAATTTGCATGGGAAGGCAGGTTGTTACATTGGATCTACCTTGCGAACTTCATTACTTTAGAGAGAAGGTTTCTGATAGTGATGGTAGATGTCGAGGGCAAGTTAACTTTAATTACCAAGAGTACAACTGTGAGCTTTTGAGTTATTAAGATTAGGTTTCGATTGAAAATGATAGGGAGATTTCAGTTTGGGTCAGTTGGCAAATAAATTAAGCCAAAAGGTCGAGTTGATGCAGTTGCTTGAAACAATAAAGGCCGTCTGAAAGATTTTCAGACGGCCTTTATTTTGTTCGATGTTAAATATCGTTTAGAAAACAAGGCTGTTGGGGCGTAAAGCCTTGTCGTGAGGGCGGTTTAACGGTACTATTCTTGGTTAATCCTGTTTTATTCCTATGAAATTGAAAGTATAAGATGATTAATGATATTCAAAAGACAGCTGAAGGCAAAATGCAGCGTTCTCTGGAAGTATTGAAAGACAATTTGGCTAAAGTGCGTACCGGCCGTGCGCATACCGGCCTGCTCGACCAAGTGGAAGTGGAATACTGGGGCAGTATGGTGCCTGTGAGCCAAGTGGCAAACGTGACGCTTTTGGATGCGCGTACGATTGGTGTGAAACCTTTCGAGAGCAATATGGCTGCAAAAGTTGAGAAAGCGATTCGTGATTCCAATTTGGGTCTGAACCCTGCTTCTGTCGGTGATTTGATCCGTGTCCCTATGCCTATGTTGACTGAGGAACGCCGTAAAGATTTGATCAAAGTAGTACGCGGTGAGGCGGAAGAGGGCCGTGTGTCTATCCGCAATGTGCGCCGTGATGCAAACGACCACATCAAAAAACTGTTGAAAGACAAAGAGATTTCTGAAGATGAAGCACGCCGTGGCGAGGAAGCGGTTCAGAAGTTGACCGACAAATACATTGCTGAGGCGGACAAGCTCTTGGCTGCCAAAGAAGAAGATTTGATGGCGATTTAATCCTGTGTGCAAACCGTTCAGACGGCCTTTGGACGATTTGCTCCCTGAAAGGCAGACATGAAAAGCAGTACGCAGACGATTTTGGAACACTCTGCCATCCCCCGACATATTGCTGTGATTATGGACGGCAACGGACGTTGGGCAAAGAAGCGTTTTCTTCCCCGTGTGATGGGGCATAAGCGCGGCTTGGATGCGCTGGAGAACATGGTGAAGCATTGTGCTGAACTGGGTGTGCAGTATTTGACCGTGTTTGCTTTTTCGACTGAAAACTGGCGACGCCCCGAGGAAGAGGTTTCTTTTCTGATGGGGCTGTTTTTGCAGGCTTTGCAAAAGCAGGTGCGCCGTTTACACGATAACAATATGCGCTTGAGGGTCATCGGCAGCCGTGAGCGGTTTAATGCTGAAATCCTGAAGGGGATTGAGGCGGCAGAGGCGTTGACGGCAAACAATACCGGCTTGACTTTGAGCATTGCCGCCGATTATGGCGGCCGCTGGGATATTTTGCAGGCGGCAAATCAGTTGATTGCCGAGGGTGTAACTGAGATTACGGAAGAGGCGTTGTCGCGCTATTTGATGTTGGGCGATGCACCCGAGCCGGATTTGTTTATCCGAACCGGCGGCGAGACGCGCATCAGTAATTTCCTGCTGTGGCAGATGGCGTATGCGGAATTGTATTTTACGGATACGCTGTGGCCTGATTTTAATGAGAAATCGCTGAACGAGGCGATTGCTTCGTTCCAAAAACGGGAACGCCGCTTCGGGCGGACTTCCGAACAGCTGCCGGTTGAGCAGCAACGGGGTTGAGAACTATGTTGAAACAACGGATTTTGACGGCGCTGTGGCTTTTGCCGCTGATGCTGGGTATGCTGTTTTATGCACCTATGTGGTTGTGGGCGGCGTTTTGTGGTCTGATTGCCATGCTGACTTTGTGGGAATATGCCCGCATGAGCGGCTTGGACAAGCTGAAAATCAATCATTATTTGGCTTCAACGCTGGTGTTCGGCGTGATTGCCTATGCCGGCGGTTGGCAGTTGCCTGATTTGGTTTGGTATGTCGTATTGGCGTTTTGGCTGATTGTCATGCCTTGGTGGCTGAAGGCGAAATGGAAGTTAAACGGCGGCTGGCAGGCTTACACGGTCGGTTGGTTGTTGGTGATGCCGTTTTGGTTCGCACTGGTTTACCTGCGCCCTCAGCCTGAAGACGCGTTGTCTTTATTGGCGATTATGGGTTTGGTGTGGGTGGCCGATATTGGCGCGTATTTCTGCGGCAAATCGTTTGGCAAGCGCAAAATTGCGCCGACCATCAGCCCGGGTAAAAGCTGGGAAGGTGCGATCGGCGGTGCATTGTGCGTTGTCGTGTACATGACCATCGTATGGAAAGCCGGTTGGCTGGCTTTTGAAGCCGGTTGGTTCAAAACGATTTTGATCGGCTTGATTCTGACCGTTGTCAGCGTGTGCGGCGATTTGCTGGAAAGCTGGCTCAAACGTGCGGCCGGTATCAAAGACAGCAGCAATCTGTTGCCGGGACACGGCGGCGTGTTCGACCGTGTGGATAGCCTGATTGCCGTTATCAGCATTTATGCCGCCTTTATATATTTGTTTTAAACAGCCTGTCTGACGTGGTTGAGGGAGCTGATGATGTCCGAACAAAAACAGATTTCATCTTTATCGATTTTGGGCGTATTGTTGGCACTGGGATTGATGGCTGCGGCGTTTATTTTGGGCGTGCAGTTTAAGAATCTGCGCCAACCGGGGACGATTACCGTAAAAGGTTTGGCGGAGAAAAACTTCCAATCCGACAGTGCGACGTGGAATACGGGCGTGAACGCGCACGGCGAGAGCTATCAGGAAGTTTTGGATTTGCTGACGGCAAGACGCAAGAAGCTGTCTAAGTTTTTGGGCGAGCAAGGCTTTACGGCGGCTGAAATGAAAGTGGGCCTGCCCGAAGTGTCGCGCGTTTTCAATGAAACCCGCGACGAACTGGGCAACGTAACCCGCACGCCAAACGGCTACGACGGCGACCTCAACATTGTGGTCAACACCAAAAAACTGGACAAAATCCAAGCCGCCCAGCGCGCCATTTTGAATTTTCGTGCGCAAAACGAATTCATCCGCTTCGACAATCCTCAATATTTGCTGGGCAATTTGGAAACCATCAAACGCGATTTGATTACGCAGGCGACTGAGGATGCGCAGAAACGCGCGGCCGAATTTGCCAAAACCGGCGGCGGCAAAGTGGGCGCCATGCGTTCTGCTTCGCAAGGCTCGTTCAACATCTATGCCGACACCGGCAGCAGCGAGGACGACGAATACGGCGGTTCTTACGATAAAAGTACCGTCGGCAAACAAGTTCGACTGGTTGTTACCATCGAATACGGCATTGAGTAATTCTTTCAGACGGCCTGTTTAGCCGGGAGGTAAAAGGCCGTCTGAAAATTGGAAACGGCAAAGAAATCTATTTCAAACACAATGAATACCGTTTGCACAGCACACAAAGAACACACCATGACACAACAAGTTCTGACCATATTAGGCAGTACCGGCAGCATAGGCGAAAGTACCTTAGACGTTGTCTCCCGCCATCCCGAAAAATTCCGCGTGTTCGCGCTGGCAGGGCATAGGCAGGTGGACAAGCTGGCGGCGCAATGCAAACAGTTCCGCCCGGAATATGCCGTTGTCGGCGATGCCAGCCATGCGGCCGAGCTGGAAAAGAAACTCAAACAAGAAGGCATCGATACGCAGGTCTTATATGGTTCTCAAGCCCTGATTGATGTCGCCTCTGCCGATGAAGTCAGCGGCGTGATGTGTGCCATTGTCGGTGCGGCCGGTTTGCCGTCGGCTTTGGTCGCCGCTCAAAAGGGCAAAACCATTTATCTGGCAAACAAAGAAACGCTGGTGGTTTCCGGCGCATTGTTTATGGAAACCGCCCGTCAAAACGGCGCCACCGTCTTGCCGATTGACAGCGAACACAACGCCATCTTCCAAGTATTGCCAAGGGATTACACAGGCCGTCTGAATGAGCATGGTATCAATTCAATTATCCTGACCGCATCGGGCGGCCCCTTCCTTAATACAGATTTAAGTACATTTGACAGCATTACGCCCGAGCAGGCGGTCAAGCATCCGAATTGGAGCATGGGGCGCAAGATTTCCGTTGATTCCGCATCAATGATGAATAAGGGCTTGGAGTTGATTGAGGCGCATTGGCTGTTTAGCTGTCCGCCGGAAAAACTGGAAGTCGTCATTCATCCGCAATCCGTGATACACAGCATGGTACGTTATCGCGATGGTTCGGTATTGGCGCAGTTGGGCAATCCTGATATGCGTACGCCGATTGCTTATTGTTTGGGCCTGCCCGAACGTATCGATTCCGGTGTGGGCGAGCTGGATTTCGGCGCTTTATCCGCGTTGACCTTCCAAAAGCCTGACTTTGACCGTTTCCCATGTCTGAAACTTGCCTATCAGGCCATGAATGCGGGCGGCGCCGCGCCTTGCGTGTTGAACGCCGCAAACGAAGTTGCTGTGGCTGCTTTTTTAGAGAAACGTATCAAGTTTACCGATATTGCCAAAGTCGTTGCCTACTGCCTTGCACAAGATTTTTCGGACGGCCATCACGATATCGAAGGCCTGCTGGCGCAAGACGCGCAAACACGCAGACAGGCAGAAGCCTTTATCGGCAAACAATAAAGCTTCAATAACAGGCCGTCTGAAACGCCAACCGCTTGGCATTTAGGCAGACAAAATGGAACAACTGCCTTTATAATCGGTTTTCAGACGGCTTTATCCGTTGTTCATCACATTCCACTCAGGGGATTTTTTTGCAAACCTTTTTAGCCTTTATCGTCGCCATTCTGATTTTGGTCAGCCTGCATGAGTTCGGACACTATATTGTTGCCCGCTGGTGCGGCGTTAAAGTCGTGCGCTTTTCCGTCGGCTTCGGTAAGCCCTTTTTCACCCGAAAACGCGGCGATACTGAGTGGTGTCTTGCCCCGATTCCGCTGGGTGGTTACGTTAAAATGGTCGATACGCGCGAAGGCGAGGTGGCAGAAGCAGATTTGCCGTACGCCTTTGACAAGCAGCATCCGGCCAAGCGCATCGCCATTGTCGCCGCCGGTCCTTTGACCAATTTGATTTTGGCCGTTTTGCTTTACGGTTTGAGCTTTTCCTTCGGCGTAACCGAGTTGCGCCCCTATGTCGGCATGGTCGAGCCTGCCAGTATTGCCGCCAAAGCAGGTTTTCAGGCAGGCGATAAAATTGTATCGGTCAACGGAATCGCCGTTAAAGACTGGAGCGATGCGCAAACCGAGATGGTGTTGAACCTTGAAGCCGGCCCTGTAAAAGTCGCTGTTCAGACGGCCTCAAATACCCAAGCCATCCGCATAATTGATGCCGCCGGTACGCCTGAAGCAGGTAAAGTTGCGAAAAGCCAAGGCAACATCGGCCTTTTGCCTTTTAGAATTACTAATCGCATCGGCAAAGTCTTGGCCAATAGTCCGGCCGAAAAAGCAGGTTTGAAGGAAAACGACAAACTGCTGACCGCCGATGGGAAGCCCATCGAAAGCTGGCAGGAATGGACGGAACTTTTCCGCGCCAGCCCCGGCAAACGAATCGAACTGACTTACGAGCGCGACGGTAAAATACTGGCGACCGCTATCCGGCCGGACAGCGTCGAGCAGTCGGCAGGCGTGCTGGTGGGTAGAGCAGGGCTTGCCGCCCAGGCGGATAAAGAGTGGGATAAAACCATCCGCTACCGTTATACGCCTTCCGTTGCCCAAGCCTTTGAATTGGGTTGGAACAAAACCGTCAACTATTCGTGGACGACCCTCAAATTTTTCGGAAAACTGGTTACAGGCAATGCCTCTTTAAACCATATTTCCGGCCCCCTGACCATTGCCGATGTCGCCGGACAATCCGCCAAACTCGGATTGCAGAGCTACCTCGAATTTCTGGCCTTGGTCAGCATCAGCTTAGGCGTGTTGAACCTTTTGCCCGTGCCCGTTTTAGACGGCGGACATCTGGTTTTCTATACCGCCGAATGGATACGCGGAAAGCCTTTGAGCGAGCGCATACAGGCAGTCGGCCTGCGCTTCGGACTGGCAGCCATGCTTTTGATGATGGCTGTGGCTTTCTTTAATGACATCAACCGTTTGTTTGGATAATTTATGAAACTGAACCAGATTGCTTCCGCTTTAATGGTATTGAGCCTGTCGCCAATGGCATTGGCTGACTTTACCATTCAGGACATCCGCGTCGAAGGCCTGCAACGCACCGAGCCGAGTACCGTCTTCAACTACCTGCCCGTTAAAGTCGGTGATAATTTCAATGATGCGCGCAGTGAAGAAATCATCAAAAAACTCTACGCAACCGGTTTCTTTGACGACGTACGCGTCGAAACCATGGACAATCAAGTCCTGCTGACCGTGATTGAGCGTCCGACCATCAGCTCGCTCAATATTACCGGTGCGAAAATGCTGCAAAACGATGCCATCAAGAAAAACCTTGAAGCATTTGGTTTGGCGCAATCCCAATACTTCAACCAAGCAACGCTGAACCAAGCTGTTGCCGGTTTGAAAGAAGAGTATTTGAGCCGTGGCAAACAGTCTGTCCAAATCACGCCGACCGTAACCAAACTTGCCCGCAACCGCGTATCTATCGATATTGCCATCGAAGAGGGCAAATCTACCAAGATTACCGATATTTCATTTGAGGGCAACGAAGTTTATTCCGACCGCCGTCTGATGAAACAAATGTCCCTGAGCGAAGGCGGCATGTGGACTTGGATCACGAAGAGCAACCAGTTCAATGAGCAAAAATTTGCTCAGGACATGGAAAAAATCACCAATTTCTATCAAAACAACGGCTACTTCAACTTCCGCATTTTGGATACCGATATCCAAACCAACGAAGACAAAACCAAGCAGACCATTAAAGTAACCGTCAGCGAAGGCGACCGCTTCCGCTGGGGCAATGTACGCATCGAAGGCGATACGCTGGAAGTGCCGAAAGAAGATTTGGAAAAACTGCTGACCATGAAGCCGGGCAAATGGTACGAGCGCGCGCAAATGTCCAATTCGCTCGAAGCCATCCAAAACCGCATGGGTCAGGCAGGTTACGCATTCAGCGAAATCAATGTCCAACCGATTCCAAATGCCGAAACGCATACCGTTGATTTTGTGTTGACCGTTCAACCGGGCCGCAAAATCTATGTGAACGAAATCAACATTACCGGCAACAACAAAACCCGTGACGAAGTCATCCGCCGCGAGTTGCGCCAAATGGAATCGGCGCCTTACGACTCTGCCAAACTGCAACGTTCTAAAGAGCGCGTTGAGTTGTTGGGCTACTTCGACAACGTTCAATTCGATGCTGTTCCTGTGGCCAATACGCCTGACCAAGTTGACCTGAACATGAGCCTGACCGAACGTTCTACCGGCTCGCTCGACTTGAGTGCAGGTTGGGTTCAGGATACCGGTTTGGTAATGTCTGCCGGTGTGGCTCAAGACAACCTGTTCGGTACGGGTAAATCCGTTTCTCTGCGCGCTTCCCGCAGTAAAACCACAGTAAACGGCTCATTGTCGTTTACCGACCCATACTTCACACCTGACGGCGTAAGCTTGGGCTACGACCTTTACGGCAAGACCTACGACCCGCGTAAAGCTTCTTCCAGCGCGAAACAATATAAAACCACGACTTTCGGCGGCGGTTTGCGTATCGGTATTCCGGTTACCGAATATGACCGTGTGAACTTCGGTTTGGCCGCAGAACGCTTGACCGTGAACACCTACAAAGGCGCGCCTAAACGCTATGCCGACTTTATCAACCAATACGGTAAAGGCGACGGCAGCGGCGTAGGCAGCTTCAAAGGCTGGTTGTACAAAGGTACCATCGGCTGGGGCCGCAACAAAACCGACAATGCCTTGTGGCCGACCCGCGGTTACCTGACCGGTGTAAACGGCGAAATCGCCTTGCCGGGCAGCGACCTGCAATACTACACCCTGACCCACAACCAAACTTGGTTCTTCCCATTGAGCAAAGATTTCACGCTGATGCTGGGTGGCGAAGTCGGTTATGGCAACGGCTACGGCAAAACCAAAACCATGCCGTTCTTTGAAAACTTCTACGGCGGCGGCTTAGGCTCTGTCCGCGGCTTTGAAAGCGGTACGCTGGGCCCGAAAGTCTATGACGAATACGGCGAAAAAATCAGCTACGGCGGTAACAAAAAAGCCAACGTTTCCGCAGAGTTGCTCTTCCCGATGCCGGGCATTAAAGACTCGCGTACCGTCCGTCTGAGCCTGTTTGCCGATGCGGGCAGCGTGTGGGACGACAAAACCTACAACGACAGCAGCAGCAATTCTTATTACACTAATGGCGCGCTCCAAAACGTGTATGGCGTAGGCACAACGCACAAATCGACATTCAAAAACGAATTGCGTTACTCTGCCGGTGCTGCCGTGACTTGGCTCTCTCCGCTGGGTCCGATGAAGTTCAGTTATGCTTATCCGATTAAGAAAAAAGAAGGCGACGAAATCCAACGCTTCCAATTCCAACTCGGTACGACATTCTGATGATGTTTAGGCCGTCTGAAACCGGGTTTGTCCGTTTCAGACGGCCTCATGGCAGATTGGCGGCAAGCTTATTGCAAACCGCCCGTCTGTTTTCAAGCAAGGATTTTTATCATGAGTAAAATAGCCGACACCCTCCGTGTCCTCGCCGTAGCCCTGCCGGGTTTCGTGCTGTTGCCGCAAGCGGCGGCGGATGGCGTGCAGAAAATCGGTTTTATCAATACCGAGCGCGTTTATCAGGAATCCAAGCAGGCGCAAAGCATTCAGATGACTTTGGAAAAAGAGTTCAAAAGCCGTCAAACCGTCTTGCAAAAGCTGCAGCAGGAAGGCGAGGCTTTGGAGCAAAAACTGAGTAGCGACAAACTCAGCGACAGCCAAAGGGAAGCGGAAACCCAAAAGTGGCGCAATCTGGTACAAAAATTCCGCAAGCAGCAGGCCGAGTTGGCTGAAGACTACAACTTGCGCCGCAATGAAGAATTCGCCGCGCTCCAGCAAAATGCCAACCGCGTCATCGTCGATTTAGCCAAACGCGAAGGTTACGACTTCATCTTGCAGGACGTGATTTACGTCAACGGCCGCTACGACATTACCGACAGCGTTATCAAAGCCCTAAACGCACACTGACCCTGCTCGGCAGCGAATGCAACCATACAGACAAACCTAAGGCCGTCTGAAACCCAAACCGGCATCTTTCAGACGGCCTGACATCTTGACGGCAGATTATCATGACTTCACAAGCATACACCCTGTCCCAAATCGTTTCCCAACTCGGCGGCGAATGGAAAGGCGAAGACATCGCCATTACCGCTGTCCGTCCGTTGGATCAGGCGCAGGCGAAACACATCAGCTTTTTGGCCAATCCGAAATACAAAGCCGAAGTACACGACAGCCGGGCAGGCGCAGTGATTGTGTCGCCGAAAGCCGCAGACGAATTTGCAGGCCGCAACCTGATTGTGGCTGCCGACCCTTATCTTTATTTTGCCAAAGTAGCACGATTGTTCTCGCCGATTGTCAAAGCACAGGGCGGCGTACATCCGACCGCCGTTGTCGAGGCAAGCGCCAAAGTGCCGGCGAGCTGCGAAATCGGCGCGAATGCCTATATCGGCGCGAATGCCGTATTGGGCGAAGGCTGCCGTATTTTGGCCAATGCCGTTGTCCAACATGATTGCACGTTGGGCGATGAAGTCGTGCTGCATCCCAACGCCGTCATCTATTACGGCTGCACTTTGGGCAACCGTGTTGAAATCCACAGCGGCGCAGTCATCGGCGCAGACGGTTTCGGCTTGGCCTTTGCCGGCGATTCATGGTTTAAAATTCCGCAAACCGGCGCAGTCACGCTGGGCGATGATGTGGAAATCGGTTCGAACACCAATATCGACCGCGGCGCAATGAGCGACACGACCGTCGGCAACGGCACCAAAATCGACAACCAAGTCCAAATCGGCCACAACTGCAAAATCGGTTCGCACACCGTTATCGCCGCCAAAACCGGCATTTCCGGCAGCGTCACCATCGGCAATTATTGTATTATCGGCGGCGGTGTCGGCACGGTCGGACACATTGAAATCGCCGATAAAACCACCATCGGCGGCGGTACATCCGTTACCCACAGCATTACCGAAAGCGGCCAGCATTTGGCCGGTATTTTCCCGATGTCGGGCTACAAAGACTGGGCGCGCAATGCCGTTTATATCCACCGTTTGAGCGAAATGAACAAACGCCTCAAAACGCTGGAAAAACAGCTTGCCGACAGCGACGAAGCCTAAAGGCGGCGCAAACAGTCCGCGCCCCGCATCCGAATACGTTTAAACCCAATACAAATAAGGAAAGACGAACATCATGGACGTACAACTCCCGATCGAAGCCAAAGACATTCAAAAACTTATCCCACACCGTTATCCGTTTTTGCAACTTGACCGCATTACTGCGTTCGAACCGATGAAAACCCTGACTGCAATTAAAAACGTCACCATGAACGAGCCGCAGTTCCAAGGCCACTTTCCCGACCTGCCCGTGATGCCAGGCGTGCTGATCATCGAAGCCATGGCGCAAGCGTGCGGTACACTCGCCATCCTCAGCGAAGGCGGCCGCAAAGAAAACGAATTCTTCTTCTTCGCCGGTATTGACGACGCCCGTTTCAAACGCCAAGTCATACCCGGCGACCAACTGGTTTTTGAAGTCGAGCTGTTGACCAACAAACGCGGTATCGGCAAATTCAACGCCGTTGCCAAAGTCGACGGCCAAGTTGCCGTTGAAGCCGTGATTATGTGCGCCAAACGCGTGGTGTAAGAATGGGACAGGCCGTCTGAGCGTTCAGACGGCATCTTGCAGGTAATACCTGTATCAGACAGCAAGGAGACAGCATGACCCTTATCCATCCGACCGCCGTCATCGACCCTAAAGCCGAACTCGACTCCAGCGTCAAAGTCGGCCCATACAGCATCATCGGCCCCAATGTGCAAATCAGTGCGAATACCGAAATCGGTCCGCACGTCGTCATCAACGGCCATACGACCATCGGTGAAAACAACCGCATTTTCCAATTTGCCAGCCTCGGCGAGATTCCGCAGGACAAAAAATACCGCGACGAGCCGACCAAGCTGATTATCGGCAACGGCAACACCATCCGCGAATTTACGACGTTCAACCTCGGCACGGTCACCGGCATCGGCGAAACCCGTATCGGCGACGACAACTGGATTATGGCCTACTGCCACCTCGCCCATGACTGCGTGGTCGGCAACCATACCATCTTCGCCAACAACGCCTCACTCGCAGGCCACGTTACCATCGGCGACTACGTCGTCTTGGGCGGCTACACGCTGGTGTTCCAATTCTGCCAAATCGGCGACTACGCCATGACCGCGTTTGCCGCCGGCGTACACAAAGACGTACCGCCGTACTTTATGGCTGCAGGCTACCGCGCCGAACCGGCCGGCCTCAACAGCGAAGGTATGCGCCGCAACGGGTTCACCGCCGAACAGATTGCCTCTGTCAAAGATGCGTATAAAACCATTTACCATCGCGGCATTCCGTTTGAAGAAGCCAAAGCAGATATTCTGAAACGCGCCGAAACACAAAGCGAATTGGCGGTATTTAAAGACTTTTTTGCACAATCCACACGCGGCATTATCCGTTGATTGATGGATTGAAGGCCGTCTGAAACTTTTTCAGACGGCCTTTGGATTGCAAAAATCTGTGCAGTAGGCAGGTTTCCTGTCCGTTTGCTACTGATGCCGTCTGAAAACGGGCGGACAAATGACCGCCCCAAAATCTTTTAGCTTCCGAACCTCAACAACATGAACCCCAATTCTTCCCCTCTTATCGCCATCAGCGTCGGCGAGGCTTCCGGCGACTTGCTTGGCGCACACTTAATCCGTGCCATTAAGGCGCGTTGCCCGAATGCGCGGTTTACCGGTATCGGCGGCGAGCGCATGAAGGCGGAGGGTTTCGAGAGTTTGTACGATCAGGAAAAGCTGGCAGTGCGCGGTTTTGTTGAGGTCATCAAACGCCTGCCGCAGATTTTGAAAATCCGCAAAGGGCTGGTGAACGATTTAATCCGCCTCAAGCCGGATGTGTTTATCGGCATCGATGCGCCGGACTTTAATCTCGGCGTGGCGGAAAAACTCAAGCAGGCAGGTATTCATACCATTCATTACGTCAGCCCGTCGGTTTGGGCGTGGCGGCGCGAACGGGTCAATAAAATCGTGCATCAGGTCAACCGCGTGTTGTGCCTGTTTCCGATGGAGCCGCAGCTTTATATCGATGCCGGCGGCAGAGCCGAGTTTGTCGGCCATCCGATGGCGCAAACCATGCCCGTGGAAGCGGATAGGGCGGCGGCACGGCAGAAGCTGGGCGTGCCTGCGGATGTACCCGTGTTTGCCATATTGCCCGGCAGCCGTGTGAGCGAAATCGATTACATGGCGGCGGTGTTTTTTCAGACGGCCTTATTGCTGCTGAAACGTTATCCGCAGGCACAGTTTTTGCTGCCTGTGGCAACGGCCGCAACGCGCAAACGCATTAGCGAAATTTTGGCGCAACCTGAATTTGCCGCCCTTCCCATCACGCTGACCGACAAGCAGTCGGATACGGTTTGCACCGCTGCCGACGTGGTATTGGTCACCAGCGGTACAGCGACTTTGGAAGTGGCCTTGTGCAAGCGGCCTATGGTTATCAGCTACAAAATTTCGCCGCTGACTTATGCGTATGTGAAAAACAAAATCAAAGTGCCGCATGTCGGTTTGCCCAATATTCTGTTGGGTAAAGCCGCCGTTCCCGAGCTGCTGCAACACGACGCCGTCCCTGAAAAACTGGCGCAGGCCGTGGCAGACTGGTATGACCGCCCTGAAGCCGTGGCCGCGTTGGAACAGGATTTCCACGCCTTGCATCTGCTGTTGAAAAAAGATACGGCGGCATTGGCGGCGGCGGCAGTATTGGAAGAAGCTGGATTTTCAGACGGCCTGAAAGACAAGTAAGGAAAATACATGAATTTATTGGGAGCCTTGGCCAAGGTTGGCAGCCTGACGATGGTGTCGCGCATTTTGGGCTTTGTACGCGATACGATTATCGCCCGTGCGTTTGGTGCAGGCATGGCGACGGATGCGTTTTTTGTCGCGTTTAAACTGCCCAACCTGCTGCGGCGCGTGTTTGCAGAGGGCGCATTTGCCCAAGCCTTCGTACCGATTTTGGCGGAATACAAGGAAACCCGCTCTCCCGAAGCCACGCAGGCGTTTGTGCGCCATGTGGCCGGTATGTTGTCGTTTGTGTTGGTTATCGTTACCGCGCTGGGTATACTTGCCGCGCCGTGGGTGATTTATGTTTCCGCGCCCGGTTTTGCCAAAGAAGCCGATAAGTTTCAGCTTTCCATCGACCTGCTGCGGGTGACGTTTCCTTATATCTTTTTGATTTCTTTGTCGTCTTTTGTCGGCTCAATACTCAATTCCTATCATAAATTCGGCATTCCTGCCTTTACGCCGACTTTTTTGAACATCTCCTTTATCGTCTTTTCCCTGTTTTTTGTACCGTATTTCGATCCTCCTGTTATGGCTTTGGCGTGGGCGGTATTTGTCGGCGGCGTGTTGCAGCTGGTGTTCCAACTGCCTTGGTTGGCAAAATTGGGCTTCTTGAAAATGCCCAAACTCAGCTTTAAAGACGCAGCGGTCAACCGCGTGATGAAACAGATGGCGCCGGCTATTTTGGGCGTGAGCGTGGCGCAGATTTCCTTGGTTATCAACACCATTTTCGCCTCGTTTTTGCAGTCCGGCAGCGTGTCATGGATGTATTACGCCGACCGACTGATGGAATTGCCTACCGGTGTTTTGGGCGTGGCACTCGGTACGATTTTGCTGCCCACCTTGTCCAAACACGCCGCCAGTCAGGATACCGAGCAGTTTTCCGGCCTGCTCGACTGGGGTTTGCGCCTGTGCATGCTGCTGACCCTGCCTGCCGCCGTCGGCCTTGCCGTGTTGTCTTTCCCTCTGGTTACGACCTTGTTCATGTACCGTGAATTTACACTGCACGACGCGCAAATGACCCAACATGCGCTGATTGCCTACTCCTTCGGCTTGATCGGTCTGATTATGATTAAAGTGTTGGCACCCGGCTTCTATGCCCGCCAAAACATCAAAACTCCCGTTAAAGTCGCTATTTTCACGCTGATTTGCACGCAGTTGATGAACCTCGCTTTCATTTCGCCGCTTAAACACGTCGGCCTGTCCCTTGCTATCGGTTTGGGCGCGTGTCTGAATGCAGGTTTGCTGTTTTTCCTTTTGCGCAAACACGGCATCTACCGTCCCGGCAAAGGTTGGGCAGCGTTTTTGGTCAAAATGGTCATCTCTTTGGTCGTCATGGGCGGCGGTTTGTGGGTGGCGCAATCTTATCTGCCGTTTGAATGGGTGCACGTCGGTGGCTTTAAAAAAGCAGGCCAACTCTGCGTCCTGATTGCCTTGGGAGGTGGCCTCTACTTTGTTTCCCTCGCCGCGCTCGGCTTCCGTCCGCACCATTTCCGCCGAGTAGAAAAATAAGCAGCCGCAGGGCGTATGTGCTTAGCTTAAAGACTATTCGCTAAAAAGGCCGTCTGAAACATTTTCAGACGGCCTTTTCTTGCTTTACGTTTTAACTGTAAAGCTTCGCTCCTTTTTTGACGAACTCAATCGCTTTTTCTTCCATGCCTTGCTGTTGGGCTTTTTGCTTGTCGGCGTAGTCGCGCACTTCCTGCGTAATTTTCATCGAGCAGAATTTGGGGCCACACATTGAGCAGAAGTGGGCGATTTTCGCGCCTTCGGCGGGCAGGGTTTCGTCGTGGAAGCTCTCGGCGCGTTCGGGGTCGAGGCTGAGGCGGAATTGGTCGCGCCAGCGGAATTCGAAACGCGCCTTGCTCAGGGCGTTGTCGCGCAGCTGTGCGCCCGGCCAGCCTTTGGCGAGGTCGGCGGCGTGGGCGGCGAGTTTGTAGGTGATGATGCCGGTGCGCACGTCTTCTTTGTCGGGCAGGCCGAGATGCTCTTTCGGGGTAACGTAGCAGAGCATGGCGGTGCCGTACCAGCCGATATTGGTCGCGCCTATGCCCGAGGTGATGTGGTCGTAGCCGGGGGCGATGTCGGTAACGAGCGGGCCGAGTGTGTAGAAAGGCGCTTCAAAGCAGTGTTGCAGCTCTTCGGTCATGTTTTCTTTCACGCGTTGCAACGGTACATGGCCCGGGCCTTCGATCATGACTTGTACGTCGTGTTTCCACGCTTTGGCGGTCAATTCGCCCAAGGTGTGCAGCTCGGCAAATTGGGATTCGTCGTTGGCATCGGCAATGCAGCCGGGGCGCAGGCCGTCGCCGAGGCTGAACGACACGTCGTAGGCTTTCATAATTTCGCAGATTTCGTCGAAATGCGTGTAGAGGAAGTTTTCCTGATGATGGGCAAGACACCATTTCGCCATGATGGAGCCGCCGCGCGATACGATGCCTGTGAGGCGGTCGGCCGTCATTGGCACATAGCGCAGCAATACGCCTGCGTGCAGGGTGAAATAGTCCACGCCTTGTTCTGCCTGCTCGATTAAGGTATCGCGCACCAAATCCCAAGTCAGGTCTTCGGCGATGCCGCCGGTTTTTTCCAAAGCTTGGTAAATCGGCACCGTGCCGATGGGGACGGGCGCGTTGCGGATAATCCATTCGCGCGTTTCGTGGATGTGCGCGCCTGTGGATAAGTCCATAATCGTGTCTGCGCCCCAACGCAGCGACCACACCATTTTTTCGACTTCTTCGGTCAGGCTGGAAGTGACGGCGGAGTTGCCCAAGTTGCCGTTGATTTTGACGCGGAAGTTGCGGCCGATAATCATCGGTTCGAGTTCGGGATGGTTGATGTTGGCAGGGATAATTGCGCGTCCGGTGGCGATTTCTTGGCGCACGAATTCGGGCGTGATTTGGTCGGGATGGGTTGGGATATTCGCGCCGAAACTTTGCCCTGCGTGTTGTTTCAAGAGCTTGGCGTATTCGGGTCGTCTGAAAAGCTCGTCCAGCTTCATGCGTTCGCGTATGGCGACAAACTCCATTTCCGGCGTGATAATGCCTTGGCGCGCATAGTGAAGCTGGGTTACATTGCGGCCTGCTTTGGCGCGGCGCGGGCGGGTAATTTGGTTGAAACGCAGATGGGCGGTTTTCGGATCGTGCGCACGTTCGGTGCCGTATTCGCTCGACAGGGTAGGCAGGATTTCGGTATCGCCGCGTTCATCCAGCCATGCGGTGCGGACGTGCGGCAGCCCTTGTTTTAGGTCGATGTGCGCCGCCGGATCGCCGTATGCGCCGCTGGTGTCGTACACCGGAATAGGCGGATTGGCTTCCGTACCTTGCGCCGTGTAGGTATCGTCCTGACGGATTTCGCGCAAAGGTACTCGGATGTCAGCGCGGCTGCCCGGAATATAGACGCGGTCGGAATTGGGATATTGGAAGCGGATGCCGATGTCTTCGCTCAAGTCGGAAAGACGGCGCGCCTCATCGCCGGTTTTTTTAGCGGTAGTCATAAAAAATTGCTCCTGTTTCTCAGTTATAAAATGGAAACAGGAGCATTGCTTTTTTTCAGACGGCCTTGTGGATATCTTCAATCAACCGTTTAAAATCACATTTGCCGAAACTCCCCACGCAGGTATTATCCTGTTCGGGTGTAAAGGGTATTTCTCAGCCGCTCGGTTTGAAAGCAGCACCCCTGTTTCTTTATTAACGAAAAATTAAACCATGCGGACGGTTTTTTGTAAAGCGGCGTTTTCGCATTTTCTGTCAAAAACGCTTGACAGCGATTCCGTCTTTCCGTATAGTTACAACTTCTGACGCGGGATGGAGCAGCATGGTAGCTCGTCGGGCTCATAACCCGAAGGTCGTAGGTTCGAATCCTGCTCCCGCAACCACATACTAAAAAGACCGCTTGTATAGCGGTCTTTTTTCATGTCTATATCGTCCAATAAAGTCCAAAAATCTCATTAATTTCAATATGTTGTATTTTTGCGATTATTTCCACCATTCAATTTAGTCTAGCAGTGTCTGCTAGAGTCCAAAACTGTTGTTGGTACATTTGTTGGTACATTTCCTTTGCTACCATTTTTGTACCAATACGAAATCAGAAAGGTATAGAAATGAACGCACTTTCAGAAGCGAGAATTCGACACGCTGAAACTCCAACCACCATTAAAAAAACTATCAGATGGTCAAGGCCTAGTACTTTTGCTGCATCCAAACGGCAGCAAATACTGGCGATTTAACTATCGCTTCAATAAAAAGCAGAAAACTTTGGCTATTGGGAAATATCCTAATGAGCCCTTTGCAAAATCCTCTAAATGTCTTGGTGAGGATTCTGCAAAGGTCTTCAAGTGTAAGGCAAAAAAGCTTTGCTTCGTAGTTTGAAATTAGAAGCCTAAAGGAAAAAAATAAAGGCATATACGTATCACGCATATGCCTTTATTTTTTATATCTAAATAGTTGTTAATAATCGTTTGTATTCACTGTCTAAATATTGATTGGCGGCGGCATGATCTATTGAGCCTTCAGCAAACCATGATGGAATTTCTTTTAAAGCAATTGTGCCTAAACGTATCCATGCAATGAAATTAGTATGAGTTAAGAATACGATCGGATTCGTCCCTGAACGAATACCGGCGTCAACAGCATCACATACACATAGTGTCCCATGTGCAATTAGTAGCATTCGACGTAATTCTGGATTGTTTGCACTCGGAATACAATTTTTCCAGTCCTCCTTATGAAAGAATCTACGCTTCACGACCCATATTAGACGTGTCAATAATTCAGTGACTAAAACAGGGATGGCTAGTGCAATACCATGACGAAAATCATAGCCTTCTTGGAAAACGCGTACAGCAATAGTAGCAAATGTTTGTTTGTCTTTCCCAAATTCACCAAATTCGCAAAATTGCAACATTGAATAGAATGGGATCGGAATACCAGATCCGCGCCCTGTTCCTCCTCTTGCTCCACTAGAGCCTGCAGCATCAGAGAACAAATGTCCTAGCCAGTTACAAAAACCACTGAATATTTTAGCTGGAACAGTATTACCCTTTAATTCAAAAGAAGTTCCAGTTGTGGAATATTCTGTCGTATCAATAGTAATAATTTTTCCTTGGTCTACAAAACTAGCTGTATTGGTAAATTGGTTTAGAATAGAAAAAAATAACCCTAACAAATCAGGTGAATGACCTAAACTTTTAATATGGTGATTTTTTGTAGTCATTTTGAATTGATTGCCAACATCTGCAGAATGACGATGGTCGTAGTTAATAGCGAATTTTTTTTCTAAAAAACCAATTGCCTTATTGACACTCTCTTCTTTCCCTTCTTTCACAGTCCAGCCATTTAGTTTTGCAAACTTCTTAACAGCTTGATCAGTTAGATCATCTGCAAATTTTGTTAAATACCCCTGGCCTGGTGCTCCAACCAGGAAAATATCGATTAGACCACCAATTAAGCCGCAAGTACCCGCAAGCATATAATCGTATTTATCGCAATTTGCACCTTTAATTGAAAATTCGTCCTTAACCCATTTTTCAAATTGCAATCTTTCGGTGTCAGTCAAAAGATTGTTAAATGTATTTTCATCAAATTGAATTTGATGTGTATGAGCATAATTTTCAATATTAGATAAATAAGCTTCCCAATTATCTGCCATATCAATAGATTGCAGTTCATTCAATACTGAATATTTAGGTTGGTATTCTTGGTAAGTGCTAACTTCTATAAATGTTAATTCATCCTCTTCACAAACAAATTGAACGTTATTTTGTTCAATTTTTTTAATTGATTAAATAAATTATCTAACTCAGCAGTTAAGTTTTCAATATCTTGATTTATACTAGTTATGTTAGATTGTATTTCTCCTAATTGTACAGTAGCCTGCCTTAACTGATGTTTTTGTACAGTTAAGGCTCGGGCTTGGTTGTTGTACATAGGGGCTAGTTTTTTATTAACCACCAAACAAACCTTTCACTTTATTTTTTATTACTGAAGTTGCGTCAAAATAACCAATAGCCTCGAAAGCAGCGGCTAAATGCTCAACATCATTTTGAGAAATATCTTTTTTCACTCTCAATTTTATAATTGTTTCTTTTTGTTCGCTCTTCGTATTAATCATTTCTACTTCTTCATATTTATCACGAATAAAGTTGAAATACTCTTTTTGGTAGGTTCTGAAGTTAATTGACGTAATTTTTCCTCATCTAAGTATTGGGCACAGCGAATTTTAGTAACATTCTTTTGCACATTCTCATTTCGCTCATTTAGTACATGACCTGATGATGTAAGTTGTTGTAAATATAAAGTAAGATGTCGAATTTTTTCATTTAATCCATCTTGATTGCTCATAGTTTGATTAAGTTCTTTAGTGACATAATTGATATCTTCAATTAGCTGAGCAATGGTCTTTTGAGTTAAACGAATAACCATGTTTAGCATTAGTTCACGTTTTTTGGATTTACTAATTTCATCGGCACCTGTTAATTTACGTATACCTACGTGTGCAGCAACACCTATAAGAACAGCAACGCCAATGCCAGTAACCATCCCAGATAGACCAAATACCCCACCTAAGCCTAATGCTGATAAGCCCGAAGTAATACCAGCAGCAGATAACCCCATCACAGAACCTGAAAGATAGATAGCTGCAATAGGGACACCAACAGCAGCAGCTTTTGAGGAAACATCTTTCAGTAATGTTGTAATTTCATCATCGCTCAACTCATCATTCAAAATCTTTCTATCAGTGTTTATAGTAGATAAGATAATATTGATGTCATCATTTGATACTTCAAATAAATGACGATTATTATTCAGGAAATCAAAACCTTTAATAGATTCATCTGTGATATCTCCATCAATTCCAGTGGTGGAAATATAAGTGTTAATTAAGTCTTTAACTAAGGAAATATGAATATTTTTGATTTGTCCACCGGGTTCATTTTCTGCAATGGTAGATAACAATACTTCCAATGGCTGTAAAGTATCTAGGTTACACATATAAGAACGTATGATTGAACGAGATTCAGGTTGTAAATTGATCCTGGACATGAGAACAAAAATTTCTGCTAACTCTTTTTCATCAATTATGTCGTCATTAGCAAAAGCCATATTCGCAATACATTGAACATAAGCGGTTTTTAATTTTTCTGGCATATCCTCAATGGGAACAAGCTGTTGTTCATCCTTAAATTCAAATTGTGTTTCATCTGTTACAACTTTGCTAAAAATATCAACGAAAGCATGATAATTAAAGCTGTGCAATAATGATTTCAGAACAATTCTTTTTCCTTCTTTGGATGTAATAAGTACCTGAGTTTCTATCTTATTCTTTGCGGCATCTTTAACTATTTCTTGCAATTTAACAGATTCAATATTCTCATATTGAATTGATTGAGGGTCAGAAAAATCTTCTTTTAAAATTAATTGTTCGCCTGTAAATAATAGACCAGTTTTACAACTTCCAAACACCGTATTGTCATGTATGGCAACTACATTATTGTGAGATCCTGGATATTTAAAGGAAGAAATGGCATTGTTTAATTTTTTTTCTTCAATATCAGGAGCTATATGTGTTTTTTCAGAGATTCTTTTTAAATTGTCGCGCAGGTATTCATTAATATTCATGATGTTTTCCGTTAATAGAATTGGTTGGTAATTAGATTTATAATAATAAAATTAGTTTTCAAAAATGAATTTTCTACTCTAGTATCTCCTATATTTTCGTATCGTAGTTTCAAGGACTTTTTGAGAATCATCCAGATTACATATTATACAATATCCAGTTAGCCTGAGTAATAGAGATTAAATATTCCCCTAACTTACTCCAAATAACTTGGTTTTCTTCGGCATAGTCGTGTTTTGATTAAATAATTTCTTTTGACACGTGAATCGCTTAAAACATGGTTTTGGTATCAATAATATCCTGTCGTAGGATAGGTTCCTGTATGATGTAAGTCATGTGGAGTCGATTTTTCTTCGCCAATTATTAGAGAATTATAATTTCGACGATTTGCCAAAGTAGGGCTTTTTCTTTTGAAACAAACTTGTTGAAAGCAGCCAACGGGCTAATTGCGCCTGTTGCCGCCTAAAATGGATTCCTGATTACGGGGTATCCGGTAAGAAAAAAGGGGATATTTGGCACGAAAACAGCCGACAACCTGTGTTTGTGTTTCGGCTGTTGGAAGAAGGGACTGTTTTGCAAAGGTATCTACCATATTTTGTTATGGCTTAAAGGCCGTCTGAACCATTGGGTTTCAGACGGCCTTTTTTATTGGCCGATGTTATCGGCGGCTAATTTGCTTTTGTCTTTTATTTTGAGTTTGTGTTTTTCAGACGGCCTATTGTTGCTCCGGATCGGTATCGTTGCGCAGGTATTCTTTCAGGCGTTGCAACTCTTTTTTGTCCAACCATTTATTGCGCGAACGTTGCAACAGAATCACCAATGCGGCGATTTCGTTGCGCATATTGGTGCTGAGCCAGAGGAAGCCTTGCCAGTCGTAATGCAGGCGGGCGGCCGGTTTGCTTAGTTCGGTATTGAGCGAAGTATCGATGCGGATGCGGCGGGCGTAGTGGCCTTTGATGAGGCGGACGGTCAGCCGAAGCTCGCGTTGGAGTTGGTTGAAATGGCGGTCAAGCAGGCGGATTTCGCTTTCGTTGAGCGTGGGCGCGCGAAGTTTGGCGGCGGTGGTCAGGAGCAGCTCGGTGGTGTTGACGATTTTGCGGTGGGCATGCTGCATGGCTTCCATCATATTGTTGCTGATGTGGCTTTCACCGGATGTTGCGGCCAGATGGCTGCGGCTTTTGACCATGCGGGCGTTGATTTTGCGCATTTTAATCATGTTTTGTTCCAAACGCTCGCGCGTCATGCGCTTGCCGTTGCTGATTTCTGCAATCATTTTGGCGCAGTCGGTGAGGTTGTCGGCAAGCATGAAGCGCCACATCAGGGTGGAGCGCAGGGGCAGAAGTTTGGCGGCGGCAATGGCGATGGCGGCACCAATCAAAACGTTCATGGCGCGCATCAGACCGCTGTCGAGCCAATGGTGGCTGCTGTCGCCGATGAGCATACACATGGTCAAACCGGCAAGCATGGCGACGTAGCCATTTTTGCCGACCGCAGACCAACCGGCCACTGCGCTGGCGGCACCGATAATCAGATAGAAGAAAACGCCATCTTGCAAATAATGTTGGTTCAACCATAAAACGGCCAAACCGACGCCCAACCCGATGGCCGTGCCGAGCATGCGTTCGACTGCTTTGGAGTAAATCGCGCCTTGGAATTGCAGCATGCCGAGGACGACAAAGACGGTCATGCCGATCCACTCGCCGTGTTGCAGGTGGAAGACTTTGGCCAACAGGGTGGAAAATACGATTGCCAAGCCGAGGCGGAAGGCGTGGATATGGCGGCGATAGCGGTAGCGTTCGTAGGCGTTGAGCCAGCGTTCGGAAAAATGGAGGCGTTCGGATTGGGCAGGCATGTTGTAAGACGTATCGGTATGTGGGGATGTAAATTATAACTGATTGGTAAAGCAGATGAAATTTGAACTGCTCTCCAACGGTTTGAACTATTGCAGAATTTCTCTGCCGCAAGCAGATATAATGGCGGCTTTGAATCAGACAGGCGGTGAAGAAATGGCGACGGTTTTAAGCGCAGGCGTGGACGAAGCGGGACGCGGCCCTTTGGTCGGCAGCGTATTTGCGGCGGCAGTGATTTTGCCGGAACATTTTGACCTGCCGGGTTTGACCGACTCAAAAAAACTGAGCGAAAAAAAGCGCGATATGTTGGCGCAGATGATTAAGGAACAGGCGGTTGCGTGGAGCATTGCCTTTGCCGATCCCGACGAAATCCTGCAACTGAACATCCTGCACGCAACCATGGCCGCGATGAAGCGCGCAGTCAAGGGGCTATCGGTCATGCCTGACAAAGTATGGATAGACGGCAACCGCGTGCCGAAAGATTTGAATGTCCCTGCCGAAGCCGTGGTCAAAGGCGACAGCAAAATTATTGAAATCTCCGCCGCTTCGGTTTTGGCTAAAACCGCGCGTGATGCGGAAATGTATGAATTGGCGAAACGTTACCCGCAATACGGGTTTGACCGCCACAAAGGCTACGGCACGGCGCAACATTTGGCTGCGTTGAAACAATACGGCGTATTGCCGGAACACCGCCGCGATTTCGCACCGGTCCAAACCTTATTGGAACAAGGCAATCTGTTTGAAGAATGAAAGCATATCAAAAGGCCGTCTGAAAGATTTCAGACGGCCTTATTTTTGGAAAAGTATTATTTCAACGCAGCCAAACACTCTTTAATCAACTCAGGGCCGCGATAAATCAAACCGCTGTACACCTGCACCGCACTGGCACCCAAGCGGATTTTTTCTGCCGCGTCCGCGCCGTTCATGATGCCGCCGACGCCGATAATCGGCAGCTTGCCGTCAATGCGTTCTGCCAAAAGTTTCAACACCTGATTGCTTTTCTCGCGTACGGGCAAACCGCTCAAGCCGCCTTGTTCGCCTGCGAGCGGATGGCTGCCCAAGCTTGATTTGTCGATGGTCGTGTTGGTGGCGATGATGCCATCCATTTCTACGGATTTGACCACATGGGCGATGTCGTCGATTTGCGCTTCGTCCAAATCCGGCGCGATTTTGACCGCCAGCGGCACATATTTGCCATGCGCGGCTGCCAGTTGCGCCTGTTTGTTTTTCAAGGCTTCCAACAATGCGCTCAATTCGTCGCCGCCTTGCAAGGCGCGCAGGTTTTTCGTATTGGGGGAGGAAATATTGACCGTGATGTAGCTTGCGTGGGCGTAGGCTTTTTCCAAGCAAATCAGATAATCGTCGGCCGCATTTTCAATCGGCGTAACGGCATTTTTGCCGATATTGATGCCCAAAATGCCTTTAAAGCGGCTGTTTTCAATGTTGCGGATCATCGCGTCGATGCCGTGGTTGTTGAAACCCATGCGGTTGATGATACCTTGGTGTTCGGGAACGCGGAAAAGGCGCGGCTGCGGATTGCCCGGCTGCGGCTTGGGCGTGACCGTGCCGATTTCGACAAAGCCGAAACCCAAAGCAGCAAACGCATCGATACACTCGCCGTTTTTATCCAAACCTGCCGCCAAGCCGACCGGATTGGGCAGCTGTAAACCCATCAGCTCGGTTGGTCGGGTATGGCTGTCCACTTTGGGCAGCAGGCCGAATTTTTCGGCGGTACGCAAACTGTTGAGCGTGAAATGATGGGCCTTTTCTGCATCGAAACGGAACAGGATAGGGCGGACGAGTGAATACATGGCGGCGGCTTTCTGAACGGTTGATGAATTTGGCGTTATTTTACCTGAAACCGTTAAACTGCCCCAAACGTCTGTATCGATATGATTTTATTGTTTGGTGTCAAATGAAAATAAATAGGGCTTTTGCGTGTAATCGGATAGTTCATTAAAATGGTAAGAGAGAGGCTTTTCAGACGGCCTGATGGATGTATCAAAAGGCCGTCTGAAAAGTTTTGATTTGATTGTTTACCTGATACAGGAAGATTTTTATGAAACAGGCGGTTGATCCTTATGCGAGTTTCCGTGAACTGACGCTGCGGGGGATGATACTCGGCGCGTTGATTACGGTAATTTTTACGGCATCCAATGTGTATTTGGGCTTGAAGGTGGGCCTGACTTTTGCGTCTTCAATTCCGGCTGCGGTGATTTCGATGGCGGTTTTGAAGTTTTTTAAAGGCAGCAATATTCTGGAAAATAATATGGTGCAGACTCAGGCTTCGGCCGCGGGGACGCTCTCCAGTATTATTTTTATTCTGCCGGGTTTGCTGATGGCCGGTTATTGGGCGGGCTTTCCGTTTTGGCAGACTACGCTGCTGTGTATGTCCGGCGGTATTTTGGGCGTGATTTTCACTGTGCCTTTGCGTTATGCGATGGTGGTGAAGAGCGATTTGCCTTATCCGGAAGGCGTGGCGGCGGCCGAGATTTTGAAGGTCGGCGACCATGATGCGGACCAGCAGGAAGGCGGCAGCGGTATCAAGGAATTGGTGTCGGGCGGCGCTCTGGCCGGTTTGATGAGCTTCTGCGCAAGCGGTTTGCGCGTGGTGGCGGACAGCGCGAGCTTTTGGTTTAAAGGCGGTGCGTCGGTGTTCCAAGTGCCGATGGGCTTTTCTTTGGCCTTGCTGGGTGCGGGCTATCTGGTCGGCCTGACCGGCGGTATCGCGATTTTGCTGGGTATTTCGATTGCTTGGGGTGTGGCCGTACCGTATCTGTCGGCGCATATTCCGCAACCTGCCGATATGGAGATGATTCCTTTTGCGATGTCTTTGTGGAAGGAAAAAGTCCGTTTTATCGGTGCGGGTACGATCGGTATCGCGGCTATTTGGACGCTGTTGACTTTGATGAAACCGATGGTCGAGGGTATGCGCCTGTCTTTCCGCAATTTCGGCGGTGCGCAGATGACCGAGCGCACGGAACAGGATTTGTCGCCTAAGGCGATGATTGCCTGGGTGTTGGCGATGATGCTGGTATTGGGCGTGTCCTTCTTCCACTTTATCGGCGACTCTCATATTTCCGGCGGTTTGGCTTGGCTGTTGGTGGTTGTATGTACGCTGCTGGCTTCGATTATCGGCTTTTTGGTGGCCGCGGCTTGCGGTTATATGGCCGGTTTGGTCGGCTCGTCTTCCAGCCCAATTTCGGGCGTGGGCATCGTCTCTATCGTCATTATTTCGCTGGTGTTGCTGTTAGTCGGCGAATCCGGCGGCTTGATGGCGGACGAGGCAAACCGCAAATTCCTGCTGGCGTTGACGCTGTTTTGCGGCGCGTCTGTGATTTGTGTGGCTTCGATTTCCAATGACAACCTGCAGGATTTGAAAACGGGTTATCTGGTAAAAGCGACGCCTTGGAAACAGCAGGTTGCGCTGATTGTCGGCTGCGTTGTCGGTGCCGTGGTGATTTCGCCTGTGTTGGAGCTTTTGTATGAAGCCTACGGCTTTACCGGTGCGATGCCGCGTGAAGGCATGGATGCGGCCCAAGCCCTTGCCGCGCCTCAGGCAACTTTGATGACTACCATCGCCCAAGGTATTTTCTCGCACAATCTGCAATGGGATTATATTTTCACCGGTGTGGCCATTGGTGTGGCGTTGATTGCGGTTGATTTCACATTGCGCAAATCTTCCGGCGGCAAGCGTGCTTTGCCGGTATTGGCCGTGGGCATGGGCATTTACCTGCCGCCGTCTGTGAATATGCCGATTGTGATTGGTGCGGTATTGGCGGCGGTGTTGAAATCCGTCATCGCCCGCCGTCAAGAAAACCGTGAAGGCCGTCTGAAAAATGCGGAACGTATCGGTACGCTGTTCTCCGCCGGTTTGATTGTCGGCGAGAGCCTGATTGGTGTGATTATGGCGTTTATCATTGCCTTCTCCGTAACCAACGGCGGTTCGGATGCGCCTTTGGCCCTGAACCTGGAAAACTGGGATACGGCCGCCAAATGGCTGGGCTTGGCGTTTTTTGTTTTCGGTATGTTTGTGTTTGCACGCCGCGTGTTGAAAGCAGGACGCTAAGTTTGTAGGTTGAGAAAAGGCCGTCTAAAACCCAAAAAATTGGGGTTTCAGACGGCCTTTTTAGTGGAAATTTGTTGGGAATGATTTTAGGAAGTTTGGGTATAATTATCGCGGGGCTGGTAGCAAAAAAGCCCCATTGCAGTGGGGCTTTGTGCTGAAACCGCCCTAGAAAGGATGGTTTCAATCATGAAACATACCACTCGCACGGGTCGTTCATGGCTGAGACTGCGAACAGTCGTTAAGATTATCTTAACCCTGTTCCTGCTCTTAGTCAATTAAACGGCTGAAAACAAAAAACTGTTTTTCAGTTTCCGCCTGTTTATCATGAACAGGCGGTTTTTTATTGTTTAACGCTGATTCAAACAATCTGCAATCGCTTTGGCAATTTTGGTACTGGCACCTTGGTGTTGCGAAATGAATTGCTCGGTGTGGCTGATCAGCTGTTGACGCAGTGTTTCATCGTCGAGGTATTGGCGCGTGGTTCTGTACCAGGCTTCAGCGGTTTCGACGCGGACGGCGGCTTTGGCTTCGACTGCGCCTTTGCAGGCTTGAGCGAAGTTGTAGTTGGAGTAGCCGAAGAGGGTGGGGACGTGGCAGGAGATGGGTTCGATGATGTTTTGGCAGCCGGCATCGACCAGGCTGCCGCCGACGAAGGCAATGTCTGCGCTGAGGTAGTAGGCGGCAAGCTCGCCCATGCTGTCGCCTATCCAAACCTGTGTATCGGGGGAAACGGGTTGTCCGTCGCTGCGTTTTTGGACGGTATAACCAAGCGATTTGGCGGTATCGTAGGCCGTCTGAAAGTTTTCAGGGTGGCGTGGTACGATGACCAGCAAGGCATTACCGCGGTAGCCCTGCCATGCTTTGAGGAGCAGCTCGGCTTCGTCTGTGCCTTTGTACACGCGCGTGCTGGCGCAGACGACGACGGGGCGTGCGCCGATGCGTTCTTTAAAGGCGACGGCAAGCGGGCGCGAGTCGTCGGGGGGCGCGATGTCATATTTGGTGTTGCCGCAGACGTGGACGTTGGACGCGCCGATAAGGTGCAGGCGTTCGGCATCGGCGGCGGTTTGGGCAAAGCAGCCGGAGAGGCTCTGCATGGCAGGCTCGACCAGCTTGCGGATTTTGAGGTAGCCGCGTTGGGATTTTTCGGAGAGGCGAGCGTTGGCCAAAAAGAGGGGAATTCCTGCTTCTTTGCAGCCGTGCATCAGGTTGGGCCAGATTTCGGTTTCCATCAAAATGCCGCAGATGGGGCGGTGTTCGGCTAAAAATCGGGCGACCCATTCGGATTTGTCGTAGGGCAGGTAACGGCATTGCGCATCGGGGAACAGGGATTGCGCGGTGGCGCGGCCGGTCGGCGTCATTTGGGTAATCAGAAACGGCGAGTCGGGAAAATAGCGGCGCAATGCCTGGACTAAGGGTTCGGCCGCACGCGTTTCGCCGACGGATACGGCGTGTATCCAAA
Organism: Neisseria subflava; assembly: GCF_024205705.1. NCBI lineage: Bacteria > Pseudomonadati > Pseudomonadota > Betaproteobacteria > Neisseriales > Neisseriaceae > Neisseria > Neisseria subflava. The sequence continues at coordinate 57,704 of NZ_CP073115.1, forward strand.
TCGGACGTTGTACGGGATTGGGATACGCCTGCCCGAAACGCTCGTCCCAATGCTTGAGATAGGCTGGGGATTTGAGGGCGCGGCGACGCAGGTGGCGGCGGATCAGGAAGGGGGCGAGGTGCCACAGCGTGGCGTAAAGGCGGCGTATCATGCTTACGGGTCTTATGTCGGAATAGGCCTATTTTATCGGAAACTGAAACGGAAGATATAGCTTTGATGCGTGTTTTACGCAAAGGAAACAGGCCGTCTGAAAGGTTTCAGACGGCCTTTAATGCAGGTATAAACGCGTTTACTTCACTTGCGCCATATATTTTTTCAGACGGCCTTTGCTTTGCATGGCACGGTTTTCCATTTCATCGACAACGGCTTGTGCTTTGGCTTTGTTCACCGGTTTGCCGACCTGAATCACGCCGCTCATGTTCATCATGCGGTGTGGCGGGCAGGTATAGACGTACACGCCTTCTTTGTCGAGCTTGAGCGTGAAGTCTTTACCGTCTTCGGAGAGGAAGTCGGCAACGCCGTCGGGCAGGGCTTTGCTTTGTACCCAGTGGCCGCTGTTGGCGGCTTTGAAGGTAACAGTATCGCCGACTTTGGCGTTGACGTAGCCGGGTTCGAACACCATGCTGCCGTCTTTGCCGTTGTCGAGCATTTTGACTTCGTGGTTGGCGGCGTATGCGCTAAGGGAAGCGGTCAGCATGAGGAGGAAGAGGGATTTTTTCATGGAGAAAGTCCTTTCTAAGGATAAAAAATATGGGGCGGGCTGATGAGTCGGAGAGGCAAGCCTTGGGCTTACCGCCCTCTCCCTAACCCTCTCCCGCAGGAGAGGGGATAAGTTGCAGGGAGTTTGCAGGCCGGATGCTCAAATCCGACATTTGCAGGAGCGGTTAAGTTACGCACTCTTCCGCATCGGGCGGATAACGGGCAGGCCTTTGCTGTCGTACAAAAGCTCGATGTCCACTTTGTACAATCTGCCGATCATGTCCGCCTGTAACACGTCCTGCGGCGCGCCCTGCGCCTGTACTTTGCCTTCGCCGAGCAGAATCACGCCGTCTGAAAACTGCGCGGCGAGGCTCAAATCGTGCAAGACCATCAGCGTAACCAGATTGTGTTCGTGCGTGTATTGCACCACGCGCTCCAAGAGGTTCAACTGGTGGTGCATATCCAGCGCGCTGACCGGTTCGTCCAGCATCAGGATTTCGGGACGGCGCAGCATGACTTGGGCAAACATCACAAGCTGCCGCTGTCCGCCGGAAAGCCGCATGACGTCGCGGTGCGCCAGATGGCCGATGCCCAGCTCCGCCATGATACTTGCGGCTTCGTGCAGTAGCTCGTCGCCGACGTGCATGTGTAGCGCGTCCATGCGGCCGAGCAACACGACTTCCAGCGCGGTCAGCGAGGCTTCGGCGGCAGTGTCCTGCGGCATATAGCCTATGCGTTTGCGCCAGCTTTGCAGGTGGATTTTGCTCAATGCTTCGTCGCCGTAGCGGATGGTGCCTTTGTGCGCCACTTCGCCGAAAATCGTTTTCATCAGCGAGGATTTGCCCGTGCCGTTCGGGCCGAGCACGGAATAGACTTTGCCTTGTTCCAGCGTCAAATCGATATTGTCGGCGACCACATAATCGCCGCGCCGGATGTGTACGTTTTCAAGTTTCAACATTTCAGACGGCCTATCGTTTCGTTAATACAATCCAGAAGAAGAACGGCACGCCGACAAACGACGTAACGATCCCCACCGGAAACAGCGCGCCCGGGATAATCACCTTGGACAACACGCTCGCTACCGATAAAAACGCCGCCCCTGCCAGCATCGCGCCGGGCAGGAAGAAACGTTGGTCTTCGCCCAAAAGAATCCGCGCCACATGCGGCGCAACCAAGCCGATAAAGCCGATCACGCCGACAAAACTGATGGCCGTCGCCGTCATTACCGCCACCAACACCAGCGTTTTCAGGCGCAAAAATTGCAGATTGATGCCCAGCCCGACGGCGCGTTCTTCGCCCAAGCGCAGCGCAGTCAGCTTCCACACATCGCGCGAAAGCAGAAACACGCATACCGCCGTAACCGCCGCCGTAACGATGACTGTTTCCCAAGTTGCCTTGTTCAAACTGCCGAACAGCCAAAACAGAATCTGCTGCGAAATCTCAGGCGCGGCGATAAATTGAATCAGCGACAAAATCGACTGAAACAGGAACAACAGCGCAATCCCCACCAACACCAACATCGCCGAATTGAAGCGGCGCGCTGAGGCAAACAGAAACAAGATGCCCGAAGCCAGCATGGTCATCACAAACGCACCGATGGGAACGGCGACCGTTTCAGGCAGCCCGAAACCGCCGAACGCAATCACCGCCGACGCGCCCAAACCCGCCGCCGCCGCCAAGCCCAGCGTATAAGGGCTGGCCATCGGGTTGTTCAGGAGCGTTTGAATTTCCGCACCGCCGACACCCAAAGCCGCACCGACCACTAAGGCCATCACTGCAATCGGCAGGCGCAAATCCATCACAATCAGGCGGTTCATTTCATCGACTTCGGGTTTGCCCAGCAAAACATTGACAACTTCGCCGACGGGCAGCGTGTCCGTCATCGCAGGGCCGGTGGCGATGTCGAATAGGAAACTGACCGCCGCGATGACTAAAAACATCAACACAATCAACCAACGCTTGCCTTCCAACTTGCGCTGGTTTTTCACAATCTCGGCGACAACCGAATCATTCATGTTTCAAACCTTTGAAATTAAGGAACAAGGTCGGGTATCTATGCCCGACCATCTCTTTTGTCTGTATCCGTTTTGAAAGGGTGTTTTTTTGAAAATCGGGATAACGGCGTTCCAAACGGCTTTACCCTCTCCCTAGCCCTCTCCCACGGGGAGAGGGAACAAATGGCAGGGAATCACAACAATGGTCGGATTTCAGTCATCCGATTCCCTCTCCCCGTGGGAGAGAGAACAAATTGTAGGGAATCAAAACAATGGTCGGACTTCAGTTATCTGATCCCCTCTCCCCGTGGGAGAGGGCTAGGGAGAGGGCAAAAACAGTCAAACCCACCTGAAGCTTCCCATTCGACAAGACGGAAAGTCGTAGCGTGGGCTTTGCCCACGAAAACGGGGAACCTCATACCATTCGCCATCATTTCTGAAAACATCACCCGTGGGCAAAGCCCACGCTACGGTTCTGTACAAAACCCATGCTGCTTTCAGACGACCTTCCGCATAAAAAGGTCGTCTGAAATCCACAAACCGGCCTTACTGACCTTTCGGATACAGGTAGAACGTACCGTTCGGCACGACCGGCAGGTTTTGGCGGTAGAAGTCCATATAGGTCTTCTCAGGGTTGAAATCCTTAAACAACTGCGGATAAATCGCTTTGGCCATAAACTGAATCGATGCGCTGTCGGACAGCGTGCGCGAGTTGGCGTGGTAGGCGGCATAGAGGCGGTTGTTTTTAATCGCAGGCAGGTTGGCCCAGCCGGCGCGTTTGGCAAAGCCTGCCAAGCGTTTTTCCGCTTCCGCTTTCGGAATGCTCCAGCCCATGACCATGGCGGCAGGGTTTTTCTTCAATTCGGTTTCGCGGCCGGTAATCACGATCACGTCGGGTTTGGCGGCGAGGACTTTTTCAGGATTGATCGGGCCGTAGAATTCGACCGAAGAAGCGGCGATATTGTTGCCGCCGACCAGTGTCACCATCGGACCCCACATGCTTTTGCCGAAGGTAACGCTGTGTTCGGCAGGGCCTTTGTTGCCGAATTCGACATACACTTTAGGCTTGGGCAGGTTGGCTTTTTTCACGCGCGCCTGGATGGTGTCGGCGATGCGTTTGTAGTCTGCCGCCAGCTTGTCCGCTTTTTGCTGCTGGCCGGTCAGCGTGCCGATAAGTTTGGTCGATTGGACGTGTTTGGCGACCGTTTGCGCGTTGTAATCCAACACCACAATCGGAATGCCCGCTTTGTTGATGCGGGCAAGGTCGGAACCCAGAGCTTTGTACTGCCAGTCTGCCAGAATCAGCAAATCGGGTTTCAATGCCAAGACTTTTTCAACGGAGAACGTGCCGACTTCCAACTCGCCCACATCGGCAAGCTGGTTCAACTTGGGCACGGCTTTGCTGAACGCCGCCCAGCTCGGCGGCGCCCAGTCGGCCCAAACTGCTTTGGAAAAACCGACGACGTTGTCCAGCGCGGTTTTGCCGCCGATGGCCATGTAGTCCTGGTAGTAGAAGCCCAACACCACGCGCTTGGCAGGCAGGTCGACAGTTACCTTACGGCCGAGGATATCGGTCAGCTGAACGGGTTTGGCAAAAGCGGATACGGAGCCGACTGATAAAGCTGCGGTGGCAATCAAAGCAGAAAGTTGCGTAAATCTCATGAATCATTCCTTTAAAATATGATGATAACCATTATCTTTTTGTGAATTTAAAAGGTATTGAATCTTTTTTCAAGTGAAACGAGTGAGTAGACATATTTCGAAATAAAAAGTTTCATCATTAAAACGAAGGGATAGTGTTTGGGTGTGCTGAAGACCTAGTAAAAAGGAATGATATGGGGTACCTAAAGCCATAGTGGGCAGTAGCTGGAATGGATAGGTAAAGGGTTTTTTATTGTAAAAAATAAAAGGTATCCGGTTGAAAACAAGGCCGTCTGAAACCTTGCAATCAGGGTTCAGACGGCCTTTGGTGTGGGCATAAAAACTTTTATTTCACTTGCGCCCTATATTTTTCAGACGGCCTGTAAGCAGTATTTGGGAAAAATGAAAAAGGTTGGTTTTTGAAATGGCGAAATAGGGAAGAAGAGGGCTTAAGGGAGAGTCGGGCGTAAACCCAAAATGGGGACGAATAAAAGGGCGTGTATCGAAACACGCCCTTTTTAGAGATTCAGACGGCCTGTGATTCCGCCTGTTCGCTTTGGTTGAGGATTTTAATCAGTTTTTCGGCTTTTTCCGGGTCTTCGCAGCGCAGGATTTTGGCGGCATCGTTTTCGAGATGGCCAGTGTGGCTGTGCAGGATGATGTTTTTAACCGAAAGCAGGTTGTTGGGGTTCATGGAGAAGCGGCGCAAGCCCATGCCGAGCAACAGTCGGGTGAAGACGGTATCGCCGGCCATTTCGCCGCAGATGGATACGCCTTTTTCCATGCGGTTGGCGGTACGGATAATGTGTTGCAGCGTTTTGAGGACGGCAGGGTGGCCGGGTTGGTAGAGGTGGCTGACGCTGTCGTCGCCGCGGTCGACCGACAGGAGGTATTGAATCAGGTCGTTGGTGCCGATGGAAACGAAGTCGACGAGCTTGAGGATGCTGCCGACGGTCATGGCGGCGGACGGGATTTCAATCATGCAGCCGATGCTGACCGGGCCGAAGGTTTCGCCGCGTTCGGTCAGCTGGCGTTGGGCCGTGTCCAGATGGATAAGGCATTGGCGCACTTCGGAAATGGACGTAATCATCGGCCACATTATGCGCACGGGGCCGTGGGCGGCGGCACGGAGGATGGCGCGCATTTGGGTGCGGAACATGACCGGCTCGGCGAGGCACAGGCGGATGCCGGTCAGGCCGAGTGCGGGGTTGAGGCTGCCGTTGGGTGTGCTGTTTTGGCCGAACCAGCGCGGATTTTTATCGACGCCCAAATCGACAGTGCGGATGGTGATGTTTTTGCCTTTGAGCTTTTTGACGATGCCGGCATAGACTTCGTATTGTTCATCTTCGGTCGGCATGTTGTCGCGGTTGAGGTAGAGGAATTCGCTGCGGAACAGGCCGACGCCGTCTGCGCCGAAGTTGTGCAGGGCTTTGATGTCTTCGGCGGATTCGATGTTGGCCAAAAGTTCGATGTTGATGCCGTCGGCCGTGGTGGCGGCGGTTTTTTTGATTTTGTTGAGTTCGCGCTTGTGGCTGCGGTATTCGCGGGCGAGGCGGCGGTATTCGTTGAGGACGACTTCGTCGGGATCGATGATGAGGACGCCGTTGATGCCGTCGACGATGACGATTTCGTTTTCGGTAATGAGTTTGCGGGCGTTATGCAGACCGATGACGGACGGGATGTCGAGGCTGCGGCCCAAGATGGCGGTATGGCTGGTTGGCCCGCCGGCATCGGTTACGAAGGCGGTGATGTGCTGCTCTTTGAACAATACGGTATCGGCAGGCGAGAGGTCGTGCGCGATGAGGACGGTGTCGTCAAACAGGTTGCCGGCGAGGTTGATTTCGTTGCTTTGGCCGACAAGGTTGTTGTGGATGCGGCGGACGACTTGGAGCATGTCTTGTTTGCGTTCGCGCAGGTAGTCGTCGTCGATGCTGTCGAACTGGGCGGCAAGCTTGTCGCTTTGCAGTTTTAATGCCCATTCGGCGTTGATTTTCTGCTCGCGCAAAATGTCGATGGGTTCGCGCGAGAGGGTAACGTCGGTCAGCAGCATCAGGTGCAGGGAGATGAACGCGCCCAATTCGGTCGGGGCGTTTTCGGGAATCGCGCCGCGCAGCTGTTCCAGTTCTTTGCGCGTGGCTTTGATGGCGTTGTCAAAACGGGCAACTTCGGCATCGAGTTTGTCGGGATCAATGTCGTATTGGGGGACTTCCGTTGTGCCGCGCGTGATGAGGTGGGCGTGGCCGATGGCAATGCCTTTGCCCGCAGCTACACCGTGTAGGACGATGCTCATTATTCGCCCTCGCCGAAGTAGTCGTTGATGAGGTCGGTCAACGCCTGCATGGCGGCGGCTTCGTCTGCGCCTTCTGTTTCCAGCTCAATCACGGTGCCTTTGGCGGCGGCCAGCATCATCAGGCCCATGATACTTTTGCCGTTGACGCGGTTACCGTTTTTGGTGACCCAGACTTCGCTTTGGAATTGGGAGGCGGTTTGGGTGAATTTGCTGGAGGCGCGCGCGTGCAGGCCGAGTTTATTGATGATTTCGATTTCTTGTTTGAGCATGGATGTCCCCTAAATGTAATGTTCGTAAAGTGAATGTTTTCAGACGGCCTTAGCCGTGTTCTTTGCACACTAGGTCTTCAGGTGCGGATGTAATGGCGAAAATGCCCCGGATGGCGGCTTCTTTGACGGTTTCGGTGAAGTCGGAGAGGTTTTCGGCTTGTGATGAGTATTGGATGGCTTTAATCATCATCGGGGCGTTGAGGCCGGTCAGGATGGCGGATTTGTTTTCGCGCACCAGTCGGCGTGCGGCGTTGCACGGGGTTGCGCCGAAGATGTCGGTCATGATCAGCACGCCGCGGTTGTCGGGAAATTCCTGCAACGCGGCGATGGCATTGTTGATGATGTCGTTTTGATCTTCGTCGGGCTGTACGCCGAGGATGTGGAGATTTTCGGGGAAGCCGTTGGGAAAGAAATGGTCGGCCAAACCGCGATAGGCTTCACCTATGGTTTCATGTGTAATGATTAACAAACCTATCATGATGTGTTCCTATTATTGGGGTTGAGGCCGTCTGAAGATTTTTCAGACGGCCTTTGTTTTATTTATTGTTTAAGGCGTAGATTTCGCCGAGGTTGCGCCAGCAGCCGGCGGCATCCATGCCGTAACCGAAAACGTAGCGGTTGGGTACGTCCAAACCGACATAATCGGCTTTGGTCGGTTTTTCTTTGTCGATCAGCTTGTTGGCAAATACGGCCGCACGGCAGCTTGCTGCGCCCATTTCCAACAGTTTTTCCTGAATGGCGGCCATGGTGTGGCCTTCGTCCAGAATGTCGTCCAAAACGACTACATCACGGCCTTTGATTTGCTCGGGGTCGGGCATGCGTTTCCAGTTGAACGCGCCGCCTGCGAGCTTGTCGCCGTAGCGGGAAACGTGGACGTAGTCAAAGTCCAAAGGGAAACGCAACAGCGGCAGCAGCTGTCCTGTAAACACCACCGCTCCACCCATTACAGGCAGGAGCAGGGGGTATTTGTCGCCCAAGTCGCGGGTAATGTCGTCGGCAACTTTTTGCAAGGCCGCGCGGCATTGTTCTTGGCCAAACAGCAAGTCGGCATTGTCCAGCATGGCTTGGGTTTCAAGGCGTTTGGTTTCTAAGTCGGTCATGATAGGTCGTGTTGAGTGCGGTTAAAAACAAATTATATAGCGGATTCAATCAATTTTCGATACAAGGCGCGGCAATAGTGTAGTGAAAGTGAAGGGAATTTGAGCCGATCACGTTCAGACGGCCTTTTGCCCCTCCGCTTCGTCCACCAGCAAAAATGCCGTCAAAGCCAAAGCGGTCAATACCGCCGTCAACACCATCGCCCGTCCGTAATTGTCCGCACCGGCACGTCCAAGATAATCGTAAATCAAAGTGGTCAGCGTCTGCCATTCGGGGCGCGACAGGAATAATGTGGCTGCAAATTCGCCGATACACGTTGCCGAAGCCAAAGTCAGACCGCGCCGTAAGGCCGGTTTCAATAAAGGCGCGGTTACATAACAGGCCGTCTGAAAACCGTTTGCGCCCATGGTGCGCGCCGCCGCCGCGTAATCTTTGGGCAAACTGTCCCATGCGGCCAATACGTCTTTGGCCACAAACGGATACGCCAACAGCGCGTAAGTCGCCGTCAGCAGCCACAGCGAAGCCGTCCACTGCGGATAGAGCAGCAAAACGCCGAACGCGATGCACACGGGCGACACCATAAACGGCAAAAACATCAGCGCGCGCAACCACGCCATTTGTCGTGCCGCCGCCGCATACAGTACGCCCAATACCGTCGCCGCCGCCACGGCAGCCGCAGAGAAACGGACGGTGTTCCACACCGCCGCCCACGTTTGCGCTTCCAGCAAGACTGCCCAAGAAGAGCCTGCCGATACCGCCTTGAGCCACACCGCCGCCAAGGGCAGCAGGCAGCATACTGCCAACATGGCCAATACCGTTGCCGTCAGCCATTTTTCCCAAGCCCATATCGGCGCACACGGAGGCAAAGGCGAGACCGACTTATCCACAGCCACGCGCCTGCTCCAATACGCATACAAACCGCCTGCCGCCGCCGTAACCGCCAGCACCAGCCACACCAACACCGATGCACGCGCCATGTCCAACTCATACGCCACCAGCAGGTAGATTTCCACTTCCACCGTCGCAAAACGTTCGCCGCCGAGCAGCAAGGCCAGTCCGAAGCCTGAAAAACAATATAAAAACACCAGACACGCGCCACCGGCAACCCACGCACGCACCACCGGCCATTCGACCCAGACAAACCGCCGCCACGCGTCCGCGCCCAAAGATTGCGCCGACAGCAACCGCGCCTGCGGCACACGCACAAATCCCTGATACGCCGAGCGCACCAAAACCGGCAGGTTGAAAAACACATTGCCGTAAATCAGCAGCCACGGCGTGTCCTGCCAACCTGCCACCAGCATACCGTGTGCGCCAAACAAGGCCAGCACGCCCATGCCCGCCACCAAAGTCGGCATCACAAAAGGCAGCATCAGCAGGCGTAAAACCGTGCGCCGTCCGGCAAAGTCCATCCGCGCTAGCACCCACGCCGCAGGCACGCCCAAAGCCGTGACCAAAACGCAGGTCAAAACTGCCTGCGCCACCGTCCAGCCCAAGCGCAGGCGCATATAGTCATCAGCCACCACTTCCGCCCAAGCGCCTTCGCCGTCGTAAAACGCCAGTGACAGCAAAGGCGCGGCCACCATGACCGCTAAGAAACCCAAAGGCAGAAGCAACAGCGCAAACCGCCGAATCCAAACCTGCATCGATGCGTACCCGAGAATAAAAACGCCTATTTTAGCCCGAGTTCGGTATAGAAGGTGGTATTCCTGCCCTTGTTTTCAGACGGCCTGTGTAGCTTTACGGATAAAACCGCTGTTTCTTCAAGTTTTCCAAACATTTACGAAATCTCTTCAAAAAGGCAACATAATTGGTTGGGCATTTTTGTTACAATGCCGCCGATTCAAAAAACCAAACAAATCAAAAAACAAGGAAACATTATGACCGCTACACGTCCACAAACCTACGATGCCGTCGCGCGCGTGTTGCACTGGCTGACCGTACTCGGTTTCATCGGCATCCTCTCCACCATTACCGTTTGGACCATCTATGATGGCGAAGAATGGGTCAAATCGCTCTTCGGCGTGCATAAATCCATCGGTTTCATCACGCTGTTGGTGATTGCTGTGCGCGTTGTTTGGGCTTTGCTCAATGCGTCCAAACGTCCTGCCGCCGACAGCTTTGCCGCCAAAGCAGGCCACCTTGCCCTTTACGTCTTCATGCTCGCCGTTCCCGTTATCGGCATGATCCGCCAATACGGCGGCGGCCGCGGCCCTTTGAAAGTATTCGGTGTCGAAGTGATGCAGGGTTCGCCTGAAAAAATTGAATGGATGTCCAACCTCGGCAATATGGCACACGGCAAACTCGGCTGGCTGCTCTTCGCACTTGTCGCCGGCCACATCGCCATGGTCGTCGTCCACCGCCTTCAAGGCCACGACGTTTTATACCGCATGATCGGCCGCCGTTCTTAAGTGTAAAACGGTAAACAGCCAAGGCCGTCTGAAAACAGTTTGACCAAGCAAAAACTGTTTTCAGACGGCCTTTTTGTATTTGTGTTAATCTGCAAAAGTAGGGCAGGCATTTTGCCTGACGTTGTCCAAATACTGTAAACCGTACCGAGAAACACCATGACTGCTCCCATTCTCGCCATCACTTCCGGCGAACCGGCCGGCATCGGCCCCGACATCTGCCTCGATTTGGCTTTCGCCGATCTTCCTTGCCGCCCCGTTGTTTTGTGTGACAAAAACCTATTGGCGCAAAGGGCCGGACAGCTCGGCAAATCCGTCATCCTGCGCGACTTCCAAGCCCAAGCGGCTGATCCGTTGCCCAAGGGCGAACTCGAAGTCCTGCATATTCCTTTAGATGCCGAGTGTCGGGCAGGCGAACTCAATCCTGCCAATGCCGCGTATGTCCTCCGGCTGCTGGATACGGCGTATCAGGGCATTTCAGACGGCCTGTTTGCCGGTATGGTTACCGCGCCGCTGCATAAAGGCATCATCAACGATGCCCACGCAGGCAACGGCTTTTTTAGCGGTCATACCGAATACCTCGCCGAAAAAAGCCATACCGAACAAGTCGTCATGATGTTGACCGGCGGCGGCCTGCGTGTGGCATTGGTCACCACTCATCTGCCACTTAAAGACATTTCCGCCGCCATCACGAAGCCTTTAATCGAGTCGGTTGTCCGCATTCTTGAACACGACCTGCGCCATAAGTTCGGCATAGCCAAACCGGTCATCCTCGTTACCGGCCTCAATCCCCACGCGGGCGAAGGCGGCCATTTGGGACACGAAGAAATCGACACCATTATTCCGGCACTTCATGCCCTGCAGGCCGAAGGCATAGACGCGCGCGGCCCTTATCCGGCCGATACCGTGTTCCAACCCTTCCTGCTCAAAGATGCCGATGCCGTCCTCGCCATGTATCACGACCAAGGGCTGCCGGTACTCAAATACGCCGGTTTCGGCGAAGGCGTGAACATCACCCTCGGCCTGCCCTTTATCCGCACCTCTGTCGATCATGGCACGGCCTTGAACTTGGCAGGCACGGGCAAAGCCGACTCCGGCAGCCTGATTACCGCCGTCCGCGCCGCGCTTGATATGGCGCACAATATGCAGAAACAGGCCGTCTGAAGCGTGGAGGTTTAATCGTTTGCAGGCGTAAAGAGTTCCCATAAAAGTATCATCAGGGGTATTTACCTGTCGGTTGATGAAGCCGACAAATGTTTGGACAATAATCAGCGTTTTATTTTAAAAACCATATAAAAAGGCCGTCTGAAGCCCCATGTTTTGGGTTTCAGACGGCCTTTTGGTTTTTTTTACCAAATTTCAGACAAAGTTTCTTTGACTTTGGCCTTCACTTCCGCACCGAAGCGGCGGCTGAGCATTTTGCTGAAATCGTCTTGCGGCGTGTAGTTGACCAGCTCGGGGGCTTTGACGACATTGCGGGCAACGCTGTAAATGCTGCCGAAGTCGTCAATCAGGCCGACCTGTTTGGCTTCTTTGCCGGTATAGATGCGGCCGCTGAAAACATCGGGATACTGTTTGTCTTTCAACCTTGCGCCGCGGCCGAGTTTGACGGCTTTGATAAATTCTTGGTGGATATCGCCCAACATGGTTTCCCAAATTTGGGTTTGCGCCGGCGTTTCAGGCGTGAAAGGGTCGCCCATGCCTTTGTTGCTGCCGGCGGTTTTCAGACGGCGTTTGACACCGGCTTTGTCCATCAAGCCGGTAAAGTCAAAACCACCGCCGATCACGCCGATGCTGCCGACAATGCTGGACGGGTCGGCGTAAATTTTGTCGGCAGCGGCGGCAATGTAGTAGCAGCCGGAAGCGCACATGTCTTCGGCAACGAGGTAAACAGGGATGTCTTTGTGTTCGGCTTTGAGGCGGCGGACTTCGTTAAAGGCCGTGTTGGACACGACAGGCGAACCGCCGGGGCTGTTGGCGCGGATGATGATGGCTTTGGCGTTGCCGTTTTCGTAGGCGGCTTCCATGCTGTCGCGCAGGATTTGGACTTGGTCGTCGATGTCGTTGCCGATTTCGCCGGTCAGGTCGATAACGGCGGTGTGTTCGCTGCGGGCTTGGACCGACGTGGTTTTTCCTTCTTCTTCTGCAAGGCCGAAAATCAGGCTGAGGAAGATGAGGACGGCGACGCCGCGCCAGATATTGCGCCAAATGCGGGCGCGGCGTTGTTCTTGGTAGGCTGCGAGGAGGACTTCGCGCAGGGTGTTGCGCTCCCAGTTGTCAACGGGGGTGGAGGCTGAAGAGGGTGTGTTTTGGGCATCGCCTTCACGGTGGATTCGGTATTGCATGATGTGATGTGCTTTCGTGCAGGCCGTCTGAATGTTCAGACGGCCTTATCGGTTTTAGTTGATGGAATAGCCGCGCAGGTATTGCGTGCGTTCGCGGGTCATGCGGGTTTCACACTGCAGGCGCAGGTATTCTGCTTGTGCGGCATTGTCTGCGGACGCGGCGGCTTGTTGGCAGTTGAGTTTTTTGCTTTGAATCCAGGCGCGTTGTTCGCCGAGGATTTGTTGTTTGACGTCGCTGTCCATGCCGCCCCAGAGGTCGTTGATCTCGCCGTCCGCCTGACGGTTTTGCGCGCGCGCGTTGTCAAGTTCGCTTTGGCTGAGGCCGGGCGGCTCGTTGCGTTGGGTTTCATGGTCGGGGCGCAGGACTTCGTAATCTGAATCGTCGCCGTCATCGGTCAGGCCGGCAGCCTGGCTGGCGGCGTTGTTTTCAAGGATGTCTTGCGGATTGAGGGTGGGCGGTTCTTCCGTGTTTTGGTTTTGCAGCAGTTTGATGGCCTGCTCTTTCGATACAGGTTTGCCGTCTATCATGACGATGCTTTTCACGCCGTAGGGCAGCAGGGTGGCGGAAAGGGTTTGGGCGGTGGAACTCAGGGTATTGTCTTCGAAAACCGGTTTGCCGTCTTTGTCGGGGGTGTAGAGCAGGGTGGTGCTGAACGTGTTGTTTTCAAAGGTCAGGTTGCTGCCCATCAGTTTTTGTTCGAGCATGTCGGCCAACGGGGTGTTGCCGTAAATTAGCGGGCTGTTGTCTATGGCCGTTTTGAGGATGGTGTCGGGAATACGGATTTTGAGGTTGGCGCGGCAGATGGCTTTGCCGTCGTCTTCGGTTTCTTTGGGGTCTTCAAGCAGGGTTTCTAATTCGAGGCCGGCGGCGATGATTTTGTCGGCATCGACGAATTGGCGGTTGTCATTGCGGGCGAAGGAGCGCGCTTGTTGTTTGAGGGTGTCTTCGATGGTGGTACGGATGTTTTGCAGTGTGGCCGGTTGGGCGCAATCAAGTGCGGCTTTGGGCTCTTCTTTGCTGCATGCGGCAAGCAGAATCGTGCTTAAAATCAATACGGAAGCGGTTTTTTTGTACATAGGTACTCCTGAAGGTGACGGCCTTTCAGACGGCCTGACGTGCCTATCATAGCAAAAGCACTTGCTGCAAGTAAATGCGGCAAGTGCTTTTCTATGTCGGACGTATCAGCCTTTGATGACGCTGACGAAGCCGGAGAGGATGGCGGCGTTGAGCAGGTCAACGAAGAACGCACCCACCATAGGCACAATCAGGAAGGCTTTGTGCGAAGGGCCGAAAGTTTGGGTAATGGACTGCATATTGGCAACGGCAGTCGGGGTGGCACCCAAACCGAAACCGCAGTGGCCGGCTGCCAAGACGGCGGCGTCGTAGTCGCGGCCCATGAAGACGTAGGTAACGAAGGTTGCGTACAAAATCATGACGACGGTTTGTACGGCCAGGATGATGGTTACCGGGCCTGCCAGACCGGTCAATTCCCACAGTTTCAGGTTCAGAAGAGCCATGGCGAGGAAGAGCGACAGGGAGGCGTTACCGAATACGTCGATGGCGCGGTCGAACATATTGACTTTGAAGGTTGCAGTCAGGACGTTGCGGATGACCACGCCGGCAAACAGACACCATACGAATTTAGGCAGGTCGAAGAAGGCTTTGTCGTAGCCGTCGACGATTTCGGCAAAAGCCAAACATGCGGCAAACATCGCGAGTGTTTCGACAGCGGAGTCAGCCGTAATCAGACGGGTGCGCTGTGCTTGTTCGAAGACGTCGTCGGCAGCATCGTTGTCGTCGGATTTGGCAGTTTTGACGACAGGTTTACGGCCCATTTTGTTGATCAGACGGCGTGCAACAGGCCCACCAATCAAACCGCCGAATACCAGGCCGAAGGTGGCGGAAGCCATACCCAAGCCGGTTGCGCCGGTCAGGCCGAATTTGCTTTCAAAGTCAGGACCCCATGCGCCGGCTGTACCGTGACCGCCGGTCAGGGTAATCGAACCGGTAATCAGGCCGATCAGCGGATCCAGACCCAATGCGCTTGCCAAGCCGACACCGACGAAGTTTTGGACGATGATGAATGCACCCACTACGGCGGTAAAGATGACCAAAGGCAGGCCGCCCGCTTTCAAACGGGAGAAGTCGGCGCTCAAACCGATGGATGTAAAGAAGATAAGCATGAACGCATCTTGCAGCGGTTTTTCAAATTTGAAGCTGACGCCGTAGGCTTCGTGCAGGGCGAACAGGACGATAGCGGCAACTAGACCGCCGGCGACCGGCTCGGGAATATTGAAGTCTCGTAAGAATTTGATTTTTTGAACCAGAAATTTACCAACCAGCAACACGAGCGTGGCGGCAATCAGTGTGTAATAACTGTTGAATTCCCATTCCATGTTGTTTCACCTCCTAGAAATGTTTTTCCGAGTATCCGTTTCTTTCCGGATGCAGTGTGTTTCAACGCTTGGCGTTATCCGCCGAGTGTCATGGTATTGATGCGCGAACAAGGCGTTTTCAGAAAGAAATGAAAACAATGACGTGTCCGTGAAAAATAACTGGCAAATATTAGGGGAATAGTTAAAGATTGTCAAAAAATGCGAGTGTAAATATTTTCAGACGGCCTTTTGCCCGATGGCATGATGCGCTTCGCGGCGCCATTGTTCCAATAGGGATGTTAATAACCCGGCCGAGGTATGCCCGTTGCCGATGGCGGCCTGCAGCCAGTAGCAGGCAGTCGGAACATGGCAGCTTACACCTTGCCCGTGATAGTAGAAACAGGCGAGGTGGTATTGGGCGGAAGGGTGGTTTTGTTCGGCAGCGATGGCGTACCAGTAGGCGGCCGCACGAGGGTCTTGAGCCGTGCCGAGGCCGTAATGGTAGATGCGGCCCAAGGCTGCCGCCGCGTTTTTGTGGTGGTATTCGGCCGCTTCCATGTAATTTTTGCGCGCGGCATTGTAGTCGGCAGGACGGCCGATGGCGCGGGCCTGTGCTTCCGCCAAGCGGTATGCGGTCTCGGTTTGTTGCTGTTGCAGGGCGGCTGTTTTGATTTGTTCGTATTGTTGCGGATGGTACAGCGCGGCATCGCTGACGAGTTTTTGTGCGGCGGCGGCAGAACCCAGCGCGGCGGCACGGTGGTAGTAATCGTGTGCGACATGGTTGTCGGCTTTGATGCCGAGGCCGTAGCGGTAGAGGTCGCCCATGATTTTCAGGGCTTCGGGATGGTTTTTCTCGGCGGCGGCTTTGGCGTAGCGTGCCGCTTGGAACGGGTCTCGTTCGGAAAGTTCGCCGGTCAGGGCGTATTGGGCCAGCTTGGCTTGAGCTTCCGCTTGTTCCTTGTCGGCGGCACGACGATACCATTCCAAGGCTTCGGGTCGGCGTTGGGCGGCAAGAAGGTCGGCCAGCAGGGTTTGTGCGGCGATATGGCCGGCTTGCGCGGCTTGTTCGAGGTATTGTTCGGCTTGTGCGTGGTCGGGGCTGATGCCTGTGCCGTAGAAGTAGATTTGACCGAGTTGCCAACAGGCGGTAGTTACGCCGAGTGCGGCCGCTTTTTCGTATTGTTCGACGGCTGTCGCAACGTCGCCTTGGCGTTGATGATGGCGCGCCAGATGGTAATACGCGGGCGCGGCATATCGGGCGGCGGCAAGCTCCGCCCAGTAGAGGGATTGTGGATCGTTGCGTTGCGCGTGGTAACGCATGAGGATTAATTGGGCTTCTGAGTGCCCCTGTTCACCCAGCCAGGCATAGTCGTTGAGAAGCTGTCCGGTCGGGGTGCCGTTGTGTTCGCGTTGTTGCAGCAGGGAGAAGAGTGCTTTGGGATGGCGTTGGGCCGCGGCGGCTTCCAACCATGAAAGTGCCTGCTCCGGTTGGCCGTTTTGCAGCAGATGGTTGCCCAATACGAAAGCAGCTTCCGCATAACCTTGCTCTGCCGCCTGTTGCAACAGGGGCAGGGCTTGGGCGGTATGGGATTGTTCCAAAAGGGCGGCGGCTTGCCGGTAGAGGATTTCAGGAGCGGCGGTCATGGTTTGCGGGCGGATAAAGTGGAAGACGGGTGCTGCGGCATATGGGCGGCGATACCGGTTGAGAGCTTTGTAAAAATTTTGCTCGGCATAGTTTTGTAGAGTGTATTGTCTTGCTGGCTTATTTTTAGGATGTTTGGCTTGTTATATTGTTTTGCCTAGGGATACATCCATATTTTGTGTGTTACAAAAGGCTCAGCTTGAGTCGGTATGCGCTCATGACAGCTCGGTCATTATACTGTCTTTGTAATTTATTGTTAATGATAAATGCAGGTTTTTGTGTTTTATTTACATGTAAGTAGCCAAGGTATTGATTGCTTCAGGCCGTCTGAAATATTTTCAGACGGTCTGAACTTTTCCTTCGCTAAGTCAGGTTGTCGGTGTAGAAAAGTCGGATGTGTTTTTGTTGGGAAAAAACACCTGACTGTAGAAGTTACCGTTAATTTGGGTCACGTTGAGGTGGTACATTCGGTAGGCATGGAACAGCTCTTTGTCAGGCGGTGTCGGATGATTCCAAAATTCTGCCAAGGTATTTTGGTCAGTAATGCCGGGAATATCATAATAGGCACGGCCGAGAACCTTAACTGGCATATTGTGAATCAGTCCGGACAGGCCGCTGGTACTGTTGATGGTGACCATACCGAGGCCATGGCGCAGGAAAACGGGCAGGGGGACATCATGGACGTAAGTGATACGGCCTTTGAGTTTGGGGTGTTTTTTGATAAAGCGTTTGATGTCGCACGAGTAGTCGATAAAGCCGCGGTCCATCGGATGATGCTTGATGATGAGGTTGGTATCGGCAGGCGCGTGCGCGGCAAAGGAGGCCAAAACATGGAGCAGGAAGCTGCGGACGCTGGAAAAGTCGCAATGGATGCGGACTTGGCTGTCGTTGAATACCTGCAAGGGAACAATAAAAAACTTGCCGTATTTGCCCGCCTCCACGCGTTTGGCGATTTGGATGTCTTCAATATAGTAGTTCAAACGCTTGAGGATGGAGATCGACCACAGTTTGAGGTAATGGCCGGCATTGGATGCGCGGTGGTGGATGTAGTTCGGGTACTTGTTCGGATTGCGGAACAATTCGATATAGTAACGGACGGCATTTTTGGCCATGGGCATAAACCCGCCGCGTACCGGCGTCGGCGCTTTGTATTCCTGCTGGGCAAGCTTAGGGAATTGTTCCAAAAAAAAGTCGGCACGGCGCGGTAATAGGGAAAATGCGTTGACGCCGTCTTTTTCTAAGGTGATGTAGTAGGGGCGGAAATAGCCTTCTTCAAACGCCCAGAAACTGGCTTGGTTTTCGTTTGCAATGCGTTTTGCAATGACGTGATAAGGGCGTGTGTCACCAAAGCAGACAACGGCCTGGATGTGATGTTGAACGATGTATTCTTGCAAAAATTCAGGAAAGGCATCGTAGTTGTCGTTAAAAACAACGGTATGCGCTTGAGTGGGCGGATAAAAATAGTCGTCGCCTGCATTAAAGTTGAATTTATGTACAGTTTTGCCATTTTCAGTCAGCCAATTGGCAAGACGCAGAAAAAAATTGCCGACAGGTCCTTGAAGCAGCAGGATATTTTCTGCGCTTTCAAGCAGGTTTTGCAGGTTGTTTTTGAGGACGGTCTGTTTCATGTCGCAATGTGGTTTTGTTTTTTATGTAATAGTTTTAGGTTGAACTTTCAAGCATACGCCAAGAGAATTAACGATGCAAAGGCAATGATGCCGCAATAGAGGCAAGTTTATGACGTGTCGTTAATTTAGATGGTGTTTATTTGAAAGATCGATATAGTTGTTTGATTTTACCTAATTTTTTAGCAAAGTACCCGCGATGTAATCCGTTGTTGTTTTTTTGCATATTTTTTTGTCGTATCAGGATTTGGGCAGCGGTTTCCGCATTGATGGCCTGATGGGTTTCGGGATGGATATAGTCGGGATAGTGTATGAGCGTACCGGCAATCAGCTGCCAAAGCTCAAGCCTGCGGCTGCGGCGCGGAATGGGGAGCAGATCTTGGGTAAGCCCCCAACCTGCATAGAAAGGCAGGCCGTAGCAGCTGACTTTTTTGCCGCGCAACAAGGCTTCAAAACCGGTCAGCGAAGTCATGGTATGAACTTCGTCTGCGTATTGGAGACAGGTCAGGATATCGGCTTGTTCGGCGGTTTGGTCGGCATATCGTGCAGCATCTTCAGGGGAAATATGGCCGATACGGTTACCGCTGACTACATCGGGATGCGGTTTGTAGATGATATAGGCATCGGGATTGCGTTCGCGTACGGTACGGAGCAGATCCAGATTGCGATAGATTTGGGGCGAACCGTAGCGGATAGACGCATCATCTTCAACCTGGCCGGGAACGAGGATTACGGTTTTGTCGGTTGACGGGACAGTGAAGTCTGAGCTGCCGACGTTGTATTTGCTGATGTGGTTTTCGGTCAACATTTTTTGCAGCTTCAAGGCTGTCTGAAAGTCTTGATTGTCGAAGTTTTGGTTTTGCAGGATGTGTTCAAGACGGGACGGGGTTTCGGCGTTGAAATAAATGCCCATATCGTCGGTAACGAGCGACAGTGGTGGGACTAAATTAGAACCAAGCCCGACCGAGCGGATAAAGCCGTCTTCCATGCGCAGCAGGGGGATATTATGTTGTTCGGCAAAACGGACGATGGCCTCTTTGCCGTTGCCCCAGGCAAGGATGCGTGCATCGTCGGACAGTTTGACTCCGGCCAGTTTTTGGGTGGAAGAGATAAATTTCAGACGGCATGAGGGTACGTTAAAGAACGGTTTGGCAACCGCGCGTTTCCACAAAGACATGCCGACGCAATATAACTCTCCACGCAATTTGTCGTTTTTACGTTTGACCGTCGCCAGATAGTCAATGACATCAAAGAGGCTGCCTGCTTCGCCGGTATTGGGGTTGAGGTAGCGGCTGTATTGCAGATAGGCTGCGGCGAAGAGTTGCAGCAAGTTGCGGGGGGCGCGGCGTTGGGTTTGAACAAGACTGTCGATTTTTGGATGGCGGTCGTCGCTCACGCCCCATCCGGCATACCACGGCAGACCGAAGGTGGTCAGTGGTTTGCCGCACAAAAGCGCCTCAAAACCCATTTGCGAGGTAACGCAATAAACTTTATCGACGTTTTGCAACAAAGAAATCGGATTGATGTCTTCTGCCAAAAGATGGACGCGGTGTTGCTGCGCCAGTTGGGTCAGATAGCCTTGTTTTTTGCCGCACAAAACATCGGGATGGGTTTTGACCCAGATATCGGCTTGTGGGTTTTCATTTAAGGCCGTCTGAAACATCAGTTCAAACGTAGAGGCGTCTGCGTCGCCATATTGGATGGCCATATCGCCGAAGGTTTGGTCAATGATGAGGACGGTTTCGGGTTTGGATGGGGAACGTAAAGGATGATCGTCTGAAAGTTTGGGCGCGTGATTGTATTTGGACAGGTGGTGTCGCAGGATGAAATCCATCGCCTGCTGCGCCTGAGCCAAGGTTTCAGACGGCATGGCATTGGCGGCAAGAATCAGTTGTTCCAAACGCGAGGGACGCGTGGTGTCGTAGTAGATGCCGATGTCGTCATAGACGATGGAATAGGGCGGATAACCGGCGACACCCAGTCCGAGTGATCGTAAAAAGCTGTCTTCCAAAGCAATAAAGGGAAGCTGGTGTTCGGCGGCAAAAGCACGTGCTTTGTGTGTCGTCGGGCGCAAACCCCAGCCGACAACAGCCTCTGCTCCTTTTCCGTCTTTGCAGATTTGAAACTCAGGCAATAGGGTGGAGAGATGGGGGATTTTGCGGATGCCGCGAGAGGGAATGTAGGCGTTTTTCACAATGCGTTTTCGTCGATTATTGTTATTAATGGATTATAGGCCGTCTGAAAAGAGGAGCATTCTTTCAGACGGCCTGAATTATTTTTTTAAAACGTGACTGCTTCAGCCAATACTTTGCCTGCCAAGTCTTTAGGCGACAGGTTCGGCTCGCCTTGCAACGGCCAGTCGATGCCGACGGTTGGATCATTCCAAATCAGCGAGTGTTCGGCTTTGGGGTTGTAATAATCCGTGCATTTGTAGACGAACTCGGCTTCATCGCTCAGTACATAGAAGCCGTGAGCGAAGCCTTCAGGTACCCACAGTTGGCGTTTGTTTTCTGCAGACAGAATCTCGCCTACCCATTTGCCGAACGTGGGGGAGTCTTTACGCATATCAACAGCCACGTCGAATACTTCGCCGACAACCACGCGTACGAGTTTGCCTTGTGTGTTTTCAGTTTGATAGTGCAGGCCGCGCAATACGCCTTTGCTGGATTTGGAATGGTTTTCCTGCACGAAGGTGCGTTCGCAGACTTGGGTTTTGAACCACTCGTCGCGGAAGGTTTCCATAAAAAAGCCGCGCGAGTCGCCGAAGACTTGGGGCTCAAGCAGTTTTACGTCAGGAATGGCGGTATCAATGATGTTCATCGTTTTATCTTTCATCTAAAGGCCGTCTGAAAAGTTTCAGACGGCCTCAAACACTATTTTTTCAACAGGCGCAGCAAATATTGGCCGTATTGGTTTTTTGCCATCGGGCGCGCCAGCTCTTCCAGTTTTTCATCGGAAAGCCAACCGTTGCGCCAAGCGATTTCTTCCAGGCAGGCGATTTGCAGGTCTTGGATGTTTTGCACGGTTTGGACGAATGAGGCGGCTTCGTGCAGGCTCTCGTGGGTGCCGGTGTCCAGCCATGCGAAACCGCGTCCCAAAAGTTGTACCGACAATGAACCGTCTTCCAAATACATTTGGTTGAGATCGGAAATTTCCAATTCGCCGCGGGCAGACGGTTTGATTTGTTTGGCAAATTCTACAACGCGTTGGTCGTAGAAGTACAAGCCGGTTACCGCCCAATCGGATTTGGGCTGTTGCGGTTTCTCTTCGATAGACAGGGCGTTGAAGTTTTCGTCAAATTCAACCACGCCGAAACGCTCGGGGTCTTTGACCTGATAACCGAATACGGTTGCGCCGTGTGTCTTGGCGGCGGCCTGTTTCAATGTTTGCGTAAACGATTGGCCGTAGAAAATATTGTCACCCAAAACCAAGCAGACATTATCGTTGCCGATAAATTCTTCGCCGATGATAAATGCCTGTGCCAAGCCGTCCGGACTGGGTTGCACGGCATAACTGATGGAAATGCCGAAATCGCTGCCGTCGCCGAGCAGACGTTTGAAAGAGGCGTTGTCTTCGGGCGTGGTAATGACCAAAATATCGCGGATTCCTGCCAGCATCAATACGGACAGGGGATAGTAAATCATGGGCTTGTCGTACACGGGCAGCAGTTGTTTGGATACGCCGCGCGTAATGGGGTATAGGCGTGTACCGCTGCCGCCGGCGAGGATAATGCCTTTCATGGGTTTTCTCCTGAGTAGTGTGTGTTTGCGTGATTTTCAGACGGCCTAATATGGGAACAGGCCGTCTGAAAACTTATTTTCCTGTTCCTAAACGTTCCAAACGGTAGCTGCCGTTCAATACGTTTTGCCACCAGGTTTTGTTGTCCAAATACCATTGCACTGTTTTGCGGATGCCGGATTCGAATGTTTCCTGCGGTTTCCAGCCCAGTTCCCTGCCGATTTTGGCAGCGTCAATAGCGTAGCGCACGTCATGGCCGGGGCGGTCTTGTACGAAAGTAATCAAATCTTCATAACGTGCCACACCGGCCGGTTTTTCAGGAACAAGCTCTTCCAGCAGGGTGCAGATGGTTTTGACGACTTCAATATTGGCTTTCTCATTGTGGCCGCCGATATTGTAGGTCTCGCCGACAACACCTTCGGTAACAACCTGATACAGTGCGCGTGCGTGGTCTTCGACAAACAGCCAGTCGCGGATTTGCATACCGTCGCCGTAAACGGGCAGCGGTTTGCCGTCAAGCGCGTTCAGAATCATCAGCGGAATGAGTTTTTCCGGGAAGTGGTACGGGCCGTAGTTGTTGGAGCAGTTGGTTACGATGGTCGGCAAACCGTATGTACGCAACCATGCGCGGACGAGGTGGTCGCTGGACGCTTTAGAAGCAGAGTAAGGGCTGGACGGCGCGTATGGCGTGGTCTCGGTAAATAAATCGTCTGTGCCGTGCAAATCGCCATAGACTTCATCGGTAGAAATATGGTGGAAGCGGAAGGCTTCACGTTTTTCAGACGGCATTTGTTGCCAGTAGGCGCGGGCTGCTTCAAGCAGATTGAATGTGCCGACGATATTGGTTTGGATAAACTCGCCTGCCGAATCGATAGAGCGGTCGACATGGCTTTCCGCAGCCAAGTGCATCACGGCATCAGGCTGGTGTTGTGCGAATATGCGGTCGAGTTCGGCGCGGTCGCAAATATCCACTTGCTCAAAAGCATAGCGAGGGTTGCCTGCTACCTCAGTCAAAGATTCCAAATTGCCGGCATAAGTCAGCTTATCGACATTGACGACAGAGTCTTGGGTGTTTTGGATAATATGACGGACAACGGCAGAACCGATAAAGCCCGCGCCGCCGGTAACAAGGATTTTTTTCATAAGTTTCAGAGGATAGTCAAAATAATATAAACGGATTATAGCAGACAGAATGTGTGTTTTTCAGATAAAGAGGCCGTCTGAAAACATCTCTTTCAGACGGCCTGTATTAAGTCAACTTAATCGTCGTAGCCATTTGGGTTGTTGCTGACCCAGCGCCATGAGTCTTCCATCATCTGCGCTAAATCACGCTTGGTTTCCCAACCGGTTTGTGCTTTGGTGTAGGCAGGGTCGGCATAGAAACAGGCCAAATCGCCATCGCGACGCGGTTTGATTTGGAACGGAATAGTCAAGCCAGAGGCCGCTTCAAAGGCACGGATGATTTCCAATACCGAATAAGCACGTCCCGAACCCAAATTAAACAGGTGTACGCCCGAAACATCGCTTTTCGCCTGCATCGCCGCCACATGGCCTTCTGCCAAATCCATTACATGGATATAGTCGCGCATACCCGTACCGTCTGGGGTAGGGTAGTCGTTGCCGAAAACCGACAACTGCGGCAGCTTGCCTGAAGCCACTTGGCAGATATAAGGCAGCAGATTGTTTGGGATACCGTTTGGCTGCTCGCCGATCAAACCGCTTTCATGCGCACCGATAGGATTGAAATAGCGCAACAAAATCACGCTCCAACGCGGATCGGCCTTTTGGATGTCCGTCAAAATGCGCTCCACCATAGACTTAGACGTGCCGTAAGGGCTGGTCGTGTCCCCCGGTTGCATATCTTCCGTATAAGGCACTTTACCCGGATCGCCGTAAACCGTAGCCGATGAGCTGAACACAATCTTAAATACGCCGGCACGCGCCATTTCTTCAGCCAAAACCAAGCTGCCCGACACATTGTTGTCATAGTATTTCATTGGTTCGGCCACGCTTTCACCGACTGCCTTTAAGCCGGCAAAATGGATGACGGCATCAATATCGTGTTCTGCAAAGATTTGACGCAACACTTCACGATCACGGATATCCCTTGGTAAAAAGGCACAGACTTGCCGGTAATCTTTTCCAAGCGCGGGAGGATGTTGGCAGACGAATTGCACAAATTGTCCAAAATCACGGCATTAAAGCCTGATTCCAACAGGGAAACAACGGTATGAGAACCGATAAAACCGGTACCGCCGGTAATTAGGATTTTTTTCATAGTACTCAAAAATAATTGAAAAAAGAAAATTTAAGATAATTTTCCAGCATGTAGGTAATTATAAGCATTCAATATTAGTAATAAAAGAACTAATATTGGTAAAGTAATTTTCCAAAATGAAATAAATAGTACCCATAATTTCTTTCTCAGTGCTTTAAATTTGAAATTATTTGCAGGAGTAACCAGACAGATAAAGAGTTTCCAGTTGTAATACATTAGCAGCCATTTAATAATTTCATGAGTTTCATATATCTGCTTCAAAAGTGGTAAATCGGTTCTAAAATTGAATGTACCAAAATTCTCAATATAAAGATTTTTAATATTTAAATAGAAATCTTTATCCATATTCTTGTTCAATGTTCTAGCATCTTTAATTGCCCAATAGAAAAAACGGTACCCCATAATTTTGTTTTCAACATATAAGATGGTAGAGTCATTAAATCTATTCGTCAGACTAGTTTTTGTTATGGCAGGTGCGCTAACCATATCGGTAATCTTTTTTGGGTTCCAACTTGTCATAATTGAATTTGGGCGAATACGATAGTTAACGACACTGATAGGCTCATACCATAGATCTTTACAAGCTGCCAAAATTGTTGGAGTGGTCGCAACATCTTCCATATACATGGATTTGAAGTCAATGTCATTCATAATTTTAGCTTTAACAATAAATCTCCATGCATAAAAAGTTGAATCACGGAGATATTCACTAATAACTTCTTCTGTTACGGGTTGAATTGAACGTGGGTGAAACGAGAATTTATGCATATCGTTCCAAGTATGTTCATTTTTAAAAGAATGGCTGTCAAAATAAATGATATCAGTATCAACAACTCTTAAAATATGCAAAATTTCAGCTAAGTTTTCAGAGTTAATATAGTCGTCAGAATCTAAGAAGAATAAATATTTTCCTTTAGCGAGATTTTTACCGAAATTACGTGCTCCAGCTAGACCAAGATTTTTTTCTGGCCTGACAACTCTGAATGCAATATGGTCAATTGCAGAGACTGCCCCATGTAACAGTGACAACGCTCCTTTGTCATTATGATTGAAGTCATCTACTACAATTACTTCTACATTAATATCTAAATTTTGAATTTTATTTAGACAGTCTTGAAGTGATTTTAAACAAGCATATATGTAAGGACCGCAATCGTAATAAGGAGCAATAATACTAAGAAACATTTTTTATCCCTATAATTTATTGATATGAAGTAATTAATACTTTTTTTAACAACATTTCTAGAAAGCCGGAGTCATAAATTCTAATACATCCTTCTGAATGGTTTAACCCGTAATCAAAACCTGTTAAAGTTGTTCTATTGGAAATTATTTTCATGGAACTAATAGCTTCTGCTTCATTTAATGCATCATAAACAACATAATGACATACATTATTAATATGCTCTTTTAAATATTCGGATAAATCTAATTCTAAGCCTTGTGCTATATATTCATTTATAATTTCGTTTGTTAAGGTTTTTGCTCTGTCTCCATCGCTAAATCTCATTCTCATTTGATCTGCAAAATCTTGTTTTAATGAGGTTAATGGTTGAATTGCAATAGAGCAATAATCAGTCAATGGATTTTTTCTTGCTATTGTTTCTGCAAACCATAGTGCTGCATATCCACCAATAGACATTCCTAGAAATACAATCTTTTTATAGTTGTTGATATTAACTAAAGCTTCAATTTTTTGATAGCTATCTAAATAAACTCTAGTTGGTTTGGACTGGGATATTCTGATGTAGTCGACTGCAAATTGATATGGCGTATGATAAAATTCATGGAATACAGTTTGTCCATTATATTCACCACCTGCGGAGTTGAAAATAACCAGCAAAGTATCCGAGCGATTACTAAAACAGGCATCAATGTTCAAAAAATTAAGTGGTTTGACAGTCCGTGAAGTATCTTTTATCCGTAAAAAATCCAAATAGTGTTTGTCTTTTCCAAAAAGAAAGTTTAAGGAAATTTGTTTGATAGATTTTTGGTGAGTGTTCGTATAGCTGACTGTTTCTTGCTCTAGAATTAGCTCTTGATTTTCATTATATATTTTTAGACATCCATCTTCAACTTTCCAATATTTTTCATTTGGGTTGTGGTAATTATAAATTTCTCCATTAATTCCAAAAAAAATACCTTGCCCCCAAATTTCTCCAGTTGAGCTTTTATATAAAGCAGATTTATTAGCAATTAATTTTGAGAAGTTATCATTTTGGAAAAATTGTTCTAATTCTTCTTCCGTATATTCAGGAGCTAAAAATATATTGTTATTTTTAATTCTATGTTCTGCTGTATTGATTAGTAAATTCGCTGATTTAATATATTTCAAACTATAGCAGAGTTTGTTTCTCTCATCATATAACTCAAGGATACTATTATTGATTTTCCAGCGATAAAATCCTTCTGTACCGTTATTGTTAATTTTTCCATTTGGTAAAAATTCTATTAGGCTATGATGGAACCAACCATCTATATATAATGACCATTTTTTTTTAATAAAAATTTCTTTCTTCATAGTACTTCCCAATCTAGCATATTGTTGGTTGAGTCAAAATTAAAGATAATTCCTGATAATACATTTTCGAATATATATGGGGTAAAAGCTAATAATATATCTGTATCTAAATAATAAGGAATATGTATATTTTTTTCGTAAACGAAAGGCTTTCCTGTAAAAAAATGAGTAGTAGTTTGGGAAGAGTCTGGATGGATCTGTTGGCCGTTCAGTAAAAATGATATTTCTATATTATGATTACTATAACAACGTAGGAGAGATTGTTTATAGCAGCTGATATACTCTATAGTTATTTTTACAGATGATTTATAAATATTTTTGATTCCTATTAGACCTATTTTATGTAAATTTTCAATACCAATTAAATCAAAATTGATAATGTGATTATCATCAATATAGGCCAATGTTTTTTTTAGAAGATTTCTATAGTTTTCAGTTTCTTCAGTTGTTAGGACTTTTAAATATTCATTATGATTCACTAGCTTTTTTATATGCCAAAAAATTTCATACAAAACAGTCCATTGTATATTTTTTGGTATTGATCCATATTTTTCTTTATATGCTTCTAGCATTGGTATGTAACCATATAGAAAAGTATTATAGTATTTTTCCTTTTTTAGCCAAGAATTATCAATAGTTGAGCTACCATTTCCACGTTTGCGATAGAAGAAAACAGCATTTCGCAAATAAGCAACATTGCCGTGCTCAGCATGTAGAAGATAATCTGCAAGAAATTTCCCATCTTCAAAGTTTGGCTTAATCCTTTCATCAAAAACAATATGTTGATTATGTAGCAAAGCTGTTTGAAAAAAGGAAACAGTTACAAACAGATTAATATTTTTACCAAGATTACTTATTGGTACAATATTTACTTTTTTATAGAAACGATACCTTAGCGCGTGTCGATCTTTAACTAGTTTAGTCTCATCAAAATAGAATTTTAGGTTACCAACAGCTAACGTGATCGATTTATTTTTAGTCAAAATACTATCTACAACCATGAAATAATCAGGATGAATAAAATCATCAGTATCAATGAAAGTTACCCATGGAGTTGAAACATGTTTTAATCCTGTATTCCGTGCAGCTGAAATGCCATTATTTTTCTGATGAATATAGTGAATATTATTCGGAAATTTTTTCTGCCATTCCTTAATAATTTTAGCCGAAGAATCAGTAGAACCATCATCTACCAATATCAAACTAATGTGTTTTTTAAAATTTAGTGTTTGAGTTACTAAGCTTTCAAAATATTTATCTAAATAAGGAGCAACATTATAGACAGCTGACACGACAGTAAATTGATTAGTACCATTGTATTTAAATGGAATTTTTCTTTTAATTTTTATTTCGTATTTTCGATACATGTCCTTAAAAAATAGATTTGGTTCTCGTAGTAATTTTTTAATTTTTCTATTCATCCAAATCTCCTTCTTAAATCTGATAATAGTTTTTGAGCATTGTAATCAACTTATCTTGATAATTTGGTATGCTTCTCAAACTATTGAAATCATTTGCACAGAAAGAATGAGGTTGCCGTTCTACGCGCTTGTTATTTAAAAGTCTACAGTATTGTGTCAGTGCATGTGCGGAGCGGATATTGAAGTAGTAACAGATTTCATGTGTAAATACGGATTGTCCTTCTAGATACATCAACCAAGGTACCAGGAAGGTAGCCATATTCAAGTCGTAATTTGTTCTAAGCTTGTTGGGTAAAAATGATCTGATTTCAGTCTCAAATTGTTCCCATGCAAGATTATAGATACTTTTTTTTAATGGAACATAGGTATGAACCAAAGGCATGTTAATATAGGAACTGTACCTTCTTTTAAGTAGGTTAATACAGTTAAAAGATGCATGTAACGTTGGTGTCATTACTCCTTTTTTCTGCATGGTAGTTAGCTGTTTCTCAGCAATAAAAATTGATGCGATACCATTTGAGCGAAAAAAATGTCCCTTCGTTAATGGACGTGCAACAAAAACATCATCATTAAAATAGATAAAGTTTTCACTTAAATTGGGAATCTTGTGTAGATTTGCCTCAATTACATGAGAGTTGAAAGTGGGTAGATACTGCTTCTCAATAATTTCTGTATGATCGATAAGGTGGATATTATCCACCTTACCTGGTGTAAGCCATGAGGGAGTTTGCGCATCAGTAATAATATAGATATTTCGTATCCATGGCATAAATTTTTGTACACTGAGTACTGAGTAATAAAGTTCATTATGATTAGTGAAGCGTGCTTCATCATTACTATAGAGGGCAGTGCAAGGAAAACTTTCAGCAACAACAGAGTATTTCTTTTGCCATGCAGGGTCTTGATTATTTACCCACGTAAAGACAACATCAATATTAGCATCTTTCTTAACAGTAGCATCTAGCACAGAAAGTTTAAGGCTATTTTTAATGAGAGTATATTCGTCATCTTCATAAACATTTTGTTCATTATTGATAACTGGGTATTTCTTGTTGAAATAATCTCGGAAAAATAGTCCCGGGTGCTTGAAAAATTTCTGGATTTTTTTCATATATAATATCTTCAGTATTTATGTATTCAGCATATGTGCATACTAAAAGGTGCAGATACTTGGGGGTATTGTAACTTCAAAATCTGTTCTTGTGGTAATTATTCGAAAATATTTATTCTGATTCAATGGTTTCTGTAGATGAATTGCAAAATTAGGTCAGAATTCTTACTAGTATTTACATACGGAGTATAATACTATCTGAATTTTGAAATCCTTTTGGTATTGTATTTATTTTTGGATTCTTCATGTTAAAACAATATGTAATATTTTGGGGGCTGTCTGCAGTACTAATTTCAGCCTGTGGCTCTCTGCCTTCTTCTGGTCCTAGTGGTAAGAATGTAACAACTTTGGGGAGGCAGCATAAGAGTGTTGTTCCTGAAGTAGAAATAGTGGAAATTGATGCAAGAGTTGTAGAGAGTCTATATCGTATGCATTCAGGGCAAACTTTTTCGTCTTTAGGTGAGGGGTATATCTCTTCTGATGCAGTAGATGTTGGCGATATGTTGGAAGTTACAATATGGGAAACGGCACCTGCGGTATTGTTCGGTGGTTCCTTATCGTCCGTCGGTTCAGGGGTGGCGCAAGTAGTAAGATTGCCAGATCAGGCAGTTACTAGCCAAGGCTCCGTTTCCATACCATTTGCAGGAGATATTCGAGTAGTAGGTAAAACACCGGCTCAGATTCAGGATTTGATTAAAGAACGCCTGAGACTAAAAGCCAATCAGCCGCAGGTACTGGTACGACGTTCACAAAATAATGCGGCGACAGTGTCGGTTATCCGTCCAGGGAATAGTGTACGATTTCCGTTGACTTCAGTGGGCGAGCGTGTTTTGGATGCAGTTGCTGCTGTAGGAGGTTCTACATCCAATGTGCAGGATACTAATGTGCAGCTTACACGTGGTAAGCAGGTTAAAACAGTTGCATTGGAGGACTTAGTTGCTAGTCCATATCAAAATATTCGCCTACGAAAAGGTGATATCGTTACATTGATTACTAATCCGAATACGTTTACAGCAATGGGTGCGGTAGGGCGTACACAAGAAATAGGTTTCTCTGTAAAAGGTCTTTCACTCGCAGAAGCGGTAGGTAGAATGGGTGGGTTGCAGGATTATCGTGCAGATGCACGTGGGGTGTTTGTGTTCCGTTATCAGCCAGTGGAGGTATTAGATGTAGATAGACAACAAAAATGGTTTAATAAAGGTTATAGTGGGGATGCTGAAATCCCGGTTGTTTACCGTTTAAATCTATCAGATGCCAACTCATTATTTTGGATGCAGCGTTTTCCTATGAAAAATAAGGATGTTGTGTATGTATCAAATGCTCCTTTATCTGAGGTTCAAAAATTCCTGCAGTTTGTGTTTTCACCGGTTACAAGTGGTGTAAATAGTTTGAGTAATTTGGGTCGCTAATCAAAATAGTTTTATTGTGTTTAGGTAATCTAGATGAATAAGGGTGTAAGAAGTCCTAGTGTTGTTCACAGTATTTGAAACACAATACTGTTGTTGTGAACACTCTAAGAATACCCGCCTCATACCTCACCCACGTCAAGCTGTTCGTCGCCATTGGTAAATGTTCTTGCTAGCTGTATGTGGCTATTCTGCCTAATGCTGCCCGTATACCATTGAATACGCTTATTTGGATAATGGCATGATGTATCACTGCAATACGTCACATCCGCCTGTGTGTAGAAGACCAATTTTACCTGCATTGCCTGATTGCAGGACAACGGTAAGGTGGAGTGGGTGGTCCGTACCTTAATGAAGATATTGCATGATAAATTGCCGTTTAGGGATTCGGAATTTGGCAAAAGGGGCTGTGTTGCTTTGTAAATTTTAATACGGTAAAGCCACATAAGTGCTTGAAGGTAGCTACACCTTTTGAGGTCTTACAGGCTTATTTTTCTTAAACTGTTGTGTAAACAATGCGGTGTTTTCTTACAAAGAAAGCTGTCAGAAAACTATTTACAACATATCAAAATTATTGAGTGAACAATGACTGAACAAGAATCTGAAAATGTGGAAATACCACAAGTAAAAACCACATCTGCTAAGGAAAAGGCAGGAAAAAATAAACTAAAATCCCGATTGAAGAAAATTAAACTATTATTTTGGGTAACCGTAATTATTCCAACAGCGGTGTCGGTTGTGTATTTTGGATGTATAGCATCTGACCGTTTTACGTCTGAATCGACTTTTGTAATTCGCTCTCCTAGCAACCAAGCATCATCTACTAGTTTTGGTGCAATTTTGCAAAATGTAGGTTTTACACGAGCTCAAGATGATACCTATACGGTACAGGAATACATGCGTTCACGTACTGCGCTAATAGATTTACAAAAAACGCTTCCTGTTCGTAGTTTCTATGAACAAAACGGAGATGCTATTAGCCGCTTTAATAGTTTCGGTTTTTCTAATTCGAATGAAGCATTTTTTCAATATTTCCGTGATAAAGTAGGCGTACAATTTGACTCAGTAACGGGTATGACCACTTTAAGTATATCTTCTTTTGAAGCAGTACAATCGCAGCAAATTAATACAGCTTTATTAAAACAAGGGGAAGCGCTGATTAACCGACTCAATAAGCGAGCACGTCAAGATACTATCCGCTATGCTCAGGAAGCATTAGATACTGCAATGACAAGAGTGCAGGCTGCTGCTAACGAATTGACAAACTATCGTGTTAACCATGGCGTATTTGATTTAAAAGCGCAGTCGGAAATAAAAATAGGATTGGTATCGAAACTCCAAGATGAGCTGATTGTAATTCGTACACAGCTAGATCAAGTGCGTGCCATCACTCCCGATAATCCACAAATTTCTGGCCTGAAAGCACGTGAACAAAGCCTGCGTAAGGAAATTGCACAACAAATGAAAATTATTTCGGGTGAAAGTGGTGACTCTTTGGCAGGACAGGCTTCAGAGTACCAACAATTGATGTTGGAAAATGAGTTAGCAGAAAAACAATTGGCAGCAGCTACAACAGCTTTGGAAACTGCTAAAGCAGAGGCCGACCGACAACAGCTTTATTTGGAAGTCATTTCTCAACCGAGCAAACCTGATCTGGCTTTGCAGCCTAAACGACTTTATAACATTGTATCTACATTTTTCATTGGTCTGATGCTCTACGGTATTTTGAGTCTTCTAGCTGCCAGTGTACGTGAGCATAAAAATTGATGAAAGAATTGCATATTACCTCATTTTGGGAATCATTGGTAATACAAGGTCGGGTTATTGGTGCATTGATTATCCGTGAAACTATTACCCGTTATGGGCGCAATAATATTGGTTTTTTATGGTTGTTTGTTGAACCGTTGCTTGTTACGTTTATTATTGTTCTCATATGGAAATTCTTGCGAGCAGGTCAAGTATCAGGGCTTAATGTTGTTAGCTTTGTAATTACCGGTTATCCGATGGTTATGATGTGGCGTAATGTAACTGGTCGAGCAGTTGGTTCTATTGATGCAAATGCTAGTCTTTTATATCACCGTAATGTACGTGTTCTTGACACTATTTTTGCCCGAATGTTTTTAGAAATTGCTGGTGCAACGGTTGCACAGATTGCAATCAGTGCAATTTTGTTGGTTATAGGCTGGATTGAACAACCTTCAGACATATTTTATATGCTGTTGGCTTGGGTATTGATGGCTTGGTTTGCTATAGGGCTGGGACTGATTGTTTGTTCTATTGCTTTTAAGTATGAGGCATTTGGCAAAATTTGGAGTACGATTACTTTCGTATCGTTACCTTTATCAGGAGTTTTTTTCTTTGTTCATGCTTTACCTTTGTCGATGCAAGAGTATTTGCTATGGGTGCCCATGATTCATGGCACAGAAATGTTCCGCCATGGTTATTTTGGCAGTAGTGTAATAACCATGGAAAACCCTTGGTTTCTAATATTGACCAATATGATACTGACACTATTAGGTTTAGTGATGGTATCAGATTTCAGCAAAGGGGTTGAGCCGCAATGATTTCAGTTGAACACGTTTCCAAACGGTATCTGACCCGCCAGGGTTGGCGGACAGTCTTGCACGACATCAACTTCAAAATGGAGAAGGGCGAGAAAATCGGTATTCTCGGCCGCAACGGTGCAGGTAAATCGACGCTCATCCGTTTGATCAGTGGCGTTGAGCCGCCGACTACGGGCGAAATCAAGCGGACGATGAGTATTTCTTGGCCTTTGGCATTCTCCGGTGCGTTTCAAGGCAGTCTGACCGGTATGGACAATTTGCGTTTCATCTGTCGGATTTACAATGTCGATATCGATTATGTGAAGAACTTTACCGAAGAGTTTTCCGAGCTGGGTCAGTATCTTTACGAGCCGGTTAAGCGTTATTCTTCAGGTATGAAGGCGCGTTTGGCATTTGCTTTGTCGTTGGCGGTAGAGTTTGACTGCTATCTGATTGACGAAGTGATTGCAGTTGGTGACTCGCGCTTTGCCGATAAATGTAAGTATGAGTTGTTTGAAAAGCGCAAAGACCGTTCCATCA
This sequence comes from Neisseria subflava, assembly GCF_024205705.1. Classification (NCBI taxonomy): domain Bacteria; kingdom Pseudomonadati; phylum Pseudomonadota; class Betaproteobacteria; order Neisseriales; family Neisseriaceae; genus Neisseria; species Neisseria subflava. The sequence goes on from NZ_CP073115.1 coordinate 91,649, forward strand.
TTTTGGTGTCGCACAGCCACAGCGCCATGAAGCAATATTGCGATAATGCGATGGTGCTGGAAAAAGGGCATATGTACCAGTTTGAAGATATGGACAAAGCCTACGAATATTATAATTCGCTGCCTTAAAGCGATTGTTTTTAAATTAGGCCGTCTGAAATTTCAGACGGCCTGTCTGTTGGAATTCTATTGATGAACATTACTCACATTCTTTCCCAAGAACTCTCCGCCACTACCGCGCAAATCAATGCCGCTATCGAGCTTTTAGACGACGGCGCGACCGTCCCCTTTATCGCGCGTTACCGTAAAGAAGCTACAGGCGGGCTGGACGATACGCAGCTGCGCCAGCTTGCCGAGCGGCTGCAATACCTGCGCGAGTTGGAAGATCGCAAAGCTGTTGTTTTAAAAAGCATTGAAGAGCAAGGCAAACTTTCAGACGACCTCAAAGCGCAAATCGAAGCCGCCGACAATAAAACCGCGCTGGAAGACCTGTATTTGCCCTACAAACCCAAGCGCCGCACCAAAGCGCAAATCGCGCGCGAACACGGTTTGCATCCGCTGGCGGACATGTTGCTTGCCGAGCAGCCGCAGGACGTGGAAGCCGCCGCGCAGGGCTACCTGAACGAAAACGTCCCCGACGCCAAAGCCGCGCTGGATGGCGCGCGTGCGATTCTGATGGAGCAGTTTGCCGAAGACGCGGAACTCATCGGCACGCTGCGCGACAAGCTGTGGAACGAAGCCGAAATCCACGCGCAAGTCGTTGAAGGTAAAGAAACCGAAGGCGAAAAATTCAGCGATTATTTCGACCATCGCGAACCTATTCGCACTATGCCCAGCCACCGTGCATTGGCGGTTTTGCGCGGCCGCAACGAAGACGTGTTGAACATTGCCCTCAAATACCAGCCCGACGACACGCCGATTACGCAGCAAAGCGAATACGAGCAAATCATCGCCCATCGCTTTAAGGTTTCAGACGGCCACAAATGGCTGCGCGACACCGTACGCCTGACTTGGCGCGCGAAAATCTTTTTGTCGCTGGAGCTTGAAGCCTTGGGCCGTCTGAAAGAAGCCGCCGACACCGACGCGATTACCGTGTTTGCCCGCAATCTCAAAGACTTGCTGCTTGCCACGCCTGCCGGACGGCTGACCACTTTGGGCCTCGACCCCGGCTACAAGAACGGCGTGAAATGCGCCGTGGTGGACGATACGGGCAAGCTGCTGGATACGGTCATTGTCTATTTGCATCAAGAAAACAATATGTTGGCAACGCTGTCGCGCCTGATTAAGCAACACGGCGTGAGGCTCATCGCCATCGGCAACGGCACCGCCAGCCGCGAAACCGACAAAATCGCGGGCGAACTGGTGCGCGGAATGCCGGAAATGGGGCTGCACAAAATCGTCGTTTCCGAAGCCGGCGCGTCGATTTATTCCGCGTCCGAACTGGCGGCGCGCGAGTTCCCCGACTTGGACGTTTCCCTGCGCGGCGCGGTGTCCATCGCCCGCAGGCTGCAAGACCCGCTCGCCGAGTTGGTCAAAATCGACCCCAAATCCATCGGCGTGGGGCAGTATCAGCACAACGTGAACCAAAGCCAGCTCGCCAAATCGCTGGACGCGGTGGTCGAAGACTGCGTGAACGCCGTCGGCGTGGACGTGAACACCGCGTCCGCCCCGCTCTTGGCGCGGATTTCCGGTTTGAATCAAACCCTTGCCCAAAACATCGTCGCCTACCGCGATGAAAACGGCGCGTTCGACAGCCGCAAAAAATTGCTGAAAGTGCCGCGTTTGGGCGAAAAAACCTTCGAGCAGGCGGCGGGCTTTTTGCGGATTAACGGCGGCAAAGAGCCGCTGGACGCGAGCGCCGTCCACCCCGAAGCCTATCCCGTCGTCGCCAAAATGCTGGCGCAACAAGGCATTACCGCCGCCGAACTCATCGGCAACCGCGAGCGCGTCAAGCAAATCAAAGCGTCCGACTTCACCGACGAACGCTTCGGCCTGCCGACCATTCTGGACATCCTGTCCGAGCTGGAAAAACCCGGCCGTGACCCGCGCGGCGAGTTTCAGACGGCATTATTCGCCGAAGGCATCCACGAAATCAGCGACTTGCAAGTCGGCATGATACTCGAAGGCGTGGTCTCCAACGTCGCCAACTTCGGCGCATTCGTGGACATCGGCGTCCATCAGGACGGCTTGGTGCACATCTCCGCCCTGTCCAATAAATTCGTCCAAGACCCGCGCGAAGTGGTGAAAGCCGGCGACGTGGTGAAAGTGAAAGTGCTGGAAGTCGATGCCGCACGCAAACGCATCGCGCTGACCATGCGGCTGGATGACGAACCAGGCAGTGCCACCAAAAGCAACAGGCCGTCTGAAACCCGACATCAAGAACGCCGCGACCGCAAACCCCAACGCAACGACCGCGCCCCGACCAATTCGGCGATGGCAGATGCGTTTGCGAAGTTGAAGTGGTAACAGTAGTCGAAGTGCTATTTTAAAGTAAAAACGTTTTAAAACAAATAAATAAAATTAAATTGTAAAAAAAATCCCGTTTTTTTATCATATCGAAGCGATATAGCAAAAAAACAGGATTTTTTTATCATTTAACCGAAACCCTAAAATGTACTCGATCGAACAATTCCCTCCCGAAATAGATTTCGAAACTGTCGCCGTCTTGAAAAAACTGGCTTCCGCCCATCGTTATCTGGCCGAATTAAAAGGCATCTGCCGCAGTATTCCCAACCAAGGCATTCTGATTAACACGCTGTCTTTGCAGGAAGCCAAAGACAGTTCCGAAATCGAAAATATCATTACCACCCATGACGAACTGTTCCGCGCAGGAATATCGGCAAGCCCGTCTAGTCCTGCCATCAAAGAAGTGCAGAATTATGCTTCAGCACTGCATTGCGGCTTCGAACTTATCCAAGAACACGGAATGCTAACCAACAATCATATTTTGAGACCTTTGCAAAATTCCTTTCTTTCCGACAGCCGAAATCCAAACACAGGTTTTCGGCTGTTTTTGTTTCAAATATCCACTGATTCTACTCAAATACCCTCTTAATCCTCCTTGGATACCTGATTAATCAGGCATCCGGCCGCCTTTTAGGCGGCAACAGGCGCACTTAGCCTGTTGGCGGCTTTCAAAAGGTTCAAACACATCGCCTTCAGATGGCTTTGTGCACTTACTTTAACCAGCCCGAAATAGGCTGCCCGGGCATAGCGGAATTTACGGTGCAGCGTACCAAAGCTTTGTTCGACCACATAACGGGTCTTCGACAAATACCGGTTGCGTTTGGTTTGCGCTTCCGTCAGCGGATGGTTACGGTGTGCTTTGCGCATAATGCCGTCCAGCAGCCGATGCTCTTCCAGATGTTGCCGGTTTTCTTCACTGTCATAGCCTTTGTCGGCATAGACGGTCGTACCTTCGGGCAGACCTTCCAATAAAGGCGACAACTGTTTGCACTCATGGGCGTTGGCGGGGGTAATATGCAGTTTCTCGATATAGCCTTCCTCATCGGTGCGGGTATGTTGTTTGTAACCGAGTCTGTATAAACCGTTTTTCTTTGTCCAGCGGGCATCGCTGTCTTTACTCGGTGTGGTTTGTCCGCTGACTTGTCCTTCTTCATCGACTTCTATGGCCTGACGCTGTTTGCTGCCGGCGGTCTGAATAATGGTGGCGTCAATGACGGCGGCGGATGCTTTCTCTATTTTTAGGTTTTTTTCGGTCAGTTGGCGGTTAATCAGTTCCAGCAATTCGGACAGGGTGTCGTCTTGCGCCAGCCAGTTGCGGTAGCGGCATAAGGTGCTGTAATCGGGGATGCTCAGTTCGTCAAAACGGCAAAACAGGTTGAAATCGATGCGGGTGATGAGGCTGTGTTCGAGTTCGGGATCGGAGAGGCTGTGCCATTGGCCGAGCAGGACGGCTTTGAACATGGACAACAGGGGATAGGCGGGACGGCCGCGGTGGTCTCGAAGGTAACGGGTTTTTTGACGATTCAGGTATTGTTCGATCGGTTGCCAATCAATCACCTGATCCAACTTCAATAGTGGGAAACGGTCGATGTGTTTGGCAATCATGGCTTGGGCGGTTTGCTGGAAGAAGGTGCTCATGGAAAATCCCCTAAATGTCTTAGTGGGAATTTAGGGGATTTTGGGGAATTTTGCAAAGGTCTCATTTTGACAATACAGGCCGAGTTGGAAAAGAACTGTGCCGGATTCCGCAAACAGTCAGGAACGATGCTGAAAAACGACCGTACAGGCGAAACCGTCTATACGCCGCCGCAACATATAGACGACATCATTTGCCTGATGAGCAGATTGGAAGCATTTATCAACAACGACAACACGGAAAAACCTATCGATCCGCTTATCCGTATGGCGTTGCTCCATCACCAGTTTGAAAGCATTCACCCGTTTTACGACGGCAATGGCAGAACCGGTAGGATTATTAATGTGCTGTATCTGGTTTTAACCGGGTTGCTGGATATTCCCGTTTTATACCTCAGCCGTTATCTGGTACGGAACAAAAGCGAATATTACCGACTGTTACAATATGTACGCGATACGGGTGAATGGGAAGGCTGGCTGCTGTATATGCTGGAAGCCGCGGAACAAACCGCCAAGGACGGCATCGATACCGTGCAGCACATCCATCAGGCGATGCTGGACTACAAACACCGCATCAGGCAAAACTTCAGCTTCTACAGCCAAGACCTGATTAACCACCTATTCAATCATCCCTACACAAAAATCGATTTCCTGATGAAAACGCTGAACGTTTCTCGCCCTAGTGCCGCCAAATATCTAGACGAACTGACAGAAGGTGGGTTCCTTTACAAAGAAAAGATAGGCAGAAGCAACTACTATATCAATATTGCGCTAATGAGTATATTAATACCAACTAATTGATAATATTTGAAATTTATACAATATTAAATCAATATATTGTTTGCCATCATGCTTGATGGCTTATCGATATAAACAAGCGTATAGTTCCAAATATCACAAACCCATCATCACAACCTTAGGAGTTCAAACCATGAAACCTGTTTTGTTTGCCGCGCTGATTTCCTGTTTCTCCGTTGCTGCGTATGCGGCCTGTACCGACAGCCAGCAACAGTGCGTGATTTATAAAAACGGCAATGTTGCGACAGAAGGCGGCTGTACGGTCAGCAAGTGCCAAAGTGCTGATGCGCAAGTGTTGAAATGGAAGCTGAAAAACGGCAAAGGCGTAACCGTGGAAATCGGAAAAAACGGTAAGGTTTTGGTGAACAAGAAACCGGGTGCGAAAGCGAACAACAGCAATGCGTCAGGCATGGGTTTGACATGCTATGCCGCTGATGCGGACAAACGCGAACAGTTCTGCTCGACCAATTATTGATTGGATTGTTGCTTTGATTAAAGGCCGTCTGAAAAGTGTTTCAGACGGCCTTGATGTTTATCCTTCCGATATTTTTTCATTGAGAAAGTCGATAAAGCTGCGCACTTTCGCGCTGAGGAATGCCCTGTCGACATAAGTGGCGTTCAGTTGGTCTGTCCAGATGGTGTAATCGGGCAGGAGTTGGATCAATGTGCCGTCCTTCAATTCCTGCTGAACTGCCCAAAGGGGCTGATAGCCTATGCCTGCGCCTGCTTTAATCAGTTCGCGGATCATCAGCGTGTTGTCGCTGCGGATAACCGGGGAGAGGTGGAGAATGGCTTTTTCTCCGGTAATGCGGTGGGTAATCTCCCAGTTTTGTTGACTGGTATAGGAAGGCAGGATGGCTTGATGCTGCATGACGGCTTCGGGCGTATCGGGTGTGCCGTGTCGGGCCAGATAGTCGGGAGCGGCAAGCAGGACGAACTCGATTTTGGCCAGCGGTTTGACGATCAGCGAAGGGGAGGGGGTTTTGGAAACGCGTAAGGCGAGGTCGAAACCTTCGGCAATGAGGTCGATATGGCGGTTGTCGAGGACGAGGTCGAGCGTTACTTTGGGATAACGCTGGCGGTATTCTGCTAGCCATGCGCTCATATTGCCGCCTGCAAACCATAGGGGCATGGTAACGCGCAACATACCTTGCGGCGTGTCGGTACCGCCTGCCGCTTTTTGGGCGGCGGTGTCCAAGGTATCCAGCGCGTAGCTGCATTGGCGGTAGTATTCTTCGCCTGCTTCGGTCAGATGGAGGTTGCGGCTGTTGCGGTGTAAGAGCTTGGCTTGAATGGTGTTTTCCAGATGGCTGACGTGTTTGCTGGCCATGGCGGTGGAAATGCCGAGCTGATCGGCGGCACGGGTAAAGCTGCCGCTTTGAACAACTTGGCGGAAAACTTTTAGGCTAAATAGGGTATCCATTATTTCTTATTAGGAAACGTTGTATCAATAATTCGAGTATATATCTCTTACTGGGAATTATCTATACTGCACTTATTGAAATTGCTCTATACCTCTTCAGGTAGCCATTAAAATAAGGATTATTAAGATGTCAGCCCTCAAATCATTCCAACCTGTTGTATTGTCTGTCTTGCGTATTGTTGCGGCGTATTTGTTTTTGCTGCATGGTACGGCCAAGTTTTTCAGTTTTCCGATGTCCATGGGTGGCGCGCCTGAGGGTTTGATGCTGGTGGCCGGTATTTTGGAAATTGTCGGCGGTATCTTATTGATATTGGGCCTGTTCACCCGTCCGGCCGCGTTTGTTTTATCCGGTCAGATGGCAGCCGCCTATTTTATGGCACACGCGTCTTCTGGTAATGTTTTGTTCCCATTGGCCAACCATGGCGAATCTGCCGTTTTGTTCTGTTTCGTGTTCCTGTATCTGGCAGTAGCCGGTGGCGGAGCGTGGGCTTTGGATAACGCTTTTGGTAAAGATAAAGATTAATTTAAGGAAAAGATCATGACTTATTCTGTTTTGCAACAAGCTGCTGAAACCCGTCGTTCTATCTATGCATTGAACAACACCCTGCCTCTGTCCAATGAGGAAGTAACCAAAATCATCGAACACGCCGTTTTGCATACGCCGTCTTCTTTCAATTCGCAATCTGCCCGAGTGGTCGTATTGTTTGGCGAAGAACATGCCAAAGTGTGGCATTTTGTTGAAGAAGCGTTGCGTGCGGTTGTTCCTGCCGAGCAGTTTGAAGCAACTGCACAAAAACTGAACTTGTTTAAAGCAGGTGCGGCGACAGTTTTGTTCTTTGAAGATCAAGATGTTGTCAAAGGCTTGCAAGAGCAGTTCCCATCTTATGCGGCCAACTTCCCGATCTGGGCGGATCAGGCAAATGCCATGGTTCAATATGCTGTTTGGACAACATTGGCGGCTGCCGGTATCGGCGCCAATCTGCAACACTACAATCCGCTGCCTGATACGGCCATTGCCAAAGAATGGAATCTGCCGGAAAGCTGGTTGTTGCGTGCGCAAATGGTGATTGGCGGTATCGCGGCTTCAGCCGGTGAAAAAGCCTTCCAACCAATCGAAGGCCGTCTGAAAGTATTCGGCGCATAAATGAAATGATGTTTTACATAAAGGGTGCGATGTTTGCGCCCTTTTTGAAATAACAAAATTAAAAAGGCCGTCTGAAAATAGTTTCAGACGGCCTTTTATCTATGCCATAAAATCAACCGCGGCGCCAAGTCGTACCGCCGGCGTTGTCTTCCAGAATGATTTTGTGTTCGTTCAGAAGGTCGCGGATGCGGTCGGATTCCGCCCAGTTTTTATCGGCGCGCGCCTGTTTTCGCTGGGCGATTAAGTCTTCGATTTCTTCGTTAGAGAGGCCGTCTGAAACAGCACCGCCTTGCAGGAACTCAATCGGATCGCGTTGCAACAGGCCGATGATACCGCCCAAAGCTTTCAGGCAGCCGGCAAGGTGTGCATCATTGGTTTTGTTCACTTCGCCTGCCAGTTCGAACAACACAGCAACTGCTTCAACCGTGCCGAAATCGTCGTTCATGGCGGCGTAGAAACGGCGGGTGTAGTCGTTGGCGTTTTCAGACAAATCAAACTCAGCCGCTGGTGTGTTTTTCAATGTAGTGTACAGACGGGTCAGCGCACCTTTTGCGTCGTCCAAATGCGCGTCGGAGTAGTTCAATGGGCTGCGGTAGTGGGCGCGTAGGATGAAGAAACGCACGACTTCAGGGTCGTATTGTTTCAACACTTCACGGATAGTAAAGAAGTTGCCCAACGATTTGGACATTTTTTCGCCGTCCACACGGATGAAGCCGTTGTGCAACCAGTATTTGACGTGGCTGGCGATGCTTTGACCGTGATGGGTTTGCGCGTGGTCGTGGCCACAGGTATGACCGCTGGCACCGACGCTTTGGGCAATTTCGTTTTCATGGTGCGGGAACTGCAAGTCCGCGCCGCCGCCATGAATGTCGAAAGTATCGCCAAACAGGTTTTCACTCATGGCCGAGCATTCAATATGCCAACCCGGACGGCCGTTGCCCCAAGGGCTTTCCCATGCCGGTTCGCCTACTTTGGCCGCTTTCCACAACACAAAATCAAGCGGATCGCGTTTGAAACCGTCCACTTCCACGCGCTCGCCTGCGCGCAGGTCGTCTAGCGATTTGCCCGATAATTGGCCGTAAGCGGCAAACTCGCGCACGGCGTAGTAAACGTCGCCGTTTGAAGCAGGGTATGCCTTGCCGTTTTGAATCAGGGTTTCAATCATGGCAATCATCTGCGGAATGTTTTCTGTTGCCTTCGGCTCAATATCCGGACGCAACACACCCAAAGCATCGGCATCTTCGTGCATAGCCTGAATGAAACGCGCAGTCAGTTCGCCGATGGTTTCGCCGTTTTCAGCCGCGCGGGCGATGATTTTGTCGTCGATGTCGGTGATATTGCGCACATAAGTGAGCGGATAACCGCACTCGCGCAGCCAGCGGGCAATCATGTCGAACACAACCATCACACGGGCATGGCCTAAGTGGCAATAGTCGTAAACAGTCATGCCGCAAACGTACATACGCACGTTTTTAGGGTCGATGGGGGTGAAGGGTTCTTTTTGACGGGTAAGGGTATTGTAGATGGTGGTCATGAGGTTTCGCTAAAGGTTGTCGTTTGGTGTAGAGGCCGTCTTAATCATACTTTAACGGCGTTTATAAATTGAATACGGTTATAGAATTCTAAAACAAATTTATGGCTGTGTCCGTTGCTACTTTATCGTTTGATTTTTGAAAAAAGGAGAATGCTGCTTACCGAAAGGGCAGGTATAAAACCCGCCCTATGTTTTGTATTTTCAGACGGCCTGTGGATAAAAAAGGCCGTCTGAAATTTTTTACTCCGGTTTAAACACGCCAGTATCCGTTTTAGGCTGCTGCTCGGCAATTTCGGCTTTTGCCACTGCCTGTTCCGCTTCTGCTTTTTCGGCTTCGATGCGTTTTTTCTCGGTTAGGTATTGGTTGATTTGGTGTACCAATTCCTGCGTACCTTGGTGGGTTAGTGCGCTGATTTGGAAGAGGCGCGGGGTTTCCATGTCGAATTGGAAGCGGTCATCGGGTTTGGGGTAATCCCAGCCGATGGCTTCGAGGAAGGCGGCGCTACGCGCTTGGGCTTCTTCTTCATCAAGCATATCGAGTTTGTTCAGAACCAGCCAGCGTGGTTTGTCGTAGAGCTCTTCGTCGTATTTGCGCAATTCGTTGATGATGGCGAGGGCTTCTTCGGCGGGGTTGACGGTTTCGTCAAAAGGAGCCAAATCGACGACGTGCAACAGCAGGCCGGTGCGCGATAAGTGTTTGAGGAAGCGGTGGCCAAGGCCTGCGCCTTCTGCTGCGCCTTCAATCAGGCCGGGGATGTCGGCCATGACGAAGCTATGGTTTTCGTCGATGCGCACGACGCCCAAGTTTGGATGCAGGGTGGTGAAGGGGTAGTTGGCGATTTTGGGGCGTGCGGCGGATACGGCGGTAATCAGGGTGGATTTGCCGGCGTTGGGCATGCCTAACAAGCCGACGTCGGCGAGGACTTTAAGCTCGAGTTGCAGGGAACGGGTTTCGCCTTCTTCGCCGGGAGTGGATTGTTTGGGCGCGCGGTTGACGGAGGATTTGAAGTGGATGTTGCCCAAGCCGCCTTTGCCGCCTTTGGCGAGGCAGACGCGTTGGCCGTGATAAGTGAGGTCGGCAACGATTTCGTCGGTGTCGAGGTCGCGGATAAGGGTGCCGACGGGCATTTTGAGGACGATGTCGTCCGCACCTGCGCCGTAGCGGTCGGAGCCGTGGCCTTTTTCGCCGTTTTTGGCTTGGTAGCGTTTGACGAAGCGGTATTCGACGAGGGTGTTGGTGTTTTCGTCGGCTTCTGCCCAAACGCTGCCGCCTTTGCCACCGTCGCCGCCGTCAGGGCCGCCGCGGGGCACGAATTTTTCGCGGCGGAAACTGGTTGCGCCATTACCGCCTTTGCCTGCGGCGACTTCGATTTTTGCTTCGTCGATAAATTTCATGATGTTCTCTTATGGGTATTCGGTTGTTTCAGACGACCTTTGTTGATAGAGGAGTTTGGTGTCTGAACGGATAAAATGTTGCTTATTATAAAGGATATTTCGGTTTTAGGCCGTCTGAAATATGGTTTCAGACGGCCTTGGATTTATTGGGCGAGGGCTTGGTCGATTTCTTGATAGAGTTGGGTGAAATTGGGTTCGCCAACGTAGGTTTTGAGGATGTTACCGTTTTTGTCAATCAGGACAGAAGTCGGGTAAACCTGTGTGCCAAAGGCTTTTGCGGCAGTTTTGTCGGCATCGTACATGACGGTGAAGGGAAGGCCGTATTCTTTGACGTACTGATGGACGCTCTCAATAGGGTCGATGGGCTGGGCAATGCCGAGGACTTGGAAATTTTTGCCTTGATAATCTTGGGCGGTTTTGATGATTTTAGGCATCTCGCTCACGCAGCCGGGGCAGGAGGGAAACCAGAAGTTAATGAGGGTAACTTTGTCTTTCAAATCGGCGTTGGTAATGGTTTTGCCTTGCAGGTCGGGCAGGGCGAAATCAGGGGCGGCTTTGTTGCTGGGGATAAGGACAAAGGCAAGAAGCGCGCCAATTGTGGCAACGACAAGGAGTGTGAGTATTTTTTCATAATTCGAGGTTTTGAATGGCGTGTGCTAAGGTTGGGGGAACGCTGATGCTGCGGCCGCTTTCGCTGCTGACGGGCATAAGGGTAACTTCAGCTTCGATGGCGGCTTTGCCGTTGGGCAGAGTCGCGGTTTGGCTGAGGATGATGTGGCGTGTGCCGATGTCTTTCAGACGGCCTGTAAAGGTCAAGACATCGCCTTCAAGCGACGGACGGCGATAACGGATATCAACGCGTGCAACAACGAGCATGATGCCTTTGAGTTCGGACAGAAGGTCATGCTCTTGAAAAAACGTCCAGCGCGCTTCTTCGAGAAATTCGAGATAGCGCGCATTGTTGACGTGGCCGTAGCCGTCGAGGTGGTAGTTGCGGACGGTCAGTTTCATCAGTTGAGATTGATGGGTTGGAACTCTTCGCGTGCGATTGGTTCGTGTTCGAGGTCGGTAATCACGGTAGAGAGTTGGATGTCGAACCATTCGTTGAAAATGTCAGCATCCAAATCCGGCCATTCGCTTTCGTCTTCGCACCAGTCGGCCAATTCGGCAGCAAAAATATCTTCAAAACGCGCTTCGATTTCGTCCCATACTTCGTCGGCGGTTTCGCACGGGCGAACGAGGTAGGAATTGGCATCGGCTTGGATATCTTCAAGTGTCAGGCCATCAAGGTGATTGCCGGGCAGGGATTTCAGCCAGTTCCAAAAAGGATCGAGGGGGATAAGTAGGAAGACGCTGCGGTTGACTTCGTACATGGTGTTTTCCTTGGTTTCTGTATAGTTGAATGATATAGCAAAGGTGAGGGACTGGCTATCTTTTGGGGGATAAAGGCCGTCTGAAAAAAATACGATTCAAGGTATAGCCAGATAGGGTTTGTTTCTTAAATCTGTTGTGTAAACAACACGGTTATTTTCTACATCTATATTGGTATGAGGAGAAGATATCAAGTTTTGAATATAACTTTGATACTTTCGGAGGGTGTGTTGGTTTGGTTGATTATATGTGCGACTAGCGAATAGTTTTTATGAGTCAGAGGCTGAAGCAACATCGAAAGGTGATGATAAATATTGGGTTAAATGAATATTTATTCAAATAAGATTTATATGTAATAATGACGGAGAGGAAATATCCTATTATAATCCATCCCTTATCTTTTTCGAGAAAACTCTACTATGAAGCCTATTACAACAGGGGTAATCATCTTTATTGGAAGTGCCATCAGCGCAATCCTATTATACTTTTTTGGCCAAAATCTTGGCATTACGTCGACTATTGCAAAAATTGTGGTCTGGGCATGTGTATCAATGGTGATCTCATTGATACTCCTTACTCCTTTGATTACGAGATTTTTTTGGGCTAGGAGCTCCGATAAATACTCCGGTTTGAAACATTTAAATCCTGAAGATTTAAGTGGGGATAATGGAGAGTCTTCAACTCTGATTGGTATAGCGGAACGTTGGGAGCAGCTACGCCATATTTACTTATTGACTAGACAATATAAAAAACATCGTAAGCCTTGGATTTTCGTTGTAACCCAAGAACCAATGCTCTTGGATAGAGTTTTGCCTAATATTCGCCCGCAACTTTGGGTAGAAACGGCTTCTGCGATTTGGATAGATGCTCAGGCAATGGAACCTGCGAATGGTTGGCAGTATCTGAGGGGTGTGGGAAAACGTCCTGCAGAAGGTATTGTTGAGCTTCAAGGAGAGTTTTCAGTTCAGGAAAATACCGCTCAACTGCTTGAGTTAATGAAAAAACTTGGCTGGAAACTTCCAATTAATCAAGTTCATTTTGTAAATGATGCCAATGAAATGCCATCAGCAGTCAGTCATGCTTTGAAATATGGTTCAACAGTATCTTCAGCAGAGTTGATGAAAGAGTTGGATCAATTTGCTAATCGGTTGGCAGCTGTGGGTACACGATTGATTGAAGCAGATTTAGAACAAACACCCATTGCGAAATTGTCCGCCAAACTGCCGTCACAAACTCAGGCGTTGGCTGATTATATTGCTGCAGAAAAGCGGGGATTAGGAAAACTGGATACTGTTGCAGGTATTTCTTTTATCCAATCAAATCAACCTGAACAATCAGGAGATTTGATTTTCCGTGCATTCAACGATTTATCTGTTTTGGGTTCCGGAAAGAAACTGCGTTTTTCTAAAACGGAAAAAATTTATTTGGGCTTAAGTGCAGTTGCCTTGCTTGTCGGTGGTGCGTTTGCAGTCAGTGCATATAGCAGCTATCAAGAACTCAGCCGTTTGAAGGCCGATTTTGAAAGCGTACAGAAAGTAAAATCTCGTGCAGAGAAAGTAGCTACACTTATTCGATTGCAACAAGATATTACAGATTTGGAGTCTCGTCGAAGCTTCTCACAATATGCAGTTAAGTTTTTGGGGTATGAGCATCGACAAGAGCTCTTGGCTGTTGCTTACCGTAAATATAATAATTTGGCAAAAGATGTTATCAGCCGTCCTGCTACTGCATTTTTTGAGAACAAGTTAGATGAATTGGTAATGTTGGAAGGCAGAATTCCTGATGATTTTGAACTTCAGGATAGTGCTTATCAAGATTTGAAAGCATATTTGATGCTGACGTCTCATGTTGAGAAAACAAAAGGCACAAAAGATGCGGAATTCTTAGTAACCAAATTGACGCAGATGTTGACGACGCAAAATGTGGCGGCAAAAGATGCGCAAACGTTGGCACAATTTTTTGTGTCGCGTATGTCACAGAAAAATAATTTGGCAGAGCCTGAACAAACTGAATTGGTATCAAGAAGCCGTCAGGTCTTGGTGGACTGGATCAATCGCGACCAAGGCAGTGAGCAATTGTATAAACGCATTATTCAGGGTACGAATGCCAAGTTGCAAACCATTACCTTAGACAAATTGCTTAATAAGGATTTGAAAGGTATTTGGAATGTTGGAAAACCTTTGCCGCGTATATATACGGTTGAGGGTTGGGAAAAATATATTAAGCCGGGATTAGAGCAGGCAATTAAAGACAGCAAGAGCAATGATTGGGTATTGGGCGGTAATGTGTACCAAGCTTCGGTAACAGAAGCGGCAATCAATAGCCTGAAAGAACGCTACTTTAAGGAATATGCTACCGCTTGGTATAACATGATGAACAGCATTACATGGCAACCGAGAACAACCAGCTTGGATGCAGTTAATCAGCTTCACGTCTATGCGGATCCTCAACGTTCGCCATTGGTGGCATTATTTAATGCAGTAAAAGAAAGCAGTCAGCTGGATAGCAAGAAAGTTGATGTCAATCCTGCTGTTGCAGATGCAGCTAAACGTGTAGCTGCAAGACAACTGTCTACTCGCTCGCGTAAGGTTGCGGATGTGGTATTGAATTCTCAAACTGAAAATATTAATGCTTTGGAAGATAAGGTAAATGATTATCTGGCAGGGCCGTTAGAAGCGGAATTTGAAACTCTGTTGCAATTGATTGATGCACAAATTAATCCAAAGAGTGATTTGAGTTTGCAGCGTTACCTTGAACGTGTAACTACTGTGAAGCAGCGTTTGATTCAAATGACGGCATCCTCTGATACCGGAGGTGCGGCAAGAACAGCCGTGCAAGGTGTTTTAAACGGTGGTGATAATGAGTTCCTCGATGGCATACAGTACGCACGTTTGATTGAGGCCGGTGTGGGTGACAGATTGTTGCCGTTTGCACGAAATGTTTTTGTATTGCCGTTTAATTCCGTATGGGATTCAATTGCCGGTGTTGCTCAAAAAGACATCAATAATTTGTGGGCAAGCAATTTTGTCAATCCTATGCAGTCTGAACTGGGTGGCAGATATCCATTTGTTCGATCAGAAATCGAAGTTTCGATTCCTGTATTGGCAAAATATTTGGATGTTAACAAAGGTGCACTTAATCAGTTTATCACAACCCAATTGGCAGGTGTTTTAACCAAACAAGGTAACCAATGGATTGTTGCTCCCGGAAGTGAATTGAAAGTTAATCCGGGATTGCTGCAACAATTGAATAAATTGAGTGCTATTTCTGAAGACTTCTTTGTTAACGGAGAGGGTGGTTATAGCTTTGAGCTGAAGCCGACATCTACTCAAGGTATTGTTCAGTATGATTTAATTATCGACGGCCAGTCTTTAGATTATTTCAACCAACAAACAGAGTGGAAGACATTCAAATGGCCTGGAGATGTCAGCAATGCCGGTCTTCGTATTTCTTGGGAAACTGAGGCAGAAGGTATGCGTAAGACTCAAGAAATTAGTGGTCGCTTCGGTTTTATCCGTATGCTTGAAAAATCTAGGGTTACACCGATTGACAGTGGCACTTATTTAGTCGAATTCCCATTGGAAAAAGACAAATTGATGAGGTTCTATATGAGAACTAATTCCGGTAAAGGACCTTTGGGATTGTTGGAACTGAAGAATATCCATCTGCCGAATAAGATTTTTGAGGTTAAATAATCATGACATTACCCCAATGGGTAAAGCCGATACTTGGTGATGAGGGTACATCAATCACCGATAACAATATTCATCGCTGGCAAGAGTGGCTGGAACCTGTTTCAGACGGCCACCCTTGTGGCGAGGATGTTGCATATGCCGATGATTTTGAGGCTATTAAAATTGAATTGGCCAAGCTTTCAGGTATTGATTGCCGATTGATTTTGGATGCTTCTGAACGCTTGTTAAAACGTCAATCTAAAGACTTGAGAGTAGCAACTTATTATATTTTTGCCGCTTTGCGAGATAGGGGGTTGGCAGGTTTTTCAGATGGTTTGGAAATTTTATGTGGATTGCTGCAAAAATTTGATCAATCACTATGGCCGAAAAAGCCGGTACAAAAACGCAATGCATTAAATTGGCTGTCTGGGGAAAGAGTGTTGGATACGCTCAAAGGGACTGAATTATCTAATTCGGTAGACCTCAAGCGGACATTATCGGCGTTAATGTCGTTGCAACATCATCTTGAGGGATGGGAAGAATCAGTACGCCCCAGCCTGTTTCCGTTATTGCAATATTTTGAAGAGTCATCTGTTCGTTTTTCATCACCTCAGACAGGTACAAGTCAAAGTCAGGAAGTCAGTACGCCTATTGATCAGGAAGTTGTACCACAGATTCGTCAAGAGGGTCAGAGGCCGTCTGAAAGTTTAGCTGTCACTCAAGTTAACTCTTCTAAAGCCTTACTCGATCAAGTTAGGATTAATGCTGCCTATTTAAGAGAGCAGGATGATGGATATTGGCCTGCATATAAGATGATTCGTGCTGTACGTTGGGGTGGGCTAAATGGTACCCCTCCTCATCAAAATGGTCAGACTCGTTTGAAAGCTCCAAGGACAGATTTATTGGCAACTTTAAATCGTTTGGTTAATGAGCAGCAATGGCGGGATTTGCTTGATAGAGTAGAAGCGGCTTTTTTAGAAGGTGCTAATCAGTATTGGCTCGATTTGCAATATTACGCGTGGCAAGGACAGCAGGCGTTGGGTGGTTTATATCTTTCTCAGGTTGACTCATCATTATTTGAGCTGAAATCTTTACTGACCAGATGTGATGGCTTGACCGGATTAAGTTTTGATAACGGATTTCCATTTGTCTCAGCCGATACGCTTACGTGGTTGGAGCAAAAGGTTATGCCATCCACGCGTAAGCAGACTAGTAGCCGAACAGTTCAAAAAGCAGTAATAGAATCATCATCTCAGGTAGAAAACCAAGAAAGTCAATGGCAACAGGCTTTGTTAAAAACACAAGAACAAGGCTTGGATGCTGCTTTTGCTTGGCTGGAAACATTACCAGAGTTGAAGTCAGGTGCAGGGCAGGTTAAAAAGTGGCTGATGATGGCCCGTTTGGCTGCAAACAATCAAAAAGCAGATTGGGCATTGAAACTGTTGGAACAGGCTTCACGGCAGATGCAGGTTTTGACAGTAAAAGAGTGGGATAAACATTTTGCATTTGATGTATATGCTTTGTGGTATCAACTGTTAAATGAAAATCTTGATAAGAAAGATACTGAAGCTACTGGGCAACTTGAATTTTTACGAACTGAATTAATGCAGGCTGATATTGTCCGTGCATTAGAATTAATCGATTAAACATATATTATGTCAGATCTCACATTACGTTATTATGAAGAAGAGATGCGGTATCTCAAGGAAGCAGGGTTAGAGTTTTCAAAAGCTCACCCTGATCGTGCCGCAATGCTGAATTTAGACAGAGTAGGTACACGCGATCCTTATGTGGAGCGATTGTTTGAAGGCTTTGCTTTCTTAACAGGAAGAATCAGACAAAAACTTGATGATGACTTTCCAGAATTGACTGAGGGTTTGGTCAATATGCTGTGGCCTCATTATCTGAGGATGATTCCTTCTTTGACTGTTTTAGAGTTAATTCCAGATGATAAAAAGTTGCAGGGTGGGCAGCTTGTTAAAAAAGGACTATCCGTACAATCTGAGCCCATTAATATTAATGACAGGTTGACGAGATGCCTGTACCGAACTACAGGTGATGTTAAACTCCAGCCCTGAGTATTTTGCATACGTTATTGGATTATGATGCAAATGGTCAAAGTGTCATCAAATTGACTTTTGGTATTCACAGGCAGACACAGAAAGACAATTTGGATTTTTCTAAAATCAGAATTTATATTTCTGCTGATGAACCAGTTGCTTTTGCATTACGTCATGCCTTGTTAAATCAGGCTGCTCAAATTAGTATCCATCATGCCGAACTACCATCTGGAGGTAATATACGGTTTAAGGCTGTCGGATTTGCCGAAGATGAGAGATTGTGGGAAAAAGTAAATAACAGTTTCAGTGGATATCAATTACTATTGGAATATTTTTGTTTTAAACAGAAGTTTTTCTTTATTGATTTGATTGGTATTGATGCCGAAGAATGGTCGGAACGCATTAATGAGTTTAGTATTAATGTAGTTCTATCCAAACAATATCCTTCAGAGCTTAGATTTCCTCCAGATTGCCTGAAATTAAACTGTGTTCCTGCCATTAACCTCTTTGACATGGAGGCTGAGCCTATTCGGGTGGATCACAAGGCATTTGAATACCCTGTTAAGCCTTTGTTGCATGAAGGTATGGCAGTAGAGGTGTATTCAGTAAATGAAGTGAAAGCTGTAAATCATGAGACAGGCAAGCGCTACTCATATATTCCTTTCTCGTCATTCCAACATCGTGGTGGGTTGATGAAATATGATGCTCCGGAACGGTATTACCATACGAAGGTAAAACGAGGAGTATCTGGAAAGCATGAAACATTTATTATGCTTGGAGGATTGTTGTGGGATAGAAAAGATATTCTGCCTACTGAAACACTTTCTCTAAAAGTAGTAGGGACCAATGGTGCTTTGCCACGTAAGAGTTTGAGGGAAACCCAGATTCAAGACACGGATATAGCCGAGCCCAATATTAAAATGGTAAGAAACCTTACGACTCCGACGTTGTCATGTTATCCTCCAACAGAAGACAGATTTCAATGGCGTATCTTGTCCCATTTGTCACCAAATTATTTATCATTACTAAACGTTGATAGTTTAAAAGGTGCATTGTCGATTTACGATTGGACCGAAGATGAATTGAATAAGCGCAGATTGAACGGGATTGTTGATGTTAAGCATGAAACGGTACAAAGAATTGAGCGTGGTGCAGTTCATCGTGGAGTTCATATTACGGTAACATTTGATTCAACTGCATTTAATGGGGAAGCAGAAATTTATTTGTTCGGAGAATTATTGAACGAATTTTTTGCAATGTATGCTGATTTGAACCTATTTACCCGGTTCAGCATAGTTTCTCTGCCATCCGGGAAAACATATACATGGAAAGACAGCAAAACAACTATCACACGGTTTTAGAAACAGCGCATAAAAGTGCTAAAGAAAATAACGGCAGACAGACACTTCCTCTATGGGAGATTCCCAGAAATAAATCTCATCGCGAAGGTATAGCATCTGAAATTTTTCAAGAGAAATTGGGAGAGTTTATTGTACGCAATGCAGCAACAATGAATTTTTTCCAATTTTGTCGGGTTTTGGAAACGCTTGCCGATGGTGCTGAAGAAAAAGCTGTAGAGTCAATGGTAAGATTCAGAAGGGTGAAGTCTCTATCTTTCCCTTCTGGGGAAATTGCATCGGTTGAATATGATGCGGAAGCCGAGTTACCAACTGTAAGGACAACATTTTTAGGTTTGTATGGCGTAGATGCTGTCTTGCCGGATTATTTTCTGAACGATATTGCAACGCATAAAGACGGTAGTGAAAGCTTAGCCGCATTTTTGGATATTTTTAACCATAGAATTACAACCCTGTTTTTTCAGGCATGGAAAAAATACCGCTATCCGTTTTTGTTTCAAAATGAAGGGCAGGATGATTTATCTCGCTCTCTTCTGCACCTTATTGGGCAGGGGATGGTAAACGGCAAATTTATACATCCTTTGCTAGATAGCAGAATCTTGGGATTGTTCAGTGTTTTTTATCAGCGCACCCGAACAAAAGAAGGTATTATCAGTATAGTTAGATATTTGTTACCTTTTGCAGATGTAACAGTAAAAGAATTTCAGCCTCAGTGGGTAATATTGGAAAAAAATCGTGAGTTGGGGAAAGCCGGTTTGAGATTGGATGGAGGAAGTGCATCTTTAGGCAGTAGAATAAAAGATCATAGTCATCTGATACGTATTGAGATTACACCAGATACATTTGAGAATGCACAACTTCTATTACCAAAACAAACATTACACCAAAAATTACTTGAATTATTGAAGCTTTATTTGGGTTGCCGTTTTGATGCAAGCATTTACCTAAACATCAAGAAGCAATGGATACCTCAAAGCCGTTTAGCAAAAAAACAAATGTTGGGGATTAATACCGGTTTAGGTACGATGCATCAAGACAAGCAAATAAAGATAGCGAACTATACATATTCAAACTAATTTAAGAAAACGGAAAATCATGAATAAGAAAACTAGAATTCAGTCAGTCTGTGCATTAGCTTTGTTGTGCGCGGTATTATCAGGTTGCGGGGTTTTGCAAGGCGTGAAAGATGGTACGACCAATGTAACTAAAAGTATCTTTTATACTAAGTTAAAGATATTAAAGATTGACTTGGTTGCTCGTAATGGTTTGAATCAAAATGAACGGGGTCAATCGTTATCAACAGTTGTTCGCATTTATCAGCTTAGAGATAAGCAGAATTATGAAGTTGCATCTTATCGTGACTTGCTTAATCAAGATAAAACCATTTTGGGCAATGATTTGGTAGAAGGGTATAAGCAATATACCATTCGACCTGGTGAAACTATCAGCTTGGATGAAACCTTGGATAAAGAGACCAAGTATGTTGGTATCGTGGCTTTTTATAATCGGGTAGGAGAGGATCAACCGTGGAAAATGCTTCTATCCAAAAAACAGCTGAAAAATAAAAAGCCTTTAGTTGTTGAGTTGGTAGATAATAAAGTTGTCATTCAAGAGACCGAAAAGAAAGTCAAATAATGGATGCAGCCCTCTATGAGAAATTAACGGGGTTTTATTCTGATGGCTTGCCACTAGATGGGCTTCCAGATGGTTTCCAGTTAGTTAGGAGTGTTTTAGATAATATCCAACGCATTCTCAATAGTCGGAGTGGTTCCTTGAAGCATTTGCCTGATTATGGAATCCCTGACCTTAGTATGGTTTATAAGAATTTACCGTCTAGTGCACATGATTTACGATATTTCATGCGGAAGACCTTATTAAAATATGAACCCAGATTGAGAAATTTAGACATTCGACTGACTGAGTCTAAAGACAATATTATGGTTTTATGCTATCAGCTTGAATGTGAAATTGAAAATGCTGGTGCTGTAGTCATAGACACTTATTTTATGCCTGAAGGAACGGTTTCTGTTAAACGCAGCCGAGCGTAACTTTTTAGGTATCAACAGATTACTTTAAAATTAAGAACTAAATATATGGTTAAACACTTTTTTCTTACTTGCAGTGTATTGCTTTCAGCAGCTGCCCAGACAGCCTTAGCTAAAGAGTATGATTTAGAAGGTACATTAGTTACTCAAAATAATTATGTACGAATTGAGAGTTGTAATCTGAAAAATACTTATGCTTTATTACCCGGTAGTGGAAATGGCTATGAAGCGACAGCAGAGATTGTCAGTGCCAGAAAAAATATGCCTGAAAGCATGCCAATCTATGTTGCTTTAAAAGGAAAATTAGAAAGCCCCAATTTTTTAGTTTCTGGAATTGAACTCATCAAAATAGGGGAAAACTGCCATACAGCCAAAACTAAATCCTCATCTCCTGAAAAAGCTGTTCAGAAATATCCAAGCGAAAACCAGCAGCCAGATTTAGAAGACAAAAATTCTAAGGCTGAGCCACACAATCCTGCATTGAAGCCGGTGGAAGCAGAACCAGCGGTGACAGAACCAGAAAATCTGAAACAAACAGCAGAAGAACCAGGAACAACGATATCAGTTGAGCCGGCTCATCATTCAAAAATTACACAAGCTGAAGACGGTAAAAAGTCTAAAGATGATCAATATTCTTCTGATAATCTTCTTGATAAGCAGGTTAAAACAGAAGATGCTAAACAGGCAGATATTGAAAAATTGGATAGAGGAAATGCTACTCCAGTTGATCCTGCAACGTTAAATATATCTAAGCCAAATGTTCAATCTGTAGAGACTCCTGAAAAGGTAGAGCAACCTGCAGTAGATGAATCTAAGGCTGTGGAAGAATCAGTAGTTGAAGAAACTAAGTCCGTAGAGCAGTCATCTATGGTAGAAACACCTGAGGCAGTAGAACAACCACCAATAGCAAGTGAATCTAAAGCTGCAGAACAGCCAGTGATTGTAGAAACTAAGACTGTAGAACAGCCGTCTGAAGCAGATATGCCTGCAGTAGTGGTGCAACCTATAGTGGATGAGTTTAAAGTTGAGCAGCCAGTGGATGCAGCAACGGCTAAGACTGTAGAACAGTCATCGGCAGTAGAAGCATCCGAGGTAGTACAACCACCGGTAGTAGAAGAGCCTAAAGTTGTAGAACAACCGGAGGAAGTCAAAGCATTTAAACCGACTGGAGCTTCTGAAACGGTACACAATCCTATAATAGAAGAGACTTCTATAGAGGCTGATCATAGGGTAGAAGAGAAACCGTCTGTACCAGAGGTTGTTACTCCAGCATCGTCCTCTGTGGAAGATCGTGTAACGGTATTTGAAACTCAGCCTAAAACTGATAATCAAGAATCTACACAATTAGAGGGTATTCCGTCTGTAGGGACGCAAGCCGACCAGGTAACAGAAGAAACTCATTCTACACACGATACTTTATCGGGAACCGAAGCATCAACACCAATAACTGATTCATTATCGAATGAAGTTTCTGCACAGCCAGTTTATGTGAATCACATTATTGTGCATGAAGATGATGTGGCTGAGTAAAAGGTAACCAATATAGTCGAGTTAGTCTTCAGTTATGAGAAAAGGCCGTCTGAAGAATCTTAGTTTTAAGTTAAATGGATTTTGATTCTTCAGGCAATTGTAAAAGATCTTAAGAAATTCGTTCTCGTGAATAAAAAAGCTTACTTATATCATTAAGTAAGCTTTTTTTGTATTTAATGGGCAGTAAGCATATGAATTATTCGTAGCTCTTATACCCAGAAAATCAGAGATTTTCTGATAGTGTTTGATACAGGGTTTGGGGATTGGCTGTATCGGGGATTTCTGCCGGAGCGGTTTGGGGTGCTGCTACCGGTTCGGAAGTGGTGTTACTGTCCACCAAGTCATCGATGTCGATGTTGTCGTCTTCGCTTTGAGGAAGCGTGCCGCCGGTTTGTTGGGAGCGGACTTTCATGTAAAGGTCGCGTGTGTAGCTGTATTTGTCGATGGCTGCGCCTTCGAGGCTGTCGGTCAGGTCGAGCAGTTCTTCACGGGTGTTGATGGCTTGCTGGCCGGTTGTGCCCCAGCGTCCTGCTCTGGTGTGGAAGACGGCGTTTTTAACCGGATAGACGGTGGTAACGGCGTTGCCGACGGTATCGCGTACGGTAGACGGGCCGAGTAGGGGGACAACGAAGTAGTTGCTGTTTTTCCAGCCCCATGAGGCGAAGGTGTCGCCGAGGGTGTTTTTATTGCTGGGTACGCCGCCTGCACCGGCTACGTCGATTAAACCGCCAAGGCCGAAGGTGGTGTTGATGCCGACGCGGACGAGGTCTTCGCTGGCGCGTTTGACGTCAAGGCGCAGCACGTTGCTGCCGAAGCTGACAACATCGCGCAGGTTGTTGAAGAAGTTGCTCACGCCGGTACGCACCGGTTTGGGCGTTACTTTGCGATAGCCGCGTGCTACAGGGGAAAGGACGTATTTGTCTGCTTTGTCGTTGAACTTGGAAACGGTGCGATTGTAGCCTTCGTAAGGGTCGGCCGGATTGCGTTCGGCAAGTGCGGGAGCGGAGGCAAGGCTGATGATGAGGCAGAGGGAAGCGGTGGTTTTTTTCATGATTGCAACCAGTCTTTGATTTCGTAAAGTTCGGCCAGTGCGCGGACGGAATCGGGAATGTTTTGAATGGTCGGTTTTTTGTCTGTCCGGCGCAGAGCGTTGAGCAGCAGGGAAACGCAGGCGGAATCTGCTTTGCCTACTTGGCTGAAGTCTATGCTGTCTGTTTCTTTCAGACGGCATTGTTGTTCGTAGCGCGCAAAGGCGGAGGCAGTCAGGGTTTTGACGGTAACGTCGCCGCTGATGTAGAGCGTGCCGTTGCGGATTTCTGTTTGCATGGTGTCTTTATGATGTAAGGCACCATGCCGTCTGAACATCAGGCGGCATGGTGCGGGGGTGGATTATTTACCGCCGTTTTTGGCTTTCAAGTCGGCAATCAGACCATCAATACCTTTGGCTTTGATGGTTTCGCCGAATTGGTTGCGGTATACGGTAACCAAGCTTGCGCCTTCGACTGCGACATTGTATGCGCGGTATCTGCTGCCACTTTGGTAGGTGGTGAAGTCCATGTTGACCGGTTTTTGGCCGGAAACGTTGATTTCGGCGCGGACAACGATTTCTTTACCGCCTTTGTTTACGACCGGGTTGTCTTTGATGTTGACCTTGGCGTTTTTGAATTTCAGCATGGTGCCGGAGTAGGTGCGGATCAGCAGGGTTTGGAACTCTTTGGTCAACGCTTGTTTTTGTGCGTCAGTCGCAGTGCGCCATGGGTTGCCGACGGCCAAAGCGGTCATGCGTTGGAAGTCGAAGTAAGGGATGGCGTAAGCTTCGGCTTTTTGGCGTGCAGTGTTGGCGTCGCCGCTGTTGAGGATTTTCAGCACTTGAACGGAGTTTTCACGGACTTGGTTGACTGCGTCGGCAGGAGAGGCAAAGGCCATGCTGATGCTCAATACGCCGATGCTCAATGCGCTGATGAAGGAAGTTTTTTTCATGGGAGTGTCCTGAATATTGGGTTGATATGTGTTTATTGTTCGTTTTGACCGGCAGATTCACTGTCTGCGTTTTTTTCGGCAAAGCTGGTCATGAATTTGCCGATAAGGTTTTCCAAAACCATGGCGGAGCTGGTAACAGTAATGGTGTCGCCTGCCGCCAAAGAATCAGTATCGCCGCCTTGTTGCAGGCCGATGTATTGTTCGCCCAACAAGCCTGAAGTCAGGATTTGTGCGGAAACGTCGCTGCTGAACTGATATTGGCTGTCCAGATTGAGGGCGACTTTTGCCTGATAGGATTTAGGGTCGAGCTGAATGGAGGCAACACGTCCCACCAGTACGCCTGCGGATTTGACCGGAGCGTTGGTTTTTAAGCCGCCGATGTCGCTGAAATCGGCATAGACGGTGTAGGTTTGAGAGGATTTGCCGAACGATTGTCCGCCGGCGGCGCGGAAGGCGAGAAAGCCGATAGCGGCTGCGCCCAGTAAGACAAACAGTCCTACCCAAAATTCCAAAGCATTTTTTTTCATGTGCTATTGTCCTTGTTTCATTCTTTTTAAGTGCCGTTTCAGACGGCCTTTAGTCGGTAAACATCCACGCAGTCAACATGAAGTCGACAGCGAGGATGGTCAGGGCGGAAGACACTACCGTGCGTGTACTGGCGCGCAAAATACCTTCGGAGGTCGGTACGCAGTGGAAACCCTGATGTACGGCGATCAGCGTAACGGCTACGCCGAAAGCGGCGGATTTGATTAAGCCGTTGAGTACGTCGTAATGGAAGGTAATGTTGTTTTGCATTTGCGACCAGAAAATACCGCCGTCCAAACCCAGCCATTCAACGCCGACCAAATACGCGCCGTAAATGCCGGCAACGTTGAAAATCGACGCCAGCAAAGGCATGGAAAACACGCCCGCCCAAAAGCGCGGCGCAACCACGCGTGCCACGGGGTCGACCGCCATCACGTTCATTGCTTCAAGCTGCTCGGTGGTTTTCATCAAACCGATTTCGCTGGTCATGGCACCGCCCGCGCTGCTGGCAAACAGAATAGCCGCCAATACGGGACCCAATTCGCGCAACAGGGATGCGGCAACCATATAGCCCAAAATATCGGCGGATTTGAATTTTGCCAGCTGCGTATAGCCTTGCAAGCCCAATACCATGCCGACAAACAGGCCGGAGACGGCAACAATCAGGACAGACAACACGCCTGCAAAGTAAACCTGGCGGATGCTCAGGCGCGGGCGGGTAAACGCCGTACCTGATTTGGCCAGGATCTGCAGGAAAAACAGCGTAATGCTGCCCAGCGATTGGATGAAGCCGAGGGTTTTTGCCCCGACGGAACGGATAAAATTCATAGGTTTCAGTTGATTGGTTAAATGGTTTTCAGACGGCCTTGTTTAAGTTTCAGGCCGTCTGAACATCAGCCCAGCAAGTCTTGTTTTAAAGTCGTTTGCGCCGGATAGCGGTAGGCGACAGGACCGTCTGCCAAACCGCCGACAAACTGGCGCACCCAAGGCGAGTCGAGTTCGCGCATTTCTTCGGGCGAGCCGGAGAACATGATTTCGCCGTGTGCCAAGAAAATGACTTGATTGACAATTTCCAATGACCTTTCAATATCATGCGTTACCATCACGCTGGTGGAGCGCAGGGCTTTGTTGGCACGGCTGATGAGGTGGGCGATGACGCCCAACGAAATCGGGTCGAGGCCGGTGAAAGGCTCGTCATACAGCATGATTTCAGGGTCGAGCGCAATCGTACGCGCGAGGGCGACGCGGCGCGACATACCGCCGGAAAGCTCGGAAGGCATCAGGTTTTCAACACCGCGCAAACCGACTGCATTCAGTTTTAACACCACCAAATCGCGGATGACCGCTTCGGGCAAATCTGTCAGCTCGCGCATAGGGAAGGCGATGTTGTCGAAGACGGATAAGTCGGTGAACAATGCGCCGTGTTGGAACAAAACGCCCATGCGGCGGCGGTGTTCGTACAGTTCCTGCGCCGAAAATGCGGCCAAATCGCGCCCTTCAATCAGCACTTTTCCCGATTGTGGGTGAATTTGACCCGTAATCAGGCGCATCAGCGTGGTTTTACCGCTGCCCGAACCACCCATTACGGCGGCGAAATTGCCTTGTGGAATGCTGAAGTTGATGTTGTTCAGAATAGGACGGTCGCCATATGCGAAGGCAACGTCTTTCATTTCGATGAAGGGTGTGGAACTCATGCAGGAGAGGGGTGTCAAAAAATGTATTTTAATTACGGGTATTGTAAAGGGTATTGGATATTCGGGCAATTTTCAGACGGCCTGCGCTTAGGAATAACGGGTAAAAACGTGTGAAAGAATGCAGAAGCGTTGGTGGTACGGTCGTTTTGTTGCGTGTTGTGTCAAACATACAGACGGCTGTGTAGGTATATTTTGTATAGAAATACAAAAAAAACAACTGAATCAAATCCAATAAAAATATTTTTATCATCAAATATCAATACTTTTTTTGGGGGCGCTTATACAGGACACAGCTAATCCAATATCTATTGAATTCTTTGTGAAAAGAAAGAATAAAACATCGATAAATCTTCTTTCCTCTCTCTTGTAGAATAATATATTTCTTTAATTTTGTTATTTGCTCCACGCCTAAAGCGTCCTGTTGGTCCATATATTTCACCCGTTATGAGTCTATTTTCATCCATATAGTTTTAAGTTTAGTGGGATACGGACTTAGCTAATGGGCTTGAATCAACGAATAGAAGGAACTCCTCCATTTTTAGAAACAAATATAGGCCAATTTCCAATAATAGATTTGTTTATATCCATTGTTTCTAAATATTCTTTTGACTGATATGGGAAAACCCACCCATCATCATTTTCTCGTACATGAGATTCAACTATTAACAATGAAATTCCCATTTCTTGCTCTATTTGACTTAAAAAAGATACTGCGATTTTCTTTGCTTCTTGATAAGTAATGACCATGGAAATACCCCAAATTGAAAATGTTTGAAGATAGTAAAATTGACTTCTCCTCCTTTTTGTATTTGCCCATCAATATACCTTTTTGGATAATTGCACTTTATGGCCTGCTGGATCGATGGCGTTAAACAAAGGCCGTCTGAAACGGTTTTTCTGTTTTCAGACGGCCTCTTAGCTCAAACCTTGAAAACCGTATGCGTGCGTTCCATGCACATCCTACTTGTTGAGTTTAGATTTCATATGGGCTACGGCTTACTAATTTATGATTTATCTATATTCCTGATATCTAATAGAATTATATAAAATACCATTCTTATTAAAAATAGGTAATAATTTAATCAAATACCAGTTAACATCAACTATGTCTTTATCAAAATTTTTAATATTAATGGTGATGCTAAATGAGAATTCAAAATTAGGGAAAAATAAAACTTGTCCACCAATATTGGTGTCAGCCCAGGTTATTGAAAATCCGATTACTTCATCTAAATTGCTTTTTATTCTTAAAAAATTTAAAATTTCTTTTTCTGACATAGAAGCTGAATTCCAATCATAGTCTTTATCGCCAAGTGGCAAGTAAACAAAATTTCCATCATCTAGAAAACTCCAACCTCCATACAATAAGCATTCTAGTATTTCATAACGAGAAAATTTTTTATTATTCATGGATAAATCAATATCTAAATTTACACTTCTTGACATTTTTAAATCTCCTATACAAAATATTTAATACCTTTTTTGTTCAAAAATTCTTTAACATGTTTGGGGATTGGTGTATTTGAATGTAATTCATATGTTGCTCCATTTTTTGTTGCAATTTTCAGTCTATCACCCATATCTGATTTAAATCTTTCGAATTTTTGAGGTGTAGAAGTGTGATCTCTCCAGAAATTACCAGATTTGGCTTCATACCAACGATTGATTGTAATAGCACCATCAAACTCTCTCCCTCCCATTTTAAAGCTTCCATTTCCTCCATGAAATTTAACTAACCAATCTTCAAATTCTTTTCCGATTAGCCCAGATGGACCTCTGCTTAATTTCTTTTTTTATTTGAGTATGTTGGTTAAAGTTGCTGTTTTTATTTCCGTTTCTTATTTCCTGAACATTTTTCTCCCCCTGCCCACGAGTTGTCAATTTATTAAGCTTCCTATCAACCTCCCATCTCGGTTTTGCATCAGACACAGGCTTAGCCTTAGGCATACTGGCCCCCGATTTACCCACACTGAACAAATCTATAGAGAACTGAACATATTTCGCAGCCTGCTCCGACAACCCCAACTGCTTCAAGGTCTGGACCGTAATCGTCGGTCGTTGCTCGCTGGTTTTTTTTTCCGAAGTTTTTCGTCCCAGTAATGACATGATCGTAGGAAGACGTTACACCAACCAAAGTGGCGGCACAGCCTAAGCCGAAAGTCTCGGCACAAGATCCGCCTCCGGCTACTCCTGAAAGAACAACCCCCAAACTGCCCGAAACGATTTCAGCTCCGGGTTTGACGTAGCGGTGTAGGATGCTTTTGTCTTCCGCATCCAGCTTTTCATATTCGGCCTTCAGGTAGTCGGTCACCCAATCGGGATGTCGGTTTAGATAGCCTATGGATTCGTTTTTCAAGTCCTTAAACCGACTGTCAAAGTGTTTATCTTGGATAAATTCGATGATGCGTCCTACATTTTGACGACATTCGGTAATTCTTCCTTTGGAACTGCATTCATGCTTGACTTGCTCTTTTATGACGGAATAAATTTTAAGAGCTGTCTGTTCGTCCTTCTTTAAGGCCGCTGATTTTAGACGATCTTTTTAATTTAGTTGGGTTTTCAACTCAACCTACACACTTAATCTGAAAGTTCATATAGCATATCTAAAAAGGCATCAAAACTATCTGCAATATGGTTAGTTACCATTTTCGTATCTCCATTCACATCTTCATAAAAATCATCATGATACATCAGAATGATACATGGATTTTCATTGCATTTTCTGTAATCAAAACAGATATAATCGCCATTAGCTGAAATCCCAAAAGCAATCACTTTTTTTGCATACCCATATTCATCATCAATACATGAATAGCTATAAATATCTTCATAGCCTAAATTTTGCTTATACCCTAAAAATGAAATGTCCCTTTCATCATTTTCACCGTATTGATTGATAAAATTGAAAATATTTTCTTTAGGGTATAAATGATCATGTTTGCTAAGAAGTGATACATATGAAACAGGAAAAACGACCCCTACATCTTCAGCAAATTGTTGAATTGTTCTTATTGGAACCAATCCCTCATCTGATAATATTGATAGTTTTCTCATTTTTACCGACCTTTATTTAACGATTTTTGACCAGTATGCCTAACAGCTTTATGAATACTATTAGGAATTAACTGCATATTATAAAGAGGCGGGCAAATATGCCCGCCTTGTTTTTAATATTTCTGCAAACCTTCCACCTTGATTTCTTTGGCATTGGCATGGATGAAGGCTTGAGTTGCTTTCATCGTGGCTTGAATGCGCGGATCGTTCCAACGCACGATTTGGTTGTTTTCATCGCGCTTATCCGACCAGATGATCACGCCGTCGGTGTATTTTTTGCTGATTTCGAGCATTTTGCGCCAGCGGACGGGGTCGATGAATTGTTTGAAATAAGGGCTGTTGGTGGCCGAATAATATTGCGGCCAGATGTAGCCGATGATTTTTTTGTTGGGAAAGCGTTGATGGATGTCGTCGACGGCGGTTTTCACGTCTTTTTCCCATTGCACCAAATCGGGGGAAGTGATGTAGAACACGGGATTGGCATAGTCGCTGATGGCGGCGGTGGGCGCACGGCGTTTGCTGACTTGCCGCCATTTGGCCAAGATGGTTTCGTTGTCAACGTTGGGGCGGTAGTGGCGGATGCCGTGCAGGTGTTCGGAAGGCATGCCGTAGTTGCTGATGACGGCGCGCGGGTTTTCTTCTCTGAAGATTTGGTACATTCGTGCGAAGTCGGTTTTCAATTCATCGGGTGTCAGCAGCTGGCCGTCTTTTTCGGCAAACCAGCTTTCGATGTCGGTGGAAATGGTGCGGTAGCCTTCGCGGCGCGATTGTTTGGCCAATTCACGGATGCGCGCTTCGTTGAGTACGCCGTGTTTGCGTTTGCCCGTCGGATCGGGTTTGACCAGCTCGCTTTCGTAAACCAAGAACACTTTGGAGAGTTTGTCGGCAGTAAGGTCGGGTTTGCTGACGTAGTCCATGCGGTCGTAGATAATGAAATCTTTGGCATGGGCGGAGAGGGCGGTCAATAAGAGGACAAGGGGCAAAAGGCGGTTGGGTTTCATATTTTTAGGCAGATAAGGGAAAAGAGCCATTGTACGGGAAGCGATGTTAAAGTGAGTCAAAGGCCGTCTGAAAGGATAAAAGTTCTTTCAGACGGCCTTTGTTGAACTGGGAATATTCAGTTTTGAGGCTGGTGTGATTTATTGCGTCGCAGTTTTTTCCAGCAATAGGAAAGTCTCGGCTTTGTTACGCGGTCTTGCGCCTTGCCACAAGGTTTGCCAACCCGAAGGTGCGTCGACATTAGCGGCTTGGCGGATGAGGCGGTAGCGGCAGGACGGGTTGTTGGTCGTGGTTTTAATATGGCTGTATTGTGTCCATGCGATTCGTGTGCGCTGGTCTTGGCCGTCGATGCTGATACATTCGAGGCCGTCTGAAAGTTTCTGTTTCAATTCGGAAGAAAGCGCGGCTTCCATTTGGTGTACTACCGGCGCATGGCTTTTGGCGGCGTTGAGCCACGGTAAAAACAGAGTCATCAGCAAGGCCCAGGCCAAGGTAACGCCGGCTGCCCAGTTGGTTACGGCTTGGCGGCCGCGGATGTTTTTACGCGTAATCGCCCAAAGCCATAACGGGGTAAACAGCAGGGCGACGGCCATCGGAATCGGGTCGATGTCGGGGACGTAGTACGGGCTGAAATAGGTGGCGCGTTCGGCCAGTTTGGCAGGCCAGCCGTAGTTCATGGCGAAGAAGCCCAGCCACAGGAACACGGCAATCAGACCGAATGCCATAATGCCGAACCAGTTGATAAATGCCGCTGCGCCGCGACGCAGGCCGTCCAGTTGTGCCGCGCCGAGCAGGGCGAGCGGCGGCAGCAGCCAAACGAGGTTGTCTTGCAGGCGTTGAGGATTGATGGCGAGCAGGGCTGTCATGATAACCAGCCACGACAGGCTCAGAATACCCCAGTTTTTATCGTGGATACGCGTGCGGCTGAGCGTCCATGCCGCCAGCGGCCAAGCAGGTAAGACAAACCACAGCAGGTTTTTCAGATAATAGGGCAGGTTGAAGGCCGTCTGAATCTGATGGAGGCCGCCGAATACGCCTAAGGAATAATGGTTGAACCAAATATCAAACCATTCGGGATTGGTTTTTGATAAAACCAGCGGATACAGAATCAGCAGGGGCAGGGAAACGACGATGGCGCCAATCAGGGTCAGTAAATAGCGTTTGCTCTGCCAAGTGGAATGGAACGATAGGGCAAGTGCCAAAAAAATCATGGCCGCAGTCAGCAGATAGCCTGAGGATAGGGAGAGTAAAACCCAGCCGCCGCACAACAGCAAAATGGCAATAATGACGCGGCGGCGTGCCAGTGAAAAGCCGCACAGAATCAATCCAAATGCGGCAAAAGCAGCCGACATGGGGTTGAGAAAGTGGGCGATGGGCAGCAAACCGATGCTGCCGATAAGGATTAAGACAACGCTGCGGCCATGGTGTCTGCCGAGAAAGTTGAAACCGGCAAAACCGCAGGCGGTCAGTCCGATGGCGGTGAATACCACGCCGGCAAAACGTGAGGCATCATAGGTATCGGCCGCCCAAGGCGAAAACAGGGTTTGGAATGCGGTTGCCGCCCACAAAAAAGCAGGGGAGATGGTGAAATCGGGTTGGCCGAAGATTTGTGCAACCAACAGGCTGCCGCCGTTTTTCATGGACTCGGAGGCGGTAAAGAGGGAGGGTTCGGCAGGATTCCACAAGTCATGCGAGAACACGCCCGGCCACAGCCAGGCAAAGGCCATCAGCAGCAGAAGCCATGGTTTTTCATGGGTTTTTTGGGGGCGGTGCGGATCGGGCGGTGTGTAAGTCAGCATGGAAGGTCAAAAAACGGTTGGTTTGAATAGCAATGGTACAGGGTTTGACGGGTTTGCGCGATATGCCGGACCGGAGAGCTTTGTAAAATAATGCTTATGGCTCGTTTTTATCGGGTGTTTGGAAGGATATGGCATTTGGTTGACGACAAAAAGCTCAGGCCGTCTGAAAGAAAAGTTTCAGACGGCCTGAATGCAAAAAAGACTGCACGAAGCAGTCTTTTTGACAAAGCGGCGATTAGCGTTTGAACAGGTTGCCGAATTTGTTGTTGAATTTGTCCACGCGACCGGTAGTGTCGACGATTTTTTGAGTACCGGTGTAGAAAGGGTGGCACAGAGAGCAAACCTCAACGTTGAAGCTGTCTTTTTCCATTGCGGATTTGGTCACGAATTTGTTGCCGCAAGAGCAGGTAACGTTGATTTCGTGGTAGTTCGGGTGAATACCTTGTTTCATTTGATTTCCTTTCGATTAAGCGGGCACAGGGGTTTTGCCTGTACTTCAGTTAAGAGTGGAATTTTCGCTATTTTTGGTTGTTTCGTCAAGCGGATATTTTGCGTAGCGGGCAGTTTCGCAACAGGCGAGAACAGTTTAGAATAGAGTTTCAAACCAAATGTTGTGTAATCGGGCTGTAATCTAACTGAAAAGAGGATGTAAAACCTCCTCTAGATGTGAAACTTTAAGAAGAATAATAGTCTGAATAATATTTACGCTTGTACGAACAGGAGACGGAATTAATGTGGAAAAGGATATTGACGTGCATTTTGCGTGTTTGGGGAGGAATGTTGCCTCCGTCTTATTGCAAACCATTCGGCAGAATTGCGCAAAAATTCCGTGCCGCTTTGGCTGCGTGTATTTCCCCAAACATCGGCAAAAACGTCAATATTGAAAAAGGCGGATATGTTTTTCCGGATACGGTAATCGGCGACAATTCGGGTATCGGCGTCAATTGCGAAATCTGTCACGGCCTGACCCTCGGCAAGAACGTGATGATGGGGCCGGAATGCCTGTTTTATTCGACCAACCACAAATTCAACCCTGAAACCCGCCGCTTTGAAGGCTATACAGACATCCACCCGATTGTGATTGAAGACGATGTCTGGATTGGTCGGCGTGCGATTATCATGGGCGGCGTTACCATCGGTAAGGGCGCGGTAATCGGCGCAGGTTCGGTGGTTACCAAAGATGTGCCGCCTTATTGCGTGGCTGCGGGCAACCCTGCGATTGTTCGGAAAAAACTGCTGGATGAGCAAGAGCTTGCAGCCGAATAGCGTAAACAAAATAGCAAAATAAAAGGCCGTCTGAAATTCAGACGGCCTTTTTTAATATTGATTAAGCAGCAATTTTTTCGCATTCTTTAATGCAAGCCAAGCAAGATTCGTAGCAGGCTTTGCATTCAGCGTGGTGGCCGGCGTGTTCTTTGCAGGCGGCAGCACATTGTTTGCAGGCTTCGATGCACACTTTTGCCAAAGACGGGGTCAGGCGTGAATTTTGGGCAGCGAGGTTTTGCAATGTGCCACACAGTGCCAACATTTGGTTAACGCCGGTTGCGCAGTCTTTCATGGAAGTATCGCCGGAGCTCAACAGGGCAATGCAGTGCGCCAAGCAGATTTGGCCGGCTTCAACGCAATGTGCGGCTGCTTTGCGCGCAGCTTCGTAGGCGCGCGGTGCAGAGTGCGCGTGACCAGCATGACCGGCGTGGTGTGCATGGTCGTGAGCACGGGCAAAAGAAGCGGCGGCGGTGAGAGAGACAGCAGCGGCGCTGCCGATAAATTGACGACGGTTCATCATAGTTTCCTTTTTGCTTTGTAGAAATATCGGACGAATTATTTCATCCGTTATTAAAAGGTTATCATGTTATTCGTTTTTAAACAATGGGCCGTCTGAAGGTATCGATAACACGTTCAGACGGCCTGTTGTTAGATATGATATTTGTTTAAATTAATCACAAATCGGATGGCTGAAATACGGGAAAGTGACTTTTTGCCGAGAAAATAGTCGGTTTATTCCGCCAACAATTCTTCCGGTTTGACTTTCTCGCCATACACAGGCAAGAGGGTTTTTTCATAGGCGGCTTTCAGACGGCCGTCTTTTTTCATGGCGGCGATTTCGCCGTTGACCCAGTTCAGGAGGTCGGTGTTGCCTTTTTGAACAGCCGGGGCGATGAATTCGGCAGGGCCGAGGTTGCCGATGGCAACTTCAAAATTTGGGTTTTCTTTTGCCCATGCCCACAGCAGGGCGTTGTCGTGGGCGAGTGCTACGCCGCGGCCGTCTTTCAGTGCGTCGAAGGTTTCGGTATTTTGGTCGAATTTCAGCAGTTTGACTTCAGGATGGTTTTTGGTGAAGAAGGCGTCGGCGGTGGTGCCTTTGTTGACCAGAAGGGTTTGGTCTTTCAATTGCGCAACGTCGGTAATCGGTTTGTCTTTGGGGGAAACTACGCCCAAGGCCACTTTCATGTAAGGATCGGCGAAATCGACGGCTTCGGCGCGTTCGGGTGTTTTGGTGAAGTTGGCGAGGATGAGGTCAACTTTGCCGGAACGGACGTATTCGACGCGGTTTGCGGCCTCGGTCAGGACGAATTCGACTTTGTCGGGGCTGCCGAGCAGGTCTTTGGCCAGGTCTTTGGCGATTTCAACGTCAAAGCCTTGGTTTTTGCCGTTGGCGTCAACATAGCCGAATGGAGGCTTGTCGCCGAATACACCGATACGGATGACGCCTTTTTCTTTGATGGAGGCAACGGTCGCCGCGCCGCTGCTTTGTGAAGATTGGGCATCGCCGGAGCCGCCTCCGCAAGCAGTCAGGCCGACGGCGATGGCGGCGGAGGCGAGGAGGGCTTTGAATTTAGCATTCAATTGCATGAGTATTTCCTTTTCAAATGTTTGGTTGAAAGTGGAGGCCGTCTGAAAAAGGGTTTGGACGGCCTGAAAATAAAATCAGTAGTCCATGCCTGCCAAGAATTGGCGGGCGCGTTCGCTTTTGGGGGCGGAGAAGAAGGTTTCGGGGTCGGACGATTCGACGATGCCGCCTTTGTCCATGAAGACGATGCGGTCGGCAACTTTGCGGGCAAACCCCATTTCATGGGTTACGATGAGCATGCTCATGCCTTCATGGGCGAGTTCTAAAACCACTTCCAAGACTTCGCGCACCATTTCGGGGTCGAGTGCGGCGGTGATTTCGTCCAGCAGGATGACTTCCGGATTCAGGCACAGGGCGCGGACAATGGCGATGCGTTGTTTCTGGCCGCCGGAGAGTTCGCGCGGATAGGCGTTTTTGCGGTCGAGCAGGCCGACGCGTTCCAGCAGTTTGTCGGCTTGTGCCTCTGCTTCGGCACGGTTGCGGTTTTGTACTTTCACCGGGCCTAAGAGGATGTTTTCGATGACGGTCATGTGGGCAAACAGTTCATAGCTTTGAAAGACCATGCCAACTTTTTGCCGGGCGGTTTGCCAGGAAACGTCTTTGCCGAATTCGCCGACTCTATCCATCACGATGCTGCCGCCTTGGTGCGGCTCCAAACCGTTTACGCAGCGCAGGAGGGTGGATTTGCCGCAGCCGGACGGGCCCAGCAGTACGATGACTTCGCCTTTTTCCAAGTCCAAGTCTAAGGATTGAATGGCGGTTACGTTGCCGTATTGTTTGTGCAGGTTGCGGATGCTCAGTAAAGCCATGTCAGTGTTCCCATTTTTGTTCAAGTTTTGCCGCCAGCAGCGACAGCGGCCAGCAACAGAAGAAATACAGCATAAAAATCAGGCCGTAAACCCAAAATGAAGCATTGGGTTGCGTCAGCAGCGAGTTTTCGATGATTTGCTGGCCGACTTTGACGACTTCGATGACGCCGATAAGGGAGGCGAGCGAGCTGGTTTTGATCATGCGCGTAAACAGATTGACGGCACCGGGCAATACGCGGCGGATGCTTTGCGGCAGCTCGATGTAGCGGAATACCTGCCCGCGGCTCAAGCCGAGTGCCAGGCCTGATTCGACCTGGTGTTTTTCAATCGATTCCAATGCGCCGCGGACCAAATCGCCCATTTCGGCGATGCCCCACATGGTAAATACCCAGACACAGACCCAAAATCCGTCGATGTGGATGCCTGTCCAGACGGATAGGCCGAAATACAGGCCGAACAGCCACACCAAAATCGGTACGATTCGGATGGTTTCGAGATAAAACCGTCCGATAAAGCGGATGAGCCGGTTGCGCGAACGCAAAACCAAGCCGAACAGCGTACCCAATACGCAGGAGGTGGCAACGGAGGCCAGGGAAATCTGCGCCGTCAGCAACAGGCCTTCGCCCAAGCGTGCAGCATTTTGTCCTTCAAACAGCCAGTCAAACACCATATTTTGCACTCCGTACGCGGTTTTCGGCCCAGCGCGCCAGAAGCGAAACGGGCAGAAGGATAATCAGGTAGCTGGCAAACAGCAGGAACAATGCCTCGTTAGTTTTATAGTCCATGCCGATGATGTCTTTGGTAACGAACAACAATTCTGCAATGCCGACCGCGCTGACGATAGATGTTTCTTTCATCAAAAACAATACGTTTGCGCCGATGGCGGGAACGGCGACCGCCCATGCCTGAGGCAATTCGACATAGCGGAACACTTGAAAGCGGCTCAAACCGATGGCCTTGCCCGCTTCGATCTGCCCTTTGGGGACGGCCAAAATACCGGCGCGGATGGCTTCCGCCATGTAGCTTGCGCCTAAGAAAACCAGTGCGATCACGCCGCAGGTGAAACCGTCCCATTTAATGCCCATTTTCGGCAGGCCGTAATACAGGAAAAACAATTGGATCAGCAGTGGCGTATTGCGCGACAGCTCGATATAGGCGCGTGCCAATGCGTAGAAGGGGCGGATGCGGTATGCCGTAACCACGGCAACGGGCAGGCCGAACAGCAACGACAAAACGACGCCATATACCGACAATTCCAGCGTCAGCTTTGCCGCATCGACAAATTTAGGGATGGCATCGATCAGATAAGACCAGTTCATCAGAGTCAGACAATCAGCATGATAAAGGCAGTATTTTAACGGGTTTGTAAGAGAGTGTTAAATAATGGATAGGAATATCGATTGTGGATAAAACACAAAAAATGGAATAAGGCAAAGGACGTCTGAAACGTTTCAGACGGCCTTGAAATGTCAAGGTTTCCGCATCAGGCGGCAGCCGCTTTCCGTTCATGAATCAGTAAATTCAACAGGGCGGCCGCGCCTGCCAAGACTGCGTCGGCGTACCACATCCAGCCGTAATCGTTGAAGCGCGTGATGACGATGCCGCCGATGTACGAACCCAAAAAGCCGCCGATTTGGTGGCTCAACATGGTCAACCCGAAGAGGGTGGCCAAGTAGCGCGTGCCGAAAAGTTTGCCGGTAATGGCGGCGGTGGGGGCGACGGTTGCCAGCCAAGTGAAACCGAGTCCGGCGGCGAAAAGATAGAAGTTCAAATCGGTTTTGGGTGCGGCCAGATAAATCAATATCATGGCGACACGCGAAGCATATAAACCGAAGAGGACGTATTTGCCCAAAAATCTGCCGGTACACCAGCCTGAAAAAATACAGCCGGCGATGTTTGCCAAACCAATAATGGCAATGGAAGTCGAAGCGACCGTAGTGGGGAGGCCGCAAAGTGAAATTTCGGTCGGTAGGTGGGTAACCAAAAAGGCGATGTGGAAACCGCAGGTAAAGAAACCCAAATGCAGCAAGATATAGCTGCGGTTGGCGAAAGCCTTGCAGACGGCCTGCTTCAGGGTTTGGCCGCCGTCGTCGGTATGGACGGTATGAGAAGCATGTTTGCCGCCGGCCAGCCACCAAGAAATCGGCAAAATCAAGATGGCAATGACTGCCCAAACGTAAAATGTCCCCGTCCAGCCGATGTGGGGCAGGGCAATTAAACCTTGAACCAGCGGCGCGAACAAAAATTGCCCTGCGGACCCGCCTGCATTGACCAAGCCGGAAACCAAGCCGCGCCGATGAGGCGGCGTTTTGGCGGTGACCTGTCCCATAATGATGGAAAATCCGCCCGAACCCGTACCGAATGCCAACAATAAACCGATACCCAGCATCAGCCCCAATAAGTCGGCATTTGCGGAACCATCAGACAGGCGGCAATCAATAGAACCGTACCGCCGGCTAAAACCTTAAACGCGCCGAAACGGTCGGCCAACGCGCCGGACAAGGGTTGCGATATGCCCCACATCAATTGGAAAACGGCAATAATCAGGCTGAACTGGGTCATGCTCAATTCGGTCGAGTTGACGACGGGCAGGACAAAAAGCCCTAAAGTCATCCTCATGCCGATGGTAATCAGCAGGATGGAGGCAGCAGCGGCAATCAGCAGCCACAAATTGGGTAATTTGGCAGAAGAATCAGTCATGATGTTTGTGTGTAAGGGGCAGGGAATAAAAGCTATTCCTGCCACTATATTATTTATTTGGTTTCTCGGCGAGCCGATATATAAACGCGCGATTCTAGCATTGGGCGAGAAACGGCATAAATAACCGTTGGTTCTTTGGATATGGTAAAAAGTGATATGGCTTTGAGGATGAATTGAGGATGAAGCGGTTAAATATTCTTCGTTTGGTACTGACGGAGCAAGCAAATTGCCGTTGAATTTTCGTTTGAGAAGAAAGGCCGTCTGAAAAGTTTCAGACGGCCTTTGTTTGACTGACTTACATCAGATGATTTCCAGAATGAAATACTGACGCAGTTTTTCGTACACATCATTTTGTACGTTGATACAACCATTGGTTATGATGCGGTCGGCCACTTGAGGGGAGGCGATGCGTTCCATGCGTCTTTCCTGCGGCTTGAGCGTCCATACCCTGTGTAACGCAAACAGAAAGTCATTTTCTTCTTTGAAGCCGATAACCTCGCCACCGTAACCCGGTTTGCTGGTCATCATCGGCGTCATATTGAATTTGCCTTTCGGAGTGGTCTTGCCAATCAGTACCGGATGGCACTGACCGTCATCGGCAAAGCAAAGCTCCGCCTTAGCTGTATTGACCACAACTTTTTTACGCTGGATATAGTCGCTGACAGCATCGGCAGCGGCCAAAGAATTTAGACCTACTGCCAAGGCTATACCCAATAGGATCCGTTTCAAATTTGTCCTTATTGACGGATGCGTTTAGGAGCTTCTTTAATGATCTCGCGGATGATCACTTGAGGCTCTTGTTTAGGTGTAGGTGCTGGAGGAGGACATACGGCATCTTTAGGGAATACTGGATTCCAGAAGAAGCTGCGTGCAAATTTGTCTTTGTCGAAGATCACTTTGTATTGGCAAGTAGTGATGCCTTCAACGCCGGAAGTGTTTTCAGGGTCAACGCCTACGCCTGGGGTGTAGAAGTGGAACAAGTAGTCCCATTCACGCACGCCAACCATGCCTTCGTCGTAGTGAGGACGGCCGAGGATTTTGTAGATGTCGTCTTTGGTCAGGCCAGGACGCATTTGATCCAGCTCGTCAAAAGTCGGGAATGTACCGCGGTCTTTGTTGAAGGTCAGGGAGTAAGGTTTAGGGAAGCGTGGCTCGTCTGTAGTGCCTTCAGGAGTGATTTTGCTCTTAGTAGCACAGGCGGCCAGCAGGCCGGTAGCCAGCAGGACGAAGCCTACTTTTGCGATTTTTTTCATTTGATAATCCTTTTATTGATTTTACCGGCCGAACTTTTCAGACGGCCTGTTAGTGCCGGCAGCGAGTTTGCCGGTTTACCCAAATAATGTTGTGCTTCTTAAAGATGTACCCGACGGTTTGACAAACAGAACATCGGCACATTCCGGCAGGGCATTGCGCCTCATCTCCGTTGTATCCGCCTGAGTCGGCAGAACCGTTCAGACGACCTGACTGACATTTATTGTCACTTTGTAACAATTTCACTTCGAGTAAGGCTTGGGGTTTAGAGATTTCCGGTTTTTGATAAATCAGGTTGTATTGCGTAATACCTTGTTATCTTTGTGCTTTAGTTCATTTTGGCATTTGTCGGAGATTAGGTACTTAATCTTTCGGGTGTTATCCCTGCAAATTGTATGCCAGTTTCCCTTTGTGCGCATAATCTGTGTATGCCAGAATGTTGGCTTTATACAACATTCATATTAACGAACCAGAAACGGATTGTACCTTTTCTCATGCCCGATACTGGTCATGCGGCCGTGTCCGGCTATCACTTGCGTGGTTTCGGGTAGGGTTAATAGTTTAGCGCAGATATTGTTTATGAGGTCATCATGATTGCCGCGCGGAAAATCTGTGCGACCAACGGTTTCATAAAATAAAACATCGCCTGCGACTAAAAGACCGTTTTCGGCGTTGTAAAAAACGACTTGGCCGGGAGTGTGGCCGGGAATGTGGAGGACTTGGAAGCTGTGATTGCCGACCTTGAGCGTTTCCCCTTCTTCCAGCCAGCGTGTCGGCGTGAATGACGGAGAAACGGGGAAACCATATTGCGCCGTCGTTTGCGGAAGGGCTTGGAGCAGGAATTCGTCGTCTTTGTGCGGGCCGAGAACGGGTACGTCGCAGGTTTTCAAAAGTTCAACCACGCCGCCTGCGTGGTCAAGATGGCCGTGGGTCAGCCAAATGGCAGTCAGCTTGAGGCCTTTGTTTTGGACTTGTTGCAATAAATAGGGTACGTCGCCGCCGACATCGGTCAAAACGGCTTCTTTGGTTTCGTCATCCCAAATCAGCGTGCAGTTTTGACGGAAGGGGGTAACGGCGTTGATTTCAAATTGGAGTGCCATGGGTGTTCCTGGGAAATGCTTATTTAATGTTGTTTGCGTTTCAGACGGTCTTTTGTTATTATGCATATATAATAAAAAGCAAGTCTGGAAGAGTGTCTTATGAATAATGTAATGCGAACCATGATACCGATTTTTGCGGCTTCTTTCATCTCTGCGGCGTTTGGTGCAGATTTGTTGTTGGCGCAGGAATATAAAAATCAAGATATTGCCGGTTGGGCCATGAGTGAAAAGTTGGATGGCGTACGCGCGTATTGGGACGGCAGGCAGCTGATCAGTCGTCAGGGC
The DNA here is from genome assembly GCF_024205705.1 of Neisseria subflava. Classification (NCBI taxonomy): domain Bacteria; kingdom Pseudomonadati; phylum Pseudomonadota; class Betaproteobacteria; order Neisseriales; family Neisseriaceae; genus Neisseria; species Neisseria subflava. Next base: position 133,128 of record NZ_CP073115.1, read on the forward strand.
TATGCGTTTACACCGCCCAAAGGTTTTACAGCAGGTTTTCCGTCGTTTCCGATGGATGGCGAGTTGTACAGCGGACGAGGGCGGTTTGAGCAAATTTCCGCGACGGTGCGTTCTGCCTCGGGAAATTGGGACGGCATTCGTTTGCATGTTTTTGATGTGCCGCAGGCGCAGGGCAATCTGTATCAGCGGCTGGAAACGGCTTCGAAATGGCTGAAATCACACCCGTCGGCACGGTTTACGGTTATTCCGCAAGTCAAGGTGCGCGACAAACAGCATGCTTTGGATTTTTTGAAACAAGTTGAAGCGCTGGGTGGGGAAGGGGTGATGCTGCGTCAACCTGAAGCCCGTTATGCAAGTGGTAGAAATGGGCAGCTGTTGAAGCTGAAAAGTGAATATGATGATGAATGTACGGTAACGCGTCATTATGAGGGCAAAGGGCGCAATGTCGGGCGTTTGGGTGCGGTAGGATGCAAAAACCAATATGGCGAGTTTCGTATCGGCAGCGGTTTTAAGGATAAGGACCGCGACCATCCCCCGAAAATCGGTGCGCTGATTACTTACCGTTATCGTGGTTTTACGCAAAAAGGAACGCCGAAATTTGCAACATTTGTCAGAGTGCGTTCGGATCGATAAAACAAATTAAAGGCCGTCTGAAAATAGGTTTCAGACGGCCTTTCAATATAGATGTTGCATAGCCTTTTATAAGGTTTCCAATACATCAGGCAATTTGGCCAAGCTGTTGAGCATGGCGACATGGGGCATGGAGGAAAGCTGTTGGGCGGTATGTGCGCCGGTGGTGACAGCGATGGCGCGGATTTTGGCATTGGCGGCCATTTCTAGGTCGTGGGTGGTGTCGCCGACGACGACGGCCTCTTCCGGCTCAACACCCAGTCGGTCGCAGAGGGCGAGTACCATATCGGGCGCGGGTTTGGACGGATATTCGCTAGCGCAGGCAGTTTCCAGCCAGAAGGCTTGGGTGCCGGTTTGCTCGATGGACCTATCCAGTCCGCTGCGGCCTTTTCCGGTCGCTACGGCAAGCCAATAGCCTTGTTGCTTCAAGCGTTGCAGGCAGGGCAGGGCTTCGGGGAACAGAGTCATGTTGTGGTTGTTGGGATTGAGGTAGTGCGCGGCATAGGTCTCAATCAGGGTTTCCTGAACGTGTTCGCTGACGTTGTGGGCAAGGCGGCGGATGATGCCGGAGAGGCTGTATCCGATGAGCGGGCGGATTTGGTCGGCTTCGGGAACGGGTAGGCCGCAATCGGCAAAGCTTTGCTGGAAGGTGTGGATGATGGGGTTGGTGGTGTCGGCAAGCGTGCCGTCCCAGTCGAAAATGATGAGTTTGGGTTTCATGGGTTTCCTTTCAGACGGCCTTGAATAACTTATTATTTTAAAAGTGTATTTTGGTGTGGCTGAATTCACCAAAATACACGAATAGAACTATGGGTTACTTAATATTTTAACTTTTTCTTGATTGAATTCTTGTTCGGAAAGAATACCTTGATCTAATAATTTCTTTAAATTTACTAATTGATCATATTTTTTGTTGTTGCTTGAATTATCAATATCTACTTGTTTTGTCTCTGTGCAGATAAAAATAATTTCAATCCTAGGCCAATTCCCTAAGATGTGAGGAGGAGTAGATGCTCTTTCTCTAATTGCTTTCATACTTTTATTTTTTTGTTTGCAGAAAGCCTGTGCTCTTTTTTCGGCACTGTGTCTCACAGCAGTTGAAGGAGTAAATCCTGATGCTCCTTGGTGGAATATGCGATATTCTTGTTCATTATTTTCATTAACATCTAAAATAGTTTCTTTGCCTTTGTAAATGATTGCTGTATCAAAACCCGAGTTGCCCTTTTCAACGATTTGGATTCCCGATGCAGTTGTACAACCAGCTAAAATTAATGCTAATAGAAGATAAAATTTAGACATGACGTTTCCTTATTTTGGGTTAAGTAAATCTATTTGATTTCAGACGGCCTTTTCCTGATTTTCCAACATTACAATGAATTGCGCCAATTCTTGCGGCAGGGAGGCTTTCAGGATCAGTTTTTCGCCGGTCAGCGGATGGGCAAGGTGCAGCTCGGAGGCGTGCAGGAACATTCTTTTCAAACCGAGTTTCTGCAGGCGTTTGTTGGCTTGATAGTCGCCGTAGCGTTCGTCGCCGGCAATGGGGCAGTCTTGCGATTGCAGATGGACGCGGATTTGGTGGGTGCGACCGGTTTTTAGGGTGGCTTCGACAAGGGTCAGGTCGGATAGGCCGACTTGGTGCAAAAGGCCGTCTGAAAAACGGTTTAACACGCGGAAGATGGTGTGGGCGGATTGGCCGTCTTCGCTGACGCGCACCATTTTTTCGCCTTGTGCGCCGGTGTATTTGAACAGGGGGAGCTTGACGTGGAAGCGGTCGTTCGGCAGCCTGCCGACACCCAGTGCGAGATAGATTTTTTTCGGATGGTCATTGCGGATGGCTTCGTGCAGCTTCACTAAGGCGCTGCGCTTTTTGGCAATCATCAAAAGGCCGCTGGTGTCTTTGTCGAGGCGGTGGACGAGTTCGAGATAACGCGCTTCGGGACGGGCGCGGCGGATTTGTTCGATGACGCCGAAGCTCACGCCGCTGCCGCCGTGGACGGCAACACCGGACGGTTTGTTGATGACCAAAAGCGCATCGTCTTCGTAAATGATGTCAAATTCGCGCGCAGGCGCGGCCTGGCTTTCAGACGGCCTTTGTTTTTCAGCGGTGCGTATCGGCGGAATGCGGACGGTATCGCCTGCCTGAATGCGGTTGTCGGGTTTGCAGCGTTTTTTGTTCAGCCGCACTTCGCCGGCGCGGATAATGCGGTGGATATGGCTTTTCGGGACGCCTTTGAGGATTTTTATCAGATAGTTATCAAGGCGTTGGCCTTCCTCGTGTTCGGCAACGGCAATCAGGCTGACTGAATCTTTGCGTATTGCGTGCATTTTCTCTATAATCCCAAACGTCCGTTTCTGGACCCGAACCTGCCGTCGCAGGCCGTCTGAAACGGATTTATTGTTAAAACGAGATTTTATATTAAAAACGCACTCCGCAAAGCATTTCCTTGTGTTTGTTCAAAGCCGGCAAACGCAATCCCGTAATTAAGTTTGAATTGAACCTGCCGTCCGGCCGGGCGTAAGACGCAGTTCGCGCAGCACCGTCCGAAATTACCGGCGCTACGATAATAAGAAGATGTAGGCTGCCTTATTTTGTCCGAAGCATCAGCATTCGGACGGCAGCGGAACCATCAACCTTTCCGCCGCATTGTTCTTTATTTCCTTCTTTATCCGAATCCGTCCGCACATGGCTTGAGTTCAAGCATGCAACCTTGCGGATTTCAAATCAAATACTGGTTACACGGGGATTTTCCCATCTTGCCTTTGAAGAGTGCCAACCGGACAGACAGGCCGTCTGAAAAAGATATTCACAAATCAAACGGCCGCTGTTCACGAGGTGACTATGAAAAGAATGTTATTCAACGCAACGCAGGCCGAAGAGCTGCGCGTTGCCATTGTCGATGGCCAAAACCTTTTGGACTTGGACATCGAAACGCTGGGCAAAGAACAGCGTAAAGGCAATATCTACAAAGGTATCATTACCCGCATTGAGCCGTCGCTGGAAGCGTGTTTCGTCGATTACGGAACCGACCGCCACGGCTTTTTGCCGTTTAAGGAAGTATCGCGTTCATATTTCCGCGACTACGAAGGCGGCAGAGCGCGTATTCAGGACGTGCTCAAAGAGGGCATGGAAGTCATCGTCCAAGTCGAAAAAGACGAGCGCGGCAACAAAGGCGCGGCGCTGACCACTTTCATCAGCCTGGCCGGCCGCTATTTGGTATTGATGCCGAACAACCCGCGCGGCGGCGGCGTATCCCGCCGTATCGAAGGCGAAGAGCGCCAAGAGTTGAAAGCCGCTATGGCCGAACTCGATATTCCAAACGGCATGAGCATCATTGCCCGTACTGCCGGCATCGGCCGCAGCGCGGAAGAGTTGGAATGGGACTTGAACTACCTCAAACAACTCTGGCAAGCCATTGAAGAAGCAGGCAAAGCACACCACGATCCTTACCTGCTCTTTATGGAAAGCTCGTTGCTGATTCGTGCGATTCGCGACTATTTCCGTCCCGACATCGGCGAGATTCTGGTGGATAATCAAGAAGTTTATGACCAAGTTGCCGAGTTCATGAGCTATGTCATGCCGAGCAATGTAGGCCGTCTGAAACTCTATCAAGACCACACGCCGCTGTTCTCCCGTTTCCAAATCGAACACCAAATCGAAAGTGCGTTCTCACGCAGCGTCAGCCTGCCTTCCGGCGGCGCGATTGTGATCGACCACACCGAAGCCCTGGTTTCCATCGACGTCAACTCTGCGCGTGCCACACGCGGCTCTGACATTGAAGACACCGCGTTCAAAACCAATATGGAAGCCGCCGAAGAGGTCGCCCGTCAAATGCGCCTGCGCGACTTGGGCGGTTTGGTCGTCATCGACTTCATCGACATGGAAAATCCGAAACACCAACGCGATGTTGAAAACGTCCTGCGCGACGCGCTCAAAAAAGACCGCGCACGCGTGCAAATGGGCAAACTTTCGCGTTTCGGCCTTTTGGAATTGAGCCGTCAACGTTTGAAACCGGCTCTGGGCGAAAGCAGCCATGTTGCGTGTCCGCGCTGTGCCGGTACCGGCGTTATCCGCGGCATCGAATCCACCGCCCTGCACGTTTTGCGCATTATTCAAGAAGAAGCGATGAAAGACAACACCGGCGAAGTACACGCACAAGTGCCTGTCGATGTTGCCACCTTCCTGTTGAACGAAAAACGCGCCGAGCTGTTTGCGATGGAAGAGCGTTTGGATGTCAACGTCGTCCTGATTCCAAACATCCACTTGGAAAATCCGCACTACGAAATCAACCGCATCCGCATTGATGACGTAGAAGAAGACGGCGAACCGAGCTACAAACGCGTCGCCGAGCCGGAAGAAGACGAATCCGCCAAACCTTTCGGCAGCGAAAAAGCCAAAGCTTCCCGTCCTGAGCCAGCTGTCAAAGGCGTACGCCATACCCAGCCTGCACCGACTGTCGCCCCTGAGAAAAAAGCCTCTTGGTGGGACAGCTTCAAAGCTTGGTTGAAACGCATTTTCGGCGGCGAGCCTGCACCTGCCGCAGTTGCTCAAGAGCCTGTTGAAAAACGTACGGCAAACAACCGCAACCAAAACAGCAACCGCCGTTCAAACAGCCGCCGTCAAAATCCACGCCGCAACAACAAACATGACGGCAGTAAAGTCGAAGTGCGCGAAGTGAATGCCGAAGCTGCCGACAGCAAGTTTGAAGAAAACAAATCAAACGAAAGCCGCAACGACGAGCGTAAAGACACCCGCCGCAACCGCAACCGTAACAACCGCCGCGATGATCGCAACAATGAGCGCAACCGTGTTGAGGAAGTGGTTGAGGACGTAAACGTTCAAGAAGTGGCTGCACTGGCTGAGATGCCGTCTGAAAACCAAGCGGAACAAAACGGCAATAAACGCCGCCGCAACAACAGTCGCAACGAGCGCAACCGTAATCAATCTGCGGAAAACCGTGTTGAGGACGTGAACGTTCAAGCCGATGGCAAACAGGCGCAAGTCGAAGCGGACGACAACGCCCGCAACGAAGAGGGCGTGAAAAACAATGGCCGTCAAGGACGAGACTGCAACAACCGTCAGCGCAACAATCGCAACGACCGCCGTTCCAACAGCAAAAAACGCAATATTCCGTCTTCAGCAAAAATCGAGCAATACCTGAACATTACCGACACCGCCGACAAAGTCCTCTTTGCTGTAGCGCATGTTTTAGGTTTGAACGAAACGGTTGAAGCTGAAAATGTACCTTTGCCGCAGGAAGATGATCATGCCGAGCCACTGGTGATTGTAGTATCCGAGCCTGAAGTGACCAGCGCAGAGCCATTCGTATTTGCGATTGAAAGCGAAGACGAGCCTGCCGTAGCGCAAACTGAAGGCGTAGATGCCGAACAAGCCCTGCTTGCTTCTGCAGTCAGCAACGTCAAAGAAGCCATTTCTGCAGTATTGTCTCCGAATGAAACGGCTACTGTTGCACCGGTTGAAGTACCAGACGAAACTGTTGCCACACCAGCTGAAGCCGTAGCTCAAGCAGCGCCTGTTGCAATCGTTGTGCCTGAGAGCTTGGGCGATTTGATCTTCGTTGAAACCGATCCGCAAGCTGTTGCCGCTTTTGCCGCGCAGCCACAACCTGAACCGGTCGCTAAAACACGCCGTTCGGATGTGCCTAAAGTAGAAGTGGAAGACGTAGCAGTCGAAATGATTTTGGTGGAAACACGCAAAGATTAAGATTGGTTTTCCAGTTAAAAGCCCGATGTTGAACGCATCGGGCTTTTTTATTGGCAAGGAATTGTGCTGCTCATTTTCTTTGTGTTTGCCATGAGCGTTGCTTCATGGTTAAAAAAGCAGGATAGCTTGCTGAGAAAGGGAGGAGTGTGATTCTTTCGATGGGAAGGGCTTGACGATAAATAGATCGGTATGAAAAAAGGCTGTCTGAAATGGTTTCAGACAGCCTTGGTTTGTGTGTGTATGTTTAGGTATTGTGATTATTTTTTGTTCAGAGAGTCACGGATTTCGCGTAACAACAGAACTTCTTCGCTAGGCTCTGCTGGTGCTTCTTCAGCAGGAGCTTCGGTTTTTTTCACGGAGTTGATGGCTTTAACCACGCAGAAGATGGCAGCGGCAATAATCAGGAAGCTGATAACAGTGTTGATAAACAGACCGATGTTCAAAGTAACGGCACCGGCTGCTTGAGCGGCTGCCAGGTTGGCGTAACCTTCTGCAGGAGCGGCTTGTGCACCGTCTTTCAGTGTAATGAACAGGTTGGAGAAATCAACGCCGCCGATCAACAGACCGATAGGAGGCATGATTACATCGTCAACCAATGATTTGACGATGCCGCTGAATGCTGTACCGACAACCATACCGACTGCGAGGTCGATAACATTGCCGCGCATAACAAATTCTTTAAATTCTGAAGCGATTGACATAATTAATCTCCTGTATGTGTTTGGTCAAAATCAGATGTGATTCAATTAATCGGCAGGCATCTTAACGCTTTATTAGTTAAGAAGAATTCAATAATGTTAAATTTTGTATTTCATGCCAAAAATGCCCTGCTTCTATGCCTTCTGTATGAAAAATAGGCCGTCTGAAATTTTTCTGTTACTTTTTTACACCATTTTTTATTAGTGGCTAAGTATCAGATAACATGAATGTTATCTTTAGAATCAATGCTCTATCTCATCTTTTAAATGAGATGAAATGATAATGTTGTAATGTTAGTAACATAACGCGCCGAAGCGTACGACAATTATGTTTCATTCGTGTATTTGAATTTCAGACGGCCTTATCGGTTATGCCGTCATTCAAACCATAATGTAATGGCCATAAAAAACGCACTTTCATGATGAAAGTGCGTTTTGTGTAAAAACTATTTAGTTCTCTTCGTCATTCAGCGCGTTAATGCTGTAACCGCCGTCAACGTAGGTAATCTCGCCGGTAATGCCGGAAGCGAGGTCGGACAAGAGGAAGGCGGCGGTGTTGCCGACTTCTTCGGTGGTCACGTTGCGGCCCAGTGGGTTGTGGGAAGCGACGTGGCCTAAGAGTTTGCTTAAATCGGCGATGCCGGAAGCAGCCAGGGTTTTGATCGGGCCTGCGGAGATGCCGTTGCAGCGGATGCCTTCTTTACCCAGGCAGGCGGCAGTGAAGCGGATGCCGGCTTCGAGGCTGGCTTTGGCCATGCCCATAACGTTGTAGTTAGGAATGGCACGAACGGCGCCCAAGTAGCTCAGGGCAACGATGGCGGCGTTGCGGCCCTGCATCATCGGACGGGCGGCTTTGGCCAGCGCAGGCAGGCTGTATGCGGAGATTTCGTGAGCGGTATTGAACGCTTCACGGCTGATGCTGTCGAGGAAGTCGCCGCTCAAAGCTTCTTTAGGGGCGAAGCCGATGGAGTGAACCAAGCCGTCCAAGCCGTCCCAGTGTTTGCCCAAGTCAACGAAAACTTGGTTGATTTCGTCGTCGCTGGCAACGTCGCAGCGGAACACGAGTTCGGAGCCGAGTTCGGCCGCCATTTTACGGACGCGCTCTTCCAGTTTGTCGACAACATAAGTAAATGCCAATTCCGCGCCTTGTTCGCGGCAGGCTTTGGCGATGCCGTAAGCGATGGAACGCTCGGAGATCATGCCGGTAATCAGAATTTTTTTGCCTTGCAAAAAGCCCATTTTCTTATCCTTTAGCAGTGGTATTGCGGTTGCATTAAACGGCGCATTATAGCAAAAACCGCTGTTTCGGTAAAGAAAAAAACGGATAACCCTTTGTCTTGCCTCAAATAGAGATAAGGTTGTCTGCGGAGGCCGTCTGAAACCTGACGGAACGGCAGCAAAACGTTATACTTGATGGTGTTAATGACCGATGTTTCAGGAGTGAACCATGCCCGAGCAAAACCGCATTCTTTGCCGAGAACTCAGCCTGTTGGCGTTTAACCGTCGTGTACTGGCTCAGGCGCAGGATACGAAAGTTCCTTTGTTGGAACGTTTGCGTTTCCTGTGCATCGTGTCTTCCAATTTGGACGAATTTTTTGAAGTGCGCATGGCGTGGTTGAAACGCGAAAACAAATTGCGCCCGCATCAGCCGCTCGACAACGGCAAAACCGCGGCTGAAACCATCGAAGCGGTGGCGAAAGAGGCACAGGCCTTGATCCGCGAGCAGTACGATCTGTTTAACAAAGTATTGCAGCCTGCACTCAGCCGCGCCGGCATTCATTTCTATCGCCGCCACAAATGGACGGCCGCGCAGAAAAAATGGATCGAAAACTATTTCGACAACGAGCTGTTGCCCATTCTCACGCCCATCGGCCTTGATCCGTCACACCCGTTTCCTCGCCCGTTAAACAAATCGCTCAACTTCGCCGTCGAACTCGAAGGCACGGATGCGTTCGGCCGTCCGTCAGGAATGGCGATTGTACAGGCTCCGCGCATTTTACCGCGCGTCGTCCCCATGCCGTCTGAAATTTGCGGCGGTGATGCAGGCTTTGTGTTCTTGTCTTCGATTTTGCACGCCCATGTCGGCAAACTCTTTCCCGGCATGAAGGTTAAAGACTGCCATCAGTTCCGCCTCACGCGCGACAGCGATTTGACGGTTGATGAAGAAGATTTGAAAAACCTGCGTGCCGCGATTCAAAACGAGTTGCACGACCGCGAATACGGCGACGGCGTGCGCTTGGAAGTGGCGGATACTTGTCCGGCGCATATTCACGACTTCCTGCTTGCCCAGTTCAAACTGACTTCTGCCGAGCTGTATCAGGTCAAAGGGCCGGTCAATTTGGTGCGCCTCAATGCCGTCCCCGATTTGGTGGACAGGCCGGATTTGAAGTTTCCGCCGCGCAATGCAGGCCGTCTGAAAGCCTTGCGCAAAAACGGCTCCGTATTCAAACTGGTTAAACAGTCGCCTATCTTGCTGCACCACCCGTATCAGTCTTTCGATCCGGTTGTCCAAATGATACGCGAGGCTGCAGCCGATCCAGATGTATTGGCCGTCAAAATGACCATCTACCGCACCGGTAGCAATTCCGAGCTTGTACGCGCATTGATGAAGGCTGCACTGGCGGGCAAGCAAGTTACCGTCGTGGTTGAACTGATGGCGCGTTTTGACGAAGCCAACAACGTCAACTGGGCGAAACAGCTCGAAGAGGCGGGTGCGCACGTCGTGTACGGCGTATTCGGCTACAAAGTCCACGCCAAAATGGCTTTGGTTATCCGCCGTGAAGACGGCGTGCTCAAGCGTTATGCCCACCTCGGTACCGGCAACTACCACCAAGGCACATCGCGCATTTACACCGACTTCGGCATCATCACCGCTGACGAACAAATTACTGCTGATGTGAACACGTTGTTTATGGAAATCACAGGCTTGGGCAAGCCGGGCCGTCTGAACAAGCTCTATCAAAGCCCGTTTACCCTACACAAAATGGTCATCGACCGCATCAAGCAGGAAACCGAACACGCCAAAGCAGGCAAACCGGCACGGATTACCGCCAAGATGAACTCCCTCATCGAGCCGAGCGTAATTGATGCGCTGTATCAGGCCAGCGCGGCAGGCGTGCAAATCGACCTGATTGTGCGCGGTATGTGTACTTTGCGCCCGGGGGTAAAAGGCTTGTCCGAAAACATCCGCGTCCGCTCCATTATCGGCCGCCAACTCGAACACTCGCGCGTGTATTGCTTCCATAACAACGGCGCAGACGATACCTTTATCTCCAGCGCCGACTGGATGGGTCGCAACTTCTTTCGCCGCATTGAAGTCGCCACGCCGATTACCACGCCCGAACTCAAAGAACGCGTGATCCGCGAAGGTTTGGAAATGGCCTTGGAAGACAATACCCAGGCTTGGCTGATGCAGCCTGACGGCAGTTATGTCCGCACCCAGCCGCAAGACGGCGAGCCTGCGTTTGGTTTGCAGGAAGGTTTGTGGAAAATATACGGACGTTGAGTTGAATAATGTCTCAGGCCGTCTGAAACGCAGGTTTCAGACGGCCTTTTTTGATTTTGCCGTTATAATTCCGTTTCCCAATCTTTCAGACGGCCTTTTCCTATGAAATCTTACCCCGATTCCTATCTCCATTTTGAAAACCTCGAATCTCCCGAAACGCAAGATTTTGCCGCCGCGGCCCATGCCGAAACGCGTGCGCGTTTTTTAGAAAACGACAAAGCGCGCGCATTGTCCGACGGCATTTTGGCGCAGTTGCAGGACACGCGGCAGATTCCGTTTTGTCAGGAACACCGCGCGCGGATGTACCATTTCCATCAGGACGCAGAATATCCGAAGGGCGTGTACCGCGTATGTACCGCGGCGACGTACCGTTCCGGCTATCCCGAGTGGAAAATCCTGTTTTCAGTGGCGGATTTCGATGAATTGCTCGGCGACGATGTGTATTTGGGCGGCGTGTCGCACTTGGTGGAACAGCCCAACCGCGCGTTGTTAACACTGAGCAAATCGGGCGGAGATACGGTGTACACGCTGGAAGTGGATTTGGAAGCAGGGGAGTTGGTAGAAGGCGGTTTTCACTTTCCGGCAGGCAAAAACCATGTGTCGTGGCGCGATGAAAACAGCGTGTGGGTGTGTCCGGCTTGGGACGAACGCCAGTTGACCGAATCGGGCTATCCGCGCGAAGTATGGCTGGTGGAACGCGGCAAAAGTTTCGAGGAAAGCCTGCCGGTGTATCAAATTGCCGAAGACGGCATGATGGTGAACGCGTGGCGTTATCTCGATCCGCAGGGTTCGCCGATTGATTTGATTGAAGCGTCAGATGGTTTTTACACCAAAACCTATTTGCAGGTGTCGTCTGAAGGCGAGGCGAAACCGTTAAACCTGCCCAACGATTGCGACGTAGTCGGCTATCTGGCCGGACATCTTTTGCTGACACTGCGCAAAGACTGGAACCGCGCGAACCAAAGCTATCCGAGCGGCGCATTGGTGGCAGTAAAATTAAACCGAGGCGAATTGGGTGCGGCGCAGCTTTTGTTTGCGCCCGATGAAACGCAGGCATTGGAAAGCGTGGAAACGACCAAGCGTTTTGTCGTGGCGAGCCTGTTGGAAAACGTACAAGGCCGTCTGAAAGCATGGCGCTTTAGCGACGGTAAATGGCAGGAAGTCGAATTGCCGCGCCTGCCTTCGGGTGCGCTGGAAATGACCGACCAGCCGTGGGGCGGCGACGTGGTTTACCTTGCCGCCAGCGATTTCACCACGCCGCTGACGCTGTTTGCGCTGGATTTAAACGTGATGGAACTGACCGTCATGCGCCGTCAGCCGCAGCAGTTCGATTCAGACGGCATCAACGTGCAGCAGTTTTGGACGACTTCGGCCGACGGCGAGCGCATTCCTTATTTCCACGTCGGCAAAAACGCCACGCCCGACACGCCGACCTTGGTTTATGCCTACGGCGGTTTCGGCATTCCCGAATTGCCGCATTATCTCGGCAGCGTCGGTAAATATTGGCTGGAAGAGGGCAATGCCTTTGTATTGGCAAACATCCGCGGCGGCGGCGAATTCGGCCCACGCTGGCATCAGGCGGCGCAGGGAATCAGCAAACACAAAAGCGTTGATGATTTATTAGCAGTCGTGCGCGATTTGTCCGAACGCAGCATGAGTTCGCCCAAACACATCGGTTTGCAGGGCGGCAGCAACGGCGGCCTGATTACCGCCGCCGCCTTCGTGCGCGAACCGCAAAGCATAGGCGCGCTGGTGTGCGAAGTGCCGCTGACCGACATGATCCGTTATCCGTTACTGTCTGCCGGTTCAAGCTGGACGGACGAATACGGCAATCCGCAGAAATACGAAGTCTGCAAACGCTGGTTGGGCGAATTGTCGCCGTATCACAATCTTTCAGACGGCATCAATTATCCGCCTGCGCTCATCACCACCAGCCTGTCCGACGACCGCGTCCATCCCGCCCACGCGCTCAAGTTCTACGCCAAATTGCGCGAAACCTCTGCACAATCGTGGCTCTACGCTCCGGACGGCGGTGGCCATACCGGCAACGGCACTCAACGCGAATCCGCCGACGAACTCGCCTGCGTCTTGCTGTTTTTGAAAGAGTTTTTGGGGTAGAAGCAAGCAGCAGGACTGACCGTTTTGTAAAGTTGAGAAACAAAATACTCTTGTTTCGGCAAGTGAAAAGAAGGCCGTCTGAAAAACGAATATTAAAGTTTTTCAGACGGCCTTCTTTTCTTTTAACTTTCAACATATTCCGATAAAATGGACACTTTGTAAGTGATCATTGATGGAAGACGCAATTATGGCAACCGAACCGAAAAATTATACACGATTTAGAAAATAATTTCAAATAAAACAATATATTAAAACTCAAACAAATCTTTCCCGAAGTCTTTTGCGAAGACAAAATCGACTTTGAGAAACTCAAACTCGTCCTTGGCGCAGAAAACCTTGCCGGTGTGGGCGAACGTTATCAACTTGGTGCTGTAGAAACTAGTAGCGTTGTTTACAGTATTTCCAGGAGAATACTGAAACATGAACATGCACAAAAACACCCGTCTCACCTCGTCTCTGGATTTGGATATCCTCAACGGCATCATGCGCCAAGCCGTGTTGCAGCAGCTGCAAACCTACTTGGGCGCGGACACCATCATCGAAACGCACATCACCCGCGACATGCTCGAACGCGCAGAAAAAATCCGCCTCTCCAACGCCTTGAGAGGCGTGTTTGAGGCGGATTTGGTGTACTAGGAACAATCAATGATTTCTCGGAAATGAATAAAGCCTGAAGGCGATTATTCGTTAGACGGTTTATCTGTCTGAGACTTGTGCGTTTGCAATATGCTCACTACCTTACCCTCATAACGCTGGCGTAACCACGCCTGTATCCGCTCGTAATCTTTGGCAGGTAGTGGCTGCTCCAATTCGAGAGAGACAACGACGATATCGTCATATGTATCTGTCTTCGGTTCTGCGTTTTTTTGGCTTTCAGACTGTTCGGAAACAGGCGTTGTTTGCGCTTTATCCCAAGCCAAGCCGCGTCCGACAACGATTTTTTCCGCTTCCGGATATTGGGCTTTTAATTCCTTGAGTACCGCTGCATCGTCGATATCGGAGGCTTTGCCTGCCAGTATGGTATCGATATAGGCCTGCTGCTCTTTCAGCTCATTTTGCTGCTGAACCGGGTTGTTTCGGCTTGCCAGCAATTCTTCGATTTTGGCATCGTTCCCTCCCGCATAGACCACGTTGACCTTCGGCTCTTTCACCCCCGACGCGTTAAGGCTTTTCACCAGTAAGGCGGAAATTTTCTCGGCATTGCCCGTTCCATTGACAATCAGACCGACTTTATTTTCTCTGTGGTTCAACATCTTACGCAGCACGAAAAAACCTTCCTGTTGCTGCGCAGTGGCAATGGCGGCATTGGCTCTGGTGTTGAAGATCTCCTGACGCACCAGTCCTGATGCCATATAGCCGCTCGGAATCATCACAGCCAACACGACGGCAGTAATAATGATGCTTTGCAACCGGCGTTTGGATTCCGTTACCAACCCCCTGCGCGGCAGCTTGAGCAGCTTGGAAAACAACAAGGTCGAAAAAGCGATGAACACGCAGTTGATGGCAAAAAGATATGAAGCACCGAGAAAGTAGTGCCAGTTGCCATGTGCCAGTCCGTAGCCCGCAGTACACAGGGGCGGCATCAATGCGGTAGCAATCGCCACACCCGGTATGGCATTGCCTCCTTCTTTTCGAGTCAGCGCCACAATACCCGCACTACCGCCGAAGAAGGCAATCAACACATCCCAAAGGGTCGGCTGAGTACGCGCCAAAAGCTCGCTTTGCGCCTCTTTAAGCGGGGTTAACAGGAAATACAACGTAGCGGTAATCAAGCTGATGACGACGAATATAATAATATTGCGCACGGCTTGACGGATCAGCGCAGTATCCCCTACCGCCAAACCGTAACCCATACCGACAATCGGCCCCATCAACGGCGAAATCAACATCGCGCCGATCACTACCGCCGTGCTGTTTACATTCAGACCGATACTCGCCACGGCAATGGCAAACATCAATACCCACATATTGGTTCCGGACACCCGAGTATTGGCGCGGATGACGGCATCAATTTTATCGGGATGGGCCTGGTCATGCGCAAGATTGAACACATCTTGCAACTTGGTCATGGCACCATTGTCTTCTTTTGGCTGATTTTCTTGTTCTTCTTGGTTTTTAATGTTTTCTTGGTCTTGCATTTTCATCCTTAAATCAATCTTAACGATTGTCTCTGAATATTTAATTAACTGGAATTTCGGATACTGATAATTATGCTTTAATACTGATTTCAAATATGATTAAGCAGATACCTTGCAGAAGGTTAGCATACACATGAAAACGCTGACAACGCTGATCCTGCGTAGGCCTTCACGAAACCAGCATATGCAAAAACCTTCTCTCAAATCCAATTCCTACTTTTTCAGCAGCAACCGCCATCAAAATTTTTTAAGGGGCTGTACTAGATTAGCCCTAAATTCCACATCATTTTTGCAGGATTTTAAGCTGCCGGGACGGTGTGCCGAAATTAAATCGAAATTCGCATTCTTTCAAGAACAGCGGGAAGGATTTGCGATCGATTCCGTTGTATTTTCGCAAGACGCGTTTTGCCTGATTCCAAAAATTTTCAATGCCGTTAATGTGGTTCTGACGGTCTGCAAATTCCTTGGAATGGTTGATGCGGTAATGGATAAAACCGCTCACGTCCAACTTGTCGTAACTGCTCAGACTATCGGTATAAACAATACTGTCCGGCATAATTTTCCGTTTGATAACAGGCATCAAAGTATCGGATCTGGCATTGTTTACGACAACGGTATAGACTCGTCCGTTGCGTTTCAGAATGCCGAAGATAACCACTTTTCCTACCGCCCGCGACCACGTCTGCCTTTACGCCGTCCGCCGAAATAGCTTTCGTCCAGCTCGACAGGGCCCTCGAAAACCTCATCGGCAGCCAAGGCCAAATGATAGTTTATAACCGTGCGGATTTTACGGTAGAACAGTGCTGCTGAATTGGGATGGATACCCAAAATATCGGCGGCAGAACGGGCGGTCACTTCGAGTACAAAAAAATGGATCAGTTCTTTCTGTACTTTTTTCTTTAATTTGCAGTGTGTTATCTTCATATTTCGAGGGTAACATATCTGCTAATCTAGTACAGCCCCAATCAAAATATAGTGGATTAAATTTAAATCAGGACAAGGCGACGAAGCCGCAGATAGTACAGATAGTACGGTAAGGCGAGGCAACGCCGTACTGGTTTAAAGTTAATCCACTATATCTATGCTGCCGGCCCCATCAGCACTTCTTCACATCCGAAGGCAAAAATCCGTAATGCCGCTTGAACGCTTCGTTAAACCGTCCCGCGTGGCGGTAGCCGCAAAAGTGCATGGCGGATTGGACAGTGCTGCCGGATTCGATGAGGGTGAGCGCGTGTTCCAGCCGTAGACGGCGCA
The DNA here is from genome assembly GCF_024205705.1 of Neisseria subflava. Lineage (NCBI taxonomy): Bacteria > Pseudomonadati > Pseudomonadota > Betaproteobacteria > Neisseriales > Neisseriaceae > Neisseria > Neisseria subflava. Next base: position 149,193 of record NZ_CP073115.1, read on the forward strand.
GGCGTCCGGCGACGGTTTCGCCGGTTTGCGCTTTGAAATAGCGTTTGAGGTAGCATTCGTTCAATCCGACGCGGCGGGCGATTTCGGCGATGGTCAGCGGGCGGGCGAATTCGCTGTTCAAAATATCGGCGGCTTCGTCTATGCGCCGGCGGCGGTAGCCGTTGTCGTGGCGGCGGAAGGTGAAGCGCAATAATCGGGCGGAGAGTTCCAGTGCGGCGGCTTCGTCAGCGAGCAGGCCAAAGCCGTCTGATTCGAACGGGCGTTGCAGCAGGGGGCAGGCCGCCGCCGTCAGTGCCGCCGCGTTTTGCGCCAGCCGTTGCAGGGCGAATCGGCCTATCGTTTGTGGCGAAAACAGGCGTTCGTCCAGCAAGCCTTCGTCGTGCCAGCGGCGCAGTTTTTCCAGCGAAAAATCCAAATGCAGCGCGCACATACCTCCGTTGTCGGGCAGCAGGGTTTCGGATACGTCCGCCAGTTCGCCGCGTACCAACCAGATTTCGCCGGCAGACGGGCGGTATTCCCTGCCGCCCATTTGTAACCGGTTCTGCCCCGATACCATGACGAACAGGGCACAGTTGTGGCTGAAATTGTGGATTTCGGTGGGAAACGCGCCCGTTCCGCCGCCGCGCATCCGCGACAGGGTGATGCCCGAGTCGAAGCGGTTGATGCACATTTCCAGATGCAAACCGGGCTGTTTTGCCTGCGCCATGAGCGCGCTGTCGGAACAGCCATCCAATGCCCAGCCGGATTTATCGGAGCGGACATAGGTTTGGTATTGGCGGTAGATGGCGGCGGTGTTCATGCTTGGATAGGAACGGGTTGTCTGATAAGTGGATTAAATAGGAATTATTGCCAATAATCAAGCGTAAGGATTGGTTGAAACGGGAAAGGCCGTCTGAAAGGGTGTTTCAGACGGCCTTTGCCGTTTCGGGAATTTGTTTTGCCGTTTCGGGAATTTTGCGTTTTGCAGCATGGTTTTTGCAGATTATTTGTTTAATAATAAATATTCTTATTCGTATACAAAGGAACCGCACACCGTGAAGCCACGTTTTTATTGGGCAGCCTGCGCCATCCTGCTGGCCGCCTGTTCGCCCGAACCTGCCGCCGAAAAAACTGTATCCGCCGCATCCCAAGCCACATCTGCCGCTACGCTGACCGTACCAACCGCGCGGGGCGATGCCGTTGTACCGAAGAATCCCGAACGCGTCGCCGTGTACGACTGGGCGGCATTGGATACGCTGACTGAATTGGGCGTGAACGTGGGCGCAACCACCGCGCCGGTGCGTGTGGATTATTTGCAGCCTGCATTTGACAAGGCGGTAACGGTGGGGACGCTGTTCGAGCCCGATTACGAAGCCCTGCACCGCTACAATCCGCAGCTTGTCATTACCGGCGGGCCGGGCGCGGAAGCGTATGAACAGTTGGCGAAAAACGCGACCACCATAGATCTGACGGTGGACAACGGCAATATCCGTATCAGCGGCGAAAAGCAGATGGAAACCCTGGCGCGGATTTTCGGCAAGGAAGCGCGCGCGGCGGAATTGAAGGCGCAGATTGACGCGCTGTTCGCCCAAACGCGCGAAGCCGCCAAAGGCAAAGGACGCGGGCTGGTGCTGTCGGTTACGGGCAACAAGGTGTACGCCTTCGGCACGCAGTCGCGGTTGGCCAGCTGGATACACGGCGACATCGGCCTGCCGCCCGTGGATGAATCTTTACGCAGTGAAGGGCACGGACAGCCCGTCTCCTTCGAATATATCAAAGAGAAAAACCCCGACTGGATTTTCATCATCGACCGTACCGCCGCCATTGGGCAGGAAGGGCCGGCGGCTGTCGAAGTATTGGATAACGCGCTGGTACACGGCACGAACGCTTGGAAACGCAAGCAAATCATCGTCATGCCTGCCGCGAATTATATCGTTGCGGGCGGCGTGCGGCAGTTGATACAGGCGGCAGAACAGTTGAAGGCGGCGTTTGAAAAGGCAGAACCCGTTTCGGTGCAGTAGTTTTATTCAAAACAAACCACAAGGAGAACCCCATGCAAAACGAAACCATCAACCTGAAGCAGCACCTTGCCGCCATCAAAGAATACTGGCAGCCCGAAATCATCAACCGCCACGGGTTCCAATTCCGCCTGGTCAAACTTTTGGGCGATTACGGCTGGCACACGCACGGATACAGCGACAAAGTGCTGTTTGCCGTGGAGGGCGACATGGCGGTGGACTTCGCCGACGGCGGCAGCATGACGATACGCGAAGGCGAGATGGCGGTCGTGCCGAAGTCGGTGTCGCACCGCCCGCGTTCAGAAAACGGCTGCTCGGTGGTGCTGATTGAGCTGCCCGACCCGTCCGAGGCCGTCTGAAAACGAAGTTTCCGAAGGAAGCTGAGTTTCTGCGAAGCTAAAAGCAGCCTGCACCTTCAATATGCCGAAAACGCAACTCCACTGCACATCAACACAAAGGAAATCCCATGACACGCTTCAAATATTCCCTGCTGTTTGCCGCCCTGCTGCCCGTGTACGCGCAGGCCGATGTTTCTGTTTCAGACGATCCCAAACCGCAGGAAAGTACCGAATTGCCGGCCATCACCGTTACCGCCGACCGCACCGCGAGTTCCAACGACGGCTACACCGTTTCCGGCACGCACACCCCGCTCGGGCTGCCCATGACCCTGCGCGAAATCCCGCAGAGCGTCAGCGTCATCACATCGCAACAAATGCGCGACCAAAACATCAAAACGCTCGACCGCGCCCTGTTGCAGGCGACCGGTACCAGCCGACAGATTTACGGCTCCGACCGCGCGGGCTACAACTACCTGTTCGCACGCGGCAGCCGCATCGCCAACTACCAAATCAACGGCATCCCCGTTGCCGACGCGCTGGCCGATACGGGCAATGCCAACACCGCCGCCTATGAGCGCGTGGAAGTCGTGCGCGGCGTGGCAGGGATGCTGGACGGCACGGGCGAGCCTTCCGCCACCGTCAATTTGGTACGCAAACGCCCGACCCGCAATCCATTGTTTGAAGTCCGCGCCGAAGCGGGCAACCGCAAACATTTCGGGCTGGGCACGGACGTATCGGGCAGTCTGAACGCCGAAGGCACGCTGCGTGGCCGCCTGGTTTCCACCTTCGAACGCGGCGACTTGTGGCGGCAGCGCGAGCGCAGCCGCGATGCCGAACTCTACGGCATTTTGGAATACGACATCGCACCGCCAACCCGCGTCCACGCAGGCATGGACTACCAGCAGGCGAAAGAAACCGCCGACGCGCCGCTCAGCTACGCCGTGTACGACAGCCAAGGTTATGCCACCGCCTTCGGCCCGAAAGACAACCCCGCCACAAATTGGTCGAACAGCCGCCACCGTACGCTCAACCTGTTCGCCGGCATTGAACACCGCTTCAACCAAGACTGGAAACTCAAAGCCGAATACGACTACACCCGCAGCCGCTTCCGCCAGCCCTACGGCGTGGCAGGCGTGCTTTCCATCGATCATAGTACTGCCGCCACCGACCTGATTCCCGGCTATTGGCACGCCGACCCGCGCACCCACAGCGCCAGCGTGTCATTGACCGGCAAATACCGCCTGTTCGGCCGCGAACACGATTTAATCGCGGGTATCAACGGCTACAAATACGCCAGCAACAAATACGGCGAACGCAGCATCATCCCCAACGCCATCCCCAACGCCTACGAATTTTCCCGCACGGGTGCCTACCCGCAGCCTGCATCGTTTGCCCAAACCATCCCGCAATACGGCACCAGGCGGCAAATCGGCGGCTATCTCGCCACCCGCTTCCGCGCCGCCGACAACCTTTCGCTGATTTTGGGCGGACGATACACCCGTTACCGCACGGGCGGCAGCTACGACAGCCACACCGGCGGTACGCCCACCATCCGCGCCAACCGTTTCACCCTCTACACAGGCATCGTGTTCGACCTGACTGACAACCTGTCGCTTTATGGCTCGTACAGCAGCCTGTTCGTCCCACAATCGCAAAAAGACGAACACGGCAGCTACCTGAAACCCGTAATCGGCAACAATCTAGAAGCCGGCATCAAAGGCGAATGGTTTGAAGGTCGTCTGAACGCATCCGCCGCCGTGTACCGCTCCCGTAAAAACAACCTCGCCACCGCAGCAGGACGCGACCCGAGCGGCAACACCTACTACCGCGCCGCCAACCAAGCCAAAACCCACGGCTGGGAAATCGAAGTCGGCGGCCGCATCACGCCTGAATGGCAGATACAGGCAGGATACAGCAAAAGCAAAACCCGCGACCAAGACGGCAGCCGCCTGAACCCCGACAGCGTGCCCGAACGCAGCTTCAAACTCTTCACCGCCTACCACTTCGCCCCCGAAGCCCCTAGCGGCTGGACCATCGGTGCGGGTGTGCGCTGGCAGAGCGAAACCCACACCAACCCTGCCACGCTCCGCATCCCAAATCCCGCCGCCAAAGCCCGCGCCGCCGACAACAGCCGCCAAAAAGCCTACGCCGTCGCCGACATCATGGCGCGTTACCGCTTCAATCCGCGCGCCGAACTGTCGCTGAACATGGACAACCTGTTCAAAAAACACTACCGCACCCAGCCCGACCGCCACAGTTACGGCGCACTGCGGACAGTGAACGCGGCGTTTACCTATCGGTTTAAATAAGGTCGTCTGAAAACGGAGTTTCCGAAGGAAGCGGAGTTTTTGCGAAGCTAAAAGCAGCCTGCACATTGGGAATGCCCCCGTGGGGGCAGCAAGCCGAGCAACACTGCCCGATTGCCGTTTCAGGTAGCCCGAAGCCGTCTGAAACTCCATTTTGTCCATAATCAAAGGAAAACCATCATGAAAAACATCAAAACCCAACTTTTCACCGTCCTCATCGGCCTCTCCGCCGCAGCCGCGCCCGCTGCCGAAACCGCCCAAGGCACGGGCAAAGTCTTTGAAGATGAAAACTACACTGTCATCCGCGAAACCCTGCCCAAAGGCAAGGAAATCCCCCGCCACAACCACCCCGGCCACACCCTGCTGGTTACCCAAACCAAAGGCAGCTCGGTATTTTTGTTTGATGGCGGAAAAAGGCAGGAATTGAGGCTGGGCAACGTTCTGAAGGCGGACGGCAGAGAATACGTCGCCATCAAAATAACTGACGACAGCGAATTGGTGATTGTGCTGGTGAAGGACGCAGAGAACGGTCGGAACGGAAAATGACATCCGTAAAAGCCGGGGTGGGTTGCAAAAAAAATACTAACCGTCTGACAACAAACAAAAACAAATTCCTGCTTGTAGGTTAAAATCAGCCTATGCTAATATGCGCAACAACAGGTTTTTCCAGAATAATCTGTGCTAAAATGCAGGATTAGATGGAAAACTCTATCCGAATTCGGTACAATACCGACGAATTATTTCCCTTAAACAACCTGCCGCAAGGCGAAAAGGAACGACTGACATGTCAAACATCGAACAACAAGTTAAAAAAATTGTTGCTGAACAACTGGGCGTAAACGAAGCCGAAGTGAAAAACGAATCTTCTTTCCAAGACGATTTGGGTGCTGACTCTCTGGACACCGTAGAACTGGTGATGGCTTTGGAAGAAGCTTTCGGCTGCGAAATCCCTGATGAAGACGCTGAAAAAATCACTACCGTACAATTGGCTATCGACTACATCAACGCCCACCAAGGCTAATCGGTCGCACCAAACATCCAGCCTCTGCTGCGCCATCGCAATAGAGGCTTTTACCTTATTATTAAACCCCTGAAATTTCAGACGGCATGAGTTTTGCCCGTTTTCACGAAGAAAAAAGAGCAAGGCTGCCGCGAAAATCCCGACAACCAACAGCGAGATTATCATGAGTCAGAGAAGAGTAGTCATCACAGGTCTTGGCCAAGTATCACCGGTCGGCAACGACGTCGCCACCGCATGGAGCAATCTGCTCGCAGGCAAAAGCGGCATCGGACGGATTACCCGCTTTGACGCATCCGACATCAACAGCCAAATCGCCGGCGAAGTTCGCGATTTCGACATCGGCCAATACATCAGCGCGAAAGAAGCGCGCCGTATGGACGTGTTCATCCACTACGGTATTGCCGCCGCCCTGCAGGCCATTAATGATTCAGGCTTGGATGATTTGGAAACCCTCGACAAAGACCGCGTCGGTGTCAATATCGGCTCCGGTATCGGCGGCCTGCCGAGCATTGAAGCGACCGGTAAAGCCGTCATCGAAGGCGGCGCGCGCAAAATCAATCCTTTCTTTATCCCAGGCTCGCTGATTAACCTGATTTCCGGCCATGTGACCATCCTCAAAGGCTACCGCGGCCCGAGCTACGGCATGGTTTCTGCTTGTACAACCGGCGCACACTCTATCGGTGACTCTGCACGATTGATTAAATACGGCGACGCAGATGTGATGATTGCAGGCGGAGCGGAAGGCGCGATCAGCACTTTGGGTGTTGGCGGTTTTGCTGCCATGAAGGCACTTTCCACCCGAAACGATGACCCTGCTACCGCTTCCCGTCCGTGGGACAAAGGCCGTGACGGTTTCGTTATCGGCGAAGGCGCTGGCGTGCTGGTGTTGGAAGAATTGGAACACGCGAAAAAACGCGGTGCGAAAATTTACGCCGAAATCGTCGGTTTCGGTATGAGCTCCGATGCTTACCACATTACGGCGCCTAACGAAGAAGGCCCTGCATTGGCCGTTACCCGCGCCCTGAAAGATGCTGGCCTGAACCCTGAAGACGTAGATTACGTCAACGCACACGGTACCTCGACTCCTTTGGGCGATGCCAACGAAACTAAAGCCATCAAACGCGCTTTAGGCGATCATGCGCGCAAAGTCATTGTTAACTCCACCAAATCCATGACCGGCCACTTGCTTGGCGCGGCCGGCGGTGTGGAAGCGTTGTACAGCGTGTTGGCGGTACACGAGCAAAAATCTCCACCGACCATCAACATCTTTGAACAAGACGTTGAAGCCGGTTGCGATTTGGACTACTGCGCCAACGAAGCACGCGATGCGAAAATCGACGTTGCCATCTCCAATTCCTTCGGCTTTGGCGGTACCAACGGCACATTGGTATTCAAACGCTTCAAAGACTGATAGAAGGTTTTAAGTAGATTGAAAAGGCCGTCTGAAACTAAGTTTCAGACGGCCTTTTTTATTTTAAAATACAAATATTCTTGATAATCTGTATCATTTATATAAAAATATCGACTCCTATCAATATCGCCCGAATTTTATCGGGTAATCAACCCAATTACATTTTTAAGGAGTCTGCAATGAAAACTATTCGTATTCTAGCATTGGCCGCTGCACTGGCCGCCGTGCCCGCATTTGCGTCTGATTTCGGCCATGAACAGGCATTGACCATAGACGGCAAGCCTGCCCATCTGGCAGAAACTTCAGCCCGTATTTTGGCAAACGAAACCCTGACTGCGCCGCAACTGGTCGAAGATATCACTGATGGATTCGGTTCGAAAAAAATTCCAGGTTATAAATTGATGATTATGGGCCGCACTTATTCGGTGGCGGCAGAAACCAAACCGCCGAAAGAGGGCCAAACTCAGTGGCGGGACAATACGTTCATTCATCGCGGCGTAAAACTGTTTGTCGGTATTCCGGTCAAAAACGGCAAGATGGATTTGGCATCTGCCCGATTGATTAATATCGGTGTGGTTGACGATAACGGTGGTGCTGCGCCTCATGATGAGGGTGAAAAAATCCGTCCGGTCGGTAAGCAGCTGATGTCCCCCGATACCAAAGTGGGAAATGTGAAACTCAATATTGCCAAACTGACGTTGCCAAATATGAAATTAGGCGAAACCAGTGGCGGTGGTGTGAAATTGGAAGCATCGGCAACATTGGACGGTAAGCCGATACAGACTAAAATCGACAGCACGTTCTCCCGCTTCTATTCCGCCAAACCGGCAGCTACACGGCCGTTTATGGCAGATGCACGGTTTGTGAAATAATTGTAAAGGCCGTCTGAAATCCTGCTTCAGACGGCCTTTTATATAACGAAACTGCATAAGTTTAGTTTTTCATAGATTAAAGGTAAGGAGTTAAAAAAGCGTAGAATGGCGATTTTAAAAATTCATCATTGGAGGTCGATCATGACGGTAACGATTTTAGACGGCGGAATGGGGCGTGAACTGCATCGGCGCGGCGCACCGTTTCGTCAGCCGGAATGGTCTGCTTTGGCTTTGATGGAAGCGCCGGAGATTGTACGCGAAACGCATTTGGACTTTCTTCGCGCAGGCGCACAGGTGATTACGACCAACAGCTATGCGCTTGTACCGTTTCATATCGGGCAGGAGCGCTTTGATGCTCAAGCTGCCGAATGGGCAAGGCAGGCCGGCCGTTTGGCGCGTGAAGCAGTGGAACAAAGCGGGACTTCTGCAAAAGTGGCCGCAAGCCTGCCGCCGTTATTCGGTTCTTACCGCCCTGACTTGTTTGACAAACAAGTCGCACCTGCTTTGGCTCGCCCTTTAATATCGGGTTTGATGCCGTTTGCTGATATTTGGTTGGTAGAAACCGTATCCAGCTTGGAAGAAGCGCGTTTCTGGCGCAGCAGTCTGCCTGATGACGGTAAGCCGTTTTGGGTGTCGTTTACTTTGGAAGATACGATGCCGCATGATGTACCGGTGTTGCGTTCGGGGGAAAACGTGCACGAGGCAGCGGATTTCGCGGTAGAAATAGGTGCGGCGGCAATGTTGTTCAATTGCAGTCAGCCTGAAGTAATGGCGGAAGCTTTGAAAGTGGCACATGAAGCCCAAAGCCGTCTGAAACTGGGTGTTTACGCCAATGCATTTGAACCGGTACAAGGACAGATGAACGAGGCTAACGACGGTTTGGATCCGATTCGCACTGATGCCACGCCGGAAAATTATTTGGCGTGGGCGAGACAATGGGCGGATTTGGGTGCTGAAATCATCGGTGGGTGCTGCGGTATCGCACCTGAACATATCCGTGCGTTGGCGCAAGGATTTAAGGCCGTCTGAAAGTGGCTGCATAATATTTTGATACGGTTAGAACAGGCTAAAAAAGCCGGTAATGCCGTCGCTTCACAAACACATAATGATAAAAATCAGGAATAAACATGTCGCAAAAATCTCAAATCGGCTTGGTTGCACTGACGGCCTTAGTTATCAGTTCCATGATTGGTTCGGGTATTTTCAGCCTGCCGCAGAATATGGCTGCCGTTGCAGGTTCGCAGGCTTTGCTGTTGGGTTGGCTGATTACCGGTGTGGGCATTATCTTTCTCGGCCTGTCATTTTCGGCCTTATCCAAACTTAAGCCCGAATTGGACGGTGGTATTTATACGTACGCCCGCGACGGCTTCGGCGATTTGATGGGTTTTTTCTCGGCGTGGGGCTATTGGCTTTGCACCACGGTCGGTATTGTCGGCTATTTGGTGGTTGCGTTTGAAGCAGTAGGCGGATTTGTCGATACGCCGGACAACGTGATTTTCGGCAAAGGCAACACATTTGCTGCTTTTGTTGGAGAATCAGTAATTGTGTGGCTGATTTACTGGTTGGTAGTGCGCGGTATTAAAGAAGCGGCAGGAGTGAACCTGATTGCGACGGCAGTCAAAGTATTTCCGCTGATTTTATTTATTGGTATGGCAGCCTATTTCTTTCAAACCGAAGTGTTTATGTCCGATTGGACAGGGGCGAGCCTTGCTACGCCTGAAAATCCTGATATCAGCCTGATGACGCAGGTGAAAAACACAATGCTGATTACGCTGTGGGTGTTTACCGGTATTGAGGGTGCGGCGGTTTTGTCCAAGCATGCGCGAAGTCGTGCTGATGTCGGTCGAGCAACCATTATCGGAGTCAGCTTGACGCTGGCAATGTACGTGGCAATTACCGTCTTGGCTCAAGGCATTTTGCCTCGTGCGGATATTGCAGCAATGGCTAATCCGTCTATGGCGGGCGTGTTGGCGCACATGGTCGGCTCTTGGGGTAAAGTGTTGATTTCTTCCTGCCTGATTGTGTCTGTGCTGTCGTCTTATTTAAGCTGGACGCTGTATGCGACCGAGATTCCGCACATGGGTGCGAGAAACGGCGCATTTCCAAAATCGTTTATCCCGTTGAATAAAAACGAAGTGCCGCAGGGTTCGTTGATGTTTACCACCTTGACCGTGCAGTTTTGCCTATTGCTGGTGTGGTTAAAAGGCGAGGATTATTCTGCCTTGCTGATGGTATCGACTTCCATGATTTTGATACCATATTTGTTAATTGGTGCATATCTGCTCAAATTATCGCTGACACAAAAGGCTGCGGCAAAATACCGTCTTATCGGCGCGGCAGCAACGCTTTATGCGGCTTGGATTGTCTATGCGGCAGGCACGGAATATTTGCTGCTTTCAGTCTTGCTCTATTTGCCCGGCGTATTGCTGTTTCTCTATTCGCAAAAGAAACACTACGGAAATTGTCAGTTCAACCGTATGGAAAAAGCCGTATTGGTATTGCTGTTGATTTTAGCTGTGCCGGCCGTACAGCAGTTTGTCGCTAGCTTACAAGCGTAAGCAGAAAGGTTTGAAAAAGGCCGTCTGAAATCCATTTTCAGACGGCCTTTTATTGATAAAACCGATTCAGTACCGCATCATTTTGCTGTCCACCTGCATTGCCCAAGCATCAATACCGCCTTGCAGGTTGTAGAGGTTTTCAAATCCGGCGTCTTCTAAATACATTGCCGTGTGCAGGCTGCGGATGCCGTGGTGGCAGTAAACGACAATGGGCAAATCGTCGTCGGGCAGCTCGTTTTGACGCAGGGGGATGAGGTTCATCGGGATATGAATGGCGGCAGGTAGGGTGCAGATGGCGCGTTCTTCATCGGTGCGGACGTCGAGCAGATGAAATGCGCGGCCTTCGTCCTGCCATTGTTTCAATTCGGTGGGCGAGAGTTGGATGATGTCGGTCATAGGGTTGGGTATGAAAGTATGAGGCCGTCTGAACTTTCAGACGGCCTGTTGTTTAAAAATCGAAATCGCCGAACGGATTGGCCGATTTATCTTCTAAGTGGGCTACGACAGTGTCGAACAATACCTTTTCGGAAAACTCGTTGCCGTTACGCGTTAGCAAAAGCGCGTGTTGTACCGGTTTGCGGCCGACAATGATGACCATGCGACCACCGTCTTTCAATTGCTCTTTTAAGATTTCAGGCACACGGTCTACTGCACCGCCCACATAAATCGCATCAAAAGGAGCGCCTTGAGATGCTTCGGTCAGGCCGTTGTTTTGCACATAATCGACGTTGGCAAAGCCCAATTCGTCCAAAACTTTTTTGGCGCGTTGCTGCTGCTCGGCGTCGATGTCGTCGGTTACGACTTTGCCGGCCAGTTTGGACAGCAGGGCGGTTGCATAGCCTGAGCCTGTACCGATTTCTAAGACGGTTTCGTCTTTTTTCAGTTTCAAGCCTTGAGCCAGGCGGGCAACGACTTTGGGTTCCAACATCTTATGGCCGTTGGTCAGCGGCAGCTCCATATCCGCATAGGCCAAACCTTGAAAAGCCTCGCCGACAAAATGTTCGCGCTCGATCTCCTCCAAAGCATCCAAAATGTCGAAGTCCAAGACATCCCACGGACGAATCTGCTGTTCAACCATATTGAAACGCGCTTTTTCAAAGTCCATATTTGTGCTCCGTTCAATTCTTAATTTTATCGAAGCATACATTATAAATCCTTGTCGGAGAGTGTGCCATCTTTCAGACGGCCCCGGAGGCTCGTTAATAATTGCCAAGCGCACATATATCCACTAAACTTTCACATTACACGACGCTACAGCAAGCAACAACCAACACACGGAGCAATAAAGATGTATCACCAAATCGGAATGTGGGACCAAAAATGGGTTATCGGCAACTGGAAAATGAACGGCCGACTCCAAAACAACAATGCGCTTATGCACCGCTTCCGTGTCATGCCAACCGCAGAACGTGTGTTAATCGGCCTGGCCGCTCCGACCGTTTATCTGTTGCAACTGCACAACGCCATGCAGATTGTTTTGAACAACCGCATCTTGACCTGTGCGCAAGACGTGAGCCGTTTCCCCAATAATGGCGCGTACACCGGTGAAGTGTCCGCCGAAATGCTTGCCGACATCGGTACAGACATCGTCCTCATCGGCCACTCCGAGCGCAGCCTTTATTTCGGCGAGAAAAACGAAATTCAACGCCGCAAAATGGAAAACGTCCTCAACGTCGGCCTGATTCCATTGTTGTGCGTCGGCGAAAGCCTGGAAGAGCGCGAAGCCGGTAAAGAACACGAAGTCATTGCACACCAGCTTTCCATCCTGCAAGGTCTGAACACCCAAAACATCGCCGTTGCCTACGAGCCTGTTTGGGCGATCGGCACAGGCAAAGTCGCCACCGTCGAACAAATCGCCGATATGCACGAATTTATCTACAAAGAAATCTTGTCTTTGTGCGGAAGCGATGTTAAAATCCGCGTTCTTTACGGCGGAAGTGTGAAAGCGGATAACGCAGCCGACATCTTCGCAGTACCTCATGTAGACGGCGCATTGGTTGGTGGCGCGTCATTATCATATGACTCCTTTACCGCCATCATCAACGCAGCACAAGCCTCGTAGAAAACATATGGAAGCCTTTAAAACCCTTATCTGGATTATTAATATTATTTCCGCTCTATTCGTAATCGTGTTAGTATTGCTGCAACACGGTAAAGGTGCGGATGCCGGCGCAACATTCGGTTCCGGCAGCGGTAGCGCGCAAGGCGTATTCGGTTCTGCCGGTAATGCCAACTTCCTCAGCCGTTCGACTGCCGTTGCCGCAACTTTTTTCTTTGCGACCTGCATGGCAATGGTGTATATTCACACCCACTCCAATAAGCACGGTTTAGACTTCAGCGATGTGAAGCAGACCCAACAGGCTCCTAAGCCTGCAACGCCTGCACAAAACAATACAACTCCTGTTGCTCCGAATCCTCAGCAGCAGTAAGACAATTTGATTTATGCCGACATGGTGGAATTGGTAGACACGCTATCTTGAGGGGGTAGTGGCCGTAGGCTGTGCGAGTTCAAATCTCGCTGTCGGCACCACATTAGAAAATCTAACCGCTTTTTAGCGGTTATTTTTTCGTCTTGAGAATCTGCCTTTCCTTTATTTTTAGGCCGAGACAGGGAAATACAATGAAGCGTTTGGTTGTCGGCATCAGCGGTGCCAGCGGTTTTCAGTATGGCGTGAAGGCTTTGCAGCTTTTGCGTGCGCATCAGGTAGAAACACATTTGGTGGTTTCGCAAGGGGCGGAGATGACCCGCGCTTTGGAAACGGATTACACCAAAGAAGACGTTTATGCTTTGGCGGATGTCGTACATTCTGTCCGTAATGTCGGGGCAAGTATTGCCAGCGGATCGTTTTTGACGGATGGAATGTTAATTGCGCCGTGTTCAATGAAAACCTTGGCTTCGGTTGCCCATGGATTTGCCGATAATTTGCTCAGCCGTGCGGCGGATGTAACGTTGAAAGAGCGGCGCAAGTTGGTATTGATGGTGCGTGAAGCACCGTTAAACTTGGCGCACATTGAAAATATGCGCCGCGTGACAGAGATGGGCGGTATTGTGTTTCCTCCCGTGCCGGCTTTATATCAGAAGCCTGAATCCATCGAAGATATGATTACACACAGCGTCTCTCATGCTTTGGACTTGTTCGGCATCATTCAAAACGATGTGCCGCGCTGGCAGGGCTGATATTTCAGACGGCCTGAGCATAATTTCGTCTACTGCGAAGGAAGATAAAAACCATGCAAACGATTCCTGCCAATATAGTGAAGTTTTTGAGCAATCATCATGTCGTCAGTATTGCTGCTGCGGCAGACGGCGAAATTTGGGCGGCTTGTTGTTTTTATGTGTTTGATGAGGCCAATGCCCGCCTAATTGTGCTGACTTCTTTGAAAACGAAGCATGGCGGAATGATGAGCTGTTCTGCCAAAGTAGCCGGTACCATTGCCGGTCAGCCTGACAGCATCGCAAAAATCAGCGGCATTCAGTTTGCGGCAACCGCTGCTTTGATTGAGGATGAAGCGGATTTGAAAGCGGCGCAGTCTTTGTACTACAAAGCGCATCCTGCTGCTCGAGTGATGAAAAGCGATGTTTGGGCATTGAATTTGGACAGTGCAAAATTTACTGACAATAAATTGGTATTCGCACAAAAAACGTACTGGAATCGCGAGGATTAAGAAAAGGCCGTCTGAAAGATGAAATTTCAGACGGCCTTTGGTAATGTTACAAATTAATCGTGTCCGAGCTCGACAGTTTTGTCTTTGTAACGTGTATCAGGAACCAAAACGATTTTCTCGTCCACTTTGCCGATGGCTTTCACGTCTTTGCCCGGATAGTCCAGCTGGTGCAGGAAGTAGCGGATACAGTTCAAACGTGCACGTTTTTTGTCGTCGGAACGGATGATGACCCAAGGCGCGTCGCCGGTGTGGGTGTGGAAGAACATGGCGTTTTTGGCTTCGGTGTAGTCGTCCCAGCGGTCGAGCGACTGGATATCCACAGGAGACAGTTTCCAGTGTTTCAGTGGGTCGTCACGACGGGAGATGAAGCGACGGAGTTGTTCTTCACGGGATACGGAGAACCAGAATTTGAACAGATGGATGCCGCTGGCAACAAGCATACGTTCCAACTCAGGGGTTTGACGCATGAAGAGCAGGTATTCGTTAGGTTCGCAGAAGCCCATTACGCGTTCTACGCCGGCACGGTTGTACCATGAGCGGTCGAAGAATACCATTTCGCCTGCGGTCGGCAGGTTTTGGATGTAGCGTTGGAAATACCATTGGCCGCGTTCGGTAGTGGTTGGTTTTTCCAAAGCAACCACGCGCGCGCCACGCGGATTCAGGTGTTCCATGAAACGTTTGATGGTACCGCCTTTACCGGCTGCGTCGCGGCCTTCAAACAGGCTGACGATACGCTGACCGGAATCTTTAACCCAGCTTTGTACTTTCAACAATTCGATTTGCAGCTTCTGTTTTTCTTTTTCGTAAACAGAGCGGCGCATACGTTGTTTGTACGGGTAGTTGGCAGGAAGCGGTGCGCTGCTGGAATCTTCGTCAGTGCCGCGTCCTTCGTGTTCCAAAACAGCCTTTTCGAATACTTGCAGCTGGTCTTGTTTCTCGCCCAGTTCAACATTCTCGAACGGTTCTAATTGGTGGTCTGCCATAAAGTCTCCTTATCGATTAAGTTTTAAATGATATGGTGTGGTATGACTTGATTTTACCTCTTTATGCTGTGTTAGCCTACATAAAATTACACATAAGCGATTTTTTCCGACTTGTTTGATAATTTTTGTAAAACCAGCGTATAATCAGCCTATTTGTATCATACATCATGCCTTATTTCGCCCTGTTCGACGATGCCGTGAGCGGCCGAGCAAAACTCTATCAAAATCATGTAGAAAGCCATCGGTTTTATCATAACGAACTGGATTCGTTAACAAGTATTTTGCAAGCCGGCTGGAAAAAGGGTTTGCATGCAGTGTTGTTTGTAGACTACGAATTTGGGTTGCCGCTGATGGATATTCCATCTGGCCGCAGTGGCAGTCTACGTTTGCACTGGTTTGCCGATTGTTCTGAAATCGATGCCGAAAGCTGGTTGGCCAATCATTCAGACGGCCTGGCGGCAGGTATCTCCACTCCCCGATTCTCCGTATCCGAAGCCGATTATCTCGAGCATATCAACCAAATCCACGAGGCCATCCGCCGTGGAGATACCTATCAAATCAATTACACAGAGCGCCTACACCTGCAAGCTTACGGCAATCCGATTCAGCTTTACCGCCGCTTGCGCCAGCCTGTGCCGTATGCCGTTTTGTCTTGTCTGCCCGACGGGGCAGGGCAGGAAGCGTGGACTTTGTGTTTTTCTCCCGAACTTTTCCTCAAAATCGATTCAGACGGCCTGATCACAACCGAGCCGATGAAAGGCACTGCGCCGATTCTTCATGACGGACAAGATGAACGCCGCGCCGTTGAATTGCAAAACGATCCGAAAAACCGCGCCGAAAATGTGATGATTGTCGATTTGTTGCGCAACGATCTCGGCAAAATCGCGCAAACGGGCAAAGTACGCGTGCCTGAACCGTTTAAAGTTTCCCGTTTCGGCAGTGTTTGGCAGATGACCAGTGCCATCGAGGCGCAGGCGCTGCCTGATGTTTCGGTTGCCGATATTCTCCGCGCAGCCTTTCCGTGCGGCAGTATTACCGGCGCGCCCAAACGCATGAGTATGCAGATTATTGAGTCTCTTGAATCCGAACCGCGCGGTTTGTACACCGGCAGCATCGGCTTTTTGCATCCGTGCGATACGGGTTTGGGATTTGAAGGCGTATTTAATGTTGTGATTCGCACTTTATCCCTGAAGCCCGTTTCAGACGGCCTTTATCAAGGTGTTTATGGTGTCGGTTCGGGGATTGTGATTGATAGCGATCCTGAAGCCGAATATCGCGAGTGCGGTTGGAAGGCGCGTTTCCTCAATGACTTGAGGCCTGATTTCGGTATTTTTGAAACCATGCGCGTGCAAGACAAACAATGCCGTTTGCTCGATTTGCATTTAGACCGTCTAAAAATTTCGGCACAAGCGCTCAACCTGCCTTGGCCTGAAAATGCGGCAGAGCAAATCCAATACTATATAGATGCGTTGCCAAGTGGATTATTTAGAGTCAAAGCCGCTTTGTTTTCAGACGGCCTTGCATTGAGCCATGCGGCTGTTTCTGAATTGGATGGGCAACAATACGTCATCCTGAGTGTGCACACATTAAGCCAACGCGATTATCTGCGCCGCTTCAAAACCACGCGCCGTGAAATTTTTGACCAAGCATGGAAAACGGCAGAAGGGCAGGGCGCATTTGACAGCCTGTTTTTTAATTCAGACGGCCTTTTGTTAGAGGGTGGAAGAAGCAATGTGTTCGTCAAATATCAAGGACAATGGCTCACGCCGTCTTTGGATTTGGATATTTTGAACGGGGTAATGCGCCAAGCGGTATTGAAGCAGCCGCAGCTATATTTAGGTGTGGATACAATCAAGGAAACCCACATCACGCGCGCGATGTTGGAAAATGCGGAAGAAATCCGTTTGAGTAACGCTTTAAGGGGCATGTTTGCGGTTTCGCTCCGTAAATAAATGGCAATAGTCAAATCATAGTGATTCAAATTGTCGTAAAGCAGCAATATCCGATAGAATACGTCATTTCAACAATGAGGCCGTCTGAAAGGGAAAACAATATGGCAAAAGCAAAAGGTGGATTGGGGCGCGGTTTGGATTCGCTGATTTCCAATGCAGTGGACAGCAGCAGTAGCGACCGCCTGACAACGGTTGCCATCGCCGATATTCAGCCCGGCCGTTATCAGGCGCGTGTGCAAATTGATGACGAAGCTTTGCAGGAATTGGCCGATTCCATTAAAGCGCAAGGCATTATCCAGCCGGTTATCGTACGCGAACGTGGTCTGTCTCAATATGAATTGATTGCCGGCGAACGCCGTTGGCGCGCTTCCCAGTTGGCCGGTTTGACCGAAATTCCCGTCGTTATCAAAACCATCAGCGACGAAACCGCGTTGGCCATGGGTTTGATTGAAAACCTGCAACGTGAAAACCTCAATCCGATTGAAGAAGCTCAAGGTTTGAAACGCCTTGCCGACGAATTCGGCCTGACTCATGAAACCATCGCAAAAGCTGTCGGTAAAAGCCGTAGTGCCATCTCCAACAGCCTGCGTCTGTTGAGTTTGCCTGAGCCGGTTCAGGAAATGCTTTATCAACGCCGTCTGGAAATGGGTCATGCCCGTGCGTTGCTGACCTTGCATGTGGTTGACCAGTTGGAGTTGGCGCAAAAAGCCGTCAAAAACGGTTGGTCGGTGCGCGAGGTAGAACGCCGCAGCCAGTTGGCTCATCAAAAAGCCAAGCCGGAAGCAGCCAAAACCATCAGCCCGGATATTCGCCGTATCAATGATGCCTTGACCGAGCGTTTGGGCGTCAATGCCGAAGTCAAAACCAGCAATCAGAAAAAAGGCAAAATCGTACTGCATTTTGATACGCCGGAAACATTTGAATATCTGCTGAAACAGTTAGGCATCAATCAAGAGTTTTAACGGTTTTATAAACAGGCCGTCTGAAAAAAATTTTCAGACGGCCTGAGTTTTTGATAAAAGGACTGGTCGTACAGATGTTTACAATACAAATCAAAATCTTCTGTAAAATCTGTGTAGCAACATGTAATTTGTGTTAAACTCCGTTCCTGCAAAGATTTGTTTTATATGTGTTAATCATTTATCTGTGAAAGGTTCACAAAGATTAACATATTGCTTGACGTTAACAAACTTCTTGATTATATTAATTTGCCTTGCGTTTTGGGGTGTGAAGTACAATGAATCAGATAGTCCCATTGCAAGTGATTGTATTGTTAATAATTTCAGTTGTTTGTGCATTATTTTCCGGATTGTCCGGCTTCCTCTCTGCTTTGGCGGGAGGATTTTCGTATATTTTGCCTACCCTGGTTGCAGTTTTACTTTTAAAGTTTTCCCGACGAAATCCCGATCTGCAAAGTTCAATGTTTGTCGGTGGAGAGGTTTTAAAAGTAGTGCTGTCGCTGGTATCTATGTCGGTCGTTTTTGCGATATGGCATCAATCGCTGGTATTTTTCCCATTCTTATTGGGGTTACTCAGTGTCAGTCATTTGGTTTTTTTAGTATTGTTGAGAGTGAAACACTATGGCAGGTGAAACTATGACCGCTGCCGACTACATCAAGCACCACTTGCAAAGCTTGACCAGTATGTCGGATGTTACTCAGGGTCAAGGACTGAAAAACATCGCTGATTTTTCGTTCATTAACCTTGATGCAATCTTTTTTGCTGTTCTGTTAGGCGTAATCGGCAGCTTCCTTTTGTGGCGCGGTGCCAAAAAAGCAACTGCTGGCGTGCCTGGCCGTTTTCAAGCAGCTGTTGAAATTCTGTTCGAATTCGTGGATAACATGTGTAAGAGCATTATCCATAACGAACAATCGCGTAAAGCTGTTGCGCCTTTGGGTTTGACCTTGTTTGTCTGGATTTTCCTGATGAACGCCATGGATATGTTGCCGGTTGATTTGCTGCCGATGGTATGGCAAGGCATTACCGGTAATCATCATGCACTGTTGCGTGTCGTACCGACTGCTGACTTGAATACGACTTTGGCTTTGGCAATTGGCGTATTGTTGGTATGTATTTATTACAATATCAAAATCAAAGGCTTTGGCGGTTGGATTCACGAATTGTTCAGCGCGCCTTTTGGTCCAATGCTTGCTCCGGCCAACTTCCTGCTCAACTTGGTAGAGTTCTTGTCCAAAACCGTATCCCACGGTATGCGGTTGTTTGGTAATATGTATGCCGGTGAGCTGGTGTTCCTGTTGATCGCTCTGTTGGGCGGTGCATGGGCATCAACCGGCAGCATCGAAACTTTGGATCCGATTTTATTTGTGTTCCATCTGATTGCCGGTTTGGCTTGGGCGATTTTCCACATCTTGGTTATCACCTTGCAGGCATTTATTTTCATGGCGTTGGCGTTCGTATATATCGGACAAGCGCATGATGCACACTAATCAAGTAGTTTTTTCGTAGTTTGTTTTTTGTAGTTTAACCTTTACTATTTTAAGGAGTTTAAAAATGGGTTTGATTGCTATCGCATGTGGTTTGATCGTTGCCTTGGGCGCATTGGGTGCCTCTATCGGTATCGCAATGGTTGGTTCTAAATACTTGGAATCTTCTGCTCGCCAACCTGAGCTGATCGGTCCTCTGCAAACCAAACTGTTCTTGATCGCTGGTCTGATCGACGCAGCCTTCTTGATCGGTGTGGCTATTGCCCTGTTGTTCGCCTTCGTTAACCCGTTTGGTGCTGCGTAATCAAGACGGAGCGATCCGTTCAGATACAGGCTTATAGTCTGTTTGATTAACCCAGATACGAAGGTTAAGTAACGTGAATATTAATGCAACCTTATTTGCGCAAATCCTGGTTTTCTTTGGCTTGGTTTGGTTTACGATGAAATTCGTATGGCCTCCGATTGCCAAAGCGTTGGATGAGCGTGCCGCAAAAATCGCCGAGGGTTTGGCTGCTGCCGAGCGCGGTAAGAGCGATTTTGAGCAGGCAGAGAAAAAAGTTGCAGAACTTATGGCCGAAGGGCGTAATCAGGTAACCGAAATGGTTGCCAACGCCGAAAAACGTGCTGCAAAAATTGTAGAAGAAGCCAAAGAGCAAGCTTCTCATGAAGCAGCACGCATTGCAGCTCAAGCAAAAGCTGACGTGGAGCAAGAAGTTAACCGTGCGCGCGAAGTATTGCGCGAACAGGTTGCTACACTGGCTGTTAAAGGTGCGGAATCTATCTTGCGTAAAGAAGTTGATGCTTCCAAACATGCAGATTTGCTCAGTACCTTAAAACAGGAGCTGTAATCTTATGGCAGAGTTCGCAACGATTGCCAGACCTTATGCGAAAGCATTGTTTAGTCTGGCTCAGGAAAAAAACCAAATCGAGTCTTGGTTGGGCGAACTGAAAGAACTCGCAGCGGTTGTTCAAGATGAGAAAGTCATTGCTTTCATCGAGCAACCGGAAACGGGAGCTTCCGAAAAAGCAGAAACGCTCAAAGGTCTTGTCGGTATCAAAAATGTCGAATTGGCAAATTTCATTACCGTTTTGGCCGAGCAAAAGCGTTTGCTGGTATTGCCGGAAATTTATGCCCAATATCAAGATTTGACCTTGATACACAACAATACGAAATCGGCAGTAATTTACAGCGCGTATGAACTCAGTTCTCAGCAGCTGGCCGATGTTACCGATATCCTGACAAAACGCTTCAACAGCAAATTGGATGTGGTAACTAAAGTTGCCCCTGAATTAATTGGCGGCATCAAAGTAGAAGTGGGTGATCAGGTCTTGGATTTGTCCGTACAAGGCAAACTGAATGCTTTGTATGCGACTATGACAAATTAGGAGAGTTTTCATGCAGCTTAATCCTGCTGAAATTAGCGATTTGATTAAAGCCAAAATCGAAAATCTGTCCGTCAATGCAGAAGTGCGTACCCGTGGTACCGTTGTTTCTGTTACAGACGGCATTGTGCGCATTCATGGCTTGTCAGACGCGATGCAAGGTGAGATGCTCGAATTCCCCGGTAACACTTTCGGTCTGGCCATGAACTTGGAGCGTGACTCCGTCGGTGCCGTAGTGTTGGGTGAGTACGAACACATTAAAGAAGGCGATACAGTTACCTGTACCGGCCGTATTTTGGAAGTGCCGATCGGTCGCGAACTGGTTGGCCGCGTAGTTGATGCATTGGGTCGTCCTATCGATGGTAAAGGTCCAATCAACACAACATTGACTGCTCCAATCGAAAAAATTGCACCAGGTGTGATTGCGCGTAAATCGGTTGACCAACCAATGCAAACCGGCCTGAAAGCCATTGACTCTATGGTTCCGGTTGGTCGTGGCCAACGTGAGTTGATCATTGGTGACCGTCAAACCGGTAAAACTGCCGTAGCACTGGATGCCATCGTTAACCAAAAAGGTACAGGCGTTATCTGTATTTATGTGGCTATCGGTCAAAAAGCATCTTCTATTGCCAACGTAGTACGCAAATTGGAAGAGCATGGCGCGATGGAACACACTATCGTAGTTGCTGCAACTGCTTCTGAAGCCGCTGCACTGCAATACATCGCTCCTTACTCCGGTTGTACCATGGGTGAATTCTTCCGTGACCGTGGTGAAGATGCATTGATCGTATACGATGACTTGTCTAAACAAGCCGTTGCATACCGTCAAATTTCCCTGCTGTTGCGCCGTCCTCCTGGCCGTGAAGCATATCCTGGCGACGTATTCTATCTGCACTCCCGTCTGTTGGAACGTGCGGCCCGCGTCAGCGAAAACGAAGTTGAAAAACTGACCAATGGCGAAGTAAAAGGCAAAACCGGTTCTCTGACTGCGTTGCCAATTATTGAAACCCAAGCCGGTGACGTATCCGCATTCGTACCAACCAACGTAATTTCGATTACAGACGGCCAAATCTTCTTGGAAACCGACTTGTTCAATGCCGGTATCCGTCCTGCAATCAATGCTGGTATTTCCGTATCGCGCGTAGGTGGTGCAGCACAAACCAAAGTCATCAAAAAATTGGGTGGCGGTATCCGTTTGGCGTTGGCACAGTACCGTGAATTGGCGGCGTTCTCGCAATTTGCTTCCGATTTGGACGAAGCAACACGCAAACAGCTGCAACACGGTGAAGTGGTTACTGAATTGATGAAACAAAAACAATTCAGCACATTGAACACTGCCGAAATGGCATTGACTTTGTGGGCGATCAACAACGGTTCTTACGCAGATGTTCCGGTATCCAAAGCCTTGGCTTTCGAAGCAGAATTCTTGAGTTTCGTACGTACGCAACATCCTGAGGTTCTGGAAGCGATTAATGCATCAGGCGCAATGTCTGACGAAAGCGAAAAAGCATTGACCGAAGCCATGAAATCTTTCAAATCTTCTTACGCTTACCAAGCATAAGTATTGAGATGAAAGGAGTCTGAAATGGCAGTCGGAAAAGAGATTCTCACCAAAATCCGTAGTGTTCAAAATACCCAAAAGATCACTAAAGCGATGCAAATGGTGTCGACCTCTAAAATGCGGAAGACTCAAGACCGGATGCGCTTAGCGCGTCCGTACGCCGAAAAAGTGCGTACAGTGATGAGCCATCTTGCACAGACCCATGCCGATCATGGTATCAAATTGTTGGAGCCGCACCGCGAAGTGCGTCGTGCCGGTTTCATTTTGATTACCTCGGATAAAGGTTTGTGCGGTGGCTTGAACGCAAACGTACTGAAAAAGTTTTTGGCGCAAGTTCAAGAGTATCAGGAACAAGGCATCGAAGTCGAAGTCGTGTGCCTGGGTAGTAAAGGTTTGGCTGCATGCCAAAGTATCGGTTTGAATGTTATTGCCAGTGCAACCAATTTGGGCGATACCCCAAGAATGGAATTGCTGCTTGGTCCTCTGACCGAAATCTTCCAACGTTATGAGAAGCATGAATTAGACCGTATCCATATGGTTTACTCACGTTTCGTCAATACAATGCGCCAAGAGCCGCGTATGGAAGTTTTGCTGCCTATCGGTGAAAACGTTATTGACGACGAGGCGGGTCATTCTTCATTTGCTTGGGAATACCGCTACGAGCCGAGTCCTATCGCCGTATTGAAATATTTGGTTCGCCGCTATTTAGAGTCTGTGGTTTATCAGGCATTGAGCGACAACATGGCATCTGAACAAGCCGCGCGTATGGTAGCGATGAAAGCCGCAACCGACAACGCAGGCAATGCCATCAAAGAATTGCGCTTGGTGTACAACAAATCGCGTCAAGCCGCGATTACTACAGAATTGTCAGAAATTGTAGCAGGTGCAGCGGCAGTTTAATGCCGTCTGAAGCCTGAACAGGAAATTAGGATACGATAATGAGCCAAGGCAAAATCGTACAAGTTATTGGTGCGGTGGTTGACGTGGAATTTCCACGCGACGCTATCCCGCATGTTTACGATGCCCTGAAATTGGACGAGAACGGTCTGACCCTGGAAGTTCAACAGCTTCTGGGTGACGGCGTTGTCCGTACTATTGCAATGGGTAGTTCAGACGGCCTGAAACGCGGCATGTCTGTGAGCAATACTGGTGCGCCAATCACTGTGCCGGTAGGTAAAGGTACATTGGGCCGTATTGTCGACGTATTGGGTACACCTGTTGATGAAGCAGGTCCGATCGATACCGACAAGAGCCGTGCCATTCACCAAACTGCTCCAAAATTCGACGAGTTGTCTTCAACTACCGAATTGTTGGAAACCGGTATTAAAGTGATCGACTTGCTGTGTCCGTTTGCTAAGGGCGGTAAAGTAGGTCTGTTCGGTGGTGCCGGTGTAGGTAAAACCGTGAACATGATGGAATTGATCAACAACATCGCCAAAGCGCACAGCGGTCTGTCCGTGTTCGCAGGTGTGGGTGAACGTACCCGTGAAGGTAACGACTTCTACCACGAGATGAAAGATTCCAACGTATTGGATAAAGTAGCCATGGTGTATGGCCAAATGAACGAACCTCCAGGCAACCGTCTGCGCGTTGCTTTGACCGGTTTGACCATGGCCGAATACTTCCGTGACGAAAAAGACGAAAACGGTAAAGGTCGCGACGTATTGTTCTTCGTTGACAACATCTACCGTTACACTCTGGCCGGTACCGAAGTATCTGCACTGTTGGGCCGTATGCCTTCTGCAGTGGGTTACCAACCGACATTGGCTGAAGAAATGGGTCGTTTGCAAGAGCGTATTACCTCTACCCAAACCGGTTCTATTACTTCCATCCAAGCCGTATATGTACCTGCGGATGACTTGACTGACCCGTCTCCAGCGACAACTTTCGCCCACTTGGACGCGACCGTCGTATTGAGCCGTGATATTGCATCTTTGGGTATTTACCCGGCAGTTGACCCGCTTGACTCTACTTCACGCCAATTGGATCCGATGGTATTGGGTCAAGAGCACTACGACGTAGCGCGCGGTGTACAGTCTACTCTGCAAAAATACAAAGAATTGCGCGACATTATCGCCATTCTGGGTATGGACGAATTGTCTGACGAAGACAAACTGACTGTGATGCGTGCCCGTAAAATCCAACGCTTCCTGTCTCAACCGTTCCACGTTGCCGAAGTATTTACCGGTTCTCCAGGCAAATACGTTCCATTGCGTGACACCATCGCCGGCTTTAAAGCCATCTTGAACGGCGAGTACGACCATCTGCCTGAACAAGCGTTCTACATGGTAGGCGGCATCGAAGAAGCGGCTGAGAAAGCGAAAACCTTAAACTAAGGAGGCCGGCATGAGCACCATGCAAGTTGAAGTGGTTAGTAGCGAGCAAAACATCTATTCGGGTGAGGCCAGCTTTGTGGTGGTTCCTACCGTTCAAGGTGAGCTTGGTATTTATCCACGACACGAGCCGATTATGAGTTTGGTACGCCCCGGCGCATTGCGTTTGACTGTTCCGGGTGAAGCTGAAGAAGTGCTGGTTGCCGTTTCCGGTGGCGTTTTAGAAGTACAGCCTGATAAGATTACTGTATTGGCAGACGTTGCCGTTCGCAGTACAGAAATGGATCAGGCGCGTGCTGAAGCAGCTAAAAAAGCAGCCGAGGCAGGTGTTTCTGCAGCCAAAGATGATAAATCTCTGGCCGAAGCGCACAAAGCATTGGCAGCAGCCATTGCCCAGCTGAAAACTTTGGACTACCTTCGTTCGCAAAAAAACAAGTAATGTGGGTTCATTAAGAAAAAGCACAACGAAATGTTGTGCTTTTTTATTTTCGCGAAGATAAGTAGCTTGATATTAAAATACCGATAGACGAGTAGATGGCAAGCTTGAAATCGAAACGGTAGAATCAGTTTTTATGACTCAATTGTTGGCGAATCATTTTCAAAGTAGTTAGTCTTGTTATTTGGCTAAGAATGGCCCACTCAATCTTTTTTAACCACAAAAAGCAGGGTGGATAATTCCTAATTTATTGCAACCGCAACAGATCTGAATTGATCAGTATTGAAAATATTAGAATTTGCGGAAGCTCTTGTATAAACAAAAGGCCGTCTGAAACTTTTCAGACGGCCTTTAAATCATTATTACGGCATTCGTTTATGATTGGTCGATGGTTTTATCCAGTCCTTGGGTCAGACCGTTGATGTCGCCACCATTTAGTCCCAACTCCTTCAAGAGACCGTCAACCAACGGGGCTTGGCTGCGGTAGCGCAGGGCGCTGTTGACCATTTGGTCTGCAAGGCTGGCTTGTGTGGTTTGGCCGTCTGAAGCACCTTCCGCGCCGTTTGCACCACCGGCAAAGCCACCCAGACCATTGACTTGCAAAATCTTGATGTCTTCGATTTTTTCCATTGGGCGGACGGATTCGCGGATGATGTCAGGCAGGTGTTTCAAGAGGGCAAGGCGGACTTGCATTTCGACTTGCTCGACGCTCAGCACGTTGGCGGCTTCGTTGACGGCGCGGGTACCTTCGGCATCAACTTTATATTGTTGCTCTTGCGCTTGCGCCAACAGAATCTTGGCATCGGCTTCACCTTTGGCTTGAAGGCGTTGTTTCTCGGCTTCGGCTTCGGCGGCGATACGCACGGCTTCAGCTCGGTCTTGTGCAGCTTGTTTTTCGGCTTCGGCGGCGACAGTGAGCGAAATCGCATCTTTTTGCGCGGCTTCTTCGGCGGCAATCAATTCAACCGCTTTGGCACGCTCGGCACGTTCGGTTTCGCGTACGGTAATCACGCTCTCTTCTTCGCGAACGGCGGCTGCGCGGGCTTTGTCGGCTTCGGCTTTGGCTTCGGATTCGGCGCGTGATTTTTCGGCAACGGCGATGGCGCGGTCTTGTTCGGCCAACTCGATGGCTTTGCGGCGCTCAACCTCTGCCTGTTCAACGGCTTGGGCTTTTCTAATGTCTTCGTTTTTAATGTCGCGTTCGGCGGCAATACGTTTCAGATCTACTTCGCGTTCGGCGGCAATTTTAGCTTCTTCCGCTTCACGTTTTTTCTGAGATTCTTGTTCGGCAATGCTGGCCTCTTGTTCGGCGCGGCGGACGGCAATTTCACGCTCTTGTTCGAGTTTGGCGTATTCTTCTTCGCGCGAGATTTTCAGTCGTTGCTGCTCGGCTTCGAGGTTTTTGGTTTTGATTGCCAAGTCGGTGTCTTGTTCGATTTCGTTACGTTTTTTGCGGCGGCCTTCGATGGTTTCGGTCAGTTTGGTCAAACCTTCCGCGTCAAAGGCGTTTTGCGGGTTAAAGAACTCAAAGCTGGTTTGGTCGAGGCCGGTCAGGGAAACGGTTTCGAGTTCGAGACCGTTTTTGAATAGGTCTTCACTCACGACTTGTTGTACTTTCTGAACGAAATCAACACGTTTTTCATGCAGCTCTTCCATCGCCATTTCGGCGGCAACAGCACGCAGGGCGTCAACGAATTTACCTTCGACGAGGTCTTTCAGCTCATCGGGAGACATGGTTTTCATACCCAGCGTTTGTGCGGCGGTCGCAATGCTCTCGGCGCTGGGTTTAACGCGGACGTAAAATTCAGCCATCACGTCAACGCGCATACGGTCGCGGGTAATCAGCGCTTGTTGGGCAGCGCGGCGCACTTCAAGGCGCAGTGTATTCATGTTGACGGGGATAATTTCGTGCAATACGGGCAGCACCATCGCACCGCCGTTCATAATGACTTTTTCGCCACCAAAACCGGTGCGGACAAATGAAACTTCTTTGCTGGCACGGCGATACAGACGGGTCAGGATGAGGCCGAGTACAAACAGCGCGACGAGTATGACGCCGGCGATAGTGCCGATGGAGACCAAATTCATGGTTTTTCCTTTCTTCTTGTTAATATGCCTTTGGGGGCGGTGGATTCAGAAAGCTTTGAAGGAAGGAAGCCGTCTGAAAGGGTTAAAAATATGGGTTGAAATAATAGAGTGGTTGTTTTTCTATATTGTTATTTCGGATTTCTAGATGGTGAGGATAGGGCGGTAAAGTATCTATTTTTACCGTATCGATAAATCAGCGGTTTCAGACGGCCTTAATCTACCAAGCTGCCGCTCGGATTCAAAATCGCTTTAAATGTATTTCCATCCAACGACACCAGCAATACCGCATCGCCTTGTTTCAATACATCTTCAGAGTCAGGCTCTACCATCACATAATGCTGTTGGCCGTAAGCATCTTTTACGCGCGCCTGCGCCGCATTGCCTAGCCGAGCTTCGCCCAACACCACCGTGCCGACGCGCCCGATTAAACTTTCCTGAGAAACGGCCGTGGTTTCATCTTTCGGCATAATTTTGTACAAACCGCTAGCTGTTACGCGCACCAAGGGCAGGGAAAGAAACCAAACGATGACTGCTGCCAGCGTGCCATTCAGATAACTGCCGAATACAGTGGCAAAGGCCGTCTGAAACAGATAACCCGTCAGTCCGTATACGGCAAGAAACACCACCATCAACATCAATACCGGGATACGTCCGACATACAGCCAGCTCAGGAAACGCACGAATATGCCTGCATCCGCCACATCCAATCCTACCTCGGCGTGTGCAGTTTCGGTCAGGCTGTCTGGCAACAGGTTGTCCAACCAGTCGCTGATACCGCCTGCCAGCATGGAAATGACTTCCAACACACCGAGCAAAACCATCAGCGCAATGGCAATGCCGAAGATTTCAGTTTCGGGGGCGTTGATTAGATTCCACATATTGCATTTCCTTATTCTTTTTAATTTTCAGACAGCATATATTTTATTTTAAAGTTAAGCAGATTGGATATGGGTTTTTATTAATTTGTCGTAACTGACAGGATTTTTCCCAATCCGTCATCTTTTGTTATTGAGGTGTGTATGGTTTTCTTTTTTCAGACGGCTCCGTGAAGATAGAGGCCGTCTGAAACTGCGATTTTCTCAATATGGCTTATGATTTCGCTTTCAATGCCGCCAATCTTTCGGCAATGCGGTTGTTGCGGCTTAAGTCTTCCAGTTCTTTCAGCTTGGCCAACTGCGCCGCATCGGTGCTGCTGTGTACCGAGTTTTGGCGACCCATCACACGGTCGAAGGCATTGCCGCTTTTTTCGGCATCACGGGCAATGCGGTTGAGGTCGCTGCCGTTGCCGCCGACTGTTTTTCCTGTGCCCATGCTTTGCTGTGCGGCACGCCAGTCTTGCAACTGCTGCTGCATCTCGCGTTTTTTCGCCTGCAGGGCAACGATAAAGCCTTCGAGCTCTTTTTCTTGTGCGGCACAATCGGCAATGGTGTTTTCCAAAACAGGCAGACGAGCTTCGATGTCCATCTGCTCGGCGATACCCGCTTCGGCAAGATCATCGCGACCGGCATTTACGGCAGCTTGCAGATTGGCATCGATGGCCTCGTGGCGGTTGCTTTCATCGGCCATTTTCTTGGCGGCAAGGTGTTTCTGCGCCAACACTTTGCCCAATTCGGCACGCACTTCATCTACTGCGCGCTCAATTTCGCGGATGCTTTCGTTCATGACCGCTTCAGGCGCAAGGTTTTCCGCCGCATCAATCAGGGCATGAAAACCGCCGCTTACCAGACGGCCTACTCGGCGGGATAGGGTTTCGCTCATTTGGATTTTCCTTTCACTAAAATGTGTTTGTTTCATTTGGTATGGCGGCAGCCTTAAACTTCATTTGCCTGCTGCACAATCTTTGCCAGTTTCAAAGTGTTTTCAAGCTGTTGCAACACGGTATCGTCGTATGCCGCGCCTTTGCCGGTTACGGCGAGTTGCAGGATGCTGTCAGTCAGACGGACGATGCGCCACATCAGTTCGCGCTCGTATTTTTTCAAATCGTCGAGGTCGGCTTCTTCGGGCAGGTCGGCGGCGAGTGTTGCGCCTAAGTCAGGCAGTTGTTCAAACAACCTCGCCACGATATGCGAATGCACTCCGGCCTGTTTCTCAGCGTGCAAGATTTCGTGTTTTGCCGCTTGGAAAAATTGCTCCTGCGCTGTCAGTGCGGAGCCGTAATCGCGTGTCTGCGTATGCGCCAAGCGAGCCAGCTTGAGCAATTCGCGGATTTTTTCAGACGGCGTATTCGCACCTTCGATTTTTAGTTCGGCAATAAAATCAGCATCTTCCTGAGTGATACGCACACTAATTGGGATACGGTTCGTTGCATTCATATTCGTTTGATTTTGTTTGTATTCATTTGAATACAAATATACAAGATGGGATTCTGAGGCGCAATACCTGAAACCGTATATTTATGTAAACATCAGGCCGTCTGAAACCTGATTTTCGGTTTTCAGACGGCCTTTTCCTTTATAATCCGTACATTATTTTCATATACACAGCAGGTTCTCCATGTCCAACAAACCCACACTCCTTCTCGTTGACGGCTCTTCCTATCTTTACCGTGCCTATCATGCTATGGGGCAGAATTTGTCTGCGCCCGACGGTGCGCCGACGGGGGCGATGTATGGCGTGTTGAACATGCTGCGCCGCCTGCGGGCGGATTATGTGCACGACTATTGCGCGGTGGTGTTTGATGCGAAGGGTAAGAATTTCCGCCACGAGATGTTCCCCGACTATAAGGCGACACGCCCGCCGATGCCGGACGATTTGCGCCCGCAGGCGGAAGCTTTGCCGGATTTGGTGCGGCTGATGGGCTGGCCGGTGCTGGTGATTCCGCAGGTGGAAGCGGATGACGTTATCGGCACTTTGGCGGCGATGGCCGGCGAAGCAGGTTGGAATGTGGTGGTGTCCACCGGCGATAAGGATATGGCGCAGTTGGTGAACGAGCGCGTGACGCTGGTGAACACGATGAGCGGTGAAACGCTGGACATTGAAGGCGTGAAGGAAAAATTCGGCGTGCGTCCCGACCAAATTCGCGATTATCTCGCGCTGATGGGCGACAAGGTGGACAACGTGCCGGGCGTGGAAAAGTGCGGCCCGAAAACCGCGGTGAAGTGGTTGGAAGCCTATGGCTCGCTGGCAGGCGTGATGGAACACGCTGGCGAAGTCAAAGGCAAGGTGGGCGAAAACCTGCAAGCCGCTTTGGAACAACTGCCGCTGTCGTATGATTTGGTAACGATTAAAACCGATTTGGATTTGCACACCGAGCTTTCAGACGGCCTCGAAAGCCTGCGCCGCACTACGCCTAAATGGGCGCAGCTGGTTGTCGATTTCAAACGCTGGGGCTTCCGCACTTGGCTGAAAGAGGCGGAAAGCCGTATGCACGAAGCGCAAAACACTGATTTGTTCGGCAGCGAGCATATTGGTGAACAAGCCGCATTGGCGATAGAAACACAGCCTGAAAAACAGCCCGAACTCGCCCCAGCTCCTGAGAAACTGGATTATCAAGCCATTACCACCGAAGCGCAGTTTGCCGCCTTGTTGGACAAACTGTCGCAAGCGGACAAAATCGGTATTGATACGGAAACCACGTCCCTAGACGCGATGAACGCCGCGCTGGTCGGCATCAGCATCGCGTTCCAAGCAGGCGAAGCGGTTTACATCCCCGTAGGACACAGCCTGACTGCTGCGCCGGAACAGATTGATTTACAAGACGTATTAGGCCGTCTGAAACCGCATTTGGAAAACCCCGCCCTGAAAAAAATCGGGCAAAACCTCAAATACGACCAACACGTTTTCGCCAACTACAGCATCGCCCTGAACGGCATTGCCGGCGACGCCATGCTCGCTTCCTACATCATCGAGAGCCATCTCGGACACGGTTTGGACGAATTGTCCGAACGCTGGCTGGGCTTGGAAACCATTACCTACGAATCGCTGTGCGGCAAAGGCGCGAAGCAAATTGGTTTTGCCGACGTCGCCATTGAGCAGGCGACCGAATACGCCGCCCAAGACGCCGATTTCGCCCTGCGCCTCGAAGCGCACCTGCGCGCGCAAATGGACGCCAAACAGCTTGAAATGTATGAAAAAATGGAGCTGCCCGTCGCGCAAGTATTGTTTGAAATGGAACGCAACGGCGTGCAAATCGACCGCGCCGAACTCGCCCGCCAAAGCGCGGAACTCGGCGCCGAGCTGATGAAGCTCGAACAGGAAGCCTACGCCGCCGCAGGCCAGCCGTTTAACCTCAACTCGCCCAAACAGCTTCAAGAAATCCTGTTCGACAAAATGGGCATCCCCACCAAAGGCCTGAAAAAAACCGCCAAAGGCGGCATTTCCACCAACGAAGCCGTGCTCGAACAGCTTGCGCCCGACTACCCCCTGCCCAAAATCATCCTGCAAAACCGCAGCCTGGCAAAACTCAAATCCACCTACACCGACAAACTACCCGAAATGATTTCCCCCAAAGACGGCCGCGTGCATACCACCTACGCCCAAGCCGTCGCCATTACCGGCCGCCTCGCCAGCAACAACCCCAACCTGCAAAACATCCCCATCCGCACCGCAGAAGGCCGCCGCGTGCGCCGCGCCTTCACCGCACCGCAAGGCAGCGTCATCGTTTCCGCCGACTATTCCCAAATCGAGCTGCGCATCATGGCACATCTCTCCGGCGACAAAACCCTGATTACCGCATTCCAAAACGGCGAAGACGTACACCGCCGCACCGCCGCCGAAGTATTCGGCATCGCCCCCGAAAACGTCTCGTCCGAACAACGCCGCTACGCCAAAACCATCAACTTCGGCCTGATTTACGGCATGGGCCAATACGGCCTCGCCAAATCATTGGGCATCGACAACATCTCCGCCAAAAACTTTATCGACCGCTACTTCGCCCGCTATCCCGGCGTCGCCGAATACATGCAGCGCACCAAAGAACAAGCCGCCGCGCAAGGCTTCGTCGAAACCCTGTTCGGCCGCCGCCTCTACCTGCCCGACATCCATAACAAAAACGCCAACGCCCGCGCCGGAGCCGAACGCGCCGCCATCAATGCCCCTATGCAGGGCACCGCGTCCGACCTCATCAAACGCGCCATGATAGACGTATCCCACTGGTTGGATTCCGATGGCCTGAAAACCAAACTGATTATGCAGGTACATGACGAATTGGTGTTGGAAGTACCTGAAGCCGAGCTGGATTTAGTCAAAGAAAAACTGCCGCAGATTATGGCGAAAGTGGACGAAGGGATGTTGAACGTGCCGCTGGTAGCAGAAGTGGGCGTGGGGATGAATTGGGAAGAGGCACATTGAGATGGTATGGCGTTTAAGAGATTGTTTGGAGAAAGGGATAAGATAATGAATGTTCAAGATTTAATTAATGAAGGCATAGAGTTATTCAATAACAAAAAATTTGACGAAGCGATTGAGAGGCTGAATCAGGCTTTAGATGGGATTGAAGATAAAAAGAGCAAGATTCTGATCAATGCACAACATTGGCTAGGCCGTTGCTATTTAGAGCAGGCGATGAAAGCCGAAGGCAAGGATTCGGAACAGTTATTTGTACAGGCAGTTGAGCATTTCCACCAGCAATTATTGCTTGCCAAACAGCTGGTAGATGAACAAAACAGCTTTCAAGAACAAAACCATGCCCAACATTGGTTAGGTCATTGCTATTTAAAGCAAGCGATGAAAGTTAGAGGCAAGGATTCGGAACAGTTATTTGTACAGGCAGTTGAGCATTTCCAGCAATCGTTGGAATTTGCCGAAAAGTTGAAAGGCACAAACAGTATTCAGGAACAAATCAATGCTCAATCTTGGCTAGGTTTTTGCCATTTAATACAGACAATACAAGCCAAAGGTAATGCTGCGGATGAGTTGTTTAGGCAGGCTATTGAGCATTTTCAACAGTATTTGTATCTTGCTAAACAGTTGAAGGGAAAAAACAGCATTCAGAAACAGAACGAAGCCGAATCTATACTAGGCATTTGTTATTTTCAGCAGGCCCTAAAGGTCGAAACTGAAGTGGCAGCTGAGCTTGAACAGAACGATAAACATTGTCAACAGCGACTGGAGCTTTCTAAGAAATTACTATCATCAGTTCAAGAAAGATGGGGCAGATATTTCGAATGGAAAGAACAGAAAATACAACGAGATTTATTTCAAACTCAAGAAGGGGACTTAGTAAAGGCTATCACTACTATTCTGGCAGTTTTAAATATCATACCTATGGAATTAGAATCAACTCCTCTTGCCCATTACACTTCACCTTCAGTATGCGAAAGATTATTCGGCATTGTCATTGATAAAACTAATGATAAAACCGATGATAACTATCCTGTTGACAGTAGCAAGGTTAGTCCGATGAGAATCGGTAGTTCCACTTATATGAACGACCCGACTGAAGGGGAAGGGCTATTGGAGTTGTTGAATCTGCAGGATTTGGAATTGGAAAACAAGGCTGATTGCCCTGTCTATAATGCTTTCTTTACCTGTTTTTCCAGTCGCGTAAACGACTTGAATCAGTTCCGTCTGTATGGCAAAGAAAATGGCGTGGAAGCATCGGGCTGCTGCTTGGTATTTAATAAAAGCGAGGATTGGTTGAAAGATCCTAATATTTCTGCTTCGTTCGGAAGTTTTACAGATAAGCTAAATGAAGATTTTGAAGAATCAGTAGAGGCAGATGGAGCGGATTCAGAAGATGAAAACCTACCGCTTTATCAGGTAGCTTATATCGCTTATCAAGATGAATATATTGCTAAAGAAAAATGCAGTATATGGTTGCAGAATAAAAATAACTCAAAATTTGGCATCCGTTTAAAATACTTTGGAAATAAGGGTTGGCATGAGTGTCGTATCGGTAAGCTTGAAGAAGCATTGAAGCAGTTAATTAAAACTTTCAAGGGCAAAGCTAAAATCGATGATGAAGACAGAAAAGCTTTGGAATATATCCGCTATCTGTTTAAAGATTTTGCTTTCCGTGATGAAGAAGAGTTTCGCCTGCTGAAAATCGAACAAATCGGTTCGGACAAAATCGAATATTGCAATATTACGCAATCTATCTATCTGCCTTATGCCGATGTACGTGATATGGTGGACGAGGTAATTTTGGGGACGAATTACGAAAAGAGTGGAAATCATCGCAAGGCTGAAGTGTTTCAGCACTTAATGCGCAAGCATTATCCAAACGTTAAAGTTTCCCGCTCGTCGTTGCCGATTAATGCCAATCCGCCGATTAAGAAGGATTAATCAATCTCAGGCCGTCTGAAAATCTCTAAACATTTTCAGACGGCCTTTTTCTATTCCGATTCTCTACATTCTATTCGCCGTATGCTTCTATTCTCGGCATTTTGTCTCTTTTTTTCATGAATAATGTTGCCGGTGTTACAATCGGCATATTCTTATTGTTATCAAACAGGTGTTTCATGCAGTTTTTCGGCCTGCTTATTCCTATTATGATCGGCTATTTTCTTGATGAGATGGCCAAGGGCGTTATTATTGGGTCGTTGTTTTGGCTGGTTGCTTGGTCGATTGCGAAACAGCGTCAAGAAGAGCGTTTGGCTGAATCTGCTACTGCAGGCGACAGGATGCAAAAGCTGGAGCAGGAAATCGAACTGCTGAAACAGCGTTTGTCGGTGTTGGAGCATGAGGCTGTCCGTGATGAGGCGAAAGTAGGGCAGGGGTTTGAGGCTCGGCCTGTTGCCGATGTTCAGACGGCCTCCGAGCCGCTTTATGTTCGGGTTGAGCCTGAGGCGGAAGCTGCGCCTGTTAAGCAGAAGATTGAAGAGTCGTTTGCTCCTTCTTTTTCTATACCTATTGATCCTGTTTCTGCCAAGGCTTCTGCTTCGCCTGAGCCTGTTGTGGAATCGGAAGTTATTGAAGCGGTTGCTCCGGTTGCTGCTGAAAAAGAAGAGCTGCCTAAGGAAGAGGCTGTTGTTGCTTCGATGCCGTCTGAAAGCGAAGAAGCGCCATCGCGTCAATTCGTTATCCATAAAGAACAGGCGGAAGGCGGAGAGTACAAGTTTTCCGACAATCCGATTGTCGCTTGGTTCTTGCGCGGTAATCCGTTGTTGAAAACCGGTATTGTGGTGTTGTTCCTCGGCTTGGCGTTTTTGCTGCGCTATGCCTCCGAGCGGGTTCATGTGCCGGTAGAGTTGCGTTATTTGACTGTGGCAGGCGCGGGCTTGGCGGCGGTGGTCGGCGGCTGGAAACTACAAAGCCGTAAGCGTGAATATGGCTTGGTGTTGCAGGGTTTCGGTGTGGCGGTAATGTATTTGACGGCGTTGGCGGCGTTGAAACTGCATCCGCTGTTGCCTGTGTCGGTCGTGTTCGGGTTGATGGTGGCGATGGTTGTGCTGATGGCGTGGCTGGCGGTAAGGCAGAATGCGCAGATTATGGCGCAGGTTGCTTTAATCGGCGGTATGGCCGCGCCTTTGCTGACTTCAGACGGCAGCGGCAATTATTTGGTGCTGTTTTCTTATCTTGCCCTGCTCAATGGCGGTGTGGCCGCGATTGCGTGGTTTAAGGCATGGCGTCCGCTGAACCTGACGGGTTTTGTCGCTACTTTTGCCATTGCTGCGCTGTGGGGCATGCGAAGTTATACGCCGCAACATTTTGCCACTACCGAGCCTTTCTTGATTTACCACTGGCTGCTTTATACCTTTATCGCGTATCTGTTCGCACGCCGTAAGTTGACGGAAAACAGCGAAGACAGCGTTACGCCGATTGCCGACAATGCGACTTTGGAAGAAATCGGCAAGAGTATTTATACACACGGCCTGCGCGTGCATGTCCTCGACCATACTTTATTGTTTGGTACGATGGCAGCGGCGTTCGGCCTGCAATACCGCATGGTGGAGCATTGGCCGTCTGCGGATGCGCTTTCCGCATTGGGTTTTGCCGCTGTTTACGGACTGGCCACGCTGCTGCTGAAACGTCATCAGGGTTTGTATATTTTGCGTCAGGCGTTTTTTGCGTTGGCGGTGTTGTTCCTCACGATTGCCGTTCCGCTTTATTTTGAACCGAGCAATACGGTTATTTTGTGGAGTGCCGAATCCGCACTGGTTTATTTCTTCGGTTTGCGCCAACAGCGTCCGCATATCCGTTTGGGTGCGCTGATGGTTTATCTCTTGGCGGCACTGATTCAGCTGGGCAATTATCAGAACTTCGGCACGGATACCGTTCTGGAAGGGCAGTGGTTTACAACGGTTGTGGTGCTGCTTGGCGGAGCGGCGATTTATTTATTGTGGAATTTCTCGCGTCGCGAAGGTTCGGCGCAATGGGAAAAATCCGTTCAGACGGCCGTGTTGTCTGCCGCCTTGCTGTACATCTCTATTTTGCCTTTGCTTTTCTTGGCCGACCAAGGCAGCATTGTCGCTCTTTCCGCTTTGGCAGCGGCGTGGGCATTCTGCCGGCGCAAACATGAGCCGAATGTGTTTATCACTTTTGTCTTGGGCAATGTATTGTTCGCCCTGTTGCTGCAAAGCAGCATCATTTATGAATCCAAAGGTTTCCTGACCCATCTGTACCTTATTGCCGCTACGCCTTTGCTGTTTGCGGCTGCCTACGCGCTGCAATATCCGCGCGTGCCGGTTGCAAGCGAAAAGCTGGAAGGAAACGAGGTTTACTTTGCGCAGGTTTCAGGCTGGATCATCCTGCTTACTGCGTTGGCGACAGGCAGCTATGCCCTCTATATGCAATGGACAGGCGAGGAAACCCTGTTTATTGAGTTGTGGATGTGGCCGATATTTGCCGGCCTGCTGCTGTTTGCCAAACGTTTGAAATGGGAAGAGCTGTTGCAGGCAAACTTGGCATTCCTGCCCGTGTTTGCCATGCATTTCGTCTTCTACCATACCGAACACGCATGGACAGCCGCCGCAGCCTTGCCGCTTGCCGCAGCCACCGTGTTGAACTTCATCATTCTGAACAACTATCCGCGCCATGATCTGATTTGGTTACACAAACTCAATATCACGATACTCGGCGTACTTTGGACGCTTTGGACGGCGCTGTATGTCGGCGGCCTCCTCTCCGGCGTTTGGGCGCAGCTTTCATGGCTGGTTGTACCTTTGGCGATGTGGATTGTTTTCCATACGCAGCGCCAACGCGAATTTTTCAGACGGCATCAAACCATTTATCAACATTTTGCTATGCCGTTGTGCGCCCTTGCCGCCGCCTGTTGGATGCTGTGGACCAACTTCTCCACGCCGTTCCAACCTTCGCCGTTGCCGTATATTCCCGTGCTTAACCCATTGGAACTCGCCTGCGCCGGTATGCTTTGGTTTGCCCTGAAATCCCTGCCCAACGCCTTGTCGCCCGACCTTCGCCGTACCACGGCAACCACAGTTGCCGCCTTGGCATTTATGCTGATCAGCGCAGGCGTGATGCGCGTATGGCATTTCTACGACGGCATCACTTGGCGTCTCGACATCATGCTCCAATCCTTCGGCCTGCAAGCCAGCCTCTCCGTCGTTTGGGCAGTAACCGCCATCATCTTGATGGTACTCGGCAACCGCCGCAAACAGCGTTCCTACTGGATGACAGGCGCGACGCTGATGGGCATCGTAGTCGTCAAACTCTTCCTGATCGAGCTTTCCAACAGCGGCGGTATCGCGCGCATCGTTTCCTTCATCATCGTCGGCCTGCTGCTGCTTCTGGTCGGCTGGTTTGCCCCCGTCCCGCCCAAAGCAGAGAATGATGGCGAACACAAAGCCTAATCATTAACTTCAAATAAAAAGGCCGTCTGAAAAAGCAGCGTTATCTGTTTTCAGACAGCCTTTATTTTTTAGAAGGTAGCATCTGCTTTGTTCTGGAATGTCTAATCGTATTGAGTTATGATGCCTTTTAATATATAAATGGATACGCCGTAGGCCGTCTGAAAAAAGAAAACGGGTGCAACCCGAATATCCGCATACCACGCATGATGCGCCCGACAGACTGACCATGGGCGGACACATAAAGATAAAAACCGCTACCGAAGGAAATAGAAAATGCCTAACCGCAATGAGCTTCCCTTGATTTATTCTTGTTCCGGATGTTCCGATGTGGCGCAGCTGGCCAACAACACTGCCGTAGCGCTCGACCATGCCGGAGAATTTGAAATGTCGTGCATTTCCGGCGTGGGCGGCAAAGTCGCGCCGTTGGTGCGCAAAGCGCAGTCCGGACGGCCGATGTTGGTTATTGACGGCTGTCATCTGCATTGCGCCAAATCGTGTTTGGAAAATGTGGGCGTTGAAATCCCGGAAGGGCATCATGTAAAACTATACGAACTGGGCTACAAAAAACGCTTTGGCAAAAGCTATGACGAGGCTACGGTAGAAGAAGTTTATCAATATGTTTTGACGAAGAAGGGCGATGTATTGAGCAGTTAACGATCTTCATTTGCCTGATTGTCCCCAGAATATCGGTTGAGAATCTAATCCATGGGACTGTAAGTTTTACATATACATGATTTGGAACGTGAGACAATAAAGATTTTAGGCCGTCTGAAAACCCATTTAGTTTTCAGACGGCCTTTAATTAATTTTATTTCTTCAACTCTTTCAGTAAAGACGTTAATCCTTCCACGCCGTCGAATGTACCCGGCACTTTATCAGGATTAGATAAAATACTGCTGAAAATCAGATTTTCAAATTTTTCCAACGCGTCTTTATCATCAGTTTTGATTTTTTTCGCATAATCGGCATAGTTTTGGATAAATTGGCACAATGACTGCCGTAGTTCCAACTGCATGATTTGGGTCTGTAACGAATGGTAATGGTTTAAAACCACTCTAAAGAAATAGATTAAAACAAATTCCAAGCCAATAACGGACAACATGGATTGCCAAGAAATATCTACATCTGCCATAAGTTTTTTGCAGAAGCTGAAGCCTAAAGGTAGAATTGTAACTATTGCTAAACCACTCAACAACCGAAAAGTTTTTGTTTTGGCTTTGTTTTTTTGTTTCAATAGATTTTCAAAGCCTTGGGACAAGCCGACAAAGTTGAAAGCTGTTTTGTATTTTTCCAATTTTTCTTCAAGCGCATTTACTTCTACTATTTTTTCCTGAACTTTAACTATTTTTTTATTGACTTCATCCTGATATTTTGAAATCGATTTTTCTATAGCTTCCTTTTTTTCATCAAATTCAAAAAATGTCTTAAAGCCCTTGTTGCCCATATAAGAACACAGTATATCTATTGGCATTTTGTAAAAAGCATAGTTAATCTGATTTGCATATTCACTTCGAGAGTAATATATTTTTTCCTTTAAAGGTATTATTACTTTTCCTAATGAATCAATCCTCAAAAAATTGAGCCCTCCTGGTCCATAGCTCAAATCAAGTTCAACTAAAAACCTAACCATGGAATCATGGATGTTTATAAGTTCTTTCTTCGAAATATTGTTCTGTAAACTTTGAATTTGGCTTTTAAAATTATCACCTATGTACCGTATATTGAATAAACAACCGTCTTCCCATAACGCAGGATTCTGAATCATGGACAAAACTACTGTCGAAATCAACTCATACTGTTCGTGCTCTTGCTCTGACAGTTTCGACTTATCTATTAGAGCAATTTTATGCTCAACCTGCATCAAATCATCACGCAATTCACTAAAAAATCCCATTTTTTCCCTTTCTATTTCTGCTGATTCATTTTTCTAAATTTAAATTAAGAATCCAATTATTTATTCAATTGACTACGATGTACAAAGGTTCTAATGCATTTATGTAAGAATAATAACGGATATTTTCAGACGGCCTTTATCATTCCAAGCTTTCTAATTTCTACATCTCTTCCAGTTTCGCAAACTTGGTGTCCAGCTCTTTTACGCCCTGTTTGCCGAAGTTGATGGTCAGTCGGGCGGATTCGCCTTTGTCCACGGCATCGATGATGACGCCGGTGCCGAATTTGGCGTGGCGGACGTTTTGGCCGATACGGAAGCCTGCGTAGGTTTGCGGCTGTTTGTAATCGTCGATGATTTTGTCTTTTGGGGCGGCGGTTTGGCGCGTGTTGCCGTAGCTGTCGTAGGCGGGTTTTTTGACGGACAGGTAGTGCAATACTTCGGGCGGGATTTCTTCGACGAAGCGGGAGATGATGCCGAATTGGGTTTGTCCGTGCAGCATGCGTTGTTGCGCCATGGTGATGTAGAGGCGTTTGCGGGCGCGGGTGATGGCGACGTACATGAGGCGGCGTTCTTCTTCGAGGCCGCCGCGTTCGGCAAGGCTCATTTCGCTGGGGAAGCGGCCTTCTTCCATGCCGGTGAGGAAGACGGCGTTAAATTCCAAGCCTTTGGAGGCGTGGACGGTCATCAGTTGGACGGCTTTTTCGCCTGCGCCTGCTTGGTTTTCGCCGGATTCGAGGGCGGCGTTGCTGAGGAAGGCGAGGATGGGGAAGGCAGGGTCGTCTGAAATGTTTTCAGGCAGGGTTTCAAAGTTGCTGTCTTCGGGTTTGAATTCGATGGCGGCGTTGACGAGTTCGTCGAGGTTGTCGAGGCGGTCTTGGTTGTCGCCTTTTTGGGTTCGGTAGTGTTCGGTCAGGCCGCTGTCTTTGAGGATGCCGACGATGATTTCGGGCAGGGGCATTTGTCCGACTTGGTTGCGCAGGGCTTCAATCAGGCGGACGAAGGCGGCGATTTTGGTGGCTTTTGCGCCGGCGTTGCAGGCTGCCTGCCAAAGGGTGATGCCTTGTTCGTTTGAGGCCGTCTGAAGGTTTTCGATGGTGCGTGCGCCGATGCCGCGCGGTGGGAAGTTAATCACGCGCAAGAGGGCGTTGTCGTCGTCGGGATTGACGGCAAGGCGCAGGTAGGCAAGGGCGTGTTTGATTTCTTGGCGTTCGTAAAAGCGCAGGCCGCCGTAGATTTTGTAGGGGATGCCGCTGCGGAACAGGCTTTGTTCGATGACGCGCGATTGGGCGTTGCTGCGGTAGAGGACGGCGATTTCGTCCAAATCCCAGCCTTCGCGCTCGAGGGCTTTGGTTTCGTCCACGATGAATTGGGCTTCTTCGAGGTCGGTAAAGGCGGAGTAGTAGCGGATTTTGTCGCCTGCTTCGGCGTCGGTGCGCAGGTTTTTGCCGAGGCGTTCGTCGTTGTTTTCGATGACGGCGTTGGCGGCAGCGAGGATGTTACCGACGGAGCGGTAGTTTTGTTCGAGTTTGACGGGCGCGTCGATGTGGAATTCTTCCATCAATGCGGTCATATTGCCGACGTTTGCGCCGCGGAATCGGTAGATGCTTTGGTCGTCGTCGCCGACGGCAAAAACGGCGGCGTTGTTGCCGGCAATCAGTTTCAGCCACGCGTATTGCAGCTTGTTGGTGTCTTGGAACTCGTCGACCAGAATATGGTTGAAGCGGTTTTGGTAGTGTTGGCGCAGGATTTCGTTGTTTTGCAGCATTTCGTAGCTGCGGAGCATGAGTTCGGCAAAATCGACCACGCCTTCGCGTTGGCAGATTTTGTCGTATTCGGCGTAACATTCAATCATGCGGCGTGTGTGCGGATCGGGCGCACTCAAGACGGAAGCGCGCAAACCGGATTCTTTTTGCGCGTTGATAAAGCCTTGCAGCGAACGCGGCGCGATGATTTCTTCGGCGATGTTGAGGCTTTTGAGCAGGCGTTTGATCAGGGAAAGCTGGTCGCCGCTGTCGAGGATTTGAAAGGAAGAAGGCAGGCCTGCGTCGCGGTGGTGCAGGCGCAAAAAGCGGTGGCAGAGGCCGTGGAACGTGCCGAGCCACATGGCGCGGACGTTGACTGGAATCATTGCGCCCAAACGGGTTTG
The DNA here is from genome assembly GCF_024205705.1 of Neisseria subflava. Taxonomy (NCBI): domain Bacteria; kingdom Pseudomonadati; phylum Pseudomonadota; class Betaproteobacteria; order Neisseriales; family Neisseriaceae; genus Neisseria; species Neisseria subflava. The sequence continues at coordinate 191,273 of NZ_CP073115.1, forward strand.
CATTTCTTTGGCGGCTTTGTTGGTAAACGTTACCGCCATAATGCTGTGTACGCTGGCTTGTCCGCTTTGCAAAAGCCATGCGATACGCGTGGTCAGTACGCGCGTTTTGCCGCTGCCTGCGCCTGCCAAAACGAGGGCGGATTGCGGCGGCCAGGTTACGGCGGAGAGTTGTTCGGGATTTAAGCCTTGCAGGAGGTTGGGGGCGGATTCGTTGGGAAACATGAAGAGGCCGTCTGAAAATAAATGGGAATGCGATATTTTAAAGGAAATACAAAAGGCCGTCTGAAAAGATGTTTCAGACGGCCTTTGTGTTGGAAGCCGATTAGAACGGACGTACTTCCAAACCGAACATACGGCGCGCGGTGTTCAGCATTTGGCAGCTGAAGCCCCATTCGTTGTCGTACCATGCGAACACTTTAACCATTTTGCCTGCGGTGACTTTGGTCAGCGTAGAGTCAAATGTGCTGGCTTGGGTAGTGTGGTTGAAGTCCATGGAAACCAGCGGCAGGGTATTGTAGGCCAATACGCCTTTCAGACGGCCTTCTTCGGAAGCGGCTTTCATCAGCGCGTTGATTTCTTCGGCGGAAGTGTCGCGGCCTGCTTGGAAGCTCAGGTCAACCAGGGAAACGTTGACGGTCGGTACGCGGATGGCGAGGCCGTCGAGTTTGCCTTTCAGGTCTGGCAATACCAAACCGACGGCTTTTGCCGCGCCGGTTTTGGTCGGAATCATGTTTTCCACGCCGCTACGCGCACGGCGCAGGTCTTTGTGGCGTACGTCGGTTACGGTTTGGTCGTTGGTCAGCGCGTGGATGGTGGTCATCACGCCGTTTACGATACCGATGTTTTCGTTCAACACTTTGGCCACAGGCGCCAGGCAGTTGGTGGTACAAGACGCGTTGGAGATAACGGTCATGTCGTCGGTAATCACGTCGTCGTTTACGCCGTAAACGATGGTTGCGTCAACGTCATCGCCGCCGGGAGCGGAAATCAGCACTTTTTTTGCGCCGCTTTCCAAGTGGATTTTGGCTTTCTCTTTGCTGGTGAACGCGCCGGTACATTCCATGACCAGGTCAACGCCCAATTCGCCCCATGGCAATTCGGCAGGATTGCGGGTGGAGAAGTAAGGGATTTTTTTACCGTTGATGATGAGGTGTTTTTCATCATGGGAAACATCGGCGTCAAAGCGGCCGTGGACAGTGTCAAATTTGGTCAGGTGGGCGTTGGTCTCGATGCTGCCGCTGGCGTTGATGGCAACGATGTCGAGTTGGTCTTGCAGTTTGTAGTCGAAAATAGCGCGCACTACTTGGCGGCCGATGCGGCCGTAACCGTTGATGGCAACTTTGATACCCATGGCTTTTCCTCTTCTTTTGGGTTTGGGTTGTGGATTGAATGGCGGCAATTATAGCAAAAATGTAGTTCTGTGTAATTAATGTTTTATTGAAATTTTTTGGTTTGATTATTTTTAATTGTAGATGATTAGAGTAGAAATACAGGTTTAAATTTAATGTTATTTTATATTTTTTGAAATTTTATTTTTATTAATTCCATTTTTTGGTGTTCTATGTCCGTTTTAAATCATGGTAATGAAGGAAACGGGAAAAGGCGGATTGTTTTTGTTTATATTAAACGTAATTTTGGGACGGTTTCTTGATTACAACATGCAACAGTGAAATTTTCAGACGGCCTGGGTTTAATCGAGTAAAAGTAAAAGGCCGTCTGAACATTTTTTTGATGACGTGGAATTTAAACGCCTTGAATTCCCGATTTTCCTTGCCGGTTAAGGGGAGGGCGGTTTTTAGCAAAGGGGAAAATTGTCGGAACAAGGGAGGGAAAAACGGTGGATTGAGCTGTGTTTGGGGGTTATATAAATAAGTGTATGAAGGTTTTAGTCGTAGTGTATGAAGATTTTGCTTGTGATTTTAATTTAATTATGACTTGTCAACACTGTTAAATTTTTTTACGATAAGGTCAGATTATGTTTGCATGGCCATAAGCGGTGCATCCTCTATACCGGATATTATCCTTGTCCGAATATCTACTTTAACCGACCGGCTTGTCCGGCCCGATTCCTAAATATATACGCGCAAGGCTGAACGGCCTTGGCGACACTCGACTTTTAAGAGGTTCATCGTGTCAAATTCTCAATCCAGCGAACGCGCGACGTTTAGCAGTCGCCGCGCCTTTATGTTTGCTGCCATCGGCTCGGCCGTGGGCTTAGGCAACATTTGGCGATTCCCTTACATCGCTTTCGACAACGGCGGCGGTGCTTTCGTCCTCCCTTATTTGGTTGCGCTGTTGACGGCAGGTATTCCGCTGTTGCTGCTTGACTACGCTATCGGCCACCGTTACCGTGGTTCGCCACCTTTGGCTTTCCGCCGCCTCGGCCGTTTGTTTGAGCCGATGGGTTGGTGGAACTTCCTGACCAACGTCATCATCTGTATCTACTACGCCGTGATTGTCGGCTGGGCGGCAAGCTATGCCTATTATTCTTTGACTTCGGCATGGGGTGCGGATCCTCAGACCTTCTTCTTCAAAGACTTCCTGCAAATGGCCGATGCCAAAGACTTGGGCTTGGACTTTGTCGGTAAAGTTGCCGGTCCTCTGATTGCCGTGTGGGTGTTTACGCTGGCGATTATGGCTTTGGGCGTTCAAAAAGGTGTGGCCGGTGCGTCCACATTCTTCATGCCTTTGTTGGTGGTAATGTTTGTCATCATGGTGGGCATTGCGCTGACTCTGCCGGGTGCGGCAAAAGGTTTGGACGCTTTGTTTACGCCTGACTGGAGCCGCTTGGCGGATCCGAAAGTCTGGGTAGCCGCATATGGCCAGATCTTCTTCTCGCTCTCTATCTGCTTCGGCATCATGATTACTTATTCTTCTTACCTGAAGAAAAAAACCGACTTGGGCGGCACCGGCTTGGTTGTCGGCTTTGCCAACAGTAGCTTTGAGTTGCTCGCCGGTATCGGCGTATTTGCCGCATTGGGCTTTATGGCTCAAGCCGCAGGCAAAGAAGTCAGCGAAGTGGCATCCAACGGTATCGGTTTGGCGTTTATCGCGTTCCCGACCATCATCAACCAAGCGCCGATGGGCGCGTTGATCGGCGTGTTGTTCTTCGGCTCGCTGGTGTTTGCCGGTGTGACTTCCATGATTTCCATCGTTGAAGTGATTGTGGCCGCGATTCAAGACAAAATGAACATCGGCCGTGTCAGCGCAACGCTGATTGCAGGCGTGCCAATGGCGATTATTTCTACCTTGCTGTTCGGTACGACCACCGGCCTGCCTGTGTTGGACGTATTGGACAAATTCATCAATACTTATGGCATTGTGGCTTCCGGTTTTGTTTACGTTTTGGCGATTGTCTTGTTGAACAAGCTGCCGGAACTGCGTAACCACTTGAACGCGCTGTCTTCCATCCGTGTCGGCAAAGTGTGGACCGCCAGCGTGGTGGTTACCGTCGCTATGCTCGGCTATATGCTTTATCAAGATACCACCGGCCTCTTAAAAGAGAATTACAGCGGCTATCCTGACAGTTTCCTCAATATCTTTGGTTGGGGCATGGTGGGTGCTCTCTTGGTATTGTCCGTCCTGCTGTCTTTCTTGCCGTGGAAACATGGTCAGAACTTCAACGTCAAAGACGAACATGAACACGAACGTGAAGGAGAAGAATAATGAGTACTTCAGCCATTATTATGATGCTTGTCGCATTGATCGTCATTTGGGGCGGATTCATTGTCTCCGTCCTGCGCCTGCCTAAAGAATAAGGCTTGGGCAAATGAAAGGGCCGTCTGAAAGTCATTTTTCAGACGGCCTTTTTGTGTATGGTCATCGGGACGAAGCCTAACCCATCATCCAGATTACCAAATGCACCATGGTCGGGCCAAACAATACCATAAACAGTCCGGCCAAAATCATGGTCAGGCTGGCCATCACGCCTTCGGTTTCGTGACGTTGTCCGGCGCGGGAAGTGCCGAAGCCGTGGGCGGCATTGCCGAAGGCGACGCCGTTGGCGGTGTGGAAACGGATGCGGGTAAAGGCCAAAAACAGGTCGCCGAATATCATGCCGACAAAGCCGGTGATGATGGTGAACAGGGAAACGAGCGAGGCGGAGCCGTGGATTTCGCTGGCAAGGACAACGGCAAACGGCGTGGAGATGGAACGCGCCATCAGGCTGTTGGTCACTTCGTTGTTGAAATGGAACATATGGCTCATGAGGAATGCGCTGACTACGCCGACAAACATGCCCACCATAATGGCGATGGAGAGGATGGGCAGTTGGCGGCGGATGACTTCGCGGTTTTCATAAATGGGGACGGCAAAGGCAACGGTAACCGGAGTGAGCAGGAAGACGATGCCTTGGGTATATTTGTGGTAGGTGTCGTAATTGACGCCGAATGCCAGCAGCAGCAGGATGGTGCTGACGGAGACGGTAACGACGGGGGAGAAAATCATTAAGGGTTTTTTGCGGTGGATTTTTTTGGCAACGACATAGGCAAAGCAAGTCCAGATGAAGCAGGCGAGGGCGGTGTAGTCCATTTTTATTCTCTATTTTTAGGAGTGGAGTTTTTTGTAGAGGCGGCGTTTCCAGCGGTAGCAGAAATCGAGGGTCAGGGCGGTGCTGATCATCACGAGCGCGGTGCCGACGGCGATGGTCAAAATCAGCTGCCAGCCTTCGGACATCAGCAGGTCTTGATATTGCAAGACGGAAACCATGATGGGGATGAAGAAAAAGACGAGTTCGCCCAATGCCCATTTTGCGCCGCGGTCAACCATGCCCGGGCGGATGATGCCGAGCCCCAAAAGGGCGAGCATGAGGAACAAGCCCAATACGCCTGAAGAAATAGGCAGATGCGTGAAGCGGACGATAAGGTCGGAAACGCCCCATACTGCGCCGATGATGGCAAGCTGCAAGGCCGTCTGAAAAAATCTGGTGAGGGAATCCATGATATGGGTGTGTGTTGAATGACAGGCTTGATTATAGAAACCTGGTTTCTGCATAATATGAATTATTAAACGAATAATCATGCCTTAGAGGAATAATGGACTTCAAAAGCCTGTATTGTTTTACCGAACTCATCCGCCTGCAAAGTTTTTCGGCCACGGCTTCCGCGTTGAATTTGACGCAGCCGACGGTCAGCAAAATCATTCAGGCTTTGGAAGAAGAATTAGGCGTGCCGCTTTTGTGCAAAGAAAACGGACGCAAAAAGCGGCAGGTGCAGCCGACCGCAATCGGCGAAGAAGTCTATCGCCACGCGTTAAACCTTCTACATGAACGCGATTTGTTGCTGGCCCGCATTGACGATTACCGCCATGTCAGAAGCGGGACACTGCGTTTGGGCTTGGCTTTGTTTGGCAGCGATTTGCTCAGTCATGCGCTGTTTGATTTCCACCAAAAATGGCCGGACATCGAATTGTCGTTTTTGGAACAAGGCTCGCTCGCCATCGAGCAATCATTGCGCAACAACGAACTTGATGCCGGGCAGCTGCTCGCGCCGGTTCACGAAGACTTCGACAGCATCACGTTGTGCGACTATCCGCTGGTGGTCTTGATGCCGAAAAGTCGGGCGAGACACGATGCGCTGACGCTCAAAAGCCTGCAACACGAGCCCTTCATTCTGTTCGGCGCCGGCTTTTCCCTCAACGAAACCATTCAGACGGCCTGCCGCAATCAAGGTTTTACGCCCAACGTTGTCTGCCGTACCGGACAATGGAATTTGGTTGCCGACATGGTGGCGCACAATATGGGCATTGCCCTGCTGCCCGAATACTATGCCCGAAAAATCAATCCCGATGTCTTTGCCGCCATTCCTTTGGTCGAACCCGAAATCCGCTGGCAGCTCACCATGGCATGGAAAAAACACCAACGCCCGACGCCGGCCTTAAGGGCTTGGTTGGACGTAGTCAGGGAAGCGTTCGGCAGGCGAAACAAATAAAATCAAATCATCAGGCCGTCTGAAAAAAGGATCGATATCACCTGATTTCAGACGGCCTTTCCCGTTAAAAATGGTAAAACGGCCTAAAAAAGAGTAGAATATGCACCGTTTACAACTCTGCGCCTCTCAGCAGGCTCGAATTATGGACCTTCCCAGTTCGCCTTTGAACTTCCCATCAGACACACAACAACAATAATCATCCCGCCGAAATGCCTTCCCGCGTCCGGCGGGCGGAGCATTTATGAGCATCGAACAAACCCCTCCGAATCTCGACAATACCCCGACAATGATGTGGTAGAAGACCGCATTTCTGACGATCGCATCTCTGACGATATCGACCGCATCCACGCCTTATGCGAAATCCTTGAGCCGTCCTTTGAACAAATCGAAGCAGGCGTGCCGATTGAAGACGAAAGCCTGCGCGACAAGTTTACCGAGCTGACCGTCCTCTTGGCCGAGCTGCACCCTGCCGACGTGGCCGCCGTCTTGGAATCCCTGCCGCCGCGCGAGCGTAACATCGTCTGGCTTTTGGTTGCCCCGGAAGACGACGGCGAAGTGTTGCTGGAAGTATCCGACGCCGTACGCGAAACGTTGATCGAGTCCATGGACAAAGACGAGCTGTTGGCCGCCGTCGATGATTTGGACGCAGACGAATTGGCAGAACTGGCAGACGACTTGCCGCACCAAGTGGTGTACGAAGCGCTGCAAACGCGTGATGAAGAAGAGCGCGAGCAGGTCAAAGCGGCGATGTCTTACGAAGACAACCAAGTCGGCGCGATTATGGACTTTGAATTGGTCAGCATCCGCGCCGATGTGACGTGTGAGGTCGTATTGCGCTACTTGCGCCGTTTCGACAGCCTGCCCGACCATACCGACAAGATTTTCGTGGTTGATGAAAACGACGTGTTGCAAGGCGTGCTGCCCATCCGCAAACTCTTGGTCGCCGACCCGAAGACATGGTAGCGGACGTGATGGCCACCGATGTCGTGCGCTTCCGTCCCGAAGACGACGTGGAAGAAGCGGCGCAGGCGTTTGAACGTTATGACTTGGTAACCGCGCCGGTTGTCGATGAAAACAAAAAGCTGATCGGCAGGATCACCATTGACGAAATGGTGGATGTGATCCGTGAAGAATCCGAAGCCGACATGTTTAACATGGCTGGTTTGCAAGAAGAAGAGGACTTGTTCGCCCCGATTTGGGACTCGGTGAAAAACCGCTGGATGTGGCTTGCCATCAACCTGTGTACCGCCTTCATCGCCAGCCGCGTGATTGGCGCATTTGAAGGCAGTATCGAGAAAATTGTCGCACTGGCCGCGCTGATGCCCATCGTCGCCGGCATCGGCGGCAACTCCGGAAACCAAACCATCACCATGATCGTCCGCGCCATGGCAATGGGACAAATGACCAGCACGCAGGCAGGCCGCCTGCTGAAAAAAGAAGTCGGCGTCGCCCTTGTCAACGGCATTATTTGGGGCACCGTGATGGGTGTGATTTCATGGCTGCTCTATGGCAACATCGGCATCGGTTTGGTCATGGTGGCCGCAATGACCTTGAACCTTTTGCTGGCCGCGACCGTCGGTGTCCTCATCCCCGTCATGATGGACAAAGCCGGACGCGACCCGGCATTGGGCAGCTCGGTGCTGATTACCGCGGTCACCGACTCCGGCGGCTTCCTGATTTTCTTGGGATTGGCAACCATATTCCTGTTGTAATAGGAAAAAAGGACGTGTTCGATACGTCCTTTTCAAACCGTTTAAAAGGCCGTCTGAAATTTCAATTTTCAGACGGCCTTTGCTGTTTTTTAAAGCTTTACATCATGAGGGCGTTTAGTTTTGGGGCTGACGTAGATTAGCCCCTTGTTTAAAGCGAAGTCAGAAAAGTCAGAAATCCCAATATCACGCCGACTGCGTTGGGTATAATCAGAATCCAGTCTTTCCGGGGTTCTTTGCTCCAACCGTACAAAACCCAAATCAGACAGGATACTGCTGCAAACAGGGGTTGCCACGGCTGCGCCTTTGCCCCTTGCATATTGGCGATAATTTGGGGGATATAGGCGACAAATACGAAAATACCTATTGCCGCTCCTATGCTGCCGACAACGGTATTGAATTTTGCTTTGCTTATCATGCTGGTAAGTCTCCTTTTAATATGAAAATCGAGGCGGTAGATAATATGGGCAGGCTGACTCAGCCGAGGGAACAGCCGCAGCCGCAATGATGTTCGTGGCCTTGGCCATGTTCGTCCGAATCTTCGGCAAGCAGGGCTTCGTAGTCGCCGCTTTCAATCAGGCTGACCAGTTCTGCCGGACTTTCCGCGCCTTCTACCTAGTCGCAGGATAAATAACTCTATTCTACCGCAAAATATGTATGTCATCATCCATCATTTGGCCTTGGCTGCCGATGAGGTTTTCGAGGGCTCTGTCGAGCTGGACGAAAGCTATTTCGGCGGACAGCGTAAAGGCAGACGTGGTCGAGGTGCGGCAGGAAAAGTGGTTGTCTTCGGCATTCTGAAACGCAACGGACGGGTCTATACCGTTGTGGTGGATAATGCCAAGTCTGAAACGTTATTCCCTGTCATCAAAAAGAAAATCATGCCGGACAGCATTGTTTACACGGATAGCCTGAGCAGCTATGATAAGTTGGACGTGAGCGGTTTTATCCATTACCGCATCAACCATTCCAAGGAATTTGTCGACCGTCAGAACCACATTAACGGCATTGAGAATTTTTGGAATCAGGCAAAACGTTTCTTGCGAAAATACAACGGAATCGATCGCAAATCTTTCCCGCTGTTCTTGAAAGAATGCGAATTTCGATTTAACTTCGGCACACCGTCTCAACAGCTTAAAATCCTGCGAGATTGGTGTGGAATTTAGGGCTAATCTACGTCAGCCCCTTAGTTTTTGATGACGTTTACGGCGTAATGGGCAGTAGTGTTACGGCGGGCTTGGGCGCGCATCATATAGACCTGCACTTTATATTTGCCCGATTGGGTAGCGATACCGTCAAATTTATCGCCTTGTGCCGAACCGTTAAATACGGCTTCATCGTCTTTGGGTGCCCATACGTTGAAATAGGCGTTAGGGCTGCCGGTTTTACTGATGCGCAGGCGGTCGCCCTTGCGTACGGAGAACAAATGCTCGGCGGTTTGATAGCCGGTGATTTTGCCGGAAAAACGCTGCTTGGTTTGTTTGTGTGCCGAAGCTGGTTTTGGAGCTTCCGCTTTAGGCGTGGCGGCATTTGAATAAATGGCAAACAGGAAGGGAAGGGCGGCTAATAAGAGAAATTTTTTCATGGGTTGGGTCTCCGAATGTGGGACGCCAATATGGCACTCATTTGGATAAAATCATCAATATTTTCATATTTTTATAAAGTCAAAGCCGAATAGGGCAATATTCATTTTTTTAATCAGGCCGTCTGAAAACAAATATTATTCAGACGGCCTTTTCTGATAATATAACAACGAATTATTCCTTTCGGAGCTGTTATGACCTTCCCGCCCCTAAAATCCCCGCTCAAATTCTACGCCGTCGTTCCCACCGCCGATTGGGTGGAGCGCATGGTCGAAGCAGGTGCCGACACGGTGCAACTGCGCTGCAAAACCCTGCACGGCGATGAATTGAAATGCGAAATCGCCCGCTGTGTCGCCGCCTGTCAGGGCAGCCGCACGCAGCTTTTCATCAACGACCACTGGCGCGAGGCGATAGAAGCGGGCGCATACGGCGTACATCTCGGACAGGAAGACATGGACACTGCCGACCTTGCTGCGATTGAAGCCGCCGGTTTGCGCTTGGGTTTGAGTACGCACTCCGTAGCCGAACTCGACCGCGCCTTGTCCGTGCACCCTAGCTACGTCGCCAGCGGCGCGATTTTCCCGACCACTACCAAACAAATGCCCACCGCCCGCAAGGTTTGGACAAACTGCGCGAATACGTGAAACAGGCAGGCGGCACGCCCGTCGTCGCCATCGGCGGCATCGATTTGAACAACGCTGAAGATGTGCTGGCAACTGGCGTTTCCTCCCTCGCCGTCGTCCGCGCCGTGACCGAAGCGGAAAATCCCGAAGCGGTGGTTAAAGCGTTTCAGGCTTTGTGGAATGAATAAGGCCATCTGAAAATAAGAAGTCTGACAAGAGGAGCAAACATCATGAAGATTATATTGAACAATGAAGCCATCACATTAAACGGCACAACTGTTGCCGACCTTATCGCCCAAACCGCGCCGCAAAAACCGTTTGCCGTTGCCGTCAATACCCATTTTGTCGCCAAAGGCGCGTATGCGGAAACGCTGTTGAATGAAAACGACAAAGTGGACATTGTGCGCCCCGTAGTCGGCGGATAAGCGGTTTTACTGCGCGTATAGCTGCGCTATTGGTTTAATGCTGAGAAAAGGAAAAGAAATGTTTATCGTATCGTTGGAATATATTAAAGACTTGGCTGCGGTTGAAACCTACCTGTCCGAGCATATTGCGTATCTTGAACGGTATTATCAAGCAGGTGTATTTGTGATGTCTGGACGCAAACAGCCGCGGACAGGCGGCATTATCCTGATGAAAGCATCAGGCAGGGAACAGGTGGAAAAGTTAATTGCAGAAGACCCATTTCACCGAGAAGGCGTAGCGAAATACACGATTACCGAGTTTATTCCGACTAAGGTCGCCGAAGGACTTGAAAACTATTTGGAAACTATCTGAACCGATTTTTCAGAAGGCTATTGCCTCAAAAATAATATTACAAAGGAATCCATCATGTTTACCCTATATGGAGAAACTTTCCCTTCACGGCTGCTGCTCGGTACGGCTGCATATCCGACGCCGGAAATCCTCAAGCAGTCTGTTCAAATCGCGCAACCGGCTATGATTACCGTTTCGTTACGCCGCGCCGGCAGCGGCGGCGAAGCGCACGGGCAGGGCTTTTGGTCGTTGTTGGAAGAAATGGGCGTGCCTGTGTTGCCCAATACCGCAGGCTGCCAAAGTGTGCAGGAAGCCGTAACCACTGCGCAAATGGCGCGCGAAGTGTTTGAGACCGATTGGATCAAGCTCGAACTTATCGGCGATGATGACACGTTGCAGCCGGATGTGTTCCAGCTCGTCGAAGCGGCGAAAATCCTGATTAAAGATGGTTTTAAGGTGCTGCCTTATTGCACTGAAGACCTGATTGCCTGTCGCCGACTGCTCGATGCAGGCTGTCAGGCGTTGATGCCGTGGGCGGCGCCGATTGGCACGGGTTTGGGCGCGGTTCACGCCTATGCGCTGAAAGTCCTGCGCGAACGCCTGCCCGACACGCCGTTGATTATTGACGCGGGTTTGGGTTTGCCTTCGCAGGCGGCACAAGTGATGGAATGGGGTTTTGACGGCGTGTTGCTGAATACCGCCGTTTCCCGTAGCGGCGATCCGGTCAATATGGCACGCGCTTTTGCGCTTGCGGTCGAGTCGGGCCGTCTGGCTTATGAGGCGGAACCTGTGGAGGCGCGTGAGAAAGCGCGCGCCAGTACGCCGACGGTGGGTCAGCCTTTTTGGCATTCGGCGGAATATTGAAAAACATTAGGGCGTGTCGGACACGCCCTTTTTTGTTGGTGAAAAACCTGATTTCAGATTGAACAGAATGTTCAGACGGCCTTGGCCAAAAGCTGTTTCAATGGCTTTAAGATTTGCCATGCCTGAGCTTTGAGTTGCGGCTGCATCAGCAGGCGGGCGGGATGGGGAATGACGAAATGCGGCCGCTCTGCGCACAATTCGTTCATCAGCCCGATCATGTCGGGGCTGTCGAAGATTTTGCCGAGGAACAATACTGCGCGCGCTTGCGAAGTGGTCAGCTCGTTTTGCATTTCGGTAAGCTCGGCGCGGATGTGTTCGGCATCGGGCAGGGCGGTAAACACGGGTGCGGTTTTGACCCATGCGGTTTTATGCGCCTGCTCGGGCTTGAGGCCGATGGCGGCGAGGATGTTGTCGAGAAGCGTGCCGACGTCGCCGCTAAACAGCGTACCGTGCAGGCTGTCTTCGGTGGACGGGCAAATGCTGACCACCATGATTTCAGACGGCCTGATGGTTACGTCAAGACGGGGCAGATTGTCTGAATGTGCGACTTTTTCTGTTTTTGCCGGTGTTTCGGCAATGGCTTTGGGTGCAGCTTTGGGAACGCGGACAGCAGGTTTGGCCGTTTGCGCAGTGGCAATGGCGGCAGTGCGTGCCTGATGGGCGCCTGCGGATAAAGTACGCACGGCTTGCGCGGTATCGGCAGCAATGGTTTTGGGGCGGACGGGTGCGGTTGCAGCTTGAGGCGCGGCATGGATGATTTTGGCGTTTTGGTTCAGCCACATTGGGCCCAAGCCCAAGGCTTCGTGCAGGTGCAGGTAGCGGCTGCTTAACATGATTTCTCCATCAATACGGCATCTTCGCTGCCACCATCGGGCAGGGCGTAGTAGTTTTTGCGGCGGCCGCAGGTTTGGAAGCCGTGTTTGCGGTAGAGCTGTTGCGCGGTTTCATTGCTTGCACGAACTTCGAGCAGCAATCGGGTTGCGCCTTGCTGTTGCGCTGCGTTTTGCCAGTGTTGCAGCAGAACGGACGCAATGCCTTGGCGGCGGTATTCGGGCGCGACGGCAATCAGGTGCAGCTCGGATTCGTCAAACACGGTTTGCCACACGATAAAGCCGGTAATTTGGTGGTCAGCCTGGCTGAGCCAAACGCTGTCGGGATGGTGTTGAACCGCCGATTCAAACTGCTGCGCCGTCCACGGCGAAAGATTGCCTTGTGCGTCGATGGCGGCAAGGGTGGGGCAGTCAGCAAGTACGGCAGGGCGCAGGTTCACGGTTTGGCCTTTTGTTGGGCTTGCTCTTGCGCAGTCAGGGCAATTTTGTTGCGGACGTAGAGCAGCTCGGCGTGTGCCGCGTCAGTAGCAAGATAGCGGCCGCTGCGGGCAAGTTTAAGATAGTCGGCGGCGGTCGGCATATCGGCTTGACCGTCAAAAGGCGGTTTGTCGGCGAGGGCAAAGGCATTGCCGATACCGCCGGTAGGCGTTTTGCCTTCAGGCGCGGTAATAGAGGCGGCTTTGCCAACCGTGTAATCGCTCAAGCGGATGTGGTTTTGCGTATCAAACCATGCGTAGAATACTTCGCCCATACGCGCATCGGTGGCTGCCAGTACGCAGCTGGATGGCGGCAGCAATGAAGCGGCGGTATCGAGGCAGGGAATACCGATCATGGGCGTGTCAAACGGCGTGGCCAAACCTTGTGTAACCGCCGCGCCGATACGCAGGCCGGTAAATGCGCCGGGCCTTGTGCATAAACGATGCAGCCCAAATCGGCGGCTGTGATGCCCGCTTCTTTGAAGAGGCGTTCGATTTGCGGCAGGATTTGTTCGGATTGCTTGGTACCGACGTTTTCGTGAAACAGGCGGATTTCGCCTTGATGTTCCAATGCGATGGACAGAAAGGATGTGCTGGTGTCGATGGCAAGAGTCGGGAGATTGTCGGTTGGCATGGTGTTATTTTTTAGAAGGATATGGGTTGCCATTATAGTGGAACGTCGAGGGGGAACAAAGCATTCGGGCGGCGCGTTGGTAAAAACGCCGTTTACGGCAAAGCTATTCGATAAGTGAACCAAGGTTTCAGGCCGTCTGAAAACGTTTCAGACGGCCTTGTTTTATTTGTCGAGTTTCAATAAAGGCGAACCTGCTTTTTCAACGGCGCGACGGTAGGCTCCATGCGCTTCGATGCGTTGCAAATAAGCGCGGATATTGGGGTAATCGGCGAAATCGAAGCGGTCGGCCGCGGCTTGCAGCGGATAGCTCATCATGATGTCGGCACCGCTGAGGCTGTTGCCGACCAACCATTCGCGGTTTTCCAGCTCGCTGTCGATGTGGGCAAGATGCAGCGCGGCTTGCGGATGGATAAAGCTGCTTTTGACGCTGCCGCTGATTTTGCGGGCAATCGGTTTGATGAAAAACGGCATGGGCGCGCTTTCAATCCGGCGGAACACCAGTCCGAGCAGCAATAACGGCATCAGCGAACCTTCGGCGTAATGCAGCCAGCGTTGATATTGCCAGTATTCGCGGCTGCCGCGTTCGGGCATCAGACGGCCGTTGCCGTAGGTTTGAATCAGATAGTCGGTAATCGCGCCGCTTTCCGCCAAGATAAAGCCGTCATCATCCAATAAAGGCGATTTGCCCAAGGGATGAATGGCTTTGAGTTCGTCAGGGGCGAGCAAAGTGTCGGGATGGCGGCGGTAGGTTTGCAGGCGGTAGGGCGTACCGAGGATTTCAAGCAGCCAAACAATGCGCAGGGCGCGGGATTGGTCGAGCGAATGCAGGGTAATCATGAGGGGCTTTAGATATCGGTTTGTTTGAGGCCGTCTATGCTGATTTGGCAGGCATCGGCGTATTTTTGCAGGGTTTTGGCCGGTAGTTTGGCGAACACTTCGGGACGGAAATGCCGACGCAGCTGCCATTTCCATACGCCTGCCGCCATGGCCAAGCCGGTTTCATCATAACGGCAGCGGAACATATGGTAGTACAGCGGCGAATATTCGCCTTTTTCGACGGCTTCGCGCGCGGCCTGAGTTTGGGCATCGAGTTCGCACACTGCCATTTCGGTGGCGTAGGCTTCGTCCTGCCAACCGTTGCTGGTGGCCGCTTCGTAGTGGCCGTCGCGGGTGCCGTAGATGACTTTGCGGTGGCCGTGGTAGCTGGCGCTGTTGTCTTGAGGGATGTCGTCAATCTTCATTCAGACGGCCTTTACTGCTTCCAAAAGCATGAAACATGTTGAAAAGCGTCCGCTTTCCGGAACGTAACACAGGATTTTTTGGCCGTGTTCGATGGGGAAAGTGCGCATAAATTCTTCAAGGATGATGTAAATCGAGGCCGAACCCGTGTTGCCCTTGCTGTTCAGATTGGTAAACCATTTTTCCTGCGGAATGTCGAAGCCGATGTTTTTCAGGCCGTCTGAAAGGCGGTCGCGGAAAAAGCCGGAAGAGTAGTGTGGCAGGAACCAATCGATTTCTTCGGCACGGATGCCGTGTTTGGAGGCGATTTGGGAGAGGGGTTTTTCCACCGTATAGCGGACGATGTTTTCGTTCAGCAGTTTGACATCCTGCTTGACCGCCATCAGGCTGTGGCGGCGGCCGTAATCGGCATCGGCGTGTTTCCAGCCTTCAAATACGCCGTCGCGGAATTCTGCGCCGGCATACATGCAGGGCGGCATTTCGTTGGCGTAGGAAAGCAGGTCTACCCAATGGATTTTCAGGCTGAGGCCGTCTGAATTGGGGCGGTCGGACAGATACACCGCGCCTGCGCCGTCAGACAGCATCCAGCGCAAAAAGTCTTTTTCAAACCCGATTTCGGGGGACGCGTTTTCCAGTTTTTTATGGTCGGTTTCGCTTTGAAACACTTCGCCGCGCATGACCGCCGAGGCGTTTTCGGAAGCAACGGAAACCGCATGTGAGTGTTCGCCGGTACGCACGGCGTTGTAGGCGTGTTTCATCGCCGCCATACCTGCCGCGCATACGCCTGCCATGCTGAACACTTCGCAAGGCGGCATATCCAGCAAACCATGCACCATCACACCGTGTCCGGGTATGGTTTGGTCGGGATAGGAAGTGGCGCAGGCCAGGCTGCCGATGGCTTCTGCTGCAACGCCTTGGGCAAACAGGCCGTTGACCGCTTCGGCAGCCAATTCGGCATTGGTGTGCGTCGTGCGGCGGCTTTCGGGATCGATGGCGTAATGGCGCGACAAAATGCCGTTGGAACGCAAAATCATACGGCGCACGCGTGACGGCACATCGCCTGCCATGCCGAGGACGGCTTCCATTTCGTCATTGCCGACAGGGGCATTGGGCAAGAAGGCAGAAACGCGGTTGAGATAAACGTCTTTGAGTGTGTTATTCGATGTCATGATGTGGTTGTCAAAATAATCAACCGATAAACCGCGCCGCGTAGTCGCAGCTTGCAGTCAACGGGATGTGGTGTGTTTCGGCGTATTCCATCAGCGCGCTCACCAGCAGTTTGGCAATGCCGCGATGACGGAAGTTGGGCGAGACCACGGTATGGTTTACGTCCCAGCCGCCGTTGTGTTCGGTATAGCTGATATAGCCTGCTTCCAAACCGTCAATGTCGATTTGAAAGCGACGGCGTTCGGGGTAGTGGATAACTTTGGGCATGATGGATTCCTAGTTTGAGGCCGTCTGAAATGGATTATCTGCCTGACGGTTGTTCATAATAGTCCGCCAGCTTTTTCAGACGGCCTTTGAGCAGCGGATGCAGCAGTTTTTTCAAAATTACACTGATGGGTAAAACCACCAAAATCATCGCCAATAAAAAGACGATGTAGAAGCACAGCAGCGCACGGCGCAAGAGCGGAGAAATACGGCCTGCCGCAATCAAAAGCTTGCCCCAGACGAAGAAGCTACGGCCGGCGGCATGTTCGCTGAAAATCAGTTTTTCATTGACTGTCACCGCGCCCATGTTTTGAAACAGGGTTTCGTCCAAAGGCTGTTGGTTCAATAGTGTATCGCACAATTTCGTACCAAACCGCGCCGCATCCGCCAATTCTTCTTCAGCAATGCCGGCGGAGGGTAGGGAGCGGAAATAGCGCTTGTCGCCGGTCAGCATCCATGCTGGCGTGGTAATGAAACTTGCCGCGCTGTTGCAGTCATCGATTTTTACGATGTTGCCGATGAGTTTTGCGCCGTTTTGTTTCAGCAAAGATTTCATTTTTTCCTGCGCGCCCAGCCACATATTGCGGCAGCCAATAAGCGTGATGACCGGTTTGCCGTCCAGCAGGCGGCACGTTTCTTCGCGTTGCAAAAAGGCGGTAATCGGTTGCGAAGGAGAGAGGAACCAAACGGTGTAGGCAATGACCACCACATCGTAATCTTCGGATGGGATTCGCGGCGGCAGAATCGGGGCAGGTTTTAAATGGACGGTTTCCGGAAAGGTATCGAAAAAACGCCAAAACGGCCATGGAAACGGAAATGCCTGCTCCGGTACGATATTGATGCAATCGACCTGTATTCCGGCTGTTTGCAACGGCGCGGCAAAATTTCGAGCCAGGCTGGAGAGCTGTCCCGTTTGCGAGTAATGCACAATCAGCACTTTTTTCATTATCTTCCCTGCAATGAGTAAGTTATGGTTGGTTTGGACGGTATTATATAGTAAACCGACCTGTCTTGAACTTTATTCATATTCAGTATGTTCGCGTAGGTTTCAGCCGATTCGGATGGAAGCGCCGTATTCTGTCGGAAGGGTGGTAAAGCGGATTTTTATGCCATACCCAACATGAACAACGGCCGTCTGAAATTTTTCAGACGGCCTTGTGTGGAAATCGGGACGCATGGTCTGGAACGGGATTTGCGCTTAAAACATGCGTGCAAATCGTATAGATAAAAAAATAACCGCTTCAAGGCGGTTGGTGGTGGCCAGAGGCGGAATCGAACCGCCGACACACGGATTTTCAATCCGTTGCTCTACCAACTGAGCTATCTGGCCTTCGCGTGTTTCGTTGCGAGATGTGAATTAAACCAAATTTCGTTTCCTTGTGCAAGTATTTGTAGGCTTTATTTTTGAGGCGGTAAATTAAGATTTTGTTTTGTATTGAATTATTTTTCGTTTTAATTAGCGGTTTTTAGGTTTGCCGGTTTGATTTTCAGACGGCATAAGATACAATCGGCTTTTTTGCTTTGGATTTATGCCATGCTGTATGTGTTTGTTCGTGATATGTGGGATGTTTTGCGTTTGCGCTATCGTTCGCCGGAGACGTATTTGTATTCGCCTTTGGTGATGGCGGCGGTGTTACTGCTGTTGGGTGTGGTGAACGCGGCCAGCATGTCGCCTTTGTTTGGCAGTGGCGCGGCGGCGGTGTGCCTGTCGGTGATTTTGGTGATTGTGAAATGGTTGGTGTTGAGCCGCTCGATGCGCAAGGTGCTGCATTATTACGGTGCGCCCCGGCTGCCTTTGTGGGGCTTTATTTTGGTGTCTGAGGCGTTGTTGCTGCCGCTGTTGCTGGTGATGTATGTGCCGGCGTTGGCTACGTTTGCGCTGCTGTGGCAGGCTTGGGTGTTTGTGGTGCAGGTGCGCGGTTTGATGTGGATGGGGAATGCGACGATAGGCCGTGTTTTGGTGGGTTATGTGTTGTATGGTATCGGCGTGCTGTGTGTGGGTACGGTGATTCTGATGCTGTTTATTGCCGCCAGTTGGTTGGACATGGAAACGTTGAATCAAAACCTGCAGGCGTTGATGTCTGCCCGTCAATAATTAATGAAAATGGAAAGGCCGTCTGAAATGTTCGGACGGCCTTTGTTTTATGTGTTTGTTTCGTGGTCTTGCAGGATTTTTTGATAGACGGGGTCGGGGAGGTAGCGGCCTATCATATCACGCCAGCCTTGTGGACCGACCAAGCCTTTGACCATGGTGGAGGACACTTCGGCTATTTCGCGCGGCGGCATCAGGAAGACGGTGGAGATTTCGGGGGCGATGTCGCTGTTGATGTAGCGCATCGAGCGTTCGTATTCGTAGTCGGAGGAGGAACGGATGCCGCGGACGATGAAATTGGCGTTGGCTTCACGGGCGTAATCGACCAAAAAGCGGTTTTCAAACACGCTGATGCGGACGTTGGGGAAGGGGTGGGTAATGGCATCGAGCATGGCGCGGCGTTCTTCTATGGTGTAGGTGTTGCGCTTTTCGGGGTTGGTGCCGATGGCGACGATGAGTTCGTCAAAGAGGGATTGGGCTTCCTGTATCATCCACAGGTGGCCGAGGGTGGGAGGGTCGAAGCTGCCTGCGTACACGGCACGGCGCGGAGTGGTCGTGGTCATTTTGGATTGGAAAGAGGATTTGTGTACGTTCAGGATAGGGGAGTTTGTCGGTGATGTCAAAAATCAAAAAGGCCGTCTGAAATTTCAGACGGCCTTTGCGGCTTTATCAGTCGTCACCGCTAATAGAGATGAGGATTCTCAAGAGGCTGCTGAAAATGTTGTAGATGGAGATGAAGATGGTCAGCGCCGCGCTGATGTGGCTGTCTTCACCGCCGTCGATAACGGCACGCACCTGCCACATAATCATCAGGGAACTGAAGACAACGAAGCCGGCCGCGATGGTCAGGCTCAGGGCAGGGATGTTGAGGAAGATGTTGGCCACAACGGCAATCATGAGCACGATCGCACCTGCACCGAGGAAGCTGCCGAGTTTGTTCATGTTCATTGTGGTGCGGCGTGCCATAGCGGACATGGTGAAGAATACACCGGCGGTCATGGCGGCGGCCGTACCGACGATTTGCGCGCCGTTATTAATAGACAGGGTGTATTGCAACATAGGGCTGATGGCAAGGCCCATGCCGAAAGTGAAGATCATCAACAGGGCTACGCCGACGTTGCTGTAACGGTTTTTCTCAATCAGGAAGGTCATGCCGTAGAAAAAGCCGAAGAAGGCGGCCAGGGCAACATAGTATGAACCGAACATGGCGAAAATGTTAAAGCCTGTTTTGGCGGAAAAGAACGCGCCGGCAATGGCAGGAATGAAAGACAGGCCGAGCAGGCGGTAGGTTTTTTGCAGGACGGTATTTTTGGCAACCGAGCCTTGCGAGGTATAGTCGTAAACGTCGTTTTGCATGGCGTTTGCTCCAATGTGGATTGAAAATGAATGAAATTTGGATTTTAACAGAGAATCATGGGTTTGTATGATTTATCTGTTCTATTTGCCTAATATGCGGGGCAATCGGGAATTTTAAAGGCCGTCTGAAAATCGGGTTTCAGACGGCCTTGGTTTTTTCAATGCTTATTTAGGCTCTTGCGGAACATAGCCTTGTACGGCGTCTGCGCCGTCGCCGAAGAAGTATTGTTCCATCTGCTGGGCGAGGTATTCGCGTGCGCGCGGATCGGCAAGGCTTAGGCGGTTTTCGTTGATGAGCATGGTTTGGTGACGGGTCCAAGCCATCCATGCTTCTTGGGAAACGTTTTCAAAAATGCGTTTGCCCAATTCGTTGGGCAGCGGCGGAAATTTCATGCCTTCGGCTTCTTTGCCGAGTTTGACGCAGTGAACCATACGGGTCATGGCGGTTTCCTTATGTAGGGTTGCAAAGGTTGGTATTTTAGCCGATTGCACGGATAGGGGAAAGCGTGGGTTTCAGACGGCCTGAAACCTTGCTATGATGGTCTTTTCTGTTTATTCAGGCAAAGATTATGAACCGCCTCGATACTGCCCGCCGTTATTCCCTTTTTCTCGCCCGCAACCTTGATTCAGGCAAACTCAAGCCCGAAATCTTCCTGCCCATGCTGGACAAGGTGTTGACCGAAGCGGATTTCCAAGCCTTTGCCGACTGGGACAAAATCCGCGCGGAAGAAAATGAGGAAGAGTTGGCGCGGCAGTTGCGCGAGTTGCGTCGTTATGTCGTGTCGCAGATTATCGTGCGCGATATCAACCGCATCAGCGATTTGAACGAAGTAACCCGCACGATTACGCTGTTTGCCGATTTTGCCGTCAATACCGCGCTGGATTTCGCCTACGCTTATTATCGGGACATGTACGGCACGCCGATCGGGCGTTATACCAAATCGCCACAACATTTGAGCGTGGTGGCGATGGGCAAGGCGGGCGGCTATGAGTTGAACGTGTCTTCCGACATCGATTTGATTTTCGTCTATCCCGAATCGGGCGATACCGACGGCAGGCGCGAGCGGGGCAATCAGGAGTTTTTCACCAAAGTCGGGCAGAAACTGATTGCGCTGTTGAACGACATTACCGCCGACGGGCAGGTGTTCCGCGTCGATATGCGGCTGCGGCCGGACGGCGATTCCGGCGCGTTGGTATTGAGCGAAACCGCGCTGGAGCAATATTTGATTACGCAGGGGCGCGAATGGGAACGCTATGCATGGTGCAAAGGCCGCGTGGTTACGCCGTATCCGAATGACATCAAATCGCTGGTGCGCCCTTTTGTGTTCCGAAAATATCTGGATTACAGCGCGTATGAGGCGATGCGCAACCTGCACCGCCAAATCCGCAGCGAAGTCAGCAAAAAAGGCATGGCGGACAACATCAAACTCGGCGCGGGCGGCATCCGTGAAGTCGAATTTATCGCCCAGATTTTCCAGATGATACGCGGCGGACAAATGCGCGCGCTGCAACTGAAAGGCACGCAGGAAACGCTAAAGAAACTTGCCGAACTGGGCATCATGCCGTCTGAAAACGTCGAAACCCTGCTTGCCGCCTACCGCTTCCTGCGCGACGTCGAACACCGCCTGCAATACTGGGACGACCAGCAAACCCAAACCCTGCCCACCTCGCCCGAACAGCAGCAACTGCTCGCCGAAAGCATGGGCTTCGACAGCTACGCCGCCTTTTCAGACGGCCTCAACGCCCACCGCGCCAAGGTCAATCAGTTGTTCAACGAAATCTTGAGTGAACCCGAAGAACAAACGCAAAGCAACAGCGAATGGCAATGGGCATGGCAGGACAAACCCGACGAAGAAGAGCGGCGAGGTCGTCTGAAAGAACACGGGTTCGATGCCGAAACCATCGCCGCAAGGCTCGACCAAATCCGCAACGGCCATAAATACCGCCACCTTTCCGCACACGCCCAGCCGCGTTTTGACGCGATTGTGCCGTTGTTGGTGCAGGCGGCGGCTGAGCAACCCAACCCGACCGATACATTAATGCGGCTGTTTGACTTCCTCGAAAACATCAGTCGCCGCTCCGCCTATCTCGCCTTCCTCAACGAACATCCGCAAACCTTGGCGCACCTGGCACAAATCATGAGCCAAAGCTCATGGGTGGCGGCGTATCTGAGCAAATACCCGATTCTGCTGGACGAACTCATCAGCGCCCAGCTTTTGGATACCGTGTTTGACTGGCCGGCACTTGCCGCCTCGCTTTCAAACGACCTCAAAGCCTGCGGCGGCGACACCGAAGCGCAAATGGACACACTGCGCCATTTCCAACACGCCCAAGTCTTCCGCCTCGCCGTTCAAGACCTTGCCGGATTGTGGACGGTAGAATCACTTTCTGACCAGCTCTCCGCCCTTGCCGACATCATCCTCGCCGCCGCCGTGCCGTGCGCGTGGGCGGACATGCCCAAAAAACACCGTGACACGCCGCAATTCGCCATCATCGGCTACGGCAAACTGGGGGGTAAAGAACTCAGCTATTCCTCCGACCTCGACTTGGTCTATCTTTACGACGACCCGCATCCCGACGCAGGCGACGTGTACAGCCGCCTTGCCCGCCGCCTGACCAACTGGCTTTCCGCCGCCACCGGCGCAGGCAGCCTCTACGAAACCGACCTGCGCCTGCGCCCCAACGGCGACGCCGGCTTCCTCGCCCACAGCATCGCCGCCTTCGAAAAATACCAGCGCGAAAACGCATGGACATGGGAACACCAGTCCCTCACCCGCGCCCGTTTTATCTGCGGTACGCCTGATGTTCAGACGGCCTTCGACCGCATCCGCACCGAAATCCTCACCGCCGAACGCGACCAAACCGTTTTAGCAGGCGAAATCATCGAAATGCGCGAAAAAATGTTCCCCACTCATCCGCCGGTTGACAGCAACATCAAATACGCGCGCGGCGGCGTGGTCGATGTCGAATTTATCGTCCAATATCTGATACTTGCCCATGCCCGAAAATATCCGCAACTCCTCGATAATTACGGAAACATCGCCCTGTTGAACATCGCTGCCGACTGCGGCCTCATCGACAAAACCCTAGCCGAACAAAGCCGCACCGCCTACCGCTTCTACCGACAGCAGCAACACAACACCAAACTGCGCGACGCCAAAAAAACCGAAGTGACGGAAGAATTGCTGACCCATTACGGCAATGTGCGAAAACTGTGGCAGGAAGTATTCGGGGCAGAAGTGAAGTTCGGATAAACAGGCGGACGTATTCAGCGTCAAAGCCTGCACGGCAACACAATTTACCGCCACAGCAAACGCGCTTTAAAAGGCAAACTTTCGAACATAAAGAAAGCGCTGTTTTGCGAAGATATAAAAAAGGCCGTCTGAAATTTTTCAGACGGCCTTTTATGGTATTTATTCTTCTTCTTCTTCCTCTTCCGGTTCAGCTTCTGCCTCTGCAGGTTTTTCAAGGAAATTGCCTGCCAGCCACAGTAAAGCGCCGCCGCCCGTAATGCCTGCTTTAATCCACATGGCGGTATCTTCGCCCCATTCGTAAATCCAGGCCAAGACTTTGGGTACCGCGTTCATATAATTCAAACCGAATGCCAATACGCCGAGGATAAATAAAGTACTGCCCAAGCTTTTCATTGTTATTCCTTATAAAATCAAATATATGCATCAAAACAATTCAATAAATGCAGTGATGCTGAGTGAATGAATGTGTCAAGAAATGCCATTATATTCGGTTTTATGTAAAGAAGATATTTTTATCAAAGCTGATTGGCAGGCTGAGGCGATGGGGAACTGCTTGCAGAGGGAGGGATTCCGTCTGTTTGTTTATAAGTTATCGGCTTGGCTTGGGCAGCCATGATCTGCAAAAACTGTTCTCATTTTGTGTCGATATTGTGATAAAGCAAAACAAGTTCTAAAATATGCAGTTCATTTTCATATTAAAAACAAGGAGAAACTGATGTCTAAGGTTGCGGTACTCGGTGGCGGTCTGTCGGGCCGTCTGATGGCGTTCCAACTGGCAGAGCAGGGCATTTTGGTCGAGTTGTTTGAAAAAGGCGAATGCAACGGCGCACAAGCCGCAGCCTATGTTGCCGCCGCCATGCTGGCGCCTTCTTCCGAGGCGGTGGAGGCAACGCCTGAAGTCATCCGTTTGGGCAGGCAGAGTTTCGCGCTTTGGCGCGGTATTTTAGGCCGTCTGAACACGCCGGTGATGATGCAGGAAAACGGCAGCCTGATTGTCTGGCACACGCAGGACAAGCCGCTTTCCGCCGAGTTTGCCCGTCATTTGAAGCGCGGCGGCGTGGCGGAACATGAAACCATACGTTGGAATGCGGATGAAATCGCAGCAAACGAGCCGCAACTGGCAGGGCGGTTTTCAGACGGCCTGTATCTGCCGACGGAAGGGCAGTTGGACGGACGGCAGGTATTGGATGCGCTTGCCGATGCTTTGGAATCAATGAATGTGGCGTGCCATTGGTCGTGCGAACGCGAAGTCGAAGATTTGGCGGCTCAATATGATTGGGTCATCGACTGCCGCGGTTATGGTGCAAAGAGCGCGTGGAACAGGCCGTCTGAAAGCGTTTTACGCGGCATTCGCGGCGAAGTGGCACGCGTTTATGCACCCGAAATCGAGCTGTCCCGCCCCGTGCGCCTGCTGCATCCGCGCTACCCTTTATACATCGCGCCGAAGGAAAACCATATTTTTGTGATTGGTGCGACCCAAATTGAAAGCGAAAGCCAAGCGCCGGCAAGTGTGCGTTCCGGTTTGGAACTTTTGTCCGCGCTGTATGCCGTGCATCCGGCATTTGGCGAGGCAAACCTTTTGGAACTGGCCACTGGCCTGCGCCCGACTTTAAACCACCACAACCCCGAAATCCGTTTCAACCGCGAACGCCGCCTGATTGAAGTCAACGGCCTGTTCCGCCACGGCTTTATGATTTCCCCGGCTGTTACCGGCGCGGCCGTGCGTTTGGCCGGTGCGCTGTTTGCCGGAAGCGACATTCCCGAATACGACGAAACCAGCGGTTTGCCGTATATCCGCGCCGCAAATTGAAGCCGTTGCGGACGAAGTGGCTTGAAAATCGGGCAAATTGTTTGTGAAAGACAGCCACAGGCCGTCTGAAAATGATAAAATCGCCGTCAATTCAATTAACCTTGCATCTGAAACCGCATCATGCCGTTTCAGATGCCAAACCTATTTAACGATAAGCACATGACAACCCAAACCCTTTTAATCGAGCTTCTCACTGAAGAACTCCCGCCAAAAGCCCTCAATAATCTGGGCAACCATTTTGCCGCTTCCGTTGCCGAAGGCTTGGAAAAAGCGCAACTGATTGACGGCGTAGCCGAATACACTGCCTACGCTTCTCCGCGCCGTTTGGCCGTTCAAGTCAAAAACGTGAAAGCCGTTCAAGCCGATCAAAAAATCGTGAAAAAAGGCCCGGCCGTGGCGAATGCCATGAAAGACGGTGTGCCGACTAAGGCTTTGGAAGGTTTTGCGCGCGGTGCGGGTGCGAAAATCGAAGACCTGACCATCATCAACGACGGCAAGCAAGACGTGTACGCCTACGAATACGTCCAAACCGGCAAACCGCTGGGCGAGCTTTTGGAAGACATCATCAATGCCGCAGTGAAAAAATTGCCGATTCCGAAAGTCATGCGTTGGGGCAGCAGCACATTCACCTTCGTGCGCCCTGTACACAGCCTGATCGTGCTGCACGGTGGCGACATCGTCAACGTCAGCGTTTTGGGTTTGCAAAGCGGCAACAAAACACTGGGTCACCGCTTCCTCTCCAGCGGCGAAATCGCCATTGAAAATGCCGACAGCTACGCCGTACAAATGCGTGAGCAAGGCAAAGTTGTCGCTTCGTTTGCCGAACGCAAAGCCGCCATTCAGACGGCCTTGAACAAACAGGCAGGCCGTCTGAACGCGACCGTTGCCGCCGATGAAGCCTTGTTGGACGAAGTGACCGCATTGGTCGAATGGCCTGTAGTATTGGAAGCCGGTTTTGAAGAACACTTCCTCGCCGTACCGCAAGAATGCTTGATTCTGACCATGCAGCAAAACCAAAAATACTTCCCACTGCTCGACCAAAACGGCAAGCTGATGAACCGCTTCCTGCTGGTGTCCAACCTGCAAACCGAAGATCCGTCACACATCATCCAAGGCAACGAACGCGTCTTGCGCGCGCGCCTGTCTGATGCCGAGTTCTTCTACAAGCAAGACCAAAAAGCGACTTTGGAAAGCCGCCTGCCCAAGCTGGCGAACGTGGTTTATCACAACAAAATCGGTTCGCAAGCCGAACGCATCGAACGCCTTCAAAGCATCGCCGCCCACATTGCCAAAGCACTGGGTGCGGATGCCGCCGCAGCCGAGCGCGCCGCACGTTTGGCCAAAGCCGACTTGGTCACCGAAATGGTCGGCGAGTTCCCCGAATTGCAAGGCACGATGGGCAAATACTACGCACGTTTGGATGGTGAAACCGAAGAAATCGCCGAAGCCATCGAGCAGCACTATCAACCGCGTTTTGCAGGAGATAGGCTACCTGAAAGCAAAATTGCTATCGCTGTTGCGCTTGCCGACAAGCTAGAAACCTTAGTTGGTATTTGGGGTATCGGACAAATTCCTACAGGTGATAAAGATCCTTACGCCTTGCGTCGTGCCACATTGGGTATTTTACGGATACTAATGTTACCTGAGTGTAAAGGAGATCAATTAGGATTAGGTCAGTTAATTAATGAAACATATCAAACCTTTCCTCGTGGTTGGAAAGATATGGCAAATTCCTTGGAACAGCGACATTTTTTGTCCAACATAGCCTCTTTCATAGAGACCCGTTTAGCAATTCTTTTACAAAATGAATATTCGCAAGACGTAATCTCAGCAGTTTTGAAAGGTCCAAAACAAACTCCTGAAGAAAGTAAACAGGGAGTAAGTCGTTGGTTTCATAAGCTATATAATCTCCATGCCAAGCTGCAAGCCGTCGCCGCGTTCAAACAACTGCCCGAAGCCGCCGCGCTCGCCGCTGCCAACAAACGCGTGCAAAACCTGCTGAAAAAAGCCGATGCCGCGCTGGGCGAAGTCGATGAAAGCCTGCTGCAACAGGACGAAGAAAAAGCCCTGTATGCCGCCGCGCAAGGTTTGCAGCCAAAAATCTCCGCTGCCGTCGCCGAAGGCAATTTCCAGACCGCCTTATCCGAACTGGCTTCCGTCAAACCGCAAGTCGATGCCTTCTTTGACGGCGTGATGGTGATGGCTGAAGATCCCGCCGTAAAACAAAACCGCCTGAACCTGCTGAACCGCTTGGCAGAACAAATGAACGCAGTTGCCGACATTGCGCTCTTGAGCGAATAAGGCCGCGTTTCAGTTGACCCGCTTTTCAGGCTGCCCGATGATTCAGGCAGCCTGAAGTTTTTCGGGCGTATCCCTTACATGGCGTTCATTCAAGGGTATAATTCAGCAGATTTGTCAGGCAGGCAAATCGCGCACATCAAACAATTTCCCACATTCAAGAGGCAGATTATGAATATTCCAGCCATCCGAACCGCACTCGATGCCGTGTTGATTCCCACCACAATACGCACTTTGGGCAGCGAAAAAGCCGTTTCGCTTCTGGAAGAGCATTCAGACGGCCTGCATATCGGCCTGAAATTCGCGTTCCCAGTTGCCCATATTGCCGTAGACATTGCTAACGCCCTCCAAGAAGCCGTCATTTCGCATACCGGCGATACCCACATTCACTTGAGTATCGATACCGAAATCGGTACGCATAAAGTTCAACCCGGCGTAGCAACCATCAAAGGCGTGAAAAACATTATCGCCGTTGCATCGGGCAAAGGCGGCGTCGGCAAATCAACGACCACAGCCAACCTTGCCACCGCAATGGCCAGAATGGGCGCGCGCGTCGGCGTACTCGATGCCGACCTGTACGGCCCAAGCCAGCCCACCATGCTCGGCGTACAAGACCGCAAACCCGATCAACAAAACAAAAAACTCATTCCCGTTGAAGCCGAAAGCGGCATTCAAGTGATGTCCATTGGTTTCCTGGTCGATACCGACCAAGCCATCGTTTGGCGTGGCCCGATGGTCAGCCAAGCCTTGCAACAGCTTATGTTCCAAAGCGAGTGGGACAATGTCGATTATCTCTTCATTGACCTGCCGCCCGGTACCGGCGATATCCAATTGACCCTGTCGCAAAAAATCCCCGTGACCGGCTCCGTTGTCGTCACCACGCCGCAAGACATCGCCCTGATTGATGCACGCAAAGCCGTGGATATGTTCAACAAAGTCAATATTCCGATTTTGGGTGTTTTGGAAAACATGTCTGTCCATATTTGCACCAATTGCGGCCATGCCGAAGCAATCTTTGGCGCAGAAGGCGGTAAAAACCTGGCAGAGCGTTTAAACGTACCGTTGCTCGGCCAACTTCCCTTGAGCCTGCCTGTACGCGAAGCCATGGACAGCGGCACATCTTCGGCCTTGTTTGAAAACAACCAAACCATCGCCGACATCTACACCGAAGCCGCATTCCAAATCGCGCTGGCCATTGCCGATAAAGGCAAAGACTTCAGCGGCCGCTTCCCGAAAATCGTCGTCGAATAAAAAAAGTTTAAAAAAGGTGTTGACAGCTGTGCGACCCATCTCTATAATACACAGCTTATCGGGTCGTTAGCTCAGTCGGTAGAGCAGCGGACTTTTAATCCGTTGGTCGAGCGTTCGAATCGCTCACGACCCACCAAATATGAAAACCTGCTTTGAAAAAAGCAGGTTTTTTTACGTTTGGAGTTTAAGCAAGGGATGGTTTTAGATGATGTTTCGCCAGTAATGAGGCTATCAGGAAATCATAGTTTATAGTTTTATGCTGTTGTTTTAAGAGAAATATTGGAAAATTGGATATTTAGATTTTAAGTCTATTGTAAAAGTTTCTTTACAATATAATCTTAATTATCTTTATAAAAATATTAATAATAAATAAGGTAATTATTTTTCTCAGTTAGTTGGATTTTCTTAAATTACATTAAATTTCAAATAATTATATTTTTTTTAATATATTAGTTAAATGTGTGAAATAAAGTTTGTTTACTAATGAAATTTTTTGTAAATGCTGATTAAATATAAAACCCAAGTTACTATTTATAAAGTTTTTATAAGCATGTTATTTTTATTACAAATGGTAGATATAATAGTGGTATATGCGAGTTGCGTGATTGAAGGTTATGGTAAAGTAAAGCTGAAATTTTATGTTAAGTAATTTGCATATGATATCTAAAACAGAGGGTGGATTTATGTCCATTCTATTTAATTGCTTAATTGCGAGGAATGTAAATGATGCAACGTTTAAAACTGACGGTTGCAGCAGCCTTAGCTGTATCCGTGCTGTCTGCCTGTACATTAAGTAACAACAGATGGTCAAACTTTGACAACCACTCATCTCAAATTAAACCGCAAGTAAATCAAGCCGGATTGGTTTTCTATCGTGTCGATACGGGCGTAAACCCAACGGCAGTCAATATTAAAGTTAATGGCGAATACCTATCGTCTCTCCAAGTAGGCGGTTTTGCAAAAACAGAAATTTGCGCCAAACCTACAACTTTCGAAGCGCATTACGTAGCAGCCAAGCCTGCAACAAGACTCAACGGAAGCCTAACAGAACAATCAGTGCACTATTATCAAATTGATGCAACAAACGTTTCAGTGCCTCAAATCAAAGAGGTTGATGCAGCAACAGCACAAGAAGCATTAAAGAAACTTAAGCATCAAGCCCACACAATTTCACGCATTAACGAAACAGCCTGTGCGGCCAACTAAACAAATTTAAAAGGGAAAATCCATGTCAAAGAATATCAGCGTAAAAATCAATAGTGGCAACGAAACCGTTGAGACCGTCAAACTGAACACAACGAATAAAAAAGTCATTATCAAAGCGCAACCGAATGTGAACTACGAATTGGTTGACGACAATACCCAGTACGCTCCTGAAACTATCGATACCAAACGTATTGGTAACGACCTTCACATTGCGTTTGAAGGCACCGACATTAATCAAGAATCCGATTTGGTACTGGAAGGCTATTACGAAAACAACAATACCGAATTGCTTTTGGGTAAGGCAGAAAACGGACAATACTATGCCTATGTACCGCAAAGCGGCGTTGAAAGTGATGCGGTTACCTTGTTGGCAGAACAAGTATTTGCCCCTCAGGCATTGGGTGGTAACAGTGTAGCAACACCATTTTGGGCATTTAATCCTAATTGGCTGTGGGCTGCAGCCGGAGTGGCCGCAGTAGGTGGCATTATTGCAGCTGCAAGTGGTGGAAAGGGATCTAGTAATCCTGACACCACTGCACCGGCTAAACCAGCTGTGACAGCGAAAGACAATGGTTCAGTAGAAGTGACTCCTCCGGCAGATGCGGATACCAAGTCTGTAGAAGTGAGCTATACCGATGAAGCGGGCACACCGAAAACAGCAACCTTGACTAAAGGTGAAGATGGCAACTGGACTTCAAACAACCCAGATGTTGCGGTAGACCCAGCAACTGGCAAAGCAACCATCCCAGCAGATAAAGTGAAAGATGGCTCTCCAGTGACTGCGAAAGCAACGGACACTGCGGGTAATGCAGGTGAAGAAGGTACAGCGAATGCAGGTAATAATCCTGACACGACTGCACCGGCCAAACCGACTGTTGAAGCGAAAGACAACGGTTCAGTAGAAGTGACACCTCCTGCAGATGCGGATACCAAGTCTGTAGAAGTGAGCTACACCGATGAAGCAGGTACACCGAAAACTGCAACCTTAACCAAAGGTGAAGATGGTACTTGGACTTCAAACAACCCAGATGTTGCGGTAGACCCAGCGACTGGCAAAGCAACCATCCCAGCAGATAAAGTGAAAGATGGCTCTCCAGTGACTGCGAAAGCAACTGACACTGCAGGTAACACAGGTGAAGAAGGTACAGCGAATGCAGGTAATAATCCTGACACGACTGCACCAAGCGCACCGGAAGTGACCCCATCTACCACTGATGGCTCAGTGACTGTGAAAGTGCCTGGCGATGCCCAAGTAGGTGATACTGTAGAAGTGACAGTCACCCCTGAAGGTTCTGACACCTCAGAAAAAGTGACCTTGACCAAACAGGCAGACGGCAGCTGGACTTCTGATAAACCAGCGATCGTACCAAACGTTAAAGCAGGCAAAGACAGCACCACTATTCCACAAGACAAAGTGAAAGATGGTTCTGAAGTAACTGCACAGGCGAAAGATCCATCTGGTAACGAAAGCACCCCAGTTAAAGCCAACGCAGGTAATAACGCTGCGACTCCTGACACGACTGCACCAAGCGCACCGGAAGTGACCCCATCTACTACCGATGGCTCAGTGGCTGTGAAAGTGCCTGGCGATGCCCAAGTAGGTGATACTGTAGAAGTGACAGTCACCCCTGAAGGTTCTGACACCCCAGAAAAAGTGACCTTAACTAAACAGGCAGACGGCAGCTGGACATCAGACAAACCTGAAACAGTACCAAACGTTGAAGCAGGTAAAGACAGCACCACTATTCCACAAGACAAAGTGAAAGATGGTTCTGAAGTAACTGCACAGGCGAAAGATCCATCTGGTAACGAAAGCACCCCAGTTAAAGCCAACGCAGGCAATAACGCTGCGACTCCTGATACGACTGCACCGGCTAAACCGACAGTTGAAGCGAAAGACAACGGTTCAGTGGAAGTGACTCCTCCTGCAGATGCGGATACCAAGTCTGTAGAAGTGGGCTACACCGATGAAGCGGGCACACCGAAAACCGCCACCTTAACCAAAGGTGACGACGACAACTGGACTTCAAACAATCCGGATGTTGCGGTAGACCCAGCGACTGGCAAAGCAACCATCCCAGCAGATAAAGTGAAAGATGGCTCTCCAGTGACTGCGAAAGCGACTGACACTGCAGGTAACACAGGTGAAGAAGGTACAGCGAATGCAGGTAATAATCCTGACACGACTGCACCAAGCGCACCGGAAGTGACTCCATCAACTACCGATGGCTCAGTGACTGTGAAAGTGCCAAGTGATGCCCAAACAGGTGATACTGTAGAAGTAACAGTCACCCCTGAAGGTTCTGATACCCCAGAAAAAGTGACCTTAACTAAACAGGCAGACGGCAGCTGGACATCAGACAAACCTGAAACAGTACCAAACGTTGAAGCAGGTAAAGACAGCACCACTATTCCACAAGACAAAGTGAAAGATGGTTCTGAAGTAACTGCACAGGCGAAAGATCCATCTGGTAACGAAAGCACCCCAGTTAAAGCCAACGCAGGTAATAACGCTGCGACTCCTGATACGACTGCACCGGCTAAACCGACAGTTGAAGCGAAAGACAACGGTTCAGTGGAAGTGACTCCTCCTGCAGATGCGGATACCAAGTCTGTAGAAGTGGGCTACACCGATGAAGCGGGCACACCGAAAACCGCCACCTTAACCAAAGGTGACGACGACAACTGGACTTCAAACAATCCGGATGTTGCGGTAGACCCAGCGACTGGCAAAGCAACCATCCCAGCAGATAAAGTGAAAGATGGCTCTCCAGTGACTGCGAAAGCGACTGACACTGCAGGTAACACAGGTGAAGAAGGTACAGCGAATGCAGGTAATAATCCTGACACGACTGCACCAAGCGCACCGGAAGTGACTCCATCAACTACCGATGGCTCAGTGACTGTGAAAGTGCCAAGTGATGCCCAAACAGGTGATACTGTAGAAGTAACAGTCACCCCTGAAGGTTCTGATACCCCAGAAAAAGTGACTTTAACTAAACAGCCGGATGGCAGCTGGACATCAGACAAACCTGAAACAGTGCCAAACGTTGAAGCAGGTAAAGACAGCACCACTATTCCACAAGACAAAGTGAAAGATGGTTCTGAAGTAACTGC
The DNA here is from genome assembly GCF_024205705.1 of Neisseria subflava. NCBI lineage: Bacteria > Pseudomonadati > Pseudomonadota > Betaproteobacteria > Neisseriales > Neisseriaceae > Neisseria > Neisseria subflava. The sequence goes on from NZ_CP073115.1 coordinate 223,729, forward strand.
ACAGGCGAAAGATCCATCTGGTAACGAAAGCACCCCAGTTAAAGCCAACGCAGGTAATAACGCTGCGACTCCTGACACGACTGCACCAAGCGCACCGGAAGTGACTCCATCAACTACCGATGGCTCAGTGACTGTGAAAGTGCCTGGCGATGCCCAAACAGGTGATACTGTAGAAGTAACAGTCACCCCTGAAGGTTCTGATACCCCAGAAAAAGTGACCTTGACCAAACAGGCAGACGGCAGCTGGACTTCAGATAAACCTGAAACAGTACCAAGCGTTGAAGCAGGTAAAGACAGCACCACTATTCCACAAGACAAAGTGAAAGATGGTTCTGAAGTAACTGCACAGGCAAAAGATCCGTCTGGTAACGAAAGCACCCCAGTTAAAGCCAACGCAGGCAATAACGCTGCGGCTCCTGACACGACTGCACCGGCTAAACCGACTGTTGAAGCAAAAGACAACGGTTCAGTGGAAGTGACACCTCCGGCAGATGCGGATACCAAGTCTGTAGAAGTGAGCTACACCGATGAAGCGGGTACACCGAAAACTGCTACATTAACCAAAGGTGAAGATGGTGCTTGGACTTCAAACAACCCAGATGTTGCGGTAGACCCAGCGACCGGCAAAGCAACCATCCCAGCAGATAAAGTGAAAGATGGCTCTCCAGTGACTGCGAAAGCAACGGACACTGCAGGTAACACAGGTGAAGAAGGTACAGCGAATGCAGGTAATAATCCTGACACGACTGCACCAAGCGCACCGGAAGTGACTCCATCAACTACCGATGGCTCAGTGACTGTGAAAGTGCCAAGTGATGCCCAAACAGGTGATACTGTAGAAGTAACAGTCACCCCTGAAGGTTCTGATACCCCAGAAAAAGTGACCTTGACCAAACAGGCAGACGGCAGCTGGACTTCAGACAAACCTGAAACAGTGCCAAACGTTGAAGCAGGTAAAGACAGCACCACTATTCCACAAGACAAAGTGAAAGATGGTTCTGAAGTAACTGCACAGGCAAAAGATCCGTCTGGTAACGAAAGCACCCCAGTTAAAGCCAACGCAGGCAATAACGCTGCGGCTCCTGACACGACTGCACCGGCTAAACCGACTGTTGAAGCAAAAGACAACGGTTCAGTGGAAGTGACACCTCCGGCAGATGCGGATACCAAGTCTGTAGAAGTGAGCTACACCGATGAAGCGGGTACACCGAAAACTGCTACATTAACCAAAGGTGAAGATGGTGCTTGGACTTCAAACAACCCAGATGTTGCGGTAGACCCAGCGACCGGCAAAGCGACCATTCCAGCGGATAAAGTGAAAGATGGCTCTCCGGTGACTGCGAAAGCAACTGACACTGCGGGTAACACAGGTGAAGAAGGTACTGTAAATGCGGGCAACAACCCAGCAACAGCAGATACCACTGCACCGGCTAAACCGACTGTTGAAGCGAAAGACAACGGCTCAGTGGAAGTGACTCCTCCTGCAGATGCGGATACCAAGTCTGTAGAAGTGAGCTACACCGATGAAGCGGGCACACTGAAAACCGCCACCTTAACCAAAGGTGACGACGGCAACTGGACTTCAAACAATCCGGATGTTGCGGTAGACCCAGCGACTGGCAAAGCAACCATCCCAGCAGATAAAGTGAAAGATGGCTCTCCGGTGACTGCGAAAGCAACGGACACTGCGGGTAATGCAGGTGAAGAAGGTACAGCGAATGCAGGTAATAATCCTGACACGACTGCACCAAGCGCACCGGAAGTGACTCCATCAACTACCGATGGCTCAGTGACTGTGAAAGTGCCTGGCGATGCCCAAACAGGTGATACTGTAGAAGTAACAGTCACCCCTGAAGGTTCTGATACCCCAGAAAAAGTGACCTTGACCAAACAGGCAGACGGCAGCTGGACTTCAGATAAACCTGAAACAGTACCAAGCGTTGAAGCAGGTAAAGACAGCACCACTATTCCACAAGACAAAGTGAAAGATGGTTCTGAAGTAACTGCACAGGCAAAAGATCCGTCTGGTAACGAAAGCACCCCAGTTAAAGCCAACGCAGGCAATAACGCTGCGGCTCCTGACACGACTGCACCAAGCGCACCGGAAGTGACCCCATCTACCACTGATGGCTCAGTGACTGTGAAAGTGCCTGGCGATGCCCAAGCAGGTGATACTGTAGAAGTGACCGTCACCCCTGAAGGTTCTGACACCCCAGAAAAAGTGACCTTGACCAAACAGGCAGACGGCAGCTGGACATCAGACAAACCTGAAACAGTGCCAAGCGTTGAAGCAGGCAAAGACAGCACCACTATTCCACAAGACAAAGTGAAAGATGGTTCTGAAGTAACTGCACAGGCGAAAGATCCATCTGGTAACGAAAGCACCCCAGTTAAAGCCAACGCAGGTAATAACGCTGCGACTCCTGACACGACTGCACCAAGCGCACCGGAAGTGACTCCATCAACTACCGATGGCTCAGTGACTGTGAAAGTGCCTGGCGATGCCCAAACAGGTGATACTGTAGAAGTAACAGTCACCCCTGAAGGTTCTGATACCCCAGAAAAAGTGACCTTGACCAAACAGGCAGACGGCAGCTGGACTTCAGATAAACCTGAAACAGTACCAAGCGTTGAAGCAGGTAAAGACAGCACCACTATTCCACAAGACAAAGTGAAAGATGGTTCTGAAGTAACTGCACAGGCAAAAGATCCGTCTGGTAACGAAAGCACCCCAGTTAAAGCCAACGCAGGCAATAACGCTGCGGCTCCTGACACGACTGCACCGGCTAAACCGACTGTTGAAGCGAAAGACAACGGCTCGGTGGAAGTGACTCCTCCGGCAGATGCGGATACCAAGTCTGTAGAAGTGGGCTACACAGATGAAGCGGGTACACCGAAAACTGCTACCTTAACCAAAGGTGAAGACGGCAACTGGACTTCAAACAACCCAGATGTTGCGGTAGACCCAGCGACCGGCAAAGCAACCATCCCAGCAGATAAAGTGAAAGATGGCTCTCCAGTGACTGCGAAAGCAACGGACACTGCAGGTAACACAGGTGAAGAAGGTACAGCGAATGCAGGTAATAATCCTGACACGACTGCACCAAGCGCACCGGAAGTGACTCCATCAACTACCGATGGCTCAGTGACTGTGAAAGTGCCAAGTGATGCCCAAACAGGTGATACTGTAGAAGTAACAGTCACCCCTGAAGGTTCTGATACCCCAGAAAAAGTGACCTTGACCAAACAGGCAGACGGCAGCTGGACTTCAGACAAACCTGAAACAGTGCCAAACGTTGAAGCAGGTAAAGACAGCACCACTATTCCACAAGACAAAGTGAAAGATGGTTCTGAAGTAACTGCACAGGCAAAAGATCCGTCTGGTAACGAAAGCACCCCAGTTAAAGCCAACGCAGGCAATAACGCTGCGGCTCCTGACACGACTGCACCGGCTAAACCGACTGTTGAAGCAAAAGACAACGGTTCAGTGGAAGTGACACCTCCGGCAGATGCGGATACCAAGTCTGTAGAAGTGAGCTACACCGATGAAGCGGGTACACCGAAAACTGCTACATTAACCAAAGGTGAAGATGGTGCTTGGACTTCAAACAACCCAGATGTTGCGGTAGACCCAGCGACCGGCAAAGCGACCATTCCAGCGGATAAAGTGAAAGATGGCTCTCCGGTGACTGCGAAAGCAACTGACACTGCGGGTAACACAGGTGAAGAAGGTACTGTAAATGCGGGCAACAACCCAGCAACAGCAGATACCACTGCACCGGCTAAACCGACTGTTGAAGCGAAAGACAACGGCTCAGTGGAAGTGACTCCTCCTGCAGATGCGGATACCAAGTCTGTAGAAGTGAGCTACACCGATGAAGCGGGCACACTGAAAACCGCCACCTTAACCAAAGGTGACGACGGCAACTGGACTTCAAACAATCCGGATGTTGCGGTAGACCCAGCGACTGGCAAAGCAACCATCCCAGCAGATAAAGTGAAAGATGGCTCTCCGGTGACTGCGAAAGCAACGGACACTGCGGGTAATGCAGGTGAAGAAGGTACAGCGAATGCAGGTAATAATCCTGACACGACTGCACCAAGCGCACCGGAAGTGACTCCATCAACTACCGATGGCTCAGTGACTGTGAAAGTGCCTGGCGATGCCCAAGCAGGTGATACTGTAGAAGTGACAGTTACCCCTGAAGGTTCTGACACCCCAGAAAAAGTGACCTTGACCAAACAGGCAGACGGCAGCTGGACATCAGATAAACCTGAAACAGTGCCAAACGTTGAAGCAGGCAAAGACAGCACCACTATTCCACAAGACAAAGTGAAAGATGGTTCTGAAGTAACTGCACAGGCGAAAGATCCGTCTGGTAACGACAGTGTTCCGGTAACAGCTCAAGCGGGTGAAAATGCAGATAAAACTGCACCTGGTAAACCAACTATTGAAGCGAAAATTAATGGTACTGTTGAAATTACCCCTCCAGCAGATGAAGATACTAAATCTGTTGAAGTGAACTACATCGATGAAGAGGGTAATCCGCAAACAGTAACTATTATTAAAGATGCTAATGAGGGTTGGATACCATCTGAACCATTTGATCTCTTGACCAATCCAGATGTTATCTTGCCAGATTCAGAGACCGGCAAAATAATACTTCCAGCAGATAAAGTGAAAGATGGCTCCCTAGTGAAAGCCTCGGCAACTGATAATGTTGGAAACAAAGGCGAAGAAGCTACTGAACATGCGGTTAGTAATCCGGATCTTCCGCCAGGAGAACCGGGAGTGGAGGCATTAGAAGATCGTTCTGTAAGAGTAACAATGCCAAATGACGCTGAAGTTGGAGATTTTGTTGTAATTAGACGAGCTACTTTTAACTTTAATGTTGGGGATAACGCTTATGATGATGGTGAGATTTTAGCTACTTTGACTAAACAACAGGACGGTAGCTGGATTTCAGATAAACCAGAGAATGTGCCGAGTGTTGATGTAGGTAATAATACTACTATTATTCCAGCTAATAAGCTTAAAGGATTTGCTAATGTACATATTTATACGGAAGATCCTGCAGGTAATACAAGCCCAGTACCGCTGGCTTATCTTCCTCTAGAAACAGCAGAGGTAACTGCAAAAACAGATGGTTCTGTAGAAATTACTCCTCCTGCAGCTCTATACGTTAAGTCTATGAAAGTACGTTATATCGATGAAGCAGGTAAGTCGAAAACTGCAACCTTAACGAAAGGTGAGGATGGTACTTGGACTTCGGACAGCCCAGATGTTGTGGTAGAGTCAGCAACTGGTAAAGCAACTATCCCAGCGGATAAAGTACAAGATGGCTCTGAGGTGGGAGCTGATGTAGCTGATGGTCAGGGTGTAAGCAGTAGAGAAAGCAAAGCTAATGCAGGTAACAACCCTGATACGACTGCACCGGCTAAACCGACTGTTGAAGCAAAAGACAACGGCTCAGTGGAAGTGACTCCTCCTGCAGATGCGGATACCAAGTCTGTAGAAGTGAGCTACACCGATGAAGCAGGCACACCGAAAACTGCAACCATTACTAAAGGTGCAGACGGCACTTGGACTTCAAACAACCCAGATGTTAAGGTAGAGTCAGCAACCGGCAAAGCAACTATCCCAGCGGATAAAGTACAAGATGGCTCACCGGTGAAAGCGAAGGCGACTGACACTGCGGGTAACACAGGTGAAGAAGGTACAGCGAATGCGGGTAATAACCCTGATACGACTGCACCGAGTGCACCAGAGGTAACCCCATCTACAGAAGATGGTTCAGTCACTGTGAAAGTACCAAGCGATGCAGAAGCAGGTGATACTGTAGAAGTAACAGTAACTCCTGAAGGTTCGGACGCCCCTGAAAAAGTGACTTTAACCAAAAATGCTGATGGTAGCTGGACTTCAAGCAACCCTACAACGTTACCAAATGTTGAAGCAGGTCAGAGCAGCACCACCATTCCACAAGACAAAGTGAAAGATGGCTCTCCAGTGACGGCTCAAGCGAAAGACCCTGCAGGCAACGAAAGTGCGGTTGTGACTCAACCGGCAGGTAACAATAAGGTTGTTAAACTTGAACTATCACTTGCAGAAGATACTGGTGCGTCTCGTAACGATAACTATACTAAAAATGGTAAAGTTAACGTGTCTGGTATTCCATCAGGTTCTGAATGGGAATACAGTACAGACGGCGGTCAAACTTGGAATTCTGGTTCTGGTAACTCGTTTACCTTACCAAACAACACCAAAGTAGGTGGTATTGCATACAGCTTACAAGCTCGTGTGAAAGGTAATGCGGCATCAACCAGCGACACCTTAAATATGACGCTTGACCAAAAAGCAGGTGAATTCCATGCGATTATTGATGGTAGTATGAATTTAATCGGAACAGCTGAGAAAAATTCAACGATTTCTATCAATAATAGAAGTGGTAAAGCAAATGCCAATGGTGAGTTTGAGTTTGCTACGGGTATTGCTTCAGGTGCAACAGCGAAGAAAGTACATTACTCTGTAATTGAAACAGACTTAGCGGGTAACTCTGTGTCTAAGGATGTTGCTTACACTTACTACCGTCGTGTTGGTGGTGGTTCCCATGAAACTTACGGTAACGAAAATGATGTTATCTTAATTGGTACTAAAGGTGGTACTGGTGACTTGGGTGCGTTGATTAGATCTAGCCTAACTACTGGTAGCGGTGATGATTCTGTCTATGCAACTGGGGTTCAATACCGTAGCAATACACTTGATATGGGGGACGGTAATGACTTCGCGAGTTTCCAAAACATTGCTGGTACTATAAACATGGGGGCTGGTAATGATATCCTTGAAGCTCGTCAGACAGGCAATGGGTTCTTCTATTTAGCTGGTGGTAATCCAACAATCAATATGGGGGCTGGTGATGACATCGTGAGAACATCTAGTACGATTAATACCAGAGCATCTATTGATGGAGGCAGTGATTTCGATACACTTCAATTTGTGAACCGAGATGGCAAAGCGATTACAACCACTATTTCAATGATCTCTAATTTTGAGAAAATTGATATTACCGGCACGTCAAACAACTCAGTTACTATCAGCGCAAGCGATGTTGATAGAAACCACAGTGCTAAAGCAACTGTTGATGCAAGTGGTAAATCTCATAACAACGTGTTAATTGTTGATGGTGATGCGGGTGATAAAGTGACCTTAAGTGGTATTAGCAAAGCTGCAAGCTCACAAGTTACTCATGAAGGCAATACTTATAATGTTTACAACACTGGTTCTAATGAACTTTGGGTTGATTCAGATATTACCGTTGCTTAATTTGTAACATCTATTAGAAAAACGCACCTTCGGGTGCGTTTTTTTATCTACTTTACACATTGAGGCCGTCTGAAAACCTTGTATTTTGTACTTTATTTAACTAATTTGATTTATAATTTCTAAAGTGAAAAAGTCTTATTTTCTGCACTAAAAAAGAGAAATTTGTTTATGAAAAATCCCCATCAGAAGTTTATTGCATTGCTACTGTATGGCATTTTGCAATCACCTTCAGCTTTTGCAGTGGAATTGGTCGATATACTTCGTTATTCGCTGCAAAACGACCCGACATTACAGGAAGCTAATGCTAATACAGAGGGTGCCTACAATGACATGAAAGCCTCAAGGGCCGGGCATTACCCGACTTTTTCTTTAACAGGACAAAATGTTTTGGCTCAGCGGCATACTTCAGACAATTCCAAAATGCGCGATGATCTAGGGATTAAATCGCGCTTGAATTTGTATGCTTGGGGCGGTATTCAGGCTGCTGTCGAACGCGACAAGCATAAAATGGAGTATTACCAATACAAATATTATGAGACCCGAGAGGAGTTAGCCAATACAATCAGTACGCTTTATCTGACTGCGTTACGTGCGAAAGAGTCAATAGCGATTGCTAAGAGAAACATCAAACGCCATGAAAAATTTTTGGCTGACTTACGTATTATTAGTAAATATGATCCAGGTCGCCGTTCAGAAAAGACTCAAGCAGAATCTCGCTATTTGCAGACTTTGTCGAATGAAGCTAATTTACAAAAAACTTTATCAGTGGCTTTGAGCAAGCTGAATAAATACAGTGCTAAGAAATTAACTGAGAAAGATATTGTCGATCCATTTGGTAAACAGAATGCAGATCAGTTGATTGCTTCTTTTGATAAGGCGCAGGCAAAAGAGCATCCAAGCGTGAAAGCGCAGGAGTCGGAATACAACAGCGCATTATCTGATATTAAGGTAAACAAGGCCTCAAGATACCCCTCTATTAATTTAGAAGGTAGTGCGACGCATCGCGATAGAAGCATTGCTGTAACAATGAGTTGGGATTTTTATAACAAATCTTCTGATTATTCTGTCAAAAAAAGCCATGCGGTAGCATTATCGGCAAAATCGCGTTCAGATGAATTGCTACGGGATATTCAAGAACGTGCGGAAACGGCGAAAGTGGATATGAAACAGAACGAACGCCGTGCCAAAATTGCGAAACTGTTGATTGCAACACAATCAAAAGTGGCAAAAGACTATGAGCAGCAGTTTTATATTGCAAATCGAACATTGTTGGATGTCTTGGATTCGTATGCGGAACTGGCATCAACTGAAACCAACTATATCGAGGCGCAAAACGACTACCGAGATGCAGCGGTTGCGTATCTGCTTGCCAAAGCCAGCTTGGCCAAGTGGGCTAAAGTGCCGGATTTTAATGCAAACGGCCATTTTTGATTTGTCGTTATTTTGTAGATAGATTTTATGAATTCAATTATTAAACATTTAGCCATTGCAACAAAATTGCTTAATCAACCTGTTGCAGAAGAGGCTCTTGCAGCAAACATTGCTAGAGAACGAAATTTAAATGCCAATATCCAATCGTTGAGTGAAGTTTTACGCAGTTATGGGTTTGAAAACCATATTTCCCGTCGCAAACTGATTGAGATCCCTTCACTTGCGATGCCTGTAGTCATTATTCTCCATAATGATGAAGCTGCAGTTGTCAGTGAGGTAAAAGGGCGAGGAGAAGAGCGTGTTTATGTCATCCGTTCTGGGGATGCGCCGGCACATGAAGTCAGTCATAAAGAGCTTGAAACTCAATATTTGGGGTTTTGTTGGTTCATTAAACCCAAGTTGACTGCAGACCACCGCTCTGAGTTGCCAGAGTACCATTTGCCTAAAGCATGGTTTTGGAAAGTGATTGGACGGTTTAAAAAGTATTATTACCAAGTAATCTTAGCATCGTTCCTTATCAATATTTTGGCATTGGTCAGTTCGCTGTATGTCATGAATGTATATGACCGTGTAATTCCAAATCAGGCTTACTCTACTTTGTGGGTGCTGAGTATTGGCGTATTTTTGGCGATTGTCTTCGAGTTTATCGGTAAAATGATACGTTCGCGTCTGACAGATATTGCGGGTAAAAAGGCAGATTTAATTATTAGTTCTGCGTTGTTCAGACGTGTGATGGCTTTACGTCTGATTGAGCGTCCGATTTCATCCGGTTCATATGCCAACAATTTGCGGGATTTTGAAGCTGTACGTGAATTTATGACCAGCGCTAGTTTGTTGGTTTTGGTTGATGCGCCGTTTTTGTTACTTTTCTTGTTTGTAATATTTATTATTGGCGGAAAACTTGTAATCGTACCAATCATTACCTGTATTTTGGTAATTGTGGTTTCTTTTGCGGTTCAGCCTATGTTGGCTAAACGCATTAATGAAAGTATGAAAGAAAGCTCACAACGTCAAGGTTTGGCTGTTGAGGCCGTAGAAGGTATCGAAACACTTAAAGTCAACAATGCGACTAACTGGGCACAGCAGCGTTGGGATAAGTTGAATGCTGTGACGGCAGCCAGCTCAATGAAAGTTAAAGAAATTAATGAGTTTGTATCCAACTTTACCGTAGGCCTACAGCAGCTTAATACCGTGGGTTTGGTTGTTTTAGGTACTTATTTGATTCATGACAGCGTAGTTGAGGCACGTATTACGATGGGTGCGGTGATTGCATCAGTCATCCTTTCCGGTCGTGCACTCTCTTCATTAGGCAAAATTGCCGGATTGGCTATACGTTTCCAACAGGCAAAAAATGCGCTTCATGGTATCAATGCGATTGTTGAAAGACCGATTGAGCGTGACCCTGAGCGCGCCTATGTAACACTTGATCAAGTTCAGGGACAGCTTACTTTTGATAATGTTGTATTCAAATATAATGAAGATACACAACCTGCTATCTCCAATCTTAATCTGATCATCCGCCCTGGTGAGAAAGTTGCCATTTTAGGACGGATTGGCAGCGGTAAAAGTACTTTATTAAAGTTGGCCAGTGGCCTGTATGATCCGACAGGAGGCAATATTTTGCTGGATAACGTGGACATCCGCCAAATTGATCCGAATTTTCTGCGTGATAAAGTTGCTTTGCTGAATCAATCTCCAAGATTATTCCTCGGTACATTGCGAGAGAACTTGGACTTGGGCCGTATGAATGGGTATTCAACTGATCAGGAATTGCTGGGGGCATTGCACAATTTCCATTTGGATCAGCTTGTTCGTAATCATCCTAAAGGTTTGGATATGCCTTTGGGTGAAGATGGCTTAGGGCTCTCAGGCGGACAAAAACAAATTGTATCGCTGGTACGTTTGACGCTCTCTCACCCTCGTGTAGTGTTGCTGGATGAACCGACAACCGGTTTGGATGAGCAGACAGAACGTCAGGCCTTGGGTGTCTTGGCTCAATGGGCGCATGATAAAACCGTTGTTGTTGTTACGCATCGCTTGCAGGTTCTTCCTATGGTTAATCGTGTTGTGGTGGTTGATAACGGCCGTGTCATTATCGACGGACCCCGCGATGCGGTGATTGCTAAATTACGTGAGAATGAAGAACGCCAAGCCCAAGCAGTACAGGCACAAGCTCAAAAAGCGGCACAAGTTGCAGCTGAAAAAAAGAAGGAAAAGGGAATTAATATGTCAAATCAGCAATCGGAACATATCGATCAAGAAGATTTAAAGCTGATTAATGATTTAAGTGCAGCTTTACAGTCTGAAAAACATACAGGTTATTTTGCAGTTATCAGTTTGTTTCTGTCTTTTGTCATTGTCTTCATTGTATGGGCTTATTTCAGTCCGCTTGAAGAAGTGACACAAGGACAGGGAAGGATTATTCCGAGTAGCCGTGAACAGATTGTGCAGAGCTTAGATCCAGGAACGATTCAAGAAATGTTGGTTAAAGAGGGCGATACTGTCGAAAAAGGCCAGGTCCTCTTGAAATTGGATGATACTCGAAGTTCGGCCATTTTGCGCGAAAGTCAGGCAAAAGTAGAAAATTTGGAAGCAATGGCTGCCCGTCTGAAAGCTGAAGCCTACAATAGTAAATTGACTTTTCCTGAAGGCATTTCTTCTGAGTTGAAAAAACGTGAAGAAGCTGCCTATATTTCTCGTCGTAAGGCAATGGAAGAGCAAGTTTCCGGTTTGCGGCAAAGTAAGGCGGCTTTGGACAAACAGATTTCAATTGTCAGTCCTATGGTTCAAAGAGGTGTTATGTCTCAGGTTGAGCTATTGCGTATGCAACGTGATTCACAGGATTTGGCTGTACAAATCACTGAGCGCCAAAACCGTTACACGACAGATGCAAGTAACGAATTGGTTAAAACCGAAGCTGAGCTTGCACAAGCTAAGGAAAATATGGCCATGCGTGCTGACCCGGTTGATCGTTCACAAATTCGTGCACCGATGAAAGGTATTGTGAAAAATATCCGTATTAATACTATTGGTGGTGTGGTCAATGCCGGACAGGATATTTTGGAAATTGTACCAATTGAGGATAACCTTTTGGTTGAAGCCTATATCCGCCCGAATGACGTGGCCTTCATTCGACCAGGGTTACCTGCTGTAGTGAAATTAACGGCTTATGATTATGCTATTTATGGTGGTCTGGAAGGTAAAGTTATTTTGATTAGTCCGGATACATTGAGTGATGAGAAACGCAATACCGGTGATTTGAAACTGAATATGAATAATGTATATTACCGTATTTTGGTTCAAACTTCTGGCAGCAAGCTATTGGATAAGAACGGAAAAGAAATGCCAATTATTCCAGGTATGGTGGCAACAGTTGATGTGAAAACTGGTGAGAAGACTGTGTTCCAATACTTGATCAAACCAATTACTAGAATGAAGCAGGCATTGCGGGAACGCTAGAATAAAAAAGCAGTATGCATAGCATACTGCTTTTTTATTGGGTAAAAGTATATCAATAGGTTTAAAACCTTACCTGCGTCTGCAACTGCCTACGATAAACCAGCACGGCGGCGGTCAGAGTGGTGGCGGAGAAGGCGGACAACAGGATGAGATAACGGCCGATTCCGTCCAGTCCGCTGCGGTTGAGCAGCAATTCCTGAAAAGCCTTCAAGCCCCAAGCCATCGGGGAAATCCAAGTGAGTTGCTGCATGGTTTCGGGCATGACGTGGGCGGGCACCATAATGCCGCCGATTGCCGCCATCAGGATAATGCCGCCGCCACCGAGGACGACGGCGTGTTCGGTGGATTTGGCGCAGACGCTGATTAGAAGCGCGTAGCCGAGTGCGGCGGCGCTGACGGCGGCGGACAGCAGCGCGTAGGGAACAAGGCTGCCGTTGAGTATGAGGGCGGGCACGCCGATTTCGGGCAGCAGGTAGCGGCCGAGCAACAGCATTCCGACAAACTGAAGCTGGTTAATCAGGAAATAGGGGATGAGTTTGGCGGCAATCAGGCCGGACGCGGAGGCGCGGGCGAGGCGCAGGCGGGTGATGGTGTTGGTCTGGCGTTCCAGCGCCATGACGTTCGACAGCGGTATCATTATGAAAAACATACCGAAAATCAGCCATGCGGGAACGCTATGTTGTACAGCGTTGGGTTTTTCTACCGTGCCGCTGCCTGCGCTCAGGTAATGCTCTTCCAGCATTTTCTTATCTAAAAAGCTGCGCACGGCGGCAAATTGTTCGTCGTTTTTTTCATCCACTTTTTTCTGGATGTCTTTGCGGATGGCGCGGGGCAGTTTTTTATTGTCGATTTTGATGCCGTCGTTGTTGTCGAAATAGGCGTCCAGCCGCGTTTCGGTGTAGTGCTGCTGCAAAACGCCTTTAACTGCTGCCAGCCATGAAGGCTCGGTATCGGGCGGTACATAGATTTGCAGGGCTTTGTCGTCGGCGATTTTTCCGGAAGCGGAGTTCGGGTTGTGCAGCACCAGTTGGAAACGTTTGTCGTGCAGGCCGTTTTGCGCGTCGGTCAGTTTTTCAGACGGCATCAGTGTGACATGGATTTGCTCTTTTTCCAGCGCGGCGGCCAGCGCGGTATTGATACTATCGTTTGCTATGCCAACCAGCGCAATACGGCTGTCGGTGTGTGGGTCTTGGTCGCGGCTCAGCGCCAACGACATAATCAGCATGAAGGCGATGGGCATCACAAACAACACGGCCAAACCGTGCAGGTCTCGGCAGAGCAGTTTGAGTTCTTTGAGGAGGGAGGAAATCGTCATTGTGGATTTTGCTTATCTGTTGCCGGTTCGTCTTTGCGCAGGAAATCAAGGTAAAACGTTTCTAGCGAACCGTGTCCCTGCTGGAAGTAGCGGATTTGTGCGCCGCTTTGTTGCAGGGCGGCGTAAACGGCGGCGGCATCGTGCGTCGTTTCCATCATGCCGCGGCTGTCCACTTGCTTGGCACCCAAAGCGGTCAGCGTTTGAGGCAGCAGTGGCGGTTCGACGGTAAAGCGCACGACACCTGTTTGCGTACTTAAAAGCTCGTCCAAACCGCCGTGGTACACCAGCTTGCCGTGTTGCAGCAGCGCGATTTTGTCGCAAAGCTGCTCAATTTCCGACAGATAGTGTGAGGTATAAACCACGGTTACTCCCTGCCGTGTCAAATCCGCCACGCTGTCGAGGATAAAGCGGCGCGACTGAGGGTCGATGCCGACCGTGATTTCGTCGAGGAACACTAGTTGCGGCGTGTTAATCAGGCCGATAGCAAAATTCAGACGACGTTTAAGCCCGCCCGAAAGATGCTTCGCTACTTTGTTTTTGTGGGCGGTCAGGTCGGTCTGTTCCAACAGTGCGTTCAGACGGCCTTTGTCGCGCACTTTGTAAAGCGAGGCGAAAAACAGCAGGTTGTCCCACACAGAAAGCTGCGGATAAAACGCAAAATCCTGCGGCACCAAACCGATTTTCTGCCGCTCGCTGCGGCTCAATAGGCGCAACGGCTTGCCGTCAAACAAAATTTCGCCCTGCCGTACTTCCTGCAAGCCGGCCAAAAGCGACATCAGCGTCGTTTTCCCCGCACCGTTGTGGCCGAGCAGCCCCAAACATTCGCCGTCGGCAATATCGAACGACACATTGTCCAGCGCGGCGGTTTCAGCTTTGGGATAATGGTGGGAGAGGGATTGGATTTGAATCATGGTTTCAGACGGCCTTTCGAGCGATATTTAAATCGCAGCACCCCATAAATAACGGCGCTGGAATTTGCCGTCCTTAAATATAAAGCAGACGCCGAAAGGATCGCCGTCCGAACCTTGTCTGCCGAACAGGTAAAGCGTCTTATCGCTGTGGCGGTAATAGGCTTTCCAGCCTTGATATACATTGCTGCCGCGTGCAGTGGCGGCAAAATCGGGCGAGAACAGTCCTTGCAGTTCGGCAGCGGGAACCGCTTGACCGTTCAGAGTGATGCGTTCAAGTGCGAACACGCTTTTGGAAATCATAGAGTCCATGCCATAGAACGGCTTGCCTTGATAGAGCCGCGCGGTGTATTTGTCTTTGCTGATGCCCGAGAAGTTGCTGCGTTTTGGATGGATGCGGCGGGCAGCGATGTGTACCGTTTGTCCGTTGCCGGACAAAGTCAGTGTATCGTCATGACCAGATTGTTCGCGCAGGCGGACGAAGTTTTTGTTGGAGGCGGGAAATATCAGACGGCTGTAATGGATAAAGCCGGAATCGTCGGCGCTTGCCTGTTGTAGCTGAACAAAACAGAAGTCCGATCTGTTTTCACTGAGTTCTTCCACACATTCCAAAGGTGTGCCGTTGGGAATTTTTGCCAAAACTTTGGCATTCAAATCGGGTCTTTTTCGTAAGTTGGTGTGTCCGTCGGCATCATGAACCAAGGCAAAGCCGTTCGGCGGCGCGGCATGGGTTAAGGCGGAACACAATAATAAGAGGGAAGCTAAGTAACGCATTTTTACCATTTCTTTGAGTTTTCAGACGACCTTTTCGAGCGATATTTAAATCGCAGCATTCCATAAATAGCGGCGCTGGAATTTGCCGTTCTTAAATATAAAGCAGACATCGAAACTACCCGCTCCCGAACCTTGTCTGCCGAACAGATAAAGTGTCTTATCACTGCTGCGGTAATAGGCTTCCCAGCCTTGATAGACATTGCTGCCGCGTGCAGTGGCGGCAAAATCGGGCGAGAAGAGTCCTTGCAGTTCGGCAGCGGGAACTGTTTGACTGTTCAGCGTGATACGTTCAAGCGCGAACACGCTTTTGGGAATGTCGTTCTCTGTACCATAGAAAGGTTTGCCTCGATAGAGCCGCGCGGTGTATTTGTCTTTGTTGATGCCCGAGAAGTCGCTGAGTTTTGGATAGATGCGGCGGGCAACGATGTGTACCGTTTGTCCGCTACCGGACAAAGTCAGCGTATCGTCGCGACCGGATTGTTCGCGCAGGCGGACGAAGTTTTTGTCAGCGGCGGGAAATATCAGACGGCTGTAATGGATGAAACCGTAGTCTTCTGCGGCAGGTTGTTGCAGCTGGGCAGTACAGAAAGTCAAACTGCCTTCGCCGCCATCACCCAAACATTTCAACGGCGTACCGTTGGGAATTTTTGCCAAGACTTTGGCATTCAAATCGGGGCTTTCGCGTAAGTTGGTGTGTCCGTCGGCATCATGCACCAAGGCAAAGCCGTTCGGCGGCGCAGCATGGGTTAGGGTGGAACACAATAATAGGAGTGTGGCTAAGTAACGCATTTTTATCTTTTCTTTGAGTTTTCAGACGACCTGATTTTAAAACTGTACGCGGCGGATTGAGTTATGCCGCATGATTCCCCATTATTTCAACAATCCCCGCCACAACGTTTCTTCATCGTCCGCAATCTTGCGCAAAAATGCGGCGATTTCGCGGCAGCCGTTTTCGGACGGCTTTTTGCACTGCTTCACGCACATTGCTGCAAACTGCCGCCATTGGTCGCCGATGGCGGTCATTTGTTCCGAGGCCGTCTGAAACGCGGGGTTGTCGCAGATACGGGCGGCCTGCTCGAGGAAATAGGCGTAGATGTAGCGGAAACCTGCGCCGCCGGTGCCGATTTCTTCCTGCATCCGCACGAGATGGCCGAGGAACAGTTTTTGGTATTTTGCATTTCGTTTGGCGGGCAGGGCTTCGATGTTTTTTGCCAACGTGCGGATGCCTTTGACGCCGACGAAAAAAACGGGCGGGAGCATTTGTTTGGCGTTTTTGTGTATGGCCTTGCGGATGATGGCGGGCAAGTCTGCCATGATTTTTTCAGACGGCCTGTTGTCTTCTAATGTGTACATCATGCCTTTTGCCGCCAATACGCCTTTGGCAAAGCGCGCCCGTTGCAAATCTTCGGTGGCGCAGCGTTGTACGGTTTCAAATACGGGGTCGCTGATGAGGTAGTCGTTACCGTCTTTGCCGTATACTAAAAGATTGTGTGCGTTGAAATGGAAGCGCATTTGCGGCGGAAAATAGGGCAGCCAGAAGACGGAGGTTTGCAAACCGGCCAGTTTGCCTAAGGATAGCGCGGCATCTAATGCGGCTTGTCCTCTTTGTGCGTCGGAAAATTTGCGGACAGACAATTTCAGCCCCAATGCCTTGCAGGTGTTTTTGATGATGCTGCGCGGCGCGGTACGGTAAGAAACCAGCGGCATGCCGTTTAATTTGATCAGCGGCATCCAGACAAATGTCAGCGCGTGGGCAATGCCGAAAATCATGGCTTCATCTAAATTGTGGCCATGGTATTTGAGCAGGGTGGACATCACACCGCTTTCGCAATGGGCGGTATGCTGGTGTGGAAATTCTTGTGCGTTCATAAAGTTATTGGTTTTCGTGCAATGTTTTCAGACGGCCTGATGCGGTCGGAATGGGTTTGTTGTTTTGGAAATCAGCGGGCTTCTTTGGCCGCTTCCTGCTCGGCTTTGTAGCGGCGCAGAAATTCGATGGCGGCGGCTTTTTCGGCTTCGTTGCCGTATTTGGCATCACGTTGGGCGCGGCGCAGTTCGGCGCGTTCTTTGGCTTCTTCGATTTGGCGCGCTTTGAAGTCTTCGCGGTTGTCGGAGGAGACGAGTTTGTCCTGCTGCGATTGCGCTTTGGCCATGGCTTTGGCAATCAAATCCATGGGGTTGAATGCGGCGTTTGGTGCGGCTGTTTGGGTTTGTGCCTGTGCGGCCTGTTTGGCTTTGACGGCGGCTTCGCGTTGCGCCAGCAGGGCTTCGCGTTGCGCCAGCAGGGCTTTGCGTTCGGCATCATCGCGCTGTTTGCGTGCGGTATGGCGTTCAAAACGGCTTTGAGCATGTTCGGCGGCAGCAAAGCGCGGTTCGGTAGAGGTGCTGAAACGGCGTGCGGACGGCAGGAAGGGCTGCGATACGGGAACCATGTCGATGCAGTCGACGGGACAGGGGGTAACGCACAAGCCGCAGCCGGTGCATTCGTCGCTGATGACGGTGTGCATCAGTTTGGACGCGCCCATAATGGCATCGACAGGGCAGGCGCGGATGCAGGCGGTACAGCCGATGCAGACGGCTTCGTCAATCAGGGCTACGGCTTTGATTTGTGTTTTTGCAGGCGCGAGGTATGGCTTGCCCAACAGGTCGGCAATGTCTTTCATGACGGTTTCCCCACCCGGTGCGCACAGGTTGACCGGCGCTTCTCCTGCCGACAGGGCGCGCGCATAGGGTAGGCAGCCTTCATAGCCGCACTCACGACATTGGGTTTGCGGCAACAGGCGGCTGATGCTTTGGATGGGAATGGTCATCATGGATAGTCAAAATCGAAAAGGTGCATTATATCAGATTGTTGCGTTTATTTTGGCGAAACCCGCTTTGCTTATTTTAGCGAAACTCTCTACGCTCGTTTTAACGAAACTTGCTACGCTTGTTTTCAGACGGCCTGAGTCGGGTTTGCGTTATAATTTTGAAATGGATTTATTCGGGTAATTAGGAATGACGGCTACACTTTGCCCCTGTCAGTCGGGGCGCGTTTATGCGGAATGTTGCGCACCGTTTCATGCGCGTGAGGCGGCGGCCGCGACGGCGGAAGAGTTGATGCGTTCGCGTTACAGCGCGTATGTTTTGCAGGAAATCGACTATATCGTGGACACGACTGTCCCTGCGCAGCAGAATTTGTTGGACAAGCAGGATTTGGCGGCATGGAGTCAGCAGACGCAGTGGTCGGGATTGAAGGTTATCCGTCATGTGCCGTTTGGCAAACTGCATGCTTTGGTCGAGTTTGAGGCGTATTTTGAAGAGAACGGGCAAACCGAGTGCCATCATGAATTGTCGGCGTTTGTGAAAATAGACGGGCGTTGGTACTTTATTGATCCGACCGTTGCGTTGCCGACGATGAAACAGCCTTGTTTGTGCGGTTCGGGCAAAAAGTTTAAGGCGTGTTGCGGACAGTTTTTCAAATAGTAGTGTAAACAGGCCGTCTGAACGTTCAGACGGCCTGAGCTGTTTTTGCAGATAAAAAAAACCATTCATACTAAGGGAGAAGTATGAATGGCCAATACATTGCGGGAAAACGTCTTACTTGCTGCACCGCCCAAAAGGGATGAAAGAGCGGTGTTGTGTCAGCGATTGATATTCTACCGTTTTTAGTATTAAATGCTGTTAAGAAGTGAAATAATTTCAATAAGTTGCAAGATAATCGTGATATTTTGAAGATAAACGGTATTTTTACTGATTTTCTCGAATCCATTTCACCCATTGCTGAAACAGCTCGGGTTGCAATGCGGCGATGACGGAACGCTTGAATACATGTTCGCCGCTCCAAAAATCGTCGCCTTCTAAAGTGGTCAGGCAGCCGCCGGCTTCTTCAAAAATTAATGCGCCGGCAGCGTAGTCCCACAGCTTTTGTCCGCCGTGGATGTAAATATCGTAGCGGCCGCTGGCAAGGTAGCACCAATCGAGCGTGCTGCTGCCCATGCTGCGGATTGTGCCGAATGGGGCAAGGGTATTCATGCGGCTGGCGAGTTTGCCCGAACGCAAGTATTTGATTTCCACGCCGGCAATGGATTCGTTGAGTTTTTTGTTTTCGGAACGCAGCGGCAGCGGCGTGCCGTTGAGGAATGCGCCTTTGCCACGTTCTGCATAGAAACATTCGCCGCTGACCGGATTGTAAATTACGCCCAATTCGGCGTGGCCGTTTTTAACCAGTGCGACGGATACGGCAAAATGCGGCAAACCGTTGACGAAGTTGTTTGTGCCGTCGATAGGATCGACAATCCACAGGCCGTCTGAATGTTCGTTCCACAAGCGGGTTTGCTCCTGAACGCTCATCTCCTCGCCCAACATCGGACAATCTTCTAATAAGGGCAGGGCGGCGGCAAAAGCGGTTTGTGCGGCCAAATCCGCTTCACTCAAAACCGAACCGTCTTCCTTACGTCGTGACGGCGTGTTCAGAAAACGCGGCATGACTTCGGTTTGGGCGATGTGGCGGACGACTTTCTGTAAACGGTATAGCACGGCGTATCCTTGTTTTTGCAGTTTTGCGTGACAGTGGATTAAAATTCGGAAAGTTTTTAAATTATAGTGGATGAAATCGAAATCAGGCAGGCAAGTGTATGCCGCCGTGTTTCAACTTCGTTCACGAAAGTCTAAATTATATACATGAATAAAGCAGGAAACCATGCCCCGATTTTATGTTGATTTTGCCTTAAGCCCCGACAGCGTGGTCGAATTGCCCGATAATGTGGTGCGCCATCTGAATGTATTGCGCATGAAAAACACGGAAGCAATCGTGTTGTTCAACGGCAATGGCAAGGCATATCCGGCTTTGCCCGAAGTTTTGGAAAAGCGCCGCGCCAGCGTGCGGATTTTGCGTGAAGAGGCAACGGACAACGAATCGCCGCTGAACATTACGTTGGTACAGGCGGTATCCTCCGCCGAGCGCATGGATTTCACTTTGCAGAAAAGCGTGGAGTTGGGTGTGGCAGAAATTCGCCCGGTCATCAGCGAACGCTGTGTCGTCCGCTTGAGCGGCGAACGCGCTGAAAAGCGGGTGGCGCGTTGGCAGGAAATCGTTGTTTCGGCGTGTGAACAAAGCGGCCGCAATATTGTGCCGAAGGTTTTGCCGCTGACGACTTATGTACAGGCATTGCAACAGTTGCCGCAGGAAACGACCAAACTGTTAATGAGCTTGAACCGCGCACAAAAGCTGAGCGATGTTCAGCCGCAATCCGGCAAAGTCGTGTTTATGGTCGGCCCGGAAGGCGGCTGGACGGAGAAGGAAGAGCAGCAGGCATTTGATGCCGGTTTTCAATCCGTTACGCTTGGCAAACGGGTGTTGCGTACCGAAACCGCCTCACTTGCGGCCATTGCCGCCATGCAGACGCTTTGGGGCGATTTTGCATAAAGTTCAGGCCGTCTGGAAACGAGCGTAGCGAGTTTCGCTAAAACGAGCTGTTGCTTCATGATATAAAAATGGGAGTTTAAAAAATGTCTTACACCTTTACACTGGCCGAGTACGAGCTGGAAGCGGAATTGAAAAAGTTAATCGTGCAAGAGGCCGATAAGGCCGACGATGTGGATATGGATGATTTCACCGACGATGCGCTTTTGTTTGGCGATGACAGTCCGGTCGGTTTGGATTCGCTTGATGCGCTGCAAATCAGCGTTGCTTTGCAACAGTATTTCCAAGTGCGCCTGCAGGGCGACCGGATGGTGCGCAAACATATGATGTGCGTACGCGATTTGGCGGCATTTATCCGTGCGGAGCATGGCGCGTGAGTTGGGTTTCCGGTACGGCGGCCACTTCTGCCTTGAATCTGCAAACGGATTTCAGACGGCCTGATGTGGTGTCTTATACGTTTTTAAACCAGCCGCAGCAAGCTGCTTATTTTCGTGCATTTGCTAGCGACAGTTTGGGGCGGAAGGAATTTGCGGATATCGCCGAACAACATTTGCGCCGAGCCGCCGAAAATGCAGGCTGGCCGTCTGAAAGCTGGCACGATGCGCCGGTTTTTATCGGTTCCAGTTCCTATTCCATCTCCGAATATGAAAACCGCCATCTTGCAGGCAATAGGGCGGCAGAGGAACACAATCTGCTTTATCTTGCCGAAGATTTGCGCCGGCGCAGCAGCAATCGGCAGATTTTCAGTTTCGCTACTGCCTGCACTTCATCTGCCCATGCGCTGATTCAGGCGGATAATTGTTTGCGCGGAGGGGCGGAGCGCGCCTTTGTGCTTGGTATTGAAAACCTCAACCGGCTGACTTTGCTGCATTTTCACAGTTTGGGTTTGCTGGCCGAACAGTATCAGCCTTTTGGCGGAAACGGTTTGATTCTAGGCGAAGGTGTTGCCGCACTTGCCTTGTCTTCCGTCGCGCCCGAATCTTCTTCAGGTCGTCTGAAACTTATCGGACACGCCGCCAATACAGGCAATGACCTGATTCAAAGCGATGGCCAAGCGCAGGAGCAAGTGATGCGACGCGCTTTGGGTGTTGCAGGCATCGCTCCTGAAAGCATTGCAGCCGTTAAAACACACGGCATCGGCACGGCTGACAGCGATGCCGCCGAATTGGCCGCACTGGAAAATATATTCGGTACACTGCCGCCTTTGATGGCGTTCAAGCCGCAAATCGGACACACGCTTGGCGCAACGGCAGCCCTTGAAACAGCCTTGCTTTTATCCGCTTTAAAACAAGGCAAAAGCAGCGATTATCAGGGGCGGGAAATTTGTTTTTCCGAGTGCGCGGCTTCACAAAAAGGCGGCTTTTTCTGTTTGGCTAATCAGTTTGGTTTTGGCGGCAGCAACACATCTTTGGTATGGCAATGGCAACCGTAAATCCTAATATCCGTATTACCGCCGCTGTGCGTTTTGATACTGACGCTGGCACCGGCGGTAAAATCCTCAAACAAACCTTAAAGCAGCAAAGCGGTATAGATACCCGCCGCCTCAGCCGCTTGAGTTTGATTGCCGCGCTTGGTGCAGGGCAATTGAAGGAACAAAGCGAAATCCGTCCTGATTGCGCTGTTTTTTTCGGTACGCCGTTTTCTTCGCCATCCGTATTTGAAAAAATGGCAGACAATGTGCTGAACCATCACGCCGCGATGCCGTTTGACTTTATTGCCAATCTGCACAACTCCCCCGTTTTTCACACCGCGCAAGCGTTAGGCACGCATGGTACAACTTTGGTTGTGGCTGCCGACAACAATGTAGATACCTGCTTTCATCCATTATTGCTGGCGATGCAGTCTTTGAAAAATGGCGGACAGGCTGCGGTTGGCTGGGCATACGAATATCAAGCGGCTCATGCCGATACCCATGAAGGCAGTATTTGGATTTTGCTTGAAGCCGGTGCAGAGCAGGGGGTTCCCTTTGTGTTGAATGATGAAGTGATGCAGGCTGATAGGCCGTCTGAAAAGCCGCAATATTATTGGCAAAGTATCGCTGATTGGATAGAAGCAGTAATGGCGCACGAGGGTAGGGATGTGAAAAAATGTACTTTGGTGTGATCGACAAATGATTTTAGAGAAAGTATTTGTCTTTTGAATAAATAAGGTTTGCACCATTAAAAAGGCCGTCTGAAAATATTTTCAGACGGCCTTTTTGTATCAAAAACCAATCAACGAGACATCTCGCCTTGAATAGCGCGGATATTCGCTTTACGGGCGTTGATGGTACGGGTCAGCTGTTGGATTTTAATCTGATCACCTTTTTGTTTGGCCGCATTCAACTGGGTTTGAAGGCGGGTAATGGCAGCCTGTTCATTGCGTACTTCGGTCTGCAATATCTGTTTGCGGGTTTCTTTAGGTTTGGGTTGTGGTGCAGCAATGGTTGCAGGAATGGTACGAATCGGTGCTTTGCGGCGGATGTCTTGCTGGCTATTTTGCTTGGCCTGGCGTTTCTGTATGCTGTTGCGTAGGAGGATATTCAGACGCGGATTAGCAGCTTCGGCAGTATTGGTAACGCCACCGATCGGACCATTTAGCAGAATTTTGATGTCGTTATCGACATCTTTATCGCTGAAGAGTGCATCAGTGGTTGGTCCATATGCTTTGGGCAATGGGGTTTTGGTAGGCTTCGTTGGAGTTGCTGTCGCTGGTATGGGTTCGGTCGGCTTGACCGAGTCTGTCAGTGCGAAAATCTCGGTTGTAGATCCTGTTAATATATTGGTTTTGTCGGACGATGCAGAAGAGTTTTCAGCGTTAAGTGGTTTGGTTACTGTTTTTTTAATATTGGTTGTGCGGTTTATCGATGTTTTGGAAACAGTTTGTTCTGTGTGTGTAACTTCAGTTTTGGCCGGTTCTTCGGCTGTTGTACTTTTTGCTGTCTTGTTGTCCAATGGCTCCAAATCTAGAGAATGATTCAGGAATTGGGTGGTGGTAGCTTGGTCAGTGTGCACGTTCGGGGCGGCGAGAGTTTGGGTAGATATCTGCTCAGTATGAGGAGAGAAAAAGCTATCCGATCTATGATTTTCCTGAGGGGTAGTTTGTGCCTGAGCGATAGGTGCAGAGGGGTATACTTGAACAACAGGTGTGGTATTGAATATGGCGAAAGTATTAACGGGATATTGCTTGGTTTCAACAGGAGCTATTGCCGTTTGTGTTTCTATAACAGGAACATAGTGATCAGCCGTTGATCTAGTAGTTTTTTGGTTTGTTACTCCTGTTTTATTGAAAATGTTCTGTGTTCCAACCAATTTCGGATCTGTTTGTTGTTCTGTAAGAGTCGAATTCAAATTTAGCTGCTCAGTGTTTGTTTGAGATACATTTGTTTCTACTGGACTGTACGAATCGGTAACGCGGCAGGTATTGTTGATCTGGTGTGAGGTATAAACGGTGATGCCTTCAACATTGCAAACATACTCGGCAGCGTTGGCGGCGGCAGGGAGGGTCAGGCTGAGGGCAATGGCGGTTTTGCAGAAAAACGGTTTCATAAAAGCAATAGAATCAGGTTGTTTGTTTAAAGTGTAATTATACTATGTACACTGTCAGCATCCGCCAACTTATTTTTAGGCGGTGTAAAACTATGGCTGAAAGGTTGAAAATTGGAATAAAAGGTTTTAGGCCGTCTGAAACTTGTCATATAGAGTTTCAGACGGCCTTTACTGTCATGGCGGATTAAGCGTTCAACAGGCTTTCGTCCAATGTCAGCTCTTCGTTTTTATTGACGGCGACTTTGCGTGCCAAAACGTTTTGGGCGATTTCATGTGCTTCGGCAAGTGAGTGCATCATGTAGGTGCCACATTGGTATTCGTTCAGCTCGGGGATTTTGCTTTGGTCTTGAACGGTCAAAACATCCTGCATTGAAGCGAGCCATGCGTCGGCCACTTTTTGCTCGTCGGGCGTGCCGATGAGGCTCATGTAGAAACCAGTACGGCAGCCCATCGGGGAAATGTCGATGATTTCAACGCCGTTGCCGTTTAAGTGGTCGCGCATAAAGCCTGCGAACAGGTGTTCCAGCGTGTGAATGCCTTTTTCAGGCAGGATTTCTTTGTTGGGAATGCAGAAACGCAGGTCAAACACGGTAATGGTGTCGCCTTTGGGCGTGGTCATGGTTTTTGCTACGCGTACGGCAGGGGCGTACATACGGGTGTGGTCGACTTTGAAACTGTCTAGTAGGGGCATTTGGGTGTCCTTTGAGGTAAATAGATTTTTAGCTAGGGATATTTGAAGACTGAATCACAATTCCGCAATCTCAACTGCTTCGCCCGAAGCCGCACTCAGTGCTTCGTTCAAAACATCGTAGAAATCACGGCTGTCGCGTGTTGCCAGCCATTTGCCGTTTTGCTCGGCGAAATGGTAGCCGCCGCTTTTGGCTGCAATCCACAATTCTTGGTTGGGCGTGTGGCGGTTGACGATGATTTGCGTGCCGTCCGCCGCTTCGATGGTCAGGACGTTTCCGGCAAACTGGCAGTCGAAATCCCAGCCGTTTTCGTCGATTTGGTCTTCGATGTGTTCGAATAATTCTTCGCTCATGCGGATGAATTCGCTTTCGGTCATCATGGCTTTTTGTGTGGTTTTTGTTTAAGATACCGAATCTTGCCACATTCGTAATGATGAAGAAAGTTTTACTGATGAAATACGGCGTATTTTTTGCAGCGGCAACGGCTCTGCTGCTCTCTGCCTGCGGCTACAAAGGCGACCTCTACCTGCCCAAAGAAGGCGACAAGGCGCGCTTCGGCGTGATTCAGACCGGCTTGAAATTCGATACGGCCAAAGAGCCGACCACTCAAACCAACGATTAAAAAAGAATTCACAAACATGACCTTATCCTGCGAACAAACCCCTTATTCCCACCTTGCCGAGGAATTCGGCACGCCGCTTTATGTGTACAGCAAATCTGCGCTGACCGAGGCGTTTGAAAACTACCAAACTGCGTTTGCCGCTTTAAATCCGCTTGTCTGCTACGCAGTGAAAGCCAATGGCAACCTGAGCATCATCAAACACTTTGCTTCTTTGGGGAGCGGGTTTGACATTGTGTCCGGCGGCGAGTTGGCGCGCGTTTTGGCGGCCGGCGGCGATGCGGCGAAAACGATTTTTTCCGGTGTGGGTAAGAGTGAGGCAGAAATTGAATTTGCGCTGAATGCAGGCGTGAAATGCTTCAATATGGAGAGCATTCCTGAAATCGACCGTATTCAGAAAGTTGCCGCGCGTTTAGGTAAAGTCGCCCCGGTTTCCCTGCGTGTCAATCCTGATGTCGATGCCAAAACCCACCCTTATATCTCCACCGGTTTGAAAGCCAACAAATTCGGTATTGCCTATGCCGATGCGCTTGAGGCCTATCGTCATGCTTCCCGACAAAGCCATTTGAAAATTGTCGGTATCGACTGCCATATCGGCTCGCAACTGACCGACCTCAGCCCGCTTGTCGAAGCCTGCGAACGTATCTTGGCCTTGGTCGACCAACTGGCAGACGAAGGCATTGTGTTGGAACACTTGGACTTGGGCGGTGGTGTCGGCATTGTTTATCAAGACGAAAATGTGCCTGATTTGGGCGCGTATGCCCAAGCAGTTCAAAAACTGATGGGTACACGCCGTCTGAAACTGGTCCTCGAGCCAGGCCGTAGTTTGGTTGGTAATGCTGGTGCACTGTTGACGCGAGTCGAATTCGTCAAATATGGCGAAGAGAAAAACTTTGTGATGGTCGATGCGGCGATGAACGATTTGATGCGTCCGGCGCTTTATGATGCCTATCATCACATCGAAGCGGTCGAAACCAAAGGCATTGAGCCTCTGATGGCCAATATCGTCGGCCCGATTTGCGAAACCGGCGACTTCCTCGGCAAA
Organism: Neisseria subflava; assembly: GCF_024205705.1. Lineage (NCBI taxonomy): Bacteria > Pseudomonadati > Pseudomonadota > Betaproteobacteria > Neisseriales > Neisseriaceae > Neisseria > Neisseria subflava. Next base: position 250,221 of record NZ_CP073115.1, read on the forward strand.
GACCGCACCATCGCCTGCGAAGAAGGGGATTTACTGCTTATCCGCAGCGCCGGTGCGTATGGCTCAAGCATGGCGAGCAACTACAACACGCGCAACCGTGCGGCGGAAGTATTGGTTGACGGCAACGAATGCAAACTTATCCGCCAACGTGAAACCGTCGAGCAGCAAATGGCTAACGAATTGGCTTGTTTATAAGGTTTGATTGTTTAAAAGGCCGTCTGAAAGCTTGATTGACTTTCAGACGGCCTTTGTTATGAAAGAAAAGGGCATGTATCAAACACGCCCTTTTTAGTTGATCAATAATGCGGCGGAATCTCGTCGCGCAGGCTGTACGATTCGCGTTCGCCGTTTGCGCCTTTGTCCTGCATCCGTTGATACAGAAGCCGCAACTGACCTTGTTGCAAATCCAAAGCCTGCTGCATCTTGGCGATGGTGTCGTTCAGGCTGCCGATTAAATCTTCCTGCAAGGCCGTCTGAATTTCCAGCTCTGTAACGCGGTGTTCCAATTCCTGAATATCGCTCATATTACAGCACCATCGCGGCAATCCAGCCGGCAGCCATCAGCGGGATATTGTAGTGGATAAAAGTCGGGATAACCGAATCGCGGATGTGGTCGTGTTGACCGTCGGCGTTCAGACCCATGGTTGGGCCGAGCGTTGAGTCGGAAGCAGGGGAACCCGCATCACCCAGCGCACCGGCTGTACCGACGATGGCCACGGTAGCCATTGGGGAGAAGCCCAAGCTGATGCACAAAGGCACATAAATCGCGGTAATAATCGGCAAAGTGGAGAAAGACGAGCCGATGCCCATGGTTACCAGCAGGCCGACAAACAGCATGGTAAAGGCGGCCATGCCTTTATTGCTTCCGAACAAAGCCATGCTGTGTTCGACCAAAGGCTGAATCTCGCCGGTTGCGTTCATTACAGCGGCGAAACCTTGTGCCGCAATCATAATAAAGCCGACCATCGCCATCATTTTGATGCCTTCGCCGAACACATCGCTGGCGGCGGAGCGGTTCATCACGCCCAACATCATAAACACGGCAAAGCCCAACATCGCGCCCAATACCAGCGAGCCATCATACATAAGCTGGATAGCAAAACACACGGCAATCGCCACAGCCGCCACCAAGCTGCGATAGGTTGAAGGCTCTTGTTGTTGAACTGCCGCACGGTTGTCTTCCGTGTCAGTGGTATTGTTTTGATAAATGCGCGGTTTGCGGTAGTGCAAAAAGGCCAGCAGCAAGCCGGACACCATGCCCAAAGCCGGAATCGCCATTGCGTGCATCACATTGATGCCGCTGGTGTCCATGCCTGCCGAGCGGATATTGCCCAACATGATGTCGTTCAAGAAGATGGCACCGAAGCCGTAAGGCAGGAACATATAAGTCGTTACCAAGCCAAACGTAATCACACAGGCCACCAAGCGGCGGTCGAGTTTCAAACGGTTGAACACCAACAACAGTGGCGGAATAATCATCGGGATAAACGCAATATGAATCGGCACAACGTTTTGGCTCATCACACCCATGCACAAAATAATCGCCAGCAGCAGCCATTTGACCGCGCCTTCGCCTTTCGCATTGCCTTCGCCGCCGTTGAGTTTGCGGATAATCACGCCGGCGAGCTGTTGCGGCAGGCCGGAATGCGTGATGGCCATGGCAAACGCACCGAGCATGGCATAAGACAGCGCGATTTGCGCCCCGCCTTTCAGGCCTTCGTTAAAAACAGGAATAATCCCTTGCTGCACTACATCGCCGGCCGCGTTGGTTACATTCTCCAAAGGCATACCGGCCACCAAGCCGCCGACAAACGCACCGACAGCCAAGCTGAGCACCACATGCACGCGCGATAAAGACAGCACAAGCATGATGATGACCGCAATAACAACCGCATTCATATCGTTCTCCGTTGTTCAGACGGCCTGTTATGTAAAAACAGGCAATCATCTGTTTACATATTACAAATAAACATCATAACCCAAGCATGAAGCCTTTGCAAAAAACGGCAGGCCGTCTGAAACCCAAACCATCAACTTTCAGACGGACTGCCGTGAACCCTTATTCAGAGTTTTAATAGGGCGTGCGGTTCTGGCGATAAAAATATCTAAAAAACACGTGCTTCCTATTCTTTGCATATGGTACCAATGTTAAAATCGACACAATGTCTCGGTTTCAGGTTTGTCACTGAAATTAAAGCATTTATTGCTAAAACCCAATTCAATCATATACACAAACAAAGGAAAGAAGTTATGGATATTCTGACACGGCTGCACAATCTGCCGCCTTCCCGATTTCATTACAAACTTCTGGTTTGGGTCGGCATAGGTTGGCTGTTTGATGCCATGGATACAGGCTTGGTGTCGTTTGTATTGCCTGCTTTGGGCAAAGATTGGGCGCTGGCTCCGGCGCAGTTGGGTTGGATTGTCAGCATTGCCTTTGTCGGCATGGCTCTGGGCGCAGTATTCAGCGGCTGGCTGGCGGATAGGTTCGGACGGAAAACCGTTTTTGCCGGCACGATGGTGGTATACAGCATTGCCACAGGTTTGTGCGCGCTCGCGCCTGATTTGACGGTTTTGCTGGTGTGCCGCTTCTTTGTCGGCGTCGGTTTGGGCGGCCAACTGCCCGTCGCCGTGTCGCTGGTCAGCGAATATGCGCCGCCGAAAGTACGCGGCCGTTTTATTGTATTGCTGGAAAGCTTTTGGGGCTTGGGCTGGCTCTCGGCCGCGCTGGTGTCTTATTTCTTTATTCCGCAAACCGGCTGGCACAGCGCGTTTTTATTCGGCGCCTTGCCCCTGTTTTATGTGCCGTTGGTGTTGAAATTCGTTCCCGAATCCGTGCCTTACCTGCTTTCCCGTGGCAAAACCGACGAAGCGCACCATTTGGTATCCGCGCTGGAAATTCAATCGGGCATCACGCCGCCGATAGAAGCCGTTGCCGCACCGGCCGCCCCGCGCGAACGCATCCGCTTCGTCCAACTTTGGCAACATCCGTTTGCACGGCGCACGCTGATGCTGTGGCTGGTTTGGTTCGGTATCGTGTTTTCGTATTATGGTATTTTCACTTGGTTGCCCAAATTGCTGGTCGAGCAGGGCAATACCGTGGTCAAAACCTTTGAATATGTGCTGGTGATGATTGTTGCGCAACTGCCCGGCTATATTGCCGCTGCGGCTTTGGTGGAAAGAATCGGCCGCAAAGCAACGCTGGCAGGTTTTCTGGCCGCGTGCGCCGCGTGCGCATGGTTTTTCGGGCAAAGCACAACTGCGGCCGAAGTCATGATTTGGGGCAGCCTGATGTCCTTCTTCAACTTGGGCGCGTGGGGCGTTTTGTACACCTATACCCCGAGCTCTACCCCTTGCGCTTCCGTGCCTTCGCATCCGGCTGGGCAGGCGCCATCGGCCGCGTCGGCGGCATACTTGCGCCCATGGTGGTGGCGGCGATGGTTGGCAACAGCGGCGGCTTCGGCAATATCTTTATGATGTTTGCGCTGGTTATGCTGCTGATTGTGGCGGTAATCTTGGTATTGGGTGAAGAAACCAAAGGCCGTACGTTGGAAGACATCAGCCAATAAAAGGCATATATAAACAAAGGCCGTCTGAAAAAATATTTTCAGACGGCCTTTGTTTATTTGAGTTTGTAATTTTAATACATCTTTTTTCTGTTTTTATCTTAATTATTGAGGAAAGCGACCAAAAAAGACCATCTTTGGCTACATAAGGATAAAATCATTATACTTCAATAAATTAAAATGAATAAGTGGTAGAGAGGCCGTCTGAAAAGTTCAATCATGGTTTGTGATGTAGGTCAAAGCAAAATGTAACTAAATTACCTATAGTTATCGTAGTGAAAATTTATTGACCTTATTGCCACCTTTTATTAAGGAGATACACCATGAACGCATCAGCCGACAACGTCGTCAGCCCAGCCGTAGCCGAGGTAAACAGCCTGGTTGAAAAGGGTTTACGGGCGTTGGATGAGTTTCTTAAGCTGGATCAGGAGCAGATTGATTTTATTGTTGCCAAAGCCTCTATCGCCGCGCTGGACAAACATGGTGTACTCGCCATGCACGCGGTAGAGGAAACGGGACGCGGCGTGTTTGAGGATAAGGCGACGAAAAACCTGTTTGCCTGCGAAAACGTCGTGCGCCGCCTGCGCGATTTGAAAACCGTGGGCGTCATCAGTGAAAACGATGTAACCGGTATTACTGAAATTGCCGATCCGGTCGGTGTGGTTTGCGGTATTGTGCCGACCACCAATCCGACTTCCACCACCATTTTCAAATCCCTGATTGCGCTGAAAACCCGCAATCCGATTATTTTCTCGTTCCACCCGTCTGCACAGCAGTGTTCCGCCCATGCCGCGCGTATTGTGCGTGATGCGGCGATTGCGGCAGGTGCGCCGGAAAACTGTATCCAGTGGATTGAAAAGCCGTCTATGGAAGGCACTTCCGCGCTGATGAAGCATCCGGGCGTGGCAACGATTTTGGCGACCGGCGGCAATGCGATGGTGGAAGCCGCGTATTCTTGCGGCAAACCTGCGCTTGGCGTCGGGGCGGGCAACGTACCTGCTTATGTTGAAAAAACGGCGGATATCAAACAAGTGGCGCACGATATTGTGATGTCGAAATCTTTCGACAACGGCATGGTGTGCGCCAGCGAGCAAGCGGTGATTGCCGATAAAGAGATTTACAAAGAGTTGGCCGAAGAATTCAAATCCTACGGCGTGTACTTTGCCAACAAAAAAGAAAAAGCCATGCTCGAAGAGTTTATCTTCGGCGTCACGGCAAACTGCGCCAGCTGCGGCGGCGCGAAACTTAATTCCGCCGTCGTGGGCAAACCGGCGGCATGGATTGCCGAACAGGCCGGGTTTAAAGTGCCTGAAAAAACCAACATCATCATCGCCGAATGCCGCGAAGTCGGCCCGAACGAACCGCTGACCCGCGAAAAACTTTCGCCTGTTTTGGCCATGATTAAGGCGGATTCGACCGAACAAGGTTTGAAGTTTGCCGAAGAAATGGTTGCCTTTGACGGCTTGGGACACTCCGCCGCCATCCATACCGCCGACGAAGAATTGGTCAAAACGTTCGGCTCCCGCGTCAAAGCGCTGCGCGTGATTTGGAATTCGCCTTCCACCTTCGGCGGCATCGGCGACGTGTACAACGCCTTCCTGCCTTCTCTGACCCTCGGTTGCGGCTCTTACGGTAAAAACGCCGTCGGCGGCAACGTCAGCGCAGTCAATCTGTTAAACATCAAAAAAGTAGGCCGTCGGAGAAACAACATGCAATGGTTCAAAGTGCCCGCCAAAATCTATTTTGAACGCGATTCCATCCAATATCTGCAAGACATGAAAGACTGCGAAAAAGTCATGATTGTGACCGACCGTTCGATGGTTGATCTGGGCTTTGTCGATAAAATCACCCACCAACTGCATCAACGCAAAAACAAAGTGACCATCCAGCTGTTTACTGACGTTGAAGCCGATCCGAGCGTCCAAACCGTCTATAAAGGCACGGATTTGATGCGCAGCTTCCAGCCGGACACCATTATCGCGCTGGGCGGCGGCTCGCCGATGGACGCGGCCAAAGCCATGTGGCTCTTCTACGAGCAGCCGCAAGTCGATTTTGAAGACTTGGTGCAAAAATTCATGGACATCCGCAAACGCGCATTCCGTTTCCCTGAATTGGGCCGCAAAGCCAAATTTATCGGCATTCCTACCACGTCGGGTACAGGCTCCGAAGTGACGCCGTTTACCGTCATCAGCGACGGAGACAAAAAATATCCGATTGCCGACTACTCACTGACACCGACCATTTCGATTGTCGATCCTGCGTTTACCATGACAGTTCCGGCAGGTGTAACCGCCGATACCGGTTTGGACGTACTGACCCATGCCGTAGAAGCATACGTTTCCGTACTGGCGAACGACTTTACAGACGGCCTCGCTCTGCAAGCCATCAAGCTCGTGTTCCAATACCTCGAACGCTCCTACAAACATGGTGCGGCCGATCCTGAAGCGCGCGAGCATATGCACAATGCCTCTACCATCGCAGGCATGGCGTTTGCCAATGCGTTCTTGGGTATCAACCACTCGATGGCACACAAAATTGGCGGTAAATATCATGTTCCGCACGGCCGCGCCAACGCCATCCTGCTGCCGCACGTCATCCGCTACAACGGCACGCGTCCGCAGAAAACCGCCACTTGGCCGAAGTACAACTACTACAAAGCCGACCTGAAATATCAGGAAATCGCCCGTACCTTAGGCCTGCCATGCAGCACACCAGCAGAAGGCGTAGAATCCTTCGCCCGCGCCTGCCACGAACTGGCGGTCAACGTCGGCATCAAAATGTCGTTTAAAGAGCAGGGCATCGATGAGAAAACCTTCCTCGATGGCAGAAAAGAGCTGGCCATGATGTCTTTTGAAGACCAATGCACCCCGGCCAACCCACGCCTCGCGATGGTGGCCGATATGGAAGAAATCCTGACCAAAGCCTACTACGGCGAATAAAATAGGGTAGTTAAAAAGGCCGTCTGAAACCTGAATATAGGGTTTCAGACGGCCTGAGACCTTTGCAAAATTCCCCAAAATCCCCTAAATTTCCACCAAGACATTTAGGGGATTTCTCATGAGTACTTTCTTCCAGTAAACTGCCCAAGCCATGATTGCCAAACACATCGACCGCTTCCCACTGTTGAAGGTTTCCCTCATGCCAAAATGGATACATTATTGGCAGAAAAAGGCTTGTTTGATCCCCAAGAATTTAAGTTAAGTGTGATGGCAGCATTTGGCTATCGCAAGTAAGAGCCTCACCCAAAAACGCGAAGTGGTGGAATTTATTAAATAATGTTCCACTTTAAACTATCAACGACAAGAAAGGCTGAGCATACCAACATTGGCGTTTTAAGCCCTAACAATGAATACAGGAAGCACTTTATCGATAATTTTGGCCTAATTTTTCCAAGATATACTTAGTCCTGTTAAAACAAGCACCAACTGTTTTATATTTTAATTTCACAAAGAACACTACCATGAAAAATATTAAATTTACCTTATTTGCCTTTTTAGTCGGCATATCCGCTTTATGGCTGTTTGCCACGCCATTTCCAGACAAGTGGGGCGTATTTCCCGTACGTAACCTATTATTACAGTTCACCGGCAGCATCAGCATACTGGCTATGAGTGCTTGTATGATTCTTGCAGTACGTCCCAAAATGTTGGAAGGACTATTTGGCGGATTGGATAAAATGTACCGCCTGCATAAATGGTTGGGCATCATTGCCCTTTCAGGCAGTATCCTGCATTGGATCAGTAAGCAATTCCCCAAATGGCTGGTAAAGCTCGGTCTGTTTGACGGCAAAAAGCCACCGCGCCCACCGATGCAGGAAGTCTTGACTTTAAAAGATTGGTTAGTTACCCAGCGCCATTTTGCTGAAGAAGTGGGTGAGATTGCTTTTTACGTTGCAGTCGTCTTATTGGTTATCGCACTGATCAAACTTATTCCCTACCGTTGGTTTGCCAAACTTCACATCTTAATTGTCCCTGTCTATATTGCACTCGTATGGCACACCATCGTATTGGCAAACTTTGCTTACTGGGCTCAGCCACTTGGCTGGTTGCTGGCTACCGCCCTATTCTTCGGTAGTATTTGTTCCCTCCTCGCCCTCTTTAAACGCATTGGTAAACCGCAAACCGCAACAGTAACTGCCATGAACCAAAACGGCTCCCTGCTTTCACTTACCCTGAATGCGCCAAAATGGCAGGGACACCAAGCCGGTCAATTCCTCTTTTTACGTGCACATGGAGAAAGCCACCCATTTACCATCGCTTCAAACTGGAATCCTGAAAATCAACAAATCAATCTTATCATCAAAGACTTGGGCGACTACACCCATCGTCTGTCTCAACGTTTGAACATCGGTGATACCGTTAAAATTGATGGTGCATATGGCCGCTTCAATTTTTCAGATAAAAATGAACAAATTTGGGTGAGTAACGGTATTGGTTTTACGCCTTTCCTTGCAAGGCTCAAAGAATTAGCCAAACAACCATCCAATCAACAAATTGACTGGTTCCATGCCGATAGAAATTTATCTGCAGAAATAATCAACCAATGGAAAGATTTGGCTCAACAAGCGAATGTTACATTCCACTATATTCCTTCTGAAACCCAAAGATTATCAGCTGATCATATTGTACAAAGCGTTCAGAATAGTGAAACCCGCAGTCTATGGCTTTGTGGTAGTCGTAGCTTTACAAACAGTATTGCAGGAAAACTTAAGACACGCTCATTGCATCAAGAGCTGTTTGAATTCTGCTAAATGAACCTGATGAGACCTTTGTTTGGATTTAGGCTGTCGTGGGAAGGGCTTTTTTGCAAAGGTCTCAGCCTTTCTTTATTCGTCTAAACCTTAGTTTTTATCAAAGCTAAGGTCTTCATTTGAATACGATGGTTCAAAAAATATCTTCATAACTTTAATTTAATGGTAAACCTTACAATTCAAGGAAATAACGGTTTTAAAAATAAAAGGCCGTCTGAAAACCTGTTTCCAAGTTTCAGATGGCCTTTATCCGTATGGCTAAACCTTAAAAGCGGTTTAGACGACGATATTCACCAAGCGTCCGGGTACGACGATGATTTTCTTCGCAGGTTTACCTTCCATGAATTTCACTGCGCCTTCGTTGGCAAGGGCGGCGGCTTCGAGGTCGGCTTTGGATGCGTCGGCGGCAACGGTGATTTTGCCGCGCAGTTTGCCGTTGACTTGAACCATCACTTCGATTTCGGATTTGACCAAAGCGGCTTCATCGACTGTCGGCCAGCCTGCTTCCCACAGTTTCGCGCCGTTCAATTCGCTCCACAGGGTTTCGCAGATGTGCGGCACGATGGGCCACAACAGGCGTACGGCAGTTTCCAATACTTCTTGGGCGACGGCGCGGCCTTGTTCGCCGCTGGTATCGGTTTTGTCGTATTGGTTGAGCAGTTCCATCACGGCGGCGATGGCGGTGTTGAACTGCTGGCGGCGGCCGTAGTCGTCGCTGACTTTGGTGATGGTGGAATGCAGTTTGTGGCGCAGGTCTTTGAGTTCTTTAGACAAACCGTCTTGGCTGCCTGCGAACGCTTTGACCGCTTCGCCTTGTTTCAGGTATTCGTAAACGGTACGCCACAGACGACGTAGGAAGCGGTGCGCGCCTTCGACGCCACTGTCGCTCCATTCGAGGGACTGTTCGGGCGGTGCGGCGAACATCATGAACAGGCGGGCGGTGTCCGCGCCGTAGGCGTTAATCAGTTCTTGCGGATCGACACCGTTGTTTTTGGACTTGGACATTTTTTCCGTGCCGCTGATGACGACAGGCAGTCCGTCTGCTTTCAGAACGGCGGAAACAGGGCGGCCTTTGTCGTCGAAGGTCAGCTCGACATCGGCAGGGTTGATCCAGTCTTTGCCGCCTTTGTCGTTTTCGCGGTAGTAGGTTTCGCAGACGACCATGCCTTGCGTGAGCAGGCGTTCAAACGGTTCGTCAACATTGACCAAGCCTTCGTCGCGCATCAGTTTGGTGAAGAAACGCGCGTATAAGAGGTGCAGAATCGCGTGTTCGATACCGCCGATGTATTGGTCGACCGCGCCCCAGTATTTTGCGGCTTCAGTCGATACCATGCCTTCTGCGAACTTGGGCGACATGTAGCGGAAGAAATACCAGCTTGATTCCATGAAGGTGTCCATGGTGTCGGTTTCGCGTTTTGCCGCGTCGCCGCAGCATGGGCAGGTGGTTTCGTAAAACTCGGGCATTTTTGCCAGCGGCGAACCCATGCCGTCGGGTACGACGTTTTCAGGCAGGACGACCGGCAGTTGGTCGGCGGGGACGGGGACGTCGCCGCATTTTTCGCAATGGACGATGGGAATCGGACAGCCCCAGTAGCGTTGGCGCGAAATACCCCAGTCGCGCAGGCGGTATTGGGTTTTCGGTTCGCCTGCGTCTTGGCTTTGCAGCTTGGCGGCGATGGCATCGAAGGCCGTCTGAAAATTCATGCCGTCCAAGTCGCCGCTGTTGACCAATACGCCGTTTTCTTTGTCGCCGTACCATTCTTGCCATTGGTTTGCGTCGAATGCGTTGTCGCCAACGGCAATGACTTGTTTTTTAGGCAGATTGTATTTGGTGGCGAACTCGAAATCGCGTTCGTCATGCGCCGGAACAGCCATCACTGCGCCATCGCCGTAGCCCCACAATACATAGTTGGCAATCCACACTTCCAGCTTGTCGCCGTTGAGCGGGTTGACGACGTAGCGGCCGGTCGGCACGCCTTTTTTCTCCATCGTCGCCATATCGGCTTCGGCAACTGAACCGGCTTTGCATTCGGCGATAAATGCCTGCAATTCGGGTTTGTTGGCGGCTGCGGCGGTTGCCAGCGGATGCTCGGCGGCAACGGCAACATAAGTCGCGCCCATCAGTGTGTCGGGACGGGTGGTATAAACTTGCAGGAATTTCGCGTAATCTCCTTCCAAACCTTGTTTGCTGTCGTCTGAAACAGCGAAGCGCACGGTCATGCCGCGAGATTTGCCGATCCAGTTGCGCTGCATGGTTTTGACTTGTTCAGGCCAGTGTTCCAGTTTGTCCAAGTCGTTGAGCAGCTCTTCGGCGTAATCCGTGATTTTGAAGTAATACATCGGGATTTCGCGTTTTTCGATCAATGCACCCGAACGCCAGCCGCGTCCGTCGATGACTTGCTCGTTGGCAAGGACGGTTTGGTCGACGGGGTCCCAGTTTACTGTGCCGTTTTTACGATAGACGATGCCTTTTTCAAACAGCTTGGTAAACAGCCATTGTTCCCAGCGGTAGTATTCGGGTTTGCAGGTGGCGACTTCGCGCTCCCAGTCAATCGCAAAACCCAGGCTTTTGAGCTGGGTTTTCATGTATTCGATGTTGTCGTAAGTCCAAGCGGCAGGGGCGACGTTGTTTTTCATCGCTGCGTTTTCCGCAGGCATACCGAACGCGTCCCAACCCATAGGCTGCATGACGTTGAAGCCGTTTAAGAGTTTGAAGCGGCTCAATACGTCGCCGATGGTGTAGTTGCGTACATGCCCCATGTGCAGCTTGCCGCTGGGGTAGGGGAACATGGAGAGGCAGTAGTATTTGGGTTTGGAAGCGTCTTCGGAGATGTTGAAAATAAGGGCGTCATCCCATTTTTTCTGCGCCGCAGGCTCAATGGCGGCGGGTTGGTAATGTTCTTGCATGGTCATTCTGTTTTTCGCTTGAAAACGTTGGAAAAAATAAAGATGGGATTATAGCAGGTTGTCGGGCCTGTCGGTTTGACAAAGGCCGTCTGAATGTTTGGATGTCGGAAAAGCACAATTTCAGACGGCCTTGAAAATACTGACTTGAGTTTTTGATACTCGCCCACATATCCCACCCAGTTTGAATTCATTCTTAACACTATCAAAATTATGAGCAATAAAGATTTTTACGAAACCCTTGGTGTTGCCCGCAGCGCTAGCGACGATGAAATCAAAAAAGCCTACCGCAAGCTGGCAATGAAATACCATCCCGACCGCAACCCTGACAACAAAGAAGCGGAAGAAAAATTTAAAGAAGTCCAAAAAGCTTACGACACCTTGTCTGACAAGGAAAAACGTACCATGTACGACCAATACGGCCATGCCGCGTTTGAACAGGGCGCAGGCGCGGGCGGATTCGGCGGTTTTGGCGGGTTCGGTGGCGCGCAAGGCTTCGATTTTTCCGATATTTTCAGCCAAATGTTCGGTGGTGGCGGCAGCGCAGGCGGCCGTCAGCCGGATTACAGCGGTGCGGATTTGCAGGTCGGCATAGAAATTTCGCTTGAAGAAGCCGCCAAAGGCGTGAAAAAACGCATCAACATTCCGACTTACGAAGAATGTGATGTCTGCCACGGCTCAGGTGCTAAGCCGGGCACATCCGCATCGACTTGTTCGACCTGTCACGGCTCAGGTACGGTACACGTCCGCCAAGCCATTTTCCAAATGCAGCAGACTTGTCCGACTTGTCATGGTACAGGCAAAGAAATCAAAGATCCTTGCGTCAAATGCCGTGGCGAAGGCCGCACCAAAACCAGCAAAACGGTTGAAGTCAACATTCCGGCAGGCATCGACGACGGTCAACGCATCCGCTTGAGCGGCGAGGGCGAGCCGGGTCAACACGGCGCACCGGCAGGCGATTTGTACGTCAATGTCCGCGTAAGACAGCACAAAATCTTTGAGCGCAACGGCTTGGACCTGCATTGCGAACTGCCGATCAGTTTTGCCATTGCCGCATTGGGCGGTGAAGTCGAAGTGCCGACTTTGGACGGCAAAGTTAAACTGCACATTCCGAAAGAAACGCAAACCGGCCGCCGTATGCGCGTGAAAGGCAAAGGCATCAAGTCTCTGCGTTCCAGCTCGACCGGCGATTTGTACTGCCACATTTTGGTTGAAACACCGGTCAACCTGACCGACCGTCAGAAAGAGTTGCTGGAAGAATTTGAAAAAATCTCCTCCGGCCTCGACCTCAGCCAAACTCCGCGCAAAAAATCGTTTTGGGAAAAAGTAGGCGATTTGTTCTCCGATAATTAATCGTTGTGAAAAAGGCCGTCTGAAACCTGCTTGAATGAGGTTTCAGACGGCCTTTTTTATATTTTTCAGACTTTTATCATCTTTTGTTGTTTCAATATAATTTTCTGTGCCATTTCCAAAAACAGTTTCTGCTCGTCTGCCGACAGATCCGCCAAGGATTCTTGGTTGATGGCTTTGGCAATTTCGGTGGAGCTTGATTGTAAAGCACGCGCGTGTTCTGTCAGCATAATCAAACGGCTGCGTGCATCTTCAGGATTAGGCTCCCGTGTAATCAATCCGTCTCGCTCCATCCGTGCCAGAGTGTTGGCAATCGTTGCCTGCTTCAAATCGGCACGCTCAACTAATTCCTGTTGGCTCAAACCGTCTTTATTCCATAGCTCGATCAAAATTGGAAATTGTGCAGGCGCAATCCCCAGTGGTTTTAAGCCTTCGCTCAATAAAATGGCAAATTGGCGGGCAATGTGGTTCATCAGATAGCCGGCTGATTGGTCTTTGAATGAGTCGTTCACTTTGTTTCCTTTTAAAACAGATCTTTATGAATTATAGCGCAAGTATAGCTTGCTATATTAATCAACAGCAAGCTATATTTATTTTAATTTAATAGCTTACTATATAAATTTCAGACGGCCTATCTTAAACATTCAAAGGAAATATTATGAACCGCGATACTTTACGCAAAATCCACGCCGCCGCAGGAGCGGGCGCATTTTTATTCATCGCTTCGTTTTGGAGCAGCACCGTGTTCAGCGAACTCTTCGGCTCGCACGAAACTGTCGCCGCCGTGAAGCAAACCATTGTTTATGCGCTGTTCGGGTTGATTGCCTGCATGGCAACCGCAGGCGCAACAGGCATGAAAATGGGCGGCAAAAGCAAACATACTGCGATTGCCGCGAAACGCCGACGCATGCCGGTTATCGCTGCCAACGGAATGCTGATTTTGCTGCCTTGTGCCTTTTTCTTGAATAACCGCGCTTCTGCCGGACAGTTTGACAGCGTGTTTTATATCGTTCAAATCGTAGAACTGATTGCCGGTATGGCTAATCTGACGCTGTTGGGACTGAGCATGAAAGACGGATTTTCTATCCGTAAACCCAAATTGAAATCCGCTTAATTGTTAATTAACGTAGCCCGTTGGCGCAATATGGAAGATTTTAAAGCCGCTACTGCCAAGATGCGTCAGGCCCTGCCGGATAATATGCCTGAAGGGGTTACAGCCAGCCCGGGTTTGTTTAAAGTGATTGAAAACGATATGCCGCATGGTTTTGGCAGATACAATGGCAAAGGATCCGGCCGTAAATTTGAAGTATGCGGCAAGTAATCGCAGGCCGTCTGAAACCTACTTTACATTGGGTTTCAGACGGCCTTTTGTTTTTCTTGCTTCAAACTTTTGTTTGCCGTAAAATCCGCGCTTCACTCTTACGGGAGTAGCCATTCGGCGCAATGCCGAAACCGTTGTCAACATAATCGGCTTGTGCGGCCGTGGCAGCGGTATCTTCTCTGCTTTATCGGAAGACAGGCAAGACGTAAGCGTTGTCCATACCCTTGCGGGCGGTATGCACAGCGCTTTTTGTTTGCCCGCTTTTCGGTTGAGTATCTTAAATCATGGAAGCTTTTTTCTCCTCGACGCTGGGCGTGGCTATTGCCGAAATCGGCGATAAAACGCAATTGCTCGCGCTCTTTTTGGCAGCACGTTTTGCCCACAAAAACGCGATTGTTGCCGGTATCTTTATTGCAACCCTGTTGAACCATCTTGTTTCGGCCGCACTCGGTGTCTGGCTGGCATCCGCTATTTCGCCTGAAGTCATGAAATGGGTGGTTGGCGGCAGCTTTATTGCGGTCGGATTATGGCTGCTGTTGCCTGACAAAGACGAAGACCCTGACGGCAAGTGGCTGAAATACGGCGCATTTACGGCGACGGTCGTCCTGTTTTTCTTGGCGGAAATCGGCGATAAAACGCAAATTGCGACGGTTCTTTTGGCGGCAAAATACCAATCTATCCTGCTGGTCGTGGTCGGCAGTATTGCCGGTTTGATGATTGCTTCTGTGCCTGCCGTGTATTTGGGCGAAATGCTGATGCGCAAGATTCCGGCCAAAGCAGTGCGCATTGCCGCATGTATCTTGTTCTGCCTGCTGGGTATTTTGACCCTGCTTGGCGACGGTATTGTGTTGAAGGCCGTCTGAAATGTGGGACATTGTTTTTGAACACAAAGATTTTGTGGTCATTAATAAGCCTTGCGGCGTATCGGTGCACAGCGAATCGGAAGGGGATGTTTGCCTGACCGCTTCGCTGGCGCAGCAACTCGGCGTTGAACGCGTGTGGCTGGCTCACCGTTTGGATAAAGCCACCAGCGGCCTGTTGCTGTTTGCGCTCAACCGCGACAGCGCGGCCGCTTTGTCGGCACAGTTTGCTGAGAAAACCATGCGTAAAACTTATTTGGCACTCGGTACGCACAAGCCGGCGAAAAAGCAGGGCTGGGTGAAAGGCGGTATGGCGCGTTCGCGGCGCGGTACATGGAAGCTGACGCGAGACGAGGATAATTTTGCCGTTACCCGTTTCAGCAGCCAAAGCCTGAAGCCCGGTTTGCGCCTGTTTGTGTTGCAACCGTTTACCGGCAAAACCCATCAGCTGCGCGTGGCCATGAAAAGCATAGGCAGTCCGATTTTGGGCGATACGCTGTATGGCGGCGATGAGGCGGGACATCTGTTTTTGCACGCTTGGCGTTTGGTTTTCGACTATCGCGGCGAGCATTTCGATATTCGGGTTGCGCCTGATAAAACATGGCCGTCTGAAATCGATTTGTCGGCGTGCTTGGGCTCGGATGAGTTCGAATAGAAGCAGTGAAATTTTTTATATATTGAAAAGGCCGTCTGAAAATTGTTCAGACGGCCTTTTGATTGTTTCAAGTTTACATTTCCAATTCGCTCAAACCCGGCAAGTCGGCAAAACAGCGGTCATGCGTGATTTGGCAGAAGTTGTCCAGATAGCCTTTGTTGGCATCTTCCGTACGAATGGCGGCATAAAGTTTGCTTTGCAGGCCGTCTGAAGTAATTTTGCGGTGGACGACGTAGCCTTTTTCCAGATATGGCATGACCGTCCAATAGGGCAGGGCGGCAATGCCGCGTTTGCTGGCAACTAATTGAATAATGGCAATGGTCAGCTCGCTGTGGCGGCGCGACGGATTAATGCCTTTGGGCAGCAGCACTTTTTTGGGCAAATCCAGCATTTCGTCGGGGACGGGATAAGTAATCAGGGTTTCGTCGATAAAGTCTTCGGCTTCCCAAACGTCTTTGTCGGCAAGCGGGTGGTCTTCTGCGCAGATGCCGACCATTTCATAAGCAAATAGAGGGCGGTAGCTGATGCCGTTGAGCGGTTCGGCTTCGGAAACGATGGCAAGGTCGGCGCGGTGTTGCAGCAGCAGCCCGACCGGATCGGCTTGGAAACCGGAAACGATGTCCAATTCAACTTGCGGCCATAAGGGGCGGAACTCACCCATGGCAGGCATCAGCCAGTCGAAGCAGGTGTGGCATTCGACGGCAAGCCTGAGTTCGCCCGCTTCGCCTTCGATAATCCGCACCAAATCACGTTCGGCGGCGGCAACCTGCGGCAACAGCTCGCGCGCCAGTTGCAATAGGCGCATACCGGCAGGCGTGAAGCGCAAAGGTGTGGATTTACGTTCAAACAACGGCGTTTCGTAATAATTTTCCAAGGCGCGGATTTGGTGTGATAGGGCGGATTGGGTCAGGAAAACCCGTTTGGCGGCAAGGGAAACGCTGCCGGTTTCTTCTAAAGCCAGCAAGGTTTTGAGATGACGCAATTCGATAATAGAGTCCATGTGTTTTCAGACGACCTGTGGGTAAGGTGGGGTATATTAAAATAATTCATGATGATGTGCAAATGATTAATGTTGGGAATGATTGCTGAAATCGGAATGTAAGAATTTGAGGCATAAACAGATTTTGCGGTTAGAATGCGAAGCTGTTTTTGAAGATAGATATAAGGAGCGGAATATGGCTTTACGCCGCGAAATTCTGGCTTGGTGCGATGAGACATTGCAGGTCGGGCTGTTTAAGGACTATGCGCCCAACGGTTTGCAGGTCGAAGGCAAAGAAGAAATTGCCAAAATCGCCACTTCGGTTACCGCCAGCAAAGCTGCAATCGATTTTGCCGTAGCGCAGGGAGCGGATCTGCTTTTGGTCCACCACGGTATGTTTTGGAAAAGCGAGCCTGTCACGATTACCGGTTGGAAAAAAGCACGCATTGAAACCTTGCTGCAACACCAAATCAATATGGCAGGCTACCACCTGCCGCTGGATGCGCACCCGCAATTAGGCAATAACGCACAGTTGGCCGAGAAACTCGATTGGGTGCTCGAAAAACAATTCGGCGAGCAAAACCTGTTGAATACAGGCCGTCTGAAAACCACGCAAACGCTGGCGCAGTTGTCTGAACGCATTGAGGCGGTATTCGGCCGCAAGCCGACCGTTATCGGTGATTTTGAACGCGAAATCAAACGTATTGCCTGGTGCAGCGGCGGTGCGCAGGGGTTTTTTCAGACGGCCGTAGACGAAGGTGTCGATGCATATCTGACCGGTGAAATTTCCGAAGCGCAATATCATCTTGCCAATGAAACGGGTGTGGCGTTTATCAGTGCCGGCCATCATGCGACAGAACGCTACGGCGTACGTGCCTTAGGCGATGCCGTGGCAGAAAAATTCGGTATCGAAGTGGTTCACTTTGATGAAAACAACCCTGCCTGAGTATTGAGCAATATCATAAAACTTTACCTTATTTTAAATAATGCTTTGAGTATTACAACAAACTAGGTAGAATTACGCTGTTTAATGGCTCGGTATTCCCAAAATTTTAGGACGACTGAATAATGGATAATCAAGAAATCAACAACGGTCGCCGCCGTTTCCTGACACTGGCTACTTGCGGTGCAGGCGGTGTGGCGGCTCTGGGCGTAGCTACGCCTTTCGTGGCCAGCTTCTTCCCATCGGAGAAAGCTAAGGCTGCCGGTGCTGCTGTCGAAGTAGATGTCAGCAAAATCGAAGCAGGCCAAATGCTGACTGCCGAATGGCAGGGTAAACCGATTTGGCTGGTCAATCGCACAGATCAACAGCTCAAAGACTTGAAAAGTTTGGATGGCGCAGTTACGGACCCTAATTCCGAAGTGGATCAGCAACCGGAATACGCTAAAAACGAGCACCGTTCGATCAAGCCGAACCTCCTCGTTGCTATCGGTATCTGTACCCACCTGGGTTGCTCTCCGACTTACCGTCCCGACATTGCTCCCGCCGACTTGGGTGCAGATTGGAAAGGCGGTTTCTTCTGCCCTTGCCACGGTTCGAAATTCGACATTGCAGGCCGAGTATACAAAGGTGTTCCTGCACCGACCAACTTGGTTGTACCGCCTTACAAATATCTGAGCGATACAACTGTTTTGGTGGGCGAAGACTAAAAATAAGGAACGATAATTATGGCAAACCAAACCAATAGCAAAGCAAAAGCATTGTTAGGCTGGATGGACGCTCGCTTCCCTCTGTCTAAAATGTGGAATGAGCATTTGGCTCAATACTATGCGCCGAAGAACTTCAACTTCTGGTATTACTTCGGCTCTTTGGCTCTGCTTGTCCTTGTAATTCAAATCGTCAGCGGTATTTTCCTGACCATGAACTACAAACCGGACGGCAACCTTAACGCCTACCATCTGCCTGCTGCCTTTACCGCAGTAGAGTACATCATGCGCGACGTGTCCGGCGGCTGGATTATCCGCTACATGCACTCCACCGGCGCATCTTTCTTCTTCATTGTCGTTTATCTGCACATGTTCCGTGGTCTGATTTACGGTTCGTACAAAAAACCTCGTGAATTGGTGTGGATTTTCGGTTCCCTGATTTTCTTGGCATTGATGGCAGAAGCCTTTATGGGTTACCTGTTGCCTTGGGGTCAAATGTCCTTCTGGGGTGCGCAGGTAATTATTAACCTGTTCTCTGCCATCCCTGTTATCGGTCCTGATTTGTCCACTTGGATCCGCGGTGACTTCAACGTTTCCGACGTTACTCTGAACCGCTTCTTCGCCCTGCACGTTATCGCAGTACCTCTAGTATTGCTCGGCTTGGTTGTGGCTCACATCATCGCCCTGCACGAAGTGGGTTCTAACAACCCTGATGGCGTTGAAATCAAGAAAAACAAAGACGAAAACGGTATTCCACGCGATGGTATCCCATTCCATCCTTACTACACCGTTAAAGACATCTTGGGTGTTGTTGTATTCCTGATTGTCTTCTGTTCTGTGTTGTTCTTTGCACCTGAAGGCGGCGGTTACTTCTTGGAAGCGCCAAACTTCGATGCAGCAAATGCGCTGAAAACACCTCCTCACATTGCGCCGGTATGGTACTTCACTCCGTTCTACGCAATTTTGCGTGCGATTCCTTCCTTTGCCGGTACTCAGGTATGGGGTGTAATCGGTATGGGTGCAGCAGTTGTCCTGATCGCCTTGTTGCCTTGGTTGGATAAAGGCGAGGTTAAATCTGTCCGCTATCGCGGCCCAATCTTCAAAACTGCGTTGGTTCTGTTCATCATTGCCTTCATCGGTTTGGGTATTTTGGGTGCAATGGTAGCAACTGATACTCGTACTTTGGTTGCACGTATCCTGTCTTTCGTCTACTTTGCATTCTTCCTGGGTATGCCGTTCTATACCAAACTGGATACCAACAAACCAGTTCCTGAACGCGTAACCATGAGCACTACTAAACAAAAAATTATGTTCTTTGTTTACGTCGGTATTACCGTTGTCGGTGCTTACTTGTTTGCAACCAATATCTGATGAGGGCAGCGAAAATGAAACAAACTCTGAAAAACTGGTTTGCTGCCTTATTGCTGGCAGTGCCTATGAGTGCAGCCGTCGCCAGCGGCGGCGGACACTACGAAAAAGTCGATATCGACCTGCGTGACCAAGTCAGTCTGCAGCACGGTGCGCAAATCTTTACAAACTACTGTTTGTCTTGCCACTCTGCAAGCGGTATGCGCTTCAACCGTCTGAAAGATATTGGTTTGACTGAAGATGAAATCAAGAAAAACCTGATGTTCACAACAGACAACGTTGGTGACGTCATGGTAGCGGCAATGGATCCGAAAGATGCCTCCAAATGGTTGGGTGCGCCTCCGCCGGATTTGACCCTGATCGCACGTTCTAAAGGTGCAGACTACCTGTACGCCTATATGCGCGGCTTCTATAAAGACCCAACTCGTCCGACCGGTTGGAACAATACTGTTTTGGCCGGCGCGAGTATGCCTCACCCATTGTGGGAGCAACAAGGTGTTCAGGCTGTTGAGTTGGATGCCAAAGGTCAGCCCGTTATGATTAAAGACGAGCATGGCAACCTGACTCCTAAGCTGTATTGGGAATCTACCGGTCTGCACAGCCGTCGCCTGCCTAACGGTAAAGTGATCCAAAAAGAGTACGATACTTATGTACGCGATTTGGTGAACTACTTGGTGTACATGGGTGAGCCTGCTCAGTTGCAACGCCACCGCATCGGCTACATGGTTCTAGCATTCCTGTTTGCGGTAATGCTGCCATTGGCTTACTTCCTGAAAAAAGAATTCTGGAAAGACGTTCACTAATTCTTTTGAATCAAAAAGGCAAACCTGTTTCAGGTTTGCCTTTTTTGTTTGTGAAATTGTTTTATGCAGAAATAATGTAAATTTTAAAATTACTTAATATAAACAATGTAATATATGAAATTTCTGGATTAAGTGTTTGAAATTATGTATAATTCTGTCTGAATTTTTATAAGGCTTAAGGCCGTCTGAAAAGATTTATCAGGAGTAAAAGATTATGATGACATTGTATTCAGGTATTACTTGTCCATTCAGCCAGCGCTGCCGTTTTGTGCTGTACGAAAAAGGCATGGATTTTGAAATC
The DNA here is from genome assembly GCF_024205705.1 of Neisseria subflava. Taxonomy (NCBI): domain Bacteria; kingdom Pseudomonadati; phylum Pseudomonadota; class Betaproteobacteria; order Neisseriales; family Neisseriaceae; genus Neisseria; species Neisseria subflava. The sequence continues at coordinate 270,725 of NZ_CP073115.1, forward strand.
AAAGATGTGGACGTGTTCAATAAACCTGAAGACTTGGCTTTGATGAATCCGTATAACCAAGTACCGGTTCTGGTTGAGCGTGATTTGATTTTGCACGAATCAAACATCATCAACGAATACATTGACGAGCGTTTCCCTCATCCTCAGTTGATGCCGGGTGATCCTGTTATGCGCGGTCGCGGCCGTTTGGTACTGTACCGTATGGAAAAAGAATTGTTCAGCTTGGTGCAAGTGTTGGAAAACCCTGAATCTACCAATAAAGAACAAGCTAAAGCGCGTGAAGCCATTGGCAATGGTTTGACACTGTTGGCACCGTCTTTTACTAAAAACAAATATATCTTGGGCGACGACTTTTCCATGATTGATGTTGCCTTGTCTCCGCTGTTGTGGCGTTTGGACTATTACGACATCAAACTGGGTAAATCTGCTGCGCCTTTGCTGAAGTACGCCGAGCGTATTTTCCAACGCGAAGCCTTTATTGAAGCATTGACGCCGGCTGAAAAAGCCATGCGCCGTTAAAGGACGGATCTATGGCAACTTCAACCAAACCGTATTTGTTGCGTGCTTTGTATGAATGGTGTTTGGATAATAACCAAACACCGCATATCGTGGCTTGGGTAAATGAACATACCCGTGTGCCGATGCAGTATGTACGCGACAATGAGATTGTTTTAAATATTGGCCCTACTGCCAGCCATAACTTGAATATCGACAACGAGTGGGTCAATTTTTCTGCACGCTTTTCCGGCGTAGCGCACGAGATTTGGATTCCGGTCGGTCATATTGTCAGTATATTTGGCCGCGAAAGTGGAGAGGGTATGGGGTTTGAGGTAGAACCATATCAGCCTGCTTCTATCGAAGCTGCAGTGGCTGAAGATAAAAAAGCTGAATCTGCGGAAGAAAAACCGAAAAAAGTATTGAAGCTTGTGAAGTAATTAAAGATAAAAGGCCGTCTGAAATGTTTCAGACGGCCTTTATTGATTAGGTATTGAAATGGCAAAATTAATGAGCAATCAGTTATTAATTAAGCCAAACAAAAAAGCTCTTGCGTTTAACAAGAGCTTTTTGTTTAGTGGTGGAGGTAAGCGGGATCGAACCGCTGACCTCTTGCATGCCATGCAAGCGCTCTACCAACTGAGCTATACCCCCGAAATTTGGTGGCGAATCAGGGACTCGAACCCCGGACACAAGGATTATGATTCCTCTGCTCTAACCGACTGAGCTAATTCGCCGTTTCGTGAAGTCGCTATTATAGTTTTTTTTGAATATTTGGCAAGCGCTAATTTTGGTTTTTTTTATTTCTTATTGTTTTTAAAAAATAAAAAGTAGGTTGTCAGGCTATAGCTTATGGCAAATATCGCCGTGGCTAAAGCCTGCCCAGTCGATATCGATGTTTTTGCCAAAAGCGATCACTTTAAAAAGTTCGCCCATTTCATGCTGATGTATCAGTTTCTGTACTGCGGCGGCTGCTTGGATGTATTCAACTGAATCTGGGCTGCCGATTTGTGCCAGCAAATCGGTGATGCCGAGATTGAGCAGGAAATAAGATTGGGGCAGGTAGCCGATTAAGTCCAAACCTGATTCTATGCCGGCGCGTGCAATATCGGTGAAATTGACATGTGCAGTCAGATCGGTCAGGCCGATGTTGAAAAATGGGTCATGGATGGTGTGGTGGCGATAGTGGCCGATAAATGTGCCTTCTTTGCGTTGCGGATGGTAATACTGGGCGGCGTCGAAGCCGTAATCGATAAATATCATACCGCCGCGCTGCAATTTGGCGGCCAGGGTTTGGATAAAGGCATATTGTGCAGGATGTAGCTCGCTTGTGTATGAATGGAGGGGAGGGAGGTACAAGGAGGCTGTTTGTATCAGTTCGGCTTGGGTCAATGGTCTGATGGCTTCGATTAGCTCGTCATTCTCTAGGCTCACGCCGATTTGTTGAAACCCTTCATCTTGATAAATAAAGCGTTCAACCGGCATGGCATCCAATACTTCGTTGCCGATGATGATGCCGTCAAAGTGTTCGGGTAATGTGGTGAGGTGGATGACTTTTGTGGCTGCTTCGGGGAAGTATGTTCAAGAATATGTTGGCGTTGTCTCTCTGCAAGCTCTGCTGATAGTTCGATAATATAGTAATGATTTAGGCCGTCTGAAAGGTTTTGCAAGAGTGTGGCAGCGAGATGACCTGTACCTGCACCAAATTCATAGATATTGCCTGCTGTTTGCGGCAGTAATTCGGCAAGTTGTTTGGCAAGGGTTTGTCCGAATAGGGGGAGAGGGTGGGGGCGGTAATGAAGTCGCCGTCCGTACCGATTTTATGGCTGCCTCCGCTGTAATAGCCGTATTGAGGTGTGTAAAGGGCAAGCTCCATAAAACGGGAGAAGGGTATCCAGTTTTGATGTTGTTCAATTTCGTTTTTTATAAGCTTGGTCAGGTGTGCTGAAGAGGCTTGTGCATCAGGGGAAGGAAGGGGGAGTTGAGGCTTCATGACTGTTAGATAATGTAAAAAAATTGAATTTGTTCGTATATTATAGCTCCTTATGAGAGGGGTGGTAATTGAGTATAAAAATACTATATGTAGTATTTTTATACTATGAATAATACTACATATAGTATTTAATGCTAAACGATACACTTAATAAACCCATATGTCATGCATCATTATATATATAAGATATTGAATTTAAAGTGTTTAGTGTTTTATTTCAGATAAGAAACGGATTTGACCTGATTGCCAAAATTTCTTATAGTGTCGGTTAGTGGGGCATAGTGGGTGAAAGTGGTTACTTTTTCCTAAAAAGTGTTCCGTGGAAGTGAAAACGAAAGATTTTAGGAAGGTGGGATTTTTAATCCCACTCTGTTTTATTTTAATCGAATTTGGGGTGTGATGTGTTTGGCGGTGCTCATGAATTGAGTATGGACAGTAAAGGGCGGTTGGCGATTCCTGCCAAATTCCGCGATATTTTGCTGCGCCGTTATACGCCTGCAATTGTGGTCACCCTGGATTCCCGAAAAAAATTATTAATGTACCCCGAGCCCGTTTGGGAAGAAAAAGCCGAGCAGATTTTGAAGTTGAAAGTTGCCGGCAATGAAGCTTTGCAACGGTATCAGAATTTGCTGCTGCACAATGCGGAGATTTTGGAGTGGGACAGCGCCGGACGCGTTTTGATTCCGGCCAATCTGCGCAAACGTGTGGATTTTGAAAAAGAAGTTACTTTGGTTGGCCGTGCAAACCGTATGGAGTTGTGGGGCCGCGAACATTGGGAAGAGGAAATGAATCAGGCTTTGGATATCGATCCTGATGAATTGGCTTTCCAATTGAGTCAAACGGATTTGCAATTGTGAGTAAAGTTGAAAATTATCAGCATGTTACTGTCTTGTTGCATGAGGCGGTGGATGCGTTGGCAATCCGTAAAGACGGGATTTATGTGGACGGTACGTTCGGCAGGGGAGGGCATTCCCGGCTGATTTTGTCACGTTTGGGCGAGCAGGGTCGTTTGGTTGTTTTTGACAAAGATCCTGAGGCGATTGCGGTAGCTAATGAGCTGGCGGCGCAAGATAAACGTGTCCGTGTCGTACACAATGGTTTTGAGACATTTCAGACGGCCTTGGATGAATTGGGCATCGATAAGATTGACGGTGCGCTTTTTGATTTGGGGATTTCGTCGCCGCAAATTGACGATGGCAGTCGCGGATTCAGTTTCCGCTTTGATGCGCCGTTGGATATGCGGATGGATCCGACTCGCGGGATGTCTGCGGCAGAATGGATTGCAACCGCATCCGAACAGGATTTACACGAGGTAATTAAGAATTATGGTGAAGAGCGGTTTAGTCGCCAGATTGCGCGCGCCATTGTTGCGCAACGGGAGGAAAGTCCCATCGATACAACCCGCAAGCTGGCGCAGCTTGTGGCGCAAAACGTCCGTACTCGTGAGCGCGGACAAGACCCTGCAACGCGCACCTTCCAAGCAGTTCGCATCTTTATTAACCGCGAGCTCGAAGAGGTAGAGGCAGTTTTGCCGCAGGTTGCAGGCCGTCTGAAAGAGGGTGGGCGCTTGGCTGTCATTGCGTTCCATTCGCTGGAAGACAGAATTGTGAAGCAGTTTATTAAAAAATATTCGCAACATGCGCCATTGCCCCGTTGGGCAGTGGTCAAGGAAGCGGATTTGCCTCAGCCGCCTTTGAAGGCTGTGGGCAAAGCAATCAAACCGGGTTCGACAGAGACTGAAGCCAATCCGCGTGCGCGCAGTGCAGTTTTGCGTGTGGCGGAGCGAAGCAGTGGCGAATTTTCGGTTATTGAGTAGGGGATGGCGTCTAAACGCTGTCGTAAGAGATAGTCCTGTTGACAGGCCGTCTGAAAGTTTGAGATGGGTAAGTTGAATATTTTATTGCTGGTTTTGGTGACGGTCTCAGCCTTTGCCGTAGTGTTTAAGCAAAACCAGTCCCGTTTGCATTTTATCGAGTTGGATAAGGCACAAAAGCGGGAAATTCAGTTGGAACAGGATTACGCGCGCTTGAAATTGGAGCAAGCAAGATTGGCAAACCACAAACTGATTAAAGTGGCGGCCGAAAAGCAACATCTGCTTCCGCCGGGTGCGCATAATACGGCTATGCTGGAACGCAAAAAATAAGAATATAGAGCCTTGCATTGGTGCAAGATTTACGGGATTTGATGGCTCACTGAGCAGCTAAGTCATGAGAAGTTCAACATGTTAATTAAGAACGAATATAAACCTCAAATGCTGTCTGGAACAACAAAAACGAAAAAGCCGCTGACAAGTAACGGGCGAATCGGTTTGGTGCTGGGCGCTGTTGCGCTGGCATTTACCGGTCTGTTGGTACGCGGGGTTTATTTGCAAACCAGTCAGCATGAATTTTTGAAAAATCAGGGCGACCAACGTTTTGTGCGTACGCTTCCGCTGCCGGCATCACGCGGTATGATTACCGACCGCAATGGTGCAACATTGGCTTTGAGTGCGCCTACCGAATCATTGTATGCCATGCCTTCCGGTATGGAAGAAATGCCGACTGCAGAACAATTAGAAAAACTGTCGGCCATTGCCGATGTGCCTGTTGAAGTTTTGAAAAATAAATTGTCTAAAAAAGACAAAGGCTTTATCTATCTGAAACGTCAACTCAGCTACGAGAAAGCAGAAGAAATCAAAGCATTGGGCATTAAAGGCATCGCCTTCCAAAAAGAATTGAAACGCCATTACCCGATGGGCAATCTGTTTGCACACGTTATCGGTTTTACCAATATCGACGGCAAAGGTCAGGAAGGCTTGGAGCTTTCCCGAGAAGACAGCCTGCGCGGTGAAGATGGTGCGAAAGTCGTATTGCGTGACAACAAAGGCAATATCGTTGACAGCCTCGATTCTCCACGCAACAGCGTGCCTAAAAACGGCCAAGACATGATTTTGTCTTTGGATCAGCGCATTCAGACGCTGGCGTATGACGAGTTGAACAAGGCTGTGGCTTATCACAAAGCCAAAGCGGGTACGGTTGTGGTATTGGATGCGCAAACCGGCGAGATTTTGGCGTTGGTCAACAGCCCGGCTTACGATCCGAATCAGCCGGGTCAAGCCAATAGCGAACAGCGCCGTAACCGCGCTGTAACCGATATGATCGAACCTGGTTCTGCCATGAAACCGTTTACCATTGCCAAAGCATTGGATTCCGGCAAAGTGGATGCAACCGATACATTCAATACCCTGCCTTACAAAATCGGTCCGGCTACCGTACAAGATACCCACGTTTATCCTACTTTGGATGTGCGCGGCATTATGCAAAAATCTTCCAACGTCGGTACCAGTAAACTTTCTGCCATGTTTACGCCTAAAGAAATGTACGATTTCTATCATGATTTAGGTGTGGGCGTGCGTATGCATTCAGGCTTTCCTGGTGAGACTGCAGGTTTGTTGAGAAGCTGGCGCAGATGGCAAAAAATCGAACAGGCAACCATGTCTTTCGGTTATGGCCTGCAATTAAGCTTATTGCAATTGGCGCGTGCCTATACTGTCTTGACCCATGACGGCGAATTGTTGCCGGTCAGCTTTGAAAAACAAGCGGTTGCCCCTAAAGGCAAGCGCGTCATCAAAGGCTCTACTGCGAAAAAAGTGCGTGAGTTGATGGTTTCCGTTACTGAAGCCGGCGGTACCGGTACTGCCGGTGCTGTGGATGGTTTCGACGTAGGTGCGAAAACCGGTACGGCGCGTAAACTGGTCAATGGTCGCTATGTAGACAACAAACACGTCGGTACATTCATCGGTTTTGCTCCGGCTAAAAATCCACGCGTGATTGTGGCCGTTACCATTGACGAACCGACTGCCAACGGCTATTACGGCGGCGTGGTTGCCGGTCCCGTATTCAAAGAAGTCATGAGCGGAAGCTTGAACATCTTGGGCGTTTCCCCGACCAAGCCTTTAAGTAATACCGCTACTGTCAAAGTACCGTCATAATCCAAACAATCAAAGAGATATTGTTTATGTTCAGCAAGTTAACCCCCTTGGCTGAAACCAACTTTCCGCCTCTGCTGTGTGAAAACGCAGCAGGGCGTTTGTTGCATTCAGACAGCCGACAAATTAAACAGGGTGACATTTTCGTTGCCTGTCAGGGCGAATATACAGACGGCCGCAGCTATATTCCTGCCGCCATCGCCAACGGTGCAACCTTTGTTTTTTGGGATGATGACGGCAAATTCACATGGAATCCCGAATGGAACGTTCCTAATCAAGGCATTAAAGATCTGAAACATCGCGCCGGTATGTTGGCGGCGCAGGTTTACGGCAATGTTTCAGACGGCCTTAAAGTTTGGGGTGTAACCGGTACCAACGGCAAAACCTCTATCACACAATGGCTGGCGCAAGCTGACGATCTTCTGGGCGAAAAAACCACCATTATCGGCACAGTCGGCAACGGTTTTTGGGGTGCATTGGAAGAGACCACGCATACCACGCCTGCCCCTGTCGATGTCCAAACCCTGCTCTACCGCTTCCGCCAGCAAGGCGCAACAGCCGCCGCGATGGAAGTTTCCAGCCACGGCCTTGACCAATCGCGCGTCAACGGCGTGCCGTTTCGCAGTGCAATCTTTACCAATCTCACCCGCGACCACCTCGATTATCACGGCACCATGGAAGCCTACGGTGCCATCAAGTCACGCCTGTTCTACTGGCATGGTCTGCAACACGCCATCATTAATGTCGATGACGAATACGGTGCGGAACTCGCAGGCCGTCTGAAAAAAGACTGTCCCGATTTAGCCGTTTACGGCTATGGTTTCAGCGAGCAAGCCGATATTTGTATTACCGATTTCACCGCTTCTTCAGACGGCATGGAAGCCGTATTCCAAACCCCGTGGGGTGAAGGAAAATGCCGCACCCGTCTGCTCGGACGGTTCAACGCGCAAAACCTCGCCGCCTGCGTTGCCTTGCTGTGTGCCAACGGTTATCCACTCAATAACGTTTTGGAGGTACTGGCAAAAATCCGTCCTGCTTCAGGCCGCATGGATTGCATTATGAACAGCGGCAAACCTTTGGTCGTTGTCGATTATGCTCACACGCCCGATGCACTGGAAAAAGCACTCTCCACTTTGCAGGAAATCAAACCGCAGGGCGCGGCTTTATGGTGCGTATTTGGCTGCGGCGGCAACCGAGACCGCGGCAAACGCCCATTGATGGGTGCGGCAGCAGTTCAGGGTGCCGATAAAGTGGTGGTTACCAGCGACAACCCACGCTTGGAAAATCCTCAAAACATCATCAACGATATTTTGCCTGCCGTGCCTCATCCTGAACGCGTCGAAGTTGATCGTGCTGTTGCCATCCGTTATGCGGTTGAGCAGGCTGCCGCGAACGACATCATTCTGATTGCCGGTAAAGGACATGAAAACTATCAGGATGTACAAGGCGTGAAGCACCATTTCTCCGATTTTGAAATCGCAGAAAAAGCATTGGCAGAGCGTGGATAGACCATATCGCAAATGTTCAGACGGCCCGAAACCTTAAGGCCGTCTGAAAAAGATTTAACCATACAAAACAAAAGCAAAACAACACACGCATTACGGCACGTCAGCCATTAAACCCATCACAGTTGTTTGTTTCGGAAGACTTTTTAACAAGGCCGTCTGAACAACAAGGAGACCGATTTGATGCTGAAAATGCCGACAAAAACCTTATTAATCAGTACAGCCGTAGTTTTATTCGCAGGCTGTACAACCAAACAACTTCCGCGTCCTACTGCCGAAATCGAACAATTGAGGGCGCAACAACCTCCGGCCGAACAAAGCCTGCCGAATCCCGTTAAAGGCAAGCGTTTTGACGACACTTGGGGTGCAGCGCGCAGTCAGGGGCGCAGGCATGAAGGTGTGGATATTTTTGCTAAGAAAAATACGCCGATACGCAGTACCACGCCCGGCATCGTCACCAAAATCGGGCGCAACCGATTGGGTGGCAAAGTTATCGGTATTCAAGGGCCGGGTGCGTGGCATTACTATGCCCACCTGAATAAGTTTGCCCGTATCCGCCTGTATGAGCGAGTAAAAGAAGGGCAGGTCATCGGCTATGTCGGTAAAACCGGCAATGCCAGAACCACACCGGCCCACCTGCATTATGGCGTGTATCTGCCAAACGGCGCGGTGAATCCGTATCCGCTGATTAATCAGAGCAGATAGGCCGTCTGAACAAGATTTGAGAGTATGAACGCAAAGAAATTGGTTAAGGCAACGAATATCGTCGGCATGGTGGCAGTCATGCTGCTGGTGTACTGGGTATTTGTTCTGATTTTATCCAATGTTTTTGGGCTTAAGGTATTCCGCGAATACATTACGGAAATTTTCCTGATGAGTATTTTGGGGATTTTTGCCGTGATGGCGGGTGCCTTGATATTGAACATCATGCTGAATTTGACCCGTATTGCCGAGCGAGGACAAGAGGAAGAAAGCAAAGGCGGTCGGAAAACCTTATATTTGTTGTTGGCCGTATTTCCTGTTTTGGCCGCTTTGCTATTTGGTGGAAATTATCTGACTGTTCAGAAAAAACGTCAGATTTTGACTCAATCGCTAGAGCGTATCGTCAAGGATAATCCATCGCAAATCAATGCCTTGACAGATTATCATTTTGACTCGGCGTACATCAAAAAAGCAGCGTTAATCCTGGAGCTGATGTCGAAGGAAGATTCTGCCTTTAAAGCTGCTACGGTGATTGTGCCGGATACGATCGGTAATAAACAGGTTTATTTGGCTTTCTCAGCTGATTCCCATTTAAGCGGGATTGATGAGCAGGCACCCAATGCTCAGGGAACAGGCGATGATAATGGTTTTGTCGTTACTCGGAATGGCAATAAAGAAACAATCAGCAAAACACAATATCTTTATGCGCCAAATCTGAGCGAGCGTGAATACTTGCAAAGAATATTTGCCGGACAAACAAATGAAATACGTTATGAGGCAAAAGACGGCAATTACAGCCTTTGCCACCCCTACCGCCAAAACGGTAAAACCATTGTATTGTGTTTTTCCGATTACCAGCAGTACGGGAAAATCGGCAGTTAATGAAAGAAATTTATAAAATGAAAAGTTGGTTTTTTAATACATTTCCTGATTATAAAAAATTGCCCAAAAGCGGCAAATTTATGGCGTGGCTGACTTTTGTGCAGGGCGTGGTTTGGTTGATTCTGGCATCAATTCAGAGTGTGCAGGGACTGATTAACAACATGGCATGGGCTGTGTTTTTTGGGATTTTACTTTTCATTTTAGGTGTATTGGCGTTGTCTGCAGCATGGAATGCGTTTAAATTCCGTGAAGTAGGTTTTAAGAGAATGACATATGTGTACACGCCATGCTTATTGCAGATTGCTTTTGCAAGCGATGTATTTTCTTTTACATATTATATAGAAAGTGTACTGCAATTATCATTTAGCCTTATAGTACATAAACTTACTGTCGGTATAAATTTTGCCGCTATTCTTTTTATTGTACTGGCAAGACGCAATTATCGTCATTTAAAAATGGTTTCCCAAAATACGGATAAAAATGTGGAGCCGTTAGAACAAGGACAAGAAACACAATCATGAAACCACTAGACCTTAATTTTATTTGTCAGACCCTCAACCTTCCGATGCCGTCTGAAAATCAACCCGTTTCGCGTATTGTTACAGACAGCCGCGATATTCAGGAAGGCGATGTATTTTTCGCGCTTGCCGGTGAGCGCTTTGACGCGCATGACTTTGTTGAAGATGTGTTGGCGGCGGGGGCAACGGCAGTTGTGGTTTCGCGCGAAGATTGTGCGGCTTTGAAAGGCGCGTTGAAGGTTGACGATACGCTTACGGCTTTGCAAAAACTGGCGAAGGTGTGGCGTGAAAATGTGAATCCGTTTGTCTTTGGTATTACCGGCTCTTCCGGTAAGACGACGGTTAAAGAGATGTTGGCCGGCGTATTGCGTCATCGATTCGGTGATGAAGCTGTGTTGGCGACTGCCGGCAATTTCAACAATCATATCGGCCTGCCGCTGACTTTGTTGAAATTAAACGAAAAACACCGCTATGCCGTCATTGAAATGGGTATGAACCATTTTGGCGAATTGTCTTTGCTGACCCGAATTGCCGGTCCGAATGTTGCTTTGGTCAATAACGCTTTGCGCGCGCATGTCGGTTGCGGTTTTGATGGTGTCGGCGATATTGCCAAAGCCAAAAGTGAAATCTACGAAGGTTTGCTTTCAGACGGCGTTGCGCTGATTCCGTGTGAAGATGCCAATATCGCTACATTTGAAGCGGCTACTGCGCAATTGAATGCTCAGACTTTCGGCGTTGCCAGTGGCGATATCCATGCAGAAAATATTGAGTTGAAACCGTTGTCCTGCGAATTTGATTTGGTGCGTGGCAATGAACGTGTTGCCATGGTATTGCCAGTCCCCGGCCGACACAATGTGCATAATGCCGTAGCGGCGGCGGCTTTGGCTTTGGCGGCAGGTTTGAGCCTTGCCGAAGTTTCAGACGGCCTGAAAAATTTCAGTAATATCAAAGGCCGTCTGAATATCAAGCAAGGCATTAAAGATGCAACTTTGATTGACGATACTTATAATGCCAACCCCGACAGCATGAAAGCCGCCATTGATGTGCTCGCCGCTATGCCTGCGCCGCGTATTTTTGTAATGGGTGATATGGGCGAATTGGGTGAGGATGAGGCCGCAGCCATGCACGCCGAAGTTGGCGCGTATGCACGGGATAAAGGCATCGAGGCCACATATTTTGTCGGCGACAACAGCGTTGAAGCGGCAGAGACGTTTGGCGTGGAAGGTTTGTGGTTTGCTGACAAAGATCCGCTGATTCAAGTGTTGAGCCACGATTTGCCTGAACGCGCTACTGTATTGGTTAAGGGCTCGCGCTTTATGAAGATGGAAGAAGTGGTCGAGGCGTTGACGGATAAAGAGGTCATCTGAAAATGGAGCAGAAAAGAAAACGACCTATACTGTTGCAGGTTATCGTTGGGATGATGGTAGTGGCAGCAGTTTTATGGCCGGTTGTAGTGTGGCAGTACATCAAAGATGTAGGGTTTGAGGCAATAAGCGAAGCATACGAAAGTACAAGTGGACGTTGGGGGTGGTTTGAATTTTGGTTAGGAAATTTTCATTTGCTTGTGCAAGTGATATTGATGTTGGTTAGTGCTGTTGGGCTATGGAGAGGTAAGGATTGGGCGCGTAGATTGTGGCTGTATGGCTGTATACTGTATATCGTCTACAATATGGTCGGTTATTTGGTTTCCCCTAGGAATGGGTTTCCATTGTTGGATGTCATTATTCGTGTTGTAATTTGTTACAGCTTGTTTTGTTTACATCCCAAAGATTATTTTCAGACTCAAGAAAATAAAACTTAAGAAGGCCGTCAGAAATATGAAAAAGATTTTACTATTGGCTGGATTGCTGATTGCAGCATTTTATGCCGGAATGAAAGTACAGGCATTTATCTATGAAGATACCTGTTTGGACTTGGGCGGCGGAAAGAATCCTGGAAACTATCCGATTTGCGTGGTAGAGAAATAATCTTACTCAATAAGGCCGTCTGAAATTTCAGACGGCATACCGATTGATTTTTAATTGGGCATAAGCCCGCTGTAACAACAAAAACAAAAAAGGAAGCCCCATGTTTTTATGGCTCGCACATTTCAGTAACTGGTTAACCGGTCTGAATATTTTTCAATACACCACATTCCGCGCCGTTATGGCGGCTTTGACTGCTTTGGCGTTTTCCCTATTGCTTGGCCCGTGGACTATCCGCAAACTGACTGCGCTTAAAGTTGGCCAGGCAGTGCGCACCGACGGCCCGCAAACCCACCTCGTCAAAAACGGTACGCCAACCATGGGTGGCTCGCTGATTTTGACTGCCATTACCGTATCCACAATCTTGTGGGGCAACTGGGCAAATCCTTATATTTGGATTCTCTTAGGCGTCCTGCTCGCTACCGGCGCACTCGGTTTTTACGACGATTGGCGCAAAGTGGTTTATAAAGACCCTAACGGCGTGTCTGCTAAATTCAAAATGGTGTGGCAGTCCAGCGTTGCCATCATTGCCGGCTTAGCGTTGTTCTACCTTGCGACAAATTCCGCCAACAATATCCTGATTGTTCCCTTCTTCAAACAAGTCGCCTTGCCGCTTGGCGTAGTCGGCTTCTTGGTATTGTCCTACCTGACCATCGTCGGCACATCCAATGCCGTTAACCTGACCGACGGTTTGGACGGCTTGGCCGCATTCCCCGTTGTACTTGTTGCCGCCGGCCTTGCCATCTTTACTTATGCAAGCGGACACTCCCAATTTGCCCAGTACCTGCAATTGCCTTACGTTGCCGGCGCAAACGAAGTGGTGATTTTCTGTACCGCCATGTGTGGCGCGTGTCTCGGTTTTTTGTGGTTTAACGCCTATCCGGCACAAGTCTTTATGGGCGATGTCGGCGCACTCGCGCTTGGCGCGGCGCTCGGTACCGTTGCCGTCATCATCCGCCAAGAATTTGTCCTCGTCATCATGGGTGGCCTGTTTGTTGTTGAAGCCATTTCCGTTATGTTGCAAGTCGGTTGGTACAAACGAACCAAAAAACGCATCTTCCTGATGGCGCCGATTCATCACCACTACGAACAAAAAGGCTGGAAAGAAACCCAAGTTGTTGTTCGTTTCTGGATTATCACCATCGTCTTGGTGCTGATTGGTTTGAGTACCCTCAAAATCCGCTAAATCTCCAAAGGCCGTCTGAAACTTTCAGACGGCCATTATGTAAGGTAAGCATGCTTGCCTGAATCCTACATCTCAAAATAAATCCCGTAATAATCCACACAGAAAGTCCCCAAACATGTACCAATCTTTTGGCGGCGCAATCGGCATCCGCACCCTGACCGACCGTTTCTACGATTTGATGGAACTCGAGCCGAAATACCAAACCTTGCGCCAAATGCACGGCGAAGACATGACCCTGATACGCGAAAAACTCTACGAATTTTTTAGCGGCTGGCTCGGCGGCCCGCAACTTTTTGTCGAAAAATACGGCCATCCCCAACTGCGTGCCCGCCATATGCCTTTTGCCGTCAACGTACAAGTCCGCAACGAATGGATCGCCTGCTTTGCCCAAGCCATGAGCGAACTGGGCATCGACAAAGCACTTGCCGAGCCGGTTTTAATCCAAGTTTTTGCCATGGCAGATTGGTGCCGTAACCAAAACGAAGACGGTATCGAACCGCCTATGCCGCCGATGGCGGTTGATCCTTGGGTACGCGCACCGGAATTGCAGCAGATATTGAGTAGCTACGGTGTAAATAGCTTTTTTAAGGAATTCGCTAGTTAAGGCCGTCTGAAAAAACTAGGATAAAACAGAAACAATAATTTGAAAGAAATGGATTTTAAAATGAATAAATTATTAAAAAAGATGATGGTAGCCCTGTTATCTTTGGGCTTGGCGCAGGTAGTTTGGGCGGATGATACGCTGGATTTTAAAGAAGCACTTCAAATCGCGGAGCAAGGAAGTGCGAAAGCACAAAATGATTTGGGTGTAATGTATGCCAATGGACAAGGAGTCCGTCAAGACCCTGTGCAGGCAGTGCAGTGGTTTCGCAAGGCTGCGGAGCAAGGGAAGGCAGAAGCCCAAAATAATTTGGGTGAGATGTATTACAAAGGCGAAGGAGTTCGTCAGGATTATAAACAGGCAGTGCAGTGGTTTCGCAATGCGGCAGAACAAGGGGTTGACGAAGCCCAATTTTATTTGGGCATAATGTATTACAAAGGGCACGGCGTGCGCCAAGACCTTGCGCTCGCTCAAGAATGGCTTGGCAAGGCGTGTCAAAACGGATATCAAAAAGGCTGCGACAATTACCGCCGTTTGAAGCTGGGTTATTGAACAGCTCGCGATGCCGTCTGAAAGTGGCTTGAGCAGGAGCGGACATCCCCTCCTGCCCAATATGATTTGTTTTAGGACAAAACCAAAATGACTTTTCAAAATAAAAAAATCCTCGTCGCCGGACTTGGCGGCACGGGTATTTCCATGATTGCTTATCTGCGCAAAAACGGCGCGGAGGTTGCCGCTTATGATGCGGAGCTGAAACCGGAGCGCGTGTCGCAAATCGGTAAAATGTTTGACGGGCTGGTGTTTTACACGGGCCGTCTGAAAGATGCGCTGGATAATGGTTTCGATATTCTGGCGCTCAGTCCCGGCATCAGTGAGCGGCAGCCAGATATCGAGGCCTTTAAGCGAAACGGCGGACGCGTGTTGGGCGACATTGAATTGCTGGCGGATATTGTGAACCGCCGCGGCGACAAGGTGATTGCGATTACCGGCAGCAACGGCAAAACCACGGTAACGAGCCTGGTCGGCTATCTCTGCATCAAGTGTGGGTTGGATACCGTTATCGCGGGAAATATCGGCACGCCGGTTTTGGAGGCGGAATTGCAGCGCGAAGGCAAAAAGGCGGACGTGTGGGTGTTGGAGCTTTCCAGCTTCCAACTGGAAAACACCGAAAGCCTGCGCCCGACCGCGGCAACGGTGCTGAACATTTCCGAAGACCATCTCGACCGCTACGATGACTTGCTCGACTACGCGCATACCAAGGACAAGATTTTCCGTGGCGATGGCGTGCAGGTTTTAAATTCAGACGACGTGTTCTGCCGCGCCATGAAACGGGCAGGGCGCGAGGTAAAATGGTTTTCGTTGGAACACGAAGCCGATTTTTGGTTGGAACGCAAGACAGGCCGCCTGAAACAAGGCAATGAAGATTTGATTGCCACGCAAGACATTCCGTTGCAAGGCTTGCACAATGCCGCTAATGTGATGGCTGCCGTGGCTTTGTGTGAGGCCATTGGCTTGCCACGAGACGAGTTGCTCGAACACGTCAAAACCTTCCAAGGCCTGCCGCACCGTGTGGAAAAAATCGGCGAGAAAAACGGCGTGGTGTTCATCGACGACAGCAAAGGCACGAACGTCGGCGCGACCGCCGCCGCGATTGCCGGTTTGCAAAATCCGCTCTTCGTGATTTTAGGCGGCATGGGCAAAGGGCAGGACTTCACGCCCCTGCGCGACGCGCTTGTCGGCAAGGCAAAAGGTGTGTTCCTGATTGGTGTCGATGCGCCGCAAATACGCCGCGATTTGGACGGCTGCGGTCTGAATATGACCGACTGCGCCACTTTGGAAGAAGCCGTTCAAACGGCATACGCCCAAGCCGAAGCGGGCGATATCGTGTTGCTCAGCCCGGCTTGTGCGAGCTTTGATATGTTTAAAGGCTATGCGCACCGTTCGGAAGTGTTTATCGAAGCGTTCAAAGCTTTGTAAGGCCGTCTGAAAGATGAAAGTCGGGTTGAAAATCGGCGTGGCGGCAGTCGTGCTTTCGGCTGTCGCCGCTTTGGTGTTTTGGTTTGCCGCGCCGATTCGTTCCAAGACTACTGTTACCACGCCAAGCGAAACGCCGTTGCCAGAAGATGCAGTTATCGACAGATTGGTCGTGCATAAAAGCAAGCGCACCATGTCGGCCTACTCGCAAGGCAGGTTGTTGAAAACCTATCCCATTTCGTTGGGCAAGCAACCGGTCGGGCATAAACAGTTTGAAGGCGACGGCAAAACGCCCGAAGGAAAATACCGCATCAATGAGCGTAATCCCAATAGCGGCTACCACAAAAACCTCGGCGTTTCCTACCCCAACGAAGCCGACAAAGCCTACGCGGCGGCACAAGGCAAAAGCCCGGGCGGGCTGATTAAAATCCACGGCATAAAAAACGGCTGGGGTTTTATCGGTAAAAAACACCTGAAAAAAGACTGGACCGACGGCTGCATCGCGGTAACGGACGAGGAAATCGACGAGTTCTACCGCAGCGTGAAACACAACGCAGAAATTGAGATTCTGCCGTAGGTTTTATGCCTGTTGAAGTGATGGGGCAGGTTGGAACGGGTAGTCGATTGCTTGTCAGTCCGTCTGAAAAGCTCGGTAGGGCAGGGGACTTAATACTGGGATTTTTATCTAAAATAAGCCGCCAATCCTTCCTAAGGACAGGTCAACACGCTTTCTCTTTTTTGAACCGTAGATTCTGAATTGTTGGTTTGGAAATAAACCTTTAAAATAACGTTAATTCATTTTTTCAGACGGCCTCTTGCCCATTTGCAGGCCGTCTGAATATTTTATTCAAGCCGTTACGGATGTTTTCATGATTAGTCTTTCCAAAATGCTTGACCGGCCGATTGCGCGCGATGGTCGGAAGTTTGATGTTTCTCTCTTGTGGATGGTCGTTTTGATGACGACCTTCAGCTTGGTAATGATTTATTCGGCCTCTATTGCATATGCGGCATCGGATGGGGGCAGCCAGTTTTCTTTTGTGTCCAAACAGGCAATGTTTATCCTGTTTACGGTGGCCATGTGCTTGCCGCTTTTCCTGCTGAAAATGAGCTTTTGGCGGCGGATTATTCCGTTTTATTTTGTCGTTTCCGGTTTGCTGTTGTTGCTGGTTTTGTTTGTCGGCCGTGAGATTAACGGCGCGACGCGCTGGATTCATATTGGGCCGCTCAACTTGCAGCCAACCGAGTTTTTCAAATTGGCAACGGTTTTGTATTTGTCCAGCCTGTTTACGCGCCGTGAAGAAATGTTGCGCGATTTGGATTCTTTGGGTTGGTCGTCTTTGTTTACCGGTATTGGCGATTTGGTGTGCAGCCCTTTTAAAAGTGAAGCTTGGGTAAGGGTGAAGGAACGCTTCCGTAAGTTTAAAACCCTGATTCTGCCGATTATGTCGGTGGCGGTCGGTTTGGTTTTGATTATGGGCCAGCCGGATTTCGGCTCGTTTGTCGTGATTGTCGTGATTACCATGGGTATGCTGTTTCTGGCAGGCTTTCCGTGGAAGTATTTTGCCGTATTGGTGGCGACCGTTGTGAGCGGAATGGGTTTGCTGATTTTGGCCGCGCCTTACCGTATGGCGCGTGTGGCGGCGTTTTTGGACCCGTGGAGCGATCCTTTGGGTAAAGGCTATCAGTTGACGCATTCTTTGATGGCGATTGCGCGCGGCGGCTGGTTTGGCGAAGGTCTGGGCGCAAGTTTGGAAAAACGTTTCTATCTGCCTGAAGCGCACACGGACTTTATTTTTGCCGTCATCGGCGAAGAATTCGGCTTTTTAGGGATGCTGGTTTTGGTGTTCTGCTACGGCTGGCTGGTTTGGCGCGCGTTTTCCATCGGCAAACAGGCGCGTGATTCGGGCTTGATGTTTAGCGCGTACATCGCCAACGGCATCGGTATTTGGATTGGTATTCAAAGTTTCTTCAATATCGGTGTAAACATCGGTATCCTGCCCACTAAAGGCCTGACTTTGCCGTTTATGTCTTACGGCGGTTCGGCTGTCTTTATCATGCTGGTGTGCGTTACTTTGTTATTGCGCATTGATTATGAAAACCGCCAAAAAATGCGCGGTTATTCGGTGGAGTAAAACCATGAGCGGTAAAACTTTTATGCTGATGGCCGGCGGTACGGGCGGTCATATTTTCCCTGCATTGGCGGTTGCCGAGTCGCTGCAAAAGCGCGGCCATCATGTGATTTGGCTGGGTAGTAAAGATTCGATGGAAGAGCGTATCGTGCCGCAATACGGCATACGCTTGGAAACGCTGGCGATTAAAGGCATCCGCGGCAACGGCATCAAACGTAAGCTGATGTTGCCGTTTACGCTGTACAAAACCGTCCGCGAGGCGCAGCAGATTATTAAGAAACACCGTGTCGAGTGCGTTATCGGTTTTGGCGGTTTCGTTACTTTCCCCGGCGGCTTAGCGGCAAAAATTTCCGGTGTGCCGATTGTGATTCACGAGCAAAACGCCGTAGCCGGTTTGTCCAACCGCCAACTGTCGCGTTGGGCAAAACGTGTCCTGTACGCTTTCCCCAAAGCCTTTCAACATGAAGGCGGCTTGGTGGGTAACCCTGTCCGTGCCGATATTGCGGCATTGCCTGTTCCTGAAGAACGCTTTGAAAACCGTCAAGGCCGTCTGAAAGTTTTGGTGGTCGGCGGCAGTTTGGGTGCGGATGTGTTGAACAAAACCGTCCCGCAAGCTTTGGCATTGTTGCCTGAGGCGGCCCGTCCGCAAATGTATCATCAGTCCGGACGCAATAAATTGGGCAACCTTCAGGCGGATTACGATGCGTTGGGTGTGCAAGCCGAGTGCGTGGAATTTATTACCGATATGGTATCCGCCTACCGTGATGCCGATTTGGTAATTTGCCGTGCCGGCGCGCTGACGATTGCCGAGCTGACGGCTGCGGGTTTGGGGGCGCTACTGGTGCCGTATCCGCACGCGGTGGATGACCATCAAACAGCCAATGCGCGTTTTATGGTGCAGGCCGAAGCTGGTTTACTGCTGCCGCAAACTCAACTGACGGCGGAAAAACTGGCCGAAATCCTCGGCGGCTTGAATCGTGAAAAATGCCTGAAATGGGCGAAAAATGCCCGTACCTTGGCACTGCCGCACAGTGCGGACGATGTGGCGGAAATTGCCATATCCTGTACCGAATAAGCAGGCAGACTTCGTTCAAGGCCGTCTGAAAAATTGATTAACGGCGTTTCAGACGGCCTTTATTGCTTTTGTTAAAATTCCTTTACAATAAAAGCATGGCGCAGAAGCGGATAGCCCTTTAAAATAACGCCTTTACGCACTAAAAACCAACCGGAACGCAACGTTATGATGAAAAATCGAGTGACCAACATCCATTTTGTCGGAATCGGCGGCGTCGGCATGAGCGGTATTGCCGAAGTTTTACACAATTTGGGCTTTAAAGTTTCCGGTTCGGATCAGGCGCGTAATGCCGTTACTGAGCATTTGAGCGCTCTCGGCATCCAAGTTTACCCAGGTCATACTGCCGAACACGTCAATGGTGCCGACGTGGTTGTTACTTCTACTGCAGTCAAAAAAGACAATCCTGAAGTTGTTGCCGCGTTGGAGCAGCAGATTCCCGTGATTCCGCGCGCGTTGATGTTGGCAGAATTGATGCGCTTCCGCGATGGTATCGCCATTGCCGGTACGCACGGTAAAACCACAACCACCAGCCTGACCGCTTCTATTCTCGGCGCGGCAGGACTTGACCCGACTTTCGTTATCGGCGGCAAGCTCAACGCCGCGGGTACCAACGCCCGTTTGGGCAAAGGCGAATACATTGTTGCCGAAGCCGACGAATCCGATGCTTCTTTTCTGTATCTGACGCCGATTATGTCCGTCGTAACCAATATCGACGAAGACCATATGGACACTTACGGACACAGCGTTGAGAAACTGCATCAGGCGTTTGTGGACTTCATCCACCGTATGCCGTTCTACGGCAAAGCCTTTTTGTGTATCGACAGCGAACACGTCCGCGCGATTTTGCCGAAAATCAGCAAACCTTACGCCACTTACGGCTTGGACGATACTGCCGATATCTACGCGACCGATATTGAAAACGTCGGTGCACAAATGAAATTTACCGTTCATGTTCAAATGAAAGGACATGAGCAAGAGCCGTTTGAAGTTGTTTTGAATATGCCCGGCCGCCACAACGTCCTCAATGCGTTGGCGGCTATCGGCGTTGCGCTGGAAGTTGGCGCATCGGTTGAAGCCATTCAAAAAGGCTTGCTCGGCTTTGAAGGTGTCGGTCGCCGCTTCCAAAAATATGGCGACATCAAATTGCCAAACGGCGGAACTGCGCTGCTGGTGGACGATTATGGCCACCATCCCGTCGAAATGGCGGCAACTCTGGCCGCCGCACGTGGCGCATACCCTGAAAAACGCTTGGTCTTGGCTTTCCAACCGCACCGCTATACCCGCACGCGCGATTTATTTGAAGACTTTACCAAAGTCCTCAATACTGTCGATGCGCTGGTGTTGACCGAAGTTTATGCCGCAGGCGAAGAGCCGATTGCTGCAGCCGATTCCCGCGCCTTGGCACGCGCCATCCGCGTATTGGGCAAACTTGAGCCGATTTACTGCGAAAACGTTGCCGATTTGCCGCAAATGCTGCTGAATGTTTTGCAAGACGGCGATGTTGTACTGAATATGGGTGCCGGCAGCATCAACCGCGTTCCGTCTGTATTGGTGGAGTTGTCGAAACAATCATAATAAACAGGCATATTTGCCTTTGAGGACACATAGGTCGTCTGAACAATATTTCAGACGGCCTGTATCAGTATTTAAGAAAGTAGAAATTATGCAGAATTTTGGCAAAGTGGCCGTGTTGATGGGCGGCTTCTCCAGCGAGCGCGAAGTTTCTCTGGACAGCGGCGCCGCTATTTTGGCTGCCTTGAAAAGCAAAGGCGTCGATGCCCATGCGTTCGATCCCAAAGAAACCCCGTTGTCTGAATTGAAAACCCAAGGGTTTCAGACGGCCTTCAATATTTTGCACGGCACTTTCGGCGAAGACGGCGCGATTCAAGGCGCGTTGGAACTGATGGGTATTCCTTATACCGGCAGCGGTGTGGCCGCTTCTGCGCTGGGTATGGACAAATACCGCTGCAAACTGATTTGGCAGGCCGTGGGTTTGCCTGTTCCTGAGTTTGCTGTATTGCATGACGACAGCGACTTTGATGCCGTTGAAGAAAAATTGGGCCTGCCGATGTTTGTGAAACCCGCCGCGGAAGGCAGCAGCGTCGGTGTGGTAAAAGTTAAAGAAAAAGGCCGTCTGAAAAGCGTTTACGAAGAATTGAAACATTTGCAGGGCGAAATTATTGCCGAACGCTTTATCGGCGGCGGCGAGTATTCTTGCCCGGTATTGAATGGCAAAGGCCTGCCGAGCATTCATATTATTCCGGCTACCGAGTTTTACGATTACGAAGCCAAATACAACCGCGACGATACGGTTTATCAATGCCCGTCGGAAGATTTGAGCGAGGATGAGGAAAACCTGATGCGCGAACTGGCCGTACGTGGCGCGCAGGCGATTGGTGCGGACGGCTGTTCGCGCGTGGACTTCCTGAAAGATACGGATGGTAAGCTGTATCTCTTGGAAATCAATACCTTGCCCGGTATGACCAGTCATAGTTTGGTGCCAAAATCTGCAGCCCATACTGGCGTAGATTTTGCTGATTTATGTATTGAGATTTTGAAGACCGCTCATGTGGGATGATGCAGGCGCACTGGGTCGGCTGACCCGCCGGCTATTGTTGCTGATGGCCTTTCTGCTGATAGGTTCGGGCATAGCTTGGCTTTACAATTCCAAATATTTCCCTGTGAAACAGATTGCCATTCAGGGTAAGCTGAAATATGCTTCCGGCAAAGAATTGCAAAATGTTGCACGAGAGCATATCAGGGGTAATATGTTCCGTGCCGATATTGATGCGGCGCAGGCCGCTTTTCAGGAGTTGCCTTGGATTGACTCGGCAATGGTTCGCCGCCGTTTTCCGGAGACCGTGGAAATTATCCTGACCGAGCGCGTGCCGGTTGCACACTGGCGCGCTGGCGGCTTGGTGGACAGTAAGGGTAATGTGTTTGCCGCAAGCCTGAAACAGGACCTGCCTATATTTGAAGGGCAGCAGGGGACAGGCAAAGACATGGTCAAACATTATGCGGACTTTTCCGGTATTTTGAGTCCGTTGAAACTGACCATCAAAGAATTGATCTACACGCCGCGTTCGGCATGGCTGCTTGTATTGGACAACGGCATTACCGTGCGCTTGGGGCGTGAAAACGAAATCAAACGTTTGCAGCAGTTTGCCCAGATTTGGCCGTCGCTGCTGCGTAAAAAACAAAGTCGTATCGAGTATGTCGATATGCGTTATAAGGATGGTTTTTCAGTCCGTTACAGGCCGTCTGAAAATCCTTCCGACAGTGAATAGCCGATTAGACGTGAAGCAATCTTGTTTCAAAAATAATCAAACCGTCAGTCAGACAACATAGCGAACGAGCAATTATGGAACAACAACAAAATAAATATATCAGTGCCTTAGACATTGGTACGTCCAAGGTCATCGCCTTAATCGGCGAGATTCGGGAAGATAATGAAATCCACATTGTCGGCTTGGGACAAAGCCCTTCACGCGGCCTGCGTGCAGGTATGGTGACCAATATCGACGCTACCGCGCAAGCCATTCGTCAGGCGGTAGAAGATGCCGAGTTGATGGCAGATACCAAAATTTCCCACGTTGTTACCGGTATTGCCGGTAACCATATCCGCAGCCTGAATTCACAAGGCGTGGTCAAAATTAAAGATGGCGAAGTATCGCAAGCCGACATCGATCGTGCCATCGAAACAGCCAAAGCCATCAATATTCCGCCTGATCACAACATCTTGCATACCGTGGTTCAAGAATACATCATCGACAACCAACCCGGTGTGAAAGAGCCTATCGGCATGAGCGGCGTGCGTTTGGATACCCGTGTACACATCATTACCGGTGCGAACACTGCTTTGCAAAATATCCAAAAATGTATCCAACGCTGCGGCCTGCAAATGGATCAAATCATGCTTCAGCCTTTGGCAAGCGGTCACGCTGTTTTGACTGAAGACGAAAAAGATTTGGGTGTGTGCGTCATCGATATCGGCGGCGGTACGACCGACATCGCGGTTTATACCAATGGCGCCATCCGCCATACTGCGGTTATTCCCGTTGCCGGCGATTTGATTACCAAAGACTTGGCGCAAGCCCTGCGTACGCCGCACAGTGCCGCCGAGTACATCAAAATCCATTACGGCGCCGCCATTCCGACTATGGACGGCTTGGATGAAATGATTGAAGTTCCTAGTGTTGGCGACCGTCAATCACGTCAAATTTCACGCCGTGTATTGGCTGAAATCATCGGTCCGCGCGTAGAAGAGATTTTGGAATTGACGCTGAACGAATTGCGCCGTTCCGGCTTCCCTGAAGAAGTGCTGACTTCCGGTATCGTTTTGACCGGCGGTGCTTCTATGTTGACCGGTATTGTTGAGTTGGCGGAAGAAGTCTTTAATTTGCCGGCACGTATCGGTGTTCCACAAGAAATGGGCGGTGTATCCGAGCGTATCCGCAATCCACGCTATTCAACAGCAATTGGCCTGCTTCAGACGGCCTATGCTGCCGAAGAGGGTGAACAAACCAGCCGAACCGGTGCGATTGCCCTGAATGATTCAGGTAAAAAAATGGGTCTGTGGGAAAAAATCCAAAGATTCTTCAGAGACAATTTCTGATAAAAGCGTTCAGGGCAAGCGGTGTAGAATCCGTTTGTCCTGAATATTTAAGTAGAATTAAACGGTTTTAAATAATTGCCAAGTGAATAATTTAAAACTTGTATATTTTCTGTTAAAAATTGTAGTAAAAATATAACGCCGACAGTCGGATGATAAGAAGATTTTTGCCAGTATCAGGATACTTCTTATATAATACGGATAATAAGTTATTTTTGAACCGTCCTTATAAAGCGGGGCGCGGAGGATTATTGAATGGAATTTGTTTACGACGTAGCAGAATCAGCAACAAGCCCTGCTGTTATCAAAGTTATCGGTTTGGGTGGCGGCGGCTGTAATGCCATCAACAACATGGTTGCCAACACTATTCACGGTGTTGAGTTCATCAGTGCCAATACCGATGCGCAATCATTGGCTAAAAACAATGCGGCTAAACGCATTCAATTGGGTACAAACCTGACTCGCGGTTTGGGTGCCGGTGCAAATCCTGAAATAGGCCGCGCCGCAGCCCAAGAAGATCGCGAAGCCATCGAAGATGCCATCCGCGGTGCAAACATGCTGTTCATCACTACCGGTATGGGTGGCGGTACAGGTACCGGCTCTGCTCCTGTTGTGGCTGAAATCGCTAAAGAAATGGGTATCCTGACCGTTGCGGTTGTAACACGTCCGTTTGCTTACGAAGGCAAACGCGTACACATCGCTCAAGCAGGTTTGGATCAGCTCAAAGAGCGCGTTGACTCCCTGATTATTATCCCGAACGACAAATTGATGACTGCCTTGGGCGAAGATGTGACCATGCGTGAAGCTTTCCGTGCGGCCGACAAT
This sequence comes from Neisseria subflava, assembly GCF_024205705.1. NCBI lineage: Bacteria > Pseudomonadati > Pseudomonadota > Betaproteobacteria > Neisseriales > Neisseriaceae > Neisseria > Neisseria subflava. The sequence continues at coordinate 295,153 of NZ_CP073115.1, forward strand.
GTACTGCGTGACGCGGTTGCCGGTATTTCCGAAGTGGTGACTTGCCCGAGCGACATGATCAACTTGGACTTCGCCGACGTGAAAACTGTGATGAGCAATCGCGGCATCGCCATGATGGGTTCAGGTTTTGCGCAAGGTATCGACCGTGCCCGTTTGGCTACCGATCAAGCTATCTCCAGCCCGCTCTTGGATAATGTTACTTTGGATGGTGCACGCGGTGTATTGGTAAACATTACCACTGCTCCTGGCTGCCTGAAAATGTCTGAGTTCAACGAGATTATGCGCATCGTCAACCAAAATGCACACCCTGAAGTGGAATGCAAATTTGGTGCTGCCGAAGATGAGAGCATGAGCGAAGACGCTATCCGTATTACCATTATTGCTACCGGCTTGAAAGAAAACGGTACTGACAACCAACTGCGTGCTGCTGCCCGTACCCAACAATTGGTACGCGGTGCGGAAGAAGCGCCTCAAGCTCAAAGCCAAAGCAGTGCTGAAAGCCTGGTTCGTACCAACCGCAATATTCGTTCTATGAATCTGACTGCGGCTGATTTCAGCAACCAGTCTGTACTGGATGACTTTGAAATTCCAGCAATCTTGCGCCGTCAGCAACACACTCCTGAGAAATAATCAGGATAAGGTATGAAAAGACCTGCCTTTAAGGCAGGTCTTTTTTATTGGCAAAATAAACTCAAGGCCGTCTGAAAATTTTCAGACGGCCTTAAGTTCAAATAAAGCAAATAACAAACTTACCCTTTATTGAGAATTTGCTTGTTTTCACCCTCACGACGCAACTCTTTGGGCAAGACAAATACAATGCTTTCTTCTGCACCGTCACCTTCACGTATGGTTTCATGTCCCCAATCTTGAATGGTTTGTAAGACTTCTCGAACCAAGACTTCGGGTGCGGATGCCCCGGCAGTTACACCAACCTTGGTTTTGTTTTCAAACCATTCTTTTTTCAGGTAGGAAGCATTATCGACCATATAGGCATCAACTCCTCGCAATGCGGCTACTTCACGCAAGCGGTTGCTGTTGGAAGAGTTAGGCGAGCCGACAACAATCACGAGATCGCATTCTTCCGCCAATTCTTTAACGGCAGTTTGGCGGTTGGTTGTGGCGTAGCAGATGTCTTCTTTGTGCGGATTGCGGATATTTGGGAAGCGTTGATTTAAGGCTGCAATGATGTCTTTGGTTTCATCCACCGATAAAGTGGTTTGGCTGACGTAGGCAAGTTTGTCAGGATTTTTGACGTTCAGTCCGGCTACATCGTCCACTGTCTCAACCAGAAACATTTTGCCCGGAGGCAATTGTCCCATTGTACCTTCTACTTCGACGTGGCCTTTGTGGCCGATCATGATGATTTCGTAATCTTGCTCATCGAGGCGGGCTACTTCTTTATGGACTTTGGTTACCAAAGGGCAGGTGGCATCAAAAACGCGGAAACCGCGTTGTGCCGCTTCTTCCTGTACGGCTTTGGATACGCCGTGAGCCGAGTAAATCAGCGTGGCACCCTTTGGGACATCCGCCAAGTCATCGACAAAGACGGCACCTTTTGCCCGTAGATTGTCCACGACGAATTTGTTGTGAACGACCTCATGGCGGACGTAAATAGGCGCGCCGAATTCTTCGAGTGCACGTTCAACAATGCTGATGGCGCGGTCAACGCCGGCACAAAAGCCGCGGGGATTGGCAAGGATAATGGTTTTTTGAGTCATGTGTGTTCCGTTTTCAGACGGCCTTTGTGTCGTTTGAAGGTGTTTTTTTGTGCAGCAAACCATCTAATACCAAGCAAACCGCGCCAACGCAGATAAAGCTGTCGGCAATGTTAAATGCTGGATAGAACCAGTTTTGCCAATAGAAAAGCAGAAAATCGACAACGTGGCCGTGAATCAGACGGTCAACTACATTGCCAATCGCGCCTCCGATAATCATGGCTGCCCCCAGTTTGCCCCAGCGTCCAAACTCATCGCGCCAGATGGCACGGGCCAAATACAGGCTGATGACGACGGCCAGACCTAAAAAGAAGAATTTTTGCCAGCCGCCTTGGTCGGCCAAAAAGCTGAATGCCGCGCCTGGATTATAGGCAAGCGTCAGGTCAAAAAAGTCTGGAATGATATTGAGGCGTTCGCCTTCGGTAAAGTGTTTCAAGATTTCCCATTTGCTCAGTTGGTCAAGAATGATGGCAACGAGGGAAAGTAAGAAAAAGGGTGTTTTTGCAGAAGAGGATGAACTCATGTTTTCAGACGGTTTATGTAATAAAGGGCTTATTTTACCTGAAAGCAGGCAGGAAGTGTTTGCGATGGCAACGACGTTAAGGCCGTCTGAAAATCGAAACGCCGCCATTTGAATGTATCAAAGGGCGGCGTGGCATGTATGTGAGGGCTTATTGGTTTTTAAGCAATGGGAAGCCCAGTTTTTCGCGGCTTTCTACGAATTTTTGAGCAACGATACGGCTCAGTGCACGAATGCGGCCGATGTAGGTTGCGCGTTCGGTAACGGAAATGGCGCCGCGTGCATCCAAGAGGTTGAACGTGTGGCCGGCTTTGAGTACAAGCTCGTAAGCAGGCAGGGCAAGACTGGTATCTTCAACTGCAAGTAGGCGTTTGGCTTGTTCTTCGTAGTCGTTGAATTGGCGCAAGAGCCAATCGGCATCGCTGTATTCGAAGTTGTAGGTAGATTGTTCGACTTCGTTTTGATGATAAACGTCGCCGTAAGTGACGATGTTGCCATCAAGGGTTTTTGCCCAAACGAGGTCGTACACATTTTCCACGCCTTGCAGATACATGGCGAGACGCTCGATGCCGTAGGTGATTTCGCCAAGTACAGGGGAGCAGTCGATACCGCCGACTTGTTGGAAGTAGGTGAATTGGGTTACTTCCATGCCGTTGAGCCAAACTTCCCAACCCAAGCCCCAAGCGCCGAGAGTAGGGTTTTCCCAGTCGTCTTCGACAAAGCGGATGTCGTGTACTTTAGGGTCGATACCCAATTCGCGCAGGGAATCGAGGTAGAGGTCTTGAATATTGGCTGGTGCAGGTTTGAGCGCAACTTGGAATTGATAGTAGTGTTGCAGACGGTTGGGGTTGTCGCCATAGCGGCCGTCTTTGGGGCGGCGGCTGGGTTGAACGTAAGCGGCAAACCAAGGCTCCGGGCCTAATGCACGCAGGCAGGTGGCTGGATGGGAAGTCCCGGCACCGACTTCCATATCGAAAGGTTGGATAACGGTGCAGCCTTTGTCTGCCCAGTAGTTTTGTAATTTGAAAATAATTTGTTGGAAGGTGAGCATGGTGGATGGAATAGATTGGAATAAAGAGGGTATTTTACTGTTTTGAGCCTGTTTTGGATAGGCTGAAGGAAGCGGCGTAGGTTATTTGCCGTCCAATAGGTCTGAAAAAGGGTCGTCTTCTGAAGAAACGGTGTATTTTTCTTGCGCCCATTCGCCTAAATCAATGAGTTTACACCGTTTGCTGCAGAAAGGGCGGTAGGGGCTGTCGGTATTCCAAACGACTTCTTTGTGGCAGGTCGGACATTTTACAACAGGAGCGGTCATGCAGTTTCTTTCAGTGATTGTGCAATGGATTGATAGTATTGATGCAGGCGGAAAACCTTGATTTTCGCTTCTTCCAAGCTATGAGTATTGTTCAATACGTCGTCAGCATGAAGCAGTCTGTCAGATCGGGAAGCTTGGGTAGACATGATTTGGCGCGTCTGTTCTTCTGAAAAACCATTGCGTTGATATACGCGTTCGATTTGGACGGACTCTGGAACATCTACAACCAAAATGCGGTCGGTCTCCGCTTTAAATGCCGGATTCTCAATTAAAAGCGGGACATCGACAATGCCGTAAGTAGAGGAAGCAAGTTGTTGTTTCTGCTGTTGGATTTTGTTTAAGATTAATGGCAGAAGCAGCTTTTCCAGTTGTTTTTTGGATTGAGGCCGTCTGAAAACCTCTTCCCGTAAAGCCGTACGATTCAGACGGCCTTCGTTGTCAAAAACCTCATCACCAAAAAGCTGACGGATGGCTGGAAGCGCTTCGCCGTTTTCAGCGGTCAGTGAGCGGCTGATGGCATCGGCATCGATAATGGGTACGCCAAGTTCGGCAAACATTTGGGCGACAGATGATTTGCCGCTGCCGATACCGCCGGTCAAGCCTATCCATAATGTCATTATCGGAATCCTGATTGTACGAGCCACCATTGAACCAGTTGGGTAATAGGTGCATTGGCAACCAAAATAATCCATCCTGCTACAGCGAGGCTGGGACCAAAAGCAAAATATTGGCCTTTGCCGACGCGGGCGATGAGTACGCCTAACAGCCCGACTAAGGCAGCCATAAAGATCAGAACAGGCAAAATTCCTACGCCCAGCCATGCACCGAGTGCGGCCAAAAGTTTGAAGTCGCCATTGCCCATGCCGATTTTACCGGTCAGAAGTTTATAGACGGCGCATAAAGTATAAAGGCTCATATAGCCTGCAATCGCACCCCAAACGGCTGAATGCAGGGGAACGAATGTATCATTCAGATTAAACAGCAGGCCGATCCAAATTAGGGGCTGAGTCAGGCTGTCGGGCAAATATTGCGTATCGGCATCGATAAAGGTCAGCGCAATCAATATGGCAGTCAGAATTAATCCGCCAATAGTTGCCCATGACCAGCCGTATTGCCACGCGACAATACCGAATAAGACACCTGTCAGCAGCTCAATCAACGGATAGCGTATGCTGATATGGGTTTTGCAGGCGTGGCATTTCCCACCTAGGAAAACATAGCTGAGGATGGGCATATTTTGCCAAACTCTGATCGGACTTTTGCATTTTGGGCAGCGTGAATCCGGTTTACGCAGATTAAATGGCTGTTTTTCTTCGTCTGTCAGCTCGATGCCCAAATGCTCTTTGGAAAATTGTGTCCATTCACGCTCCATCATTATCGGCGTGCGATAAATGACGACATTCAGAAAGCTACCAATCAGTAATCCTAAAATAACGGCTAAAGGAATCGCGAATGGCGCAAGAACGGAGAGGGCGTCGATGGCAGAGTAAATACTATCAAGCATATCAACCTACGACATTACCCAAGTTAAACAGCGGCAGATACATGGCAATCAGCAAAATACCGATGAGCGAACCCAATACCACCATGATGATAGGCTCCATCAAGTGAGACAATCGGGTGACGGAGTTGTCTACTTCATCTTCGTAGAATTCGGCTGCTTTGTTCAGCATATCGTCCAAAGAGCCTGACTCTTCGCCGATGGCCGCCATTTGGATCACCATGTTGGGGAACATATCTGTACTTTGCATACTGGATGTCAGCGACAGACCTTGGGTTACCTTGGCGCGGATGTCTTGAGTGGCTTCTTCATAGAGAATATTGCCGGATGCGCCTGCAACTGAATCTAATACTTCCACCAAAGGAACGCCGGCTGCGAAGAGGGTAGAAGTCGTACGCGCCCAACGGGCAATGGTCGCTTTTCGGACGATGGCGCCAAAAACAGGCAGCCTCAAAATCAAAGCATCGATTCGTTTTTGGAAGGTGGGCGATTTCTCATGGAGTTTGTACAGGCCGAAGGCGGAAGCAATCAAAAGGATGATCATAATCCAGCCGTAATCGACAAATAAATCAGACAAGTTCATGACGAGTTGGGTAAGGTCTGGCAGCTCTGCACCCATATTGGCATAAACTTCTTTAAAGGCAGGCAGTACAAACATCATCATGATGAAGATAAGCGCGATGGCTACCACGATAATAGCAATCGGGTAGGTCAGCGCGGTTTTAACCTTTTTCTTAATGGCTTGGGTTTTTTCTTTATAAACAGCCAGTTTGTCCAATAGGCTTTCCAATACGCCGCCGGACTCGCCTGCGCTGACCAGATTGCAATAGAAACGGTCGAAATATTTTGGATATTTGGAGAACGATTTACCCAATGCGCTGCCTTGTTCGACATCGGAGCGAACCTGCATCAGCATTTCGGTCATACTCGGATTGGAGTGGCCGCGCGCAACGATTTCAAAAGCCTGCATCAGCGGTAAGCCTGCCTTCATCATCGTTGCCAGTTGGCGGGTGAATACTGTAATGTCTTCTTGGGTAATACGGCGTTTGCGTGCGGTTTTGACTTTGCTGATGCGCAAAGGGCGAATGCCTCTGCGTTGGAGTTTTTTGCGTGCTTCTTCTTCGTCTTTGGCAACTACTTCACCACGGACAAGACGTTCGGTTTCGGTATTTTTTCCTTCAAATGTAAAACGCTTGCCTTTGCTTCTTGAACCGAACAGACTTCTTTTTTGCTCTGCTTGAGCCATGAGTTATCCCTTGTTAGTAAGAAATAAAGCGGACTGTTTCCCCGTGCCGCTTTATTTTAATTTTCGAAAATATGGCAGTTTAGTCATTGGTATGAGCAGTCACTTCTTCCAACGAGGTCAGGCCTTGCATGACTTTCATGAGGCCGGCACGACGCAAGTCTACCATGCCTTCCTGATAGGCCATATTCATGATATCAACTTCTGTACCGTTGTTCATAATGACTTTTTGCATTTCATCGCTGACCGGCATGACTTCATAAATACCGACGCGGCCTTTAAAGCCTTTGCCGCGGCAGCTGTCGCAGCCAACCGGGCGGTAGAGCTTCCAATCTTGAGCCAAGTCCGCATCGGTAAAGCCGGCTTTTTTCAATGCCGGAACCGGTGGGCGCTCAACTTCGTGTTTGCAGTTCGGACACAGTCTGCGCAACAGCCTTTGCGCCATAATTAGGCTGACCGAGCTGGCGATGTTGAAAGGCGCGACACCCATGTTCAAAAGGCGGGACAGCGTGGCCGGTGCATTATTGGTATGCAGGGTAGAGAAAACCATGTGGCCGGTTTGGGCGGCTTTAATGGCGATGTCGGCGGTTTCCAAGTCACGAATCTCACCGACCATAATAATATCAGGATCTTGACGTAAGAAGGATCGGAGTGCGGCAGCAAACGTCAGGCCTTGTTTTTCATTGACGTTGACTTGGTTGACGCCCGGCAGGTTAATCTCGGCCGGATCTTCTGCCGTCGAAATGTTCACATCTTCCGTGTTCAAAATGCTCAGGCAGGTATAGAGCGAAACGGTTTTGCCCGAACCTGTCGGGCCGGTAACCAATACCATGCCGTAAGGGCGGTTGATGGCCTCAAGCAACATTTCTTTTTGGAAAGGCTCTAAACCGAGCTGGTCGATATTGAGCGATGTACCATCGGAATTTAGGATACGCATCACCACTTTTTCGCCGAACAATGTCGGCAATGTGCTGACACGGAAGTCAATCGGACGGCCGTGTTTATGGAAGGCAATTTGAATTCTGCCGTCTTGCGGAATACGTTTTTCGGAAATATCCAAACGCGCCATCACTTTGATGCGCGATGCCAACTGGCCGCGCACGGCGACAGGCGGCTGTACGACTTCACGCAACTGCCCGTCCACACGGAAACGGACGCGCGCCATTTGTTCGTAGAATTCAAAGTGGATGTCCGATGCGCCTGCGTTCAGGGCATCGGATAAGGTTTTGTGGATGAAACGGGGGATAGGGCCGTCTTCAGCTTCTTCGTTATCGATATAAAGCGATTGAGATTGCTGGGTTGCTTCATGTTCGTCGTTGATTTCTTTCAGAATGGTGGTCGAACGTTGACCTAGCCATTCCAGCAGTGAGCTGAGCTGGTCGTCTGGAACTACGACCAAGTCGACACTTAAACCTGAAGCAAAAGCGATTTTTTGAAAGTTTTGGATTTGGGTCGGATCGGATACGGCGAAATAAACCTTGCGTCCGCGTTTGAAAATCGGAATGCAACGATTTTGCACCATTTGCTCTTCCGTCAGAATGTCGCTGACTACATTATTGCGCGGGTAGTAGCGCAAATCCAAAAGGGGATAGCTGAATACGCGCGCGACTAACTCTCCCAAAGCTTTAGGGGAGATGATGCCGTCTGAAAACAGTTTGGGCAGGATTTCTTTGCCCGATTGTAAAAGGCTGTTGTAATGTTCCGCTTGTTGATTTGAGATGGTCTGGCTTTGAACCAAAACACGCAATAATCCGACACTCATTTTATTTTCCGTTTCTTGTGCAGTTTTCCCTTTAATTTAGAGGAAAGCCGTATTATTTTATCATTATTATGATTAAAGCATATGTTAATTATGCAAATCTGCTTAAGTTGCAAAGACATGCTTCTGCTTTAATTGTATTTTTATTTCGGACGGCCATTATAAAGCAAGGAGAATAGGCGTTAAACTCGATATTTTTGGATTATGATGAAAAAACAACAATTTTGTCGTATGAATCCAATCAATAACGAAATTATATTTCATGTTGTTATCCCTTGTTGGGAGACGGCAGAAAAGGTTGTTTTGATGGACAGACGGTTAGAATTTGAAATATGAAAAGGCCGTCTGAAACTGAGCAATCAGGTTTCAGACGGCCTTTTAACTATTTAAATCCGATAGGATTGATTAGGCTTTGTTTTTCAGACGGCCATGCAATTCCTGTACGCTGTACACGCCCAAGTGTTCGCGGCTTTTTGCGCCTTCGCTCATGGCTTCGCCGCCGGCGATGGTGGTGTATTGCGGTACGCGTTGGGTGAGGGAGGTGCGGCGGATGCTGTGGCTGTCGGTAACAGATTGTACTGTGCTGCCGACGGTGTTGACCACCAGTGCGATTTCGCCGTTTTTAATTGCGTCCACGATGTGTGGGCGGCCTTCCTGCACTTTGTTGACCGCTTGCACGATGATGCCGTGTTCTTTCAAGTATTCGGCGGTACCGCGAGTGGCGCAGACACCGTAGCCGAGTGCTTGGAAGTTTTGTGCGGTTTTGACGATGAGCGGTTTGTCTTCGTCGCGTACGGCGAGGAACACTTTGCCTGTTGTGCTCAAGCGTTCGCCTGCGCCGAGTTGGGCTTTGAAGTAGGCTTCGCCGAAGCTTGCACCTACGCCCATGACTTCGCCGGTAGAGCGCATTTCAGGGCCGAGAATGGTGTCCACACCCGGGAATTTGATGAATGGGAACACGGCTTCTTTAACGGCATAGAAGTCTGGGATGACTTCTTTTTCTACGCCTTGCTCTTTCAGCGAAATGCCTGCCATCACGCGTGCGCCGACTTTGGCGAGCGGTACGCCGGTAGCTTTGGATACGAACGGTACGGTACGGCTGGCGCGTGGGTTCACTTCCAGTACGAAGACCACGCTGTCTTGTACGGCAAACTGTACGTTCATCAAGCCGACTACGCCCAGTGCGTATGCCATGGCTTTGGTTTGACGACGGATTTCATCTTGAATTTCTTCATCCAATGAGTATGGAGGCAATGAACAGCCGGAGTCGCCGGAGTGGATACCTGCTTGTTCGACGTGTTGCATGATGCCGCCGATCACGACGTCTTGGCCGTCTGAAACGCAGTCTACGTCCACTTCGATGGCGTTGTTCAAGAAGAAGTCGAGCAATACGGGGCTGTCTTCGGAAACTTGTACGGCTTCGCGCATGTATTTTTGCAACTCTTCGGCAGAGTGAACAATCTGCATGGCGCGGCCGCCGAGTACGTAAGAAGGACGGACAACCAACGGATAACCGATTTCTTCGGCTTTAACGAGGGCTTCTTCTTCGTTGTGGGCGATGCGGTTAGGCGGTTGACGCAGGCCTAAGTCGTTCAATACTTTTTGGAAGCGTTCGCGGTCTTCGGCAGCATCGATGCTGTCGGCAGATGTGCCGATGATGTTCACGCCGTTTGCCACCAAAGCATTGGCCAGTTTGAGCGGAGTTTGGCCGCCGTAATGCACAATCACGCCCCATGGGTTTTCGGTGCGGACGATTTCCAATACGTCTTCCAAGGTCAGCGGCTCAAAGTACAGGCGGTCGCTGGTGTCGAAGTCGGTGGATACGGTTTCAGGGTTGCAGTTGACCATGATGGTTTCAAAACCGGATTCGCGCAGGGCGAGTGCGGCGTGAACGCAGCAGTAGTCAAATTCGATACCTTGGCCGATACGGTTTGGGCCGCCGCCGAGAATCATCACTTTTTTACGGTCGGAAGGACGGGATTCGCATTCTTCTTCGTAAGTGGAGTAGAGGTAGGCGGTTTCGGTGGCAAACTCGGCGGCGCAGGTGTCAACGCGTTTGTAAACCGGATGCAGGTTCAGCGCGTAGCGGTGTTCGCGGACTTCTTTTTCGCTTACGTTCAACAATTGTGCCAAACGTTTGTCAGAGAAGCCTTTGCGTTTCAGACGGCGTAAAGCGGCGTAATCCAAATCTTGCAGGCAGCCTGCACTTACCTGCTGCTCTTCTTTTACCAAGTCTTCGATTTGCGCCAAGAACCAAGGGTCGATGGCGCAGATTTCGTGGATTTCTTCCAGAGTGAAGCCTGCGCGGAACGCATCGGCTACAAACAGCATACGCTCAGGGCCAGGGTTGGCCAGTTCTCGGCGGATTTCGGCTTTGTCTTCGCTGCGAGGGTTGAAACCGCACAAGCCGGTTTCCAAACCGCGCAAGGCTTTTTGGAAACTTTCCTGAATCGTGCGTCCCATCGCCATCACTTCGCCCACCGATTTCATCTGCGTGGTCAGACGGTCGTCTGCGGCGGGGAATTTTTCAAATGCGAAACGCGGGATTTTGGTCACGACATAGTCGATGGAAGGCTCGAACGACGCTGGGGTGCGGCCGCCGGTGATATCGTTGCGCAACTCGTCCAGCGTAAAGCCGACAGCCAGTTTGGCCGCTACTTTGGCAATTGGGAAGCCGGTTGCTTTAGATGCCAACGCGGAAGAACGGCTCACGCGCGGGTTCATCTCAATCACAATCATCTCGCCGTTTTCAGGATTTACCGCAAACTGCACGTTTGAGCCGCCGGTATCCACGCCGATTTCACGCAACACTGCCAACGAAGCATTACGCATGATTTGGTATTCCTTGTCGGTCAATGTTTGTGCAGGCGCAACAGTGATGGAGTCGCCTGTATGCACGCCCATCGGGTCGAAGTTTTCAATCGAACAAATGATGATGCAGTTGTCGTTCTTATCGCGCACCACCTCCATCTCGTACTCTTTCCAGCCGAGAACGGATTGCTCAATCAGCAACTCATGAGTAGGCGATGCATCAAAACCGCGTTCGCAAATCGCCAAGAACTCATCTTTGTTGTAGGCAATACCGCCGCCCGAACCACCCATGGTGAAAGACGGACGAATCAGCGTCGGAAAGCCGACCTGTTCCTGCGCCGCCAAGGCTTCGTTCATCGTGTGGCAGACAAAGGATTTCGGGCAGGAGAGGCCGATTTTCTCCATCGCCTCCTTAAAGCGGCCGCGGTCTTCCGCCTTGTCGATCGCGTCTTCCGTTGCGCCGATTAACTCGACATTGTATTTCGCCAACACGCCGTTGCGCGCCAAATCCAGCGCACAGTTCAGCGCAGTCTGGCCGCCCATCGTGGGCAGAATCGCGTCGGGCCGCTCTTTGGCGATAATCTTCTCCACCGTCTGCCACATAATCGGCTCGATGTAGGTAACATCCGCCATTTCAGGGTCGGTCATAATCGTGGCGGGGTTGGAATTCACCAGAATGACTTTATAGCCTTCTTCACGCAAAGCCTTGCAGGCCTGTGCGCCCGAATAGTCAAATTCGCAGGCTTGACCGATAACGATAGGGCCGGCGCCGATGATAAGGATGGATTTTAGGTCGGTACGTTTGGGCATGGTGTTTTACCTTAGAGATTTCAGGTTATTTAAAACTATATTTAACGGGATTGCTGGCACCCCGTTTACGATATTCTTCAGGCAGCCTTTTACGTTGGTATTTTTGGCGGACTTCATCATTTTTAGAAAGTGATTCGCCGTGAAAACCAAAACGTCCTACTATGGTTTCATTAAGCTCAGGAAAATTTTCCTTAGTAGCTGGCAGCCATTCATGCGCTTGTAAAACATCCACAATTAAGCCTTTTTCAACCGCCAAGATGTAATGCGCACGTTTTGCCCGCTCAACATCAAGCCGCCAGGCTAGGCGAACAGCATCATAAGCCGATTTTTCTTTATCTAAAGAACGATTAATATTAATAATCAATAGATTATGATCGCTGTCAAATTGTGCAACAGGTGCATCGTATTTATCTTGTATTTCAGATACATGCATCGAACCAAATTCACTATTGCCATGTCCGCTTTGTTCATTTGATAGCCCCGGATAGGCATCTATTAAAGCAGCTTCTACTTCAAAAGCGGTTTTCTCATTCATGCCATGTCGATGAATGACATGGATAACTTCCAATTTGGCTTTTTGGATAGCGCGAATCCTACTATATTTTAAATTCAGTTCATCTTCGCCATCTTCCGCTATTTTCAAACATTGTTTCAAATGTTCAAAAACCCGGTTGTCTTTGCCTTTGCCTACATAAAAAGTTTCACCATTTCTTGGGTCAATTAAGCGGTAAACGTAATATGCAAGGGCTTTGCAAACTTCAGATGAAAACTTGTCCATATTCTTTTTTCCTCAAATGTATTTAGATAGCAAGCTATTAGCTTGTATGCAGGGTGCGTGCGATACGCACGCGTTCTCCATTTTCCCTGCACTTTAACCCATCGCGTGCGTGCCTTGCGGTACATATTAAAGGCCGTCTGAAAAAACGCTCGCGGGGTTTGTTCCATCTGCCTTGCGATAAAAAACTACCTGAAAAATTCCTGCTATTGATATTTTGGCCACTTTTTTCAGACGACCGTTTGCGTTTTTATTTTGCACAGGCCGTCTGAAAACTTCCTTAAAAACTAGTGATAAATGTAATCAAACCCAAAATAATGCCTGGGGCGTTTGCCAGTATGATGGGGTAGTCGCGTTTTTCTTTCAAAAAGCCGTAGGCAAACCATAATGTGCAGTTGATGGCGGCGACGAGGGGTTGCAACGGCGAGCCGGGGTTGCCGGCAAGGTTGTTTTGGATTTGCGGGATATAAGAAACGTACATACCGACGCCGGCCAGGGTGGCGGTGACGGAAAGAATGTGCATTTGTTTTTCAGTCATTGGTTTTCCTTTCTGATTAGACGATTGGGTTTTCAGGCTGTACAGATGTTGATTTGCACAGGCCGTCTGAAAACTTCCTTAAAAACTAGTGATAAATGTAATCAAACCCAAAATAATGCCTGGGGCGTTTGCCAGTATGATGGGGTAGTCGCGTTTTTCTTTCAAAAAGCCGTAGGCAAACCATAATGTGCAGTTGATGGCGGCGACGAGGGGTTGCAACGGCGAGCCGGGGTTGCCGGCAAGGTTGTTTTGGATTTGCGGGATATAAGAAACGTACATACCGACGCCGGCCAGGGTGGCGGTGACGGAAAGAATGTGCATTTGTTTTTCAGTCATTGGTTTTCCTTTCTGATTAGACGATTGGGTTTTCAGGCTGTACAGATGTTGAGAGGGGGCTGAATTTATATTTTTGAAGTTTGGTTTTCAGACGGCCTGTTGTCGAGTTGAGTGTGGCCGTCTGAAAAAATCAGCTTTATTGTTTTGCTGCTTTGATATTGTCAATGAATTTGTCGAATAGATAGCCGACGTCTTGCGGGCCCGGGCTGGCTTCGGGGTGGCCTTGGAAGCAGAATACAGGTTTGTCTGTCAGTTCGATGCCTTGCAAGGTGTTGTCGAACAAGGATTTGTGGGTAATGCGTGCGTTGGTGGGCAGAGTGTCGGCATCGACGGCGAAACCGTGGTTTTGGCTGGTGATGACGACTTTGCCGCTGTCTAAATCTTGTACAGGGTGGTTGGCACCGTGATGGCTGAAGCGCATTTTCAGGGTTTTGGCGCCGATGGCGAGGCTGATCAGTTGGTGTCCTAAGCAAATGCCGAAAATCGGTTTGCCGCTTTCCATCAGTTTTTGTACGGCTTTGATGGCGTAGCCGCAAGGCTCGGGGTCGCCGGGGCCGTTGGATAGGAATACGCCGTCAGGATTGAGTGCCAAGACGTCTTCCGCGCTGGTTTGTGCGGGAACGACGGTCAGGCGGCAGCCGCGTGAGGCGAGCATGCGCAGGATGTTGGTTTTGACACCGAAATCGTAGGCGACGACGTGGTAAGGCTGTTCGGAAGGTGTAACGAAACCTTTGCCCAATTCCCATTCGCCTTCGGTCCATTCGTAAGTTTCTGTGCAGGAAACTTCTTTTGCCAAGTCTTTGCCGACCATGCTGCCGAATGCGGCAATCAGTTCTTGTGCTTTTTCAACGGTGGCATCCGCACCGGTCAAAATCGCGCCACCTTGTGAGCCTTTTTCACGCAACAGGGTGGTCAGGCGGCGGGTGTCGATGTCGGCGATGGCGACGGTTTTGTTGCGTACCAAATAGTCGTGTAGGCTTTCGGAGGCACGGAAGTTGCTGTGCAAGAGCGGCAGGTCGCGGATAATCAAACCGGCGGCGTAAACGCTGCGGCTTTCTTCATCTTCGGCGTTGGTGCCGGTGTTGCCGATGTGTGGATAGGTAAGGGTAACGATTTGTTTGCAGTAGGAAGGGTCGGTCAGGATTTCCTGATAGCCGGTCATGGAAGTGTTGAACACGACTTCGCCGGAAGTCGAACCTTCGTAACCGATTGATGTGCCGTGAAATACGCTGCCGTCAGCGAGAACGAGAAGAGCCGGAGTGGTCATGATGGAATCCTGTTTGCCTGATGATGGTCGGTTCGAAAAAATGGGTCAGGCCGTCTGAAAAATAAAAATTGTTTACAAAAAAGACAGCCTTCGGAAATCTCGGCTAAAAAAAAACACGCTCCGCAGCTTTGATTTTGCTGTGTAACGTGCTTTTTCAGACATAGCGGTCTATGCCGTAGAAGCAGTGTATTTTAAGTCAAAGTAATAGGAATTTCAAGCGTAGAGCAAATAATCGATAATCTAAAAACGTTTTATCTTTATGGTACAGTCCCTTGCTTTTGGAATGCCTGATGAATAAGGTTGAACTAAATATTCAGTCAGGCCGTCTGAAAACTGAGCAGGCAGATTGTTTCATTTTTGTTGTGTTTGAAATGCAGGTGTAGGGAAATTCATCCGAATCAAACATGAAACAGGCTGTTTATGCTAAAATCGTAGCCCCATAAAAAATAAAAACAACGTCATTTTTAGCTGAGATTATCCGATGAAAAAAGAACACATTATGCAAAACGCTCCATCAGGCCGTCATCGCCTCATTCATGCAAGCGTCGCTTCCGCTTTAGCGCTCATCAGCATTTCCGTTCAGGCAAATACGCAGCAATTTGCCCAAACTCCTTTTTACCTGCAAAACAAAACCGACGTCAGCGGCCAACCCAAAGTCAAACACAATATTATGTTTTTGATTGATGACTCGGGCAGTATGCAATGGAATGTGCAAGGTAAGGAAACACCTGTATTGGCTGATAAAAGAATAACGATTACCAAGGAGGCTCTAAAGTCAGTATTGCAGGAGTATGGCAAAAAACAACAATTCCAGTGGGGTTTGCAAACCCTGCATAATAATGGTGGTACTGATATTCCAGATAAGGAGGGCTTTACCGATGATTGGCAGGACGTTCAAAAGAGGGTAGATGGTATTGATCCCGGTCATGCTACGCCAATCACGCGTCGCTACTATGAAGTAGTCAAAAACTTTGTGATGCCCAACATCAAATACCGTTGTCAGAAGTCTTATGTGATTGTGATGTCGGACGGTGATGCCAATATGAGTTGTAGCAATCAGAGTTATGGGGAGGATCCGAGTAAGTCGCGTAATACCAACTTTAACTACGATAGAGATTATTATTATTCAGGTTATTACCGTGCTATTGAGCATAGTGCAGATACGCCTGCATACCGATATTTTGGGCCGTCTGAGGCAAAAGCTTATGAGAATAATCATAAGCAGGGTGAAAAATTTGGCTATTTTGATTTGCCGATTTATGATCCGACCCAAGAGATTCCGGAAGCGAAAAAAAAATTCCAATGTCAAAATACAAGGTATAGAAAAGATGCATCTGGCAATTGGGTTTTTTTACCTGATTATAAGAATGGTAAACCTGAAGTTGAAGGTATTGGCGAAATTATTGTTCCTTATTGGGATAGAAACTATAAGGATGAAAAACGCGGTATGCGTTTCTTTAGCCAGACTTTGGCAGAAAAAGATATTAAACCTGCGATTGAGCCAACAAAGCGTCTAGATGATGCAGGCAAGAGCTGGGATGGTGATCCAAGCGATCCTAAAGGCGTAGATTACAGCAAACAGTTGGTTCAGACTTTTACCGTGGGCTTTGGTGAAGGAATCTCTGAAGTTGGGAGAGAGTATCTGAAAAATGGTGCGAGCCGTCCAGACTGGTACTTTAACGCTGAGAAAAAAGAAGATTTGCTTGAGGCCTTTAAAACCATTATCGACAATATTGAAACTGACAGCAAAATAATGAAATTTGAAGGGGCAGCTTCAACTGCGCCGGCAACGACCAGTATGGGTATTCCCGATATGGCAGCAACGGTTCATTTAAATACCGGCTCTTGGAGCAGTCAGTTGCGGTTTTATAAATTAAACCGCGATGGTACGCCTATTAATACGACTGAGTTTGTTCAGCCATCATTTAATAACCGTCTTACTTTGGTTAATGATGGCAGTAAGACCTATTTCATCGATAGAGTTGCAGATAATGAGGCTTCAAACGCCGATTTTGGCATTTCAGACGGCAGTGCGAAAGATAAGTTGGAATGGAAAAATGCATTGCTGAAATGGACTGGCCGAGCAGGTAGTGATGAAGCCATCAAAGCGGATGCAGAGGCAAAAGGTTATAACCAGTCTTATCGTATCCGTCCAACTGACCCTAATGATCCAAATAAAGATGAACGTAATTTGGGCGATATTTTAGACGGTTCGGTTGCGACTATTGGCGATAAGCGCGACAACCGTCAAGAGTTTTTGGTCGCCGCTGCCAATGACGGCATGGTACATATTTTCCGTAATGGTACGTCTAGTAATCCTTATGACTTGAAACTAAGCTATATTCCGGCAGCTATGGAGCGCGAGGACAATCAAGGTCAAGCAACAACTTTGGGTAAAGTTCTGAAAGATATTGCACGCGATGGCTATGGCTCCAGTACGCCACACCGCTATATGGTCAATGGTGGCTTTGTTCTCCGTCAAACGCCTGATAAGAAGCAAACCTTTATGTTTGGTGCGATGGGTCAGGGTGGACGCGGTGCGTATGCGTTGGATATTGGTGCGGTAGCTAACAGTGATCGTAGTGGTTGGAATACGACTGTGCCTTTGTTTGAAACAAAAAAAGGCTCTGACAATAAGCTCGGTTATACCATTGGTTCGACACAAATCGGCCGTGTTTCCATCAAGCGCGATACCACTCCGGTTAATTTGGAATCTAATGTGCGTTATGCGGGTTTCTTGGCTAGCGGCTATCGTACTGAGGACGTGAATAGTGAGGATAATGACACAGCTTTATATGTCTATGATATGACAGGTAAAGAAGCGGGCACAAAAAATACTGGTGATCAGGTTTCTAAAGCCGGTGAACTTTTTAGGGATAAAAAAATTCCTGCACCAAATGGCAAAGGTGGGCTTTCTACACCAACTTTGGTGGACACTGATTTTGATGGCATTGTCGATATTGCCTATGCAGGCGACCGTTACGGCAATATGTTCCGCTTCGACTTAAGAGGTAAAACCCCGTCTGAATGGTCGGCACAAATGATTTTCCAAGGTTCGGGTAATCAACCGATTACGTCTGCGCCTGCGGTATCACGCCGCAGTAAAGATAAGTATGTCGTTATTTTTGGTACGGGTAGCGAGATTTATCAGAATGAATTGACCAATACCAATGGACAAATCAATGCCGTTTACGGTATTTACGATGATGTATCTACTGATGCAGTTTTGGCGAAAAGTAGTGAGTTGGAACAGCAAACCAGAGAAAGTGTCGACGAACACATTTATGTCAGCGACAATAAGGTTGGTGAAGGCAAAAAAGGCTGGAGTCTGACTTTAGGTCCGAATGAACGTGTGACTGTCAAACCGACGATGATTTTGCGTACAGCTGTTCTGACCATTCGTAAGTATGAAACCAAAACAATTCATACTGATTCTTCCAGTACCGATGTTTGTTTGCCGGACAGTACATCCACACAAACGACTGCAAAAACGATTATTCTGGGCGTAAATGCCGAAAACGGCGGCCGTTTGGGCTTGCGTGATGCGCGTATCTCCAGTAAGGATCGTCAGTTTATCAAGCGCGAGAATAATGGCCAGATTTATTACGCCAACGGTATGACTTTTGATGGCGTTATCAACTTTACTTATATGAATTCCAGTAAAGCCGACGATTCTCCGGTAACTGCCGATGGCGATAGTGGCGGCACGGGTACGGATAAGGAGCTGAACGCTACGCCGAGCGTGCCAAACAATAAATGTTTTGCAACCAAAGGTGATCGCAGTCTCTTGTCTAACCAATTGGACAGTCTGGAAGTTCAAGGCCGTACATGCGGACTCAAACGTATCAGCTGGCGTGAATTGTTCTTTTAATCTGTAAGGCTTGGATATTGAGGTCGTCTGAATTTTTCAGACGGCCTTTTCTGTTGAGTGGTAGTAATTGAGAGATACTGGATTAAAAAATGGAAAAGTTTGTTTGTGGATATAACAGGGTTTGATCAAATTGAAAGCTTGGATAAAGCTAAATGACAGACTTGGGCTATTTTTTTAATTTTCTACTATTTGGCTGATAAGTTAAAAGGCCGTCTGAAAATATCTTTTCAGACGGCCTTTGATTTAAAAAGAGCCATTCAAGGAGTGCATTTTAGATGCTGTTTTTAATGATTTTCCGTAGAGTGGACAGTTGTCGGCGGCTGACTGGCAGTGGGGTCGGAATATCAAGAATTTTAGCGCCCCATGTGGATGCGGATTCGTCGTTTTCGTCATCGTCCAGTCGAATCAGGCTGTCGAGGGTGTGGCGGAATACGAGGGCATTGCGATGGATGCGGATGACTTTGTCGCCAAGCAACTCTTCCCAGTAAACTAGGGTCTTCGGTAATTCGTAGCTGTGGCCGTCGCCGGTAAACAGATAGACGGTTTTGTGTTCCGCCATCAGGTAACGTGCCTGTTGCCATGGGATTTCGACCATGCGTTCGCGGTTGTACACTTTGAAATGGGTGAAACTGTCTGCTTTTTCGCGGTTTTTCTCGATGATGCGGTCAAGTGCGGTTTGCAGGCGGGTCATTTTGATCGGTTTGAGCAGATAGTCTGCGGCAGCCAGCTCAAACGCGCGCAGGGCGTGTTCTTCGTAGGCTGTGGTGAATACAATTTCCGGCTGGCGCTTGGCGGTACGCTTAATGCGTTCGACAAATTCGAGACCGTCGATTTCCGGCATGCCGATGTCGGCAAAGACGATGTCGACTTCGTGGACGCTCAGCCACTCCAATGCTGGCATGGCATGGTGAAAGACGTTCAGCAGTACGACATTGCACTCTTCCAATAATACACGTAAGCGTTCTGCTGCTAATACTTCGTCTTCTACAATAATGGCACTTGGCATAGCGGTATTCTTTTTGTTGTATCGTGGGAGATCTGCCGCGTTTTGTCATCCTCAATAACGCGTCAGCCGTATGTTGTTACAACCTTGAAATTATCAGTTTGTGACAATTTTAGGAAATTTTTGGAATATACATGATTTCTTCGCTTCTTGGGCATGGTTTGGGATGAATCGGAAGATTACTTACATAATTTTATGAAATATTGTAATACCTAGAGTAATTTTGTTGTAATCATGCTAATTCAGTCCGTGATAATGGACGATTTTGGGATTTTGTCCATTTGCCAGTGTGTCACCGCCCAATCAAGCAATTCCTGCGGACGGTTCACAGCAGGTGCATCAGGTAGGTTGAGATAGGTTAGGACTTGGCGGAGAAGCTGTTCTTTTTGAGTCAAATCCAAAGCCGGGGCAAGGGTTTGTTTCGACCATTTTTGCCCTTGGCTGTTGGTCAATAGGGGAAGGTGGGCGTAGGCCGGTGTGGGAATGCCGAGGCATTGTTGCAGATAGATTTGGCGCGGCGTGGAAACGAGCAAATCTTGACCACGGACAATATGGGTTATTCCTTGATCGGCATCATCGGCAACCACGGCAAGCTGATATGCCCAATAGCCGTCGGCACGAAGCAGGACAAAATCGCCGATGTCGTGTGCCAGATTTTGTGCGTAATGTCCGACAATGCCGTCTGAAAAACCGATTACGCGATCGGGAACTTGAATGCGCCATGCCGGAGTTTTGTTTTGCGTATCGGGTCTTTGCTGAGGATTGCGGCAACGGCCGTTATATACAAATCCGTCTGCGCCATGTGTTGCCGCCGCCTGCCAGTCTTTGCGGCTGCAATAGCAGGGATACACCAGCCCGGCTGCTTTGAGGCGGTCGAGGGTGTCTTGATATAGGTCGTAACGGCGGCTTTGATAGGCGACTTCGCCATCCCATTCAAAGCCGAAGGCTTCAAGCGTGCGCAAAATGTCGGCGGCGGCGCCGAGCATTTCGCGCGGGGGGTCAAGGTCTTCAATGCGGACCAGCCATTTGCCCTGATGAGCGCATGCGTCGGCATAGGAGGCGACGGCGGTCAGTAGGGAGCCGATATGAAGCAGGCCGGTAGGGCTGGGGGCGAAACGTCCTATATACATGGTAAGGTGTTTTTGTAGGGCAGGGGCAGTATGCCTGCACGGTGTTCAAATCGTGATAGAAAAGGGCGTGCCGTACACGCCCGAATTTGGGTTTCAGACGGCCTGAGACTTTTCAAAATGATTTAAGTTTCTCGGCCGTCCGTTCAATCCGCTTAAGCCAAGGGAGCAAGCAGTTTGGCGAAAGCGTCTTCAAATTGTTTCAAACCGTCTTCCTGCAAACGAGTTGCCAAGGTTTCGACATCAATGCCGAGTTTCGCGGTTTCGGCAAGCTGCGCTTTGGCTTCATCCACACCTTCGGTCAAAGTGGCTTTGGCGGTGCCGTGGTCGATAAAGGCTTTGAGTGTGGCATCGGGAACGGTGTTGACGGTATGGGCGCCAATCAGGCTGTCAACGTACAACGTGTCAGGATAGACAGGGTTTTTCACGCCGGTAGATGCCCACAGAAGTTGTACGCGGTTGGCACCTTTTTCGGCAAGTGCGGCAAATTCGCTGCTGCCGAAATATTGCGCCCAATCTTGATAGGCGGCTTTGGCCAGCGCAATGGCGACTTTGCCTTTGAGGTGGTCGGGCAGGGTGGCATCCAATGCGGCATCGACACGGGAAATAAAGAAGCTGGCGACAACTTGGATATGGGAAACGTCGTGTCCTGCTTCCAAACGTTTGGCAATGCCGCGCGCGTAGGCCGCATAGGCTTTGAGGGTTTGGGCACGGGAGAAAAGCAGGGTCAGGTTGACGCTGATGCCGTCTGAAACGAGGGTTTCGAGCGCTTCGATGCCTTCGTCGGTTGCCGGTACTTTAATCATGGCATTTTTACGGCCGATGGCGGCGTGCAGGCGGCGCGCTTCTTCAACCGTGCCTTGTGCGTCTTTGGACAATTCAGGCGAAACTTCGAGGCTGACGAAGCCGGTTTTACCGCCGGTGGATTCGTGTTCTTCAAGACACACGTCGCAAGCGGATTGCACATCGGCAACCGCCATGGTTTCGTAGCGTTGTTTCGGGGTCAGGTCTTGCTGTTTGAGCGCGGCTACTTCGTCGGCGTACAGGGCATCGCCTGCAAAGGCTTTTTGGAAAATGGCAGGATTGGAAGTTACGCCGCATACGCCCTGTTTGAGCATTTCGGCCAATTCGCCGCTTTGTACCAGCGAACGGGAGAGGTTGTCCAACCAGATTTGTTGTCCTAATGCTTTAACGTCCGATAAAATAGTCATCTCTGATTCCTTTTACATAATAGGTTTGTTTGTGAAGTGGCGGTAATGCTACGCCGATTCGATGAATTTGAACAGTTTACAGCCGATTAATTTGGGCAAAACAAACCTAAATTCAAGCATGAAAGGCGGCTTTGATGGCGGAAAACACACTTTATCTCGACTGGGCGCGCGATGTATTGGATACGGAAGCCGAAGGTTTGCGTGAAATTGCGTCGGCTTTGGACCATGATTTTGTCCGTGCGGCGGAAGCGTTGTTGCACTGCAAGGGCAGGGTCGTCATTACCGGTATGGGCAAGTCCGGACATATCGGCCGCAAAATGGCGGCAACCATGGCTTCGACCGGCACGCCTGCGTTTTTCGTCCACCCTGCCGAAGCGGCGCACGGCGATTTGGGCATGATTGTGGACCACGATGTCGTGATTGCCATTTCCAATTCCGGCGAAAGCGATGAAATTGCGGCGATTATTCCGGCGTTGAAACGTAAAAACATCACGCTTATCTGCATCACTGCCCATCCGACTTCGACCATGGCGCGTCATGCCGATATTCACATTACCGCGGCGGTTTCCAAAGAGGCGTGCCCGCTCGGCCTTGCGCCGACTTCCAGTACGACCGCCGTGATGGCCTTGGGCGATGCGCTGGCGGTGGTATTGCTGCGCGCACGCGCGTTCACGCCCGACGATTTTGCTTTAAGCCATCCGGCCGGCAGCTTGGGCAAACGCCTGCTGTTGCGCGTAGCTGATATTATGCACAAAGACGAAGCCCTGCCTGCCGTTTTGTTGGGTACGCCGTTGAAAGAGGCCATTGTCCGTATGAGTGAAAAAGGTTTGGGCATGTTGGCGGTAACCGATGCCGAAGGCCGTCTGAAAGGTGTATTTACCGATGGCGACTTGCGCCGTCTGTTTCAAGAACGCGACAGCTTTGCCGGTTTGAAAGTGGACGACATCATGCACGCTTCGCCGAAAACCATCTCCGCCGACCGCCTTGCCACCGAAGCTTTGAAAGCCATGCAAAGCGGCCATGTGAATGGTTTGCTGGTGGTCGAAGAAAACGGCATGCTGATTGGCACACTGAACATGCACGATTTATTGATGGCACGAATTGTCTAAATCGACGGCAAAAACGTTTTCAGACAGCCTTATGCTAGAATAGGCCGTCTGAAATAAGGAAACCTTATGCAAAACCTCTCTTCCGACCTGCAACAACGCGCTTCAGGCATCAAACTGCTGATACTGGATGTGGACGGCGTTTTGACCGACGGCCGCATTTTTATCCGCGACAACGGCGAAGAAATCAAATCGTTCCACACTTTGGACGGACACGGTTTGAAAATGCTTCAGGCCAGCGGCGTGCAAACGGCGATTATTACCGGCCGCGATGCGCCTTCCGTCGGTATCCGCGTGAAGCAGCTCGGTATCAACTATTACTTCAAAGGCATTCACGACAAACGTGCCGCCTACGCCCAATTACGCGAACAGGCCGGTGTGGAGGAGCATGAGTGCGCCTTTGTCGGCGACGATGTTGTCGATTTGCCCGTGATGGTGCGTTGCGGATTGGCGGTCGCCGTCCCTGAAGCGCATTGGTTTACTTTGCAATACGCCCATTATGTAACCCGACGTTCCGGCGGCGCAGGCGCGGTGCGTGAAGTGTGCGATTTGATTATGCAGGCGCAAGGTACGCTTGAACCTGCTTTGAAAGAGTATGTACGATGAAAATCAGATGGCGTTACGGAATCGCCTTTCCGCTGGTGTTGGCCGTTTCACTCGGCGCACTGGCGGCGTGGCTCGGCCGCATCAGCGAAGTGCAGGTCGAAGAAGTCGTCCTCAATCCGAATGAGCCGCAATATTCGATGAAAGGCATCAACGGCAAACGTTTTGACCAAGAAGGCCGTCTGAAAGAAAACCTGAGCGCGGCCGATGCCGTTCAATATCCCAATAGCGTGGACGTGCATTTGGACAAACCGCATCTTTCGTTTTACCGCGACGGCAGCCTGTTGTACGAAGTCGGCAGCGACAAGGCCGTGTACAATATCCAAAACAAAAAAGTCGTTTTCGAACAGAATGTTGTCTTAAACAAAGCGGCAGATGCCAAGCGTTTGGCCGGCATTGTCAAAACCGAACGTTTGAATGTCGATACCGAAGCACAATACGCCCATACCGACAGCCCGGTTACTTTCCAATACGGACAGTCCAGCGGTCAGGCAAACGGCATGACTTATGACCACAAAACCGGTTTGCTGAATTTCCCTTCCAAAGTGAAAGCCACAATTTATGATACAAAAAATTTGTAAAACCTTAGCCCTTGTTGCCGTTTTTGCCGCCAGCCCGGCCTTTGCCTTGCAAAGCGACAGCAAGCAGCCGATTCAAATCGAAGCCGACCAAGGCTCGCTTGACCAAAACAACCAAAGCACCACCTTTTCCGGCAACGTCATCATCAAACAAGGCACGCTCAATATCCGTGCCGGCAGCGTAACCGTTTCACGCAACGACAAAAGCGAGCAGTTGATGAAAGCCACCGGCTCGCCCGTCAAATTCAGCCAAGAGTTGGACGGCGGCAAAGGCGTGGTCAACGGCCAAGCCAATACCGTGACGTATTCTTCCGCAGCCAACCTCGTTACCCTGTCCGGCAATGCCAAAGTACAGCGCGGCGGCGATGTGGCCGAAGGTGCGGTCATCACGTACAACACCAAAACCGAGGTTTACACCATCAACGGCAGCGCCAAATCCGGTGTGAAATCCGCCGCGAAATCCGGCCGCGTCAGCGTGGTCATCCAGCCGTCCAGCACGCAGAAAAACAAATAAGAAAACACACAAAAAGGCCGTCTGAAAAAGGTTCAGACGGCCTGAGATCAATATCGAAAGTCAACAGAATATGAGCGCAAACAACAGCCGTCTTGTGGTTCAAAACCTGCAAAAAAGTTTCAAAAAACGCCAAGTCGTCAAAAGCTTCTCCCTTGAAATCGAAAGCGGCGAAGTCATCGGCCTGCTCGGCCCCAACGGCGCGGGTAAGACCACCAGCTTTTACATGATAGTCGGCCTGATTGCCGCCGATGCAGGCAGCGTGATGCTGGACGGACAAGAATTGCGCCACCTGCCCATTCACGAACGCGCCCGCCTCGGCGTCGGCTATCTGCCGCAGGAAGCCTCGATTTTCCGCAAAATGACCGTGGAACAAAATATCCGCGCCATTTTGGAAATCAGCATGAAGGACAAAAGCCGCATCGATGCCGAACTGGAAAAACTGTTGGCCGATTTGAATATCGAACGCCTGCGCAACAACCCTGCGCCGTCCTTGTCCGGTGGCGAACGCCGCCGTGTCGAAATCGCGCGCGTGCTGGCCATGCAGCCTCGTTTCATTTTGTTGGACGAACCTTTTGCCGGCGTTGACCCGATTGCCGTCATCGATATTCAGAAAATCATCGAGTTCCTCAAATCACGCGGTATCGGCGTATTGATTACCGACCACAACGTGCGCGAAACCCTCAGCATCTGCGACCGTGCCTACATCATCAGCGACGGTACGGTATTGGCTTCAGGCAAGCCGGATGATTTGGTCAACAATGAACAAGTCCGTTCGGTTTATTTGGGTGAAAATTTCAAATATTGAGTTTAGGCCGTCTGAAAAGGTGCATCTGTGTTGAAACGAATTTTTTTGTTTGCCTTTGCCGTTTTGGCAGCTACCACTGTGCATGCAATGCCAGAACTGCCATTGCAGAATATGGGTGTGCGCCAAGGCGTGATAGATAAAAATGGCAGGCCGATAACCGGTATCGTAACGGCGACAGCTATCGTGGATAAAGAGGGTAAATTGGGAAAAAGCCTCCATTGGGAAGTGGATGCGCTGGAATTGTTGAAACTTGCTCAAGAAGTAGGTTTGCCAAAACAAGTCGAGCCTTATAAAGAGTGTACTTATAATCAGAAAACCCAACAAATGGATTGTAAGACACTGGAAAGCCTTAAAAAATTCAGATTCTTTTATACTGTGCCAAATGGATTCAAAGAAGAGATAAAGACGAAACCTGTCCAAGTTGCTCCCCCACCTTATCCACAGCTTTCTACAGAGAATGGCGAGGAAGGGACTGTGGTATTAAATGTCTTTATCAATATAGATGGCAAAGCATTTGTATGGATACAAAAGAGTAGTGGGTCCCCGCGTTTAGATGCGGCAGGACGAAAAGCAGTTTTGAAGACAAAATTTCAACCCGCTACCTATCACGGGAAGCCTGTTGCCATGGTTTTTGTTCTGCCTATTACGTTTGCTTTACCGTTAGAAACCATCTCTACTGTTGAATAATTCATTTATCGGTTGATAAAAGAATAATATATTGAAATAATCATCTAATATATAAACAATATATTTGATACTTTCAGACGGCCTGTATCTGACGGGCCGTCTGAAATCCATAAAGCACATTTACTATCAAACATTATGTCTTCACTCGTCCTTAAACTTAAACAGACCCAGCAGCTTAACCAGCGGCTGCAGCAGTCTTTGCGCATCTTGCAGATGTCGGGTCTTGAGCTTGAGCGCGAAGTGGAAGACTGGTTGTTGGACAATCCTCTGCTTGAGCGTCCGGAAACTGATGAGTTTGCCGATAGTGGGCTCAACCGTGCCGTCACCATGCCGCGCGCAGGTCAGCAGTTGAGTGGCGACGATGCCGAAGATATTTGGAGCAACATCGCCGAAGAAGAGGATTTCAAACACTATCTGCATGCCCAAGTGTGCGAGCATCCGCTCTCGCAAGTGGAAGCGGCCTATGTTCACGTTTTGATTGATTTTTTGGATGAACAAGGCTACCTCACCGACAGCCTCGAAGAAATCATCGACCACACGCCGTTGGATTGGATGCTGGACGAAGAGGTCCTGCAAAATGCGCTGGATGTATTGCAAACCTTTGAGCCGCCCGGCGTAGCGGCTGCCGATTTGACCGAGTCGCTCATGCTGCAATTAATGCGTTTGCCGGCTTCTCCGGCTAGACAAATGGCCGCGCATTTGGTGCAAAGTTCGCTTCAAGAGTTAGGCAAAAACCGCAAACAAAACGTTCTGCGTTTCCGCAAACTCTATCCCGATACCGACAGCGAAACCATAGAAGCCGCGCTCGATATGATTGCCGAGCTCAATCCCTATCCGGCCTACGGTTTCGCCTCTGCCACGCCTACACCTTATATTCAGCCTGACGTTTGGGTCAAAGAGGGCAAGGACGGCTGGGAAGTCATCAGCAACGAGGCGGCTTGGCCGAAGCTGCAGCTCAATCAGGAATATTGCGACCTGATGAAATCGGCGGAAGAGGGCGTGCCGGAGTGGAAGGAAAAAATCAGTGAAGCCAAACAGCGCATTGATTCTTTGGAACTGCGTAAAAGCACGGTCCTCCGCCTTGCCGAGTATATCGTCAAAAATCAGGAAGATTTTTTCATTTTCGGAGAAATCGGCCTGTCGCCCATGCTGATGAAAGATGCCGCCGCCGAATTGGGTTTGGCGGAAAGTACCATCTCGCGCGCCGCCAACCAGAAATATTTGTCTTGCCCGCGCGGCCTGTTTGCGTTACGCTATTTCTTCACACAGGCAGTCAATGCCGACGATGATGGCGAAGGGTTCAGCCAAGGCGCAATCAAAGCCGTATTAAGCCAGCTGATTGAAAGTGAAGACAGCAGCAAACCCTATTCGGACGAGACCCTCGTCAAATTATTAAAACAACGCGGCATTGAAATCGCTAGACGTACAGTTGCTAAATATAGAGAATCATTAGACATACCACCGGCACACAAACGAAAATTTACCGAGTAGATATATTCCGATCCGTTTTGACGGACTAATCAACCGAAGGAGCTGTATCATGAATCTGAAAATCACCGGTCTGAATTTTGATGTTACCGAAGCCATCAAAAACTATGTTTCCGATAAGTTGGCACGAATCAATCGCCATGCTGACAACATCATCTCTGTGACCATTACGCTCTCGGTGGAAAAAGTCAATCAAAAAGCCGAAGCCGATGTGCATTTGGCAGGCAAAGATTTGCACGTTGAAGCGATTGAACAGGATATGTACGCCGCGATTGATGTTTTGATGGATAAGCTTGACCGCGCTGTTTTGAAACATAAAGAAAAAAGCGGTGATGTCCGCAGTACTGTCAAACCTGCTGCCGAATAAAGTTTTTGTATGATAAAGGCCGTCTGAACATTCAGACGGCCTTTTGTTTTACTAGAAGTTTTAGACTGGCAATCTAGTTACTCACTTTTTCGCCATTCCATGGTGCCACTTTAAACAGCAGCAACATGCCCGGTATGCCCAAAGCGAAACACAGCCAGTAGAAATTGAAGTAACCCATCGCTTCAATCAGATAGCCTGCCGTTGCGTTCATGAATGTACGCGGTACGGCAGATAGGCTTGTAAAAAGGGCTAATTGAGTTGCCGTAAATGCTGTATTGGCTTGTTGCGCCATATACGAGACAAACGCTGCTGTGCCTAAGCCGACGCCGATTGCTTCAGCCGCAATTACAACCGCTAAAAAGATTCGTTCCGATGCACCGACATGGTCAAAATGTCCGAAGCTTGCCAGCCATGCAAAGCCTAAAATGGTGACCCACTGTATCAAACCGAATAACCACAGAGCACGATTAACCCCAAGTTTGGTGATCCAAATGCCGCCGATAACGCCAAAAATTACAGCCGGCCATAAACCTGCGTTTTTTCCAATCAGACCAATATCGGTTTTAGAGAAGCCCATATCGAGATAAAACGGTTGAGCCAAAGCAGTTGCCATGCTGTCGCCCAGTTTATACAGCAAGATGAACGCCAAAATAGTCAAAGCCTGCTTCACACTCTGGCGGGTAAAGAAATCGTGAAATGGTTCGATAACGGTTTCTTTTAAGCCTTTGGTTTCAAGAGTTGAGTGATCTGGCTCGCGTGCTATGAACAAGGTCGCAAGTAAACCTGGGATCATAAACAGGGAAGTAATGATGAAGACGGTTGACCAAGGCAATCTGTCGGCCAAAATCAGACTTAATGAGGCCGGAATTAATGAAGAAATACGGTAGGCATTCACATACAGCGAGTTGCCTAATACCAATTCTTCATCTGACAGTACTTCGCGTCGGAATGCATCAATCACAATATCTTGGCTGGCGGAGAAGAATGCTGTAGCACAAGCTAAGCCTAAGATGATGGATAAATGCTCTTGCGGTCGGACAAATGCATAGGAAGCCAAAAGCAATAGGAGTGCTATTTGGGTAATCAGCATCCAACTGCGCCGTAAACCTAAAAATGGCAGGCGTACGGTGTCCAAAAGAGGTGACCAGATGAATTTCCAAGTGTAGGGGAAACCAATCAATGCAAATAGGCCAATGGTTTTCAAATCAATGTGTTCGCTACGCAGCCATGCTGGAATCAGGCTATATAGAAAATAAAGCGGCAACCCCGAAGTGAAGCCTGTGAAAATGCAGATCAGCATTTTGCGCGAAAAAATCTTGCGCCAAGTGCTGGGTTGGGGTGCGGTTGTCATATTGGAATCAATAAAAAAGAAAAGGGATATTGTAGCAAAGATGGGGATATGGCGAATGAACTTCTGCTATCTTTATCGAATAATAAAAGGCCGTCTGAAACTTTGACAAATTAAGTTTCAGACGGCCTTTTGTTGGAATAAGCCGATCGGGTTTTGAAATGTCCGTAAGACAGGCAGATATGCTTGTTTTACGGACATTTTATTTTCAGACGGTCTTCGATGCTGCGTTGCAGTTGCGGTAGAAGGCGATCAGACCGTTGGTGGAGCTGTCGTGTACCGGCGTGCCGCGTTCGAGCTCGGGTTCGATGGTTTTAGCCAGCTCTTTACCGTATTCCACGCCCCATTGGTCGAAGGGGTTAATACGCCAAATTACGCCCTGAACGAAAGTACGATGTTCGTAAGCCGCCATCAGCATGCCGAGGTTGAAAGGCGTCAGGCTGTCGATAAGTAGGCTGTTGCTCGGACGGTTGCCGGGGAATTCTTTCTGCGGTGCAAGGCGGTCGCGTTCGTCTTGGGGCAGGGCGGCCAATTCGATTTGCACTTCGTCTAAGGTCTTGCCTTTCATCAGCGCTTCGGCTTGTGCGAAGGCATTGGCAACGGTAAAGCGGTGTTGGCGGTGGTTGCCGTAGACTGTGGTCATGGGGACGATGAAATCAACCGGAATCAGACGCGTACCTTGGTGCAGAAGCTGGAAGTAGGCATGTTGGCAGTTGACGCCTTCATCACCAAAGACAATGCCGCCGGTGGTGCAGGAAACAGGTTGGCCGTCTGAAGTACGCTGTTTGCCGAGGCTTTCCATATCGAGTTGGTTGAGCCACGGGGTAAAGAGGCGCATGTTGTGGCTGTATGGGACAACGGTTTGGCCGTCTGCATGTTGGAAGTTGTTGTACCAAACATTGATGAGCGCCATCAGGACGGGAATGTTGCGGCGGAATGGTGTCTCGAAGAAATGGGTATCCATCGCGTGTGCGCCGGCCAGCATTTTGCGGAATGCTTTTTCGCCGACGGCAACCATCAGCGGCAGGCCGATGGGCGACCAAACGGAATAGCGGCCGCCGACCCAGTCGGACATGGCGAAGACTTTGTCGGGGGAAATGCCGAAGTTTTGGGCAGCGGCCACATCGGCGGAAATGGCGCAGAAGTGGCGGTAGATGCCGGAATCGGGCAAACCTGCATCACGGTACCAAGTACGCGCTGCATAGGCATTGAGCAGGGTTTCCGGTGTGCGGAATGATTTACTGGCAATGCTGAATACGGTGGTTTCGGGGTTGAGGCCGAGAAGGGTTTGGGTCAGGTCGGCATCATCGGAGTTGCTGACAAAGTGGACGCGGATGTTTTGCCAATAAGGTTGCAGCGCCTGTGTGGCCATGCGCGGCCCTAAATCGGAGCCGCCGATACCGATATGAACCAAGTCGGTAATCGGCTTGCCGGTAATGCCTGCGTGGGTGCCGTCTAGGAGTTGGCGTGCGAATTCGAGGGTGCGGTTGAGTTCGTGATGAATATGGGGCACGATGTTTTCGCCGTCAACGTAAACAGGTCTGGCATTGGCAGGCAGGCGTAGGGCAGTGTGGAGGACGGCGCGGTGTTCGCTGGTGTTGATTTTTTCACCGCTGCTCATGGCCTGCATATATTGCGGCAAATCGGCCGTTTCGGCCAGTTGGCACAATAAATCAAGGGTGTTTTCATCTAGGCGGTTTTTGCTGTAATCAAATAACAAACCGTGCAGAATTTCGTGCATATTATTGAAACGTTCGGCATCTGCGGCGAAGCGTTCGCGCAGGGTAACGTGTTGAGTATCGGCATGATGGGCTTCCAAGGCCTGCCATGCGTCTGAGTATGAGGACATCTCGTTTCCTTAGTATGTAACGGTAAACAAGCAGGGTATCTATTTTCTGCTTTTTATAGTTGTTTGTAGTTTAACAAATTTGCACAACTTTTGGGAGGTGGTAGGGTCGGTTTTGCTTAAGAAATGTATGCAAAATGCAATAGAAATGGTTGATTATCATCAAGTTTCTGTAAAAAAGGGGGTATGACACCGATGTCTGCTGTGTTATCCTATGTAATATTATTGAAATCTTGTCGGGACGGGTCCGTAAGATGGCTACAATTTATGATGTCGCTGCTTATGCCGGGGTATCTCCCAAGACGGTCAGCCGGGTGATTAACGGCGATGCGCCGGTCAGTGATAAAACCCGTTCCAAAGTAGAAACAGCGATTGCTGCTTTGGGCTATATCCCGTCTTCTGCGGCTCGGATTATGCGCTCACACCGTTCCGGATTGGTCGGTCTGATTACCGGCGCCATTTCGCGGACAGGCGAAAATACGGGCGGGCACGGCATACCGGATATGTTCTTGATTAAGGGCATTCAGCAGCAGATTCGCGCACAAGGCAAGATTTTGATGATTGCCGACATCGACAACAAGCCGGGTCAGCCCGGTCAGATGGAGCCGCTGATTCGTACCTTTATGGAGCATCGTGCCGAGGGGATTTTATATGTGGCAGGTTTCCATCAGGAAGTATTGCTGCCGGAAGTGTCCAACCGTTGCCCGATGGTGTTGGTTAACTGCTTCGATTCGGCGGGTACGCCTGCGGTTTTGCCGGATGACGAAGCAGGGCAGTATGGCTTGGTGTGCCGGATTATCCAAAGCGGGCACAAGCGGATTGCTTATGTGACTTTGCAGCCGGGCGTGGAAGCGACGAGATTGAGATTGGCCGGATACCGCCGTGCTTTGGCTGATGCGGATATTGTCTTCGATCCTGATTTGGTGCAAACTGGTTATCCTGACTTCAGTAACGACAGCGGGTCTTTAATTTCGGCTATTTTGAAGCTGCTGTCTTTGCCGCTTCCGCCGACGGTAATTTGCTGCGGTAACGATGAAATGGCAGTGCGCGTGTACGGGATTTTGAGGACGCGCGGCGTGCGGGTTCCCGAGCAAGTTTCGGTTGCCGGATATGATAACCACAGCGCGATTGCGGAAACGCTGTTTCCGCCGTTGACCAGTACAGAACTGCCGTATCTGCGTATGGGCGCGATGGCGGCGGATTTGCTGTTCCAATACATCGAACATCCGACCGGTGCGGTTCAGTCAGTCAAGGTCGTTGGGGAAATCATCTGGCGTCAGTCTGTGATGAATAAATAGTTTCAGACGGCCTGAAAATAAGCTTTAAACAACACAAACACACATCAAAATAAGATTCATGTAAACGGTCAAAATAAAGGCCGTCTGAAAACGGAGTTGCCTCAGTAAAAAGGGCAGCCCAAATACAATAAAAGCGTCATACCGCTGAAATTGGAGTTTGTTGTTTCCATAGTTTATTACCCAGGAGTAGCCTTCCTATGAAAATCTCCCCACAAGTGGCGATGACACTTCGCCAGATTATGCTGATGAACTTCGGTTTCTTCGGTATTCAATATAGCTTCGGGTTGCAGCAAACTGCGATTAATCCGATTTTCAGCTTTCTTCATGCCGACCCGAGCCAGTTGCCGATTTTGAATATGGCAGGTCCGATTACCGGTTTGCTGGTGCAGCCGATGATTGGTGCGATGAGTGACCGCACTTGGGTACCTGGATTGGGCCGCCGCCGTCCGTATTTCTTGATTGGTGCCATCGGTTGCAGCCTCTGTCTCTTTATCTATCCGCACGTTACCGCCTTGTGGGTGGCCGTATTGCTGCTGTGGCTCTTGGACATCAGCAACAACACGGCAATGGAACCTTTCCGTGCCTTTATTGCCGATACCGTTCCTGAACACCAGCAATCCACCGGTTTCTTGATGCAGTCTGTGTTTACCGGTTTGGGTATTACACTGGCCAACGTTTCCCTCTACATCTTCCAACAAATCGGCTGGTTGCAACAAACTTCCGAAGCAGGTATTCCGTATTGGGTATTCGGTTCGTTTTATATTGGTGCGGTCTGCTCCATCGGTTCGGTTTTGGTTACCGTTTTATCAACGGCCGAACGCGAGCCCAGCCCTGAAGAAAT
This sequence comes from Neisseria subflava, assembly GCF_024205705.1. NCBI lineage: Bacteria > Pseudomonadati > Pseudomonadota > Betaproteobacteria > Neisseriales > Neisseriaceae > Neisseria > Neisseria subflava. The sequence continues at coordinate 328,436 of NZ_CP073115.1, forward strand.
GGCGGCCATTAAAGCCCAGCCGAGCGGTCCGGCCCATGCCGTTAAAGATATTATCGTTGCTGTCCGCGAAATGCCGACAGCCCTGTGGCAACTGGCCTTGGTGTATCTCTTCCAATGGTACGCACTCTTCATCTACTGGCAATATATTTCCCATAGTATCGTTCAATCCGTTTGGGATTCGACTGTTGAAAATACCGAAGCGTATAGTCAAGCGGTTGCATGGACCGGTTTGGTAAACGGTTTCTACAACGTTGTAACCTTTATCTCCGCCTTCGGCCTGATGTGGATGGCGCGCAAATATGCCGCCAAATATGTTCACGCCTTCGCCGTAACCCTTGCCGCGCTGGCCTTGCTCACCATTCCGCACATCGGCAACAAATATCTGATGTTTGCGCCGATGATTGGTTTCGGTGTCGGTTGGGCAAGTATGATGGGCGTGCCGTTTATGATTGTGGTCGGTTCTATTCCGAAAGAGCGTTACGGCGTGTACATGGGTATTGTGAACATGATGATTGTGATTCCAATGCTGATTGAAACCGTATCTTTCGGCTGGGTGTACAAAACCTTCTTGGGTTCAAACCCTGCCAACGCGATGACTTTTGCCGGTGTTTTCCTCGCCATCGCCGCCGCGTTGACCTTAACCATTAAAACTGCGGCCAAACCGGCTACTGCGGAATAATAAAGTTTTGATTTAATACCAAAATGAAAAGGCCGTCTGAAACATGAAATGGTTTCAGACGGCCTTTTTTGTCGAAACGGATTCCATTTGCAGACCTGATTCGGTAAGCCTTATTGTTGCTGTGCTACCGTTCATCACTCAAATTGGCTATGACTACCGATTTTGCTTTACAATATCCTTCTTTAATTTATTTCGTTTTACCATCCTGATGACAGAACACATTTCCGCTCCAAGCCCATCTCCTATCGGCGAAGACTACCTGCTGTTAGGGCAATACGCCGAACGCGCCTATCTCGAATACGCCATGAGCGTGGTCAAAGGCCGCGCGCTGCCTGAAGTTTCAGACGGCCAAAAGCCTGTGCAGCGGCGTATTTTGTTTGCCATGCGCGATATGGGTTTGACGGCGGGTGCGAAGCCGGTGAAGTCGGCGCGCGTGGTCGGTGAGATTTTGGGTAAATATCACCCTCACGGCGACAGTTCTGCCTATGAAGCGATGGTCCGCATGGCGCAGGATTTTACCTTGCGCTATCCCTTAATCGACGGCATCGGCAACTTCGGTTCGCGCGACGGCGACGGAGCGGCGGCGATGCGTTACACCGAAGCACGGCTGACGCCGATTGCGGAATTGCTGTTGTCCGAAATCAATCAGGGGACGGTGGATTTTGTGCCGAACTACGACGGCGCGTTTGACGAGCCTGTACACCTGCCAGCACGTCTGCCTATGGTCTTGCTCAACGGCGCGTCGGGCATCGCGGTGGGCATGGCGACCGAAATCCCATCACACAATTTAAACGAAGTCACGCAGGCAGCGATTGCGCTGTTGAAGAAACCGACGCTGGAAACCGCCGACCTGATGCAATACATCCCTGCGCCCGATTTTGCCGGCGGCGGCCAAATTATCACGCCGGCGGACGAATTGCGCCGGATTTACGAAACCGGCAAAGGCAGCGTGCGTGTGCGTGCGCGTTACGAAATCGAGAAGCTGGCGCGCGGACAATGGCGCGTGATTGTGACCGAGCTGCCGCCGAACGCCAACTCCGCCAAAATCCTTGCCGAAATCGAAGAGCAGACCAACCCGAAACCGAAAGCAGGCAAGAAACAGCTCAACCAAGACCAGCTTAATACCAAAAAGCTGATGCTGGATTTAATCGACCGCGTGCGCGACGAATCAGATGGCGAACATCCTGTGCGCCTTGTATTTGAACCAAAATCCAGCCGCATCGATACGGATACCTTCATCAACACGCTGATGGCACAGACTTCGCTGGAAGGCAATGTGTCCATGAACTTGGTGATGATGGGGCTGGACAACCGCCCCGCGCAGAAAAACCTGAAAACGATTTTGCAGGAATGGCTGGATTTCCGCGTCGTGACCGTAACACGCCGTCTGAAATTCCGTTTGAACCAAGTGGAAAAACGGCTGCACATCCTTGAAGGCCGTCTGAAAGTCTTTCTGCACATTGACGAAGTGATTAAAGTCATCCGCGAATCAGACGACCCGAAAGCCGATTTGATGGCGGCGTTCGGGCTGACCGAAATTCAAGCCGAAGACATTTTGGAAATCCGCCTGCGTCAGTTGGCGCGTTTGGAAGGTTTCAAACTCGAAAAAGAATTGAACGAGTTGCGCGAAGAACAAGGCCGTCTGAATATCCTTTTGGGCGACGAAAACGAAAAACGCAAGCTGATTATCAAAGAGATGCAGGCGGACATGAAGCAGTTCGGCGACGCGCGCCGCACACTGGTGGAAGAAGCCGGACGCGCCGTGTTGACGCAAACTACTGCCGACGAACCCATCACGCTGATTCTGTCGGAAAAAGGCTGGATACGCAGCCGTGCCGGACACAACCTCGATTTGAGCCAAACCGCGTTCAAAGAAGGCGACCGCCTCAAACAAACCCTTGAAGGCCGCACTGTTTTACCCGTTGTCATCTTGGATTCATTGGGCAGAACCTACACGCTCGATGCCGCCGAAATCCCCGGCGGACGCGGCGATGGAGTGCCGGTTTCATCTTTAATCGAGCTGCAAAATGGCGCGAAACCTGTCGCCATGCTCACCGGCCAGCCCGAACAGCATTACTTGCTTTCAGGCAGCGGCGGCTACGGCTTTATCACCAAGTTGGCCGATATGGTCGGACGCGTGAAAGCGGGTAAAGTGGTGATGACCGTGGACAGCGGCGAAACCGTCCTGCCGCCGGTTGCCGTCTATGCTTCTTCGCTGATCAATCCCGACTGCAAAGTCGTACTGGCCAGCAGCGACCACCGCCTCTTGGCGTTTTCCATCGGCGAGCTTAAAGTCATGCCTAAAGGCCGCGGTTTGCAGCTGATGTCGTTGGCTGATGGTGCATCTTTGGAACACATTATGGTGACGACTTCTCCTGAATTTACCGTTGTATCGGTCGGCCGACGCGGTGCAGAACATCAGGAAAAACTGCGTATTGCCGATATTGACGGCAAACGCGGTAAAAAAGGCAAGGTATTGGAAATATCAGGCCGTCTGAAAAGTTTGTCCTGAAACAAGAACAAATATATCTAAATAAATTAAATTTATACGACATTGCATGATAATAAAAAAGGTTCACTTATGAACAGAGCCAATCTTCAAGAACTGGGTAATCTGAGGGAGCGGATTCCCGGTGTAATCAACATTGCCCGAATAGCCATCGTCTTACCGCTTTTGGTTTTGCACGCTTTCGGCAGCTACACAGGCGGCAACCTGATTGGCGTTTCGTTGCCGGACGTTGAGTTTTATATCTGGGTAACGCTGTATTTCTTCCTGATTATGCTCTCCGTGTTCCGCCCGGGCTGGCAGTGGCAGTCTTTGGATTTACCCAATGCCAGCGCTGTGGTCGACATTACCATGATGATGGTTTTGGTGTATATCTCCGGCGGTACGGCTTCCGGTTTCGGGATTTTGGTTTTGCCGTTTGTCGCCACGTCGTGTCTGCTCAGTTATGGCCATTACCCCATGCTGTATGCAGGCTATACGGCAATGTTGTTTATTTTGAACCTGTTTTTAGACGGCAGTATGCGTTTCGATTCGTTTAATTGGGACGCAAAATCAATGGTGAATTCTTCGATGCTGATCGGCGCAGGCTATCTGGTGGCAATGCTGACATCGTTTGCTGCCCGTTATCTGGAGCAGGCCACAGAGTCCGCCAGCCGTCATCAACTGGCCTACCGCCGTATCAGCGGCTTGAATCATTTGGTTTTGAACCGCGTACAGGAAGCGGTTGTGGTGATTGATGCGACCCAACGCGTGTGGCTGTTTAACAAGCAGGCAAAAATCTATTTCCCCAGCCTGATTATCGATCAGCAGGAAATCGTGTTTGGCGAATTGGTGGCACGCTGGCAGCGTCAACCCGACAAACCTTTTGAAACCGATATCCATATTTTCCAACACGCCATGCACGTCCGTGCCGTTCCGCTGATTCAGGAGCAGACCGAGCTGCTGATGCTGTACGTCCGTTCATTGCGTGAAGTGGCTGCGGAGGCCATGTCCACCAAGCTGACTTCGCTCGGACAGTTGACTGCCAACCTTGCTCACGAAATCCGTAATCCGATGTCCGCCATCCGTCATGCCAGCGATTTGTTGCAAGAGGGCGATGAGGCAGATCCGCTCAAGGCCAAGCTCTACAACATCATCGACAGCAATATCCAACGCATCGACAAGATGTTGGAAGACGTATCCCTGCTTAACAAACGAGACAACATCAGCCGCCAGCCGATTAATCTGATGAAATTCTGGTTAGAGTTCAAGCAGGAATTTACCTTGAACAATCCCGATGCCATCGGCTGTTTGCGCATGAATATGGACGGCAACAACCTGACCGTATTGGTCGATCCTATGCATTTGCAGCAAGTGATGTGGAACTTGTGCAACAATGCGTGGCGACACAGCCGTCAGGACGAAAACGCCATTACCGTCCTTATCCGTTCAAGCGGCAGGATGCATATTTCCATCGTAGTGGCGGACAACGGCAAAGGCGTGCCACCCGATGTACGAAATCATTTGTTCGAGCCGTTTTACACCACCGAAAAACAAGGCACCGGCTTGGGGCTTTACGTCGCACGCGAGTTGGCACACGCCAATATGGGGCAGCTGCATTATCACCCTGAAATGAACGGGTTTGAATTGATTTTACCGAAGGAGCAAGCGCAGGATGAATAAATTGCAAGAGCCGGTTTTGGTTGTCGATGACGAGGCAGACATCCGCGACCTGATGGAAATGACCCTGATGAAAATGGGTCTGCGCGTCGATACTGCGGCTGGTGTTGAAGAAGCCAAAGACAGGCTGGACAACAACGATTATTCGCTGGTGTTGACCGATATGCGTATGCCCGACGGCTCGGGTCTCGAGGTTGTCCAATACATTGATGAACTGATGCTCGACACACCCGTCGCCGTGATTACGGCCTTCGGCAATGCCGACCAAGCCGTTGAAGCCTTGAAAGCAGGGGCGTTTGATTATCTGCAAAAACCGATTACGCTGTCGCAATTGCGTTCATTGGTCAAATCGGCAGTATCGGTTTCCGATAATACTGCCGAACCCACGCCGTCTGAAAAAGTCAAATCGCAGCCTGCGCCTGTTTCTGCCGCCCTGTATAAACCCGAACCTCAACCGGCCAAGCCTATCGTTACGCCTCCTAAGAGCGTACAGAGCGAATTTAACCGGCCTTTGACTGTTCCGGAAGGGCTCAATTCCTTAAAAGAGCGTTTTTCGGCAGGCAGCATCAATCCTGCTCTGCAACAAGACGCACCTATATTGGAAGGCGAGGACGATATGCCGCGCCTGTTGGGTACTTCGCCGCAAATGGTCGAAGTACGCCACCTGATTCGCAGATTGGCCCACAGCCTTGTTCCCGTTTATATCTCCGGCGAGTCCGGTACGGGTAAAGAGCAGGCGGCGCGCACGATTCACGAGCTGTCCGACCGTGCCGACAAACCGTTTATTGCCGTCAACTGCGGTGCCATTCCTGAAAACCTGATGGAAAGCGAATTTTTCGGTTATAAAAAAGGCAGCTTTACCGGCGCGGATCAAGACCGTTTAGGTTTTTTCCAACACGCTGACGGCGGTACTTTGTTCCTTGACGAAGTTGCCGATTTGCCGCTTGCCATGCAGGTTAAACTCTTGCGCGCCATTCAAGAAAAAGCCGTGCGCCGTATCGGCGATGCGCGGGAAACCTTTGTGGATGTGCGCATTATTTGTGCAACCCATAAAAACCTCGAAGCATTGGTTGAAAGCGGCGCATTCCGTCAGGACTTGTATTACCGCCTTAACGTAGTCTCCCTGCACATGCCGCCTTTGCGCGAAATGCGCGAAGACTTGGGCGCGCTGATTTTGTATCTGCTGTATAAACACCGTCACGGCAATCAAACCTACAAACTCAGCCCGAAAGCCCAAGAAGCCCTGTTGCATTACAGCTACCCCGGCAACTTCCGCGAGTTGGAAAATATCCTCGAACGCGCCGTTGCGCTGACGGTTGGCCAAGTGATACAAGTGGACGACTTGCAGATTCAAAACGCCCCACAAGTTAAGGCTGAACGCAGTGGCTTCTCCTTTGACGATATTGCCGAACCTGACGCGCGTGAAACTACGCTCAATCACAGTCCCATTCCGCCGTTTGATCCGCGCACCATGCAGATACAGGATTACCTCGACCAAGTGGAACGCAGTATCATCGAGCAGGCTTTGCAGCAAACCCGTTACAACCGTACCCAAGCCGCCAAACTTTTGGGCATCAGCTTCCGCTCCATGCGCTACCGCATGGAACGCTTGGACATCAATTAAAACGTTCAGACGGCCCAAGTTTTCAAGGCCGTCTGAAACATAAGCCTTATGTACAAGATTTATTTTGACGAAACCGCATCTGCCGAACTTCGCAGCCTTGCCGCGCCTTTCGGGCTGACCGTTATCGACCGGCAGCCTAAGGAAGGCAGTTTCCTTATTGCTGACGAAAGCGGCATCAGCTTGTGCCGCGCCGGTGAAAAAGGCCGTGTCCGCGTTGATTTTGATGGCGGTGCCGCCCATTACCGGCGCACTAAAGGCGGCGGCGAGTTGATTGCCAAAGCCGTCAACCACACTGCGCAACCGACTGTCTGGGACGCTACCGGCGGACTGGGACGCGACAGCTTCGTGCTTGCCTCGTTGGGTTTGAATGTACAAACTTTTGAACAAAATCCTGCCGTTGCCTGTCTACTTTCAGACGGCCTCAACAGGGCAGGGCAAAGTGAAGAGGCACGGGAGATTGCCCAACGCATTACTTTGCACTTCGGCAATGCCGTTGATTTAATGCAGGAATTGGCAACGCAAAACGGCAGGCCCGATGTGGTGTACCTAGACCCAATGTATCCGGAACGCCGCAAAACCGCCGCCGTGAAAAAAGAAATGGCTTACTTTCACGACTTGGTCGGCGCGGCACAAGATGAAGCCGAGTTGTTGGACGCAGCGTTGAATACCGCCAAAAAACGCATTGTCGTCAAACGCCCACGCTTGGGCGAATTTCTCGACGGGCGCAAACCTGCTTATCAATACACAGGCAAAAGCACGCGTTTTGACGTTTACCTTCCGACAAGGCCGTCTGAAGACTAGAAGCAAACTTGCAACATATCAAAAGAAACCGCCGGCGTTATCAGCGCGGCGGCAAAGTGTGATATAAATACCCTTTCCCAAACTTTATTGGAGCAAACTATCATGGAATTAGTATTCATCCGTCACGGACAAAGCGAATGGAACGCGAAAAACCTTTTCACCGGCTGGCGCGACGTCAAGCTGAGCGAGCAAGGTTTGGCAGAAGCCGCGGCAGCAGGTAAAAAGCTGAAAGAGAAGGGCTATGAGTTCGACATCGCCTTTACCTCCGTTCTGACCCGTGCCATCAAAACCTGTAACATCGTTTTGGAAGAATCCGACCAACTGTTTGTTCCACAAATCAAATCATGGCGTTTGAACGAGCGCCACTACGGCCAGCTGCAAGGTATGGATAAAAAACAAACCGCAGAAAAATACGGCGACGAACAAGTCCACATCTGGCGCCGCAGCTACGATACCCTGCCTCCGCTGCTTGATCCTAAAGACCCTCACTCCGCCCACAACGACCGCCGCTATGCCAACCTGCCTAGCGATGTCGTACCTGATGGCGAAAACCTCAAAGTTACCCTCGAGCGCGTCCTGCCTTTCTGGGAAGACCAAATCGCTCCGGCCATCTTGAGCGGCAAACGTGTATTGGTTGCGGCACACGGCAACTCCCTGCGTGCGTTGGCCAAACACATCGAAGGCATTTCCGACGAAGACATCATGGGCTTGGAAATCCCAACCGGTCAGCCGCTGGTGTACAAATTGGATGAAAACCTGAAAGTAATTGAAAAATTCTACCTGTAAGGTAAAGGGAAAAAGGACGTGTTGGACACGTCCTTTTTTGTACTTGTCAGTATCGAGGCCGTCTGAAGGCAGTTGATGGCGGGCGACATGAAAAAAAGGACGCGTAGAGCGTCCTTTATGGAGATTAAACCCTGTATTACTGGTTTTTCTCGATGATTTCTTTGAGGTGAGGCATAGGGCTGTAACCGCTTTGGCTGCGGCCGTTAGGGAAGACCACGGTCGGTGTGCCGTTGAAGCCGAATTGTTCGCCCAATGAAGTGGTTTCCGCAACAGGGTTTTCGCAGTTTGCTTTGCCGCTTGGGAGTTTGCCTTTACGCATCCAGTCGATCCATGCTTGGGTCGGATTAGGCTGACACCACAACAGCTCGGCTTTGCGCGCAGCATCAGGGTGCAGGCTTGGAATCGGCATCATGAAGGTATAAATCGTGATGTCGGTCATTTTTTCAAATTCATGCTCCAAGCGTTTGCAGTACGGGCAGTCCGGATCGGAGAAAACAGCGACTTTCAGTTTGCCGTTGCCGCGCACTTCTTTGATGGCTTTGTCCAAAGGCAGGGAAGCGAAGTCGATTTTGTTCAAATCGGCGGCGCGTTCTTCAGTCAGGCTTTGGCGCGTGTTGACGTTGATGAGGTCGCCAACGAGCATATAGTCGCCTTTGGCATCGGTATAGATGATTTGTTTGCCGCTGACGACAACTTCGTAAATGCCTTTAATCGGTGTTTCATTGACGCTCAAAACTTTCAAATCTTGGGCGGCATAGACTTTTTCCAGACGCGCTTTTAAAGAAGCGGCAATGGATTTGTCGGCAGGCGCTTCCGCTTTGGCAGCCGGAGCAGGCGCCGCGTTGGCGTTGGATACTGCAGGTTGACCGCATGCCAACAAAGGAAGGACGGCAAACGGTGTTAAGATTTTGATTAACTTGGTTTTCATGCGAGAGACTTGCGTGTGTTAAAAGTAAGGCATTGTATCAAACCTCTGTCATGTCTGCATTGTACTCAGGCTCAAATTATCGTCTGAAAATAGCTTTCGGCTGTTAAAATACGAAAAAATGATTTGATTGTTTGTATGTTCTATCACCGTATTGCCGTAAACGTGCCGCTTTCAGACGGCCTTTTGACTTATTCCCATTCCGAGCCTCTTCCTCCGGGAACGCGGGTGCTTGTGCCTTTTCGCAATAAAACCGTTGTCGGGATTGTGTGGGAAACGGATATTGCGCCCGATATGGATACGGCGCGGATTTTGAGCGTTCAGACGGCCTTTGTAGAAGAAAATCCGTTGCCTCAAAGCTGGCGTGATTTGTTGGCGTTTACGTCGCGTTATTACCACTATCCGACCGGGCAGGCGGTGTTTGCCGCGCTGCCGCAGGGTTTGAAGGAAACGCGCGCGGTGGAAATGCCGCAGCCGCCGTTGTTTTACGCGCTGAACGAAGCGGGCAGGGCGCAAACGCCGCCGCCGGCTCGGTTCAACAAAAAAGCGGCTTTGTGGGACGCACTGCTGTCGGGCGGAATGACAATGGCGGCGTTGAAGCAGGTGAACGCGCAGGCAGCGAAATTAATCGAAGATTGGGTGGAGCAGGGTTGGATTAAAACAACGGAAGCGGCAAAGCCTGTATTGAGGTCGTGCCACGGGCAGGCTTCGCACTCTGAATTTGTATTAAATGCCGACCAGCAGAAGGCTTCCGATGAAATTCAGACGGCCTTTGGTAAATTTCAGCCGTTTTTGCTGTACGGCATCACCGGCAGTGGCAAGACTGAAGTTTATTTTGATGTGATGGCGAAAGTGTTGGCGCAGGGACGGCAGGTGTTGTTTTTGTTGCCCGAAATCAACCTCACGCCGCAGCTTTTGAAGCGTGTGGAAAACCGTTTTGCCGACATACCGACCGCCGTGTTGCACAGCCAGATGGCGGCAGGCAGGCGTACGCAGGATTATCTGCGCGCGATGTTGGGGCAGGCGAAGCTGGTGATCGGCACGCGGCTGGCGGTGTTCACGCCTTTGCCTGATGTCGGTTTGATTGTGGTCGATGAGGAACACGACGGCTCGTTTAAGCAGGATAACGAATTGCGCTACCATGCCCGCGATTTGGCGGTGTGGCGGGCGAAGCAGAGCGGCTGCCCCATCGTATTGGGTAGCGCCACGCCCAGCTTGGAGAGTTGGCACAAGGCGCAAAGCGGCGCCTACCGCCTGTTGCAATTGACCGAGCGCGCCCATGCTTCCGCGCAACTGCCGCAAGTAGAAATTCTCAACGTAGGCCGTCTGAAACTCGACAACGGCTTCTCGCCGCAAGCCTTGCAGCTTTTGAAACAGAACTTTGAAGCGGGCGGCATGTCGTTGGTGTACCTCAACCGTCGCGGCTTCGCGCCCGCATTATTTTGCGGCGACTGCGGCCATACCTTCGGCTGCCCGAACTGCTCCGCCAAAATGGTGCTGCACCAACGCGCCCGTCAACTGCGCTGCCACCACTGCGACCACCGCGAACCCATTCCGTACAAATGCCCCGACTGCGGCAACCAAGACTTGACCGCCGTCGGCCACGGCACGCAGCGCGTCGAAGAAACCCTGCGCGCCTTTCTCCCTAAAGCAACCATCGTCCGCGTTGACAGGGACAGCACTGCGCACAAAAACGATTGGGCGGATTTGTACCGCCGCATTGCCGACAACGAAATCGACATTCTGGTCGGCACGCAGATGCTCGCCAAAGGTCATGATTTCGCGCGGCTCAACCTTGTTATTGTATTGAACGCCGACGGCAGCCTGTATAGCGCGGACTTTCGTGCGCCGGAAAGGCTGTTCGCCGAGCTGATGCAAGTGTCCGGCAGGGCGGGGCGCGCCGACAAACCCGGCAAGGTGTTGATACAGACGCAACTGCCCGAGCATCCCGTCTTCGCCGCCGTCAAAGCGCAGGACTACGCCGTATTTGCCGAAAACGAATTGAACGAGCGGCAAATGTTTACTATGCCGCCCTTCGGTTTTCAGACGGCCGTCCGTGCCGATGCGCCGCGTGTTGCTGATGCGATGGAATTTCTCAACGCCGCCAAAGAAACCCTTGCCCCGCTGTTGCCCGAAAGCGTCTCACAGTTCGGCGCCGCCCCGATGCTGATGGTTCGCCTCGCCGAACGCGAACGCGCGCAAATTTTCCTCGAATCAACATCCCGACAGGATTTGCACCGCGCCGTGAGTTTGTGGGTGCAGGTGTTGCAGCAAAATCGCGACGGTAAAATCAGATGGTCGGTGGATGTTGATGTGCAAGAGGCTTGATTGGAATGATTCAATCGATAAGGAAATAAAAGGCCGTCTGAAAATCTGTTTTCAGACGGCCTTAAGTTTTTGAATCAGTTTAGAAGAATTTTGCAGCGATATAGCCGAGTGCAAGCAGGCTCAAAACGGCGAATACGATAGCCATTGTAAGCAGAAACTGTGTTTTCTTCCTCGCTGCAAGTGCGGCCAACTCAGGATTTTGGCCTAACTCTTCGCGTAATTGGGATTCCAATTCGGCGCGGATTTTTTTGCGCAGCTTTTTCTCTTCCTGCTCACGTTCGTATTTGAGCTTGTGGGCAATTTCAGTTTGTTTTTTATGCTCGAAAGAGATTTTTTCCTGCCATTCAATGCGCTTGCGCTGGATAGCCAGCTCATTTTTCTCTGTCAAATCAAAGTGGCAGGTTTTACATTCCTGTGCGTCTAATTCGTCAATAATCGTCATGCAGACGGGGCATTGGATAGGGTCGGGAGTGTTGACTGCCAACACGGGTTCTTCTTCAACCGCTTCCAATTCCATAGCCTGACGGACGATCACGTCCAAACCCAAATAGCTGAAGTAATGCTGCGCATTTTCGCGCTCGTCTTGGGTGCATTTCTCGGCCACAATGGCTTGCGGACGCTCAGCCAAGGCTTGAATCAGGCTCTCGACTTCGTTTTCAGGCAGGTTGTCATACAGGCAGGCATGGATGCGTTCCCTATCCGTGTTCGGCGGATAGGAAACGTATACGTCGAAAAATTTTTCTTGTTTGCTCATTGATATCCCATGAGTATTTCGACTGCGTCAACCAAATGGGTTTAGCCTAAGGTTTTGTTATTGTGTTTGAGCTGTTTTGGCTTATGATACGAGCCGGAACAGAGGCTGCAGTCTCAGGCAGACCAAGTACGGTTTGCCTTCGTGTCGTTAATCGGCTGGACAATAAATTTTTATTTATATGGCAATATGTATGTCCAATGTTATGTCTATTGTAGAGTAAATATTCACGCCCGATATTATTATTATAAGATAAATCCAATATTGTTTAAAATAAATTCACACAAAAGGCCATCTGAAGATACAGACGGCCTGTTTTTCATGAAGAAACGGATTGTTTATACGGAGAAGGACGAGCCGCAACCGCAAGTCGTTTCGGCATTCGGATTGCGGATGACGAATTGAGAACCTTGCAGGCTTTCGGTGTAGTCGATTTCCGCACCAACCAGATATTGGTAGCTCATCGGGTCAACCAAGAACGTCAGGCCGTTTTTCTGGATTTCAAAATCGTCGTCGTTTTTGATTTCATCAAAGGTAAAACCATATTGGAAGCCGGAGCAACCGCCGCCGTTGACGAATACGCGCAATTTCAAATCGGGATTGTTCTCTTCGGCGATCAGGTCGGCAACTTTGGTGCAGCAGCTGTCAGTAAAGATAATAGGGCTTTCGTCTGACATGATGTGATTCCTTTTATATGAATATTTTTACTATTGTCGCGCAAACCGTTAGTCAAGGCAAGTTTGTGCAGACAGGGTCTGCCAGCTTACATGGAGGGCATGGCAGAAATTTCAAGCACCAGTATGTCAGATTTAGATGCTTCTGCCAAACCATTCTACACGGCCGATGATGGCAACGTCGTCGGTCGGGTTTTTCAAGTCGATTTCAAAAGTAGGGTAGGCTTCGTTGGCGGAAATGACGTTGACGATGCCGCCGGGTATCAGTTGCAGGCGTTTGACTAAAAGGTTTTCGTTGAGGCGCAAAACATAGAGGCCGTCGCGCGGCGTGGTTTGGCCGTGGTTGATGAGGATGGTGTCGCCATCATTAAGCACGCCTTCCATCGAGTCGCCTTTGACTGAGATAACGGAAAGGTTTTTGATGTCGCGCGTCACATAATTTTCTATCCAATAGCGTCGGAACGCCATGGCGAACATGGGCTGTTCATCGCCGACGAGCTGGCCGTGTCCGGCCGCTGCTTGGATGTCGTAACGCGGTACGAAGACAAATTCGTCTATATCGACAGGGTTGCCCAGTGTGTCGGTTGCCGTGGCTTTTGGGGCTTCGGAATCGGGGAAGGGAGAACCTTCGCCTGTCAAAAGCCAGTCTATGCTACAGCCTTTAAGTTGTTTGATTTTTTTTAGCGTTTCCGATTTCGGCAGGCCGCCTTCGTTCCAGATACGGCTGAATCCGGCGATGGTCATATCGATGTCGGCGGCAATTTTGGCTTGGCGGGCTTCATCTTTCCATAAGAAAGCCAGGCGGTCTTTAAAGGTATCCATGTTTATGCCTTTATGGAGGTATGTTTTTTATATGGTTTGGACGATTTGAGTGTATTTTACCTTAGTTTTTATAAAATTGTAAGAAAAAAATTACTCAATCTAAGAAAAAGTATTGCATATTTTATTTTTTCTTAGTATTATTCGTTTTGTCTTAGATAAATCGATATTTCTAGTTTTATATTTGATTTTTCTTAGTTTAGTTTTATTTGGTTTAGTTTTTCTGATTTAAACCTGCTATATGATTATGATGAGAGGTGTGAAATGACTCGTTCGCGTAAAAATATTTTTTGGGTGCTGCTGGCGTTGGTGCTGGGTTTTTTTGCCCTGCCTTTCGGATCTTCGGAAGCGCATGAAGCGGACGGTAATTTGACGGCTTCGGAATGCGAACGCTTGGGCAGCTTGAGTTTGGATCAGATGGACGGCAGGCTGCTGGCTTTTGCGAAAGAATGCGATATGGTGGAGGCTACCCACGATTGGGAGCAACAGTACGGCAACTTGAATGAAGAAGAAATGCTTGCCGGCGTGGTGTATGAGTGATGTTTGTGAATGAATCGATAAAGGCCGTCTGAACGATCAAAGTTTCAGACGGCCTTGTGTTTTTAATAAGGATGGCTGGCTTAAGGCATTAATGGTGCATTAGTCAGGCCGGTGGTTTCGGGCAGGCCGAACATAATGTTCATATTCTGCACGGCTTGACCGGCTGCGCCTTTAACCAAGTTGTCGATGACGGAAAGAACAATCCACACATCGTCTTGTTCGGGCGCTCTTTGAACACTGATACGGCAAAGGTTGGCGCCGCGCACGCTGCGGGTTTCAGGTGTCGAACCTGAAGGCAAAATATCGACAAAAGGACTGTCGCGGTAGTATTCGCGCAACAAAGCTTCAGGATCGGTATGTTCTTGCAGGTGCAGATACAGGGTGGCGTGCATACCGCGTATCATCGGAACAAGGTGTGGCACGAAAATCAGGCCGTCTGAAACATGGTCTTGCAGTCCGGACAGGGTTTGTCGGATTTCAGGCAGATGGCGGTGGCCGCCGACGCCGTAGGCTTTGAAGTTATCGCCAGCTTCGCACAACAGGGCATGGGTACTGGCTTTGCGGCCTGCACCGGAAACACCGGATTTACAGTCGGCAATCAGAGGCGCGTTGGCTTTCAGACGGCCAGCCTGAAGCAGTGGCAATAAGGGCAGGGAAACGCAGGTAGGGTAGCAGCCCGGATTGGCCACCAACATGGCTTTGGCGATGTCGTCTTTGTAAAGTTCGCACAAGCCGTACACTGCTTGGGAAACGAGTTGCGGCGCAGCATGGGTCATTTTGTACCATTTTTCCCATGTGGGGATGTCGCGGATGCGGAAGTCGGCAGACAGGTCAATCACGCGTACGCCTTTTTCGACAAGGGACGGTGCTTCTTTCATGGCTACGCCGTTGGGCGTAGCGAAGAATACGAGGTCGCAACGGTCAAGCCCGGCATCTTCAGGCGTTTGGAATGCAAGGTCGTAAATGCCGCGCAGGCTGGGAAAGTAGTCGGCAACCGCAATACCGGCTTCGCTTCGGCTGGTGACGGTAGTGACTTCTGCGTTGGGGTGGCTGCTGAGCAGGCGCAACAATTCAACGCCTGTGTAACCGGTTGCACCAACGATACCAATTTTAATTTTTGTGGTCATGGTGTGGCTCCTTTGTAGAGGTAACAATGCATTTGATTATATAGTAATTAATTGCCGTCGGTCAGCGGTGCTTGTGCCAAGCTTTGCAATAGAGGGTTAAACAGGCCGTCTGAAATATGGGATTAACGATATTGGAGAGAGGATTTCAGACGGCCTGAGCGTTTGGAAAACGCAGTTTGCGGTTCGATTTGTCTGTTGATTTGTGGTGGGTGTTTCGTCTTTATCCTATCCATACGAACACAAAATAAAAATGTAAAAAAATGCCCCCGGGTTGGAGGACCGGAGGCAAGTATCCAAGGAATAGCTCTCATCAATAAGAACTAGTTACTTGGTACTATATTCCTTGTTAGAGTTGAAAGCAAGTACTTTGCACATTTTAACATTTAAATAATTTTTTCATTCAAATTCAGGGAACTATCAAACAGGGCTTGAATCTTGGGTTGGTGGCTGATGCCGATGACCAAAGTATCGGGCAAATGTTGCTTGAGGGTCTGCATCAACATCAGGGCGGATTCGCCATCAAGCTGGTTGGTGGCTTCATCTAGGAACAGGATTTGCGGTTTGTGCAGCAGTGCGCGTGCAAGGCTGAGGCGTTGTTGTTCGCCGCCGGAGAGGATGCCGTGCCATTCGTATGAAGTGTCCAAATCGTTCATCAACGTGTGCAGCCTACCCGTGGGGCTGCTTAAGCCGACTTGTTCCAAAACGGTTTGAATCAAATGGTCGTCTTGGCAGGCCGCATAGGGATAGCTGACAGTTTGACGCAATGTGTCCGCAGGCAGGTAAGGGCGTTGCGGGAAAAACAGGCGGCTGCCTTCAAGGGAAAAACTGCCGTGATAATATGGCCATAAACCGGCAAGCACGCGAAGCAGCGTGGATTTGCCGATGCCGCTTCGTCCTTCAAGCAATACCCATTCCGGAGAACGGGCTTGGAGGTGAATATCAGTAAGCAGGGGACTGCCGGTTTGGGTGTGGATGGTAAGGTTTTGCAGGACTGCCTTGCCGCGATGATACGGCAAATCTGTTTGGTGTGACTGAAGGGAGGGGCTTTTTTGTTCTGCTTGTTCCAAGGCCGTCTGAAAACCGGAAAGCCGTTCGATGACTGCCGCCCATTCAATCAGGCGGCGGTATGCATCGGTAAACCAGCCGAAACTGTCTTGGACGCGTGCAAATGATGTGCGGGTCTGCATCATGTCGCCGAAGGTCATGGTTTTGGCAAGGTACATGGGCAGGGTGGCGAGGATGGGGATGAAGATGCTGATGCGGACATAGGTTGCCCAGAAGGTTTCTTGGCGAAATTCGCAGTTGGTCAGCCGTCGCCAGTTGTAGCAGATGCGGAGGTAACGTTGTTTCAGACGGCCTGTTTCGGCTTCGCCGCCGTTGTAGAAGGCGATTTGTTCGGCATGGTCGCGTACGCGTAAAAGGGCTGCGCGGTAGTCGGCTTCGCGGTGCTGGCGGTCGATGTTGAGGTTTTTCAGTTTGCGGCCGACAAGATGGGCGATGACGGTGCTGAAGATGGAATAAATCAGGGCAACCCAAACAAGATAGCCGTAAACGGTAATGCTGTATCCGCCGATGTTGAAAGTCTGTACGCCGGAGAGCGTCCACAGTACGGCGACAAACGCGCTGAATTTGGCAATATTATTGATGAAGGAGCGAAAGAGGTTGATGCTTTTGTCGGCGAGGAGGTAGATGTCTTCGGCAATACGCTGGTCGGGGTTGTCCGGTTCGCCCGTCAGGCGCAGGCGGTAGTGTTTGTGGCCTTCGAGCCAGTTTTTTTGAAATTGCTCGGTCAGATGGGTGCGCCAACGGAAGATGAGGCGTTTTTGCAGCCAGTCGGCACAAACGATACAGCCGATAACCATCGCCATATAGCCGAGGTATTCGACAATGAGTAATGGCATGGATGCGCCGTCAAACGCGGCCAGCGCGTCATAGAAGCGTTTGTCCCATGCGGCAATCCAAACGCTGATGGTGATGGAGAATAGGGTAAACCCTATTAAAACGGCGAGCATCAGCCATTGGAGGCGGCCGTGCGCCCCCGACCAAAAAGGGCGGGCAAGGTAAAAGAATTTTTTGAGTGTTTTCATAATGCTTGTGAATGCGTGCGAATGGCCGTCTGAAAGTGAAATTGTACTTTCAGACGGCCTTTTTATCAGCAATAGTTGGTTTATATGCTTTTGAAGAGTGGGGGTAATCCACTCTCGGTTTGCCGCTACTTACATCTTCCACTTCAGGCTGAACACGGCATTGCGCGGTTCGCCGTAGAAGTTGCCGCTGTTGGCGGCACGGCTGTATTGGTTTTCGTAGTAGCGTTTGTCGGTCAGGTTGTTGACTGCCAGCCCAGTTGCAGGTTTTTGCTTGGGCGGTATTGGACGTTAGTGTTCCAAATGGTGTAGCCGCCTTGCTTGATGGAGCCGTAGGAATTGGCGGTTTTGCTGCTGCTCTTCAAGCCAAGACCGACCGTCCATTTGCCGTCATCCACCGGCAGGATATAGCTGGTGTAGAGGCGGAACATATGCTTCGGCGTATGGCTGCTGAAGTTGTAGCCTTTTTGGCGCGATTCAACATTGCCGGTAACGCTGCTGCGGTTGGTGCTGCGGTTGAAGGTGTAGCCTGCATAAACTTGCCAACGGTCGGTCAGGCTGCCGGAAATTTCGGCGTCCAAGCCGCGGCTACTTTGGTTGAGCGGTTCCCAATAGGGATGCGGCTTGGCATTGACGCGTTGGTTGTTGTTGTCTTTGTCGGTGCGGTAGAGGGCGACGGAAGTATTCAGACGGCCTTCGTTCCATTCGCCTTTCCAGCCGATTTCGTAGTTGCGACCCATAATCGGCGGCAGTAGGTTGTCGTTGTAGTCGCGGTTCATTGTTTGTTTGAAGATGGACGTATAGGCGGCGTAAATACTTTGTTTAGGCGTGATGTCGTAAGTGATGCCGGCATAAGGAACGAAGCGGTTGCGTTTGAGCGAGTCTGATGAACCTGCTACCCCGTCTTTGAGGTCGCGATCCCAATAGTAGCCGCGTTTCCAGCTGGTGTAGCGTCCGCCTGCGATGATGTGCAGTTTGTCGGTAGGATTGATGCGCGCGCCCAGACCGAAGGCATGGGTAGTATAACGGCCGTTGCCGCCACGGGCTTTGGCTGTAGCGGCATCCCAATCGGGTTTGGCTTTTTCGCTGCCGTTGAAGGCATCTGCGTCATAGGTACTGCTGTCGTTGAGCCAGCGGTTGCTTGAATTCACGTTCTCTTTGGAATAGCTGTGCATGAAGAAGAGGTCGTGATTTTGGCCGAAAGCGAAGATGCGGCCGGTCAGGTTGTTTTGGAAAGTGAACTGGTGGTTGCCTGCATCGTAACGGTCGAAGCTGTATGTGGTTCCTAGGCCGTCTGTACCGATGCCGTTACCTGTGCCGCCCAGCGTGTAATATTCTTTTGAACTGGTGTTCTTACGCCAGTCCAACTTGCTGCTCAGTTTCCAGTTGTCGTTGAAATAATGTTCAAATTCGGTAAAAAGATTGTATTTTTTCAGGCGGGCTTCGTTCCAATCCGCACCCAGATAGCGGCTGCGTTTCCACTCTTTGCCGTTTGCACGCATAGGTAGGCCGTCCGGATCGGGTGTTTCGGTTTGGTTGAGATAGCTTGCACCCCAAGTAAGTTTGCTGTTGTCGCCGATGTCTTTGTCCATTACGCCGTAAAGCAGGATGTCGCGGCCGCCGGATTGGTCTTTGAAAGTTTTGTTACTGCCAACCGAGCCGACAAAGCGTCCGCGCAGGCCGTGTTCTTGGCTTAAGGTGCCGGATGCATCAAAGACGCTGTTTACTTTGCCCCATGAGTTTGCCATCAAATCGGCGGAAAGCTGGCGTTTTGCAGTCGGCTTTTTGCGGACGGCGTTTACCGTGCCGCCGGGTTCGTTGTTTGCCTGTGTCAAACCTGCCGCACCGCGCACCACTTCAATGTGGTCGTACATTGCCATATCGGTTGCACTGGTTGGGTCGCCGGCCGGGCCGCCTAAGCCGAATCCGCCGGGTGAGCCAAGTTGCGTGGCAATGCCGTCTTCTTCAAACTGTTCGATAAAATAGCCGCGCGACATGAAATGCGTGCGTCCGCCGCTTTTGAAAACATTGATGCCCGTAGCGTTTTGCAACGCACCTTCTAAGTCGGTGATGCCTTGGTCTTCAATTTGTTTTTTAGTAATGACACTGACAGATTGAGGGATTTCCCGCGGAGAGAGGACCAGCCCTGTGGTTGAGCGCAGGGCGGATACTGTGTAGCTGTTTTGACTTTCAGTGCGCAGGCTTTTGTTTTTACCCACTACGGTAACTTGTTCTACTTCAGCCTGTTGTACCTCTTCGGCAGCTTGTGCGGCTTGGGGCAATGCGGCAAGGCAGAGAGCAAGTGTGCTCAGTTTGAATAGTTTCTCAGAATGATGCATTTGATGAGGTCCTTGATAAAGAAAAATCTGTTTGTTTTTAAATATTGGCGGCAATATCTGTTTAAATTGAGCAGTTATTTTTTATAATCCGTTTTGTTTTAAAAATTAAATTTAAATCTCCGAATCATTTTATTTGATTCAATTTCGATTTTGCCAAACCATCGGGTCAAAAAAAGGTTGCCGCCGGAAAGGGAGCCGTTGGCAACGAATGGAGGTGGTAATGCAATGAAAGCTAGATACAAAGGGTAGTATCAAACTAGCTATAAATAACTATATCGAAACGGTGAAAAAAATCAACAAGAATTTTTTTCGGTTGAGAAAATTTTTTAGACTGTTTGCTTTATATCAAGATTTAAAAAAAGGTTTGATTGGAAAAGGCCGTCTGAAAACGGAAAGAATCGGTTTCAGACGGCCTTTGAATCAAGTGGGATTAGAACTTGTAATCGACTTTGAACATGACGTTGCGCGGTTGGCCGTAAATATTGTTAATGCCCATTGTGCGAATACGGTGGTTTTCATAGTAGCGGCGGTTGCCCAAATTGCTGCCGATCAAACTGAGGTTGAGATTTTTGGTCGGTGTGTAATGAACATCGGCATTCCAAAGCAGGTAGCCGCCTTGGCCTACATTCCACAAACTGTTGGTTTTGCTTTGTACGGTCATGCCGCCGCCGATGGTCCATTTACGGTCGGTAAAGGGGAGGCGGTAGCTGGTGTACAGGCGGAACATATGTTTGGGCGTATGTTTGCTGAAGTTTGTGCCGATGGGGTAACGCGCCCCTTCACTTTCTTTATATTTGCTCATATTGAAAGCGTAGTTTGCCGATATTTTCCAATCTTCGGTGAGGTCGCCGGAGAGTTCGGCTTCAAAGCCGCGGCTTTGAACTTTGCCAATGGCCTGATATGCCCATTCGCCCATAGCGTTGCGTTTATCTAAATCATACGGACGGTTTTTTTGAATGATTTGGTAGAGGGCAAACGAGCTGTTGAGCCTGCCGTTGCCGAACCAGTCGGATTTGAAGCCGATTTCGGTATTGGTACCGGTAATCGGGTTCAGGAGGTTGTTGTCCATATCGCGGTTGGTCTGCGGTTTTTTGATTTGGGTGTAGTTGGCATAGATGCTGTGGTTTTTGTCGACATCGAATGTAATGCCCAAGTAAGGGACAAGGCTGGATTTTCGGTATTCGGACAGTTTGCCTGTTTTGCGGTTGTCGAAGTCGTATACCCAGTGTGTGTAACGCAATGCGCCCAAAATGTGGAGTTTGTGCCAAGGGGTAAAGAGAACGCCTGTCGATACGGCATGGTTGGTGATGGTACGTTCGGTATCGGTATAGTTGGCGTTGCCGCTTGTCCAATCGGTGCGCGCCACGCTCTTCCAGTCGTAATCGAAAATATTGTATTCGTTAGAAGTACGGGCTTTCCATAGGTTGTAGGAGCTGTTGTTTTCCCGTGAATAAGTGTAGTTGGCAAATGCCTGCTGTTCGTTGCCTAAGGCTTGGAATTTGCCGGATACGCCGGTTTGGAAGGCAAATTGTTTGCCGGTATTGTCGTATTTTTGGATGTTGTCGGTTGCACCGGTAAAAATACCGTTCTGTCCGATGCCGGCGAACCTGCCGCCTGTATTGGCTGCGGTGGCGAAGTTTTGGGCGGATGAAGAACGGTTGTAGTTGAGCTTGCTGCTCCATTTCCAATTGTCGTTGATTTGATGGTCGAATTCGGCAAAGACATTGCGTTTGTAAAAGCGGATTTGATTCCATTCCGCGCCCAGATAGGTATCTCTCGGAAGGTTAAGGTCAAAGCCATTGCCCATCGGTACGCCGTAAAAATCGGGTGTTTCTTCGGTGCGTTGGTACAGGCCGCCAAGTGTGGCTTTGCTGTTCTCGCCGATATCGGCCTCTAAAATCCCGTACAGCATTTGACCTTTGGTTGGGTTTTTGTCTTGGAAAGTTTTATTGCGTGTCAGGCTGGAAACCAAACGGCCGCGGACGCTGTGACTGCTGTTTAAACTGCCCGATACGTCGCCGATCAGGCTTGCTGCGCCGAAACGGTCGGCCATAAAACTTAAGGTTGCCTGCGTATTGGCGGTCGGACGTTTACGTACGGCATTGATTGTGCCGCCGGGTTCGCTGTTGGATTGGGTCAGGCCAGTCGGACCGCGGACAACTTCGATATGGTCGTAGATGGCCAGATTGCTCATGCTTTGAGGGTCGTTGTACGGGTTGCCGGACGAACCTGCAACGGTAGTGGATAAGCCGTCTTCTTCAATTTGATCGATGTAAAAGCCGCGCGACTGATAACGCCAACGGCCGGAATCGGGAATCACGTTGATGCCGGTTGTGGTTTTTAAGGCTTGTTCCATATTGGTCATGCCTTGGTTATCCAGCTGCGTTTTGGTAATCACGCTTACCGACTGCGGCGTTTCTTTCGGAGACAAGGCAAGCCCGGTGGTGGTGCGCATGGCAGAGGTGGTGTAAGAGTCGCGGTTTTCGGTGCGGGTGGAACGGTTTTTGCCGGTTACATTGACGGTTTGCAGCTCGGCAGTTTGTTCTGGCCGGGGTGTTGCAGTGTTTTCTGCTAAGGCTGCATAAGGCAGAGTGGCAATAATGAGTGCTAATGTTTTAAGGGCTGAGGCGTTCATGAACGTCTTTCTATAATTAAAATTTAATCGAACCAAAATAAGAATAATTATATTTTACGATAATTTTGTTGTTTTGTAATTTAAGAACAAGGTTTTGAGGTTTTTTAGCGGATTTATGTTGTTTCTATGGTTTTTGAAGGTGTTTTTAAAATTAAACTAGCTAAGGGAATCAAGCGACAGGCCGTCTGAAAATTTTCGGGGTGGTTCGGCTATAATGCTGTTTTGGTTTTTTACGGCCTTTGCAAAAATATGGTTTTGTTATTTTAAGCTGAATGTGTACCCGATATGTTTGCAAAGGTTTTGGGGTATGAGGAGAATGAGATGAAGAAAGTTTTGGTGTTGCAACATGGAGATTTGGGCGCTTGCGACTGGTCGGCGTTTGGCGGTTTGGTGTCTGCGTCATCAGGGAAGTCGGTATTGCGTGTGCCGGTTGATGATGATTTTGAATTGACGGACGAGATGCGGGCTGCGTTGATTGCGCAGCAGATAGATGGTGCGGTGTTGCCGGATGTGGCTTTTGCTGATTTGGGGCTGATTGTCAGCGATATGGATTCGACGCTGATTACGAT
Source organism: Neisseria subflava (assembly GCF_024205705.1). Taxonomy (NCBI): domain Bacteria; kingdom Pseudomonadati; phylum Pseudomonadota; class Betaproteobacteria; order Neisseriales; family Neisseriaceae; genus Neisseria; species Neisseria subflava. The sequence goes on from NZ_CP073115.1 coordinate 351,282, forward strand.
TGAGTGTGTGGATGAGATTGCGGCCGGTGTTGGGCTGAAGGATGAGGTGGCGGCGATTACGGAGCAGTCGATGCGCGGCGAGCTGGACTTTGAGCAGTCTTTGCGTAAGCGTGTGGCTTTGCTGGCCGGTTTGGATGAGCGCGTGTTGGAAGAGGTGTACGAGAATGTGTTGCAGCTGTCGCCGGGCGCGGAATTTTTGTTGGAAGAGTGCAAACGGAATGATGTGAAGTTTATGCTGGTGTCGGGCGGGTTTACGTTCTTTACGGAACGCCTACAACGGCGTTTGGGCTTGGATTTCCATTTTGCGAATGTGTTGGAAGTGGAAAACGGCAAGCTGACAGGCCGTCTGAAAGGGCGGATTATCGATGCGCAGGCTAAGACGGATTTATTGCGTGAATACCGTGAGCGACTGGGTTTGGCTCCGTGGCAGGTGGTGGCGATGGGAGATGGTGCGAATGATATTCCGATGATATTGGAAGCTGGGTTCGGTATTGCTTATCGGGCGAAACCGAAAACCGAAGCGAATGCGGATGCGTGTGTGCGCTTTGGTGGTTTGGAGCGGATACGCGGTTGGTTTGCGTAAACTGTTTGAATGTTTGTCAGTCAGGCCGTCTGAACAATCGGGAAACCGGTTTTCAGACGGCCTGATGTTTTATAAGGCGATAAAACGGTAGCCCTCGGCATCGACTTCGAGAATGGAGGCGTAATTGTCGCGCCAGTCGCCGAGTACGATGCGGGTGTAATCGGCGTTGCGATGGATGTTTTCGCGGTGGGTATGGCCGTGGATGAGTAGGGGCGTGTGGAAGCGTTGGACGGTATCGTGGGTAAAGGTTGGATTGACGTCCATGATGTCGGCGGTTTTGTGTTGTTTGTCCTGTTTGCTCTGCTTACGGATTTTGGTGGCGATGTTCAGCCGGAGTGTGAGCGGCAGGAGCAGGAACAGGCGTTGCAGCCATTTTTGATGGACGGTACGGCGGAATTTTTGATAAGAATGGTCGTCGGTGCAGAGGGTGTCGCCGTGACAGAGTAGGGTGGGTGTGCCGAACAGGTCGATAACGGCGTACTCGGGCAGTAAGGTCATGCCGGTATCGCGGGCGAAGGTTTTGCCGATGAGGAAGTCGCGGTTGCCATGGATAAAATAGCAGGCGACGCCACGCTCGGTTAGGCTGCAGATGGTTTGTTTGATGGTTTGAACCAAAGGGCTGTTTTCGTCATCGCCGATCCAAAAGTCGAAAAGGTCGCCAAGAATGTATACGGCTTGGGCATGAACGGCTTTTTCTTGGATAAATTTTTGGAAGAGTGCGGTCAGTTGAGGATGGGATTCGCTCAGGTGCAAATCGGCGATGAAGTAAATCGGCATGATGATGTGGGACGTGTGGGAAGGGTTTTATTATAACTTGGGTTGTTGCGTTTGGATTTGAGCTTGGTGTTTTTCGTTTGTAATGCGGTGATTTTATTGTTTTGATTTGGTGTGATAAAGGCCGTCTGAAACATCTTTTCAGACGGCCTTTGTGGTTTATTGGGCTTTGCCCTGATAGGTGATTTGTTTCAGTGTCTCTTCTTGGTATAGGTCGCTGATAGGGACGGTATAGAAGAATTCGTTGCTGCGGACAAAGCGGTTGACCAAGTCTTTGTCGAGATGGAGGACGTGGTGTCGCAGTTTGTTTAAGCCTTTGAATATCATGGTGCTCCAACGCATATAGCCGTCTGAATTGGGGCGGATGTCGTTCATGGCATCAAGGGCGAGAAGTTTGCGGTTTTGCTCTTCTTTATCCAAAGGATGGGAATAGATGCTTTGGAAGTAAAACGGTTGCTCGGAGGGCGGCGGCAGGCTGAGGGAAGAACCTACTTTGCCGATAGGGAAGTCGTCGCTCAGATAATGTATGGTGTGCAAAAATAGATTACCGTGGCGGTAATCGATTTTGCGCAGGGCTTCGATGGCGGCCAGCGCAGTATGTTGGTGGTCGGGATGCGCATCAATATTGGGGGACGGCGTCACGATAATATCCGGCTGGAACGTTTCTATCAGATAGCCAAGGTTGTCTACCAAGCTGGTCCAAGTCGAGCCGGGCTTGAGGTGTTTCGCCAATGAGGAGGTGTTGGCACGGCGGAAAATGTCGACATCGGTCGTATCGATTTTGGTCGATTTAATCTCTTTTTCCGGATTTTGGCGCATGGCGGTCAATGTGCTGTCGAAGTAGCCCAGTTGCAGGATGTTTTCAGACGGCACACCGGCCAAAATGGGCACGGTCAGGCTGTTCCAAACGCGCATCCTGCCTTTTTGCAGATATTGTGCCTGAGTGTCGCAGTCGCATGTGCTGTAAAGATTGCCATAGTGGAAGCTGCCGCCTTCGCTGGCAGTTAAGGTGCAGATCATTGAATTGGCGGCGTGTTTTTCATACAAACCGTATGCACTTAATTCTGCATCGTCAGCATGGGGTGCAAGGACAAGGATTTTTTTGCCGTCGAGGTTTTCACGCGGATAAACAGAGAGTTCGATTTCTTGATCGGGCAAGGTTAGGTATTTGCCTTCCAGGCGGATGGTTTTGTCGCTGTCGGAGAAAGTATCGCTCAGATTGATATAGCGCACGCCTTTTGCGCCGTATTCGAAATATTGCTTCCACTTGCCTTTAGATGAAATGGTTTCAACAAAAGGCAATGCCAGCAATCCTACCCAAGTGGATTTGATACGGAGTTTGGCAATAACGGTATCTTGCCCGCTGATAGCAGCGGGTAAAGTCAGGCTGCCACCCTTGAGGGTAGCATGCGCGGTAGAGGGAAGGGAGGGATAGTTATAGTCTTGGTGTGTGTTGTAGGCAAACTGTTTTTTATGAATAATTGAAGTAATAATAAGCAATGTAACAAAAAAAGTCAGTATCAGCCCCGTTAGTATTAGAAACATTGTCAGGTTCCTTTATCGTATAACAGCTATGATATTGCTTGCGAAGTCTATTTGTTTGTTTTTCTTACAAACGGTTGTTTTTTGTACTCTAACGTCATTAAAGAAAACGTTTAAAATAAAACAGTTTGCGGGTTGATTATATATAAACGACCAAAATGTAGAAAGGCCGTCTGAAAAATTTGAAAGAAATTTCAAAAATTTCAGACGGCCTTGATATTTTAAAGGTTAAGCCGATAAATTACGCTTCTTTTGTTTCAACTGCTTTCTGACGCAGACGCAGGCTCAATTCGCGAAGTTGTTTGTCGTCGACCACATTAGGTGCATTGGTCAGCAGACATTGTGCACGTTGTGTTTTCGGGAAGGCAATCACGTCGCGGATAGATTCTGCACCGGTCATCAGGGTAACCAGACGGTCGAGGCCGAATGCAAGGCCGCCGTGAGGAGGCGCACCGAATTTCAGGTTGTCCAAGAGGAAGCCGAATTTCTCTTGTTGCTCTTCAGGGCTGATTTTCAGCGCAGCAAACACTTTCTCTTGTACGTCTGCACGGTGGATACGGATAGAGCCGCCGCCGATTTCCCAGCCGTTCAATACCATGTCGTAGGCACGAGCCAGGCAGTTTGCAGGGTCGGAAACCATCAGGTCTTCATGACCTTCTTTAGGCGCGGTAAACGGATGATGTACGGCTACGTAGCGGTCGGCTTCTTCGTCGTATTCGAACATTGGGAAATCGACAACCCACAAAGGTTTCCATTCGTCTACGAAGTAGCCGTTGTCTTTACCGTGTTCCAAGCCGACTTTAATACGCAATGCGCCGATGGCTTCGTTCACAACTTTGGTTTTGTCTGCGCCGAAGAAGATGATGTCGCCGTTTTGCGCACCGGTACGCTCGATGATTTCTTTCAGGGCGTTTTCAGACAGGAATTTGACGATTGGAGATTGCAGGCCGCTGTCTTCGCCGTTGGAAAGGTTGCTCACATCGTTTACTTTGATGTATGCCAAACCTTTCGCGCCGTAGATGCCGACAAATTTAGTGTATTCGTCGATTTCTTTGCGGCTGAATTTTGCGCCGTTAGGCACGCGCAGAGCAACCACACGGCCGCCTTTCATGTCGGCTGCGCCACGGAAGACTTTAAATTCTTCCGTTTTCATCAGGTCGGTCAACTCGGTAAATTTCAAGTTGATGCGCATATCCGGTTTGTCAGAGCCGTAGTAGAACATGGCTTCAGAGTAAGGCATGCGTGGGAAGTCGCCCAAATCTACGTTCAAAGCATCTTTGAAGACTTGTTTGGCCATGCCTTCAGTGATGTCCATGATTTCATCCTCGTTCAAGAACGAGGTTTCCAAGTCGATTTGGGTAAATTCAGGTTGACGGTCGGCACGCAAATCTTCGTCACGGAAACATTTGGTGATTTGGTAGTAACGGTCGAAACCGGCAACCATCAACAGTTGTTTAAACAATTGTGGAGATTGCGGCAGAGCGAAGAATTCGCCTGGATGAACGCGGCTTGGTACGAGGTAGTCGCGCGCGCCTTCCGGGGTGGAGCGGGTCAGCATCGGCGTTTCGATGTCGATGAAGCCTTGCGCGTCCAAGTAGCGGCGAACGCCCATGGCCACTTGGTAACGCAGACGCAGGTTGCGTTGCATGGTAGGACGGCGCAAGTCAATAACGCGGTTGGTCAGGCGAACGTTTTCGCTGATGTTTTCATCGTCGATTTGGAACGGAGGCGTAGCAGCAGCGTTCAAGACTTCGATTTCTTTGGCAAGGATTTCGATTTTGCCGGAAATCATTTTGTCGTTGGTTGTACCTTCAGGACGGTTGCGTACGCGGCCGGTAATGCTCAAAACGTATTCGTTGCGGGAAGAGTCGGCAGCGGCAAATGCTTCCGGAGTGTCAGGGTCGATAACGACTTGAACGATGCCTTCGCGGTCGCGCAGGTCGATAAAAATCACACCGCCGTGGTCGCGTCGGCGGTGTACCCAGCCTTTGACGGTAACGGTTTGGTCTAAGTATTGCTCGCTGATAAGGCCGCAATAGTTGGTACGCATAAAATCACCTTTTTATATTGTTCAATTTGAAAAGAAGGAAAGGCCGTCTGAAAAAAGAAGACCTTAATTGTTATGTTCGGTATCACCGTCTTCTGATGGCTTTTGGGCTGGCAGGGCTTTAACCGGTAAGTCGTCCGGCATGACCATGCCCAGCGAAATTACATATTTCAATGCCTGATCCACGCTCATGTCCAGCTCGCGAACGTCGCTTTTTTTAACCATGATGTAATAGCCGCCGGTCGGGTTGGGCGTGGTTGGGACGTAAACGGAAATATAGTCGTCGTCTTGCGGCAGGCTGCCTTTGAGTTTGTCGGGGATATGGCCGGAAACAAAGGCTATCGTCCAAATGCCCGGTTGCGGAAAGGGAACCAGTACGGGGGTTTTGAACGAGCGGCTGCTGTCGGAGAGCAGGGATTCGGAAACTTTTTTAACGCTGGAGTAGATGGATTTGACGACGGGAATCCGACCCAAAAGGCTGTCCCATGCGCCGAGAATCCGTCTGCCCAATACGTTGGCGGCGAATACACCGGTAACGAACAAGACGACTGTGGCGGCGACGATGCCCAAGCCGGGAATGTTGAACCCCCAGAAATGCTGGGGCTGCCAGCTTTCCGGTAATAGGTTGATCAGTCTGTCGGCGGCGGAGATGATGTAGCTCATCGCCCAGATGGTTACGGCAATCGGCAACCAAACCAGCACGCCTGTAATCAAGTATTTCTTTAAAGCCTTGGCGATTTTTCCGCTTTCGGCTGCGGCTTCTGTCATCTTTGTTTCATTCCGGCAAGTTTTGCCCAAACTTTGCATTATACGCGTTTGGACGCTAGGAAACGAGTATTTTAAACGAATGGCTGTTTTGTTTTATTGTTTCAGACGGCCGCCTTGGTTGCAAAGGCCGTCTGAAACAATATGGGGTCATTTAGATGCCGTCCCAGTCGTTGAACATCAGGCCGAAGCCGATGCCGTTTTGTTTGTGGTTGTAGTCAATCAGACTTTCGCCGTAGCCGTGGAAGCCGCGGACAACGCCTTTGAGTTTACCTTTGATGGGGAAAGTATAGGCCGCTTCAACGGCGCCGCGTCCGCTTTTCGGATTGTAACGCAGGACGGAATAAACATTTTGTTTGTCATTGAAGCGGTATTGGACTTTCAAGTCGCCGTAGCCCATGTATTTGTTGATGTCCGGATTGTCATCGTCATCTCCTTTTTGGTCGAAGGCGCGCATCCAAACCCTAGGAATGACGGTCAGCTTGCCCCATTCCATGCCGGCCATGGCGTAAACCCGGTTCCATGAGCGTGATTCGGGGCGGCTTTGACCGTTGGATTGGTGAACAAAACCTGCGCCAACCATACGCAGTTTGCCGCCGAAAGGCAGGCCTGCTTTAACGGGTTGGGTAATGAAGATTTCAGGCTCGTAGTCAGTGTTGCGGAACGGAGCGGATTTGCGGCCTTGGTTGAAGATTTGCCAGTCGGATTTTTGGGTATAGCCAAACCATACGTCGGCACGGGTTTTGAATAAATCTTCGGCAATCTTGCTTTTGAAGGAAACCTGCATTTTGGTTTCGAGGCGTTTCTGTTCGCTGAATTTTTCCTGCGTGGTTACGCCGCGACTGGGGGATTCCGGGTAGTAGTTGGGGCTGCTGTTGTACCAAACGGGCATGAGGTACATAGGATTATGCTCGCGTACGCTCAACAGGCCGCGCGTGTCGTTTTTATCCAAATCGTACATCAGGCTTAAGGGGGTGTAGCTGTCGGCAGTTTCGCTTAATACGTCGTCTGAAATATTCGGATGGGTAGGGTTGTCGAATACGATGGCCGCTTCTTTTTTCTCAATGCTCTTGCGGACGCTTTGTTCGAGGTCAACCGGTGTTTTGGCGGTTTCGGTTTGCGCTTGCGGCAGTGGGGATTGAGGAGGGAGTTGCGCCGAGTAGATGTTGTCATAACACGCCAAACGGGTGGCGTTGTCTTGAATGGTGGTGCAGTGTAGGGCGGTATCGGCGGCGGCCAGCGGGGCGGCGGCAATGAATCCGATACTTAGGAAATGTTTCAACATCTTGTTCATGAGAGTTTCCGTTGTTTTTCAGACGGCCTGATGAAAGGGGAAATGGTTTTATTCAGTCGGTTTGGGCTGTGAATACGGCAATGCCCCTGAAAGGCAAGGCCTCAGGGGCATCGTATCAGCTCGATTATCCTGCTTTGGTTGTCAGGATTTCCGGCATCTGCGTCAGTATTAAGCCAAAGCTTTTACTTTAGCAGACAGACGGCTTTTATGACGGGCTGCTTTGTTTTTGTGGAATACGCCTTTGTCAGCGATGCGGTCGATGACTTTAACGGATTCTTGGTAAACTGCTTGAGCAGCAGCTTTGTCGCCGGCTTCAACTGCTTTCAACACTTTTTTCACAGCGGTACGGAATGCAGTACGCAGGCTGGCGTTGTGGGCGCGTTGTTTAACCGACTGGCGAGCACGTTTGCGGGCTTGTGCGCTGTTTGCCATATTGAATATCTCCTGAAAAATAAATTCTGTAAACGCGCAATTTTAAAGACAGATTTCCTTGTATGCAAGCTTTTTCTCTATAAACGCGCGCAAATCAGCCGTATTTTGCCCAAAAACGACAGCCGGTGCAACGCTTTTGGTAAAAAGATGGTGTTGCTTTGCCTTATTTCAATAAAAATCAGATGGATATTGCTTTGCGTTTGCTTACGTTTCCATTACAATAGCCTAACTCTGCGCCGGGGTGTTTATGGGGGGCAGGGTTTCTTATTTATTGACATTAACCACTCTTTCATCAGGAATCTGCCCGTATGAAAAAATCCGTATTAGCCGTATTGGCCGCATTGTCTTTGGCCGCGTGCGGCGGTGGCGAGAAAAAAGCCGAGCAACCTCAAGCAGGCAGCGCGCCTGCTGCCAATGCCGAGGCAGCCGCTACCGATACTTTGAATATCTACAACTGGTCAAACTACGTTGACGAAAGTACAGTCGAAGACTTCAAAAAAGCCAACAATTTGAAGCTGACTTACGATTTGTATGAAAACAACGAAACGCTGGAAGCCAAAATGCTGACCGGCAAATCCGGCTATGACTTGGTTGTGCCCGGTATTGCCTTCCTGCCACGTCAAATTGAGGCAGGTGCATACCAAAAAATCAATAAGGATCTGATTCCGAACTACAAAAACATCGACCCTGAATTGCTGAAGATGTTGGAAACCGCCGACCCGGGTAATCAATACGCCGTTCCATACTTCTCAGGTGTGAATACGATTGCGATTACGGCGAAGGGCAAGGAGCTTTTGGGCGGAAAATTGCCTGAAAACGGCTGGGATTTGCTGTTCAAACCTGAATACACCAACAAGCTGAAATCTTGCGGCATCGCTTTGTGGGATACCCCGAGCGAAATGTTCCCAATCTTGTTGAACTACTTGGGTAAAGATCCTAAAGGCTCGAATCCTGAAGATTTGAAAGCGGCGGCGGAAGTGTTGAAGTCTATCCGTCCTGACGTGAAACGTTTCAGCCCTTCCATCATTGACGAATTGGCGCGCGGCGATATCTGCTTGGCGGCAGGTAATGGCGGCGACTTGAACTTGGCCAAAGCGCGTTCTGAAGAAGTGAAAAACAATGTCGGCGTCGAAGTGTTGACGCCGAAAGGTATGGGTTTCTGGATTGAATCTTGGTTGATTCCGGCCGATGCGAAAAACATCGTTAATGCCCACAAATACATCAACTACACGCTTGATCCCGAAGTGGCTGCGAAAAACGGTATCGCCGTAACCTTCGCACCGGCCAGCAAACCTGCACGAGAAAAAATGCCTGCCGAGCTGGTGAGCACACGTTCTATTTTCCCAAACGAGCAAGACATGAAAGACGGTTTCGTCATGCCTCAAATGAGCGCAGATGCGAAAAAACTGTCTGTCAACTTGTGGCAAAAAATCAAAGTCGGTTCAAATTAATATTGAGCTGATTGTTTGAAGCAAAGCAAAGGCCGTCTGAAATTTTTCAGACGGCCTTTTTGATCTTCCAATCTTTATCGTTTCAAAGCCAAAGTCAATACGCCTGCGGTTACCAAGCCTAAGCCTATCCACTCCTGCGTACTTGGGCGTTCGTCTAAGAAAACAACGGCCATCAGGGCGACCAAGACCAGGCTGAATTTGTCGACGGGCGCGACTTGTGAGGCGTTGCCCAGTTGCAGGGCTTTGAAGTAGGCAAGCCAAGATGCGCCGGTAGCGAGGCCGGATAGGATGAGGAATGTCCAGTTGCGGCCGGTAAAGCCGTTCACACCCTGCCATTTGCCGGTGTAGGTTAAAAACAATACCAAAGCGGCGAGGATGACCAAGGTGCGGATAAAGGTGGCAAAATCTGAATCTATGCCCTGTAAACCCATTTTGGCGAAAATGGCGGTCAATGAGGCGAAGCCTGCCGATGCCAATGCCCAAAACAGCCATGCGTTGCTGCTCATGTTTTCTTCCTTTGTTTCAAATTGTTGACAATATGAATCCGCTTGTTGATGAAATATCGAAATTTTCACTGCGGTTTGTCTTTGGAAAACGCTATAATAGAACGAATATTCTTTTTCTTCCAGCCGTCTTTATTGTATTGTTTCAGACGGCCTTTCCCTCTCTCAATAAAGGAAAATCATGAGCTTCAAAACCGATGCTGAAATTGCCCAGTCTTCCACCATGCGCCCGATTGGTGAAATTGCCGCCAAGCTGGGTTTGAACGTTGACAACATCGAGCCCTATGGTCATTACAAAGCCAAAATCAATCCTGCCGAAGCGTTTAAACTGCCGCAAAAACAAGGCCGTCTGATTTTGGTTACCGCCATCAACCCGACTCCGGCGGGCGAAGGCAAAACCACCGTAACCATCGGTTTGGCGGATGCATTGCGCCATATCGGCAAAGACTCGGTTATCGCCCTGCGTGAGCCTTCTTTGGGGCCTGTGTTCGGCGTCAAAGGCGGCGCGGCGGGCGGCGGCTATGCCCAAGTTCTGCCGATGGAAGACATTAATCTGCACTTCACCGGCGACTTCCACGCCATCGGCGCGGCGAATAATTTGCTCGCCGCCATGCTCGACAACCACATCTACCAAGGCAACGAATTGAACATCGACCCTAAACGCGTCCTGTGGCGGCGCGTGGTCGATATGAACGACCGCCAGTTGCGCAACATCATCGACGGCATGGGTAAACCTGTTGACGGCGTGATGCGTCCTGACGGTTTCGACATTACCGTTGCTTCCGAAGTGATGGCGGTATTCTGTCTTGCCAAAGACATCAGCGATTTGAAAGAGCGTTTGGGTAACATCCTTGTCGCTTACGCTAAAGACGGCAGCCCTGTTTACGCCAAAGATTTGAAAGCAAATGGCGCGATGGCGGCATTGCTCAAAGATGCGATTAAGCCTAACTTGGTACAAACCATCGAAGGCACGCCGGCCTTTGTACACGGCGGCCCATTCGCCAACATCGCCCACGGCTGTAACTCCGTTACCGCCACCCGACTGGCGAAACACCTTGCCGATTACGCCGTTACCGAAGCAGGCTTCGGTGCGGATTTGGGCGCAGAAAAATTCTGCGACATCAAATGCCGTCTGGCTGATTTGAAACCTGATGCGGCTGTCGTCGTCGCCACTGTCCGCGCGTTGAAATACAACGGTGGCGTAGAACGTGCCAACCTCGGCGAAGAAAACCTCGACGCTTTGGCAAAAGGTCTGCCTAATCTCTTGAAACACATTTCCAACCTGAAAAACGTATTCGGCCTGCCTGTGGTGGTTGCTATCAACCGCTTTGTGTCCGACTCAGATGCCGAGTTGGCCATGATTGAAAAAGCCTGCGCGGAACACGGCGTTGAAGTTTCCCTGACCGAAGTATGGGGCAAAGGCGGCGCGGGTGGTGCAGACTTGGCGCACAAAGTCGTCAACGCCATCGAAAATCAACCGAATAACTTTGGCTTCGCCTACGATGTCGAATTGAGCATTAAAGACAAAATCCGTGCGATTGCCCAAAAAGTGTACGGCGCGGAAGATGTTGATTTCAGCGCGGAAGCGTCTGCCGAAATCGCTTCACTGGAAAAACTGGGTTTGGACAAAATGCCGATCTGCATGGCGAAAACCCAATACTCTTTGAGCGACAACGCCAAACTGTTGGGCTGCCCCGAAGGCTTCCGTATTACCGTGCGCGGTATCACTGTTTCCGCAGGCGCAGGTTTCATCGTTGCGTTGTGCGGCAATATGATGAAAATGCCGGGTCTGCCGAAAGTTCCGGCTGCTGAGAAAATTGATGTGGACGCAGAAGGCGTGATCCACGGCTTGTTCTAATTTAGATTGCTCTTGAAATAGATAAAGGCCGTCTGAAACCGAGGTTTCAGACGGCCTTTTATGATTTAAGTGAATTTCAACCGGCTTTTTAAGAAATTGAAGAAATTGTCTATCATGTCGAACATGGTATTGCGGTCTTCGCCAAACAATGAAATGCTGCGGTCTTTGCTGATTCTGTCATAAGCGGCAAAAATGGTTTTCAGCTCTTCAGTGGTCAAGCGCAGTTGCTTTTCGTACAAGATGCGGCTTAAGAGCGTTACTTCCGTCGCGTTCAAATCAGGGAAGAGATGACTGATCCACAACTCCATGGTGTATTGGACGGATCTGTTGATTTTGTCTCTTTTTTTGCTTTCTTGAGTTGTGTGTATCCTGTATGACAACAAAGGCTCGGGCAGGTTGGCAAAGGTTTTGCCATGTAGGGCGCATTGTACCCACATATGGAAATCGGGCGCGGTTTCTGTCGCGGTGTAGTTTATCCCGAGGTTTTTAATGCTGTCGTGCCGCCACATGGTGGTGGGGTTGAACATGTTTTGGGCGGCAAAGGAGAGAAAGGCTTTAATGTCTTTGTCGAGCAGGGGAAGGTCGCTTAAAACGGGTTCTCTTCCGGTTTGATCATCGAAAAAGATGGTGGCTTGGCTGCCGACAATATCGATTTCGGGATGGCTGTCTAAAAACTGAATCTGTTTTTCAAAACGATCCAATGCGCAAATATCGTCCGCGTCCATTCGTGCCACATATTCGACCTTTACGTCTTTGAGCATATCCATGGCAAATTGGCAGGCAAACGGCTCGCCCCTGTTTTCCGGAAGGTGGAAAACCTGCAAACGTGAATCTTTGGCTGCGTAAGCCTCGAGGATTTCGCCGGTTTTATCTGTTGAAGCATCGTTGATGGCGATGACGAAAAAGTCGCGGAATGTTTGATTCAATACCGAATCCAAACATTCAGGCAAATAAGCTTCGGCGCAATAGGCCGGCAAAATAACGGCGAGTTTCATGTTTGCTTTCGATGTGTTTTGATGTGTGGTCGGTGGAAGATTTTACTATAAATTTCCCAAAAGCTAAGGCCGTCTGAAACTTTATTGCCAAGTTTTCAGACGGCCTTAGTGTTAATCCGATATACGGATTATTTAACGATTTGGTTCAATTCGCCTTTGGCGTATTTGGTTGCCATTTTTTCCAAAGAAATCGGTTTGATTTTGTCGGCTTGGCCTTCGCAACCGAATGCGAGGTAGCGGTCAAGACAGATTTGTTTCATGGCTTCGACGGTTTTGCTCAAGTATTTGCGCGGGTCGAATTCGGATGGGTTTTCTGCCATGAAGCGGCGGATGGCACCGGTAGAGGCGAGGCGCAAGTCGGTATCGATGTTGACTTTGCGCACGCCGTGTTTGATGCCTTCGACGATTTCTTCTACAGGTACGCCGTAGGTTTCACCAATTTTGCCGCCGTGTTCGTTGATGACTTTCAGCCATTCTTGCGGAACGGAGCTGGAACCGTGCATCACGATGTGGGTGTTGGGCAGGGCTTGGTGGATTTCTTTGATGCGGTCGATACGCAATACGTCGCCTGTGGGCGGACGGGTGAATTTGTATGCACCGTGGCTGGTACCGACGGCAATAGCCAATGCGTCAACGCCGGTATCTTTAACGAAACGTACGGCATCTTCGACGCTGGTCAGCATTTGGTCGTGGGAAAGTTTGCCCACTGCGCCGACGCCGTCTTCTTCGCCGGCTTCTCCGGTTTCGAGGTTGCCCAATACGCCGATTTCGCCTTCGACGGACACGCCGCAAGCGTGGGAGAAGTTAACGACGGTACGGGTGGCGTTGACGTTGTATTCGTAAGAAGAAGGGGTTTTGCCGTCTTCCATCAGCGAGCCGTCCATCATCACAGAGGAGAAGCCCAGTTGGATGGAGCGTTGGCACACATCAGGAGATGCGCCGTGGTCTTGGTGCATTACGACAGGGATGTGCGGGAATTCTTCAACTGCGGCCAAAATCAGATGGCGCAGGAATGGGGCACCTGCGTATTTGCGTGCGCCTGCGGATGCTTGAACGATAACGGGGGCGTTGACTTGGTCGGCCGCCTCCATGATGGCGCGCATCTGTTCGAGGTTGTTAACGTTGAATGCGGGCAGACCGTAGCTGTTTTCGGCAGCATGGTCCAATAATTGGCGCATGGATACGAGTGCCATGAGAAGCTCCTGAAGTAGTGAAGGGTAAATTTATCCGATAAATTATAATGTTTTTTGAAATGAAAAACTACAAGCTGCTACATTGTTTTTATATATTAACGAACAGGGTCTCGGTTTATAATGGCGTGGTATTGAAAACGGGTGTGCAAAATGGATAGGATTTCGGTGGCCAAGTGTGATAAGCCTTTGTTTCAGACGGCCTTGACGGTGCAGGTGGGCGATGTGAACTATGGCGGCCATTTGGCGAACGATGCTGTGTTGCGTTTGTGCCATGAAGTGCGGATGCGTTGGTTGGCGAAGCTGGGTTGGAGCGAAATGGATGCTGGAGGGGCAGGCCTGATTATGGCGGATGCGGCGGTGCAGTATTTGGCGCAAGGTCATCATGGCGATGAGCTGTCGGTAGAAATGGGGGCGGCAGGCATGGCCGGTGTGGGCTTTTCTTTGTTGTACCGTATCCGCAGGATTTCAGACGGCCTTGTGCTGGCGAAAGTACAGACAGGCATGGTGTGTTTTGATTATGGCAAACAACGCGTCTGCCGTCTGCCTTCGGCCTTGAAAGCAGCATTGGAGGCCGTCTGAAATGGCGGAATCAAATAATTTTGCGCTTCATCTTGAACGCTATCTGAAAACCTTGCTGCAACAAGGCAAGTCGGAGCATACCGTTTCCGCTTATCGGCGCGATTTGAGTGAATTGATGCGCCTATTGCCCGATAATCTGGAAAACGGTCTGCCGACGCGCCGTGATTTTGTGGCGGTATTGAAAAAGCTGTCGCAAAAGGGCTTGAGCGAAAGCAGCTTGGCGCGGAAATTGTCGGTATGGCGGCAGTATTGCAGTTGGCTGGTGCAGATAGAAGTCATGGAAAGCGATCCGACATTTAATATGAAAGCGCCGCGCCTGCCCGAACGCTTGCCTAAAGCACTACCGCAAGAACCTTTAAACCATATCCTTGACCATGCGCCTGTTGATGACGAATTGGACGTGCGCGATAAGGCCATGTTTGAATTGATGTATGGTAGCGGTTTGCGCCTGAGCGAGATACAAGGTTTGAATCTGGACGGTATCGTTTTGGACGAAGGCTGGGTCAGTGTGAAGGGTAAAGGCGGCAAGCAGCGGCAAGTGCCTTTGGTGGGCAAGAGCATTGCGGCATTGCGTGATTATTTGGCAGTGCGTATTGCCAAAGAGGGCGAGCAGGCCTTGTTTACTAATAAGAACGGCGGCAGGCTGGGGCAACGTCAAATTCAAAAACGCCTGCAGGCGTGGGCAGTGCGCGTGGGCAGCGCCAGCCATATCTCGCCGCACATGATGCGCCACAGCTATGCAACCCATCTTTTGCAGGCATCGGGCGATATCCGCGCCGTACAGGAATTGTTGGGCCACAGCAACCTTTCCGCTACGCAAGTTTATACAAAGCTGGATTTCGACCATTTGGCGCGCGTTTATGATGAGGCGCACCCAAGGGCGAAACGGAAAAAATAATTTTGTTTGAATCAGGCCGTCTGAAAGAATGTTTTCAGACGGCCTGATGTTTTATTGATGGTAAAAATGTAGATGATTTGAAACCATTTGAGTTTTTATCGGTCTGATGAGGTTTAAATATTCGCCTGATGTGCGGATGGCATAAAGATTGTAAGAGTCGATGGCTTTTTTAATACCGTTTATCTTTTCAGATGGCCGCTTGTTTGATAATATTAGTAATGAGAGCTAATATCATATTATGATATACAGCCTTTAAAACAGCAGGTCTATAAACTTTCTCTATAAGCATTAATGCTTATTTTGACTGTAAAACGACTTGCAAACGGGAATTGTTGCTATTAACATAACGGAATTATGGATAAAAAACGAATTTTAACTCCAGCCGTCGTGACTTCCGTTGCGTTGATTCACGTCGGTTTGGTTGCACTTTTATGGCACGCGCACAAACCGCCTCCTGTCGAAATGGCGAATATTGAATTTGTCGATTTAGGCGATTTCGGCGGTGGCGACGGTAGTCCTGAGGGCGAAGGCGCACCTGCCGCCCCGAGCCTACCCCCGAACAACCGAAACCCAAGCCGAAACCCAAACCTAAGCCTGTCGAGCCGCCCAAACCTGTTATCAAACCTGTGGTAACGAAAAAAGAAAAAGCGGATATCGTACAGCAAAAGGAAAAACCGAAACCTATCGAGAAACCTAAGCCCGAGCCTAAGCCGGAACCCAAACCAGAGCCGAAGCCCGAGCCAAAACCTGAACCAAAACCAGAGCCGAAGGCAGAACCTAAACCATCTCCCAAAGCATCTGAACACTCAGGCAGCAAAACCGGGCCGAATACTGCTGAAAACGGTAAAGGCAACGGTGAAGGTAAGGCCTTGAGCGGAGAAGGAAAAGGCAACGGCGGCGGTACGAAAGGTACAGGCAGCGGCCGTGGCGAAGGCAGCGGATCCGGCAGCGGCGGTGCGAAAGGCGAACATGGCTCCGGTACCGGTGGCGGAGGTGGTGGCAGCGGTACAGGTGCCGGCAGCAGTAAAGGCAATCCGGCAAAAGGAACCTGCCATATTCCAAGACCTCCGTATCCTTCATTGTCCACTGAAAATGGTGAAGAGGGCTTGGTTGTTTTGAAAGTCTTGGTTGGTCCCGGCGGTAAAGTGGATTCAATTAGTGTCAATAAATCAAGTGGTTATAGTCGTCTGGATAATGCAGCGCGTAAAGCCGTTAAAGATGGTAGCTGTCATGCAAGCGTTTGGACTGAATTTAAAGTACCTGTCAAATTCACGCTTGAATAAGTATCTAGGCCTAAGCTGATTGATTAGAAAATATATGCTGTTGGGAAATAATTTTAAATGACCCGATAGAAATTTTAATTTTATTTTTAACTTGGAAAAATTATGGATTTAAGTTTAGTTTTCAAATCAGGTGATGTGGTACTGATTGGTGTATTTGTCCTGATGTTGTTGATGAGTGTGGTGACTTGGAGCGTCATTGTGATCCGCTGCATCAAATACCGCAAAGCGAAAAAGGGCAATGCTCAGGTAAAAGAGTTGATGCTGAATGCGTTTACGCTGGCTGATGCCGTACAAAAAGCCACAGCGGTAGAAGCACCGATGAGCAATGTTGCCGATGAGTCTCTGCGCGCATACCAAAACTACCGTCAAACGACAAGCAAATCGCTGATTGACGAATTGCCTTTGAACGAATACTTGGTTGTTCACATCCGCAACAGCATGTCCCAAACCATGCGTCAGTTCGACTACGGCATGACCGCGTTGGCCTCCATCGGCGCAACCGCTCCGTTTATCGGCCTGTTGGGTACTGTTTGGGGTATTTACCATGCCCTGATCGGCATCAGCGAAAGCGGCCAAATGAGCATTGCTGCTGTAGCCGGCCCGATTGGCGAGGCTTTGGTATCGACTGCCGTCGGCCTGTTTGTGGCGATTCCGGCCGTATTGGCGTACAACTTCCTCAATCGCGGTACAAAAACCATCGCGCAAGATATGGACGCATTTGCACATGACCTGCATGTCCGCCTTCTGAACCAAAAGGATTAAACCATGGCTTTCGGATCAATGAATTCCGGCGATGATGCGCCGATGTCGGATATCAACGTTACGCCTTTGGTGGACGTGATGCTGGTGTTGCTGATTGTATTTATGATTACCATGCCGGTGCTGACCCACTCGATTCCTTTGGAGTTGCCGACTGCTTCGGAAAAAGCGGCGAAAGAGGATAAGCAGCCTAAAGATCCTTTGCGTTTGAGCATTGATGCCAGTGGTGCTTATATCGTTGGCGGAGATTCAGATACCAAAGTGGATTTGGCAACGGTAACCGCCAAGCTGAAAGAAGCCAAAGCGAAAAACGAAGATGTGATTGTGGCGATTGCGGCGGATAAAGCGGTTGAATACGATTATGTCAACCAAGCCCTGCAAGCGGCGCGCGAAGCCGGTATCAGCAAAATCGGTTTTGTAACGGAAACCAAAGCGCAATAATCTTTTGAATACAGTCAAGGCCGTCTGAAATTTGAGTAAAGTTTCAGACGGCCTTTTGTTGTATTTGGTAACTATATGTCCAGGCTGTATAATTAGCGGATTAAATTGAATAATGACAATACAGGAACCGCCATGACAGAAACCATCGAACGCGACAGTATGCAATACGATGTCGTGATTGTCGGCGCAGGCCCGTCGGGTTTATCCGCCGCCATCAAACTCAAGCAGCTTGCTGAAAAGAATGGACGCGAAATCAGTGTTTGTGTGGTGGAGAAGGGTTCGGAGGCCGGTGCGCACTCGCTTGCCGGTGCCATCATCGATCCGATTTCTTTGAATGAGCTGATTCCCGATTGGAAAGAAAAAGGCGCGCCGCTGACGCGTACAGTGACGAAGGACAGGGTTTTGTTCCTGACCGAGAAAAAAGCGTTCAATCTACCCGTTACCCCGAATTTCGACAACCATGCGAACTATATTGCCAGCTTGGGCGAAGTCGTGCGCTGGCTGGCAGAGCAGGCGGAAAGTTTAGGCGTGGAAATCTATCCGGGCTTTGCCGCCGCCGAAGTGCTGTATCACGAAGACGGTTCGGTCAAAGGCATTGCGACCGGTAATATGGGCGTGGGCAAAGACGGCGAACCGACCGATTCATTCCAGCCAGGCATGGAGCTTTGGGCGCAGCAAACCCTGTTTGCCGAAGGCTGCCGCGGTTCGCTTTCCAAACAAGTCATCGAACGTTTCCAGCTCGACCAAAACAGCGAGCCGCAAACTTACGGCTTGGGCATTAAAGAAATTTGGGAAGTGCCGTCTGAAAAACATCAGCCCGGTTTGGTGATGCACAGTGCAGGCTGGCCGCTCGACAGCAAAACCTACGGCGGCTCGTTTATTTATCATTTTGACGAAAACAAAGTCGCTGTCGGCTTTGTGGTCGGTTTGGATTATCAAAACCCTTATCTGTCGCCGTTTGAAGAGTTCCAACGTTTCAAAACCCATCCTGAAATCCGCAAAACCTTTGAAGGCGGCCGCCGTATCGCGTATGGCGCGCGTTCGCTGATTGAAGGTGGTTTGCAAAGCCTGCCGAAGCTCTCGTTTAAAGGCGGCGTTTTAATCGGCGATGCCGCAGGTTTCCTGAATATGCCACGCATCAAAGGCATCCATACGGCCATGAAATCCGCCATGCTTGCCGCAGAAGCAGTGTTCCCTATGTTGGAAAACCTCGAAGAAGTGGAAAGCTTCGACAGCGGCAAAGAGACCACCGATTATCAGCAACGCTTTGAACAAAGCTGGCTGTATCAAGAGCTTTACGCCGCGCGCAATGTCCGTCCGTCATTCAAGTGGGGCGTTTACCTCGGCTCAATCTATACCGGTATCGACCAGATGATTTTCAGAGGCAAAGCCCCTTGGACTTTGAAACATCACGGCAAAGACAACGAGCAGCTTAAAAAAGCAGCCGAATGCAAGCCGATTGATTATCCGAAGCCCGACGGCGTGTTGACCTTCGACCGTTTGAGTAGCGTTTTCCTCGCCAATCTCGCGCACGAAGAAAACCAGCCAGACCATTTGGTACTGAAAAATCCGCAGGTCATGATAGACGTAAACTACAAAGAATACGCCTCGCCCGAAACCCGCTATTGTCCGGCCGGCGTATATGAAATCGTCGAAGAAAACGGCAGCCCGCGTCTGCAAATCAACGCCGCCAACTGCGTTCATTGCAAAACGTGCGACATCAAAGACCCGACGCAAAACATCACTTGGATTTGCCCCGAAGGCGGGAGCGGACCAAATTACGGCGGGATGTAATTTACTGTTTTAAAGTCAAAATCTAAAGGCCGTCTGAAAAGTTTCAGACGGCCTCTATCCTATTATTTCATCAATGGAAGCATTATGAACACGCACATTTGGCAGGCAGGCCGATTTGAAATCGCCTTAGACAAACCGAAAATCATGGGCATTGTCAATCTGACCCCCGATTCATTTTCCGATGGCGGCACCTATTCGCAAAATGTCCAAATAGCATTGGCACATGCCGAGCAGTTGCTGAAAGACGGTGCGGATATTCTCGATATCGGCGGCGAATCTACCCGTCCGGGTTCGGATGATGTTTCTCTCGAAGAAGAATGGGCCAGGGTGCAGCCGGTTTTGGCGGAAGTCGCCAAGTGGAATGTTCCCGTCAGTTTGGACACGCGCCGCACGGTGATTATGGAAAAAGCCTTGGCGCAAGGCGGCGTGGACATTATCAACGATGTTGCCGCATTGAGTGATGAAGGCGCAGTCGCATTGCTGGCGCAACAGCCGAATACAGGCGTGTGTCTCATGCACATGCAGGGTTTGCCCAAAACCATGCAGCTGAATCCGCAATATCAAGATGTCGTCGAAGAAGTCGCGCGTTATTTAAAAGCACGTGCGGCAGAATGCGTTCAAGCAGGCATTGCCCCTGAACGCATCACGCTAGACCCCGGCTTCGGTTTCGGCAAAAACCTGCAACACAACATTACCCTGATAAAACATTTGCCTGAATTGATGGAAGCAACCGGATTCCCACTTCTGATCGGCGTATCGCGCAAACGTATGATTGGCGAGCTGACAGGCGAACAAGATGCCGCCAAACGCGTACACGGCAGCGTCGCAGCCGCTTTGGCCACAGTGGCTAGAGGAGCGCAAATCATCCGTGTTCACGATGTCAAAGCAACATCGGACGCTTTGAAAGTTTGGGAAGCATTGGGTATATCGGCATAATACCCGAATAGAAAACCAACAGGCCGTCTGAAACATTGGCCCGGTATCTTGAACAAGCAACAAGTTATGCTATAATCCGCATCTACTCTTGACGGGTCTGTAGCTCAGGGGTTAGAGCAGGGGACTCATAATCCCTTGGTCGTGGGTTCGAAACCCACCGGACCCACCAAATATTAAAAATGCCCGAGGCTTTTGGCTTCGGGCATTTTTGTATTCATTGTTTTTGATGGGGTTAACATTCAAATTGATAAAGGTGAAGAGATAATTTACACTGCGAAATTAGGTTCAGGTAGTGGATTTTCGACAAATGGAACTATGGGGTGGTAATGGAAAGCATTTAAGAAAAAAAACACCAAATATAAGATTAAAAGCACCAATATCTAAGTTTAGTGCAAATGTAAGGAAAAATTAAATGATAGCATTAATACCTTATATATTTTTTGGTTTGATATTTTTGTATCTTGTTACTATAGTAACTAATTTTGTATTGGTCTATAAAATTCTAAAATCAGAAGGAATGACCTTAAGTTTTTTAGGGTTTTATTTGGGTGGAAAAAAATATCAAATAGATCTTATTTAAGGGCATTAAGAATAAATTGTATCTTTGCTACAATTATTTTTCTGTTAGAAGCTTATCATTATATTTTGTGATTTTGCTTCCTAAGCCCCATAACTACGACCCCAGGTAGAATACAATGAAGAATAATGTTAAAAATTGGACAACGGAAGAAGTCAAGCAATCATTAGATGAATTTAATGATGTTTTAATTAAAAATACTTTTCTTCTTCAGTATCTGAAAAAAGAGTTTTCAGCTTCAAGTGCTTATTGTTTGTCTATGCTGCCTGAAGAAGAAGATATATATGAAATATTGGTTAATGGGAATATTATTGTTGATTTAGAATTTAATAAACATACAAATGAAACAGTTGTTATTAATGTTACTGATGTTGATGAATACTTGAAAACTTTAACCAATGAGAGTGGTAGAGTATTTTTTACATTAGCAAAAGAAATCGGCAAACAGAAAAACATTTAACAAGAGCGAAATACAAATTAAAAACTCAATGGAGTGATGGCGTATTTAGGATAGATATGTTGAATGAAAAAAACAAATCTTTGTTTTTGGGGCTGACGTAGATTAGCAGTATGGAAATTTTTGTCGTGTAGGAATATGTCGCCCAGACTTGCAAGCAACGCTTCCATCAGGTAAAAGAGTGTATATTGAGTACGATCGAAGCACTTCATCGCGCGGAATACCACACGCAGATAGAATATTCAGCAATGATAAAAATGCTATTGTTATTTTAAGGACGTTAGATTGATTATGTAATTACTCTACGGTATTTGGCTTCATTACCATTGCCAGAAGGTTAATCTGTAGAAAAAGTGTAATCATTTTAATGGTTGATATTTTATAAACCAAAATAATACCGTCTGAGATTTCACAATCCAGACGGTATTTTATATTCTAAAGAAATATTTACAAGGTAAAACTCTATGGACTCATAATCAAAATTATGTTCATCATGGCTACGAAAGTTTTACTAACATTCCCAATTTTGTATTGGAAAAAGACCGTTACGTTGATTGGGAAGATACTTGGCGTACTTTTTGACTAGGGAATAAGTAAATGGAGAGCAGTTACTTTTTGCTTGCTCTGGTCGATATCTTTCTACTATTAATTTTTCCGAGTAATACTACATGCCCCTATATTGAGAGGCTGATGATTATTTCGATATAGCTGGACTGTTTTTCAGACGGCCTGAAAGTTTAATCAACCATTCTGCGTATTTCGTTGATGGGGATGCGCGGGGTATAGAGTATGTCGTAGGTTGGTTTGTCCAAAAGATCTTGCAGGGAGTATTGATCTAAATGGTTGAAGAAGGCTTTGATGGCGCCGGTAATGATGCCGGTCAGTCGGCAGGATGGGGTGATGAGGCATTCGTTGTTGTCGCCCATGCATTCGACGACCTGCATCGGCTCAAGATGGCGTACAACTGCACCGATATTGATGTTTTCAGGATTGTCTGCCAAGCGTAAACCGCCGCCTTTGCCGCGCACGCTGACCAGAAAACCGCCTTTGACTAATGAGGTAACTACTTTCATCAAATGGCTTTTGGAAATATTGTAAGTCTCGGCAATGGTGCCGATATTGACGAGGGTGTCGTCGTTGATGGCGGTATAAACCAATACGCGCAATCCGTAATCGGTATGTTGGGTCAGATACATGGCTGGCTCTTTAGATATTTTTATTATATGTCAAAAGCGTAGTACTTGGAGAGGGGCTGTTTGACTTTATGTGGGATTGGGTTTCATAATATCTGAAACATTTGAATTAATCCAGTTTGACAAACTGTTACCATTATAACGAACTTATGAAGCCCTTGAAACGCCATCCTGCCTTAATAGAACTTTCCCGCGAACATCATGGCTCGCTGTCGTTATGCGTCCGTCTCCTGCGTACGCCCGATCAAAGCCATCAGGCGGAGCTGGAGCCTCATTTTGTTGAGCTTGAGCCACATTTTTTGGAGGAGGAAACCATGTTTGCGCCGTATTGGGATAAGGTTGATCCGGCGTTGAGACAGCGTTTTGAAGGTGATCATGCCAAGTTGCGTGCGATGATGGCTCATCCTGAATATATGAATGAATCATGGAATAAGGATTTTGCGGTGACTTTGCGCGATCATGCGCGTTTTGAGGAACGCGAGCTTTTTCCTGCGATTGAACCTTTTTTGCCTTTGCCTGAGAATGTGTAATAGGGAAGGGAATCGATGGCCGTCTGAAAAGTTTCAGACGGCCTCTGTTGCTGTTTTATTATGATATAAAAATTGAAGGAACCACCATGAACGATTTGTTCAAACATCCTGTATGGGCAATGGCCTTCCGCCCGTTTTATTCGTTGGCGGCTTTGTATGGCGCATTGTCTATACTGCTTTGGGGCTTCGGCTTTCAGGGTACGCCTGAGTTGCCGGGTTTCTATTGGCATGCCCATGAAATGATTTGGGGCTACGCCGGATTGGTTGTCATTGCATTCTTATTGACGGCTGTGGCAACTTGGACAGGCCAGCCGCCGACACGCGGTAAGGCGTTGGCCGGTTTGACCGCATTTTGGCTGTTGGCCCGCATTTGTATGTTTATTCCTGGTTGGGGGGTAACGGCAAGCGGCATATTCGGTACGATTTTTTTCTGGTATGGCGCGGTATGCATGGCTTTGCCGGTAATTCGTTCTCAAAACAAGCGCAACTATGTTGCCGTGTTCGCTATTTTTGTTTTGGGCGGCACCCATTTCGCCTTCCATCTGAAAGTGCAGCCGTTTGATGCCATTGCGCTGATGACCGGTTTGCAATCCGGTTTGATTATGGTGGCCGGATTTATCGGTTTGATCGGTATGCGGATTATCTCGTTCTTTACGTCCAAGCGCCTGAACGTGCCGCAAATTCCCAGCCCTCAATGGGTGGCGCACGCCTCACTT
Source organism: Neisseria subflava (assembly GCF_024205705.1). NCBI lineage: Bacteria > Pseudomonadati > Pseudomonadota > Betaproteobacteria > Neisseriales > Neisseriaceae > Neisseria > Neisseria subflava. The sequence continues at coordinate 374,882 of NZ_CP073115.1, forward strand.
TGGCTGCCTATGCTGACCGCCATGCTGATGGCGCATAACATTTTGCCGGGACTGGCCGCGTTGTTTGCTCTGGCTGCCGGTGTGATTTTTACCGTGCAGGTGTACCGCTGGTGGTATAAAGCCGTACTGAAAGAGCCTATGCTTTGGATTTTGTTTGCCGGCTATCTGTTTACAGGCTTGGGCTTGATTGCTGTCGGCATTTCTTATTGGGTTCCAAATTTCCTGAATTTGGGCGTGCACCTTATCGGCGTTGGCGGTATCGGCGTGCTGACTTTGGGCATGATGGCGCGAACTGCGCTTGGCCATACCGGCAACTCCATTTATCCGCCGCCTAAAGTGGTTCCTGTTGCCTTTTGGTTGATGATAGCCGCAACGGTTGTCCGTGTTTTGGCAACCTTTGTGAGTGGTACAGCATATACGCACAGTATCCGTTGCTCCGCCGCTTTGTTTGCCGCTTCTTTGCTGTTGTACGCATGGAAATATATTCCTTGGTTGATTCGTCCGCGTTCGGATGGTCGTCCGGGTTAACGGTTTAGCGAAATGAGAAGGCCGTCTGAAAAGTTTCAGACGGCCTTTATTTATTGATAACAAAAAAGCCTTTCAAAGTATGAAAGGCTTTTATTGAAACTGTGGCCTCGCCAACAGGAATCGAACCTGTATTTTACGCTTAGGAGGCATACGTTCTATCCGTTGAACTATGGCGAGGCGGTAAAGGAGGGATTTTAAACCTTTCCGGCAAAAAAAGACAATAAGCCGGCGGCAATCAAAGGGCCGACCGGAATGCCGCCGACAAAGGCAACGCCGATGACCGTGCCGATTAATAATCCGGTTACCAAAACAGGCTGTTCGCTCATCAATGGAACGCCGCGTCCGGCAAGCCATGCAACCAAAATGCCGATAAGGACGGCGGCAATCATTTTGAAATTGATAAACTCGGAAACCGGCGGGATCTGGATTTTACCGGAAACCAGCGGGCTCAATACACCGATGGTCAGCAGGATGATGCCCAGATGCAAACCGTGTTTTTCCACCAAGGGAAGATATTGCGACAAGGCCGTCTGCTGCATGAGCAGCAATACCGCCGCCGAAATCGTAATCGAGTTGTTGTTGCTGACGACGCCCAAAAAAATCAGCGTAACCAGAAACAAAGGGACAAAACTGAAATTCATCGGATTAAGATACTCGGGCCAAAGATTCTTTTGCCAGTTGGATCATGGCTTCTTTGACTTCGCTGTCAGGCAACACGTTTAATGAAGCGATGGCTTTGTCGACAGCTTTTTTCGCCTCGGAAATCGAATATGGCAAAGCGTCGGAGTTAACGACATAGTCGTGGATTTTTTCAAAATAGCTGCGGTCGGCATTTTCCAAAGCGTGGCGCACATCGTTTGCAGCCTGCTCGGAGCCGTTTCGCATCAGGTAAATCAATGGCAGGGTAGGTTTGCCTTCTGCCAAATCGTCGCCGACGTTTTTGCCGATTTCTTCGGTTTCGCCTGAATAGTCCAATACATCGTCAATGATTTGGAAAGCTGTACCGACGTACATGCCGTAGTCTTTCAAGGCTTGCTCGTGTTCGGGGGAAGCCTTGCCCAAAATTGCGCCGACTTGTGCGGCCGCTTCAAACAGTTTTGCTGTTTTGTATTGGATAACTTGGACGTATTGCTCTTCGGTAATATCCGTATTGCCGATGTTCATCAGCTGCATGACTTCGCCTTCGGCGATGATGTTGGTCGCATCTGCCATCACTTCCAAGATACGCATACTGCCCGAACCGACCATCAGTTGGAAGGCGCGTGTATAGAGGAAGTCGCCGACCAAAACAGCCGCCGCGTTGCCGAAGAGGTTGTTTGCCGTTTTACGGCCGCGGCGCAAATCGCTTTCATCGACGACATCGTCGTGCAGGAGGGTGGAGGTGTGGATGAATTCCACCATCGCTGCCAGCGAGTACAGTTTTTCATCGTCATGCCCGACTGCTTTGCCTGCCAAAATGGTAATAATCGGACGCAGGCGCTTACCACCTGCGCTGATGATGTATGTGCCGATTTGCGAAATCAGCGCAACATCGGATTGAACAGCTTGGTTGATGACCGCATTAACTTTGGCAAGGTCATCGGGCAGGTGGCGTTGGAAGTAAGGCAGGTTTTCGAGCATAAAACATTCTCTGTTGATAAAACGGAGCGGAGGCTCCAATGAATCTGTTTAAACCCGTACATTCGGTCGGGGTAATAACGTTGCATAAAGATATCAGCAATCCAGCGCGTGATTATATCAGTTAAAAAGCATGCAACATATCTTTCAGACGGCCTTTTCACTTGTAAATAAAATAAATTTTGACAAAACAGGCAAATAGAAATAGAATAGCTCGTTTCGCACATGGTGTGCGGAATGTTAACCTAATTCTCATGGAGTTGAGTATGTACGCGGTCGTAAAAACCGGCGGTAAACAATACAAAGTTTCCGTTGGCGAAAAATTGAAAGTAGAACAGATACCAGCCGAACTCGACAGCCAAATCGAACTGACTGAAGTTTTGATGATTGCTGACGGCGAATCTGTAAAAGTAGGCGCACCTTTTATCGAAGGCGCAAAAGTAACAGCTAAAGTCGTTGCTCATGGTCGTGGCGAGAAAGTACGCATTTTCAAAATGCGTCGTCGCAAACACTACCAAAAACGCCAAGGCCATCGCCAAAATTTCACCCAAATCGAAATCGTGGCAATCGCCTAATTTCAAGTAAGTTCAGGAGTATTACAAATGGCAAGTAAAAAAGCAGGCGGTAGCACCCGCAACGGTCGCGATTCAGAAGCCAAACGCTTGGGCGTTAAAGCCTACGGCAACGAGCTGATTCCGGCAGGCTCTATCATCGTTCGTCAACGTGGTACTAAATTCCACGCAGGTGACAACGTAGGCATGGGCAAAGACCACACTTTGTTTGCTAAAGTCGACGGTTACGTTGAATTCAAAACCAAAGGCGCGCTGAACCGTAAAACTGTCAGCATCCGTCCTTACACCGGTTCTGAAGAATAATCGTTTTACGATTGAAAACCGCATTCCTTTTCGGAATGCGGTTTTTGTTTGTCAGACTGTTTTGTCCGTTTGATAAAATCCGTATGTCTTGAAGCTTGATTTATATTAAGGCCAAAGTAAAAACGTGCTTACAATCGATGGCCTTTGTTTTATTCTATCGACTCTTTCTATATAATCTATCAAATGCCTTTGATTTACCCTCATGTAGCTAAACACAGTAAACTTAAGGCCGTCTGAAAAAATCCGTATCAGTTGAATACAAGGAATTCCTCCCATGAGCTTACACAGTGATATTCTCGTCGTCGGCGCAGGCCCTGCCGGATTAAGTTTTGCCGCAGAGTTGGCCGGAAGCGGGTTGAACATAACCCTGATTGAAAGAAGTCCTTTAGAAGTGTTGCAAAATCCGCCGTATGATGGCCGTGAAATCGCATTGACTCACTTGTCGCGTGAAATCATGCAGCGATTGGGTATGTGGGATTTGATTCCAAAAGACGAAATTTATCCTTTGCGCGATGCCAAAGTGTTGAACGGCCATTCCGATTACCAGCTCCATTTCCCGCAACCGACTCAGGCGCGCGGCGAGCCTGCGGACTGCTTGGGCTATTTGATTTCCAATCACAATATCCGCAAAGCCGCTTATGAAGTTGTGTCCAAATTGGACAACGTCAAAATTCTGACCGGCACCAATGTTAAAGAAGTCAAAACTTCTGATGATGAGGCGCAAGTCATTTTGGAAAGCGGAGAAGTATTGACCGGCCGTCTGTTGTTGGCCGCCGATAGCCGCTTCTCGCAAACGCGCCGTCAACTGGGCATTTCTTCCGATATGCACGATTACAGCCGTACCATGTTTGTGTGCCGCATGAAGCATACCTTGTCCAACCTGCATACCGCATATGAATGTTTCCACTACGGCCGCACCATTGCGTTGCTGCCTTTGGAAGAACACTTGACCAATACAGTGATTACGGTGGACAGCGATAAAGCCGAAACGATTAAAAATATGTCGCCGGAAGAGTTGGCAGCCAGCGTGAAAGAGCAACTCAAAGGCCGTTTGGGCGATATGGAATTGGTCAGCACCATTCACAATTATCCTTTGGTCGGCATGATTGCCCAACGTTTCTACGGCAAACGCAGCGCGTTGATCGGCGATGCCGCAGTCGGTATGCATCCGGTTACTGCGCATGGTTTCAACTTGGGTTTGGCAAGTGCCGATCTTTTGGCTAAATTGGTTCTTGAAGCCGAGCAACGCGGTCAGGATATTGGTGCGAAGAGCCTGCTGGAAAAATACAGCACCAAGCATATGCTCCACGCCCATCCGATTTACCACGGCACCAATATGCTGCTGAAACTCTTTACCAATGAAACTGCTCCGGCGAAACTGCTGCGCGGTTTGGTATTGCGTGCAAGCAATAATTTCCCGCCGCTGAAAAAACTGATTACCAAACAATTGACCGGTTAATTGTTTAAAACATAAAAGGCCGTCTGAACGATTAAAGTTTCAGACGGCCTTGTTTTTTATCTGCTGCTTATTTGGCTAAAACCGATTCGGGCATTTCTTGACGGACGTTTAAGGAAGTCAGTTTTTTGGTCAAGATGCTCAATACGATGCCGTAGGCGGGCAGGAAGAAGAGGGTACAGATGGCGAGTTTGAACAGATAATCGACAAATGCGATGCCCTGCCAGTTTGCCGCCATAAATTCATCGTTGCTGGCGTAAAAGGCAATGGCGAAAAACACCAGCGTGTCCAAAGCGTTGCCGACAACGGTGGAAGCAGTAGGGGCCGCCCACCATGATTTCAGACGGCGTAATCTGTTGAACACGAAAATATCGAGGATTTGCCCGAGCGCATAGGCGGAAAAGCTAGCCAATGCGATACGGCCGACGAAGGTGTTAAATTCGGCTAAAGATGCCCAGCCTGTCCAGTTGCCGTTATGAAAGAGGACGGAGAAGACGTAAGAGAGCAGCAGGGCCGGGAGCATAACCCAAAAAATAATCCGTCTCGCCAACGGCGCGCCGAAAATGCGCACGGTCAGGTCGGTAGCGAGGAAGATAAAGGGAAAGGAAAATGCGCCCCAAGTGGTAAAGATACCGAAAATTTGAAAGGGGAACTGCACCAGATAGTTGCTGGCGGCAATAATAAAAATATGGAAAAGCACCAGCCAGAAGAGCGCTTTCTTCTGCTGTGCAGCAGTAAATTCGTACATGGAAATCTTTCGGAAGTTTTTCAGACGGCATGAAGCCTTGCAAGACTGTGCAATAAAGAAAGTCTTGCAATGAAAAGTGCGTTAGACCGTCTGAATAGGATTATTGTGCATCGTGCTCAAACAGGCGTTTGCGCGCCAAAGCTTCAAACTCTGTACCTGCTTTGCCGTAGTTGGCAAACGGATGAATGGCGATGCCGCCGCGCGGTGTGAATTCGCCGAATACTTCGATGTATTTCGGATCCATTAGGGCGATGAGGTCTTTCATGATGATGTTGACGCAGTCTTCATGGAAGTCGCCGTGGTTGCGGAAGCTGAAGAGATAGAGTTTCAGTGATTTGCTTTCCACTATTTTGATATGGGGATGTAGCGGATGTAGATGGTGGCAAAGTCGGGCTGGCCGGTCATCGGGCAGAGACTGGTGAACTCGGGGCAGACGAATTTGACGAAATATTCGTTGTCGGGGTGTTTGTTGTCGAACGCTTCCAAAATTTCAGGCGCGTATTCGCTCGGGTATTGGGTTTTCTGGTTGCCCAAAAGGGAGATGCCTTGCAGCTCTTCGTTGTTGCGGGACATGAGGTTTCCTTAGTTTTTTAATGTGGGAGGTTTTCGAACCACGGGGTGCGGATTGTAATATAAATTGCATGGCTTGTGCGGATTTTATAACGATGAATCAGCAGGATAGGTTTCAGACGGCCTGTTTTGTATTTTATGAAACCTGTTTTCCGCTTTACAATAGCAACCAATCAACAGGCCGTCTGAAAGTTTTGTATGTCTTTAGCTCAACCCAAACGTATTCTGATCATCAAATTGCGCCATCATGGCGATGTGCTGTTGAGCACGCCAGTGGTCGATGCGCTGAAAACCCGTTTCCCCGATTGCGAAATTGATATGCTGGTGTATGCCGGTACGGAGCAGCTGATTGCCGATAATCCGCAGATTGCGCAGATTTTTACCATTGATCGAAATTGGAAGAAGCTGGGCGTATTCAAGCAGTTGGCGTGTGAGAAAAACCTTTTGTCTAAGCTGAAGGCGCGCGATTATGACTGGGCTTTCAACCTGTCCGACCAATGGCGCGCGGCAATAATCGCCAAACTGTGCGCCCGTTGTAGCGTGGGTTTGGACTGCATCAAGCGCGACGGTTTCTGGTGGCGTTTCTGTCATGATTTTATCAACCATGAGCTTGATACCAGTCATCATATCGTTGAAAATCAATTGAATATCCTTGCGCCGCTTATCCAGCCGGAAGACGTGGCCGATGCGAAAGTACGCCTTTGGGTGGCACAAGATGCAAGGGAAAGCATGCGGCAGAAATTGCGTGAGCAGGGTTGGAACGGCGAAGACTATGTGTTGCTGCACCCGGGGGCGCGCTGGCATTTCAAATGTTGGGAAGACGGCAAGAATGCCGCCATCGTACAGCTTCTGCTCAACAGTGGGCAGAATGTCGTATTGACCGCTTCTCCCGACACTGTCGAGCAATACATGCTTCAGGAAATTATAGGCCGTCTGAATATTCCGGAGGGTAGAAAAGTATATGTGTTGTCCGGATGCTTGAGCCTGCGTGAATTGGCGGCGGCCATTGAGGGAGCGAAGCTGTTTGTCGGTGTCGATTCCGCACCGATGCACATCGCCGCTGCTTTGGATAAACCGCAAATCGCTTTGTTTGGCGCGTCATGGGTGGATAAATGGCGTCCGTATTCCGAACAGGCTGAAGTCATTTATGCCGGCGATTATGCCGAACTGCCTCACCCTGACAGTATCGACACCAACGATCCGACACGTTTGTTGAAAGCGATTCCGTTGCAGGATGTGTGGGACAAAATTTCGGCCAAATTGGAAGCGTTGGAAGCTTAAAACCGTTTACCATGATCCGTTAAACGTTTTAGCTTTGCGCCAAAATGCCCATTTGGAACGGCGGCCGATTTCCAGCGTGCCGCCGTTTTCGCCGTCTGTGGCAATGCACACGGTTTTCAGACGGCCTGAATCGAGTGCGTCCCATAAAGGCGCAAACCAACGGGTTTCCCAGCTTTCCAAAATATCTTTGTATGCCCAAACATCGCCTGTTTGTAAGGTGGAAACCAAGTCGTCCAAAAAGATAAGGCCGTCTGAAACCGCATTGCCTGTTTCTTGAACCATCTCAAACCAAGCCTTCAAATCATATGGCGCATCGATTTTGGGCGTATCTGAAAAACGCGCCCATGCGCTGTCTGAGGCGACGATATCCGCAGACTGTGTGCCGTCCGCATCATTCCACAGCCACAAACCGTTGATTTCCGGCAGCCCTTGTTGTTCGCGCGCTTGGTTAATCGGATGCGAGTGGAGAAACATTTGGATTTCCGTCTGCATGGCCAACCAAGACACCGCATCTTTGCCGTGTGCCTGACCGTCCATTTCCGGCTGTCCGCACACATCCAAAACACATTCCGCGCCCCAATCTTCAGTCTTCGGCATACTGAGCAGCCACATGCTTTCGCAAAGCGGCTCGAATTGCCAATCTTTATCTTGATAAAACGCCGACAAATCCGCACATAACTGCTGCGCCTCTTCTTTTTGGATGCCGATAAACTCGCTGCTGATAATGTTGACATGGTGCATGCCCATTTGTTGCCAAACCGGAGAGGCAAAAGCGGCTGTGCGTTTTTGGCTTGTGTGGCGTAAACGTTGCACTTGGGCAATGAGGCTGCCGTTCCACAAATGGCGTCCGTAAAATTCAGACGGCCTGAGTGTTTCTTTGCGTAATGTGCCGTAACGCAAAAGACGGTTAAAAGCAGGTAAGGCAAGCGCAGGGACGGATTCGTCGGCAAAGCGGTTGAGCGAGGGGAGGGCGAGGGTCAGCTTCATAAGCGCAAATAGATAGAAAAACCGTTATTTTACGCGACAAATGATGCGTTTCGGAACCTTGCCCTCACGCCCTGAAAAAGAGCCGTTCAGACGGCCGGTTTGGAAAAAACGGGCTGTCATGCTAGAATGTGTGGCGTAAATTTCAGAAAAACAGGGTGTAAATCAACACAATAGCCCTGATAATAACGTCAATCTCAAACACGACCTCATTCATTCCGAATGAAAACCTGATTTTCAGATCGGAAAAAAGACTCAAAGTCCTTTATCCCCAAAACTGTTTAAACCAGCAGGCGGTCGCGGCAGGCCGGATGTGCCGGCATTCTGCAAACTTTAAAAAAACAGACCGCCCCATTAAGGATAACGCGTGATTAAAAACAAATATTCCACTCGATTCAAAGCAACCCTCTTAGCGTTTCTGTTGCCGGCTTCAGGCATCATGACCGCATACGCCATTACCGACCCTCAACCTGCACAAACCGATTTCAAAGTCGAGCGTATTTCCGAAGAGCTGCCTGCCGTTTATGTGGAAACCAATACCTATCAATCCAGCTATTGGGTGCAAGAAGTCGTCCAAGCCGGCGACTCTTTGGCAGACGTTTTGACGCGCATGGGTGTCAACCAAGAAGACATCAAGCAAATCATGGCGAAAAACAATGCCAACCTCGACATGAAAAACCTGCGGACCAACCAATCCGTCAACATCCGCATTGATTCTTCAGGCCAAGTGACCGACGTTCAATTCTTTACCGATGAAGAATTGGAACGCAACTTGGTGGCTTTGGAAAAAGTCAAAGGTAAATGGCGCATCTCCAATGCTGAAATCGACATGAAAACCATGCCGACCCTGCGCTCCGTGCAAATCCGCACTTCCGCCATCGGCGATATGCTCCGTGCCGAAATCCCTTCCGAAGTGTATATCCAGCTCAAAGAAATCTTTGCCGACTCGTTCAATATGAGCAATTTGAAAGAAGGCGATACCGTGCGTCTTTTGTACAACAGCATGTATTTCCGCGGCCAGCAAATGGCGGTTGGCGATATTTTGGCGGCTGAAGTGGTTAAAGACGGCAAAACCTACCAAGCCTATTATTACAGCCAAGGCAAAGGTGATGAAGAAAGCGGTAGCTACTACGACCAAAACGGTAAGTCCCTGCAACAAAAAGAAGGCTTTAATACCGAGCCTGTTGCATACACGCGCATTTCTTCCCCGTTCGGCTACCGTGTCCACCCGGTTTTGCATACCGTCCGTATGCACACCGGTATCGACTATGCCGCACCGACCGGTACGCCGATTAAGGCCGCTGCCGATGGTGAAGTGATTTTCAAAGGTTGGAAAGGTGGCTACGGCAATACCGTGATGATTCGCCATGCCAATGGTGTGGAAACCCTGTACGGCCACATGAGCGCGTTCAGCCCTGCCGACGGCAGAGTCCGTGCCGGCGAAGTGATTGGTTTTGTCGGTACAACCGGCCGTTCGACCGGCCCGCACCTGCACTACGAAGCACGCGTCAACGGCCAGCCGGTCAACCCGACTACCGTCGCCCTGCCGACGCCGAAATTGACCCCGACCAATATGGCCGCGTTCCGCAAACAGCAAAAAGATGCCAGCACGATGTTGTCTACCATCCGCTCTTTGCCGGTTTCCGTAGCGCAGTTGGATTAAATTAAGATAAAGGCCGTCTGAATAAGGTTTCTTTCAGACGGCCTTTTCCATTAAAATCGATACCTCAACGCCCACGTTTACTCAGAGAAAACTTATGTCCGCTTATCAGCCCATTATCCAATCCCTGCTTGATACCGACCTGTACAAATTCACCATGCTGCAAGTCGTGTTGCACCAATTCCCGCAAACCCACAGCCTCTACGAATTCCGTTGCCGCAACAAAGAGATGGTGTATCCGCTGGCCGATATTCAAGAAGACTTGGAACGCGAGCTCGACGCCCTGTGCCAGCTGCGCTTTACCCATGACGAACTCGACTATCTGCGCAGCCTGCGTTTTATCAAAAGCGACTTTGTCGATTATCTCGAACTTTTCCAACTCCAACGCCGCTTCGTCCAAGTCAGCCCCGATGACCAAGGCCGTCTGAACATCCGCATCGAAGGCCCGATGATACAGGCGATGTTCTTCGAGATTTTCATTCTTGCCATCGTCAACGAACTCTATTTCCGCCGCTTGGAAACGCCTGCCGTCATCGAAGAAGGCGAGCGCCGTTTGCAGGCCAAAGCGCAACAGCTGAAAGAAATCGCAGCTACACAAAATCCGAATGATCCGCCGTTCCTGATTTCAGATTTCGGTACGCGCCGCCGCTACACCCTCGCATGGCAGGAACACGTTATCCGTACCTTATTAGAAGCCGCTCCCGATATCGTGCGCGGTACCAGCAACGTTTATCTGGCCAAAAAACTCGGCATCACACCCATCGGCACCATGGCTCACGAGTTCCTCCAAGCCTTCCAAGCCTTGGACGTACGTTTGCGCAATTTCCAAAAAGCCGCGCTGGAAAGCTGGGTACACGAATACCGCGGCGACCTCGGCATCGCCCTGACCGACGTGGTCGGCATGGATGCCTTCTTGCGCGACTTCGACCTTTACTTCGCCAAACTCTTCGACGGCCTGCGCCACGACAGCGGCGATCCTTATGTTTGGGGCGACAAAGCCTACGAGCATTACAAAAAACTCAAAATCGACAGCCGCACCAAAATGCTGACCTTTTCAGACGGCCTCGATATTGAGCGTTCATGGGCGTTGCACCAATACTTCAAAGACCGTTTCAAAACCAGTTTCGGTATCGGTACCAACCTGACCAACGATTTGGGACACACGCCTTTGAATATTGTCTTGAAGCTTGTCGAGTGTAACGGCCAATCTGTCGCCAAGCTCTCCGACTCCCCGGGCAAAACCATGACCACCAACAACACCTTCCTCGCTTACCTGCGCCAAGTGTTTGACGTACCGGAGCCGGAAGAGAAAGCCTAAAAATAAAGGCCGTCTGAAATGTTCAGACGGCCTTTTTAATTAATCCATATCGCTTTCGGGCAATTCTGCCGAACCCATGCGGCGCAGGATGATATTGGTTTTGTTGTGCATCCGTTTGCTCTTAGGATGGTCTGCGTAAAACAGCGGAGCCGGAACGCGCGCCGTGAGTTTGGCGGCTTGTTGGCGGGTGAGGCGGAGGCAGGTTTCTTATAGAAATACTGGGATGCCGCTTCCGCGCCGAATACGCCGTAGTGCCATTCGATTGAGTTTAAATACAGCTCAAAAATGCGGTCTTTGTCGGTAACCGCTTCCATCATCGCCGTAATCGCCGCTTCTTCGCCTTTGCGGATGTAGCTGCGGCTTTCGTTGAGAAACAGGTTTTTCGCCAGCTGCTGGCTGATGGTCGAACCGCCGGCTTTGACTTCGCCGCTTTGCTTATTGCGTTTCATGGCGTATTTGATGCCGTTCCAGTCAAAGCCGCTGTGTTCGGCAAAATTGGCGTCTTCGGAAGCAATCAGGGCTTTTTTGAGGTTGACGGAAATTTGGTCGTAAGGCACCCAGCGGTAGTCCAGCTCGACATCGCGCCCTTCGCTTGCAAACTGGCTCATGCGCATGGACATGAAGGCGGTTTTGCTGGGCGCGACGGCGCGGTAGGTAATGATGTTGCCGTACACATAAGCGTTGAAGAAAATGAAGATGCCGATGGGCAGGGCAATCAGCCATTTGATGATGCGGAACATGGTTACAGGGCTTTCATGTATTCGATAACAGGGCGGATATCGGGCGTAAATCCGCGCCAAATATGGTAAGAGGCGGCAGCCTGACCGACCAGCATGCCCAGGCCGTCTGAAACTTCGGCCGCGCCGCTGCTTCGGGCAAAGTTCAAAAACGCCTGCGCCGCGTCGCCGTAAACCATATCGTAGGCAAGGCGGCAGTCGCGGAAAATTTCAGGATTGACGGCAGGAAGCTGACCGCTCAAGCCGCCGGACGTGCCGTTGATGATGATATCGAAACCGCCGTTCAAATCCGCCATCGGGACGGCTTCAATGCCGAAAAGCCGCGCCAATTCCTCAGCTTTGGCGTGGGTACGGTTGGCAATGACGATACGTGCAGGGCGGTGTTCTTTCAACACTGGAATCACGCCGCGCACCGCGCCGCCCGCGCCCAAAAGCAAAATGGTTTTGCCTTCGATGGCAATGTTTTTGACCTGCGTGATGTCGTTGGACAAACCGATACCGTCGGTGTTGTCGCCGCGTATCCTGCCGTCTTCCAACCACACCAGCGTATTGACCGCGCCGGCAGCCAAAGCGCGTTCGGAATGTTCGTCCGCCAGCGCAAAAGCTTCCTGCTTGAACGGAACGGTTACATTCGCACCTTGCCCGCCCTCGGCACGAAACGCCGCAACAGCCTCGGCAAAACCGCCGATTTCGACAAAAATGCGTCCATATTCGATGGCCGCACCTTCCTGCAGTGCAAACTGCTGATGGATTTGCGGCGATTTACTGTGTGCAACGGGATTGCCGAAAACGGCGTAACGGGGGAGGGTAGTCATGGTCGTGTTCCAAAAGACGGGACGGCTATTTTATAACGGCGGCGTACAGATGGAAACGATACCGTCTGAAACGGTTGTCAGGTAGCATGATGGAATATTTGTTTCTTGAAAAAAAAGTCATTTTTTACAATTTAACTTTATTTTTTTACAATTTAACTTTATTTTGTTGATAAGGACGAAAGGGACGGACATGAAAAAGATGTTGTGCTTGGCAGTATTTGCATTAGGGTTGGCAACGCCGGCGGTGGCGGAAGATTGGGTGTTGCTAGGTATTAACAGTAACAATACTACCATATTTGGTGATGCAGACAGCCGTACGGACAATAGTGCATGGTTTGAAACAAGGTACGCCGAGCCGAAAAAGATGATTAGCAATGGAAAATTTTATAATACAGCTAAAGCGTTGGAAGAAATGGATTGCAGTGGTAAACGTTTTAGGGCTTTGACAGTAACGTGGTATTCCGAATCGGGAAACCCTATCGGTTCTTATACACCATCCTATGCCGAATGGAGTTATGTTATTCCCGGTACGGGTGGAGAGAGTGTGTACAAATTTGTCTGCAACCGCTATCCTCGCTGACCGTTTTTAAACCAAACAACAGATGCCGTCTGAACTGCTTTCAGACGGCATCTGTTTTGTCGGCATTCGGACAAAAGGGCGGGCATTCCGCTTTTGAACAGACAAACCGAAGCATATTGTTGACAATCTTGCCGTCTGAAACTATATTTCATTGCGTAAAAACGGGTGCCCTGATGTATTTCAGACGGCCTTACCGTGGTAGAATAACAACTTAAACCCATTCCCTCAGGAGCTGAAGATGTCCATCAAAGACGCTGTAAAACTGATTGAAGAAAGCGAAGCCCGCTTCGTAGATTTGCGCTTTACCGATACCAAAGGCAAGCAGCACCACTTTACCATCCCCGCACGCATCGTCCTCGACGATCCCGAAGAATGGTTTGAAAACGGTCAAGCGTTTGACGGTTCGTCCATTGGCGGTTGGAAAGGTATTCAGGCTTCCGATATGCAGTTGCGTCCCGATGCGTCTACGGCCTTCGTCGATCCTTTCTACGACGATACCACCGTTGTCTTTACCTGCGACGTTATCGACCCGGCCGACGGTCAAGGCTACGACCGCGACCCTCGCTCTATCGCACGCCGCGCCGAAGCCTATTTGAAATCTTCCGGTATCGGCGACACTGCCTATTTCGGCCCTGAGCCTGAATTCTTCGTTTTTGACGGCGTAGAATTTGAAACCGATATGCACAAAACCCGTTACGAAATCACTTCCGAAAGCGGCGCATGGTCAAGCGGCCTGCACATGGACGGTCAAAACACCGGCCACCGCCCGACCGTCAAAGGCGGTTACGCACCTGTTGCGCCGATTGACTGCGGTCAAGACCTGCGTTCTGCCATGGTCAATGTTTTGGAAGAACTCGGCATCGAAGTGGAAGTTCATCACGCCGAAGTCGGTACCGGCAGCCAAATGGAAATCGGTACCCGTTTTGCCACTTTGGTTAAACGCGCCGACCAAACCCAAGACATGAAATACGTGATTCAAAACGTTGCCCACAACTTCGGCAAAACCGCTACATTTATGCCTAAACCGATTATGGGTGACAACGGCAGCGGTATGCACGTCCACCAATCCATTTGGAAAGACGGTCAAAACCTGTTCGCAGGCGACGGCTATGCCGGTTTGTCCGATACCGCCCTTTATTACATCGGCGGCATCATCAAACACGCCAAAGCCCTGAACGCGATTACCAATCCGTCCACCAACTCCTACAAACGCCTCGTGCCGCACTTTGAAGCACCGACCAAACTGGCATATTCTGCTAAAAACCGTTCCGCTTCCATCCGCATTCCGTCTGTGAACAGCAGCAAAGCACGCCGCATCGAAGCGCGTTTCCCTGACCCGACCGCCAACCCATACTTGGCGTTTGCCGCTTTGTTGATGGCCGGTTTGGACGGTATTCAAAACAAAATCCATCCGGGCGACCCTGCCGATAAAAACCTGTACGACCTGCCGCCAGAAGAAGATGCATTGGTGCCGACCGTTTGCGCTTCTTTGGAAGAAGCCCTCGCCGCCCTCAAAGCCGACCACGAATTCCTCCTGCGCGGCGGCGTGTTCAGCAAAGACTGGATCGACAGCTACATCGCCTTCAAAGAGGAAGACGTACGCCGTATCCGCATGGCGCCGCATCCGCTGGAATTTGAAATGTATTACAGCCTGTAAAACAGCTGAAACATTTTAAATAGGAAATCAAAGGCCGTCTGAAACTGGATTTGAAGTTTCAGACGGCCTTTAGGCTTGAAATAAATGGGGTGCTCGAATTGGGCATGATAGCGAGAAGCAATAAATCATGCCGTTGGAAAGCCTTTATGGAATCGGTGCCTTGTGTTAAATTGTGCTAATGAAATCATTTCGTCAAAAAGGTTGGGCAGAATGAAGAAGATAATTGGTTTGGCCATTGCTGCGGCATTTGGTTTGAGCGCGTGCAGTAATTTGGATCACAAAACCGCACACGAGGTCATGTCGATTTCCAATGACCGTATTTTAAAAGAAGACCGCAGCTTTAACATCACAGGCAGCTCTCGAATATATATCAGCCCATTGGCTGAAGCTGTATTGGCAGATGAAAAGGTGGAAAAGAAAGCCGAAGCGAAAGCAGAGGATGCCAAAGCCAAAGAGGGGGAGACGGCAGCCTCTATGAAGGTTGCTCAAGAAGACGACGCTGCTTTGAAGCAGGAGTTTTCTGAACGAGAAGAGGCTGAGTTCCGCACTGCAATGCTTGATGCCTTGCCGGACGGCAATATCGCACAAGTTGCCGTTGATTATCTGGATAAATATCCTGCCATATCCAGTTATATAGAAGGGGTTCATCTGAATTATGAGTCGGCAGTTGATTTGTCAACGCGTCAATTTGAGTTGATTCCTGAATTGACCATCAACAACCACAATGAAAAACTTAGTATCAAACTTCCTATGAAACTGGATGCGGAAAAATGGGAAATTTATATAGATCCGCCCGCCAGTGCTGCTGCCATTATTAGTGTGTACACCGATGAGAAAATCGGTAAACGTTTAATCAAAGAACCTTTAAAATTGAGTTTGAAAGAAATCGGTGATTCGAAACGTATGCCTTTTGATCATGTTGCAGAGGCGGGAGTACGTGCTTTTTTGAGTGCCAATAAGGCTATGCCTGCCGATGCATATGTATTTAAAGAAATGGATGCCTTTGGTAAGGCAAACCATGCACGCTATCGTGTACGTCATGTCATGAAACCGGAGTATGATTCTGTCGTAATGAAGGCAATGGCTAAGGCTTTTGATGAAGAATTGTCGAAATTACAGAAAACGCCTCAACCAGGGTCAACAGAAGAAGATTATAAAAATGCGCGGGAATTTTTCAGTATGTCTGTCAACATAAGTGATAACCAGCCACTTAGCGTCCAGCGGATATTCGGTAACAATCTTGTTGTCGACTATTATCTCGACCGCAAAGGCCGCATGTTGGCTTCCCGCATGTATATGCAAATCAACGGCACACATAAGGCCATTAATATTATCGGCGACAGTGTGTACAGCAATTACGGCAAACCGGTCTTCAAATTGAATCCGCAAGGTAAGGGTATTACTTGGAAAGAGCTGAAAGAGTTTTTCAGTTCGAATAAAAAAGAAGACGATTAAAGCCTCGGGCTGTCTGAAAGGATATTTTCTGTTTTCAGACGGCGTGTTTGATAAGGAAAAACATGTTTGCAAATTTTGATTTAGGCGTATTTTTGCTGGCAGTATTGCCCGTGTTGTTGGCCATTACCGTGCGCGAAGTGGCACGCGGTTATACGGCGCGTTATTGGGGCGACCATACCGGCGAGCAGCTTGGGCGTTTGACCCTCAATCCGCTGCCGCACATCGACCCTGTAGGTACGATTGTCGTGCCGCTGGTGTGTCTGATGATAGGCAGTTTTTTGTTTGGTTGGGCGCGTCCTATGCCCATTGATTCGCGCAATTTCCGTGATCCGCGCCGCGCGTGGCGTTGGGTGTCGATTTCAGGTCCGATTGCCAATCTGATTTTGGCGTTCTTTTGGGGCTTTGTCGTCGTATTTTCTGCGTATGTGCCTGAGTCTTATCAAGCGCCATTGGTGCAGATGGCAGGTTACGGCGTGATGGTGAACTCGATTTGGGTCGCATTCAGCCTGATTCCGATTTTGCCTTGGGACGGCGGTATTTTTATTGATACCTTCCTTAATGCCAAGCAGTCCATGCAGTTCCGTAAAATCGAGCCATACGGTACATGGATTATCCTGATCCTGTTGTTTACCGGCCTGCTGGCCAAACTGATTTGGCCGATTATCGCCATGATTCAGGCCGCAGTGCAGATGGTTGTTATGTTGTTTATTTAAATGTTTTGTCTGAAAAGGCCGTCTGAAACCCAGTTTCAGACGGCCTTTTTCATTGTGCAACATGTAAATACGATTGGAAAAGTTGCTTAAAAATTGTACAATTTCAGCCCTTTCAATTTGGCGCACACATCATGTACATCAGCGGTTATTTCATTGACAACCCCATCGCACTCGCCCCCATGGCAGGCATTACGGACAAACCGTTCCGCCGGATTTGCCGCGAGTTTGGCGCAGGGTGGGCGGTGTGCGAAATGCTGACCAGCGATCCGAGCTTGCGCCATACCAAAAAAACCTTGCGCCGCAGCGATTTTGAAGGCGAGGGCGGAGTGGTGGCCGTGCAGATTGCCGGCAGCGATCCGCAGCAGATGGCGGAAGCCGCGCGGTATAACGTCGGCTTGGGCGCTCAGGTCATTGATATAAACATGGGCTGTCCGGCCAAAAAAGTCTGCAATGTGCAGGCAGGCAGCGCATTGATGCAAAACGAGCCTTTGGTTGCCGAAATCTTGAAAGCCGTTGTCAACGCGGTGGACGTACCCGTTACCCTCAAAACCCGTTTGGGCTGGCACGACGAACATCAAAACTTGCCGACCATCGCCAAAATTGCCGAAGAATCAGGCATCGCTGCCCTTGCCATCCATGGCCGCACCCGTACGCAGATGTACAAAGGCGAAGCGCGTTACGAACTGATTGCCGAAACCAAAGGCCGTCTGAACATTCCCGTTTGGGTCAACGGCGATATTACTTCGCCGCAAAAAGCCGCCGCCGTCCTCAAGCAAACCGCTGCCGACGGCATCATGATAGGGCGCGGCGCACAAGGCAGGCCGTGGCTTTTCCGTGATTTAAAACATTACGCCGAACACGGCGTTTTGCCGCCGGCCTTAAGCTTGGCAGAATGCAACGCCACCATTTTGAACCACATCCGCGCCATGCATGAATTTTATGGCGAAGTGGCCGGCGTACGCATCGCCCGTAAACACATAGGCTGGTATATCGATGAAATGCCCGATGGCGAACAAACACGCCGAGAAATCAACCGCTTGGACAGCACCGCAGCACAATACGACACCCTTGCCGCCTATCTTGAGACGCTTTCAGAAAAAACCGACCGCTGGGTATGCCACTATCGGGAAGGCTAAAGGGTTTCAGACGGCCTTTTTCTTTTTGGGAAGTAAATATGAAATTGACCTCACGGTTCAAACGCTTCGGCATAGCCGCGCTGTTGCTGACAGGATTTGGTATTTATGCTTATGACTACAATCTGATAGCCTGTAAATTAATGGATCGCTATTGGAATGAAGACAAGGGCAGGTGCATGAATCCTGATTGTCGTCAACATGATGCTTGTATGCTGAGTGCAGGGAAGGATAAAGCAACATGCGAAACCATCCGCCCCGGTGACAGTTTGGACAAGGCTTGGTATGTACTGGGCAAGCCTTGGTATGAGGAGAACGGGCGTTTCTTTTGGGGTAATAAATATGGAGATAATGTAGCAGAAATCGAACCTGACGGAGAAAAGGTTGGCAAGATTACTTGCTTTGAGGAGTAGGTTGCGTGAGGAGATGGTTTCAGGAAACCCTATGTTTAATTTATTAAAACAACTGTTTGTCAAAAAACATCAAGCTGATTCTATGTTTTCACGCAATCATTTCGAACATGTGGATTGGGAACAGGAGTTAAAGAAATCTATTTCAAAATAAATCGATAGTTAATCAAAAATAAATATAAATCGGATAGGGTAAATTCAATCAAATCAAATAAACGTCGTCTGAATGTTCAGACGGCCTCATCATTTAAAAACAAATCTAAAGAAAGACAATCACGATGAATCAAACGACGACTGACATTGCGCAATGTATTGAACAAAACTTACGACAATACTTCAAAGACTTGGATGGTACGGAACCTTGCGGCGTGTATGATATGGTATTGCATCAAGTGGAAAAGCCGATGCTTGCCTGCGTGATGGAGCAATGCGGCGGCAACCAGTCTAAAGCGGCCGTTATTTTGGGTTTGAACCGCAATACCCTGCGTAAAAAATTACAACAGCACGGTATGCTGTAATACGGCAGGGCAATCCGTCCTGACGGTCGAAGGAGAAATAACAATGCAAAATCCGAATAAATTAAATATCCATTTCATCTTGCACGAGGCATTTGAAGTGCCGGGAGCATATTTGAAATGGGCGCAATGGCGCGGACATAACATCAGTACAACCAAAGTGTACGAAAGGGAAACCCTGCCTGACAATGTGGACGATATAGATTTTTTGATTGTGATGGGCGGGCCGCAATCGCCTGATGAAGACAGGCAGGCATTCCCGTATTACGACCCCGAATCCGAGCTGCTCCTGATGCGTCAGGCGATGGCGGCGGATAAATATATTGTCGGCGTATGTTTGGGTGCGCAGCTTTTATCCGTTGCCTACGGCGCGCGCCACACACGCAGCCCTGAGCGTGAAATCGGCATTTATCCGATTGAGTTGACGGCGGAAGGTTTGGCGGATGCCCATGTTTCCCTGTTGGGCAAAACCCTGAATACCGGCCATTGGCACGGCGATATGCCCGGTTTGACGGATGAGGCGGTTGTGTTGGCAACCAGCAAAGGCTGTCCGTGCCAGATTATCCGTTTTGCGCCCAAACATTATGCCTTACAGGCCCATTTGGAGTTTGACCGTGAAGCCGTCGGGCTGCTGATTGCGGCGGACGGACGCGAAAATGTGGCCGAACAAAGCCAAGCCCAAACTTATGTCCAGCATCCGGATAAAATCGAAGCGGCGGATTTCAGTGAAATGAATGCCAAACTCTTCGACTTTTTGGATTCGCTGACGAAGACAAAATAAAAAAGGCTAACTCTCCAGGCCGTCTGAATAATAAATATAGAGAAGAAACGATTAACCCTTTTTAAAAGGTCGGACCATGTTCTATCAAATACTTGCCCTGCTGATTTGGGGCAGCTCTTTTATCGCTGCCAAGTATTCTTACGAGATGATCGACCCTGCGTTGATGGTTGAGGCACGGTTGTTGATTGCCGCATTGATGGTGCTGCCGTCGTGCCGCCGCCATTTGGGTAGGATTCCGCGGAGCGAGTGGAAGCCGTTGTTGTGGATTTCCTTTGTTAACTACGTTGTCGTTTTAATGCTTCAGTTTATCGGTTTGAAATACACGTCTGCCGCCAGCGCGGTTACCATGGTGGGGTTGGAGCCTTTGCTGGTGGTTTTTGTCGGTCATTTCTTTTTCAACGACAAAGCGAAAATTTACCACTGGATTTGCGGTGCGGCGGCGTTTGCAGGCGTGGGCATGATGGTAATGGGCGGCGCGGAAGAGGGCGGTACGATTGACTGGTTCGGCTGTCTGTTGATTTTGCTTGCGGGATTGGGTTTTGCAGGCGTGATACGTCCGAGCCAGCAGATGGTTGCCCGTATTGGTGCGCCTGCATTTACCGTGGCTTCCATGGCTGTGGCGGCGGTGTTGTGTCTGCCGTTTTCGCTGGTGTTGGCAGACAGTTATCAAATCAACTGGTCATGGGGCGGTACGCTGTCGATTTTGTATATGGGGATCGGTTGCAGCTGGCTTGCCTATCTGTTGTGGAACAAAGGCATGAATAAAGTCCCTGCCAACGTCTCCGGCCTGCTGATTTCGCTTGAGCCTGTCATTGGCGTTATCATGGCGGTGCTAATTTTGGGCGAACATTTAAGTGCTATGTCTGCGATGGGCATTACCGTCGTTATTGCGTCCACTTTTGTCGCCGGTATGCTGGCGCGTGTCAGCAACAAACACAAAAAGGCCGTCTGAAAATGGTTTCAGACGGCCTGAAGTAAGCAGTACTTTTTTCAATAAAACATTTTGGGAAAATTTCTATGAAACGCATTATCTCCCTGCTTTTGCTTGCCTGCCCTATTTTGGCGTCGGCTGCACCCGATAACGACAAAGCCGCCGTACAGGCCGTCATTGCCAAGTACTACAACCGACCGCTTGCCGCGCACAAATGCCAGCTCGCCAAGCCGCCGAAAGACAGTGAGACAGCATCTGACAATATTATGTATTGCATGAAACCCGTTGCCGACCATACCGTAACACGCAACGGTAAAGCCACGCGCTATGTGTTGTACACGGGTTTTGCCTACGATATGAAGCTTAAAGTCAAACAGGATGCGCATGCTTCTTCGGGTTTGGCGGAATTGTTTGTTTTGGAAAAAACAGACGGAAAGTGGGCAATCAAACAACATGGAAGCGATGAAATTGGCGCATGGGGCGAAACACCGGAGAATAAGGATTGGCGGTTTGTCCAGATGGGGGAGCAGAACTGGGGCTACACTGTCGAATCAGGTTATACAGGTCAGGGTGAAACGACAACCGGAGAAAATTTCCTGTTTACCGATAATAGCAACCGTGTCCGTAAAAGCTTAATTATCAGCGGTAATGATAACGGCGCATATTACGGCAATTGCGATGAATATAAAGGGCGCGAAAAACGCCGCTGCGAAGACACGTTTGTCAGCCTGGAAGCCAAAATTGCTTTTGACAAAAGCCGTCCTGCCGTATCCGGCGTATGGGCGTTGACTGCAAAACTCAGCGGCGTATCAAGAAAGAAAAATTATAAAAATCAGAAATATATTTTCCCTTATAACGGCCAAACCCACGTCGCCCCCAAAAACTATCCCTTAGGCGGGTAATAGTCTCCTCAAAAAACGCTTTGATTAAACCACTACTACCTCAAGTCAAATCCCGTGAAAGAAACGCATAAACTTTGGGCCGCCCTCATCATTACCGGCATTATCGGCGGCATGGTCGGCATTGTATTAACCGAAATCATGCATACGATTCAACATCTTGCCTATGGTTACGGTTCAGACGGCCTATACGTTTCATTCCGAGAGGGCGTAGCGCAGGCAAGTCCGGAGCGACGTATCGGCGTGATGGCCTTTTGCGGCGCGGTGGTTGGTTTGGGGTGGTGGTTGCTCAAACGCTACGGCAGGCCGCAACCGGGCATTAAAGCCGTGGTTAAAAATCCGCTCGCGGGTTTTCCATTTTTTGAAACCGTCAGCCATGCCCTGTTGCAAATCATTACTGTCGGGCTGGGCTCGCCGCTCGGCCGCGAAGTTGCGCCGCGCGAAATGACTGCTGCCTTTGCTTCAGTAGGCGTCAACCGTTTCGGGTTGAGCGAAGACGACACAAGGCTGGTCATCGCTTGCGCCTCGGGTGCAGGTTTGGCGGCCGTGTATAACGTGCCGCTCGCCTCCACACTTTTCATCCTCGAAGCCATGCTTGGCTTATGGACGCAGCAAGCAGTCGCCGCCGCATTGCTGACTTCAGTCATCGCCACCGCCGTCGCACGCATCGGTTTGGGCGACGTGCAGCAATATCATCCGACCAACCTTTCCATCAACACCTCATTATTTTGGTTTTCCGTCATTATCGGCCCGATACTGGGCGCAACCGCCGTCTTTTTCCAGCGCACCGCCCAAAAGTTCCCCTTCATCAAGCGCGACAACATCAAAATCATTCCCTTGGCCGTCTGTATGTTTGCACTCATTGGCGTGATTTCCGTTTGGTTTCCCGAAATTTTGGGCAACGGCAAAGCAGGCAACCAACTGACCTTTGGCGGATTGACCGACTGGCAACACAGCCTTGAGCTGACCGCCGTCAAATGGCTGGTCGTCTTGATGGCACTTACCGCCGGCGCATACGGCGGCCTGATTACCCCGTCCATGATGCTCGGCAGTACCATCGCCTTTGCCGCTGCCGCCGCGTGGAACAGCGTTTTCTCGGAAATGTCGTCCGAAAGCGCGGCCGTTGTCGGCGCCGCCGTTTTCCTCGGCGTTTCCCTCAAAATGCCACTGACAGCCATAGCCTTTATTTTGGAGCTAACCTACGCCCCCGTCGCCTTACTCATGCCATTATGTGCAGGCATGGCAGGCGCAGTATGGGTGGCAAAGAAAATGGGATTTAAATAAGCAAAAGGCCGTCTGAAACCGAGTTTCAGACGGCCTTTTACAATAAAATTGTCAACAATATCTATAAAAACCTACTGCCAAAAAGGCGAAAATAGAGGATAATACCGCCCTGAAAATTCATCCCATATCGATTAAACCTTCAACAAAGGAAATCCAAATGTCTTCCATCAAACGCGCCCTGATCAGCCTATCCGACAAGACAGGCGCAGTCGAATTTGCCCAAACTCTGACCAAGCTCGGTGTTGAAATCCTCTCTACCGGCGGTACAGCAAAGCTCTTGGCTGATGCAGGCGTTCCCGTTATCGAAGTTGCCGACTATACCGGTTTTCCCGAAATGCTCGATGGCCGCGTGAAAACCCTGCATCCGAAAATCCACGGCGGTATCCTCGGCCGTCGCGATTTGGACGAACACGTCGCCAAGATGGAAGAACACGGCATCGGCAATATCGACCTTGTGTGTGTCAATCTTTACCCCTTCGCCGCCACCATCGCCAAACCAAACTGCACATTGGAAGACGCGATTGAAAACATCGACATCGGCGGCCCAACCATGGTGCGCTCTGCCGCGAAAAACTGGAAACACGTCGCCATCGTTACCGACACCGCTGATTTCCCGGCCATTGCCGCCGAACTCGAAGCCAACAACGGCGCATTGAGCGACAAAACCCGTTTCAACCTCTCACGCAAAGCATTCAGCCATACCGCCCAATACGACGGCATGATTTCCAACTACCTGACCTCGCTTTCAGACGACGTCTTGAGCGGCCAGCCCCAAATCGGCGAGTTCCCAAGCCAGTTCAACCAAAGCTGGATTAAAGTGCAAGACATGCGCTACGGCGAAAATCCGCACCAACGCGCCGCGTTCTACCGCGATATTTACCCAGCCGCAGGCAGCCTTTCCGCCTACAAACAGCTGCAAGGCAAAGAATTGTCTTACAACAACATCGCCGATGCTGATGCCGCTTGGGAAGCCGTCAAATCCTTTGACGCGCCAGCTTGCGTAATTGTCAAACACGCCAATCCGTGCGGCGTAGCCATCGCCTCCAATACCTTGGACGCCTACAAGCTCGCCTACGCTACCGACACCACCAGCGCATTCGGCGGCATCATCGCCTTCAACCGCGAAGTGGACGGCGAAACTGTCAAACAAATTACCGACAACCAATTTATGGAAGTCCTCATGGCTCCGAAGTTCACCGCGGAAGCCCTCGAAATCGCTGCCGCCAAGAAAAACGTGCGTGTATTGGAAGTGCCGCTTGAAGCAGGAGCAAACCGCTTTGAACTCAAACGCGTCGGCGGCGGACTATTGGTACAAACCCCCGACATCCACCGCCTCAACCGCGCCGATTTGAAAGTCGTCTCCAAACGCCAACCGACCGAGCAAGAATGGAACGACCTGATGTTTGTCTGGAACGTCGCAAAATACGTCAAATCCAACGCCATCGTCTTCGGCAAAGGCGGTCAAACCTACGGCATCGGCGCAGGCCAAATGAGCCGTGTGGACAGCACACGCATCGCTGCCCGCAAAGCGCAAGATGCCAATCTCGACCTCAACGGCGCATGTGCCGCTTCCGATGCCTTCTTCCCATTCCGCGACGGCGTAGATGTCATTGCCGAGCAGGGCATCAAAGCCATCATCCATCCCTCAGGCTCCATGCGCGACCAAGAAGTCTTTGACGCAGCAGACGAACACGGCATCGCCATGGTCGTAACCGGCATCCGCCATTTCCGCCACTGATAAGCTGATATAAAATAAGGGCCGTCTGAAACCTGATTTCAGACGGCCTAAGTTTTAATAAATGGGATAAGTCATGTCTTTTAGCCAAGCTGAGTTAGCAGATTTTGCTGCAAATCTTTTCATTAACTATGACGAAGGTTTTGAAGGAGATACGCCGCTTACGGATGAGATTATTGCGCGCGTGGAAGAGGAGCTGGGCTATTCTCTGCCCATTGACTATATCGCTTTGATGCGCCTGAAAAATGGCGGTAGTTTGAAACGCTGTTTTTTTCGTTATGCCGATACGGATGGATATGAATGCGAACTAATGGTTCGTGGTATATATGGTATTGGTTTTGCGAATAATAATTCCCTGTGCGGTCAAATGGGTAGCCGTTTTTTGGAGGATTCTAAAAATCACGCATTGCCGCATGTTGGCGTTTACTTTGCCGAAGAAGATAGCGGACACGGATTTTTTGCGCTGGATTACCGCAATATAAATGCCGATGGTGAGCCATCGGTTATCAATATTTATTTGGATAATTTTCATGAGGAATATATTGCCGACAGCTTTGCTGATTTTGTCCGTCGTTTGACTGCAGACGAGTAAGTAGGGCGGATAAGTGGTTAGGATTTCAAATATTCCTGTCTCTAGTAAGCTGATATAAAATAAAGGCCGTCTGAAAACAAAGTTTCAATATCATGAAACCCGTTTTCAGACGGCCTTTTTCAATCATCAAACAATTTAGCGGCCTAACTGTAAATCAGGACAAAGCAACCAAGCTCCAGCCCGTCCGATTAATACGGCAACACAACGCCACACAAGTCTAAAACCAACCCACTCAGAGAAAAAACATGAAACACATCCTCCTCATTCTCACCCTCGCCACACTCACCGCCTGTGCCTCCAGCCATACCGGTGGCTACGGCTATGCCGGCAACAACGGCGCCTCCGCAGGCGTGACCCAAACATTCCGTTGGTAAGGCCGTCTGAAAAAACAACACAGTTTTCTACAATAGAGAACAAACAAATCCCAAACGTAAAGGCAAGTTTTACACTTGCCTTTTTAACGCTGTCCATCGGCTCAATAGCGCATAAATTCGTGTCATTTGCCTGCTGTTTGCTATGTTAGAAAACGTCAAAGGCCGTCTGAAAACAGGTTATGGAAAACCGTCTCACGTTTTAATCGGATTTTCAATATAAACTTCATTATTTTTCTAAATAAAATATAATATTCAAATCTATTACTAAAGAAACTATCCAAATCATATATTATTTAATAATCATTATTGTTTTAGAATAAAGCTTTAAAATCAAATAACTAGAAAAAAGCGTTTAAAAAAAGCAACAAGTAAATCTAACGGGTATGACCGTTGAGGCCGAAAAAATAACACTTTATCGGAAGAATTGATTTGTAAAACCAAACGCATATAAAATTTGGACAAGGATTCCGAATGCATTGATAGAAGCTGACAAAAAGTGACTTGTTAAGAAACAAGCTGACAAAAAACGGCACATCGTTTCCCAAACTTCACAAGCTTCCCAAAATGTATCAGCATAAAATCCCATAAAACAGGCTTTTAGCTGTTATTCGGCCGAGTGGAGACTTTTGGCACGGTAATTGCATACAGGAGATTACGGCATGAAACCGCATAAAGGGGAGACTCTGAAATGCGGCAAATGTGTGGACAGGTGGTTTACAGCCGAGCAACACGTCCCAAAAGAAATCAAACCCCTTACAGGAAAATCGATATGAATAAAGTCTTTAAAGTCATTTGGAACCACGCGACCCAGACATGGACCGCGGTTTCCGAGATCAGCCATGCGCACGGCAAAAAATCCGCTTCTGACAAGCGTAAAGCCGTAGCTGCTGCAGTTGCGGCGGCAGGTGCTTTGGCGGTGTCAAACGGTGCAATTGCTTCCGCGGATCTTACTACTAATGATGCAGTTAATGTTGCGCCAAATAATGTGCCCAACCCTACTGCCGGACGCCATGCTGTTGCCGTAGGCCCTAACGCAACTGCCTCACATGAAAACTCAATTGCGATTGGTAACGATGCTACTGCCAAGTGGACCAATGCTATTTCTATTGGTGAACTCGCTGTAGCAAGCAAAGACCATGCACTTGCTATGGCTACATCAGCAACCGCATTGGGTGTTCAATCTGTTGGCATCGGTTCATACTCTAACGCTAGTGCGGATTCCGCAGTTGCTCTTGGTCAAAATGCAAAAGCTGGTGGTGAAGTACCAGCTGGTGCTGATAAAGGTACTGGTACCGCAGCAGTAGCTGTTGGTCTTAATGCAAATGCATCTGCAGCCAATACGGTTGCGACAGGTAAGAACGCTGCTGCAAGTGTTGATAATGCCGTTGCGGTTGGTGTCCAATCTAATGCTTCTGGTCGTTCGGCAACTGCATTAGGTGGTTATTCTGCTGCTTCAGCTGAACGCGCTACTGCGGTTGGTGCTGCATCTAAAGCATCAGGTACAGCCTCTTTTGCTGGTGGTACATCAGCTAATGCTGCTGGTGTAAACTCTGTTGCAGTCGGTGGTTCAATGGAGGCAAAAGAAGCTGCTCAAGCAGTTGGTAATAACTCTATTGCAGTAGGTTCTAAGTCAAATGCCCAACAAGCTTCCGACGTTGCAGTAGGCCATGGTGCTAAAGCCAATGGTACTTCTGCCGGTACTAATGCGGAAGGCTCAGTAAACAATGCCGGTTCGGCAACGGCAATCGGTACAGAAGCTCAAGCAACTGGTATCGTAGCAATTGCTGTCGGTGAGCGCGCCCAAGCCCTTCAAAACGGTGCAGTAGCATTGGGTGGCGACGCTCAAGCGAAACAAGGTTCTGACGTAGCTATCGGTCGTGGTTCCGTAGCTGATGGTACTTCTGCGGCTGCATTCGGTCCTGCTGCTAAAGCAGGTGCTCGATACGCGGTAGCATTGGGTGTACAAAGTAACGCTGCTTCTACGCAAGCGATTGCATTAGGCCGTGGTGCTAAAGCCAATGGTGGTGATTATGCAACTGCTCTGGGTAACGATGCTCAAGCAACAGCTAAAAACACTTTGGCTTTGGGTACTGAAGCTAAATCTACTATCGAAAACAGCGTAGCTCTGGGTAACGGCTCTACAACCAGCGACTTCGTACCTACTAACACTGCTACTATTCGCAGCTACAATTACAGCATTGACCAAAGTGCTACTGTTTACAGCTACACTTACAGCGGCTTCGCAGGTGCAACCAGCGGTTTGGGCAATGGCGCAGTATTGTCTGTAGGTTCTGCAGGTAAAGAACGTCAAATCCAAAACGTTGCCGCAGGCCGTATTTCTGCAACTTCTACCGATGCAATCAACGGCTCTCAATTGTACGCTGTTGCAAATCGCATCGAAAACCTGAATCCGTTCGTATTCGAAGGCGTCAACGGTAGTAACGCCAATGCTCCTGACGGTACTTTTATCTATAACCCGAAGTCAGCCGGTGACCCGAGTATATACGAAAACCGCCTGAGACTGATCGCCGGTGACGGTTTGACAATGACTTCAAACGGCACTAACGAATACACCCTGAGCGTAATTGGTGGTGGTGCTAAAGGCGAAAAAGGTGATGCTGGTCCTGCTGGCCCTAAAGGCGAAAAAGGTGATGCTGGTCCTGCTGGCCCTAAAGGCGAAAAAGGTGATGCTGGTCCTGCTGGCCCTAAAGGCGAAAAAGGTGATGCTGGTCCTGCTGGTGCTAAAGGCGATACCGGCGAAAAAGGTGATAGCGCTCGCGGCTTAGCTGTTGGAGTTGAAGATAATAACGAAAACGGTACTCACACTATTACTATTACTAATTTAGATGATGGTTCAATCACTACTACTATCGTAAAAGATGGTAAGAACGGTAAAGACGGCGAAGCCGGTGCTAAAGGCGAAAAAGGCGACAAAGGTGACCAAGGCGAAGCCGGCGCTAAAGGCGAAAAAGGCGACAAAGGTGACCAAGGTGAAGCCGGCGCTAAAGGCGAAAAAGGCGACAAAGGTGACCAAGGTGAAGCCGGCGCTAAAGGCGAAAAAGGCGACAAAGGTGACCAAGGTGAAGCCGGTGCTAAAGGCGAAAAAGGCGACAAAGGTGACAAGGTGAAGCCGGCGCTAAAGGCGAAAGCGACAAAGTGCAACTGGTGCAGACGGTAAGAATGCACAAGCCATGTTAAGATAACGGCAATGGCACTCACACTGTAACCATCACTGATGGTGAAGGTAATACCACTACTACTATCATTAAAGATGGTAAGAACGCTGAAGCCGAAGTTAAGACAACGGCAACGGTACCCACACTGTAACCATTAAAGACGGTAACGGTAACACCACTACTACCATCGTTAAAGACGGTGCAACTGGTGCCAAAGGCGATACCGGCGCAACTGGTGCAACCGGTGCCGATGGTAAGAACGCTGAAGCCGAAGTTAAAGACAACGGCAACGGTACCCACACTGTAACCATTAAAGACGGTAACGGTAACACCACTACTACCATCGTTAAAGACGGTGCAACTGGTGCTAAAGGTGATACCGGTGCAGACGGTAAGAATGCTAAAGCCGACGTTAAAGACAACGGCAATGGCACTCACACTGTAACCATCACTGATGGCGAAGGTAATACCACTACTACTATCATTAAAGACGGTAAGAACGCTGAAGCCGAAGTTAAAGACAACGGCAACGGTACCCACACTGTAACCATTAAAGACGGTAACGGTAACACCACTACTACCATCGTTAAAGACGGTGCAACTGGTGCTAAAGGTGATACCGGTGCAGACGGTAAGAATGCTAAAGCCGACGTTAAAGACAACGGCAATGGCACTCACACTGTAACCATCACTGATGGCGAAGGTAATACCACTACTACTATCATTAAAGACGGTAAGAACGCTGAAGCCGAAGTTAAAGACAACGGCAACGGTACTCATACTGTAACCATCAAAGACGGTAACGGTAATACCACTACTACCATCGTTAAAGACGGTGCAACTGGCGCTACTGGTGCAGATGGTAAGAATGCTAAAGCTGAAGTTAAAGACAACGGCAACGGCACTCATACTGTAACCATCACTGATGGTGAAGGTAATACCACTACTACTATCGTTAAAGATGGTACAGCTGCAGCTAAGGGTGATACCGGTGCTAAAGGTGAAGACGGTAAGAATGCTAAAGCCGACGTTAAAGACAACGGCAATGGCACTCACACTGTAACCATCACTGATGGCGAAGGTAATACCACTACTACCATCATTAAAGACGGTAAGAACGCTGAAGCCGAAGTTAAAGACAACGGCAACGGTACTCACACTGTAACCATTAAAGACGGTAACGGTAACACCACTACTACCATCCTTAAAGACGGTGCAACTGGTGCCAAAGGCGATACCGGCGCAACTGGTGCAACCGGTGCCGATGGTAAGAACGCTGAAGCCGATGTTAAAGACAACGGCAACGGTACCCACACTGTAACCATTAAAGACGGTAACGGTAACACCACTACTACCATCGTTAAAGACGGTGCAACTGGTGCTAAAGGTGATACCGGTGCAGACGGTAAGAATGCTAAAGCCGACGTTAAAGACAACGGCAATGGCACTCACACTGTAACCATCACTGATGGCGAAGGTAATACCACTACTACTATCATTAAAGATGGTAAGAACGCTGAAGCCGAAGTTAAAGACAACGGCAACGGTACTCATACTGTAACCATCAAAGACGGTAACGGTAATACCACTACTACCATCGTTAAAGACGGTGCAACTGGCGCTACTGGTGCAGATGGTAAGAATGCTAAAGCTGAAGTTAAAGACAACGGCAACGGCACTCATACTGTAACCATCACTGATGGTGAAGGTAATACCACTACTACTATCGTTAAAGATGGTACAGCTGCAGCTAAGGGTGATACCGGTGCTAAAGGTGAAGACGGTAAGAATGCTAAAGCCGACGTTAAAGACAACGGCAATGGCACTCACACTGTAACCATCACTGATGGCGAAGGTAATACCACTACTACCATCATTAAAGACGGTAAGAACGCTGAAGCCGAAGTTAAAGACAATGGCAACGGTACTCACACTGTAACGATCAAAGACGGTAACGGTAATACCACTACTACCATCGTTAAAGACGGTGCAACTGGTGCAGATGGTAAGAATGCTAAAGCTGAAGTTAAAGACAACGGCAACGGTACTCACACTGTAACCATCACTGATGGTGAAGGTAATACCACTACTACTATCGTTAAAGATGGTACAGCAGCAGCTAAAGGTGATACCGGTGCTAAAGGTGAAGACGGTAAGAATGCTAAAGCCGACGTTAAAGACAACGGCAACGGCACTCACACTGTAACCATCACTGATGGCGAAGGTAATACCACTACTACTATCGTTAAAGACGGTAAGAACGCTGAAGCCGAAGTTAAAGACAACGGCAACGGTACTCACACTGTAACCATCAAAGACGGTAACGGTAATACCACTACTACGATCGTTAAAGACGGTGCAACTGGCGCTACCGGTGCAACTGGTGCAGATGGTAAGAATGCTAAAGCCGAAGTTAAAGACAACGGCAACGGCACTCATACTGTAACCATCACTGATGGTGAAGGTAATACCACTACTACTATCGTTAAAGATGGTACAGCTGCAGCTAAGGGTGATACCGGTGCTAAAGGTGAAGATGGTAAGAATGCTAAAGCCGAAGTTAAAGACAACGGCAACGGCACTCACACTGTAACCATCACTGATGGCGAAGGTAATACCACTACTACTATCGTTAAAGACGGTGCAACTGGCGCTACCGGTGCAACTGGTGCAGACGGTAAGAATGCTAAAGCCGAAGTTAAAGACAACGGCAACGGCACTCACACTGTAACCATCACTGATGGCGAAGGTAATACCACTACTACCATTGTTAAAGATGGTACAGCTGCAGCTAAAGGTGATACCGGTGACAACGGTAAGTCTGCTGAAGGTAAAGTTGAGCGTGATGAAGCTAAAGGTACTTCTACCATCACTATCAACAACTTCGATAAAGACGGTAAAGTCATCTCTACTTCTACTGCAACCGTGAAAGATGGTAAAGATGGTAAAGACGGTAAAGACGGTAAAGATGCTGATGGCACCTTCGGTCTGGTTGACGAGACTGGTACTACTGACGGCTCTATCTCCAAACCTCTGAATAACACTATTCAGATTAAAGGTGATGCGGGTACTAAAGTTCAAGTATTCGACAAAGCAACCGGTAAGACTTCAGAGAAAGAAGTTCAAAACATCTTCGTTAAGAAAGACGGCGATGCGCTGAAAGTCAGCATGAACCCTGATCTGACCGTTAACAGTGTTACTACTAACGAACTGAAAGCAGGTCCTGTAACCATCAACCAAGGTGGTATCGATGCCGGCAACACTACTATCCAAAATGTTGCTCCAGGTAAGAAAGGTACCGATGCGGTTAACGTTGACCAGTTGAACCAAAAAATCGGCGATGTGAACAGCAATGTGAACAAGGTTGACAACAACGCCCGCGCAGGTGTGGCTCAAGCTCTGGCTACTGCCGGTCTGCCACAAGCTTACTTGCCAGGTAAGAGCATGCTGGCTATCGGTGGCGGTCACTACCGCGGTGAAACCGGTTACGCTGTCGGCTTCTCTAGCATCTCCGATGGTGGTAACTGGATCATCAAAGGTACTGCTTCCGGCAACTCACGTGGTCACTTCGGTGCTACCGCAGCAGTTGGTTACCAATGGTAATCTGACTTTCAGACGGCCTGAAAAGGCCGTCTGAAAAGACGAAGCAAAGTAAATGCGGCCTATTTAGGCCGCATTTTTTTATATCTTGAATGAGGTTTGTTGGTTTTTTATAAGGAAGAACAATAAGAATACCATGTGTAATATGCTCTCATGAGGAGTTGGGAGATAGAGCAATTAATATGAAAAGCTTACTTAAAAAAGTAGAGTGAGACCTTTGCAAAAAAGTCCTTTCCCCAACAGCCGAAACCCAAACACAGGTTTTCGGCTGTTTTTGTTTCAAATATCCGCTGACTCTACCCAAATATCCCCTTAATCCCTCTTGGATACCTGATAATCAGGCATCCGGCCACCTTTTAGGCAGCAACAGGCGCACTTAGCCTGTTGGCGGCTTTCAACAGGTTCAAACACATCGCCTTCAGATGGCTTTGCGCACTCACTTTGAGCAGACCAAAATAGGCTGCCCAGGCGTAGCGGAATTTACGGTGCAGCGTACCAAAGCTTTGTTCGACCACATAACGGGTCTTCGACAAATATCGGTTACGTTTGGTTTGCGTTTCCGTCAGCGGATGTTTGCGGTGGGCTTTGCGCATAATGCCGTCCTGCAGCCGATGCTCTTCCAGATGTTGCCGGTTTTCCTCACTGTCATAGCCTTTGTCGGCATAGACGGTCGTACCTTCGGGCAGTCCTTCCAATAAAGGCGACAGGTGTTTGCACTCATGGGCATTGGCGGGGGTGATTGTGGGGTGGTGTTAGTTTTGTCATAGATATATAACGAGAAAAAAAGGTAGAAATTATTGAAAACATGAAGATATTTAAAAAATTGGGGAAAATTTTAGAATTGCGAAAAAAGCACGAAATCTGACAGTTTTTTGTCAGTTTCGCGCTTTTTTTGTCATGGGAATTATCGGGAAGCTGGTTATTTTGATATGCCGCAGCTCCATAGGTATTTGCCGAGGATTTGGAAGTCAGCGGGGGTAGTGGCGGACAGGGTCAGTTGGGTTGTCGGGTAGATGGATTTATTTGGGTTGTCGCTGATGATGTTGAGTGTATCGGCGGTCAGGCGTTGCAGACGTTTGACTCGGAGTTCGTCTTGTTGTCGAAACAGGTAGATTCCTTCACGGGTGTAGCGCGTGGCGGTTTGCCATAGGACGGTGCCTTGGTCGATTAGGGTTGGAAACATGCTGTCCCCGTCGATACGGGTACAGAAGCAGTCTGCGGGGGAAAGCTGCAGGTGTTTGAAGAAGGCGGTTCGGAACCACATGGCTTCGGGGTTGGTATCCCACGGTATTGCGCCGCTGCCTGTGCTTGCGAAGACTTCTTTGTAATAGCGGACGGGTACGATGTCGCGCGTATCCTGACGTGCTGCCCAGTCTGCGTAATCCATATTTTCGATATGTGCTACATCGGGTTGAGTGTTGCGGACTTCAAGCGGTGTGTCTGTTTCCGCGCCATCTATCAAATGGAGCAAGCCTTTTTGTTCCAATTCATCAATAACATAAGGAGGAAGAGGGTAGATTCTTTTAACACCTTTCTTCCCACCTTGTGAAGGTGCTTCTTCATATTCCCAATGTTCTCTTTCTGCCCTGTATTGAATGGCGCGAGTTGTATTCGGCAGGCTTATTAGATTCAACTGGGTAATCAAATTCTGAATTTCAGAGATGCTGAATTTTGGCTCTTTCATTTCCATGCTCCAATCAAAAACATGGAAAAAATCTTAGAAATTATTTTCATATTTAAAACAATCACTTGTTAAAACAATATAGAAAAGCATGGAAATTTTAGTTACGAAATAATTTCCAAGTTATATAATTTTAAAAACAGCGAAACGGCAACTTTAAAACAGTATAACCGATTTTGCAGTGTTCTTTAACAATTTGGAAATAGCCAAAAAAATGACGGGTATCCGACCCGTCAGGAAGGAGACTGTTTAACAGGTCGTCTGAAACGGTTCGGACGACCGATTAAACGGTTTTAATTTGATTTCGTGGGTAAACACCCACGCTACATATATTAAGGAGTATTTATGCACCCAGAACTAATACGGGCGGAAATTAAGATGAAGGGGCTGACGCTTGCCGATGTGGCTGCGATGGCAGGTATAGGAGAAAGCACAGTGCGTCAGGCTTTGAGAAAGCCATCGACTGCCGGCGAGATGGCGATTGCGAAAGTGTTGGGCAAGCCATTGTATGAGCTGTGGCCGGAACGGTGGACGAAAGACGGGCGGCGCATCCGCCCTCGCTACACTTATTTATATAAAGAGGCAGCAGCATGAAAACGCATTACTCGATTTCCGAGTTATTGGAAATGAACTTAGAAAAATTTCCTAAAACGAATAGAGCAATCTTATATAAGGTTGAACGAGAGAAGTGGTCTTTTATTGAAGCCTCTTGTCAGGGGGGAAAAACGGAAAACGCCGCGAATATGCACCGCCCCCTGAAGTATTGAAACTGATTCAGGCGAAGAAGTTGAACGAGGTTTTGGGCGGTTTGTCAGATTTGCCCACTCCCCTGTCTTCTTATGAAGAAAAAGGCAACGAGGCGGCGGGGCTGCCCTCTCCTGATGTGAGAGGGGGACAGCTGACAATCGGTGTTGCGGACGGCTCGACGGAGCAACAACGGCTGTGTGAATCGGCACGACGCGGGGTTTTGTCTGCGGTCGAGCGGGTAATGGCGGAATCGGGTGTGTCGAAGGAGGCGGCGATGACGACTGTTTTGACGCAGGCGAAGATGCCTGGCTTCGAGCATATTGCGAAGCTGTTTTCTTTGGCTGCCGACGGGCGTGGCGGCGGTGGGAAACTGCCGAGCGTACGGACAATCAAGCGGTGGTTTGCGGCGCGGGAATCTAACAGCCTTGCGCCGAAATCCAGAACCGAGGATATGAACGTCCCGTCTTGGCTGCCTGTGTTTTTGGAATGCTACCGGCTGCCGATGAAGCCTTCTGTTTCCGAAGCTTACCGCTTGTTTGTTAGCAGGCTGGAGGCTTTGCCCTCTCCCCAACCCTCTTCCACGGGGAGAGTGGGCGATGTGCCAAGTATTCATCAAGTGCGCCGGTGGTTGGGAAAGCTTGGCAATGTGGAGCGTGAACGCGGACGACGCGGTGCGCGGGATTTGAAAAATATCCTGCCGCACAAACGGCGCGATTTCCTGCACTTGAAACCTGCCGCCATCTACACCGCCGACGGTCATACATTTGATGCGGAGGTATTGAATCCGTTGTCGGGTCTGCCGTTCAGACCTGAAATTACGACGGTTTTGGACGTTGGCACAAGACGGTGTATGGGCTGGAGCGTGGGATTGGCGGAAAGCCGGTTTACTGTGCTTGAGGCTTTAAGCCACGCGAGCCGCGCGGCCATCGGTGCGCTTTGGTATGTGGACTGGGGACGTGGCTTTGAAAACTTGATGATGACGGATGAGGCAACGGGTCTGATGGGCAGGCTGGGCATGACGATGACGCATTCGCGGGCTTATAACTCGCAAGCGAAGGGCGCGTCGGAACGCAGCCATAATATTTTCACGCGGGCGGCGGCGAACCTGCCGTCTTTTGTGGGGAAAAATATGGACGATGAGGCGCGGCAGAAGCTGTTTAAGCTGTCGCGTAAGGAAGTCCGCCTGCACGGGAAGATTTTGAATTCGCCGATTCCGACTTGGGATGAGTTTAAGGGTTATATCGAACGGGTGGTGGACGAATATAACGACCGACCGCACCGTTCGCTGCCTAAGTTTACCGACCGTGAAGGCAAACGCCGGCATATGTCGCCTAATGAATTTTGGGCTTTGAAGGTGGCGGAGTTTGGCGAGCCGCCAAGAGTGTCGCCGGAGGAGGAAGGATATTTGTTCCGACCGCAGGTGATGCGCACGGTACGGCGCGGGGAGGTATCGCTGTTCAGCAATACTTATTATTCCGCCGAACTGATGGAGTTCAACGGCGAAACGGTAAGGGTCGGCTACGACGTGCAGGACGCGCTTTGGGTTTGGATTTACGACGATTTGGGACGGCTTATCTGCAAAGCGGAATGGCATGGCAACTCGACGGACTATATGCCTGTCAGCGTCTTGGAACGCGCGGAAGACAAACGCAACGACGAGCGTCTGAAACGCAACGAGCTGCAACAGCAAAACATCCTGAAAGAACGCCGCGTACCGACCATCGAACATCAGGACTCGGTCAATATCGGGGGGATGGTGCTGGATATGGGCCAAATCAAGGCTAAGGCTGCCGCATTGGCAGCACGCCGAAACCGTGAGGACGATTTAACGGTCGAGGCTGTGGCAGTGAAGGCGGTGGAAATGCCGTCTGAAACGGAAGCTGCCGCGGGCTGGTCGGTACCGTCCGAAGCATCGGAGCGGTTTGCGCTGTATCAGCGTCTTTGCGGTCAGACGGATTTGCCGCCGCAGGCGCAAAGATGGCTGGAGCGTTACCCGCAAAGCAATGAGTATAAGGCGTTGTCCAAGCGGGCGATGCTGGCTTGATTTCAGACGACCTTTCGGGGTCTTAAACAAGGTTTATTCACTATTTTAAAAGGATTTTAAAAATGAAAATTGCAAATATCAACAATCTGTCTTTGGTCTCTGTTGCAATGGAGCGTTTGGTCAACCGTCAGGACGGTTTGCCGGGCTTGGGTGTGTTGTACGGCCCTTCGGGTTTCGGCAAGACGACGGCGACGGTGGCGGTGGCGAATGAGACACGCGCTTACTATGTCCAGCTGCGCAGCGCATGGAGCAAAAAGACGCTGTTGGAAAAAATCTGCTTCGAGATGGGCTTGCCGCCTGCCCGGACGGCGGCGGGTTGTTTGGATGTGATCTGCGAACAGTTGGCCGCCAGCCAACGTCCGTTGATTTTGGATGAGGCGGACTATTTGGTTACGCATAAGGGATTGGTCGAGCTGGTGCGCGACATCTACGAGGGCAGCCAAGCCCCGCTGATGTTGGTGGGCGAGGAGATGTTGCCGACTAAACTTAAGAAATTCGAGCGTTTCCACGGCCGCGTGCTGGCTTGGGTACCTGCGCAACCTGTCGATTTGGCAGACGCGGAAGAGTTGGCGAAGGTTTACGCGCCTGATTTGACGTTTGAAAAAGATGCGCTGTCTTATTTGGTGGATTTGGCGCACGACTCGGTACGCCGCGTAACGGTCAATTTGGTCAATCTGTTGGAGCTTGCCAACCAGCAAGGCTTGGATACGGTAACGCGCGAGGTTTGTGCGAAAGCCGACCTGTACAAGGGCGAAGCACCTAAACGCGGGGTCAAATTATGAGCGTGACGACATTGACGAAGCCCCGCAACCGCCGACAAGAGATTTGGAACTGTCTGCGGGGTAATAAGGACAGGCTTCAGACGGTCTCTGAAATCGCCAAAGCCTGCCAACTGAGCGGGAATACGGTGTACACGTATCTGAAAGCTCTTAATAAAGGCGGGTTTGTGTCGATACAGAAGGGTTCGGACTTTTGCAGCCCGTACGGATACCGACTGGAGCGGGATGCGGGTGTGGATGCGCCCCGCTTGTCTGATGACGGTCAGCCGTTGAAATGTCCGGTAACGGAAGCCTTGTGGCGGACGATGCGGATTTTGAAAACCTTTGACTTGGACAGCCTGACGGCCCACGTCAATATGACACACCCTGTCAGCCGCAGTATGGCCAAGGTTTATGCTCAACACCTTGAAGCGGCGGGTTATCTGAAAAATACGGGCAACGCTCGGAAAAAATCGTTTGTCCTTTTGAAGAATACAGGGTCGAAAGCACCGCAGCTTCTGGCTGTCAGAGAGGTGTACGACCCAAATATAAACGAAATTGTATTAAGGGAGGTTCCTGATTATGAATGAAAAAGATTATATGAAAGAAGATTGGTACGCGGTTTTGAAGGAAGAGGTCGAGAAAGACGGACTGATGAAGACTGCGGCAAAACTCCGATACAGCGCGACAAGCATCAGTCTGATTTTGAACGGCAAATACAACGGCAAGCCTGACAAAGTTGCTGCGAAAGTGACGGATGTATTTCGCAAGGTGATGTGTCCGTTTGAAGGTCGACGGATGGAACGAGCCGAATGTATTGAAATCTCTCTCTCCCCCGCTCCGACGCATAACCCTATCAAAATGCAGCACTGGCGAGCATGTCAAAAGTGTGAAATTAAACCATGCGAAAAGCGTAAAAAGGTTAGCTGAAATGAGACAAGAATATGCGGTACACGCCGGAGTCTATGAGGACACTTGGCACGATTATGAAACCCATAAACGGAGGCAGATTTGGCGGGCGGATGTGCGCGGCAAGCGGAAAGAAGGCTTTGCATGGTTGCAAATCCGCCGACTGCGGAAACGCTTCGAGAGCAAAGAGGAAGCCAAGGAATGGGCGGCGCAGGTTAAGGCGGATTGGGTACGCAATAATTTTTTTGCCTTAAGAAAATATTAACTAATTGATTTATAAGGAAATAGGAAAATGTCTAATTTGTTTTGCGAACGAAAAACCAAGTGGATCAGTTTGGCTTTTTGGTTGTTGTTTTGGGCGGTTTTGGTGGGAACGATGCTTCACAGCTGCTCTAAGCCAGTGGTGTCAGCGGCGAAGTTGGAAATGTCACGCCGCGAGCGGATGGCGGATTTGGAGGCTCAAGCTTTGGGCGAGCAATACGAATCGATGAGTACGGAGGAAAAAATGAAAGGGATTGTTTATGAGCGATAAGCCATTGAGTCCTACGGCGAAACAAGAGGCTTTGGAACGTGCGCTTAAGGAAATCCGCGCGAAATATGGCGATAAGGCGATTGTGAAAGGATGTGTGAAATGAGTTTCGGACGACGTAATACGGATTGGCAGGCTTGGGGACAACACCGCAGGCGTGCGACGGCGCGAATGGCGCAAAAAAACCGAGAGCGCGAAATCGAGGAATATCAGGCGCGTTTTAAACGGCCTGCCGAGAAGAAGGAGGAGAAAAAATGATTTGGTTTGTTGTCGGATTGGCGGTGTTGGTACTGCTGGGGATTTGGCTTGAAATGTTGGCCCGAATCGTCGTGTTGCACATGATCGGCGAAGGCCATGACGGTTATGACGACAATTAAAACGGTAAGCCGTTGATGTTGCTCTATATTTTTTTGCCTTATTGAAAATATAAGGTATTGATTTAAAAGGATTTAAGAAATGAATGGAAAAGAAATTGCAGAATGGATCGAAGACCGTGGCGAGCTGATGATCATGAAGAAGGACGGCGAAGGCTTTGTAATCGCTGCGCGGTCGCCGGATGGGATGTGGAAGACTGCCGAGGCGGGAACTTTGGCTCAGGCGATAACTTTATGGGAGGAAGCGTGATGGACATTGAGCAATACAACCCTAAAAAGAGTCCGAAATATAGCAATTTTATTTATAGATTTTTGAAAAAGAACAAAAAAATTATACCGCATAGAGGAATGCCGGTTATCGAAAAGTTTGACACACTAGGTATCTGGAGGATCGGATGGCATGACAACGACGGGTGGTTTACCGGTGCTCCCATCAGTTTTTTACCCAATGGCAAGGTAGAGATTTATGCATTTAAGCCAGGCGGACAAGTTGTCGAACAAGTTAAATGGTGTGATTACAAACGTATTGGAGCCTGTGCTATTGACGGGCATGCGCATAAATGGCGCGAAGTTAATAAAAACAGCCGGTGCTGCGAATACTGCGGCCAATGGATACGGAGGAAAGTTAAAACCGAAAAAGTTATTCGCCGCCGCGATATTTGGGAGATTGAATCATGATTTGCCGTTGTCCTAACTGCGGGGCGGCCAACAGCTTGGATAGCTTGGTCAGCGACGCCGAAGCAGCCGAAGTGCTGAAGATGTTGCTGGAACTTGATGCTGATATCGGGAAAGCGGCTATCCGCTACATCGGTCTCTTCCGCCCTGCCAAGTCCCAGCTCTCTTGGGCGCGTACCGCGAAACTGCTGAACGAGTTAATGCCTATGATTAAGGCACAGGAGGCGGCACGCGACGGGGTTTGTTTTCCTGCCCCTACCGAGGCTTGGATTCATGGTTTTAACGAGACGGTCAACGCACGCGACCAAGGCCGTCTGAAAACGCCGCTGAAGTCGCACGGATACTTATACGAAATCCTTGCGGGCTGGGTTGGCCAGCCAAGAGCAGGGAATCAGACAAACCAACCCAACCGCCGCGCCGCTCTGCCGGCCAACCCCAGCCAAACCCTTACCGCAGCCGCCTCACTGCAAGGACTGAAAAAATGAAAGAACTGCCTACTCAACTGCATAACGCCATGATCGACGGCCTGACCATGCTTTTGACCCTGCGTCTGAGTGGTTCGCCGGCTGCCGATACTGTGGCCGCGACTGCGCAAACATGGAACCGTGTATTGGCGCACGGCCGGGCGTGGGACGAAACGCGAGATGTACCGCGATTTCAGACGGCCTTTATGGTATTGGCGAATGAAACCGACCGCTGGCCGTCGCCCAAAGACTTTTTAGACAAGCTGCCGCCACCGCCGGAGCCGCTGAAATTGGAACACCGCTACCACCCCACGGCGGAGGAAAAAGCGAAAGGGAAATCAGCTTTAAACCGCATTCAGGGCGTAATTAAAGAGGTGTTAAGAGGCAAGTCACTGATACCGTCTCCGGCTGAAACCGCCACCGAGCAGATTTTGAGAAACCGCGCGAAAGTTGAAGCACTTGCCAAGCGCGAACGCGAACAAGGCTTGAGCAAGCCGAAATGTTAAACCCAACCTGAAAGGAAAGAAAAAATGGCTAAAACCCGAATCAAACAGCCCGCTATCGAAGCGGCACAAGATAAAGCGGAAGTTACTGCGTTTATCCGCAAAATCGGCGATTTGCAACGCGAAGTCAAACGCCTGGAAACCGAAGCCGGAGACAAAAAAGCGGTCATCGAAGAAGAATATGCCGCCAAAGCCGCGCCGATGTGTGCCGAAATCATGAGCCTGACCGAACGTGTGGCCGCATACTGCGAGGCACATAAGGACGAGCTGACGGAAAACGGTAAAACCAAAACCGTGGACTTTACTACCGGCCTGATTAAATGGCGCATCCGTCCGCCATCTGTCAAGGTAACGGGCGTGGCTGCCGTCTTGGCGTGGCTCTCGGAGAAATCCGCCTTTGCTGAGTTTGTACGCACGAAAAAGGAAATCGATAAAGACGCCATCCTGAATCAAAAAGAGCGTTTTTCAGACGGCCAAGTGCCGGGGATTAAGATTGTGTCGGGGCTTGAGGATTTTGTGATTGAGCCGAGCGAACAAATTCTATAAAATCAACAGCCTGATTTCAATTCAGTGTGTTGAAACGTGATTGAGCCTACGGAGCAGGAGTTGATGTGATGATTTAAAACAATGTTAAAGGCCGTCTGAAATGGGGTTTAAAACCTGTTTCAGACGGCCTTTTTTAATGCCCTAGATTCAGGCTGCTTTCTCTTCCTGCTCGTACACGGCGTTGTAGAAAGCGGCGGACAGCTTGTCGGCTTTCTCGGAGGCGGTTTCAATCACGGCAGACAAACCGTCTTCAATTCCTTCCATGTCCATATCCAAAACTTTCAGATGGTTGAGCGTGAACACCAGCAGATTCAGGGCTTTGAGGCTGTCTTGGTCGAAAGTCAGAGTATAGGTGGTATTCATGGCTCACACCTCCTCTTCTTTCTGTTTTTGGTCAAGTATGTTGGCGTATTCGGACAACACTAGCAGCAGGCAGCCACATTGTTCCATCTCCTCTTTCCCCATTGCTTTGCGGTCCAACAGGTTTGTGCCGATAAAATTCAAAGCGTTTGAAAGCTGGTTCAAGGCAAATTCGGTATTCATGGCTTAACCCTCCAATCCCAAAGACTGTTGTTGTGCCACCATTTTGGGCTTAGGG
The DNA here is from genome assembly GCF_024205705.1 of Neisseria subflava. Taxonomy (NCBI): domain Bacteria; kingdom Pseudomonadati; phylum Pseudomonadota; class Betaproteobacteria; order Neisseriales; family Neisseriaceae; genus Neisseria; species Neisseria subflava. The sequence goes on from NZ_CP073115.1 coordinate 417,134, forward strand.
ACATATTCCAAGAAACCCAAATCGTTGAGTTTTTTGAGACGGTAGGAAACCGCGCCGGGGGTCATGTCCAAGAGTTTGCCTATTTCGGTCAGGTTCAAGCCCATACTGCGGTAGCGCAGCAGCGCGAGCATTTCGGGCGCGGCTTGGAAATAGGCGTCTTCCAATGCATCGATGCGGTATAGCACGGCATCGGGCAGGGCTTTTGCCTGTTTCTCCATTTCGATAAAATATCGGCGGGCTTGGCGTCCTTTGTCGTTACGTTCAACCATGCACAGCTCTTTTGCCATATCGAGGGATAAATAATACCCCTGAACAGTTTTATCACGCTGTCCAAAGAAACCTGCTTCGGTGCGGACAATTTTGTCCACGCCGATAAAATCAAGGGCTTGTGTAAATCCGTATTCTTCAATGCGACGCTGAATCCATTTAGAAAATGGTGTTTCCACACCTAAGAACTTATGCAGGTCATGAGCATCAACCAGTGCTTGTGTTTGATTGTCCAATTGACCTGAAACAGTTGGGATGAGTTGGGTATTCATGGTATTATTACCTTTCATTTTTCGTGAATGACGAGGAAAGAGAGTTGCTGCTCTGCTTTCCACCTGTTCCCCCGAAGCTCCAACTTCGGGGGAATTTCATTACTGCCTAAGCAGTGTTTGTATATTAATATGTGTCCACATAATTAGTCAAGCTGATTTTTGAAATCTTCGCGTATTTTTTCTTTAACCCATTGAGAAAAATCAAGATTATTGGCTATTTCCAAAATATCCCTTTCTGTTTCGCGGTTAAAAGAAACTTTTTTAATAACACGCTTGGCTTCCGCCCTTTTACGGTATTCAGCCAATTTTTCATCAACCATAGGTAAACTCCTTGATTTTTTTAGCCGTCTTTTATAAGATGGGAACTAAGGGCGGCGGCTACCGCCCTTAGCTTTCAGTTTCCTAGTAAGCCTTACCGCTTACCAATATCAGAAACAGAAAGAACAGAATTTGAAGGTAGGACTTCATTTTCTTTCTCCCGTAACAGCCCCGCTTCGGTGGGGCTTTTCCCGTATCGGGCTTCACTGCCCCGATAAATTAAATTATATATGTGTCCACATAATTAATCAAGCATTTCCCAAACATAATCAGAGAAAAAGGTCGTCTGAAACGTTTTCAGACGACCTTTTGTTGTTGTCGGGCATCAATGCCCTGCCATTTGTGCGACGTTGCGAGCATGTAAATCAAGATATGGTATTTTAGTGTGTATTTTTGGAAGAAATTTACCATATATAGTATTAAAATATTATACATTTATTTTATATAGGTTTGATTTTCTTGAAAAATAAATCCTATATGCTAATATTTGCACTATTTAAGCGAGGTTAAAAAATGAATGCCATCAAAGAATATACGGCAGTCCGCGAACGGCTGCTCAATGCTGCCGATTATTTGGAAGAAGTCCGTAAAGACCGTAAGACGAGCAATATTGTGTCCGTGGAATTTGTGCCGCCGAAAATCGGGGCTCGGGGTTACGGCAAATTCAAAGTCCGTTACAAAACCTTAGTGGCGGTTGATTTATGAGCGGGGAAAAATCCGAGAATCTGCCGGTCGATGAGCAGCAGAAAATGCTTCAGGAGTTTTAGAACTTCAAAAACAGGATATTGCGGTCAAACAGAAGGAGTTGGAAAGCCGTAAGGACGAAATCCAATCTCACGAACGCATTGCACTGGCTACCATCGAAGCGCAAAAACAGGGTGAACAGCAACATGGTGAGATTTTCAAAGAGGTACACAAACGCCGTCTGAATGCCGTGATTGCTATTGCTTTTCTCATTGCCGCCGTGCTGATTATTGCTTTATGGCGCGATAAGGACAGCGTCGCTATTGAAATTGTCAAAATCGGCGGGGCGGTAGCTTTGGGATATTTTGCAGGAATCAACAGAGGTAAAGCGCAAACCTTGGGAAAGCAACGGCGCGAAAAAGACAGTGATTAGATTGTAGTAAAAAAGGCCGTCTGAAACGTTTTGGCGAAACTCGCAAGGCTCGTTTTCAGACGGCTTTTTTATGCCTATCAGTTTCGCAAAAAAACATCGGCTTACTACAACATATAGTATTTTATCTGTATAATATGCGTTAATTAATCAATATATTGTGTTTTAGGAGTTTGGAATGCGCCGTGCGTTGATTGCGAAAATCAAGATTGCTCAAAAGGAGCTGGGCTTGGACGACGTTACCTATCGTGCGGTCTTGGAGCGTGTGACGGGTAAGCGGTCGTGTACCGAGTGCAGCATCCCTGAGCTGGAGCGCGTGGTCGAGGATTTGCGCCAACATGGGTTTGCGCCGAAAAAAACGGCAGGTCGACGGCCGAACCGCCGCGAGGCTGCCGACCCGATGATGCGCAAAATCGAAGCCCTGCTGCTGGATAACGGCTGGTCTTGGAATTATGCGCACGGTACGGCGAAAAAGATGTTTAAGGTTGACCGCGTGGAATGGTTGTCCGACGGCAATATGCACAAGTTGGTGGCGGCTTTGCAGATTAGCGCGAACCGCAAGAAAAAGGAGAAAACGGGATGAGTTTGAACTGGGAGATGACAGAGCAGGACTTTGAGGATGTGAAACATCTTCTGCCGCAGAGCGTGGTGGCGATGATTACGGTCATCGGGCTTGAAGCGGCGTTTCACATGGTCAAGGTTTGGGGCGGGACGAATTACCCGATTTCCAACCGCCGGCGCAATACGCGCCAGAGCCGAATCTTACACGCACAACTGGTCGAGGACATTGGTGAGGAGGCTGCGGGACGATTGGAGCGAGCTTATGCCGGTCAACCTTTCTTGGCTATCCCGCGCTGCTGGGACGCGATGCGCGAGCTGCGCAACCGATTTATCCGCCGCCAGTATGATGCGATGAGTGCGGAGGGTTTGAGCGATTTGGTTATTGTGCGCGAGCTGGTATTGGCTCATCGGCTGTCTACGCGCAATATCCGATACATTTTGAAAGAGGCCGACCGCGAGGCGGCGGCAAGAGCGCAGACGGATTTATTTGTAGCTTGATTGTGTTGTGTGTTTCTTGTGAGTGGACCTTTGCCCTGCTTTTGCAGGGCTTTTTTTGTATGCGGAACAGTAAGTGCATTTGTGCCGACCGTCTTATGCCGTCTGAAAAGGTTAAATAAGGTTTTGAAAATAAATTGTGATTTGATTTTCGGAGATGTTTATGGGCAAAACTGTAACTTTAACCGCAGGACACAGCAACACCGACCCGGGCGCGGTCAACGGAAGCGACCGTGAGGCGGACTTGGCGCAGGATATGCGCAACATCGTGGCTTCAATCCTGCGTAACGATTACGGCTTGACCGTACGCACCGACGGCGAAGGCAAAGGCAATATGCCGCTTCGCGAAGCGGTCAAGCTGATTCGCGGCTTAGATGTGGCGATTGAGTTCTATACCAATGCGGCCGCCGCGAAAACGGCCACTGGCATTGAGGCGTTGAGTACCGTCAAAAACAAACGCTGGTGTCAGGTGTTGAGCAAAGCCGTTGCCAAGAAAACCGGCTGGAAACTGCGCGGCGAAGACGGCTTTAAACCCGACAATGCGGGCCAGCATTCGCGCCTGGCTTATGTACAAGCCGGCGGCATTGTGTTTGAGCCGTTTTTTATCAGCAACGATGCTGATTTAGCCTTGTTTAAGGCTACAAAATGGGGCATCTGCCGCGCGATTGCGGACGCGATTGCGATGGAATTGGGAGCGGCTAAGGTATGAAAAAGTCTTTGATTGCTTTATCTATTGCCTATTGGGCAAAGTTGAAAAACGGTTTTGGCGTACCGCTGTTACCTGAAATCCAAATCACGCCAAGCCCTGTTCGGGTAGGCTCTTTGAAACAACATCCGAGCCTGCGCTTGGGTAAATCAGGCGTGGCGGCAGCCAAACGCGCGGCGCGTAAACGCAAGAATCGTCGTTAATCATGGGACAGGTTGAGTTTTACGAAAAGATGATTGAGCAATGGTCGCGCAAAAGCCTCGAGGCAAGCGAACAGGCAGATTTGGCTGCGTTTGAATTTGCGGAGGGCGAACTGGCCAATTATCGGGAAATGCTGAAACGGCACCTGCAAACCAAAAGTGTGGAATAGCAATGCGTATTTTGGATATTTTTAAAAACCCGGCGACAGGCAATGTGTCGCACTCGAAACTGTGGGCAAATGTTGCCTGCGCGGCGGGGACGTTTAAGTTTGTGATGTTGCCCGACCCGTCGGCGGAAATTTGGGCGGTGTATTTGGGCATTGTCGGCGGCTATGCGGTGGCGCGCTCGTTTGTCAGCGTCAAACGTCAGGAGGTCGAGAATGAATCTCGTGAAACTGCTGGCGAATAACTGGCAGCCGATTGCCATCATCGCACTTATCGGCACGGGTTTGGCGGTGTCGCACCATCAAGGCTACAAGGCAGCCTTTGCCAAACAGCAAGCGGTCATCGACAAGATGGAGCACGATAAGGCGCAAGCCCTGCTGTTGTCGGCTCAAAACTATGCGCGTGAGCTGGAAAATGCGCGTGCGGAAGCTAAAAAATATGAAGTCAAGGCGCACGCCGTCGGCATGGCTTTGGCGAAAAAACAGGCGGAAGTCAGCCGTCTGAAAACGGAAAATAAAAAGGAAATCGAAAATGTCCTTACTCAAGACCGTAAAAATGCAAGCGGCGGTTGTATTGACGGCTTTGGCCATCACGGCCTGCAGCTCTACAACCGCGCCCTCGGCTACGGAAATTAAGGTTGTCGAAAAGGCGGTCATGCCGATACCGCCTGCCGCGTTAATGGTCGCACCGGTGCGCCCGAATGCGCCGAAAGACGGCAAGACGGCCACGCTGTTGGAACACGCCGCCGAGTTTAGCGGCTATGTGGCGGAGCTGGAAAATCAAAATCAGGCTTGGCGCGACTGGGCCAACAGTCAAGCTGAAGTTGACAGTTCGGAGGGCGCGCGATGACGACTTATCGTGAGTTGGTACAACGTACGGTCGCCTGCCGCCATGCGGATTTAGAGCTGGGATTGAGCCGCGCACGCGAGCAAGAGCCGTTTGTCATTCATGTTTCCGACCTGTTGGATAAGGCAGGCATTGAGTACGCAGTGCGTATGGATAAGGATTTCCAGACGACCTTTTGTGTGGAGTTTGACGGCAACGCGCAAGCGGCTGTCTATTCTGCGGTGTCGCCGTATTACCTGATTTTTTCAGGAGATGGCAAATTCGAGGTGGCAAGTCGTCATCCTGACGGCTACTCCGTCCGTATCGTATTCGGCGATGTGCCGGTTTAAGGGGGGTAAATGGATTTCGAATTCGGGTTCAAAACCCTTTGGCCGATTGCGACTGCCGCGTTTTGGTTTTGGGTCAACGGTATTTCAGGCCGTCTGAAAGAGGCGGACAAGCGTATCGACGACCTTAAAGAGGAGTTGCACGCGGTCAAGCTCTCTTATCACACCAAGCAGGATGCCAAGGCAGACAGCACTAATATTGCGGCGGCCTTGGAACGAATTGAAAACAAGTTGGAAAAAGTAAACGAAAAACTGGACAGGAAAGCAGATAAATCATGAGCGACCCGATTTTAGAAGCCTTGGCGCGTATTGAAGCCAAGCAGGATGACCTGCTTGCTAATCAGGCGCGCATGGACGAGGAATTGCAGCAAATTAAGAAAGACTGCAAGAAATCTGCTGCGGTTTATGGCGGTCTCGGCGGCGTGATTGTAACGACCGGCTGGGAGCTGCTGCGAGCCAAGTTCGGAGGCTGATATGGCACACCCGAAAGAAACCCGCGAAAAGCTGCGCCGACTGTACGTCAGCGACGGGCAAACACTTGAAATCGCGGCGATGATGTGCGAAATCCCGACTGCGACCGCCCGTAGCTGGAAACGTGCCGCCAAAGAGACCGGCGACGATTGGGACAAAGTGCGCGCCGCCTACACGCTGGCTGGCGGAGGCATCGAAGACTTGAGCCGTTCGCTGTTGGCGGGGTTTTTGATGCAGTACCAGTCAACGATGACAATGTTGCAAGACACGTCGGTCGAGGAGTTGATGCCGTCTGAGCGCGCCAAATTGTTGGCGAGCCTGTCGGATGCGTTTACCAAGACCGTGGCGGCAAATAAGCGGGTATTGCCTGAAGTTCAAGAATCTGCGATTGCCATTAAAGTCATCGAAAAGCTGTTTGCCTATATTGCCGACCAACATACAGATATGTTGGCTGCATTTGATACGGTCTTGCAAGGCTTTCAAACTGTCATTGAGAAAGAGTTTTAATCATGCAGGGAAAATTAAGCCAATCCGAACTGCGTGCCCGAATGTCCGCTATTCGGGCAGACATCAATCGGCGCATCAGTGCGGCGGATATCGGATTGTCTGCTGCGCCTGCGGATATTGCCGAGCGTCGCGCCCAAGTGATGCAGTGTACGCCCGAGGCTTTCCGTTTTTTCTGCAAGACTTATCTGCCGCATTATTTCCCCGACGACAGCGAATCTGTTTTCCATAGATGGGCATACACAGAGCTGCCCGAAATCGAAAAAGAGCCGGAGTCGGTCTTGCAGGGTTGTGCGGCATCGCGCGGCGAAGCGAAAACATCGCTGACCGTACAGGCGTTTGCCCTTTGGCGCGAAGTGCGCAATGCCAAACACAATACCGTCATCGTATCTGACACCGAAGACCAAGCCGACGCCATCGTCGAGGCCATTAAAACCGAACTGACCGACAATCCCGCGTTGCAGTTGGACTTTCCTGGAGTCTGTGGGCAGGGGCAGGTATGGCGTATCGGTGAAATCCGAACCCGCCAAAACAACCAATTCAAAGCCTATGGCGCGGGACAGGGCATCCGCGGCGCGAAAAAAGGCGAGGTGCGCCCCGATGCGGTCTATCTCGACGACTTGGAAAATGAAAAACATTCCGAAAACATCCGCCTGCGCGACAAACTGACCAAGTGGATAGGCAGTGTCATCAATCCTTTGGGTGGTGCGGGCGCGAAGTGCGACATTTTGTATGTCGGTACGATTTTATGTTTGGACAGCGTATTGGCGCGGGTGTTGAAAAATCCGTTTTGGCGCAGTGTGCGCTTTTCCGCCATCATGAAGTGGCCTGTCAATATGGATTTGTGGGCGGAATGGGAAAACATCTACCGTAACACGCCAAAAGAAAACCGCGCCAATGAAAAGGCAGCTCAGGCGTTTTATGAAGCAAACGAATCGGCAATGTTGGAAGGCAGCGAAGTGAGTTGGAGCAAACGACCGCTTCTCGCCCTGATGAAAATCCGCGCCCGCGACGGTATCCATGTCTTCAACTGTGAGTACCAAAACCAGCCGGGCAATCCCGAAAATGCGATTTTTGCTGATTATTTGGACAACTGTTATTACCGCACTCTGCCGCATGATGTCGTGTATTTTGGTGCGGTTGACCCTTCGCTTGGCAAACAGGGTAAAGGCACTGACCCGTCCGCCATTCTGGTCGGCGGCTACCAACGCGCCACAGGTACGCTGTTTGTTGTGGAGGCATCCATTAAGAAACGTGTACCGAGCCTGATTATTCAGGACGTCATCAGACTGCAAAAGCAATACGGCTGTTTGCTGTGGGTCATCGAGACCGTCCAGTTCCAAGAATTTTTCAAAGACGAACTGATTAAAGAGGCGGCAAAACAAGGGACGCATGTTCCTGCGCGTGGAGTCAAACCGAGCGCAGAAAAAGTGATGAGGATTGAAAGTATCCAACCGCATTTTGCCAACGGATTTATCAAACTGTTACCGGAACAGCGTGTATTGATTGAGCAGTTGCGGGAATTTCCCGACGCCGACCACGACGACGGCCCCGATGCGCTTCATATGCTGTGGATGGCGGAAACGACGGGCAATGTGTCAAACAGAGCGCGAGCGATTGATTTGCCTGCGCCGATGTTGGATATTTAAAAATGTGTGACGGAAGAGAACGTATAACTGCTCGTGAAAAAGAGCTGACAGAGGATGTTGAGTACCTCGAGCGTGGTTTGGATAAAGCGATTGCACATCTGCAAGAGGTTGTCTCCTGCTATAAGGCTGGGCGGCTATTAAATCTACATTTTATTGTCGCTGGAATTGAAGGTTTTTTGGCGGCTCGTGGCGAAGAGTATTGATTTTAAGGTCGTCTGAAAACGGTTTCAGACGACCTTTGGAGTAAGAAAATATGTTCGGATTGATTAAAAGCGCAACGCGGAAAACCGCCATCAAGACATTGATGAGCGCGACTGAAGATGCGCTGGAAAGCCTGTTTTCCAATATGGAGGGCACGGACGCGCTGCTTTCGCGTCTCGGCGTGGACAGGCAGCAGGCATTGGACGCGGTGGTAAGCGATGACGAGGTGGCTGCCTGTTTGGAGGATTTGCATTCCGCCATGCAGAACAAGGCGTGGCGCATTTATGGCGAGGACTTGAATGACGATGACAAAGACCGCTTGTGGAAAACGCTGAAACGCCATCTGCCCGCACTTGCCGAAATCGTGTTGACGGCGCGTTTGGGCGGCTATGGTGTCGGTCGGTACGTTTATCAGCCCGAACCCGACGGCTTTTTGACGATTAAGCATATCAGCAACAAAAGCGGCGAATTGGCGAAATACGTTCCCTACCGCGACGGCTCGCTGGTGTATCGCGGCAGCGGTGGCGAGGAAGCCTGCAATACGGACGTGCTGTATCTCTTTATTACCCACCGCGCCACTTCAACCAATCCTGCGGGCGAAATGGCGGCGGCGCGGCTGTATGCGCCGGTTGCGTTGCGTAAAAAAGGCTTTATTTATGCGGCGCAATTTATTACGCGCTACGCCCAGCCTTATCTGATTGCCAAAATCCAAGCCAACAGCAACGACGACCACGACAGCTTCATGAGCCGGTTTTACCGCTTTGTTTCCGGCGGCGCGTTGAGTATCGAACGCGAAGACGATGTGATGATGCTGCAAAACAGCGCGGACGGTCAGGCATTTCGCAGATTGGAAAACCTCGCCAATGCGCGCATCCAAAAAACGCTGTTAGGCAAAGTCAAAACCAGCGACCTTGAGACCGCCAGCCGCGCGAGCCAAGAGACCGAAGAAAACAACCGCGACGAGCGCATCGGCGCGTATCTCGCTCTGCTCTCCCGCGCTGCACAGCACTTTATCGACGCGCTTGTGATGGTCAACAACGCCTACGGCAAGCCGATTAATGCGCCCAAAGGCGTATGGTTTGAGTTTGAAGACGAAATCAAAGTTGATAAGACCCGCGCCGAACGCGACAAGATGTATATGGATACGGGGCAGCTCGTGTTGACCGAAACCTACTACCGCGACATCTTGGGCTTTGAGCCGGAACATTTCGAGCTGCGCGACCCGAAAGCGTCGTCTGAAAACCCTGCGTCCGCCAAATTCAGCCTGCGACTGTCCGACGGCCTTGCCCGCAATGCGCCTGATACGGCGGAGCAGGCAATCGCCCGACCGAAGATGGAGGCGGTGTTGGGTTTACTGGAAAGCTGCAAAGACTACGCCGAATTTGAGGCGAAACTGTTCAAACTTAATTTGAGCCAGGGCGACAATCTCTTAATTCAGCGTTTGGTTTCAGACGGCCTTTCGGCTTGGGCTGACGGAGCGGACGATGGACGGGATTGAATACAACTTCGCAGGGCTGGTCGATAAAGCCGCTTTCGAGCATTTCAAATCCAAGAAAATCCTGCCCGGATTCAGTCATTACGATGTTTGGCTGTATCAACACAGCCTTGCCTTTACCGTCGCCAAGATGATGGACGCGGATATGCTCGCCGAAGTCAAAGACGCCGTCGAATCCGCGCAGCAAAACGGCACGGCATTTGCCGATTTTAAAAAGCGTTTAAAACCGTATTTGATGGCGAAAGGCTGGTGGGGCGAGCAAGTGATGACCGACCCACTGGACGGCGAGCCGAAATTGGTACAGCTCGGCAGTACACGTCGTCTGAAGACCATTTTCAACACCAATATGCAAACCGCCTTTGCGGCGGGGCAGTGGCAGCGGATTCAGGCAAACAAAAAAGCCTTGCCGTATTTGCGCTACAACCATTCCGCCGCCGGGCATCCGCGCGACAGCCATAAACGCTACTACGGCTTAGTCCTGCCGGTTGACCATGACATTTGGAAAGTCATCTTTCCACCCAACGGCTACGGCTGCAAATGTTCGGTGTCCGCCCTGACCCGTCGGCAGGCGGCGCGCGAGGGCATCAGCGGCGAGCCTGATGTAGATATGGTCGAGTTTACCAATCCGCGCACGGGGAAAACGGTATTGATTCCCGACGACATCACGCCGAGCTTCGCGCACAATCACGGCGACAGGCTGGGCGCAATGGACGCGCTGTTTGGCGAGAAAAACGGCGAAGAAGCCCTGGCCGCCATGATTGCCGAGCGTGAGGCGTGGTTGGACAAGCGGTATAGCGTGCCGTCTGATAAAGTGGCGGTGTTGGCTTTGCCGGATAAGGTGTCGGAAAAAGAAGTGCGCAGGCTGACAAAAGAGCAGTCTGCCAACAATACCAAAGACCACGAAGCGAGAGCTGCGGCAGCGTGGCAGGCTGAAACGGGCGACAGGCTGGAAGTGTTTGATTTGCCCGTAGAGAAAGGTAAGGGTCAAGCCGATTATCTGATTGTTTCAGACGACCTGCCCCGTGAGCAATGGGTAACACTGGATTTTATGTTTACCGAAAATCCAGAACGTGCGGAATTGATGAACCGTTATTTTGCGCCCACCGCCGGGGCGTGGAATACTAAGGTCGATAAGATTCAGGAGCATTTTGATAAAGCCGATATTGTCCCGCTTGATTTACGCCATCTGAATGCGGCAAACCGGCATAAATTGTTGCAGTGTGTGTTATCATTGCCGAAAGAACAGCGGGATAAAGTCCGCTTATTGGTAAAAATATCGGAGTAAGTCATGCCGTCTGAACTGTATGTCAGCCGCGAGGTAAAAGTATTTTTAGGCGGTAAAACCGCCCCGTCCGAATTGTTGGACTATCTGTACCCGCGCCTTGCCGAAATCGACAAGGAAGCAGCCGACCAAATGCAGGGCGAGTTTTCGGGCTGCGTGTTTTCGATCGCGGATTTATCCGCGGAGGCATTCGCCCGTGTATGCGGATGGATACTTGAGGCTGCTGAAAAGTCCGAGTGGATTAAGCCGTACAAGTCCGATTTAAAAACCGCGCTTGAAGCTGATCCGAGATTTAAACCTGTATAACTCCGAAGGTCGTCTGAAACCGATTCAGACGGCCTTTTTTCATAACCGCTCAAATTTCGCGTTTAAGCGCGTTTTATCGGTCAGGATAGGCAAAGATATATCCGAGAGTTTAAATGCAATCTGACGCATCCCTAAAAGCCCCCTGAAAACGTTTTTTTAAACCGCCTCCGTCTGCATTTTCGGATATGCCCCAAATTTGCGATTTTAGGCGGGTAGGATACTAAAGACAGGCAAACCCCCGCCAGAATCTCGAAAATCAATCTAACGCGATTCTAAAGCGGTTTTAAAGTGGGTATTTTCATATTTTACGCATGAGGATTTTCAAAGGCCGTCTGAAACCTGATATTCGGGTTTTAGGCGGCTTTTGCATTTGGATTGGGAAGTGAAATCCTGCCGTCCGTCTTTTTGAACTTAGCAAGGCAAAATGGAGCAATGGATACGAACAACACCCCCCTCAAAATCAAATTGTCCGCCGCGCTGCCGGTTGCCCTGGCGACCGGTGCCGACAAGGTGCGTACTTTTAAAGGCGTTGCCAATTCGGGCAAGCCCTTCGGCTACGGCGGTTATCAAACCGTCGTTGATTTGGCCCAGCTGTCGCACAAAGCGTCCGTCCCCGTCCTGCTGGAGCATTCGCCGCTGAAAATGGCGGGCGTGTGCAGCCTGTCGGTAACGGCGGACGGCCTGATTGCGGAAGGCAGCCTGTTATCCAACGAGTTTGGCACGCAGATTGCCGAAGCAGCCGACCAAGGTTTCCCTTGGGAGATGTCGGTTTACGCGCAGGCGGAATCCTATGAAGAGTTGGCGGCGGGCGCGGTATTGTCCGTCAACGGCAACGAGGTAACAGGTCCTGCGGTGATTTTGCGCCACTGCACCATCCGCGAAGTATCGTTTACCGCCGTCGGCGTGGACAGTGAGACGGAGGCGGTGGTGTTGTCGGACGGCAGTCCCTTGCCGGATATTTTTAAACAACCTTTGGAGTTATCTATGACACCCGAAGAAAAGCAAGCGTTTGACGACCTGAAAGCGGAAGTCGATACGCTCAAGGCTGAAAAAGCCGAAGCCGAGAAAAAGCTGAAAGAAGCCGAAGCGGCTGCCAAGAAAAACCAAGTCAAGGCGAAATTGTCCGCCGCCGGCTTTAAGGAAGGCGAAAACGGCAAGTTTGAAGGCTTGTCCGACGCTACCATGACCGTGCTTTTGTCTGCCGACATCGAAGCGGCGGAAGCCATGATTGCCGATCTGAAGCCGAAAGCCACCCAGTCTGCCGTACCACCCGCACTGTTGAGCGAAGGCGCAGGCAAAGGCGAATCCGAACACACCGGCGAGGCGGAGGGCAAGTTCTCCGTCGCCAGCCACAAAGGCTTATTGGGAGGTTCTTATGTCTAAAGTCAAAACCGAAATCTTAGGCCCTGCTATTTCCGACTTTTTGAAATACGAAGCGACGCCGTTGACGCGTGTGGCGATTGCTGCTCCGCAAGGCACAAAAGCCGGTACATTTGTTAGTTGGAAGTTTCGCAATGAGAACAAACTGCTGGCATTGACAGATGAAACCGACGGTAAAGTCATCGTACAGCCGCACAATTGCATCATCAATCTGAATCGATGCTCAGACGATGCAATTCGCGACGGCATGTCGAGATCGTCAGCTGATGTGATTGAGCAGCTGAATAAAGACGGCGATCCATACAGCATCGTTTATGTTGTAAACCGTACTGTCAAACCAAATGGCGACACTCTGTAACTACAAGGAAAAAATATGCCTTTATCTGACAACAGCAAATTCGGCGTGCAGGCTTTGACCACCGCCGTCAACAAAATCGACCCGGGCGCAAGCCAAATCCGCGAGCTGGGTATTTTCGAGCCCGAATATCTAACCACTACCTACGCCGACATTGAGTTCCAAGACGGCAAAGTCCACTTGGTAGCCAGCAAAGAGCGCGGTACGGCCGGCCAGGCGGTCGAAAGTCCGAAACGCACCGTGCGTACCGTCAAAATCCCACACCTGCCGATTCATGACGTCATCCGTGCCGATGACGTACAAAACCTGCGCGCTTTCGGCACGACCCAAGCCGCAACCGTCATGGACAAGGTCAACGAAAAGCTGGCCGGCGGCAAATCCGACCTTGAATACACCCGCGAACACCTCATGCTCGGCGCGTTGCAAGGCAAGATTTTGGATGCGGACGGCAGCGTGATTTTGGACATCAACACCGATTTCGGCGTTACACGCAAAACGCAAAACATCGAATTGTCGAAAGACACGACCAAAGTCGGCGCGGTATTGGACAAGCTCTTGTCCGAACAACGCCAAAAATTCAACGGTGCGCAAGTGCGCGGCTGGGTCGTGTATTGCGGCGCAGAGTTTTTGAGCGCGCTCAAAGAGCATAAGTCCATCTTCGAAGTGTACAAACGCTTTGACGAAGCACGCGCCTACCGCGAAGGCGATACGCTCAATCCGACCGAGTTTGTCCACAAAGGCATCCGCTTTATCGAGTATGCCAACCATTTCGGCAGCGCAGCCGACATCGGTGCGGACAGAGCCATTCTGCTGCCGGTCGGCCGTAATCTTTACAAAGAGTATTTCGCCCCTGCCGACATGAACGCGACCGTCAACACCCGCGCCCTGCCGTATTACGCCAGCCGCGAGAAATTGCAGCACGACAAAGGCTGGAGCCTGCACATGCAGTCCAATCCATTGCCGATTGCGCTGCGCCCCGAGTTGTTGGCAACGCTGACCATGTCTTAAACGGATTTCAGACGGCCTTTAAGGCAGTTTTAAAGGTCGTCTGAAAACGGAGGACGGCATGATTACCATCCAAGACATGATTACGCGTTTCGGCGAGCAGGAAATGGCGGAACGGTCGAATCATGAGAACTACGAAACCATAGACGAAGCGGTGATAGCGGCGGCAATTGCCGATGCGGAAGAAGAAGCGGCAAGCTACCTTCGGGCGGCGAAACTGTTTTTTACCAACGACACCGCGCCGCAGGTTTTGAAAATCAAAGTCTGCGACATCGCCCGCTACTACCTCTACGACGATGCGGTAACAGGTATTGTCGAAGAGCGTTATCAGTCGGCAATCGCTTGGCTGAAGATGGTCGTCAAAAATCCGAATATGCTGGACGAAAGCCGCGTATCGGATGACCGCAGACCGTCAACGTGTGCCGTTTATGTGAATGCCGAACCCGATTTGCGGGAATGGCTGAAGGAGTAGGCAATGCGGATTACGGTATCGCACGACTTGTCGCGTATCGCCCAAAGCCTGAACCGCCTGTCGGGCAGGTTGAACGGCAGCCTTGAAGAGCCTTTGCGCGCTATCGGCGGCATCCTCGAATCTTCGACCCGCCGCCGTATCGCCGAAACCAAAACCGCGCCTGACGGCAAACGCTGGCAGGATGTCAGCCCCGCTACGGCAGAAGCCAAAAACGGACGCGGCGGGATTTTGGTGGACCACGGCAACCTCTTGGCAAGTATTACGCACGAGGCATCGGCAAAAAGCGTGATTACCGGCTCAATCATGGGCTACTCGGTTTATGTACAGGAAGGTACGAAAACCATGCCTGCCCGCCCGTTTTTGGGCTTGTCTTCGCAAGATTATCAGGACATTGACGATTTAATGTCCGATTGGCTGGAAGGATTGATTGTCTGATATGGCTTTAAAACAGCATGAAAACTTATTGGCGGTCTATCCCGAAATCCTAGGTCGTCTGAAAACCGTCAAAGGCATTAAGGCAGTCAAGGAGATCGGCGAACTTGCCGAGCTGCTCGCCCAAGGCGTGGCGAAACGCAAAGCCGCCCCGCTGGACGGCGCGGTCTATGTCGTTTACGGCGGCTCGACCTTTGCCGACGAAGCGAAAAACGGCAAATTCCTCAAATCGACGCTGCACTTTACCTTTGTTCTCGCGCGCAGCTATACCGCCAACGGCAAATCCACGCTGTACGAGGTCGGCGAGACCCTGACGGCAATCCAACGGGCGTTTTCAGGCTGGGATGCGGGCGACGAATATGCCGTTACCCCTTTCCGCCGCATCGCCTCGCCATCCATCGAATACAACGACGGCTTTGCTTTTTACCCTATTTCATTCGCCTGCGACACCGTGCAGGCAAACTAAAGGAGCTGCCACATGGCAAAACAAAACGACCACGGCTTAATCTTTGAGGGCGACGTCAAGGTACGCAACCTCAACCAAAAAGGCTCGGGCTTTATCGACATCGGCAATACCACCGCCCTGACCACGCAAACCAGCGTGGAAACCAAAGAGCGCGTGTCCAAGCAAAAAGGCACTTACGGCAGCGCATTGGACAGCCTGAAAACCGTCAAGCCTACCGAAATCGGTCTGAAGCTCGACACTTTCGACAAAGACAACCTCGCGCTTGCCCTGATGGGCGAAGCCGCCGTCATCGCGGCTACGGCGGATACCGTTACGGGCGAGACCGTGACCATCGGCAAAAAAGGCATGGCGTACAAACTGGCAAACGGCAACATCGACCCGGCTACCGTCAAAGTCAAAAACAAATCCCAAAACAATGTCGATGCCAAGCATTTGGACATCAATGCCACCTTGGGCATGATTACCATCCTGCCGGCCGCCGATACTGTCAACGACGACGAAAACATCACCGTCGACTACAAAACCCGCGATTCGGGTGGCTACAAAGTGTCCGCTGCGACCTTGTCGCGCTTGGATTTGGAAATCTACGTCGACGGCCGCAACCGCGTTACCGGCGAGACCGGCATTCTGCACATTCCCCATGCCGTACTAGCTGCGGACGGCAGTATTGACTGGTTCGGCGACGACTTTAATGAGGCGGAATTCAAAGGGACGGCGGTGTTGGCTTCGGGCGAAACCTCGACCTATTCCTTCACGTCGTACAACAACTAAAGATTCGGTAATAAACAAAGGCCGTCTGAAACTGGCTTCTGCGTGTAGGCGCAGCGGCGGCAGGTTTCAGACGGACTTTTTTAAACTGGTTTTAAAAACAGATTAGAACCGATACAGGGCTGATTTAATCAGGTATCCGCTAACGGCCATAAAGGCGAAAAGTTCCAGCAGTTTCATGTCGCGGATGTGCGCCAACATATCGAAACCGAGATACAGCGCGGCGAAACCGAAGAATGCGCCGACGGCGAAAAGTATGGTTATAGCGAGGGTTTTCATTGGCTGAAATCTGTTAAGGGTTATTCATTCGAGATAGTAAAGGTATCAAAATAATGGCGAATATTCAAGCAGGGATTGAGATTAAGGCGGGCGTCGAGGGTGTTGAAAACATCAAGGCACTGTCGGCACAAATCGAAGCAGCGGGTGTGGATACGTCGGCTTTGGCAAAAAGTACCGATGAAGCAGGTCGGGAATTTGCTGAAATTGCCAAGCAGCAGGGGCTTATCGACTATTACCGCAAGCTCGGCAGCGAACTTGAAGAAACGGATGTTGCGCTGAAGGCGGCAAAATCCAGCCTATCCGCCTTGTCGGCGCAAATGAAGGACAGCGCAACCAAGGCACAGGAACGGGAATACCAAAAACTTTCCGAACAGGTCAACAGGCTCGAAGGAGCAAAACGCCGTCTGAAAGACGGTCTTGCTCTCACCACACAGGCGATGAATGCGTCGGGCGTGTCCGTCAAAAACCTTGCTGCCGAAGAAAGACGACTGACTGCTGAGACAGCAACTGCGACGGCAAAATTGGATAAGCTGTCAGCCGAGGCATCGGAACTTAAAGCCATTGCCGATGCAAAAATCAAACTTGGTATCGATACCGATGAGAAAGCCTTGCGTGAGTTGCAGGAGCTTAAGAAAAGCTATGACCTTTTAAAAAGTAGCGGCACGTTAACCAAGGAAGAGCTATCCCGTGCAACTGCCCACTATAACGATAAAGTGTTCCAGTTGAATAAGAGCTTATCGGATTTGCGTCCTACACTTTCCGACTTTGCCAATGAGTTCCGAGGGGTGGCAAGTGGTGCTGCCGGGCTGACTTACGCTGCTCGTGAGGCAGTAAAATTTGAAAGCGCAATGGCAGGTGTTCGGAAAGTCGTGGACGGCACTCCTGAGCAGATCGAACAGTTGGGCGAGCAAGTTAAAAAACTGGCGGTAGAGTTCGGCATGATGCCGGAGCAGATGGCTGAAATTGTTGCCGCTGGCGGTCAGTTAGGTATTGCTGCCGATAAGTTGGATGAATTTGCACGCGTTACCGCGACTATGGCAACCGCCTTCGGCATGACCGCTGAAGAGGCAGGCAATGCCGCCGCGACGATTGCCAACGTGTTCCAGCTCCCAATCGGCGAAGTGGAGAAACTCGGCGATGCCATCAACGTTTTGGGCAACAATACCGCCGCACGAGAAAAAGACATTGTCGCCGCAATGGCGCGTATCGGCGGTACGGCGAAACAGTTCGGCTTGGCCGCAGACGAAGCCGCCGCGCTTGCCGACGCCTTTATCGCATTGGGCAAACCGCCCGAAGTGGCTGAGACCGCCATCAACGCCATGCTGCAAAAACTGCAAACCGCGCAAAGCCAGGGCAAAGACTTTCAGGCGGCCTTGGAAGGTATCGGTACGTCTGCAGACGAGATGGCGGCCAATATCGCCGCGAATCCGCAGCAGGCCTTGACCGAGTTCCTGCATAAACTTGAAGGCTTGGACAAACAAAGCCGCGCCCTGACGCTCTCGCAACTCTTCGGCACCGAGTACAGCGACGACATCGCCCTCTTGGTCGGCTCGCTCGGCGAGTACGAAAAGGCTTTGGGCTTGGTAAACGACCAATCACAAATACAAGGCGCGATGCAGAAGGAGGCGGCAGCTGCATTAAATACTACCGAAGGGCAAATAAATAAGGCCAAGGCGGCAGTTTCCAATATGGCGGGAGAACTGGGTAATGCCTTATTGCCTATTTTAAAAATAACGGCATCCACAGTTGAAACGGTTGCAACGGCAATTAGCGATTTCACAAAAGATTTCCCGGTATTGTCCAAGCTGGCGATTTACTTTGCGGCCGCCCGTGTTGCAATGGAGGCGTATTCTGCAGTTGTGCGTCTTGGTGGTGCTGCCGCGCTGAAAAGTTTGGTGTCTCAAAAAGCTGCTGTCGATGCATTGACTGTTTCATATGGCAAAGCCGGTTTGGCGGCTAAAGAATATGGAATAAGTGCGGCGGCAGGTGCGGCGCAAACACGCGGCGTGAGTGGTTTGGCATCGGGACTCTCTGCGGTCGCCTCCCGATGGGGACTGATTGGGACGTTGGCGGTAACCGCCGGTGAAGCCCTCGGATCATTCATTCAGGACCTATACGAACACATCCCGGGCCTACGCGGTATTTTTGACGAGATAGCACGCCCGATCGCCATGATAGAGAGTCTGGTAACAACGGGAAGTTTGGATAAATATCACGAATTTTTCAAAACTGACGCTGAAATCAAGCGCGAGCTTGCAGAATCAAACAAAAAGGCTACTGAAGCCGCCGAAAAAGCTGCCGCCGCCAAGAAAAAGGCAGCTGAAGAAGAGGCAACCGCCGTCAAAGCCCTGCAAGCCGAATATCGTGCTTCTGCTGCCGAACAAGCTGCGTTGGAGCGCAGTATGGCTGCCTTGCGTGCCGACGGTCGCGAAACGGTGTCTTTGCCGGTATCGGATAAATACGCCATTCCTATGGCGAATTTAGGCGAGATTTGGCAAATCAATGAGCCTACGGGGAGCTGGCAAGGCGTGGTGGTTGGTATGTCGGTCGAAGTCAAAATCGAAAACGATGCGCCTGTCGTGACTCAAAATGTAACGATAGACCGCTATTTTGACGAATGATTAAAGCTGGTTTAAAGATGCTTTAAAGGCCGTCTGAAAGCCATGTTCAGACGGCCTTTTATCTTTTTGTTGAGGATAACAAAATGACTAATCTGTATCAAAACCTGACGGCACTACTCAAGCGCGAACAGCGCGGCATTGCCAAAATAACGGGCGATTTGGGCGGCGGCTCATGGGCGGCGCAAACGCAAAGTGGCGGCAATCTTGTTTTAAGCGGGCAAGCCGCTTTAAATCAGCGCGTGTTTTATGATGTCTTGAGCAACCGTATCCTTGGTCAGGCTCCCGATACGACTGTTTTAGAGCTTGGCGTATAAGGCTAAGTGCAGTATAGCCAGGCGTTGCGTTTGTATAACGTCTTAAAATAATTATGCGCCGAACGTATCATCGCAAAAGCCAAAGAGTTGCGCTATTTGTGGGCAAATATAAATAAAAGGCCGTCCGAATAAGGCGGCCTTTGGGAGGATTTTAAATATAAGTGGGACGGCGACGTAACAGTGCGGCAACACTGTTACGCCAGCCAAGCAGATCATGCCTGCATTGACTTCTAAGGCCGCCTTAGTCTCTAGAGACCGAGGCATTCTATCTGATACAGGAGTGGATGCAAATGCAAATCTATCGTGAATTACGCTGTAAGTTTTGTGGGAAATTGCTGGCAAAAGGCAGCGGTTGTGTACAAATAAAGTGCGCTCGTTGTAAAAACATCAATTCTTTCAGCTAATTAATAAATCAAAAGAATGCCTTTGAGCATCATATTAAATCTGATTTAGAGCATCGCGAATGCCATAATTTAGGAGTATATATGATGCAAAAAATGCAACAGACATTACCTATTATCCCCTGGATGGGTGGCAAACGTCGTTTGGCAAAACATCTTTTGCCCATGTTCCCCGAGCATTCTTGTTATGTTGAGTTGTTTTCCGGTGGAGCGGCGTTGTTCTTTATGCGCCCGGTTCCTGCAAAAGTTGAGGTGCTCAACGATATCAACGGACAGCTCATCAATCTCTATCGTGTGGTACAACACCATTTCGACGAGTTCGTCCGTCAGTTCGAGTGGACGCTTACCAGCCGCGAGACATTCTCCTGCCTGCAAAACACGCCGCCCGAATGCATGACAGATATTCAACGTGCCGCTCGTTTCTTCTACTTTCAACACAACGCCTTCGGCGGCAAAACCGTCCATCAGCATTTTGGTACAGCTACCACGTCAAAAGCATGGGATGCATCTCAGATTGAGGTTAAATTAAAGGCTGCTAAAGACCGTTTAAAAGGTGTTTATATAGAGAATGAATCCTGGGATCGTTGCTTCAAGCGATATGACCGTGAGCACACCTTCTTCTATGCAGACCCACCATATTGGCAGACCGCAGGCTATGACCAATCATTTGGCTGGGAGCAGTATGAATTACTGGCCAAGGTAATGGCAGAGAGTAAGGGTAAGGTCATGCTATCCATTAATGACCACCCTGATATCAGGGAATTGTTTAAAGATTTCCGTATCACTCAACTTGAATTGGCTTATACAGTCGGAAGAAATAAAACTGGTAAAGCCAGTGGAGAATTGGTCGTATGTAATTGGTAAAATAAAAAGCGACGGTAGCGTCGCTTTTGTTCTCATTTCTGAATTGCAATTTATTTGGCACAGTCGATATTTTTAAAAGTGTCAAAATTTCCGCGAAACTATGACAAATCCGCCGCGACCTTACATTTGTAGAGGCCGTTTTTCTTTGTCCAGCGGGCATCTTTGTCCTTACTCGGTGTGGTTTGGCCGCTGACTTGTCCTTCCTCATCGACTTCTATAGCCTGGCGCTGTTTGCTGCCGACGGTCTGAATAATGGTGGCGTCAATGACGGCGGCGGATGCTTTCTCTACTTTTAAGCCTTTTTCGGTCAGTTGGCGGTTAATTAGTTCCAGCAATTCGGACAGGGTGTCGTCTTGTGCCGCCAGTTGCGGTAGCGGCATAAGGTGCTGTAATCGGGGATGCTCAGTTCGTCAAAACGGCAAAACAGGTTGAAATCGATGCGGGTAATAAGGCTGTGTTCGAGTTCGGGATCGGAGAGGCTGTGCCATTGTCCGAGCAGGACGGCTTTGAACATGGACAACAGGGGATAGGCGGGACGGCCGCGGTGGTCTCGGAGGTAACGGGTTTTTTGACGATTCAGGTATTGTTCGATCGGTTGCCAATCAATCACCTGATCCAACTTCAATAGTGGGAAGCGGTCGATGTGTTTGGCAATCATGGCTTGTGCGGTTTGTTGGAAGAAGGTACTCATGGAAAATTCCCTAAATGTCTTAATGGGAATTTAGGGGATTTTGGGGAATTTTGCAAAGGTCTCAGAGTGAGTTTTTCATATTAATAGATGAATTTAGGGTATGGAAACAGTATCAAGCAAAATGTTTCATAGCTTGTGGATGAATAATGATTTGATAGGGGAGTGTTATTAGAGAATCTGGCAAAAGACACGAGTGATGAAAAATCCTCTAAATTTGAATAGAAAGAATTTAGAGGATTATAAGGAAGAGAAAAATTTTTAAAGTTGTCTAAATTGGATTGTAATAGTCTTATGGCTATCCCTCATCAAGACTCAATAATAAATCCCTAAATGCGTTCGGATCTTTAATAAACGTCATTTCTCCTGATTGAGGGAAATGGAAATTAAGCAGGCGCGATACCCAGAAACGAATACATCCGGCTCTTTGTGCAGTAGGGAAATATGCACGTTCTTCATCAGATAATGGACGTACACTTTCATAGCCATGGATAAAAGCATCATAAAGGACAGGGTCTAATTTGTTATCAGCTGTTCGTGCCCAATCGTTAACCGCAATTGCCAGGTCGTACATGAAATTACCGTTGCACGCATAATAGAAATCGATAAAACCGGAAACTTCATCTCCATTAAGCAATACATTATCCTTAAATAAATCGGCATGGATAATACCGGAAGGCAAATGCTCTCCCAGATTTTCATCTAAAGCAGCAATTTCAGATTGAAGCAGTGCGGCATCCTCAGAATCTAAAACAGGCAGCAACTGAGTGCAGGCATCATGCCACCAGTCATCATAACGAGGATTTTTCATTTTTAAAGGAAAGTCTTGACCGGCTAAATGCATTTTGGCCAGCATAGCACCAGTATGGAAGCATTGAGCTTCAGTTGGCCAGCCCGTATCTGAACCATTCAAACAAGTAACCAAACAAGCCGGTTTCCCGGCCAAAATAGAATGCAGTCCTCCATCTTTACGAGCAATCGGAGCTGCGCAGGCAACACCATTCAGACTCAAATGCTGGTTGAGTTCTAAAAAGAAAGGCAGTTCATCTGATTTTAAAACCTCAAAAACAGTCAATACATAACGACCGGTTGAAGTAGTTAAAAAATAATTACTATTAGTAATTCCTTGAGCAATCCCCTGCAAAGAAACAAAATCTCCCAAATCATATTGCAGTAGGAAATCACGCATTTGAGCGTCGGAAACACTGGTATAGACAGACATAGCAAACTCGAGGCTGATATAAAAGAATCAAGGAAACATCATACCAAAAAACAAGCGGCAACAATATAAATTAAAGCATAGGTTAAATTCAAAAGGCCGTCTGAAAGAGCATTTCAGACGGCCTTTTTTTGTGTTTTTTTGTATGTATGGATTGTGTAGAAAGGTTGTTGGAGTTTTTTTATAAAATAAAAACCCTGTTAAAACAGGGCGGTGGTTAAATTTCTGAAAATAATTTTGCGAAAGGTGTTGACTGGTTTTATTGTGAGGCGTATAGTTCGGTTCTTCGCTGCTGACGCGGTGAAGAAAACGAAGCAGACAGTATAACACAGTTAGTTAAAATTTTCGATAATTTTAGTTGACATTTGCTAAATGTACTGTATAATTCGATTCGCTCTTTAAAAAACAGATTACCGATAAGTGTGAGTGCATTAGGCCTCACACTGTTTGAAAGACAGACAAGATGATGTTTTAGACATTGTCCTGTCGGTTTCTTTGAAGCAGACCAGAAGTTATAAGTTAGAGATTGAACATAAGAGTTTGATCCTGGCTCAGATTGAACGCTGGCGGCATGCTTTACACATGCAAGTCGGACGGCAGCACAGAGAAGCTTGCTTCTTGGGTGGCGAGTGGCGAACGGGTGAGTAATATATCGGAACGTACCGAGTAATGGGGGATAACTAATCGAAAGATTAGCTAATACCGCATATTCTCTGAGGAGGAAAGCAGGGGACCTTCGGGCCTTGCGTTATTCGAGCGGCCGATATCTGATTAGCTAGTTGGTGGGGTAAAGGCCTACCAAGGCGACGATCAGTAGCGGGTCTGAGAGGATGATCCGCCACACTGGGACTGAGACACGGCCCAGACTCCTACGGGAGGCAGCAGTGGGGAATTTTGGACAATGGGCGCAAGCCTGATCCAGCCATGCCGCGTGTCTGAAGAAGGCCTTCGGGTTGTAAAGGACTTTTGTCAGGGAAGAAAAGGCTGTTGCTAATACCGACAGCTGATGACGGTACCTGAAGAATAAGCACCGGCTAACTACGTGCCAGCAGCCGCGGTAATACGTAGGGTGCGAGCGTTAATCGGAATTACTGGGCGTAAAGCGAGCGCAGACGGTTACTTAAGCAGGATGTGAAATCCCCGGGCTCAACCTGGGAACTGCGTTCTGAACTGGGTGACTAGAGTGTGTCAGAGGGAGGTAGAATTCCACGTGTAGCAGTGAAATGCGTAGAGATGTGGAGGAATACCGATGGCGAAGGCAGCCTCCTGGGATAACACTGACGTTCATGCTCGAAAGCGTGGGTAGCAAACAGGATTAGATACCCTGGTAGTCCACGCCCTAAACGATGTCAATTAGCTGTTGGGCAACTTGATTGCTTAGTAGCGTAGCTAACGCGTGAAATTGACCGCCTGGGGAGTACGGTCGCAAGATTAAAACTCAAAGGAATTGACGGGGACCCGCACAAGCGGTGGATGATGTGGATTAATTCGATGCAACGCGAAGAACCTTACCTGGTCTTGACATGTACGGAATCCTCCAGAGACGGAGGAGTGCCTTCGGGAACCGTAACACAGGTGCTGCATGGCTGTCGTCAGCTCGTGTCGTGAGATGTTGGGTTAAGTCCCGCAACGAGCGCAACCCTTGTCATTAGTTGCCATCATTTAGTTGGGCACTCTAATGAGACTGCCGGTGACAAGCCGGAGGAAGGTGGGGATGACGTCAAGTCCTCATGGCCCTTATGACCAGGGCTTCACACGTCATACAATGGTCGGTACAGAGGGTAGCCAAACCGCGAGGTGGAGCCAATCTCACAAAACCGATCGTAGTCCGGATTGCACTCTGCAACTCGAGTGCATGAAGTCGGAATCGCTAGTAATCGCAGGTCAGCATACTGCGGTGAATACGTTCCCGGGTCTTGTACACACCGCCCGTCACACCATGGGAGTGGGGGATACCAGAAGTAGGTAGGGTAACCGCAAGGAGCCCGCTTACCACGGTATGCTTCATGACTGGGGTGAAGTCGTAACAAGGTAGCCGTAGGGGAACCTGCGGCTGGATCACCTCCTTTCTAGAGAAAGAAGAGGTCTGATGCATTCACACTTATCGGTAAACTGTAAAAGATGCGGAAGAGAAAAGCTTGAGTGAAGACAAGATTCGCTTAAGAAGAGAATCCGGGTTTGTAGCTCAGCTGGTTAGAGCACACGCTTGATAAGCGTGGGGTCGGAGGTTCAAGTCCTCCCAGACCCACCAAGAACGGGGGCATAGCTCAGTTGGTAGAGCACCTGCTTTGCAAGCAGGGGGTCATCGGTTCGATCCCGTTTGCCTCCACCAAGAACTTTACAAATCAAAGGAAGCCTGCTATACTTAGCAGCTTATTTTGATTTGCGAAGTGAAATATCGACGCATCGATCTTTAACAAATTGGAAAGCCGAAATCAACAAACAAAGACAATGAGTTTGTTTTGATTTTTTGTTCTTTGCAAAGGATAAAAAATCTCTCGCAAGAGAAAAGAAAACAAACACAGTATTTGGGTGATGATTGTATCGACTTAATCCTGAAACACAAAAGGCAGGATTAAGACACAACAAAGCAGTAAGCTTTATCAAAGTAGGAATTTCAAGTTTGCTTCCCTAGTCAACGGGTAGGCAGACGAAGTCAAAGAGGTTCTTGAAATGATAGAGTCAAGTGAATAAGTGCATCAGGTGGATGCCTTGGCGATGATAGGCGACGAAGGACGTGTAAGCCTGCGAAAAGCGTGGGGGAGCTGGCAATAAAGCTATGATCCCGCGATGTCCGAATGGGGAAACCCACCTCTTAGGAGGTATCCTTATCTGAATACATAGGATAAGCGAAGCGAACCCGGAGAACTGAACCATCTAAGTACCCGGAGGAAAAGAAATCAACCGAGATTCCGCAAGTAGTGGCGAGCGAACGCGGAGGAGCCTGTACGTGATAACTGTCGAGATAGAAGAACAAGCTGGGAAGCTTGACCATAGTGGGTGATAGTCCCGTATTCGAAATCTCAATAGTGGTACTAAGCGTACGAAAAGTAGGGCGGGACACGTGAAATCCTGTCTGAATATGGGGGGACCATCCTCCAAGGCTAAATACTCATCATCGACCGATAGTGAACCAGTACCGTGAGGGAAAGGCGAAAAGAACCCCGGGAGGGGAGTGAAATAGAACCTGAAACCTGATGCATACAAACAGTGGGAGCACCCTTGTGGTGTGACTGCGTACCTTTTGTATAATGGGTCAACGACTTACATTCAGTAGCGAGCTTAACCGAATAGGGGAGGCGTAGGGAAACCGAGTCTTAATAGGGCGAACAGTTGCTGGGTGTAGACCCGAAACCGAGTGATCTATCCATGGCCAGGTTGAAGGTGCCGTAACAGGTACTGGAGGACCGAACCCACGCATGTTGCAAAATGCGGGGATGAGCTGTGGATAGGGGTGAAAGGCTAAACAAACTCGGAGATAGCTGGTTCTCCCCGAAAACTATTTAGGTAGTGCCTCGAGCAAGACACTGATGGGGGTAAAGCACTGTTATGGCTAGGGGGTTATTGCAACTTACCAACCCATGGCAAACTAAGAATACCATCAAGTGGTTCCTCGGGAGACAGACAGCGGGTGCTAACGTCCGTTGTCAAGAGGGAAACAACCCAGACCGCCAGCTAAGGTCCCAAATGATAGATTAAGTGGTAAACGAAGTGGGAAGGCCCAGACAGCCAGGATGTTGGCTTAGAAGCAGCCATCATTTAAAGAAAGCGTAATAGCTCACTGGTCGAGTCGTCCTGCGCGGAAGATGTAACGGGGCTCAAATCTATAACCGAAGCTGCGGATGCCAGTTTACTGGCATGGTAGGGGAGCGTTCTGTAGGCCAATGAAGGTGCATTGTAAAGTGTGCTGGAGGTATCAGAAGTGCGAATGTTGACATGAGTAGCGATAAAGCGGGTGAAAAGCCCGCTCGCCGAAAGCCCAAGGTTTCCTACGCAACGTTCATCGGCGTAGGGTGAGTCGGCCCCTAAGGCGAGGCAGAAATGCGTAGTCGATGGGAAACAGGTTAATATTCCTGTACTTGATTCAAATGCGATGTGGGGACGGAGAAGGTTAGGTTAGCAAGCTGTTGGAATAGCTTGTTTAAGCCGGTAGGTGGAAGACTTAGGCAAATCCGGGTCTTCTTAACACCGAGAAGTGATGACGAGTGTCTACGGACATGAAGTAACCGATACCACGCTTCCAGGAAAAGCCACTAAGCTTCAGTTTGAATTGAACCGTACCGCAAACCGACACAGGTGGGCAGGATGAGAATTCTAAGGCGCTTGAGAGAACTCAGGAGAAGGAACTCGGCAAATTGATACCGTAACTTCGGGAGAAGGTATGCCCTCTAAGGTTAAGGACTTGCTCCGTAAGCCCTGGAGGGTCGCAGAGAATAGGTGGCTGCGACTGTTTATTAAAAACACAGCACTCTGCTAACACGAAAGTGGACGTATAGGGTGTGACGCCTGCCCGGTGCTGGAAGGTTAATTGAAGATGTGCAAGCATCGGATCGAAGCCCCAGTAAACGGCGGCCGTAACTATAACGGTCCTAAGGTAGCGAAATTCCTTGTCGGGTAAGTTCCGACCCGCACGAATGGCGTAACGATGGCCACACTGTCTCCTCCTGAGACTCAGCGAAGTTGAAGTGGTTGTGAAGATGCAATCTACCCGCTGCTAGACGGAAAGACCCCGTGAACCTTTACTGTAGCTTTGCATTGGACTTTGAAGTCACTTGTGTAGGATAGGTGGGAGGCTTTGAAGCAGAGACGCCAGTCTCTGTGGAGCCGTCCTTGAAATACCACCCTGGTGTCTTTGAGGTTCTAACTCAGACCCGTAATCCGGGTCGGGGACCGTGCATGGTAGGCAGTTTGACTGGGGCGGTCTCCTCCCAAAGAGTAACGGAGGAGTTCGAAGGTTACCTAGGTCCGGTCGGAAATCGGACTGATAGTGCAATGGCAAAAGGTAGCTTAACTGCGAGACCGACAAGTCGAGCAGGTGCGAAAGCAGGACATAGTGATCCGGTGGTTCTGTATGGAAGGGCCATCGCTCAACGGATAAAAGGTACTCCGGGGATAACAGGCTGATTCCGCCCAAGAGTTCATATCGACGGCGGAGTTTGGCACCTCGATGTCGGCTCATCACATCCTGGGGCTGTAGTCGGTCCCAAGGGTATGGCTGTTCGCCATTTAAAGTGGTACGTGAGCTGGGTTTAAAACGTCGTGAGACAGTTTGGTCCCTATCTGCAGTGGGCGTTGGAAGTTTGACGGGGGCTGCTCCTAGTACGAGAGGACCGGAGTGGACGAACCTCTGGTGTACCGGTTGTAACGCCAGTTGCATAGCCGGGTAGCTAAGTTCGGAAGAGATAAGCGCTGAAAGCATCTAAGCGCGAAACTCGCCTGAAGATGAGACTTCCCTTGTGGTTTAACCACACTAAAGAGTCGTTTGAGACCAGGACGTTGATAGGTGGGGTGTGGAAGCGCGGTAACGCGTGAAGCTAACCCATACTAATTGCTCGTGAGGCTTGACTCTATCATTTGAAGAACTTCAAAGATAAAAGCTTACTGACTGATTCAGTCATCACCATTTATACCGATTAAGGCTTTACCGATTTGTAACAGTTTAAGTTTGGCGGCCATAGCGAGTTGGTCCCACGCCTTCCCATCCCGAACAGGACCGTGAAACGACTCAGCGCCGATGATAGTGTGGTTCTTCCATGTGAAAGTAGGTCACCGCCAAACAACCATTCCGAAGCCCCCGACTGATGTCGGGGGCTTTTTACATGCCTGTTGTTTCTGTCGGTTTGGTGGCAGAATTGGGGTAACAGGTGTTGGGATCAAACATTGGGGTAGTAATGTGCCGGTGTTTATGGAGTATTCGTGCATCTTGGTATTGGGATCGGAAATATTTACCCTGTTGTTATTCTTGCACAAAAGTACCGAAAGTTACGGTTAACTGTTTAGAATATTTGAAATCAAACGATATTTGAGTTAATATGTCGTAAGCATTTATGTGGTATGGGCTGTTGCCCTATCTGCGTATGTGACAGTGTTTACAGAGTGGAATAAAACCATTCGGTAGACTTCCTGACTGATTCAATCAAACACGTTATGGGAAAAAATCTGATGAAGAAATTTTTATTTGGTGCATTTGCCGCTGTTTGTGCAGCATTCTCTTTGGCCGCCGTGAACATCAATACCGCATCTTCTGCCGAACTGGAGGCCTTGCCGGGTATCGGCCCGGCTAAGGCGAAATCGATTGTAGAATACCGCCAGAAGAACGGTGCGTTCAAATCGGTGGAGGAGCTGAAAAACGTGAAGGGCATTGGTGATGCGGTGCTGAACAAGTTGAAGGCGGAGGCGACGGTTTCTTCTGCCGCGCCTAAGGCTGCCCAGCCTGCCGTGAAAAAATAACCTGACGGACGATCGTACCGTAATGCCGCCCTGCGGCCGAACCGTTTGCCGGTTGGGCCACGGGGCGGCTTTGTTTGGGGGGGAATAAAACTTGAACCAGTGGAGACTTTACATGGGGTGAAGGGATAAACGGATAGGGCGCCTCTTGTTGGATAGGGATATAGAAGATAAAGGGAAGAAAGATATGTACTTAAAAGCATTTGACAGAAAACGGGATAGGGCAACTGTGCAGAGGGGCTACTCCTTGATACAGCTGCTGGTGGTGATGCTGCTGGTTTCGATCTTGGCGACGGCGGCCTTTACGGTCTATCGGGAATCGGTCCGCTCGGCCAACCTGCGTGCGGCTCATGCCGCACTGCTGGAAAATGCGCGCTTTATGGAGCAGTTCTATACGAAAAAGGGCAGCTTTAAGCTGACGTCGACGAAGTGGCCGGAATTGCCGGTGAAGGAGGCGGGCGGTTTCTGTATCAGGATGAGCGGCCAGGCTAAGGGTATCCTGGAGGGTAAGTTTACCTTGAAGGCGGTGGCGCTGGACAGGGAGGCGGAGCCGAGGGTGCTGCGCTTGAATGAGTCGCTGACGGCGGTGGTGTGCGGGAAGATGAAGGGGAAGGGCAGTTGTACGGACGGTGAGGAGATATTTAGGGGCAATGATGCGGAGTGTAAACCATTTGGCGCATAGGGTGGTCGTCTGAAGGGATAAAAGAAAAAAGGGCAAAAGAAAAGGACGTGTGTGGACACGTCCTTTGGGGGGAGAGGGGTTATTCGCTCCAGCTGACCCAGCCCAGCATCCAAGTAAGGAGAATCAGACCACCAAATACGATGCGGTAGTAGGCAAAAGGCACATAGTTTTTACTGGAGACAAATTTCAGCAAAGCTTTTACTGCCAATAAACCGGCGATAAATGCTGCGATAAAACCGATGGTAATTTGTCCGACATCTTGCAAGGTAAAGAGTTTGTAGTTTTTTAAGATGTCGTAACCTGTTGCCGCAATCATCATCGGCACGGCAAGGAAGAATGAGAATTCGGTAGCTGTTTTACGTTCCAGCCCCCACAACATACCGCCCATGATGGTACTGCCTGAACGTGATGTACCAGGGATAAGGGCGCAAATTTGGGCGCATCCTACAACAAATGCGTCGATTGGGCGCATATCATCTACATGATTGACTTTAGGTTTGGCTGTTACTTGGCGTTTTTCAACCCATAAAATGAAGAAGCCACCGAGTACCAGCATGGTAGCAACGGTAATTGGGTTGAAAAGGTGTAATTTGATTTGTTTGCTGAACAAGAGGCCAACAACCGCAGCAGGTATGAAGGCAATAAATAAATTCAGTACAAAGCGATTGGCTGTCCGTTCTTTACCGAGTCCTTTTATGATATGGGTAAATCGTTGGCGGTATTCGAATACGACAGCTAAAACTGCACCGAGTTGAATAGCAATTTCAAATACTTTTCCGTTGCTCTGAAAGTTCATTAAGTCACCGAATACAATCAAGTGACCGGTACTGGAAATAGGGAGAAACTCGGTTAAACCTTCGATAATACCGAGAATAAGTGCTTTGAATAAAATCAGAATATCCATAAGTTTTCAGACGGCCTTGAGGCCGTCTTTCTTTTGTTGAATAGTTAAATTGGTTTTGAGG
The DNA here is from genome assembly GCF_024205705.1 of Neisseria subflava. NCBI lineage: Bacteria > Pseudomonadati > Pseudomonadota > Betaproteobacteria > Neisseriales > Neisseriaceae > Neisseria > Neisseria subflava. Next base: position 447,670 of record NZ_CP073115.1, read on the forward strand.
ATTGTTCGCGGCGAACTTTGACGATGAGCTCATCTATGGTTTTCATACCGGCTTTCCAGTCGGTACCGTTGAAATTGACTTTGTATTTACCACCGACGATGACAGTTGGTGTGTTTTCAATTCGATAAGTTTCCGTCAATTGCTTCATTTTTGCAGCAGCCGATGTGGCAGCAGGACTGTTGTAGGCTTGAAGCAGTTTTTTACTTTCAAAACTCGTTTGTTTACCCACCCATGAGCGGAATACATTGGTATCGGCCAGGTTGATTTTTTGTTCGTAAACTGCTTTGAAGATGACTGGATTGGCTTGATATTTCAAACCTGAAAGATTAACGGCTGCGGCAACCTTGGCCAAACCCAACATTTCAGACATCCAAACGACGTGCTCTGTCCGTAAGGAAACATCTTTGGCAAAGGTTTTGCTATGTTGCAACAAAACTGGATCGAGATGGTAACAATGGACGCAGAAGTAGCCGAAAAATTCTAGCACTTCAATTTTTCCGGCTTGCTGCTGCGGAATAGGGCGATTGAGGACAGTATAGTCCACGCCTTCGGTAGCAGCCTGTGCACTCAGACTGAGCAGGCTCAGGCTGAGTGCGGCAATAGTTTGTTTCATACGCTGCTTCATCAGTGATTCCATTATTTGGTAGAACGAACCAAGCTGTTGATATTATGGCCTTGCAGGTTTTTTTGCAGTTTTACAGCGGCTTCCTGAGGCATGGTGTTACTTTGAACTCGGTAAATGGTTTTGTCGCCGTTTTGCGATTCAACCACTTTGGAAGAAATACCTAAAATAGCCAATTTCGCACGTTGTGAATCTGCGCTGGAACGGTCTGCATATGAACCAAGTTGCAGGAAGGCTTTTTTACCGCTGTTGGCAGTTGCTTCGGCTTTTTCTGACGATTGTTTGCCAGCGGCGTTGCTGCTTTCTTTTGTTGCAGAGGCATTTGCGGCTTTACGTGCTTTTTCGATGCTGCCGCTGTTGAGGATTTGCTCAGGTGTCGGCTTGTTTTGTTTTTTGGCTTCGGCTGCTTTTTTCTCAGCCAATTTGCGCTCGGCACGCTCTTTTTGTTTGTCGGTCAGTTGGTCGGCCGCTTTTTTATCTTTTGCAGTTTTATCAGCAGCTTCTTTTTCAGCTTTGGCTTTTTCTGCGCGTTTTTTTTCTAATTCGGCTTTTTCTCGGCCAGTTTTTTCTTGGCGGCTTCTTTTTCTGCTTCCGCTTTTGCGGCTTTTTCTTTGGCTTCACGTTCGGCTTTGTCGGCGGCAGTTTTGTCTGCTCTTTCTTTGGCTTCGCGTTCAACTTTGTCGGTGGCGGCTTTTTCAGCTTTTTCTTTGGCTTCGCGTTCGACTTTTTCTGCTTCAGCTTTATCCGCTTTTTCTTTGGCTTCGCGTTCGACTTTTTCTGCTTCAGCTTTATCCGCTTTTTCTTTGGCTTCACGTTCTGCTTGTTCGGCTTTTTCCTGAGCTTCTTTTTCCGCTTGAGCTTTTTCTTCAGCTTCTTTGGCAGCTTTTTCAGCCTCTTCTTTAGCTTTTGCTTCTTTTTCTGCTTTGGCTTTTTCTTCATCTACTTGGGTAGATGAAGTGTCTGTAGCTGGGCGTTTCTCTGCTTTGTCCTGAGGTTTCAGGATTTCAGGTTCTTCGCTTTGTTTAGGCTGAGTCAGCTCTTTGAAAACGTTTTGGTTGCCTTGGTTCAAGAAGAACAAAATACCGGCAATAATACCTGTTGCCAGTATTAGGCCGAAAAAGAAACCGGACAAGCCTTTACCATATTGTGTAGATTTTTTCATGACTTACCTTGTAATAATGTGTTCAGACGGCCTGAAAGGAGACTGTCTGAGTTGGATTCGATATTTTATCAATAACCGTTATAGACGGCAAAATCCTGATGCTTTGTTTACTCTAGTTTTACTTAAACATAAAGATTCAGGCCGTCTGAAAAGTTAAAGAGCGCGACGGAAGCCGATGGCTTTCATCACATGTGTTTTGCTGACTTCTTCGTCCCCTGCCAAATCGGCCAGCGTACGGGCGACGCGCATGATGCGGTGGAAACTTCGTGCGGAAAGGGACAGTTTTTCAAGCATGGTTCCCAAGGCTTCTTGCGCTTCTTTTTGAATACGGGCTTTGCCATCGAGCTCGCCGACACTCAGTTCTGCATTAACTTTGCCTTGTCTGTTGTATTGGATTTTGCGCGCGGCGGTAACGCGTTCCAATACGGTGGCACTGGATTCGCCTGCTTCTTGTTGCATCAATTCGGCAGCGGAAAGGCTGGGTACTTCGATGGTTAAATCAATACGGTCGAGCAATGGCCCTGAAATTTTGTTGCGGTAGCGGGCAACGCTTTCAGGCGTGCAGCGGCAAGGTTTGGACGGATGACCAAGATAGCCGCAAGGGCAGGGGTTCATGGCGGCAACAAGTTGGAACTTGGCCGGATAAACAGCTTGGCGTGCGGCGCGGGAAATATGGATTTCGCCGTTTTCCAAAGGCTCGCGCAACACTTCTAATACTTTACGGTCAAATTCGGGCAATTCGTCTAAAAACAACACTCCGTGGTGTGCCAATGAGATTTCGCCCGGACGTGGGTCTGAACCGCCACCCACCATGGCAGCCGAGCTGGCGCTGTGATGAGGGCTGCGGAAAGGACGGTTGCTGTCGAGTTGCTGTTGATGGTTGGGTAGGAGCGAACGCAATGCCCATACTTCGACCAATTCGTCTTCGGTCAAAGGTGGGAGGATACCGGGCAAACGTTGCGAAAGCATGGATTTGCCCGTACCCGGAGGGCCCATCATCAGCAGGCTGTGCCCACCTGCCGCTGCAATTTCCAAAGCAAGGCGGGCGGTATGTTGGCCTTTAACATCGGCTAAATCAGGAATTTTACTTTGTTCAGACGGCCTTTGCGTCAGCTTGCATTCAGTTTGTGTCAACGGTTCGATACCGTTTAAATGCGCGGCCACTTCGCCTAAAGAACACGCGCCATAAACCGCGATACCGCGCATGACGGCAGCCTGTTCGGCATTTTCTTGCGGCAAGACGAACGAACGGCCTGCCTGCATTCCCTGCCATGCCATAGCCAGCGCGCCACGTACGGGACGCAGCAGGCCGGACAGTGCCAATTCTCCGGCAAACTCATATTGCGAGAGCTTTTCAGGATTAATTTGTCCCGAAGCGGCAAGAATGCCCAAGGCAATCGGCAAATCGAAACGGCCGGATTCTTTTGGGAGGTCGGCCGGTGCGAGGTTGACGGTAATTTTCTTTGCGGGAAAGTCGAAGCCGCTTTGGATGATGGCGGCACGCACACGGTCGCGGCTTTCTTTGACTTCAGTATCAGGCAAACCGACGATATTGAAATGTGGCAAGCCGTTGGCAAGGTGGGCTTCCACTTCGACCAACGGCGCATTCATGCCGCTTAAGGCGCGGCTGTAAACCAAAGCAAGCGACATGTTTCAGACGGCCTTATTCGGCAGCTTCGGTTTGTTGTTTGATTTCGGCAACAGCTTCTTCCGCAGCGGCTTCGGCAGCTTTCAAAGCTGCTTCTTCAGGCTCTTGAGCAGCTTCGAGTTTGGCCAAACGGGCTTCCAATTCAGCCAGTTTGGTACGGGTTTTAATCAAAACCTGTTGCTGGATGTCGAATTCTTCGCGGGTCACCAAATCCATGCGGTTGAATGCGCTGCCGAGCATGGCTTTAACGTTTTTTTCCATGTCTTTGGCAGGGCTGTTGGCGATGGTTTCGCTGATTTTGGAGCTGACTTCTTCAAAAAGTTGTTTGCCGAACATAATCCGTATCCTTTATTCAGAATGTATATAGAAATTCAAGTGGCTATTGTATAAGGAAAAAGGCCGTCTGAAAACGAGAATTTTTGAGATGGCTTTTGCTTTCTGCCGTAAATATTCCGTGTATTTTAACGTTCAACACGGGCTTCAAAAACAGGCATCAGCCACGCGCCGCCTGTGAAGCCTTTGCATGAACCGGTGGTGTGTTCCTCACTGCGGACAAACGTTTTACCGTCCCACACCGCTGCATTGCCAGACCAGCAGTCGCCGATCCCTCGGCCTTTGAAGCTGCCGCTAAGGGTGGCTGTTTTCTCATCGAATCCGCCGTGCCCGCCGTATGTCATTGGCGGCAGCACTTGTTCAATTTTGGTCAATTCTTTATCGGCAATGGCATAGTAGCCGCTGGTTTGATAAGCACCGCCGATACAGATGGCCGAAATCAAAACCTGACGATCGTTGAGCGGATGGACATACAGGCTGCGGTTCCAATCCATTTGCTCTTTATTGTGCAGGGCGTAACAGTAATTATCGTCGCCTTCGGAAACGCGGTTGCTGTCGCTCAAGAGCTTCATGACGGCGCTGTGGCGCGGTGTGCCTTGTTCCAGCATATCGCCCTCTTTTTTCGGCACGGCAACGGCACGGATGACGGGTTTGGGCTGCGGGCTGAGGACTGCCTGACTGCTGCCGCCTTTGCGAATCAGCGCGGAAGGCGTATTCAGACGACCTTGGAATTCGTCCGCTTTCAACATTGCCGCCGCTGCGCCTTTATCGGACAAGTGCCATTCATATTTTCCCGCGCGGATGCTGATTTTGCTTTCTTTTTTCAACGCTTCGAGCAAGGCGTTGGTTTGCGCGCTGCTCAATTTGCCTGTGCCTTTTTTGTTCAACGCCAATTTGCCCAGTGATTTGCCGTTCAGCATCAATTCGCTGCGGGCTGCCACGCGGGCGAGTTGGCGGTCATCGTCGTTAAACGGCAGTAGGGAAACTTCGCCGGCAACGGCGGCATTCGCCCCCGCTTTTCGGGTAAACAAGATGGAAACCGGTGGTTCTGTTTCATCTGCCTGATATCCGGCAAGACGGCAGGTGCCGGTATTGTCGCAAGCAATGTCCCAGTCTTTGTAATTTTGATAAAAGCCTTGAGGCGGAGCAGCCAGTGCGGTGGCAGGCAAAACAGCCAGCAGCCATTTTTTCATGATGCATTCTTTCAATTTTATTTATGTGGATTCACAAAGACAGCATAGCAATCCAAGGTTTCGTTGCGCTGTTTTTGTGAAAATACGATGTGTCGTTCGTAAAAAGGTTTTGAATATTTAGATGTAAAAAGGCCGTCTGAAACTCCCGTTCAGACGACCTTTATTATTTTTTTACACGCCTGCGGCTGCTTTTAATGCGGCTGCTTTATCGGTGCGCTCCCAAGTAAATTCAGGCTCTTCGCGACCGAAGTGGCCGTAGGCGGCGGATTTTCCGTAAATCGGGCGCAGTAGGTCGAGCATTTGGACGATGCCTTTAGGGCGCAGGTCAAAATGTTCGCGAACCAAGGCAATTAGGTTTTCTTCGCTGATTTTGCCGGTGCCGAAAGTATCGATGGAAATCGAAGTCGGTTCGGCAACGCCGATGGCGTAGGAAACTTGGATTTGGCATTGGGTTGCCAAACCGGCGGCTACGATGTTTTTCGCAACATAGCGGCAGGCGTAAGCGGCGGAACGGTCTACTTTGGACGGGTCTTTGCCGGAGAATGCGCCGCCGCCGTGCGGAGCTGCGCCGCCGTAGGTGTCGACGATGATTTTACGGCCGGTCAAACCGCAGTCACCTTGCGGGCCGCCGATAACGAAGCGGCCGGTCGGGTTGATCAGGTATTTGGTTTCGTCGGTCAGCAGTTCAGACGGCAGAACCGGTTTGATGATGTGTTCGATCACGGCGTTTTTCAGCTCTTCGTAACCGATAGACGGATCGTGCTGGGTAGACAGGACGACGGTGTCGATGCGTTTTACTTTGCCGGTTTCGCTGTCGTAAACCACGGTCAGTTGGGCTTTGGCATCAGGGCGCAGCCAAGGCAGGCGGCCGTCTTTGCGCAATTCGCTTTGACGCTGCATCAGGCGGTGGCTGTAATAGATGGCAAACGGCATCAGGGTCGGGGTTTCGTCGCAGGCGTAGCCGAACATCAAGCCTTGGTCGCCCGCGCCTTGGTTCAAGTCGATGCCTTCGCCTTCGTTCACGCCTTGGGCGATGTCCGGAGATTGTTGGTCGTAGTACACGCCGACTGCGCAGCCGTTGGCGTCAAAGCCCAGCTCGGAGGAGTTGTAGCCGATGCGTTTGATGGTTTCGCGTGCGACTTTGATGTAGTCCACTTGGGCAGTAGTAGTAATTTCGCCTGCCAATACGCACAAGCCTGTGTTAACTAGGGTTTCTGCGGCGACACGTGCTTTGGGGTCTTGTGCCAAGATGGCATCCAAAATCGCATCGGATACTTGGTCGGCAACTTTATCCGGATGGCCTTCGGATACCGATTCGGAAGTAAACAGATATTCGCTCATTGCTATTCTTTCATTAAAAACAGGCTGCTGTGTTTTCAGACGGCCTTTTATTTCGGACAGCGGAAATCATAACAAAAACTCCGCTTTTTCTCTATACAAGTGAGAAACATTAGCACTTGCCTGCTGTTTCGGAATCCTGTTGCGCGTTTCTTACAGGCAAAAAAATTCCCGCATTAAGCGGGTTTGGATTGCTCTGGCGAGCCACATCGGTTTTTCAACCGTCCACCTTACCTTTCCGTTTGAAAAGCAGGTTGGCATGGAATTCCCAACTCTTAATGCAGCGCGGATAGTAGCAGAAAAGCAGGTGTGCCGCAATATATTTGCCCGAAGTCTGTTTTGTTCAGACGGCCTGTTTCGTTTACAATCTGTCCACTTCATTTTGGTAAAACCTTATGCAAACGCTTGTCACCTTTGTTTTTAAATTTTTGGCCGCGCTGCCTTTGGCTTGGTTGCACAAATTAGGCAATCTGCTGGGCGGTTTGGGTTTCCGCGTGCTGTCGAAAGATCGCCGAAGGGTATTCGAAAACATGACACTTGCCGGATTGAACCCGACGGACGAGGCGGTGAAAAAAGTTTTTCGTGAAACGGCAAAAGGCGGCTTGGAATTGCCGGTGGCGTTTTTCAGACGGCCTGAGGAAATTGAAAACCTGTTTGTCAGCGTCAACGGTTGGGAACATGTTCAGACGGCCTTGAGCGCGGGTGAAGGTTTGCTGTTTATCACGCCGCACATCGGCAGCTATGATTTGGCGGGCCGCTACATCAGCCAGCAACTGCCGTTTCCGCTGACGGCGATGTACAAACCGCCGAAAATCAAGGCTTTTGATGCGGTGATGCAGGCAGGGCGCGTGCGCGGCAAAGGCAAGACTGCGCCGACCAGTATTCAGGGCGTCAAACAAATCATCAAGGCCCTGCGCGGCGGCGAAGCGACTATTGTGTTGCCGGATCATGTGCCGTCTCCGGAAGAAGGCGGCGACGGCGTGTGGGTGGACTTTTTCGGCAAACCTGCCTACACCATGACGTTGGCGGGCAAGCTGGCGCAAGTCAAAGGCGTGAAGGCTTTGTTTTTCTGCGGCGAGCGTCTGCCCGACGGTAAAGGCTTTGTCTTGCACATTGAGCCATTGAGCGGCGAATTGAACGGCGATAAGGAGAACGATGCGCGCGTGATCAATGAAAATACCGAATATTGGATACGCCGTTTTCCGGAACAATATTTGTTTATGTACAACCGCTACAAACATCCCGAAGGCGCGCCTTTCCCTCCGCCGGAAATATAGGCTTGCGAATGTAAAAAACCTGCTTGGACTCAAGCAGGTTTTGTATTTGGTCGGAATGAGAGGATTTGAACCTCCGACCCCTTCGTCCCGAACGAAGTGCGCTACCGGGCTGCGCTACATTCCGAATGTGGGGAATTATAGGATAGGAGAAGCCGGTTTGTACAGGGGTCGATAAATAATTAATAATTGGCTGCCGATGGGTTTGTTTTAGGCCGTCTGAAGCGATGTGTTTCAGACGGCCTGTGTTTTTGTTTGCCGCTTCTGCTGAAGCATTTGTCCTAATGGCATTATAATGTGGGCAATTGTTTTTTAGATTGTCTGCTATGTTTTATCTTTATCAGTCCGACCGTTTGGAAGCGCTTGCCGAAATGTGCGCGCGTATTCATCAGGCCTTGCCTTTGGATGCGGTATTGGCGCAGGAAGAAGTGGTGGTGCAGAGCCAGGGGATGCGGCGGTATCTGAATGTGTTTTTTGCGCGCAAACTCGGCGTGGCGGCGAATTTGAAGTTCAGCCTGCCGGCCGGTTTGGCGTGGCAGCTGATGCGTAAATTGGTTCCCGATGTGCCGCCGCTCAGCCCGTTTTCGCCTGAGGTCATGCGTTGGCGTTTGCTGGATTTGTTCCGCAGCGAAGAGTTTCAGACGGCCCCGGAATACGAAAACGTGCGCCTGAAGCTGGAAAGTTATTTGCACAGCTCGGCATCGGCGGATTATCAGCTTGCCGGACAGATGGCAGATATTTTCGACCAATATTTGGTGTACCGTCCGGATTGGATTGATGCGTGGCAGGCTGGGAAGCTGCTGGGTTTGGGCGATGATGAGGATTGGCAGGCGCGGCTGTGGCGTTATTTGGACGATGGCAGCCAATCTGCGCCGCACCGCGTGGCCTTGTGGGAAAAGCTGTTGGCGCAGTTGGATAAATCGGTTTTGCCGCAAAGGTTGTTCGTATTCGGCATTTCGACAATGGCGCCGATGTATCTGCAACTGCTGCACCAAATTTCCAAGCATTGCGATGTATTTGTGTTCGCACTCAACCCGAGCAGCCAGTATTGGGGCGAGATCATCGATGAGGCGCAGATTTTGAAAAGGGGCGATGAGGCGGATTTGTCGCAGGCAGGGCATCCGCTGTTGGCTTCTTTGGGCAAGCAGGGACGCGATTTCTTTGATTTTCTGTCGGAAGTGGAAACCGAGCAGGATATTCAGGTTTATGAAGAGGAAAAAGACGATACCTTGTTGCATTGTCTGCAAAACGATATCCAAAACTTAATCATGCCGTCTGAACGCTTATATCAACAGGAAGAAGGCGAAGCAGGCGGGCAACAGGCTTTGGTTCAGGTTCACGATGCGGACGGCAATCCAGTGTGTGTCGAGCCGGATAAGCTGCTGAACGACGGCTCCGTCAAAATCGTCGCGGCGCACAGCCCTTTGCGCGAATTGCAGATTTTGAAAGAAGAGCTGTCGCTGGTGTTGCAAAAAAATCCCGACTGGCAGCCGCACGATATTGCCGTGTTGACGCCGAACATTGAGCCGTACAGTCCGTTTATCGAAGCCGTTTTCGGACAGGAGCAGGCAGGCAGCCAGGCTTTGCCGTATTCGATTTCGGATGTGAAGCTCAGCCGCCGTCAGCCGTTGCTGTATGCTTTGGCACAAACTTTGGACTTGCTGAAGAGCCGGTTTGAAGTGGACAAGGTTTTGCCTTTACTGGAAAGCCGGTTGGTGTTGCAACGCTTCGGTTTGAGCGAGGAAGATTTGCCGCTGCTGCATGAGGCTGTTGCCGGATTAAATGTGCATTGGGGTTTGGACCAAACCATGCGCGAGGGCAAAGACAACCTCTTTACTTGGCAGCAGGCGGTAGAGCGTTTGGCCTTGGGCTGGATGCTGCCTGAAGGCGGCAACGGCATGTGGCAGGGCGTGAGCGCGTGGCATAGCAATGTCAACCAGTTGGACGTGTTCAGCGGTTTTGCTGAATTTATCCGTACTTTGGCCGATATGGCGGCGCAATGGAATGAGCCTGCTAATGTGGAAAGTTGGGTGCAGCGTTGCCGCGATTTGCTGGAGAAACTGTTTGCTCCGGATACGGACGACCAATACGCCAAGCAACAGTTTGAGCAATCTTTGGCGAAATGGCAGGAAGAGGCGCAGTTGGCCGAATTTGACGGATTGTTGCCGTGTAAAACCGTTATCCGCCATATCCGCCGCTTTTTGGACAGCGAAAGCCAAGCCGGATTTTTGAGCGGCGGCATTACTTTTTGCAGTATGGTGCCGATGCGCAGCCTGCCGTTTAAAATGGTTTGCCTGTTGGGTTTGAATGACGGCGATTTTCCGCGCAATACCAAAGCGGCGGTGTTTGACCTGATTGCTAAACATCCGAAAAAAGGCGACCGCGCCCGCCGTGACGACGACCGTTATCTCTTCCTCGAAGCCTTAATCAGCGCGCGCGAAATGTTGTATTTGTCTTATATCGGCCGCGATATACGCAATGATGCCGAGTTCGCGCCGTCTTCGTTAATCAGCGAGCTGCTGGATACTATTGCCGCCATGACAGGGAAAAGTGGGCGCGAGTTATCGGAGAAATGGGTGAAACATCATCCGTTGCAGGCGTTTTCGCGCCGTTATTTCCAAAAGGATGCGCTTTCAGATGGTCTCTTCAGTACGCGCCAAGATTACGCCGATGCGTTGAGCCAACCGCCAGCGGAAGCGCAGCCGTTTTTCCTTGAGGCTTTAAGTCAGGAAGAGCCGGGCAAAACCATTCATCAAGGCGAGCTCATCAGTTTTTGGCGCAACCCTGTCAAAGTTTGGCTGAAGAAAAATTTAAGCTGGGATCAGCCGTATCTGGACGGCGCATGGGAGTCTGCCGAACCGTTTGAGCCGCAACATGAAGGTCGGATTGCCGATGCTTATTTGGATGCGCGGCGCAAAGGGGAAGATTTTGAAGATACGGCCATTCGGCTGAATGCCGAAAGTCTGATGCCGGTAGGCGAGTTGGGCGGTTTGTGGCAGAAGCAGTATCAGATATCTGCGAAAAATGTGGATGCCGAGTTGATACGCAGCAACAAAAGGCCGTCTGAACCTTATGAAGAATCCTTTGACGACTTGGTTTTACAAGGTACCATCGGCAATCTTTATGAATGCGGCCGCATTGTGTTTCTAAACCCAAAAGACAATGCGCCCAACCGTATTGCCCGTTTACTGGAGCATTTGATTTTTTGCGCCGTCGCCCCTAAATCCGTTGCAAACCGACAAACCTATATTGTCAGCTTGGGGCAGACCGAAACCTATGCCGCCATCGGGCAAGAGGCGGCGAGGGCACTTTTGAAAGAATGGTTGGTATATTTCCGAATCGGACAAAATACCCCCTTGCCGTTTTTCGCCAAAACCAGTCTTGCCGCTGCGGAGGAGTACAACAAGAAAGAGGATTGGGATGCTACCTTGAGAAAAGCCCATGAGGTTTTTAACGGCAATAAAATGAGCAAAGGGCAGAAAGAATATACCGAAGTGAAGCTGGTGTTTGGTCATTCGGAAGAATCGCCTCTTGAAGAGCCGCTATTTGAAAACCTTGTCGTCAATCTGCTTGTTCCGCTTTTGAACAGCGCGGCAGGGAAAAACAATGCAACAGAACAGGAGTAAAGCATGGCCACTTATACAGAATATTTGGATTTTGATACCGAAGAAGACAAATTGAAACAACAGCAGCTCTATCAGGCGACCGAGCTGTCGGCGCAAACGGCAGCGGCGGTCAAAAAGATCAGCCGTCCGCAAAACTGGCTGCTTGCCGCTGCGCCATATTGTCCCGATTGCCGCGTATTTGTGCCGTTTATTCAAAAAATGGCGGAGCTGAACCCCAATATCCGCGTCAACTATATTGCCCGCAGCAATTTTGACGACAGCAGCCGTTTTGATAATCCACGCCAACAGGAAATCGTCCGCGCCAATCAAAAAATTCCTGCGCTGTTTTTGATGGGTCATGAAGAGGAAGGGCCTGTGTTTAACGAGTTTCCGAAAGTGGTGTTAAACCAAATTGCGGCAGATGAAACCCGTCGCACAGAATTGCGCGATGCGTACCGAGCAGGCGAATTTAATGCCGATATTGAGGCGCAGATTGTAGCGGCGTTGGCATGGGCAGAGCAGCGTTGTTGAGCAGATATTGCTGGTGTGTACAGCCATGTTTTGAACTGCTTTGATATTTTGCTTTGTCATAAAAAGGCCGTCTGAATAGATTTCAGACGGCCTTTTTTAATGCTTAACGCTTTATCAAATCTCGATTTTATTCGGCGTAAAGGTTTGCCATTTGTTGCAGGCTGGGCAATGCCAGAAGAAGACTTGGGATTTGAAGTGGCAGTTGCGGCAGCGGTACATGACGCTTTTTTGCAGCTGGCGGCCGATAATCGAACGAATCATATCGGTATCGGCTTTCCACTCCGGATTCATACTGCTGAGTTTCAAGCCAAGCAGGCGGTACACGCCGTTGAGATCAGGTTTTTGACGGACGAGTTCGACAGCGATTTGCGCCGCTTCAGTTTCGCCTTTAAGCAGCAGGGCCTTCTCGTAGATGACATTGATCAGGTCAAGATCGGGGAAGGTTTGCATATAGCCGATAAGGCGGTTGAGGCCTTCTTCCTGTTTGCCTTGTGCGGCATAGGCTTCATAGAGTTTCTCGCCGACCATGCTCAAATAGGCATGGTTTTGCTGTTCGATGGCGGAATACGCTTCCACGGCGGCAGGGAAGTTGCCCTGACGGTATTCGATGTCGCCGAGAATGATGTTGGCGCGCGTACATTTTTTGTTGGCTTCGAGTGCTTTGCCGATGTTGTAGCGTGCGGCATCGAAGTTGGATTTGAACAGAGCGGCTTGGGCGATTTCGCAATAGAACTGTGCGATTTCAAACTGGTAGGTCTGTTCGTCATGGCTCAAGAGCTGCGCCATTTCGATGGCTTTTTCCCAGTCGCGGTCTTGTTGGTAGATGCTCAAAAGGTGTTGTCGGGCTTCGCGTGCCATATCGCCTTCCTGCAAGCCGAGGAAGATTTGTTCGGCACGGTCCACCAAGCCTGCGCTTTGGTAGTTTTGCGCCAATTCAAAAAGCACGCGCGCGCGTTTTTCGTTGACTGTGTCGGGCGAATCGAGCAGGGCGCGGTGCATATTGATGGCTTTGTCGTTTTCGCCGCGTTGGCGGTAGAGCTTGCCTAAGGTCAGGTTCAAGTCATATGACTGCGGCTGCTGGTCGATGACTTCTGCCAATTCGCGCGCGGCGCGGCCGCTGTTGCGGTCAACGAGGGCGTCAAGGCTTTTGTAAAAGCCGGCCGGTATGCTTTTGGCCTGTTTCAGGACGGTCTTCATATCGACGCGCGCGGCAAACCAGCCCATAGCGAAGAAAACGGGGAGGAGGACGATGGGCAGTAAGATGACCCACAATTCGTTGTCCATGGTATTCCTTTATTGATTGGTGGCGTTACGCTTTGGGAGTGGCTTCGGAAGTCGTTGCCGGTGTTTCGGTTTTGACCGGGGTCAGGTCTTTTTCGGAAAGGTGGGCGTATTTTTTCACTTCGGCACGCAGGCGGTTGTTTTCGCTGCGCAGGGTCAGCAGACGGCCGAAGAGGGCAAACATACCGAACACGATGCCGATAATAAAGGCGCCGAAAAGCACGACAATCAGCGGCAGATTGACGTTTTGGCCGGGCAGGTAGAAGAAGGATACGGTGTGGGTATTGGTGATGGCCAGCAGGAGGAAAACAAGAAGAATCAGGATTTTGATGATGGTAGAGATGAGTTTCATGGGTTGCTCCGGGTGGGCCGCGGTTGGGGCAGGCCGTCTGAAAAATGGTATCAGTTTAAACGATTTGCCGGATTTCGGATAGGACGGCATGTTTCAGACGGCATGGGAAGGGTATCTTTAATGCTGACGGGTACTTGTCAAACCCATATTGAAAGGCGTATTGTTCAGTCTTTAGTTATTATCTTACAAATCAGAATAAGAAAGGCAATCATCATGAGCAGACCAGTCCCAGCCGTATTCGGCAGCGTTTTCCACGCTGAAATGCCCGTTATCGCTTATCGTGAAGGTAAATGGCAGCCGGTAGAATGGCAATCTTCCACAGACCTGACAATCGCCCCTGGCGCGCATGCTTTGCATTACGGCAGCGAATGTTTTGAGGGTTTGAAGGCATTCCGTCAGGCAAACGGCAAAATCGTGATGTTCCGCCCGACCGCCAACATCGCGCGTATGCAGCAAAGCGCAGATATTCTGCACCTGCCTCGTCCTGAAACGGAAGCTTATTTGAATGCTTTGATCGAATTGGTCAAACGTTCCGCCGAGGAAATCCCTGATGCGCCAGCTGCGTTGTACCTGCGTCCGACTTTGATCGGTACCGATCCTGTGATCGGTAAAGCTGGTTCTCCTTCTGAAACTGCTTTGCTGTACATTCTGGCTTCTCCTGTCGGCGACTATTTCAAAGCCGGTTCGCCCGTTAAAATCTTAGTTGAAACCGAACATATCCGCTGCGCCCCACATATGGGTCGTGTGAAATGCGGCGGCAACTACGCTTCCGCCATGCCTTGGGTATTAAAAGCCAAAGCCGAATATGGTGCAAACCAAGTGTTGTTCTGTCCGAATGGCGACGTTCAGGAAACCGGCGCGTCTAACTTTATCCTGATTAACGGCGATGAAATCATTACCAAACCGTTGACAGACGAATTCCTGCACGGCGTTACCCGTGATTCCGTACTGACAGTTGCCAAAGATTTGGGCTACACCGTTACCGAACGCAACTTTACCGTTGATGAGCTGAAAGTAGCTGTGGAAAATGGCGCAGAGGCGATTCTGACCGGTACGGCTGCGGTTATTTCTCCGGTAACTTCTTTCGTGATTGATGGCGAAGAAATCGAAGTGAAGAGCCAAGAGCGCGGTTATGCAATCCGTAAGGCGATTACTGACATTCAATACGGTTTGGCAGAAGACAAACATGGCTGGTTGGTCGAAGTTTGTTAAATAGAACGCATTCAATAAAAAAGGCCGTCTGAAATATTTTTTCAGACGGCCTTTTTTATTGGATTTTAGAGAGGGAAGACAAATAATAAAATGCTAAATTTTACAAACAAACGGTAGCATTTTAAGATAATCGGTATATAATGCGCAATTATGTTGTAAAAATACACATTGAAAATATCGAATTTTATTGATTTTTCGATGAAGTTAAAAACATTTATAGATATTTATTTTGTATATTTTGTAAATTTAGTTAAATGGGAAATGCTAAAAACATATTGTGTTAGAATTCCCCTCCTTTTTGGCTTCGCGGTATTAACTCTGTCACGCCAAAAAGAAAAACAATGCAAGATAAAACCATTTTTATTTTGCTATAAAAATCAAAAATAACTTAACTTTGGATGAACTAATTAATTAAAAAGGGACTCTGATACATTTTCCGTCAAAAATAACCGGACACATGGTACGCGGACAGATTGCCTATAAAAGCCATCCAAGGGTTCTGTCCAAACACCATTACCGTTTTCAATCAGAAAATCGGCAGAAGGGGAAACGCTGCCGAGTTTCTCAAAGTGGCTAGCTTTATACAGGCAATTGCTGTTACGACAGAATCCGTCTTACCTCTTTATTCATCGAACTTTTTTGTTGCACGCTTGTGCGGTGGAAAAGGACGATATTTGATACAAGGAAATACGCTGATTATGTCACATAAACTTGCCCCTCTTGGCCGTACCCATATCCGTCAAGGCTCCTCAACTCCTGAAACCACTTCCGAATCATCTTCTCCTCTAAAAGAATGGATACACACCCAAAATTTTGGGGGAAGTCCGTCTGTTTTTCCTGAACCCAAGCAATTAAGCGGTAAAAATACTGTAACGAGAGATGCGGTTCATGTGGCTGAGGCGGCAAGATTGAACAGTACCTCATCATCTTCAGACGGCGTTGTAACAAAAATGCGTGTCGTACGGGCCAGTGTTGCTTCTGCAAGTAACGTTTCTGGTAAAAATACCATTACGTCTAAAGTAACGGACAAACAGGTTGTTTCAAAAGAGCCGGTAAACAAACCGGTTAATCAATCGATGGAAAAAATTTTGGCTGAAAAGCAAAAAAAATACGAAGAGGCTAAAGCAAAAAAAATAGCCGAAGCCGCCACAGCCAAAGCAAACGCCGTCGAGCATGCAAAAGAAGCGCATAAAGCAGCAGTCGAAAAAGCGATTGCAGAGCGTAAAGCCAAACAAGACGCTGCCCGCAAAGAAAAAGAGGCAGAAGACAGAATTGCCGAAGGAAAAAAACAGTCGAAATTGTGCATAAAAAGATTTTGAACGATTCAGACGGCCATAACAAAGTCGTGAGCGTTTCTTCCGGCAAAAAAACAGCCATGAGTCACGATAGCCACCTCAGTTCAGTCAAAGAAAACAAAATTGACGATCATACCGAAAACAGGGCAGGTGTCTCTGGAAAATACCGCGTGTATCAATCTAAAGAGTATGGTAATTATGTTCGTGTGAATGATTTTGGTGCCGATGCGCAGGGTAAAAAAGACAGCCTTCAGGCATTTAAAGCGGCTTTAGAAGCTGCTCATAAAGAAAAAGCCATGGTCTTCTTGGATGGTACCTACTATATTTCCAACCAGATTGTGATGGATAAAACCGTTTCCGGCGCACGCGGTTTGTTTGGTTCGGGGATGGGTAAAACCAAAGTAACGTTTGATAAGGCGCAGACAGGCGTGTTCAATCCGAACACCAACCATGATGACATTCGCCAATTTGCCGGTATCTTGATCGATGGACAAAACAATAAAACCATTGCCAACTTGTCGGTTCAATATACCAACCCTGATTTTTACCGCAAAGGCTTAAGCTATTTTGGCAAGGTAAACGGCATTTTGGTGAACGATGCGGACAATACTTTAATCAGTAAAGTAGAGGTTTCCGGTGCCAATCGTGCTGGTGTGATGTTCACGTCGACCGCTTCTTTGGAAAAGGAAAAAGGTCAAAAGCTGACCTTTAAAGAGCGCGTACAAAGCGGCGAAATTGATGAAAAATATGAAGCGCTGCCTTTGGGTGAAAACAACCGTATTGTTGATTCGTATCTGCACCACAACCGCGTTGCCGGTGCGCTGATCGGTTTCCAACAAAACTTTATCGGCGAGGGCAACCGTTTGGATTGGAACGGCCACGAAGCGGACGGCGGTACCGGCTACGGTATGGCTGTGGTTGCGGGCAGCTACAATTACGGTGTCACATACCGTAAAAACACGACCAACCACAACTACCGCAAAGGCTTGGATGTGCATGATGGTACAGGCATTGTCATTGAAGACAATGTGTTAACAGGTGACCGGCTGTATGGTATTGCTGCTTACAACCGCCAGTTTTCTATGGATAAAGTCAAAATTACCGGCAATACCATTATCCAAGACCCGAGCTTCCGTTTGAATGTTGATGATGACTTGGGCAAGTACTACCACATGTATTCAGGTATCCAGGTGCAAACCAATACCCAATACAAAGATTTGTACTCGGCTAACAAAGGCTATTTCGATATCAGCAATAATGTCATTAAAAATCTGACAGTTTATCAAAACAATATTCAGACCTACGCGATTGAGTTCCGTAACCATGAAAGCAAAATGGATTACACGCTCAATATGGCAAACAACAAGATCAGCGGCGAATCCACCAAATATCTGATTGCCGTTATCAACGATACCTACGACCGCGTTTTATCTAAAAACGGCATTGGTAGTGGTACCATTACTATTAGCGGCAACGATGCCGATATCGGCAAGATTATGAAAGGTGCAGTACCGGTTTATGTGGAAGAACATCATGGCAATGTCGCTATGCATGGTGCGGTGACCATTCACAACAACAAAATTTCCGTGCGTGAAAAATCTGACGGCTATGTCGAATTTGCTTATTTGAAAAGTAATGCCAAAGAGTACAACATCACCAATAACACATTAAAACTTGGTGGTGCCCTGGATGATGTTTTGGTAGACGTACACAGTACCAGCCCTAAGGGCAAGGCATCTTTAAATGTAGCCAACAATAAAATCATGACGGACATCAAAGACGAACTGTATGATTCATGGTTGCGCTTTGAAAATAACATCAAAACGTATTCAGAAGGCAATAGCCATAACGGCGAAGCGCTGACAAAGGTGAATACGACCGGCAGTAAAGTTGTTTTGAGCGATATCTTGTCAGAAGCCAGCTATATTGTCGCAACAACTAAAGATACTGTGTATCACCATACTAAGAATGTGTATACATCAGGAGTGGAAGAACATCATACAACGACAGGGATTTTGTAAGCTGTTGAAGCTGTAATCTTTATGGTTTAAATATCGATAAAGAAAAAAGGCCGTCTGAAAATTTTCAGACGGCCTTTTCATCTAACTCACATTATTTAGCCAGTTCGGCACGCAGTTTGTGGGTTACGTTCATCATTACTTGGAGTTGTTCCAAAGTTTCTTTCCAGCCGCGTGTTTTCAGGCCGCAGTCCGGGTTAACCCACAGACGTTCAACCGGTACAACCTCGATGGCTTTGCGCAACAGGTGCTCAACTTCAGCTTCAGTCGGTACGCGTGGGCTGTGGATGTCGTAAACACCTGGGCCGATGTCGTTCGGGTATTTGAACTCGCCGAACGCAGTCAAGAGCTCCATATCGGAACGTGAAGTTTCGATGGTGATGACGTCAGCGTCCATAGCGGCGATGGCTGGCAGGATGTCGTTGAACTCAGAGTAGCACATATGAGTGTGGATTTGGGTGCTGTCTTCGCAACCGGTAGAGGACAGGCGGAAAGATTCGCCGGCCCAGTCCAGGTAGGCATCCCAATCGGCACGTTTCAAAGGCAGACCTTCGCGGATAGCAGGTTCGTCAATTTGGATGACTTTAATGCCGGCTTTTTCCAGATCCAATACTTCGTCGTTCAGAGCCAGTGCGATTTGTTTGCACACGGTAGAGCGAGGAATGTCGTTGCGGACGAAAGACCATTGCAGGATGGTAACAGGGCCGGTCAACATACCTTTCATCGGACGTTTGGTCAGGCTTTGAGCGTAAGTAGACCAAGCCACGGTCATGGCTTCAGGACGGCTTACGTCACCAAAGATGATAGGTGGTTTAACGCAGCGTGAGCCGTAGCTTTGTACCCAGCCGTATTGGGTGAATGCAAAACCGCTCAACAGTTCGCCGAAGTATTCAACCATGTCGTTACGCTCGGCTTCGCCGTGTACCAGTACGTCCAAGTCCAGTTTTTCTTGCTCTTCAACCACCAAGGCGATTTCTTTTTTCATCGCGGCTTCGTAATCAGCGGCAGACAGTTCGCCTTTTTTGAAGGCGGCGCGTGCGTGGCGGATTTCGTTAGTTTGAGGGAAAGAACCGATGTTGGTAGTCGGCAGCAGAGGCAGGTTCAACCATGCTTGTTGCGCTTTGATACGGTCGGCAAATGGAGATTTGCGTTGGTCTGCGTTGGCAGGCAAATCGGCCAGGCGTTTAGCAACGTCTGCACGGTGGATTTCGCTGCTGTTGGCACGGGAGTCGGCAGCTGCTTGGCTGGCGGCCAGTTCTTCGGCAACAGAATCACGGCCTTCGTTTAATGCGGCTTTCAGAACGCGCAATTCTTGGGTTTTTTGCAGGGTGAATGCCAACCAAGAGTACAGATCAGGTTTGTTGGCTTTCAGTTTTTCTTCAACTGACAAGTCAAATGGAGTGTGCAGCAGAGAGCAAGAGCTGGAGATCCACAAACGGTCGCCCAGTTTGGCTTGCAGAGGCTCGACAGTTTCCAACACTTTGTTCAGGTTGGCGCGCCAAATGTTGCGGCCGTCGATAACGCCGGCAGACAGAACTTTGTCGTAGTCGGCAAATGCGTCCAGTTGTTCAGGAGCGCGTACCAAATCGATGTGCAGGCCGTCAACAGGCAGGGATTTCAGCAAAGCCGCGTGTTCGGCAACAGAACCGAAGTAAGTGCTCAACAGGATTTTGGCGCTTACTTTGCTCAAAGTAGCGTAAACGTCTTTGTATGCTTCTACCCATTCTTTAGGCAGGTCAACAGTCAAAGCTGGCTCGTCGATTTGAATCCACTCGGCACCGGCTTCAACCAAAGCAGTCAGGATTTCAACGTAAACAGGCAACAGTTTAGGCAACAGGCTCAGACGGTCGAATTCAACAGCGCCTTTTTCTTTACCAACCCACAGGAAAGTCAACGGACCAACAACGGTTGGTTTGGCTTTCAAGCCCAAAGCTTGGGCTTCTTGCAGTTGTTGAACGTAGTGTTTGGCGTTGGCTTTAAATTCGGTATCGGCGTGGAATTCAGGCACCAAGTAGTGGTAGTTGGTGTCGAACCATTTGGTCATTTCGATAGCGAATTGGTCTTTATTACCACGGGCCAGTTGGAAGAATTGTTCCAAAGACAGGTTTTGGCTGTCGAAGCCGAAGCGGGCAGGGATGGCACCGGTGGCAACTTGCAGGTCGAGGATGTGGTCGTAGAAAGTGAAATCGCCTGCAGCAACGAAATCAGCGTTGGCAGCAGCTTGGTGTTTCCAGTTTTTCTCGCGCAAGTCTTTAGCAACAGCCAGCAATTCTTGCTCGCTGATTTCTTTGCGCCAGTATTTTTCTTGTGCGAATTTCAATTCGCGGAAGGCACCGACGCGCGGGAAGCCTGAAAAATGTAATGTTGTCATGTTAACTCTCCTAGTTGGAATTTTGAATCAGGCCGGTATGGCCTGAATGTTCGATATTGTAAATCAGAATGGTGAGGCCGTCTGTTTTATTAACGGGGGCGCACACCCAAAATATGGCAGATGGCGTAAGTCAGTTCGCTGCGGTTGAGGGTGTAGAAGTGGAAGTCTTTGACACCTTCGCGCGAGAGGACTTTGACCATGTCGATGGCGATGCTGGCGGCAACAAGGTTGCGCGTGCCTTGGTCGTCATCCAAACCTTCGTACATTTTAGACAGCCAGCTTGGGATTTTGACGTTGGTCACTTGGGCCATTTTGGTCAATTGTTTGAAATTGGTTACAGGCAGGATGCCGGGAACAATTTCAACGTCAATGCCCATCATCACGCAACGGTCGCGGAAGCGCAGATAGCTTTCCACGTCGAAGAAGAATTGGGTAATAACGTGGTTGGCACCCGCATCGATTTTGCGTTTCAGATTGATCAAGTCGGCTTGGGCAGATTTGGCTTCCGGGTGCACCTCAGGGTAGGCCGCTACGGAAATGTCAAAGTCGGCAACGGAGCGCAACAGTTTGACCAAATCTTCGGCATAGAAAGGTTTTTTCTCATAGCCGGGCGGCTCGTCACCACGCAGGGCAACAATGCGGCGGATGCCGCTGTCCCAATAGTCTTTGGCGATTTGACGCAACTCGTCAGGGCTGGCATCGATACCGGTCAAGTGAGGGGCTGCGTCAAGACCGGTTTCTTGTTTGATGCGTTTAACGATACTGTGTGTGCGATCGCGTTCGCCGGAGTTTGCACCGTAGGTTACGGAAACGAATTTCGGATGCAAAGTTTGCAGGCGATGGATGGAATCCCATAGCATGGTTTCCATTTGTTCGTTTTTCGGCGGGAAAAATTCGAACGAAACATTGATGTCGCCTTTCAAATCAGAAAGGCTGTTGTTTAAAGCGGCGATTTCTCTAGCGTGATTCATGCTTATGCACCTTCTGCATATCTTTTATTTGTTGTCAGACTGCATAATAAATTTGAGGTTAGTATGAGTCAATTTCGAAATTTTCCGAAATTGTATGAATAGATTTAATAAAGACCTCAGGCCGTCTGAAAAATAGCCTGAGGTCTTGTTTGATGTAAGGGAAGAAAGCTTATTCTGCTTCATCTATCCATGCTTGTTGCACAGCTTCGAGAATACGCTCGCCGCAACGCGCTGGGTCATCGTCAAATTCAGGCAAAGCCATAATCAGATCACGCAGTTGGGTAAAGCGTACGGTTTTCGGATCGATGCTGTCTCCGTGTAAGTCGTAGAGTTCTTCGGCGATGCGTTGGGTATCTGTCCATTTCATGATGTGTTCCTTTATTGAGTTTGGGCTATTAGTAATTATTTTAATCAAGAAGAAGTCGGACTGCCAGATTGTTTTACAGAAGATGGGCAGATAAATGATGGCGCTATTTTTTAACAAAATAGCATAGTTGCGTTAAAATACGGCAAGACACTTAAAATTCACGGCAATCTGCCGTTTTATACTTTCTATTCCGTTTTGAATGATTTGGTTTTCATGCAAAATTTACATTTCGCTATGCAACCAAATTTTTTGGAACGGCTCTTAAGACAATCCATCGCTTAAAAATAAAAGGAAAAAAGATGAATAACGCACTCAACGCCAAGCTGTCCAAACTGATTTACGCGCTCGCTTCCGATGATCCGGAATATCTGTCTAAAGCAGGCGCATTTGACCGTTTGCTGTTGTTGGTTCGTGAACTTTATCGGATGCTGGACGAAACAGAAGGTTTGAAGCAGCTGGTGTTCCGTCTGTATTACGGCAAGCATTATGGTTTGATTAAACTGGATGCCGCTTCACCCAATGACGATGCAGGCGCATTGAGGTTGAAACGTTGGATGGTTTATTCGCGTATCGCAGAGCGTATCGAAAATTGCGGCAAGCATTTGTCGGTCGTACTTGAAGATGCAGTGTTAGAAAATGGCGCGGACAAATCTCATTATATAGATGAAGCCAATGCCATTATCGAGCGTTTCGGTTTGGTAAGGGATGAGGCAGCACTTTCGGCGATTGAGGCAGAGGAAGCGTTGAAAACAGAGCAAGAGTTGCAGGCGACAAGCGAGCCTCAAAAATCTGCTCCTAAGCATCACGGCAATATGCATCAAATCAGAATTCAAGAAAAAATCGAAAATTATTCTGCTACTCAGAAGGTGGCTGCTATGCAGATTTCGCGTATGCGTTTTATTTTTCCTCATATCGAATAGTTTGGGATGTAATGAAAAGATGATATATTGACCTGTCAATTATTAAAATAGGTTAATTTATTATATTTATGTTTTTAATAGATATTTAATTATTGCATTTTCCACAGAAACGACAAAGAACGGCTGTTTTTACAGCCGTTTTGTTTTGTATAAATTCGTTAAACCGTCTGATGTCGCGCTTTATCAAACGGCTTTTTAGACTTGTGTATATAAAATGCGATTTTTGCCAATTTCTGCATTAGTGCAACGATGATTATCATCTTAGGCTTTTTTGCCGCTTCTAAATTTCTGACAAGTTGAGGGAATGCATTCATGCGGTAGGCAACAAGGGCAGGCATGAACAAGGCACGTTTTAATTGGCGGTTTCCGTATCGGCTCAATCTACCTTTTTTATTGACACTTGTTCCTGATTGTTCAATTTTTGGACTTAGACCGGCAAAGGCTACAAATTTATTCGCTGTTTCAAAATTTTTATCTGTGAGGTGTCTTAGTAGGATCACTGCGGTTTCTTTCCCTATTGTCGGTATGGTTTGTAGGTTTTGATAACGTCTTAAAATAATTATGTGCCGAACGTATCATCGCAAAAGCGAAAGAGTTGCGCTATTTGTAGGCAAATATAAATAAAAGGCCGTCTGAATAAGGCGGCCTTTGGGAGGATTTTAAATATAAGTGGGACGGCGACGTAACAGTGCGGCAACACTGTTACGCCAGCCAAGCAGAGCATACCTGCATTGACTTCTAAGGCCGCCTTAGTCTCTAGAGATCGAGGCATTCTATCTGATACAGGAGTGGATGCAAATGCAAATCTATCGTGAATTACGCTGTAAGTTTTGTGGGAAATTGCTGGCAAAAGGCAGCGGTTGTGTACAAATAAAGTGCACTCGTTGTAAAAGCATCAATTCTTTCAGCTAATTAATAAATCAAAAGAATGCCTTTGAGCATCATATTAAATCTGATTTAGAGCATCGCGAATGCCATAATTCAGGAGTATATATGATGCAAAAAATGCAACAAACATTACCTGAGACCTTTGCAAAATTCCTTCCTCCCCCGATAACCGAAACCCCAATACAGTTTTTCGGCTGTTTTCGTTTCAAATATCCACTGATTCTACCCAAATTCCCCCTTAATCCCCCTTGGATACCTGATTAATCAGGCATCCAGCAGCCTTTTAGGCGGCAACAGGCGCACTTAGCCTGTTGGCGGCTTTCAATAGGTTCAAACACATCGCCTTCAGATGGCTTTGCGCACTCACTTTACACAGACCAAAATAGGCTGCCCGCGCATAGCAGAATTTACGGTGCAACGTACCGAAGCTTTGTTCGACCACATAACGGGTCTTCAACAAATATCGGTTACGTTTGGTTTGCACTTCCGACAGCGGACGGTTGCGGTGGGCTTTGCGCATAATGCCGTCCTGCAGCCGATGCTCTTCCAGATGTTGCCGGTTTTCCTTACTGACGTAGCCTTTATCGGCATAGACGGTCATACCTTCCAGCAAAGGCAACAGGTGTTTGCACTCATGGGCATTGGCGGGGGTAATGTGCAGTTTCTCGATATAGCCTTCCGCATCGGTACGGGTATGTTGTTTGTAACCGAGTTTGTAGAGGCCGTTTTTCTTTGTCCAGCGGGCATCTTTGTCCTTACTCGGTGTGGTTTGGCCGCTGACTTGTCCTTCCTCATCGACTTCTATAGCCTGGCGCTGTTTGCTGCCGGCGGTCTGAATAATGGTGGCGTCAATGACGGCGGCGGATGCTTTCTCTACTTTTAGGCCTTTTTCGGTCAGTTGGCGGTTAATCAGTTCCAGCAATTCGGACAGGGTGTCGTCTTGTGCCAGCCAGTTACGGTAACGGCATAAGGTGCTGTAATCGGGAATGCTCAGTTCGTCAAAATGGCAAAACAGGTTGAAATCGATGCGGGTGATGAGGCTGTGTTCGAGTTCGGGATCGGAGAGGCTGCCATTGTCCGAGCAGGACGGCTTTGAACATGGACAACAGGGGATAGGCGGGACGGCCGCGATGGTCTCGGAGGTAACGGGTTCTTTGACGATTCAGGTATTGTTCGATCGGCTGCTAATCAATCACTTGATCCAACTTCAATAGTGGGAAGCGGTCGATGTGTTTGGCAATCATGGCTTGTGCAGTTTGCTGGAAGAAGGTGCTCATGGAAAATCCCCTAAATGTCTTGATGGGAATTTAGGGGATTTTGGGGAATTTTGCAAAGGTCTCTACCTATTATCCCCTGGATGGGCGACAAACGTCGTTTGGCAAAACATCTTTTGCCTATGTTCCCCGAGCATTCTTGTTATGTTGAGTTGTTTTCCGGTGGCGCAGCGTTGTTCTTTATGCGCCCAACGCCTGCTAAAGTAGAGGTACTCAACGACATCAACGGACAGCTCATCAATCTCTATCGTGTGGTATAGTCAATTAAAAACAAAATAGTACAATAATCAACTTTGAAGGTCTAACCATGGCATACTCTGCGGACTTAAGAAACAAAGCTTTAAACTATTACGAACAATGCAAAAACATCAGCCAAACCGCAGCAACGTTTAACTTGTCAAGAAACACGCTTTACCTGTGGATTCGCCTTAAAAAACAAACAGGCAGCCTAAAACATCAAGTCACCGGTCTAAATGCCGTCAAATTGGATAGGCAAAAACTGGCTCAATATGTTGGGCAACACCCGGATGCCTATCTGCATGAAATCGCCAAACATTTTGATTGTACAGCAGCCGCCGTTTGCTATGCACTCAAACAGATGGGGATGACGCGCAAAAAAAGACCACCACTTACAAAGAACAAGACCCGGCCAAAGTAACGCATTATTTGACACAGCTGGCCGAATTTTCCGACTACCAACGTGTTTATTTGGATGAAACAGGATTTGACCGCTACCTGTTCCGTCCCTATGCCCGCAGCCTAAAAGGGCAAATAGTGAAAGCGCAGATAAGTGGAAAAAGATACCGACGCTTATCTCTGGTGTCCGCACAAGTCGGCAACCGGCTGATTGCTCCGATGGTTTATCAAAATACGATGACCGGAGTCTTTTTTGAAGCGTGGTTTCAGCAATGCCTACAGCCCACATTGACTCAAAAATCGGTGATTATTTTAGATAATGCACGATTTCACCGTATGGGTGTCTTACGGGAAATGGCGGAAAAATTGGGACATAAGGTATTGCCTCTTGCACCTTATTCACCTGAGCTCAACCCGATTGAGAAGGTGTGGGCGAATATTAAGCGGTATCTGAGAACCGTTTTGTCTGATTACGCTCGATTTGACGATGCACTATTATCCTATTTTGATTTTAATTAACTATACAACACCATTTCGACGAGTTCGTCCGTCAGTTCGAGTGGACGCTTACCAGCCGCGAGACATTCTCCTGCCTGCAAAACACGCCGCCCGAATGCATGACAGATATTCAACGTGCCGCTCGTTTCTTCTACCTTCAACACAACGCCTTCGGCGGCAAAACCGTCCATCAGCATTTTGGTACAGCTACCACGTCAAAAGCATGGGATGCATCTCAGATTGAGGTTAAATTAAAGGCTGCTAAAGACCGTTTAAAAGGTGTTTATATAGAGAATGAATCCTGGGATCGTTGCTTCAAGCGATATGACCGTGAGCACACCTTCTTCTATGCAGACCCACCATATTGGCAGACCGCAGGCTATGACCAATCATTTGGCTGGGAGCAGTATGAATTACTGGCCAAGGTAATGGCAGAGAGTAAGGGTAAGGTCATGCTATCCATTAATGACCACCCTGATATCAGGGAATTGTTCAAAGATTTCCGTATCACTCAACTTGAATTGGCTTATACAGTCGGAAGAAATAAAACTGGTAAAGCCAGTGGAGAATTGGTCGTATGTAATTGGTAAAATAAAAAGCGACGGTAGCGTCGCTTTTGTTCTCATTTCTGAATTGCAATTTATTTGGCACAGTCGATATTTTTAAAAGTGTCAAAATTTCCGCGAAACTATGACAAATCCGCCACGACCTTACACTTTGGAAAAGATGCTGGTTCAGGATTTACGGTGTAGAAAATAAGCATAATTAAAGCCCCTTTACTGACTTAGTTAAGGGGCTTTACAAGAATTAAGAATATGCGCCCCTGATGGAACGCAATATATAAGGCCGTCTGAAATTTAAGTTTCAGACGGCCTTTGGCTATGTATTTTGTTCTGCTTAGAACAGCAAATCTGCCGGTTCGCTGCTTGCCGGAGCACCTTTCACAGGAGCAGAGGCTGGGGCAGTAGCCGGTTCAGAAGCGGCTTTAGGTGCAGAAGCAGGAGCATCGGCCGGAGTGGTTGCCGGTTTGGCAGCTGGTTTTGCCGGTTTCACCGGAGTTGGACGAACGCTTTGTTTCGGTTCGGATGCTGCCTTGTTGGTATCGTCGGTAGCATCGACTTCGATTTCAGTGCCTTGAGGCAATACCACATCTTTAGCAGGAGCCGGTTTCGGCATGACTTTAGGTTTGCTGTAAGCATCCGTGCCGCTGGTCCATGCTAAAGACTTCAAAGGAGATTTGAGTTTTACACCTTTGGCGCAAGTCAGACAGTTTGCCGCGCCGGTGCGTCCTTTCAGGATTGCATCCACACGCGCGGCAGGAATGGTTTTGCCGTGTGCTTTTGCCCAAGCGGCAATGCTTTTTTTCAGGGCAGCCGTATCAAGGTTTTTCTTGTCGTATGGGTCGCGATAGGCAGCCAGCCACAAGTTTTGGTTGGCATCTTCGTTCAGACTTGCCATTTGATAGATAACGGAGGCAGGAGAACCTGTTGCGATGGTTTTGGCGAATTCCAATGCGTCAGGCGATTTCATGCGCACGCAACCATGGCTGCGGACGCCGGGTACGCTGGCAGGGGCATTGGTGCCGTGAATGCCAAGGCTTAATTTAGGGTCGCCAAGACGGACAAATACCGGGCCCAGCGGGTTATTCGGGCCGGCCGGTACGCTTTTAACTCCGTCATTGCGTTCTTTTTGGATGGATTTAGGGATATGCCAAACCGGGTTGTAGGCTTTTGCGCCTATTTTATGTTCGCCCAGATTGGTTTGGGTCATGGCTTTGCCGACGGCAACAGGATAAATTTTGCTCAGTTTACCGTTGTCGTAGAGGAACAAACGCTGTTGCGTAATATTGATAACGACGTGTTGTCCGGAAGAGGTGGGGGAGACGTCTGGAATAAGTGTGTTTGCAGCAGCGGCTGAAGTTAAAAGGGCGGCGGTCAGGCCGAACAGTATTTTTTTCATGTCGTCTTTTTTTGTAGGGTTTGAAATGAAAGTTTTTGGCGCATGATACCTGAAACTCTGTGTTTTTGTGAGAAAATATGCGCTTTCGGTATTGGAAGACAGTCAGACGGCCGGTAAGCGGCTGTCTGACGGAAACGGTATGAGTGTGAAAGAACGGTATCAAGAGGCGGAAGTTTTTTCTTTGGATTATGAGGGCAGGGGTGTTGCCAGAGTCGATGGGAAGACTGTATTCATCGGCGGTGCGCTGCCCGGAGAGCGTGTAACGTTTGCCATTCATAAAGAAAAAAAGCAGTTTGCAGAAGCTCAGGTCGAAACGGTTTTAAAACCTTCTTCCGAACGCATTGAGCCAGCTTGTTGCTATTTTGATACATGTGGCGGTTGTTCGCTTCAACATGTTTCCTTTGGCGCGCAAGTTGCATTAAAGCAACGGATTTTGGAAGAGCAGTTGGAACGGATAGGTAAGGTCAAGCCTGAGATAATTTTGCCCCCTTTATATGGTTACTCCTGGTATTATCGCGATAGGGCACGTTTAAGTGTTTCGATGGATAAGCAAGGCCGTCTGAAACTCGGTTTTCAGGCCAAAAAAAGCCATGATGTCGTCAATATCCGCCATTGCCATATTTTGCCTAAGCATGTGTCCGATAGGTTGCCTGATGTCCGCAATTTGCTGCAAAAGCTGCATGATGACGGTGTGAAAGTGAAATTTGTTGAGTTTTATTGCGGAAAAAATGTGACCGTATTCAACATTCGTTTCGTAAATCAACCGTTTGGACAAATATTAAGCGAATTGCGTAATTGGTTTGATAAGATATTGTCGGGTGCTGAAAAGGCATGGCAAATATGGTTGCAGGATCATGCCGAGTCCTGGCCGTTTTACCCTGAGAATGCGCCTGCCCTGAACTATACTTTTGCTCAATTTGATGTGGAAATGCCTTACAAACCCGGTGATTTTACGCAGATTAATGCGCAGCTAAACGAAGTGATGGTGGCAAGGGCGGTCAGACTTTTAAATCCTCAAAAAGGGGAGCGGATTGCCGATCTGTTTTGCGGTTTGGGCAATTTCAGTTTGCCGTTGGCAAAAAGTGGCGCATCGGTTGTCGGTATTGAAGGCGCTGATTATTTGGTAGATAGGGCAAAGGAAAATGCCCACCTAAATCGTTGTGCCGAGAATATGACGTTTTCTGTTGCCGACTTGTTCGATACTGATGAAAAAACTGTTGAGTCGTGGGGACAATTCGACAAGATGTTGCTCGATCCGCCGAGAAGTGGAGCTTATGCTGTTGTCAAATCACTACACAAGCCGTTTTTGCCTCAGAAGATAGTGTATGTTTCGTGTAATCCATCAACATTTGCACGAGATGCCGGTGTCTTGGTTGATAAGGGCTATAAGTTTAAGGTGGCGGGAATCATGAATATGTTTGCACAAACCTCGCATGTTGAATCCATTGGTGTGTTTGAGTTGTAAATTGGTATCAAGTCCTTTATGTGGGTAGGGTTTCTAATGTAAAAATGGGTGCGTTCATGTTATCATCATTCGTTTTGGGAATGAATAACGTTGAAGTTGCGTGTAAAGCAACAGATGTTAATAAATGCAGTTTGCAGCACAAGACTGGGAGGTGTTCTTGAACTATCAACTTTTAACTATTTTTTTGCTGGTGCTTTTTTTGCTGGTGTTGGTTTTTGTTCGTCATAAACAAAGTAACAATTCAGACAAACAAAGCGCGCATGCATCAAAAAGCGGCCGTACATCTGCTGCTCATACAGCCTCCTCTGAGGATGGAAACGACTGGATTGAGAAAGTCAACCAGACAGTTTCCAATGCGGATAATCAAGACTGGGAATGGGGCGGAAGCGGCTCAAACGATGTAACAGCTTCTGTTTCCGCACAAGAAGTCGATCCGTTGACCGAATATCAGGTTTATAAACAGTTCGGCTATGAGAGCAAAGCAGCGGAGTCTTTAGCCGGTTATCTCAATACTTTGGAAGACGGTGCGCCGGAAAAGCTGGTTCATGAATTAATTGGTTTGAATCTGCGAGTCGGCAATATCGATATGCTGGCGGATACGCTTGAGCGTCATAGTGCTTCCCTTTCTGAAGACAGCGTAGCCGAATACCTGAAAGCCGGTCTGGCTTTGGATTCTACTAACCTGCGCCTGCGTGTTTTTGCCGAGCATCATCTCGGTTGGAATATGCAGGAAGTGGACCGTCAAATTGGTGAACAAAGCGGTTTGGAAGTTGCTTCCGACGAGCATATTGCCTTTGAGAGCGATTCGGTTGAACGCATTGTTGTTCCAGGTATGGGCAAACGTGCGCCTATCGTATTAGGCAAGAAAGATTTTGGCGAAATCAGTCCTGAAGAGATGGGGGCGGTTATTGGTTTTGCCAAACCGGAGCGCAGTGCAAAAATCCTGAAAGACAAGATTAGCTACGAGACTGCTTTGCATCAATACAACAAAGCAATCCAAACTTCTGCGAAGCCTGCTGGTCTCATTATCGATGCCTTGCGTCTGGATTATCAGAATGAAGAAGTAGGGCAGTTTGCCAAGCATCTGTGGAAGCTTTACCACTCTTTGGGTCAATATGGCCGTCAAGTAAAAGAACGTATGCTTGGTTGGGGTTATAGCCTTGGTTATCACGAAATTTTTGATGATTTGGAAAAAGGGCCGTCTGAGCAGCAAATTAAAGAGATTGGCTTAAAGCGCGGTTATATTCAGCCAAGTTTTTTGCAGATGAAAGCCAAATATCGTGAGTTGGTTCAAAAAGACTCTTCAGTTATCAGCGCCAGCTCTTCACCTGCTGATGAAGCTCTGAAAGAAGTGGAATCTTTGTTGGCCTACGGTCAGTTGGATTTGGCCATCGGTACTTTGGAACAGGCTGTTTTGCAGTATCCTCAAGAATCGCAGTTGTACATTATCTTGTTTGATTTGTACGAACGCGTTGAAGATTGGGGACGTTTGGAACAATTTCTGCGCTTGTTGCGTGAGCGTGTTGTCAGCTTGCCTGAAGAGGTTGTCTTGGCAATGAGCCGTCTCTTGCAACGAATGAACCAATATTCAAAAAAATAAGATAATCGTAGAAAGTACGAGTGATGAATAATCATTTACCAAAAATTAAAACCATACGGGTTATGTTACAGGAGATGGGTGAGCAACAGCAGGCGGTATTCCGTATGGCATTTAAAATGCACAATACGACGAATTACGTCATCGTTTCTCCTGATTCTGATGAAAAACCGGATTTGGTATTGGTTGATACCGATACTCCGGCAGGTGTAGAAGCTTGGAAAGAGTTGAAGAAAACTTATCCGGAAGTATCTGTGGCTATGTTTTCTTCCGAGTTGCCGACAGTAACGACTCCTTATTTGGCTAAGCCGGTCAAATTCGATACCTTGTTTCCTGTTTTGCGTAGCCTGGCTCAAGGTGGCAATGTTTTTGAGCCGTCTGAGCAACAAGCGGCTGAAGAGAATAAAAAACAATCAAATTCCGACGGTACAAGAAAAGCAACTATTCGCCGATTTAATCCAAATAAAGGCTTGTTGGGTGCGCTGAAATTTGCCAGTCAAGGACACCAAGATATTGCCGTCTTGCATGAAGGCAAGCCGATATTAATCGTGTTTCCTAGTATCCAGCGAGTACTGCTGACAGTCAGTGCCAATGAGTTGGAGAAATTGTGTAAGAACGATAACTTGGCTGTCGTGTGTAAGGCTGTCCCTGATAATCCTCAATGGAAAGAAAAAGCCAAAGTCACCATTATGTCATGCTTGTGGCAAATGGCTATTTGGACTGCATCAGGCCGTCTGATTTATCCGATGACGCCGCAAACAGTCTTTACACTCAAGCGTTGGCCAAACTTAACCCGTTTGGCGCATGTTCCAGAATCTATGCGTTTGTCGGCATTTCTGACGAAAACGTCTGTTAATCTGAACATCCTCTATAAAGTCATGCCTTTGGAAATGCCTGATATTTTGAATTATTTATCGGCAACATATATGACAGGCTTTTTGGCGACAGATACAGAGTTTGCAACTGATGCGAACAATACGCCTTCGTTGAACGAACAGATTGATGTGAATAGCAAAGACGTACCTGAAACAGCAATGAGCAAAGAGGCTCAAAAAATTGCCGGTCCGTCGAAAGAACAACCTCGCGGCCTGTTGCAACGCCTGATGCGTAAGTTGCTGGGTAAATCGTAAAGGACACGTCATGAAAGAAAATAAAATTATCTTTACCGGTCCTGTCGGCGTAGGTAAAACCACTGCAATTTCAGCTTTATCTGATGAACCGCCGGTTCAAACCGATGCATCCGCATCCGATATGACACTTGTCCGCAAGGGGTACACGACTGTGGCGATGGACTACGGTGTCATTCATTTGGATGAGGAAACCAAGGTTCACCTCTATGGTACGCCTGGTCAGGAGCGTTTTAATTTCATGTGGGAAATTCTGAGCCAAGGCAGTATGGGCTTGGTACTTCTTTTAGATAATACAAGAAGCAACCCATTGAAAGACTTGCAATTCTTCTTGGATGCGTTCCGCGAGTTGCTGAAAAAAGCGCCTTTGGTTGTAGGGGTAACGAAGATGGATATCCGATCCTTACCAAGCGTGGATGTTTATCAAAAATATTTAGCACAGAATAATTTTAATGTACCGGTTTTTGAGATTGATGCGCGTCGAGAAGACGATGTAAAACAATTGGTTACTGCCATGTTGTTCTCAATTGACCCCGGATTAGAGGTATAAGATGGAAGCGACACTCTCTTTACAAGCAAATTTATATCCTAAGATTACACCGGCAGGTGCGTATTATGCTGTTTCAAGTGATACGCCCAGTGCCAGCAGAACTTTATTGTATGGTCTGTTGCGTGCAGAGCCGTCTGAAACCATCAGCAGCGAAAAAATCTTGGCGTGGGCGGATACCAGCGACATCAATACCGCTTTGAACCTGCTGTACCGCCTCCAACGCTTGGAATTTTTGTATGGTAATGAGGAAATCAGCACAGACGACATCCATTTGACTGACGAGCAATTGCCTACATTGTTGGAACAGTTGTCTAATTCTGGCAAAGCTTTATTGGCTGATGAAAACGGTTTGTATTTTGCCAATGCCAATTTCCATCACGAGGCTGCGGAAGAGTTGGGTCTTTTGGCGAGTGAAGTGGCCAAAATGGAAGACAATCACCGTCTTTTGATTCGCAATAACCTGCATATCAATAATAGCGCATGGGGTATTTGTGATCCTTCAGGCCAAAGTGAATTGACCTTTTTCCCTCTGTATATTGGCATGACCAAGCTGATTTTGGTAATTGGCGGAATGCCTGACTTAAATAAAGAGGCTTTTGTTACTTTGGTTAAAGTGCTGTACCACCGATACGGCAGCCGTTGATTTTTGCCTGACCGATATTTATTTTAGAATGGAGCGACTATGCAACAACTATTAATCTCTGTATTAAGCGATTTGAACAATACCTCTGCTGATATCACTGCTTCTGCAGTTATTTCTACAGACGGCCTGCCGATCGCAACCATGCTGCCTTCCCACCTGAATGCAGACCGTGTAGGCGCGATGTCGGCAACGCTTCTGGCATTGGGCAATCGTTCCGTACATGAGTTGGCTTGCGGTGAGTTGGATCAGGTAATGGTTAAAGGTAAAAATGGCTATATTCTGTTGAGTCAAGCAGGTGAAAATGCAGTATTGGCATTGATGGCAAAAGAAAGCGGTAAATTGGGCTTGATTTTGTTGGATGCGAAACGTGCGGCCAAACAAATTTCTGAAATCTTATAAAATTTTTATAAATTAAAAAGATATAAAAATATTTTTGTTTTTATATAGATTGTTGCTTGACAGATTTCTGATATTTTCTATATAATTTCATCTTTAATTCCCCGATAGCTCAGTCGGTAGAGCGACGGACTGTTAATCCGCAGGTCCCTGGTTCGAGCCCAGGTCGGGGAGCCAAATTTTAAAACCACCATGTTACATGGTGGTTTTTATTTTATCTATTGGTTAATATTTTAAGATATTTTGATGATGATTGATTAAATGATTATACTTAATTCATTAGCCTTCATAGAAACAAATTATTAAAGTGCCATCACAACCATCCATATGAAAGTGGAAAAGACTTTTGGAGAGCTATAAATCGTAGCAATCCAAAAGATAAAATAATTTATGAAAGGTTAAAAATGATTTACTCAGCAAAGCTAAAAAAAATGGATGAAAGAATTGAGGAATTTGCATATTTTTCTATAGAAAATAACAATCTATATTGTTTCCTTAATTGTTGTCCAATGGCTATTGAAGTGAATAAAGTTTACAATGTGGAACTTGACTATTTCATTATTGATGAGTTTATATTGGAAGAGGTTAATACAGATGAATCTGTTATTATTCCTTTTGAAAGAATAGGTAATAGTACACAATATAAGATAACAGGTAGGCTAGATGGTAATACATTTACAGCTGGAAATATTTGCTTTGAAGATGATGCTCTTCAATTAGAATATTCTTATTTAGATGGCAGATTAATTACTTTAACTGTATGGAGATTAAATATATCTGTAATTTCTGAAAGTGTATAATCGGGAAAACGTATATTTTCTTAGAAAATTAATGTCAATATAAACCATTTTGTCTGAAAAAATCCCAATTTTCAGACGGCTTGAGACCTTGGCAAAACCTTCTAAATTCCTACCTATTTAGGAGGAGCATCTGGGTATCCGGGGAAAAGGGAGACTTTTGGGGAAAAAGAAATTTAGATATGGAATAGTTGAAATCTTGTGTCCGGGTTGCGGCGATTGGCTACAGAGGGTTTTGCAAAGGTTTCAACATTTAACTAACGCTCGATGGACATTAGAGTTCCACAAGGTACCATCATCTCTTAAGGGTGGTGTATTGGAGCTTAAATTTCAATAATTTATAAAGGATATTCCCGTGGATAAGAAACAAAAATTTGAGATTCTTGATTTTAATTTGAAGTTGTCTGCGATCTTTAATTCATATAAAGAATACATGCATATTGATCTTCAAGATCCGAACTTAAAAGATAAATTCTGTTCTTTTCTTGAAGAGCTTATAGATGATGGTTCAATTCGTTTGTATGATTATACTAATGGTATTGGAACTCCTCTGACTGGAACTTCAAAAGAACAGGTGCAGAAATTAAAAGACATATGGCCGACTTTGGAATATGCCCAAGAAGTCTTTCCTGAAGACCTTTGGTATTACTTGGAATGGCTTTGGTGGGATATTTTGAGCACCATAGGTTTGGATGGCATACCGAATATTGATATTTATGAGACGGTATAATGTGTAAGATTTGAGGTATTGGCAAAATCCTCTAAATTTTCACCCAGACATTTAGGGGATTTCTTATAAGAATCTTCTTTCAGCAAACCGAACAAACTATGATCACCAAATATATCGACCGATTCCTTTTGTTAACGCTGGAGAAAGTGATTTGTTGGCAGCTGTAGACTGTTTTTAAAAGAAAATATGCTGTCAGACTTTGCCTTTCTTTCGTCAAACTGATAAACTGTTTGCCATTATTGTTGACCGAGGCATAATTTTTTCATGAAAGACGCAGAGCAGAGTAGTTGTTATACCGCTTCTTTCCCTTTATTTATGCCCGAACTTTGGCAGTCTGTCCGTTTTAAGCGGAACGGCTGCCTTTTTGTATTTTAAAGGAACGCAATCATTATGGATTTCAGTTGGTTGGCAGAGCCACATACTTGGATAGGCTTTGCCACGCTTCTGGTTTTGGAAGTTGTTTTAGGTATTGATAACCTTGTTTTCGTAGCGATTTTGGCAAACAAGGTCAAACCGTTGCAACGGGATAGGGCGCGGATAACGGGCTTGGGTTTGGCTGTCGTTATTCGGATTTTCATGCTGGGCTTCATGGCACACATCATGACGCTGACGCGTCCTTTGTTTGAGCTGGGTGGTCTGGAGATTTCCGGCAAAGACATGATTATGTTTGCCGGTGGTATTTTCCTGCTTTATAAAGCGACTACCGAGCTGCACGAACGCCTTGAAGGCCACAATCAATTTGCTGTTGCTGAAGGGCAGAAGAAGCATTCTGCTTTTTGGGGCGTTGTGGCGCAAATCTTGATTTTGGATGCTGTTTTCTCTATCGATTCTGTTATCACGGCAGTGGCGATGGTGGATCATATTGTGGTGGCAATGGGGGCGGTTGTTGTGGCGATGACGGTGATGATTTCCGCCAGCAAACCGTTGACCGCCTTTGTGGACAAGCATCCGACCGTAGTGATGTTGTGTTTGGGTTTCTTGTTGATGATTGGTTTCAGCCTGATTGCAGAAGCCTTCCATTTCCATATTCCGAAAGGCTATTTGTATGCGGCGATTGGCTTCTCGATTTTGATAGAACTGTTTAATCAGGTTTCTCAAAAGAATGCCCGTAAAAATGACTACATCAGCACTTCTTGGCGTAAGCGTACCGCTGAAAATGTGTTGGGTATGATGGGTATCCGCGAAAGCATTTTGGCAAAAGCAGGCGATAACGGCGGCGATGACGAGCATTTTGAAGAAAACGAAAAATCCATGATTCGCAGCGTGCTGACTTTGGCGGAACGCCCGATTATGGGCGTGATGATTCCGCGTCGGGAAATCGAGAAATTGGATATTTCCCAAAGTCGGGAAGAACAAAATGCGCAGTTGAAAAATACGCCGTATAGCCGTTTGCTGGTTGTCGGCAAGGCAGGTGTAGATGAGCCTTTGGGCTATATCAGTAAAAAAGATTTGCTGAACCAGCTGCTTGAATCAGGAGAAATCAATATTCAGACGGCCTTGCGCCAACCATTGATTTTGCCGGACAGTACGACGGCGTTAAATGCGATTGAATTGTTCCGTCAAAGCAGCGCGGATTATGCGTTGGTGGTGGACGAGTTTGGCGCGGTGCTGGGTATGGTGACCATGAAAGATTTATTGGAAACCATTGCCGGTGAGTTCCCCGAAGAGTTTGAGCGTGAGGAAGAAGAAGCTGCTCCAGCCAGTCAGGATGAAACGCTGTCTGTGGATGGTGCATTGGAGTATGTGGAATTGGCTTCACAGTTAAATCTGCCTGCTCAAGAGGAAGACGCGGACTTTCATACCGTTGCCGGTTTGATTATGGAAGAATTGCAAAGTATTCCTGATGTGGGCGACTTCATCGATTATCATGGCTGGCGTTTTGAAGTGGTTGAGAAGGACGGACAACGGATTGCCCGTGTGAAAATCAATCGTTTGCCGGAAGAAGAATAAGGAAAGGCTAATATAGTAAAGGCCGTCTGAAAATGTTCAGACGGCCTTTTTATTGATTTAACTTTAGTTGCCGTAATGTCCTGAGCCTAAAATTCGGTGTGAATGTGCGCCGGTTGCATGGTGGGGATTGCTCGGGACTTGATTGCACCAACAGGCTGCAAGCCAGGCAAAAGCGGCGGCTTCCACCCATTGCGGGTCAAGATGGAGCTTGGCTGTACTGTGCAATTTGGTGTCGGGAGAAAACAGGGTTTCCAAGTCTTGCATCAAAACAGGATTGCGGATGCCGCCGCCGCAGATATAAAGATGATGAATCACCGGAGCAGCTTGTTTGGCCGCGTCAAAAATGGTTTGTGCGGTATAAAAGACCAATGTACGTATCACATCTTCCGGCTTTTCATTACCTTTCAGATGGCCTTGAAGCCAGCTTAGGGAAAACAACTCTCGGCCTGTACTTTTGGGATAAGGGCGGCTGAAATAAGGATGGTCGAGCAGGGAAGCGAGCAGATCAGGGAGGATTTTGCCTTGTGCAGCTTTTTCCCCGTTTTTGTCGTAAGGCTGCTGCCAAATATGTTGCATCCATGCATCCATCAGCATATTGCCGGGGCCGGTATCGAAGCCGAAAGAAGGGCTGTCGTGTGGGAGGATACTGATATTGGAAATACCGCCAATGTTGAGTACGGCGCGGGTTTCATTCGCATCTTGAAACAGCGCTTCGTGAAAGGCTGGAACGAGGGGTGCACCTTGGCCGTTGCAGGCAAGGTCGCGGCTGCGAAAGTCGCCGACAGTGAAAATGCCGGTCAGTTCAGCTAACAGGGAGAGGTTGACCAGTTGAATGCTGTAACCGTGTTCAGGCGCATGGCGGATGGTTTGTCCGTGGCAGCCGATCGCGGCAATGTCTTTGGCCGACAGGTTTTGTTCTGCCAATAGTTGTTGGACGGTTTGGGCGTATAGGCGGCTGAGTGTTTGCGCCAGGATATTGCTTCTGTGCAATTCATTTTCGCCTATGTCTTGCAGTGCCAACAATTCTTGGCGCAGGCCGTCTGAATAGGGTAGAAAGCTGTGGGCAACGGCTCGTTGCCATTGCTTGCCCTGCATTTGAATCAGTACGGCATCGGCACCGTCCATGCTGGTTCCTGACATGATGCCGATATAGTATTGGGGTTGCATTTCGGTTACAGAAAGAGAAGGTAAAACGACATTTTAACGCCTTTTGACGTTTTTACGGGAATTTCGGCATTTAATGTAAATAGTTGGTGCAAGAAAGATTACAAAAAGGTTAAAATAACGCGACTCAACATGTTTTCCAAAAGGAAACTTTCCATGGCTCAAACTCAGTCGAGTGCGAACTTGAAGCTGATTAATACGGTTTTTGCCGCTATGCTTGTGAGCATGGTCGGCTATTTTATTTATTGGGGTTTGGGTTATACCCACTACAACCACTCAGTCCTGTTTATCCTTGCTACCTTTTTCGGCGTCTTCATGGCGTTTAATGTGGGTGGTAATGATATTGCCAACTCTTTCGGTACAAGTGTCGGCTCCGGCACATTGACCATTCCGCAAGCTTTGCTGATTGCGGCAGTATTTGAAGTCAGCGGCGCAGTGATTGCCGGCGGCGAGGTAACAGATACCATCCGTAAGGGTATTATCGATTTGAATGGCATGCATCTGGATCCGATGCAGTTTGTCTTTATTATGATGTCTGCGCTTTTGGCTGCGGCATTGTGGCTGCTTTTCGCATCACGCAAAGGTCTGCCGGTTTCCACTACACATGCCATTATCGGCGGTATCGTCGGTAGTGCCTTGTGTATGGCGGCATTGAACGGTGTGGATTCCGTTGCGCTGATTCAATGGGACAAGTTGGGCGAAATTGCCTTGTCTTGGATTTTGTCTCCGGTATTGGGCGGTATCGTTTCCTATCTGTTGTTTTCACGAATTAAGAAAAACGTTTTGGACTACAACTCTTGGGCCGATAATACGCTCAAAGGCATCAAGCTGGAGAAGAAAGCCTATAAAGAAGAACACCGCCTGTTTTTTGAAGCCTTGAGTGAATCTGAAAAAGTCGAATACGCCACCAAAATGGCGCACGATGCCCAAATTTATGATGAGCCGGACTTTGATCCTGAAGAATTGCAGTCTGAGTATTATCGCGGTCTGCACCGCTTTGACAGCCGTAAGGGCGAAGTAGATTCTTACAAAGCCCTGCACTCTTGGGTGCCGTTTATCGCTTCTGTCGGCGGCATGATGATTGCGGCCATGTTGATTTTCAAAGGTCTGAAAAATCTGCATTTGGGCATGAGCAACGTCAACAGCTTCCTGACCATTTTCATGATCGGTGCGGCTATTTGGATGGGTACGTTTGTATTTGCCAAAAGTTTAAAACGCAAAGATTTGGATAAATCGACTTTCCAAATGTTCTCATGGATGCAGGTATTTACCGCTTGCGGTTTCGCATTCAGCCATGGTGCGAACGATATTGCCAATGCGATTGGTCCGTTTGCCGCGATTATGGATGTGTTGCGTACCAACAGCATTACTGCCCAAAACGCCGTGCCGCCGATTGCCATGTTGACTTTCGGTATCGCTTTGATCGTCGGCTTATGGTTTGTCGGTAAAGAAGTGATTAAAACCGTAGGCACCAGCTTGGCAGAAATGCACCCCGCGTCAGGCTTCTCAGCAGAGCTTTCTGCCGCCGCCGTCGTGATGGCCGCATCATT
Organism: Neisseria subflava; assembly: GCF_024205705.1. Taxonomy (NCBI): domain Bacteria; kingdom Pseudomonadati; phylum Pseudomonadota; class Betaproteobacteria; order Neisseriales; family Neisseriaceae; genus Neisseria; species Neisseria subflava. The sequence goes on from NZ_CP073115.1 coordinate 487,387, forward strand.
TATGGGCTTGCCTGTTTCCAGTACCCATATCTTGGTGGGTGCAGTTTTGGGTATCGGCTTGGTTAACCGCAATGCCAACTGGAAGTTGATGAAACCGATCGGCCTTGCTTGGGTTATTACCTTGCCTGCCGCTGCCGTTTTGTCTGTTGTCAGCTATTTGGTTTTACAAGCCGTGTTTTAATTGATTATTTTATTTCAAAAGGCCGTCTGAAAGATATTTCAGACGGCCTTTACTTATGTTCATAAGAGGAGATTTTAGTTTGTTATGAACAGGCAAAGCTATTTTTAATCAGCCCACTATAAGGTTAAGACAGTAAAAAAGCCCCAATTCATCGACGTTAAAGATGTCGTATTGAATTGGGGTCTCTATTTATTTAGTGCAAGCCTTATCAGGCCGTCTGAACATTATTCGGCAGCTTTGTTGGTCTCCGCTTGTACAGGAGCCGCTTCTGTTTCAGCGGTAGCCTTAGCGGCTTGGCGTTCGGCTTGTGCAGCCAATGCCTGTTGAACGGCTGGGTGCTGTTGGGCGATGGTTTGTTCTTCTGCGCTGACTTCGCCTTTGAAGCGGTTGTTCAAGTCAAAACGTTTGCCGCCGCGAGCTAGGGCTTTCAGATAGCGCGGACGGCGGCAGTGGTTAGCCAGTACGCGTGCAATCAGTGCAGGGTCGTATTGGGGTAGGGCAGCAACCAAGTCTTGGTCGATGCCGACGGCTAACGGTTTGAATCGTTTGAATACATCATATTTGCCGTAAATGTGGTCGGCAATCATGTCTGTCTGTTTTTTCTTGCTCATGGTTTGGACGGCAGATTTCAGCGCAGCGCCCAAAGCGGTTTCTTGTGCCATTGCGGTTGTATTCCTCTAATATAAATCCGTATTTTCGTCATACGACAATAAGGTGCTATTGTAGTATAAAGACTGTGATTTGGCTAAATTTTTCTGAGAATATTCAGAAATAAACGGTTATTTTTCCAATTTGGCAATGTCCGGTGTATTAACCTGAACATCGGCATTTTGCGCACGATGGCGTAAGGCGTGATCGATCAAGACCAATGCCAGCATAGCTTCTGCAATCGGAGCGGCGCGTAATCCGACGCAGGGGTCGTGGCGGCCGTGTGTGGCAAGTTCGACAGGGTTGCCTTCTATATCAATGCTGCGGCGCGGTGTGGTGATGGAACTGGTCGGTTTGATGGCAATATTCACATGAATGTTTTGTCCGGTGCTGATGCCGCCCAAGATGCCGCCTGAGTGGTTGGACAGGAAGCCTTGAGGCGTGAGCTCGTCGCCGTGCTCGCTGCCGCGTTGCGTTACGCTATCAAAACCTGCGCCGATTTCCACGCCTTTGACGGCGTTAATACCCATCATGGCATAGGCAATTTCTGCATCGAGGCGATCAAAAACCGGTTCGCCCAAGCCGACGGGGACGTTAGCCGCTTCGATATGAAGTTTTGAGCCGACAGAATCCAATGATTTGCGCACGCTGTCCATATAGTTTTCCAAGTCCTCAATTTGGCTTTGGTTGGCGGCAAAAAAAGGATTTTGGGAAATGTATTCGTAACCTTCAAACTGGATTTCTTTTTCGCCGACTTGGGTCACGTAGGCGGTAATTTCAGTACCGAATTTTTCTTTCAGCCATTTTTTAGCGACTGCTCCGGCAGCAACGCGGGCAGCGGTTTCGCGGGCGGAACTTCTACCGCCGCCGCGATAGTCGCGTGTACCGTATTTGTGCCAGTAGGTATAATCAGCATGTCCGGGACGAAAACTGGTGGCGATATTACCATAGTCTTTGCTACGTTGGTCGGTATTGCGGATCAGGAGGGCAATGGGTGTACCGGTGGTTTTGCCTTCGAATACGCCGGAGAGGATTTCGACTTGGTCGGTTTCGCGGCGTTGGGTAACGTGGCGGCTGGTGCCGGGTTTGCGGCGGTCAAGGTCAAATTGGATATCCGCTTCGCTCAATTCTAATCCGGGCGGGCAGCCGTCAATGATGCAGCCCAAGCCTGCGCCGTGGCTTTCGCCGAAAGTGGTAACGGTAAAGATTTGTCCGAAGGTATTGCCTGCCATAGGGATACTCTTTTGAAATTGGGTTTGGAAGTTTTTTGCTTATTTGGATAATTCTCAGGCCGTCTGAACAGATGTGAGAACGAAATCAAAGATTCTCGTTTCACCGTTCAGACGGCCTTTTGAGATGACTGCTTAGTTCAATTTACCGTGGCACTGTTTGTATTTCAGGCCGCTGCCGCAAGGGCAAGGATCGTTGCGGTGAACAATCAGGCCGTTTTGTGCAAGCGCTTCAGGGCTGAAGTCTGTGCCGTCCGGGTCGAACGCTTCGGTCACCAAATCGGTTTGCGATTGACCGAGCAATTCTTCCATATCAGGCGCATCGGAGTGGACGGTTTGAACATCGCTGACGCTTTGTGCGGCAGTGTGGTCGTATTCGCTGTTGCGCTCGATTTGAACGGCGGTCAGCAAAGCGGCAATGTTTTGTTTGATACCGCGCCACAGGTTTTCAAACATGGCGAAAGCTTCGCGTTTGTATTCCTGTTTTGGATTTTTCTGAGCATAGCTGCGCAGATGGATGCCTTGGCGTAGGTAGTCCATAGCAGCGAGGTGTTCGCGCCATTGGTTGTCGATAACTTGCAACATAACATTGCGTTCAAAGTCAGACATAGCCTGTTTGCCGACCAATTCGACTTTTTCAGCGTATTCGTCTTCGATGCGTTTGATGAGGCGTTCTTTAATGTCTTGGTTGTCCAAAGTGCTGTCTTCTTTCAGCCAGCCTTTAATATCGACATGGAGGCGGAAATCAGCGGCAAGTTGGTGCTCCAGTGCCGGAATGTCCCATTGCTCTTCCATGCTGTCAGGTGGGATGTGGTAATCAACCAAGTCGCTGACAACGTCGGCGCGGATTTCGCGGGTCAAATCGCTGACGTCTTTGCTGGTCAGGATTTCGTTACGTTGATGGTAAATCACTTTACGTTGGTCATTGGCAACGTCATCGTATTCCAAAACTTGTTTACGCATATCGAAGTTGCGGCCTTCGACTTTACGTTGTGCGCCTTCGATTTGACGGGTCAGCAGGCCGTGTTCGATGGCAACGCCGCGCTCGGGTGCCAGGCGGTTGAGGATGGCTGCGGCACGGTCGAGTGCAAACAGGCGCAACAATGGGTCTTCAAACGACAGATAGAAACGGCTGGAGCCGGGGTCGCCCTGACGGCCCGCGCGACCGCGCAATTGGTTGTCGATACGGCGGCTTTCATGGCGTTCTGTACCGATAATGTGCAAACCGCCTGCGGCCACAACTTGGTCGTGTTCGGCTTGCCAACCGCTTTCAAGGGCGGAAATTTGCGCTTGTTTTTGCTGTTCGCTCAAGGTTTCATCGGCACGGATGGCTTCGATTTGATGTTTGAGGTTGCCGCCCAAGACAATATCGGTACCGCGGCCTGCCATGTTAGTGGCAACGGTAATCGCGCCAACTTTACCGGCTTGGGCCACAATCAATGCCTCGCGCTCGTGTTCTTTGGCGTTCAGAACGTTATGCGGCAGACCTGCTTTATGTAATAAGTCAGAAACCAGTTCGGAGTTTTCGATGCTGGTGGTACCGACCAAAACCGGTTGGCCGTTTTTGTGGCATTCGGCAATGTCTTTGACAACGGCTTCAAATTTTTCTTCGGCTGAGCGGAAGATTTGGTCGTTGAAGTCTTTACGTTGTACCGGACGGTTGGTCGGGATGATGACGGTTTCGAGGTTGTAAATGCTTTGGAACTCGAAGGCTTCGGTGTCGGCCGTACCGGTCATGCCAGACAGTTTGCTGTACAGGCGGAAGTAGTTTTGGAAGGTAATAGATGCAAGCGTTTGGTTTTCGCGTTTGATTTCTACGCCTTCTTTGGCTTCAACGGCTTGGTGCAAGCCTTCGGACCAACGGCGGCCGGCCATCAGACGGCCTGTGAATTCGTCCACAATCACGATTTCACCGTCTTGAATGACGTAGTGTTGGTCTTTGTGGAACAGGGTGTGCGCACGTAATGCCGCCATGAGGTGGTGCATCAGGGAAATATTGGCGGCAGAGTAGAGCGAGTCGTTTTCCTGTAATAAGCCCATTTGGGTCAGGATTTGCTCGGCGTGTTCGTGACCGGCTTCGCTTAGTATAACTTGGTGTGCTTTTTCGTCCACCCAGTAATCGCCTTCGCCTTCTTCGGTTTCTTGGCGGATAAGGTGGGCCGGAACGGCATCCATCACGCGGTAGAGCTGGATGTTGTCATCTGCCTGGCCGGAAATAATCAGCGGCGTACGCGCTTCGTCGATCAGAATGGAGTCCACTTCGTCGACAACGGCAAAGTTCAATTCGCGCTGAACTTTGTCGTATTGGTCGGTAACCATATTGTCGCGCAGGTAGTCGAAGCCGAATTCGTTGTTGGTACCGTAAGTAATGTCGGCGCCGTAAGCGGTTTGGCGTTCGAAAGGTTGCAAATCGGCTATAATCACGCCGACGCTCAAGCCTAAGAAATTGTACAACGGCTCCATAATGCCTGCGTCACGGGAGGCGAGGTAGTCATTGACGGTAACGACGTGTACACCTTTTCCTGATAATGCATTCAGGTAAACGGCAAGGGTGGCCACCAATGTTTTACCTTCACCGGTACGCATTTCGGCGATTTTGCCGTTGTGCAGGACCATACCGCCGATCAGTTGTACATCGAAGTGGCGCATGCCCAATACGCGGCGGGATGCCTCGCGGCAGACGGCAAAGGCTTCAACCAAAATATCATCTAGCGTTTGTCCGTCAGCGAGGCGTTGTTTGAATTCGGCGGTTTTGGCCTGTAAATCTGCGTCGCTCAACGCTTTCATCTGTTCTTCGAGTGCATTGATTTTAGCAACGGATTTACGATATTGTTTCAGCAGGCGGTCGTTGCGGCTGCCGAAGATTTTCTTAGCAATGTTTGTCAGCATGAATAATTCCTGCGCCTTGATATAATAGTGGGCGAAATTGGGATTTTAACACAAGCGCTTGTATAACGCGGTAATGCTGTTTGAAATAAAGGCGGTTTTGCTGTATTTCAATTGTAATTGTTTGGTTAATTTACTGAGAGGCCGTCTGAAACTATGGATTTAGCACAATTAGGCAAGCGCGATCATTTACTGGCGGGCTTGTTGCAACAATCGCAACAATGGCGGAAATTGGATGCAAAAGTCAAAACGGTTTTGCCGGCCAACCTGCATCCGCATTTTCAGACGGCCTGCGTAGAAGACGGAAGATTGGTTTTGCTTGCTGCCAACAATATGGCTGCTTCGCGTTTAAAAATGATCCTGCCTGCCATATTGCCTAAGTTGCAAGCATTGCATGACGGAATACGCGAAGTGGCGGTCAGGGTGGTCCCAAAACCGCCTCCTCAGCCGAAAACCAACAGCTTGCGATTGAGCGAGGCTGCTTTGGACAGCTTCGATGCAGCTGCGGCCAAATTGGAAGGTAAGCATCCCGAATTGGCAGCGGCATTGGCAGAATTGGTACGCAAGCACAGCCGCTAAAATCATGCTGAATGGGATTATGGTTAATAAATGTTAAAATTTATTTCATTTGACTGATAGCATCTAATACTAAAGAAATACGACCTAAACAGTAACTGTTTTCTTTTAGGTAAACTGATGTAAACTTGGCCTGAAATTTTGATTTCGTGTGAAGTTTGTAGCAAAATAACGCCTGAATTTCTTATCACTCTGCGTGAATAAGTTTAAGTTTGACATTTGCCTTTGTTAATATATTCGCGCGGGTTCTATTAATAGAATTTAACAAGACTCTCATCATTAGGAGATACATCAATGAAAGCTTATCTGGCTCTGATTTCCGCTGCCGTTATCGGCTTGGCTGCATGCTCTCAAGAAGCTGCAAAACCTGCTGAAGCACCTGCTGCTTCCGCTGCTTCTGAAGCTGCTCCTGCAGAAACTACTGCACCTGCCGATGCCGCTCCTGCCTCTGAAGCTGCTCCAGCCGATGCTGCCGCCGCTCCTGCTGCCGGCAACTGCGCAACTACTGTTGAAGCCAACGACGCTATGCAGTTCAACACTAAAGAAATCCAAGTAAGCAAAGCTTGTAAAGAATTCACCATCACTTTGAAACACACCGGTACCCAACCTAAAGAAAGCATGGGTCACAACATCGTCGTCGGTAAAGCCGAAGACATGGACGGTATTTTCAAAGACGGTGCCGGTGCTGCTGCAACTGACTACGTTAAACCTGACGACGCACGCGTTGTTGCTCACACCAAACTGGTTGGCGGCGGCGAAGAAGCTTCCCTGACTCTGGATCCTGCTAAATTGGCTGGCGGCGAATACAAATTCGCTTGTACCTTCCCAGGTCACGGCGCTTTGATGAACGGTAAAGTTACTTTGGTTGACTAATCCGTCTAAAGCTCGAAAACAGACAGCCTGCCTTGCGCAGGCTGTTTTGTTATAATCTGGAAACATTAATTTAAGAATAAAACCTCAAAACCATGAATCCGTTTGAAACCAAAAGCGTTACTTTTGCCGAACCCATTGAAATGCTGTACGCCTGTCATGGCAAAGTGCGCCGTTTCTGCAGCCAGGTTGCCATGTTGTCGGACTATATTGCCGAAAACGGCTGCAATCAAATCGTTTTGCAAACCATCCGCCAGATTGCCCAATATTTTAATGTTGCCGCGCCATTACACCATGAAGATGAAGAAGAAAATTTCTTCCCGCTTCTATTGCAATATGCGCCGCAAGCTCAAGAAAGCGTTGACGAGCTTTTGCGCCAACATATCAGCCTGCACAACAACTGGGACGGCGTAGCGGCTGAATTTGCCAAGCTTGAAGCGGACAACGCCTATGTCCCCGATGCGGAAACGTTCAAACGCTTTGTCGCAGGATATGATGTTCATCTGGCGATTGAAGAGCCGCTGTTTGATATGGGCAAAACCTTTATCCCCAAAGAAAAACTGACCGAAATCGGCGAAATTATGGCCGCACGCCGCCGCAAATAAGGCCGTCTGAAACAATCGTCTCAAGGAATACACTATGCTGACCCCAAAAAGTTGCGATTTGTTCAATATCCCTTTTTTCCAGTTTTCCCAGCTTAAAAAATACCAGCCTGAAAGCATTCCGCAAATCAAGGCAGACTATAAAGAAAACTGGCAGGTATGGCAGCAGCTGATTCAGCAGGTTGCCGCTGAATTGGGTGCACCGTTCGCGCCGCCGCATATCGAACGCTGGTGTAACGGCTGGCAGGTACGCGCTCATTTCTTTGCCTATTTCAAATACGAACAATATAAAAATTCCGCAGCCATTTTATCGATTTTGCTGAATCGCCGCCGTTTGAGCGTCAGCTTGGACTGGCATTGCTATAAAGCAGATGTTTCTCCCATTGCGCTGCCTGATTACAACCGCTGGCTGGATAATTTTGATACTGAAAAATACGCTTCCTTCGATATGTGGCACGGCGCGGAAAGCGAATATGACGATTATCGTACCGTCGCCCAACAAAGCGACGGCGATAGAAAGCTTCGAGACGACAAAGATTTCTTCTGTATCGGGAAACACATCGAGCGTGATGATTTGGGTAAGCAGGATGTCGCGAAATGGATAGCGGAAACAGTGGAAGACTTACTGCCGCTGTATGAAGCTTGTCATGGAAAATAACTCAGAATGCCGAAAGGCAGACTGCCTATTCAGTATCTTCAAATAAATCAAGGCCGTCTGAAAATTATCTTCAGAACGTTTCAGACGGCCTGTTTCTCAAAGTGAACAAATATGACCGAAACTCAATCCCTAGAGCTTGCCAAAGAGCTGATTTCCCGCCCGTCTGTTACGCCGGATGATCAAAACTGCCAACAACTGCTGGCCGAACGCCTGCAAAAAATCGGTTTTGCCGTAGAAGAGCTTCATTTTGGCGACACCAAAAATGTTTGGTTGCGACGCGGTACGCAGGCTCCGGTGTTCTGCTTTGCCGGACATACCGACGTCGTGCCGACAGGCCCTGTTGAAAAATGGGATTCGCCACCGTTTGAACCGACCGAGCGTGAAGGCCGTCTGTATGGCCGCGGCGCGGCGGATATGAAAACCAGCATTGCCTGCTTCGTTACCGCCTGCGAGCGTTTCGTTGCCGAACATCCCGATCATCAAGGCAGTATCGCGCTCCTGATTACTTCCGACGAAGAGGGCGATGCGCTGGACGGTACGACTAAAGTCGTCGATGTGTTGAAAGCGCGCGGCGAGTTGATTGATTACTGTATCGTCGGTGAACCGACTGCCGTGGATAAATTAGGCGATATGTTGAAAAACGGCCGCCGTGGCTCGCTGTCGGGCAATCTGAACGTCAAAGGCAAGCAAGGCCATATTGCCTATCCGCATTTGGCAATCAATCCCATGCATACTTTTGCCCCGGCCTTGTTAGAGTTGACACAAGAAGTCTGGGACGAGGGCAACGAATACTTTCCGCCGACCAGTTTCCAAATTTCCAATATCAACGGCGGCACAGGTGCGACCAATGTGATTCCGGGCGAGCTGAACGTCAAATTCAATTTCCGTTTCTCTACCGAGTCCACCGAAGAAGGGCTGAAACAACGCGTCCACGCCATTTTGGACAAACACGGCGTGCAATACGATTTGCAGTGGTCTTGTTCAGGCCAACCTTTCCTAACCCACGCGGGCAAACTGACCGATGTGGCGCGCGAAGCCATTGCCGAGATTTGTGGCGTTGAGGCCGAATTGTCCACTACCGGCGGTACTTCGGATGGACGCTTCATCAAAGCCATTGCCAAAGAACTCATCGAATTAGGCCCGTCTAACGCGACCATCCACCAAATCAACGAAAACGTACGTTTGGAAGATATTCCGAAGCTGTCGGCAGTATATGAAGGTATGTTGAAACGTTTGTTGAAGTGAAAAGGCCGTATAGGCTTTGAAAAACGATAGGGCGATATGATTCTTTTGCTCTTTTTGTTTTCGTTTAAGTTATCGATAATTGGACAAGGCAAAATATGATTACTCTGCCTTCTTTAAACGACCTTCCATCAAGGTGGAATGAAATCCGAGAGCAATTGGAAACTGACTTTCCCGCTACTCTCGAAGCCTTGCTGCACGAGTGTCTTACTGAACACGAAGCCAAGCAGTTCGAGCAGGATTTTATTGACTGTATTGGTTGTGCGCCTGAAGAATATGTCCGTATCCGCCGAGCTATCCGACTGTTGGAAACGCGTTATCCTGATAGCCCGAACGAACTGACTGCGGCTACGGTTGCCACGCCGTTGGGCGAGATGTTGGCGGTGTTCGGCAGCAAGGGTTTGTGTCTGCTGGAATTTGTCGGGCAAAAACATATGGAACAGGAAATAATGGCTGTCCAAAAAGCTTTGCGCGGGCAGTTTATTTTCCAAGAAAATGAGCAAACGCAACTTTTGCGCCAAGAATTGGATTTATACTTTCAAGGCCGTCTGAAAGTTTTTGCGACGCATTTGGAAACGATAGGCACGGCCTTTCAGCAGCGGGTGTGGAAGGCACTGCTGACCATTCCTTACGGCGAAACGCGCAGCTACAAGGAGCAGGCGCAACAGTTGGGTAATCCCAAAGCCATTCGCGCCGTTGCCGCTGCAAACGGGCAGAACAAGGTGTCTATCCTGATTCCCTGCCACCGCGTTATCGGCAGCGACGGCAAGCTGACCGGCTACGCAGGTGGTTTGAACCGCAAACAATCGTTGCTTGCCTTGGAGCGAGGCGAGGTTCAGACGGCCTTGTTTTGAGAGGATAAGAGGCTGCATTAGGGGCAGGCTTCGCACGCTGAAAAATTGAGTAGCAGAAGGTCGGTGGAAGCCCGACGAAATCTGCATGGAGAAAAATGTTGGGCAACGCCCACGCTAGAAAAGAGAAATACGACATGAGCCTGAAAAACCGCCATTTTTTAAAACTTTTGGATTTTACGCCGGAAGAAATCACCACCTATCTCGACCTTGCCGCCGAATTGAAGGCCGCTAAAAAAGCAGGGCGCGAAGTGCAGCGGATGAAGGGAAAAAACATCGCCCTGATTTTCGAGAAAACATCGACCCGTACCCGTTGCGCGTTTGAAGTGGCCACACGCGACCAAGGGGCAGGGGTAACTTATCTGGAGCCGTCTGCCAGCCAAATCGGGCATAAGGAAAGCATTAAGGATACGGCGCGTGTTTTAGGGCGGATGTTTGACGGTATCGAGTATCGCGGCTTTGGACAGAATGTAGTGGAAGAACTGGCCAAATATGCAGACGTGCCTGTGTTCAACGGTTTGACCAATGAGTTCCACCCGACTCAAATGCTCGCTGATGCGCTGACGATGCGCGAGCATAGCTACAAGCCTTTGAACCAAATTGCGTTTGCCTATGTCGGCGATGCGCGTTACAACATGGCCAATTCGTTGCTGGTGTTGGCTGCGAAACTGGGCATGGATGTGCGTATCGGTGCGCCGAAAAGTTTGTGGCCGTCTGAAAACATTATCGAGACGGTGCAGGCTGTTGCCAAAGAGACCGGTGGACGGATTCTGTTGACGGAGAATGTGAAAGAAGCCGTGAAAGGCGTGGATTTTATCCATACCGATGTGTGGGTCAGCATGGGTGAGCCTAAAGAGGCTTGGCAGGAACGTATTGATTTGCTGAAAGGTTACCGCGTTACCCCAGAATTGATGGCAGCGGCGGAAAATCCGCAAGTCAAGTTTATGCATTGCCTGCCTGCTTTCCATAATCGCGAAACCAAAGTCGGCGAATGGATTTATGAGACATTCGGCCTGAATGGCGTGGAAGTAACGGAAGAAGTTTTTGAAAGCGAAGCCAGCATTGTGTTTGATCAGGCAGAAAACCGGATGCATACGATTAAAGCGGTGATGGTAGCGGCATTGGGCGATTGAGTTTTGTGCTCAACGCTGCTTACCGCTTCATTTAATAGAGATTAAATAAAGGCCGTCTGAAAGAAAGACTTTCAGACGGCCTGAGACCTTTGCAAAATTCCCCAAAATCCCCTAAATTCCCACTAAGACATTTAGGGGATTTTCCATGAGCACCTTCTTCCAGCAAACCGCCCAAGCCATGATTGCCAAACACATCGACCGTTTCCCACTATTGAAGTTGGATCAGGTGATTGATTGGCAACCGATCGAACAATACCTGAATCGTCAAAAAACCCGTTACCTTCGAGACCACCGCGGCCGTCCCGCCTATCCCCTGTTGTCCATGTTCAAAGCCGTCCTGCTCGGCCAATGGCACAGCCTCTCCGATCCCGAACTCGAACACAGCCTCATCACCCGCATCGATTTCAACCTGTTTTGCCGTTTTGACGAACTGAGCATCCCCGATTACAGCACCTTATGCCGCTACCGCAACTGGCTGGCGCAAGACGACACCCTGTCCGAATTGCTGGAACTGATTAACCGCCAACTGACCGAAAAAAACCTAAAAATAGAGAAAGCATCCGCCGCCGTCATTGACGCCACCATTATTCAGACCGCCGGCAGCAAACAGCGTCAGGCCATAGAAGTCGATGAAGAAGGACAAGTCAGCGGACAAACCACACCGAGTAAAGACAGCGATGCCCGCTGGACAAAGAAAAACGGTTTATACAGACTCGGTTACAAACAACATACCCGCACCGATGAGGAAGGCTATATCGAGAAACTGCATATTACCCCCGCCAACGCCCATGAGTGCAAACAGTTGTCGCCTTTATTGGAAGGTCTGCCCGAAGGTACGACCGTCTATGCCGACAAAGGCTATGACAGTGAAGAAAACCGGCAACATCTGGAAGAGCATCGGCTGCTGGACGGCATTATGCGCAAAGCACACCGTAACCATCCGCTGACGGAAGCGCAAACCAAACGCAACCGGTATTTGTCGAAGACCCGTTATGTGGTCGAACAAAGCTTTGGTACGCTGCACCGTAAATTCCGCTATGCCCGGGCAGCCTATTTCGGGCTGGTTAAAGTAAGTGCACAAAGCCATCTGAAGGCGATGTGTTTGAACCTTTTGAAAGCCGCCAACAGGCTAAGTGCGCCTGTTGCCGCCTAAAAGGCGGCCGGATGCCTGATTAATCAGGTATCCAAGGAGGATTAAGAGGGTATTTGAGTAGAATCAGTGGATATTTGAAACAAAAACAGCCGAAAACCTGTGTTTGGATTTCGGCTGTCGGAAAGAAAGGAATTTTGCAAAGGTCTCGGCCTTGTTGTTTGATTGGGTTTATTGCCAAATCAGAACTTTGGGTTCGGGCGTTACTTGATAGCCTTCTTGGCGCAATAGTTCGATTAGGCCTTTTTCACTGGGTAAATGGGCAATGCCTACAGCAAAGAGGGTGCTTTGTTTGGCCGATTGCTTGCGGATTTCAGGCAGCCATGCCAAGTTGCGGCGGATCAGGAGGTCGTTTTTCAGCCAATCGGACATGGCTTTGGCGTACTTGGTATCAACACGTTTGAGGGTGCGTTGTTCGGTTTCTTCCAAAAGTGGGATGAGTTCTTCAAAGCGGCCGTCTGAATAGGCTTGATGGAGTTTTTTGATATCTTCGGTTTCTTCTTTATTGGTTTTAATACTGGCTTTCAGAAAGTTGAGCATGGTTTCTTCAGGCTGGGCTTTGAAGATCGCGGTAACATCGTCCAAGCTTTCTAATGAACCACGCGGCTTATTGATGTCGGCAGCCGCGTTGGTCAGTAACATATCTGCACCGGTTTCTGAGCTATACCCTTGGGGAAATGTACTGCCGGCAAAAATGAATGCCGCCCACGGATGGAGCTTGTCGGCAATTTGGGCGATGGGGCGGCTTTCTTCATTTTGCGAATAGATTTCTTGTAAAAGACGGAAATCTGTTTTGCCAAGCTTGCGACTGAGCGGTTCGGTACTCATGATTTCTTTGAAGTATTTTTGATACATTTTTTTCGTTTCCGGACTGCTGTCTGGCAATGCGTCAACTTCTGTCGTCAGTTGGGCGGTGGATTGCAACAGTTTGACTGCATCGGGAGACAAGGTCTGATTGGTTCGTCCCATGTGGATGGTGCCGAGCAGGTAGGAATCGGGTTGGCCTTCTTTGCTGATTTTCCAAACATTGCTGGTCAGTTTAGGCTGATGCAAGTTAAGTTCGGCAGGTTTGCTTTCGGGTGAAGTCGCGGCGGGTTTGCAGGCGCCCAGGGTGAGGGCGGTCAATGGCACAAGCAGGCAGGCAAGCAGTTTTTTCATGTTTTTCCTTATTGTGGTGTGCGGTAGGCAAGGGCAATTTAGAAATCGAGCAGGTTTTGAACTGGATGTTCGTCCGTTTCGGTTTTTTCCAGTTTGCGGTTGCGAATTTTGGCCTTCCTGAGGGACAGAAGGTGCATGACTTGATGCTTTTGGCTGTCGGTCATCTGGAGCCAGTACAAGCGCTCTTCCCGGCTGCGCAGGCAGCCTTTGCAATAACCTTTGGCATTGGCTTCGCAGACACCTATACAGGGACTGGGGATGGGGAAAAAATCGGGTTGTTCCATATTTTAAAAGCGTTTGAGACAAGAGACCGGACAAACCAAAATTGCAGACTGCATTCGTATTTGTCTACACACGATCGGTGTATCCAGCAGGGTTCCTAATATCCAATTGAGTTGATCATTTCAATAAGTTTATATCTGCCACCCTAGGCATAAAAAACCTAAGAGAAACCATAAATATATCGCAGAAGAAGTCAGTACCTTCCCTATCGTCAGATTTTTCCAATAAAACCCAAGTAAGAACATTATAAAAATTAAAGGAATTCCAATATAAATATAATATTTAAGCGAACCTAATTCACTGAACACGTTTATAACAGAATAGAGACCGATAAATCCACCTGACCAAAAAATAATTATTGCCGGCCCTAAAAAAATAGCCGTTATTAAATGAGGGAGCAGTATGATTTTTATCCATTCTTTATATTTGTTGTTCATTTTAATCTCAATTACTGCAATGGTATCGTATCCATTCAAATGGGGGAGCAAAGTGTACAGTAACGTCTCCAAGAACAATTACGGTATATTTGGCAGAATCATGTTTTAATACATATTTGGAGTTCCGCTATATTTTGATTTTCAGACGACCTATGTGTAGCCCCAACTATCTGCATTTTATGACTTAATCAGTTTACGCAAAGACTGATTGTTGTATTTGATATCGGCAATCAGCTGGTCATATTGGTGCATTCTACGGAGCGAGCGGGTAATTAGATAGACCGAGAAAATAATCAAGCTGATGTTCATCAGACTGACCAGTACGAGCAAAGGCCAAACATCAACGGCCTCGTACCATTTCGATGTCGCAATCAGCGCACTGAAAATAGACAAAGGGAGTGCGAAAACGGCAATGCCCGTACGCATGATAGCAAGTGCCGTGCGTTTTTCTGCAAGGAGAAGCTGTACTTGATTGATGCTGAGGATATCGTTTTGCTGTTCGGTAACCATAGGATACGCGCCTATACAAATTAACTTTGAATTCTGATAAAGCGGAAAATATGGTTTTATGTTACCCGAAAGTATTGAAAATAAAAACAAAGGTCGTCTGAAAATTTTCAGACGACCTTATATATTGCGTTCCATCAGGGGCGCATATTTTTAATTCTTGTAAAGCCCCTTAACTCTAGCCAGTGAAGGGGCTTAATCATGTTTATTTTCTATACCGTCAATCCCGAACCCTTATCTTTCCCGAAAGCATACATCTTGAAAGTGTTCAGGGATAAAGACAACGAATCCCAATGCATCAAAACAGTTTGTTTCCCTATCCGCAATCCTACTTTGAAACAAAAAACCGAAAACGCCGCAAACGAATGCGGAAGACTTTTAGTAAGGGGATTGATGAATGAGGAATGCAACCGTGAAAGCCTTGGAAGATAAAGCCGTGGCGGTGGTCGCGGATATGGCGGACGCGTCAGCGGACGGCAAGGCTGCGACAACCGCCGAAGGCTGCCCCCTAGGCTAATAGGGGGGGAGCAAAATAAAACCCATAATCCGAAGGGTGCGGAAAAATCGGATAACCAAGACTTTGAGTTTGAATATTTCAGCCATTTCGTATCCGATGGAAAAGGCAAATTCATCGAAATACCTTTAAGACGTGGCAGGGATGACGGTGCATTTATTGACCAAATCACTTTTACAATTCATGAAGACAGTTTGCCTAAAGTAACAGGTAAAGGATTGGTGTCAGATACAGAATTTGTTGTGAAGTATAGCGAGCTTTTAGAAGAAATTTTAGGTTTTGGCATTACCCAAAAACTACCGTTTAAAGGCAAGTTTTTCTATAAAAGCTGTTACCAACTTGGTCCGGATAACGTCGAATATGGCAAGGTTCATTACGGCGGTCAGCGTGAAACAATGTTGGTTGAATTGAATGGTACAGGTTGTCAGGCTGCTATACCCGGTTGGGAAAACCGACTGTATGAGTTTTTAAGTAAGTGCATACGTCCAAAAATTACCCGTGTTGATGTGGCCCATGATTTTTTTAACGGCGAATACACACCCGATCAGGCATTACTTGATCATGACAACGGCCATTTTGACGTTCATAACATGAGGCCAAAAAGCGAATGCCGAGGTACTGCATGGCGCAATGATGACGGTAGCGGCAAAACCTTTTATGTAGGTAAACGCGGAAATTCTAAATTTACCCGTGTTTATGAGAAAGGAAAACAATTTGGCGATGTCAACAGTCCATGGGTCAGGTTTGAAACTGAATTTCGGGCAGGCGATATAGAAATCCCCTTAGATGTTTTGCTTTATCCCGGTTCGTATCTTGGTGGTGCTTACCCGATATGTTCGGCGATATTCAAAACAGAAGCTAAGCGGATGGATGCCAAGACAGAAACAGTAAATTTATCTTTCGATCACAAACTGTTCCATGCGCGTAATCAGGTTGGAAAAATGGTTAATTTCCTTCGCGATATAGGATGGGATGATACAAAAATCGTCGATGAACTTGTAAAAGGCATTGAAGGTTATCCCAAAGGTTTACAACCTGAACAATACGATTGTAGAGATCAGACACAAAAGATTCAGTATATCCACGAAGAGCAAAAAGCAATTGATGATTTGAATATGCAAACATTACTTGATGATTTGCTTGATGAGAAAGAAACCGCATTTCCACAAGACAGGGAAAAACAACACATTAAAGACATCGAACTCGAAGAGAAAATTATTTCAAATTTTTTAAACAAGTAAAGGAAATTCAAAATGTTTGAGCAAAGCCAAGTAACCACGTATTCAGCAACCCTGTTGGGTGCAAAACAATTCAAAGGCGAAATTGACGGTAACAAAATCGATTCTTGCACAGTTTTGGTAGCCAGCCCCATGCCTTCAAACGGCAATTCCGTAGGTTTTACCGCGGCAAGCATGAAGTTTGGCGATAGCCATAATTTCGACAAGCTGAAAAATCTTAAATTCCCATGCGCGGTTGATGTAACCGTCGCCATGGAATCAACAGGTAAAGGCCTAGTTCCTAAATTGCTTGATTTCCAAGTTAAAGGCTCAGCGCCCAAAGCCTAAGAAAGGCTGAATCATGAGTAAGTATCAGCAAAAATTTATTGTTCAAGAACTCGAAAATCATGAATTCATCTATCCCGATCCATTCGGTGATATTGGTTTCACTCCTAATATTAAATCTGCCGGTCAATATGAAAGCTATGAAGATGCTTTCAATTCGGCGATTGAAGAAATCGGCGGCGAATTTTTAATTTTCAGTTTTTATACAAAAGAAGACTAAGTTTAAGAGGCTCGGCGGGCGGTCTCTAAAACCTTCACATAGCCCGCAAACACATTTTTTTAAACATTTCGTAAAGGAAAACATCATGAAATTGATGAACACTTGCCGTAAATACGGCGCAAAACTGGCCGTTGTTGCCGCAGCTCCTCTGGCTTTGGCTACACAAGCCTATGCCGCTCTTGATGAAGGTGCAAAATCAGCCCTTGAAGCCGCAAAAACTGACGGCCTTGAAGCAGGATGGTTGGTAGTCGGCGTATTTGCCGCTTTGTTCGTTATTGCCATTGTTAAACGCTTATTGCGCTAATAGGTAATTAAGATGTACTACCAAGTCGGGAATAAATGTCTTGAGCAAAGCCAAGCTGAAAACGTCTATTTCAGCTTGGTAGTACCTCAAATTAGCCAAGACGGCAAAATTATCAAACCTGAGTACAACGGTACAGTATGGAAACTCAACGGACAGACGATTAAAGCCGATTTGCCCAAATGCGATCCAAGTGAAAATCTGAAAAGCGGTTTGGATACAGGATGGCTCTTGTTCGGCGTGATGGCTGCTGTGTATTTCGTATCCATTTTGAAAAGGGTTCTCAAATGATGGATTACTATTTTTACTTGGGTCTGGCGGTACCTGTTTTGATAGGGGCTATTTTATTTAAGGATTGATACCCTATTCGGGTAATGTCAAAATCTAACTTTCAGCAATCATTACGAAAGTTAGTATTATGTTTTATATTTCAGAAGAAGAATTGAGATTCAAAAAAGACACGAATCCAGATTATTTAAATGAAAAATTGTGTCATGTTTTTATGGCTGAAATGTTCAAACTTAAAGAAATTTATCCAATTTCTGATTTTAAGAACATGGTAAAAAGTGCAGCTCAATATTTCTTAAATCGAACATATCTTGATGATATGTTAGTTTTTTTTGAAGATGGCTCTTTTTTAAAATTTCAGTTTTTAGAACATGGCTTTGAATGCAAAGAGTTCTATGATGGTCAAATTTCTACGGCTTATTATTATGGCCGTTATTCTATTAGGATTTAATTTTAAAGTTCATGCTGAATTAGTTGTTGAATCAAATGGTAGAGTACGTGTTTCAACTGGCGGTTTTAATCAAAATGGCGTTAGAACTTGGCGGTATTTAGATAATGGTCGTGGTGGTATGGGTGGGAATATGTTTTATCATGAAAATTCCAGTAAATCCCTAGCTGTCCGTGACGTATCAACAGGCTTTAGATCTACCTCAACTGTACCTGTAACGTTAGAAGCTAGAGTATCCCGAAAAGCCGTTCTTTCAGGCGCATTTGGCCTGGTAAAAAGAGGCGCTGCTTTAGGCACACGTTTATCCGGTTGGGGTACAGCTGCATATTTTGCCTACGAAGCTTATCAAGCTGTTAAATCCCCCATTGAATCTGCTGAATACAAATACGATGAAAAATCTGAAGAATTCCTTAAATATTGGGATAATAAATTGTGCATCTGGGATAGAAGGGGCGAATATCCAAATGAAATATATAAAGAATATGAATGTACAGGTGTTGATTCTTCAATCATTAGAGCATATAAACTCGGAGGAAAAAGTAGGTCTGAAGCAGAATTTTTGATGAAATCGAAAATGGAAGCGATGGCTAATAATTATTGGCCTGAACGTAGGCAATATTTAGTTGATACAGGCAATAAAGAATATCTTAAATACAATGTTAGTAAATGCTTATTCGATTTAAACGGCGGAAGTTGTTCAGTTTCAAATGGTAGTGATTCACGTAGCTCTATTTTTTTCAAATTGAAAGAAGGTACATTTCCTACAGTCTTGGATTCTCAAGAATTCTTAAAAATCGCTACCCCTTCAATAGATAGCAACCCAACGCCCTTTGTAGAAGGCACAGGCAAACCAGAATATAACGAAAAAGTATCAGTCCCTGCCGGTACTGTTGTAACCATTGGCCCTGTCACTCCCGAAAACGGCAAACCGGTTCAAATTACCATTACTTTCGGCAAAGACTCCAACGGCAATTCAACGGCAGATGTCGCAACTACTCAACGTCCCGATCTGACACCGGGCGGATCTGAAGCACCCAATACAAAGCCTGATCCAGATCCTGCGCCTAATCCTGATGGAAAGCCCGATAAAAAACCTGATGACAATCCTGATTCAGATGATAAGCCTGATAAACGTCCGGATGATAAACCTGATCCGGATGATGATCCATCTGATAAAAGGAAAGAAGATAAAAAAGATAACAAGAAAGAAGAATCAAAAGGCTTACTTTGTGATTTTTTTCCAGACATTTTAGCCTGTGACAAAATGGGCAAGCCTGAAGAGGGAATGTTTGACGCTATAAGTATTCCTCAAACTACCGATGATAGGACATGGTCGTCAGACGATTTCCTACCGCCAAACGGCGTTTGTCCTCAGCCAAAAAGTTTTAACATTTGGGGAAAGCCGGTACAAATCAGCTATGAACCGCTCTGCGTTTTCATGGAAAAAGTTCGTTTTGCCGTTCTGCTCGGATTCATCATCATGTCCGCGTTTATTGTTTTTGGGTCGTTGAGGAAATAAGAGGTACTTATGCCATTACTTGCAGGTCTTATACCTTTATTGGCAATTTTGCTCAAAATGCTAATTGTCAGAATAATTATTGCTACTGGCATGACGTTTGTAACGTATGCAGGCTATATTATTGCGCTGAATAAATTTAAAGATTACACATTGAATGCCATAAATTCTATGCCGTCTGATATTCTTAATTTACTTTTAATAGGTGGTTTTGGCCAAGGTCTCGGTTATTTATTCGGCGCATTCAGCTTTTATATTGGAATGATTACATTAAATAAATTAACTTTTATTATGCCAAGGTAGCGTTATGATTTATTTGTTTACTGGGAATATGGGTACCGGCAAGACTTCGCGTGTGGTATCCATGATTCTGAACAATGAAGACGGTTTGTTCAAAATGAAGCTTGAAGACGGTACGGAAGTAGATCGTCCGCTTTATTTCTGCCATATTGACGGTTTGGATAAACGTAAATTCAACGCACACGAACTCACAGAAGAAGAAATTATGTCTGCGCCTTTAAGGGATATTTTACCTACTGGTGCAGTATTGATTGTCGATGAAGCGCATTATACTTATCCTGTTCGCGCTGCCGGTCGCCCTGTTCCGCCTTATATTCAAGAATTAACCGAACTTCGTCACCACGGCCATACGGTTATCTTAATGACACAGCATCCAAGTCAGCTTGACGTATTTGTACGCAATCTCGTTTCAAAACATACGCACCTTGAGCGCAAAGCAGTAGGTATGAAGCAATATACATGGTACAAATGTGTTACCAGCCTAGATAATCCTGCCGCAGTAACAGGCGTTGAATCATCAAGCTGGAAGCCGCCAAAAGAGGCGTTTAAATATTACAAATCATCCAGCCAGCATCAGAAGTTTAAAAAGAATATTCCGCTTGCTGTTTGGGCTTTGGTAGCTATTTTTGCTTTCATGGCTTGGAAAGGTTTCAACGTTTATCAGATTTATAAACAAGGTAGCGGCCAATCTGAAGTAGTTCAATCTGTTTCTGATTCGTCTGCAATTGAACCACAGGCAATCACGGAAACTGATCAACCTAAAAGTCATCAAGATATAAAAACAAATCTTAAGCCTGAAGATTTTGTACCTACTCTAGCCGAAAAACCTGAAAGTAAACCCATCTATGACAATGTAAGACAAGTTAAAACCTTTGAATACATCGCCGGTTGCGTTGAAGGTGGTAATAGTGGTTGTACTTGTTATAGCACCCAAGGCACGCCGCTAAAAGAAGTTAATAAAGCCATGTGTAAGGACTACGTGAAAAACGGCCTGCCTTTCAATCCCTATAAGGATGAACAGCACACCGTACAACAGCCACAAACAGCACCGCAGACAGCCTACGCGCCTGAAAATGGACAAGTACTTACGATGGGCGGCAAAAGCCCTCAAAACTTGATGTATGACGGCTATGTTGAAGCAGGCGAAAAAACAGGATTCCAAAACGGTGCAAAGGTCGGCAGTTAAGAGATATTTATTTAATTGTTGATGTAGCCTAAGCGGAATCAACGGTTAAATAAATATCAACGGGGTGCGGGAACTCCCGCCTTTTTGAAATTGGGTAAATTAAATTGAAACCTGTAAATCGTTTTAATTAAGGCGGTTTACAGGTTTTTGTTTAAGCGCAAAACAAAAGCCTAGACGGTTTAGACAGTATAACGACCAGAGTTGAAAACTGAGGAAAAGATATGTCGAACCGTCCAATTACCTTAAAGATTGAATATCATCATAGCCGTATCAGGCTGAATAAATAAGGAAAATGAAATGAATGTCATAGGGTTGGACGTATCTAAAGACACGATAGACGCAACATTGATTACAACTAAAGGAAGCAAAGACTATATAAAAATATCCAACAATACAGAAGGATTTGAGAATCTGATTAATTGGATAAAAACAAAAAGAATTAGAAAAATTGCCATAAGTATGGAAGCAACAGGCATTTACTACGAACAGGCGGCAGAATATTTGAGCGCGCTATATACGATCTTTGTAATTAATCCCTTAAAAATCAAAGAATACGCAAAAAGTCAGTTCAGCAATACCAAAACAGATAAAGCAGATTCAAAACTTATCGCCGAATTTGCAAACCGACACTTAGACAAACTGACACCGTTTAGGCCGTCTGAAAATCCCATACTCTATAAGCTGGTTAATCTTCTGCAACAAATAAAAGAACAGCAAAAAGAAACACAAAACAGGTTGCATACCGCAAAAGACATATACATAAAATCAACCCATGAAGCAATCATAGAACTACTTGAAGAAAAAATAGATCAGACATCAAAGCGGATAGAAGGCATGATAAAACAGAAAGAAAGTCTAAATATCGAATATCAAAACCTGCAAACCATACCGGCAATAGGTAAAGAAACCGCAGTGATCCTACTAAGACACCTGACAGATAAAAATTTTGAAACAGCGAATAAATTTGTAGCATTTGCCGGTCTAAGTCCAAAAATTGAACAATCAGGGACAAGTGTCAATAAAAAAGGCAGATTGAGCCGATACGGACACCGCCAATTAAAACGCGCCTTGTTCATGCCTGCCCTTGTTGCCTATCGCATGAATGCATTTCCTCAACTTGTCAGAAATTTAGAAGCGGCAAAAAAGCCTAAGATGATAATCATCGTTGCACTAATGCAGAAATTGGCAAAAATCGCATTTTATATACACAAGTCTAAAAAGCCGTTTGATAAAGCGCGACATCAGACGGTTTAACGAATTTATACAAAACAAAACGGCTGTAAAAACAGCCGTTCTTTGTCGTTTCTGTTGAAAATGCAATAACTAAATATCTATTAAAAACATAAATATAGGAAATTAACTTATTTTAATAATTGACATGTCAATATATCATCTTTTCCATTTCTGTTTATACGGTTTGCGAGTATTTGGCTTTGGTTTCTTTATGGCGCAAATGGTAGTCGAACACCATAGCGATGTTGCGGATCAAGAAACGGCCCTTCGGCGTAACGGTCAGGCCGTGCGGTTTGAGACGAACCAGACCGAGGGTTTCCAGTTGCTTCATATCTTCCAATTCCGCTACAAAATAGCGGCTAAACGGAATGCCGAACACGCTTTCGTAAATTTGATAATCAAGCGAGAAGCGGCACATTAAATCCTGAATGATGTTGCGGCGCAAAATATCGTCTTGATTGAGCTGGTAGCCGCGCATAATCGGCAGATGTCCGGCATCGAGTGCGGCGTAATAGGCATCGATGTCGCGCTCGTTTTGGGAGTAGGTGCTACCAATTTTGCCGATAGAGGACACGCCGATCGCTACCAGGTCGCAGTCGGCATAGGTCGAGTAGCCTTGGAAGTTGCGTTGCAGGAAGCCTTCTTTGAGGGCGATGGAGAGTTCATCGTCAGGTTTGGCAAAGTGGTCCATGCCGATGAAAACATAGCCGCGCTCGGTCAGGGTTTGGACGCAATATTGCAGCATATCGAGTTTTTCTTCGCTGCCGGGAACGACATTGGTGTCGATACGGCGTTGCGGTTTGAAGATATGCGGCAGGTGGGCGTAGTGGTAGAGGGCAAGGCGGTCGGGATCGAGGGATAAGACCGTATCGATGGTGGTTTTGATGCTTTCGGTGTTTTGGTGCGGCAGGCCGTAAATCAAATCGACGCTGACGGATTTGAACCCGGCTTCGCGGGCGGCATCGATGACTTCTTTGGTTTCTTCGTAACTTTGGATACGGTTGACGGCTGCCTGCACTTTAGGATCGAAGTCTTGAATGCCGACACTCATGCGGTTGAAACCGAGTTTGCCCAATTTGAGGACGGTTTCGCGGCTGACTTTGCGTGGGTCGATTTCGATGGAGTATTCGCCGTTGGGGATGAGCTGGAAGTATTTGCGGATCATTTCGAAGACGCGTTCGAGTTGGTCGTCGCTTAGGAATGTCGGCGTACCGCCGCCGAAGTGGAGTTGCGCAAGCTGGTGTCTTCCGCCCAAATGCGGTGCCAGCAATTCCATTTCTTTTTCCAGATACTGGATATAGGCATCGGCACGGCTTTTGTCTTTGGTAATAATTTTGTTGCAGCCGCAGTAGTAGCAGATGGTATTACAGAAGGGAATATGGATGTAGAGCGAAAGGGGTTTGTTGAGCGCACCCATGTTGCGCAGGTTTAAAGCTTGGATATATTCGGCTTCTTTAAAGCCTTCATGGAAGCGGTCGGCGGTCGGATAGGATGTATAACGGGGACCGCTTGATGGCAAACTGGCAATCAACTCACGGTCAAATTCCGGTAATTCATTGTTTGTGTTCGTGTTATTTGAGATAGGGATGATTTTCATGGTCGGGGCTTGTAGTATGAAGTAAGGAAATTAGGGAAAATTTTAGTCAAAATTTCGATAGTTTGGTAAAATGCCTCATAATGATATGCCGACTTTGACATGGGTCAATAGTTATTCGGCTTAATCAGGGGTTGAGAGAATTAAGCAAATTAAAGGTGCGTTATGGCTACACACAATGCAACACATCAAATGAAAACCTTGTGTTCCACATGTTCTTTACGAGAACTGTGTTTGCCTGTCGGACTAATGCCTAACGAATTTTCACAATTGGATGCGGTTATTCGTCAAAGCCGCCGTCTGAAAAAAGGTGAATACCTGTTCCGTGCCGGCGAGCCGTTTACCTCTTTGTTTGCCATCCGTGCGGGCTTCTTTAAGACAACAGTTGCCAGCCAAGATGGACGAGATCAGGTAACCGGCTTTTTTATGTCGGGCGAGCTGATCGGTATGGATGGGATTTGTTCCCATATTCACAGCTGTGATGCTGTGGCTTTGGAAGACAGCGAGGTATGCGAGCTTCCGTTTACACATATTGAAGAACTTGGACAGGATATTCCCAGTCTTCGTTCTCACTTTTTCCGCTTGATGAGCCGTGAAATTGTCCGAGATCAGGGCGTTATGCTGCTTTTGGGCAATATGCGCGCTGAAGAGCGATTGGCAGCATTCTTGCTCAACCTGTCTCAGCGACTCTATTCACGAGGCTTCGCCGCCAATGATTTTATCTTGCGGATGTCGCGTGAGGAAATCGGCAGCTATTTGGGGCTGAAACTGGAAACAGTCAGCCGCACCTTGTCTAAATTCCATCATGAAGGCTTGATTTCGGTTGAACACAAGCACATCAAAATCTTAGATGCGACAACCTTGAAGAAAATGGTTTCCGGTTGTTCGCACGCTATCTGAATCTTAGGCCGTCTGAAATATTTCAGACGGCCTTTTTAACAAGAATTAAAGAATAATTGTTAAGTTACGCAAGTGATAGTCAGATATTAAATTGAAAAATCTTCCACGACCGGCGTGTACAGAATGCGGTCGACTACTTCTCTGGTCAGTTTCGGTGCAAACATCTGGATAAAGTCATACGCGTAACCGCGCAGGTAGGTATCCGAGCGTAAGGCTATCCAAGTGGGCGACGGTTCAAATAAGTGTGCCGCATCAATAAGCTGTAAATCTTGATCGACAACGGGATCGTACGCCATTTTAGCCATCAAACCAACGCCCAAGCCTAAGCGGACATACGTCTTCAGTACATCTGTATCGGCAGCCGATAAGGCAACATCAGGTTGCTCAATATGCGCTTTATTAAATGTACGCGCGATGCTGCTGCCGGAATTAAAAGCAAATTCGTAAGTAACCAGTGGAAAAGAAGCCAAATCTTCAAGGCTTAAAGGATTGCGGCAGTCCAAAAGAGGGTGGTCGTGCGGAACAATGACGGCATGGTTCCATTCGTAGCAGGGCAGCTTGCCCAACTCAGGATGATCGTCAATGCGTTCAGTAATAATTGCCAAATCAGCTTCGCCGCTGCTGACCATTTGCGCAATGGCAGAGGGCTGCCTTGTTTGATGGTCAAATTGACCTTAGGGTAGTTTTTGACAAATTCCGCAACGATTTTGGGCAAAGCATAACGCGCCTGGGTATGCGTTGTCGCGATGGTCAGCGAACCGCTGTCATGATCGGTAAACTCGCTGCCGATATTTTTAATGTTTTGTACATCGCGCAAAATTCGTTCCGAAATTTCTAACACGGCTTTGCCTGGTTGCGAAACGGAAACCACACGCTTGCCGCTGCGGATAAAAATTTGGATACCCAATTCTTCTTCAAGTAGGCGGATTTGTTTGGAAATGCCGGGCTGGGATGTAAAAAGCGCATCGGCAGCCTCGGAGACATTCAGATTGTGCCGGTAAACTTCAAGGGCGTAACGTAATTGTTGCAGTTTCATGGTAGCAGTACCGAATACGTTGTTATTGTGGATTTTGTGCGACAAACGGCATGTAATTTAACATATTTTGCCCAGTTTTGCCCCGAGTTTTGAAAATGGTTGTTTTTAATGAAAATATCTTTTAATGATATGAAAACAGGAAATTCAGGAAAGAAGAGGGAAAGGGGTTTTGTTGTTTTTGTACAACTTTAGGTAGGTGAATTGTCTGATTTTGCCCTAAATTAATGACACAAGATTGATTTTTCGGCATGATTAACTACTAGGAAGCAGGCACTTCATGATTGTTTGAAGGCATCGAGTATTGACAGTTTGCCTTGCGCTTCTTTATAGTGCAACCTGATATATCCGATTTGCCGCTGTTTTGATACTGCGGCCTGTATATTGGTACTTTGCAGCGGTTGCTTTCCTAGTCCGCCGCATAACAATTTGATGAGGGAATAAAATGACCAAACAGCTGAAATTAAGCGCATTGTTCGTTGCCTTGGCTGCCTCTGGCACCGCAATGGCCAGCGAAGCGCATACCAAACACGGTTACACCGTAAGCAGCCAATCTCAAGAAATCGTCCGTAACAACTACGGCGAATGCTGGAAAAACAGCTACTTCGACAAAGCTACCCAAGGCCGTGTTGAATGTGGTGATCGTGAAGCAGTTGCTCCTGTACAACAAGCTCCTGAGTATGTTGATGAAACTGTTTCCCTGTCTACTAAAACTCTGTTCGGCTTCGACAAAGACAACCTGCGTCCTGAAGCTCAAGAAAACTTGAACGCTTTGGCTCAACGCCTGAGCAACGAAAGCGTACAAACTGTACGTGTTGAAGGTCACACTGACTTCATGGGTTCTGAGCAATACAACCAAGATTTGTCTGAGCGTCGTGCTAACGTAGTAGCTAACTACTTGGTAGGTCGTGGCGTTGCTTCTAGCAAAATCTCTGCAGTAGGTCTGGGCGAATCTCAAGCTCGCATGACTGCTACTTGTGAAGCTGAAGTTGCTAAATTGGGCAAAAAAGTTTCTAAAGCTAAGAAACGTGCTGATCTTATCGCTTGTATCGAACCTGACCGTCGCGTTGATGTTAAAATCCGCAGCGTCGTTACTCGTCAAGTTGCTCCAGGCCAAACTATCGAAGGTCAAGGCGAATTGCCTGCTACTGATGAAGGTTGGATCCCAGCTCCTTACAATGGCGTTCACGGTTACGCTAAACCTTAATCGGTTTGTGAAAAATGCCCTGCAATATGCAGGGCATTTTTTTATGGTTTATATTGAAGAGTCGGGGAATTCATGATTCAAAATAAAAGGCCGTCTGAAAGACTTATTTTCAGACGGCCTTTTATTAAGACAGATTAGTTTGGCTTGGGCCATTTCCATACGCAAACAGCGGCGAGTATTGTACAAATCAAAAAGATGATACTGGACAAGCCGTGCCAAACGCCGAATGTTCCGCCAACTAGGGACAGCAGCCAGTTATCTAGTCCGTACTTGTGTGCCTCGATAACCGGCGTAACCAAAAGATGGTTGCAGGCTAAGAGTAGCCAAAGTACCAAGATCCACCAAGAAAGTGAGGCCAGTTGCCGTCTGAAAAAGGCATAGGCTGCGCCAAAAATAACTAAGCCACATAGTGCTGTAATCGCAAACAAAATGCCGGCAATTTCTCCTGCCTGCATTTTAGGTAAAAGACGGAATAGGATAGGGGCGGTAACATAGCCTGCGGTCAGCTGCATACCGAGCCACATGGCGGCAGCGGTTTGGATAATTTTGTACGGTAGATTCATTATGCTTCTCCTGGGAAGATTTCGTTTTCTTTGATTATGGTGTTTTTAGGTACAACAAAAGGCCGTCTGAAAATGTTTTCAGACGGCCTTTTGTTTATTTAAATATATTGCACGGCAATGATGTCATATTCACGCACGCCGCCGGGGGCTTGAACTTCTGCAACGTCGCCTTCTTCTTTGCCGATCAGGGCGCGGGCAATAGGGGAGCCAACGTAGATTTTGCGTTCTTTAATGTCTGCTTCATCTTCACCGACGATTTGGTAGGTAACTTGTTCTTCAGTTTCCAAATCTTCGAGTGTCACAGTTGTGCCAAACACGATTTTACCTTCAGCATGGATTTCAGCAGGGTTAATGATGTGCGCCATAGAGAGTTTGTGTTCCAACTCGGCGATACGGCCTTCGATAAAGCCTTGACGTTCTTTGGCGGCTTCGTATTCTGCGTTTTCAGACAAGTCGCCGTGTGAGCGTGCTTCGGCGATGGCTTCAATGACTTCTGGGCGTGCTACGCTTTTCAGGTGTTGAAGTTCTTGTTTCAACAATTCTGCACCACGGACGGTCAAAGGGATTTTTTGCATTGAATTCTCCATGAAAGCATGATGATGCTTTTAAAATTTTATCCGGCCACGAGCGGTAGCCGGATTGGAAATAAAAATACAAGCCGCCAAAGCTTGGCGGCTTGATAAATAAGTAATGCCCGTATTCTACCAAATTCTGCCGAAACCGCAATGATTAAAACGGATTTTCAGTAAAGTGTTGTTTTCTGTCTATTTTGTTTTTTTTTCAGACGGCCTGAAAACTAAATATTGAAGTATTTCAAAGCTGCATGGGAAAAACAGTTTCTTAAATGAATATTTTTAATTAAAATGTCTGATGCTAATTCGTAATAATTAGTCTGCTTTAACTATATAAAGAGAATATATGGAAACAAAACCAACTTCCCAAAATGAACAACAGGCTAACCGCCGTTATTTGACTGTTTGGCGATGGCATTTTTATGCCGGACTTTTGGTTGCGCCGTTTTTAACCCTGCTCGCTGTTACAGGGTTGGGAATGCTGCTATTTGCCAATATCACCGGTAAAGAAGGCGAACGCATACATGTTACGCCGCAGGCAGTGGTGCAGCCTTTGTCGGCTCAGGCTGAAGCTGCCAGACAGTTTGTGAATCCGGAAACTGCCTCTGTGGTGCAATATATTGCGCCGCGCGCAGATGATATGGTTGCCGTATTTCGCGTAAACAATGACGATAAAGCCACTATGGTTGCCGTTGATCCCTATACAGCAAAAGTTGTGAATACGATGCCGCGCGGGCAAGGCTGGTATCACACGATGGATGAAATTCACGGCGATATTATGCTAGGGGCGACAGGTGACTACCTGTTGGAAACCGCTGCGTCGCTAACCATCATCATGATTGTGACCGGTATTTATTTGTGGTGGGTAAAACAGCGTAGTCTGAAGGCTGTTTTTTTGCCTAAAGCAGGCAAAGGTCGTTCTTGGTGGCGCAACCTGCACGGTGCATTTGGCTCTTGGGTTTCTTTGATTTTATTGCTGTTCTGTCTGTCAGGTATTGCTTGGGCAGGTATTTGGGGCGGTAAAGTGGTTCAGGCGTGGAGCCAATTTCCTGCGGGTAAATGGGGCGTGGAGCCTAATCCGGTATCTTCCGTACCAACCCATGGTGATGTGCTGAATGACGGTAAATCCAAAGAAGTGCCGTGGATTTTGGAGCTGACGCCTATGCCGGTTTCCGGTACGACAATGGGTGAAAACGGCATTAATCCGAGTGAGCCGATGACGTTGGAGACGGTTGACCGCTTTGCGCGCGAAATTGGCTTTAAAGGTCGCTATCAGCTTAATTTGCCTAAGGGTGAGACCGGTGTATGGACGCTGTCGCAAGACTCAATGAGTTACGATATGATTAGTCCGACTGCGGATCATACGGTACACGTTGATCAATACAGTGGCAAAATCCTGGCTGATATTCATTTCGATGATTACAACTGGTTTGGTAAATTCATGGCGGCAAGTATTGCTTTGCATATGGGTACACTGGGCTGGTGGAGCGTATTGGCAAATGTCTTGTTCTGTCTGGCGATTATCTTTATCTGTGTCAGCGGCTGTGTGATGTGGTGGAAACGCCGTCCTTCGGAAGCGCGAGGGTTGGTTCCTCCTGCACAGAAAATCAAATTGCCGGTATGGTGGGCAATGGCTGTGCCACTTTTGATTTTGGCTGTGATTTTCCCAACGGCCATTGCCGCAATCGCTGTCATTTGGATTTTGGATACAATGTTGTTGTCGCGTATCCCAGCATTGGCAAGATGGTTTAAATAACCGCCCGATGTGATTAAAGGCCGTCTGAATCTTTTGTTTCAGATGGCCTTTTGTATAAAGGTTAAAAGAGGTAGGGAGTTACGATTCTGTTTAAGTTTATATGTGAAATGGAGATGGTGGTTGGCTTGCAGGATTGTGTAAGAAAGACGAGGAGATATTGTATAAAAATAAAAAACCCACTTCATTGAAGTGGGTTTTTGATGAAGGCTATTAACCTTTGCGAGCAGGCAATTTTTCTTTAATGCGAGCTGCTTTACCGGTCAGGCCGCGCAAGTAGTACAGTTTGGCGCGACGTACGTCACCACGGCGTTTAACTTCGATTTTTTCTACGGTAGGAGAGTACAGTTGGAAAGTACGTTCTACACCTTCGCCGCTAGAGATTTTGCGAACGATGAAGTTGCTGTTCAGGCCACGGTTGCGGCGAGCGATAACAACACCTTCGTATGCTTGCAGACGGCTGCGAGAACCCTCAACTACGCGTACAGATACGACAACGGTGTCGCCTGGAGCGAATTCAGGGATTTCTTTGTTCAAGCGAGCGATTTCTTCTTGCTCTAATTGTTGAATCAAGTTCATTTGTTTTTCCTAAGTTATGATTGGATTTCCTGTTGCTCTTGCAAGATTTCTTTTAAGAGGCGGGATTCCTTTGGGATTAAACTGCGCTTTTCCAATAAATCAGGTCGGCGCTCTAAAGTGCGTTGTAGAGATTGTTTCAATCGCCACTCAGCAATCAAGCCATGATTTCCTGAGCGTAAGACATCGGGAACGATCATGCCTTGGAATTCTACGGGTTTGGTGTAATGAGGACAGTCTAAAAGGTCGTCTGAAAACGAGTCTTGTTCAGCTGACTGTATATCGCCCAATACGCCCGGAACCAATCTTAAGACGGCATCCATCAACATCATGGCGGGTAATTCGCCACCTGAGACGACAAAGTCGCCAATGCTGATTTCTTCGTCCACACTGCTTTGCAATAGTCTTTCATCTATGCCTTCATAGCGTCCGCATAGAAGAATAAGATGGGGCAGTTCGGCAAGATCTGCGGCCTTTTTATGTGTCAGCGGCTGACCTTGCGGACTGAGATAAATTACTTTGGCAGGTTTGGGCGAATTTGCTTTGGCTTCTTCAATTGCTGCTTGAAGCGGCGGCGCCATCATAATCATTCCCGGACCACCTCCGAAGGGGCGATCATCGATATAGCCAAGTTTGTTGTCGGCAAATTTTCGGGGATTGATGGCTTGAAACTGCCAAAGATTTTGTTTTCTTGCTCTGCCTGTAACGCCGTATTCGACAATACTGTCGAACATCTCTGGGAAAATGGTGATGGCTTGAATCAGCATCAGTAGTCCAAACCCCAGTCGGCAATAATGGTTTTGCTGTCGGTATCGACAGATTCGATATAGTTGGAGACGAAGGGAATCAGGATTTGTCCGTGTTCGCCTTTAATCATCAAAACATCGTTTGCACCGGTTTCCATTAGGTTGCTGACTTTGCCGAGGACGATGTTTTCTTTGTTGATGACGGTCATGCCAACTAAATCTGCCCAGTAGTATTCGTCTTCCTCAGTAGGGGCGAATGACTCTCTGGGGATTTCGATGGTATAGCCGCGCAAGGCAAATGCTTGATCGCGATCGTCTATATCTTCAAATTTGACCTGAAGTTCGCCATTGACAATTTTACCTGCCTCAAGCACAACATTCAGGGTTTTGCCATCCTTGCACAACTGCCACTCGGGGTAGTCCAGCAGGCTGTCGGTATATTCGGTATTGGCGGCAATTTTAAGCCAGCCTTTAATGCCGAATACGCCTTTGATGTAGCCCATGGCTACCCGTTTTTGAGTGTCTGTCATGGTCGTTTCAGCTGATTAAGCAGCGATTTTTTGCTCTTTAATCAGTTTGGCAACTGCATCGCTAACTTTCGCGCCTTGAGCAACCCAGTGGTTGATGCGGTCTGCGTCGAAACGTACGCGTTCTTGTTTTTCGTTGGCAACGGGGTTGTAGAAACCTACGCGCTCGATGAAGCGGCCGTCACGACGGTTGCGAGAGTCAGTTACGACTACGTTGAAGAAAGGGCGGTGTTTTGAGCCGCCGCGAGCCAAACGGATAACTACCATTTTGAGTCCTTTTGAAAAATGCGGATATATAGAAACCGCTAATTTTAGGATATTTCACACGGGTTATGCAAGTTTTTATTTGTTTTTGTTGCTGTTTTGCCATGCGTTCAAATCGAGGCTGGCTTGATACAGTCCGCGGTCGGTTTCCGACGGGGTAACGGTAAATCCTGATTTTTCAGCGAGTTTGAGCATCGGTGTGTTTTCTTTGAGGATTTCCGCATTCATGGTTTGGTAACCTTGCTGTGTGGCAGTTTGGATAATGAGGCTCATCATTTTGCCTGCCAAGCCAGTTTTGCGTGCTTCAGGTGCTAAAGTAATGCCGAACTCGCACTCATTACGATTGATGCGGCTGTAACGGCTGACTGCGACGATACGGCCGTCTGAAGCGAAGGCTGACCATGCGCATTCTGTATGGAAATCAGGGCGGGTCAGCCGTGCGAGTGTCGGCAGCGGCAACTCGTTGGTATGGGTCATGAAGCGCGTATAGCGGTCGGCCGCGGGTAATTGGCGGACAAATTTTTGTTTGGTTTCGGCATCTTCAGGTTCTAGTGCGCGGATGTGCAGTGTGTTGCCGTCGGGCAGGGTAAAAGTATCGGTTTGGCTCGGATAGGGGCGAGTACGTTTTGTATCTCGGGCGTTTCGGTTTTAGGGTGCAGCAGTTCGGAAGCGGCTTCGCCGGTGTTGCGTAGGAATTCGGCTGCGACCGGATTTTTTTGTTGGAGGTAGGCGGCGGCGCTTTGCATTTTTGCTGCAGCCTGTTCTAAGGTTTGGACGGCTTTTTTGGGGATTTTGGTTGTCGGCGCGGTTGGTTTTTCCACAATTTCGGGAATGATGGTGCTGCTGTATTGGCTGCCGTTGTAGTTGAGGATGATGTCGCCGATATGCTGGTTGTTGTGGATAAGCGTGTTTAGGGAATGCAAGAATTGATTGAGAATGGAAGTGTTGTCGAGTTCTGCAAATTGGCTTAAACGCTGGATATCGAGCGTGGTAAATGGAGGTAATGCGGCTTCGGTTTTGCCATTGTAATGGGCGGAAAGGATGTTGCCGTAAATGACATGGCGGCTGAACCGGAACTGGACGGCATTGTGTTTTTGGGTTTGGCACGGAGGCAGGTATAGGGCTTCCGCCATCAGTTCGGTTTGGCCGGATGCAATGGCTTTATCGATGCTTTTGCTTTTGGGTGTTTTCAGACGGCCTGTTTTGGCTGGTGCAGGGGTATTTTGCACCTGTTGCAAATAGGCTGTTTGATTGCGGAAATAAAGTGTCAGCAAGGCTTCTTCCGGTGTGTTAAACCGAGTCAGGCCGTCTGAAAAACGATAGCTGACGAGAATGGGTTTGCTGGTTTTTTGCGTCAAATTATCCAGAGTTTGATGAATGCTGTACGCATCCGGCGTATCTGGCGAAATAATGCCGAGCAAGGCTTGAGTATGCGGATTTTGTAATTGTTCGAGCGCCAGACGGTGGATGCGTGCAGGCGTGGGGTTGCTGCCGATGCAGCCTTGTCGGATGGATGGTACATCGGTTGGGAGGTCGAGGGTCAATTCGCAGGCATTGGCGGTAGTGCGCAGCCATTCTATCGGCGTGTCGGACAGAATGGTGGGATTGGTAATGACGGGAATGCCGGAAAGGTGGGCTTTTAGGGCTGCTTCCAGTTCGGCGGTATTGAATACCGGTTGGAAATTGCAATGGCGGCTGAGGCTGCGTAGGATAGCTTTGTCTGTGTTGTCGGTGTAGTGTGTGGACAACAGGATAAGCGGAGTGTGGCGTGTAAAGTGTCGGATGGCGCTGAACAGCTCGCGTTGGTTTTCCGCCGGATTGTAGTGGATGACGGCAACTTTGGTATGGCGGTTGTGGCCGAAGCGGTTGAGCCAGTCGGCGGATGTGGTGGGGCTTAGGTCAAAGTTGAGGCTGATGTGGCGCGATATGCCTTGGTGCAGCGTGTTCAGCAGGTGGTTGATGTTGCGGCTGACGGTGCTGTGGCCGGTCAGTAATGCGATATGGCCGGCTGGATAGTCGGCTTGGGTGCTGATGTTGAGGTTGAGCGAGGGGAGTTGGATGCCTGCGCTGTTGCACACGGTGATGTTCAATTCGTCGCCGTGATATTTTTGAATGATGGAACGGGCATTTTTGCAGGATTCGGGTGGCAGGTTTTCCCAATCTTGAATCAGGATAATGTGGCGCAGGTCTTTTTTACGGCAGGCTTTGAACAGCGAGTCGTAATGATCGGGCGGGATAACGGCAACAACCAAATCGGCTTGGCCCGGGATTTTGCTGAGGCTGGAGTAGGAGGGAATGCCAGCGACACTGCTGTGTCGAAGATTGACGGGGGTGATTTTGCCTTGATATGAGGAACCGAGCAGGTGGCTGAAAATGCGTTCGCCAAGGCTGTGCGGACGTTCGCTGGCGCCGACGAGGATGATGTGTTCAGGCATGAAGAAGTAGCCGGTTTGGGCAGTTGCACTCATGATGGTTCCTTATTTGTGTTTTGGGCCGTCTGAAAAGTTTCAGACGGCCTTATTTTTAGACTTCTTTTTTGTCTCCGGCTTTCTTTTTGGGAAGGATGAAGCGCATCCTCAGGCCGTTGGGTTTGACATTTTCAGCAATGATTTTACCGCAGTGCTGTTCCATAATGTGCTGCGTCAAGGCAAGCCCTAAACCTGTACCGGGCTTGTGCGCGCTGGAGTCGGCGCGATAAAAGGCAGTGAAAATATGTGGAAGCTGCATTTCATCTACGCCAGGCCCGTTGTCGGTAACATCGATAATCCAGTTTTTGCCGTCTTGTCCGATATGGGTTTGAATGGTGCTGCCTTCCGGACTGTAATTGATGGCGTTGCGGATAACGTTGTCGAAGGCGCGGTATAGATAGCCTTCGTTGGCACTGATTACGGCATTTTCAGGGATTTTAGGGTCAATGCTCAGGGTAACGCTTTGATTGTTTTGGTGGGCAATGCTTTGGTTGTCCTCAATCAAGTTGGTCAGGAAAGGAACGAGTTTGAGGTTTTCTTTTTCCAAAGGAATATTGGAAGTTTCCAAGCGGGAGAGGGTCAACAATTCTCCGACCAAAGTATCCATGCGCACCAATTCGCCTTCAAGGCGCTTGAGATATTGCTCTTGTTTTTGCGGCTGAGATTGAATCAGGCCGACAATCGCCTGCATACGCGCCAGTGGTGAGCGCATTTCATGAGAAACGTGGTGGAGCAAATGACGCTCTTTGGCCACAAGTTTTTCCAGTTTCTCGGCCATTTTGTCGAACTGCACGGCAAGGTGGGACAATTCGTCGTCACGGTCGTCAACTTGCTGGGAAATGCGGGTTTCGAGTTCGCCATTGGCTACCCTGTCCATGCCGCCGCCAAGAATTTTAATGGGCTTGGTGATGTTGTTGGCAAGGATATATGCCATCAAGAGGCCGACGATGATGATGAAAGACAGAATGATAAATTCGTGCCAAATCGGCGAGAGCGGCAGGCCGGGAATGAAAAGCGGGCTGGGCAGGCGTTGGGCTTGATGGTTGTCCCAGCCTTTAATGAAGAAGAGGTATTCTTCGCCGAAACGGTCGTATTCGATGTGGGCTAAATCGGATTCGGGATTGTTGATGGCAAAGATGCGGGCGCGTTCGATGGACAGGCTGTCGATGTTGCGGCCTAAAATATCTTTTTTATCATCGCCGGTAATCACATAAACGGCATTGGAAACCGGATTGTTTTTCCATTCCGAAAGAATTTCACGCGCACCGCTGTCTCCGCGCGAGTTAAACGCGGAGATGATGCTGCTCATTAATGTGGTTTCGATGGTGCGGCGTTGGTTGAATTGGTTTTCGGCGAGGGTGTTTTGTACCAACCAAAATGAAAAACTCGCCACAAAGATTGCGCAGACGATGACTGCGCAAAATGTGGCGAAGATGCGTTGAAACAGTTTCATTGATCTGTTTAATCTTTAGTTTTTAACAAACAGGTAGCCTAAGCCGCGTACAGTTTGAATCAGGGAGGCATCGCCCAATTTGTGGCGGATGCTGGAGATGTGTACGTCGATGCTGCGGTCAAATTTAGCCAGTTTGCGGTCGAGTGCTTCGATAGACAGGGTCTCTTTGCTGACAACTTGTCCGGCGTGGCGCATCAAAACTTCGAGCAGATTGAACTCGGTGCTGGTCAATTCAAGCGGAGTGTCTTTGATGCTGGCTTGGCGTTTGGCTGGGTACAAAACGACGTCGCTGACAGAAATGCTGTTAGGCGCGTTGTTTTGTTCGTTGCTGTGTTGCGCACGGCGCAAGATGGCGTTGATACGCGCCAAGAGTTCGCGCGGTGTGCATGGTTTCGGTACGTAATCGTCCGCACCCATTTCCAGACCGATAATGCGGTCGATGTCGTCGCCTTTCGCGGTCAGCATGATGATGGGCACGGTGCTTTGGGTACGTACGTTTTTCAGTACGTCCAAACCGTTCATTTTAGGCATCATGGAGTCTAATACGACGACATCGTATTGTCCGGTCAGAATTTCTTGAACGCCGGCTTCGCCGTCGGGAACGCTATGAACGTTGAGGCCTTCGGCAGTCAGGTATTCGGTCAGCAATTCGGTCAAGAGGGCATCGTCATCTACGAGTAATACGCGACTCATGGAATTTCCTTTTCGTGATTGTATGCGCCGTGGCACTAAATAGGCGGTGCGGCGATTAAAATAGAGTTGTGTTCAATCTTAACATGCAATCTGCTTTTGTTGATAGCGTAATTTTCTGTGCTTTTGCGCTTTTTTGCATAGAAACTTGCTGCTCTTTACATTTTCAGACGGCCTGTAAGGACAAACTGACAATTGGGTGTGTTTTGTTCAGGGTTTGTCGCATGATTTGGCAGTTTGGTGTTTCGGTGCATTGATGAAATCTTTGCAATCGGACAAAAGTTTGGGCAATAGAGGGGCGAATACCGGATGGCTGCGTATTTTGTCGGCGTAGAAATACATCATATACGGGTAATAATATTGTACTGACTGCATCCATTGCGCACCTTCTTCTTTTTTGCCTTGTCGGTAGAGGTAGAGGCCGACTTGATAGGCGTTGGAGTAGGGGCGGTAGGTCAGGGCTTTGAGTGCGGCTTCTTCTGCCCACGGGCGGATGTAGGCATCGGTCGGGTCTGCACGTTTGCTCAAACTTAAATCGGCGTAATAGGCAAGCATGGGGCTTTCTTTGGAGAGCTGCTGTAAACCGTCGATTTTGTTTTGAACTGTTTGCGGATCATCGGTTTTCCCTACACGGCTATATTGGGTCAGATTTTGATATTCCCAGCTGAGGTTTGCCATGCCGATTAATATCGATAAAGCGGCTATACCGCCTGCCCACTGCCTGATTCGGGTAGATAAAAGGCTGTCTGAAACATCTTTCGGATAAGAGGGTGTCAACGACAGAATCAGGCTAAATACGGTGAGGAAGTAGATATACCAAAGTGGATATTCAAGCATGCTGTGGCAGAGGCTGACGGCGGCGGCAGTCAGCAAAAACAAGGAAGACGGCGTTTGGTTGCGACCCGATAGTCGCCATACGGCTGCAAGCAGGGTTAAGGTTGCAAGCAAGGTGCCGGCAATGCCCATTTCGGATAATAACTGCATGACGATATTGTGCGAATGGGTAAACAGTACGCCGAGGATATTGTTGGGGAAGTATTGTTGTTGGGCATTGATCAGGAAGGTTTGCTGGGCAAAGCTGTTCCAGCCATGGCCGAACCAAGGTGCGGATTGAAAAGCAATCCATGCCTTGCTCCATTCGATTTGGCGCATGGAGCCTTCAAAACCGCTGGTGCCTGCGCGTTCGACAGCGGTTTCGTATTTGATGTTGCCAAACAAATCCAACAGGCTGCCCATACCGAATTGGAAAGCGGCGGCCAGGATGGCGGTCAGAAGGAAAATGCACAGTGCGCGTTTGTGTTGGAAACGGGTACGCCAAAACCATAACGGCGTAATCAGGAATAGGGCGGCAATGTAGCCTAAGATGGTGCGCGAGTTGACAAGGCCGAGGGTCGCAGTCAAAGCCAATACAAACAGAAAACCTGCTGCATTAGACATTTTGCGCGCCGTCCATAAATAGGAAGCTGCCAAAATGCCCCACATTAAATAATGTCCCAAATGATTGCGCTGACCGAGTTGGCCGTTTACGGTACCGCTGCTTCTGGCGATGATGCCGTTCAACCACTCTACGTTGGACCAGCCTTTAAATTGCAACCAGACGATGACGGCCTGTATGGTTGCACCTATCAATAAAGACCAAGCAAAGATACTGACGACGCGCTCCTGTCCGTAAGCTGCTACCCAGCCCCGCACCGACCATGCGCCCAGTGCCAAAATGACAAAGGTCCAGACAGTAATATCGCTCATGCCGGGGTAGGTGGAATGCATGAGGCGCGCTTGGAGCGACCAAAATGCGGCCATGGCAAACAAGCCGATACTGAGTGCAGGAAGGCGGATATTCAACAGGCCTTTGTGTGCGCTAATCAATGTCAGTACCAATGAGCCGCTCAGTGAAATGGCTTCCAGATAAAAGCTGGGTAATGGGCCGACTCGGTAGAGTGAAAGAAAAGGGATGGCACAAATCCAAAGAAAACTGAGCCATAAAGGCCAAAAGGTTTTCACTGAAGATTCAGTCAGGCCGTCTGAAAGTGTGTGGTAGGTCATTTTGATGTGTGTTTTTGTTGTTTGATAAATGCAAGGCAGCCGAGGAAAAAGGCAATGCACAATAATACGGAAACGGCGGCGCAAATCCGGCTGGCGAGAGCCGTGTCTGCCAGGCGCATACAGGCTTCGGCAAAGTAAATCAGAATCAGCATGGAGCTGTATTGGTAAGTGTAGATGCGTTTTTTCAAAATGCCGGTCAACGGCAAGCACAAAGGCAGGGCTTTCAGTGCCAACCATGAGCCGCCTTCGCGCAATGGCGCGATCCATAATTCCCATGATAAGGAAAGCAGGATCAGCAGGATAAGGCTTATGGAAGTTGCAAGATAAGGTAATGGGGAGCGTGTATTGTTCACAATATTGAGGGCGTAAAGCCGTACTGGAAAACTTAAAATTATACCGCTAAAAAGGCAGGGTAAGCCAAGAATATTGCTTAAAGATGCTGAAGAAAGGATTTATTGTTTTTTCTTCAAACGAATGAAACTTTATCTTGTTTTATAGTCTTATTAATATATATATCTAGTAAAGATTGTGCTACTATTATAAATACTTTATCTCAGGAGGATAGAAAACCATGAATCGCGTTGCTGATGTTATCCGTGATGATATTAAAGTAATGACAGCCTATCAGGTTGCCGATTTGCCGGAAGGTTTTATTAAGTTGGACGCCATGGAGTGTCCGCATCATCCTTTCGCCGGGTATGAATCTTTATTGTCAGAATGGGCGGACTTGGCAAAGCAGGCACCGATTCATTTGTATCCCCATACTGCCAAGAGCGGTATTTATGAAGAATTGAGGGAAGTTTTCGGTATTCCCGATAAAGCGGAAATCGCGTTGGGTAACGGCTCCGATGAGCTTATCCAGTTTTTGACTATGCTGGTTGCCAAACTAAATGCGCGTGTATTGGGTATTGAGCCAAGTTTCGTTATGTATCGTCATAATGCCGCACTTTATGGCATGGAATATGTCGGCGTCCCCTTAAATCCGGATTTCTCTTTAAATCTTCCTGCTGTTTTGTCTGCGATTGAGCAACATCAGCCGTCATTAATTTTTATTGCCTATCCCAATAACCCTACCGGCGTATGTTTTAAACGAGAAGAAGTAGAGGCGGTCATTCGTGCGGCAACCGGCATTGTGGTTGTCGATGAGGCATATGGCGCGTTTCATCATGACAGTTTCCTTCCGTGGGCGGGAGAGGTTGAAAATCTGGTCGTAATGCGCACCATTAGTAAAATCGGCTTTGCCGGCTTGCGGATGGGGTATGCGGCGGCAAGTCCAAGCATTATGGGTGAGCTGGCCAAAATCCTTCCGCCTTACAATATGAATCAATTAAGCTTGGCGGCGGCGAAATTCTCATTGAAGCATCATCCAATCATTCAGCAAAACATTGATACATTAAAAAACGAGCGTTCGCGCGTGATGAATGAATTGTTGAAATTAAACCGTTTGGAAGTTTTTCCGAGCGAAGCCAACTTTATTACCGTTCGCGTACCTGATGCGAACGAACTGTTTGAAACATTGAAGCAAAACCGCGTACTGATTAAAAAACTGCATGGCAGCCATCCGCTTTTGGATCAGTGTGTTCGCATAACCATAGGCTCGGCAGCGCAAAATGATGCCGTCTTGGCTGTTATTAAAAACCTTTACTCCAATCTTTGATTTCAAGGAAACTACCATTATGAACAAAGCTCAACTGCATTTGACCAATTTTCTGTTACTGGTTGAAGAAGCCGGCTCATTGACCAAGCTTGCACGCGCATGCGGTTATGAAAACTCCGCCTCTTTGTCTCAGCTCAAACGCCGTTTGGAACAACAAGCAGGCGATGAGTCTGCACGCGGCATTCGTCCGAGCTTGGCTGCGAAGTTGGAATCCGGCATGCACAAACGCAAAGGCTGGCTGAACCGTGATCACAGCAAAGACCAAGAAAAAGCAGCAGCGGTTGAAGCCGCGCGTTTGGAAAAACAAACTGTCGAAGCAGTCGAAGCTGGTGTTCCAACCGAAGGCCGTTTTGTTACCGTTACCCGCAATACCTGCGAAACCCAAATCACCGTCAGCCTCAATCTTGACGGTACCGGCAAATATCGTCTGGATACCGGCGTTCCTTTCCTTGAACACATGCTTGCCCAAGTGGCGCGTCATGGTTTGATTGACTTGGATATTACCTGCAAAGGCGATTTGCACATTGACGACCATCACACGGTTGAAGACATCGGTATCGTATTGGGTCAGGCACTGAAACAAGCGCTTGGCAATAAAGCCGGCATTACCCGTTACGGTCATGCCTATGTTCCGTTGGATGAAGCGTTGAGCCGTGTGGTTATCGACCTTTCCGGCCGCCCTGGTTTGGTGTACAACATCGACTTTACCCGCGCCCTGATCGGCCGTTTTGATGTCGATTTGTTTGAAGAATTTTTCCATGGTCTTGTGAACCACAGCATGATGACCTTGCACATCGATAACTTGAGCGGCCGTAATGCGCACCATCAAGCCGAGACTGTTTTCAAAGCCTTCGGTCGCGCCCTGCGCATGGCAGTTGAATACGATCCGCGCATGATTGGTCAAACGCCTTCTACCAAAGGCACGCTGAGTGAAGAATCTGTTCAAGAAGAAGCAGAAGCCGCGTCTGAAGAATAAGGCATCGTGTGAATGAATAAAGGCCGTCTGAAACCGATCGGGATTTCAGACGGCCTTTTATTATTTGTCTTGTATATCGACAATATTTTGTTTTAAACCATCTTTTGCTACAATCATTCTTATTATTATATTAATCATTAAATGTTTTCAGACGGCCTGAGGAGAAGCAATGAAAGTAGCGATTGTCGATTATGGAATGGGAAACCTGCACTCAGTATTGAAATCTGTTCAGGCGGCGCAGGTTTTGTCCAATCAAAATGCCGAAATTTATCTGACTTCGCGGCCTGAAGAGGTGATGGCGGCGGATAAGGTTATCTTTCCGGGGCAGGGTGCCATGCCGGATTGTATGTCGGCGCTAAAGGCAAGCGGTTTGGGTGAGGCAGTTTCAGACGGCCTGAAAAACAAGCCGTTTTTTGGAATTTGCGTAGGTGCGCAATTATTGTTTGAACACAGCGAAGAAGGCGATACAGATGGTTTGGGTTGGTTTGAAGGTCAAGTAAAACGGTTTTTGCCCAATCAAACCGATGCACAGGGAGGCCGTCTGAAAGTGCCGCATATGGGTTGGAATACAGTGCGCCAAACCCGTCCGCACCCTTTATTTCAAGACATTGGGCAGAACGAGTATTTTTATTTTGTTCACAGTTATTATTTTGCACTGAAAAATGAAGAGATTATTTTAGGCATCAGCGAATATCCGAATGAATTTGCCTGCATTGTCGGTAAGGACAATGTGTTTGCCACACAGTTTCACACGGAAAAAAGCCATCAGGCAGGATTGCTGCTGCTGCGTAATTTTTTAAATTGGCAGATTTGAGGCTTTTAACATAAATCTGCTAAAAATCGCTAATTTGTGTAAAATATACTGAAATTGAATAGAGGAGAAGAAAATGCTGTTGATACCTGCCATTGATTTGAAAGAAGGACGCTGTGTTCGCTTAAAACAAGGCTTGATGGAGCAGGCGACGGTGTTTTCCGATTCGCCGGCAGAGATGGCTTTGCATTGGCGCAATCAAGGCGCACGCCGTTTGCATTTGGTTGATTTGAACGGCGCATTCGCAGGCGTTCCTCAAAATTTTCCGGCGATTAAAGAAATTTTGGCCGCCGTAGCCAAAGATATTCCGGTACAGCTTGGTGGCGGTATCCGTGATTTGGGCACCATCGAAAAGTATTTGGATTTGGGTCTGACCGATGTGATTATCGGTACGGCCGCGGTAAAAAATCCTGAATTTGTGCGCGAAGCATGTAAGGCATTTCCGGGTCAGATTATCGTCGGTTTGGATGCCAAAGACGGTATGGTGGCGATAGATGGTTGGGCAACGGTAACGGAACACCATGTCGTTGATTTGGCCAAGCGTTTTGAAGACGATGGTGTCAGCAGCATTATTTATACCGATATCGGTCGCGACGGCATGATGAGCGGGGTGAATATCGAAGCTACCGTCAAATTGGCTCAATCAGTGAATATCCCGATTACCGCTTCCGGCGGCTTGACGAATTTGGACGATATCCACGCATTGTGTGCCGTTGAAAAAGAGGGTGTGAGCGGTGCGATTACCGGCCGCGCAATTTATGAGGGAAGTATTGATTTCGCACAGGCACAAAAACTGGCCGATTCTTTGGCTTGACCTAAGTGCGTTTAATTATGCAGATTAGGGCTTTGCAAGGGGTAACAGCGCAGGAGTTGGCGTATAGCTGGAAATGCCTTCAAAAGCGGCATTTTGCAAAGTCCTTAAACTTAAAATCTGTCTGAAATAATTATAAAAAACAACTCACTCAATATCTTATTTTATTAAGGGATTGGTATGCTTGAAGCGTTTGTTTTGGGTTTTTGGATTATCTGGTCATCTGACCGCGAAGTGTATCCGCTAAGCGAAAGTTTGTGGTTTACACTGATTGCAGTGATATTGCGGCAGCTGACGGCGTTTGATTTGCCGATTATCGATACCTATTGGATGATTTTCAACGGGATAATATGGGCATTTGCCGGTTTGATTTTCGCCATTGTCGGCCGTATCGACAGCAATTTTATTATTTCCTGCGTGTTGGCGATGATGGCCGGTATCGGTTATTTTCAATTGTTGCAACATTTGCCGGATTGGTTGGGCAAATTTTTGGCCTGACGGTTTCAGACGGCCTGATAACGGATAAGAGGTATTGGGTATGGCATTGGCAAAACGAATTATTCCTTGTCTGGATGTAAAAGACGGCCGCGTGGTAAAAGGCGTCAACTTTTTGGGTTTGCGAGATGCAGGCAATCCGGTTGACGTTGCCAAACGCTACAATGATGAAGGTGCGGATGAGTTGACCTTTTTGGACATCACCGCTTCCAGCGACAATCGCGATACTATTTTGCACGTTATCGAGGCGGTCGCTTCGCAAGTTTTTATTCCATTGACAGTCGGCGGCGGTGTGCGTACGGTTGCCGATATCCGCCGCCTGCTCAATGCCGGTGCCGATAAGGCCAGCATCAATACGGCTGCCGTAACCAATCCTGATTTGGTCAACGAAGCGGCCGGTTTTTTTGGTTCGCAAGCGATTGTCGTTGCTGTCGATGCCAAAGCGGTCAACCCTGAAAACACCCGTTGGGCAATTTTTACCCACGGCGGACGTAATCCGACCGGTTTGGATGCGGTGGAATGGGCTGTCGAAATGCAGCGGCGCGGCGCGGGCGAGATTTTGCTGACCAGCATGGACCGGGACGGCACCAAGCAAGGTTTCAACCTGCCGTTGACACGCGCGGTCAGTGAAGCGGTCGATATTCCGGTCATTGCTTCCGGCGGCGTCGGTTCGGTTCAACACTTGGTGGACGGTATTAAAGAAGGGAAGGCCGATGCGGTATTGGCCGCCAGTATTTTCCACTTTGGCGAAGCGAGTATCTGCGAAGCAAAACTGGCCATGCGCGAAGCAGGAATCGAAGTGCGTTTGTGATTGCTACCCAAAGGCCGTCTGAAAAATATGGGAGAAAGACGCGAATGTCGAATATAAACGAAACGCTGCTGAATGCCGTAAAATTTGATGAAAAAGGTTTGGTTTGCGCCATTGCCCAAGATTGGCAGACACGCCGTGTGCTGATGGTTGCCTGGATGAACGCCGAAGCCCTGCAAAAAACCGTAGAAACCGGTTTTGCCCACTATTACAGCCGTTCCCGCCAAAAACAATGGATGAAGGGCGAAGAGTCCGGGCATACGCAAAAAGTACACGAATTGCGCCTGGATTGCGATGGCGACGCTGTGGTTATGTTGATTGAACAAAACGGCGGCATTGCCTGTCATACCGGGCGCGAAAGCTGCTTTTACAAAGTTTGGCAAGAGGGCGCATGGCAGACAGTGGATGCTGTGTTGAAAGACGAAGAAGCGATTTACGGACATAAATATCCTTAAGGCCGTCTGAAAGAAATAAGAGAAACCGACCATGACCGATACCATCCTTACCCAAATCCAAAACGTCATCGATTCGCGTAAAGGCGGCGATCCCGATGCTTCTTACGTTGCCCAACTGTTGCACAAAGGCGAAGACAAGATTTTGAAAAAAGTCATCGAGGAAGCAGGTGAAACCTTGATGGCCTCTAAAGATGGCGGCGGCGAACATTTGGTTTACGAAGTGGCAGATTTGTGGTTTCACACCATGGTTTTATTGGCGCATCACGGATTGCGTGCCGAAGATGTGGTCAACGAGCTTGCGCGCCGTCAAGGTTTGTCGGGATTGGTGGAAAAAGCTTCTCGCAAAGAATCTTGAATTTATATTACAATCCCGTATTTGACCTGTTTCAGAATCCGTCTCTTGGGGAAAAACGATTTCACTTTGTTTAGCGAAACCCGTTGCA
This sequence comes from Neisseria subflava, assembly GCF_024205705.1. Taxonomy (NCBI): domain Bacteria; kingdom Pseudomonadati; phylum Pseudomonadota; class Betaproteobacteria; order Neisseriales; family Neisseriaceae; genus Neisseria; species Neisseria subflava. The sequence goes on from NZ_CP073115.1 coordinate 532,210, forward strand.
CCCGTTTTCAGACGGCCATTGGAGCCATTATGGATAATTGTATTTTCTGCAAAATCGCCGCCAAAGATATTCCGGCACAAACCGTTTACGAAGACGATGAGATGCTTTGTTTCAAAGACATCCGCCCTGCCGCGCCGGTACATCTGCTGCTGATTCCGAAAGTACACTTCGATTCACTGGCACACGCCACTGCCGAACATCAAACCCTGTTGGGTAAAATGATGTTGAAAGTCCCTCAAATCGCTCAAGAGGCAGGTTTGACCGACGGTTTCAAAACCCTGGTCAACACAGGTAAAGGCGGCGGACAGGAAGTCTTCCACCTGCATATCCATATCATGGGTACGCCCGCATAATTATTATCTCTTTTTAAATTAAACAAATTCAAGGATTTATCATGGGTAGCTTCTCTCTTTGGCACTGGATTATCGTACTGATTATTGTCGTTTTGGTATTCGGTACCAAAAAATTGCGCAACGTCGGCAAAGACCTCGGCGGCGCAGTGCATGACTTCAAACAAGGCCTGAACGAAGGTACAGACGGCAAAGATGCCAAAAAGACGAAGTCATCGAACACAAAAAAGACGAAGACAAAGCATAATCCATGTTTGATTTCGGTTTGGGCGAATTGCTGCTGGTCGGTGTTGTCGCCCTGATAGTGCTTGGCCCCGAACGTCTGCCGCAAGCCGCGCGCACGGCCGGGCGTTTGGTCGGTAAATTGCAAGGCTTCGTCAACAACGTCAAGCAGGAGCTCAACACTCAGGCTGAGTTGGACGAATTGCGCAAAGTCAAGCAGGAATTTGAAGCTGCTGCTTCGGAGTTTCGCGACGGTATCAAAGACTTGGGCAACGATGCACAAAAAAATCTGAGCGATATTTCAGACGGCCTTAAGCCGTGGGAACGCCTGCCCGAACAGAAAACGCCTGCCGATTTTGGTGTGGACGAGTTGGGTAATCCTTTGTCGGATTTGGCTTCAAACGGTACAGAGAACGAAAGTGCAATCCAAGCTTCTGAGCAGGGTGGGGCAGTACAAACCCAAGAGCTTGTCGAGGCTGAAAATGCCGAGTCCGAGCAAGACCGCGCTTGGCGTGAGTATTTGACGGCTTCAGTTTCACCTGCTCCTGCGGTTGAAGTCAGCTATATCGAATCCCCTGTTGCCGATGTTCCTCCGCTGCATACGACTTCTTTGCGTAAGCAGGCGATGAGCCGCAAACGCGATATGCGCCCGAAATTCCACGCTAAGCCCAAACTGCGCGTCCGTAAGTAAAAAGTGAGTCAACCGGTGTCCGAACCTCAACACGAACAACCCGTCCAACCGCTTATCGAGCATCTTCTCGAGCTGCGCCGCCGCATGATGTGGATCGTCATCGGTATCGTCGTCTGCTTCTTGGGCATGATGCCGTTTGCCCAGCAGCTCTATACTTTTGTTGCAGAACCATTGATGGCCAATCTGCCTAAAGATACCAGCATGATTGCGACCGATGTGATCGCGCCGTTTTTTGTGCCGGTCAAGGTTACCCTGATGGCGGCGTTTCTGCTGTCCTTGCCGCACACGCTGTATCAAGTCTGGGCGTTTGTCGCCCCGGCTTTATACCAAAACGAAAAGCGTTTGATTACGCCGCTGGTGTTGTCCAGCGTAACGCTTTTCTTCGTCGGTATGGCGTTTGCCTATTTTTTGGTATTTCCCGTTATTTTCAAATTCTTGGCTGGTGTAACCCCTGTCGGCGTCAATATGGCGACCGATATCGACAAATACCTGTCCTTTATTTTGGGCATGTTTGTCGCATTTGGTACGACGTTTGAAGTGCCCGTTGTTGTGGTGTTGCTTGCAAAAATGGGCATTGTTTCGACCGCTCAGCTTAAGAACGCCCGTCCGTATGTTATCGTGGGTGCGTTTATCGTGGCCGCAATCATCACGCCGCCTGACGTAATTTCCCAAACCCTGCTTGCCGTTCCGCTGATTCTGCTCTACGAAGCTGGTATTTGGTTCAGCCGTTTTGCCAAAGCGAAAACGCAGCAGGAAGATGAGGATACACCGCAACCACCGGCAGAAGTTTAAGAATCAAGGCCGTCTGAAGAATTTTTCAGACGGCCTTTGTATCATGGCACTTTCAGTTTTTAAGAAAAAGCATGATGAATGTTCGGGGAATCGTAAAACATTACTGTCCAGATTCTTTTGATTCGGCTAAAATTTTTGACCGAGGATTTTGCCGAAATCGAAGCAGTAATGCGTAACAGTCCCTCATGCCTCAATGGGCTGGATTTTAATACCAAACTGCCGGAATTACGTTTGGGAAATGGGGTGATTTTTACCAAGGCATAAGCCGAAAATACTTGATTTTAGGTAATTGAAAAAATATTCGTTTCTATTTTATCGAGAAGAATGATGTCAGGCCGTCTGAAAATTAACTACGTTTCAGACGGCCTTTTTGTCACCCTTGTTTTTCGTTGTAATCCTTATTTATCAAGCATCTTACAAAAAGGGTTTTGAAAAAGAGAAGTTTATATTTTGACTAAATCCAGCCGTATGAATCCATAGTGAAATGTGTTATCTTATCTACGTGTGTTAAGAAACATTAATAAGTTTGTATTTTTCTTACAGAGAAAGGCTTCAAAATGGATGGATGGACTCAAACGCTGAGTGCCGGTACTTTGCTCGGTATTGCCGCAGCAGCGATTTTGCTGATCTTGATTTTGATTGTAAAACTGCGCGTTCATGCCTTGCTGACGTTGGTATTGGTCAGCCTGCTGACTGCCATCGTAACAGGTCTGCCTATGGGCAGCATTGTTAATGATGTATTGGTCAAAAACTTCGGCGGTACGCTCGGCAGCGTGGCGTTGTTGGTCGGTTTGGGCGCAATGCTCGGCCGTTTGGTGGAAACTTCCGGCGGTGCCCAGTCTTTGGCGGATGCGCTGATTCGGATTTTCGGTGAGAATCGTGCGCCATTTGCTTTAGGCGTAGCTTCTTTGATTTTCGGTTTTCCGATTTTCTTTGATGCCGGTTTGGTGGTGATGTTGCCGATTGTGTTTGCAACGGCACGCCGCATGAAGCAAACTGTTTTGCCCTATGCGTTGGCATCTATTGGCGCATTTTCCGTCATGCACGTTTTCCTGCCGCCTCATCCCGGCCCGATTGCCGCTTCTGAATTTTATGGCGCAAATATTGGTCAACTGCTGATTTTGGGTTTGCCTGTTACCTTGATTACTTGGTATTTCAGCGGCTATTTATTGGGTAAGATTTTGGGCCGCAGCATCCATGTGCCCGTTCCTGATCTGCTCAGCGGCGGTACGCAAGATAACGACCAACCGAAAGCGCCTGCAAAGGCATCTACCGTCGTCGGTATTATGCTGATTCCTATGCTGTTGATTTTCTTGAATACCGGTTTATCTACTTTGATCAGCGAGAAAATGGTCAGTGCGGATGAGGGCTGGGTGCAGTTTGCCCGAATGCTCGGTTCGACCCCAATTGCTTTGCTGATTTCTGTTTTGGTAGCCCTGTATGTATTGGGTAGCAAACGTGGCGAAAAAGCCAGTGCATTGGAGAAAACCATCGATGGCGCATTGGGCCCGGTTTGTTCGGTCATTTTGATTACCGGTGCAGGCGGTATGTTCGGCGGCGTGTTGCGTGCCTCCGGTATCGGTAAGGCTTTGGCAGACAGTATGGCAGACTTAGGTATTCCTGTTTTACTGGGTTGTTTCTTGGTGGCTTTGGCTTTGCGTATTGCGCAAGGTTCTGCGACCGTTGCATTGACTACCGCTGCCGCGTTAATGGCACCGGCCGTTGCGGCGGCAGGTTTCAGCGATTGGCAGATTACTTGCGTAGTCTTGGCTACGGCGGCAGGTTCCGTTGGTTGCAGCCACTTTAACGACTCCGGCTTCTGGCTTGTCGGCCGTCTGTTGAATATGGATGTGCCGACGACCTTGAAGACATGGACAGTCAACCAAACACTTATCGCACTCATCGGTTTTGCTTTATCGTCAGTGTTGTTTGTTTTGGTTTAATCGGAAGAATGGGTGGATAGTGTTTTTGAGATAACACAATCCGCCCGTTTTTAAATACCGTTAAAATCTAGATAAACAAGGAGTAGAAAAATGACGACACATTTTGTCATGATGGGCGTGTGCGGTTGCGGTAAAACTACTGCCGCGCTGTCTTTGCAAAAACATCTCAACCAATGTCCGTATGCCGAAGGCGATGATTTCCATACACAAGCCAATCGCGACAAGATGGGTGCCGGTATTCCGTTGACGGATGAAGACCGCTATCCATGGCTGGGCAATTTGCGTGACTGGATGACGGAGCAGGCAAAAAACGGGGAAAAATATTCTATCGTTACTTGTTCCGCACTCAAGCATCACTATCGCGATATTCTGCGTGGTGCGGAAGGGAAGGTGGCTTTTATTCATCTGACTCCGCCTCAAACAATCAATCTTGAACGTATGCTGTCGCGTCAAGGGCATTATATGAAAGCCGGTATGCTGGATTCGCAGCTAGAGATTTTGGAAGAGCTGGGTACTGATGAGTACGGTGTCAAAATCGACAATCCGGGTTCGCCTGAAGCCGTTGAGGCAGATATTGTGAACTGGGTGAAAGCGCAAGGCTTGATTTAGTAATGATCAGAAATGGAAAGGCCGTCTGAAAGATTTCAGACGGCCTTTTTCGATGGGATTTAGAATGTTTTTTGCGAGTCAAGCAATAAGGTAACCGGCCCGTCATTGCAAAGGGAAACCTGCATATGGGTTTGGAATCTGCCGGTTTCGACAGTCAATCCATGTTCGCGTAGAAGTTGTGCGGTGTATTGATAAAGCTTATCGGCTTGTTCTGCGGGCGCGGCATTGGAGAAAGATGGGCGGCGGCCGCTGCGCGCATCGGCGTAAAGGGTAAACTGGGAAACCAGCAATATCGAGCCGCCGACATCTTTGAGCGATAAATTTAATTTGCCGTTTTCATCTTCAAAGATACGCAGGTTGGCGGTTTTGTCTGCAATGTATTTGGCGTCTGTTTCTGTATCGGTATGGGTAACGCCGAGCAATATCATAAATCCGTTGTCGATTTTGCCGCAGGTTTCGCAGGAGTTTTCGGACAAAACGTCAACTTTGGCTTGGGTAACTTTTTGGATAACGGCGCGCATGATGTTTTTGAATAAAAGAAGTTTGTAAAAAAGGGCGTAAAAGACACGCCCTTTGGGTTGGAGTATGGTCTCAGACGGCCTGAAACCATTGAATTAATTTACGGAGTAATGCCGTTTTCTTTCAAGATACGTTCGATCTGATTCTCGACTTTTTCTCGTTTGACAGCTTGGGCAATCTGATTGCGCACCAGTTCGAAAGGTTCGGCATTAGGATTACGCTCTACTGCACTGAGTTTAAACAGATAAAAACGGTTTTCCATCTGAATAGGCTCATGCGTTACGTCGCCTCGGGTCATGTCGGAAAAAGCAACGGCCAGTTGGGGAGGAAGCTGTTGCGGAGAAATGAAGCCGTCAAATTCTTGTTCTGGGTTAGGATAGCGCTTCATCAGCTCTTCGAATGACAAGCCTTTGAGCAACAGTTCTTGCGCGGCGCGTACTTCGTCGGCTGAAGCAAAGCTGACTTGTTGCAGCTTGATAATGCGTGTTTGCTGGTCGTAGAAACGGCGCAACTCGGCATCGTCAACTGCGGTTTGACGTTCTAGATAAGCAGCGTATTGGTTGGCATAGAATTCAGCTTCGACGTTTTTAAACTGATTCTGCACTTCCGCATCTTTGTCCAAACCAGCTTTGATGGCTTCATTTTTCAAGATTTCCAAAGTCTGCAAACGTGTAACCACATCTTTGCGGATTGCCTGACCATCGGGTTTGGCAGTCTGGTTGGGATGTTGATCGGCCTGTCTCAATACTTCGGCAACCATGCTGTCGATACGGGCGGGATCGATTTCAGGTGCTTTGGCGGTTGCCAAACCGACGGTTGATAGGGCGAGGATAGCCAAAACGGCAGTTTTGGGCTTGATGTTCATGTGAGTTCCTTATTGCCCGCCGCCATCACGGCGGGCACGTTATATTATTTGTTGACTTTGATGCTGGCTTTTTTCAGCAATGATTGAATCGCCGCATCAACACGGGCTGCCTGTAAGTCGCTGCCAATCTCGTTTTTAGCGGTTTCGTAAGAAGGCACGGTAACGTTACGACGGTCATTGACATAGAAAACGGCATACAAATTACCGTTTTGCAGCGGCGTTTTAGTGTGCGCACCTTTTTTCAGGTCTTTGACAGCAGCGTAAAGCGGAGGAGCTGATTCTTGCAAATCTTTAAGCGGAACATAAGCTTTAGGGATGCCGCCGGCTTTTTTGGCCGCTTCGTCAATTGAGTATTGGTTCAATACCGAAACAAAGCTTTTTTTCGCGTCCAAATCGGCAATGGCTTTTTGGGCATTGCTGCTGCTGTCGGTTAAGATTTCGCCCAGTTGGACTTCCTGAGTACCTTTATAGAAGTTGCTGAAGTCGTTGTAAGCGGCTTTGACATCTTTTTCTTGGACAGGATATTGACGGACGATATGCGCCGCGAAAGCTTGGCCTAACAAATCATTTTCGAAAACTGCCCATTCGGTTTTGAATGTGGCTTTTTTATCTGCACCTTGCTTGGCGGCATCGGCACGCGCTTGCTCCAATGCAGTTTTGAATTCAGCGCTTTGATCCAGTTTTAATTTTTTAGCTTCTTGGGTAACAACAGTGCTGATAACTTGGCGTTCAGTCAGCATTTGACGCAATTCAGGAGTGTCTTGAACGTTCGGGTTGCTGGCGCGTACGGAAGCAACTTGGTCATCGATAACGCTGCTGTCGATGGCTTGACCGTTGACGGTCACCAAAGTTTGGGCAAACAGGGTGCCGGTAGTCAGGGCAAGCATCAAGGCTGAAGCAAAGTAGGTTTTTTTCATCGTATTTCTCTTTTAAATAATGATTGGAAATAAATTAATGATTAGAAATCAAAGTTTAAGAGTAGTAATCTTAATGGAAGTATTCGTCCGGCGTGGCCGCTTTGATACTGAGTGCATGAATCAGGCCGTCTGAAAACAAGTCCTGCAAAAACTGTTTAATCATACGTTGCCGCTGGAGACGGCCAATGTTTTCAAATGCGTTGCTGACCACCAATATCGCATAATGCCCGCCGCCTTTATTACCGGCATGGCCGGCATGCAGATGGCTTTCATCTTCAAAATCGAAGAACTCAGGCTCAAGCGTCCGCAGGCGTTCCTCGATAATTTGACGCATATTGCTCATTTGAACACGGCTTTAAAGGGTTTAATCAATACTTCTGCGTATACGCCGGCATCGACGTAAGGGTCTTGTTCAGCCCATTCTTGTGCAGCGTCCAAAGATTCAAATTGAGCCACGATCAGGCTGCCGGAAACGCGTTCCGGATTGTCTGGTAGAGGATTGGGGCCGGCAGTCAGCAGACGGCCTTGCGCTTTCAATTCTTCCAAGCGTGCCAAATGAGCAGGGCGGGCTGCCATGCGTGCTTCGTGGACATCTTCGGCATCAGTGGCCAAAAGCATAAAATATTCCATTATTGATCCTCCTTAGGCTGGAAACGCATCAGATACATACCCTGTGCGATGGAAAAAATGATTGTGAAACCCAATGTGCCGAACAGTTTGTAATTGACCCATTGGTCTGGAAAATACGTAAAGACAAAGAGGTTGGCCGCACCCATAAAAATTAGGAAGCCAATCCATGCATAAGTCAGGCGTGTCCATACAAAATCAGGGAGCTGCATTTCTTTGCCCATGACGGCTTTAAGCCCGTTTTTACCGGCAAGATGGCTGAACAGCATGACGATCGCGCCAATCCAAAACAGAACGGTCGGTTTCCACATGATAAAGCGGTTGTCTTTCAGCAGAATCGTTGCACCGCCAAAAAAAACAATCAAAATCAGGCTGACCCATTGCATGGTGTCCAATTTGCGGTGTTTCCAAAAGGTCAGCGCAGCTTGGGCAATGCCGACGATAACCGCAACAGTCGTTGCGGCAATCATGTCTTTGGTGATGATGTATGTGATGAAAAATAAGAATACGGCGAATAAGTCGCTCAAAACCTTCATATATTAATGATGAAACTAATTGAGTAAATGCTAATCATACAGGGAGATGTGTTTTTTTGCACCTTTCCCTATGAATTTAATACCACATATATTTATATGAAATATTTGTTTTGGGTTGGTGAAATTTGTAAAAAAGAAACACAAGCATGCAAAAGTAATAGATTTGCTAAGGAATTTTAGGCTGAATAGCCTCTATTGCTTGGCAGGAATGGGTTAAAAATATATCATGACGTAATATCTAGTAAATATATGGTTAAATGCGCGCACATTGGTTAGTACCATAATTTCCGAACAGGGGATCAGTTTTGAAAAAACATCACAATATTAAATTAATTACAGCTTCTATCGCTTTAATGACATCGCTCAGTGCCTCTGCAGGTTTGGGCGGCTTGAATGTTCAATCTCATTTGGGTGAGCCTTTTACAGGCAGTATCACTGTAACTGGAGAGGAAGCTCAGGCTCTGCTTAATGGCGGTAAGGCCACTATTTCAAATGGCAATTTGCGCGCAGCGGTACGCAAATCAGGCGATAAGGCGGTCGTTACCATCCGCTCTTCTAAAGCCATCAAAGATCCTGTTTTGGTTTTCCAAGTAGGTGTCGGTGCGCAATCGCGTGAGTACACCGCTATTATCGATCCGGCTGGATATGATTCTAAAGATGCTGCATCTGTTCGTACCCGTCCGGCTACTGAATCTCAATCCTCCGAACCGACACGCAATGCCCAACAGCCTGCAACTAAAAACAATAAAGCAGCAGGTAATCAGATAGCTCAAGCGCGTAAGGATGTGCAGCGTAAGGCTGAGAAAAAACAAGTTCAGACGGCCTCTGCTAAAAACGACACAGCCTCACGTTCAGGCAGACAGCATTTGGTGCGTACGGGTGAAACCCTGATTGCCATCGCGTCCAGCATCCGTCCGCAGGGTATGACCTTGGATCAAACCATCCAGGCTTTGGTAAATGCCAATCCGGATGTATTTATCGATAACAATGCCAACCGTATGTTGGCAGGTAAAGTACTGAATATTCCAAACCGTAGCGAATTGCAACGCTTGGCTGCTTCTGCTCCTGTTAAAACCAATACAGCGACAGAGAAAGGCAATGAAACCGTCAATGCAACAGAAGCTAAAACTGAAAAACCTGTTGTTCAGCCTGAGGCTCAAACTGAAGCCCAGGTTAAAGATGATGGCGTAAATACACAGCAACAGGAAGAAGTGAAACAAGCTTCAGCTGAACAAGCAGAACAAGCAGCATCTGCAGCGGTTAATGAAAATGCAGCATCGACTGTTCCTGCGTCTGATGTTCAAGAAGCTATGGCTTCTGATGCTCAAGAGAATGTAGTGGCTTCCGAGCCTGTTGCAACCACTGATTCTGTCGCGGAGCAAACAGAAAGCGAATCAGACGGCAATTTATGGAAATGGTTATTGGCAGGCGGTGCAGCCCTTATTGCTGTTTGGTTGTTGTTGAAAGCTGCCGGTAAACGTAAAGACGAGCCGGAAGCAGCACCTGTAAGCCGTAAGGATGAAGAGAAGGCTGTACAGAAAAATGTTGCTACTTCAGCTGCCGCGGTTGCTGCAACTAAAGTAACGCCGTCTGAAAAAACTCAAGACGGTCTGTTTATCGAAGATGATGTGGTTATTAATCAAGTAGAAGAATCTTCCAATATCGATGATGTCAAACTTGATTTGGGTAAGATTGACAATAGTCAGGCAGGTATTCTTTCAGGTGCAGTAACGCATGATGCAGAGACAGAGCAACGTCGCTATGCTGATTGGGACAATATCGAATCAACAGAAAGCGTGTACGAGCCTGAACCAGAAAATCCGTATCAGCCGGTATCTGTTGTTATGCCGGAACGTAAAGAAGAGCAGGCAAATACATTTGCTGAGTTTGATTTGGCGACAGAGAAAAAAGTCTCTGAGTCAAGAAATGAAGAGCCACTCGAGTTTACGGTAGAAACCCCTGAAGCTTCAGACAGCCATGTGCTGCCATTCGATGTCAAGCAAGATCAAGACTTGCAAATTCAGGAAACCAAAGAAGAAGTAGAGAAAGAAGAAGCTGCTTCTGAGTTTGTGATTGAAGAAGGTGCATTGGAGTGGGGAGCTGAAGATGTTTCAGTGGCCGCTGATAAAAGCAATAGTGAAAGAGGCTTTGTTTCAGAATCAGTCGGCATGACTGCACCGTTTGAAGCCAAATATGATTTGGCTAAGATGTACATCGAAATCGGTGATCCTGAAGCAGCTCGAGAAACATTGCAAGGGCTGATTGAAGAGGCTGAAGGCGATATTCTGCATAAAGCCCAAAAACTGATGAAAGAACTTGGCGCATAAGTGCCAGTCAAATGAAGATGCCGTTTCAGACGGCATCTTTTTTATGGTAAATTAAAAAGCAAGATTTTGGCTGAGTCTATTGTCAGTTGGGTAAGATTTCAGCTTTATATGATGGTTGAAGATGAAGGCCGTCTGAAATACATAATGGAGGCGTGTGTTGATCACGCCTTTTTAATATTTGTTACTTGAGTGTAGGCAACAATATCAATTTACAAGAAGTATAAGAAATGACTGAACAAGTAAATACAACAGGGCATCTCGTGCAGCGTTGGGCTTTGACCCTTTCTTATGACGGTAGCCGTTTTTATGGTTGGCAAAAACAGGCGGGAGATTTGCCGACTGTTCAGACGGCCTTAGAGCGGGCGTTGTCTTCAATAGCAGGGGAGCAAATTAATACTGTTGTTGCGGGAAGGACGGATACGGGTGTGCATGCAACTGCCCAGGTGGTGCATTTTGATACATCAGTAAGTCGTCCGGAGCAAGCATGGGTGCGAGGTGTCAATGCACATTTGCCTGATGGTGTTGCTGTATTGGTTGCGCAAAAAGTTGCACCTCATTTCCATGCTCGATTTGATGCTTATGGCCGCCATTATCGTTATTTATTGGAATCCTCACCGGTTCGTTCTCCATTATTGGTTGGCAGGGTAGGGTGGACGCATTTGAAATTAGATTTAAATCTGATGAAGCAGGCTGCTGCCTTATTGGAGGGTGAACATGACTTTTCCAGTTTTCGAGCGGCTGAATGTCAGGCGAAGTCTCCTATAAAGACACTATATAGTACAAAGATTAGTGGAACTTCTCGCTATCTGTGCCTTGATTTGCATGGAAATGCATTCTTACATCATATGGTGCGCAATATTATGGGGGCATTGGTGTATGTGGGTAGTGGCAGAATCAGTGTGGATGAGTTTGAGTCGGTCTTTCATGCAAAAAGTAGATTGAAGGCTCCGCCAACGTTTATGTCAGATGGCCTGTATCTAACAGGTGTTGACTATCCTGATGAGTTTGGAGTGACGCAGCTATCTTTGCCCGAGTGGATGAGCGTTCTGGGTAATGGTTTTCAGACGGCCTAACTGCGGATTGTTGGTATAAAAGCAACAAAATAGCGTGATTAATGTGTAAATTGATAAAGTGTTGTAAAAATGCAAATATGGTTTTAGAAGGAATTTATCATTGATTTTAAATAATAAATTTCCATTATTTGGGTTGTGCCTACCTTTATTTGGTTTCCGAGGTGGTGGGGGAGGATTGAATAAAGTTTGTTTTTTTAGAGAGGAACAATTATAGTGACAGTCATGGAATCGCTGATTCCAGCGATAAAGTAAGCCTAAGCGGATTGTTCGGTCTGCTTAAGTTATTTCTTCACAATAGAAAAGGAATACAGCAATGAAAAAATCTCTGATTGCTCTGACTTTGGCAGCTCTGCCTGTTGCAGCTATGGCTGATGTGACTCTGTACGGTCAAATCAAAGCTGGCGTAGAAATTTCTAAAGTAAAAGAGGGTAAGACTTCTTCTAAAACTGCTACTGAGATTGCTGACTACGGCTCTCGCATCGGTTTCAAAGGCCACGAACACTTGGGTAGCAACCTGAATGCTATTTGGCAAGTTGAACAAAACACTTCTATCGCCGGTGGTGACTCTGGTTTTGCTAACCGTGAATCTTTCATCGGTTTGGAAGGTGGTTTCGGTAAAGTTCGTGCCGGTAACCTGAACACTGCTCTGAAAGACAGCAGCGATAGCTTCGACCCTTGGGAATCTAGTGATGCTAACGCAGACGCTCTGCAATTGGGTAAAATCAAACGTGTAGATTCTCGTAAAGTATCTGTACGTTACGATACTCCTGTATTGGGTGGTTTCAGCGCAAGCGTACAATACCAACCTCGTGACAATGCTAACCCTGGCGACAAATACACTCACACTGTGAAAAGCCGTGAGTCTTACGACTTGGGTCTGAACTACGAAAACTCTGGCTTCTTCGGTCGCTACGCTGGTTCTTATGCTAAACGTGCTGACTTGACTTCTGGTTACCTGGATGCGTTCAACAGCAACACTACTTTGACTGCTGGTACTTATAAAGATCACCAAGCTCACCGTCTGACTGCTGGTTACGATGCTAACAACCTGATGGTTGCTGTTGTAGGTCAATACGAAGGCTTCAAAGCTGACGTAGCTGGTGCTAAGAAAAACGAACGTACTGAAGTTGGTGCAACTGCTGCTTACCGCTTCGGTAATGTAACTCCTCGTGTTTCTTACGCTCACGGCTTTAAAGCTAAAGAAGAAGGCGTGAAACAAGAGAACAGCGCTTACAACCAAGTTATCGTTGGTGCTGACTACGACTTCTCTAAACGCACTTCTGCCCTGTTGTCTGCCGGCTGGTTGAAAGAAGGCAAAGGCGATACTAAATACGAGAAAACTGCTGGTACTGTTGGCCTGCGTCACAAATTCTAATCTGACTTAAGATTAGCCTGAAAAAGAGCCTGTTTTATACAGGCTCTTTTTGTTTTTGTAAGAAATATATTTTGTCATTGCAAGGGCAGGTTAAAGTATTTTCGATATTCGTTTTCAGACGGCCTATGGAAATTTAAGTCAGGTTATATTCTATTTAATATATGCTAAATAAAATTTTAGAAATTATTTTTAGTATTATTATAAATAAGTTAATAATATATAGCTGGTTATTGGATTAAGTTGATTTTCCTATGTTTCATGCCTGCTAATAAAAGGTTCATCTAATGTAGTTCTAAAGTATTATTAGTATGTAGAATTTGGTTTTAAGATTTGTAAATTTGATTTTAATCAAATTATTGCTGATAGATGATTCATATAATATAAGTGTTTAGAGTATCGATATATCGGGAATAGCCATGTCCTGTCTTGAAATGAAGTGCTTAAGTGGCATTTGGAAACGAATCCTTGTGCTGTTTGCTGTATTTTCTATGATGATAGTAAGCCTGCCTGCTTACGCGGAGCGCTTGCCTGATTTCTTGGCAAAAATTCAGCCTTCTGAAATTTTTCCTGGTGCTGATCGCTACGGCAAACCGGAAGGTAAGCCTTTGGTTGCTCGTGTATATAAAGGCGAAGAGCAACTTGGCTTGGTTTATATCACGACTGATGTGGTCAATACGCGCGGTTATTCGAGTAAGCCGATTGATACGATGGTTGCATTGGCCAATGATGGCACTATTGCGGGAGCAAAATTGGTTGAACATCATGAACCAATTATGCTGATTGGTATTCCGCAATCCCGTGTCGATAAATTCATTGACAAATATATTGGCTTAAATTTTATTAAAAATCCCCCACAGCCTGGCGTGGCTCCTGCTGATATCATCAGTGGTGCGACTGTAACGTTAATGGTGATTAACGACAGTATTCAGCGTTCTGTCAAGTCGGTCATTCATCAATATCATTTGGGTACTGATAAAGCGACTCAAGCCGGTGCTGCTGCCGCTTCTGGTGAGCAAGCTGAGAATGCGCCTGCGGTTCAAACCCGTCCACGTCGTGCTGTGAATCCTGATAAACAAGATATTCAGTCTTGGAATGCACTGTTAGAACAAAAAGCTGTTGGTCATCTGCATATTTCTGTTGACGATATCAACAAATTGTTTGAAAAAGGCGGTAAAGCCGGTGTTGCAGATCATGCAGAGCAGGGGGATGGTAACGATACATTCGTTGATTTATATGTTGCTTTGGTCAGCCAACCTTCTATCGGTAAAAGTCTTTTAGGTGAAGCCGGTTGGAATAATCTGCAAAAACGTTTGCAACCAGGTCAACAGGCTATTATGGTTGCCGGGGAAGGTCGATACTCTTGGAAAGGCTCAGGCTATGTGCGTGGCGGTATCTTCGACCGTATCGAAATGATTCAGGGCGATACCAGCTTCCGTTTTACCGATGCACAACATGAGCGCGTGGTTGCTTTGGCAGCGGAAGGTTCGCCTGCATTCAAAGAGGTTTCTTGGTTTACCATTCCTGAAGGTGTGGAATTTGATGCTGCCGAGCCATGGCGTTTACAACTGATGATTCAACGTGTGTTGAGCGTTAACGATAAAGCTTTCGTGAATGCAGATTTGGATTATGAATTGCCAAAAGGCTACTATGTCGATGATCCAAAAGCTCCACCTGTTGAAATCAGCGCGCCGGTTGAGCAAGTTGCGGCTGCAGCTTCAGCTCCTGAAAGTACGGGTATTGCTGAAGATGCGACTGCCAGTGATGATGGTGTTTCCAACCAACTTTGGAAACAGGTTTGGAAAGCCAAACAAGGTCAAATCGTGGTTGTCGGTATTGCTTTGACAATTCTTCTGTTGGTATTCCTATTCCAAGATTGGATTGTCCGTTACGAAAAATGGTATGACCGATTCCGTCTCTGTTTCCTGACCTTTACGCTGTTTTATATCGGCTGGTATGCTCAGGCACAATTATCGGTAGTGAATACTTTGACGTTGTTCTCAGCTGTTTTGACTGAGTTCCACTGGGAATTCTTCCTGATGGATCCGCTGGTATTCATTCTGTGGCTCTTTACAGCGGCGACCATGCTGTTGTGGAACCGCGGTACATTCTGTGGATGGCTGTGTCCTTTCGGTGCATTGCAGGAGTTAACCAACCGTATCGCTAAAAAATTGGGTCTGAAACAAATTACAGTGCCACACTTGTTGCATACCCGTCTGAGTGCGATTAAATATGTAATTTTCTTCGCTTTGCTGGCAATTTCCCTGTACGATTTGGGTACGGCTGAAAAATTTGCTGAAATTGAGCCTTTCAAAACTGCAATTATTTTGAAATTCATGCGCGAATGGTGGTTTGTATTATTTGCTGCAGCTTTGTTGATTGCCGGTTTGTTTATCGAACGTTTCTTCTGTCGTTATCTGTGTCCTTTGGGTGCAGGTATTGCATTGCCGGGCCGCTTCCGTGTGTTTGATTGGCTGCGCCGTTATAAAATGTGCGGTAACCCATGCCAGATTTGTACACACGAATGCCCAGTACAGGCAATCGCACCTGAAGGCGACATTCATCCGAACGAATGTATCCAATGTCTGCATTGTCAGGTAATGTATCATCACGATACGCGTTGTCCTCAAGTAGTGGCAACGAATAAGAAAAAACAAAAACAAGCGGCGGCAAAAGCTGAACAGCATGATGCGGCAGCGACGCAAAATGCCCAAGAACAAGTCGTCCAGTTTGTTAAAAAAGAATCGGCAATCAGTGTCGACAAGTAGTAATTTTAAATAAATAAAGAGGGCTGTATCGGCAGCCTGACTTAGAAAGTTTTTCATCGGCAGGCCGTCTGAAAAATCGGCCGCCGGATTTTATCCAAGGAGTGTCGTATGTCAGACGAAAAATTAGAACAAAACGGCTTAAGCCGTCGTTCATTCTTAGGTACTGCCGCTGCTTCCGGTGCAGGTATTGCCGGTGCCGGTTTGTTGGGCTTGGCCGGTTGCTCTAACGGCGAGGGTGATAAAGCTGCTGCTTCCGGTGCTGCACCTGCCGAAAAAGCCGCTGCTCATTCTGCCGAACCGGGCAAACAAACTTCCGAAGTCGGTCCGGGCGAACTTGACCAATACTACGGTTTCTTGTCAGGCGGTCAATCAGGCGAAATGCGCTTGATCGGTGTACCTTCTATGCGTGAGTTGATGCGTATCCCTGTATTTAATATGGACAGCGCTACCGGTTGGGGTCGTACCAACGAGAGCCTGCGTATTTTGAATGAAAAAATTACGCCAGAAACCCGTAAATTCCTGCAAGACAGCGGTCTGCGCTGCTACCCTAACGGCGACTTGCACCACCCGCACTTGTCTTTTACCGATCAAACTTACGACGGCCGCTATGCATATGCCAACGATAAAGCAAACAACCGCGTTTGCCGTATCCGCTTGGATGTGATGAAAACCGATAAAATCGTTGAAATTCCAAACGTTTCAGGTGTTCACGGTCTGCGTCCTCAACGCTATCCGAAAACTGGCTACGTATTTGCCAACGGCGAGCATATCGTTCCTGTTGACGGCGTAGGCAAATGGGATGATCCTAAAACTTGGAATGCCGTTTATACTGCAGTTGACGGCGAAACCATGGACATCGCATGGCAAGTATTGGTAGACGGTAACTTGGATAATGGCGATGCCGACTACCAAGGTAAATACTCTTTCTCTACCTGCTATAACTCTGAACGCGCTTTGACTGTACAAGGTGCATCTTCTAACGAACAAGACTGGTGTGTGGTATTTAACCTGGCTGCCATCGAAGAAGGCATCAAAAAAGGCGACTTCAAAGAAGTTAATGGCGTGAAAATGTTGGACGGTCGTGCGGAAGCCAACTCTCCATACACTCGTTACATCCCAGTTCCTAACTCTCCTCACGGCTGTAATGCAAGCCCTGACGGCAAATACATCATGCTCAACGGTAAACTGTCTCCAACCGTTACCGTATTGGATGTCAGCAAACTGGATGACTTGTTTGCAGGTAAAATCAAAGAGCGCGATGTTGTCGTAGCCGAGCCTCAACTGGGTCTTGGCCCATTACACACTGCATTTGACGGTCGCGGCAATGCCTATACTACATTGTTTATCGACAGCCAAATGGTGAAATGGAACATCGACGATGCGATTAAAGCCTATAAAGGCGAGAAAATCGATCCGATCAAACAAAAACTCGACGTTCACTATCAACCGGGCCACAACCACACTACCATGGGCGAAACCAAAGAAGCCGACGGTAAATGGTTGGTATCTTTGAACAAGTTCTCTAAAGACCGCTTCTTGAATGCCGGTCCTTTGAAACCTGAGTGTGACCAATTGATCGACATCTCCGGCGACGAAATGCGTCTGGTGCATGACAATCCGACTTTTGCTGAACCACACGACTTGTGCTTGGTTGCTGCGTCTAAAGTGAACCCAAGCAAAACTTGGGACCGCAAAGACCCATGGTTCTGGCAAGAAGCTTTGGAACAAGCTCAAAAAGACGGTGTTGAGCTGGAAAAAGCTGCCAAAGTCGTACGTGAAGGCAACAAAGTACGCGTGTACATGACTGCCGTTGCGCCTGCTTACAGCGTTCCTCAATTTGAAGTGAACCAAGGCGACGAAGTTACCGTATATGTAACCAACGTTGAGACCATTGAAGACTTGACTCACGGCTTTACTTTGGAAGGTTATGGCATTGCTATGGAGATTGGCCCGCAAGCTACATCTTCTGTAACCTTCAAGGCTGTCCGTCCAGGCGTACACTGGTACTACTGCCAATGGTTCTGCCACGCATTGCACATGGAAATGTCTGGCCAAATGATTGTTAAACCAAAATAATTTCGGTTTGATGATTTAATTCTTCAGGCCGTCTGAAAAAACATTCTTTCAGACGGCCTTTATAGCAAAGTTGTTTGTCGGCCGATATGGCCACAAAATGAAAGCCATCATCAGACAGCTTTGCTATAACACCAAAATACCTGTTTCCGCATCGGTTTATCATGCGGCAAGCAGGCCGTCTGAAACAGAGATATGATTATGACGCACACACAAATCCATCGTTCCAAATGGCAACGTGCCGCACTCGTATTGCTGCTTGGCAGCATGGTTCAGACGGCCTTTGCCGCAGTCATCAACGTATCCGCACAAGACAATCTCAATGATGCTTTGGCGCGCGCCCAAGCCGGCGATACGCTCAAGCTTGCCTCCGGTACATACAAAACCAAACTCTATATCGACAAACCCATTACCATCGAAGGCCCTGCCGACCGTTCCGCCAAGATTGTCGGCGACCGGAGCGGGAGGACGGTTGCCGTTCATGCGCCTGATGTAACTTTGCGCAATCTGACTGTTTCCCATTCCGGCATGAGTTTGCCAGCAATGGATGCCGGTATCTATTTAGAAGAGACGGCAACGCGCGCGCTGGTGGAGCATAACAACATCATCGACAATTCTGTCGGCGTGTATATTCATGGTGCAGCAGAATCCATGGTGTGGGAAAATAAAATCATCGGCGATGCAACCCTGCGCGTCAACGAACGCGGCAACGGCGTAACCGTCTGGAATGCGCCCGGTGCGCAAGTGGTCGATAACGATATTTCCAAAGGCCGTGACGGTATTTTTTCAAATACCAGTACTCATAATACCTACAAGGGCAACCGTTTTAGCGACTTACGCTTTGCCGTCCATTATATGTACACCAATGACAGCGAAGTCAGCAACAATATCTCCGTCGGCAACAACATGGGTTATGTGCTGATGTTTTCCGAACGCCTGAAAGTGTATGGCAACATTGCCGTTGGCAGCCGCGACCAAGGCATTATGCTCAACTACGTCAATTATTCCGAAATTCACGATAATGTGATCAACAAGGCAGGCAAATGCGTGTTTGCCTACAATGCCAACTACAATAAAATTTTCGACAACCATTTTGAAAACTGTCAAATTGGTATTCACTTTACCGCGGCCATTGAAGGCACAAGCCTGTTCAATAATTCGTTTATCAACAACGAAAGCCAAGTCAAATACGTCAGCACCCGTTTCCTTGATTGGGGCGAGGGTGGTCGCGGCAACTATTGGAGCGATAACAGCGCCTTTGACCTTGACGGCGACGGCTTCGGCGACAGTGCCTACCGTCCCAACGGGATTATCGACCAAATCATCTGGCGCGCACCCGTCGCCCGGTTATTGATGAACAGCCCTGCCATCAGCATTGTCAAATGGGCGCAATCGCAATTTCCCGCCATCCTGCCTGGCGGCGTAATTGACAGCAAGCCTTTGATGAACCCTGTCCGTAATAAAACGACAACCAAATACGAAGCTATGAAGGACGAATTGCTGCATGAAGCAAAAACGCACCAATCCGAATGGGGTAATGCCGAAAACGGTGCGCTGACAGGTGGAAATGCCAATATGTAACCTTTCAGACGGCCCAATATCAAAGGCCGTCTGAAACATTCACTAGAGGAATATTCATGAGCAGTACCAACCACGTTGAATTAAGAAACGTGACCAAGCAGTTTGGCAGCCAAAAGGCCGTCAACCAAGTCGATCTGGTTCTCAAGGCTGGCGAGAGCGTCGGCATGGCAGGACACAACGGTGCAGGCAAATCTACCATTATGAAGCTGATACTCGGTCTGATTACGCCGACCGAGGGCGAAGTGATGCTTTTGGGAGAACCGACCGGCAGTAAAGCAGGGGCGCAGCGTCGCAGCCAAATCGGTTACCTGCCTGAAACGGTTGCATTGCACCCTTCATTGACCGGTATCGAAACCATGGATTTCTATGCCAAACTTAAAAAACAGCCCCTGAGTAAAAACCGCGAATTGCTCGAGCGTGTCGGCATTTCCCAGGCCGCACGCCGCCGCGTCGGCACTTACTCCAAAGGGATGCGCCAACGCCTCGCTTTGGCACAAGCCTTGTTGGGCGAGCCTAAAGTCTTACTGTTTGACGAGCCGACTACCGGTCTTGATCCGGCTTCGCGTCAAATGTTTTATGAAGTTGTGCGCGAACTCAATGGGCGCGGCGCAACCGTATTGCTCAGCACCCATGCACTGGCCGAGCTTGACGGCCACGCCGACCGCATCATCGTTATGAAAAACGGCGTGAAAGTTGCCGACGGCAGCATGGATGAGTTGCATGTTCAAAGCGGTCTGCCGCTGACCGTCAACGTCCGCTTGAAAGAAGCGCGCCCGTTGAGCGAGCGTTGGCATCCGCTTTCAGATGGCCTGTCGTATAAAGCGCAATGTAAAGCCGAAGAGCGTATGGGACTTTTGAGCGAATTGGGTGATTTGGGCAACCTTGCCTATATCGATATCCATACCCCGACACTTGACGATATGTACGCGCAATTCTTGAAGAGGGAAGACGTATGAACCCCGTTTGGATTATTACCGGCAAAGAAGTCCGCGACAGCCTGCGCAACCGTTGGGTTCTTGCCGCCGCACTTTTGCTTGCCGCATTGGCATTGTCATTAGGCTTTCTTGGCAGCTCGCCTACCGGTTCGGTCAAGGTTGATCCCTTGACGGTAACTGTAGTCAGTCTGTCCAGCCTGTCTATTTTCCTGATTCCGCTGATTGCGATGTTGCTCTCTTATGACGCGCTGATTGGCGAAATTGAACGCGGTACGATGGCGCTGTTGTTGAGCTATCCGATTTCGCGCAACCAAATCCTTGCCGGCAAATTTATCGGCCATCTCATCATCCTTGCCTTAGCTACCACGGCAGGCTACGGATTGGCAGGTATTACCCTTCAGCTTGCCAACGGCGGTTTTGATATTGCCGCATGGCAACCTTTCGCCCTTTTGATTGCTGCCAGTGTGATTCTTGGCGCAGCCTTTTTGTCTATGGGATATTTGATTAGCGCGAAAGTCAAAGAACGCGGTACTGCCGCCGGTATCGCCATCGGCGTATGGCTGTTTTTTGTGGTGATTTTCGATATGGCGCTTTTGGGTGTTTTGGTTGCTGATACTGAACAAGTCATTACCGCGCCTGTTGTAGAAACCATTCTCTTGTTCAATCCTTCCGACATTTACCGTCTGCTCAACCTGACCGGTTATGAAAACACCGCGATGTACGCAGGTATGGCCGGTTTGAGCGAACAAATCAGCCTGAGTATGCCTGTTTTGCTGACGGCTCAGGTATTATGGGTTATCATTCCCTTGGTCTTAGCCGCCTGGATTTTCGGAAAGCGACAAATATGAGAAAAATATTATTGACAACCTTCACACTCATCGCATTGGCAGCCTGCAGCAAGCAGGATAACAGCCCTCCGCCTGCGCCCCAACAAATCAGCGACAGCGCGGTCGGTCATTACTGCAGCATGAATTTGACTGAACACAACGGCCCTAAAGCGCAAATCTTCTTGAACGGCAAACCTGACAAACCAGTTTGGTTTTCCACCATTAAGCAGATGTTCGGTTATACAAAGCTGCCCGAAGAGCCTAAAGGCATTCATGTCATCTATGTTACCGATATGGGCAAAGTCAAAGATTGGGAAAAACCCAATGCTGACGCCGAATGGATAGATGCGAAAAAAGCCTATTACGTCATCGAAAGCAGCTTTATCGGCGGCATGGGTGCGGAAGACGCACTTCCGTTTGCCGACAAGGCTCAGGCTGAAAAATTCGCCAAAGAAAAAGGCGGCAGAGTAGTCGGTTTTGCAGAGATGCCCGACGAATACATTTTCAAATAAAACAATCAATAGAAGGCCGTCTGAAACAGTTTCAGACGGCCTTTGTATTGGAAGCTGCCGATTGATGATTTAATGAATGCGGCTTTCAATGTAAAGATAAAAAATCTAAGGAATACTTTATGTCCACCCCTTTAACGCGCCGCCGTTTCCTTGCCATAGCTGCCACCCTTGCCGCCGGTGTCGGCATTCCTTTTGCCATCAGCCGCAAAACCAATCAACCGACTCATCCGACCAGCCCAAATCAAGAAGAGCAGCCAGTTATTTGGAGAGGCATTGCATTGGGTTCGGGCGCGGAGTTGCGTTTGTTCGGCGTTGAGCGCAAGCAGGCAGAAATATTAGTCAACAAAGTATTGGCGGAAGTTTTACGGTTGGAAAAAATCTTCAGCCTGTATCGGGACGACAGCCTGATCAGCCGTTTAAACCGAGAAGGCCGTCTGAAAAATCCGCCATCTGATTTTTTACAGCTGCTCAGTATCAGCCGAGATATCCATCAGCTGACGCAGGGTGCATTTGATCCCAGCATTCAGCCATTGTGGAATCTGTATGCCGATCATTTCAGACGAAACCCTAAAACCGAAACGCCGCCATCTGAACGCAGTATCAAAGACACGCTCAAATTAGTGGATTTCAACAAAGTCGATTTTGATACCAAAGAAATCCGTTTTGCCCAAAGAGGCATGGGCCTGTCGCTCAACGGCATTGCGCAGGGCTATATCACCGACAAAGTAGCTGAATTGTTGAAGCAGCAAGGCGTTACCCAGGCATTGATTGATATGGGGGAGATTTACGGCTTTGATAATGCTAACCAGCGCGAGTGGAATGTCAGCATTCGCAATCCCGACCAAGAAGACCAAATCCTGACCACTATTGCCATGAAAAATCAAGCGTTTGCCACATCGGGCGGCTATGGCACGGTAATGGACGAGGCAGGCAAATTTACCCATCTGTTTGACCCGCGCACAGGCGGAAGCCAGCCGCGCTATAAAAGCATGAGCGTCATGGCGGAGAGTGCGGCGGTTGCCGATGCTTTTTCTACCGCATTTTCTATTATGGATGAAGCGGCCATCCGAGCAGCGGCCCAAGTTAAAAAGGCACAGGTTTGGCTGGTGATGCCGAATAATGAATTGAAGAAGATTTGAGATTGAGAAAAAGAATGGTTTTGCCAGTTGGTTTGAATATATGAATAAGGGAAAGTCTAAGATATTGAAATAATGAAATATAAAAAAAGAAGGGCTGCCCAAGGGGCAACCCTGAAACTCTTGCAGCTGGGAGTAATTAGCAAGAGATTACGACACTTAAAACAAAAATTCACTCATTTCAAAGCACGAAGCTTTAATATCTAAGCAAAACGGTATTTCGACCGCTCAAACCCCTTCGATACGGAGAAACACAACATATATGGGAAAATCCGACAAAGTGGTTTGAAGCAATTCAGATGAGCGGTCTGTAATGCAGATAACCGGATGTCTTTAGATGAACGGTATAATATCAGGATAAGCGGAACATTACTAGTGAATATTATAAAAAAGTAGAATAATTCATTTAGTGATTGATTCTATTGAATAAAAACATGATTTCTTATTGAACTTTTTTACAACATATTGATTTGGTTTTAAAAAGGGAATTACGTAAGTATTTGGCGTTAATCAAAAAACTTATTTTGAGCTTTGAGAAGAGATAATCAATAGAAAAAGGCCGTCTGAACGTTCAGACGGCCTTTTTTCAAAGAGCGATTTATTTGGTTGCAGAAGCAGTAGAGGCGGCTTCGGCTTGAGCACCTGCTGCTGCGTTTTCACCCCATGCCGCAGGGTATTTGTAACCGGCAAAGCGTTTTTGTGAGTAAGCTTTGAACTCGTCAGAGTTGTAGGCTTCGGTTACATCTTTCAGCCATTGGCTGTCTTTGTCGGCAGTGCGGACGGCAGACCAGTTAACGTAGGCGAAGCTTGGCTCTTGGAATAGGGCTTCGGTCAGTTTCATGCCGCTGCTCATGGCGTAGTTGCCGTTAACGATGGCAAAGTCAACGTCGGCACGGCTGCGTGGCAGTTGGGCGGCTTCAAGTTCTACGATTTGGATGTTTTTTGGATTTTCGGCAATATCGTTTTTAGAGGCAGTCAGCGGATCAACGTCGGCTTTCAGTTTAATCCAGCCCAATTCGTTCAACATAACCAATGCACGGGCAAAGTTAGATGGGTCGTTAGGTGCAGAAACGCTGACGCCGTCTTTCAATTCGTCCAAAGATTTCAGTTTGCCAGGATAGAGGCCCAAAGGTGCAGTCGGTACTTGGAAGGCTTCAATGATGTCCAGTTTGTGTTCTTTTTTGAAGTCGTCCAGATAAGGTTTGTGTTGGAAGATGTTGATGTCCAATTCGCCTTCAGCCAAAGCAAGGTTGGGGCGCACATAGTCGGTAAATTCGATCAGTTTGACTTTATAGCCTTTTTTCTCCAAAGCCGGTTGGATTTGGTCTTTAACCATATCGCCGAAGTCGCCGACGGTTGTACCGAAGACGATTTCTTTTTTCTCTGCGCCGTTGTCGGCAGAAGAAGCAGCAGAGGCAGCAGGCGCGCTGTCTTTTTGACCGCCGCAGGCAGCCAGTACGATGGCCAGCGCAGCAGCAGAAAGGGTTTTGAAGAATGTGTTGGTTTTCATATTTTGCTCCAGATGGATGATAAAACGGTTTCAGACGGCCTTAAGCTGCCGCCGTCAAAAAAAGAGGAATTGTAAATCTATTTTGGGAATATGAGGGTGTTTTTTGTAGATTTATTTGGTATATCCTAATATGTTCTAAATAGATAACAGGCCGTCTGAAAAATAGTAAGTCCATTTCAGACGGCCTGGTTTGTTTAACGTTTATCCAGTTTGCGCGCCAATCTGTTGCCGATACCTTGAATCAGGATAACGAGTAAAACCAGGATGGCAACGATGAAGATGATGACTTCCATTTGATAGCGGTAGTAGCCGTAACGGATAGCAAGGTCGCCCAAACCGCCGCCGCCAATCATACCTGCCGCCGCGCTGTACGACAAAAGGCCAATAGCCAGTACGGTAATGCTGGAAACCATACCTGCGCGCGCTTCATTCAAAAGCACTTTGCAGATGATGCTCATGGGTGAGGCACCCATTGCGGAGGCCGCTTCAATTACGCCTCTGGGTACTTCGCGCAGGTTTTGCTCGACCAGACGGGCAAAATAGAACAGGCCGGATACGCTCAATACCAATGAGGCGGCAACCGGGCCGATGGTCGTACCGATGATGGCGCGTGTAACAGGAATCATGGCAATCATCAGGATGACGAAAGGGAACGCACGCATCAGGTTGACCAGATTGTCCAAAAACAAATTCAGCTGTTTGTTGTAGTGCAACTGATGACTTGACGTCACAAACAGCAATACGCCCAAAATCGTACCGAAAATAACGGCGAAAGTAGTCGATAGGCCGACCATAATAAAGGTTTCGCCCAAGGCTTGGATAATTTCGCCCTTCATGCTGACGATGGTCGCAACAGCACTTTCAAATGTTAAATCTGCCATATTAGTCCTCTCGAATCAGCTCTTGCCCGATTTCGGATTGGGCATGGATTTGGTTGCCGTGTACTTCAACGATTTCCAGCAGACGGCCTTTGTCCAAGAGGGCGGCGCGGTCGCACAGGCGGCGGATAACGCTCATTTCATGGGTAACGATGACGATGGTTACGTTGAAACGTCGGTTGATGTCTTCCAAACACTTCAAAACGCTGCGCGTAGTGGCAGGATCGAGGGCGGAAGTGGGTTCGTCGGCGAGGATGACTTGAGGTTTCGGCGCCAGCGCACGGGCAATGCCGACACGTTGTTTTTGACCGCCAGAAAGTTGGGACGGGTAATGGTTGGCACGGTCTTGCAAATCGACGATTTCCAAACATTCTTCAACACGCGCTTGGATTTTTTTAGACGGCCATTTGGCAATTTCTAAAGGAAAGGCGACGTTTTCGGCAACGGTACGGTTGCTTAATAGGTTGAACTGTTGGAATACCATGCCGATGTTTTGTCTGGCGTGGCGCAGTTGCGTGGCGTTGAGCGCGGTCAGTTCTTGGCCGCACACGCTGACGGTACCTGTATCCGGACGTTCCAATAAATTAATCAGGCGCAGCAGGGTAGATTTGCCTGCGCCGGAATAGCCCATCAGGCCGAAGATTTCTCCCTGTTTGATTTCGAGGCTGGTCGGCTCGACGGCGACAAAGTCTTTGTTGTCGCGTGTTTGATAGTGTTTGGAGACGTGATCCAGAATAATCATGGTTTATCCGTGTTTTCTTTAATTCGTGTGGCCATCAGGGTGTGCAGACGGCGGTTGTCGGCGCGTGCGACGGTAAATTGCAGGCTGCCGATGATGACTTTTTCGCCGCGCACGGGCAGATGTCCCAACTCTTGAATGACCAGGCCGCCGATGGTATCGGCTTCTTCGCTGCTGTATTCCGTACCGAAAAAGGCGTTGATGTCTTCGATTTCGGTTGCGGCGTGGATGCGCCAGCGTTCGGAAGAAACGGCGTGGATATTGTCGGCACTGTCGTCTTCGTCAAACTCGTCTTCGATGTCGCCGACGATTTGCTCGATGATGTCTTCAAAGGTTACCAGGCCGGATGTGCCGCCGTATTCGTCAATGACAATCGCCATGTGGTTGCGTTGTTCGCGGAATTCTTTTAAAAGGGAGGCCAGTGATTTGCCTTCGGGGACGAAAACGGCAGGGCGCAAGACGGATTTCAGGTGGAACTGCTCGGGGTTAAACATATATTTGAGCAGGTCTTTGGCGTGCAAAATGCCCAAAACTTCGTCTTTGTCTTCGCCGATGACGGGGAAACGCGAATGGGCGGTTTCGATGACGTAGGCCGTGATGCGCTCGATGCTGTCGTTTTCTTTCAATACGTTCATGCGGCTGCGCGTAATCATGGCATCGCGCACTTCCAGCTCGGCAAAGTCCAATACTTTTTCCAGCCGGGTCAGTGTGTCGGCGTCAAAAACTTCCTGCTCGTGCGCTTGGCGCAGCAGGGTCAATACGTCTTCGGCGGAGTCGGGCTCGCCGGCAAGTCGGGAGATTAGGCGTTCGAAAAACTTGGGTTTCGACTGCGTACCGTCCATTTTAATATTCGTCCTCTTGGTAGGGGTTGGGGAAACCTGCCGCCAGCATCAGGCGGATTTCTTCGGCTTCCATTATTTCGGCTTCATCGTCTTCGATGTGGTCGTAGCCCATCAGGTGTAAAGTACCGTGTATGGTCAGGTGGGCAAAATGCTGCTCGGGTGTTTTGCCTTGTTCGGCGGCTTCTTTTAAAACCACTTGCGGGCAAATTACCAAATCGCCATACAGGCCGTCTGAAAACTGGTCGGGCAGGATTTCGCCTTCGTTGAGCGCGAAACTCAATACATTGGTGGCGTAATCTTTGCCGCGGTAGTCGCGGTTGTAGGCGCGGGCTTCTTCTTCGTCCAGAAGAATCAGGCTGATGTCGGCGCGGCGGTATTCGTTTTTCAAGGCAGACCACGCCCAGCGGTAGAAGTCGTTCTCTGAAGGAAGGTTGGCGGCGGAAGAAGCGTTTTCAAAGTTCAGATGAAAACGTTGCCGCTGTAAGGATAAAAAAGGATATTGTTTGGCGCGTTTCATGTTGTCCGGAAAATTTGGTTTTTAGGTGTAAATATAACATATTCACCCCCATGCCGTCTGAAAAACCGCCCAAAATATGATAGACTTCATGCCGTTTTCCATCTTTCAGGCAACCATTATGAACCCGAAAAAACTCGTTATCGCCAGTCGCGAAAGCCTGCTTGCCATGTGGCAGGCAAAACACATCCAAGGCCGTCTGAAAGCCCTGTATCCCGATTGCGAGGTCGAGATTTTGGGCATGACCACGCGCGGCGACCAGATTTTGGACAGAACTTTGTCAAAGGTCGGCGGTAAAGGCTTGTTTGTCAAAGAGTTGGAACAGGCTTTGTATGACGGCCGGGCTGATTTGGCCGTGCATTCGATTAAAGACGTACCGATGGATTTGCCTGAAGGTTTCGCGCTTGCAGCTATCGGCGAACGCGCCAATCCGTTTGACGCGTTTGTGTCCAACCAATACGCGCGTTTGGAAGAAATGCCCAAAGGCGCCGTCGTCGGCACATCCAGCCTGCGCCGTGAAGCCCAGTTGCGTGCGCGCTATCCGCATTTGGTTATCAAACCTTTGCGCGGCAATGTGCAAACCCGTTTGTCCAAACTTGATAATGGCGAATACGACGCGATTATCTTGGCCGCCGCCGGTTTGCAGCGTCTGGAATTGGACGAACGCATCCGCATGATTTTGTCGGAATCCGACAGTCTGCCTGCCGCCGGACAAGGCGCATTGGGTATTGAAATTGCAGCGCATCGCGAAGATTTGTACGAAGTCTTGAAGCCTTTGAACCACGATACCACACACGCCTGCGTTACGGCCGAACGCGCGTTAGCGCGCGCTTTGGGCGGAAGCTGCCAAGTGCCGCTGGCCGCATATTGCACTGAAGAAAACGGCTTGCTGACTTTGCGCGGCTTGGTCGGTCATCCTGATGGTTCGGTCATTTTGCAGGCGGACGCGCAAGCCCCTGCCGAATACGCCGATGCCTTGGGTCGCGCAGTCGCCAAAAAACTGGCAGATGATGGTGCGGAAGAATTGATTGCCGCTGTATTGCAAGAACAGGCTTAAAACAGTATAGATCATTTAAAAAGGCCGTCTGAAACTTTCAGACGGCCTTTATTTTGTTGACGTTTAAGGATTCATAATCCGCGCAACCAAAGCTTTTTCTTTGCCCTGCATATTGGGGATTTTGACCTGAATGCCGTTGCCTGGTGCCACATCGACAGGCTGACCTTTGCGGGTCATTTGTTCCAATTTGATGGTTTGGTTGCCGCTCGGGTGGATAATTTCGAGTGAATCGCCGATGGCAAAGCGGTTTTTGACTTCGATGGTCGCCCAGCCGTTTTCGTCAATTTCGGTAACGTGGCCGACATATTGGCTTTGTTTGGCAATCGAATGGCCACTGAGGTAGTTTTGGTAATCCTGGGTTTGGTGGCGCTCAAGGAAGCCGCTGGTGTAGCCGCGGTTGGCAAGGCCTTCGAGTTCGCTCAACAGGCTGTAATCAAACGGACGGCCTGCAACGGCATCGTCAATCGCTTTGCGGTAGGACTGGGCCACGCGTGCAACATAATAAAGCGATTTGGTGCGGCCTTCGACTTTGAGGCTGTCCACGCCGATTTTGGCCAGTTTTTCAACTACTTCGATGCCGCGAAGGTCTTTGGAGTTCATGATGTAGGTGCCGTGTTCGTCTTCCATAATCGGCATCATTTCGCCCGGGCGGTTGGACTCTTCAATCAGGAAAACTTTGTCGGCGTAGGGATGGCGTTTTTGACCGTTGATGCCTTCAAAGTTTTGGTTGGCTTCTTCTTGGGCTTTTTCAAAGTTGAAACCTTGCAGAAGCTGGGCATCGCCTGCATCGCTTTCAGTGGCGTTGTGAACCTTGTAGTCCCAACGGCAGGAGTTGGTGCAGGTGCCTTGGTTGGGATCGCGGTGGTTGAAGTAGCCCGACAATAGGCAACGGCCGGAGTAGGCGATACACAATGCGCCGTGAATGAAGACTTCGAGTTCGATATCCGGACATTCTTGGCGGATTTCGGCGATTTCTTCCATGCTCAATTCGCGCGACAGGATGATGCGTTCGACACCGATGTTCTGCCAGAATTTTACGCCCCAGTAGTTGGTGGTGTTTGCCTGAACGGATAGATGGATTGGCATTTCCGGCCATTTTTCGCGCACGGTCATGATCAAACCCGGATCCGCCATAATCAGCGCGTCGGGTTTCATGGCAATCAAGGGTTCCATATCGGAAACAAAGGTTTTGAGTTTGGAGTTGTGCGGCAGCGTATTTACGGTCAGGAAGAATTTTTTGTTGCGCTCGTGCGCTTCTTTAATGCCTTGTTCGAGGACGTCGAGTTTGGCAAATTCGTTGTTGCGGGCGCGCAGAGAGTAACGCGGGCTGCCGGCGTAAACGGCATCTGCGCCGTAATCATAGGCAGCGCGCATACGTTCGAGGCCGCCTGCTGGCAATAAGAGTTCGGGTGCTTTCATGTTTTATGCTTTTTAAAATGTTTTCAGACGGCCCTCAAGGAAAGAGGGAAGGCCGTCTGAAAGATGTTTGAAGAATGGGCGGATTATCCGCTGTTTTTGTGTTTCGGTCAATTTTGTGTCGGGTTTGCGCTTTGTTTTTTATACGGAAAATGTCTTATATGATGAAAGGTGAAAAGGGGCTGCAATTCATTGGAAATGTAAAAAAGCAGGGTTGGGTGGAATAATTTAACAAAAAACCGTTCAAGCAATGTATTTTCTTGTAAAATATCAAGCTTCATTTTAAAAAATATTCGGATTAGTTACCGATTTTGACCGACGGAAGGGTTATGGATTTTCGTTTTGACATTATTTATGAATACCGCTGGATGTTTTTATACGGCGTGTTGACAACGCTGGGACTGACGGTGGTTGCAACGGCAGGTGGCTCGGTTTTGGGTTTGCTACTGGCATTGGCGCGTTTGATCAATCCGGAAAAAGCTGGTGCACCGATGCGAGCCTTGGCTTGGGTTTTGCGTAAGATTTCCTTTTGGTATGTGACGCTGTTTCGCGGTACGCCATTGTTTGTACAAATTGTGATTTGGGCTTATGTTTGGTTCCCATTTTTCGTTCACCCGGCCGATGGTGTGCTGATTAGCGGCGAAGCAGCTGTTGATCTGCGCCGTTCTTATGGTGCGCTGATTGCCGGTTCTTTGGCTTTGGTTGCGAACTCAGGTGCGTATATTTGTGAAATTTTCCGTGCCGGTATTCAATCGATTGATAAAGGACAAATGGAAGCTGCGCGTTCTCTGGGTCTGACCTATACTCAGGCAATGCGTTATGTCATTTTGCCTCAAGCGTTGCGCCGTATGTTGCCGCCATTGGCCAGTGAATTTATTACTTTGTTGAAAGACAGCTCATTGTTGTCGGTCATTGGCGTGGCTGAGTTAGCTTATGTACAAAGCACGATTACCGGCCGCTATTCTGTCTATGAAGAGCCGCTTTATACAATCGCGCTGATTTATTTGGTGCTGACAAGCTTTTTGGGCTGGGTATTCCTGCGATTGGAAAGCCGTTACAATCCGCAACATCGCTAATCGGTTTGAATAAAAAAAGGAAGACTTTTCAAGTCTTCCTTTTTTTATTTGCCGTCAATGTTTCAGACGGCCTTGAATCAAAATGCTTCGCCGACTTTGACACCGCCTGCGATGTCTTTGGGCGTAGCCAGTTTGGCAGTAGCCTGTTGGGCGGCTTGGAATTCTTCGGTTTCCATGATGTCGGCAGCTTCTTGTACGGTCAATGTATTGGCCATGTATTGCCAACGTGCTGCCAAGTCGGTGTTTTCAGGTGCGTGGAAACCGTCTCGCAATTCATCAACCAAGTCCGGTCGGTTGCACACCAGTACAATATCGCAGCCTGCTTCAAAAGAAAGGCGGGCGCGTTCTTTAATACCGCCGACACCACATGCGCCTTCCATGGTCAGGTCGTCTGAAAAGATAACGCCGTTAAATCCGATTTCTTGGCGCAGGATTTGTTTCAGCCATTTTTCGGAGAAGCCGGCAGGTTGGCTGTCGATTTGCGGGTACACGACGTGGGCAGGCATGACTGCGGCCATGCCTGCTTGGCTCAATGCTCGGAATGGGATAAGGTCTGCGGCTTCGAGCGCTTCGCGGCTGCGTTCGTCGCAAGGCAGGACGTGATGGCTGTCGCCTTCGACAAAGCCGTGGCCAGGGAAGTGTTTGCCGCAAGATTTCATACCGCCTTTGTTCAGACCTTTTTGCAGGGCAAGGGCAAGCTGGGTAACGATGTTGGCGTCGCGGTGGAAACTGCGGTTGCCGATGACGGCGCATTGACCCCAATCCAAATCCAATACAGGTGTAAAGGATAGGTCGATACCGCAGGCCGAAAGTTCGGTAGCCAAAACCCAGCCGACTTGTTCTGCTTGGGCGCAGGCGGCTTCTTTGCCTTCGTTATCCCAAATTTCGCCCAATACGTTCATGGCAGGCAGTCGGGTGAAGCCGTCAATAAAACGTTGAACCCGTCCGCCTTCGTGGTCGACGGCGATGATGAGTTCAGGCGTACGAACGGCTTTGATTTCTTGAACCAAAGCTTTGAGCTGGGAGACATTTTCAAAGTTGCGGCGGAACAAAATAACGCCACCGACGGCAGGGTCGAGCAGGCGTTGTTTTTCTTCTTCGGTCAGATGATAGGCAGCGACGTCGGCCATGACTGGGCCGCGTGGAAGATGAGGCGTATTCATTGTTTTGTCCTGAATAATGTATATATTGGATAATCGTTATGTTCAGACGGCCTGAGAGTGTAGGAATATCTCAGGCCGTCTGAATATATTGGTTTTGAATTAGGCAGTTGCTTTTTTCTTGTCTTTTAAGATGAAAATCAACACAACCATCACGATGCCGGTTACCACAAAACCTAAAGGTGCAGAGCCGGTCATGCCCAGTGCGAGGTAGCCTGAGGCGGCAGACGCGGCTACGGTCAGCGCGTAAGGGAATTGCGAGGTAACGTGGTCGATGTGGTTACAGTGTGCGCCGGTAGAAGAGAGGATGGTGGTGTCGGAAATCGGTGAGCAGTGGTCGCCAAATACGGCACCGGCCATTACGGCAGACATGCAAGGGATAATCAGCGAAGGTTCTACTTTGACGGCCATGGCGGCGGCAATCGGCAACATGATGCCGAATGTACCCCAGCTTGTGCCGGTAGCGAAGGCCATCACGCCTGCGAGCATAAACAAAATCACGGGCAGGAAGCCTGCGTGGATATTGCCTGCCACCAAAGTGGAGAGGTATTCGCCGGTGTGCATCTCGCTGACAACGGTGCTGATGATCCATGCCAAAATCAAGATGGTAATGGCACCGCGCATAGAGATGATGCCCTGCCAAATGGCTTTAGGGTAATCGCTGGTTTTGATGGTGCCGATGGTGCAGAGGATGACGGCCAATACGCCGCAAGTACCGCCGAACACGAGGGAGGTGTTCACATCGGTATTTTCAAATGCGCTCAGCAAAGAGAAAGTTTCAGAAGCTTGCGCGCCAGTGTAAATCATGGCGGAAACAGTGGCGACGATCAGTACCAAAACCGGCACAATCAGTGCAAATACACGGCCGTTGGGATGGCCTGTTTCAACGGTTTCATCATGAATTTCATTCAAAGCGGCGCGTTCCAAACGTGCCATGGAGCCGATGTCGAAAGAGAACCAAGCCACAACAAACACCATAATCAATGCGAAGACGGCGTAGTAATTCATCAGGCTCATGGCCACGAATGCGCCCATTGGCGTGTAGTCTGTAATGTTGTAAGTTACCAAAAGGCCGGCCAAAGTAGCGATAATCGATGCGCCCCAGCTGGATACCGGCATCAAAACGCACATCGGAGCGGCAGTGGAGTCAAGGATATAAGCCAGTTTGGCGCGGGAAACTTTGAATTTGTCGGTTACAGGGCGGGCAATCGCACCGACGGCAAGGCTGTGGAAATAGTCGTCAATAAAGGTAACGAATACCAAGCAGGCGGTCAGCAGCTTCGCACCGCGACGGCCTTTGATGTGCTGTTTTGCCCAATCGGCAAATGCTTGGTTACTGCCGGAATGCGTCAGCAGGGAAGTGAAAATCCCTAAAAGCACCAAAAAGAGCAGGATTTTGGGTTTGCCCAAAGACCAATCACCGTCCGTCCAAGTCAGGCTGACCGCCATGTCTTTCAAGTGAACCAAGGCATCAAGTGGATTACCGCCTACCAGCAGGAATGAGCCAACGATAATGCCGACACCGAGGGACAGCAATACACGGCGCGTGGCAATGGCCAAGGCGAGCGCAATGGCTGCCGGGACGATAGATAAAATAGAATTCGAATAATTAATAAGTTGCATAATTATATTGTATATAAGCGGTGAAATATTTTTAGACGGCCTAAATTGGAAGACGGATAACAAAATACCCACCGCCTCTGACAGATGGGTATTTTATCATTTAACACATCATCATGCCGTCTGAAAAATCGGACTACTGCAGATTTAGCGCGAGGAACAAAGTATTGCCTTCGCGTTGTACCAAAAGCGGTACGTTTTTGCCTGAGCTTTCCAATGCGCTACGGAAAGTGGATTCGTCATTGACGCTGATTTGACTGACGGCAATGATTTCGTCGCCGCGTTTGAGGCCGGCACGTTCGGCCGCACCGCTAACGCGCAGAACGATTAAGCGTTGTTTGCCGTCTGCGTTTTCAACCTGCAAAGTTAGGCCTGCATTTTCAACGGTAAATCCGTCATGGCCGCCTTCGTGTTGCGGGTGTTCGGCTTCTTTTGCAGAAGTTTCCGTTTGTTCAGCTGCGCTGCCAAGTTTGACTTTGACATCGGTTTGTTTGCCGCCGCGCCAAATGCTTAAAGTCACTTCTTTTCCCGGCATCATCGAGCCGACCATGACCGGCAAATCGCTGGAGGCGCGGACTTCTTCTCCGTTTACGCTGCGGACAATATCGCCGACTTGCAACCCGGCTTGTTGCGCTGCGCTGTTCGGCATGATTTTGGCAATCAGCGCGCCGCTTGCTTTGTCCAAACCGAAAGATTTGGCCAAATCATAAGAAACTTCTTGAATAACCACGCCTAATTGACCGCGTTGGACTTTGCCGTTGGCTTTCAATTGATCGGCCACATTCATGGCAACATCAATCGGAATAGCAAACGAAATGCCCATGAAACCGCCGCTGCGGCTGTAAATTTGCGAGTTAATGCCGACTACTTGGCCACGGAGGTTGAATAACGGGCCGCCTGAGTTGCCGGGGTTGATGGCAACGTCGGTTTGGATGAACGGCGTGTAGTTTTCATTCGGCAGGCTGCGGCCTTTGGCGGAGACGATGCCGGAGGTTACGCTGTTGTCAAAGCCGAAAGGCGCACCAATGGCGGCTACCCATTCGCCCGGTTTCAAATCTTTCGGATTGCCGATTTTGACAACC
Organism: Neisseria subflava; assembly: GCF_024205705.1. Taxonomy (NCBI): domain Bacteria; kingdom Pseudomonadati; phylum Pseudomonadota; class Betaproteobacteria; order Neisseriales; family Neisseriaceae; genus Neisseria; species Neisseria subflava. Next base: position 566,779 of record NZ_CP073115.1, read on the forward strand.
GGCAAGTCTTCTTGCGGCTCGATTTTTAAGAGGGCAACATCGGATTGGGCATCTGAGCCGACCAGTTTGGCAGTGTATTCGCGTTTGTCGTTGAGCAGGACTTTGATATTGCCCATGCCGGCAACCACGTGGGTATTGGTCAGGATATAGCCGTCTTTGCTGATGATGAAGCCGGAACCGAAATTCAAATCGTCGCTTTCGGTATCTTCTTGCGGCATGTCGGGCATATTGGGAACAAGGCGTTTGAAGAACTCGTAAAACGGATCGTTGTCGGGAAATTGGCTCAGGTCCATGCTGTGGTCGTCATCCGGTGTCGCAGTGCGTTTTGCCGGAGTTGCTTGAATATTGACGACGGCCTGTCCTTCGTTTTGTACCAATTGGGCGAAATCGGGCAACAGCATGCCGACCTTACCGTCATCGGTATTGGTTTCTATGCGTTGGACGAGTTCTTTGTTTTCGTCTTTGCCAAAAAAGGTGCTGACTTTGTCGCAACCTGAAAGAAGAGAAGCTGAGAGGACAGCGAGGGCCAGATATGTGTTTGTTTTAATATGCACGAAAGTTCCTTTTGCCGGTGCCTATCGTATTGTCGGCATGCGTTTGAATCGGCAGGCAGTTTTATTGTTTGAATGCTGTTTAAATGTATAAGATAGGATTTTTACACTTTAACGGTTTTTTTTCAAGCATTTCATTTTAAATGAAAAAATGATAATTGGGATTTTATTGTTTTAAGGCCGTCTGAAAACTTTGGAATATGACCTGTCGGTCGGTTCGCTTTTTTCAGACGGCCTTTAAATTGTGGTCAGTCGTGTTGGTCCAAATGGTAGATCTGCGCCACGGCATCGATTAATTCGCTGTTGTCCGAGCCCGCTTTATTGAGCGTGCGTGTCGGAGAGTGGAGCAGTTTGTTGGTCAACTGAATGGAGAGGCGTTCGAGGACATCCTCGGCGGATACGCCTTTTGCCAGTTGCTTCATGGCATTTTCCAATACTTGGCGGCGTGCGCGTTCGCCTTCGTCGCGCAAGGCGCGGATAAGCGGAACGCTTTGGCGGTTTTTCTGTTGGCGGATAAATTCGCTAACCTTTTCTTCCACCATGCTTTCAGCCGCCGCCGCTGCCTTTTTGCGTGCGTCTTTACCACTTTGGACAATGTCCATCATGTCGTCCACGGTATAGAGATATGCATCTTCCAATTCGCTGACTTCGGCTTCAATGTCGCGCGGAACGGCCAAATCCAGCAGGAAAACGGGCATGTTGTGGCGTTTTTTCAATGCGCGCTCGACCATGCCTTTGCCGACGAGGGGGAGTTGGCTGGCGGTGGAAGAAACAACCACGTCGTAATCGTGCAGAATATCGGGCAATTCGTTCAGCAGGCAGGCTTCGGCGTTGACACCGAGTTTGTCGCACAATTCCTGCGCACGCTGGTGTGTGCGGTTGGCAACAGTAATGAGCTTGGGATTTTTGGCGGCAAAATAAGTAGCCACCAGCTCAATCATTTCGCCTGCGCCGATAAAGAGGACGTTAAGGTCGGAAATGGAAGGGAAGATTTGCTCTGCCATTTTGACCGATGCAGAAGCCATGGAGACGGAGTTTTCGCCGACAGCAGTGTCGGTACGCACTTCTTTGGCAACGGCAAAGGTTTTTTGAAACAGGGCGTTTAAGTGGGTGTTGATGCTTTCCTGTTCTTGCGCGACGCGGACGGCATCTTTGATTTGACCGAGAATTTGCGGTTCGCCCAAGACCATGGAGTCCAAACCGCAGGCAACGCGGAAGGCGTGGCGGACAGTTTCATTATTATCCAAGGTATAGAGGTAAGGGCGGATTTCTTCGGCAGGCAGGTCGTGATATTGTGCCAACCAGTCGATGATTTTTTCGGTTTCACCGACGCAGTAAAGCTCGGTGCGGTTGCAGGTAGAAAGAATGACTGCTTCTTCCGCCGCCTCACTGCGCGCGAGGTTGGATACGGCATCCGGCAGATTTGCAGCTGCAAATGCCAGTTTTTCGCGTATGCTCAAGGGCGCGGTTTGGTGATTGAGTCCGACGACGGTAAGTTGCATGGTTATGGTATGACTGGGTAGTGTGTGTGGTGGGTATTATAGCTTAAGTGGGCTTTAAAATGAATGTGTTGGGGGAGAAGATACACTGAGGTTTGTCATCGAAAAGGCCGTCTGAAAAGATTCAGACGGCCTTTTTATCAAGAAAGGCTTAAACGGCTTCAGCTTCTTCTGCCAAGAAACCGCGCAGTTTTTGCATGGCTTTGGCTTCGATTTGGCGGATGCGTTCGGCAGATACGCCGTATTCTGCTGCCAATTCGTGCAGGGTCAAACCGCCGTCGTCTTGTAACCAGCGGCTTTCAACGATGCGGCGGCTGCGGTCGTCCAATTGCGCCAAGGCATTTTGCAGACCTTCGGTTTGCAGGGCGTAGTGAGCCTGTTTGGACAACTGGCGGCTAGGCTCTGCATCGTGATCGGCCAACCAGTCAATAGGGGCGAAGTTGTCTTCGTCATCATTGTTTTCTGCCATGATGCCGATATCGTGACCGGTCATGCGTTGTTCCATTTCCAAGACTTCGGACAATTTGACGCCCAAATCATCGGCGATTTCTTGCGCTTCTTTTGGAGACAAGGCATTCAGGTTTTTACGCATGCTGCGCAGATTGAAGAACAGTTTGCGTTGCGGTTTGGTTGTGGCAACGCGGACTAAACGCCAGTTACGCAAAATGAATTCGTGGATTTCTGCTTTAATCCAATGCACGGCAAACGAAAACAAGCGCGCGCCACGGCTTGGTTCGTAGCGTTTGACGGCTTTCATCAGGCCGATATTACCTTCTTGAATTAGGTCAGCTTGGTTGAGGCCGTAGCCGTCGTAGCCGCGTGCGATGGATACGACGACGCGAAGATGAGACAGAATAAGCTGTTTGGCGGCGTTGAGATCGCCTTTTTGTTGACGTTCGGCCAGTTGTGTTTCTTCTTCTGCGGTAAGCATTGGAATGCTGTTGACAGTATGAATGTATTGCTCGAGGCTACCGTTGCCGCTGTGGATAACGGGTAATGCAAAAGCTTTATTCATAAAGGATGCTCTCCTTAATTAGGCCGTCTGAAAACGGCTTTTGTTTATTTGTGTGACAAGCAGTATAACACTGCCTGTGGTTTATTTTGTTATGGGTTGGATTTTTTCTGTAAATTAACGATAGATTCAATAGTTTTTACTGTTTGAATCTCAAGGTTTGATTGTCTTAGAAAATTTGAGTGATTTACTAGGTTTTGGATAAGTATATTACAAACATTTCTGTATGTAAATAGTTTTGGTAATAAAAAAGACCTTGTATAACAAGGTCTTAAAATTTTTTCATTCTGGTTTCTTCCGGCCAATTAGGATAAGGAATACGCCGATAACGGCCAAAATGCTGATAAGCCATGTTGAGCCGCCTGCTTTCATATAAGGCGTTTCACCGATGTAGCCTTTGACGTGGCCTTCGAGGACGGTTTCTGTATCCGGTTGGGCTTCGGCAACAATCGTACCTTTAGGGGAAATAATGGCGGTCGCACCGGTATTGGTGGCGCGAACCATGTAGCGACCCAGTTCCATTGCACGCGCTTGGGATTGTTGAAGCTGCTGATACATGGCATTCGATTTGCCGTACCACGCCATATTGCTGATGTTGGCGAGCAGGGTGGAGCGTTTCGCCGTTGCAATGAGTTCGTCGCCGAAACCGTCTTCATAGCAGATATTGAAGGCGACTTTTTGATCTTTCATCACCAAAGGCGCTTGGTTGTCGCCGCCTTTTTGAAAGTCGGCCAAAGGCATATCCATCATTTTATAGAGACGCTCGGTAATGGCGGGCAAGGGTTTGTATTCACCAAATGGAACGAGATGGTTCTTGGCGTAGTAGGGGATGACATCGGAAGTGCTGTTGTGATAGTCGCTCAAATTGATGACTGCATTTTCGTAGCCGTTGCCGTCGGGCGTATATTGGCTGATGCCGATGGCCAACGCGCTGCCGTTGCTTTGAGCTTGTTCGGCGAATTGTTCCAAGATGCCTTCGGGCAGGTCTTGGCGCATCAGCGGCAGGGCGGTCTCGGGCAGGATGACGATGTCGGCACTGGTTTTGCTGATTTGTTCGTAGTATTTCTGAATGGTTGGGATGATTTGCTCTTCCTTCCATTTCAGATTTTGCTCGATATTGCCTTGAATCAGGGCAACCGTGCTGGTGCTGCCGTCAGGGCGGGTGTACTCGGTTTGTTGGGAAATGTAGCCGACGGAGCAGAGCGCAACGATAAGGAATAAGGGCAGCAGGCGGTGTTTCAGACGGCCATGGTTGTCAATCAGCAATACCAGCCATGCGCTGAGGAAAGCGGTTGCCAGCGTGACCATATGAATGCCGCCCAAAGGCGCGAAGCCTGCCAACGGGCTGTCTTTGATGATTTGGGAGTAGCCGATTGCACCCCAGCCGAATCCTGTCAGGAAACGTTCGCGGGCAAATTCTGCCAGCGTCCACAAAATCGGCAGCAGGAGGCCGGTTTTGGCCCAGCGCGACAGGTTGCATTTTCTCCACACCCAAAAACAGATGGCCGGATAAAGCGCGAGAAACGCCGGCAGCAGGAAGGTGAGAGGGATGGCGTATGAATCCGGCAAGCCCGAAACATCATGCAAGGCAGTGTGTATCCAATAAAACTGCGCCGTATAACCGATTAATCCGAACAGATAGGCAGTCATGACGGCAAAGCGCGGACGCAATTCAATCAGGCGTATCAGCGCGCCAAACAACAGCGGCATCAGCCAGAAATGATAATAGGGGGCGAAAGTGAACGGTGTCGCGGCGGCAATCAAGATGACCAGCGGCCAGTAAAGCAGCGGATGTTGCCAATATTGTTCGAGTTTACGGAAAATATTCATGCTTTAAATGGTATTGAGGCCGTCTGAAAAGTTTTCAGACGGCAGGGAAACAAAATCAGTCTTTTTGAAATAATTTCATTGCAGGCAGGACGATTGCGCAAGCTAAGGCACCGGCGGCTACTCCGACCACCAAGTTGGCGATATGTTCCATCATGCCGCTGTCCCAATGTTGCGCGTGGAGGAAATCGTGCAAAAAGCCAAGGTTATGGGCGATCAGTCCGCCGCCAACCAAGAACATCGCCAGCGTGCCGACAATACTCAAGCCGCGCATAAACCAAGGCATAAATGAAATCAAACCGCGTCCGATACCTTGTACGGCGGCGCTTTTTTGGCGCATCAACATCATACCGAGGTCGTCAAGTTTGACGATAATGCCGACCAAACCATAGACCAATGCCGTCATGCCGACACCGATGGCGGCCATAACCAAAGAACGCGTCATCAGGTCATATTTTTCAACAACGCCCAGCGCAATAATGATGATTTCAGCTGAGAGGATGAAATCTGTACGGACCGCGCCTTTCACTTTTGTTTTTTCGTCTGTGACTTCAGGCTCGGCATCGTGTCCGTCTTCGTGTTCATTGCGGTGTAGAAATTTGTGCAACAGTTTTTCCACGCCTTCAAAACACAAATACACACCGCCTATCATCAGCAAGGGCGTAATCAGCGCTGGCAGGAAAGCGGAAAGCAACAGTGCAAGCGGCACCAGAATCAGCTTATTGACCAGAGAGCCTTTTGCCACCGCCCAAATAATCGGCAATTCGCGCTCGGCGGATACGCCGGTTACCTGATTGGCGTTGAGCGCCAAATCGTCACCGACCACGCCGGCGGTTTTTTTGGCGGCGACTTTGGTCATCATCGCTACGTCGTCCAAAACGGCGGTAATGTCGTCTAAAAGCGTAAAGAGAGAGGCGAAGGCCATAATGTTGTCCGGATAAAATCAAATAAACGCGCGATTATATATGAAAATTCAGTTGCTTGAATGTTTTTCAGACAGCCTTTGACGGAAATTAACCAAAGGCCGTCCGAAAATGCTATTTCGGCGTATAACGTCCCGCCATGGCTTTATACACCATATTTTCGTATTTCAAGGCTTCATAGCGTTGGTTCAGCAGGTTTTGAGCTGAGCTGTATTCCGAATTCAAAGCCTCCAGCCAGTCTTTCAGTTCGTTTTTACCGTGTTGGTAGCGTACTTGATAGTAATGGCTGTTTTTCTTGTCCAACTGATAACGTTGTTCCTGATTGGCAAGGCTGGCCTGCGCGTTTTTGTAGGCAAGGTAGTTGGTGTTGACCTCGTTGAGCGCGGTGGTCAGGGCTTTTTCAAAATTCAGCTTGGCACTGTCCATCTCCGCTTGTACGGTTTTGTCTTTCCATTTCATGGTCTGCCAATTAAGGAAAGGCAGATTGATGGTGGCCGATCCGCCTAACATAGGGATATTGAACGTGCTTTTTGCTTTGTCGGACGACGTACTCAGACTTGCACCCAAAGTAATCGACGGATACCAACTGCGTTTTTGCGCGTTGACTGATTGTTGTGACGCTTGCAGGCGGTATTCGGCGGCGCGCAGGTCGGGGCGGTTGGCCAAAACGGTAATCGGTACGTCCAAGTTCACGCCTTTGACCGGCAACAGGCGGAACTGTGCCGGATCGGCGGCCATATTTTCAGACGGCCTTAAATTCAACAAATTACGCAAAACCTGTTTTTGCGTATCCAAATTGTTTTGCAAAGACAACAGGCTGTTTTCCGCACTCAGCAATGACTGTTTGGCTTGGGTCGGCTGACTGGAGTCGGCCCTGCCGTAGCGGAACTTGGCATTCGCGATGCGGTTGATTTCCTGATATTGCTTCAGCGATTTTTTTGCTAACTCAATCGCTTCGTTCAGATAGGCGATATTGAAATACGCATCGGCAACATTATTAATCAAAGTTAGGCGTGTATTGGCCATGTCTTCATGCGTGGCTTGATATTCCCATACCTGAGCATCGGCGGTGGCACTGAGTTTGCGCCACAAATCCAATTCGTAGCTCAAACCAAGCTGGCTGCTGAAGGTATTGCCATGGCTGCCGGTTTTCAGGTTTTTAGAAGCATTCGCGCCCAACAAGCCGCTGAACGAAGGCACCAAATCCGCACCCAAAATATTGGCTTGATACAAAGCTTTGTTGACGCTGATGGCCGCCTGTTTCAAATCGACATTGTTCGCCAGCGCCTGCTCCATCAGCGCATTAAGCTGCTGGCTTTGGTAGATTTCCCACCAGTTGCCGTTGACATCGTAGCGTTCGGCAGTTTCAGCCGCGCTCATGACTTGGCCGGTCGCTTCCAGCGTCAGGTTCGGATTGGCTTTAGGTGCGGCGCACGCACTTAGGGCAAGGGCAACAGCCAATGATAAGGCAGCTTGGGAAAAAGGTTTCGTCTTCATAAAAAAACTTTCGGGTAACAGCATTTCAGACGGCCCTAAAATAATAGGCCGTCTGAAACATAATCAATCCTGAGCCAGCGCATCAATCGGGTTGAGCTTGGAAGCCTTGTTGGCAGGCATAAAGCCGAACGCGACACCGATGGCGGTGGAGCAGACAACTGCGCCGATGACGGAAGTCATGGAAATGCTCATCGGGAAGTTGGTGACAAAGTAGTTGAACACCAGGCTGATGCTTGCGGACAACAATACGCCTGACAGACCGCCGATGATACAGATTAAGACGGCCTCAATCAGGAACTGTTGCAAAATATTGTTGCGACGTGCGCCGATTGCCATGCGGACGCCAATTTCTTTGGTGCGCTCGGTAACGGAAACCAGCATGATGTTCATCACGCCGATACCGCCGACCACCAAAGAGATGACCGCGATGGAAGAAATCAGCAGCGTCATGGTACCGGTCGTGCTTTCAACCATTTCTTTGATGCTGTCGCTGTTGTTCATAAAGAAGTCTTCTGTACCGTGGCGTGCTTTCAGCAGCTCGGTCAGGCTTTTCTCGGCAACTTGCGTGTTGGCATCGTCTTTGATTTTGACAACGATGGAGTTGGTATGGCTCTCGCCGGTAATTTGGTGCATGACCGTTGTATACGGCGACCAAAGCATCAGCGAGTCAGAATTGCCGAACGAGTTGTCATCCTTTTTCATAATGCCGATGACGGTTAGCGGGCGTTTTTTGAAAAGGATGGTTTTGCCTAAAGGATTAACGCCTTCGCCAAAGAGTTTGGTTTTGGTGTTTAGGTCGATGACGACGACTTGGGCATCGGTTTTTACATCGTCATCATCAAACAGACGGCCTTCTTCCAATTTCAAACCACGCACGTCGAAATATTGTTCGCCTACGCCGTAAAGCGAGGCGGTCAGGTCGGTGTTGCGGTAGGTCAAGGTGCCGTTGGAGTTGGTTTGAGGGGTAGCAGAGGCGACGTAGCTTTGTTGGCTGATGGCTTTTGCGTCATTAATCGTCAGCGTTTTGATCCGTCCGCTGCGGCGGTCGCCAAAACCACGGCCGGGGAAGATACTGATGGTGTTTGTGCCCATCGAGTTGATGTCTTCCAAGATTTTTTGTTGCGAGCCATTACCCAATGCCACTACTGATACCACCGAAGCGATACCGATGATAATCCCCAGCATGGTCAGCAGTGAACGCATCTTGTGCGCCATAATCGCCTGCACCGACATTTTGAATGCTTCCATAAATTGATCGTAATAAAACGACCAAGAAGCTTTTTCTTTAATCCGTTCTACTTTGCTTGGCGGGATATCGGGATTTTTAGACGTATCCGAAATAATCTGACCGTCGCGGATTTCGATGACGCGGTTTGCATTTGCCGCAATGCCCGGATCGTGGGTGACCATAATCACGGTATGCCCGTCTTCGTGCAGCTTATGGATGATTTCCATCACGTTTTTACCGCTGGCGGTATCCAATGCGCCGGTCGGCTCGTCGGCAAAGATGATTTCGCCGCCGTTCATCAATGCGCGGGCAATCGAAACGCGTTGTTGCTGACCGCCGGAAAGTTCGCTGGGTTTGTTGCCTTCTTTATTTTGCAAACCCAAATCGCCCAACAGTTTTTCCGCACGTTCCGCACGCTCTTTGCTGTCCATGCCCATATACACGGCAGGCAGGGCGACGTTGTCCCGGGCGGTCAGCGAGCTTAACAGGTTGTAACGCTGGAAAATAAAGCCGAAACGCTCACGGCGCAAAGCCGCCAGCTCATCCGGCTGCATTTGCGATGTTTCGATGCCGTCGATTTGATAAGAGCCGGAAGTGGCGGTATCCAGACAACCCAAAATATTCATCAGCGTCGATTTGCCTGAGCCGGACTGTCCGATAATCGCTACAAAGTCGCCTTTCTCAATAGAAAGGCTGACATCTTTCAATACGTGTACACGGTTTTCACCGCTACCGAAAAAACGGTTGATATTCTTACATTCGATTAAACTCATAATCTTTCCGGGCGAAAAATAGAAATACAGGAACTAAGGCCGTCTGAAACACAGCCAAACCTTTCAGACGACCTTAATCAATCAGCGAGGAGGGCCGCCACCCATCATCGCGCGTTCACTGCTCTTATTCTTTTCATCTGCGCTCATTTCAGAAACGATCACTTTTTCGCCTTCTTTCAAGCCGCTTTTGATTTCGGTATTCATGCTGTCTTTCAAACCGACGGTCACTTCGCGTTCTACCGCTTTATTGTCTGCGCCCAAAATGCTGACATAGGATTTGCCGTTATGCTTTTTCACAGTCAGCGTCGGTACCAGCAAAACATTCTTCACGCCGTTGATTTCAATCGTGTTTTGAGTGGTCATGCCGATGGAAAGTTTGCCGTCGGAATTTGGCACCAAGGCGCGGGCATAGTAGTAAATTGCATTGGAAGTCGTGTCCGTGCTGCTGGTGTAGCTGCCCAAAGACATGGTGGTCAGGCCGGGGTCGACGCTGTCCAATTTCGCTTTAATCGGCGTGTCCGGTTCGGACAAAATGGTGAACGAAATATCCTGACCGGCTTTGACTTTCGTAATATCGCCTTCGGCAATCTGCATTTTGTTTAACATGGTTTCCAGATTGGCCAGTTGGATAATGGTCGGCGTAGATTGCGCCGCATTGACGGATTGGCCTTCTTCAACAGGAATGGCGACTACGGTGCCGTCCATGGTGGCGGTAATCCGCGTGTGGCCCAGTTCGGATTCGGCTGTATTGATGGAGATTTTGGATTGTTTGATGGAGGCCTTCAGTTCGGCGACATTGGCTTTGGCTGCGGCTAAAGAGTCTTGTGCAGATTCCAAATCTTCTTTGGAAGTGGCCTGTTCTTTCCATAAGGCAAGTTCGCGCTTATATTTTTTCTCCGCGCTGGAAAGTGCGATTTCGGCAGAAACCAATTTTGCCTGATAAGTTTCTAGTTTGGATTTTTCGGTATTTAAGGTGTTGAGCTGATTGGTTGAGTCGATTTCTGCAATCAGATCGCCTTTTTTTACTTGTTGGCCCAGTTTCACATACAGTTTTTTAATCTGGCCTGAAGCTTCCGCGCCTACGGATACCAAATTGGAAGGCGAGATTTCGCCGGTTGCCGATACGGTTTGACGGATATCGCCGAGTTTGACCACTTCCGTAATAAAAGAAGACTGAGGCTCAGGCTTCATCAAAGACCAGCCGCCGAAAGCCGCAGCCACGATAACAGCCGTACCGGCCGCCCACTTGAAAACTTTAGACATATAAAAGGAACCAATTCAATAAAATAACGTCGCAGACAAGCAACCAATGTATTGATAGAAACAAAAAAACAACTGGATTTTACTGTAAAGACCAAGACCAACCAGGAGACGGTCAACTTAAATTGAAGTTTAACTTATTGAAATAAAAAATAAAAGGATGAAGATATTTTTCAGAACTTGTACCTCGTTTACATAAATTCCCAAACTCCCTCCGAATCTGAACATTTAAGCCGCAAGAAAACGACTATAATATTCATGTCTTATTCCAATTATTAACGACACAAATAAAATGAAACACCAACAAGGCTTCACGCTTATCGAGCTGCTGATAGTCGTTTTGATTGCAGCCATTCTCGCTACCATCGCCTATCCGTCTTATCAAAACTACATCCGCCAAACGCGTCTCGCATCCGTCCGCACACAGATGCTGCATAATGCCCAACAACTTGAACGCTACTATACTCAAAAAAGTACTTTTGTAGGGTTTCCTACCGAAAATTTGCAGCAGAATCAATATTTCAATATTAGTTTTTCCGAAGGTACGGATTCTATGCCTGATCCTTCCGATTCAGGTTATATTTTGAAGGCTGTACCCAATAGAGAAACCAATGCCGATGAAACTTGTACCGTTTATTACAACGACAGCGGTATCATCTGGGCAAGCAGCGACAAGCAAAACTGTCCCGGTTATGAAATACCAAAATCGGAATAAATCGAAATATAAAAGGCCGTCTGAATTTTAGACGGCCTTTTGGATGGTTTGGCTGTATAAGCACATTAGCCTAAACAGGGTAAAGATCGGTAATCTCGACCTGATGTGAAGCCCAGCTTAGCCTTTGCGGCGCGGTTCGTCAGGGCGGATGCGGGAAGCCAGTTGGTCGAGGATGCCGTTGACGAATTTATGGCCATCGGTGCCGCCGAAAGTTTTGGTAACTTCGATGGCTTCATTGATGATGACGGGGTATGGGGTTTCAGGCATGGTGCTCAGCTCATGGCAGGCAACCAGCAAAACGGCGCGTTCGATAGGGCTGAGGTCTTTTTCGTCGCGGTCGAGCAGAGGGCTGATTTTTTCCATGTATTCTTCGGCATGGGTTTGTGCGCCGAAAAACAGTTTGTTGAACAGTTCTTCATCCATATTGGATGTTTGGGACAGTTCGTGGATGTTTTTGGCAATTTCGGGAGCGGCGGTTTTGTTGATGCCTGCTTGATAAATAGCTTGTACGGCAAGCTCGCGTGCGCGGCGGCGTGGGCTTTTCATGGGTATTCCTTGTGAAGAGAATGCCGATGGTTGTCGGCTGAATATTGAATGATTCAGACGGCCTCAATGTCATGATTGAGAGGCCGTCTGAAAATATGCGGTATTCAATACGGGGAGAAGCTTATTCTTCGTCGTCTTCGTATTGTTCTGACAAAAGATGGTTGACCAAGTTGGCACATTCTACGGCAACTTTGGCGGCATCGGAGGCTTTTTCTTCGATACGCGCAACGGCTTGTTCGTCGTTTTCAGTCGTCAGGATGGCGTTGGCGATAGGGATGTTGTAGTCGAGAGCAACGCGGCTGACACCCGCGCCGGACTCATTAGATACCAATTCAAAGTGGTAGGTTTCTCCACGAATGACAACGCCGATAGCAATCAGGGCATCGAATTGTTCGGATGAAGCGAGGTTCATCAACGCGATAGGCACTTCAAGCGCGCCGGGAACGGTGGCAAGCGTGATGTTGTCTTCGGATACGCCCAATTCTTTTAGGGTGCGGCAGCATACTTTGACCATTTCGCTGCCGATTTCGTTGGTGAAGCGAGCTTGAACGATGCCGATGCGCAAGTTGGTGCCATCGAGGCGTGGTTCGATAATGTTCATGATGATTCCTTCAATATTTGTGAAATAGGGATTCGGCTCGGTTTCAGACGGCCTTGTTATAAAGAAGGCCGTCTGAAACGAAATGGGAATGGGTTATTCTTGCGGCTGCCAATCGGCAACGGCTTGGAACTCGCCGTCTTCGTTCAATTCCCACGCGCTGCCTTCTGCCTGAGTCAGCAGGGGCGCGATATCGGGATTATCTGCGGTAATGGCAGAGAGGCTGACAATGCTGAAATTGTCGGGATTGTCGGTGTATTCGTCAGTTTCGTCGCCGCTGAAAATACGCCAGCCGCTGTCGTTTTCAAATACGGGGGCTTCGCGGTAGAGGAAGCCGACGGGCTCGCCTTGTTCGGCGACGGTGTTGGTGACGATGCAGCGGTCGAGCGCTGCGGCCAATGCTTGGGCAAATTTGTTCATGGAGTTGACAAAGAGATGATTTGGCATGATTTTACACGATTCGCCGCTTTTCCGCACGGATGTGTGCAGGGGCGGTTTGATGGTACAATGTCGGCAAGTGCCGTCAGGTTTGAATATGACGGCTTTTGATTGTTTATCGGCTTGAGGGACGCAAGAAACAATGAGCCAAAATAAAAAAGTTGCCGGTGTAGCCTTTTTATTTTGTTTCACTGCGGATGAGGCGTGCTTTCCGGCTGTTTTTTTGAAAGTATGGAATGAAACCTGATTTGCTCAAACAGCAGGCGCATCGAGCGATTCAAAAGCGTCTGGGCTATGAGTTCCGCAATATGGAACTGCTTCGGCAGGCTTTGACCCACCGCAGCTACAATGCCAAACACAATGAGCGTTTTGAATTTGTCGGTGATTCGATTTTGAACTATTCCGTGGCGAGGATGTTGTTTGACGCGTTTCCGAAATTGTCGGAAGGCGAGTTGTCGCGGATGCGAGCGGCTTTGGTGAATGAAGGTGTATTGGCTGAAATCGCGTTGGAAATGAATGTCGGCGACGGTTTGTATTTGGGTGCCGGCGAGTTGAAGAGCGGCGGTTTCAGACGGCCTTCGATTTTGGCCGACGCAATGGAGGCGATGTTTGCGGCGGTCAGCTTTGACGCGGATTTTTCTGCGGCGGAAAAAGTGGTTCGCCATTTGTTTGCGGAACGCGTGAAACGTGCGGATTTGAATATCGGCAAGAAAGACAGTAAAACCGCTTTGCAGGAAGCCTTGCAGGCACGCCGCTTTGCTCTGCCGAAATACCGAATCGAAGAGCAGGCGGAGCAGACGGCTGATGCGATGTTTGTGATTTCCTGTGATTTGGGCGAACTCGGTTTCATCTGCAATGCACGCGGCAGCAGTCGGAAAGTGGCCGAGCAAAAAGCGGCATGTGAAGCCTTAGAGTGGTTGGAACAGAAGTTCCCTTTGAAAAAAGCTAAAAAATAATATTTCAGACGGCCTTTGAGAAAATGCAAAGGCCGTCTGAAACAATCAAGAAAGTCATATATAAATGGATATCGAAACCTTTTTGCAAAACGAGTCGCAACACCCGACGGATTATCGTTGCGGCTTTGTGGCCATCGTGGGTCGACCGAATGTCGGTAAATCCACGCTGATGAACCATTTAATCGGTCAGAAAATCAGTATTACCAGTAAAAAAGCACAAACCACGCGCAACCGTGTAACAGGTATTTACACCGACGACACGGCGCAATTTGTGTTTGTCGATACGCCGGGTTTTCAAACCAATCATCGCAATGCCTTGAATGACCGTCTTAATCAAAACGTAACCGAAGCGCTTAGCGGCGTGGATGTGGTGGTTTTTGTGGTGGAAGCCATGCGCTTTACCGATGCCGACCGCGTGGTGTTGAAGCAGTTGCCTAAGCATACGCCTGTGGTATTGGTGGTCAATAAAATCGATAAAGATAAAGCCAAAGATAAATTTGCGCTTGAGGCTTTTATCAATGAAGTACGCCAAGAGTTTGAATTTACTGCCAGCGAGGCAGTCAGCGCGAAACATGGCCTGCGTATTGCCAATCTGCTGGAACTGCTCAAGCCGTATCTGCCGGAAAGTATCCCGATGTATCCGGAAGATATGGTGACGGATAAATCCAGCCGATTCCTGGCGATGGAAATTGTGCGCGAAAAATTGTTCCGCTATTTGGGCGAAGAGTTGCCCTATGCGATGAATGTTGAAGTGGAGCAGTTTGAGGAAGAGGAAAGCGGACTGTTCCGTATTTATATCGCGGTGTTGGTCGATAAAGACAGCCAAAAGGCAATTTTGATTGGCAAGGGTGGGGAGAAATTGAAGAAAATTTCTACTGAAGCCCGCCTTGATATGGAAAAATTGTTTGATACCAAAGTTTTTTTGAAGATTTGGGTGAAAGTAAAATCCGGTTGGGCAGACGATATTCGTTTCCTGCGCGAATTGGGTTTGTAATGTAATGTGTTTGAATAAAGGCCGTCTGAAAAACTTTCAGACGGCCTTTTGTTTGATTAAGCCAATAATTCAGCCAGACGTTTGACGATTTCATCTGCCGCTTGGCGTTTCGATGTTTCCGGAAATGAGGTTTCGGCAAGGTCATCAATAATGGTGATTTGATTGGTTGGCTTACCCATGGAAACGGAAACTTGGTTGGCTACCAGCATCGGTACGTTTTTGCGCAAACGTTTTGTCCGAGCAAATTCCAAGACCTGATGGCTTTCCGCAGCAAAGCCGACGCAGAATGGTCGAGAAGGCAGGGCGGCAACGGATGCGAGAATGTCTGGATTTTCCGTCAGTTCGATAATCGGGGGCTGATTGCCGTTTTTCTTCAGTTTCTCGTTGCTGCTGTTTTTGACTTTATAGTCTGCAACGGCTGCAACGGAAATAAAGACATCCTGCTCATGGATATGGCGGTGAACTGCCTGATACATGGCTTCTGCGCTGACAGCCTGTTCGGAATGAGCCAAGCCTGCTGGCAAGGCCGTCTGAATTTGACCGTAAATCAGCGTGACTTTCGCTCCGGCAGCACGGCACGCACGTGCTAAAGCCATGCCCATTTGTCCGCTGGAAATATTGGTAATGCCGCGAACAGGATCGATGGCTTCAAACGTTGCGCCGGCTGTAATCAGAACTTTTTTGCCGCTCAGTAGCTTGGGTGTCCATAAATCTTCTAACAAATCAGCCAGATCGACCGCTTCGACCATTCTGCCAGTGCCTGTTTCTCCGCAAGCCTGTTCGCCATTGTTTGGGTAAAACACGGTAATGCCGTCTGAAGCCAGTTGCTCAATATTGCGCAGGTTGGCAGGGTTGTTCCACATTTCGACATTCATTGCAGGCGCAACGGCCAAAGGACATTTTCTGGCTGCGGCCAAAGTAGTCAACAGGTTATCGGCCAATCCGTTGGCAATTTTGGCAATCGTATTGGCAGTCGCAGGTGCAATAAGAAATGCGTCGGCTTTGCGCGTCAGGTTGATGTGTGCCATGCCATTATTGGAAGCACCTGAATAGGTATACGATAAA
The DNA here is from genome assembly GCF_024205705.1 of Neisseria subflava. NCBI lineage: Bacteria > Pseudomonadati > Pseudomonadota > Betaproteobacteria > Neisseriales > Neisseriaceae > Neisseria > Neisseria subflava. Next base: position 582,661 of record NZ_CP073115.1, read on the forward strand.
ACAGGATTGCCGGTTAAAGCTTGGAAAGTCAGTGGGGAGACAAATTCCGTCGCAGAATCTGTCATTACCACTGATACAGAATGTCCTTGCTTTTTCAGCAGTCTGACCAGTTCGCAAGATTTATACGCTGCAATACCACCGGTAATGCCGAGGAGAATGTGTTTGCTCATAAATAATGGGTTCATGAAATGAGAGATATAGGAATCAAATCAAATTAGATTTGTTCGATGTTGATTCTGGCCAGTTTTGCTTTAATCGCATTGCCATATCTCTTCGGCAAGAACGCTGAAACCACCCCGTTTTTCACTTCAGTCACATAACTGCAGACTTTAAATTCAGGAACAACATTGAGCGAGTAGTCCGGATTGACCAAAGGTGAAGCACTGGAGTACAGCGTCCATCTTGCCAGACTGCCGTCTTCATAATCAGTCATTGCATTAAAGCTGGTAACCCCTTCGCTGAAAGCGATTTGATAATTAGAGTAGAACTCGCCGGGAATTTCGTGTGCATTACAGAAATTAAATAATCTGTCATGTGCAAACAGATTCTGACGGATATAGGCCCACAATTCTTTTTCTAGAAAATCTTGGTCGGCAAAATGTCTGGAAGGGTAGCCCTCGTCGACAAAGTTTTGAATTCTTTCCTGTATATCTGGGACTGCACCCGCTTTAGCCCCCCACATACCCGCAAGAATCAGGGCAGTATGCGAGCCTGAGTCGCGAATAGTGTGGAATAGGGTACCACTTTTTATCCATTCGGATACGGCTGCAGCATCACGATAGCAAATAATAGAATCTGCATCACGGAAAATAACGTATTCAACCTCGGGATCATTAATGGCAAGAAAGCGCCACATCGTACCCGGCCAGTTGTCCAACGGTGCGCCAACCCTAATTACTTCTGCTCCGTTATTTCTAAATCGTTGAATAGCTTCAGCCGATACAGAATCGTCGACATAAAAACGACATGTCCAACCGGGGAAAAGTACAGGAGCAAGCTGGGTATTTAAGACGGCAGGCTCAATATATTTGGAATTATTGCCAAATAAAGAAAAGGAGATAATCCGTTTGCCGTTTTTTGGAGCTGGTGTCGGAATGATTTCATGTTCTAGGTCTGGGATGGTTTTATCTTTTAGAACCAAAGCTTGATGACCGTAAAACCCGGTTTTTTCCCAATTATCTAGAGCGCCGTAAGCATGGGCAAGTAAATCCAAAGCAGGAATATAGGTGCTATCCAGCTCTAGCGTTTTCATTTCAGCCTCAATGGCTTTTTCCCATTTCAATTGCTTCAGATAGGCATAAGCAACTTTATGATGAAATTCGACAGATTGGGGATTGAGAAGGCAAAGAATCTCGGCACGTTTTAGCGCTTCCTCGTAATTTTCCTCTTCGATAAAAGAGTGATATGCTTGTTCAAATTTTTGTTGAATCTTTTCGTTACTCATAATAGGGACTATTCTAAATTTATGATTGTTTTATTGGAGAAAGTAGAGATTGTAAGAGTAGATAGGGCTAAAGCGCCAGTAATATAGAGATAAGCGCCAGTAATATAGAGATAAGAATGCTGAATGTGGCAAATTAAGAGCAAAGCCGCAGGACTATTTATCTTAGGATATCTGTTTTATCTATCGAACGATAAAATCCAATAAATTTTAAATTATTTAAATACAGATAGTTGTGAAAAATTTTTAATTTTTTTGAAATTGGGTGTTGACTGGTTTTGTAGGTAGGCGTATAGTTCGGTTCTTCGCTGCTGACGCGGTGAAGAAAACGAAGCAGACAGTATAACACAGTTAGTTAAAATTTTCGATAATTTTAGTTGACATTTGCTAAATGTACTGTATAATTCGATTCGCTCTTTAAAAAACAGATTACCGATAAGTGTGAGTGCATTAGGCCTCACACTGTTTGAAAGACAGACAAGATGATGTTTTAGACATTGTCCTGTCGGTTTCTTTGAAGCAGACCAGAAGTTATAAGTTAGAGATTGAACATAAGAGTTTGATCCTGGCTCAGATTGAACGCTGGCGGCATGCTTTACACATGCAAGTCGGACGGCAGCACAGAGAAGCTTGCTTCTTGGGTGGCGAGTGGCGAACGGGTGAGTAATATATCGGAACGTACCGAGTAATGGGGGATAACTAATCGAAAGATTAGCTAATACCGCATATTCTCTGAGGAGGAAAGCAGGGGACCTTCGGGCCTTGCGTTATTCGAGCGGCCGATATCTGATTAGCTAGTTGGTGGGGTAAAGGCCTACCAAGGCGACGATCAGTAGCGGGTCTGAGAGGATGATCCGCCACACTGGGACTGAGACACGGCCCAGACTCCTACGGGAGGCAGCAGTGGGGAATTTTGGACAATGGGCGCAAGCCTGATCCAGCCATGCCGCGTGTCTGAAGAAGGCCTTCGGGTTGTAAAGGACTTTTGTCAGGGAAGAAAAGGCTGTTGCTAATACCGACAGCTGATGACGGTACCTGAAGAATAAGCACCGGCTAACTACGTGCCAGCAGCCGCGGTAATACGTAGGGTGCGAGCGTTAATCGGAATTACTGGGCGTAAAGCGAGCGCAGACGGTTACTTAAGCAGGATGTGAAATCCCCGGGCTCAACCTGGGAACTGCGTTCTGAACTGGGTGACTAGAGTGTGTCAGAGGGAGGTAGAATTCCACGTGTAGCAGTGAAATGCGTAGAGATGTGGAGGAATACCGATGGCGAAGGCAGCCTCCTGGGATAACACTGACGTTCATGCTCGAAAGCGTGGGTAGCAAACAGGATTAGATACCCTGGTAGTCCACGCCCTAAACGATGTCAATTAGCTGTTGGGCAACTTGATTGCTTAGTAGCGTAGCTAACGCGTGAAATTGACCGCCTGGGGAGTACGGTCGCAAGATTAAAACTCAAAGGAATTGACGGGGACCCGCACAAGCGGTGGATGATGTGGATTAATTCGATGCAACGCGAAGAACCTTACCTGGTCTTGACATGTACGGAATCCTCCAGAGACGGAGGAGTGCCTTCGGGAACCGTAACACAGGTGCTGCATGGCTGTCGTCAGCTCGTGTCGTGAGATGTTGGGTTAAGTCCCGCAACGAGCGCAACCCTTGTCATTAGTTGCCATCATTTAGTTGGGCACTCTAATGAGACTGCCGGTGACAAGCCGGAGGAAGGTGGGGATGACGTCAAGTCCTCATGGCCCTTATGACCAGGGCTTCACACGTCATACAATGGTCGGTACAGAGGGTAGCCAAACCGCGAGGTGGAGCCAATCTCACAAAACCGATCGTAGTCCGGATTGCACTCTGCAACTCGAGTGCATGAAGTCGGAATCGCTAGTAATCGCAGGTCAGCATACTGCGGTGAATACGTTCCCGGGTCTTGTACACACCGCCCGTCACACCATGGGAGTGGGGGATACCAGAAGTAGGTAGGGTAACCGCAAGGAGCCCGCTTACCACGGTATGCTTCATGACTGGGGTGAAGTCGTAACAAGGTAGCCGTAGGGGAACCTGCGGCTGGATCACCTCCTTTCTAGAGAAAGAAGAGGTCTGATGCATTCACACTTATCGGTAAACTGTAAAAGATGCGGAAGAGAAAAGCTTGAGTGAAGACAAGATTCGCTTAAGAAGAGAATCCGGGTTTGTAGCTCAGCTGGTTAGAGCACACGCTTGATAAGCGTGGGGTCGGAGGTTCAAGTCCTCCCAGACCCACCAAGAACGGGGGCATAGCTCAGTTGGTAGAGCACCTGCTTTGCAAGCAGGGGGTCATCGGTTCGATCCCGTTTGCCTCCACCAAGAACTTTACAAATCAAAGGAAGCCTGCTATACTTAGCAGCTTATTTTGATTTGCGAAGTGAAATATCGACGCATCGATCTTTAACAAATTGGAAAGCCGAAATCAACAAACAAAGACAATGAGTTTGTTTTGATTTTTTGTTCTTTGCAAAGGATAAAAAATCTCTCGCAAGAGAAAAGAAAACAAACACAGTATTTGGGTGATGATTGTATCGACTTAATCCTGAAACACAAAAGGCAGGATTAAGACACAACAAAGCAGTAAGCTTTATCAAAGTAGGAATTTCAAGTTTGCTTCCCTAGTCAACGGGTAGGCAGACGAAGTCAAAGAGGTTCTTGAAATGATAGAGTCAAGTGAATAAGTGCATCAGGTGGATGCCTTGGCGATGATAGGCGACGAAGGACGTGTAAGCCTGCGAAAAGCGTGGGGGAGCTGGCAATAAAGCTATGATCCCGCGATGTCCGAATGGGGAAACCCACCTCTTAGGAGGTATCCTTATCTGAATACATAGGATAAGCGAAGCGAACCCGGAGAACTGAACCATCTAAGTACCCGGAGGAAAAGAAATCAACCGAGATTCCGCAAGTAGTGGCGAGCGAACGCGGAGGAGCCTGTACGTGATAACTGTCGAGATAGAAGAACAAGCTGGGAAGCTTGACCATAGTGGGTGATAGTCCCGTATTCGAAATCTCAATAGTGGTACTAAGCGTACGAAAAGTAGGGCGGGACACGTGAAATCCTGTCTGAATATGGGGGGACCATCCTCCAAGGCTAAATACTCATCATCGACCGATAGTGAACCAGTACCGTGAGGGAAAGGCGAAAAGAACCCCGGGAGGGGAGTGAAATAGAACCTGAAACCTGATGCATACAAACAGTGGGAGCACCCTTGTGGTGTGACTGCGTACCTTTTGTATAATGGGTCAACGACTTACATTCAGTAGCGAGCTTAACCGAATAGGGGAGGCGTAGGGAAACCGAGTCTTAATAGGGCGAACAGTTGCTGGGTGTAGACCCGAAACCGAGTGATCTATCCATGGCCAGGTTGAAGGTGCCGTAACAGGTACTGGAGGACCGAACCCACGCATGTTGCAAAATGCGGGGATGAGCTGTGGATAGGGGTGAAAGGCTAAACAAACTCGGAGATAGCTGGTTCTCCCCGAAAACTATTTAGGTAGTGCCTCGAGCAAGACACTGATGGGGGTAAAGCACTGTTATGGCTAGGGGTTATTGCAACTTACCAACCCATGGCAAACTAAGAATACCATCAAGTGGTTCCTCGGGAGACAGACAGCGGGTGCTAACGTCCGTTGTCAAGAGGGAAACAACCCAGACCGCCAGCTAAGGTCCCAAATGATAGATTAAGTGGTAAACGAAGTGGGAAGGCCCAGACAGCCAGGATGTTGGCTTAGAAGCAGCCATCATTTAAAGAAAGCGTAATAGCTCACTGGTCGAGTCGTCCTGCGCGGAAGATGTAACGGGGCTCAAATCTATAACCGAAGCTGCGGATGCCAGTTTACTGGCATGGTAGGGGAGCGTTCTGTAGGCCAATGAAGGTGCATTGTAAAGTGTGCTGGAGGTATCAGAAGTGCGAATGTTGACATGAGTAGCGATAAAGCGGGTGAAAAGCCCGCTCGCCGAAAGCCCAAGGTTTCCTACGCAACGTTCATCGGCGTAGGGTGAGTCGGCCCCTAAGGCGAGGCAGAAATGCGTAGTCGATGGGAAACAGGTTAATATTCCTGTACTTGATTCAAATGCGATGTGGGGACGGAGAAGGTTAGGTTAGCAAGCTGTTGGAATAGCTTGTTTAAGCCGGTAGGTGGAAGACTTAGGCAAATCCGGGTCTTCTTAACACCGAGAAGTGATGACGAGTGTCTACGGACATGAAGTAACCGATACCACGCTTCCAGGAAAAGCCACTAAGCTTCAGTTTGAATTGAACCGTACCGCAAACCGACACAGGTGGGCAGGATGAGAATTCTAAGGCGCTTGAGAGAACTCAGGAGAAGGAACTCGGCAAATTGATACCGTAACTTCGGGAGAAGGTATGCCCTCTAAGGTTAAGGACTTGCTCCGTAAGCCCTGGAGGGTCGCAGAGAATAGGTGGCTGCGACTGTTTATTAAAAACACAGCACTCTGCTAACACGAAAGTGGACGTATAGGGTGTGACGCCTGCCCGGTGCTGGAAGGTTAATTGAAGATGTGCAAGCATCGGATCGAAGCCCCAGTAAACGGCGGCCGTAACTATAACGGTCCTAAGGTAGCGAAATTCCTTGTCGGGTAAGTTCCGACCCGCACGAATGGCGTAACGATGGCCACACTGTCTCCTCCTGAGACTCAGCGAAGTTGAAGTGGTTGTGAAGATGCAATCTACCCGCTGCTAGACGGAAAGACCCCGTGAACCTTTACTGTAGCTTTGCATTGGACTTTGAAGTCACTTGTGTAGGATAGGTGGGAGGCTTTGAAGCAGAGACGCCAGTCTCTGTGGAGCCGTCCTTGAAATACCACCCTGGTGTCTTTGAGGTTCTAACTCAGACCCGTAATCCGGGTCGGGGACCGTGCATGGTAGGCAGTTTGACTGGGGCGGTCTCCTCCCAAAGAGTAACGGAGGAGTTCGAAGGTTACCTAGGTCCGGTCGGAAATCGGACTGATAGTGCAATGGCAAAAGGTAGCTTAACTGCGAGACCGACAAGTCGAGCAGGTGCGAAAGCAGGACATAGTGATCCGGTGGTTCTGTATGGAAGGGCCATCGCTCAACGGATAAAAGGTACTCCGGGGATAACAGGCTGATTCCGCCCAAGAGTTCATATCGACGGCGGAGTTTGGCACCTCGATGTCGGCTCATCACATCCTGGGGCTGTAGTCGGTCCCAAGGGTATGGCTGTTCGCCATTTAAAGTGGTACGTGAGCTGGGTTTAAAACGTCGTGAGACAGTTTGGTCCCTATCTGCAGTGGGCGTTGGAAGTTTGACGGGGGCTGCTCCTAGTACGAGAGGACCGGAGTGGACGAACCTCTGGTGTACCGGTTGTAACGCCAGTTGCATAGCCGGGTAGCTAAGTTCGGAAGAGATAAGCGCTGAAAGCATCTAAGCGCGAAACTCGCCTGAAGATGAGACTTCCCTTGTGGTTTAACCACACTAAAGAGTCGTTTGAGACCAGGACGTTGATAGGTGGGGTGTGGAAGCGCGGTAACGCGTGAAGCTAACCCATACTAATTGCTCGTGAGGCTTGACTCTATCATTTGAAGAACTTCAAAGATAAAAGCTTACTGACTGATTCAGTCATCACCATTTATACCGATTAAGGCTTTACCGATTTGTAACAGTTTAAGTTTGGCGGCCATAGCGAGTTGGTCCCACGCCTTCCCATCCCGAACAGGACCGTGAAACGACTCAGCGCCGATGATAGTGTGGTTCTTCCATGTGAAAGTAGGTCACCGCCAAACAACCATTCCGAAGCCCCGACTGATGTCGGGGGCTTTTTACATGCCTGTTGTTTCTGTCGGTTTGGTGGCAGAATTGGGGTAACAGGTGTTGGGATCAAACATTGGGGTAGTAATGTGCCGGTGTTTATGGAGTATTCGTGCATCTTGGTATTGGGATCGGAAATATTTACCCTGTTGTTATTCTTGCACAAAAGTACCGAAAGTTACGGTTAACTGTTTAGAATATTTGAAATCAAACGATATTTGAGTTAATATGTCGTAAGCATTTATGTGGTATGGGCTGTTGCCCTATCTGCGTATGTGACAGTGTTTACAGAGTGGAATAAAACCATTCGGTAGACTTCCTGACTGATTCAATCAAACACGTTATGGGAAAAAATCTGATGAAGAAATTTTTATTTGGTGCATTTGCCGCTGTTTGTGCAGCATTCTCTTTGGCCGCCGTGAACATCAATACCGCATCTTCTGCCGAACTGGAGGCCTTGCCGGGTATCGGCCCGGCTAAGGCGAAATCGATTGTAGAATACCGCCAGAAGAACGGTGCGTTCAAATCGGTGGAGGAGCTGAAAAACGTGAAGGGCATTGGTGATGCGGTGCTGAACAAGTTGAAGGCGGAGGCGACGGTTTCTTCTGCCGCGCCTAAGGCTGCCCAGCCTGCCGTGAAAAAATAACCTGACGGACGATCGTACCGTAATGCCGCCCTGCGGCCGAACCGTTTGCCGGTTGGGCCACGGGGCGGCTTTGTTTGGGGGGGAATAAAACTTGAACCAGTGGAGACTTTACATGGGGTGAAGGGATAAACGGATAGGGCGCCTCTTGTTGGATAGGGATATAGAAGATAAAGGGAAGAAAGATATGTACTTAAAAGCATTTGACAGAAAACGGGATAGGGCAACTGTGCAGAGGGGCTACTCCTTGATACAGCTGCTGGTGGTGATGCTGCTGGTTTCGATCTTGGCGACGGTGGATATTAGGCCGTCTGAAAGATACTTAAGAATAGCTTTCAGACGGCTTTGTTATAAGATGAGTTTTTGATATTGGCGTACTTTTTTAAATACAGATAAAATCCCTGCTAATTATTTATAACGATATTTTTTAGGATACACAGTGCGTGCTTTGGATTATTGTCATCAAAAGGCTGCAGAAAGCCATTCCAGTTTTTTATCCGGCTTTCGTTTTTTATCGGTAGAAAAAAGAAATGCGATCACTGTTTTATATGCTTTTTGTCGTGAACTAGATGATGTGGTTGATGGCTGTACCGATCCAAATGTGGCTCAGATAACGTTGAATTGGTGGCGCAGTGATTTGGAGAAAGTATTTAATAATGAGATGCCTGAGCATCCCGTTCATCAGGCTTTAAAAGATATTCGGGTAAATTTTGATTTGCCGAAGAATGAATTTGAAGCTTTGATTGATGGCATGCAGATGGATTTGGAGCAGGCTCGTTATGGTAGTTTTGATGAATTAAAGCTGTATTGCCACCGTGTTGCAGGGGTAGTAGGATGCCTTATTGCGCGGATTTTAGGTTTTTCCAATCCGAAAACTTTGGAATATGCGGATAAAATGGGCTTGGCTTTGCAGTTGACGAACATTATTCGCGATGTGGGCGAAGATGCGCGGCAGGGAAGAATTTATCTGCCGATGGAGGAAATGCAGAAGTTTGATGTACCTGCCAATGTAATCATGCAGTGCAAACCGACCGATAATTTTGCAAAATTGATGCAATTTCAAGTGAATAGGGCGCGTGAAACTTATCGTGAAGCGATGTTGCTTTTGCCGGCTGAGGATAAGAAATCGCAAAAAGTCGGCCTGATTATGGCGGCTATTTATTATGCGTTGTTGAATGAAATTGACCGTGATGGTGCGCAAAATGTTTTGACTTATAAAATTGCGATTCCTTCTCCCCGTAAAAAACGTATTGCTTTGAAAACTTGGCTGTTTGGATTTAAACCATGAATACTAAGCGTCCAAAAATTGCTGTGATTGGTGCCGGTTGGGCGGGTTTGTCTGCGGCGGTTTCTCTGATTCATCGAGCTGATATTTCTTTGTTTGAGGCTGGGAGACAGGCTGGCGGTAGGGCGCGTGTCTTGTCTGGGAAAGATGATGGATTCAGCTTTTTGGATAATGGGCAGCATATCTTATTGGGTGCGTATCATGGTGTTCAAACTTTGATGCAACATATCGGCGTTCAACCTGAATCAGCCTTTTTACGCCAGCCTTTGCAATGGTACATTCATGAGGGATTACAGTTTCAGACGGCCTCTTTGCCAGCGCCGTGGCATTTGCTTGTCGCTATCCTGCGTGCTAAAAATCTTTCTTTTTCATTGAAAATCAAATTGCTGTCGGATATGTCGGCATTGCAACGTTGGGCAGCTCATCATAAAACCGATTTGACGGTTGCAAAGTGGTTGAGAACACGAAATGTTCCTCGCAGCTTACTTGGCCAATTTTGGCAACCTTTGGTCTGGGGTGCTTTAAATACGCCGTTAGAACAGGCATCGTTGCGCATTTTATGCAATGTATTGAATGATGGTGTGTGGTCTGAAAAGGCGAACAGCGATTATCTTTTGCCTAAGCAGGATTTAGGGCGGATTGTAGCCGAACCGGCTTTGAATTTTCTGCACAAGCATGGTGCAAAGATACATCTTGAAACTCGTGTTTCACATTTGAACCATCATATTGATGGCCGAATTGAAATCAATGGCGAAGTATTTGATGCGGTGATTTTGGCTGTTGCGCCATATCATGTTGATGCGCTTTTGCCTGAAGATACGCCTGACTATATTCAGACGGCCTATCAATCGTTGCACTATCATGCGATTACCACGGTTTATTTGCGTTATGCCCAAGCAGTCAAACTGCCTGCACCTTTAACCGGATTTGCCGATGGTACGGCGCAATGGGTGTTGCATCGGGGGGCATTGGGTTTGCCGGATAATGAAGTTACGGTCGTTATCAGCGTTTCCGATTGCACCGAGGCTTGGAAGGATAAAGATTTAGCCGAGAAAATTCATGCGGACATTAAGCGGGTTTGTCCGGATTTGAATAAACCCGAAGCCGTACGCATTATTACGGAAAAACGCGCGACTACGGCGGCAACGGTTGATTTTGTACAACCTGATTTCTCATGGTTGCACCATCGCTGTATTTATCCGGCCGGCGACTATCTCCATCCGCGCTATCCGGCAACATTGGAGGCTGCGGTTCAGTCTGGCTTTGCAGCGGCTGAAAAGCTTATGCTGGATTTGCAGGTTGAATAAACTGAGGCCGTCTGAATGTTCAGACGGCCTTTTTGACTTTACAAAACTTACCAAGCCGATACAATATCCGAAACCATAAAGTTCAAGGAAAAGTCATGACGACATTAGCGGACAAAACCATCTTGGTTACCGGCGCATCCCAAGGCTTGGGCGAGCAGGTTGCCAAAGCCTATGCAGCTGCCGGAGCGACTGTCATTTTGGTGGCGCGTCATCAAAAGCGTTTGGAAAAAGTATATGATGCCATTGTGGCTGCGGGCAGCCCTGAGCCGTTTGCCATCTGCTTTGATTTGATGAGTGCGGAGGAGAAAGAGTTTAAGCAATTCGCGGAAACTATTGATGAAGCAACCGGCGGAAAATTGGATGGCGTGGTGCATTGCGCCAGCTATTTTTATGCCTTGTCGCCATTGGACTTCCAAACCGTATCGGAATGGGTCAACCAATATCGTATCAATACCGTTGCGCCTATGGGCTTGACCCGTGCGCTGTTCCCATTGTTGAAGCAATCCGAAGACGCTTCTGTGATTTTTGTCGGCGAAAGCCACGGCGAGAAACCGCAAGCCTATTGGGGCGGTTTCGGTGCCTCCAAAGCCGCGCTTAATTATTTGTGTAAAGTGGCTGCGGACGAGTGGGAGCGTTTTGACAATCTGCGTGCCAATGTTTTGGTGCCGGGTGCCATCAATTCGCCGCAACGTATTAAATCGCATCCGGGCGAATCGAAAAGCGAACGTAAAAACTACGAAGATGTCCTGCCGCAATTTATTTGGTGGGCAAGCCAAGAGAGCAGGGGGCGGACAGGCGAAATCGTCTATCTGTAAATATACCTGCTCAGAGTGGTTTGAAAACATGAGGCCGTCTGAAATCTGTATTTTCAGACGGCCTTTAACTTATTGAGTTTTATATCTAAATAATGTTGAGGTTTGATGTTTGACGTGTTCGCAGGCAAACATCAGGCTGGCACAAAATTAGATATAGTAATCTAAGTTATAGTTATATTGGATAAATATGACGGAATTTGACTTTATCAGACAATATTTGCAGCGACAAAAATCGGAAGGTCTGATTTTGGGCATAGGGGACGATGCCGCTATTATTCGCCCAAGTAACGGATTTGATTTATGTTTTAGCGCTGATATGTTGGTCAAAGGCAGACATTTTTTTGAAGATGTTTCGCCCGAAGATTTGGCATGGAAAATGCTTGCAGTAAATTTATCCGATATGGCCGCTATGGGTGCCAAGCCGCGTTGGGTGTTGCTCAGTGCTGCCTTGCCTGAATTGAATCAAGACTGGCTCAAACGTTTTTGCGATAGCTTTTTTGCTTTGGCCGCGCGTTTTGATACGGTATTGATTGGTGGCGATACCACAAAAGGCGATTTGGTCTTTAATGTAACGATAGTAGGTGAAGTTCCGACAGGGCGTGCCTTGCGGCGGGATGCGGCCGAAATCGGTGACGATATTTGGGTATCGGGTCGGTTGGGTTTGGCCGCCGCTGCTTTGAACAAACATCTGGGGCATTATCAATTGCCGTCTGAAATCATGGCGGTTTGCGATGATAAGTTGCTCCGTCCAGAGCCGCGCGTTTCATTGGGTCAGGCATTGTTGCCGTTTGCCCATGCCGCGCAAGATGTTTCAGACGGCCTGGCTCAAGATGTGGGGCATATTTTAAAAGCCTCTGCTGTCGGGGCGGAAATATTTGCCGATTGTGTGCCGTCGTTGCCTGAATTGAAAAACGTATTGTCGCGTGAACAATGGTTGTCTGCAGTATTGTCTGGCGGCGATGATTACGAACTGATTTTTACCGCTGCTCCAGAAGATAGGGAACGCGTTTGTCAGGCAGCGGAACAAAGTGGCGTACCGGTCGCCCGAATTGGTAAAATTACTGACTCAGGCCGTCTGAATATTTTAGATGCCGAAGGCGGCGTATTGGAACTGACTTCTTTAGGATTTGATCATTTTGGCTGAACGTAAACCTACTTTTTCTTGGCTGTTGCACAAACCATTGTGTTTTTTAGGATTCGGTTTCGGCAGCGGTTTGTCGCCGGTTGCACCGGGTACGGCCGGAACACTGGCGGCATTACCTCTGGCTTTTGTATTGTGCCTGTTGGGCATAGACGGCTGGATATTGCTTTTATTGTGTATCGCCTTGTTTTTCTGGGGTATCCGCATTTGCGGTTATACCGAGAGGGAGCTGGGCATTCAGGATTACGGCGGTATCGTCTGGGATGAAATTGTCGCGATGCTGTTGGTGCTGTCGCTGATTCCGTTTAAATGGAGCTGGTGGCTGGCAGCTTTTATTATTTTCCGCTTGTTTGATGCGTTGAAACCATGGCCGATCAAATGGTTTGACCGGCGGATTCATGGAGGTTTGGGCATTATGCTTGATGATTTGATTGCGGCTGCGATGACCTTGATGGTCTTGGGCCTGTTTTATTGGATCGCGTGATGCGTTTTAAGTGTTTCGACCCTTTGCAAAAATAGGGCGGACACGCCGGAATTATCCGGATTGAAATAAAATAAATACCATACGGGGTAAACAATTATGAATGAAATCGAGATTAACGTGGAGCCGCGTTATATGGCCGGTCAGAGCGACGTCTATCGCGACCGCTATGCCTTCAATTATCTGATTACCATCTGCAACCGCAGTGATGAAATCATTACTTTGCGTCAGCGTTTTTGGGAAATCACCGACGGACACGGTGAGACAGAGCAGGTCGGTCATGCCGGCTTGATTGAAGAGCAACCTGTTTTGTACCCGGGCGAAGCCTATGAGTACAACAGCGGTTCGCAAATCAGCACACCTTGGGGCAGTATCGAAGGCGCGTATGAGTTTGAAGACAGCATCGGCAAACGTTTCGTTATCGGGGTGCCGAAGCTTGAATTCAAAGCTGGTTTTACTTTGCAATAGGCCGTCTGAAAAAACAAAACCGGAACATGGGAAATGTTCCGGTTTTGTTTTTTCAGACAGCCTAATCAGTCTTTGCAAGGCTGTACCAATACCCACGGCGCCACGACAACCGCCCACATTTCCTGCTTATCCGCTAAAAATGTGCGCGCCATATCATCGCTGATGGCACCGAATTTGCCTTGTTCCATCCATTGTTTCAATGGCGCGGCTTCATCTTCGGCAACATGGCGGGCGACGGCAATCAAATCCAAATCGGGCGCAACATAGACGGCGGCACCGCGTGCGAAGTGGGATTGCAGCTCTTCCCATGCAATGCGGGCGGTTTCGGTATTGAGTTTTTCGTTTAAGAGTGGAATAGACATAGGACAATCATCAAATAAAAAACGGATTGTAACCGATATTCGGCCTTTTGCCCGATGCCGTCTGAAAACGAAAGAAATTTACAGGGTTAACGTTATACAGTATCATTTTAATGTTTTAATTTTCTTTCAGACGGCCTGTTGTCCGTATTCGGGCAAGGGCGGTTTTAGGCTTATGAATTCTGTATTGTTGACCGGATTGCTGCAAAGGCTGCTGATTGCGCTTGCCGCATTGGCGGCGTTGTGGGCTGTATATTTTTGGGCGGTGTCGCCATGAGTATCGTGGTGGAAAATCTGACGGTCAGCTATCAGCGAAGGCCGGTGGTGCACCATATCGATATGGTGTTTGAAGATGGCAAGATGTGGACGATTTTCGGGCCGAACGGCGCGGGCAAATCGACCCTGCTCAAAGCCATTATGGGTTTGCAGAAGACGGATACGGGCAGCGTGCGCTATGAAAATATGGCGCGCAAGGACATTGCCTATCTGCCGCAGCAGTCGGATATTGACCGCAGCCAGCCGATGACGGTGTTTGAACTGGCGGCGATGGGGTTGTGGTATGAAATCGGCTTTTTCGGGCGTGTGAACGCGGCGCAGAAAAAGCGCGTGATGGCGGCTTTGGAACGCGTGGAAATGCAGGATTTTGCCACGCGCCAAATCGCGCACTTGTCCAATGGCCAGTTCCAACGCGTATTGTTTGCGCGGATGCTGGTGCAGGATGCCAAATTTTTGTTGCTGGACGAACCGTTTAACGCGGTGGACGCGCGGACGACTTATGCGCTGTTGGAAGTTTTGCGCCAGTGCCATCAGGACGGTCAGGCAGTGATTGCCGTGTTGCATGATTACGAGCAGGTGAGGGCATATTTTGCCAACACGCTGCTTTTGGCGCGTGAAAAAGTGACTGCCGGTGCGACTGAAAATGTGTTGACCGATGAGTTTTTGGCACAGGCAAACCGAATGATGCAGAAACAGGAAGCGGCCGATTGGTGCGCGGTTTAATGGACAAGGCCGTCTGAAAGTTAGTATTTTTCAGACGGCCTAAGGCTTTCAGAGATTAATAAAAAAGCGATAAAACATGGATTTATATGATTTGGTCGTCGCGCCGTTTACCGAATTTGACTTTATGCGCTATGCCCTGGCGTCGATTTTCTGCCTGGCATTGAGCGCGGCGCCCGTCGGTGTGTTTTTGGTGATGCGCCGCATGAGTTTGGTGGGCGATGCCTTGAGTCATGCGGTTTTGCCCGGTGCGGCCATTGGCTATATGTTTGCCGGCTTGAGTTTGCCTGCAATGAGCGTCGGCGGTTTTGCAGCCGGTTTGCTGATGGCTTTGTTGGCCGGTTTGGTCAGCCGGTTTACTTCATTGAAAGAAGACGCAAACTTTGCCGCATTTTATTTGAGCAGCCTCGCCATCGGCGTGGTTTTGGTCAGCAAAAACGGCAGCAGTGTCGATTTGCTGCATTTGTTGTTTGGCTCGGTGTTGGCGGTGGATATTCCGGCTTTGCAGCTGATTGCCGTTTCTGCGAGCGTCACTATTTTGCTGATGGCGGTCATGTTCCGCCCGCTGGTGTTGGAAAGCATAGACCCTTTGTTCCTCAAGGCTGTAGGCGGTAAGGGCGGCTTTTGGCATGTGCTGTTTTTGGTGTTGGTCGTGATGAATCTGGTTGCCGGTTTTCAGGCATTGGGTACGCTGATGTCGGTCGGCTTGATGATGTTGCCTGCGATTACCGCCAGACTGTGGGCGAAAAGTATGGGTCGGCTGATGATTTTGTCGGTCGCGTTGGCTTTGCTTTGCGGCTTGGCAGGACTGTTGTTTTCCTACCATATCGAAATCCCGTCCGGCCCGGCGATTATTTTATGCTGCGGCACGCTTTACCTGATTTCCGTCGTGTTCGGTTGGGAAGGCGGCATTTTGGCAAAATGGCTGCGCCGCAAGAAACACCGCACGGCATGATTTTTCAGACGGCCGCTTGAATAATCAGGCGGTCTGTTTTATGATGATGTTAATGTTACGTTATATCACTGGAGAGAATATGAAACATTGGAAACTCGGCATCGTTGCCGCATTATTGACCGGTGCAGCTTATGCCGCTCCGCTGCCTGTTGTCACCAGCTTCAGCATTTTGGGCGACGTGGCCAAACAGATTGGTGGCGACCGTGTGGCCGTTCAAAGTTTGGTGGGTCCTAACCAAGATAGCCATGCCTACCACATGACCAGTGGTGACATCAAAAAAATCCGCAGTGCCAAATTGGTATTACTTAACGGTTTGGGCTTGGAAGCCGCCGATGTACAGCGTGCAGTCAAACAGAGTAAAGTTCCTTTCGCCGAAGCAACCAAAGGCATTCAGGCTTTGAAAGCAGAAGAGGGCGGCCATCATCATGACCACGATCACGAAGGCCATCATCACGATCACGGCGAATTTGACCCGCACGTTTGGACCGACCCCGTCTTGATGGGTACTTATGCGCAAAATGTTGCCAATGCGCTGATTCAAGCCGACCCTGAAGGTAAAACCTACTATCAGCAACGTTTGGGCAACTATCAAATGCAGCTGAAAAAATTGCACAGCGATGCGCAGGCTGCCTTTAATGCCGTACCTGCCGCCAAGCGTAAAGTCTTGACCGGACACGATGCGTTCTCTTACATGGGCAAACGTTACAATATTGAATTTATCGCCCCTCAAGGCGTGAGCAGCGAAGCCGAGCCGTCTGCCAAACAAGTGGCTTCCATCATCCGCCAAATCAAACGCGAGGGCATTAAAGCCGTCTTTACTGAAAACATCAAAGACACGCGCATGATTGACCGTATTGCTAAAGAAACCGGCGTCAATGTCAGCGGACGTTTGTATTCCGATGCATTAGGTGGCGCACCGGCCAACAGCTACATCGGCATGTATCGCTACAATGTCAAAGTTTTGACCGATGCCATGAAAAAATAAAGCGGCTTAAGGATAAAGGCCGTCTGAAACCTTAAAAACAAGGTTTCAGACGGCCTTTTATATGCTTATTTTTAAAACAAACCGTCAAATTTAAAATATAAAAATAAAATTTATGCTATTAAAAGTTTAATTATCAAAAATTCATGCTAATTTGCTTGGTAAGTACGCACCATCCGTGCGAATTGCTTATCTGCTGTCCGTCAGCCACTCACGGCCTGACTTCACCCTGTTACAATTCGGCATCTTCACGTTTCTTAATATTACATCATGAGCAACCATTCGTCTTGGTCATCCAAAATCGGCTTTGTGCTTGCTGCGGCAGGCTCGGCCATCGGTTTGGGTGCAATTTGGAAATTCCCTTATACAGCCGGTACCAACGGCGGCGCCGTATTCTTTCTTTTGTTTTTGATTTTCACGATTTTGGTAGCCTTGCCGGTTCAATTGGCCGAGTTTTACATCGGCCGCACGGGCGGTAAAAACGCCATCGACTCCTTCAAAGTATTGCGCCCCGGTTCGCAGTGGCCGTGGGTTGGCCGCATGGGCGTGGCTGCTTGTTTTATCTTGCTGTCGTTTTACAGCGTGGTCGGCGGCTGGGTATTGAACTACGTCGTGCACAGCTTTACCGGCGAAATTCACGTTGGCGCAGACTTTAAGGCCCTGTTTGAAAATACGATTTCTTCACCGTTTGGCTCGCTGTTTTACCAAGGCTTGTTCATGCTGATTACCATTTGGGTGGTCAAAGGCGGCGTTTCAGACGGCATTGAAAAGGCAAACCGCGTCTTGATGCCGGGTTTGTTTATCCTCTTTATTGCATTGGCTATCCGTTCGCTGACCTTGCCCGGGGCAATGGACGGCGTGGCATTCTTGTTGAAACCGGATTGGTCGTATTTGAAACCGGGCACGATGCTGACTGCTTTGGGGCAGGCGTTTTTTGCCTTGAGTATCGGCGTGTCCGCGATGATTACCTATGCCTCGTATTTGGGTAAGGATCAGGATATGTTCCGCTCCGGCCACATGATTATGTGGATGAACCTGTTTGTGTCGCTGCTGGCCGGTTTGGTAATTTTCCCTGCGGTATTTGCCTTCGGCTTTGAACCCGGTCAAGGCCCTGGTTTGATTTTTGTTGTGTTGCCTGCGGTCTTCATGAAAATGCCTATGGGTACGTATTTATTTGCCGTGTTTATGCTGTTGGTAGTCTTTGCGACACTGACTTCCGCGTTTTCTATGCTGGAAACCGTCATCGCGGCAACCATCCGCCAAGACGAGAAAAAGCGCAGCAGCCACGCTTGGATAACAGGCATTGCGATCTTCATAGTCGGTATTCCTTCTGCGCTGTCTTTTGGCGTATGGAGCGATTTTAAAATTTTCGGCAAAACCATTTTTGACTTGTGGGATTTTATTATTTCCGCCGTTATTATGCCGATTGGCGCATTGAGCGTTGCCGTGTTTACAGCATGGGTTCAGGACAAACAGTCCGTCCTGCGTGATGCGGGCATGGGCAGTACCATTCCGAAACAGTTGCTTTATCTGTGGCTGGGTGTGCTTCGCTATCTTGCCCCGATTGCGATTATTGTGGTGTTCATCAACTCTTTGGGTTTGATTTAATCCGATAGTGAACAAACAGTCCGGCGTTGCATTGCTTCGCCGGACTGTTTGTTTAAAAATATCATTAAAAATATTAAGGCCGTCTGAAAATTTTTCAGACGGCCTTTTTATATACACGCGAGGCTGATTAGAACTTCGCTTGCAGTCTCAGCCATGCAGTACGGCCGGGTTCGTTCACGCGCATGGTTTGAGTACCGGCAGACGGGTCGCCACCACGGCTGACGAATTCAGCATAGGTTTTGTTGAACACGTTGTCCACGCCGCCTTGCAATGTGGCGTATTTGCTGAATTTCCAACCGGCGTTGAGCGAGAGTACGCCAAAGCCTGAAGAAGCGCCGATGTCTTGGCCGACGATATTGCCTTGGCCTTTGCTGTAACGGTTTTGTTTGGCTACGACGCGCCATAATGCGCCCGCACTGAATTTGCCGTTGTCAAAGGCGAGGGTGTTGTTCCACTCGAGTGGCGGCGTTTGTGCCAAAGGTTTGCCGTCTGTACGGTTTTTGCCGTGGGTGTAGGCGAGGCTGGTGCCGACTTCCCAGTTAGGCGCAAACGTCCATTTGACTTCGGCTTCGCCGCCAAAGCGTGAAGCGTTGATGTTGCGCACGCCGAAATTCATGCCTTGGCGCTCCATCATGATGAAGTCTTTGATGTCGCTGCCGAATACGGATACAGACGCGTGGAGATTAGGACGTTTCCAGATTACACCTGCATCGATTTGGCGGTTTTGCTCTGCGCGGATGGCTTTGTTTTCAGAGCGCAGGCGTTCCCAGTAGTCAGGCGCACGTTCGGCAATACCGAAGCCGGCATAGTATTTCAGGCCGTTGTCCGTATTTCTTTCCCAACGCAGGAAGCCTGAGTTCAAATTGAATTTTTGATGTTTCAAAACGGGGTCGGTAACGCGCGCGGTATCGTAATGCGCTTTGACTTGGTCATGGCGCAAGCCTGCTACCCAGCGTTGATTGTCGGTTTGCTGCCAAGAAGCTTCGGTGAAAATACCCCATTGTTTGAAACTTTGGTTGGGCATGTAAGGCTTGTGGCTGTAGCCGTCGCCACCACGCTCATGACGCGCGACGTGGACGTCATCCAAATAATCCAAACCGGTTTGCAGGTTGAGCTTGTCCCAGTCGAAAGTGGCTTTCAGACGGCCTGTATCGGTATTGCGTTTAGGGTTGTTGGCATTTTTAATCTGCTTGCCGGCAGGATTGTAGATGGTACGCAGGCTGTATGTGTCCATCACGTGGTCGATTTCGCTTTTACCGTAGCGCAGTTCCAACTCGCTGAACCATGGTGTGAGGTTGCGTTGGGTAAAACGGATATTCCACGCATCACGGTCGAATTTGCTGCCGTCCATCATGCGGTCGGCGTAGGCAACCTTGGCTCTGCTGCGCTCGTATGTGCCGGCAATGGTGGTATTTTCTGTCGGGGTAACACCCAGTTGCAACATTTGGCTGTCGCGTTTGAAGTTGGAGTGAATGCGGTTGCCGTCGCCGTCTTTGTAATCGTCGGCTTCGTTATGGGAGATATTGGTACGGACATAGCCGTATTTGCCGCCGAACTCGGCTTCCAGCGAGCCGTCAAGGCGGTCGTTGCTGCCCGCCGTCAGAGTGGTATTGATGTTGTAAGGTTTTTCAGTGAAATCAGGATCTTTACGGATAAATTGCACCGAGCCGCTGACCAAGCCCATACCTTGGGTAACGGTTTGCGGACCTTTGGTAACCACGACTTTGTCAAATGAATTTGGGTGAATATAGGCAGTCGGCGGGTCCATGCGCATACCACAACCGCCATAAATAAACTGGTCGTCGGCATTGACGGAGAGGCGCGAGCCACCCAAGCCACGGAACAGCGGATCGCCCGAGCTGCCGCCTTTGCGGATGATGCTCATATTAGGCACGGATTGCAAAAGGTCTGCCCCGTCGCCGGCAGGGAGGGGTTGCAAAGCAGCTTTGGGGTTGAAAGTAACGCGATTGGCTTTTTCTTGTTGTGTGCCGGTGACGGTGACAGGGGAAAGGGTAACTGTTTCTTCAGGTACAGGATCAGTGTCTGCCCATGCTTGGGATACGGCTAAGACGATAGGCAAGATAAGTAATGGTGGGTATTTCATCTGGTTTCTCTCTATTATTAAGTGTCATGTTTAATACTACTTAAGTAGTATATATAAAGTTTAGTAAAATTAAAACATACTGTTTTTAACTTATATCAATATTTATCATTTTATTTGCATGTTTTGCTGGTTCACGATTTGGTTATACCAGTGATGACAAAATTTGATACCTTTTAAGCAGTTAATGAAAAATGCCAATATGGTTTTAAGCTTGATTATTGGGAATTTCATTAATTTAATTATTTAACTGAAAGCAAGAAGATATTTGGTATAGAAAGCATCATTTGCTTATGATTTTTTATTGATGTTGCGATTTGATAACATTTCTTGACGGAAAAATAGGGGATTGATTAGAATGGGCGGCCAATTGGTCAATCCAATTTATGGCCGTCTGAATAAAACTGTCCTTCAATCATCAGGAATACAACATGACGAAATTGGTTCGTCCGCAAAAAATCAGCGATCAGGTCTTAGCCGTTTTGGAAGAACGTATCGCTACCGGCATTTATGAAGAAGGCAGTAAATTGCCTCCCGAACGTACGCTTGCGGAAGAATTCGGCGTATCGCGTCCGTCGGTCAGGGTGGCATTGAATATCTTGATTGCCAAGCAGGTTTTGGAAGCGCGGCAGGGCGATGGCTATTATGTTTCCGTCAAGCCGCAGCAGGATTTTTTGCAAAGCTGGCAGGAGTTGCTCGGCAAACATACCAATTGGGAAACAGACGTATTCGATTTCAGCTGCCACGTTGAAGGCTGTATGGCAGCTTTGGCCGCCGAAAGACGGACTGACGCCGATTTGAAACGCATTGACTTCTGGCGGCAGAAGTTCGAGACGGCTTGTGAAAGCGGAAATTTGGAGCATCAAGCCGAAGCAGACGTCAGCTTCCATCAAACCATTGCCGATGCCGCGCACAATATCCTATTCAGCCACCTTTCCAGCAGCCTGCTCAAAATGCTTTATCAGCAAACACGCAGCGGCATTATCTATATCCATCAAACCGAAGACCCGCGCCCGACATTGATTGCCCAGCACCGCGCTATTTTTGAAGCCGTTGCCCAAGCCAAACCGGCGGAGGCTGCGGAAGCGGCCAAACTGCATTTGAATTATGTCGCCCGCCGCATTTTGCAGGACAGGGAATATCAAAGCCGCAGCGAGCATGCGGATGTATTGGCACAAAACGATTTGAAACGGGTAGATTGGTAGCGTTTAAAAATAATCAGGCCGTCTGAATTTTTCAGACGGCCTGATTTTGCAAATAAGGACTTTTAGTGCCACAATCTTCATCAATTCTGTCTGAAAACAAAGGAAGCACTATGTACCGTCATGTCGAGTATTATCCGGGCGACCCGATTTTGAGTTTGGTTGAAACCTTCAAGCGCGACGAGCGTTCTGAAAAAGTCAATTTGAGCATAGGCATTTATTTTGATGACGAAGGTAAAATGCCGGTTTTGGAATCTGTCCGCCGGGCAGAAGCAGAGCATGCGGCTGTACCGCGCCCATCTCCTTATCTGCCGATGGAAGGTTTGGACACTTATCGAAGCGCAGTTCAGCGTTTGCTGTTCGGGCAGGATAATCCGGCGCTGGCAGAAGGGCGCGTTGCGACCGTACAGACTTTAGGCGGTTCAGGGGCGTTGAAAGTCGGTGCCGACTTTTTGCACCGTTGGTTCCCCGATGCAAAAGCCTATGTCAGCGATCCGACGTGGGACAACCATAAAGGCATTTTTGAAGGCGCCGGTTTTGAAGTGGGGACGTATCCTTATTACAACCCTGAAACCGTCGGCGTGAAATTTGAAGAAATGACTGCGTTTTTCAAAACATTGCCGGAAAACAGCGTCTTGATTTTGCATCCATGCTGTCAAAACCCGACTGGCGTCGATATGTCGCAAGCGCAATGGGATGAAGTGTTGGATATTATCAAAACGCACAAGCTGATTCCGTTTATGGATATTGCCTATCAAGGTTTCGGCGAGGATTTGGACAACGATGCCTATGCAATCCGTAAAGCCGTCGAAATGGGACTACCTTTGTTTGTCAGCAACTCTTTCTCGAAAAACCTGTCGCTGTACGGAGAGCGCGTCGGCGGTTTGAGCGTAGTGTGTCCCAATAAGGAAGAAGCAGAGCTGGTGTTCGGACAGTTGAAATTTACCGTCCGCCGTATTTATTCCAGTCCTGCCGCACATGGCGCATACATCGCTTCTGATGTGATGAACAGCGAGGAGCTGCGCGCTTTGTGGGAAAACGAGGTTTACGCTATGCGTGACCGCATCCGTGCCATGCGTCAGAAACTTTATGATGTTTTGACGGCCAAAATTCCCAATCGCGATTTCAGCTATTTCATCAAACAGCGCGGCATGTTCAGCTATACAGGCCTGACCGTAGCGCAGGTACACCGCCTGCGCGACGAGTTTGCCGTTTATCTGCTGGATTCGGGTAGGATGTGTGTGGCAGGATTGAATGCATCGAATATCGATTATGTGGCTGAGGCATTTGCCAAAGTGTTGCAATAGCCGTTTAATCTGAAATTGAATGTAGTTTTATTTGAAGTAAATCAAAAGGCCGTCTGAAAAATTTTCATCTTTCAGACGGCCTCTTTATAATTGGCGCACCCAACAGGGATCGAACCTGTGACCTCCAGCTTCGGAAACTGACACTCTTCCAACTGAGCTATGGGTGCGAAAGCCGTAAGGTTAACGCATATTGGCTTTATTGGCAAAGTTTATCTTGAAAGTGTCTGAAAGTGGCATTGGCGGTCACTTTTTTGCATAGTTGGAATAATCAATTAACTACAAAGGCTTAGCAGAATTTAGATGGCCTTTTGAGGATTTTTGCGTATCTTTTTCTCAAGATGGATTGGAAAGCCTTTGCGAATTCAGTATAATCCAGCAAAATATTGTTAACTGCGTTTAACACATAAACTATAACTTACAGCACAACCTAACCTAACGGCGAGGCCTACCAAATGAAACAACTCCGCGACCACAAAGCCCAAGGCTCTGCATTGTTCACCCTTGTGAGCGGTATCGTTATTGTCATTGCAGTGATTTACTTCCTGATCAAACTGGCGGGAAGCGGTTCATTCGGCGATGTTGCCGAAACAACCGAAGCTGCGACTCAAACCCGTATCCAGCCAGTCGGCCAACTGAAATTGGGCGACGGTATTCCAGTCGGCGAGCGTCAAGGCGATCAGATTTTCAACAAAATCTGTATTCAATGTCACGCGGCAGACAGCATCGTTCCCAAAGCGCCTAAATTTGAAAACAAAGGCGATTGGGCGCCTCGCATTGCACAAGGTTTCGATACCTTGTTCCAACACGCTCTGAACGGTTTCAATGCAATGCCTGCCAAGGGCGGTGCAGCTGATTTGACCGACCAAGAATTGAAACGCGTCATTACTTACATGGCCAACAAAGCCGGCGGTACTTTCCCTGATCCTGATGCCGCAGCTCCTGCCGATGCAGCCGCTTCCGGTGAAGCCGCTTCAGCTCCGGCGGCTGAAGGTGCAGCTCCTGCAGAAGCCCCTAAAGCAGATGCGGCCAAAGCAGATGACAAAGGTGCGGCAGCTCCAGCAGCCGGTGGCGCAGACGGCAAAAAAGTTTACGAAGCCAACTGCCAAGCATGTCACGGCGGCGCAGTTCCAGGTGTTCCTCATGTAGGTAAAAAAGAAGACTGGGCTCCTCGTATCAAACAAGGTAAAGACACCCTGCACAAACACGCACTCGAAGGCTTTAACGCAATGCCTGCCAAAGGCGGTAACGGTAGCCTGAGCGATGATGAAGTGAAAGCTGCAGTTGATTACATGGCTAATCAGTCTGGTGCTAAATTCTAAGATTTGATTTTGAATTTCGAATAGAAGGCGCATTCTGCAAAAGGATGCGCTTTTTTCGTGCAGGAAATCCGGATCTTGCTATAATACTGAAGTAGTAAATTATTCTCATGATCAAGGGTCGTTTGAAAGATTCAGACGGCCTTCGAATACAATCAAGATTCTTTTAAAGAAGTTCAACAATATTCACATACGACAAAACAATCACGGAGTTATCTCATGGCAAAAAAATATTTTGGTACTGACGGTGTGCGCGGCGAAGTCGGTCAGTTTCCTATCAATCCTGATTTTGTCCTGAAATTAGGCTATGCGGCAGGTCAGGTTTTGGTGCAGCACGAAGGCGAAATCAAACCGACTGTCTTAATCGGTAAAGACACGCGTATTTCAGGCTATATGCTGGAAGCTGCGCTGATTGCCGGCTTTACTGCTGCCGGTGTCAACGTTATTCAAACTGGCCCTCTGCCAACCCCGGGCGTAGCGTATCTGACCCGTGCTTTGCGTTTGTCTGCCGGTGTGATGATTTCTGCTTCCCATAACGTTTATTCCGATAACGGCATTAAATTCTTTGCTGAAGGCGGTGTGAAGCTGAGTGATGAAATCGAGTTGGAAATCGAAGCCAAAATCGATGAGGAAATGAAAACCCAGCCGTCCAGCCGTCTTGGCCGCGCGCGCCGGATTAATGGTGCGGATGACCGCTATATCGAGTTCTGTAAATCCACTTTCCCAAGTCATTTGGATTTGCGCGGTCTGAAATTGGTGGTCGATACTGCCAATGGTGCAGGCTATGCAGTTGCGCCTAAAGTATTCCACGAATTGGGTGCGCAAGTGGTCAGTATCGGTGATGAGCCAAACGGCTACAACATCAATGAGAAATGTGGGGCAACCCATCCGAAAGCTCTGCAAGCGGCTGTGTTGCAAAATGAAGCCGATTACGGCATTGCCTTGGATGGCGATGGCGACCGTTTAATGATGGTTGACCGCAATGGCAAAGTGTATGACGGCGACAGTCTGATTTATGTGATTGCCAAAGCACGCGCACACGAAGGCGTGGAAATCGGCGGCGTGGTGGGTACGGTAATGACCAATATGGCGATGGAAGTTGCTTTGAAAGAGCAGGGCGTTGATTTCTGCCGCGCTAAAGTGGGCGACCGCTATGTGTTGGAACAGCTCCACCAACGCGGTTGGTTGATTGGCGGCGAAGCCAGCGGTCATATTTTGTGTATGGACAAACACAATACCGGTGATGGCATCATTTCCGCGCTGCAAGTTTTGGCCGCACTGCAAACCTTGAATCAAGACCTTGCCACCGTTTGCGCCGATTGGCAGCCGTATCCGCAAACCATGATCAACGTTCGCATCAAAAAAGGCCAAAACTGGCAGGATGCTTCCAAAGAGGCTTTGGCTGAAGTGGAAAAAGAACTCGAAGGCAAAGGCCGCGTAGTCTTGCGTGCATCCGGTACCGAACCTGTCGTACGCGTGATGGTGGAAGCCAAGCAGGCAGACTGGGCGAAAAAAGGCGCAGAAAAAATTGCCGCTGCCATTCAAGGTCAAAAGTAACAGTGTGTTTGATTTTGAATTGAACTAAATAAAAGGCCGTCTGTTGTTCAGACGGCCTTTGTGTTTTATTAGAAGCTTAGTTGCTCAAGACATCAACACCTTTAGGAGGGGTAAATTTGAACATACCGCTGGAAAGGTTAGGCTTGGTGTTCAAACCGCTGAAGCTAATGCTGGTTTGGTTGCCGAAGCTGTCTTTCAGCTGCATGGCGGCGAGGTTGTCGCCTTTGAAGCCGATGCGTATGTATTGGTAGCCGGCGTTGTTTTTCTTAGGCGTAGCCAAAACGTAGTCGATACCGTTGGCAGAACCGTCTTCTTTCAGCGTGTAGCTGCTGTCCAATGCCGTTTTGTTGGAGAGGATGGCGGCAGGGCTGTCGCCGATGGTTTGGTCTTGTGAGGATTTGGTTACTTGCGCCAAATCTACGTCATAGAGCCAAATGGTTTTGCCGTCGCCGACGATGGTTTGTTTGTAGGGTTTGGTGTATTCCCATTTGAACAAGCCAGGGCGCAGGATTTTGAATGTACCGTATGTGGTTTGGGTTTTCTTTTTACTGTGAACGGTTTGGCTGAAGTTGCCGCTGATACCGTCGGCGTCATTATTAAATTTTTTCAGGGCGTCCACTGCGCCGGCTTGTACAAAGCCGATGGCTGAAGAAAGCAGCGCGGCAGCGGTCAGGGTGAACAGTCGGGTAGTTTTCATGTTTTGGTTCCTTGTTCGGAGAGATGGGTTCAGTATAGACGTTATGGTGTAACAGGCAAGGGGCTGAATGGAGGGTTTAATTTGTGTAAATATGGAAAAACTAAGCAAGTATCTGAAATAATTTTATTTCTTTAGACGGCCTGCATTTGGTTTTGACGTTTTTTTAATGAAGCACACAATGGTTTGGTGTGGTATTTAATGTCATTTTACGGAAAGCGTGAAATTATAGTCTTTCTGTTTGCTTTTTAAAACGGTTATAATATTTATCTTTTTAAAACAATGGTTTTGTATGTATCTGAATCCTTATCCTTTATTGGAACAGGCTTTGCTGTCGGATAATCCGGATGAAAAGGGAAGATTGACGCAGGCCTTGTTTGCGCAGTTGGGCGAGGCGGAAGGTTTGACGGTTGATGAGTCAAAACCTGTGGATTGCCGTTTTGCCGGACATCCGCCCCGTCCGCGTTTGGTTGCGCCTTCGGAGGTTACGCCGCGCAAGATGAATACGGTTGAAGGCTATGCGGCCATGTTGCATGCGATTGCGCACATTGAATTTAATGCGATTAATCTGGCTTTGGATGCGGCGTATCGTTTTCGCAATATGCCGTTTCAGTTTGTACGCGATTGGGTAAGGGTGGCAAAAGAAGAAGTGTTTCACTTCGGCTTGATGCGGGGCCGTCTGAACAGCTTGGGCTACGATTACGGCGATTTTGAAGCGCACGGGCATTTGTGGGATATGGCGTATAAAACCGCTTACGATCCTTTATTGCGCATGGCTTTGGTGCCGCGGGTGTTGGAAGCGCGCGGTTTGGATGTCACGCCGGGTATTCGTGCAAAAGTGGCGCAGCGTGGCGATGTGGAAACCTGCGATGTGTTGGATATTATTTATCGCGATGAAGTAGGGCATGTCGCCATCGGCAATCATTGGTATCAGCATCTTTGCCGTGAGCGCGGTTTGGAACCGGTTGCCTTGTTCCGCAGCCTGATTGCGCGTTACGATATGTTTATCTTCCGCGGCTACGTCAATATCGAAGCTCGGGAACGTGCCGGATTCAGCCGTTTCGAGCTGGATATGTTGGAAGATTTTGAGAAAAGTTTGAAACAGGATAAAAAGGCCGTCTGAAATGGTAAAATCATCATGGCACATCATCACGATCATTCGCACGCGCACACGCATACCGCCAATAAGCAGGTATTGCGCATTTCATTTTTCGTCATTGCCGGATTTATGCTGGTTGAGGCGGTCGGCGGCTGGTTGACCAACTCTTTGGCTCTGCTTTCCGATGCGGGGCATATGTTCAGCGATGCGTTTTCGCTGGGCGTGGCATTGTGGGCATTCAAACTTGGCGAGAAACAGACTACGCTGCAAAAGACATTTGGTTACAAGCGTTTTGAAATTTTGACGGCGATGTTTAACGGATTGTCGCTGGTATTGATTGCGGCGATGATTTTTTATGAAGCAGTCAAACGATTGTTTTATCCGCCGGAAATTTTGACGGGCGGCATGTTGGTGGTCAGTATCATCGGTTTGCTGGTCAACATCGGCGTCGCCGTTTATATGTTGAAAAATAGCGATACCGAAGAAAACGTCAATATGCGCGGCGCGTATCTGCATGTAATCAGCGATTTGTTCGGCTCGATAGGGGCGATTGTCGCAGCAGTGCTGATGATGGCGTATGGTTGGCAATGGGCGGATACAGTTGCCAGCGTATTGGTGGCGGCTTTGGTAGGGCGTAGCGGCTGGAAGCTGTTTAAACAGACTTTGCATATTTTGATGGAAGGCGCGCCGGAAAACATCCATACCGATGAGTTGCTCAGCGTTATCCGCAATACGGAGGGTGTAAAATCCGTTCACGACTTGCATGTTTGGACGATTACCAGCAATATCCACGTTTTGTCCTGCCATATTGTTGTCGATGGCAACATGACGGTTGCAGAGACCGAACAAATCGCCTACCGTATCGAACATGAATTGGCGCATCACAACATCGGGCATTGTACGATTCAGATTGAAAGCGAACAGCATCCGCATAAAGATGAAGTTTTGTGTTCGCAGGAAATGCACGAACATCATCACCATTAACCATATTCAGGCCGTCTGAAACTTGTTGGATTGTTCAGACGGCCTTCTAAAATCATTAAAGGAACACTTATGACCCAAGCCGTATTATTCGACCTTGACGGCACGCTTGCCGATACTGCACTTGATTTGGGTGGCGCGCTCAACACGGTATTGCGCCGACACGGTTTGCCAGAAAAAAGCATGGATGAAATCCGTCCGCAGGCCAGCCACGGTGCAAGCGGTTTGCTCAAACTTGGTTCAGGCATTACGCCCGACCATCCGGACTATATGCAATGGCGCAAAGAGTTTTTGGACGAATACAGCCGCTGCTATGCCGACCAAACCATCTTGTTCGACGGCGTAAACGAAATGTTGGAAGCCTTAGTTCAACGCGGTATCCAATGGGGCATTATCACCAACAAGCCTATGCGCTTTACCGATATCCTCGTGCCTAAGCTCGGGTTTACCGTGCCTCCTGCCGTCATTGTCAGCGGCGATACATGCGATGAACCCAAGCCCAGCGTGAAGCCTATGTTTTACGCGTGCGAACAGATTGGTGTTGAGGCGCAGCGATGTTTTTATGTCGGCGATGCCGAGCGCGATATGCAGGCAGGAAAAAATGCAGGCATGACGACCGTGCTTGCCGATTGGGGCTATATTTCTGCCGAAGACCAAACCGAAAACTGGCTTGCCGATTTCCGTATTGCTACGCCTTTGGATTTGTTGGCAATCTTGCGTTGAAACCCTGTAATAATCCGTTTTCAGACGGCCTGAAACGGCGTAAAATCGCACTAAGTTTGTATTTTTTCAACCGTTTTACACTTGTAAAGAGAAAAATCATGTTCTTCAAGCATATCGAAGCTGCTCCTGCTGATCCGATTTTAGGTTTGGGCGAGGCGTTTAAAGCTGAAACTCGTCCGGAGAAAGTCAATCTCGGTATCGGCGTGTACAAAGACGCATCCGGCGCAACGCCTATTGTCAAAGCCGTCAAAGAGGCTGAAAAACGCCTGTTGGAAAGCGAAACAACTAAAAATTACCTGACCATCGACGGCGTTGCCGACTACAACGAACAAACCCAAATTCTGCTGTTTGGCAAAGACCACGAAATCATCGCAAGCCGTCGCGCCAAAACAGCGCAAAGCCTTGGCGGTACAGGCGCATTGCGTATTGCGGCCGAGTTTGCCAAACGTCAGTTGAACGCGCAAACCATCTGGATTTCCAATCCGACTTGGCCTAACCACAATGCCATCGCCAAAGCGGTCGGTATCCAAGATAAACCTTATCGTTACTATGATGCCGCCAAACACGGTTTGGATTGGGACGGTATGATTGAAGACTTGAGCCAAGCGCAAAAAGGCGACATCGTCCTGCTGCACGGCTGCTGCCACAATCCTACCGGCATCGACCCTACGCCCGAACAATGGGAAACTTTGGCAAAACTTTCTGCCGAAAAAGGCTGGTTGCCACTGTTTGACTTTGCCTACCAAGGCTTTGGCAATGGTTTGGAAGAAGATGCCTACGGCTTGCGCGTGTTCTTGAAACACAATACAGAATTGCTGATTGCCAGTTCTTATTCTAAAAACTTCGGTATGTACAACGAGCGCGTTGGCGCGTTCACTTTGGTGGCCGAAGATGAAGAAACTGCGGCCCGCGCCCACAGCCAAGTCAAAACCATCATCCGTACCTTGTATTCCAACCCGGCTTCACATGGTGCGAACACCATTGCGCTGGTGTTGAAAAATGATGATTTAAAAGCGCAATGGATTGCCGAACTCGATGAAATGCGTGGTCGCATCAAAGCCATGCGCCAAAAATTTGTTGAGTTGCTCAAAGCCAAAGGTGCAACCCAAGACTTTGATTTCATTATCGAACAAAACGGTATGTTCTCTTTCAGCGGTCTGACTCCCGAACAAGTTGACCGTTTGAAAAACGAGTTTGCCATTTATGCTGTCCGCTCCGGCCGCATTAATGTTGCAGGTATTACCGATGACAACATCGACTACCTGTGCGAAAGCATTGTGAAAGTCTTGTAATTGTCGAATTAAAAGCAAAGGCCGTCTGAATCATTCAGACGGCCTTTATTTTTGACTGTCGAAGCTTATCCGGCAACTATGTTCATTCCCCAATAAATCATGGCATAGCGCAGCAGTTTGCCTGTAATCAGAATGATGGCGCAATGCAAAGCATTGAGCTTGAGCCAGCCTGCGGCAAGGGGGAGTGCATCGCCGATAATCGGCAACCATGCGAACAATAGCGGCCAAATCCCCCATCTTTGTATACGCGCCAATACTTTTTCAGACGGCCTTTTCTTGGCCGGAAACATTCTGCCCATGTAATACGAAACCATACTGCCCAAGCCATTCGCCAAACCGGCACACAAACATGCGCCGAGGGCATGTTGCGGATATTGGTACACAAATGCGGCGTATGCCGCCTCGGATGTACCCGGAAGTAGTGTGGCTGAAGTGAAGGCAGAAGCAATCAGGGCAAGGTAAGCGTAAAGAGGGGGCATGTTTTGAGTTGCATCAAGTGATATTGTAAAAAAGAAATAATAGGTTTAATAAGAGGATTATGCCTTTATTTTTTAATCTAATAAAAGATAAATCCAATATTATTGAAATTTTTAAAATTAAACAACTGAAGGATAATGTAGTCGGCTGTTAGAAAATAGTTTTCAAAGTGACGGATTATCAGTATGATACGGGCGGCTGTTAATGGGTGTTAAGTTTAATGAACTGATTTAAGCTCATTTTTCCAGCAAATCTTAACAAAACGAAAGGCAAATCATGTCTGCGCATTCACAACAAAATCATACTCCTGCACTGGTTGTCCTAACCACACTCTTTTTCATGATGGGTTTCATTACCTGCATGAACGATATTTTGATTCCGCATTTGAAAGATATTTTCGACCTAACTTATGTTCAGGCGATGC
Source organism: Neisseria subflava (assembly GCF_024205705.1). Classification (NCBI taxonomy): domain Bacteria; kingdom Pseudomonadati; phylum Pseudomonadota; class Betaproteobacteria; order Neisseriales; family Neisseriaceae; genus Neisseria; species Neisseria subflava. The sequence goes on from NZ_CP073115.1 coordinate 614,136, forward strand.
TGATTCAATTCTGTTTCTTTACCGCTTATGCGATTATGTCGATTCCGATGGGCTATTTGGTCGGCAAAATCGGCTATAAAAACGGCGTGATTAGCGGCTTCGTATTGACCGCCATCGGCTGTCTGCTCTTCTATCCTGCAGCCGGTAGTCATTCTTATGCAACTTTTTGGGTGCATTGTTTATTTTGGCTTCAGGTGTAACCCTGTTGCAAGTAGCGGGTAACCCTTATGTGACTTTGCTGTCCAAACCGGGTAAAGAATCTGCAACACTGACTTTGGTTCAGGCATTTAACTCTTTGGGTACGACCATTGCTCCGCAAATCGGCGCATTCCTGATTTTGGCTGATGCAACACAAACTGTCAGCAAAGCCGAGCAAATTTCTTCCGTTCAAATTCCGTATTTAGGGTTGGCCGGTTTACTTATTATTTTGGCTGTGTGTGTCAAAATGATTCGTTTGCCTGATGCGCGTAAAATTGCTGAAGAAGAGAGCGAACATAACCATGATGGCAAACACAGTGTTTGGCAATACCGTCATTTGGTTTTTGGTGCGGCCGGTATTTTCTGTTATGTCGGTGCCGAAGTATCTATCGGTTCTTTGTTGGTCAGCGTGTTGGGTTACCTGAAAGGTTTGGACCACGCATCTGCCGCAAAATATCTGTCGTTCTACTGGGGCGGTGCAATGGTCGGCCGTTTCTTAGGCTCTGCCATCATGGCGAAAATTGCGCCTAACCGCTATTTGGCATTTAACGCTACTGCTGCTGTTGTCTTGTTGGGTGTTGCTATGTTGGCAGGTAAAGCCAGTGCGGATATTGCGATGTGGGCATTGTTGGCCATCGGCTTCTTCAACTCCATCATGTTCCCGACCATTTTCTCTTTGGCAACCAAAGGCTTGGGCCGATTCACCAGCAGCGCTTCTGGCGTATTGTGTACTGCGATTGTCGGCGGTGCGATTGTGCCTGTGGTACAAGGTTGGGTAGCGGATACTCAAGGTCTGATGATTTCTTTCGTTGTATCAGCGATTTGTTACGTATACATCGTCTTCTTTGCTATAAAAGGCTACAAAGCTGACGAATAATTCATCATGATAAAAGGCTGTCTGAAACCTTATGGGATTTCAGACGGCCTTTTTACTTTGTGGCATAATGATTTAAATGACAGGAGGAAAAAATGGCCAAAATCATTTTGCTGCATGGCTTGCACATGCATTCGTGGGTCATGAGACCGCTGGCGTATTTGCTGGAACAAGAAGGTTTTGAAGTTGCTCTGTTCGATTATTACAGTGTTTTGCATTCGATGAACCGACATATTGAAGATTTGGCCCGATGGATTGATGAGAACCATGCTGATGAAACGCTGCACTTTGTCGGCCATAGTTTGGGCGGTTTGGTTTTACGCAATTTTGCGGCGGCATATCCGGATAAAGTCAGCGGCCGTATCGTTACCATGGGTACGCCGCACCAAGGCAGCCGTGCCGCGCAACGCGTGCTCAATTTAGGTTTGCAAAAGCCGGTATTGGGCGGCTCTTACAAAGGGGCGTTGGACGGCAGTATGCCTGAATTGCCCGTAAGTGTTGAGCTGGGCAGTATTGCCGGTAACAAACCGTATGGACTGGGCCGTGTTTTAGGTTTGCACGGCGAACATGATGGTACGGTCTTGGTCAGCGAAACGCATTGTCCGAATATGCGCGATCATGTCGTTTTGCCGGTCAGCCATAGCGGTATGCTGTTCAACCGCAAAACTGCCGGGCAGGTGGTGGCATTTTTGCATGATGGATATTTTAAAAAGCAATAAAAACACCATTTATTCTGATTAAAAAATATTTTATTCTAAATAATTCGTTTATTTTAAAGAAAATGGCAAGGATTTGTGAGCGTTGTTTTCGTAAAATAATCAGCAGGCCGTCTGAAACCGGTTTTTCAGACGGCCTGTTATGCTAAAATCTGTTAAATACTTATTAAAAAGGCAAAGAACAATGTTTGCTTTCAAATCCTTACTCAATATGCCGCGTTTCGAGGCCATTGCGGTGGCCTTGGCTTTGGTGGCGGCAATGGGTTATACGATTATTTCGCTTGAATGGCTGCCGCATATGTCGATTGTGACGGCGATCGTGGTCTTGCTTTTGTACGGTTTGATGCGCGGCTTGAAATATCAAGACATGCAAAACGGTATGATAGGCGCGGTCGGGCAGGGCATGGGCGCGATTTATCTGTTTTTCTTTATCGGCCTGATGGTCAGCGCGTTGATGATGAGCGGTGCGATTCCGACGCTGATGTATTACGGTTTCGGATTGATTTCCCCGACTTATTTTTATTTTTCGGCGTTTGCGCTTTGCTCGGTCATCGGTATTTCCATCGGCAGTAGTTTGACGACTTGTGCAACTGTCGGCGTGGCCTTTATGGGGATGGCGGCTGCGTTTCATGCCGATATGGCGATGACGGCAGGTGCGATTGTGTCGGGTGCGTTCTTCGGCGATAAAATGTCGCCGCTTTCCGATACGACCGGTATTTCCGCTTCGATTGTCGGCATTGATTTGTTCGAGCACATCAAAAACATGATGTACACCACTGTGCCTGCGTGGTTGATCAGTGCGGCGTTGATGTTGTGGCTCTTGCCCAATGTGGCCGCACATGACATGAACAGCGTCGAGGCTTTCCGCGCGCAATTGGAAGCAACCGGTTTGGTGCATGCTTATTCATTGATTCCGTTTGCTTTATTGGTTATCCTCGCCCTGATGCGCGTCAATGCCATTGTGGCCATGCTGTTTACCGTTGTGGTGGCACTGATTGTGACTTATTTCCACAGTACGCCTGATTTGAAACAGCTGGGCGCGTGGTTTTACAGCGGATACAAACTCGAAGGCGAAGCATTCAAAGACATTGCCCGCTTGATTTCGCGCGGCGGCTTGGAAAGCATGTTCTTTACGCAAACCATCGTGATACTCGGCATGAGCTTGGGCGGCCTGTTGTTCAGCATTGGTGTGATTCCGTCTTTGCTGGAGGCCATTCGTGCGTTCCTGACCAATGCCGGACGCGCTACTTTCAGCGTGGCCATGACATCGGTCGGCGTCAACTTCCTGATTGGCGAACAATATTTGAGTATTCTGCTTTCCGGCGAAACCTTTAAGCCGGTTTATGACAAACTCGGCCTGCATTCGCGCAACCTTGCCCGTACGCTGGAAGATGCGGGTACGGTCATCAACCCGTTGGTGCCTTGGAGCGTCTGCGGCGTATTCATCAGCCATGCCTTGGGCGTGCCTGTTTGGGAATACCTGCCTTACGCCTTCTTCTGCTACTTGAGCTTGGCTCTGACGCTGGTGTTTGGCTGGACAGGGCTGACTTTGAGTAAAAAATAAACAGTAGGCTGTTTGATCATCAGGCCGTCTGAATGCGTTTCAGACGGCCTGCTTTGTTTGAAGCAGCCCCATCGGATATAATTGCCGCGCCATATAAAAACAATTCCAACCATGAACAAACAAATCCGCCAAGAAATTTTCGAGCGTTTCCGCGCTGCCAATCCGCATCCGACTACCGAGTTGAATTTCAGCTCGCCGTTTGAGCTGCTTATTGCTGTTTTATTGTCTGCACAAGCGACTGATGTCGGTGTGAACAAAGCGACTGCCAAGCTCTTTCCCGTTGCCAATACGCCGCAAGCCATGTTGGATTTGGGGCTGGACGGTGTGATGGAATACACCAAAACCATAGGCCTTTACAAAACCAAATCCAAACACATCATGCAGACTTGCCGTATTTTGCTGGAAAAATACAATGGCGAAGTGCCTGCCGACCGAGAGGCTTTGGAATCTTTGCCCGGTGTTGGCCGTAAAACAGCCAATGTGGTGTTGAATACTGCATTCGGGCAACCTGTTATGGCGGTCGATACCCATATTTTCCGTGTGGCCAACCGCACCAAAATCGCGCCGGGCAAGGATGTGCGTGAAGTTGAAGACAAGCTGATGCGCTTTATTCCCAAAGAATTTTTGATGGATGCTCATCATTGGTTGATTTTGCACGGCCGCTATACGTGTAAGGCTTTGAAGCCGCAATGCAGCACATGTTTGATTAACGATTTGTGCGAATATCCGGCAAAAATGTAAATAAAAAACATAAAAAAGGCCGTCTGAATTTCAGACGGCCTTTGATTTGGCTACGATTAGTCGGCAACTGCCATCAGGCTGGCGTTACCACCGGCAGCGGTAGTATTGATACTGCAAGAAATTTCTTCAAATACTTGCAAGATGTCCAGGCCTTGTTCGGAAGGCAGAATGCGGATGAGCGCACCGTCGCGGCCGGCCAACTCTTGTTTGCGCTCCCTGCTCAAAGGCTCGATAGCGGCAACATGGCTGATGCCTGCGTTTTCAGGTTTGCTGTTTACTTGCAACAAACCGTCCAAATCGGCTGAGTAGGAAGCCAACGGGCTGTTAGGCTCAACAACGGTTTGGATGCCTGCGGCTGCCAGCTCGGTCAGGGCAGAGAAGGCTTGCAGCAGATTGCCACCATGTACCCAAACACGTTTTGGAGAGCGCCAGCTCAATGAGTTGCGTTCGCCGGTCGGACCGACCAATACGGTTTCGGCTTTGCGCAGGGTACGGACGCGTGCGTGACCCAAAGCTGCGGCTGCGGCTTTTTTCTCTTCTGCGTTAAACGGCAGCTTGTGAACCAGAGTTTCCAAACGTTTGAGTGCGTCTTCGTCTGCTTGGCCGATTCGGCTGAGGGTTGGGGCAACCCATTCAGGAGTACGAACCAGGCGTTGCAGATAGAATGAACCGCCTGCTTTTGGACCGGTACCGGACAAGCCGTGACCGCCGAAAGGTTGTACGCCGACAACAGCACCAACGATGTTGCGGTTAACGTAGATGTTACCGGCTTCGATGCGGTCGCGGATATGGTCGACAGTGCCTTCGATACGGCTGTGTACACCGCTGGTCAGAGCATAGCCTTTGGCGTTGATTTGGTCGATGAGTTGATCCAATTCACTGGCACGGTAGCGGACAACGTGCAATACAGGACCGAACACTTCGCGTTGCAACTCGTTCAAGTTATTCAATTCAAACAGGATTGGTCGAACAAAAGTAGAGTTGTTGCTATCAACGTCGGCAGCAGTTTTGACTTCGTGGTAAGCCTTCGCTACGCCTTTCATTCGGTTGATGTGGGCCAACAGGTTTTGTTGGGCTTCAGCATCGATGACAGGGCCGATGTCTGTGGTCAGTTGGGTCGGTTTGCCGACAACCAATTCGTCCATTGCACCTTTGATGATGTTGATCATTTTATCGGCAACATCTTCTTGAACACACAAGATACGCAGGGCGGAACAACGTTGGCCCGCGCTGTCGAAGGCAGAATTCAATACGTCGAGGCAGACTTGTTCCGGCAGGGCGGTAGAGTCCACGATCATCGCGTTTTGACCGCCGGTCTCGGCAATCAGGACAGGGCTGTCGTCGCGTTTGGACAGGGCTTTGTTGATCAGGCGCGCTACTTCGGTAGAACCGGTAAAGATCACGCCGCCGATGCGGGCATCGCCGGTCAGGGCAGAGCCGACATCGCCTGCGCCGAGTACGAGTTGCAGCGCAGAAGTCGGAATACCGGCTTGATGCATCAAGGAAACGGCGTAAGTAGCAATCAGGCTGGTTTGTTCGGCAGGTTTGGCGATAACAGTGTTACCGGCTGCCAATGCAGAAACCACTTCGCCGGTAAAGATGGCCAATGGGAAGTTCCATGGACTGATGGCAACGATTGCGCCAACGGCTTTGGCATCTTTAGGCAGGGTGTTCTCAGCTTCGTTGGCATAGTAGCGACAGAAGTCAACGGCTTCGCGTACTTCGGCAACGGCGTTGTTCAGGGTTTTACCAGCCTCGCGGACGGCCAGCATCATCAATGCAGGCGTGTGTTGTTCCAACAAATCGGCAAAACGGCGCAGGCAGTCGGCGCGTTCTGAAGCAGGTTTGGCGCTCCACTCCGGCAGGGCGGCAACGGCTGCACCAATAGCTTCTTGAGCCAATGCGGCATCGGCAAAGCTGACAGTACCGACAACATCGTTGTGGTCTGCAGGGTTGCGGACGGGTTGAGCTTCGCCCACGTTACGCGCTTCGCCATTGACGATAGAAGCGACGTGGAAGTCTTCGGAAGAAGCTTGGTTGAGTTTTTCTTGCAGGTTTTGCAATACGTTTTCGTTGCTGAAATCGACGCCTTGGGAGTTCAGACGGCCTTTGCCATACAAATCGCGCGGCAGAGGCAATGCCGGATGCAGGTGGATGCCTTGTTCGGCGATGGTGTCGAACGGGCTCTTAATCAGGCGGTCGATGCTGATGTTTTCGTCAACGATTTGGTTCACGAAAGAAGAGTTCGCACCGTTTTCCAACAGACGGCGTACCAAGTAGGCAAGCAGGGTTTCGTGTGTGCCGACCGGGGCATACACGCGTACGCGGCGGCCTAAGTTTTGCGGGCCGACCACTTGGTCGTACAGGGTTTCGCCCATGCCGTGCAGACATTGGTGTTCAAAGTCTTTGCCTTTACCCATTTGGTAGATTGCGCCCAAAGTGTAGGCGTTGTGGGTGGCAAATTGTGGGAACACGGCATCTTGCGCATCCAAGAGTTTTCGTGCGCAGGCAAGGTAGGAGATGTCGGTGTGGACTTTACGGGTGTAAGTCGGATAGCCTTCCATGCCGTCTACTTGAGCCCATTTCACTTCGCTGTCCCAGTATGCGCCTTTAACTAAACGGATCATCAGTTTTTGGTTGTTGCGGCGGGCCAGGTCGATCAGATAGTCGATAACGAACGGACAACGTTTTTGGTAGGCCTGAACAACGAAACCGATACCTTTGTAGCCGGCCAAGTCGGGATCGGAAACCAAAGCTTCCATCAAGTCCAAAGACAATTCGAGACGGTTGGCTTCTTCGGCATCGATGTTGATACCGATATCGTATTTTTTACCCAAAAGGAACAATTCTTTCAGGCGCGGCAACAGTTCGCTCATCACGCGTTCGTGTTGGGCGCGTGAGTAGCGTGGGTGGATGGCGGAAAGTTTGACGGAGATACCGTTGCCTTCGTAAACACCTTGGCCTGCGGCATCTTTACCGATGGCATGAATGGCTTGAACGTAGTCGTTGTAGTAGCGGTTGGCATCTTCTTCGGTGTATGCGGCTTCACCCAACATATCGAAAGAGAAGCGGTAACCCATTTTCTCGCGCTCTTTACCGTTTTGCAGCGCTTCTTCAATGGTTTGGCCGGTTACGAACTGTTTGCCCAACAGGCGCATTGCGTAGTTCACACCTTGACGGATCAGAGGCGCGCCACCCTTGCTGATCATGCGGCTCAGGGCAGAACCCATGTTTTTTTCAGAAGTGTTGGTGGTCAGTTTGCCGGTAATCAACAGACCCCATGCAGCCGCGTTAACGAAGAGGGAAGGGCTGTTGTTCAAGTGGCTTTTCCAGTTGCCTTCGGAGATTTTATCGGCAATCAGGCGGTCGCGGGTGGCATTGTCCGGAATACGCAGCAGGGCTTCGGCCAGACACATCAGTGCAACACCTTCTTCACTGGAGAGAGAGAACTCGTGCATCAAGGCATCTACGCCGCTTGCTTTGGTGCGGCTGGAGCGGACTTGAGTAACCAAACGACGGGCAAGTTCGGAAGCGGCGTTGCGCTCTTCGTCGGTCATCTGTGCACGTTGCAACATATCCTGAACGGCCTCGATTTCGTCGCGGCGGTAGGCATCAGTTACAGCTTGACGCAGAGGAGTTTGTGTTGGAAAAGCGAAGTTAAACATTATTTATGTTCTCCAAAGGTTTTTTCATGATTTCAGACGACCTGAATTAAGACTGCTAAAACAAGCATTCTGAAGGATAGTAATATCGTAATAAAATTATGATGCGGATACAAGATGCATCCGCATAAATTGCTGTTTTTTCTGATAAGGCTCAGATTATTTTGAAACAGTTTATGTCGTAAAGACGGCCTGCACGGAATCATGCAGGCCGTCTGAAAACACCTTATTTAGAGGCGCGGTATTCTGCGTCTGCTTTCTCAAAGCGTTCTTGCAATTCGCGTGAAGGTTTTTTGTCGATCAGGGACACCAAAACAATCACGAGTGTGCAAATGATAAAGCCTGGAACGATTTCATAGACAGTAGCGAAACCTGTTTCTTGTGCGGCCAAAGCAGGTTTTTTGATCCACTCAGCCCAAACTACTACAGTTAGCGCGCCTGCAATCATGCCGGAGAGTGCGCCGTAGGCAGTAATGCGTTTCCACAAAACAGACAGGATCACAACTGGACCGAATGCGGCACCAAAGCCTGCCCATGCATAAGCTACCAAGCCCAATACTTTGCTTTCAGGGTCAGAAGCAATCAGGATGGAAATCACAGCAATCGCCAATACCATTACGCGGCCAATCCATACCAATTCAGCTTGTTGGGCGTTTTTACGCAGGAAGCCTTTATAGAAGTCTTCGGTAATCGCGCTGGAGCAAACCAACAATTGGCAAGACAGGGTGGACATTACGGCGGCGAGGATCGCGCTTAAGATGATACCGGCAATCCAAGGGTTGAAAAGCAAGGTAGCCAAGGCGATGAAGATACGTTCGTGGTTGCCGTTCATTTCTTCAACGTGGGCTGGGTTGGCACCGAAGTAAGCGATACCGAAGTAGCCGACAGCCACGGCACCGGCCATACACAGAATCATCCAAGTCATACCGATGCGGCGTGCAGAAACCAGGGATTTAGCGCTTTCGGCAGCCATGAAGCGGGCCAAGATGTGCGGTTGGCCGAAATAGCCCAAGCCCCAAGCGGCGGTAGAGATAATGCCGATGAAAGTAGTACCGGCAAACAGGCTGCCGTATTCTTTACCGGTAGAAGCGGCAACTTGTTGGATGGCAGCATTCATTTGATCTGCACCGCCCAAACCCAAGTACACCATTACAGGAGTCAGTACCAATGCAAAAATCATCAAAGAAGCTTGCAGGGTATCGGTCCAGCTTACGGCCAAGAAACCGCCCAAGAAAGTGTAGGCGATGGTCGCACCGGCACCCAGCCACATGGCTTGAGTGTAAGACATACCGTGGAACAGGCTTTGGAACAGGGTAGCACCGGCTACGATGCCTGAAGCACAGTAAATAGTGAAGAAGAACAAGATAATCAGTGCAGAAACCACTTTCATCAAGTGACCGCCGGCACCGAAGCGGTGGAAGAAGTAATCAGGAAGCGTCAGCGCGTTGTTGGCGTATTCGGTATGTACGCGCAGACGGCCTGCAACTAACAGCCAGTTGAGGTATGCACCCACAATCAGACCAATGGCAATCCAAGCTTCATTCAAACCGCTCAGGTAAATGGCACCTGGCAAGCCCATCAAAAGCCAACCTGACATATCGGAAGCACCGGCAGACATCGCGGTCACGAACGGACCTAAGCTGCGGCCACCGAGAATGTAGTCGTCGAAGTTTCGTGTTGAAAAATAGGCGGCGAGGCCGATCAGTAATACGGCGACCAAATAGATCGCGAAAGTGATATACATGGGATTCATGTACTTATTCCTCATCTAACTTTTAAAACGGGTTTTGAAATTGCAAGTAATTCATACCCAAACTTTTTTCTAATAAAAATACAGCTTAAAAATCCTGTTTTTTGCGAGAGAGACAGGATAAATTATTTTCAAATACAATAAAATACGAAATTTTAATGTATTAAATTGTAAATAATTTAAACCAGCATACCGTAAAAAGTCGCTTTTGCAAAGCGAAGAACTCAGCCTTTATTCGAAATTGATGCCGCCTTTTGGCTAAGTCATTTAAAAACATAAAAATATATAAATTTTTACCGATGATGACGAAGGAAAGTGTGTGAAACTATCTTTCCTGATGTTTTTTGGGGATTAAAGAGAAAAAGTAATTAAACGACTTGGACTTTCAGACGGCCCTGTGCAGAAACCCCGTATCTGTGTCGGGCAGATACGGGGTTTTTAGAAAAAAGACTACATTAAATAGAAAAATCGTCTTTTAGTAAGTGTTTGTAAGCAAAGAGATAAGAGGCTGCGACAAAGGATGACCCGCCCAGGACGTTGCCTAAGAAAACGGGAATCATATTGTAGAAAAATTGACCCCAGCTGACATTTGCGCCCGCCCAAATACCGGCCGGAATGATGAACATATTGGCAACAAAGTGTTGGAAACCGATTAATACGAAGATCATAACCGGGAACCACATGGCTAAGATTCGTCCTGAAGTATGGCGTGCGCCGAAGTAAAACCAGATGCCCATACACACCATCCAGTTACATGCGATGGCAGAAACGAATGCGCGGCCGAAGTCCATATTGACTTTAGCTTCGGCAATGGCAATGGTTTTCGCTGCGGCCGGCCCTTCGGCAAGGCCGACATAGTGGCCGAGGAAATAGGCCATGGCTACGGCGCCTGCCAGATTGCCCAAGCTGACAATCAGCCAGTTGCGCACCAGTTTGTGGGTGCTGACGCGGCCGGTTAATCTGCCCAAAGCCATAATCATCATATTGCCTGTTGCCAACTCGCCGCCGCCGATTAAGATACAAATCAGTGCGATAGGGAACACGGATGCGCCCAAAAGGGCGGCCAGGCCGTTCCATTCGGCTGGAATGCCGCTGATGACGCGCAGGCAGGCAAGATAGCCGAAGCCGACATAACCGCCGCCTAAGAAACTCAAAATCACCAACATTTTGATGCTGAATTCAGATTTGGTGCAACTCTTGCCGATGGCGTCCTGCAAAATTTCATGAGGGAACAGGTCTCGTGTATCCATGAAGTTTCCTTAAGGTTAATATAAGAATAAAAATATCTTTCTTTATCATACGGATGGCGAGTTTGCCTGAGAATATGGCGGACAGGAAATAACGGCTGATTGTAAGGATAGAAGCGTAGGTTATATATTGGCAACCGATGTGTGAAAGGCCGTCTGAAAGCAATACTTTCAGACGGCCTTTAGATGGGGGAATGGGAATTATAAGCGCGTTACGCTTAAAACGCCTTTGATGTCGCCCAGACTGGCTAATACGCGCGGCAGGTCGTTGACTTGGCGGACTTCAAGGGTAAAGCGCATGCTGGCTTCCAAATCGCGCGATTGGGTTTGCACCGCGGTAACGTTGAGCTTGTGCCGCGCCAGCGCATCCGAAACGTCGCGCAGCAAACCGGAGCGGTCTTGGGCGCGGATTTCGACATCGACGGCAAACACTTGTCCTTCCTGCAGGGCTGCCCAGCTCGCATTCAACACTTTTTCAGGCGCTTGTTCAGCAAGGTGGCGGAAAGAAGGGCAGGTGTTGCGGTGGACGGAAATACCGCGGTCGCGTGTAACGAAACCGATGATGTCGTCCGGAGGTGCCGGTTTGCAGCATTTGGCAAGCGTGGTCATCAAGCCGTCTTCGCCGTCAATCAAAATGCCGTTTTTGCCGCCTTTTTTGATTTTAGACTGCTTGACGATATTGGTTTCATCAATCGGCACGGGAGGCGGTTCATTCAGCGCGCCGCAGGCTTTGTGGATGGCGCGGTTGGAAACTTCGCCCTGACCGATGGCCGTATAGAGTTCGTCGGTTTTTTTGAAGCCGAGTTTTTCCGCCAATGCTTGCAGATTGGGTTTGGGGAAGATTTTCGACAACTGTTTGTCCAACTGGGCGCGGCCTTCTTCGCGCACGGTATCCGCATTTTGCTGGCGGATGTAGGCACGGATTTTGCTGATGGCGCGGTTGGATTTGACCCAGCCTTCGTAGAGCCAGTTGACGGAAGGATTTCCCTCTTTGGCGGTAATGATTTCAACGCGTTGACCGTTTTCCAACGGCGTTGACAGCGGTACGATTTGCCCTTCGACTTTTGCGCCGCGGCAACGGTCGCCTACGCTGCTGTGCAGGGCATAGGCAAAGTCGATGGGAGTAGCGCCCGTAGGCAGGGAGAGGACTTTGCCGTGCGGGGTCAAAACATAAATCGTATCGTTGAAAAGTTCGGTTTTAAAGGCGGCGGCAAGGTCTTCTTTGCCGCTTTCGGCCATGTTTTCGCGCCAGTCTAGGAGTTGGCGCAACCAAGCGATTTTCTGTTCATAGGCGGAATCACCCTTGCCACCTTCTTTATAACGCCAGTGGGCGGCAACACCGAATTCGTTGAATTGGTGCATGTCGAAGGTACGTATTTGGACTTCCACGCCTTTGTCTTCCGGACCGACGATAACGGTGTGCAAACTTTTATAGCCGTTGCCTTTCGGGTTGGCGATATAGTCGTCAAACTCGCCTGGAATCGGCTGCCAGAGGCTGTGGACAATGCCCAAGGTGGTGTAACACTCGGGAATGGTGTCCACCAAAATCCGTACGGCGCGGATGTCGAACAAACCGTCGAAAGTAAGCTTTTTCTTCACCATTTTTTTGTAAATGGAGTAGATGTGCTTCGGTCTTCCGGCAACTTCAAAATGAATATTGTATTTTTTCAGTTCCGTACGCAGGATATTGAGGAAGTTTTCGATGTATTCGAGGCGCTCGGTGCGCTTTTCGTCCAAAAGCAGGGCGATTTCGCGGTATTTTTCCGGCTCTTGATGGCGGAAGCCCAAATCTTCGAGCTGCCATTTGAGTTGCCACACGCCCAAGCGGTTGGCGAGCGGGGCAAAAATGTCGAGGGTTTCTTTGGCAACGGCGCGTTTTTCAGGATTGTCGGGAACGTTGCTTAAAAATTGCAGGGTGCGCGTACGCATGGCCAGTTTGATCAGGACGACGCGGATGTCGGTAACCATCGCCAACAGCATTTTACGCATGGTTTCGGCTTGTTGGGCGCGCTCTTCCGGTGTGGCGAGGCTGTCCACGCGTGCGAATTGGGTCAGTTTTTGTACTTCGTCTACGCCTTTGACCAGCTCGCAAACGGTGCTGTTGCAGCGTTCGGTAACCAATTCTTGCCAAGTGGGAACGTATTGGCCGATGTCGGACAAAATCGTAGCCGCCACGGCATCGGGCAATAAGTCGAGTTCGCTGACGATTTGCATCGAGCCGAGAAAATGTTCCATTAAAGGCTCGCCGTAAGTCGTTAGGGCATCGGCAGGATAATGTTCTTTAGACAGGTCAAAGGCCGTCTGAATCAGGTTTTTATCGGAATCGGGCAGCGCGGCAACATAGCCGTCGAACCAAGCGAGGAGGCCTTCCAGCGTTGCACTCGATGTTTGGGGCGTTTGGCGAATAGTGGTCATGGCGTGCGTTTTTTTCTTTTTGATAAAAACGTTGCCATTGTAACAGTTTATTGCCGACAGCCCTAGATTTGTATGCGAATGTGGCACTATGTTTCAGGAAGCCTTGTTTCAGACGGCCTTGGGTGTTATGGTTAACCGTTTTGAAATTTTAAGGAGCATTTCGATGAAGCTGTATATTTACGACCATTGCCCGTTTTGCGTCCGTGCGCGGATGATTTTCGGCTTGCGCAATGTGGCGGTGGAAGAAGTTGTCTTGGCAAACGATGACGAAGCTACGCCGATTGGCATGATTGGCTCAAAACAAGTGCCGATTTTGCAAAAAGAAGACGGTTCGTTTATGGGCGAGAGTTTGGATATTGTCCGTTACATCGATCAAGGCCGTCTGAAAGAAGAAGTTCGTCCCGAGGTTCAGGCTTGGTTGGATAAAGTGGGCGAATACAATAACAAATTAGTACAGCCGCGCATGGTCAAAATCGGCTTGCCTGAATTTGAGACCGATGAAGCGAAAAAATACTTTATCGACAAAAAAGAGAAAAGTATCGGCAATTTCGAGACTAATCTGAATAAAACGGCACAATATCTGGAGCGTCTGCATCAAGACTTGGCAGAGCTGGAAGCGCTGGTGTGCGAAGGCGAGGGCTTGGGCGGTGAAATCAGTTTGGAAGATATCCTTACTTTCCCTATTTTGCGCAACCTGACCGTTGTGCGCGGTATTCAATGGCCGCAAAAATTGATGGATTATTTGTTGGCGATGAGCGAACGTTCCGGCGTGGCTTTGTATTTTGACCGCGCATTGTGATGAATGTTTGAAACATGAAAAAGGCCGTCTGAAAGTTTTTCAGACGGCCTTTTGTTTAATAGGCAATCGCATCGGCAACCTGTGACAAACCGTTTTCCAACGATTCGAGCATGGCGGTATAGCCATCACCTTGTTGCGGCGTGACGGCGTTAAACGGTTTGCTGCGTCCGTCCGGCCATTGTGCATAACCGCTGATGGTGGTCTGCCCCTGATAGCTGCCTTGGAAGGCTTCGATATAGACTTTCAGGGTTTGGCTGCTTTGGCTGCGTGAAGCAGGTACAAAGGTGCGATGCGGATTGAGGCGATTGAGCTTGTTGCTGAGGTTTGCTGCCAACGCGCCATCGAGCGGAGCAGCCCAAAGGTGGTTTTTCGCCAGATTCACATGGTAGGCATCGGTTTGGTAAACGAGGCCGCCGTTGGCAAGTGGTTCGGCAAGGTTGACTTTGACCGCAATTTCATTGCCATGCGCAGCCGGACGGATGTACTGGCTGTCGGGCAGGACGAAATATTGTGTGCTTTGCGCAGTGCCGCAGGCGGCAAGCGTCAGGGCGGTGGCAATCGGGAAGAGGCGCATTATCGGCTTCCTTTCGGGATAGGGTCTTTGCTGCTGCTGTTGAAAATCAGCGCGTTGGGTTTTTCTTTCAAAGTATTAATCACGGGTTGAACGTCTTTTAAGGTTTTGTCCAAACTTTGCAGCGTATTTTGTACGTCGCCGTAGATAGGCGATTGCGGTGATACGCCTTGCAGGGTTTGACGCAATTCTTTCAGGGTTTGGTTCAACTCGTTCGGAATGTTTTGTGTCTGCGGTTTGCCGACCAGTTTGTCGATAGAGCTTAGGGCTGCATTGGCAGATTTGAGTGTGGACTTGAGCTCGGCAAGCGAACCGTTCAAGCCGGCAACGGTTTTATCCAATGGCAGATTGTTGAACTTGTCTAACAAGTCGGCCACTTTTGCCTGCAAATCGTCCAAACCGCCGCCTTGGGTTGCGATTACGGTATCGCCTGCATAAACGGTATGCGGTCGCAGCTTAGGCGAGGCGGAAGGCTGATCGTTCAACTCAATCATTTTGCTTCCGGTCAACAGGTTGTTGCTGGAGATGGTGGCGGTCAGGCCTTTGTTTAGGGCCGTCTGAAATTGTTGTTTCCAATGTTCTTTACTTTGCTCGTCGGCATTGATTTCCAAACGGGAAGGCTCGATGCGGATGCGTACGGGAATCCAACCGTTTTCAAACAAATGCAGGCTGTCGTTGCGGTCGAAATAAGGGACATCGGAAACCACGCCGACATTCAGGCCTTTGTATTCAACAGGCGAACCGGCAGTCAGGCCGCGTACGGATTGTTTGAAAAACGCAGTGTAATACAGCGAGCGGTCGTCAGGCAGATTGGCCACTTCGCTGCGGCTGTCATAAAGCGTGAAGCTGTCTTCGCTTTTGACGTTTTTGCTGTCGCTTGTTTTAGGCGAGTCAAAGGAAATCGCGCCGGACAGCAGGGCAGGCAGAGGGGCGGAGTTAAGTTTGACACCGCTGCCTGTGGTTTCGATATTAATGCCGCTTTCCAGCCAAAAACGGCTGGCGGAATTAATCAGTTTGTCGTTGGGGCTTTGGATGAAAATGGTGTAATGCACGCTTTGGTCGGACGGGTCGAAATGCGCGCTTTCTACTTGGCCGACCATAAAGTTTTCATACAAAACAGGGCTGCTGACGTTGAGGATGCGGTCGTTTTTGCCGATCAAATTCAGGCGCAGGCCGCTTTGACCGATGGCGGCAATCGGTGGAATGTCTTGGACGACAAATACATCTTTGGTTTCTTGGCTTTTACCCGGTGTAAATGCAATATATGAGCCGGAAAGCAAGGTTCCCAAGCCGGTAACGCCGCTTTGGTCGATACGCGGTTTGACCACCCAAAATTGGGTATCGCTGCGGATAAGGTCTTTGGCGTCGGCGCTGAGCTGGGCAGTAACTTCCACGCCTTTTTGGTCGTCGCGCAATTTGATGCGGGTAACGCGTCCGACATCGACGTTCAACACCTTAATAACGGTGTTGTTGACTTCGATGCCTTCGGCGCTGTCCATCAACAGCGTAACGACAGGGCCGCGGTTGCGGATGTCTTTAACCAAAAGCCAGCCGCCGGCAATCAGCGCAATCAGTGGAATCAGCCACACGATAGATGTGAAGACATTGGTTTTCTTGACACGCGCCGGGGCGTGATAATTGGGTGAAGAATCGTGTTTTTTCATTGTGTTAAGGTCTGGTCAGAATCAAGGCCGTCTGAAAGCTGCTGTTGTTTGTCCCAAATCAGACGGGGATCGAAATAATAGGCCGAAAGCATGGTCAAAATAACGACCAGGCAGAAGTAAATCGCCGCACCACCCGGCACGACGCGCGCCATATTGGTGTGGAACGAACTCATCAAAATAATAATCACAAAAATATCAATCATCGACCAGCGGCCGATGGATTCGGTAATCCGATACAAAACCGACATTTTGTCCGCGCTCATCACGGGTTTGAAGTATGCGGAATAAATCAAAACCGCCATCGCAATAATCTTCAATACCGGCAGCATAATACTGGCACTAAAGATAATCACGGCAATCAATCGGTCGCCGTCGTCCCACATATACACAATGCCGTTGAAAATCGTATTGATCTCCAAAGCCGTCGGATTGGACGAAATCATAATCGGCAGGATGTTGGCAGGGAAATATAGGATAAATGCCACCATTAAAAACGCCAGCGAAATGCTCAGGCTTTTCGGGCGGCGGCGGTATAAGTCCGCACCGCATACGCCGCAAGGTTGCTCGTCTTTATCGCGGAAATACAGGCAGCGGCTGCAACAGATTTTGTCTTCAGCGGCCGTCTGAACCGCATGGCCGCCGGTTAAACGGTGAATCTTATAATAAACCCAATGCTGCGGAATCGATACCGAAGTCCGAATCAGCATGACCGACAACGGAAACATCAGATAAAACGCCGAACCAAACTCTACTGTAGCAACGGACGAGAGTTTGATATACGCCACCAAAGTGGAAATAAAAAACACATCCACCATAATCCAATGGCGCAGCCGAACCAATACACGCGTTGCAAAGCGCAGCGCAGGGTAGGCCTTTTCACGGATCAAAGCCGTATAAACATAAAGGCAGAGCAGTAAAAACAGTAAAGGCGCGCCGAAGGTGAGGATAAACATCACTTCCGCTAGAAAACCGTAATCCAGCGAAATCAAAAGCCGCATCATTTGCGGCAACGACAAAATCGATGTCACGCCGAACAAATCGACGCGGATATACACCATATTGTACGCGAATGCCATCAGAATCAAGGTTGTCAGCGCATAGGCAATCGGCGCGATATACGGATTGTTTTCCACTTCCACGATTTCGTGGTTGCACACCGGACAATGCGCTTCCTGTCCCTGACGCAGGCGCGGAATATCCATACGGCAGCCGCAATCCGGGCATTCCACCGTATGTGCAGGCAGCGTCGCATCAGGAAGATAAGACTTGTAGCGCCACCAGCGATGGTAGGCAGGAATCCGTTTCATGGTTCGGCAGGGGATAAAGAAGGTGCAAAGAGTGTCGCATTATAAAGGAAAACAGAAGGATAGCCCAAATTTAGGTCGATATTTGATTGAATGGTGGCTGCTTAATAAGGTTTGGGCCGTCTGAAAAGTTTGAAAAAACTTCAGAAGATTATTGCTATGGACCGTTAAATTTTATTAATAGGTCTTAGTTTGGTTTATTGCCATTAGGATAAAAATAAGATATATTCTCAATATTTAAAAACACGATAATCCTTGTAGATTTGTGGAAGGTACACGGTCAACGAACCTGAAACAGGCTAAAAATTATCTTCTTTGTTTTTAAAACGATTCTTTTCAAATTAGACGGTATTTTTAACCATAAAGGCCGTCTGAAACCATTAGTCTCTTAATTCAAAGGAAACATCATGAGTGAAACCCAAGAGCTGACTTTCGCCAAACGCTTGAAAGAGCAAACCACGACAACGCACGACAGCGTTGATAACTTGGTTATGTCCGTTCAACCTTTTTCCAGCAAAGAAAACTACATCAAATTCTTGAAACTTCAATCTGTTTTCCATAAGGCCGTCGATCACATCTATAAAGATGCCGAATTGAACAAAGCCATTCCAGAGCTTGAATACATGGCGCGTTACGATGCCGTGACTCAAGACTTGAAAGACTTGGGCGAAGAGCCTTACAAATTTGACAAAGAATTGCCACACGAAACCGGCAATAAAGCCATCGGCTGGCTCTATTGCGCCGAAGGTTCAAATTTGGGCGCGGCATTTTTGTTCAAACACGCTCAAAAGCTCGAATACACCGGCGAATTCGGCGCACGCCACCTGGCTCCTCATCCGAACGGCCGCGGCAAACACTGGCGCGCTTTTGTCGAGCATCTGAATGCTTTGAACTTGACTCCGGAAGCTGAAGCGGAAGCCATTCAAGGCGCTCGCGAAGCTTTTGAATTCTATAAAGTGATTCTGCGTGAAACCTTCGGTTTGCCGGAAGGTGCGGAAGCGCCTGAAGGTATGACGCCGCACAGACTCTAAAAAATAATTAAATCAAACAGACAAGGTCTCGGCGTAGATGTTTGCAGGGGCCTTTAATTACACAACAAAGTTTTGTTTGAACGGGTTGCTGTCTTATTAATTATTAATGATTATCAGAAATTTTTTATGCATTAACTGATGGATGAACAATCCATTACATCTTGAGTTGATAATATGAAACCATTACAAATGCTCCCTATTGCCGCGCTGGTCGGCAGTATTTTTGGCAATCCAGTATTAGCAGTAGATGAAGCTGCAACTGAAACCACACCCGTTAAAGCAGAAATAAAAGAAGTCCGCGTTAAAGGCCAGCGCAATGCGCCTGCAGCCGTGGAACGTGTCAACCTTGGCCGTATCCAACAAGAAATGGTACGCGACAACAAAGACTTGGTACGTTATTCCACCGACGTTGGCTTGAGCGATAGCGGCCGTCATCAAAAAGGCTTTGCTGTACGCGGCGTGGAAGGCAACCGTGTCGGCGTCAGCATTGACGGCGTAAACCTACCTGATTCCGAAGAAAACTCGCTGTATGCCCGTTATGGCAACTTCAACAGCTCGCGTCTGTCTATCGACCCCGAACTCGTGCGCAACATCGAAATCGTGAAGGGCGCAGACTCTTTCAATACCGGTAGCGGTGCATTGGGTGGCGGCGTGAATTACCAAACCCTGCAAGGTCATGATTTGCTGTTGCCTGAGCGTCAGTTCGGCGTGATGATGAAAAACGGTTACAGCAGCCGCAACCGCGAATGGACAAATACCCTCGGTTTCGGCGTGAGCAACGATCGCGTGGATGCCGTTTTGCTGTATTCACAACGTCGCGGTCATGAGACTGAAAGCGCGGGCGAGCGTGGTTATCCGGTAGAGGGTGCCGGCAGCGGAGCGAATATCCGTGGTTCTGCTCGCGGTATTCCTGATCCGTCCCAACACAAATACCACAGCTTCTTGGGTAAGATTGCTTATCAAATCAACGACAACCACCGTATCGGAGCATCTCTCAACGGTCAGCAGGGCCACAATTACACGATCGAAGAGTCTTATAACTTGACCGCTTCTTCTTGGCGCGAAGCCGATGACGTAAACAGACGGCGCAATGCCAACCTGTTTTACGAGTGGACGCCCGATTCGAATTGGTTGTCGTTGTTGAAAGCGGACTTCGATTATCAGAAAACCAAAGTAGCGGCGGTTAACAACAAAGGCTCGTTCCCGATGGATTATTCTACCTGGACGCGCAACTACAATCAGAAGGATTTGGACGAAATCTACAACCGCAGCATGGATACAACCTTCAAACGCATTACATTGCGTATGGACAGCCAACCATTGCAAATGGGCGGCCAACATCGCTTGTCGTTTAAAACTTTCGCCAGCCAGCGTGAGTTTGAAAACTTAAACCGCGACGACTACTACTTCAGCGGCCGTATTTTACGCACGTCCAGCACGATTCAGCATCCAGTGAAAACCAACAACTACGGTTTCTCGCTGTCTGATCAAATCCAATGGAACGACGTGTTTAGCAGCCGCGCAGGTATCCGTTACGACTACACCAAAATGACGCCGCAGCAACTGAATGCCGAGTGTCATGCTTGTGACAAAACACCACCTGCAGCCAACACTTATAAAGGCTGGAGCGGTTTTGTCGGCTTGGCTGCACAGCTGAGTCAGACATGGCGTTTGGGTTACGATGTAACTTCCGGTTTCCGCGTGCCGAATGCGTCTGAAGTGTATTTCACTTACAACCACGGCTCAGGTACCTGGTTGCCTAATCCGAACCTGAAAGCCGAGCGCAGCACCACCCATACCCTTTCTCTGCAAGGCCGCAGCGAAAAAGGTACTTTGGATGCCAACCTGTATCAAAGCAATTACCGCAACTTCTTGTCTGAAGAGCAGAAGCTGACCACCAGCGGCGATGTCGGCTGTACTCAGATGAATTACTACTATGGTATTTGTAGCAATCCTTATTCCGAAAAACTGGAATGGCAGATGCAAAATATCGACAAGGCCCGAATCCGTGGTCTTGAGCTGACAGGTCGTCTGAATTTAGGTCAAGTGGTTTCTTTTGTACCTGAAGGCTGGAAATTGTTTGGTTCTGTTGGTTACGCGAAGAGCAAACTGTCAGGCAACAACAGCCTGCTGTCCACTCAGCCTCTGAAAGTGATTGCCGGTGTCGACTATGAAAGCCCAAGCGAAAAATGGGGTGTATTCTCTCGCCTGACTTATTTGGGTGCGAAAAAAGCTAAAGATGCGCAGTACACCGTGTTTGAAAACACCGGTTGGGGTACGCCTTTGCAAGAAAAAGTAGTAGATTATCCATGGCTGAACAAATCGGCTTATGTGTTTGATATGTACGGCTTCTACAAACCGGCTAAAAACCTGACTTTGCGTGCCGGTGTGTACAATATGTTCAACCGCAAATACACCACTTGGGACTCCCTGCGCGGCCTGTACAGCTACAGCACCACCAACGGGGTTGACCGCGATGGCAAAGGCTTAGACCGCTACCGCGCCCCAGGCCGCAATTACGCTGTATCGCTGGAATGGAAATTCTAAGCAGTTAACGGATAGCTAAAGGCCGTCTGAAAGTTTTGATGACTTTCAGACGGCCTTTTTTATTTATAGCGAAATCCTTAAATCGGATAACAACGGCTGCTGTCGAACAATCGCGCGGATGATGGTGCGGTTGGGGTGTAGCGCGGTTCTCAGTCTTTGCGATAGCGGATGCGGCAAACCGAGTATTTCGGCCGCAATGGCGGCGGCGCAGATGGGGGCTGTCGCCAGGCCTCGCGTACCGTGTGCCGTATTGATGTAGGCATTGGGCAGGTAAGGGCAGGGAATATTGTCGAGGCGGTAGTTTTTGTCCAATGCCAGCTTGGCGTAGGCGGACTGCATGGCGGCGATGTCGCCGAGTGCGCCGACAACGGGCAAATGGTCTAGGCTGTCGCAACGAAGGGCGGAATGGCCTTGTGTGTCTTGAAGGCCGTCTGAAAACGAATCTTGCTCAAACAGGGATTGTGCCAATGGCGGATTGAGTTGTTGAAGGGCGGCGCGGTTGTCGATTTCTTCGTTTGGATACCAAGTTTCATCGTTGCTGTTGAGGATAAATGTCGCGCCGTAGCAGTGGCGGCCTTGCCAGCTCGGGCTGATGTAGCTTTCGCCGGAAATGGCGCAATTCAGCTTTTGTGAAAACGGGCTGGCGGACACAACGCCGGTTTGTCCGCGGATTTGGCGGAAAGGCAGCGCTGAGATGTTGGTGTCGGTGGCAGTCGGGCTGTGCGCGCCCATACAGTAAACGATATGGCTGGCATTGAAATGCGCGTCCGGCGTGTGAGCCGTCCAGTGTGTGCCGTCATGCGATACGGCGGTCAGCGGCGAGTGTTCGTGCAACTCAATCAGAGGATGATTCAATAAGGTATGCACGACGGCAGGCGGATTCAGCCATACGCCTTGCGGCCAGTAAAGGCCGTCTGAAAATACGTTTATGCCTGCGATGGACGCAGCCTCTTCGGCGGATACGCTGCGGTAGAGGTGTTTATGCTGGTGTTGCAAACCCAAGGCCTGATTGCGTTTGCGTTCGCTGTCGTCAAAATTCAAATGCAATACGCCGTCGCCGCCCCATACGTCGGAATCAGGCAGCAAGTCTTCCAACAATCGGCGCGTGTAGCCGTAGCCTGTCAGCAGCAGCTCGGTTTGTTCGGTATCGTGTGGCGAGATTTTGGCGTAGAGCAAGCCTTGGCGGTTGCCGCTGCCTGCCTGCGCCGCTTTTACGGCCTCCAAAACCGTAACGCGTACGCCGTGCTCCGCCAGTTTGCGCGCGGTCGCTGCGCCGGCAATGCCTGCGCCGATAATCAGGACGTGTTCGGGCGCGGCTTGATGTTCAGGCCGTCTGAACCAAGGTTTTAGGGGAGTTGGGGTGGATTGGGGTATGGCTTCGGTTTGCCATTCGATATGATGGAAATGTTCGTGTAAGCGGTCGGCGCAGTGTGGCGGAACCAGCCAGAGATGCACGTTGGGCAATAGGTTTTCCAAAACATTAACACTGTTGAACTGAAGGCATTTCACGGCTTGAACGAGACGGTTGTTCAGACGACCTTCAAGCTCGGAGGGATGATTCGATAATAGAAAATCGGGAATATGGTTTTCAGGCAGGCAGACAATCAAATAAAGCGGCGCGGTATGTTGTTCGATGGCGTGGCAAAGGTCGGCAAGGGCTGGTGTGGTGTTCCAAGCAAGGCAGGTCATGATGAAAGGCCGTCTGAAAAAAGAGGCTTTATTGTAACGCGGTTTGCGCGGATAGAATATCCGGACGGGTTTTGATAAAATCTTTCGATATTTGTTTTCCCATTGATTTTCATACAGGAATTTTATGCGCCGTCTTTTATTGTGCCTTCTCGCTTCCGGCTTGCCCATCGCTTGTTCGTCCGCGCCGACGGATAACGGCAACAAAGCCGTTCAGTCCGAGCGTTGGGCAACGCCCGTCAAACACGATGCCAACCTTTATCGCATCGACGACAAGCTTTACCGCAGCGAGCAGCCTGTTGCCGAAGATGGCGAAGCCATTGTCAAGCTGGGCATTCAAAGCGTGATCAACCTGCGCTTTTTCGACCGCAATGATGACGACCATTTGAAAGAGCATGGTTTGACCTTGCTAAACCGTCCGTTGCTGTCATGGAGCATTAAGCCGAAAGAGATTGCGGAAATCTTATACCTGATTGAAAAACAACAGCAAAACGGCGCGGTACTTATCCATTGTTATCACGGCGCGGACCGTACCGGTTTGATTGCCGGAATGTACCGCATTATTTATCAAGGCTGGTCGGTGGAGGAAGCAAAAGCCGAAATGCAACATGGTCCTTACGGTTATCACAGCATTTGGAAAAACATTGCCAACCTGTTTACCGAAGAGAAAGTCAAACAGGTTAAAACGCATTTGGAAGTCTTACGCAAACGCGGTTAATACTAAGATTTAAATCATAAAAGGCCGTCTGAAAGATTTGTTTTTTCAGACGGCCATTTTTAATGGCAGATAACTTAAATCACAAAATCCGTAGTCGATAATTGAATGCTTTGATCCATATCGGCAGACGGAGTTTTGGAAGAGCGGCCGACCGGTTTGGCCGGTACGCCGACAACGGTAATCGAAGACGGTACGTCGGCAACCACCACGCTGCCTGCGCCGATTTTGGCATTTTCGCCGATGCGGATGTTGCCCAAAATCGAAGCATTCGCACCAATCATCACGCCATTGCCGATTTTCGGGTGGCGGTCGCCGCTTTCTTTACCCGAACCGCCCAGCGTTACGCCGTGGAGGATGGAAATATTGTTGCCCAAGACAGCCGTTTCACCGGCCACAAAACCGGTGGCATGGTCGAGCATCAAACCGTGACCGAAACGGGCGGCAGGGTGGATATCGACACCGAAGACTTCCGACATGCGGTTTTGCAGGAAGTACGCCAGCGTTTTACGGCCGTTTTGATAGAGCCAGTGGTTGATACGGTGTGCCTGTACGGCGTGGAAGCCTTTGAAATACAACAGCGGAAGTGAATATTCATCACAAGCAGGGTCGCGCTCGTAAATAGCTTTCAAGTCGGCCTCGACACATTTGCTGATACGGGTGTCCACGCTCAAAGCCTGCTGATAAATTTCAAACAGCGCGCGCACGTCCATACTGCCGAGCTTGCTGGAAAGATGGTAGGCAAGTACCGAATCGAGCGAATCGTGGCGCAACACGGTTTGATGCAGGAAGCTCGCCAGCATCGGTTCGGCCGCGGCTGCAGCTTCGGTTTCTTCGCGGATGGTGTGCCACAGATTAAAATCGGTTGAATTCAAATGGTCTTTTTTCATGTTTGAAGCCGTCTGAAGAATAAAATCAGATGGTTATCTTACCGTTTTCCAACGTCTTTTAACAAGGCATTTGATAATCGGTATTCAAATGCTTGAAGTTTTTTCAGACGGCCTTATATATGAAACATCGAATATCAACACGCTAAAAGGATGTCAGAAATGACGGAGCATAACGAACAACATCAACACGAAGCAGAAGAAGCGGCAGCCGTAGAAACTGCCGAAACCGTTGAAACCGAACAGGCCGAACCGACTTACGAAGAACTTCAGGCGCGTGTCGCCGAGTTGGAAGGCCAGCTCAAAGACAGCGAGCTGCGCGGTTTGGCAAACGAGCAAAACCTGCGCCGCCGCCATCAGCAGGAAATCGCCGACACCCATAAATTCGCCGGACAAAAATTTGCAACAGAAATGTTGCCGGTTAAAGATTATCTCGAAATGGCGCTGCTCGACCAAAGCGGTAATTTCGATGCCCTGAAAATGGGCGTGCAAATGACTTTGAACGAGCTGCAAAAAGCATTTGATGCCACACACATTAAAGAAATCAACCCACAGCCGGGTGACAAACTCGATCCGCACCAACATCAAGCGATGCAGGCAGTCGTCAGCGAGCAAGAGCCGAATACCATCGTCAGCGTGATGAAAAAAGGCTATACATTGGCCGACCGCGTACTGCGTCCTGCGATGGTTGTTGTGGCGAAAAAAGAAGATTGAAGGCACCGCTTGATAAAGTTTATCAAGCATAAAATCTTCAGACGGTCTTATCCGGTTTCAAATCCCGATGTTCCGCTATTGGAAAATCATTCCGATAAACCGGAATCAGAAAATTAAAGCCGGTCATCTGAAAAAAGAATAAACGGCTTGTGGATAAATAAATCAAGTATTTGAATTTAATTTAAAAAAAAATTCAAATTAAGCCTTGAAAAAAAATGAAGCAACCTTATTTACAAGCCATCGGAACGAAATGTTCCACAGGATTATTAATTTAGAAAAGTTTATTTATTAGGAGCAACATAATATGGCAAAAGTAATCGGTATTGACTTAGGTACAACCAACTCTTGTTTGGCTATTTCTGAAAACGGTCAAACCAAAGTGATCGAAAATGCAGAAGGTGCACGCACCACTCCTTCCGTTATCGCTTATTTGGACGGCGGCGAAATCCTCGTCGGCGCGCCTGCAAAACGCCAAGCGGTAACCAACGCTAAAAACACTATTTACGCCGCCAAACGTTTGATCGGCCACAAATTTGAAGACAAAGAAGTTCAACGCGACATCGAATCTATGCCTTTCGAAATCATCAAAGCTAGCAACGGCGACGCATGGGTGAAAGCGCAAGGTAAAGAGCTGTCTCCTCCTCAAATTTCCGCAGAAGTTTTGCGTAAAATGAAAGAAGCCGCTGAAGCTTACTTGGGCGAGAAAGTCACCGAAGCCGTGATTACCGTTCCTGCATACTTCAATGACAGTCAACGTCAAGCAACTAAAGACGCGGGTCGCATCGCAGGTTTGGAAGTAAAACGTATCATCAACGAACCAACCGCTGCCGCTTTGGCATTCGGTATGGACAAAGGCGACAACAAAGACCGCAAAGTAGCCGTATATGACTTGGGTGGTGGTACTTTCGATATCTCCATCATCGAAATCGCCAACCTCGACGGCGACAAACAATTTGAAGTATTGGCTACCAACGGCGATACTTTCTTGGGCGGTGAAGACTTTGACCAACGCTTGATCGACTACATCATTGACGAGTTCAAAAAAGAACAAGGCATTGATTTGAAACAAGACGTAATGGCTCTGCAACGTCTGAAAGAAGCTGCTGAAAAAGCCAAAATCGAATTGTCCAGCGGTCAGCAAACTGAAATCAACCTGCCATACATCACTATGGACGCAACCGGTCCTAAACACTTGGCCATGAAAATTACCCGTGCCAAATTTGAAAGCCTGGTTGAAGATTTGATCCAACGTTCTATCGAGCCTTGCAAAATCGCATTGAAAGATGCCGGCTTGAGCACCAGCGACATCGACGACGTGATTTTGGTCGGTGGTCAAAGCCGTATGCCGAAAGTACAAGAAGCCGTTAAAGCCTTCTTCGGTAAAGAGCCTCGTAAAGACGTGAACCCTGATGAAGCTGTTGCCGTAGGTGCAGCGATTCAAGGCGAAGTATTGAGCGGCGGCCGTAGTGACGTATTGCTGTTGGACGTAACTCCTCTGTCTTTGGGTATCGAAACCATGGGCGGTGTGATGACCAAGCTGATTCAAAAGAACACTACTATTCCGACTAAAGCGTCTCAAGTGTTCTCTACTGCCGAAGACAACCAAAGCGCAGTAACCATCCACGTACTGCAAGGCGAACGCGAACGCGCTTCTGCCAACAAATCTTTGGGTCAGTTCAACTTGACCGACATCGCACCTGCACCACGCGGTATGCCGCAAATTGAAGTTACTTTCGACATCGACGCCAACGGTATCTTGCACGTTTCTGCCAAAGACAAAGGCACCGGTAAAGCTGCCAACATTACCATCCAAGGTTCTTCAGGTTTGAGCGAAGAGGAAATCGAACGCATGGTGAAAGATGCCGAAGCCAACGCTGAAGAAGATAAAAAACTGACTGAATTGGTCGCTTCCCGCAACCAAGCCGAAGCCCTGATTCACTCTGTGAAAAAATCTCTGACTGACTACGGCGACAAACTCGACGCTGCCGAGAAAGAAAAAATTGAAGCTGCGTTGAAAGAAGCTGAAGAAGCGGTTAAAGGCGACGACAAAGCCGCTATCGATGCCAAAGCCGAAGCTTTGGGTGCAGCCAGCCAAAAATTGGGCGAAATGGTTTACGCTCAAGCGCAAGCCGAAGCACAAGCAGGCGAGGGCGCACAAGCCGAGTCTTCCGCTAAGAAAGACGACGACGTTGTAGATGCCGACTTTGAAGAAGTAAAAGACGACAAAAAATAATTGATGCCGTCTGAAAAAAGCGCGAATCGAAAGGTTCGCGCTTTTTGTCGTTTGGGAAATGTGTAAAGACGTTTTGTCAAAATTGACGGTAAACTTTCAAAACCTTGCTACATCATTGTGTCGCCATACTTCTATTGCCGAATTTTGAACAGATTTCGCCGAATGCTGACAGCAGCTGACAGTTACAGCCATTAATATTTGTCCATCGCTTGAGTGCGAATAAATTCTTATTTTTACCTCAAATCAACCCCTTGAAAGAAGATAAATATGAAAAAACTGATTCAAATGACCTCTTTGATGGTTGCGGCTGCCGGCTTGGTATTGGCTCCTGTCGCTTCTGCACACGGCAAACACGAAATGCATCCGAAACAAGAGCGTATGTACAAAAAAGCCAAACCGCAAAAAATGAAAAAAACTGCACCTAAAGCCAAACACCACGCAGCTAAGCCCAAACATCATCAAGAGCATCGCCACGAACATCATTAAGATGAATCCTTAACAATAAATAAGGCCGTCTGAAACCCAAACATCAGTTTTCAGACGGCCTTTGGTTTATCTGTCAAATAGCGCTTTGCCGTTTTTCTTGTGCCAAACGGGTTGGCTCCAGCCAGGCAATGTTTCTTTCTGCCAGCGCATCGCGCCAATAATCCAGTTTGGTATCCAAATCTTCAGAGAAACTGTCTTGATTCAAAAGCTGAATGATAACGCCGCCGTCCGTAGCTTCGGCCAAACGGCTGATTTGACGTAAAATGCCGCGGTCGGGAACAGTTTGCGTGCGTACGCCGATGAGAAGTTGCGCCGGAGTTTGTTTCAATTCGGCTTCTAATTGTTCCAAATCTTTTCTGCCGGCAGCCACGCCTTTGTCTATCCATTCTTGAGCCAAAACGCCGGAAAACCAAAGCGGCTCAGACCATTCCGTTTCCAGTGTAACAGCCCATTTAGGCGCATTATTCAGCGTAATTTTGGATGAAACAGGAACGATGTTTTCCTGAAAATCATCGGCATCGACAATCTTCGTTTGCCATGTGCGGAGGATGTTTTGATAGTAGGGCTGATTCAAATCCAAACGTTCGCGAAGGGTTTTTAAAGTAATCTTGCAAGTCAGCCAAGCAAGCAAGCGCGGCAGAATGCCATAGCAGATAATGCTGCCGATGAGTAAACCCGCCCAAGCGCGAGCATCTTCGATATGATTGTTCAGACGGCCTGCAATCACAGCCTGACTGTCGGGAACAGGAAAGCCCAAACATTCCGGCAGCCATGACGAAGCCTCAACCGTTTTCACCAATGCCGTATTGCTTAAAAGCGTACTTTCCCAGTTGAACGTATATTGACGCACCAAAAGCAGCAGCAAAACAGAAACCAACATTCCCGACAGCGTACAAAGCCACAGGCCGTGTGAAGTTACACCAATCAGCCAACGCGTTTGCGGTTTGCGCCATTCATCCACATAAAGCCGCAAAATTGCCTGATTGACCGGGTCTTTACCTCGGAACCAAGTTGCCGGACTGCTGATAAAGTGCACATTTTTCAAACGCAGGAATAAAGTCGCCAACCACACCAGCAGCATGACCGTATTCATGCCCAAAATCCCGGCCAATACCAGAAAAAAGTTCAGCCCCTGATTGTCCATCAACAGATAAGTGCTGGAAAAACCGACCGTAAACAACAACGTCGCCGCAACAATCCAAAGCCAAAACGAGCCTGTCTCCACCTGTTGCAACACATATTTCAAATGCTGGTCGCGGTCAATAATTTGAGCACGGCGTATCAGTTTTTCCTCATTGCCGCCATCAATATGTCGCAACGCTTCCGTCGCCTGCACAGGATCTCCCGGAAAAATATAGGCACGTTCTTCAAGGATACGGACCAATTCGACAAGTTTTTGCGATGGATTCAACATAAATGATAGGCCGTCTGAAAGATAAAATGGAAACGTCTGTTATACCCCAAATAAACCCCTTTTTTGCAAAGGTCAAAAAATTAAAAGCAGTTTTGATTTTGAATAGGGTATATAGTGGAATAGATGTAAAAAAAGCAGCCCGAAAGCTGCTCATTTTGAGTGTGGTGCGGACGGAGAGACTCGAACTCTCACACCTCTCGGCGCCAGAACCTAAATCTGGTGCGTCTACCAATTTCGCCACGTCCGCACTAATTTGAACCGTGGATTATACACAAGATTAATGGGGGTGCAAAGTCTTGTTTGCTTGAATTTTTCGGCTTATCCCTTATATAATGATTTATTCCGGCCGTCTGAAAGCAGGGTTTGTTTTCAGACGGCCTCAACTTTACTATTGGTGAGGAAGGGCAGATGCCTGCTTTATTGATTAAAGATTTTTTGCAGACGCAAGGTTTGAAGTTGCCTGCGGATGAGATACATGTTGCTTATTTGACTGCCCAGGCTGTGATTAAAATGGGCAATGCTTCGGTTGAGCGTTCGATTTTGTGGCCGTCTGAAGACGGTTGGCAGTTGGCGGATTATGTTGATGCCGAACATGAATGGTTGCTGAAACAGATTTTTATGGCTTTGGATTCGGTTGCCGAGCGCACCGAGCATTTGAAAAGCGCAGCGGTTTATACAGCGTTTCCGAAAGATGGCGCGTTGTCGCTGGTTCGACTGAGCCGTTGGGGCGTGCCGTTGGAAAATGTGATTCCAATCGACGAGCAGGCCGGACAGGCTTTTTTGGCTGTGCGTACGGCGCAAAGCGGTTGGATGAATATTTGTCAGAATGTGGCGTATTGGCAGGAAATTGGTGAATTGTCGGCCGAACGCAATCATCCCGGCTTGAGTCAGATTTCTGTTCCTGTCTGTATGCCCAGCGGTGCGGTTTTGGGTGTGGTACATGCCGAGTTTGATGTCAAAGACGGTGCGCCTGACGAAGTATTGGTGGCTTGGATTGCCCTTGCATTAGCCTTGGCGGAACCTTTGAAAAACCTCTTGGGCATGGCTGAAAACGAGGAAGCGGAAAATGAGTAACGCCTTGAAGTTTGTCGCGTCATGCCGTTTGCCTACGGAATGGGGCGAATTTA
The DNA here is from genome assembly GCF_024205705.1 of Neisseria subflava. NCBI lineage: Bacteria > Pseudomonadati > Pseudomonadota > Betaproteobacteria > Neisseriales > Neisseriaceae > Neisseria > Neisseria subflava. The sequence continues at coordinate 644,481 of NZ_CP073115.1, forward strand.
CCATGCACGGCTTTGAAGAAGAGAGCGGTCAGGAACATGTCGCATTGACGATGGGCGATGTTTCAGACGGCCTGCCTGTGTTGTCGCGTATTCATTCTGAGTGCTTGACCGGCGATGCTTTATTTTCAGTGAAATGTGATTGTGGCCCTCAGCTTCAAGCGGCGATGCAAGCCGTTCAGAAAGAAGGGCGTGGTGTTATCGTATATTTGCGCCAAGAAGGCAGGGGCATTGGTTTGATAAACAAAATCCGTGCTTATCGTCTGCAAGATCAGGGCTTGGATACGGTCGAGGCCAATGTAGCGCTCGGCCTTCCTGTTGATGCACGCGACTTCACTTTGGCTAAGCAGATTTATGATTATCTGCATATTCGTGAGGTCAGATTGTTGACCAATAATCCTGAAAAAATCCAAACGTTGAAAGATTCCGGCATCAATGTGGTCGAACGGATTGCATTACATGTCGGCGAAAATATGGAAAATGAGCGTTATCTGCATACTAAAGCGGATAAATTAGGACATTTGATTTTCGATTGATAGAACGGTATAACGGTAATTTTTGCGGTTAAATAAAATATTCTATATTCTTTCAATGGGATATATTTTTATTTAAATAAAAACCTTGCACGTAGCCTGATTTTTTGATTTAATGGCAGCTTATCGGGTGATTAGCTCAGTTGGTAGAGCGTCTGCCTTACAAGCAGAATGTCGGCGGTTCGACTCCGTCATCACCCACCAAGTTTCCTTTCATTGTCTTTGACAGTGGATGCGCGGTGGTAGCTCAGTTGGTTAGAGTACCGGCCTGTCACGCCGGGGGTCGCGGGTTCGAGCCCCGTCCGCCGCGCCATTATTTAAAAAGCACTGATAATATCAGTGCTTTTTTATTTTTCTTAAAGACACTATTAAACTGCGAAAATAGAAACAGGTAAGTAACAGGATATTGAAATACTGTTTAATCTTAATTTCTGATGATTGAAAAAAGGCCGTCTGAAACTTTTAAAGTTTCAGACGGCCTTTAGTCTATTGAAACAATAGATTAGATATCCAATTCTGCCGTATCGCCTTCGCGTTCCATCCATGCTCGGCGGGCAGCGGCTTCGCCTTTGCCCATCAGTTTGACGAAGATGTCGTGTGTTTCGTCATCTGCGCCTTTGGGGATTTGTACCTGCAACAGACGGCGGGTGTCGGGGTGCATGGTGGTGTCTTTGAGCTGGTCGGGGTTCATCTCGCCCAAGCCTTTGAAACGGCTGATGGAATAAGCAGTTTCTTTAACGCCTTCTTTTTGCAGTCGCTCCAAAATGCTGTCGAGTTCGTTTTGGTCGAGGGCGTAGAATTTGCGGGCGGGCTTGCTTTTGCCTTGTGCGTTGACATCAACGCGGAACAGCGGCGGCTGGGCGACGTAGATATGTCCGTCGGCAACCAGTTTGGGGAAGTGGCGGTAGAACAGAGTCAACAGCAAGACCTGAATATGCGAGCCGTCCACGTCGGCATCGGACAGGATGGCGATTTTGCCGTAGCGCAGGCCGCTTAAATCGGGATTGTCGTTGATGCCGTGCGGATCGACACCGATGGCGACGGAAATATCATGGATTTCGGCGTTACCGAAGAGTTGGTCGGGGTGGACTTCAAAGCTGTTAAGCACTTTACCGCGCAAGGGCAGGATGGCCTGCGTGGCTTTGTCGCGGGCAAGTTTGGCTGAGCCGCCGGCGGAATCGCCTTCGACAAGGAAGAGTTCGTTTTCGCGGATGTCTTCGCTTTCGCAGTCGGTTAGCTTGCCGGGCAGGACGGCGACGCCGCTGCCTTTTTTCTTTTCAATCTTTTTAACCGAACGCATCCGTGCTTGTGCCTGACGGATAGCGAGTTCGGCGATTTTTTTGCCGTAGTCCACGTTTTGGTTCAGCCACAATTCCAAAGGGTCACCCGATACGGTGGCAACAAGTTTCAATGCGTCGCGGTTGGTCAGTTTGTCTTTGGTTTGACCTTGGAACTGCGGGTCGAGGACACGGGCGGAGAGGACGAAGGCAGTTTTGCTGAACACGTCGTCGCTTTGTACTTTTACGCCGCGCGGCAAGAGGTTATGCAGATTGATGAAGTTGTTGACGGCGTTGAACACGGCTTGTTTCAAGCCTGCTTCGTGCGTACCGCCCAATGGGGTGGGAATCAGATTGACATAGCTTTCGTTGGCACACGAGCCTTCCTCCAGCCAAGTCAGGGCAAACGCGGCACCTTCGCCAATGCTGAAATCGCCGTTGTGGCCGTCTGAAATGTAGTTTTCACAAGAGAAGATAGGTACGGCTTCCTGAGCGTCGGCAATCAGATCGGTCAAATAGCTTTTCAGGCCGTCTGGATAGTGCCAGGTTTGGGTGTATGCTTCGTCTTCACCTTTGACCGGACGGGTCAGGGAAACGCGTACGCCCGGCAGTAATACAGCTTTGGCGCGCAGCAGGCGTTCGAGTTCTGGAATGCTGTAATTTGGGCTTTCAAAATATTTACCGTCCGGCCACACGCGCACTTCGGTGCCGCTGTCTTTGACGGCGCATTTGCCCACTTCAGTCAATGGCTCAATGACGTCGCCACCGGAAAAGACGATGCGGTGGATTTTGCCTTCGCGTTTGACCGTTACTTCAAGGCGGGTGGAAAGGGCGTTGGTAACAGATACGCCGACGCCGTGCAGACCGCCTGAAAAGGCATACGCGCTGCCGCCGTCTTTTTTATTGAACTTGCCGCCTGCGTGCAGACGGGTGAACACGAGTTCGACTACGGGTACGCCTTCTTCAGGGTGCAGGCCGACGGGAATACCGCGGCCGTTATCACGGACGGAAAGCGAACCGTCTTCATGAATTTGCACGTCGATTGCAGTCGCGAAACCACCCAACGCCTCGTCCGCCGCATTATCAATCACTTCCTGACAGATATGGGTCGGGCTGTCGGTACGGGTGTACATGCCGGGACGTTCTTTGACCGGCTCCAAGCCTTTGAGGACGGTAATGCTGGATTCGCTGTATTGTGTTTTTTTTGTCATAAATATGTTATTTGCAAAATGAAATTTGAAGATTCGATTAATTAGTAAAATATTCCTTGTGACATAATATATTTCTTATGGTAAAAATTTTTAATATAATGAAAATTGAGTTTTGGCTATTTTCTTATGAATTAGTCCAAATTTTAATTGCATTGACAATGGCTGGTGTAAAAGCAATAAGTTTTCCGTTTTCAGGTTGCATAATATCATCACAAACAGATTGTAATAACTCCTCATCTTCCACCTCAATTGGGTTTCCAAGTCCGTGAATTATAAGCATAGAATTAATAACTTGCTTTCTTGATTCGCATAATTTGTTATGATTTAATTGCAAAATATCAATTGCTTCTTTTGCTCTTTCTGTTTTGCCAATTACAGTACCATTTATTCTAAATTCAAATTCAGTTTCACATTCGTCCATCAAAGGCGTAAGTGAAAGAATTTTCGAACCTTTTGAATTATCACAATGCCCTTTTTGATTGCAACTTGCTACAATATTATTGAAATCCATAGACAAATTGGGGTAATGATGGCGTGGCTGAATATGCTCATTCATGGTATCCACATTTGTTCCTGAAATTTCTTTGCAGCAATAAGCACATAAATAATATTGTTCTTCTGTACATTTTTGCCGAATATCTTGGCGGACAATCTCATCATTTAAATCTTTGTATTGATGAGTAGGGTTGTGTTGTTTGTATTCGGCAAAACTAGCAGGCTCATTAGCTTTTCGAATTTTTCTCATGACGGATTTCCTGTTTTTTGAGTAAAAGTTGAGCTTTGGCTAATTCTAAATTATTTTCAGGCAGGTCTTGGCGTAATGCAGTTAACTTCATTTTTGCTTCGTCTAATTGATTATCCTGAATTAACTCCAATAAATGATTCAATTTTTGGGTAACTTCTTCATTGCGAATAGCTGTTTCCATTACATTCAATAAAACTGTGTTTGCATCTTGCCCATATTGTGATGATACTTGTCGTATTTCGCCATTTTCTAATGAGTAAACAATAATATCCTTACTATCGCTAATCACAAGCGGCGAATGCGTGCTTAATACAAATTGACAATTTGGAAAGGTTTTGGTTAATCGTTCAATTAGTTGGCGTTGCCATTGTGGATGTAGGTGTAAATCGGCTTCGTCAATAATCACAATACCTTGTCCATTCAAAGGATTTTCCAAACTTGGGTTAAGCATTGCCAAACGGCGAGCAATGTCACCTACCAATGCCATTAGGGATTTTTCGCCTTGGGAGAGTTGGGAAACTTCAAATTCTAGATTATCTTTTTCTACGATCATGCGTAATTTAGGTTTTCTTCGGATTCTAATATTTCTAAAATTGGTAAAATTTTGTACCGCATCTTTAACTGATTTTAATTGAATATCTAAATAATTTATTTTTTTTCTCAAAGTATCTTTTTTTCTAAATGGCTCAGCTTTTTTCAAGAATGAATCAGCTTTTGTCAAGAATGAATCAGTATCAGATTGGGCTTTAAAAAATTCTTTTGTTAATTCAGTTAACTGCCTAGAAAAATAAGCTATCTTTTCTAGTTCATTATTCTTTGTAGCGTAAGTAAGCTCTCTCTCTTTTTCTTTAATATCTTCTTGTAAAGAAACCATCTTATCGAAAGCATTAAGCGAGCTGTCTATGAATAAATTCATTTCATCTATTTCATTGTTTATTTGTTCTATTTCTAAGCTTATTTGTTCTATGTCTGAAAATATATCTTCTTCATTTTCAATATCTTCTCTTTCACGAAACCACTCAAAAAATCGTCGAAAATCAACGCCCATTTCCAACGCATTATCATAACCATTAAGCTGTGCAAAAGAATGTTTTTCTCTAATTTTTAATGGAATATCTAATACACTGCGTTCAACAGGATAAAAAGCCAATATTGGCAAATCAGCTTGTTCATTTTCGGTTAAATTAGTGCGATGAATATCTGCCAATTCATTAATAGCTTTCAAATCAGTAGAAAACTGATTTTTTCTGCCTTTTTGAGCTTTGCTAAGCTGCCATGTAAATGATTGTTCGGTATTTCCAATACTCAGCACCACCATTCCTGAAGACTGTCTATTCATAATCACTTCTTCAGGAATATCCAAACCTCGCCCACGTTCGCTACGAATACGTGCAGGCAGCCAACTCAATGCCGTAACCAACGATTTCAGAATTGTTGTTTTTCCTGAACCATTATTCCCAATAAAAACAGTAACCTTAGGTGCTTTGTCAGTTAAAGGCGTGAGTGGAATGGTTAATTCTTTGAATTGTCCAATATTATGTAGAGTTATTGATTTTACTTGCATTTTATTGCTTTTTGCCTCCGAAGACTTTGCCGATATCACTTCAGAATCTGAAAAATGTGATTTCACATTCTGTATAATTTGAATGTTTTGCCGTCTGAAAAGATGAAAAACAACGCTTTCAGACGGCCTGAAAGCGTTTGGGTTATAGGTTTTCTATTGGATTGCGCCGGATAAAGTCTTCATAGCTTTCTATGCCGCGCAAGAAACGGGAGAGTTCGGTCAATGCGTCCAAATACACGCCGCGCTTGAAATCGATGACTTCGTCAACCGGCGCCCAGTATTGGTGCCAGCGCCAGCCGTCGAATTCAGGATGATGGCAGGCGCGGAGGTTGACGTCGCTGTCGCGGCCGACCAAACGCAAAAGATACCAAATCTGTTTTTGTCCGCGATACGAACCGCGCCATTCGCGGCGCACCCAATGACTAGGAACGTCATAACGCAACCAGTCGCGCGTACGGCCAACGATTTTGATGTGTTGCGGCAACAGGCCGACTTCTTCGTACAATTCGCGGTACATGGCGGTCTCAGGACTTTCGCCTGGCTTGATGCCGCCTTGCGGAAACTGCCATGAATGTTCGCGTACGCGTTTGCCCCAAAAGACTTCGTTACGTTCGTTAATCAGGATAATACCGACATTGGGGCGATAGCCTTCTCTGTCTAACACGGTGTCGCCCTTCATTAAATTCAATCGTGCAATTTTCCCACAAATTGGGCGGTTTTGACAAATCTTGAGGCCGTCTGAATAAGCCCACAGTTTTTTCCAGACGGCATGAAACCGTTTCTGAAAAAATGTTGTTTATGAATAAAACCATAGCTTCAGGCCGTCTGAAAAATGAAATTTTTTTCTGCTTTAAGGTCTTGCATTCAAAAGCTTTTTGCCGTTTAATGCAAACCTTGCTGAATCAAGGGCAAAGGACACATGCCGGCCGCCCCCACAGTTTCCCTTTTGTAAGTGGCATCCGCCACCGCTGCAATATTTTTACCCCCCGAACAAAAGGTCTGAAACCATGAAAAAATCTTTGATGGCGGCGGCAATCTTGAGCCTCGTCTTGACTGCGTGTAGCGGCGGACAAGGAACCGCCGCAGAATCTTCCGCATCTCAAACTCAAACTTCTTCCTCTCAAACGGATAAACTCAATATCTACAACTGGTCGGATTATGTCGATCCGGCCACGCTGTCTGCGTTTGAAAAAAATACGAATATCAACGTCCGCTACGATTACTACGACAGCAACGAAGCGCTGGAAGCCAAGCTGCTGACCGGCAAGTCGGGTTATGATCTGGTTGCTCCGTCTATTGCCAATGTCGGCCGCCAGATTAAAGCCGGCGCGTATCAAAAAATCGACAAATCGCAAATTCCCGATTACGCCAACATCGATCCTGATTTGCTGAAAATGATGGAAACCGTCGATCCGGGCAACGAATATGCAGTCCCTTATTTCTGGGGCATCAATACGCTGGCGATTAACAAGCAGCAGGTTCAAAAGGCTTTGGGTGCGGACAAACTGCCTGAAAACGAATGGGAGTTGGTGTTTAACCCTGAATACACCCAAAAACTGAAATCCTGCGGCATCAGCTATTTTGACAGCGCGATCGAGCAGATTCCTTTGGCTTTGCATTATTTGGGCAAAGACCCGAACAGCGAAAACCCTGATGACATCAAAGCTGCTGTCGATATGATGAAAAAAGTGCGTCCCGACATCAAACGCTTTACCTCGTCCGGCTATATCGACGATATGGCTGCCGGTAATCTTTGCGTATCGGTAGGCTACGGCGGCGACCTCAATATTGCCAAAACCCGTGCCAAAGAAGCCGGAAACGGCGTCGAAGTTGAAGTATTGGCGCCGAAAAGCGGCGTCGGTATTTGGGTGGATTCGCTGATGATTCCGCGTGATGCGCAAAATGTGACCAATGCACACAAATACATCAATCACACGCTCAATCCGGAAACAGCGGCTAAAAACGGCAACTATGTGACTTATGCTCCGGCCAGCCGTCCGGCGCGTGATTTGATGGATGAAAAATATACCTCTGACGAATCGATTTTCCCAAGTAAAGAATTGATGGAAAAAAGCTTCATCGTCTCTCCCAAGTCAACCGATGCGAGCAAACTCAGCGTTCGCCTGTGGCAGGCTTTGAAAGCAGGGCGATAATTAAAATTTGAATACTCAGGCCGTCTGAAACAGTTTTTCAGACGGCCTGAGTGTTATAATTGTCAACACTTTTCAAATATCCTATGAGGAGAAACAGCGTTATGAACAATTCAGTCATCACCGTCATCGGTAAAGACCGTGTGGGCATTGTGTACGACGTTTCCAAAATTTTAGCGGAAAACCAAATCAATATTCTCAACATCAGCCAACAGCTGATGGATGATTTTTTTACCATGATTATTTTGGTGGATACTTCAAAATGCACCAAATCGCGTCAAGAGGTTTTGGATTTGTTTGCGGAAGAGAGCAAAAAACTTGCGCTTGATATCCGTATGCAAAACGAAGAAATTTTCCAAGCCATGCACCGTATTTAAGTCGGAGGAAGAGCCATGAGTATTCAATCCGGCGAGATTTTAGAAACTGTCAAAATGGTGGCCGACCAGAATTTTGACGTGCGCACTATTACCATCGGCATTGATTTGCACGACTGCATCAGCAGCGATATCAATGTGTTGAACCAAAATATTTACAACAAAATCACTACAGTCGGCAAAGACTTGGTAGCAACGGCAAAATATCTGTCTGCCAAATACGGCGTGCCGATTGTGAATCAGCGCATTTCCGTTACGCCGATTGCCCAAATCGCCGCGGCCACCCATGCTGATTCTTACGTCAGCGTGGCGCAAACTTTGGATAAAGCTGCCAAAGCGATAGGCGTGTCTTTTATCGGCGGCTTTTCCGCGTTGGTGCAAAAAGGTATGTCGCTTTCGGATGAGGTGCTGATCCGTTCCATTCCCGAAGCCATGAAGACTACCGATATCGTGTGCAGCTCCATCAATATCGGCAGCACGCGTGCCGGTATCAATATGGATGCAGTCAAGCTGGCAGGTGAAACCATCAAACGTACGGCTGAAATCACGCCTGAAGGTTTCGGCTGCGCTAAAATTGTCGTGTTCTGCAACGCGGTGGAAGACAATCCGTTTATGGCGGGCGCGTTTCACGGTTCGGGCGAAGCGGATGCTGTTATCAATGTCGGCGTATCCGGCCCGGGTGTCGTAAAAGCCGCGTTGGAAAATTCAGATGCAACGACATTGACCGAAGTTGCGGAAGTCGTGAAGAAAACTGCTTTCAAAATTACCCGCGTGGGCGAACTTATCGGCCGCGAAGCCTCAAAAATGCTGAATATCCCGTTTGGTATTCTCGACTTGTCATTGGCACCAACTCCTGCCGTCGGCGACTCGGTGGCGCGCATCCTTGAAGAAATGGGTTTGAGCATCTGCGGTACGCACGGCACGACAGCAGCTTTGGCCTTGCTGAATGATGCCGTGAAAAAAGGCGGCATGATGGCTTCCAGCGCGGTCGGCGGTTTGAGCGGCGCGTTTATCCCCGTTTCCGAAGATGAAGGCATGATTGCCGCCGCCGAAGCTGGTGTGCTGACGCTGGACAAACTCGAAGCCATGACCGCTGTCTGCTCCGTTGGTTTGGACATGATTGCCGTTCCCGGCGATACGCCTGCTCATACCATTTCCGGCATCATCGCCGACGAAGCCGCCATCGGCATGATCAACAGCAAAACCACTGCCGTGCGCATTATTCCGGTAACCGGCAAAACCGTCGGCGACAGCGTTGAGTTCGGTGGCCTGTTGGGCTACGCGCCCGTGATGCCGGTTAAAGAAGGCTCATGCGAAGTGTTCGTCAACCGAGGCGGTAGAATCCCGGCTCCGGTTCAATCGATGAAAAACTGATTGGATTGATGAATAAAAAGGCCGTCTGAAATTGATTTTCGGACGGCCTTTTATATTTTCAGGCTGATTATTTGAACATATTTTTAATAATGCCCATCACGCTGCGGGAAATGGCGTTGGTTACTTGGCGGTTGATTTGGCTGCCGATGGCGTCGGCAACGTTGTAGCCCAAACCTTGGCCGGATTTTTTGCGTCCGCCGCTCAAGCCGCCGATCAGTCCGCCGAGGATGCCGGGATCGGCATTGGCAGCTTCTTTTTCTGCAGCTTTTTGCGCTTTTTCCTGCTCTTTGGCGGCATTTGTGGCTTCTTTTTCAGCGGCAACCTGGCTGTCTGCTTCGGCCAATGCTTCAAAAGCGGAGTAGTTGTCCACCATGTCTTTGTAGGTTGGATACAAATCGTCGTTTTGGAACAAGCGGTTGCGTTCCTCTGCGGCAAGCGGGGTTAAGGAAGATTGCGGCGGCAGGATGAGAGCGCGTTCTACCGGCTCGGGCATACCTTTTTCATCAAGGAAGGAAACGAGGGCTTCGCCGACGCCGAGTTCGGCAATCGCTTCGGCAACTTTAATGTTTGGGTTGCTGCGGAAGGTTTCGGCAGCGGCTTTGACTGCTTTTTGGTCACGCGGTGTGAAGGCGCGCAGGGCATGTTGTACACGGTTACCCAGTTGGCCGAGAATGGTATCGGGCAAGTCGAGCGGGTTTTGGGTGACGAAATATACGCCTACGCCTTTGGAACGAATCAGGCGCACGACTTGTTCGATTTGTTCGATCAGTGCATTGGCGGCATTGTCGAACATTAAATGCGCTTCGTCGAAGAACATCACGAATTTCGGTTTGTCCAAATCGCCGACTTCGGGCAGGGTTTCAAACAACTCCGCCAGCATCCACAGCAAAAACGCGCTGTACATACGCGGAGAGCGCATCAGTTTTTCGGAATTAAGAATGTTGATGATGCCTTTGCCGTTGTCGGTTTGCATCCAGTCTTGCAGGTTGAGGGAAGGTTCGCCGAAGAATTTTTCTGCGCCTTCGTTTTCTAAAGTCAGCAGTTGGCGTTGAATCGCGCCGATACTGGCGGCAGAAACGTTGCCGTATTGCGTGCGGTATTCCGAAGCGTGGTCGGAAACGTGTTTCAACATGCTGCGCAGATCTTTCAAGTCCAAAATGTGCCAGCCTCTGTCGTCGGCAACTTTGAACACAAGGTTCAGCAAGCCTTCTTGCGTGTCGTTCAGATTCATCAGGCGGGCCAAAAGCATAGGGCCCATTTCTGAAACGGTTACGCGTACGGGAATACCGGTTTCGCCGTAAACATCCCAAAAGCGCACGGGGAAATTTTGCAGCCATTGCTCGCCCAAATCAAACTCGGCGATGCGTTCGCCCACTTTGCCGCTATTGGCACCAGCTTGTGCGATGCCCGACAAATCGCCTTTGACATCGACCAAGAATACAGGGACGCCTTCGCTACTGAAGGCTTCCGCCATACGGCGCAGGGTAACGGTTTTACCCGTACCGGTCGCACCGGCGATCAAGCCGTGGCGGTTGGCCATTTTGCCTTGGATTTCGAGCGTTTTCCCGTCGGCACGCGCGATTTGAAATGTAGTCATGATTATTCCTTAGAATCCGTGATGTGAAACAATTTGTTGTCTTAAAAAACAAGCATTTTAACGTTTGCGGCGAGGGGGTTCAACCAAGCAAAGTTTCAGACGGCCTTAAGTTTTGCAAAGGTTTTTTTGCAGTGATTGGACAAGGTTGAAATCTGCTATAATTTCATCCAATCTGCAACCGTCTGACAAGGCGGTTGTTTTCTTTGTTTTTTGAATATTTTTTACGAAAGCGAAAGTCGGAATGACTGCACAACAAGCCCCTTTGGGTGAAAAAACCATGGCCGTGCTGATGGCGATGTTAGTCGCGCTGATGCCGTTTTCTGTCGATGCTTATCTGCCTGCGATTCCCGAAATGGCGAAGTCGCTGGGTTCAGACATCCACCGTATTGAGCAAAGCCTGAGCTTTTTTATGTTTGGCGTGGCGTTTGGTCAGGTGGTTGGCGGTTCGATTTCGGATATTAAAGGCCGCAAACCTGTCGCCTTGGTGGGCTTGAGCATTTACTTTGCCGCCGTTGTCGGTTTGACGATGGTGAATAATGTCGAGCAGCTGTTGAACTTGCGTGCCGTGCAGGCGTTTGGCGCGGGGATGACCGTGGTGATTTCCGGTGCGATGGTGCGCGATTATTATTCCGGACGCAAAGCCGCGCAGATGTTTGCCTTAATCGGCATCATTCTGATGATTGTGCCGCTGATGGCGCCGATGATTGGTGCAGGCTTGCAGAATTTGGGCGGCTGGCGCATGATTTTCGGCTTTCTGGCCTGTTATTCGCTGCTGCTTTGGGGTTTGATGTGGTATTTCCTGCCCAAGCCGCACCAAAAAGGCAAAATCAGCATGGACGTGTTCGGCGTGGTGGCAGGCAGGTTTAAACGTGTTTTGAGAACGCGCGCCGCAATGGGCTATCTGTTTTTCCAAGCTTTCAGTTTCGGTTCGATGTTTGCCTTTTTGACCGAATCGTCGTTCGTGTACCAACACCTGTATCATGTTTCACCAAACCAATATGCTTGGATATTTGCGCTTAATATCATTACCATGATGTCGTTTAACCGCGTTACCGCATGGCGTTTGAAAACCGGTACGCATCCGCAAAATATCCTCAAATGGGGCATTATCGTCCAATTCGCCGCCAATCTGTTGATGACGGTTTTGGTGTTGTCACTGTCTCTGCCGCCTTTGTGGGCTTTAGTGCCATGTGTGATGTTTTCAGTCGGTACGCAAGGCTTGGTCGGTGCGAACACTCAGGCCTGCTTTATGAGCTATTTCAGCGCAGAGGGCGGTAGTGCAAATGCCGTCTTGGGCGTGTTCCAATCCCTTATCGGCGCATCGGTCGGCATGGCAACGACTTGGTTGCATAATGGTTCTGCCTTGGTAATGGCCGGTATGATGTTGAGCTCGACCGTGTGCGGTATCGTGCTGTTGTGGATTTGCTCGCATCAGGCTTGGATGGAAAACGATAAAAAAGAATATGTTTAACCTTCAGGCCGTCTGAAAAACGGTTTCAGACGGCCTCAACACTATATTGAAGAAATTAACCATGAGTACCAGCAAACAACGCCCCATCGGCGTATTCGATTCCGGCGTCGGCGGCTTGACCAACGTCCGCGCCCTGATGGAACGCCTGCCGATGGAAAACATCATCTATTTCGGCGATACCGCACGCGTTCCCTATGGCACCAAATCCCGCGCCACCATTGAAACCTTTGCCATGCAGATTGTCGATTTCCTGCTGGAAAACGATGTCAAAGCACTGGTTATCGCGTGCAACACCATCGCCGCCGTTGCCGGACAGAAAATCCGTCAAAAAGCGGGCAATATGCCCGTATTGGACGTCATCTCCGCAGGTGCGGAAGCCGCTCTGCAAACCACCAAAAACAACCGAATCGGCATTATCGCGACCAATACCACTGTCAACAGCAATGCCTACGCGCGCGCCATCCATTCAAAAAACAACGACACGCTAGTACGCACACAAGCAGCGCCCCTGCTTGTGCCATTGGTGGAAGAAGGCTGGCTCGATCACGAAGTCACCCGCCTGACCGTGCGCGAATACCTGAAGCCGCTCTTGGCCGACGACATCGACACGCTGGTGTTGGGTTGTACCCACTTCCCACTGCTCAAACCGCTTATCGGCCGCGAAGCACAAAACGTCACCTTGGTCGATTCCGCCATCACCACCGCCGAAGCCACCGCCAAAGCCTTGGCGCAAGCAGGTTTGCTGAATACAGAAAACGACAACCCGGATTACCGCTTCTACGTCAGCGATATTCCACTGCGCTTCCGCACCATCGGCGAACGCTTCTTGGGTAGAAGTATGGAGCAGATTGAGATGGTAACGTTGGGTTGATGGGTGATATTAAAGGCCGTCTGAAAGGTAAAAATAAGAAGGTCGTCTGAATATTAACAGACGACCTTTTTTCATATTTTGGTTTTCAATAGACGTAAAGACATTAAAAATCTTACAAACCTAGATTTATCAGCGTAGCCCATAACAACATTTTTTGATATAGCCATTTCAATAACTGTATCAGCATATCTTATTTGTTCATTAATACCATTAGATGGTTTTATTTCATCATGTGCATAAAATATAATAACTTCATGACCAATTTTAAAAAGGGTAATATCTTTTCTGTTATTTGTATAGATACTTTCATTCCATGTTCGGCCATCAGGCAATATCAGTTCGAATGAATTAACTGAGTCTTGGCTATCTTGGCCTGCGTTATAGCATCTTTTTATTACTCCTCTAATAATATTTGTTTTCATCACTTTGTTTTTTATATTTTCCCACCAGAGTTCAGATCCATATAACCCTAAATTCCCTTTTAAACCAACATGCGGCTTATTGGGGTCTAGGGTTACTTGTTGAACCAGATGCATAAAGCTTGGATCTCTTTCTATTTCAATAGAAAGATCATAGACTAATTTAAAATCCTCATTAATATCTAGTAACATATGTACTCCTAAATTTTCAAACTTTGTTCTTATTGTAATCTCAAAAACAAATAGATTTGAGAATTCAATCTATATTTTATTGTGCACAATACCAAGGCCGTCTGAAATTCAGTTTTCAGGCGGCCTTATTGTTTATTCACTCAAAATCTAACAGTCAAACTCGGCAATAACCGGCGCATGGTCGCTGGGGCGTTCTTGGGCGCGGGTTTCTAGGTCGACGGTGACGTCGGTAAGGGTGGCGGCGAGTTCGGGGCTGCTGAGGATGTGGTCGATGCGCAGGCCGAGTTTGCGTTGGAACATGGCGCCGCGGTAGTCGAACCAGGTGTAGAACGCACCTTCGGGGTGGACTTTGCGCAGGCTGTCGGTCAGGCCGAGGTCTAGCAGGTTTTTAAACCATTGTCTTTCGATGGAGGAGCAATGGATTTTTTCGTGCCATTTTTCGGGGTCGTAGCAGTCGGCATCGGCCGGGGCGATGTTGAAGTCGCCGAGCAGGACGAGTTTAGGATGTGCGGCCATTTCGGCGCGGACGAACTCAGTCAATGCGGCAAACCATTGTTCTTTGTATTGGAATTTTGGGCTGTCTAGGGCTTCGCCGTTGACGCAATAGACGTTGATGACACGCACGCCGTTGATAGTGGCGGCGATGACGCGGCGTTGTGGGTCGTCGGGAAGGGTGGGCAGGCCGCAATGTACGTCTTGCAGCTCGTGGCGGCTGATGATGGCGACGCCGTTGTAGGTTTTTTGGCCGCTCCAGACGCAGTGCCAGCCCATCATTTGTAGGGCGGCGGCCGGGAATTTGTCTTGGTCGAGTTTGAGTTCTTGTAAGGCGAGTATGTCGGCTTGGTGGTCGGCCAGCCAGTTTTGTACTTGGGGCAGGCGGACGTTGAGGGAATTGACGTTCCAAGTGGCGATTTTCATGATGTTTCCGTGTGTGCTGTTGGGTGGGAGGGCGGCGGATTGCGCCTGTGGGCATGGGCGGTATTGTATAGCGGATTGGTTTATTTTTCGATATGGGCTGATAGTGGCAGGCCGTCTGAAAGCTGATGTTTCAGACGGCCTTGTTGTTGTGATGTGGAATAATTTGTTTATTCGGCTTGGTCTTTGAGCGTGCGCAGGGTATTGAGGATGGTGGTGGCTTCTTCGGAGATGAGGCGGTATTCGATGATGCGGTGGTAGCGCGTGAAATCGATGATGCCTTCGGTGCGCAGGCGTGCGAGGTGGTTGGCGATGCCGGTCGGGGAGGAGTCGAGTGCCTGTGCCAGTTCGGTAATGCTGCGGTCGCCGTTAAGCAGCAGAAAAAGGATGGCCATGCGTTCGGGGTTGGCAATCAGTTTGAGAATGGTAGAGAGACGCTTGATTTCCATATTATTGTTCCTTTTGTCTGTTATATGAATGCTTGATTTGGGTTAAATTTGGATGATTGTAGTTTTTATTAAGATTAACCTTATAATTCAAACTCTTACCTTGCAGTGTACACGGTTTTGTAAAATTTGAGGGCATTGTTTTGCAATTTTTTGTTCATTTTCGAGATTTTGCTTCGGTTGTGAAACTGGATTGAAAAAAGACGAAAAGGCCGTCTGAAATGTTCCGTTGCAGATGATTTTGCTGACGGATGTTTCAGACGGCCTTTGATTTGGCTTTAAGTTGTTTTTTCTTTTATGTTTGTTTGGAATCAGCCGATTGATTGTTTTTAAACAAACAACTAGGTTTTATGATTCTATGCTTAGGACTACACGCCAAAGGCTTGTCAGCCGCTTGGACGTGTTGTCGAAATGCGACTACTTTTTCTTCCAGCCTGCGGTCATGGCGAAGGTGATGGGGTCGTAGTATTTCGGCAGCTTGGACGGAATGCCCACATCGTTACGGTACACGACGCGGTAGCGGTCGGCGAACCAGTTTGGAACGATGGTGTATTGGTGGCGGATCAGTCGGTCGAGCGCGCGCGAGGTGGTTTGCAGCTCTTGGCGGTTGGTAAAGCTGTTGAAATGGGTCAACAGTTTTTCAACCGCAGGATGACAGACACCGGATAGGTTGCGGCTGCCTTCGGTTTTGGCGGCGGCGCAGCTGAAGTAGTCGTATTGCTCGTTGCCGGGACTTTCGCTGTTGCCGTAGTAGCCGGTGGTTACGTCAAAATCGAAGTCGTTCATGCGTTTTTGGTACACGGCGGAATCGGCGGTACGCACGTTCATGGTAATGCCGATTTTGGCGAGGTCGCGCTGCCATTTGGCGGTAATGCGTTCGTAGTTTTTGCTTGGTGCAAGGAATTCAAAGGTCAGCGGTTTGCCTTGTTTGTCGACTGCTTTGCCGTTTTTGTATTGATAGCCGCCTTTTTCAAGCAGGGCGCGTGCTTTGAGCAGGTTTGGGCGCACGCCTAGTTTGGGGTCGGTAACCGGCGGCATAGGGACGTCTTGATCCAATACGCCGTCGGGCAGCTTGGTGCCCAATGATTTGAGCAAGGCGGTTTCCGCGCTGTCAGGCTTGCCGGTTGCGGCCATGGTGCTGTTGGTGAAGAAGCTGTCGGTGCGGCGGTATGCGCCGTAGAAGATGCGGCTGTTGACGCTTTCGTAGTCGAAGCTTTCAATCAAGGCGCGGCGGACGTAAATATTGTCCAAGGGCTTGTGGCGCATATTGATGACGAAGCCTTGCATGCCGGCTGTGCTGTTTTGTACCCATTCGTGTTTGGACAGATTACGTTTTTTGAGGACTTCGTCGGAGTAGGCGCGCGCCCAGTTGCGGGCGACGTTTTCTTGTACGAAGTCATATTGGCCGCCTTTCAGTCCTTCGATGCGGACAACTTCGTCTTTGACGTATTTGATGCGGATGTGGTCGTAGTTGTAGCGGCCTTTGCGCACGGGCAGGTTTTGAGCCCAGTAGTTTTTGTCGCGGACAAACTCGCTGATGCGGCCGTTTTCGGCTTTGGCAAAACGGTAGGGGCCGGAGCCGATCGGCAGGCTGTTGGGTGCGGCGGCCAGGCCTTTGGGATAGCTTTTATGCGAGAAGACGGGCAGGCTGCCGAGAATCATGTGTAATTCTGAGTTGCGCTGCTTGAAGCGGAACACGACGGTGCGGTCGTTGGGCGTTTCCACTTTGGCCACGTCGCTCCAGTAGAAGTGGTACATGGGGGCGGCGGCTTTGTCTTTGGTCAGGATGTTAAATGAAGCGGCAACGTCTTTGGCCAAAACGGGGTCGCCGTTGTGGAATTTGGCTTTAGGGTTGATTTTGAAGGTAACGGAAAGACCGTCCGGCGCCAGAGCGATGTCTTCGGCAATCAGGCCGTAAACGGCGTAAGGTTCGTCCATGCTTTGCTCGGTCAGGGTGTCGAGTGTCAGCATGCTGATGCCGTATTCGTGGTTGCCTTTGAGGGTAAAGGGGTTGAGTGTGTCAAAAGCACCGAGGAAAGGCGTGGTAAATGTGCCGCCTTTAGGGGCGTTGGGATTGACGTATTCGAAAGCGGTGAAGTTAGCCGGATATTTGGGCGGTTGGCCAAGGCCTACGCCGTGGGCGGCGAAGGCGGCAGATGGAATCAAACCGAGCAGAGAGAGTAGGGCTGGTGTTTTCATCTATTTTTCCTTATAGGTAGAATGTAGTATTCAGTAGTGTGCCGATTATAGCAAAGGCCGTCTGAAACTTGATATTTTTGGTTTCAGACGGCGTCAGGTTTAAGAGGATTGTTTTTTCGTATGGGCGCCGAACTCGGCAAGCGTCATGTTCAAGGTTTCCAAGCAGGGCTGCATGATGTGGTCAACCGTTTGATTGACCTTGTCTTTATTAAGCGTTTGCGGACGGTAGACGAAGAGTTTGAACAGCTCCGCCAAGTCGATGGACTCTGCTCCCATTTTCAAGACCCAGCCCTGACGGCCGGAATAGACATATCCGTGCCGCGCCAGTTTTTCCAAAAGCTCGCCCAATTCGTCAAAGCCCATATTGATATGCCGTCTGAACTCTTGCACCGGCAACGCCTTGCCGTTTTGTTGGGCAGAATCGAGCAGCAACAGGATTTTCAATACATCGTCAAAGCGGCCGCGCGCATCCAGACTGCGGCGGAACGCTTCGCCGCGCCAGTAGGACAGGGACGAGGTCAAAACCGCGCCGCCCAATACCAGCGTCCACAATAGATTGAGCCACAACAGGAAAAACGGTACTGCGGCAAATGCGCCGTAAATCGATTTGTAGCCGTCAAAGTTGCCCATGTACCAAGCGAATAAAAAGCGTGCCGTTTCCAAGCAAAACGCCGTTACAGCCGCGCCGACCAAAGCATGGCTGGCAGGCACAAAACGGTTGGGCACAAAGCGGTATAAACCCCACAGCAGCACCGTAATAAATGAAACCGTAGTGATAACCCTCAGCCATTCCGAGCCGCCCACTACTTGCACCTGACCGATTACGACCGACAAGCCCACACCCAAAGACAAAGGCCCAAACGTCAGCAACGCCCAATACACCAAAAACTGCATCATCCAAGGCCGTTGCGAATTGACGCGCCAAATCCGGTTGAACGCATTGTCTATCGTCCGAATCAGCATCAGCGAGGTTACGACCAACATCACACTGCCGATCGCCGTCAGCTTGGTGGCCTTATCGCGGAACGCATTGATGTAGTCAAACACCATATCCGCGCCCTGCGGCACAATGGTGCGGTTGATAAAAGAGACAAATTCCCCCGACCATTGGTCGAAAACGGGGAAGGCCGAAGCGATGACGACCATCACCGTCAACACGGGTACTAAAGCCAAAAGCGTCGTAAACGTCATGCTTGCCGCCACCTGCGGCACACGCTCCTCATCAAAACGGCGCACGACAAACCAAGCGAACGCCATGCCTTTACTCTTTAAAAAACCTTGCCACCATTGCGAAAACGGCATAACCTTTTCCCACTTTTGAATAGAAATTTTTCTTTTCAGACGGCCCGAGTATTTAAAAGGCCGTCTGAAACCTGACAGCATTGTAACGGAAACCCCAAATGAACCCAAATCCTCTGAAAATCCTCGTTCTCTTTTATTCCCAAAACGGCAGCACACGCAACCTTGCCCGCCAAATCGCACGCGGTATCGAAAGCGTGGATGGTTGCGAAGCCGTGTTGCGTACTGTTCCCAAAGTTTCCACCGTTTGCGAAGCCGTTGAAAAAGCCATTCCCGACGAAGGCGCGCCATATGCGACTGCCGATGACCTCAAAAATTGCGCCGGCCTTGCGCTCGGCAGCCCGACACGTTTCGGCAATATGGCCGCAGCGATGAAATACTTTATCGACGGCACCATTCCCCTTTGGCTCGGCGCAGAACTCGTCGGCAAGCCTGCCACCGTATTCACCAGCACATCTTCGCTGCACGGAGGCCAAGAAAGCACCTTGCTGACCATGATGCTGCCCCTGTTGCACCACGGCATGGTCATCAGCGGCATTCCATATACCGAGTCCGCGCTCAGCAATACCCAAAGCGGCGGCACGCCTTACGGCGCAAGCCATGTTTCCGGACACGATAGCAAGCCGGCATTGACTGCCGAAGAAAACGATATTGCCTTTGCTCAAGGTAAACGTTTGGCAGAATTGGCACGAAAATTGGCAGACTGATTACCTTGTAATAAAAAGATTAAGGCCGTCTGAAAACCTGATGATATCGGTTTCAGACGGCCTTTTAGTTAATTGGGACTAGATTGAAAATAAATATTTTGAATTAAACGAAATACTTAGAAAATAATGATTAAAACATAGTTTCATCGGGCTACATCTTTTTGATAGAATCTGCGACCAAATTGAAAGATAAGCTAATTGGAGAGGCTATGTCACTACCTGTATTTCCCTATGGCAAATTAAGCTTTGCCGTCAGTCTGGCGCTGTGTTCGGCGTATTCTTTCGCGACCGAAGTAGAAAATACCCAGCCGCAAGAGCGTGTCGATTTACCGACAGTTACCGTCCAAGGTGTCGGAAAACAGACTACTTCCAACTACACCATTCCCGCATCTTCCGCCGCAACAGGCATCCGCCTGACCCAACGCGAAACGCCGCAGTCTTTGTCCGTCGTTACCGAAAAACAAATGGACGACCAAGGTTTGGATACCTTGCAGGACGTGTTGAAACAAACGCCGGGCGTGTTCCACAGCAAAATGGGCAACAACGTCTCCGGCCACAGCCAATTTATTTCGCGCAGTCAGGCGATTGACAGCATTTCCGTGGACGGCGCGCCCAAATTCCTTTACGACAGCAAAGCCATCCGCCGCGGCACCAACAATCTGGACAGCACATTGTACGAACAAGTCGTCGTCGTGCGCGGCGCAAGCGGTTTGTCCAACGGCGGTATGGGCGAGCCGGGCGGTACGGTTGCTTTGGAACGCAAAAAACCGACTGCCAAACCTGCCGTCAGCGTGGAAGCCGGTGTCGGTTTGTGGAACCACTACCGCTTCGTCCTTGATGCCAATCATCCTCTGAATGCAGACAATACCTTGCGTGGGCGCGCTATTTTGGTTAGCGACCATGGAGGCGATTACCTGCCGAACACATCGCGCCATAATCACACTTTCTACGGCACTTTGTCTTACGATATCACGCCGCAAACCCAATGGCGCCTCGGTACGGAAATACACCGTTTCCGCAATACCGGTAGCTCGCGTTTCAGCTATCTGACTGTGGCAGGAAACCGCGACGACGGCTTCAAGCCGTTTGAATCTTCACCGCGCAACAATTCGTCTGCACGCTGGGCATACGGCAAAGACAACAGCGCCGAAGTATTCACTTCCCTCAGTCATGAGTTTGCCAACGGCTGGAGGTTGACGGGCGATTACAGCTATCTGACAGGTAAAAGCGACATCGTTTCAGGCATTGCCGGTACATTTGAAATCAATCCCGATTACTCTGCACTTTTCACTTCAGACCGCGACCGCAGCAAATACCGCGATCAAGATTTCTCGCTGACTTTGGATGGCGACTATCCCGCTTTCGGCCGTTCGCATGAATTCAATGCAGGCATCAGCTACCAAGGCAACCGAGAAAACCTGTCTTTCTATAAGGAAGGCGAATCGATTATTCCTGATTTGCGCCAATTTAACGGCAATGTTGCGCAGCCCGATATGCCGTATTTGCGCGACGGTTTTACCAATATGAAAAACCTGTCGGTTTACGGCTCAACCCGTTTCAAACTGACTGACCGATTTGCCCTGATCGGTGGTGCACGTTTTGTGGATTGGCGGTACCGTTACAGCACCAACCGCAACAAATTCGGTTACAGCAGCCACAAACAAAACGTTTTCATTCCTTATCTGGGTACGACCCTCGATATTGGTGAAAACTTAACTGCCTACGCGTCTTACACCACCATCTTCCGTCCGCAAGTGCGTTACCTGACCAAAGACGGCGCGGCGCTCGAACCGCAACGTGGCAAAACCTACGAGACCGGTTTGAAAGGCTCATGGTTTGACGGTCGTCTAAATGCTTCTGCATCCGTCTTTATGAACAAACGCGACCATTTGGGCGTTTATGCGGGTAGATTGCCAAACGGCGAAGAATACTACCGCTCTGCTGATAAAACGACGACCAAGGGCTGGGAACTCGCCGTCGGCGGACGCTTGAGCGACAGATGGCTGCTGAATGCATCTTATGCACGTTCCAAAATCAAAGACAGCGAAGGCAAGCAACTGCATCCGTCTTATCCGGTTCATTTGTTCAAACTCTTTACCGCGTATGACGTGACCGACCGTTTGAACCTGGGTGCCAACGTCAACTGGCAAAGCCGCAGCCACACGCTGGACGAATACCCTGCAGACATCAATCCAGCCGCCGCGGCCGCGTTGACCCAACGTCCATACGCAACGCTCGATTTGACCGGTCATTACAAAATCGGCAAATCCACCCGCATCAGTTTGGACTTTGAAAACGTGTTTAACAAACGTTATCGCACCATGCCGGATATTCACGTTTACGGCACGCCGCGTAGTGTGACTGCAACGGTTAAACACACGTTTTAATTGAAAAGAAAAGTAGGAGAGGCCGTCTGAAAACCTGAATGATCGGGTTTTCAGACGGCCTTTTGTTCATATCTTAAACTTGCAAAAACCGTCTGTTTGTTTTATAAATGCAAACCATTATTATTCAAATGATAGGGTTGTGTAATGAAAAAGAAAGCGATTGCCTGTGTAATAGGGGCGGTTTTTTCCGGACAGTTATATGCTGCTCAGATGCCGGTGGCTCAGGAAGAAATAGAGCCTGTGGTGGTTACGGCAGACCGCAATGCGCAAACCTTGGATAAAGCCGCGCCGAATGTGTCGGTTATCGGACGCAAAACTTTGAATCAAGCCTCGGCGCAGAATTTGGACGATATTGTGATGTATGAATCCGGCGTCAGCGTGCCGTCAGACAACAATCGCCGCGGTCATGCCGGTATCAATATCCGAGGCATAGACGGCAACCGCATTCTGATGATGGTGGACGGCGTGCGCATTCCCGAATCTTATGCAGGTGGCGGCTCCAACGGCGCGATTTCGGGACGCGATATGGTCGAAAGCGACACACTCAAGCAGGTCGATATTGTCAAAGGTCCTTATTCCGCGCTGTACGGTAGCGATGCGCTCGGCGGCGTGGTGAATATGGTGACGCTTTCTCCGAGTGATTTCGTCGATGAAGGCAAACGCGGTTATTTCGGTTTGAAACACGGTTACCGCAGCCGCGACCGCAGCCATGGAGTTACTGCGACTGTGGCCGGTTTCCATGAAAACGCCGAAGGCCTGCTGATGCTGACGCGCCGTCAAGGTCATGAAACCGAAAACATGGGCAGCGATACCAGCTACTCGACTGCGCGTACTGCTACCAACCCTCAGAAAAACAATGCCTACAACATCTTGGCGAAAGGCAATATCGGCAACGAACGCCACCGCTTTGAAACTTTGTACGAACAGTATTACCACGCCAACGATACAGTATTGGCAAACGGCTTGGGTTCGCAATCGCGCGGGCCGGTAACCATCGCAACATCTGAGAGCAATGCACGCGACCGTATCCGCCGTCAACGTATCGAAGCAGGCTACCGCTACACTGGTGAAGGCCGTCTGAAAGAAGCCAACCTGACTGCCTATCAGCAAAAACTGCGTACGGAAGACGATGCTGTCGATGCGAGCATTACGCGTATGGGCGCGCGCCAATTAGGTAACTCGACCCGTTATTCCGACTACGGTTTCAATCAGACCATACGCGGGCTAAACGGGCGCGGCGTGTGGGAGTTTGACGGCGCAGTCAAACAAACCGTCGTTGCCGGCGCAGAATACAAACACACCGAGACTGCCCGTCCGCGCGACAGCCTGACGGTGGACAATCTGACCGGCGCTGTCAGCAAAGTTTATGCAGGCAGCACCTATCCGAATAAAACTTTCCCCGACAGCAAGCGCAAAACGTTTAGCGTTTACGCGCAAGACAGCCTGACCTTCGGCAACGGCATCGTCCTGACTCCAGCCTTGCGTTATGAAAAAGACAAGCTGAACACGTCGACCGACCAAGCCTATCTCAACGCCAATCCCAGCGGAACAGCGACGCGCTTCAACGATTCTGCGTTTACGCCCAGCCTGCGCCTGAGTGTGCCGATGGGTGAGCAGTTCACCGGTTTCGCTACTTATTCCCAAGGCTTCCGCACGCCGCCGTTTGACAGTGCGACCATGGCGTTTGCCAACACGACCTACGGCTATGCTGTCATCCCGAATGCGAATCTCAAATCCGAACGCTCCAACAGCTTTGAATTGGGGATGAAATTTAAAAACGAACGTACCCGTGCGCAAGTTACCGCGTTCTACAACCGTTACCGCAACTTCATCAACCGCACTGAAATCGGTACCTCCACCGTTGGCAGACGCCCGATTATCCAGTACCAATATCAAAACCTTGATCACGTCAAAACCTACGGTGCTGAAGCTTCTGCCGCCTACAAATTCCTGCCGGGCTGGCAAGTCTCCGGCAGCATCGCTTGGATGCGCGGTGAGCAGCAGGACGGCAAACCGTTGGATTCCGCTTATCCGCTCAACGGCGTTTTGGGTTTGGATTACACGCAGGAAAAATGGGGTGTCGGCACCAAGCTGCGCTGGTCGAAAAAACACAGCCGCGTCAGCAGCGAGACTGTTTTTCAAGCGCCAGGTTATGGCGTATGGGATGTCGGCGCGTGGTACAAGCCGTTTAAAAACCTCGAAATCGGCGCAAACATCTACAACGTCGGCAACAAAAAATACTGGCAGCACGCAGACGTTGCCGGCATGAGCCGTACCAGTGTGATGGACTTGTACACCGAAACCGGTCGCAATTTCGCTGCAACCGTACAACTGAAGTTCTAATGTGATTCAACCGTTTTCAGACGGCCTGAGAAAACGAGCAGGCCGTCTGAAAGCATGCGACAAGGAAAAAACAATGAAACTCAAACTCCTCCTGCTTTCTGCGCTTATTTCGTTGGCCGGCACTGCACACGCACAACGCATCGTCGTGTTGACCCCCGATACGGCAGACATCGTTGCCGCGCTCGGCGCATTGGACGAAATCGTCGGCCGCGATCAGACCGTTCAAAATCCGGCGTTGAAAAACAAGCCCAGTATCGGCATTCATCGCCGCCTGACGGTTGAACCGATTGTGGCCGCCAAACCCGACATCGCCATCGGTTCATGGATGGCACAGCCTGCCGATATTTTTGCCCACCTGCAAAAAGCAGGCATTAAAGCCGTCAATGTTGCGCCAGACGACAGCATCGCCGCCTATCCGCAAAGTATCCGCAACATCGGTCAGCTTATCGGCAAAAGCGCGCAGGCGGACAAGTTGGCCGGTAAGTGGCAGGCGGATATGAAACAGCAGCCTTCCAGCGGCAAACGCTACCTCTTCAGTTACGACGGGCGCATCGTATCGGGCAAGAATACCGCTGCCGACGAAATCATCCGCCGCGCCGGCGGTATCAATGCCGCAGCCGCCATTGACGGCCTCAAACCGATGACGCGTGAGGCATGGATTGCGGCCAAACCCGACATCATCATTATTGCCGACCACAACACCGCCATGATAGGCAACGTCAAAACCTTTGCCGCACGCCCCGAAATCGCCGGCTCGCCTGCCGCGAAAAACGGCAAGATTTATTTGTGGAAGGCCAACGATATGTTCCGTTACGGGCTGGATACGCCGCAAGTGATTCAGCGTTTGCACGGTTTGGCGAAATAAACGCGCCTGTTTTGAAAACCCTTGCCCGATTTTTGTTTTCAGACGGCCTTGATTTGTTCCTTCTTATTGAGGAGGAAGCAAAACGGTTGTCTTAAAAATGCCGTCTGAAACCGTTCCTCAATCCGTTTAAACCGCATGATGTCATGAAACCGCATACCCTTACCCTTTGCCTGCTGCTTACTGCCGCCGCTGTTTATTTGTGCTGCGGCATCGGCTTTGGTACGTGGGAGTCGCCGCTGGCGATGGATGAAACCGTCCGCCAAATCCGTTTACCGCGCATCTATACCGCGCTTTTGGTCGGAGCCGGTTTGTCCGCTTCGGGGGCAGCATTGCAGGCTTTATTTGAGAATCCGTTGGCCGATCCGAGTTTGATCGGGACATCGGGCGGGGCGGCCTTGGGCGTGATTGTGTTATTGGCTCTGGGTGGCGGCGCGATGGGTGTACCAGCGGCGGCTTTTCTCGGTGCATTGGGTGTGTGCCTGCTGATTTTGGCGGTACACAAACTGCTTGGTGGCGGTACTTTGGGATTGCTGGTGTTGGGGTTTGTATTGAGCGCGTTTTCGGGCGCGGTGGTCAGCATGATTTTGTTTTTATCTGACGATTTGGTATTGCGCAGCGCGACCACATGGCTGTCGGGCAGCCTTGCCGAAGCCGGTTTCTCATCGCCTGTCGCGGCAATCGCGGTCATGTTGCCCGGTTTTCTGATTTTGCTGTCGGCAGGCAGGCGGCTGGACGTTTTGATGACGGGCGAAGACACGGCTGCCAGTATGGGTGTATCAGTTGCGGCATTGCGTGTGCAAACCGTAATTGGCGCGGCATTGATGACAGGGGCGGCGGTATCGCTTTCTGGCATCATCGGTTTTCTCGGCATGATGATCCCCAATGTGCTGGCGCAAGCCGTCGGTGGCAGCCGCCGTAAACTGATTGCGCTGTCGGCTTGGTTGGGCGCAGTGTTTTTAATGGTGGTGGACGGCGCGGCGCGCTGGCTGACATACCCTGTCGATCTGCCGGTCGGTATCGTGATTGCCTTATTGGGCGGACCGTTTTTTATGTATTTGTTTATCAAGCCTTTGAAAAGCCGTTGATGCCTAAACAGGCCGTCTGAAACTTCATTGCCCCATATCTTTTGCCATGCACACCTTATTTCAAATCTGTAATCTTTCCGTCCGCGTCCAAGACAAAACCCTGCTTGAAATCGATCAACTGGATATACCTTCGGGCATGACCGTCATTATCGGCCCGAATGGCGCAGGCAAATCTACTTTGCTGCGGGCCTTAATCGGGCAAACAGGGCAGGGAGGAATCACGCTTTTCGGTGAGGCCGTTGCGCCGCAAATCCGCGCGGGCAGGGTGGCATGGGTCGGGCAGCATGGCCGTTACAATATGCCAATGACCGTACGCGAATACATTGCGTTGGCGTCATTCGTACAAAAAGGCCGTCTGAACCATGAATGGGCGGACGAGTTGCTCGATTATTTTGATTTGACGGCATTGGCGGATAAGCGCATCGGTAAGCTTTCAGGTGGCGAGCAACAACGCGCCAACATCATCCGCGCCCTGTTGCAAAACGCGCCGGTCTTGCTTTTGGACGAACCGTGCAACCATCTCGATATCCGCCACCAACACCGCCTGATGCAGTATTTGGTCGGGCATTCAAACCGTGCTTCATCAATGATGGTATTGCACGATTTAAACCTCGCCGCGCGTTATGCGGAACATATTATTTTGATGAATAAGGGAAAAGTCGTTGCATCAGGCAAGGTGGGCGAAGTGATGCGCCCTGATTTGCTTGAATCGGTTTACGGTTGGCAGATACGCCGTTGCGAAGATGAGGCAGGGTTTTATTTCAGAAGCTGAGCGCCAACAGGCCGTCTGAAAAATGATAAAGAAAATTTATTTTATCGTTCAAAAATAAAACGAGATGGGAGAATGTTCCCGACTTGAAGAACCAAATTTTGCGCATTTCACAAGTAAAATGCCGATTTCCATCAAATAGAAATATATTTTATTATTTATAGAATACAATATTTTAAAATAATACTGATTTTTAATTACACAAAAATATTGACAAGAAAATGATGATGGTTATTTAATATATAAATCTTATTAATAATTTTTATTAATCATTATCATGGTACAGCAGCTTGTTTGGACTCCGAAACAATCCGCGCCCAAGGCATTTCCCGAACGTCAGGCATTAATGCCCGTTTGGGGCGGTATTCCAATGCCGCGTCCCCAGTGGCAGAACATTTGGAAGAAAAAGCTTCCCCATGCAACTGATGTGGACGCGCTTGCTTATCTGCATATTCCATTTTGCGCCAACCATTGCGTTTTTTGCGGCTTCTACCGTAATGCGTGGAAGGATAGCCAAAGCAGCGTGTACACCGACAAAATTATCGAAGAAATGGCCGCTGAAGCCGAAGTCCGTACAGGCAAGGGCAAAATCCGAGCCGTTTATTTCGGGGGCGGTACGCCGACCGCGTTGCTTACGGAAGACCTCGTCCGCCTGATTCGTGCCTGCTACCAATATCTGCCGCTTGCCGAAGATTGCGAGTTCACCATCGAAGGGCGCATGAGCCATTTCGATTTGGAAAAAGCACAGGCCTGCATCGAAGCAGGGGCCAACCGAATTTCCATCGGCGTACAAACTTTCAATACCGCCATCCGCCGCCGTCTCGGCCGCAAACACAGCGGAGACGAGGCGTTTGAATATTTGGCAAAATTGTGCGAACTCGATACCGTGATTGTGGCCGATTTGATGTTCGGCCTGCCCAATCAAACCGATGAAGTTTGGCAAAACGATATCGCCCGCGCCGCCGAGCTGCCTCTGTCCGGTCTGGATACGTACGCGTTCAACCTTTATCCCATGCTGCCCATCAACCGCATGATTGAAAAAGGCGCATTTCCGACACCGCCGGGCTTTGATATTCAGGCAGACCAATATGCCTACACGGTTGAAACACTGCTGGAAAAAGGCTGGGAACAGGTCAGCAACAGCCACTTTGCCTATCCCGGCCGCGGAGAGCGCAACCGCTACAATACCCTGATCAAATCCGATATTTCCTGTTTAGCATTCGGCTCCGGAGCAGGCGGTAACTTTGGAGGTTTCAGCTATCAGGTGCAGGGCGATTTGGAGAGTTATCTCGCCACGCCGAAAGGCGAGAAAAACATCGCATTTATGAGCGGCCATAGTCCAAATAAAGCACTGCTCAGCAAAGTCCAGCACGATATTGAAACAGGCCGTCTGAATCCATTATTGTTTGACGGCAACAAAGCAGCGCAAAAGCTGATTGCCCAATGGCAGGAAATGCAGCTTTTTAAAGAACCTGATTCAGACGGCATTATCCGTTTGAATACCAGCGGCCGTTATTGGTCGCCCACCCTTATCCGCAAACTCATGCTCACTCTTCCGACTCAAGAAAAGGATCAAACCATGCAAAAACTTTCAGCCGAACAACAAACCATGTTGCGCCAATCATTAGAAAAAAATCCCGGCCAAGTACTGGAAATGCTGGCAGCGCAAAACCAATGCAGTTTTGAAGACGTTATCCGCTGCCTGCCTGAAGAGAACGTGCGCCAAACCGAAGGCAGCCGCATAGTCGAAATCCTCCAAGCCGTTGCCGCATGGGATGAATCCGTTACCTTCATCGCCCACACCCCCGATGCCATCGTCGAAGTCAGCGGCAAACTGCCTAACGGCAAAGTCGGCCGCGGTTTCTACAACTTTGACCATCCCGAAACCGAGGGCGGTGTACACGGCCACATCTACTATGAAAACTGCGCCTCCATCTACCTTTTGGAACGCCCGTTTATGGGTAAAGCCACTTGCTCGCTCAACTTTATCAACCGCAACGGCGGCGCCATGTTTAAAATTTTCGTCGGCCGCGATGAGGCAGGCGAGTTGAAACAACACCAAATCGAAGCCATGCGCAAATTGTTTGATGCCGCTTAAACGGTTTCAGACGGCCTGATAATCCGTTCCTTGTTGCATAGAGGAGCGGATTTTCTAACAACAAACATTTACCATACAAAGGAACCCCAAACATGCAACTCATCTTCGGAGCCAACGGCCCGTCCGGCCGCGCCTATATACGCACATTGACTGACTCAGCCGATACCGTCGCCGTATTGAGAAGGCCGTCTGAAGACAGCTTTTTTGCCGAACACAATATTCAAACCGTCGTCGCCGATGCGCTTGATGCCGACGCGCTCGATAAAGCGTTGGCACAATATCGTCCTGATACCGTGATCAGTTTTGTCGGCGGCAAAAACGAAGAGGGCATCCGCAGCGATGCGCTGGGCAATATCAACATCATTGCCGCTACGAAAGCCGCCAATCCGCAAGCCCGCTTTGTACTGATTACCAGCATGGGTTGCGGTGAACAATGGGACATGATGAGCGAGCCGTTCA
The DNA here is from genome assembly GCF_024205705.1 of Neisseria subflava. Classification (NCBI taxonomy): domain Bacteria; kingdom Pseudomonadati; phylum Pseudomonadota; class Betaproteobacteria; order Neisseriales; family Neisseriaceae; genus Neisseria; species Neisseria subflava. The sequence goes on from NZ_CP073115.1 coordinate 673,828, forward strand.
AACAGGCACTCGGCGAAGCCGTCCGTGCCAAAACAGAAGCCGAAATCTATCTCAAACAAAGCGGTTTGAATTGGACCATCTTGCGCCCCTGCGGCCTTGCCGATGGCGAAGATAATGCCTATACCTTGACACAAAATGCCCAAGAAATTCCGCAAAAATACATGACGCGCAACGGCTTGGCCGCTGCCGTTGCTGCCATTGTCGGCCAAGCGGACAGCAAGGGCGAAACGTATAGCGTTGGTGCGGCATAAACGGATTGAGTAGGCCGTCTGAAACTGTCTTTTAATTGTTTCAGACGGCCTGATTTTTTATTAACATACTGTTTTTATTATGAATCAAAGAAATTAAAATAACAGACACAAAAAAGACCGGAACATATCCGGTCTTTTTAATGATTTCGCACTTACGCTTGGTAACCTTTCGCTTCGGCAAGCAGGGCCAGCAATTCTTCAGTCGTATCCCAACCGATGCAGGCATCCGTAATACTTTGACCGTAAACTTCTGGCTTGTCCTGACGGCCTTCAACCAAGTGGCTTTCCACCATCACGCCCATAATGTTTTCTTCACCAGCTTTCAGTTGCGCCGCAACATCGTGCGCTACATCCATTTGTTTGCGGAAGTCTTTACGGCTGTTGGCATGGCTGCAGTCCACCATCAGTTTGCTGCTCACGCCGGCTTTTTGAAGCTGCGCAACCGCGTCTTTAACGTGTTCCGCGCTGTAATTAGGCTCTTTACCGCCACGCAAAATCGTATGGCAGTCAGGGTTGCCGCTGGTGTGGACAATCGCAGAATGACCGGCTTTGGTTACAGACAGGAAGTGGTGCGGATGATTGGCGGCGCCGATGGCGTCGATGGCGATTTTCAGATTGCCGTCCGTACCGTTTTTAAAACCGACAGGGCAGGAAAGGCCGCTGGCCAATTCGCGGTGTACCTGGCTTTCAGTCGTACGCGCCCCAATCGCGCCCCAAGAAATCAGGTCGGCGTAGTATTGCGGCGTAATCATGTCCAAGAATTCAGTCGAAGCAGGCATGCCCATTTCGTTCAAAGTAAGCAACAACTGACGCGCTTGGCGCAGGCCGTAATTGATGTCAAACGTACCGTCCAAGTGCGGATCGTTAATCAGACCTTTCCAGCCAACGGTTGTACGCGGTTTTTCAAAATACACGCGCATTACAATCAGCAGCTCTTTCTCATATTTTTTGCGCAAGGGCAGCAATTTTTGCGCATATTCAACCGCCGCCTTAGTATCGTGAATCGAACATGGGCCGATGATGACCAGCAAACGGTTGTCGCGGCCGTGAACCAAATCCGAAATCTCATGACGTGTTTTATAAACCAAATTGGCAACCTGAGGCGTAACAGGCAGCTCATACAAATGTGCGATTGGAGGGAGTAACTCTTTGACTTCTTTGATCTTAATATCGTCAGTAGGGTAGTGTTGGGACATGATGGACTCTCTTGTTTATTTTTGATACAGGTTACAGGTTTTAGCAGAATTAAACAAGGCTTGATTTTTTATTTTAGCAATTTTATTCTAAAATTTCTTTATTTTAATTATTTTATGGAATTTAAAATCAGTTTATCTGTTAGAATTAATATTTAATGCTATTTAGAAATTTCATTTATATAATAAAGGGCTTTGGGTTTTTATCAAAATACAGGCCGTCTGAAAATGTTCAGACGGCCTGAAGTCTTACATAGACCAAAAATTGAGAAGCGTGAAGGCTATCGGTATTGTTCCAGCAAGGGTGAAGAAAAAGGAGTCCAATAAACTCCTTTCAGGCCGCTTTCCACCAATTTGTCATTCAACCAAGTGTTACAAGTATTGAATAAATGATAGCGCCCTTTGGCTTCGTAAAAAGCATCGTTAGATTGATGATGGATTCCTTTTAGCAAGATGGGGTGCCCATTTTTTTGTTGAAAACCGGCCAAGAGCGATTTTGTTAAATTCCTGTATTGCTCAGGCGTGACCAAAAATTTGACGACGTGGCTATTTTCTCGTGGTTCAAAAGAATAATAAGTAACATGAATCAGCGTACGGTTCAGCCCGCTTAATGCACCTAAGGCATTGGAGAACGTCAAATCTTTCCACTCAGGCGTGTATAAATAAAAATTGCGCTCCCCCCAGCCTAAACCGATATGCGTTATCTGAGGATCAGCAGTGAGCGTGTCTTTTGGATTGACGATATCCGACCAATCAAAAATATCATTCTTTAGCGGCATGACTACATCAGTATGTACGCCGTTACTGACTAAAAATAAAGTAATTTCCCCCTTGGGTTGCTCTTCATTAAGCGGCAATGAAGCCATCATCCAAGCAGATAAAAAATACAATAGGGCAAAAATAGGGATAATCAGCGCTATTTTGCCGATTTTCTTAAGGATGTGAAGGAAGGAGCGCATTCGTTTTTTTAAAGGCAATTAAGTTTGAAGGTGTGTATTTTCCATTAAATTTGTACTTTTTTCATTAGAAATGAGTGGGCGATATAGTTATTAAAAAAATAGTTAGATTTAGAAGTTGATTCACGCAAATTTCTTAAAAATTTAATTGGAGAGAGTTTTAAAGTTTGTTGATAAGGGGATTAAAATCAACTGGATTTATTACCTTTCAGACGGCCTTTTTCCATTTATCCCATTCGCTTTACCATCAGCATAATCCCAGTTAATATATCAAATTCATTGTCATTTTAAAATTTTTCTGTCATGACCGCCCGCCAATCCTACCACCTCACCTTCGCCCGTTTCTCCCCCTCACTTTCAGTCCGCTCCTCCAGCGCATCCGAAGCGGTCAATACCGCTTACCGTGTTGAAATCACCGCTACCTCGACCGATTCCTCGCTGCCGCTGTCTTCCTACCTCAACCAGCGCGCAGCGTTTGAGATTCGTCCGCAAGAAGGTTTACTGTCGGAAGTGGCCGAAGTATTCGGGTCTGCTTCAGACGATCCCCCGGCAAAGCAATGGCAGGGCATTATCACCTCATGCGAGAAGTTGTCGGTTTCCAAGGATGAAACCGTTTACCGCTTTGTTTTAGAGCCGCGCTTCGCGGCTTTAAAACATTTCCAAACTTCCCGGCTGTTCCAACACCAAACCGTCCCCGACATCGTTGCCGCCGTCTTCAAACACCACGGTTTCTCCGGCGTCGACTACCGTTTTCAAAAGAGCCGCAACTACGCTGTACGCGAGTATGTCACCCAATATCTCGAAAGCGACTTCGACTTTATCAACCGTCTGTGTGAAGAAGAGGGTATCTGGTATGCCTTCGAACAGCATGAACAACATGGTGACGTAGTCGTCTTCGGCGACAGTCCCGAACACTATTTGCGCAGCCAAGGCCTACCCGTTTCCTACCGACCCCATGCCGGATTGGAGAGTGTCGGTACCGAAGCACTCTTTAACTTAAGCATCCGCCACAACCCCATTGTCGAAGGCATACGCACGGCCGACTACAACTACCGCAGTGCCGATACCGACCTATTTGCCGAAACCGACAACAAACAGTCGGAAGAATCAGCCGACAATACCGTTTTATTGGGCAAACAACAGCATTGGGGCCTTCATCCCAAAACAACCGACGAAGCCCAAGTTCAGACGACCCTGTTGAACGAAGCCAACCTCTGCCGCCAAACCGTTGCAGCCGGCAGCGGCAACGTCGTCTCCATGACGCCGATGAAGGTGTTCCAAACCGATGTCTCCTTCCCCGAAGCCCCCGACGGCTGGCTGGTACTTTCCATGGAGCACAGCGGCAGCCGCGATACCGCCTACAGCCATACCTTTACCGCCATCCCCGCCCAACTCGCCTACCGTCCTGAACGCATCACCCCGCGTCCGCATATCGACGGTACCTTACCGGCACGGGTCACTGCGGCAGAAAACTGCACCTATGCCTATATCGACGATATGGGCCGCTACCGCGTCAAACTCCCGTTTGACCTGGACGAATGGAGTCCCGGCGGGGAAAGCCGTCCCGTCCGACTGGCTAAACCCTATGCCGGTCCCGAATACGGCATTCACTTCCCCTTACACGAAGGCACCGAAGTGATGCTGTCCTTCGTACAAGGTAATCCCGACCGTCCGTATATCTCCGGTGTCATGCACGACAGTGCCCATACCGACCATATCCCTGCCGATTGGAACACAAGAAACGTTATCCGTACCTGGGCGAACAACAAACTCAGGATGGAAGACCTGCAGGGTCAGGAACACATCAAACTTGCCACCGACTATCAGAAATCCCAACTCAACCTCGGCCATATCGTCGACAGTAGCAGGGAGAAACGCGGAGAGAACGGCGAAGGCTTCGAATTGAGAACCGACGGCTGGGGCGCGGTACGGGCAGGTAAGGGCATACTCGTCAGCGCACAAAACCAGGATGCCAATGGCAAAGTACTGGATATGGACGATGCCATCGCACAGATCGAACAGGCTCTCTCCCTGGCCAAAAGCCTGAACAAAGCCGCCCAAACCGCAAACAACCATAACACCGATGAAGAAACCCAAAGAGGCCGTCTGAAAGACGCCCTCAAAGACCTGAAAGAAGCCGGTTTGATCCAAACCGCCCCGGCCGGCATTGCTACCGCAACCCAACAAAGCCAACTGCATACCGCCAATGAAAACATCCACCTGGTCAGCGGCAACCATACCGACATTACTGCCGGACAAAGCCTGACCGCCCATGCGGCAGAGAGTCTGAACCTGTTTGCGCAAAGCAGCGGCATCAAGGTACAGGCCAATCAGGGCAAAGTGGAAGTACAGGCACAGAATGACGAGCTGCAGCTGAATGCACTGAAGGATGCGACGTTAACCAGCAGCGCAGGGAAAGTTACCATTGCAGCGAAGGAAGAGATTCTGATTACCTGCAAAGGGGCGTATATCAAGCTGAGCAACGGGGAAGTTGAGATCGGGAGTCCGAAGGTGGTGCGGGTGAGGGCGCCGTTGGTGGTGGGTGAATCGGCAAAACGAGATTTTGATTTCTTCTCTATCAAAGATTTTCCTTTATACAAAGCAAAATTGCTTGTGAAAAATAGCGAAACAGGAGAGCCCATAAAGCAACGTAAATGTATTGTCAAATTCTTATCCGGTGATAAAAAAATATTATCTACAGATAATAATGGTTTTTTGTATTTAAAATCATTACAATCCGATGTAGTTTCAGTACATGTATTATTTGAAGCTCCCAAAAGAATTTTAAAACCAAATGAGGTATAAAATGGCTGAAAAAAATACGAAATTAATTTTATCTAATGATCGTGATGTCAAAACAAGTGAAATAACTGTGAATGATCGGGCTGCCACAAGGAAAGCTATTATTAATTATTTAGAAAAATTTTTACCAGTAATTTCTAAAAATAAATTTTTGGAGCGTTCGGAATGGGGAGCACGAGCGGCTAATAATGGTTTAGAAGATGAGTGGGATTACACATCAATAGTCATCCACCACCAAGGGAATTCACCACAACATATATGTTCTGCAACGTATGGTGCTTTACGTGAAGTACAAAATAACCACATGGATAAAAAAGATTTTTCAGATATCGGTTATCACTACGCAGTAGATTGTACAGGAGTTATTGCAGAAGGCAGAGATATAAGATTCAAAGGTTCTCATGTTAATAAAAATAATGCTAAAAAAATAGGTATTCTCTTATTAGGAGATTTTTCAAAACCAGGAGAAGCTAAACTTTCTTTTAAAGATTTTAGTACATGGACTGATCAATTTGATTCTGATTATATGAGAAAGATACCTGATGCACAATTAGCTGCTCTAAAAGTTTTAATCAAATGCCTGAATAATTTTTTCGAAATCAGTGAGTTAGGAGGGCATAAAGAATTTGCTTTATCTAACGATACTCGGACATGTCCAGGTAGTGTTGCTATGGAGAAAATAGTTGAGTTAAGAAAAGAATTTAGATTAAATAAACCAACTAAAGTTAAATAAACAGATAAGGAAATTTTATGAATAAAATGCTATTTTTTATTTTTATTTCATTGTATTTGTTTATCGGTATTGTTTATAGGATAGGAGAATTTGATAATAATTATATATTATTTTTAAAAAAACCGTGGTCATTTCAGAGCTTATACTATGATTCTATTGGGGAGCGTGATATACAAGATGTACCTAAAGGGCAATTGAAACAATTCCTATTATATTGTGATGCTAATATTTTTGATCAATTTCCATGTACTGTAGAGACAAAAGAGGAAGTTAAAAAATATTTGAGTGAACACTAATTTTAGAGATCCAAAATCATTTGGTAGAAAAGTATCTTTCATTTGCCTATTCAGATGCCTATTCAGATTTCTCTTTAATATTTCAAGAAGGGCAATAGCTAAGGGCTTTTATCGGAAAGGAAGAGATTTTTATTCATTTTAAGTTTTCTTAATTGTTTTAAGAGGATAAAGATATGAGTAGAGGCATATTTTATTTTGTTATCTTAATGATAAGTATTAAGGTATATGGAATTTCACCATCCCCATATTCTAATAATGATATAAATATAATAATAAAAAACAATATGTTGTGTATTTATACTGATAAGAAAAATCTTTTAGGTAATTATTTGCTAGGTGTGGGTTTTTTTGATTCAGACTTAGGAGAATATAGATCTTGGTATTATGAAAATTCATTTGATAAAAACTATCCAAATAAAGAAAATTGTATTGTTACAGATAATAATAATTTTGATGGTATAGTATTAAAAAGTAATGAAGTCTATGATATCACGCTTCAGCCAAATACGTATGGATATGCTGATTTCATTGGTATGAAAAATTATTATTGCATAATAGAGGAAGATGGAAAGGTTAAAGTAGGTTCTATTGACTCATCCTCTAGAAAATGTAGAAATAGAACTGATTTCCTTGAAAATAATACAATGATAGGAATACAAGAAAGTTGGTTTGATTCATTAATTAAATGGTTTAAAAATTTATGGAAATGATGAAAAAAATGGACTGATTTTGCAGAAACAGATAATTTCGTCACAAGGCGAACAAGCATAGATACAGTCCATCCTATTAAACCCGAATGACCTACTGTTTCAGAAAGCCAAAGAAGAATCCTGTATTACTATGCCGATAATCTGAATCTGCATTTTACTCTTGGGCATGAGGCTTGGATCTTTGGATTGTGCAGTTTGGTTATCATCAATAGGAAGAGACCTTGGGCAATTCCCGCCTGTTTCAAAACCAAACCGTCCCCGACATCGTTGCCGCCGTCTTCAAACACCACGGTTTCTCCGGCGTCGACTACCGTTTTCAAAAGAGCCGCAACTACGCTGTACGCGAGTATGTCACCCAATATCTCGAAAGCGACTTCGACTTTATCAACCGTCTGTGTGAAGAAGAGGGTATCTGGTATGCCTTCGAACAGCATGAACAACATGGTGACGTAGTCGTCTTCGGCGACAGTCCCGAACACTATTTGCGCAGCCAAGGCCTACCCGTTTCCTACCGACCCCATGCCGGATTGGAGAGTGTCGGTACCGAAGCACTCTTTAACTTAAGCATCCGCCACAACCCCATCGTCGAAGGCATACGTACGGCCGACTACAACTATCGCAGTGCCGATACCAACCTCTTTGCCGAAACCGACAACAAACAGTCCGAAGAATCTGCCGACAATACCGTCTTATTGGGCAAACAGCAGCACTGGGGCCTTCATCCTAAAACAACCGACGAAGCCCAAGTTCAGACGACCCTGTTGAATGAAGCCAACCTCTGCCGCCAAACCGTTGCAGCCGGCAGCGGCAACGTCGTCTCCATGACACCGATGAAGGTGTTCCAAACCGATGTCTCCTTCCCCGAAGCCCCCGACGGCTGGCTGGTACTTTCCATGGAACACAGCGGCAGCTGCGATACCGCCTACAGCCACACCTTTACCGCCATCTCCGCCCAACTCGCCTACCGTCCCGAACGCATCACCCCGCGTCCGCATATCGACGGTACCTTACCGGCACGGGTCACTGCGGCAGAAAACTGCACCTATGCCTATATCGACGATATGGGCCGCTACCGCGTCAAACTCCCGTTTGACCTGGACGAATGGAGTCCCGGCGGGGAAAGCCGTCCCGTCCGACTGGCTAAACCCTATGCCGGTCCCGAATACGGCATTCACTTCCCCTTACACGAAGGCACCGAAGTGATGCTGTCCTTCGTACAAGGTAATCCCGACCGTCCGTATATCTCCGGTGTCATGCACGACAGTGCCCATACCGACCATATCCCTGCCGATTGGAACACAAGAAACGTTATCCGTACCTGGGCGAACAACAAACTCAGGATGGAAGACCTGCAGGGTCAGGAACACATCAAACTTGCCACCGACTATCAGAAATCCCAACTCAACCTCGGCCATATCGTCGACAGTAGCAGGGAGAAACGCGGAGAGAACGGCGAAGGCTTCGAATTGAGAACCGACGGCTGGGGCGCGGTACGGGCAGGTAAGGGCATACTCGTCAGCGCACAAAACCAGGATGCCAATGGCAAAGTACTGGATATGGACGATGCCATCGCACAGATCGAACAGGCTCTCTCCCTGGCCAAAAGCCTGAACAAAGCCGCCCAAACCGCAAACAACCATAACACCGATGAAGAAACCCAAAGAGGCCGTCTGAAAGACGCCCTCAAAGACCTGAAAGAAGCCGGTTTGATCCAAACCGCCCCGGCCGGCATTGCTACCGCAACCCAACAAAGCCAACTGCATACCGCCAATGAAAACATCCACCTGGTCAGCGGCAACCATACCGACATTACTGCCGGACAAAGCCTGACCGCCCATGCGGCAGAGAGTCTGAACCTGTTTGCGCAAAGCAGCGGCATCAAGGTACAGGCCAATCAGGGCAAAGTGGAAGTACAGGCACAGAATGACGAGCTGCAGCTGAATGCACTGAAGGATGCGACGTTAACCAGCAGCGCAGGGAAAGTTACCATTGCAGCGAAGGAAGAGATACTGATTACCTGCAAGGGGGCGTATATCAAACTGAGCAACGGGGAAGTGGAAATCGGAAGTCCGAAGGTGGTGCGGGTGAGGGCACCGTTGGTGGTGGGTGGGCCAAACAGCATATTAAATAAAGTGTTTCTTCCTGTTCATCGTTACGTACAACAATTTTTATTGAAAGATGAACAAGGTAAAATTTTACCTAAGGTAAAATATGAAATATATAAAGGTGAGGAGTTACTCATTAAAGGGAAAATAGATAATGAAGGGCTAACTGCCTTTGTTGGAACTGAAAATTCAGAAAATATTAGAATTTGCATTATAGCTAAGGAAGAAAATTATGGGTGTTGTGAAAGAGCAAACGAGTCAGACATACATGTTTAATGGCAATACGGTTTTTCCAGTAGATTTGACAGTTGAGACAAAAAGAAAACTGACGAAGAATGAAGTCAATCTAGCAAAGTTAGTGTATCAAGATTCCATTCCTTACGACAAGGTATGGATAATCCAAGGAGGTCTTTTGGAGATGCCGAATATCTCAAACAATGCGATGACTCCATTTGGAAATATTTATCTTCCTAACCAACATTATGACAATATTTCAGACTTCACGATAAATACAAAATCAGATAATATACGATGGTTTATACATGAAATGGCACATGTCTGGCAATATTATGCTATGGATTTAAGTGTGGCTTGCAGAGGGATTGCTCTTCAAGTAAAAGGAGGATATGATTCTGATGCAAAGGCTTATGTATATGATTTATTTGGATCAGATGCAAAAAAGGAGTTTAAAGATTTTAATATTGAGCAGCAAGCACAAATAATTGCTCACTATTTTTGGGTAAAACATTATCCAACAACAGCAAAAAGCTATTTGTCGTATTTTCTAATTAGGTAACAACAAAATCGAAAGTATATTTTGAGGAATTTTTTGATAAATCCTAAAAATAAAATTCTCAAATCTATACACTGGGGGAAAAATTATCGATAGAAGATTTGATGAAATTTAATATTATGGGTATCTTAAATAACCAAAGGTATCCATAGTACAGTATAAATTATCTTTATAAGAAAATTGTTAAATGCAATAACAATAAGAGCAAACTGATCGAGCTATATCCATCGAGCTATATCCTAGGAAGTTTACTGCTTGAAATGTAATTTAATTAGTATAAATATAATTTCTTTTAAACTCAATAGGTTAAATTCAAATGGAATTGGAAAGATCTGGCTGAAAAAGGAAATGTGGTCACTGATCCGTAGTCATTTAGCCACATTAACTACTGTTCAACTAGACAAAATATCTGCGTATACGTGTAAGCCCTAAAATTGGTTTTATAATAAAGATACTAATTTAGCATCAGAATGCATCATTTCCCAAAATTAAAATTTATTGTTGTATTTTAGCTGTATTTTTATTTTTCATAATGATAACTTTTGAGCTTTTATCAAACGGTTTGTCATATATTTTTCTATCTGAAATGGTTAGTGGTGCTTTTGTAGTATAAGCAGCTGTATCTATACGGTTTATGTGGAGATGATGGTCATTAATGTTTAATTGTGTACCAATTTAATCTAGAGAATTTCTATGTATATAAAGTTATTTTATGCACTATCAATTTTGTTATTTTCATTTAATTGTAATGCTTTTTCCAATGCTCCTGATGCAGATGGTGTAGTCAGTTTTAGGATTATTAATAATACTCCGTGTCTTTATATTGAAAGAGTTGACTTGATTGGTGCGTATTTTATAGATATATCACAAGGTAATGCAGATAATATGTATAGCATATTCTATGAAAATACATTTGAAGAAAATTATCCAACTAAAGAAAAATGTATTATGTTGAATTCTTCAAACTTCCCAAACCTAAAATTAAAAGATAGACAGATTTATGCAATTAGTCTGCGCCCTGATCCAAATAAAAATTTACAATTTAACATCGTGCCAAACTTTATAGGTTTTGGTGATACTATTTGCCTCAAAAAAGATGATAATAATCAATTTATAATACAAGATTATACTAGAGGAAAATGTGTCGATAGAGCGTCTATTAAAATTAAACAGGACGAACAATCTATAAATGAAAATTCTTTAAAAGAAGAGAAGATGAGCTGGTTTGAGTGGTTTATTCAATGGATAAAAAAGATACTATGGAATACATAAAGCGTATAAAGCTCCAATACAAAGGACTTTTATATTGTAGAATATAACCATTTATAGAAATTAACAAAGTGGTACAGTTCCTTTTTTTGATACTCTGGACTATCAAACGACTGTTTCTCATGTCACATTTCATCAGAGTATGAATAATCCACGCTGCCTTGCAGTTGGTTTACGGACAGGTAATCCAAGACTTTATGTAAAAAATTTTCTACTCGACAGCCAAAACCGAAACACAGGATTTCGGCTGTTTCTGTTTCAAATCCCATTTTATTTTTTCCAAACTCCACTTTATCTTCCCATAACGGGTATCAGGATTACTTTTTAGGTTTGAATACATCGTTTTCAGATAATTTTAAGTACTCACTTTACAGACCACCCGGGAATAACTGAATTTATGGTGTCACTTAAATTGAGAAAAACGCGGAGAAAATGATGAAGGATTCAAACTTAGAACCAATGGTTGGGGTGGTACAGGCTAGCAAAGGTATTCTTGTCAGCGTATATAGTCAATTAAAAACAAAATAGTACAATACTCAACTTTGAAGGTCTAACCATGGCATATTCTACGGACTTAAGAAACAAAGCTTTAAACTATTACGAACAATGCAAAAACATCAGCCAAACCGCAGCAACGTTTAACTTGTCAAGAAACACGCTTTACTTATGGATTCGCCTTAAAAAACAAACAGGCAGCCTAAAACATCAAGTTACCGGTCTAAATGCCGTCAAATTGGATAGGCAAAAACTGGCTCAATATGTTGAGCAACACCAGGATGCCTATCTGCATGAAATCGCTAAACATTTTGATTGTACGCCAGCCGCCGTTTGCTATGCACTCAAACAGATGGGGATGACGCGCAAAAAAAGACCACCACTTACAAAGAACAAGACCCGGCCAAAGTAACGCATTATTTGACACAGCTGGCCGAATTTTCCGACTACCAACGTGTTTATTTGGATGAAACAGGATTTGACCGCTACCTGTTCCGTCCCTATGCCCGCAGCCTAAAAGGGCAAATAGTGAAAGCGCAGATAAGTGGAAAAAGATACCGACGCTTATCTCTGGTGTCCGCACAAGTCGGCAACCGGCTGATTGCTCCGATGGTTTATCAAAATACGATGACCGGAGTCTTTTTTGAAGCGTGGTTTCAGCAATGCCTACAGCCCACATTGACTCAAAAATCGGTGATTATTTTAGATAATGCACGATTTCACCGTATGGGTGTCTTACGGGAAATGGCGGAAAAATTGGGACATAAGGTATTGCCTCTTGCACCTTATTCACCTGAGCTCAACCCGATTGAGAAGGTGTGGGCGAATATTAAGCGGTATCTGAGAACCGTTTTGTCTGATTACGCTCGATTTGACGATGCACTATTATCCTATTTTGATTTTAATTAACTATAAAACTAGGATGCCAACAGTAAAGTGCTGGATATGGATGGTTCCATAGCGTAGATTGAACACGCACCCTCTTTGGTCAAAAGCCTGAACAAAACTGCATAAATTGCCAACGACCGCAATATCGATAAATAAACCTAATGGGATCATCTGAAAAATACCATGTTTTTCAGACGGCCTTTTTATAATTTTGATGCTATCTAGAAAATATTTTTGGTAGCATTCAATGTTATGATGATGCATTATTGAATATGTCAGCGGCTATAAGGCCGTCTGAAATATAAGGACAACTGATGATAAAAATTGAAAATCTGCATTTTCATTACGATGAACGGCAAGTACTGCATGATATTTCGGTACAGCTTCCTCAAGGAAGCATTACAGGGCTGATTGGGCCGAATGGTGCTGGTAAATCGACACTGATGCGATGTATGGCTGGTTTGGAGAATCCGAGTAGTGGGAAGGTTCTTTTAGATGGACAGCCTGTTTTAGAAAATCCTCGAGAGAGTTATGCCAAATTAGGCTATTTGCCTGATATTTTTGGATTGCCGCAGAATCTTACTGTTTTGGAATGTTTGACTTATGCTGCCAGTTCGCGCGGGGTTCCAGAGAAAAATTTGCCTGAAATTCTGAGTGAAACTGTTCAACTTTTGGGTTTGGAGGATAAGCTTGGTAGTTTTATCAGTGAGCTTTCGCGAGGTCAAAAGCAACGCGTAGGTATTGGCCAGGTCATTATTCACAAGCCAAAATTTTTATTGTTGGATGAACCTGCTAGCGGCCTGGATCCTGAAGCACGGCATGAGTTGTCGTTGTTGCTGCTTAAATTGCAGAAGGAAGGTATGACGATATTGGTATCCAGTCACATTTTGTCTGAATTGGACGAATATTGCAGCCATATGCTTGTTATTAAGCAAGGCAGAATTCAGGCGTTCCAGGCACTGCAGGATGAAAATACTGATCGTCAAACTGTGCGCCTGTGTTTTGCAACTGAGGAAATCAGTGTTGCGGCAGATGTATTGCAAGGATTGGATTACGTTTATGATATAAAAGTAGATGATTCTGCATTGTTGGTATTAATTGATTCAGGCGATGAGGCACGTGTACGGCTTATCCGTGATGTTGTGTTTAGGGATTTGGCGTTGAGTGGGGCAGATATTGTGAAAACTACTTTGCTGCAAAGTTATCAAAACAGTTTGCAGGTCAAAAAACAGGGAGAAGCTGCATGAATCGTATCAAGTCGCCAAAAATTATGGTAAACGCGGAGTTTCAGCGATTGCTATGGTTGAATTTAAACTGGGGTATGGTTGCCGGTATATTTATTTTGTATGGGCTGTTTGCTATCACTAAACGGGCAGGTTCTGAATGGTCAGACCATTTGATTATGGTAGGTGGGTTTGGTTTGGCTCTGTCAGCTTTGGCCGGTTATATTTTGATAGAAAGGAGTTTTAAACAAGATATATCTTCCAATGCATTTGACCAGTTACGAATGTCTTCTTTATCGGCGTGGCAGATGGCTTATTCACGAGTTTTGGCTGCGCCCGTTTTGGCATGGGTGGGGTTTGTTATAGGCTGGTTGGTATTGGGTTTGGGAGTGCTACTTGATAATGGAGAAACTCCTCAATTACTGTATTCCTTTGCAACTATCCCATTTACTGCATGGACGGTTGCCTGTTTGATCGTTGTCAACGCGTTACAGTTTGGGCGCGGTCCACGGCAATATACAGGCTCAATATTGCAGCTAATCCTACTGTATATCGTATGCATGGTTTTCTTCGCTGATTTTTCAAGCGCAGCATCAGAGGCATTTTACTCTGAGGAGAATAGTGGTGAATTTCACAGTGTCCTTATGAATTATGATATTACAAACATGCCTTTGGAACTTTTAATTTCAGCGGGTATGGGTGCAGTTTTTTCAGGGATAGCAGTATATGCCGCTATGGCATTGAAACTTTACTTGCAATCTTCAAGGCGTGTATTCCTGATTTTGACAGTCTTATCACCTATTTTATATTGGTGGGCTTTAGCAGATAAAAATGTATTTTGGTGGATGGCATCCGTCAATTATTCAGGTTTGGCTTTAGTTTCTTTGGTTGTACAGGATTTTCGGTTTCAATCGCTAAGCAAGAAAGTACGATGGTACGATATCCCTGCCTGGTGGGTATTGTTGCCCTTGGCGATCATATCCTCGTTTATGTTGGCTGGTGGTGTACTGTTGATACCGTTTATACAAATCGGTTGTTTGGTTTGTATACTATTAATTTGCTGCAATATGAGAGCAACTCGCTTTAATAGTATTACACTGGGGTTATCTGTGTATTTGTTGGCCCGTTCGCTGTGGGCACTTGCATTTTAGAAATACCGACAAGAGCTTTGCAAAATTCTCTAAGAGACCTTTGCAAAATTCCCCAAAATCCCCTAAATTCCCACTAAGACATTTAGGGGATTTTCCATGAGCACCTTCTTCCAGCAAACCGCCCAAGCCATGATTGCCAAACACATCGACCGTTTCCCACTATTGAAGTTGGATCAGGTGATTGATTGGCAACCGATCGAACAATACCTGAATCGTCAAAAAACCCGTTACCTTCGAGACCACCGCGGCCGTCCCGCCTATCCCCTGTTGTCCATGTTCAAAGCCGTCCTGCTCGGCCAATGGCACAGCCTTTCCGATCCCGAACTCGAACACAGCCTCATCACCCGCATCGATTTCAACCTGTTTTGCCGTTTTGACGAACTGAGCATCCCCGATTACAGCACCTTATGCCGCTACCGTAACTGGCTGGCGCAAGACGACACCCTGTCCGAATTGCTGGAACTAATTAACCGCCAACTGACCGAAAAAGGCTTAAAAGTAGAGAAAGCATCCGCCGCCGTCATTGACGCCACCATTATTCAGACCGTCGGCAGCAAACAGCGTCAGGCCATAGAAGTCGATGAAGAAGGACAAGTCAGCGGACAAACCACACCGAGTAAAGACAGCGATGCCCACTGGACAAAGAAAAACGGTTTATACAGAATCGGTTACAAACAACATACCCGCACCGATGAGGAAGGCTATATCGAGAAACTGCACATTACCCCCGCCAATGCCCATGAGTGCAAACACCTGTTGCCTTTGTTGGAAGGACTGCCCAAAGGTACGACCGTCTATGCCGATAAAGGCTATGACAGTGAGGAAAACCGGCAACATCTGGAAGAGCATCGGCTGCAGGACGGCATTATGCGCAAAGCCCACCGTAACCATCCGCTGTCGGAAACGCAAACCAAACGTAACCGATATTTATCGAAGACCCGTTATG
This sequence comes from Neisseria subflava, assembly GCF_024205705.1. Classification (NCBI taxonomy): domain Bacteria; kingdom Pseudomonadati; phylum Pseudomonadota; class Betaproteobacteria; order Neisseriales; family Neisseriaceae; genus Neisseria; species Neisseria subflava. Next base: position 689,639 of record NZ_CP073115.1, read on the forward strand.
TGGTCGAACAAAGCTTTGGTACGCTGCACCGTAAATTCCGCTATGCGCGGGCAGCCTATTTTGGTTTGATTAAAGTGAATGCACAAAGCCATCTGAAGGCGATGTGTCTGAACCTTTTGAAAGCCGCCAACAGGCTAAGTGCGCCTGTTGCCGCCTAAAAGGCGGCCGGATGCCTGATTAATCAGGTATCCAAGGAGGATTAAGAGGGTATTTGAGTAGAATCAGTGGATATTTGAAACAAAAACAGCCGAAAACCTGTGTTTGGATTTCGGCTGTCGGAAAGAAAGGAATTTTGCAAAGGTCTCTCTAAGTATCTTGGTAGAAGTTTAGGGGATTTTAGAAAGATCTTAGGCCATCTGAAAACCTAAAATTTGGTTTTCAGACGGCCTTTTTACTTCCCTAATATTTTATCTGCCCGACTGTTCCCACACGTTTTGCAAGTAGGCGTAGGTCAGCTCGGCGGTGTCGGACACCAGCGCGATGTCGCTGCCCAAGTCTTCGGCTTTGCCCACGCCGATGGGCAGGGCGCCGGCGGCTTTGATGGCGGTGACGCCAGCGGCGGCGTCTTCAATGCCGATGCATTGGCGGATGTCCACGCCCACGCCCTCGGCGGCGGCGAGGAAGATGTCGGGGGCGGGTTTGGAATGCGCGACGGCGGCAGGGTCGGCGACGGCGTCGAAGAAGTGAGTCAGCCCCATGCGCTCCAGCAGGAATGGGCCGTTTTTACTGGCGGACGCGAGGGCGATTTTTTTGCCGTTTGCCCTCAATGCTTCCAGTAGCGGCAAAATGCCAGGGTACACGTCTTCGGGTTTGACTGCCTGAATCATTTCGACGTAGTTGTCGTTTTTGCGGCGAGTCAGTTCGGCGAACTCGGCTTCGCTGACGGTTTTGCCGCCGTGCGCAAGGATGCATTTGAGCGAATCGTCGCGCGACACGCCTTTGAGCTGCTCGTTAAACTTGCGGTCGATGCTGATGCCCAGTTCTTCGGCAAGCTTTTTCCATGCGCGGTAGTGGTATTCGGCGGTGTCGGTGATGACGCCGTCGAGGTCAAACAGGACTGCGGTAAAAGTCATTTTGCGCCCTCCTTATTTTTCCAACGCGACGGTGTGGCTGCCGTTGAGCGTGATGTCTTTGCCGTACACCTGCAAATCGAGCGGTTCGCCTTTGAGCAGGGTGAAGACGACGTTTTCTTTGCCGACGGCGACTTTAATCAGACGGCCGCGGTAGTTGATGTGGAAGGCATAGCCTGTCCACGCACTCGGCAGGAACGGTGCGAAGCTGAGTTTGCCGCCCCAAGTTTTCATTTGGGCGAAACCTTGGACGATGGCGAGCCACGAGCCGGTCATGGAGGTGATGTGCAGGCCGTCTTCGGTGTCGTTGTTGTAGTTGTCCAAGTCCAGGCGGGCGGTGCGCTGGTACATTTCTACCGCTTTTTCTTCTTTACCCAATTCGGCGGCGAGAATAGAGTGGATACATGGAGACAACGAGCTTTCGTGCACGGTCATCGGCTCGTAGAAGTCGAAGTTACGGCGTTTTTCGTCCATGCTGAAACGGTCGCCGAAGAAGTAGATGCCTTGCAATACGTCCGCCTGTTTGATGAATGGCGAACGCAGGATTTTGTCCCACGACCATTTCTGGTTGAGCGGCAAATCGTCCGGCGAAAGCGCGGACACGGGGCGGATGTCTTTGTCGAGGAAGCCATCGTGCTGCACGAATACGCCGAGTTCTTCGTCATGCGGACGGTACATATTCGCACTGATGTCCGCCCATTTTTCCAACTCGGCGGCACTCACGTTCAAATCCGGACGCGGGTATTTCGCCAGGGCTTCGCGGGTGTAGTCCAATACCCATGCGGCGAGGGTGTTGGTGTACCAGTTGTTGTTGATGTTGTTTTCGTATTCGTTCGGGCCGGTTACGCCGTGAATCATGTATTTGCCGTTGCGTTTGGAGAAGTGGACGCGGTCCGCCCAGAAGCGGGACACTTCGACCAAGACTTCCAAGCCTTCTTTGGCAAGATAGCTTTCGTCGCCGGTGTAGTTGGTGTAGTTGTAGATGGCGTAAGGAATCGCGCCGTTGCGGTGGATTTCCTCGAAGGTGATTTCCCATTCGTTGTGACACTCGATGCCGGTAAACGTCACCATCGGATAGAGTGCGCCTGCCAAGCCCTGTTCGCGCGCGTTGTGCTGCGCCTGCGGCAGTTGGTTGCGACGGTATTGCAGCAGGTTGCGGGTAACTTCGGGTTCCGCCAGTGCGAGGTAGAGTGGTACGGCGTAGGCTTCGGTGTCCCAATAGGTCGCGCCGCCGTATTTTTCGCCGGTAAAGCCTTTCGGGCCGATGTTCAGGCGTGCGTCTTCGCCGTAGTAGGTGGAGAACAGTTGGAACAGGTTGAAACGGATGCCTTGCTGCGCTTCGTCGCTGCCTTCGATGACCACGTCGGCGATTTCCCAACGGTGCAGCCAGCCTGCTTTGTGTGCGTCCAACAAGGTTTCAAACGCAACGCCTGCGATTTTTTCCGACAAGGCGCGGCCTGCGGCTTTCACTGCTTCCAAGCCTTGATAATCGCGGCTGGTGGTAACAATCACGCGTTTTTCAAAGGTTTCGGGCGTGCCGCCGACTTCGGCTTCGAAAGAATTGGAGACCTGCCAATCGGTTTGGCTGCCGCCGAGGGCTTTGAAGCTGCCGGCGAAGGTTTGCTCGGCGTTGACGATGAATTGTTCCACGCCGAAGGGATTGGCGACGGTTTGGGTGGCAATGTAGGAGCGGTCGTCTGAAACGCCTTTGTCCAATACTTGCCAGAATTTTTCTTCGTAGTTGGAGTCTTCGTTTTTCACGTCGGCGTCGATGATGGAATCGATGCGGACTTGGTGGGTTTTGCCGTCAACGGATACGGCTTCCCAGCGGATGAGAGCCAGCTCTTTTTGCGCGACGGACAGGAATTTGCACACATCGAAACGCACGCCGAATACGGTGAACGAGCGGCGCAACACGCCGTGCTGCATATCGAGTTCGACGGAGAAGTCGGCAACGTCGTTTTTCGCCAAGTCCACTTCTTGACCATCGACAAAGATTTTGACTTTGCTGAAATTGAGCGCATTGATGGCTTTGCCAAAATATTTAGGATAGCCGTTTTTCCACCAGCCGACGCGGGTTTTGTCGGGGAACCACACGCCGGCGATGTAGGTACCCAAGTGACTGTCGGCGGAGTAGGTTTCTTCAAAGTTGCCGCGCATGCCCATATAGCCGTTGCCCAAGCTGGTCAGGCTCTCTTGCAGTCGTTTGTGCTCTTTTTCCAGTTTGGTCGAACGCAGTGTCCAAGGGCTGACTTCCATGATTCTCGTGTACATTTATGAAGCTCCTGTTATTAAAATTGTCAGATCGGCAAAGGTTTCAGACGGCCTTTGCCGATGGTGTTGAAACGGATTATTCGCCGTGGGTCTCTTTAATCAGGCATACTGAGAAAGCCCCCATCAGCAAGACTGCGCCGGCAACCAAGAACATGGTTGCCTGATGGCTGCCCAGCATAGGGAAGAGGACGAAACTCAGCAGCGAAGCGACGATTTGAGGCATACAGATAGAGCCGTTGAACAGGCCCAAATAAGTACCCATGTGTTTGCCTGAGAGGGCATTGGTCACAATCGTCAAAGGATAGGTAATGATACCGGCCCACGCAATACCGATTAAGGTATAAGACAACACCAGCGCGTATTGGTTGCTGATGAAGAAAACGGAGAAGAAACCGAGCGCACCCAAAGCCAAGCAACCGAAATAACCGGCTTTATGGTATTTATTCGGTACTTTTGCCAGAATAAACGAGCAGATAACAGCAGCAATGGATTGTACCGCCGCCAAAACGCCGTACCAGTTGCCTGCTTCTTGGTAGCCTACGGAAGAAGCATCGGTTGTCTGCCAAACGTTTTCCGCAATCGCGCCTGCCGAGTAAGTCCACATATATTGGAAGGCAAACCAGCAGAAGAATTGTACCAAAGTAACCGTCCAAAACGCTTTAGGCGCGGTTTTCAAAAGTTCGAACCAGTTGGCTTTTTCCTGATTCGCAGCGACGTCGATGCCGTGATAGCGGGCGTAGGTTTCCGGATCGTATTCTTTGACTTTGAAGATGGTGAACGCACTGGTAATAATCAGCAATGCCGCGCCCACATAGAATGCTACGACAACAGTCTGCGGCACGACGCCTTTTTCGGCCGTGTTCGCCAAACCGATATACGCGAACACAAACGGCAGAATCGCCGCCACAACTGCACCCGTATTCGCTAAGAAACTTTGAATGCCGTAGGCGTAGCTTTTCTGCTCCTCGTTGACCATGTCGCCGACCATCATCTTAAACGGCTGCATCGCCATATTGGAAGATACGTCCAACAGCGCAATCATCAGCGCGCCGAACGACAAAGCCGCCAAAGAAGCGTAGCCAAAACCGAAGCTGCCCGAGTTGGGCATCAGAATCATCACGATGACGGCAATCAGCGTGCCGTAAAGCAGATAGGGCAGGCGGCGGCCACCCAGGCGCGGCATCCAAGTGCGGTCTGAGTAGTAGCCCACAATCGGCTGCACCAGCATACCGGCCAGCGGCGGCAGGATGAAAAACCAGCCCAAATTGTGCGGGTCAGCGCCTAGCGTTTGAAAAATTCGGCTCATTTGCGAGCTTTGCAGGGTAAAGGCCGTCTGAACGCCGAGATAGCCGAAGCTCAGCATCCAAATCGTACTTTTTGCCAGTGAGGGCAAACCTTGTTTTGTTGTTTTTTGCGTATGTTCAGACATGAGGCAAATCCTTATTTTAAAAGTATTTGTATTGGGAAATCTGAAATTGTTTTTAGCGCGGTGTTTCTTTGTCGTTATTATTTGTTTATGTACTTTCAAGGATATAGGCGCATTTTATGGAGCGTATCGAATATTGGCAATGTTTGTTCAAAGATAAACTGGCTTAAATCAAATTTTTTACGGTTTCGTGTTGAAAATTTTGGAGAATGAAAGCATTGGTTCGGCTTTGCTGCATCTTGTGATGCTGATTTCTATTTTCAGACGGCATTTGAACAAGCAGGTATTTGAGCAATCGGTTAAAATGGGCCGTCTGAAATTTGTTTGAGCGAATCGAGAAAAAACCATGTCCCAACAATACGTCTATTCTATGCTGCGCGTGAGCAAGGTTATGCCGCCGCAGAAAACCATCATTAAAGATATTTCCCTTTCCTTCTTCCCCGGCGCGAAAATCGGCCTGCTCGGTTTGAACGGCGCGGGCAAGTCCACCGTGCTGCGGATTATGGCGGGTGTGGATAAGGAATTCGAGGGCGAAGCCGTGCCGATGGGTGGCATCAAAATCGGCTATCTACCGCAAGAGCCGGAGCTTGATCCTGAAAAAACCGTGCGTGAGGAAGTGGAAAGCGGTTTGGGCGAAGTGGCTGCGGCGCAGAAACGTTTGGAAGAAGTGTATGCCGAGTACGCCAATCCTGATGCGGATTTTGATGCGCTGGCGGAAGAGCAGGGCCGCTTGGAAGCGATTATTGCGGCAGGCTCGTCCACGGGCGGCGGTGCGGAACACGAATTGGAAATTGCTGCCGATGCGCTGCGCCTGCCGGAATGGGATGCCAAAATCGGCAATCTGTCCGGCGGTGAAAAACGCCGCGTTGCCTTGTGCAAACTCTTGTTGAGCAAGCCCGATATGCTGCTGCTGGACGAGCCGACCAACCACTTGGATGCGGAATCGGTCGAATGGCTGGAGCAATTCTTGGTGCGCTTCCCCGGTACGGTGGTCGCGGTAACGCACGACCGCTACTTCTTGGACAACGCCGCCGAATGGATTTTGGAACTTGACCGCGGCCACGGTATCCCATGGAAAGGCAATTACTCGTCTTGGCTGGAGCAGAAAGAAAAACGCTTGGAAAACGAGGCGAAATCCGAAGCTGCGCGTGTGAAAGCGATGAAGCAGGAATTGGAATGGGTGCGCCAAAATGCCAAAGGCCGCCAAGCCAAGTCCAAAGCGCGTCTGGCGCGTTTTGAAGAAATGAGCAACTACGAATACCAAAAACGCAATGAAACGCAGGAAATCTTCATTCCCGTTGCCGAGCGTTTGGGTAACGAAGTGATTGAATTTGTGAACGTTTCCAAATCGTTTGGCGATAAAGTGTTGATTGACGATTTGAGCTTTAAAGTGCCTGCGGGCGCGATTGTCGGCATCATCGGCCCGAACGGCGCGGGTAAATCTACGCTGTTCAAAATGATTTCAGGCAAAGAGCAGCCTGATTCCGGCGAAGTAAAAATCGGCCAAACCGTGAAAATGAGCCTGATTGACCAAAGCCGCGCAGGTTTACAAAACGACAAAACCGTGTTCGACAATATTGCCGAAGGCCGCGACATTTTGCAGGTTGGCCAGTTTGAAATTCCTGCCCGCCAATATTTGGGACGCTTTAACTTCAAAGGCAGCGACCAAAGCAAAATCGCAGGTCAATTGTCGGGCGGCGAACGCGGCCGTCTGCACTTGGCAAAAACCTTGTTGAGCGGCGGCAACGTCTTGCTGCTGGACGAACCGTCCAACGACCTCGACGTGGAAACCCTGCGCGCGTTGGAAGACGCATTGTTGGAATTTGCCGGCAGCGTGATGGTCATTTCGCATGACCGTTGGTTCCTCGACCGTATCGCTACGCATATTTTGGCTTGCGAAGGCGATTCGAAATGGGTGTTCTTTGACGGCAACTATCAGGAATACGAAGCCGACAAGAAACGCCGTTTGGGCGAAGAGGGCGCAAAACCGAAACGTATCCGTTATAAACCGGTAACACGTTAATTAGGTTTGAACCAAAAGGCCGTCTGAAACTTTTAATGTTTCAGACGGCCTTTTATTTTTGATGTTTATGATTGTTTTCTTAATTGCGGATGGTTTTCCAATGTATCAATGATGATTTCAATCATGCGTGGGGCAGTTTGCGCCAAATCGAAGCCTTGACCTGAAGAAAGCCAGCGCCAAATCAAGCCGTCTAATGAAGACTTGATGAAGATGACTGCCATATCGATATCCAAATTATCCGCCAACGCTTTTTGTTGTACCGCATCAGTCAGGACGGCAACGATTTTTTCACGCCATAGCGATTGGTGTTTTTTAGCGATGGCAATGACCGCCTCGTTTTGCTCGGTGTGTTCGCATTTTAAAAACAAAATGCTGTGGAATTTATAGTGAAGCTCGTTGTGTTGCAGTCGCTCGAAAAAACGGGTCAGGGTCAGTCGGAAGCTTGACCAAGCCTGTTCGTTATTATTGTTCGAGTCTTCTTTTATGCAGCTTTCGATGTCGTCGCAAATCCGTTGGAACAAGGCGTCAAACAAATCTTCTTTGTTTTTGAAATGCCAATACAGCGCGCCGCGCGTTACGCCTGCGGCTTGGGCGATTTCGTTAAGCGAGGTGCGGGCAATGCCTTTCTGATAAAACGTATCCAATGCGGCAAGAATGAGATATTCTTTGGTTTTTAAGGCTTCGGTTTTGGTTCTTCTCATAGTTGTTTTGTAGGAAATGTAAATTTATGGTTCGGATTATAAAAAATTACTTCTGAACATGCAAGAATGCATGTATAATTTAATTCAATACTTGATAGTGTTTCTCAACACTATATAATCAGCCTGTTTTTCATAAAAGCAGGCAATTTCTGTTTGCGAAATATGAGATTAAAGTAATCAATTTTTAATTAGTCAAACCCTTATTTATCATAGAGATAGGAAAATTATGGCTCTTTATGCTTCTAAAATGATGCGTGTCGCGGCGATTGCGGCGGCTACTGCATTGGCGCTTTCTGCTTGCGGCAAAGGCGATGAGAAGGCAGCCGGCCAACAGGCGCAAGGCAGTCAGCAACAGCAAAATCAACCTGCGCCTGAAGTCCGCGTGGTTACCGTGCATCCGGAAACCGTTGCATTGACAACCGAGTTGCCGGGCCGTCTGGAATCGTTGCGTACTGCCGAAGTTCGCGCCCAAGTCGGCGGTATTTTGCAAAAACGCCTGTTCCAAGAAGGCAGCTATGTGCAAGCCGGTCAGCCTTTGTACCAAATCGACAGCTCATCTTATGAAGCAAACTTAGAAAGCGCACGCGCCCAGTTGGCGAGTGCGCAAGCGACTTTGGCTAAAGCGAATGCCGACTTGGCCCGCTACAAACCGCTGGTTGCCGCCGATGCCATCAGCCAACAAGAATACGATGCGGCCGTAACCGCCAAGCGTTCAGCAGAGGCAAGCGTCAAATCTGCACAAGCAGCCATCAAATCTGCCGGTATCAGCCTGAACCGCTCCCGCATTACTGCGCCGATTTCCGGCTTTATCGGTCAATCTAAAGTTTCTGAAGGTACGCTGTTGAATTCCGGTGATACTACTGTTTTGGCCACTATCCAACAAACCAATCCGATGTATGTCAACGTTACCCAGTCTGCGAGTGAGGTCATGAAACTGCGTCAACAGGTTGCCGAAGGCAAATTGTTGGCGGCAAACGGCGCGATTGCAGTGGATATCAAATTTGACGACGGTACCGTTTACCCTGAAAAAGGCCGTCTGCTGTTTGCAGATCCGACTGTCAACGAAACAACCGGTCAAATTACCTTGCGCGCCGCCATTCCTAACGACAGAAATATCTTGATGCCGGGCTTGTATGTGCGCGTGTTGATGGAGCAAGTGGCAGTAGATAATGCATTTGTAGTGCCGCAACAAGCAGTTACCCGCGGTTCGCAAGATACTGTGATGGTAGTGAATGACAAGAGCGAAATGGAAGCGCGTGTCGTGACCGTTGCCCAACAGCAAGGTAGCAATTGGGTTATTACAGACGGCCTTAAAGACGGCGACAAAGTGATTGTTGAAGGCATCAGCATTGCCGCTATGTCGGGTGCTAAACAGGTAACGCCGAAAGAATGGACGCCGCCTGCAAGCGCTGCGGCAGCAACACCGGCAGTTTCAGACGGCCAAGCTGCATCCGAGGCCAAGCCTGAAGCTAAAGCTGCATCTGAAGCCAAATAAGGAACGCGTGAATGTCTAAGTTTTTTATTGACCGCCCCATCTTTGCATGGGTTATTGCGATTTTTATCATCGCAGCGGGTATTTTCGGCATTCAAAAACTGCCGATTTCCCAATATCCGTCCGTTGCTGCACCGACTATTACTTTGCGCGCTACTTATCCGGGCGCTTCGGCTCAGGTAATGGAAGACAGCGTACTGGCCGTTATCGAACGTAATATGTACGGTGTGGAAGGTTTGGACTATATGACGACTTCTGCCAATTCCAGTGGCAGCGGCAGCGTCAGTCTGACGTTTACACCGGAAACCAATGAAGATTTGGCGCAGGTAGACGTGCAGAACAAATTGTCGGAAGTGTTGTCCACATTGCCGTCTACCGTACAGCAATATGGTGTAACCGTATCTAAAGCGCGTTCCAACTTCTTGCAAGTGGTCATGCTTTCTTCTGAAAAGCAATCCATTGAGGAAATGAACGATTACGCCCAGCGCAATATCATTCCTGAACTGCAGCGTATTGACGGGGTAGGGCAGGTACAATTGTTTGGTGCGCAACGCGCCATGCGTATTTGGGTTGACCCGAAAAAACTGCAAAACTACAACCTGTCTTTTGCAACGGTAACTAACGCACTGGCTACTCAAAATATCCAAATTTCTGCAGGCTCTATCGGTTCTTTGCCGGCGGCTGCAGGTCAGACTATTTCAGCAACTGTGACGGCGCAAGGTCAGCTGAGCACTGCTGAAGAGTTTGGCAATATCATTCTGGTATCCAATACCGATGGTTCTAATGTCTATCTGAAAGATGTTGCCAAAGTCAGCTTGGGTATGCAGGACTATTCTACTTCCACACGTTTGAACGGCGTGAATACCACCGGTATGGCAGTGATGTTGTCTAACAGCGGTAACGCTTTGGCAACGGCGACTGCCGTGAAAGAAAAAATGGCGGTTTTGCAGAAGTATTTTCCAGACGGCATGAGCTGGAAAATTCCTTACGATACTTCCAAATTTGTGGAAATTTCGATTGAGAAAGTGATCCATACGCTTTTGGAAGCCATCGTATTGGTATTCTTGGTGATTTATCTCTTCCTGCAAAATATCCGCTATACGCTGATTCCGACTATTATCGTGCCGATTTCCCTGTTGGGCGGTTTTGCCTTTATCTCATATATGGGTATGTCGATTAACGTATTGACCATGTTTGCGATGGTATTGGTAATTGGTATTGTGGTCGATGATGCGATTGTGGTCGTTGAAAACGTTGAGCGTATTATGGCGAGCGAAGGTCTGCCGCCTAAGGCTGCAACCAAAAAAGCGATGAGTCAGATTTCCGGCGCGGTGATCGGTATTACTGCCGTGTTGATGTCCGTATTTGTGCCGCTGGCAATGTTTAGCGGTGCAACCGGTAACATTTACAAACAGTTTGCCCTGACCATGGTGGCATCGATCGGCTTCTCCGCATTCCTTGCTTTGACGCTGACTCCGGCATTGTGTGCCACCATGCTCAAGCCGATTCAGAATGGTCATCACGAAGAGAAAAAAGGTTTCTTCGGTTGGTTTAACAAGAAATTCGACAACTGGACACACGGCTACGAAGGCTGGGTAGCCAAAGTCTTGCGCAAGACTTTGCGCATGATGGTTGTCTATATCGGTTTGACTGTTGTGGGCGTATTCCTGTTTATGCGTCTGCCGACTTCCTTCTTGCCGACTGAAGACCAAGGTAACTTGATGTTGAGCGTACAGCTGCCTGCCGGCGCGACCAAAGAGCGTACCGATGCAACTTTGGCTCAAATCACCCAACTGGCGAAATCTGTACCTGAGATCGAGAACATTATTACCGTTTCCGGCTTTAGTTTTAGCGGTTCCGGCCAAAACATGGCTTTGGGCTTTGTCATTCTGAAAGACTGGAGCGAACGTACTGCTCCGGGCAGCGATGCGACTTCTATTTCCGGTAAGTTGACCGGTATGATGATGACTACGCTGAAAGACGGTTTCGGTTTGGCGATTGTGCCTCCTGCCATTATGGAATTGGGTACAGGCTCCGGCTTGACGATTTACCTGCAAGACCGTAACAACAGCGGCCATGCTGCATTGTTGGCCAAGCGCAATGAGTTGATTGACAAAATGCGTAAAAGCGGTTTGTTTAACCCAAGTACCGTTCGTGCGAGCGGTTTGGAAGATGCGCCGCAGTTGAAAATCGACATCAACCGTGCCGCAGCAGCCGCACAAGGTATTTCGTTCTCTGATATCCGTACTGCCTTGGCTTCTTCTTTGGGTTCGTCTTATGTCAACGACTTCCCGAATCAAGGCCGTCTGCAACGCGTAATGGTACAAGCTGATGCGAGTGCCCGTATGCAGCCTGCCGATATTCTGAACCTGACTGTGCCGAACAAATCCGGTGTTGCCGTACCGCTTTCTACCATTGCTACTGTTTCTTGGGAAAATGGTATGGAACAAAGCGTCCGCTTCAATGGCTATCCCGCTATGGAGATCTCCGGCTCGCCTATCAGCGGCGTATCTTCCGGCCAAGCAATGGCTGCGGTACAGCAAATGGTTGATGAAATGGGCGGCGGTTACAGTCTGGAGTGGGGCGGTCAGTCTCGTGAAGAGGCCAAAGGCGGCTCGCAAACTGTCGTGTTGTACGCATTGGCCGCTGCCGCTGTATTCTTGGTATTGGCTGCTTTGTACGAAAGCTGGTCTATCCCGTTGGCGGTTATCCTTGTGATTCCGTTGGGCTTGATTGGCGCGGCATTGGGCGTGACCGGTCGTAACATGTTTGAAGCGCTGCTGGGCAGTATTCCAGCATACGCCAACGATATCTACTTCCAAGTCGGTTTCGTTACGGTGATGGGTTTGAGTGCGAAAAACGCGATTTTGATTATCGAGTTTGCCAAAGACCTGCAAGCGCAAGGCAAGAGCGCGCTTGAAGCTGCGCTTGCCGCCGCACACTTGCGTTTCCGTCCGATTATCATGACCTCGTTCGCCTTCATCTTGGGCGTGGTACCGCTTTATGTTGCCAGCGGTGCCAGCTCCGCCAGCCAACGTGCGATTGGTACGACCGTGGTCTGGGGTATGTTGATCGGTACGATTCTGTCTGTGTTCCTTGTGCCTTTGTTCTATGTGGTTGTGCGCAAATTCTTTAAAGAAACCGCACACGAGCATGAGATGGCCGCCAAACACGCCGCTGAAGCCGGCATGATTGAAGACGGTAAACACGATTCAGACAAGCACTAAAGCAAAGGCCGTCTGAAAATTTTCAGACGGCCTCAAAATGCTAAAGGATTCTAAAATGAAGAAGATTACATTCAAACCTGTACTGACCGCCGTTGCCGCAGCTGTGGCTTTGTCGGCCTGTACCATGATGCCGAAATATGAGCAGCCTCAAGTTGCCGTTGCCGATACGTTTAAATACGACACTGTTGACGACGGTATCCGCGCCGCTGAATTGGGTTGGCAAGACTACTTTGCCGATCCGCGCCTTCACCGCTTGATCGACATCGCATTGGAACGCAATACCGATTTGCGTACAGCCGCACTGAATGCGGAAATCTACCGCAAGCAATATATGATTGCGCGTAATAACTTGTTGCCAACCGTCAATGCCAGCGGTACAGGTTCGCGTCAAGGCAGCTTGAGCGGCGGCAGCGTCAGCAGCCAATACAGCGTGGGTTTGGGCGCAGCCTCTTATGAACTTGACCTTTTCGGCCGTGTCCGCAGTACTAGCGAAGCCGCGTTGCAAGGTTATTTCAATGTGGCCGCCAACCGCGATGCCGCCCATCTGACCTTGATTTCTACCGTTGCCAAAGCCTACTTTAACGAACGCTACGCTGAAGAAACCATGGCATTGGCACAACGCGTATTGCAAACCCGTGAAGCGACTTACAAGCTTTCACAATTACGCCATAAGGCCGGTGTGATTTCCGCCGTTGATTTGCGCCAACAGGAAGCATTGATTGAATCAGCCAAAGCCGATTACGCATCCGCGGTAAAAAACCGCGAGCAAGCGCGCAATTCCTTGGCTATGTTGATTAATCAACCTTTGCCCGAAGATTTGCCTGCCGGTTTGCCTTTGAGCAAGCAGTTCAAATTGACCAAACTGCCTGCCGGTTTGAGTTCGGACGTGTTGCTCAACCGTCCGGATATCCGTGCGGCCGAACACGCGCTCAAACAAGCCAATGCCAATATCGGTGCGGCACGTGCGGCGTTTTTCCCACGCATCAGCCTGACCGGTTCGGTTGGTACCGCTTCCGGCGAGTTGAGCGGCCTGTTTAAGAGCGGCACAGGTATTTGGGCTTTTGCACCGTCCATCACATTGCCTATCTTTGACTGGGGCACAAACAAAGCCAATCTTGACGTAGCCAAACTGCGCCAACAGGCACAAATCGTTGCTTATGAAGCTGCTGTTCAATCCGCATTTAAAGACGTTTCTAATGCTTTGGTTGCGCGTGAACAGTTGGATAAAAGCTATGCCGCTTTGAGCAAACAAAGCCGTGCCTACAACGACAGCCTGCGCCTCATCAGCCTGCGCTACAAACATGGCGTATCCAGCGCATTGGATTTACTGGATGCCGAGCGCAGCAGTTACAGCGCAGAAACTGCTCTTTTGGCTAATCAGCTGACCCGTTTGGAAAACCTTGCCGACTTGTATAAAGCACTTGGCGGCGGTTTGAAACGAGAAACCAAAGCTGCTGAATAAGTATTTGCCTGCTAAGATTAAAAGGCCGTCTGAAACATTTGGGTTTCAGACGGCCTTTTTGTTATGCGGCAATTCTAAGCTTTTAATTTCTTGCTTAAAGTGGCGACATAGGCTGCGCGTTCGTTACGGCTGGCTTCGGGCTGGTGTGTGTTGAGCGAAGACCATTTGCGGTTGCTGCGTGCTTTATTGAGTTCGCTTGGCAATTTGGCCGCATTCCATGGCGCTTTGCGTTCTTTTAGTTCAATATGAGATTGAGCCGCATGGCCTCGTGTTTGCAAGACGTGCAACAAGTCCAGTGCGCGTGCGGCGAGCAGGGTAAGGGTCTCAGGATCAGTATGCAGGGTTTGTCGGCCGTTGATTTTGTCGGTGATGTCTTGGGCATTGGGCAAAATGCCGCCCAACAGTCCGCCGATGGCTGTGCCCAAACCAAGCGATCCGCCAAGCGTGGCAATATCCAAGCCTAAGCCGATGAGTGCGCCTGCGGTTGCGCCGGTACCGGTACGGATGCCGTAATGTTTGAGCAATTCGCTGTCAAACGGATCTTGTTTGAAGGCTTTGGGCATCCATGTGCTGTCGCTGCCGACTTCGTCGTGATAGAAGCGGTAAAGTGTGAACAGGCGTTGTTGCATTTGCCGCTCAAGTTGACGGATTTCCGATTGCATGACTTCCAAAGTCGGGGCCGGGTCGTCGTTTTCGGCAATTTCTTGGGTGAATGCGGCGGCATCCAGCAGAAAATCGGCAATTTCACGGCGCGCTTCCGTATCCAGCCGTTGCCACTCGCGACGGCGCATATTGATGAGGCGGTCGAGGATGTCGCGCTTAGGTAACATGGTGGCGAGGTTGTCCCACAATCGGATTTCGCCTTCAAAGTCGAAGGCAACGGTATCGAAACCGGCGTAAACATGCAGGTTTCTGCGGGCGAGCATATTGGTCCAAGCGGTCAGGTCTTGATTTTGGGTAAAGTTGAACACGGGCATGATGGGCTTGGCGCACCAAGACAAAATGGTCAGCTCGTCTTTGTATTTGTCGAGGACGGGTTCCCGCGCATCGATGACGTACATGGCCATATCGCTTTGCATGACTTGGCGCAGCACTTTGGCCTCTTGGTTGAACTCGTGATGCGCCTCATGACTGCTGAGGAATTGCTGGATGCGTTCGATACCGTCATCGCGTGCGGATGTGTGGGTTTCCAGCCAGTCCAACACGCCGCCTGCATCTTCAAGGCCGGGTGTATCGTAGAGGTAAACCAAGCTGTCGTCGCCGTCGTTGATAAGGGCCTCTTCGACATGGCGCGTGGTGGATGGCGCGTTTTTCACTTCACCGAAGGTGCTGTCGCGCAAAAGCGTACGTAAGAGCGAGGTTTTGCCTGTGTTGGTATGGCCGACAACGGCAAGGGAGAGTGGGGTGGTCATGGTCTTTGGGTCGGGTTGATATGGACTATGAATGTGTGAGTATGGAGCCGTTTATCTTTAGTGGCAATATATGTTTCAGACGGCCCTAAATTTTTTTTATATATGGGCGAAAATAGCAAGAAAAAGAGGGGAGTAGCGCCTTTGTTGTTTTTTAGCAAAATACTTGAAAATAGATAGGAAAACAGTTGACAGGAGGGTAGAAGGCTAGGATAATTCGCGCCGTTGAGTTGCTTGATGCAGCTTGATTTTTCTCCTCTATTTCTCCTTTGTAGACTTGGCGCATATCGAAACGGTATGCGCATTTTTTTATCTGCATTGAAACATGATTACATTTAAAATCTGTTAATTGAATAATTAAGAAACTTTACAAGAAAAATGCTTGCGCGGTTGAATATCTTGTTGCATAATTCGTTTCGTTAGCTGGTTCGAGTAGTCAGTTAATAGTTTCTCCTCTATTTCTCCTTTGTAGACTTGGCACACATTCTGTCGGATGTGTGCATTTTTTTTTGCTCCTTTAAAATAAAGGCCGTCTGAATGTTGCAATCTTTCAGACGGCCTTTGTTTGTTGAATAGAATTAGATATCTAATACTACTTCTTCTTTGACTTCTTCCATGACAACATAACTGCGGCTTTCGGATGCAGCCGGCAGTTGCAGCAGGATATTGCCAAGCATATCGCGATAGGCGGACATATTGGGCAGGCGGACTTTGATAAGGTAATCGTATTCGCCGGAGACCAAGTGGCATTCTAAAATTTGCGGAATCTTCAGCACTTCGCGTTTGAAGTCTTCAAAAATATTGCCGGATTTGGAACGCAGTTTCAGTTCGACAAAGACCAAGAGGCTTTGACCCAAGGCATGAGGATTCAGATGGGCGTGATAGCCGGTGATAAGGTTGTCGCGTTCCAAGCGGCGGACGCGTTCGGTTACCGGCGTGGTAGATAGGCCGACTTTTTCAGCCAATTCGGTCATGGGGATGCGTGCGTTTTGTTGCAGGAGCTTGAGAATTTTTAAGTCGGTTTTGTCGAGTTCTTTCATGGCTTTAATGCTTGTCGTTTTCAATTTGGATGACATCATAACCTTAAAACAGGCTCAGAAGAAGCATAAATCCTTAAAGGTAAGGCGGAAGGAAGATATTAATCTTGTGTATTTCATGGAATCCTGTATGGTTTTTGACCTATAATATTCGCTTCAAAGTAATAGGGCAGGCCGTCTGAAACGGATGCCGATAAGAGGAATACATTATGCGTCCGCTCAATGCGCAAATCCGTTTGGATAATTTACGTCAAAATTATCGTCTTCTCAAAGAGTTGCACGGCAATAAATTGTTGGCTGTGATTAAGGCCGATGCTTACGGGCATGGCGCGGTCAGATGTGCACACGCGTTGGCGGATATTGCCGACGGCTTTGCGGTGGCAACGGTAGATGAAGGCGTGGAATTGCGTCAAAACGGCATTAAAAATCCGATTGTTTTATTGGAAGGCGTGTTTGAGGCTGCAGAGTATGCGGATGTTGATCGTTATGATTTGTGGCCGGCAATCGGCAGTCAATGGCAGCTGGAGGCGTTTGCACATCATGAGTGGCAACGTCCGACAACCGTATGGCTGAAAATGGACTCTGGTATGCACCGTGCCGGTTTCTTTCCGCATAACTATGCCGCCGCCTATACGGCATTGAAACAATCCGAATCGGTTGAAAACATTGTGAAATTCAGCCATTTTGCCTGCGCGGACGAGCCGGAAAACGGCATGACCGAAATGCAGCTTGAAGCGTTTGATTTGGCGTGTGAGGGTTTGGAAGGTGAGGAGAGCTTGGCCAATTCCGCCGCGATTTTGAACGTGCCTGAAGCGCGGCGCGATTGGGGACGTGCCGGTCTGGCCTTATATGGTATTTCGCCTTTCGGCGATGTGGATGAGCGTTTGAAACCTGTTATGCGCCTGACTTCTCGCGTTTTCGGCGAGCGCGTGTTGCAGCCGCATTCTCCGATTGGCTACGGCGCAACGTTCTACACCAGCAAATCTACCCGTGTCGGTTTGATTGCCTGCGGCTATGCCGACGGTTATCCGCGTCGCGCTTCCACTAATTCTCCTGTAGCGGTGGATGGCAAACGCAGCCGTATTATCGGCAGGGTATCTATGGATATGATTACGGTTGAGCTGGAAGCCTCGAAAGAAGGCTTGGACGCAGAAGTCGAGCTTTGGGGCGATGTGATTAATATTAATGAAGTTTCCGAAGTTGCCGGTATGATTCCGTACGAAATCCTATGCAATATCAAACGTGCGAAGTTTACGTATATTGAGTAAGCAGTAAAAGATAAGGCCGTCTGAAATATGTTTTCAGACGGCCTTTCTGTTATTTGCAATTAAAACGATTCGTCAGCGCGTAAATAACGCCATTTGCCCGGCGGCAGTCTGCCGAGTTTGACTTTGCCCATGCGGATGCGTTTCAAACCGACAACGCGCAGGCCGACCAGTTCGCACATGCGGCGGATTTGTCGTTTTTTGCCTTGTCGCAAAATAAAGCGCAACTGGTCTTCGTTTTGCCATTCGACTTTGGCGGGGCGCAATTTTTCTCCGTCCAAACTCAAGCCGTGGTTGAGTAGGGCGAGGCCTTTGTCGTCCAGTTTGCCACGGACGCGGACGAGGTATTCTTTTTCGCTGCTGCTGTTTTCACCAATCAGTTGTTTGGCAATGCGTCCGTCCTGAGTGAGTACCAATAATCCGACGGAGTCGATATCCAGGCGGCCAGCAGGAGCTAAGCCGAATTTGTGCTTTTCGCTGAAAGGGATACGGCTGT
Organism: Neisseria subflava; assembly: GCF_024205705.1. NCBI lineage: Bacteria > Pseudomonadati > Pseudomonadota > Betaproteobacteria > Neisseriales > Neisseriaceae > Neisseria > Neisseria subflava. Next base: position 707,521 of record NZ_CP073115.1, read on the forward strand.
CGTCGCCTTCCCAATGGTTGTCGGCTGTGATGAGTTCGGCGGCGGACTTATAGCCTTTTTCTGCCTGCGCGCTGACGTAGCCGACAGGTTTGTTCAGCAGGATGGTTACGCGCGCGGCTTGTTTTTCATGGGCTTGTTTGTTGAGGTCGATGCGGTCGCGCTCGGTAACTTTTTGACCGAGTACGGCGGTTTGGCCGTTGACTTTGACCCAGCCTTGCTCAATATAACTGTCTGCCTCGCGGCGCGAGCATAAGCCTAATTGCGCCATGCGTTTGGAGAGGCGCATGGTTTCGGAATCGTTGTTTTGCATGGTATGGCAATATAGAGAAATGGGAATGTCGGATTATAGCATTGACCGTTTGTCAGGCCGTCTGAAAACTGAATTTTTGGGTTTTCAGACGGCCTTTCGTTTGCTATATGTTAAGGAATATTTAGTTTTAAAGTAAAAACTAAAGGGTGTATTGTCTGTTTGTGTTAACCTTACGAACGAACTAATCATTTTGTTTTCAGTCGAATTTGGGTTGAAATGACATTTCACTCATGAAATCATAAAGACTATAATGATTGGTCTTTCTGAAGTGCATGAAGGCAGTTTGTCGCTAAAACAAGCTTTCGTGTATCACGTTTTAAGGATAAATCAATGAAATCGCTCAAATCATTTTTGATTTGGGGCATTGTGGTTTTGGTCGGCCTGGCCTCCTTTACCACTTTGGCCCTCAGTCGCGGCGAGCAGGTCAGTGCGATTTGGATGGTTACGGCCGCCATTTCGGTATACTGTATTGCCTACCGTTTTTACAGTCTTTACATTGCCAACCGTGTGATGCAGCTTGATCCTAACCGTCTGACTCCGGCAGAACGCCACAATGACGGCTTGGACTATGTACCCACACATAAAGGCGTACTGTTCGGCCACCACTTTGCCGCGATTGCCGGCGCAGGTCCTTTGGTCGGTCCTGTATTGGCAGCGCAAATGGGTTATCTGCCCGGTACTTTGTGGATTATCTTCGGCGTGGTGTTTGCCGGTGCCGTACAGGATATGATGGTCTTGTTCGTCTCCATGCGCCGTGACGGTAAGTCTTTGGGCGATATCGTGAAACAAGAACTCGGTACCGTTCCCGGCGTGATTGCGTCTATCGGTATTTTGATGATTATGGTCATCATTATGGCGGTGTTGGCGCTGATCGTTGTGAAAGCATTGGTTCACAGCCCTTGGGGTACGTTTACCATTGCCGCAACCATGCCGATTGCCCTGTTTATGGGTATCTACACCCGTTATATTCGTCCGGGCAAAATCGGCGAGATTTCCATCGTCGGCTTTATTTTGCTGATGTTGGCCGTAATTTACGGTGAAGATGTTGCCCGCAGCTCCGTCGGACACTGGTTCGACCTTGACGGCATTCAGCTGACTTGGGCGATTATGATTTACGGTTTCGTGGCTTCCGTATTGCCGGTTTGGCTCTTGCTGACCCCGCGCGACTATCTGTCTACCTTCCTGAAAATCGGTACGATTGCAGCTTTGGCTTTGGGTATCGTTATTGTTAACCCAACCCTGCAAATGCCTGCGGTTACCCACTTTATCGATGGTTCAGGCCCGGTATTCTCCGGTGCATTGTTCCCATTCTTGTTCATTACCATTGCTTGTGGTGCGGTTTCAGGCTTCCATGCGCTGATTTCTTCCGGTACTACGCCAAAAATGGTGGAAAACGAAACCCACGTCCGCATGATCGGTTACGGCGGCATGATTATGGAAAGCTTTGTGGCCATTATGGCGTTGGCTGCCGCCGCTTCGCTTGAGCCAGGCGTGTACTTCGCGATGAACAGCCCGGCTGCGCTGATTGGCACAGATGCCAACACTGCTGCCGAAGTCATTACCACTAAACTGAATTTCCCTGTTGATGCCGCAACCTTGTTGCATACTGCTAAAGAAGTGGGCGAAAACACCATTCTGTCCCGTGCAGGCGGCGCGCCAACCCTCGCAGTCGGTATGGCGCACATCATGAGCCGTCTGATTCCTGGCGAAGCCATGATGGCGTTCTGGTATCACTTTGCCCTGCTGTTTGAAGCCTTGTTCATCCTGACTGCCGTTGACGCCGGTACGCGCGTAGCCCGTTTCATGATCCAAGACTTGGGCAGTATTTTCTACAAACCATTCGGTAACACCGACTCTATCCCTGCCAACTTGGTTGCCACATTCTTTGCCGTGGCATTGTGGGGTTACTTCCTCTATACCGGCGTAACCGACCCTCTGGGCGGTATTAACTCGCTCTGGCCGTTGTTTGGTATCGCCAACCAAATGCTTGCAGGCGTAGCGTTGATTATGTGTACCGTTGTATTGGTGAAAATGAAACGCGACCGCTATATTTGGGTAACCTTGGTTCCTGCTGTCGGCGTATTGTTCGTAACCTGCTATGCCGGTTTGCAAAAACTGTTCCACAGCGATCCGCGCGTCAGCTTCTTGGCTCACGCAGGCAAATACCGCGATGCCTTGGCTTCAGGCGAAGTCCTTGCCCCAGCTAAAGACATTGGCGAAATGTCACAAATCATCTTCAACGACCAAATCAATGCTGGTCTGACTGCTTTGTTCTTGGCAGTTGTCGTGATTGTCGCCGTGTACGGTTTCCGTACCGCCATGAAAGCCCGCAAAGTCGGTTGGCCAACTGCTAAAGAAATTCCAGCAGTGTACCGCGACGGTAAGCAGCCGGAGGCTCAGCATGAAGCATAAGCTCGCATCTTGGTGGAAAACCATCAAGTTGACAGCAAACTTGATGGCCGGTGTTCCAGATTATGAAAACTACGTTGCCCGCCAGCGCAAACATAATCCCAATGCGCCGGTCATGACCGAGCTGCAATTCCAAGACTACTGCCGCAAACGCCGTTGCGGTAGCAACGGCGGACGCTGTTGTTAATGAAGGCATGAAAAAAGGCCGTCTGAAAATACTTTCAGACGGCCTTTTATTATGGAATATCAATAAAAATCAAAAACTTTGTCTTGTCATCAATATTTAAGCGAACAACTTGCTAATATTTACTCTTCTTCGAGCAGTACCAGCGGACGCTGTATTTTTCTGAGTTCTTCCACCTCGTCTAACAGCCGCATAATCAGCCCTAATGCGGGAATGCCGGCTTCAAAATCACGGCTTAAGCGTTGTGCGCGACGGATGCGGGCAAGATGAAAACCACTGAAGGTGCTTTTTTCGGGCGTGCCATCAATGCTGATGATGTCTTCTGCTATAAGTTCCAACAGCCAATCGCGACGGCAGCGGCTGGCGGCAACGATTTCTTCAAAAGTAAGGGTAACATCGGAGGACTGAATCATAATTTATCCTTTCTCTTATGCTTGTTTCGCGGCAAAGTGTTCGGCCAATTTTTCCCATGCGGCACGGTCGGCTTCGCTCTCTACTGGCGGAACATTAATGCGGATATTGAGATAAAGGTCTCCGGCTTCTTTTGCAGGAATACCTTTGCCTTTGAGGCGGATGCTTTTACCGCTTTGGCTGTTGGCAGGCAGATTGACCTGTAAGCGGCCTGAAGCGGTAGGGACGATGATTTTGCCGCCCAATACGGCTTCCCAAGGTTTGACATCTATTGTTTGATATACGTCTTTCCTGTTTTTGACGTATAAATCAGGTTGGTCGTGGAACTTGATTTTTAAGTACAAGTCACCGTTTTCACCGCCGTTATATCCCGGCAAACCTTGGCCGGCCAAACGGATTTGTTGGCCTTCTGCAATGCCTTTGGGGATTTTGACGTTGAGGGTTTTATTTTGATAAACCGCACGTCCGTATTCGTCTAGGGTCGGCACATTCAAAGTCATGCTACGTTCTGCGCCAACATACGCTGCATAAATATCAATACTCAATTCAGCATGTTGATCCTCGCCTTTTATTGGGCCGCGGGGTTGCTCGGAACGAGTGTGGGATTGGCGGAATGATGAAAAAAGATCTTCAAAATTGAAATCTCCCGCTCCGAACGGCTCGCCTTCATGACGTTCATAGCGGAAGCTGCCGCCGTTAAATCCATTGCCAAACGGATTGCCGCCTTGACCGAACGGATTGCCTCCAGCGCTGCGTCCGTAAGGATTAGCCAACATTTCATCGTATTCGGCCCGCTTTTCTTTGTCGGAAAGCGTTTCGTAGGCACGGTTGATTTCTACCGTACGTTCGGCTGCGTCAGGTTCTTTGCTGACATCGGGGTGGTATTTGCGCACCAGTTTTCGGTAGGCTTTTTTGATTTCGGCCTCATCCGCATCTTTGGCAACGCCCAGTATTTCATAATAGTTTTTTTCTGCCATGTTATTCCTTTGACTGCTCATATACAAAATTCTTATAGTTTTAATAATTGAGGGTAGATATTCTAAAATCAAGCGCGTTGGAAATAAAATTCTCTATTTCTGATAATGATTAATGGATAATTTATTTCTTTGTTTCTAGAGAAATAGAAAATATAAAGGCCGTCTGAAATACGGTTTTTCAGACGGCCTTTATCAAATTGGGGTTTTATTTGTCTTGAGCATTTTTTTGTTCGCGGACCACCCATTGGGCAATATCTGAACCCAATACTTTAGAAGTGCGGTTCAAGACGGCGCAAGAGCTTTTATAAGCGCCAAACATGCCGCCGGAAGAGTTGCGGGTAAAGGTTTTTTTATTAACTTGTTTGCCGTCAACATACAAAGTGGCTGAAACCGCCATCCCTTTGGCGTGGCCGATAAAGGCATTGCCTGCGCTCATGGCGGAAGTAATGGCGATGTCTGCGTATGTACCTTGTTTTTTACCGTCACGGACAACCGTTACATCGCTTTTGGCTGCAGTTTCTTGCAAAGATTTGGACATGATGCTGCCCACTTCTAAACACTCGGAAACAATACCGGGTATCGATTTCTTCTTTATCGCGGTAAGGAATGCTTTCATCAATATGGACATCTGCGCTGGCAAATGCAGATGCAAACAAGAATGCGGTTGCAAGGATACGGTTAGGAGACATAGTAGGACACCTGAAATGGAATGTTAAAAAGAGTTGTTATTGTATAACGGCGTTTACACTCAATCAACATAAGTTAAATAGGAAAAGATTTTGTTGAAATGGCTGTTATAGCAAGATAATCAAAAGGCCGTCTGAAATAACAGTATTTCAGACGGCCTTTTGATTGGGACATTAATTTGTTCTGGTCAAATAAGGCAGGGGATCGACTGCTTTGCCGTTTAGACGAACTTCAAAATGTAGCTTGACGCTGTCTGTATCGCTGCTGCCCATGGTGGCGATAACTTGACCTGCTTGGACTTTTTGATCTTTTTGTACTAAAAGCGTGTCGTTGTGGGCATAGGCGGTGATGGTGTAGTCGTTGTGGCTGATTAAAATCAGCTTGCCGTAGCCGCGGACTTCTTCGCCAACGTAAATGACGGTACCGGCTGCGGCAGAACGGATTTGTTGGCCTTGTGTGCCTGCAATATCTATGCCTTTGCTGGTTGTGCCGTTGTAGCGTTGGATAATGGAGGATGAGGCGTTATCGGTCGGCCATTGCAAGCTTAACCGATTGATCGGGGTAACGGCGGTTGCTTGGCGTTGCTGCGTAGCAGTATTGCGGGAGGCAACATGACGGCGGACGCGCAATACTTGGCCGACTTCGATTTGTGAGGCGTTGGGAAGATTGTTCCATGCAACCAGTGTATTGACGTTTTGTCCGTAGCGTTTGGCGATTTGGGTCAGGGTATCGCCGGGGCGGACTTTGTAGTAGCCGTCGGGTACGGCGCGGTTGGAAGAGGTATTGTTGCCGGCGCAGGCTGCTAAGACGGCAATGGTGCTGATGAGTGCCAGACGTTTCAAGGCCGTCTGAAAGGTGGAAATAAAGGTTGTATTCATGGGTTGTTTCTAAATGTATCGTTATACTGTATATGATAGATAGGAAGAGTGAAAAAAGGTTCACTCAAAAGGCATGGGATAAAATGCGGAAAGGCAATATAGTACCATTGAGAATTTGTAGATATGGTTGAATATTTCTATATCTTTTTGATGAAAAGGGACTTTTTTGAAAAGGTAAAAGAACGTGAAAGTTCTTTCAGACGGCATTGAATAAGGCAATAAAAATCCCCTGCCGAGATAAACGGGCAGGGGATTTTTGTCTCATCGAACTTATTTGTTCAATTCGTTAGCCAGATACAGCCAAGTTTCAATCACGGTATCAGGGTTGAGCGATACGCTTTCGATACCTTCTTGAACCAGCCATTTGGCAAAGTCCGGATGGTCTGACGGGCCTTGACCGCAAATACCGATGTATTTGTTTTGTTTGCGGCAGGCAGAGATTGCTAAATGCAACATCACTTTAACGGCAGGATTACGCTCGTCGAAGGAATCGGATACCAAGCCGCTGTCACGGTCGAGGCCGAGGGTCAGCTGGGTCATGTCGTTAGAGCCGATGGAGAAGCCATCGAAGTATTGCAGGAATTGTTCTGCCAATACAGCGTTGCTTGGCAACTCGCACATCATGATCAGGCGCAGGCCGTTTTTGCCGCGTTCCAAACCGTTTTCTTTCAGGGCTTTGACAACAGCTTCGGCTTCACCCAAAGTGCGGACGAATGGAATCATGATTTCGACGTTGGTCAAACCCATTTCGTCACGGACGCGTTTCAAGGCTTTGCACTCGAGTGCGAAGCAGTCTTTGAAGCTGTCAGCGACATAACGCGCCGCGCCGCGGAAGCCCAACATTGGGTTTTCTTCGTGCGGTTCGTAAATGCTGCCGCCCACCAAGTTGGCGTACTCGTTGGATTTGAAGTCAGACATGCGGACGATGGTTTTGCGTGGGTAAACCGAAGCAGCCAAAGTTGCCACGCCTTCCGCAATTTTATCGACATAGAAGTCAACAGGAGAAGCGTAGCCGGCGATGCGGCGGGTAATTTCCGCTTTCAATTCGTCGTCTTGTTTGTCAAATTCCAACAAGGCTTTAGGGTGGATACCGATTTGACGGTTGATGATGAATTCCATACGTGCCAAGCCGATGCCTTCGCTAGGCAGGTTGGCGAAGCTGAATGCCAATTCAGGGTTACCAACGTTCATCATCACTTTGACAGGGGCTTTAGGCATGTTGTCCAAAGCAACATCGGTAATTTGAACGTCCAGCAGGCCGGAGTAGATGAAGCCGGTATCGCCTTCGGCACAAGATACGGTAACTTCTTGGCCGTCTGAAAGCAGATCGGTTGCGTCGCCGCAGCCGACTACGGCAGGAATGCCCAGTTCACGCGCGATAATCGCTGCGTGGCAGGTACGGCCGCCGCGGTTGGTCACGATGGCGGAAGCACGTTTCATCACCGGTTCCCAATCCGGGTCGGTCATGTCGGTAACGAGTACATCGCCTGCTTCAACGGAATCCATCTCGGAAGCGTCTTTCACCAGGCGTACTTTGCCTTGGCCGACTTTTTGACCGATGGCACGGCCTTCGCACAAGACAACTTTTTCGCCGTTGATGGAGAAGCGGCGCAGATTGCGGCTGCTGTCTTCTTGGGATTTCACGGTCTCAGGACGGGCTTGCAGGATGTAGAGTTTGCCGTCCAAACCGTCGCGGCCCCATTCGATGTCCATTGGGCGGCCGTAGTGTTTTTCGATGGTCAGCGCGTAATGGGCCAATTCGGTAACTTCGGCGTCGGTAATGGAGAAGCGTTGACGGTCTTCTTCAGGTACATCGATGTTGGTTACAGATTTACCGGCTTCGGCTTTGTCGGTAAAGATCATTTTGATTTGTTTCGAACCCATGGTTTTACGCAGGATAGCCGGTTTGCCTGCTTTCAAAGTAGGTTTGAATACATAGAATTCGTCAGGGTTGACCGCGCCTTGTACGACGTTTTCGCCCAGGCCGTAAGAAGAGGTAACGAAAACGACTTGGTCGTAACCGGACTCGGTATCGATGGTGAACATCACACCGGACGCGCCGCTGTCGGAGCGCACCATGCGTTGTACGCCTGCGGAAAGGGCAACGATGTCGTGTTCGAAGCCTTTGTGGACACGGTAAGAAATGGCACGGTCGTTGTACAGGGAAGCGAATACATGGCGCATGGCTTCTTTAACGTTTTCCAAGCCGTTGATGTTCAAGAAGGTTTCTTGTTGGCCGGCAAAAGAAGCGTCCGGTAGGTCTTCTGCTGTTGCGGAAGAACGTACGGCAACGGAAATGTCCGCACCGCCGGCATCGGCAACCATTTTGTTCCAAGCTGTTTCGATTTCAGCATCCAGCTGCTCAGGGAACGGAGTATCCAAAATCCATTGACGGATTTCTTTACCCACGCGCGCCAACTCGGCAACGTCTTCAACATCCAGTTGTTTCAGGGCTTCGGAAATACGCTCGCTCAGACCATTGTGAGCCAGGAAAGCGCGATAGGCTTCGGCAGTGGTCGCAAAACCACCGGGAACGCGTACGCCTTTTTCAGTCAGTTGGCTGATCATTTCGCCCAAAGAGGCATTTTTACCGCCCACTCGCTCAACGTCAGTCATACGCAGGTTTTCAAACCAAATAACGTAGTTTTCGGCCATTTGTGTGTCCAATCCAATCCAAAAATGTTAAAAAAGAAACAAATCCGCCTGCTTATTGTAGCCATTCGTTTGATGGCTGTCATGTGTTTTATCTTTTTTAAAATCACAAATTCGTCTGTGATACTGTGCTTTTCAAGCGTGTAGTCTTCTGAAATGTGAATATCAGATTCATGTTTTTGTGAGTTATCCTATTGTTAAATATGGAAAACAAAATAAGTTAATAAATTTGATGAACAAGATTTATTTTGCAATTTTAGGATAAAATTCTACAAAATAGAAAAAATAAAATATTGTGCTAATTTAAAAATTGTTCAAATTTGTTGTAATCCTGTGTAATCTGCCGGGAGTCGCTTTATTGCAAAGGCTGTAACTGCTATGATTGCCGTCTGAAACGTTACCCTCAAGAGGATTCATTATGACTGATCCACGCCAAGTCTTCTATATTTCCGACCGAACCGGCCTGACCGCCGAAAATATCGGTGAAGCCTTGCTGAACCAATTTGGCAATGTTGAGTTCAAACGCCATACCTATCCGTTTATCGATACGCCTGAAAAAGCGCGTGCTGTTGTAGACAAAGTCAACCAGTCCGCCGAAAAATTCGGCGTGCGCCCGATTGCTTTTGTCAGTGTGGTCAATGACGAAATCCGTGAAATCATCAAGAAAGCCAATGCGTTCCATATTAATTTCTTTGAAACCTTTCTCGGTCTTTTGGAAAAGGAACTCAATACGGAGGCGGTTGCCGCCCAGCAGGGGCACCACAGTATCGGCAATACCCAACGCTATGATGCGCGTATGGAGGCGGTCAATTTTTCACTGAATCATGATGACGGTGTCAGTGATAAGAATTTGAAAGAAGCCGATGTGATTTTGATGGGGGTTTCCCGTTCCGGTAAAACGCCGACCTGTCTCTATCTGGCCTTGCAATACGGTATCCGTGCCGCCAACTATCCGCTGATTCCCGATGACTTGGAATCCACCGATTTGCCGCGTATGGTCAAGCCTTATAAAGATAAGCTGTTTGGTTTGACCATTCAGCCTGAACGCTTGCAGGCTATCCGTCAGGAACGCCGCCCTAATTCGACTTATGCCAAAATCGGTACTTGCCGCAGTGAGATTGCCGATGCGCAAAATATGTTTAAACGCCACGGTATTCCGTTTACCAATACTACGGACAAATCTGTGGAAGAACTTGCCGTGCATATCTTGCAGGCTTGCAAGCTGAAACGCCGTTTTTAACTGAAATGATAAAAGGCCGTCTGAAAGTTTCAGACGGCCTTTTGTTTGGTCTTTGATATTAGGTTTTGGGCAGGGTAACACCGGTTTGCCCCATGTATTTGCCGTTGCGGTCTTTGTATGAAGTTTCGCAGACTTCATCGCTTTCAAAGAACAAGACTTGGGCCACGCCTTCGCCGGCGTAGATTTTTGCCGGTAGCGGCGTGGTGTTGGAAAACTCAAGCGTAACGTAGCCTTCCCACTCCGGCTCGAACGGGGTAACGTTGACGATGATGCCGCAGCGTGCGTAGGTGGACTTGCCTAAGCAGACGGTCAGGACGTTACGCGGGATGCGGAAATATTCGACTGTGCGCGCCAGGGCAAAGGAGTTGGGCGGAATGATGCAGCAGTCGTCTTCGACGGTTACGAAGTTTTTCGGGTCGAAATTTTTCGGGTCGACGATGGTGCTGTTGATATTGGTGAAGATTTTGAATTCATTGGCGCAACGGATGTCGTAGCCGTAGCTGGATGTGCCGTAGGAAATGATGCGCTGACCGTTGGCCTCTTTGATTTGGTTGGGCTCAAACGGCTCAATCATGCCGTGTTCTTCGGCCATGCGGCGTATCCATTTGTCGGATTTAATGCTCATGGTGGTTGTCCTGGGGTAAGGGTTGTTTGGGAATTCTTTGAAATCAACACGACAGCCTTTAGACAGGCTTGTCAATTGATGTTTCAGACGGCCTAAAAGCTGGATAAGGCCGTCTGAAAGGCTGTTTATTTGGTTTTGGAAGCAGATTTCTTAGCCAGTTTGACTTCTTTAATCATACCGTCTTCGCATTTCATGATGAAGACGGGTGTGCCGTTTTGGGAAGCGGTAAAGTTTCCGTGCGCCCTGCCTTTTTTGAACACGCCCTCCAGCGTCATATTGCGTAATTTGGCGCTGTTGGAGGAGAAAGGTTCGATAAAGGTTTCGCTGTTGCTGGAAACGGTATATACGCCTTTGCCGTCAAATTTGCCGTTTTTAAAGGCGCCGACATAGCTGCGGCCGTCCTGGCATTTCCATGTGCCTTTACCGGATGGTTTGCCGTCTTTGCCGACATCGCCATCGTAAACGCAACCTTTTTCCTGATAAGGATTGATGGTTTCAGCAATGGCAGGCGTACCCAGCATGAAGGCGACGGGAAGTAGGGCGAGGTATTTCATCATGATTGTTCCTTTTTGCAGGCGGTTTCAGACGGCCTGATATTGGGATTCAAAAGTCAGCAGGGTTTCAGCAATGCGGCGTGGCAATATGGCTAAAGCGTGTTCGCGCATGGATGCAGGGATACCGTAGTAGGCTTCGGCGATGCTGCCAGTAATGGCCGCCAAGGTATCGCAGTCTCCGCCCAGGGAAACCGCCAGTCGGATGGCGTGTTCAAAATCATCGCTTTCAAGAAAGGCGGTAACTGCTTGAGGTACGGTTTCTTGACAGCTTTCGTTGAAATGATAATGCGGGCGGATTTGGTCGCAACTTTGGCTCAAGTCGTAGCCGAATTGTCGTGTAATGTTTTCTTTGATTTGCGCTTTGCCCATACCGGTACGCGCCCAAAAGACGGCGGCGGCTACGGCTTGCGCGCCTTTAATGCCTTCCGGGTGGTTGTGCGTTACGGCGGCGGATTGTTCGGCAAAATGCAGGGTTTCTTCCAATGTGGCAAATGCCCAGCCAACGGCAGAAACACGCATGGCCGAGCCGTTGCCCCAGCTATTATAAGGTTCTGGATATTTCCATTCTATCCATTGTGAGAAGCGGCCGCCATATGCGCCTTTAGGGTTGGGATATGCCCTACACCAGCCTTGTAAAATAGAGGTCAAATTATCGTTGCAGCCCTGTAAAACCCAATCGGCAATGGCAACAGTGCAAATCGTGTCATCGGTAAAGTCGCTGTCGGGGCTGAAAATGTCAAAATCGGTATGACGGTAGTTGTCAAACTCAAATCGTGATCCGGCAATATCGCCGATGACTGCGCCCAACATCATGACATCCTTTCTGATACTTCTATTTATATTTCAGACGGCCTTTGATATTTCCCAATCAAAAGGCCGTCTGAAAAATTACTCTTGCCAGCCGCCCAAATAAGAAACCAGTTCTTCCAACATGGTGCTGATGGCTTCGGTCATCAGGATTTGCGAGGCAAAGGCGAGGCTGGCGGCATCGTCGCCGTTGCTTTCGGCTTCTTCTTGCAACACGTCCAGATACTGGATGCGTTTGAGCGTAAAGTCTTGGGTGAGGATGAACGCGATTTGTTCGCGCCATACCAAGCCCAGCTGGGTAACGGTTTTGCCGTTTTTGACGTGTTGTACTACTTCATCGGCGGTCAGGTCTTGTTTGGAAACTTTGACGACCGGAACAACATCGCCTACGCCTTTGAGTTCGCAATCGCTGTCCAATTCAAAACCGCCTTCGCAGTGTCCTTGCAGCAGCCAGCTGGTCATCAGGGAAGAGGGCGATTGTTTGGTGTTGGGCAGTGCTGCTTCCAAACCGCCCAAGGCTTCTCGCAGTTTGGTCAGGATATTTTCCGCTTTGGCAGATGCGGCATTGTTGACCAAAAGATAACCGTGGCGTGTGTCGAAAATCGCCTGTGTGCGGCTGCTGCGCGTAAAGGCACGGGGCAGCAGGTCGTCAGTAATCTGTTCTTTCAGCTCTTGTTTTTCCTTACGGCCGACATTGCGCGCTTCGTTGTTTTGGATTTCCAAAACCTTTTCATCCAAAATATCGCGGATGACGCCGGCAGGAAGGACTTTTTCTTCTTTTTTCAGAGCAACGCGCCAAGTGTAATTGGCAGGGAAAACCAGCTCGGGCGAAAAGGAAACCGGCGTGGCAAAGCCTTCGCTAAACCAGTCCAAACCCTGACAATGGGCAAATTCGGATTGCGCCAATTTGTCGGCAAGGACTTCCAATTCGGGCAATTTGTCTTTGTTGAGCGGATAAAAACTGATTTGCTTAAACCACATGGCGAGTTTTCCTTTTTATTAAAACCGGCATTATACAGGGAAAATAACATACGGAAATCGGCAGCACCTTTAAAAATGCAGTAAAAGCGTTGACAGAAGAAAAGGCTTTCTGTATAGTTCGCGCTTCGGTTACGCGCCCATCGTCTAGAGGCCTAGGACACTGCCCTTTCACGGCGGCAACCGGGGTTCGAATCCCCGTGGGCGTGCCAAAATTCTTAAAAAACGCTCCTGCTTTTTGCAGGGGCGTTTTTTGTTTTCAGACGGCCTGTCGCTGTGAAAATATCTTTAAATTGGTTTACAATAATGCCATTCTGAATCTTAACGAGAGAAAACAATGTTAGACATCCAATTGCTCCGCAGCAATACCGCCGCAGTTGCCGAACGTTTGGCGCAGCGCGGTTACGAGTTTGATACCGCACGTTTCAATGAGCTTGAAGAAAAAAGACGTCAGTTGCAAATTAAGGTAGAAAATCTACAAGCAACAAGAAATGTTTTATCCAAAGAAATTGGAGGTTTACGTTCTGAGCAAAAAAAACTAGAAAAGATTCCTGAATATACTCCAGTCATTGCTTTAGGTTTAATAGGCGCTTTTTTTGGTGGCCCAGTAGGAGCTAGTTTAGGGGCTAGTGTAGGAGCTGGCTTAGGTTTAATAACTGGTAAAATTATTAATTCGTTTGAAAATAAAGAACCAGAATATATTGTGAAGCAAGAGGGCGTGATTGATGCACTGGTACAAGATAGGACAGCAAGTGTTAATGAGTTGAAAACCGATTTGGAGCAGGCTGCCGCCGATTTGGATGCCGTTCAGAAAGAATTGGACGCATGGTTGTTGAGCATTCCCAACCTGCCGCACGAAAGCGTACCCGCCGGTAAAGACGAAACCGAAAACGTCGAAGTCCGCAAAGTCGGTACGCCGCGCGAATTTGACTTTGAAATCAAAGACCATGTCGATTTGGGCGAACCTTTGGGCTTGGATTTCGAAGGCGGCGCGAAACTGTCCGGCGCGCGCTTTACCGTCATGAAAGGTCAAATCGCCCGCCTGCACCGCGTGCTGGCGCAGTTCATGCTCGATACGCACACGCTGAAACACGGCTATACCGAGCATTACACGCCTTATATCGTGGATGACACCACTTTGCAGGGTACGGGCCAACTACCTAAATTTGCAGAAGATTTGTTCCACGTTACCCGCGGCGGTGACGAGAGCAAGAAAACGCAATATCTGATTCCGACCGCAGAAGTGACGCTGACCAATACTGTTGCCGACAGCATCGTGGCTGGTAGTGATTTGCCGTTGAAATTGACTGCGCATTCTCCATGTTTCCGTTCCGAAGCGGGTGCATACGGCAAAGACGTGCGCGGTTTGATTCGCCAACACCAATTCGACAAAGTGGAAATGGTGCAAATCGTTCATCCGGAAAAATCATACGAAGCGCTGGAAGAAATGGTCGGTCACGCTGAAAATATTTTGAAAGCGTTGGAATTGCCATACCGCGTGATCACTTTGTGCACCGGCGATATGGGCTTCGGCGCAACCAAAACCTACGACTTGGAAGTTTGGGTTCCTGCGCAAAATACTTACCGCGAAATTTCCAGCTGCTCCAACTGCGAAGATTTCCAAGCACGCCGCATGAAAGCGCGTTTCAAAGATGAAAACGGTAAAAACCGTTTGGTGCATACTTTGAACGGCTCAGGCTTGGCAGTCGGCCGTACTTTGGTGGCAGTATTGGAAAACCATCAAAACGCCGACGGCAGCATTAATGTTCCTGCCGCGTTGCAACCGTATATGGGCGGCGTGACCAAATTGGAAGTAAAATAATCGTTGTTTAAATAAAAAGGCCGTCTGAAACTTGGGTTCAGACGGCCTTTTCTATGATTGAGTAATTATTTGTTGTGCTGACGGAAATATTCCCATTCTTCAACGACTTTACCGTCAGGCAAGTGGCACACACCGTATTCGCCACCATCTTTGTCTTTTTTTATTTCGGATTTGCCGCCTTGTTTGACGCAGAATTCGGAAGCCGGATTGGCTGCGCCGAGGTTAGGAGATTCTTGTTTTTCGGAAGCGGAGCAGGCGGCCAAAGCGGTTGCGGCAGCGAGGCTGAGGATAACGGGTTTGATCATGGTATGTCTTTCATTTGAAAGATAAAAACAAGCAGATTATAGGGGACGCTTGCGTTTAATGGCGTTAACCAGATTAAAGGCCGTCTGAAAAATTTTCAGACGGCCTTTAGTTTAAGAAGTCAAACCGGATTATTTGGCTGCTTCGGTTTTTTCGCCTTCTTTAGCAAAGTATTTGGCGTAAATTTTGTCGTATTCGCCACTTTCGCGTACTTTTTTCAGCGCATCGTTCAACATTTTGATGGTTGCTTCATCGCCTTTGCGTGCAGCGATACCGTAGTTTTCGATGGTGAAGTCAGGCAGGGAGATGAAATCCAGGCCTTTGGTCGGGTTGTTTTTCACATAGTTGGCAATAACCGCGCTGTCGCTGACGACGGAATCCAAACCGCCGTTTTCCAATTCTTTGATAATCAGGGGAACGCTTTCAAAGCGGGCGATTTTCGGATTGTCGTTGCCCAAGAGTTTGGAAACGGAGAAGTCGCCGGTGTAGCCGGTTACCACGCCGACTTTAGCCATGTTTTTCAGGTCTTCGGAAGAAGCCACTTTTTTGCCTTTTGGAACGAGGACAACTTGGGTGATTTCAAAGTATGGATCGCTGAAGAGCATGCTTTGTTTGCGGTCGTCAGTGATGGTTACGCCGGACATAACGATGTCCACGTCGCCGTTGTTCAGAGAAGGGAAGAGGCTTTCCCATGGCTGGTGTTTGAATTCGACTTTGAAGTTGCCGGCTTTGGCCATGGCATTCATCAAATCTACGTCAAAACCTTCTACTTTGCCGGCAGAATCCAAAGATTCAAATGGGGCAAACTCGGCGTTGGAGCCGACACGGTACACTTTATCGGCAGGAGCAGAGGCATTGTTGCTTTGACCGCCGCAGGCAGTCAGGGCAAGGGCGGAACAAGCGAGGGCAGTGGCCAGCCATTTTTTCATGTTCATGATATGTGCTTTCTTAATAAAATGTTAACGGATAAAATCTTAGTTTAGCATAATTTTGCGAACATGCTAGCCGAAATCAGTGGTCTTTTTCTCGGAAAAATGCGTAGGTTACGTCATGGAAGAGGTCGGTGTGCGGACTGTCTTCG
This sequence comes from Neisseria subflava, assembly GCF_024205705.1. Classification (NCBI taxonomy): domain Bacteria; kingdom Pseudomonadati; phylum Pseudomonadota; class Betaproteobacteria; order Neisseriales; family Neisseriaceae; genus Neisseria; species Neisseria subflava. The sequence continues at coordinate 723,439 of NZ_CP073115.1, forward strand.
TAGCTCAATTCCGCCAACGCGTCTTCAAAGGCAAGCTGGATGGATTCTACGGCATCGTTGGCCATGTCGGAGGGCAGGGAGCGGATAAGGCCTTTCAGCGCGGTGGCGAGGACGTGGTTTTGCATACGCAAAGCGTCGTTGGCCTCTTCCAGATATTCGAGGCGTTGTTCGATGCTGCTCATGATGTATCCTTGAGTATTAAATAAAATAGTGATTATATAGCGAATTAATATTAAAATGTGACGCTTGCGCCGGCTTGCCGGATATGTCCAACCATCGGCCGTATTTCAAGTGATTTTAGGTTTGAATGCGGTTCACAATAAAAATGAAAAAACGAGATTATTATGGAAAACAACCGTCTTGACCCCGCAGCCCTCGAGGAAGAAGACCTGAATTGGGAAAAACGCCTGGAAAGATTGCGTCAGGCACGACAATTCAATACCGCGCCGACTCATGCGCCATTGGTCAAAAAATCGGACGACGCTGTCGATACCGCGTCCAAAACCGCGTCTAAAAAAGAATATAAATTGGATGCTGACAATCGTGAAAAAGTATTGGAAGAGTATTTGTACCGCTGGCAGTTGGAACACAATACTGCCCTTGCAGACGATGGCGAAGCAGTGGAAACCGATGCGATGGTGGTTTTGCAGGACAACTGGTTGAGCGCGCAATCGGCATTGCAGGCTGCGGCTTCAGAGCGTCATATCGAATCGACGCGCACTGTCAGACTGAATCCGAAATCAGGTGCCGTAGATTTTGATGCGCCTGAAGTGGAAGAAACTGAAAAACCGGAAAATGATGATGCGGAAGCGGCTGAAGAGGCGGTTTCAGACGGCCTTGAAAAAGAACCGGCCATCAATGTCCATATCAATGTATTGAACCCGCAAGCGATTGGCCGTCGGGAAGTATTCTGCGTTTCTGAAAAGGATTTGACCGAGCGTCTGATTAAGCGTTTGCGTCCCCATGTGGCCGATGCGGTCAACGGCATGATTCGGATTGCCGTGCAAAAACAAATGGCCTTGTTCACTTACCAGTTGCAGCAAATGCTCAACGAGCAGGCGCCGGGCTTGGTGGAAGATGTATTGGAACACAACGTCAAACGTATCTTGGACGATATGAAGACTGAAATGAAATACCGCCGTTGAGTATCCTGGCCGTCTGAAAAGTTTCAGACGGCCTTCGGCGTAAATTTCCCTTAAAATTTTACGAAGCGTGTATAATAGTGGCTCACGTTTTCGTGATAAATATCCTTTCTAAATAGTTGATATGCCCGATGCAGAATCGGGCATTTTTTTTGAGATTGTTATGAATAAAAATAAAATCATTGTATTGCTGATTGCTTTGGTTGCCGTATTTGCCTATAACAAAATGCAAAACAAGCAGCCGGTACAATCGCAGAATCAGCAGAAAATAGAAGCCGTTCAAAAACAAAATAATTCGGGTAGAAAAAACGCCGATACGGCTCAGCAGCAAATCGGTTCGGACAAAGAATCAGCTGAAGCGGTTTTGAAACAGGCGTTTGAAAACGAACAAAGCGATATTCAGGTTGAGGGCGAGGGCACGGTATGGAAAACCCTGCCGGATGACAACAAAGGCACGCGCCATCAACGTTTTATTTTGAAGCTCTCCAGCGGTCAAACGCTTTTGGTGGCACATAATATCGATTTGGCCGATAAAATCAAAGGCTTGAAAAAAGGTGATAAAGTAGAGTTTTACGGCGAATACGAATGGTCGGAGCAGGGCGGCGTTATCCATTGGACGCACCATGACCCGTCAGGTCGGCATACTGACGGCTGGTTGAAACACGATGGCCGCCTTTATCAGTAAAAACGGTTTTCCTGTTTTTTCAGACGGCCCGAAACACGGCCTTCGGCTTGAAAGATGGTAGAAATCGGCGCAAAATGTTAACAAGTTAAACAGACGGAAAATATTGTTCCGTCCATTGGAATACACAGTAGATTGGAGAATAAATGAACAAAAAACTTCATCCGCAAACGCTGGCCATCCGGGGCGGCAAAGAGCAGACCGAATATCGCGAACACAATCAGGCGCTGTTTTTGACCAGCAGCTTCATGTGGGAAAGCGCGCAACATGCGGCAGATTTGTTTTCCAAAAAAATTAAAGGCTTTACCTATACCCGTACAGCCAATCCGACTACTGCCGCTTTTGAAAAACGCATTGCCGCATTGGAAGGCGCAGAGCGCGCGGTAGCCACTTCGACCGGTATGTCTGCAATTCAGGCGGCGTTTTTTACCTTCCTGCAAGCAGGCGACCACGTTGTTTCTAGCCGCAGCCTGTTCGGCACGACCGTCGGTTTCATCAACAACATCGTTACCAAGTTCGGCATCGAAGTCAGCCATGTATCGCCGGTTGATGTAGATGAATGGAAAGCTGCCATCAAGCCCAATACCAAACTGTTTTTCTTGGAAACGCCGTCCAACCCTTTGGGCGAAGTTGCCGACTTGGAAGCATTGGCCGAACTGGCACACAGCATCGGCGCGCTTTTGGTGGTGGACAACAGCCTGTTGTCGCCAGTCGGTTCGCAGCCTTTGAAACACGGTGCGGATATTTCCGTGTCTTCTGCAACCAAAGCGATTGACGGACACGGTCGCGTGATGGGCGGTGTGTTGGCCGGTTCGGAAGAATTGATGACGCAAGTTGCCGTATATTGCAACTCTTGCGGTTTGGCGATGTCTCCGTTTAACGCATGGCAGCTGTTGAGCGGCGTGGAAACCCTGTCGCTGCGTATGGAAAAACAGTTTGATAATGCGTTAAAAATCGCCAAATGGCTGCAACAACAGCCGCAAGTCCAAGCCGTGTACTACACCGGTTTGCCCGACCATACGCAAGCCGAACTGATCCGTAAACAGCAAAACGGTGGCGGCATCGTCATCGGCTTTGAAGTCGCCGATCAGGAAACCGCATGGAAAATCGTGGACGGCGTAGAACTCTTTTCCCGTACTGCCAACCTCGGCGACGTGCGCTCAACCATCACCCACCCGTGGACAACAACCCACGGCCGTATGCAGCCTGAAGAAAAACTTGCCGCCAATATCCGCCCGGGATTGGTGCGCCTGTCTGTCGGCTTAGAATACGTTGACGATTTGATTGAAGATTTGAAACAAGTCTTGAACAAATAAGTTTAAAAAAGATATTTCAGACGGCCTGTTGCGATAAGGCCGTCTGAAGTTTATGAACACACATCTGAATCATACAAGGAAAGAATATGACTGAAGCAGAATTCGCCTCATGGGCAATGAAAATCCTACTGAGCGGCCTGATTATCTTTTTGGGCTTTATCGTTTGGAACTTGGGTAAAGAATCCAAAGCCGGCAAATTCGGCATTGCCATGCTCTTCTTGGTTTTGGGCTTGGGTGTGTTTGGATTCGTATTTAAAGAATTACTGATTAGCTTTTTGGTATTGCCGAAGTAAGCAGAACGTTTATAGATAGAACAAGGCCGTCTGAACATTTTTTCAGACGGCCTTTTCCTTTTGATTTGAAATTTAAATGACGCCCAATTCTTGTAAGCCGCGCAATACGCCGTCTTCATCAACACTTGGACAGACGAATTGTGCGGCCGCTTTGGCTGCTTCTTCGCCATTGCCCATGGCAACACCAAAGCCGACGGTTGACAGCATTTCCAAGTCGTTGAAGCTGTCGCCGAATGCCATCACTTTACTCATATCAATGCCCAGTTTTTCCACTGCGTGGGTGATGCCGCGAGCTTTTGAACCTTCTTTGCGCAGCAGATCCACAGCATATTCATGCCAGCGGGCGGATTTGAAGCCGTGTTGCCGGGTCAGTGGTTGCAGGATTTTTTCTTCTTCCTTATCCACAAAGACCAACATTTGATAAACAGGTTGTTTGCGGAAATATTCTTTGTCAGTCAGGAAGTTGGGTAGGATATGCGATAAGCCTTCGACAACGCGCGGCGAGTTGGAGGAAACGGCAATTTCTTGGTTGTTGACAAAGGCGTAGTCTATTTTGTGTTGTTCAAGCAGGTTGATGGCGGTTTCGATGTCGGCAATGTCCAAGGGGTAGCTTTGCAGAGGTTCGCCGCGAAAGGAAATATATTGGCCGTTGATGGTAACGAGCATGTCGATACCGCATTTTTGAATCAAGGCTTTGACTTTGGCGGGAATGGCGGCTTCCGGACGGCCGGTGGCAATGGCAGTCAAAATGCCTTTGGCTTTTAATGCGCGCATGGCTTGGGCAACCGAAGGACGCAGGGTATCCGTGTATTTGCGGTAGAGGGTGTCGTCGATGTCAAAGAAGATGATTTCAGGGTTGTTCATGGTTTACTCGTTGGGCTGGGTATACACAGCTTTCATTGAAAATTGTGTGAACAGCTTGTGTATAAATTGGTTTAGTATTTGATTGCTATTATAAAAATAAGTTCTGATTAAAATTTAGGCAGTTTTTGTTTTGAGAATAAAGTGGAAAGTTATTCACAATAGGCCGTCTGAAAATTTGGTTTTCAGACGGCCTTGTTTTAAGCAATCAAACGGATATTTTCTTTGTCTTGCCTGAATTTGTTTTTAATCACGAGAGGCAGGCTGCTGTCGAAATACCAGCTGCCGTCAGGCAATGCCAACGCGCCGCCGGCGCAGAGCAGGGTAATGCTGTTTCCGGTCAGGGGGTCGGTTTCGGTAATTTCAATTTCGTGCGCTTTGCCCCAATCGGTTACGGGGAGTAGGGCGGCAAGCTCGGCAATGCGTTGGTTTTGATGTTTGATGCCGTTTGGCTGGCGGCAGTCGCCGTTGCATTTTCCGACGGCCTCGACAGGGCAGGGTTCTCCCTTTGCATAGCTGGTCGGCAAAATGTTGAGCGAATCTGGGCAGAGTCTGTGTTCTTGCGACCATTGCGTCAAAGCGCGTTTGGCTGCTTTTTTGTGGGCAAACAAACCGTAAGGACGCCAGTTTCTGGTGCCGCTGTTTAACAAGACAATGCGTGCTTGAAGGCTGCCGTGTTCGTCAGCGATAAAGCGGACGGTAGAAAACGATGTGGATTTTTCAGACGGCATCAGTTGGTATTCCTGCATGGTCTGGGCTTTGAGCCATAGTGTATGAAGCTGTCCGACTGCCGGAATAAAACGGATGGAGGCTGCGGCTTTGATGTGCGGCGGCAGTTTTTTGCTGTGCAGCAGGGTGGCGGTTTCACTGTATGTGCGTTCGTGTGCTTCAATGGCTTGGGCTTTGCCGAAATGGTCAAACCAAACCAATACGCCGTAACTGTCGGGCAGGGCATAGAGCTGTTGGGCGAGCGAATCAGGCAGCCAAGTGGGCAACATTTTCGGATTCATCAATACACGGACGTGTTCGTCCCATTGTTGATGATTTTTTTCTGCCAGACTTAATTCGAGATAATCACACAATGCGGCAACATCGGTCATGGCGCGGTGGCGGTTGGCCGTCTGAATGCCGGTGCGTTCGATAATGCTGTCGAGGCTGTGTTTGTAAAACTCAGGATACAGGCGGCGCGACAGTTGAACCGTACAGAGCGAGGGTGCGGCAAAGTCAGTATGGATACGGGCAAACTCGTGGCGCAGGAAGGTGTAGTCAAAGCGGCTGTTGTGGGCAACAACCACTGCACCTTGCAACAGCGGCAACAAATCGGCTGCAATATCGGCAAAGACAGGCGCGTTTTTCACCGTTTCATCATGAATTCCGGTCAGCCTGGCAACAAATTCGGGAATGCTGCGGCAAGGATTGACCAATTGCTCGTAATGTGTGGCGCGTCCTTGCTCAAAACGAACAAGGGCGACTTCCGTTATCCTGTCTTGATAGAAATTTCCACCGGTCGTCTCCAAATCCACCACGACCACAGGCCGTCCCAAACGGGAAAATGCTTCGGATAAGAGCGGCCAGCGTGCGAAATCTGACATTTTATTCTCTGTAAATTCAATAGCAAATGCGCATTTTACACGCTGTCTGCAAGTTTTCCAAATAAAACGCTTGACAGTAAACAGCCCTCTCTTTATAATTCAAATCTTTCTTGATGCACCCGTAGCTCAGTTGGATAGAGTATCTGGCTACGAACCAGAGGGTCGGGCGTTCGAATCGCTCCGGGTGCGCCACAGAAAATCTACGCGCCCATCGTCTAGCGGTTAGGACATCGCCCTTTCACGGCGGTAACCGGGGTTCGATTCCCCGTGGGCGTGCCAGTTTATAAAAAAGCGCAATCTGTTTCGGATTGCGCTTTTTTGCGTCTATCAGTTTTGAAATGATTTGAACCTCTCTTTTTATCTGCTAATGCAGGTTGGTGTTTGTCATAATCTACTAAAAGCATTTATTATATATCTAATAATCATAATTTAAGGGAAAACGTTCATGGCGTGGTGGTTTGTGTTGCCTGCTTGGGTGGTTGGGGTAGTGCTTTCGTTTGCGTTGCCGTTTGTGCCGTCATGGTGGGTTTGGTTGGCTGTAATTATTGGCGCGCTTGCGTTGTGTCGAAGATTTGCTGTGGCCTGGTTGGCGCTGGCCGTCTGTATGGGCATGGCGTTTGGTGTGTGGCGGACCGGGCTGGTGTTGGCCGGTCAATGGCCTGCAGGGGAGGCGACGGCTAAAGTTTTGACGGTTGAAGTGGCGGATATGCCGCGTGATGATGGTCGGCGTGTGCAGTTTGCGGCAAGGGCTTGGGATGATCGTGGGCAGGCTTTTGATTTGATGTTGTCGGATTATCAGCGGCGCGATTGGGCGGTGGGCAGCAGGTGGTCTGTATCGGCGCGGGTAAAGCCGGTAATCGGTGAAGTGAATGTGCGCGGTTTGAACCGTGAAACATGGGCTTTGGCCAATGGTATCGATGGCATGGGTGCTTTGGGGCGCGACAGGAAACTCGTGCGGCAAGGTGGTGGTTTTGGTTTGGCTGATATGCGTGATGCGGTAAGCCGGAGTTGGCAGAGAACGGCGGACAAATATCCTGAGTTTTCAGACGGCATAGGGCTGATGCGTGCTTTGAGTATTGGCGAGCAATCGGCGTTGCGGCCGCCTTTGTGGCAGGCATTCCGGCCTTTGGGACTGACGCACTTGGTCAGTATTTCGGGCTTGCATGTGACGATGGTGGCGGTATTGTTTGCCTGGCTGATTAAGCGAATTTTCCGTTATTTGCCGTGGATTCCGGCAAAACCGCGTGTGTGGATATTGGCTGGCGGTGTTGCCGGTGCTTTGTTTTATGCGCTTTTGGCCGGTTTTTCTGTACCGACGCAACGCAGTGTGTTGATGTTGGCTGCGTTTGCGTGGGCATGGTGGCGCGGCAGTGGCGGCTCGGGCTGGACGGCGTGGTGGCAGGCCTTGGCCGTTGTTTTGCTGTTGGACCCGTTGGCAGTATTGGGCGTGGGAACGTGGTTGTCTTTCGGTTTGGTTGCTGCTTTGATTTGGGCTTCATCAGGCCGTCTGAAAGAGTCGGGTTGGCGTTTGGCTGTACGGGGGCAATGGGCGGCAACGGTATTGTCGGTGGTATTGCTGGGCTATTTGTTTGCTTCGTTACCTTTGCTCAGTCCGTTGGTTAATGCGCTGGCTATTCCTTGGTTTTCTTGGGTGTTGACGCCGTTGGCTTTGCTGGGTTCGGTTTTCCCGTTTGAACTTGTCCAGTTGGTAGCGGCATTTTTGGCGGAATACACTTTGCGTGGTTTGGTATGGCTGGCTACGGTATCGCCTGAATTTGCCGTCGCAGCGGCGCCCATGCCTTTGCTGGTGTTGGCGATGATGGCGGCTTTGCTGTTATTGTTGCCTAAAGGAATGGGCTTGAAACCTTGGGCATGTCTGGTTTTATTGGGCTTTGTGTTTTACCGTCCTGCCAAGTTGGAGGAGGGGGTGGCAAGAGTTACGGTGATGGATGCAGGGCAAGGTTTGTCGGTGTTGATACAAACGCGTAACCGCAATCTTTTGTTTGATACGGGAACGGAGCAAGTGGCGCAAACAGGTATTGTGCCGAGTTTGAACGCGATGGGTGTGCGCCGTTTGGACAGCTTGATTTTGTCGCACCATGATATTGACCATGACGGCGGTTTTCAAAGTGTAGCGGCTGTCGGTACCGATAAATTGCTTGCCGGACAACCTGAGTTTTATCCGAATGCGGAGTTTTGCCAAGAAGACAAATGGCAATGGGACGGCGTAGATTTCGAGTTGCTCAGGCCGTCTGAAAATGCGGGCAAGGAAGATAATGACCGAAGCTGCGTATTGCGTGTCGTGGCAAACGGCAAAGCCTTGTTGGTAACCGGCGATTTGGGCGTGAAGGGTGAGGCAGGTTTGATTGAGAAATACGGCAATGCGCTGTATAGCCAAGTGTTGGTATTGGGACATCACGGCAGCAGCACGGCTTCGTCGGGCAGCTTTCTACATACGGTTTCGCCGCAATATGCCGTGGCATCCAGCGGCTATGCCAATGCCTACAAACATCCGACCGTTGCCGTACAAAATCGTGTCCGCGCGCACGGCATTACTTTGTTGAGAACGGATTTGTCAGGCGCGTTGGTGTTTGCTTTGGGACAGGGCGATATATTTCAAGGCCGTCTGAAAAAGGATAAGTTTTATTGGCAGAAGAAACCGTTTGAGTAAAAAGGCTAAAAGGCCGTCTGAAAGACTTTTCAGACGGCCTTGATATTTTTTATTGACGGGCATTATCCAAATTTTGTGTGAATCTAATTGTGGATAGTTTGATTTGATATTTGATAATAAAGAATAAATTGATTGTGATGAAAAAATAGGCAGTTTAGAAATAGGGTAATAATTACAAAGTCATTTTATAACTGTTGTTAATTTGATAATCATTTTGAATCTGTTTGGCTGAATAAATTCACTTGTTTTTAGCTTGCTTATATAATCTAAACGCATTATTGCACATTCAAATTAAATTTAACAAAGGGAAAAGAAATGACTGAAACTCAAAACCAACCTAATAACGAAGAGTCCGTAGTGATTATCGGTACGCGTCGTGATGATGTGCTGTATGGCAGCTTGGGACACAATATTTTTTACGGCGGTTTAGGAAACGATACCTTTATTGTGAACAACAGGAATGACCAAATCGTTGAAAGGTACGGCGAGGGTACGGATACGGTTTATACCCATACGACTTATACGTTGCCGAATTATGTTGAAAACCTGACGATGACCGGCCACGATAATATTTTTGGTTTCGGCAACAATTCCGACAACGTCCTTATCGGCAACAGCGGCAACAACCGTTTGAGCGCCGGCCGTGGCAAGGATGTGCTTTACGGAGGGGCGGGTAATGATTTGCTGTTGGCAGGCGATGATGACGACAAACTTTATGGTGGCGACGGCAACGATATTTTGCGGGGAGATCATGGTAACGATTATTTGGAAGGAAACGAAGGCGACGATGTTTTAGACGGCGGAATCGGTGCAGACGTAATGCGCGGCGGTAATGGCAACGATACATATTATGTAGACAGTCCAAACGATGTCGTTATCGAAGAAGCCAATGGCGGCATTGATACGGTCTACACAGGTATGACTTACCGTTTGCCGACTCATGTTGAAAACCTGACTTTGACCGGCAGCGGCAATTATTTCGGCTTTGGCAACCATTCCGACAACGTCTTAATCGGCAACATCGGCAATAACCGTTTGATCGGAGGCCGAGGTAATGATGTGCTTCGCGGAGAGGCAGGTTATGACTTGCTGTTGGCGGGTGATGGCGACGACAAACTTTACGGCGGTACCGGCAACGATATTTTACGCGGCGATGCCGGTAATGATTATTTGGATGGCGGTGAAGGAAATGACACGCTTGAAGGCGGTAGCGGAGACGATACTTATGTATTCCGCCGCGGCAGCGGCCATGATGTCATTTCAGACAATTTGGGCCATAACAGCATTCATTTTGAAGGTTTGAGTAGGAAGGATATCAGTCTTACTACTCGTCCAAGCGTCAGTAATCCTGCCCTTAAAGATTGGGTATTTACGATTCGTGAAACAGGCGAAACGCTGACTCTTAAAGAGCAACACAAGACCTATTCATCTGTATCTAAGTATAAATTCACGGATAAGGAAATGGATGTTGCTGAAATCTTCAAATATCCCGAGCATGATGCCAGCGAAGATAGCGTAACCATGCGTGTGCTTTATAAAGATGGTCATGCCGTCACACATGCCGCCGTACAAGGGCAGCATCTTCGGACGGCCTCTTTGCAGTATTGGGAAAATATTGCTACTCAAAAAAGAGCCAATGATATTGTCCGACCCAGTTATAAACAGGCGCAGCATTCTATCTTTACCAAAGACAGTGATGGCGACGGTTTGGTCGATGCTATTGACCGCAATCCGCAGGAGTGGAATGTTTCCGAGCGTGATTTGCGGATGTTCTCTTCATTGGCTTATGAATCTCCGTCTGCTTTGCATACTGTATTTAAAGGCAATTATTGGTGGAATACGCAATATGCTTTTATTGCTAAGAATATTAACGACAAATATTTTAGCAATCAGGCCAATGTATCTGAATTGGTTGGGAAATGGACATTGCTTAAGGCAGGTAGTCCGGGAAGCGGTTTGGATTATGCGATTTTCGGCAATGCGAACAAAAAGGGCGGTTGGGACAATGTCGTGGTAGCGTTTAGAGGTACGCAGGCGACCAGCATTAAGGATGTTTTGGCTGATTTGAACATTATGACTGGTAATTTGCCGGCTCAAACCAAATATCTGAATGACATTGCCCGTTATATTGATACGCTTCATGCCAAAAATGTGTATTCGACCGGACATTCGTTGGGCGGCTATCTTGCAGAATACTTTGCCGCACATACCATGCAACAGCGTAATGATTGGGCAAGTGATTTCAAACGCAGCAGTCTGTTTAATCCGGCTGTTTTGAATGTGGACAAAGCCTCGCCTGAAGCCTTAAAACAAGCACGGGATATGGCCGATAAAATGGCGGAAACACGTATCACGGACAACTCGGATACAACACAGGCACGCCATCTGTATGAAACCAATTCCTATGTAATCAAAGGCGAATGGGTTGGAGATGGTTTTTCAGGTAAAACAGGTGCGGGTATTGGTACGGCAGTCAGTATATTATTGGCATTAGCGACTGGTGGAGCGAGCCTTGCGGCAGGAGCTGCAGGTGCACTTGCAGGTGCTGCCGCGTCCCAAGTTCATAAAGGATTGGGCAGATATCCGAAAGCCAAGGTTTTGGATTTCAAAAGCGATGATGTATGGGGCAAACACAATATGACCAGCTTTTATGAGTCTGATACCGAACTTGAACAATACTTCTCCCAAGGTAAACGTATCGACAAGCATTACAAAAATCCTTATTTGATGGATTCTGACCAAGACGGTTTTTCAGACGGCATTGAAAAGAAATGGGGTAGCAGCAGTAATGATGCCCAAGAAACGCCATACGCAACCGGTACCTCTGCCATTTATACCGATGACCGGCCCATGCTTGCCGTGGTTCAGACAGAGGATGCAGCCGGTAACGTCCTGTCACTCAAAGGCGTGGAAATGACGGCGCACCAGCAGGGCGATAAGATGGCGTATGCGGCAAACGGTAAGGAAATCGACTTAGGCAAAAACGGCTTTGATTGGTCTGTCAGCATCAGTGGAGACAACAAAGGCGTAGCGGCCTTGCATGGTAGTGCGGCTGACGATGTATTGAAAGGCAGTGATGGCAATGATTATCTGGCAGGAGGTCTGGGTGGCGATACCATTGTTACCGGCGAGGGTAGAGATACGGTGGCATTTACTGCGTGGGATGTCCGCGAGGGCAAACTGGATCACTTACTGGATTTCAATCCGGTCAAAGACAAGTTGGATTTGAGCGCCATGCGCCCGTTGCTCAATGAGAAAGAAAGCCAGGTTAGCTGGGCGGATTTGTTTGTCCGCGATGTGGATACATTCAGCCCCGACCGCTCGTATCTTGTGTTCAACAGCACCCAAAAAACCTTGGCGTATCGGGGTGCAGGAGCTGAAAGTAGCACAGAGTTTGCACGTTTCTACAACGAAGATGCTGCGCAGCTGACGGCCGCCAATATTATCGGCTGATGGTTGTTTTGAAGTTCAAGGCCGTCTGAACTTGATATTTCATGTTCAGACGGCCTTAAACTTTGTGTTTGTTAACTATATAATATCCGACCCATCTGTTTAAAAAGGCCATCGCCATGAACACCATACGCACCAAAATTTGCGGTATTACCCGACCTGAAGACGCGCAGGCTGCGGCCGAATTGGGCGCGGATGCCATCGGGCTAGTGTTTTACGCCAAGAGTAAACGGGCTGTGAGTATTGAGCAGGCGCAGGCGGTTGTGAAAAACCTGCCGCCGTTTGTATCGGTGGTGGCCTTGTTTGTGAATGAAAACGAGCAAACCATCCGTGAAATTTTGCGTCAGGTGCCGATAGATGTGATTCAGTTTCACGGCGATGAGGACGATGATTTTTGCCGTCGGTTCGACCGCCCGTATTTGAAGGCCGTGCGTGTACAGTCAGCTGCCGATATTCAGACGGCCTGTGCCAAATTTCCGAATGCCCGTGCCTTGCTGTTTGATGCCTATCATCCGACCGAATACGGTGGTACGGGACAAAGTTTCGACTGGACCATGTTGCACGGCAATATCGGCAAACCGTGGATACTTGCCGGCGGATTGACTGCGGAAAACGTTGCCGAAGCGGTGAAAATCAGTGGTGCGGCGGCGGTGGATGTGTCCGGCGGCGTTGAAATCTCCGGCGGGGTTAAGAGCAGGGAGAAAATGGCAGCGTTTATTCAGGCGGTAAAGGCCGTCTGAAAATGTGTTTGAATGAAAAGCAACCGGAATACAGCTATGCAAGAGCCAATCGTTGAGTCCCATCCCTTCGCAGCCTTGTTGCCGCCGCAGGCAACGGTCATGATGATGGGGACGTTTCCGCCTAAAGAAGAAAAACACGCGATGCAGTTTCATTATCCGAATTTTCAAAACGATATGTGGCGTGTGTACGGGCTGGTATTTTTCGGCGATGCGGCGCATTTTCAAAAGCAGGGCGAGAAAGCGTTTGATGCCGATAAAATCAAAGCGTTTTTAAGTGAGAAGGGCATTGCATCCTGTCCGACCGTGTTGAAGGCAATACGCGAACATGGCAATGCTTCGGATAAGTTTTTAAAAGTGATAGAAACCGTCGATTTGGCGGCAGTATTGGCGCAAATGCCCGAGTGCCGCCATCTTTGCACTACCGGCGGCAAGGCAACCGAAGTTTTGTTAGAGATTCAAGGCAGCGGCATGAAAATGCCGAAGACAGGCGAAACAGTGCCGTTTCCCTATGCGGGGCGTGAGTTGACCCTGACGCGCCTGCCTTCGACTTCGCGTGCCTATCCTTTGAGTTTGGCGAAAAAAGCGGCGGCGTATCGGGCTTTTTTTGAAACGGCTGGATTGACTGTTTTTCAGGAGTAGGGCGATGGATCGTTATGAAATCTCTTTAATGACGTTTATGGCTTTGTGGTGGCTTTTTAATGTCGTCTCAGTGTGGCTGAAGGCCAAACAATGGCATATAAAGGTATTGCTGGGCGGAACGCTTTTGTATGTGATACAAATATCTGCAGTCATTATGTCTGTTAACGGCCTTAATTGGATATTTTTGAACGTAAGTACTATAAATACTAATGAGTTGATTATTGCTTTGCTTGCGCTTAACTTTCTGGGTTGTTGGTTGCTGGCACTGTGGCTGGGGATGTTGGCATTGAAACTATGTCTGAGAAACAAAAACGAAGAACAATATATCGCGCCGCCGTTGGGTACGGCATTGATTGCAACATCGAGCAGTACGCTGTTGTTCCTATTTTGGCTACTGAAATTATTATTCAATTAGTTGCCGACAAGATGAATGGAAAACGGCTATAATTGCTGACAATTTTACTTTCAGACGGCCTTGTACTGAATCAGGCCGTCTGAAACCATAAAACGAACAAGGAAAAATCCCATGAAAAATTATCACGCTCCCGACGAGAACGGCTTTTTCGGCGAACACGGCGGCCTGTACGTTTCCGAAACCCTGATTCCTGCTTTGCAAGAATTGGCAGAAGCCTATAAAGCAGCGAAAGAAGATCCTTCATTTTGGGAAGAGTTCCGCCATGATTTGAAACACTATGTCGGCCGTCCCAGCCCTGTTTACCATGCCGCGCGATTGTCCGAGCATTTGGGCGGCGCACAAATCTGGCTGAAGCGTGAAGATTTGAACCATACCGGCGCGCACAAAGTCAACAACACCATCGGTCAGGCATTGCTCGCCCGCCGCATGGGCAAAAAACGCGTGATTGCCGAAACCGGCGCAGGTCAGCACGGCGTGGCTTCTGCCACCGTCGCAGCACGTTTCGGCATGACTTGCGACGTGTACATGGGCGCAGACGACATCCAACGCCAAATGCCGAATGTGTTCCGCATGAAATTATTGGGTGCGAACGTGGTCAGCGTCGACAGCGGCAGCCGTACTTTGAAAGACGCGATGAACGAAGCCATGCGCGAATGGGTCGCCCGCGTGGACGACACGTTCTACATCATCGGCACTGCCGCAGGTCCTGCGCCATATCCCGAAATGGTACGCGATTTCCAATGCGTGATCGGCAATGAAGCCAAAGAACAAATGTTGGAAGCCATCGGCCGCCAACCTGATGTTGCCGTTGCCTGCGTGGGAGGCGGCTCCAACGCCATCGGTTTGTTCTACCCTTATATCGAAGAAGAAAACGTGCGTTTGGTCGGCGTAGAAGCCGGCGGTTTGGGCGTGGATACGCCTGACCACGCTGCACCGATTACCAGCAAAGCCCCTATCGGCGTATTGCATGGTTTCCGCAGCTATTTGATGCAGGACGAAAACGGTCAAGTCTTGGGTACGCACTCCGTTTCCGCAGGCTTGGACTACCCAGGCATCGGCCCGGAACACAGCCATTTGAACGACATCAACCGCGTGGAATATACCGTTGCTAAAGATGACGAAGCACTAGAAGCCTTTGATTTGCTCTGCCGTTTTGAGGGCATTATTCCTGCGCTGGAGTCCAGCCATGCCGTTGCTTGGGCGGTAAAAAACGCACCGAAAATGAGCAAAGACCAAGTGATTTTGGTCAACCTCTCCGGTCGCGGCGACAAAGACATTAATACTGTGGCGAAACTCAAAGGCATTGAGTTGTAAGCCTTATTGATTGAGCAGTAAAGGCCGTCTGAAAAAGCTGGATTTCAGTCTTTCAGACGGCCTTTGTTTCCATAATGATCAGCGTAGTATTTTATCCGCGTAAACTCTATCAAGTATCGGCGGTTAAGGAAATTTATCCTTTCAAACTGCGCTTGTACGCTTTCTAAACTGATTATTCAAGTTATCCATCACCATGAAACATTTAGCAATCCATCTAAAACTATTGGGCATGGCGGCGTTTTGGGGCGCATCTTGGCCGATGGGGCGGATGCTGGGACAGGCGCTGCCGCCTTTAACGGGCGGTATGCTACGCTTTTTGACGGCGGCAATCTTGCTTTTGGGCTGGCTGTTTGCACGGTATCGGTTGCGTACTTTGGCGGTTTTGTCGCGCAAACAATGGCTTGGGTTGGCACTGGCGGCGGCATTCGGCGTATTTGGTTTTACTGTGTTGTCTATGCTGGGTTTGCAGCGGATTCCTGCGTCAAGGGCGACGGTGTTGGTCACATTCAATCCTGTATTGACGATGTTTTTTGCGGCTTTGTTGTTTGGCGAGAAGCTCAACGGCAAGATTGTGTCGGGTATGCTGTTGGCTGTGGCAGGCTCGATATGGGCGGTTACACATGGCGAGATTGCGGCATTTTTGTCGGGCGGTGGCGTAGGATGGGGCGAAGTGCTGGTATTTTTCAGCCTTTGCTGCTTGGTCACTTATACGATGATAGGCCGGGCGGTGTTGCAGGGGATTGATGCGCTGACGGTTACCGTGGCTACTGCTTGGCTGGGTGCAATGATGTTGCTGCCGCCTGCGCTGATTTCAGACGGCCTGCCGTTTGGTATGCTTGCCGAAATGGACGGCAGGGGCTGGTTTGCTTTGATTGGCCTGTCTGTCGGTGCAACGGTTTTGAGCTATGCGTGGTATTTTGAAGGCGTAAAGACTTTGGGCGCGGGCAGCGCGGCGGCGTACATCACTTTGGTGCCGGTATTCGGTATTTTGTGTTCCGCTTGGTTTTTGGGCGAGGCATTGCATGTTTCCTTGGTTGCCGGCTGTTTGGCGGCAGTAGGCGGATTGGCGTTGATGCAGTACGGAAGACGTGCCGTCTGAAATAGGAAATATGTTATATAATAATGAAACTGATCAAACCATTGTTTTAAACATGTCTGAACATTCCTCCCTACTCGATTTCGACCGCGCCCATCTGCTCCATCCCTATACATCCATGACCGATCCGTTGCCTGTTTATCCGGTGCGCCGAGCGGAGGGCGTGCACATCGAATTGGCGGACGGAACGCGGCTGATTGACGGGATGTCGTCTTGGTGGTGTGCGATACACGGCTACAATCATCCCGTTTTGAATCAGGCGGTTGAGGCGCAGATTAAGCAGATGTCGCATGTGATGTTCGGCGGTTTGACGCACGAGCCGGCGGTGGAACTGGGCAAGTTGTTGGTCGGGATTTTGCCGCAGGGGCTGGACCGTATTTTTTATGCGGATTCGGGTTCGGTTTCGGTGGAAGTTGCGTTGAAAATGGCAGTGCAGTACCAGCAGGCGCGGGGTTTGACGGCGAAGCAGAATATTGCGACGGTGCGGCGCGGGTATCACGGCGATACTTGGAACGCGATGTCCGTCTGCGATCCGGAAACGGGGATGCATTATATTTTCGGCAGCGCTCTGCCGCAGCGTTATTTTGTCGATAATCCGAAAAGCCGTTTCGACGATGAATGGGACGAGGCAGATTTGCAGCCTGTCCGCGCCTTGTTTGAAGCGCATCATGCGGATATCGCCGCCTTTATTTTAGAGCCGGTCGTGCAGGGCGCGGGCGGTATGTATTTTTATCATCCGCAGTATCTTCGCGGATTGCGCAATTTGTGCGACGAATTTGATATCGTGTTGATTTTTGACGAAATTGCCACCGGATTCGGGCGTACGGGCAAGATGTTTGCCTGTGAACACGCGGATGTCGTGCCGGATATTATGTGTATCGGCAAGGGCTTGAGTGGCGGTTATATGACGCTGGCGGCGACAATCACTTCGCAAAAAGTCACTGAAACGATTTCGTGCGGCGAAGCGGGCGTGTTTATGCACGGACCGACGTTTATGGCGAACCCGCTGGCGTGTGCCGTTGCCTGCGCTTCGGTCAAGCTGCTTTTGTCCCAAGATTGGCAGGCAAATATCCGCCGCATCGAAAGCATCTTAAAAGGCCGTCTGAAAGCCGCATGGGATATTCGCGGCGTGAAAGACGTGCGCGTTTTGGGTGCCATCGGCGTGATTGAGCTGGAAAAAGGCGTGGATATGGCGCGTTTTCAAGCGGATTGCGTGGCTCAGGGCATTTGGGTGCGCCCATTCGGCAGGCTGGTGTACCTCATGCCGCCTTACATCATTTCAGACGGCCTCTTGACCGAACTTGCCGATAAAACCGTGCAAATTTTGAGGGAACACAGCAAATGAAAGGCGTTTACTTCGTCAGTGGCATTGATACGGACATCGGCAAAACTGTCGCCACCGGTATGTTGGCAAAACGATTATTGCAGCAAGGCAAAAGCGTGATCACGCAAAAGTCCGTGCAAACAGGTTGCCAAGACATCGCCGACGACATCGCCGTCCACCGCAAAATCATGGGCATACCCATACAGGAAGCCGACAAACAAGGGCTGACCATGCCCGAAATCTTCAGCTACCCCGCCTCGCCCCATCTCGCCGCCCGTCTGGATGGTAGGGCTTTGGACTTGGACAAAATCCGCACCGCCACGCAAGAATTGGCGGCACAATACGAAATCGTATTGGTCGAAGGTGCGGGCGGATTGATGGTTCCGCTGATGGAAAACCTATTAACCATTGATTATATTCAGCAACAGGCTTATCCCGTCATCCTCGTTACCAGCGGACGGCTCGGCAGTATCAACCACACTTTACTCAGTTTCGCCGCGCTCAAACAATACGGCATCAGCTTGCATAGCCTGATTTTCAACCATATTCATGACAGCAAAGATGAAACCGTTGCCGGAGATACCTTGGAATATCTTAAAGGCCGTCTGAAAGATGAGTTTCCCGAAGCCAAATGGCAGGAGTTGGCCAAGACAGAGGTGTCAGATGGAGCTTGATATACCGCGTGGCACGCTTTGTTTATATGCCGAAGCTTCAAGTCTTTTGCCGTCTAAGGCCGAACATCTGCTGACCGTTTCTTCGCTAACTGCCGCTTTGCGCGCTTCCGGTAAGGATTTTTCAGTCGAGCCGGTGTATTTGGGTTTGACGAAGGGAGTGGAAAATGGAGACGAAATCTTTGTGCGCGATGTTTTGCTCAAACTGGACGGCGAAACAGTGATACAAGCCAGAAGCGCGTGCCGGCCGGACAGCAGTCTATGGACAGAATTATTGGATTGCGGAACGCAGCCTTTGGGCGAGCGCCTGTTTGACGGTACATTGCCGTTGAAGCGTTCGGATTTTGAGTTTCTTCGTTTTGAAGATTTCGACCATCCATCTTTCAGACGGCCTGTTACCGCGCGCCGTTCGTATTTCGATTGGAACGGCGAAACATTGGAATTAACAGAATATTTCTTATTGAAATTAATAGATTTATACCGCTAAGGCTGTCTGAAAATAAAACCGTTTACCGATGTTTGTCATAATTCTGTTATAATACAATAAATTAAATTGTTAAGAGCTGTTTAATTTCAGACGGTAATACATTATAATAAGAGTTAAGGCTCTAAAAAGCCTTTCCTTCCGAATCGACACATAAACAACGACACATTACATCAATGAACATAAGGCGCTTTTTCCTACAATTTTTACCGCGTTACGCTGTCGGACGGATGGTGATATACGCCAAACTGATGCGTATCGACAAACCTATTGGCACACTGCTTTTGCTGTGGCCGACTTATTGGGCATTGTGGATTGCGTCTAAAGGTGTTCCCGACGCGGATATTTTTATTGCCTTTAGCGCAGGCACATTTTTGATGCGCAGCGCAGGTTGCGTGGTGAATGACTTTGCCGACCGCAATTTTGACGGTGCAGTAGAGCGCACCAAAAACCGCCCGTTTGCCAAAGGTTTGGTTTCTAAAATCGAAGCGCTGCTTTTGACAGTCATGCTGTGTCTGATGGCGGCTTTATGCTTGGTGCAGCTCAACCGCTTTACTTGGCTGATGAGCCTTCCGGCCTTGTTCCTTGCCATCACATATCCCTTTACCAAACGCTTTTTCCCGTTGCCGCAGTTTTATTTAGGACTGGCATTTTCATTCGGCATTCCCATGACCTTTGCCGCCGTGCAAGGCAGAGTGCCTCCCGAAGCGTGGCTGATGTTTACCGCCAATGCCTTATGGACGCTGGCTTACGACACGATTTATGCCATGGCGGACAAAGAAGACGATTTGAAAATCGGCATTAAAACTTCGGCAATCACATTTGGCCATCACGATATTACCGCCTCTATGCTTTGCCATTTTTGGTTTACCGTATTGATGGCGGTATTGGGTATTAAAATCGGCGCAACTTGGCCGTATTGGTTGATATTGCCGATAACTGTTTATTGGCAGTATCAGCAATATGTTGTCATCCGTACGCGTAATCGCCAGTTGTGTTTCCAAACGTTTTTGGCCAACAACCGCATCGGTTTGGCGTGGTTTTGCGGATTGGTCTGCCATTATTTCTGGTTGTTTTTGGTTTCCAAACTGTTTTAAAAGACTAGGTTGAGGCCGTCTGAAAAGAAAGGGAAAAGGGGTATGCCGGGCATACCCCTTTTCATTTGAATCATAGTTTGGCCAGTGATAGCATTTTTACTTTAAATTCAATATAAGCAAGCAGTTGGATTATTTTTAGCTTGTTAAAAAATATCAAAAACAACATGGAAAATGTTAGCAGGGTGAGTGTAAATTACGCCTTCAGGATTGAGATTTGCACCGACAATCGGTACAATCCCATTGTTTTGCGACATTTAAAAGAGATACACATGAGCCTGATTGGCGAAATTTTACCTTTGTCCCATATCGTTTTGGATTTGGAAGTCAGCAGCAAAAAGCGTCTGTTTGAAGAGGCCGCCCAGCTGCTGGAGAATGAAGCAGAATTACCGAATACCAACGTGTTCGACTGCCTGTTTGCCCGTGAAAAACTTGGTTCGACCGGTTTAGGGCAGGGGGTGGCGATTCCTCACGGCCGTCACGCATGCGTGAAAAAAGCCACCGGTGCGTTTATCCGCACCAAAGAGCCGGTTGCCTTTGATGCGCCCGACGGCAAACCCGTTTCCTTGATTTTCATCCTGCTTGTGCCTGAAAACGCTACCGGCGAACATTTGGAAGTCTTGTCCAAACTGGCCGGCAGATTCTCTCAAAAAGCCATCCGTGAAGCATTGATGGCCGCGACTTCTGCCGAAGAAGTACGCACACTCCTGACCGAAGAGTAATTCATGCCCAGCATATCTGTCCGCCGCCTGTTTTCCGATAATCAGCACAAACTCGAACTTGCTTGGGCTGCCGGTAATTCCGGCGCGGACAACCGTATCGGTGTCGAAGCCGATAAACCCGTCTTGGCCTTGGTCGGCCACTTAAACTTTATCCATCCCAACCAAATTCAAGTTGTCGGCGTAGCTGAAGCCGAATATTTGCGCCGCTTGGAATCGGGCGAGCTCAACTACGATTTCGGCGAGCTTTTCGACATCCCCATGTCTTTGGTTATCGTCGCCAACGGCTTGCCGGTTTCGCCCAAATTGCGCGATTATTGCCATACCAACAGTATCCCCTTGCTGACTTCCAAGCAGGAAAGTCCACACCTGATGGACGTTTTGCGGATTTATCTGCAACGCACATTGGCGACTTCCACCATCAAGCACGGCGTATTTTTGGATGTATTTGAAGTGGGCGTACTCATTACCGGACAATCCGGCTTGGGTAAGAGCGAATTGGCATTGGAGCTAATTTCGCGCGGTCACAGCCTGATTGCCGATGATGCGGTAGAGCTCTTCCGTACCGGCCCGGAAATGCTGGAAGGCCGTTGCCCGCCTATGCTGCGTGATTTCCTCGAAGTACGCGGCTTGGGCATACTCAATATCCGTCATATTTTTGGTGAAACCTCTATCCGTCCGAAAAAAATCCTCCAGCTGATTATCAATTTGGTTCCGGCCGACGATGGATACATGAAACAACTTGATCGATTGAGCATCCGTACCGAAACAGAATCTATCCTCAACGTCAGCGTCCGTTCCGTTACCCTGCCTGTTGCAATCGGTCGAAACTTAGCAGTATTGGTTGAAGCTGCAGTACGCAATTACATCCTTCAATTGCGTGGTAAAGACAGCACCAAAGAATTTCTCGAACGTCACCAAACACAACTCAAAGAAAACGAACAAAATCATGAAAATCGTCCTGATTAGCGGCTTATCCGGCTCGGGAAAGTCCGTAGCTCTCAAGCAGCTCGAAGATTTGGGCTATTACTGTGTCGATAATCTTCCTTTGGAAATGCTTCCATCATTGGTTTCACTCCACATCGAACGGGCCGATGAAACCAAACTCGGTGTCAGCGTTGATATCCGTTCCGGTATCAATATCCAAGAAGCGCAAGAGCAAATCCAATTTTTGCGTGACGAAGGACATCAGGTCGAAGTCCTGTTTGTTGAGGCGGAAGAGGGTGTGTTGGTTCGCCGCTTCTCGGAAACCCGCCGCGGCCATCCTTTATCCGGTCAAAACCTGACTTTGTTGGAAAGCCTACAAAAAGAACGCGAGTGGCTCTTCCCGCTTAGAGACATCGCATATTGCATCGATACGTCCAAAATGAACGCACAGCAGCTGCGTTATGCCGTGCAACAATGGCTCAATATTGAACGTGTCGGTTTGCTGGTCATTCTTGAATCCTTTGGTTTCAAATACGGCGTTCCCAACAATGCCGACTTTATGTTTGATATGCGCAGCCTGCCCAATCCGTATTATGATCCGGAATTGCGCCCCTTTACCGGCATGGACAAGCCTATTCAAGATTATTTGGGCCAGCAGCCGTTGGTTCAAGAAATGGTTGATGACATCGACCATTTTATTAGCCGCTGGTTGCCGCGCTTACAACAAGAGAGCCGCAGTTATGTAACGATTGCCATCGGTTGTACCGGTGGTCAGCACCGCTCCGTTTATGTTGTGGAAAAACTGGCCGAACGTCTCAAGGGCCGTTACGAACTCCTTGTCCGCCACCGTCAGGCACAAAGCTTGGCAGGACGTTAACTTGCCGTTTCAGACGGCCTCAAAGGAAGAAACCATGAAAAAAATCAGTCTGACCGCATTATCCCTGCTTATCTTGACCGCTTGTGCAACAGAGCCTGTTACTGCTTACCGTTGGCACCGTACCGGCGCGAGCGAAGCTGAAGTTTCCCGCCAAATCAATACCTGCAAATCACAAGTTCAAAATGGAACCAAACGTGGCAATACATCCAAGACGTTTGAGCAATGTATGGATGAAGCAGGTTATTACAGCTACGAGCATGGCAACCTTTAAATCCTGATTGACAGATTATCCAAATACCGAGGCCGTCTGAAAAACAATGATTTTTCAGACGGCCTCAGATACGAATAGAAAGAATAAAAAGACATGGCTATCCAATGGTTTCCCGGCCACATGAACAAGGCAAAAAAAGCCATTGCCGAACGCATTAAAAGCGTTGATATGGTGATTGAGATGCTGGACGCGCGTATGCCTGCTTCCAGCGAAAACCCTTTGCTTGCCCAGTTGTCCAAAGGTAAGCCCAAACTGAAAATCTTAAATAAGCAAGACCTTGCCGATCCCGAGCGTACCAAAGTTTGGCTCGAACACTACAACAGCCGTCAAGATACCCGCGCCATTGCGCTTGATTCTTCCGAAACCGGCGCGCATGGCAAAATTACCCAAACCTGCCGCGCCATGATTCCGCATCGCCAAGGTATCGAGAAGCCACTGCGTGTCCTGATTTGCGGTATTCCCAATGTCGGCAAATCCACCTTGATTAACGGCATGATCGGCAAAAAATCTGCTAAAACCGGTAATGAACCCGGTATTACCAAAGCCGAACAGCGTCTTTTCCTTGCCGACGATTTCTGGCTTTACGATACCCCGGGTATGTTGTGGCCAAAAATTATTGTTGAAGAAGGCGGCTACAATCTTGCAGCCGGCGGTGCAGTCGGACGCAACGCGCTGGACGAAGAAGAAGTGGCGCTTGAGCTTTTGGATTACCTCCGCCGCCATTATCTGGTTCTATTGCAAGAGCGCTATCAAGCCGACAAAGATCCAAGCAGTCATTGGGACGATACTTCTTGGTTGGAGTGGATTGCAAAAAAACGCGGTGCGGTTTTGAGCGGCGGACGGGTCAACTACCAAAAGGCCGCCGAAAATATCCTGACTGATTTCCGCGAAGGCAAAATCGGCAGAATCACGTTGGAAACGCCAAACCAATGGGAAACTTGGCTGAAAAAAGCCAGACAGAAAGAGGCCGAACTCAAAGCCATTCGCGAAGCCAGAAAGGCGGAACGAAAAGGGCAACAGCCTTCTGCCGAGTAATATAAAAGGCCGTCTGAAATCTATTTTCAGACGGCCTTTTGTTGGAATAGACAATTTAGAGGGCGGTACGGCTGAAGCTGTCTAGGGCTTTATCGGTTTGGATTTGGTTGAACTGCATGGTGGTTTTGTCGCCTTGCTTTTCGTCCAATTCGATTTTACGCACCAGCGTATCGCCGTTGATTTCGATACGGTTAAAAATTTGACGGGTAATGGCGGTTTTCGGAGTTAAGGTCAACGTCCATTTTTTCTCATTGCCGTTTAATTTCAAATCAAATTGTTTTTCCAAGCCTTGGGTATTGCCGCCCAAAAGGTCGAGGAAGAGTTTGATTTGGCGGCTTTGGCCGTTGAGCTTGCTGGCGTTTGGGTTGACCCATTGGCTGCCGTTCCATTGCATGATGCCGTCTGAACGCACGCGCAGGGTGGTTTCAAATGGTTTTTGCATTTTCCAGAGCAGGCCTTTTTGTGGGATAAGGGTAAAGCTGCCGCTGGTGGTCATGGGTTTGCTGAGGGATTTGAGCTGGCGTTGTTGGACAAAATTGCCTTGTACGTTTTGCGGTTTTTGCAGGGTTTGTGCCAATTCGGCAGGGGAAAATGCCCACAAAGCCGGAGCGCTGATGAGGAGAGTAAGAGAAAGAATGGTTTTTTTCATTGTGCTTCCATAAGGTTTGAGGCCGTCTGAAAGTTCAGACGGCCTTTTATTGCTTTAATTATAAGGCTGACAAGGCCTGATTAAAGGTTGCGCTTGGACGCATTGCTTGTGCTGCTTTTTCAGGATTGGCTGCGTAGTAGCCGCCGATGTCGACCGCTTTGCCTTGTACGGCAGAGAGTTCTTCAACGATTTTGGCTTCGTCGGCAGTCAAAGCGGCTGCCAATGGAGTAAATGCGGCTTTCAGTTCGGCATCTTTGTCTTGCGCTGCCAATTCTTGCGCCCAGTAGAGGGTGAGGTAGAAATGGCTGCCGCGGTTGTCGAGTTCGCCTGCTTTGCGTTTAGGCGATTTGTCGTTCAACAGCAGTTTTTCGGTGGCTGCATCCAAAGTGTCAGCGAGGACTTGGGCTTTGGCGTTACCGGTTTTTTGCGCCAGATGTTCAAACGATACGGCAAGCGCGAGGAATTCGCCCAAAGAGTCCCAACGCAAGTGGTTTTCTTCGAGGAATTGTTGAACGTGTTTCGGTGCAGAACCGCCCGCGCCGGTTTCAAACATACCGCCGCCATTCATCAATGGAACGATAGACAGCATTTTCGCGCTGGTGCCCAGTTCCAAAATTGGGAACAAGTCGGTCAGGTAGTCGCGCAGGACGTTGCCGGTTACGGAGATGGTATCTTCGCCGTTTTTCAGACGGCCCAAGCTGAATTTAGCGGCTTCTTCGGGAGCGAGGACGCGGATGTCGAGGCCGTCGGTATCCAGTTCGGTAAGGTAAGTTTTAACCTTGGCGAGCAGGCTCTTGTCGTGTGGACGGTTTTCATCGAGCCAGAACACGGCTGGTGTGTTGCTCAGACGGGCGCGGTTGACGGCGAGTTGTACCCAGTCTTTAACCGGAGCGTCTTTGGTTTGGCACATACGCCAGATGTCGCCGGCTTCAACGTCGTGTTGCATCAGGACATTACCTGCTGCATCAATGACTTGAACCTGTCCGTCGGCTTCGATTTCGAAAGTTTTGTTGTGTGAACCATATTCTTCGGCTGCTTGCGCCATCAGGCCGACGTTAGGAACGGTACCCATGGTTGTCGGGTCAAACGCGCCGTGTTCGCGGCAGAAATCGATGGTTGCTTGGTAAACGCCGGCGTAGCTGCTGTCTGGAATGACGGCTTTGGTGTCTTGCGCTTTGCCGTCTTTGTCCCACATACGGCCGGAGTTACGAATCATTGCAGGCATAGAAGCATCGACGATGACATCGCTAGGAACGTGCAGGTTGGTGATGCCTTTGTCGGAATCAACCATGGCCAAATCAGGGTTGGCGGCATAAACGGCGGCGATTTCGGCTTCAACGGCAGCGCGGGTGTCCGCATCCAGCTTGTCCAGATTGGCAAGCAGGTTGCCGAAGCCGTTGTTGACGTTGACGCCTGCGGCAGCCAGTTTGTCGCCGAATTTTTCAAAGACAGGCGCGAAGAACACTTTGACTGCGTGTCCGAAGATAATCGGGTCGGACACTTTCATCATGGTGGCTTTCATGTGCAGCGAGAACAACACGCCTTTTGCTTTCGCGTCTTTCACTTGTTCGGCAAGGAAGGCGAGCAGGGCTTTTTTGCTCATCACGGTCGCGTCGATGATTTCGCCGGCTTTCAGGGCAACAGGCTCGCGCAGCTCTTTTTTGTTACCTTGTTTGTCGGTGAATACGATGGATACGGAAGTCGCTTCAGGTACGGTAACGGATTGTTCGTTATGGAAAAAGTCGCCGCTTTGCATGGTGGCAACGTGGGTTTTGGAGTCTTTGGTCCATGCGCCCATGCTGTGCGGATGTTTTTTCGCAAAGTTTTTCACTGCTTTAGGCGCACGGCGGTCGGAGTTGCCTTCACGCAGGACAGGGTTTACCGCGCTGCCTTTGATGCGGTCGTAGCGTTCGCGTACGGCTTTTTCTTCATCGGTTTGAGGGTCGGCAGGATAGTCGGGAACGGCAAAGCCTTTAGACTGCAATTCTTTAATCGCGGCAGTCAGTTGAGGTACGGATGCGCTGATGTTCGGCAGTTTGATCACGTTTGCATCGGGTTGTTTTACCAGTTCGCCCAATTCGGCAAGCGCATCAGGTACGCGTTGCGCTTCGGTCAGGTATTCGGGAAACGCTGCCAAAATACGGCCGGAGAGAGAGATGTCGCTGGTTTTGACATCAATATCGGCATGGCGGGTAAACGCCTGCACGATTGGCAGCAGGGATTGAGTGGCCAATGCAGGAGCTTCGTCGGTGTAGGTATAGATAATGGTGGATTTAGTCATGGGATTATTCTCTATGTAGGTTAAGTTTTTCTTTTCGGGCACATCGCGAGAAGAA
This sequence comes from Neisseria subflava, assembly GCF_024205705.1. Taxonomy (NCBI): domain Bacteria; kingdom Pseudomonadati; phylum Pseudomonadota; class Betaproteobacteria; order Neisseriales; family Neisseriaceae; genus Neisseria; species Neisseria subflava. Next base: position 750,037 of record NZ_CP073115.1, read on the forward strand.
ACGTGCTAAGCCTATTATGGCATATTTCGGCGGATTTGGTTGTTGTTTTGATGTTATTGTTTTTTAAGTTGCGGAAAAGAAAAAGGCCGTCTGAAAAGACAGCCTAAATATAAGGACTTATCCGATAATCAAAACGGCATTGCTGCCGCCGAAGGCAAATGACGAGCTGGCGGCAATACGTTTTTCAGACGGCCAGCGGCTGTTTTCGTCGGTCAAAGCGATGTTGGGCAGCTCGGAATCGGGTACGTTGTCCCATTGTTGCGGCGGCAGTTTGCCTTCCGGATTGTATTGGCGGTTGGCCATCAACCAGGCAAATGCGGCTTCGATCGCACCGGCTGCACCTAAAGTGTGACCGGTAGATGGCTTGGTTGAAGTGCAAAGGGTGTGGCTGCCAAATACTTCGGCAACGGCTCGGCTTTCCATGCTGTCGTTGTGTTGCGTGCCGGTGCCGTGCAGATTGATCCAGCCGATGTCTTCTGCTTTCAAACCGGCTTTATCCAAAGCGGCCTGAAAGGATTGGGCTGCACCCAAACCGTCGGGGCGGGGAGAAGACATATGGTAGGCATCGCTACTTGCACCATAGCCCAGCAACTGCATTTCGCCGTCAAAATCGGCATCGCGCGTCATCACGAAAAATGCGGCCGCTTCGCCGATATTGATGCCGTTGCGGTTGGAGGAAAAAGGCTTGGCGATGCTGTCTGAAAGCACTTCCAAAGAGGCAAAACCATTAATCGTCAGCGGAGAAAGCGTATCCGCGCCGCCGCAAATTACGGCATCACACAATCCGGCACGAAGCAATCGGGCTGCGCTGATGAGGGCGCGTGCGCCGGAAGTGCAGGCGGTGGAAACGGTATAGCGCAAGCCGTCTAAACCGTAAACTTGGGCGATAAATTCGGAGGGCGAAACCATGGTGTGTTGCAGCTGTTTGAACGGAACATCCGTCCATTCACCACCTTGGACAACGTGTTGAAACAAAGGGATATTTTCATCTGCGCCACTGGTGGACGTACCAGTCACGACAGCGACCCTTTCTTTGCCGTAACGGGCAATGGCCGTCTGAATCAGTCCGTCTATTTGCGAAAGCGCGTGCAGGATAAGCTGGTTGTTGCGGCTGCGATGCGCTTCGGGAATGCTGTCGGGCAGAGGCATCAGGGTTTCTTTGACTGCACCAAAAGCATGCGTTTTGCCTTTTACCCATTGGTCTGAAAAAGTCAGGGGCGTGTTTTCAGACGGCGTGAGTAAGGAATCGGCATGAACTTGCAAGCCGCTGCCCAATGCGCTGGTCAGTGCCGGACGGCTGAGATAAACAGGAGTATTCATGAATTAGTCTTCTGCAATCGGGCTGACCGTCCAGAAAGTTTGGTCGGGGAAGCCGATGAGGAATTGTTCGGAATGGTGGGCGACACACCACAAATCACGCTCGCGGTAGCTGAACACCGCGCCTTTGCCGTCAGGGCAGAAGCCTTGATGGGTGGCGTTTTGTTGGCGGGCTTCAGGGTAAAGCGTGGCGGCGTGTTCGGCGGCCAAAAGCGGCAACAAGGCGGCAAACAGTCGGCGCGAACTGGCATTTGGCATCACAAAGCCGTCATTTTTCCAGCCTTTGGTACTGACCGATTGACGCGATACCGGCGCACCCAGTGCATCGGTTTGGACAAAGCGGATGCCGTCTGAATGAGGTTCGACTGCCAAGAGATTGGTTTGAACGGTTTGCCCCACCGCATTAGTCTGCTCGAGTTTGAACCATTGACCTTCTTTGGAAAGCGGCGGTAGCGTTTGCGGATGGGGGAGCGAGGTCGCACATGCGGAAAGCAGCAGTGCGGCAAGCAAAGGGATAAATCGCATAAGGTTTTATCTATCGGTCAAAATATTTAATGGTGTGGATGAAGTTTCAGACGGCCTGTTCTGTTTTCAGTCTAGGCCGTCTGAAAGACATTCGTCCTTATTCTACCTTCAAATCGCCCACCAATGCGGCAAGTGTGGACAAGCGTTGCTCGGATTTTTCCACGAATGGATTGTTCGTGTCCCAAGCGTAGCCTGCCAGAATAGATGAAATCATACGGCTGATTTCAGGACTGCGGTTAGGCGCGTAGATGGCATTTTGGAAGCGGAAATCGTACCAACCGTTTACATAAGTGCGGAATGCGTTCACGCCGATCATCAGTTGGTCGGCAAATTCGGTTTGCCAATCGACGGCTTCGCCTTTGAGCTGTTTGCCCAACAAATCGGCAGCCAGTTTGGCAGAGTGCAGGGCAATGGTTACACCGGAGGAGAAGACGGGGTCGAGGAATTCGGCGGCGTTGCCCAAAAGGGCGAAATGTTTGCCGTATAAGGTTTTCACGTTGGCGGAATAGCCTTGGATAGAGCGGAACGGGAAGTCGTTTTCCCAAACGGCTTTATCCAAAATTTCCGCCAGCATCGGGCATTCGTACACAAATTTTTTCAACACGGCTTCTGATTCGCCGGCCAGTTTGTCGGGCGTGCCGACAACGCCGATGGAGCAGCGGTTGTCGCCGAAAGGAATCAGCCAAATCCAGACATCGCGATGTTCAGGATGCGTGTTGATCAGGATTTTGTTGCGGTCGAATTTCGGGCTGGTGATGTTGTCGTCGATATGCGTGAAGTGGGCTTGGCGCGGAGGCAGCTCAGACGGGCTTTCCAAATCTAAAAGGCGGGGCAGGACACGGCCGTAACCGCTGGCATCCAAAACGAATTTGGCAGTCAGTTCATAGTTTTCGCCTGTATCGGTTGCAACGCTCAAACATGCCATATCGCCACTGTTGTCAAATGTGGTTACGCCATGTCCGAAGCGGACATCGACGCCTTGTTTTGCCGCTTCATCAATCAGGATTTTGTCGAAGATGCCGCGGCGCACTTGATAAATAGTACCGGGGCCGTCTGAAAATTTTTCAGTAAAGTTGAAATCTGTGTAACGGCTGCCCCATGAAAACGCAGCGCCGTCTTTAAATTGAAAGCTGGGCTCGGCATGCACTGCATCGGCAAAACTGGCTTCTTCCAACATTTCCATGCAATGCGGCAACAGGCTTTCGCCGATGACAAAGCGCGGGAAATGTTGTTTTTCCAATACGCAAACTTTAAAGCCTTGTTTGTTCAGCAAAGCGGAAGCAACCGAACCTGAAGGACCTGCGCCGATAACGGCAACGTCAAATTCTACGGACATTTGAAAATACCTTTGATTTTAATGATAAAAAAATGTTTAAACTAGCGTCTGAAGTTTTTCAGACGGCCTCTTACAACGTGACGATAGAAGTTGAAAAAATATCGCTTCAATTTCAATCGTCTTTATCTTTTGTCTAATTTTTCAACAATGTGCCTGCCAGCCAAATATTGAATACCACGCCGATGGTAACCGTCATGCCGAACGCGGCAACAGCGGGCGTGCTGCTGATGGCGAGCAGGGCAAAGGAAATGGCTGTCGTCGCGGCGGCAAGCAGCATACCGCCTAATTTTGCCGGGGCGCTGTGGTGTGCGGTGGCGGCATAGACGGCATAGTCCACGCCGATGGCGGACACTAAAAGCAGGCCGAACATGGCAAACAGGCTGACGGGAATGCCTGCCAAACCAAGTACGGCAACGGTGCAGATGGCGGCGGCCAGCGGTACGGCAAGGACTTTGCTGCCGCGTTTGAAACCAAACATTTTCCATAAAAGCAGCCATGCCAACGCATAGGAAGCCAGTTTCAACCATGCGGCCTGATTGCGCGTGTGGTGGAAAAGCTCGTTTAAGTGGGCGCGCTTGTCTGCCCAATGTACGCCGGAGATGTGTTGCGCCACGGCGCGTACGGCGGCTTCATCGGTCATGCCGTTCAAACGCACGACGGCAGCAAAACGACCTGGTTCCACTTCGCCCAAATACAAGGAACGCCAAGCCTCTGCCAAATCGGTATTCAGGCCGTCTGAAAGCGATAATGGTTGTGTGTCGGCAGCTTGCAGCAGGGCATCGCGTACGGTTTTGCGCGGAATACCGATTTCGGTAAGCGGTTTCCAGCTATCAGGCAACTTGGTCAATTCGCGCAGGCGGTTTTGCAGTTTTTGCTGTTCCGTTGTCGGCAGGATGAATTGGTCGGGCGATTGGATGCCGGATAGTTTGCCTTGCGCGATTAAGGGCTGCAGGGCGCGACCGAGTTCGGCGGTTTTCTTCAACAGGGCATCTTCACTTTGTGCTTCGGCCACCAAATATTTGCCGCCAAAATCCGTGCCGCTCAACTGGCCGATTTGTTGTACTTCGGTCAACATCGCGGTCGGCATATTGACCCATTGACGGATGTCGTCACGCCAGTCGCTGCGCCACAGTCCGACTGCCAGCAAAATTCCGCCCACGATTAACCAACCGCGTTTGTGCAGGCGGTTTTTCAGACGGCCTGATAAGGAATAGAGCTTTTCGGTTAATGCGGCAAAAGGCACGGTTTTGGCACGGTAGCGGCGAAACAGCGGCGGCAGCCATAAAACGGTGGCACCAAACGCGCCAAATAAGGCAAAGCCTGAAAATACGGCGGTTTGGCGCAGTACAGGCAAAGGGGTGAACCACAGCAGCGCGTAGCCCAAGACGGTAATTGTCAGGCTGACGGCAAAACTTGGCAAGACATGTTTTATTGCCGATTCAGCCTGCCAAACGGTCTTTTCAGACGGCCCGAATACCGACGGAGCAAGCCAGTGCAACGGGAAATCCACCAACATCCCCACCAAGCTGGTGCCGATAACGATGGTCAGGATATGCACTTCGCCGAATACTAATAAAGCGACCGCCAATCCGGTCAACATACCAGCGGCCAGCGGCAAGGACAGCAAAAATACTCGGCCGCTGCGGAAGACCCACAACAGCAGCGCAAAGGTCAGCCCAAGTCCGATCATGCTCATCAGCCGACTTTCTTTTTCTGCGGCTGCTTTGGATACGGCGGCGAACAATGCGCCACCTGCGCTTAAGGTTTCCGCACCGTTTTCCGAAGCGATTTGACGGCTTTGCGCCATCAGCGACAAGAGGGCATCGTTGCCGGAAAATTGATCGCCACCGGCGAGCCGTCCGCGCAGGAATACCCAAGTTTTGCCTTTGTCTTCGGCAAACAGCATGCCGTTGTCCATGTCCCACTGCAAACGGCTTTGCGGATTGGCTTTGTCGGCAACAAAGCGTCCGAAGCCCAGCCAGTCTTGTTCTAAAGACAAAGGCGAGGGCGCGGCAAACGGATTGGCCGCGGCTTCTGCCCGAGCCTGAAAATAGGCTTGCGGCTGCTCAAACAGCAGGCGGATTTCGTCTTGCGGCAAAACCGCCAAGCTCAGTTTCTGCATATCCGCCCGCACTTTGTCCAAATTCGGCGTCATGCTGCTGTCGACTTGTTCAAATACGCCGCTTTTGCGCCATGTGTCGGCAATTTGTGCGGCCGTCTGAAAAGCGGTTTCGGCATCGGTACTGCCTGCAAGCAAAATAACTTGTGAATTGAGCTGCGCTTCTGCGGCTTTATCCGCGGCCGTCAGTAAGGCATCGGGTTGCTGCTCGCTTGGTAACAACGCGGTCAAATCGGTTTGGATGCGCGCTTGTGAAGCAAAGGCATAAACCAAAAACAGGGTAAGAAACAGGATAAGGGCAGTATAGAGGCGGTTTAGGAGGCGAAGATTCATCGTTCAGACGGCCTTTTGCAAATGCTGCTGTTGGTGTGCGGAATAAGTAAAAGTGCAGTAAATTAAATCAGATTATTATTATTTTGTCAGTTGTTAGATAGTTTGCCGGTCGGTTAAATCATTGGGCTTGAGCGAACCGAAAAACTGCCATTGCAGAGCGACGGCGTTGTCCTTCCAAACGCAGGCAAGTGCCATCGTATCCGCCAAAATCGCGCTTGTGCCGTGCCAATCGGTTTGCTTTCCAGCGCGTAAACCGACGGGTTGCCCTGAATCGAAAACATAGCCGACCGATTTCATATCCGACGGAAAATCCAAATTCGCAGCTTTAATCAAGGCTTCCTTGAAACACCATAATCGGTAAAACGTTTCAGACGGCCAGTTTGCCGTTTCCAAATAGTCTTGTTCTTCCTGTGTGCAGATCAAAGCCGACAGCGCTTTAAAATCACGCGGGCGGATAAATTCGATATCGACACCGGCTGTTAAGGGCTGAGGCGCACACAATAAAGCGGCAAAGCCTTGACTGTGGCTCAGCGATACAGTCGGTAAATCGGTTTGCTGTTTTAATGCGCGGCTGACTTGCCAGTCTTGACGCTGCGCCAGTTGTGGCGTGGCAGCCAAACGTTGGGAGTCGGTTGCGTTTAGAGAGACATGGTCGTAGCAGGCGGCAAAAGACGGATCGGCCAGTAGGCAGTGAAGGGGTGTCGTATCCATAAAATAGAGAAATGCCAAACTTCATATTGAAGTCCGGCATTTTTGACATTGCTTAGTGGAAGCTACCTTTCAAAACCACACGGCTGTTGAATGTAGCGATGTGGCATTCGTACTCGTTACCGCCTTTGGTCACTTTGTCAAAGTAGCTAACCAGATGAACGGATTTGGCTTTTTTGCGTTGAGCAGTGCTTTGGAAGCGTTTAACCGCGCTCAGGAATGCGCGTTGGCAGGTTTCATCAGGGGTTTTGCCGACTGAGTTGGAGATTTGACGGGAAGTCAAAGTCGCGCCGGATGTGCTGCCGTAGTGAACGCGGATGCTAGGATCCAAAGCGGATTTGGCTTCGGCAGAGTTCAAAGCCACATCGACTTTACACATATAAATATCGTTTTGACCTTTGCCATTGACTTTATGGCCTTCACCCATGCTGCGGCAGGCAGAACCGGCGGCAGTTGTTTTTTGAGTAGAAGTTTGAGAGGAGGAAGTAGATGGTTGGGAATTGCCGGATTGTGAGCAGGCGGCAAGCATCAGGGCGGATACGGCAACCAAAGCAGAAAAACGTAACATACGAACTCCTTTGTAATAAGGGGTGTGAAAAAAGGTTTACAGAAAACAGAATCATTTTAACATATATGAAAGAAGTATAAAAATAGGATGATGCAAAAAATATTATATTTTTATTTAAATGATTTCATGGCGTTAAGAAAGTTTGAGGCGGTAATGCTTGACGAAGAAGGGCAGAAAGCGTATATTGCGGTCTTCCTTAGGAGTAATGGCTGAGAGGCTGAAGGCACTTCCCTGCTAAGGAAGCATGTGGGGTCAACCTGCATCGAGGGTTCGAATCCCTCTTACTCCGCCAAATATGAAAGACACCGTTTATACGGTGTCTTTTTTATTATCCGGAATTTCTTGAAATCCAAGTCCGTCTGAAAGTGTGAAATGAACGATTTGATTATTCTAAACAAGCCTTATGGCGTGATTTGCCAGTTTTCTGCACATGAAAAACATCAGTGCCTTAAGGATTTTGTCGAGAAACCGGGATTTTATCCGGCCGGCCGTTTGGATACGGACAGCGAGGGTTTGCTGCTGCTGACCAATAATGGCCGTTTGCAGGCGCAGATTGCCGACCCGAAATTCAAGCAGGTTAAAACTTATTGGGCGCAGGTGGAGGGTTCTCCTGATGAAGCCAAATTGGATTTATTGCGCCGTGGCGTAGATTTGGGCGATTTTGTCACCCGTCCGGCCGAGGTCAGGGTATTGGAAGAGGGTGAAGCGGATGTTTTATGGCCGCGCGTGCCACCGATTCGCGTGCGCAAGTCTGTGCCTGATTTTTGGGTGGAAATCAAAATTTCGGAAGGGAAAAACCGTCAAGTGCGAAGGATGACGGCGAAAGCAGGCTTTCCGTGTTTACGCTTGGTCCGTGTGGCAATAGGCCGTCTGAATCTGTTTGATTTGAATTTGGAATTGGGACAATGGCAGTTTGCGCCGCATCGTCCTTAAATAGGATGAATAAAGACCGTCTGAAATATTCAGACGGCCTTTTGTTATCGAAAAATTAATGATGTGAATGACCGATTTGGAAGGTCATTGTGGTGTAGTTCGCCTGTTTTTGGCACACGCTTTGATCGGGGAAATCGGCTTTGTGTTCTACGCTGGCTTTCCAGAAGCCTTGGCGCAATGGAATGATGCTGACTTCGCCTTTGTCATCGGTGGTGTCGGAGAAGGCTTGGGCTTCGGTTTTATGGGTTTTGCTGCGGTCGCTGGTGTCGAAGCCGTCAAATGTGGCGGTAACGGTGGCGTTAGGCAGCGGCTCGCCATTGAAGAGGACGCGGACTTTGAAGCGTTCGCCGACGTGTACGTTGGCTGGGTTGTCCAAAGGTACGATTTCCAAATGTTGGCCGACTTGCTTGGTAATGATGGCAGTATCTGCGCTTTCGTGGCCGACATTGACGATGTTTTTGCCGAACATACGGGTTTGTTCGCAATAGCTTGCATCAGGCATTTCTTTGATGCTTGCCTGCTTCCAGCCCGCGCTGTTTTTTGACCAGAAAGTCGGTTGGTATTCAGCGGTTACCAAGTAGCTACCGTCTTTGACCGGCAGTTTGCTGCGGTATTGGTAATTGTATGTGCCTTTTTGAATCATGTTTTCTTTGCCTTTTTCAGTCACCAGTTGCATGGGTTTGCTGAAAATGTGCAGGCGGTCTTTGGCGATCGGCTCGAGCTCTGGGAATTCGCCATAGCCCAATTCGGCTTCAAGGTATTCGCCGCCATGTGTGTGGGCGGTTTCAACCCAAACGCGGTGGGCGTGGGTGGCAGTGCTGAACAGGAAGGCGAATGCGATAAGCAAAGCGGTTTTTTTCAAGATTTCTCTCCGATTTTCGATGTGTAGAAAAGATAGAATAAATCGTTCGTTATAATATAACAAAATTATTTAAATTTAAAGAGAGGCCGTCTGAAAATTTCAGACGGCCTTTTAGCTGATTGTTTTTTGAGTCGGATTATTGAAACGGTTTAGTCCCCGTCACGACAAACGTCAATCGCTTCCTGCAAACTGCTGACGCCGTAGATTTTTAGATTTGGAAATTCTTTGGCATTGCGCGGCATATTGGCTTTGGGAACGATGGCGCGTTTGAAGCCGAGTTTTTCCGCTTCTTTAAGTCGCTCTTGCCCGCGTGCAACAGGGCGGACTTCGCCGCTTAAGCCGATTTCGCCGAATACGACGGTTTTTTCGGGCATGGGGCGGTTGCGGAAGCTGGAGAGCATGGCGAGGATGACGGCAAGGTCGGCGGCGGGTTCACCGATTTTGACGCCACCGACGGCATTGAGGAACACATCTTGGTCGAAGCAGGCGATACCGCCGTGGCGGTTGAGGACGGCGAGCAGCATGGCGAGGCGGTTTTGTTCGAGGCCGACGGTGAGGCGTTTGGGGGTAAAGCCGTGTGCGTCATCGACCAATGCCTGAATTTCGACCAGAAGCGGGCGGCTGCCTTCCTGCGTGACCAAAACGCACGAGCCGGGCGTGTCGTCGCGGTAGCTGGCAAGGAAGATGGCGGACGGGTTGGACACGCCTTTCAAACCGTTTTCGGTCATGGCGAATACGCCCAATTCGTTTGCCGCGCCGAAGCGGTTTTTGATGGCGCGTATCATGCGGTAGTTGGAATGCTGGTCGCCCTCGAAATACAGCACGGTATCAACCATGTGCTCCAGTACGCGCGGGCCGGCAATCGCGCCATCTTTGGTAACGTGTCCGACCAGTATCATGGCGATGCCCATCTGTTTTGCCATACGCGTCAGTTGGGCGGCGCATTCGCGCACCTGCGACACGGAGCCGGGGGCGGAAGTGATTTGGTCGGAATACATGGTTTGGATGGAGTCGATGACCACGACTTCGGGCTGATGCTGTTTCAAGGCCGTCTGAATCGCTTCCATGCGGATTTCAGCAAGCAGGTTCACGCCTTCTGTGGGCAATTCCAAACGCTGCGCGCGCAGGGCGACCTGTTGGGCGGATTCTTCGCCGGAAACGTACAGCACTTTGCGGCTTTGCGCCATTTTGGCGATGGTTTGCAACAGCAGCGTGGATTTGCCGATGCCGGGGTCGCCACCGAGCAGGATGACTGCGCCGTCTACCAAACCGCCGCCCAATACGCGGTCAAGTTCTCCCATGCCGGTCGGATTGCGCGGCACTTCTGTGGCGGTAACGGCGGATAGGGATTGGACGGTCGAGGTATCCGCCGCCCAAGATTGGAAGCGGGCATTTTTCGGCTCAGGCGCGGCAAGGCTTTCCTGAAGTGTGTTCCACTCGCCGCAATGCGGGCATTTGCCCTGCCATTTCGGGGAAGTGCCACCGCATTCGGAGCATTGGTAGATGGTTTTGGGGGCTTTTGCCATAGTGTTTTCCCTGTGGAATATTTGATGTGTGAAAAGGTCGTCTGAAAACAATCATATCGTTTTCAGACGACCTTTTTTATTGAGAAATAACAGGTTTATTTTTTGCTGTCTTTATCTGCATCTTTTTTCGGTGCAGGTTTTTTCGCTGCCAAACCCAAAGATTTTTGCCATTCGGCTGGATTTTTCACTAAGTCCAAGGCTTTACGGAGCTGATCGTCTTTGGCCGGATTTGGAATGCGACGGCTGGAGATGTCTTCGTCTTTGTCTTTTTGGGACTTGTCTTTATCGGCTTTGGTTTCTGAGTTGGCAGGTGTTTCAGTGCTGCTGTTGACGTCTTGGCCGCCTAACGGATTGCCGATATGGCCGACCAAATCGGCCTCGCGGCTTTCAAAGGCGCGGTCTTTGTCTTTGACTTCAACGTCAGGAACAATGCCTTGCGCTTGAATCGAGCGGTCGTTTGGCGTGTAGTAAAGGGCAGTGGTCAGTTTGACTGCGCTGCCTCCGGAAAGCGGAATCAGGGTTTGCACGGAGCCTTTGCCGAAACTTTGTGTGCCGACGACGACGGCGCGTTTATGGTCTTGCAATGCGCCGGCAACGATTTCGGAAGCGGAAGCGGAGCCTGCGTTAATCAGGACGGTCATAGGAATGGTTTTCAGCTCGGCAGGCAATCCGGCCAACGGGTCTTTGCCGCTGGTGGTGATGTAGTCTTCAGCAGTTGCTTTGAGAACCATGCCTTCTTTTTTGTTGCGGCCTTTGGTGCTGACAACGGTTACGTCAGGTTGCAGGAAGGCTGCGGATACGCCGACTGCGCCGTTGAGCAGGCCGCCCGGGTCGTCGCGCAAGTCGAGGATGATGCCTTTGAGCGGGCCTTTGTTTTCTTTGACGAGGGCTTGTGCGGCTTCGTTGAGTGCGGCAACGGTGCGCTCTTGGAATTGGGAGACGCGGATGTAGCCGTAGTCTTTTTCAAGCAGGTGATGGCGCACGCTTTTGACTTTGATGATGGCGCGGGTCAGGTTGACGACGATGGGTTTGTCGGCATTTTTGCGTGAAAGGGTCAGGGTGATTTTGGTACCCGGTTTGCCGCGCATTTTTTTGACGGCTTCGCTGACAGTCAGGCCGCGGGTAGAGGTATTGTCGATTTTGACGATGAAATCGCCGCTTTTCACGCCGGCGCGTTCTGCCGGAGTGTCTTCAATCGGGGCAACGACTTTGACGAAGCCGTCTTCTTGTCCGATTTCCATGCCCAAGCCGCCGAATTCGCCGCTGGTGGATTCTTTCATTTCGGCGTAGCCTTTTTTGTCCATATACTCGGAATGCGGATCGAGATCGGACACCATGCCTTTCATTGCGCCTTCAAAGAGCTCGGCATCGGGTTTGTCTTGGTAATAGTTGGCTTTGATTTGGCCGTACACTTCTGCCATGGTGCGGATGGTCTGCACGGGCAGGGCCTCGTTGTCTTTTTTGTCTTTTTCGGCGGCAAAACTTTGTACACTCAGACTGAGGGCGATGCCGCTAAATGCGCCGAGAGTGTAGATTGCAACTTTTTTCAAAGTGGATTTTGTTGACATTCGTTTGACTTTCTTTTTGTGTACGGTAAGCAAAGTGGTTTTTGTTTTCTCTGAACCCGTTGACTTTATGTGATTTAAACGCTTGGAACAATAAGTTTAAGGTAAAAGTTTGTTGTTTAATGTGCTGAACAGGCGTGAAAATCGTGTTTTATTGTAGTTTATGATGAAAATTCAGACGGCCTGGAGGGAAAATTCACTCAGGCCGTCTGAAGCATCAGTTAATCCATGAAAGCGGATTCATGACTTGTCCGTTGTAGCGGACTTCAAGGTAAAGGCCGGTTTCGCCCGACGGCAAAGTGCCGCTGGTGCCAATTTTACTGCCGGCATTGACGGCGTAATTTTGGGCGATGTCGATTTCGCTCAGGCCGGAGTAAATGCTGACATAGCCGTCGCCGTGGTCGAGGACGACCACTTTGCCGTAGCCTTCAAGCTCGCCGGCAAAAGTAACCGTGCCTGAGGCAATGCTGCTGACCGGAGCAGGAACGGTATTGTAGAACACGCCTTTCCAAACTTCGCCATCGCCGCGGTCTTGACCAAACAGGCCCGCCAATGTGCCGTTGACCGGTTTTTTCAGACGGCCTTGCATACGGCTGAAGCTGTTGGCGTTGCTGACGATAAAGCCTTGGGTGTTCGGGGCTTGCAGTTTCATGTCTTCGTCAGTCAGCGTGGACATGGCGGCGCGTTCGGCTTCGGCTTTTTGTTGGGCGGCAGCTTGCTCTTTGCGGGCTTTTTCGGCAGCAGCCAAACGGGCTTCGGCGGCTTTTTTACGCGCTTCTGCTTCGGCTTTGCGTTGCTCGGCTTTGCGTTTTTCCAAATCTTTCAGGAGATTGTTGAGGCGTTGCTCGTTTTCTCTGTGGTTGATTTTCTTTTGCGCTTCTTTGGCCATTTGCGTGTTTTGACGGCGGCTTTCGGCTTGTTCGGCGGTATTGGTCACGCCTTGTTGACGCAACGAAGCTTGGATATTGGCTTGCAGTTTTTTCAGGTAAGCCAATTCATTGTTGATTTTTTGTTCTTGCGCCGCCAGCTCTTTCTGTTGTTTTTCCAAGTCTCTCATAACTTGGTCGTTGGCGTTGTTGATATAACGTGTGTAACGCAGGAAGCGGGTTTTTTGACCGGCATCGGCGTTTTTCAGAAAGAGGGCGACCGCGTTGGGCTGGCTGTTTTTATAGTTGCCGGACACAAAACGCGAAATTTGGGCGCGCGTGTTGGAAACTTCTGCTTTCAACTGGTTGGCATCAGCATTGAGTTTTTGGAATTTTTCCCATGCGTCGCGTTGTTTGCGGTTGATGCCGGAGAGGTTGTTGCGTGTTTGTTGCAGCTGTTTGAGCGTGGCATTGACATGGATAATGAAACCCTCGTTGCGTTTGGCAAAGGATTTTTTGGTTTCCATATCGTTGGCGGCGGCAGTTACGGCTGCTTTGAAATCGTTGTCGGCTGAAGAAGCGACTTTAGGCTCAACTTTAGGCTCGGCTTTTTTGTTTTGCTCTTTGGCTTTTGTGTCTTTTTTGTCGTCAACAGCTTTTTTTGCAGGTTCTTTGTCTTCGGCTTTTTTGTCTTCGGCTGCTTTTTTTCCGGGCTCTTTGGTTTTTTTGCCGTCTTTTTTATCCTCAACCGCTTTTTTAGCAGGCTCTTTGGCTTTGGTTTCCTTAGGGTCTGCTTTTTTTACGGGTTCTTTGGCTTTGCTGTCTTTTTTATCTTCAACAGGTTTCTTGTCTTGTTCTTTGGCCTTGCCGGATTTTGCGGCTGCGGCTTTTTTGTCTTTTGCCGTTTCTTTAGGCTCTTCGGCTTTGCGGCTGAACTTTTTATTGTCGGCAGCGGCTTCGGCGACTTTAGCCGTTTTGTTTTTGGCTGAAGCGCGTTCGTTTTTGTCGGCGGTTTCCTTCTCTTTGGCAGCTTTGGCTTTAACCGCTTTTTTGTCTTCCTCTTTTTCTTTTACTGCTTGTTTTTTTGAGGTTTCTTTTTTTACATCTGCCTTGGCGGCTTCTTTCTCTTTTTTCACGGGCGCAGCTTTTTTGACGGCGGCCGCTTTTTCTTTCGGCGCGTCTTTGGCAGCATAGGTTGGCAGGGAGAAACTGAGCAACAGGGCGAGAATGAGGGGTTTGTAACGCATGGTTCGATCTTGCTATCAAAGTAGGAACAATAGGACGGATTATACTGTCTGTCAGGCCGTCTGAAAATAATATCGGGTTGCAATATGGTCGAACGGTCTTATATAGTAACGATAGAGTAGGCGGACGGGGTTTAGTCTGCCTGGAAAATGACAGTCTGCATCGACAGGATATTATGAAAAAATATTTATTAGTAGTGTTGGGTGCCATGGTTTTGGCGGCTTGTGGTAACGATACCGATAAAATCGGACGCGCCAGTACGGTGTTTCATATGCTGGGTAAAAACGACCGTATTGAAGTGGAAGGTTTTGACGATCCTGATGTGCAGGGGGTTGCCTGTTATATTTCGTACGCGAAAAAAGGCGGTTTGAAAGAAACGGTCAATCTGGAAGAAGATGCCAGCGACGCATCGGTTTCCTGCGTGCAAAGTGCGGAAGTCATCCGTTATAACGAGGCTGCGGTTTTGAAACCGCGACAAGTGTTCAAACGCAGTGCCAGCATAGCATTTAAGAGCCAGCAGATTATCCGCTACTACGACCCGAAACGTAAGTCTTTCGCTTATTTGGTGTACAGCGATAAAATCGTTCAAGGCTCGCCGAAAAACTCTTTGAGCGCAGTATCGTGTTTTGCCCATGCGAAAACCGATGCGCCGGTACCGGCAGGCGGTGCGGTTTACGGTGCATGCGTGGTGGACGCGCCGGTTGCCGACGGACAAAAATAATAAAATCAGCTTATAGATATTAAGAAGAATATGAATTTAGCCAACCATTTCCTGATTGCCATGCCTCATATGGACGATCCGTTTTTTACGGATACGGTCATTTATGTGTGCGAACACGATGAAGAAGGTGCGCTGGGCATCATCATCAACAAGCCTTCGCCGATTACCATGGACATGATTTTCGCCGCCGCCGACCGCAATATCCCGTTGCGCCTGCAACATGAAAACGTGATGATGGGCGGGCCGGTTCAGATTGAGCGCGGCTATGTCGTGCATACGCCGATCGGCCGCTGGCAAAACAGCATGGTGGTAACCGATAACGTCGCGCTGACTTCTTCGCGCGATGTGATTGAAAACTTGTCTAAAGAAGGTGCGGTGGACAAGGCTTTGATCAGTATTGGTTATTCGAAATGGGGCAAAGGGCAGTTGGAGCGCGAGCTGGCAGAAAATGTTTGGCTGACCGTGCCTGCGGACGAGCATATTCTTTTTGATGTGCCTTACGAACTCCGTTATGCCGCCGCTTTTGAAAAATTGGGTGTCAATCCGAACGCCTTGGTTTCAGGAGTCGGCCATGCCTGATGCACCAAAAGGCACGGTTTTGGCCTTTGATTTCGGCGAGGCGCGTATCGGCGTGGCGCAGGGCGAGGCAGAGCTGGGTATGACCCATCCGCTGGCGACGGTAACTGGCAACAGCAACGATGAAAAATTCGAGGCCATTGCCAAGCTGGTCAAAGAATGGCAGCCCAAGTATTTTGTGGTCGGCCTGCCGACGCATACCGACGGTACGGAGCATGAGCTGACCCGTTTGAGCCGCAAGTTTGGCCGCCGTTTGCAGGGACGTTTTAACTTGCCGGTTTATTGGGTGGACGAAAGGATGTCTTCCCTATACGCCGAAAGCCTGCTTGCAGAAGCACAAGTATTTGGCCGAAAACAAAAATCCGTACTTGACCAAGTGGCGGCGCAGGCGATTTTGCAAGGGTTTTTCGAAGGTGGCGCGGCCGAGTATTTCAATGGCCGCGAAGAATAGTATTATTCATTATAAAGGCTGTCTGAAACTGGGTTTCAGACGGTCTTTGTTTTGTTACGGCTTTGAGATAAAAGAGGTTTAGTTTGGTTAAGCCTGATTTTTTCCGGCATAAATTTTGCTACACTCCGCTTTCTTTTTTTAGACATAAACACACACAAGGAAAAAGTCATGGCACTCATGGACAATCTTTTGAATGCGGCTACCCAAATGTTGGGTGGCAACAGCGAAAACGGCGCACAAGGTTCTCTGACCGATATGGCGATGGATTTGGTGAAACAGCAAGGCGGCGTGGGCAACCTGATCAACCAACTGCAACAAGGCGGTTTGGGCGATACCCTGAGTAGCTGGGTTTCCAATCAATCCAGCAATCTGCCTGTGTCCGGCAGCGACCTGCAAAATGCTTTGGGCAGCGATACAGTAAACCAAATCGCGCAAAAATTCGGCGTGGATGCCGGTCAAGTAGGCGATTTGTTGGCAAAAGTGTTGCCAGACTTGGTCGATAAAGCCACGCCTAACGGCACGGCTCAAGATGCGGATGGCTTCGGCTTGGACGACATCGCTTCTATGCTGCTGAAAAACTTTATGAAATAATGAGTTGAATCATTTGATAAGGCCGTCTGAATCCGTTCAGACGGCCTTATAACTTTTGGTTCGCGGTAAATAACCAATAAGTCTTTTTCTGATGGAGGCGGATGGCTTATGATGGGCACTTCATTTCACCAGATAAGAAGGTTATACACATGTCCCGCTTGACCATACACACAGTTGAAACCGCTCCCGAAGCTGCTAAACCACGCATTGAAGCCGTATTGAAAAACAACGGCTTTATTCCTAACCTGATTGGCGTTTTGGCCAATGCGCCTGAAGCTTTGGCGTTTTATCAAGAAGTTGGCAAGCTGAATGCGGCCAACAGCCTGACTGACGGCGAAGTTGAAGTTGTTCAAATCATCGCCGCCCGTACCAACGAATGCGGTTTCTGCGTTGCCGGCCACACCAAACTGGCTACCCTGAAAAAACTGCTGTCCGAACAATCCATCAAAGCCGCACGCGCATTGTCTGCAGGCGAGTTTGACGATGCCAAACTGGGTGCTTTGGCAACATTCACCCAAGCCGTTATGGCGAAAAAAGGCGCGGTATCCGACGATGAGTTGAAAGCTTTCTTCGATGCAGGCTACAACCAACAGCAAGCCGTTGAAGTCGTCATGGGCGTTGCTTTGGCAACCTTGTGCAACTACGTCAACAACCTTGCCAAAACTGAAATCAACCCTGAATTGCAGGCATTTGCCTAATCTCATCAAAGGCCGTCTGAAAATTCAGACGGCCTTTTAGTAAAAAGCAAGGATATCCTTGTTGCCAAGAATAATTCATGAGTAGAACCATCTACGCTTCAAACCTTATTCAGAGGAAAAAATCATGACACGCGAAGCTTTACTGAACAATGTTGCCGCACTCGTTAAAAGCAAGCTGAAACCATTGGTGGACGACATCGACCGCAAAGGCCTGTATCCAAAAGAATTTATGCTGGAATTGGGCAAAATCGGCGGTTTTGCCGCGACTGGTACGGTTGAAGAGGGCGGTAACGGTTTTGGTTTGGCAACGCAAATCGCCGTATTGCGCGAAATCGGTAAAGAATGCGGCGCCACTTCGTTCAGCGCATGGTGTCAGGCGGCTTGTGCGTGGTATCTGCACCAATCGCCCAACCAAGCGGTTAAAGATAAATATTTTGCCGACATTCTGCAGGGTAAAGTTTTGGCCGGTACGGGCATGTCCAATACCGTCAAACATCTTGCCGGCATTGAAAAACACAACTTGCAAGCCGAGCGTGTCGAGGGCGGCTACAAAGTCAACGGCGCTTTGCCTTGGGTATCCAATATCGGCGAAGACCATATTTGGGCGAATACCGCCCAAGTCGGCGACAGCTATGTGATGTTTATTACCGGCGGCCAATGGAAAGGCGTGACCCTGCAAGATTGCCCTGAGTTTTGCGGTTTGGAAGGCACGCGCACTTACAGCCTGAATTTTAAAGACGTGTTTATTCCCGATGAAGATGTGATTGCTTCACCTGAGCAATTCCAGTCTTATATTCCGACCATTAAAGCCGGTTTCATCTTGCTGCAAATAGGTATCGGCGCCGGTGTGATTGACGGTGCGCTCGGCATTATCCGCATGGCCAATGTAGTGAACGCGGAAGTGAACTCATACCTCGACCACAGCTACGATGATTTGAAAGCCGCGTTGGACGGCGCATGGGCGGAAACCGAACGCCTTGCCGATGATGCGTGGAACAACAAGCCTGACACGCTGGCAACCTTAAAACTGCGTGAAGCCGCTGCTGTATTGGCACTGAACGCCACTCAATCTGCCGCATTGTATGCAGGCGCGAAAGGTTATCTGATGCGCAGTCCGGCGCAACGCCGCGTTCGCGAGGCCATGTTTGTCGCCATCGTAACACCGGCCATCAAACACCTGCGTAAAGAAATCGCCGCTTTGGAAGCAGCGCAATAAATTCAAAATATCAACAATAAAACACACGAAAGGCCGTCTGAAAATACGGTTTCAGACGGCCTTTTAAAATAGAAGGAACACAAAATGGCTCAATATATGTGCGGCCCTTGCGGCTGGATTTACGATGAAGAACTCGGCGACCCCGAGCACGGCCTGCCAGCCGGAACCAAGTTCGAAGATATTCCCGACGACTGGAAATGTCCTGAGTGCGGCGTAGGCAAAGAAGATTTTTATCTGTTGGATTTCGTGATATAACTTGGTTGATTTAAAAAGGCCGTCTGAAATTTCAGACGGCCTTTGTTTTATCGGCGGTATAAAGCAACCATGGTTTCAGCCGCTTTGACGCAGCTTTCTACATCGGCAACCAAAGCGATGCGGACGTAGCCTTCTCCCGGATTACCTTGTTCGGTATCGCGGGCGAGGAAGCGGCCGGGCAACACTTGGATAGCGGCTTTCTGCCACAGGTTGCGCGTGAATGCCAAGTCGTCGCCATCGGGAACTTTCAGCCAAATGTAGAACGACGCGTCAGGCAGTTTGACATCGAATACCTGTTGCAAAATAGGGATGACGCGGTCGAATTTTTCTTGGTAGAGGCGGCGGTTGTCAATGACGTGTTCTTCGTCGTTCCAAGCGGCAATGCTGGCGCGTTGGACGGGAATGCTCATCGCGCTGCCGTGGTAGGTGCGGTAGAGCAGGAAGTTTTTGAGCAACTCGGCATCGCCTGCGACAAACCCTGAACGCAAACCGGGGACGTTGGAGCGTTTGGACAGGCTGGTAAACATAATAATGTTGCGTGTGCCGCGTCCTAATTGCGCCGCAGCCTGCAGACCGCCGATTGGTTTGTTGTCGTCAAAATAGATTTCGGAATAGCATTCGTCAGAGGCAATAACGAAGCCGTATTTGTCTTGCAAATCAAAAATTTCTTTCCAGTCTTCTAATTGCAGGACACTGCCACTCGGGTTGTTGGGCGAGCAGACAATCAGGACTTTGGTGCGCTGCCATAGGTTTTCGGGCAGGCTTCTCCAATCGGGATTGAAGCTGGGTGCCGGACAGTTGGCAAAATGGATTTCGCCGCCGCCCAAAATAGTCGCGCCTTCGTAAATTTGATAGAACGGATTGGGGCTGATAACGACCGGTTTGGGGCCGTCTGAAGCCGGATTTAAAACGGTTTGGATAAAAGAGAACAAAGCTTCCCGGCTGCCCAATACCGGCAGGATTTCATTGTCGGGATTGAGGCTCAAACCATCATAACGGCGGGCCACCCATTCGGCGCAGGCTTGGCGCAGTTCGGGCAGGCCTGCGGTCAGCGGATATTTTTCCAGTTCGTGCAGGGAGGCGGTCAGCGCGTCGGTGATGACTTTGGGCGTCGGATGTTTCGGCTCGCCGATTTGCAGATGAATGGGCGTTACGCCTTCGGGTGCATCAATGCCTTGCATGGCTTCACGCAGGCGGGCGAAAGGATAGGGTTTGAGATGGTTTAATAATGGGTTCATGATGTTTCTGCCGATAAATTCAGGCAATAATCTTAGCATTTTTTAGATGGATTGGGACAAAAAGGCCGTCTGAAAACAGGGTTTAAATGTTTTTCAAACGGCCTTTTGAATATTGATGCGTTTATTTGGCAGGGACGACGGGCAGGGAACCGTTCAAGAGATAATGAATGGTTTCTTGAACCGTACGGATGGCGTTGCCAAACGGCAGCGGGTCTTTACCACGGAAAAACAGGCCTTTATCGACCTCGCCGCGGAATGCCGCGGAAAGTTGGATATCGATACAGAATTGACCGGCTTTGGCCAAACCGTCACGCAAACCGCAGCTGGTCAGACAGTTCAGGCCTTGGGTGCAGCGGCGCGGATCGTTTTTGGCATTGGCTTGCAATTTAGCCTCGCGTTTGATGTAGTTGTCGAGGAATTTGGTGCGCACGCCGCGTGCAGGCAAACCGGCAACAGACATGAATTCAACCACTTTTTCAGTTTCCGCACCGGCCAGCGTTTTCTTGAAGTTGATGTGGGCATCGCCTTCTTCGGTCACGGCAAACGCGGTACCGATTTGAACGGCGGACGCGCCCCAGTTTTTCAAGGCTGTTTTGACTTTTTCAAAGTTTGCCATGCCGCCGGCGAGTACCAACGGGATTTTTTCGCTTTCCAAGCCCAAGTTTTTGAATACTTCAAACGTTTCTTCAATAACGCGTTTGAACTCGAATTTGGCATCGTTCACGCCATCAACAGTTGCCGCGCCCAAGTGGCCGGCTGCGTGGGCTGGGTGTTCGATAACGATGGCATCGGGCAAGATGCCTTTTTTCATCCAACGTTTCAAAACGATATTGATACCGCGTGACTCTGACAAAATAGGGAAAAGGGCGACATCTTTGTGGTAGCCCTCGGCCATTTCAGGCAGATCCAAAGGCAAACCTGCACCCATCACAATCGCGTCTGCGCCGGATTCACAGGCCTGACGGACGTAGGCGGCATGGTCTTTTACGGCTTTCATGACGTTGACGGCAATCATGCCTTTGCCTTCTGAATCGGCTTTGGCTTTTTTGATTTCACGGTCAAGCGCGATGCAGTTCAGGCGGGTGTATTTTTCTTCGCTGGAATCGATTTTTGATTCGGCCAGCAAATCTTCGTGCAAGTGGCGCAAATCGACGCTGGCGATGGTACCCACACCGTTTTCGCGCGCAACTGCGCTGGAGAGTTTTGATGCGGAAACGCCTACACCCATACCGCCTTGTACAACGGGAATCAGTGATTTGCCACGGATAATCAATGGGTCAAAGTTGTTTTGCATGGATGCTCCTTCATAGATTCTGGATGGTGCCGTCTGAAATCCTATGAAATGGATTGGATAACAGACTGATGTGTATATAAATAAGTGTGTTTTTCGCCGCCGTTTTTCAGACGGCATGGGGCGTGTTTTTAAAATTTTAGGAATTATACTCTAAGTTAGTGTAAAAATTAGAGTATTAATACAGTTTTTTTAAAGAAAAAATTGAAAAGTCTTGTTAATAAAGGAATAAATTTTATGATGGGTTGGATTAAGGAGGCGAAATTGCAAACAAAATCTACAAAGAAAAAGGCCGTCTGAAATTTCAGACGGCCTTAAGTATGGGAATCGGACAGATGTCGGATTACATTTGTTTTTTAGCGGCATCAATGGCGCGTTGGTCAGGGTTGATCAAGATTTCAACGCGGCGGTTTTGTGCACGGCCTTCAACAGTAGCGTTGGAGGCGATTGGTTGACGGGAGCCGTAACCGAAAGTGCTCAAACGGGTGCCGCTTACGCCACGTGATTGCAGGAAGGTGGCAACAGATTCGGCGCGGTTGCGAGACAATGGTTCGTTGATGGCGTCGTTACCGGTATTGTCGGTGTGGCCATTGATGGTCAAAGTGGTGTCAGGATATTGAACCAAAGTTTGCGCAGCGGCAGACAGGGCGCTTTGAGCATGGCCGCTCAGGGCAGCGCTGCCGGTGGCGAAGGTTACGTTTTCAGGCATAACCAGTTTGATTTGGTTGCCTTGACGTTCAACTTCGATGTTGGTGTTGGCCAGGCTTTGACGCAGTTTTTTCTCTTGGTAGTCCATGTAACCGCCGATACCCGCACCTACTGCACCACAAGCCAATGCGGAGTTACGCGCGCCTTTGCCGCCGTGGGTCAGCGCACCAACGATGCCGCAAACAGCTGCACCGCCCAAGCCGTACATAGCGGTTTTGCTGGCGGATTGTTGGCCGGTAACAGGATCAGTTACACAGCCGGTGAGCGCTAAAGGAATTGCAGTAGCAATAACGGTCAGGGGTTTCAAGAATTTCATGTCGTATCCTCTTTTTAGATGACGGCTTAAGCCGTCTGAAAAAATGAATAAAAACCGCGTGGGTCATTACGAATTAATGATACCGAATATCTGAAACGCAAAAGAACGGGTTTAACCCGATATTACGCAAATATTTGCCAGTTAACATAATACTGAAACATTTCTGCATTTCTCCGACAGTTTGGTTATTTTGCCGCGAAATAACAAGCAAAGTTTTTTACAGTTTCTTCCGTTTTTTCTGCTTGCGGCGATACCAGTTGACGAATGCCCATTTCAATCTGACCTTGACATCGTATCCCACTGAACCTGCACCCAGTATGAGCAAAACGGCGGAAACGGGCAGGGCGAAATGATGGCCGACTAGATGATAACCCCATGCGCCAACCACGCCGCCCAGCAGAAACGACAGCATCAAGCCGCTTAAAAGCCACATTTTCGGTTTGTTGACGCGGACGTGCGGCAGGCGCGGATGATGCTGTTTGGAGTAATAAAGCGCGCGTGAAATTTCAATGCCCAAGTCGGTCGCTGTACCGGTCATGTGGGTGGAGCGGATGGCGCCGCCGGAAAGAAGCGTGATAACCGTATTGTGCATGCCCATAATAAAACACAATAAAAACAATGCTAAAGACGGCATAATAAAATCAGAGCCGCCAAAATCCCATTCCATCGCGGCAATACCGAACCAACCGAATATCAACAGATAAACTGCTTCCAGCCACATGGAAAACCCAAAGCTGCCACGGAAACGCATCTGCTGCGTCCATAAAATCACCCAGCCCGAATGCGCGGCACCGGCAACAAAACACAACACGCTGATGAAAGTCACTGCGGCAGACCACCAGTCTTGGAGATACAGCACATCAGCCAAAAGAGACATGGAGCCGGTTACGTGGGAAATATAGCGCGCAAAAGCAAAGAATCCCCCTGCATTAATCGCACCGGCAAGAAAGGCCATGATGTAGCCCAGCCGTCTAAAACGGGCATCGGAAATATTGTGTTCGTGCAGATACGGGCGATCCGCCTGCCAAAACGGCGGCGTGTGTTGCCTATGGTGGCGCGGTCGGTAAGAGTGGGGCCGTTTGTCGTCGTTCATTGATTGAGGGTAGGAGCGAGCATTTATATTGGGTGTATTTTATATGCAACTGCCTGCTGCCAAGAACAAATAATATAAAGTGTTCCTAAGTTGCCACACTTGCTCATTATAAGATGAGGGCGTACATTAATAGCCATACATGAGTATAAGGAAACATCCGATGAATCCTATCCGCCTAACCTTATTGTTTGGTGCTGCCGCATTACTTGCCGCCTGCGCCACCACGCCTGAGCAAAAAGCCGCACGCGCCCAAGCGCAGAAACGCTATGAGCAGGATCTTCAAGTACATCTTGCCGGCCAATGCGATCAGGAAACTGCCGCGCTGATCCGCCGCAAATTTGACGAAGAAGGCAAACCCGGTGCCGCAACCGCGGAACAAAAAGCCTTCCGCCTCAAATATATCGACAAAGTTTCCGATCCGATGTTCCAAGCCTGCTACAAAATGGCATGGCAAAATTATATTTCCCAAGAACAGCTGCGCGAAGCCCGCTACTATCGCTATTACGATGATTGGGGCTATCCATTTGGCCGTTATCCTTGGTGGTGGTAAGGTATTAACAAACTTTATGGCCGTCTGAAAGCATATATTTATTGGTTTCAGACGGCCTAAGGTTTATTGAAACGGCAATAACGTTTACAATAGCCGCCTATTCAAACACAATACCACCACCCATGAACATCTGGCTTGGACAGCGACACGCGCCCAAATTTCCGCAAGGAGCCGCCGTAACCATCGGCAACTTCGACGGCGTACACCTCGGGCACAAACATATTCTACAAAAACTCAAACGAGAGGCAGACCAGCGCGGTCTGCCTGTTGTCGTTGTTGTTTTTGAGCCTCAGCCCAAAGAATTTTTTGCGCGCAAAGCTGGGAAAAAGCTACCTTACCGCATCAGCCCGCTGCGTACCAAATTGCGCCTTTTGCGTGAAACCAGCTGCGTGGATGCCGTTTGGGTCTTGCGTTTTAACCAAGCTTTCTCCGATATGAGCGCACAAGCGTTTATCGACCAGCTTTTGCGCCAAACGCTTAACACGCGTTATCTGCTGATTGGCGACGATTTCCGTTTTGGTGCCGGCCGTGAAGGTTGTTTCGAGCTTTTGGCACAACAGCCCGATATGCAAACTGAGCGCACGCCGTCCGTTATCGTTGAAGACATCCGCACCAGCAGTACCGCCGTCCGCCAAGCCCTTTCAGACGGCAAGTTGGAATACGCCAAAAGACTGTTGGGCCATGATTATGTGTTGAGCGGCAAGGTTAAACACGGACAAAAACTCGGCCGCACCATCAACGCGCCTACCGCCAATGTCCAGCTTCCTCCGTATCATTATGCGCTAAGCGGCGTATTTGTCGTTGAAGCAGACGGCACATTCGGCACGCGCCGAGGCGTTGCCAGTTTTGGTTTTAACCCTACTGTCAGCAACAACCGCTCGCAAAAGCTGGAAGTCCATCTGTTCGATTTCAACGGCGATTTGTACGGCCAACGCATCTTCGTCCGCTTCCTGCACAAACTGCGTGACGAGAAAAAATTTGAGAGTATCGAAGCATTGAAAACTCAAATTTTGCAAGATATGGAAGATGCGAGGGTTTGGGAAGCATAGAAACGCTTCTAGAAGCTTATAAAATCAAGACAATTGGGCTACAATAAGTCCTTTGAATTTTTTCAGACGGCCTGTTCTTTTCAAAATGAGCAATCAGGCCGTCTGAAACCGAAATACCGCAACAATAGAGATCAAAAAATGACCGATTACAGTAAAACCGTAAACCTGCTCGAGAGCCCGTTTCCAATGCGCGGCAATCTTGCCAAGCGCGAGCCTGCATGGCTGAAAAGTTGGTACGAGCAAAAACGCTACCAAAAACTGCGCGAAATCGCCAAAGGCCGTCCGAAATTCATTCTGCATGACGGCCCTCCGTATGCCAACGGCGACATCCACATCGGTCATGCCGTCAATAAAATTCTCAAAGACATCATTATCCGCAGCAAAACCCAAGCCGGTTTTGATGCGCCTTATGTACCGGGTTGGGACTGCCACGGTTTGCCTATCGAAGTGATGGTAGAAAAACTGCATGGTAAAGACATGCCTAAAGCCCGTTTCCGCGAATTGTGCCGTGAATACGCTGCCGAACAGATTGCCCGTCAGAAAAAAGACTTTATCCGCTTGGGCGTGTTGGGCAACTGGGACAATCCTTACTTGACCATGGATTTCAAAACCGAAGCCGATACCGTGCGTATGCTCGGCGAAATCTACAAATCGGGCTATCTCTACCGCGGTGCGAAACCGGTTCAGTTCTGCTTGGACTGTGGCTCTTCGCTGGCGGAAGCAGAAGTGGAATACAAAGACAAAGTATCGCCTGCGATTGATGTTGCCTATCCGTTTAAAGACACTGCCGCGCTTGCCGCCGCATTCGGTTTGGCAAGTATCGAAGGCAAAGCGTTTGCCGTTATCTGGACAACTACGCCTTGGACTTTGCCTGCGAGCCAAGCTGTTTCAGCTGGTGCAGACGTGGTGTATCAACTGATTGATACGCCTAAAGGCAAATTGGTATTGGCCAAAGATTTGGCAGAAGACGCGCTCAAACGTTACGGCTTTGCTTCAGACGACCTGAAAGTATTGGCAGAAACCACAGGCGACAAGCTGGAAAACCTGCATATGAATCATCCGTTCCTCGAACGCGATATTCCCATGCTCAACGGCGACCATGTGACCACCGATGCCGGTACGGGTTTGGTACACACCGCCCCTGCGCACGGTTTGGAAGACTACGCCGTCTGCAATAAATACGGTATCGAGCTTTACAACCCTGTCAACGCCGAAGGCAAATACATCAGCGAAACGCCGCGCGTTGCTGGTATGCGCGTTTGGGATGCTAATCCCGTCATCCTGCAATGGTTGGAAGAAACCGGCAACCTTTTGGCAAGCAGTAAAATCGAACACAGCTACGCACACTGCTGGCGTCACAAAACGCCGTTGATTTACCGTGCGACCGGCCAATGGTTTGTCGGTATGGACAAAGCAGGTGCCGATGGTAAAACCCTGCGCGACAAAGCCATCAAAGCCGTTGATGACACCGAATTCTTCCCATCATGGGGTCGTGCGCGTTTAGAAGCCATGATTGAAGGCCGTCCTGACTGGGTGGTTTCTCGCCAACGCTATTGGGGCACGCCGATGACTTTCTTTGTTCACAAAGAGACTGGTGAATTGCATCCAAACTCTGCCGAGTTGTTGGAAAAAGTTGCCCAAAAAATCGAAGGAAAAGGTATCGAAGCGTGGTTCTCTCTTGATAAGAGCGAACTCTTGAGCGCGGAAGATTGTGAAAATTACGACAAACTTTCCGACACGATGGACGTATGGTTCGACTCCGGCTCGACCCATTATTCCGTCTTGAAACAACGCGAAGAATTGGAATGGCCGGCTGACTTGTACCTTGAAGGCAGCGACCAACACCGCGGCTGGTTCCAATCGTCTATGTTGACTGGTTGTGCCTCATCCATGGGTCGTGCGCCATACAAACAGCTGCTGACCCACGGTTTCGTGGTTGACCAAAACGGCCGCAAAATGTCGAAATCCATCGGCAATGTCGTTGCACCACAAGAAGTTTACAACGAATTCGGCGCAGACATCTTGCGTCTGTGGGCGGCATCCACCGATTACAGCGGCGAATTGGCGATTTCCAAAGAAATCCTCAAACGCGTTACCGAAAGCTACCGCCGTATCCGCAATACTTTGAGCTTCCTGTTTGCCAACCTCAGCGACTTCAATCCTATTGAAGATGCCGTGCAACAGGCAGACATGGTGGAAATTGACCGCTATGCTTTAGTATTGGCACGTCAGCTGCAAGAGCGTTTGGCAGGAGATTACTATCCGCGTTATGCCTTCCACTTTGCCGTAAAAGACATTGTTTCTTTCTGCTCGGAAGACTTGGGCGCGTTCTACCTCGACATCCTGAAAGACCGCCTCTACACCACCAAAGCCGACAGCCATGCACGCCGCAGCGCGCAAACTGCCTTGTATCACATCACACGCAGTTTGGTTCTGCTGATTGCTCCGATTTTGTGCTTTACCGGAGAGGAAGCATGGGACATCATCGGTGGTGGAGAAGAAGACAGCGTCCTCTTCCACACATGGCATGAATTCCCATCTATCAATGAAAAAGCCGAAGCCGAATTGGTGAAAAAATGGACGGCAATCCGCGAAGCACGCGAAGCGGTAACTGCTGCCATCGAGCCTTTGCGTACGGATAAAACCGTCGGTTCTTCATTGCAAGCTGAAACCGAAATTACGGCTCCGGAAGAAATTGCCGACTATCTGAACACTTTGGGCGAAGAATTGCGTTTTGCTTTGCTGGTGTCTAAAGCTGAAGTGAAAGTAGGTAATGAACTTACTGTAACCGCTAAAGCCAGTGATGGTGAAAAATGCGAACGCTGCTGGCACTATACCCACGATGTGGGCGCAGTTGCAGGCCATGAAACCATCTGTAAACGTTGTGCCGACAACGTTGATGGCAAGGGCGAAGACAGACATTACGCTTAATTGTTTGGTCTAAGATAAAGGCCGTCTGAAAACTTTGGTAATAGGTTTTCAGACGGCCTTTAGCTATTCTATTGCTAAGTAGAAATTAGCGGGCAGAGCAAGAAGTTTCTACTTTGTTGCCGTATGGGTCAGTGAAGCCGAAGAATGCTTCGCTGCCTTTTTGATGCCATTCAGCGCCTTTGCCGAACAGGCCTTGGTTGGCAACATAGCGTTCGCCTGAACCTGCAACGGCAGAAGACAGGGTGGCAACTTTGTCGTCAAGGCGTAATTCAACTTGATCGGTGCTCAGGTTGCGGATTTGTACAGACAGGCCGTTTTCGCAGCTGAATGATTGAACACGGGCATCATGATCGTGTGCACGGCCGTGGTCATGATTGTGCTCGTGACGGTGACCATGGTCATGTTGATGGGCTTCGGGTGCGGCACAGGCAGCGAGGCTCATGGCGGCGGCAATTGCGAGCAGGGCTTTTACTTTCATTTTTGACTCCTATGGTCAGTGTTGAAGGAAGAATGTAGCGGCATGTTATAAATATCTTTATGGCTTCACAATAGGGATAACCATTATTTACTTTTTCTTCCTGTTTTCGGGAGTATGGCAGGATTTTTTGTAGTTTTGATATGAATGATTAATGCCGTTTGAAAAAAAGCCGCACTTGCGCTAGAGGTAAACGAAAGTGCGGAAAATTCAGAGAGTTACATTGAAATATGGGTTAGGCCGCTTAACGCTGGCGTGCTTTAAAGCGGGGGTTGCTCTTGCAAATAACGTACACTTTGCCTTTTCGGCGGACAATTTGGCAGTCGCGGTGTCGTTTTTTTGCAGTTTTTAGAGATGAGAGAACTTGCATCATTTATCCTTTCTGAAGGAAGACATCATGGATTGGTAACGTTGGTTGAACTTGCTGGCGCGGCCTTCGATATTGACATTGCGTTGTTTGCCTGTGTACACGGGGTGGGACGCGGAAGAAGTATCAAGTGAAAAGAGGGGATACTCTATGCCGTCTTTCCAAACCATGGTTTTGCCGTGGGTATTGGCGCATGAGCGGATGAGCCATCCTTGGTCTGCGCCGCTGTCGTAAAACAGGACGGTACGATAGTTGTCCGGGTGGATATCGGGTTTCATTTCTTTCTCCAGTAAATGTTATGGTATAACATTATACTCCTAGAAAAAGAGCAGGCAAGTGTTTTTTGGTTTTTCTTTATCACGGGGTTGCAGCATTTTGATAAAATATGCAGTTTCAGACGGCCTTTTTTTCATGAGGCCGTCTGAAACATTTTGTTTTCTGATGATAGGAATATGATGTATCTGCATAAGGGTTTCAGATTTGGCGGTGCGGTAAGCAAGGTGATGCCGATTGTCCATGTATTGTCCAAGCTGGGGCTGTTGTTTTCACTGCTGTTGGCAGTGCCGACACTGATGTCGTATTTTTATCACGACAGCGCGTTTATCGTGTTTGCCTATACGGCTTTGACGGTATTGTTGGTGTCGTGCGTTACTTGGGTGCTGACTTTGCGTTTCAACCGTGAATTGCGGCCGCGTGACGGATTTACCCTGGTATTGATGCTGTGGCTGGCCTTTGCCGTCGTGGCGGCTATGCCGATTTATTTCTATATGCCGTCCATGAGTTTTACCGATGCATTTTTTGAAGCGATGTCGGGGCTGACGACGACAGGTGCGACAGTGATTTCCGGTTTGGATACGTTGGCACCGTCGGTGAATTTTTGGCGGCACATGCTCAACTGGCTCGGCGGTATGGGTATTATCGTGCTGGCTGTGGCGATTTTGCCGATGTTGGGCGTGGGGGGGACGCAGCTCTTCAAAGCGGAAATTCCGGGTATGGATAAAGAAAGTAAGATGGCGCCCCGCATTTCGCAAGTGGCCAAACGGCTGTGGTTTGCCTATGCGCTGACAACTGCTGCGGCTTTTGTATCCTTGCATATTGCCGGTATGGGCTGGTTTGATGCCTTGTGCCATGCGATGTCGGCTGTGGCCTTGGGCGGTTTTTCGACACATGATGACAGCGTTGCCTATTTTGATTCCGTAGCAGTCGAATGGACGTTGATGTTTTTTACTGTATGGGGTGGTATCAATTTTGCCAGCCACTTTACTGCGCTGGGCAACCGCTCTTTGCAGGTGTATTGGAAAGATGAAGAATGCCGCACCATGCTGCTGGTTTTGTCGGGCAGTATTTTGATTTCGGCATTATATTTATGGCAGCAGGACGTTTATCAAAGCCTTGGCGAAGCTTTGCGCTTTGTCAGCTTCAACTTTGTGTCCATCGGATTGGCCAGCGGTTTCTCCAATGCTGACTTTGCCCAATGGCCGCTGATTGTGTCGCTGTGGATGTTTTTCCTGTCGAACGTATTGGCAAGTTCAGGCTCTATGGGGGGCGGTATTAAAAACGTGCGTGCTTTGGTGTTGTTTAAATTCAGCTTGCGCGAAATGTTGATTTTACTGCACCCGCGTGCGGTTCGTACGGTAAAGGTCAACAACCGTTCTATTCCGGATCGCATGGCGCTGACCGTTATGTCGTTTATCTTTATTTACTTTATGACGGTTATCGTATTCAGCTTTTTGCTGATGGCGGCAGGCTTGGACTTTTTATCCGCATTTACGGCAGTCATTGCCTGTATTACCAATGCAGGGCCGGGTTTAGGTGCAGTTGGTCCGTCACATAATTATGCCGCGCTGAGCGATGTGCAGAAGTGGCTGTGTACGGCTGTGATGTTGTTGGGACGTTTGGAGATTTTTACCGTTTTAATTTTGTTTACTCCGGCATATTGGAAGAAATAAGTGTAGAAAAAGGCCGTCTGAAATTTCAGACGGCCTTTTTATAATGGCAGGGCTTAAGCGTATTGTTTGATCAATTCTTTGAATTGTTCGCCAGTTTCAGGGTGTTTCAAACCATAAGCCACGGTTGCTTCAAGGTAACCCAATTTGCTGCCGCAGTCGTAGCGTTTGCCATCAAACGCATGAGCCAACACAAACTCATGGTCGAGCAGGCGCGCAATACCGTCTGTCAGTTGGATTTCGTTACCGGCGCCGCGGGGCAGGTTGGTCAACAAGTCAAAAATACGCGGAGTCAGGATGTAGCGACCGACAACAGCAAGATTGGAAGGCGCTTCTTCCGGTTTTGGTTTTTCAACAATATTGACTACACGTTGATAGCTTTTTAGGTTTTCAACTTCAACGATACCGTAAGAGCCTGTTTGGGAAGGGTCAACGGTTTCAACGCCTAAAACGCTGTTACCGCTTTGATTGTACACATCAACCATCTGTTTCAATGCACCTTTAGGCGCATCAATCAAATCGTCTGCCAAAATAACGGCAAAAGGTTCATTACCAACGGCAGCCTGCGCGCACAATACGGCATGACCCAAACCCAATGCTTCAGTTTGACGGATGTACATGCAGGTAATATTGGGAGGCAGGATATCGCGAACGTGCGCCAACAGTTTGTCTTTTTGACGCAATTCCAATTCGGTTTCCAACTCGTATGCTTTGTCGAAGTGATCTTCGATGCTGCGTTTGTTACGGCCGGTGATGAACACCATTTCGGTACAGCCGGCTTCAACCGCTTCTTCAACTGCATATTGAATCAGAGGTTTGTCCACAATAGGCAGCATTTCTTTGGGGCTGGCTTTGGTCGCAGGCAAGAAACGGGTACCCATACCGGCAACGGGAAAGACGCATTTTTTAATGGGTTTCATATTATTATCCTATTTTAACTATGGGTTTATACCCAAAAAGTGTAAAGATGTAGTCGCATGTAGCGATGATACCACATGATAAGGGAGCAGTTGGCTTGAAAAGGCGGATTGCTTGTAGATACTGTCTTATCTCAGCAACGACAGTAATTCTTCTTCGCTCAATACGGCCACGCCCAAAGCTTGGGCTTTTTCCAATTTACTGCCTGCGGCTTCTCCAGCGACAACGTAGTCGGTTTTTTTGGATACGCTGCCGGAAACTTTACCGCCTGCAGCCTCAATCATGGCTTGGGCTTGGTCGCGTTTGAGTGTGGGTAAAGTCCCTGTTAATACAAAGGTTTTACCTGCTATGTCCTCATTAATGCCGTCTGAAATAGTTTCATCTTGAAGATTAGATAGCATTTGAGCAAAGAAAGTTTTCATATTTTCAAGCAGGGCTGCGTTTTGCGGTTTGCTGCGCCATGTCTGCCAATCGGCAGGCAACGCTTTGTCAGTTTGCAAACCTTCTATGCTTTGTCCGGCAAGCTCCCACAAGGCCAGTGCTTTAGTTTCGCTGATTTTAAAATCAGGCAGGCGGGCAATCCAGCGTTGCGGCTCAGCATGGCGCAACGGCGGGATAGTGACAGCCTGGCTTTGTGGGGCAACACCTACAGTTAGCAGCTCGTCGATCATCGCCTGTTGCGCTTCTTGGGCAAAAAAGTGGGCAATGGAGTGGGCAACCACCGTGCCGATATCGGGCAGGCAGGCGAGGATGAGTTCGGGTGCATGGCGGACATGTTCGAGCGTACCGAATGCCTGAGCCAACGTTTTGGCGGTGCGTTCGCCGACGTGACGGATGCCGAGGGCAAAAAGGAAACGCGCAAGTTCGGGCGTTTTGCTGGCTTCTATGCCTGCAAGGATGTTTTCTGCCCATTTGGTCGGCTGTTTTTTATTGTTTTTGGCAAGCAGAGTATTGCCGGTCTCGCCTTCAAAGTCTCCAATTTCACTGTTTGATGGTTCTTCTTCACTAGCTGACGCTTTATCCGCTGTTTCCTTCATTTTTTGCAGGGTTGGAATATCGAGACGGTAGAGGTCGGCGAAATGGCGAACCAAATCTTGTGCTACCAGCTGCTCGATTTGTTTTTGTCCAAGTCCGTCAATGTCCATGGCTTTGCGTGAGGCGAAGTGGATTAAACCTTGCGCGCGTTGTGCTTGGCAAAGCATACCGCCGCTGCATCGGGCAACCGCTTCGCCTTCTTCGCGTTCGATTTCGCTGCGGCAGATAGGGCAATGGGTGGGCAGGCGGTAAGGTTTGTGAAGCGGTTCGGATCGGGTTTCAGAAGGTGTTTCGGCAAACAAATCGTCTTGCAGGCCGTCTGAAACGGAAATATTGGTCTCCTGCATTGGGCGGCGTTCAAAAATCACGCGCACCACCTCGGGAATGACGTCTCCGGCGCGGCGCACGACGACGGTATCGCCAACGCGCACGTCTTTGCGCGATACTTCGTCCTGATTGTGCAGGGTGGCGTTGGTAACGGTAACGCCGCCGACGAATACAGGTTGCAGGCGGGCGACAGGGGTTACTGCACCGGTGCGCCCGATTTGTACATCAATGGCTTCGACAATGGTCAATGCTTCTTCAGCAGGAAATTTGTGGGCAATGGCCCAGCGCGGCGCACGTGAGATGAACCCCAGTTTTTCTTGTTGTGCCAGACTGTTGACTTTGACCACCATGCCGTCGATTTCGTAGGGCAGAGTAGGGCGTTTTTGCTGCATTTTCTCGTAAAATGCCAATATTTCGTCGATATTTTGGAAACAGCTGAAATTACCATCGGGCAGGCTGAAACCAAGCTCTTTACAGTAGCTCAGCTCTTGCAGGTGTTCTTCCGCGATAAAACCGCCTTGTTGTCGGGCAATGGAATAGGGAAAGAAATGCAGTTTGCGCTGTGCTGTAATGCGCGAATCGAGTTGGCGCAAACTACCGGCGGCGGCATTGCGTGGATTAGCGAAAGGTTTTTGTCCATTTTCAGCTTGTCGTGCGTTTAAGGCGGCAAAATCGGCTTTGAGCATCAGTACTTCGCCGCGTATTTCGATAAGCTCGGGAATATTTTCTCCATGCAGGCGTAGGGGGATGTTGGATACGGTTTTGACGTTTTGGGTAACGTCTTCGCCTGTTGTACCATCGCCACGGGTTGCCGCTTGAGTCAATACGCCGTCGCGGTACAGCAGGCTGATGGCCAGACCATCAAATTTAGGTTCGATAACGTATTCTGGTTTTTCTCCGTTTAATCCGCTACGAACGCGCTCATCGAAAGCATACATTTCGGCATGGTCAAAAACGCCATTTTCATCTTGTGGCGAGAAGGCGTTGGTCAGCGACAGCATCGGTACTTCGTGGCGTACTTCGGCAAAGCCTGCCAAAGGCTCGCCACCGACACGCTGGGTCGGGCTGTCAGGCAGTTTGAACTCGGGATAGTTCCGCTCCAATGCTTCAAGCTCGCGGAACAATTTGTCGTATTCGGCATCGGGTACGCTGGGCGCGTCTAGGGTGTAATATTCGTAGGCGTAGCGGTTGAGGAGGTCGGTCAGGTATTTGATACGTTGTGCGGTCGGATTCATGAGCAATCGAAATAGAGTTTTCAGACGGCCTGATGATAGAGAGGCCGTCTGAAAATCGATGAATATTGAAGATGAAGGGATTTTACCTGAAAAAAAGCGGATATGCCGTCATTGCATATCCGCTTTTTGATTGGGGAATTTTAAGAGAATAGGCGCAGGGCTTGTTTGCTGCCGGGTTTGAGGCCGACTTTAAGCATTTCTTCCTGACGGGCCAAAACGTAGTTGCGTACGTCTTTGAGCCATTGGGTGGAAACTTCTTCCATTTGGTCGTTAACCAAATCTAAGCTGAGTTGGCCGGAAAGTTTGACAGCCAAGTCCATAAATTTGTCGAAAGTTTTTTCGCCGGCAGGAACATGCGGAATATCCAAAAGCATGCTGAAGCCGCGGTAGGCTTGGTTGTCCAGCAAAGGATTGGTAAACGGTTTGTTGTCCAAAGTATGGATAGAGAACAGTTGAGGGTTGTTGTTGTCGCCGAAGTGGAACGCG
Source organism: Neisseria subflava (assembly GCF_024205705.1). NCBI lineage: Bacteria > Pseudomonadati > Pseudomonadota > Betaproteobacteria > Neisseriales > Neisseriaceae > Neisseria > Neisseria subflava. Next base: position 784,413 of record NZ_CP073115.1, read on the forward strand.
CCGTCTTCACCCAGTTTGAAGCCTGTATCTTTCACGGCGGCACGCAACTCTACGCCGCTGATATTGGAATGGGAAACCAAGTGAATGGCGATGGTTTGGTCAACACGCGCACAGAATTGGTCGAGGGCTTGTGCGACTTCGGTGAAAGCATCCAAGTCGGTATGCAAAACTTTGCCGTCCATCAGTTGGGCAAAAGCATCAACCTGTTGGTCAAAGTGTTGCAGCTCTTCACGCGCGGCCAAACCATTGCGGCTGACAGCTTGCAGGCCCATGACGAAGCCTTGGTAATAAACGCCCGGAATCGGTTCGGCAACGCGGAAATGGTCGTCCATGGTGCAACCGATGATTTGGAAGCGGTGTGTGCCGGAAAGGCGCGGCAGGGCGTGCAATTCTTGGGCTTGTTTCAGGGAGATGTAGGCCATGTAGTCGAAGCGCGGGTCAAACCAAGGCAGCTCGACTTGAGACAATTCGTCCAGGCTGATCAATGGTACTTGTGCCACAGGCTCGGCTGCAGTTTCAACCGGAGCAGAAGCGGCTTCGGAAGGGCTTACGGTAATTTCGTTGTTCAAACCGATAACGGTGTGTTGGACTTTTTCTTCTGCGGAGAAGTCGTCTTCCACGGTCAGCTCGACATCGGTTTTAAGTTGGGCAGGGTGAGCCAGTTTGGCTTTTGCCGCGTAGATTTCATCTTGCTCTTGCAGGTTGCGCAATGCCTCTTCGGTTTTTTTGTTTTTCTTGATAAACAAACCCTGGCCGCCGGTTTCTTTGCTGTCGCGGACGTGCTTGGTTTTGCTGGTCAAAAGCGCATCTTTATCGGAATGGCCGAATTGTTCGCGCACTTGTTTGCGGTATTGGTTTTCCTGGTACATGTTGTAACCGATGACCGCCAAAAGGGCGGCGAGGGCTAAGACGATGAAAATCATGGAGTAATCACTTTTTAAAAAGGCAGCATTCCGTCTTTTTCAGGGTGCGGAATCTTGCTGCGTGGGAAGTTCGTTGGAGCCGGACTTTATGCGTCCGAATGAATAGCTGAATTATAACGAAAATAAACGGTTGTGACAGCATTATGTCTGCCAATCATTGTTCAGGCCGTCTGAAAGTTATCCGCGCCGGACGGGGAAACCTGCTTTTTGAAGGCGAGGCCAATCGAAGAAATGTCCGGGATCGGTTTTCCTGTCCGGCGCGATGTCCTGATGACCGGTAACGGCCTGAATTGGGTAATGTTCGGAAATGGCGGTCAGCAAGGCTTGCAGGCTGGTGTATTGTGCTTCGGTAAAAGGCTCGAAATCGCAGCCTTCCAATTCGATACCGATGGAGAAGGCATTGCATTTTTCTCTGCCTTGAAACGACGATACGCCAGCATGATAGGCCATGTCGTCGCAGGAAACGAATTGGACGGTTTCGCCCTTACGGCTGATGAAAAAATGGCTGGAGACGCGCAGGGTGTGGATGATACTGAAAAAAGGATGCTCGTCAGGGTTGATTTGGTTGGTAAACAATTTTTCCACTGCCCCTGTGTTGTACTCAAAAGGAGGGAGGGAAATATTGTGGAGGACAACCAAAGAGATGTCTTCATCCGGTTCGCGCGGGCTGAAATTGGGCGAATGAGTTTGGCGTGCATTCAGCCAACGGCCGTTTTGCCAAGTGTTTTTTGAAGGAGAATTCATGGTTTCAGACGGCCTTTCGGGATAGGAAAACATACGTTGGGGAATGCGACAGGCTTAATATGCTTGTTTTCGGTTATACTGTCGCCCGACACGTTCACAAACCAAGAATCCTACCATGCTGAAAAAATTGTTGAAATGGCTGGCCGTATTTTTGACGGCATTTGCCGCCGTGGTTGCCGCATTGTTGTTTGTTCCGAAAGACAACGGCAAGCCATACCGTATTACCATTGCTAAGAATCAAGGTATCTCTTCCGTCAGCCGCAAACTGGCTCAAGACGGCATTGTTTATAACCGTTATGTGTTGGTAGCCGCCGCATATGTGATGGGCGTGCACAACCAACTCAATGCCGGCTCTTACCGCCTGTCTGCCAAAGTATCGGCTTGGGACATTTTAAAACGCATTAAAAAAGGCCGTCCTGATTCGGTCAGCGTGCAAATTCTAGAGGGTGCGCGGTTTGCACAAATGCGCCGTATTATCGACAACACTGCCGATATTGCCCATGATACGCGCGGCTGGAGCGATGAAAAACTGATGGCCGAAGTAGCACCCGACGCTTTGAGCAGCAATCCCGAAGGACAGTTTTTCCCGAATAGTTACGAAATTGATGCCGGCGGCAGCGATCTTCAAATTTACAAAATCGCCTACCGTAAAATGCGGGAAAACCTGCAAGAAGCATGGGATGACCGTCAAAGCGGCCTGCCTTATAAAAATCCGTACGAAATGCTGATTATGGCGAGTCTGATTGAAAAAGAAACCGCGCACGAAGACGACCGCGCCCATGTGGCCGCCGTATTCGTCAACCGCCTGAATATCGGCATGCGCCTGCAAACCGACCCGACTGTCATCTATGGCATGGGTGATGCGTATAAGGGCAGAATCCGCAAAGCCGACCTGCAACGCGATACGCCTTACAATACTTATACGCGCAGCGGTTTGACGCCGACGCCGATTGCGCTTCCCGGCAAGGCCGCGCTTGAAGCAGCGGGTCATCCGTCTAATGAAAAATATCTGTATTTCGTCTCGAAAATGGATGGTACGGGCCTGAGCGAGTTCAGCCACAATCTTTCTGAACACAACGCCGCCGTACGCAAATATATTTTGAAGAAATAAACCGAATAGGCCGTCTGAAACATTTATAATCCCAGTTTCAGACGGCCTTTAGATTAACGATATCCATATGAAACCCAGATTTATTACCCTTGACGGCATAGACGGCGCAGGCAAATCCACCAACCTCGCCGTAATGAAAGCATGGTTTGAGAAACACAAACTGCCCGTATTGTTTACGCGCGAACCGGGAGGCACGCCTGCCGGAGAAGCATTGCGCGAAATCCTACTCAACCCTGCCACCCAAGTCAGCCTGCGTACTGAAACCCTGTTGATGTTTGCCGCCAGACAGCAACACTTGGAAACCGTCATTCTGCCTGCCCTGAAAAACGGCACGCATGTCGTTTCCGACCGCTTTACCGATGCAACGTTTGCCTACCAAGGCGGCGGACGCGGCGTTCCCTTGCAAGATATTGCCACGCTTGAGCATTGGGTACAGGGTGATTTCCGTCCCGATTTGACCTTGCTGTTGGATGTGCCTTTGGAAGTATCGATGGCGCGCATCAACCAAACGCGCGAGAAAGACCGCTTCGAGCAAGAGGCAGCCGAGTTTTTCAATCGGGTGCGGGAAGTGTATTTGCAACGTGCTGCCAAACAGCCGGAACGATACGCCGTCATCGACAGCAGCCAAAGTCTGGACGCAGTCAAAACCCAGATTGAAACCGCACTGGACAGTCATTTTGGATTGAATGTTTAAGTTTAAATAAAATGCCGTCTGAAAGAAGATTGATGTAGCGAAGAAATATTATTACAGAAGTTTTTAGACATAAAACCGATTAAACCGAAACATCAAAACAAATGAAATAAATATTAGGTATGCGCCACCGAAAGAACATGATAAAATTACGGCCTCTTACAAAGTCTGTCTGTTAACAAACCGACTTTAGAAGTTTAAATGTCTGAAGCAGCCCGTTTCAGAATTGTTCGCTGTAAAATCTCTCTCTCGCAAACAGGATCGACAAATGGAAAATTCATTAAAAGAAGCCGCCCTGCAGTTCCACGAATTCCCCGTGCCGGGCAAAATCTCCGTTACCCCAACCAAATCTCTGGCTACTTCTAAAGACTTGGCGTTGGCGTACTCTCCGGGCGTAGCCGCTCCTTGTATGGAAATCCATGCCGATCCGCAAAATGCCTACAAATACACCGCCAAAGGCAATTTGGTTGCCGTGATTTCCAACGGTACCGCAGTGTTGGGTTTGGGCAACATCGGCGCATTGGCCGGCAAACCTGTTATGGAAGGCAAAGGCGTATTGTTCAAAAAATTCGCCGGTGTTGACGTATTCGATATCGAAATCGATGAAAAAGACCCGCAAAAACTGGTGGACATCATCGCTTCTTTGGAACCGACTTTCGGCGGTATCAACCTTGAAGACATCAAAGCGCCCGAGTGCTTCTACATCGAACGCGAATTGCGCAAACGCTGCAAAATCCCCGTATTCCACGACGACCAACACGGTACCGCCATCATCACCGCCGCCGCTGTGTTGAACGCTTTGCGTCATACCGGCCGTAAAATTGAAGAAGCGACTTTGGTGTGCTCCGGCGCAGGTGCGGCCGCGATTGCCTGCTTGAACCAATTGCTGGATTTGGGTCTGAAACGCGAAAACGTGACCGTTTGCGACTCCAAAGGCGTGATTTACAAAACCCGCGAAGACAAAGACCGTATGGACGAGTCCAAACAGTTCTACGCCATTGAAGACAACGGCCAACGCGTATTGGCCGATGCCGTTAAAGGTAAAGACATCTTCTTGGGTCTGTCCGGTGCAAACCTGCTGACGCCTGAAATGCTGAACACCATGAACGAAAAACCAATCGTGTTCGCCATGGCAAACCCGAATCCGGAAATCCTGCCTCCATTGGCAAAAGAAACCCGTCCGGATGTGGTCATCGGTACCGGCCGTTCAGACTTCCCGAACCAAGTGAACAACGTATTGTGCTTCCCATTTATCTTCCGTGGCGCATTGGATGTCGGCGCGACCACCATTAACGAAGAAATGAAACGCGCCTGCGTGTACGCTTTGGCTGATTTGGCGATGGAAGAGGTAACTGAAGAAGTGGTTGCCGCTTACGGTAAGAAATTTGAATTCGGTGCGGAATACCTGATTCCTACCCCATTCGATTCCCGCCTGTTGCCTCGCGTTGCTACAGCTACTGCTAAAGCGGCAATGGAAAGCGGCGTGGCTACCCGTCCAATCGCCGATTTGGATGCGTATGCTGCTAAACTGGCCGGTTTGAAATTGTAATCCGGTAAGTAGTATTTGATTGAAAATGCCGTCTGAAAGTTGTATTTCAGACGGCATTTTTGTTTGTCGCGTATTTTATAGAGAGTTTAATGAAACGGCTGGAATGATGAACATGGTAAGCTGCCGATTCAAAATAGGCATGGAAATATAAATTGCTTTCTAAAATAGGTTGCTTATTTTTGAGCCGCTTTGATTTTGCAGAATTGGTATGGGTTTTAAATACAACATTTTTGCCAGTCTTTAAAAAAAAACATCAGGCCGAGACCTTTGCAAAATTCCCCAAAATCCCCTAAATTCCCACCAAGACATTTAGGGAATTTTCCATGAGCACCTTCTTCCAGCAAACCGCCCAAGCCATGATTGCCAAACACATCGACCGTTTCCCACTATTGAAGTTGGATCAGGTGATTGATTGGCAACCGATCGAACAATACCTGAATCGTCAAAGAACCCGTTACCTCCGAGACCACCGCGGCCGTCCCGCCTATCCCCTGTTGTCCATGTTCAAAGCCGTCTTGCTCGGCCAATGGCACAGCCTCTCCGATCCCGAACTCGAACACAGCCTTATTACCCGCATCGATTTCAACCTGTTTTGCCGTTTTGACGAACTGAGCATCCCCAATTACAGCACCTTATGCCGCTACCGTAACTGGCTGGCGCAAGACAATACCCTGTCCGAACTGCTGGAACTGATTAACTGCCAACTGGCCGAGAAAAACCTAAAAGTAGAGAAAGCATCCGCCGCCGTCGTTGACGCCACCATTATTCAGACCGCCGGTAGCAAACAGCGCCAGGCCATAGAAGTCGATGACGAAGGACAAGTCAGCGGCCAAACCACACCGAGCAAAGACAAAGATGCCCGTTGGACAAAGAAAAACGGTTTATACAGACTCGGTTACAAACAACATACCCGCACCGATGAGGAAGGCTATATCGAGAAACTGCACATTACCCCCGCCAATGCCCATGAGTGCAAACACCTGTTGCCTTTGTTGGAAGGACTGCCCAAAGGTACGACCGTCTATGCCGATAAAGGCTATGACAGTGAGGAAAACCGGCAACATCTGGAAGAGCATCGGCTGCAGGACGGCATTATGCGCAAAGCCCACCGTAACCATCCGCTGTCGGAAACGCAAACCAAACGTAACCGGTATTTGTCGAAGACCCGTTATGTGGTCGAACAAAGCTTCGGTACGCTGCACCGTAAATTCCGCTATGCCCGGGCAGCCTATTTCGGGCTGGTTAAAGTAAGTGCACAAAGCCATCTGAAGGCGATGTGTTTGAACCTGTTGAAAGCCGCCAACAGGCTAAGTGCGCCTGTTGCCGCCTAAAAGGTGGCCGGATGCCTGATTATCAGGTATCCAAGAGGGATTAAGGGGATATTTGGGTAGAGTCAGCGGATATTTGAAACAAAAACAGCCGAAAACCTGTGTTTGGGTTTCGGCTGTTGGGGAAAGGACTTTTTTGCAAAGGTCTCAGGCCGTCTGAAATTGGGTTTTCAGACGGTCTGAGTTAATGAAACGGTTTATTTTTGCCAATAGGTTTTGACGTTGACGAACTCGTACAGCCCGAATTCTGATAGCTCACGTCCATAACCTGAAGCTTTGACGCCGCCAAAGGGGAGGCGCAGGTCGCTGCTGGTGTGGCGGTTGATAAAGACAGAGCCTGCTTGGATTTTTTCGGCATATTGCCATGCGTTTGCCGTGTCGGCTGTGTAGATACAGGCGCCGAGGCCGAAAGGTGTGTCATTGGCAAGTGCGACGGCGTGATCCGGATTGTCGGCGCGTAAGATCATGGCAACCGGGCCGAAGACTTCTTCGTGCCAAACGCGGCAGTTTGGATTGACTTGATCCAATACCGTGGCAGGGTAAAACCAGATTTCTCCCTCAGGGATATAGCCGCCGCTCAAGCATTGCGCACCGTGTGCAACCGCATCTTGAACCTGCTCGTGTACGGTTTGACGCAGGTCTTTGCGGTGAAGCGGGGCAAGGGTGGTGTTCGGATCTTTGGGATTGCCGGTTTGCAGTTTGGCGCATTCGGCAAGGAAGAGCGGGATAAACTGTTCGGCAATATCTTGGGTAACAATGATGCGTTTGGCGGCATTGCAGGATTGTCCGGCATCGCGAAAGCGTGAATAGCAGGCATCGATGGCTGCACGTTGCAGATCGGCATCAGGCAGAATAATAAACGGATTGCTGCCGCCCAGTTCAAGGACGGTTTTTTTCAGATGTTTGCCTGCATGGGCGGCCAGCAGGCGGCCCGTATGGGTCGAACCGGTAAACGCCATGGCATCGGTATCTTCAATGGCTTTAAGCGTGTCTTCATGACTTAACCATGCGCCGATAAGCGGCAAGCCTTTGGGGACAAGGTCGAAGAGAGTTTCGCTGACGCGAGCAACACTGGGCGCAGGTTTGACTGCACAAGCATTGCCTGCACAAAGGGCAGGGATGGCAAATCGTAAAATCTGCCAAACAGGATAATTCCACGGCATGACCGCCAAAACAATACCCAAAGGCTCGAAACGGACTTGGCTGAGACTGGCTTGGGTGGCGATGGTTTTATGGGCAAGCAGTTCGGGGCAAGGCGGACGTAGTAGCGGATAAGCTCGATGGATTTACTGATTTCGGCACGGCATTCGTGCAGGCAGCGTCCGACTTCTTCGCAAACCATTTCAGCGAGGCGTTCTTGGTTTTGGGTAAGGCTGTTGGCAAATTGCTGCAAGAGGGCGGTGCGCTCGATAATGCTTGATTGGGCGAAGGTTTGCTGAAGGCTTTGGAGGCGGTTTAATTCGTAGGTGAACTCGATATAGCTTTGCGCCGGTCTGCTGTAAATGGTTTCTCCGGTGAAAACGTTGGTGCTGTGAAACATGGTTGGCTCCTTTGTTTTTATGTTTTATGAGGCCGTCTGAAAATGTTTCAGACGGCCTTTTATTGTGATGATTGTACTTCAAGCGACCAGTTGGGGAAAAATAGATTTTAAGCCGGCAACAATAATCTCTACGGAAATGGCGGCAAGCATCATGCCCATGATACGGTTGAGGATGGTCAGGCCGGTAGTGCCCAAGCGTTTGCTGATGCGTCCGGCAACGATCAGGATGAGATAGCAAATCAGGCTGACCAGAAAGCCGGAGATGATAATCAGGGCAATATCGCTGTAATTTTTGGCGGCAGAGGAGTAAATAATGACGGTAGAAATACCGCCGGGACCGATGGTAATCGGAATGGCAATGGGGACGACGGCAATGGCTTTTTCATTGCGGCGGACTTGTTGCGCACTTTGATGTTCTTCTGAATGGGGATCAATTTTGGGTTTGGCAGGATTATCGTTGCCGTTCATTAAGGAGATGGCAATCAGCAAAACCAGAATACCGCCGCCTACTTGGAAAGAGCCCACGCTGATACCGAGTACTTTCAACAAGATACCGCCGCCCAGTGCAAAGACGACAATCACGATGAAAACAGCCAATGCGGCAGTACGCGCGATTCTGCGCTTTTCTTTGGTGCTGTGGTTTTGTGTCAGGTCAAGATAAATTGAGAGCGCGCTGAAGGGGTTGATCAGTACAAGAAGTGCAACGAGAAGTTTGCCGATTTCTACACCTAATTCCATATTATTCCTTGCTTGCAGTTAGGTCGTCGTTGTCTATATTACGACGGCGGAGGTTTTTGTGTTCATTGGCAATACCCATCAACAAGGCTAGTACCACCATGATGGAAAGTGTAGCCGTACCGCCGTAGCTGACCAAGGGAGGGGGACGCCGACAACGGGCAAAATACCGCTGACCATGCCCATGTTTACAAAGGCATAGCAGAAAAAGGTCATGGTCAACGCGCCTGCCAGAGTACGGCTGTAAAGGGATTGAGCTTGCGCGGCAATCCACAATCCGCGTGCCAGAATGATGAGGTAAACCAGCAGTAAAAGGATATTGCCAATCAGGCCGAACTCTTCGCCGAATACCGCGAAAATAAAGTCAGTCGTTGATTCGGGAATATAGTCCAAATGGGTTTGCGTACCGTTTAGCCAGCCTTTACCCCATACGCCGCCCGAGCCGATGGCAATCATGGATTGGATGATGTGGTAGCCTGCGCCCAATGGGTCTTTGGTTGGGTCGAGCAGGGTGAGGACGCGGGTTTTCTGATAGTCGTGCATGCCGTAATTCCACAAGAGCGGCAAAGCGGCCACAAAGGCAATAATAGCAGCAAAAATGGCCTTCCAAGGCAATCCGGCAAAGAAGATGACAAAAATACCCGAAGCCATAATCAGCGCGGCCGTACCCAGATCTGGCTGTTTCAAAATCAGGGCGACAGGAACAAGAATCAGCACGAGGGCGACAATATAATGTATCCATTTCAGACGGCCTTCATAGCGTTGGAAATACCACGCGACAGTCATGGGAATACCGATTTTCATGATTTCGGAAGGTTGGATACGGGTAAAGCCGAGGCTCAGCCAACGGGTCGAGCCGTTGACGGTAACGCCGGCGACTTCGACGCCAATCAGCAGTAATACGCCGACAATGTAAACAGGCAGGGCAACTTTGGCAGCTGTTTGCGGCTTAAATACGGCGATAATCCATAACAGGGCAAAGCCCAAAACGGTATGGATGGTTTTGTTTTCCAATTGGCCGAACTCTTGCCCGTCTGCAGAATAGAGCAGGAATAGGCTCATGATGTAGATGGCGAGCATGGCAAAAAACAGCCAAGGGTCAATCGGGGCTGCAATGGTGGATTTGAAATTTTTCCACGCTGATGTGTTATTCATGATGAACCTCCGGCTGTGAGGCAGGGCTTGTCGGAGTCAGTCCGTAGGCAGATTGGAAAATGCTGGTAATAGGCTGATGCTTGTCCGTTGTTTCAGTTTTGGCCGAATCTGACTCAAGGCCGTCTGAAAACTGTTGCGGCTTGACGTGAAGCATATAAAAATCAGTCATTTCACGAGCCAATGGCGCGGCATACGCACCCCAACCGCCGTTTTCCAAAATAACGGCAATGGCGATTTCAGGTTTTTCCAATGGCGCAAACGAGATAAACCATGCGTGGTCGCGGTGTTGTTCGCGCAGGGCTGCGGCATTGTAGCGGCCGCCCTGTTTGATTTGTACGACTTGGGCCGTACCGGTTTTGCCGCCCATTGTGTAAGCGAGTCCGCCACCGATACGGTGCGCCGTACCGCCCGGTTTCAATACCTTTTCCATTGCGCGTTTGACGTATTCGAAGTTGTCGGTTTTGAATGGAATTTGACGTTCGGGATTAGGACTGATACGGGTAATTTTGCGCGCGCCGAAATCCAATACTTCTTTGACCAAATGTGGCTGATGGACAACACCGTTATTGGCCAGAGATGCTGTCGCATGTGCCATTTGCAAAGGCGTGTAGGCGTTGTAGCCTTGGCCGATGCTGACGGAAACCATTTCGCCGGCGCGCCATTCTTTGGCGGTCGGGTCGGAAGACTTGGCAAAGCGTTTGGCTTTCCATTCGCGGCTGGGCAAAACGCCTGTGTATTCGCTGGGCAGGTCAATGCCGGTTTTCTGGCCGAAACCGAATTGCGCCAGATACGGAGAGGCTTTGTCGATACCCATTTCGTAACCCAAACGGTAGAAGAAGGTATCTGAGGATACTTGAATGGCTTTGCTCAAGTTGGCCGAGCCGTGGCCGCTGCGGACAGAGTCGCGGAAAATATGGCGGCTGCCGGGTATGCTCCATGCGCCGGGGGCGGGGACGATGGTGTTTTGAGTGATTTTGCCGCTTTCCAACAAGGCCATGCCCATAAAGGGTTTGAATGTAGAACCCGGCGGATAAAGGCCTTGGGTAACGCGGTTGATCAAAGGCTTTTTCCAATCGTCATTCAGCATTTTCCAAGTGTCGCTGTCGATGCCGTCAATAAAGAGGTTGGGATCAAAGGAAGGTTTGGAAACAAAAGCCAAAACAGTACCGTCTTGCGGATTGATGGCCACCAATGCGCCACGGTGGTCGCCCAAGATTCGGTCGGCTTCCTGCTGCATACGGATATCCATGCCCAGGCGCAAGGTTTGCCCCATTTGGGACGGGACATTTTTCAATACGCGGACAATGTTGCCGTAAGCGTCTTTTTCGACTTCCTGATAGCCTGGAATGCCATGAAGCTGGTGTTCGTAATATTTTTCCAAGCCTGATTTGCCGATGTGCGTACTGCCGCGGTAGAGGGCGGTCAGGCCTTCTTCTTCCAGCATTTCTTTGTCTTTATCGCTAATACGGCCGATGTAGCCTAAGAAATGGGAAGTCAGTTTGCCATAAGGATATTCGCGGAATGTGCGTGAGTTGACCTCTACACCTTTGAATTCACGCAGATGAACGGACAAACGGGCGACCTCTTCATCGGTCAGCCTAAGCTTGAGCGGGATATTTTCAAATTTTCGATAGCTTTCGCGGTATTTTTTGAAGCGTTTTAAATCTGTCGGCGTGATATCGACGTATTTTTTTAATGCTTCAATGACATCTTCCATATTGCCTTCGATGCGGCTGGAAATAACTTCGAGCGAAAAGACAGGATAGTTTTTGGCCAATGGAACGCCGTTGATATCGACGATTTCGCCGCGTACAGGCGGCGTTGGAATCAGGGTAATACGGTTGCTCGATGCCTGACCGGAAAACTCATTGTGTTGAGTTACTTGCAGGTAGAAGAACCGCGCCAGCAAAATGGAAAAGAAGATAACAATCAGGATAAATGCAACGAGCAGGCGCAACAAAGCATCGGCTTGTGCTGCCTGAGCGGAAGGTTTTTTGGTATGTTGACCACCGGAAAGACGGCGTGGAAGAATCGGTTTCATCTTTTCAGTGGGAGCGGTAAATACGGGTCACGATCAGCATCAGCTGGCTGAGTATGGGCCAAAGCAGTGCGCCGACAAATGGAGCAACAAAGCCTTGCAAAGTGATGACCTGATGATTGAGGAACAGACGGGCAGCAGTTAAAACGGCCTGATTGAGCAACAACGCAGCCAAGACAGCGGCCAATTGCATAATGTGGCCGTACAGCATGATTTGGCGGCGGCGGTTTAAGATGAAATAAGTCATCACGACGTAAGACAGGGCGTGCAAGCCCAAAGTCGCGGCGGTTGCTGCATCGACAATCAGACCGATGGCAAAAGCCAGTCCCATGCCTGCGCGTTGCGGTTGGTGCAATGCCCAATACAGCAGCATCAGTGCCGTCATTTCAGGCAGCCAGAAGAACCCGTCAAAGGAAAACGGCATAAAGTCCAGTATCATCATCACGATGAGACTGGCCGCCATGATGTGTAGCGGTACTGCACGGTAAGAATCGTCAAAATCGTTCATGAAATCAGCGTGGGGAAGAAGGGGCGGAAGAAAGTACCAAGACAAAACGGCTGCTGCGTAAAGCGGCTAAAGGCGTCAGTTGCGTATCGTAATAAGGCGTTCCCGATGCACGGACAACCTTGCTGACGGTTGCAACGGGAATCCCCGCCGGATAAGTACCGTCCAAACCGGAAGTCAGCAGAATATCGCCGGGTTTCAAGTCTGAGCCGGTTGGGAAATAGCGCAAATCCAAACCGTTGCCATTGCCGTATGCCAAATTGCGTTCGCCGGTGCGGCTGACGGCTACGGGGACAATGCTTTGTCCGCTTGAGATCAGTTCAATTTCCGCGCTTTGTGTGTGAACTTGTGTCAATAGGCCAATCAAACCGCTTTGATCGATGACCGCATCGCCAACTTTCAAACCATCTTGGCCGCCCTTGCCGATAATCAGTCTTTCGGAAAGCGGATCTTTACCATTGGAAATGACTTCCGCACCGATAACGTTGTGAATGCCTTTTTGTTGCAAACCGTACAGTTTTTTCAATTCGCGCAGTTCATCGGTATTGACTTTATCTCGCTGCAAATCGATTTTCATACGGCCATTTTCTTCCATAAGCCGGCGATTTTGTTCCAAGAGCTCTGATTTAGAGTGGGAGAGGTCGGCAAAATATTGATAAAGTTGAACAGGTTGATTCGCCAGCCATTGAACAGGATAGAGCATGGGCATGACTGCCGCACGTACAGGCTGCATCAATGAAAAGCGGTAATCGGCTACCATCAGGCCGGCAGCCAGCGTGATATAAACGACAAAACGAGGCAACAGCTTAGAGCCTTTTGCCTCGTCAAAGCGCAAAGAAGAGCGTTCCATAACCATCTACCTTATGGGTTTTCCGTGAATACGGTATCCCATTTGCCGATATAGTCTAAAGCCTTACCAGCACCATAGGTAACGCAGTTCAGAGGCTGGTCGGCAATACCGACGGGCAGGCCGGTTGCATCGGCCAAGACGGTATCGATACCGTGCAGAAGCGCTCCTCCGCCGGTCAGCATAATGCCGCGGTCAGCGATGTCGCCGGCCAATTCGGGCGGTGCCTGTTCCAAAGCCAGACGGACAGCACGGATGATTTGATTCACCGTTTCACTCAATGCTTCACGGATTTCATCTGAAGTAACTGCCAAGGATTTAGGCGTACCTTCGGCCAGATCGCGGCCCTTAATGCGCATGGCTGTTTCTGTTTCAAAGCCCGATGCAGAGCCGATTTGTTTCTTCAATTCCTCTGCCGTCGCTTCGCCGATCAAGACGCCGCGATGGCGGCGCAGGTAATGGATGATGCTTTTATCGAATTCGTCGCCGGCTGCGCGGACAGAAGCAGAATAGGCCATACCGCCCAGTGAAAGAATACCGATTTCAGTTGTACCGCCGCCAATATCGACAATCATCGAACCTGCCGCATCTTCAATCGGCAAGCCTGCGCCCAAAGCGGCGGCCATCGGTTCTTCAATTAAATGCACGCTTGCCGCGCCGGCAGCAAACGCAGAATCCAAAATCGCTTTACGTTCCACTTGGGTAGAGCCACCCGGAACACAGATAACCACACGAGGCGGAACCCAAGACCGTCCTTCAGTGGCTTTTTTAATCAACATACCCAGCATACGCTCGGTAATCACAAAATCAGCAATCACGCCGTCCCTCATCGGACGGACGATTTCAATATTGCGCGGCGCGCGGCCCTGCATTTTTTTGGCTTCCGTGCCCACCGCCATAATTTTACTTTTATTGCCTGCACCGGATTGAATCGCAACCATGGACGGCTCATCCAAAACAATCCCTTTGCCGCGTACAAAAATCAGCGTGTTGGCCGTGCCCAAATCGATGGCAATATCATTGGAGAGGAAACGAGATAAAAGACGAAACATTAGGATTCCTGAAATTCCGGCCCAGCCCGGATGCGTTAAGCAGTATTTAAAATAAGAAAAACAGGTACACGGTTTTAGACGGATAAATGCGCCCTTAAAAGGCCGTCTGAATCAAAACACCATGCCAACCTGTTTGGTTTTCGGTTATAATTCTTCGCTTCATAGAAGACGAAATGCAATGATACCCCAAACCCAAGAGGCATTGCTATCAGACAAGGATTTTTTATGGCTTTAAGCTTAAATGATGTGGAAAAAATCGCAAAACTCTCGCGCCTCACTTTAACGGACGAAGAAAAAAACAAAACGCTTGCCGAGTTGAACGACATTTTCGCCATGGTTGAAAACATGCAAAGCGTCAATACCGACGGCATCGAACCTATGGCGCATCCGCACGAAGCCGCTTTGCGCCTGCGCGAAGATAAAGTGACTGAAACTGACCACGCTGCAGGATATCAGGCGGTTGCCCCCGAAGTGCGCAACCGCCTGTATATCGTTCCTCAAGTAATTGAAGAATAAGGTTTCAGACGGCCTTTGCTTATCGGCAAGCCCCTATTGCAAGGCCGTCTGAAAGGATACTTTGTCCAGACGGCCCGATTTATTGATTTAAACGGATGTTTTCAATATCTGTTTTGAAAGCAAAAACTGTTTTATAGAAAGTACGGCACAATGACCGCTTACACGCTCAAACAAGCCAGCAGCCTGCTGCAATCCAAACAAATTTCCGCAGTCGAATTGGCGACCGAATATTTGGCCGCTATTGCTGCGAAAAACCCTGCCATCAACGGCTATGTGACCATCGATCAAGATAAGACCCTTGCTGAAGCTAAAGCAGCCGATGCGCGTATCGCGGCCGGTAATGCAACGGCTTTGACCGGTGTGCCGGTTGCTTACAAAGATATTTTCTGCCAAACAGGTTGGCGCAGTGCATGCAGCTCTAAAATGTTGGATAACTTTGTTTCTCCTTATACTGCCACTGTGGTGCAAAACCTGTTGGATGCCGGCATGGTTACTCTTGGCCGCACCAATATGGACGAATTTGCCATGGGTTCGACCAATGAGACTTCGTTCTACGGCGCAACCAAAAACCCATGGAATCTTGAACATGTTCCCGGCGGTTCGTCAGGCGGTTCGGCTGCCGTGATTGCGGCGCGTTTGGCACCGGCTGCGTTGGGTTCGGATACCGGCGGTTCTATCCGTCAGCCTGCATCGCATTGCGGTATTACCGGCATCAAGCCGACTTACGGTACGGTTTCACGCTTTGGTATGGTTGCCTATGCTTCCAGCTTTGACCAAGCCGGCCCTATGGCGCAAACAGCCGAAGACTGTGCGATTTTGTTGAATGCCATGGCCAGCTTTGACGAGCGCGATTCCACCAGCTTGGAACGCGACAAAGAAGACTACACCCGTGATTTGGACAAGCCGCTCAAAGGTTTGAAAATCGGTTTGCCTAAAGAATATTTCGGCGAAGGCGCAGATGCCGATGTTCAGACGGCCTTACAAAGCGTTATCGATTTGCTCAAAGCACAAGGCGCGGAGACTGTTGAAGTTTCCCTGCCGCAAACATCATTGTCGATTCCTGCTTATTACGTTCTTGCCTCTGCTGAAGCAAGTACCAACTTGTCCCGTTTCGACGGCGTACGTTATGGCCATCGTGCGGCGCAATTCGGCGATTTGGAAGAAATGTACAGCAACACCCGTGCCGAAGGTTTTGGCAGCGAGGTCAAACGCCGTATCATGATCGGTACTTATGTATTGAGCCATGGTTACTACGATGCGTACTATTTGAAAGCGCAAAAACTGCGCCGTCTGGTTGCCAATGATTTTCAGACGGCCTTTGGTCAATGTGATTTCATTTTGGCGCCGACTGCGCCGACTGCCGCGCCAAAACTCGGCAGCGACATTCACGACCCTGTGCAAATGTACTTATCCGATATTTACACCATCGCCGTGAACCTTGCCGGTTTGCCTGCACTGACTCTGCCTGCCGGTTTCAGCGCAAACGGCCTGCCGATTGGTGTGCAATTTATCGGCAACTATTTCTCCGAAGCCAAAATTTTGGGTGCCGCACATCAAGTTCAGCTGAACAGCGATTGGCACACTAAAGCGCCGGAATAATGTTTTAGGGCCTTGATGATTCAAGGCCGTCTGAAAATAAACCATATAAAAGCGCCTGAATGTATTGAGGTGCTGCATATTGTAGATATTTAAAAACATGACAGCCACCGACTTCATTCAAATCATTGGGACAGCTGCGTTTGCCATTTCCGGCTATTTGGTCGGCTACAACAAGCGTTTGGATGTACTCGGTGTCGTCATTACTGCGTTACTGACGGCTGTCGGCGGCGGCATGATACGCGATAGCTTGGTCGGCCGGATTCCGCAAGTATTTTTGCAAACCGATGCGTTGATTGTTGTGTTTGCCACGCTTGCCATCGCATGGTTGATAAGGGTGCAACGTTATCGCAGCACCTATTTGGCTGCTGCTTTTATTATTGCCGATGCCATCGGTTTGGCAGCGTTCAGCATTACCGGCGCACAAATCGGTATGGCCTTGCAGCTCAATCTATTCGGCGTTATTTCTTTGGCTTTTGTGACTGCCGTTGGCGGCGGGATTGCGCGCGATATTTTGGTCAATGATGTGCCGATGATTTTGCGCACCGACCTTTACGGCAGCGTGGCTATTTTGATTGGCGGACTGATTTATCTGTTCGGGCATTTGGGCTGGATTAATATTTTTACGTTAAACCTGCTCTTTGCCGGCGGATTGTTGTTTCGCCTGACTGCATACCGTTTCCATTGGCAACTGCCCGGTTTCCAACGCCGCAGGAAATAAACTTATCTTACAGACGGCCTGTTATGGTTTTTTATTTAGGCCGTCTGAAAAACGAATCACTCATTTAACCGATTAACTTTTTTTCGACAGAAAGACCCTTATGACTTGGGAAACCGTAATCGGACTGGAAATCCACGTCCAACTCAACACCCAATCCAAAATCTTCAGCGGCGCATCCACTGCATTCGGTGCCGAGCCTAATGCCCACGCCAGCGTGGTTGAGTGTGCGTTGCCGGGCGTATTGCCGGTAATGAACCGCGAAGTCGTCGAAAAAGCCATCAAACTCGGTTTGGCTTTGGATGCGAAAATCAATCAGAAAAACGTGTTCGACCGTAAAAACTATTTTTATCCTGATTTACCAAAAGGCTATCAAATCAGCCAGTTGGATTTGCCGATTGTTGAACACGGCAAACTGGAAATCGTAGTGGGCGATGAGGTTAAAACCATCAATGTTACCCGTGCGCACATGGAAGAAGATGCGGGTAAATCCGTACATGAAGGTTTGAACGGTGCTACCGGTATCGACTTGAACCGTGCCGGTACGCCTTTGTTGGAAGTTGTCTCCGAGCCTGAAATGCGTTCCGCAGCCGAAGCTGTGGCATATGCTAAAGCGTTGCATGGTTTAGTGACTTGGCTGGATATTTGCGACGGTAATATGGCGGAAGGTTCGTTCCGTGTTGATGCCAACGTTTCTGTACGTCCAAAAGGTCAGGCCGAGTTCGGTACACGCCGTGAAATCAAAAACCTCAACTCTTTCCGCTTCTTGGAACAAGCCATCAATTATGAAGTGGAAGCGCAAATCGAAATTTTGGAAGATGGTGGTAAAGTACAGCAGGCAACCATGCTGTTTGATCCTGAAAAAGGCGAAACCCGTGTGATGCGTTTGAAAGAGGATGCGCACGATTACCGCTATTTCCCGGATCCGGATTTGCTGCCTGTCATTATTTCAGACGGCCAATTGCAAAAGGCCAAAGAGCAAATGCCTGAGTTGCCGCATGAAATGGCGGCGCGTTTTGTTGCCGATTACGGCGTGTCTGACTATGATGCGCGCCTGTTGACTGCCAGCCGCGCCCAAGCTGCCTATTTTGAAGAAGCGGCCAAAGCCTGCGGCCAAGGTAAATTGACGGCGAACTGGATGAACGGCGAGCTTGCCGCTACCTTGAACAAAGAAGGTTTGGAATTGGCTGAAAGCCCGATTACAGCTCCACGCCTTGCCGAGTTGGTTGCTAAAGTTGCAGATGGAACATTAAGCAGCAAATTGGCGAAAAAAGCTTTTGAAGCGATGTGGGCTGAGCCTGAAGCAGGTATTGACGAAATCATCGAAAAACATGGTTTGCAACAGATTACTGACACTGGCGCAATTGAAGCGATGGTGGATGAAGTGTTGGCAAACAATGCGAAAGCCATTGAGCAATTCCGTTCCGGTAATGAAAAAGCCTTAAATGCGATTGTCGGCCAAGTGATGAAAGCAAGTAAAGGCAAGGCCAATCCGGCTCAGGTTCAAGAGTTGATTAAAGCCAAATTGGCTTGATAGATAGGATAGGCCGTCTGAAAACAGGTTTTATTTTCAGACGGCCTTTGTTTTTGATAATAAATTTATTCTAAATACCATGACACATACCATTACCTTACCAGATCAAACTACATTTACGGCGAATGAGGACGAAACTGTTCTTGCTGCCGCAACCCGTCAGAATTTAAATTTGCCTCATTCTTGCAAAAGTGGTGCCTGCGGGCAGTGTAAGGCTGAGTTGATTAGTGGCGAATTTGAAATGGGCAAACATATTGATAAAGCCATCAGTGAAGAAGAAAAAGCACAAGGTAAAGTGTTATTGTGCTGTACTACTGCGAAGAGTGACCTGAAAATCAATGTGCCTGGGTTTAATCCGAATGCTTTACCGGTGCGTACTTTACCTGTACGCATTGAAACGATTGAAATCAAACATGATGTTGCTTTGTTGCGATTGGCTTTGCCTAAAGCGCCGTCATTTGCATTTTATGCCGGACAATATATTGATTTGCTGCTTCCCGGCAATATCAGTCGCAGCTATTCAATCGCCAATTCGCCTGACCAAGAAGGCGTTTTGGAGCTGCATATCCGCAAACGTGAAAACGGCGTATGCTCAGAAATGATTTTTGGTGCCGAGCCTAAAATCAAAGAAAAAGGCATTGTCCGTGTTAAAGGCCCATTGGGTACGTTTACTTTGCAAAAGGACAGCGATAAACCGATTGTTTTGTTGGCAACGGGTACAGGCTACGCACCTATCCGCAGTATTTTGCTTGATTTGATTCATCAGAATAGCGAACGTCCGGTTCATTTCTACTGGGGAGCACGTCAGCAGGAGGATTTGTACGCATTGGAAGAAGCAGAAGCATTACTAGGTCGTCTGAAAAACGCGAAATTCTCGCCTGTTCTTTCTAAGCCTGATTCCGATTGGAAAGGGGAGAATAGATATGTGCAAAATGTTGCCGCACAAAATTATCCTGATTTGAGCCAATATGAAGTTTATGCTTGTGGGTCACCAGCTATGACCGAGAGTGCGCAAAGTTTGCTGACTCAAAAATGCGCCTTGCCGGAAGATACCTTCTTCTGTGATGCTTTTTCACCGGCATAATGATGTTTATACAGAATTTATATGTTTGAATGCAGGTGTTAAGAGTAAAATTTGATGGCAATCTGTTTGAGAAAGAGTGTGTTTTTACACACTCTTTTTCTATGTCGTAGTTATTGAACAGATGCTTATATAGCTATTTTGTTTTTAAAAATTGAATTGATTATTTATCATAAAGAAAAAGGCCGTCTGAATATTTCAGACGGCCTTTGTTTTGAAGCAAGTATTAGCTACCAATCAGTTTCAAACGTTGACCAGGGGTCACAGTACGGGTATTGCGGTTCCAACGACGAATATCATTAACATCAACATTGAAACGGCTGGCAATGGTGTTCAAAGTATCGCCTTTGCGTACAGTGTAGGAAACGTTTTGAATCGGGTTGCCGCGGACTTTTGCTGGAGCAGCTGTAACACGGAGGATTTGGCCTTTTTTGATATTGTTGCCTTTGATGTTGTTGGCAATAATCAAATCAGCTACACTCAGGTTATAACGTTTGGAGATGTTAAACAACGTATCGCCATCTTCCACACGGTGTGTGCCTGCTGCAAGTGCTGCAGTTTGTGCGTTTTGTTGCTCACTCATACGGGCAAGACGCGCATTGATGCGGCTTTGTTGTTTAACGGTATTGGCTGAGATACGTTCTGTACGAGCGTTTTCAGCAGTGACAACAGTTTGAACTTGTTTGGTTTCAGGAGTCGCTTCAGTAACAGTCGCTGCAGGTTCCTCCGCAGGTCGGCTTTGTACCAAAGCCATCAGGTCATCATGCTCTTCTTGAACCGGAGCAACAGCAACAGATTCAACTGCTGGAGCAGGGGCTACATCGTTTGCGGCAACAGTTGGTGCAGTCAAGTCGGCCGGAATAGCTGTTTTGGGTGCTTCAGCAACATTTGTGGCAGCAGGCTCAGTAGTAGTATGGGTCATGGCTACAACAGGGGCGGCTACTTCCGCATTTGCAACTTGAGGCTGTGCTTTGGTTTCTGTTACTGCTACTGCTACAGAAGTAACGTTTTCAGCTTTGCTACGTGCAATAAAGTCAACCGATTTGCTGGACTGTGGAACAACAGGCGCAACAATATTGGTCACGGTATTTTGAGCGACTTTAACCGGTTCTGCTACGTTGGAAGCAATAATTGGAGACATAGCCGGCATATTGGATTGGTAAGTATCCGGCGTATTGTCTTTGTCGATAAAGTTAATAATGTCTTGACTTTGGGTAGCTGAGTTTTTAGCCACCAAAATGCTGCGGCCTTCAGAAATGGCGCTACCGCTCAGGCCGTTGAGGCGTTTGAGTTCGGCTACGCTCATGCCGGTATCGTTAGCAATGGCGTTAAGCTTCTTGTTGCCCAAAGAAGTATAAATATCCCAAGACATCAGGGTATCTGGATTGGCATTGCGGTAGTTCTTTTCAAATGCAGAAACCGCAGAAACCGGCAACAACAGACGACGATTGTTTTTAGGGATAAATACCGGGGCATTGAAACCTGGGTTGAGTGCCAACAGTTCGCTTTCGCTGATGTTTGCAAAGCGAGCGATTGTGCTGTTATCAATAGGTTTGTCGATGCTGATGGATTTGAAATACGGCTGATTGCTGATTTCACTGATATTCATGCCGAAAGTTTGTGGATTGGCAACGATATTTCGGACGGCCAAAAGTTTGGGAACGTAGTTGCGTGTTTCGTTCGGCATACGCAGGTTTTCGTATGTCGGCTCCAAACCTTGTGCACGGGCGCGGTTTACGGCGCGGCCGACGTTACCTTCGCCCCAGTTGTAGGCGGCAAGGGCCAAAGACCAGTCGCCGAACATACCGTGCAGGTATTGCAGGTAGTTCAATGCAGCATCGGTAGCGGCATAAACGTCGTGGCGGCCGTCATATAAAGGCGTTTTTTCCAAGCCGAAGTGGCGGCCGGTAGCCGGCATAAATTGCCACAGGCCGGATGCGCCGACATGAGATTTGGCTTTGGTTACGAATGCGCTTTCAATGAAAGGCAGTAAAGCGATTTCAGCAGGCATATTGCGTTTTTTAACTTCATTGGCAATATGGTACATATAAGGTTTGCTGCGAGAGATAGTGCGGTCGAAATATGCACTGTTTGCAGCAAATTTGTTTTCATGGCGGCGAACCAGTTCTGTGTTGACTTCGTTGATGCGGAAGTCTTTACGCAACGATGCCCACAAGCTGCCAGATCCGAAGGTTTGTGCTTTGGTTTGGTCGAGCAGGGAGGAGTTGAGGCGCATCATGGCCATGCCGACTTGGTTGGGTGTAGCGTTTTGCGCGTAGGCTGTGGCGGAAACTGCCGACAGGCTTGAAACGGTCAGAGCGATGGTTTTTAGTTTTGCCATAGTAAATAGAGTTATCAAATATATAATAAAATTTCGTCTTTTCGATGGTATCGTTTCAGCATTCAATCGTCAAGTCGGGCAGGGAATTTGCTTGTATGATGTGGTCGTGGTGTTAAAATTCTGTCACACAAGTCAGGATGCATAGGGGAGCATTTAATGGAAACTTTTTTTATGCAAACGCCAATGGGACAATATCTTGCTCAAAAAGAGGCGGATTTTTTCAGACGGCATTTGCAATATTTGAATGGTCAAGTGGCAGTTCAATTGGGCAGTATATGGCAGAGGTCGTCTGAAAATATGATTGTGGTGCCACGCGATGTGCGGATGGATGCTGAAATGTTGGCATTTGAAACGCATTCCGTGGATGTGTTATTGATGCCCCATCTTTTGGAAATTTCAACTGCGGATTTAGTGTTGAAAGAGGCGTTTAGGGTATTAAACC
Source organism: Neisseria subflava (assembly GCF_024205705.1). Taxonomy (NCBI): domain Bacteria; kingdom Pseudomonadati; phylum Pseudomonadota; class Betaproteobacteria; order Neisseriales; family Neisseriaceae; genus Neisseria; species Neisseria subflava. Next base: position 806,859 of record NZ_CP073115.1, read on the forward strand.
CTGAAGGAAGGTTGATTTTGACGGGGTTTAACCCTAAATCTTTGTGGGGATTGAGCTCGTGGTTTGATGGCAAAAGACTGCCTATGAAATCTCAATGTTTGGTTCTGGCTGAGTTGAAACGAAAAATTGCCGCTATTGGTTTTGAAATGGAATATGGGCAATTTATGAATTATCTGCCAGCGGTAAATTCGCCATCTGCTTTGAAGTTCTGGCGGTTTATGGAAAAGGCCGGGGATAGGTGGTGGCCTCAGTGTGCAGCGGTGTATGGTGTGGTTTTAACGAAACATTTGATTGGTATCCGTCCTTTGCCTGAATTGGAATCTGCATTCGATGGCAATACGGTCGCTTTAAGTACGGCACGTTTGGCCGAATAGTTTCAGACGGCCTATATATAATGATGAATTTGGAGAATAATGATGCCTGAATTACCTGAAGTAGAAACGACTTTACGTGGAATCGCGCCGCATATTTATGACAAAAAGATAGAAAAAGTCATTATTCGTCAGTTTAAATTGAGATGGCCTATCCATCCGAACTTGGCGCAAATTTTGGCAGGGCGCAAAGTTTTGGCATGCAACCGTCGTGCGAAGTATTTGATTATTACTTTTGAAACGGGTATTTTACTTATTCACTTGGGTATGTCCGGCAGTTTGCGTATTTTTACCGCCAATGATGAGCGTATCGCAACGCCGGATAAACACGATCATTTAGATTTTGTATTTGATGACGGTACCGTATTGCGTTATCACGATCCGCGTAAATTTGGTGCGGTATTGTGGTATGAGGGTATTGTCGAGCATCATCCGCTGTTGGAAAAGTTGGGGCCGGAGCCGCTCTCGGGTGATTTTGATGCAAATTACCTGTATCAGAAATTGAAAACCCAAAAGCGTGCAGTTAAATTAGCGCTGATGGATAATGCGGTGGTGGTTGGCGTTGGCAATATTTATGCGAATGAAAGTCTGTTTAAGGCAGGTATTTCGCCATTGCGTCCGGCGAATAAGTTGACCAAAAAAGAATGCGCATTATTGGTAGAGACTGTTAAAGCGGTTCTACAAAGGGCGATTGAAGCGGGCGGCAGTACGCTGCGAGACTTCGTTAATAGCGATGGGAAAAGCGGCTACTTTCAGCAGGAATATACGGTCTATGGACGCCACAATGAGCCTTGTGTCCAATGTGGCGGGTTGATTTTTAAAGAAACTTTGGGGCAGCGTGGAACATTTTATTGTCCAAATTGCCAGAAATAGTTTCAGACGGCCTTAAATGTCAGAGGCCGTCTGAACATAATGAACACAATACAGAAGAAATTTATGTCTAAACAAAAAGCTCCTTTTTTTAAACGACTGGGCAGACTTTGCCGTTTGGCAGCTTGGTTATTCAGAACCGCTTGGGATTTGCGTGCCATCGATGGTAACAATGCAGAGGAACGCAATCACGCCGTGGTTGTTTTGGGAAAAGGTGCGTTGGATGCTTTGGATATCGAATTGAAAATCGGCGTACCGCCGCAAGGAAATGTAAGCGGTACTTTGGTGGTGGCCAATCATGTATCTTGGTTGGATATTTTTGCCATGAGTGCAGTTTATCCAAGCAGTTTTATTGCGAAACAGGAAATCAGCGGCTGGCCGGTTTTGGGGAAAATGGGTAAAAATGCCGGTACGGTGTTTATTAACCGCAATTCCCGCCGTGATGTCGAGCCGATTAATCAGGCGATTTGTGCGGCATTGAAAGCAGGGCAGAATGTCAGCTTCTTCCCCGAGGCGCGCACTTCGTCCGGTTTGGGTATTTTGCCGTTTAAAGCTGCCCTGTTCCAATCGGCTATTGATGCGAAAGCGCCGATTCAGGCGGTAACTTTGCGATATTATGATGACGAAGGACAACGGACGGATTTGCCATCCTATGCGGAGGTAAACCTGTTTCAATCTTTATGGCGCATTGTTTCTATGAAGAAAATCCGTATCCGTTTGGATTTTTCGCCTCAATACAAACCGACAGACATGCCGGATAAAGACCGCTATGCTTTGAAGGATATTGCGGAAACAGCCATCGGCGAAATTGTGGCTTCTGATTCTCTCGTTCAGCCCTTACCTAAAAAATAATTTCAGTCAGGTACTTGTTTTATTTCAGATGGCCTTTATTTAAAGAAACAGCTGTTTTCGGTTTAATTAAATTGATAGTTTGATGTAATTAATATTATTTGAACTATAAATTATACAAATCGATAGGCCTGCATTAGAATGCAAGCATTGATTCATTTCTCAAACCCGAATTTTTAAGGAGCTTAAAAATGGCTTTGCAAGATCGTACCGGTCAAAAAGTACCTTCCGTAGTATTCCGCACTCGCGTTGGCGACACTTGGAAAGATGTTTCTACTGATGATTTGTTCAAAGGCAAAAAAGTAGTCGTGTTCTCTCTGCCTGGCGCATTTACTCCAACTTGCTCTTCTTCTCACCTGCCACGCTACAACGAATTGTTTGGCGCGTTCAAAGAAAACGGTGTTGACGCAATCTACTGCGTATCTGTAAACGACACTTTCGTAATGAACGCTTGGGCTGCTGAAGAAGAAGCCGACAACATCTACATGATCCCTGATGGCAACGGTGAATTCACTGAAGGCATGGGCATGTTGGTTGGCAAAGAAGACTTGGGCTTCGGCAAACGCTCTTGGCGTTACTCCATGCTGGTTAACGACGGCGTGGTTGAAAAAATGTTTATCGAACCTGAAGAACCAGGCGATCCTTTCAAAGTGTCTGACGCTGACACTATGTTGAAATTTATTGCTCCCGAGTGGAAAGCTCAAGAGTCTGTTGCCATCTTCACCAAACCTGGCTGCCAGTTCTGTGCTAAAGCTAAAAAAGCTCTGCAAGACAAAGGCTTGTCTTACGAAGAAATTGTATTGGGCAAAGATGCAACTGTTACTTCCGTACGCGCTATTACCGGCAAGATGACTGCTCCTCAAGTATTCATCGGCGGCAAATACATCGGCGGCAGCGAAGACTTGGAAGCTTACTTGGCTAAAAACTAATTGCCTGTATGCTTAAGACGGCTTGAAAAGGCCGTCTGAAATACCCAAATATAGAGTTATTCAGACGACGTTTGCAAATCGGCGTTCTGAATAACTCTATATTTACAAGTAGAATTTGAGATTATTGTTTTAAATCGATATTTAGGCATTGGCTATTGATTTTTAAATTTTGATAGTTTATAAAGTTTAGGCCGTCTGAAAACGGATAACCTGATGGCAATATCGGTTTGGATATAGACAGTAAGGATAAAATATGAAAAAGATTCAAGCAGATGTGGTGGTACTGGGCGGCGGTACAGCCGGTATGGGCGCATTTCGCAATGCCCGCCTTCATACAGACAATGTTTACCTGATTGAAAACAATGTGTTCGGCACGACCTGCGCGCGTGTGGGCTGTATGCCTTCTAAACTCTTGATTGCCGCAGCAGAAGCGCGCCATCATGCTTTGCATACCGATCCGTTTGGCGTGCATTTGGATAAAGACAGCGTAACGGTAAACGGCGAAGAAGTCATGCACCGCGTGAAGTCCGAACGCGACCGTTTTGTTGGTTTTGTAGTCAGCGATGTAGAAGAGTGGCCTGCCGACAAGCGTATTATGGGTACGGCAAAATTTGTTGACGAACGCACCGTCCAAATCGATGACCACACTCAAATCACTGCAAAGAGTTTTGTGATTGCTACCGGTTCGCGCCCTGTGATTTTCCCTCAGTGGGAAGTTTTAGGCGATCGCTTGATTGTGAACGATGATGTTTTCTCTTGGGATACCCTGCCTAAGAGTGTGGCCGTGTTTGGTCCTGGCGTAATCGGCTTAGAGTTGGGTCAGGCTTTGCACCGTTTGGGCGTGAAAGTTGAGATTTTCGGCGTAGGCGGAGCCATCGGCGGTATTTCTGACCCTGTTGTTGCTGAAGAAGCCAAAGCTGTTTTTGGCGAAGAGTTGGCTTTGCATTTGGATGCTAAAACCGAAGTCAAATTGGATGCGGAAGGCAATGTTGAAGTTCATTGGGAACAAGATGGCGAAAAAGGTGTGTTCGTTGCCGAATATATGCTGGCAGCCGTAGGCCGTCGTCCGAACGTTGACAATATCGGTTTGGAAAACATCAATATCGAAAAAGACACGCGCGGCGTGCCTGTTGCCGATCCGCTGACCATGCAAACCAGCATTCCGCACATCTTTATCGCAGGCGATGCGTCCAATCAATTGCCTCTGCTGCACGAAGCTTCCGACCAAGGCAAAATTGCCGGTCACAATGCCGCTATTTTCCCGAATATTGAGGGCGGTTTGCGCCGTAGCGTAATCGGTGTGGTATTTACCAGTCCGCAAATTGCCACTATCGGTTTGAAATACGCGCAAGTTGCGGCGAAATATCAACCTGATGAGTTTGTAATTGGAGAAGTTTCCTTCCGAAACCAAGGCCGCAGCCGCGTTATGTTGGTAAACAAAGGCCATATGCGTTTGTATGCTGAGAAAGCGACCGGCCGTTTTATTGGTGCGGAAGTTGTCGGCCCTGCTGCCGAACATTTGGCACACTTGATGGCTTGGGCACATCAAATGAAGATGACGATTCCGCAAATGCTGGATATGCCGTTCTACCATCCGGTTATCGAGGAAGGTCTGCGTACTGCATTGCGTGATGCCGATGCGAAATTGAAACAGGCTTGATTATTTGATGGAATAAAGGCCGTCTGAAACTCGTAGTGAGGTTTCAGACGGCCTTTTTTATGCTGTGAAGTTGTTAAATTAATTCTAAATCTGGACCGGCATTTTGCGCACGACGGCTTCGTAATTGAATGTCTAAGCGCAAGTCATGGGCGGAGTCGGCATTTTTAATAGCGTCTTGATAGCTGATATCGCCGTTTTCATACAAATCATACAAGGCTTGGTCAAAAGTGATCATGCCCATGCCGGTTGATTTTTTCATCATTTCTTTGATGTTGTGGACTTCGCCTTTTTGAATCAAGTCAGCAATAATCGGCGAATTGAGTAAAACTTCGACCGCCGCCACACGACCCCGGCCGCTTTCACGGGGAATCAGGCGTTGGGAAATAAAGGCTTGCAGGTTGAGCGATAAGTCGGTTAGCAACTGGGTACGGCGCTCTTCGGGGAAGAAGTTGATGATGCGGTCGAGCGCTTGGTTGGTGCTGTTGGCATGCAGTGTCGCCATACACAAATGGCCGGTTTCCGCGAAGGAAATAGCGTAGTCCATGGTTTCACGGTCACGGATTTCGCCAATCAGAATGACATCCGGTGCTTGGCGCAGGGTGTTTTTCAGCGCAATCGGCCAATTTTCGGTATCTACGCCGATTTCACGTTGGGTGATGATGCAGTTTTTGTGTTGGTGGATAAACTCAATCGGATCTTCGATGGTAATAATATGGTCGAAGCTGTTTTCGTTTCGATAGTCGATAAGGGAGGCGAGGGAGGTGGACTTGCCCGAACCTGTACCGCCGACAAAAATAACCAGACCGCGTTTCCTGAGGGCGATGTCTTTCAGAATAGGGGGCAGATTGAGCGTTTCAAATTTAGGGATATTGCCGGTAATGGAGCGGAACACCAAAGCAGTTGCGCCGCGTTGAACCATGGCATTGACACGGAAGCGGCTGGTGTCGGGCAGGCTGATGGCGAAATTGCATTCGTTGGTGGTAGAAAATTCTTCGATTTGTTTGGAAGACATAATCGAAAAAGCGATTTCCATACATTTTTCAGCACTCAGCGGCTCATCGGTCAGCCGCATGATTTTGCCGTCCACTTTCATGGCCGGCGGGAAGTTGGTGGTAATGAAAAGGTCGGAGCCTTTGTATTTGTTCATATGGCGTAGCCAAGCAAACAATTCTTCTTTTGCGCCCGGAGTATTTTCGTCAAACATAAGAATTCAGATAGTTAATATTAAGTTATTTTATTGAGAATAATTATAACAGAAGCAATCATTATTTGCTGTTTTGCCCACTAAAGTGGCTATCTGTTTTAAATTGAGTGTCGTGCTAGGAATATAGCAGATTTTTCAGTATCCCTGTGATTTTAAATTCTGCTGTTATAATGTTGCTCGATTAGTGAATGGAAAGGTAACGAGATGTCAGCACAAACAATTGCCGTGGTCGGCGCTATGGAACAGGAAATTGAGCTTTTGCGTGAAAGCATGTCCAATGTCAAACATGTGTCCTTCGGTAAATTCTCGGCATATGAAGGCGAATTGGCTGGAAAACGCACGGTATTGGTTTTGAGCGGTATCGGTAAGGTCAATGCGGCGGTTTCGACTTCTTGGGTCATTCATCAGTTTGCACCGGATTGCGTCATCAATACCGGCAGTGCAGGTGGTTTGGGTAAGGAACTGAAGGTCGGTGATGTGGTCATCGGCGAAACTGTGGCGCATCATGATGTTGACGTAACGGCTTTTGGTTATGTTTGGGGGCAGGTACCGCAACTTCCTGCTGTGTTCGCATCGGATGAAAACCTGATTCGCCAAGCAGAAAAGGCGGCGCAAGTATTTGAAGGTGCGGCTGTAACGCAAGGCTTGATTGTCAGTGGCGACCGTTTTGTACACAGCAGCGAAGGTGTCGCGGAAATTCGCAGTCATTTTCCTGACGTAAAAGCAGTGGAAATGGAAGCTGCGGCGATTGCGCAAACTTGTCATCAGTTGGAAGTGCCGTTTGTGATTATTCGCGCCGTATCCGATTCGGCAGATGAGAAAGCGGACATCAGCTTTGAAGAGTTTTTGAAAACGGCTGCCGTCAGCTCGGCGAAGATGGTTACCGAGATTGTCAAATCGCTATAAAACCATGCAAAAGCGTTGAATTTCCGTTAGAATACGGAACGATTCAACCTTATTCTAAGGCCGTCTGAAAACCGAATCCCTGTTTTTTCAGACGGCCTTTCAGCCTTTAATTGCATTTATCTTAATAACAATATGAAAAACATACGGAATTTCTCCATTATTGCCCACATCGACCACGGCAAATCGACGCTTGCCGACCGTTTTATCCAATACTGCGGCGGTTTGGATTTGCGCGAAATGAGTACGCAGGTGCTCGATTCCATGGACATCGAAAAAGAGCGCGGCATTACCATTAAAGCGCAAACCGCCGCGCTCAACTATAAAGCACGCGACGGGCAGGTGTATCAGCTCAACCTGATTGATACTCCGGGACACGTCGACTTTTCTTACGAAGTCTCCCGTTCGCTGTCTGCCTGCGAAGGCGCGCTTTTGGTCGTTGACGCATCGCAAGGCGTGGAAGCGCAAACCGTGGCGAACTGCTATACCGCGATTGATTTGGGTGTGGAAGTTGTGCCTGTTTTGAACAAAATTGACTTGCCTGCCGCAGAACCCGAGCGCGTGGAGCAGGAAATTGAAGACATCATCGGCATTGATGCCGTTGGTGCGGTGCAATGTTCTGCTAAAAGCGGCATTGGTGTGGAAGATGTTTTGGAAGAAATCGTTGCCAAAATCCCTGCGCCGACCGGCGATGAAAATGCGCCGTTGCAAGCAGTTATTGTCGATTCATGGTTTGACAACTACGTCGGCGTGGTTATGCTGATTCGTGTGAAAAACGGCATCATCAAGCTGAAAGACAAAGTGCGCTTTATGAGCACCAAGGCGGAAACGCAGGTTGAGCAGCTGGGTGTTTTTACGCCGAAATCAGTTCAAAAACAAGAACTTAAAGCCGGTGAAGTAGGCTTTTTGATTACCGGTGTGAAAGAATTGGGTCAGGCGAAAGTCGGCGATACGGTTACGTTGGTTGCCAACCCCGCTTCTGAGCCGCTGCCCGGCTTCCAAGAAGTACAAAGCCAAGTATTTGCCGGCCTTTATCCCGTGGAAAGTCACGACTACGAAGCCTTGCGTGACGCTTTGGAAAAATTGCAGCTGAACGATGCTTCGTTGAAATTTGAGCCTGAGGTTTCCCAAGCATTGGGCTTCGGCTTCCGTTGCGGCTTCTTGGGTCTGTTGCACTTGGAAATCGTGCAGGAACGTTTGGAACGCGAGTTCGACATGGACTTGATTACCACTGCGCCGACGGTGGTTTACGAAGTCGTGTTGAAGAACGGCGAGAAAATCGAAGTTGAAAACCCGTCCAAACTGCCTGAAATCAGTACCATCGAAACCATTCTTGAGCCGATTATCACTGCGACTATTCTTGTACCTCAGGAGTACGTCGGCAACGTCATGACTTTGTGTAACCAAAAGCGCGGCGTGCAGGTCAATATGCAGTACATGGGCCGTCAAGTCATGCTGACTTATGATTTGCCGATGAACGAAGTCGTAATGGATTTCTTCGATAAGCTTAAATCGACTTCGCGCGGCTATGCTTCGTTGGACTACCATTTCAAAGAGTTCCAACCGTCTGATTTGATTAAGCTCGACATTATGGTCAACGGCGAAAAAGTCGATGCTCTGAGTCTGATTGTCCACCGACAAAGCGCCGTTCACCGAGGTCGCGAGCTGGCATCAAAAATGCGCGAACTGATTCCGCGCCAGATGTTCGACATCGCCGTCCAAGCCGCCATCGGCAGCCAGATTATCGCCCGCGAAAACGTCAAAGCCCTGCGTAAAAACGTTTTGGCGAAATGTTACGGCGGCGATATTACGCGTAAGAAAAAACTTCTCGAAAAACAAAAAGCAGGTAAGCGCCGCATGAAACAAGTGGGCAATGTGGAAATCCCGCAAAGCGCGTTCTTGGCTATTCTGCAAGTGAGTGATAAATAATGAGTATAAATCTGACTTTAGGCGCAATCGTTGTACTGCTGGCCGGCTTGGTCCTCAACTTCAAAAGCAGCAAAGAGCGTCAGGAAAACGGCGAATGGAGCTCCGGCCTGCAATGGAGTTATCTCTTGTGCATGGTCGGCGTATTCGGCATTTTGTCCGAATTTATGAGCTTTACCGCCGTATTGCTGGTGTTTGTCGTGTTTACTGGTATTGTTTGGGCAATCCATAAAGGCCGTCTGAAAAAAAGTGAGACCGGCGAAGACAATGCGCATTTTACCGACTACATGGGCGGCTTTTTTCCCATCATCTTGGTTATCTTTGTGTTGCGCAGCTTTATTGCCGAGCCGTTCCAAATTCCGTCCAGTTCCATGCGTCCGGGCTTGGTCAAAGGCGATTTTATCTTGGTGAACAAATTCTCTTACGGTATCCGCCTGCCGATTTTGAATAAGGTCATTATCCCTGTTGGCAATATTGCACGAGGCGATGTCGTGGTGTTCAATTACCCACTTCAGCCTGAGATGAATTACATCAAGCGTATCGTCGGTATTCCGGGCGATGTTGTGGAATATCGTGATAAGGTTTTGACTGTTAACGGTGAAATTATTCCCGAAAAACCAAACGGCAATTATCAATACGCAGATGATACCGATCCATCTATGATTCATACGCTTGAGCGTTTTCAGACGGCCTTGAACGGCAAAAACTTTGATGTGGTCAAAGAAGCCGGTCAGCCTTCCGTATCCATTGCTGTATTGAACAAATACACCTCCGAAGTGATGCCTGAAAGCAATTACTCGCTTGAAACAAGCGGTTTGGAAAATTGCGAATACGCAGAAGACGGCAATGGCTTTATCTGTAAAGTTCCTGAAGGCCGTTATTTCGCGATGGGCGACAACCGCGACAACAGCGCCGACTCCCGTTATTGGGGATTTGTCGATGACAAGTTGATTGTTGGTAAAGCCTTCTTTGTTTGGATGAACTTTGGCGAATTCAGCCGTATCGGTACCAGCATCCAATAAGCAATAAACAGATTAAAAGGCCGTCTGAAATTTTTCAGACGGCCTTTTTTGTATCTATTTTTTGTCTTTTAACGAACCTAAATAAATTGCCAATAAAGTCAAAGTGGCACCGCTCCATTGGATGGTATTAATCGGTTTATCCAGCCAGAAATAATCGATTAACATAGCGGCGACTGGTTCGGAGAGTAGTAGGAGACCGGTCAGTGACAAGGATAAAAGCGGGATGGCGTAAGCAATCAATGCCCAAGCGAAGCATTGCATAACGATGCCGTAGATGGAGACTAGAATCACATCGTTTAAAGTCTTAGGATATAGATGGGCGGCATCGAATAGCAATGATGGGATGACCAGTGCCATTGCTCCGCCTAAGCTTAAAATCATCATCAGCGGAAACAAACCGACTTTTTCCTGCTCATGGGTTTTGCGTACGAAAACCATAGACAGGGCCAGCATGGCGCCGGATACTACGCCGCTGACAAATCCCCATGCGGCGTTGTCGTTATGACCGAACTCCGGGCTGCCGATCAAGGCTACGCCTATGGTGGCCAATATCAAACTTAAAATTTGTAAGGTACTTAGGCGTTCCGAATAAAAGAAGAAGCCGATGGCGGCTAAAAAGAAAATCTGCAGGCTGTTGAGTAAGGTTGAAATGCCGGGGCCTACGGCGTGAATGCTTTCGTGCCAAAGGGCGAGGTCGAATGCGAGGAAAACGCCGGATAAGATTGCGTAGCCAACCGTTTTTCTTTTTGTGGGCATTTTTTGTCTGAAAAAACGCCCGAGCAGGAAGAATATAGGGGCGGCAATCAGCAGGCGCCAGAATGCGATGGCGTAAGAGCCGACATCGACAAATTTGACGATCAAACTGCCCAAGCCGAAGACGACGCAGCCGACGACTAGCAGGGGCGCTGCATAATTTCCCGAACGTGTGTTCATCGGCTTCTCCAAGAATTAAATGAAGACGATTATTCCATAAAATATAGCTGGGGCGTTAATGATAAATAGTGGTAAGCCAAGATAAAGGGTTTATGATGAAAGGCCGTCTGAAAACTGTTTCAGACGGCCTTTTGATGATTTTCTGGCTTGATTTCGTATTGTTGTAGTATAAAATCGTTTTACGCCGTGTTTTCAGACGGCCCGATCAGTTTTGGTTTTGAGAAAAGGATTATTGGAAATGGCAAACCCTATTCGTGCGTTTTTGGATTATGTGCCGTCGGTTGATGAGTCTTGTTTTGTAGATGAGACTTCGGTAGTGATTGGCGAAGTGTCGCTGGCGGAAGATGTATCGATTTGGCCTTATGCCGTATTGCGCGGCGATGTGAACAGTATTTCTATCGGCAAACGCAGTAATGTGCAGGACGGCAGCGTTTTGCATGTGTCGCATAAGAATGCGGCGAAGCCTGACGGTTCGCCTTTGATTATCGGCGATGATGTGACGATTGGGCATAAGGTCATGTTGCATGGCTGCCGAATTGGGAATCGTGTGTTGGTGGGCATGGGGTCGATTATTTTAGACGATACGGTTGTCGAGGATGATGTGATGATAGGCGCGGGCAGTTTGGTGCCGCCGCGCAAACGTTTGGAAAGCGGTTTTTTATACGTCGGCTCGCCTGTGAAACAAGTGCGTCCGCTGACGGATGAGGAAAAGGAATTTTTGACGTATTCGTCCGCGCATTATGTTCGCTTGTCCGGCCAGCATAAAATTTCAAAATAAGGAAACCCAATACAATGAACGCAATTTATCTGGCTTCGGGCAGTCCACGCCGTCGTGAGATTTTGGAGAATTTGGGTTTCACGGTACGCCGCCTTCCTGCAGATATTGATGAAACCCCTAAAGAAAGCGAAGCCGCAGTAGAGTATGTGCGCCGTATGGCCTGTGAGAAAAATCAGGCAGCGGTGGCGCAATGGTTTGCTGCTCATAATCAAGAACCTGAGTTTGCTGTATTGACGGCGGATACGACGGTGGCGGATGGTGCGGTTATTTTGGGTAAACCGGAGTCCGAGGCCGATGCGGTCGATATGCTGGAACGCTTGTCGGGACGGACGCATCAAGTGCTGACGGCTGTATGCGTTTATTGGCAAGGTGTGCGCCATGATGTGGTGCAGACGAGCGAAGTGCGCTTTAAAACGTTGACGGCTGAGGAGATTGCAGCCTATGTTGCCAGCGGTGAGCCGATGGACAAAGCCGGTGCGTATGGGATTCAGGGTTTGGGCGGCGTATTTGTCGAGCATTTGCAGGGCAGTTTTACCGGCGTGATGGGTTTGCCGGTTTATGAGACCGCGCAACTACTGAAATCTTTGGGTTTGGAAGCGCCTCCGTTTGCTTAAAATTAGGCAAATGCCGTCTGAAAGCGTGCCGACAAAAACGCTTGTTTCAGTTACAATACTGCCTTAAACAGCTTGCTTGAAGAAAGATATGAAAGAACATAAGGCCCGGAAACGCTTCGGGCAGAATTTTTTGCAGGATACGCGGATTATTAGCGATATTGTCAACGCGGTCAGACCGCAGCCCGATGATATCGTGATTGAAATCGGCCCTGGCTTGGCCGCCATTACCGAGCCTTTGGCGAAAAAACTCAACTGCCTGCATGTTTGCGAAATCGACCGCGACATCGTACGCCGTCTGAAAACCTTGCCGTTTGCAGATAAATTGGTGATATACGAAGGCGATGTATTGCAGTTTGATTTCAACAGCATTGAAGGCAAGAAAAAAATTGTCGGCAATCTGCCGTACAATATTTCCACGCCGCTTTTGTTCCGATTAAGCGAAGTGGCAGACGATGTGATCGATATGCACTTTATGCTGCAGAAAGAAGTGGTCGAACGCATGGTGGCGCAGCCGAAAACCAACGACTATGGCCGTCTGGGCGTAATGCTGCAATATTTCTTCGATATGGAAATGTTGATTGAAGTACCACCCGAGTCCTTTGATCCTGCGCCGAAAGTGGATTCGGCCGTCGTGCGCATGATTCCGGTGAAACACCGCATCGGTAAAGCGGAAGATTTTGAACATTTTGCCAAACTGGTGAAACTGGCTTTCCATCAACGCCGCAAAACCATACGCAATAATTTGAAGGAACTTGCCGGCGATGATGACTTGCAGGCAGTCGGTATCAATCCGCAGGATAGGGCAGAACACATTGCCGCTGAGAAATATGTGGAATTGAGCAATTATCTGGTTCAAAAGGCCGTCTGAAACAGTGATGGCAATTTTTAAGCAACCTCCTATTCAATGGGGGTTTCTGGGTGATTCATATTTGTGGCGCGAGTTGGCGCAGTATTTTTCCGGTAAGGATATGCCGCCTGAGCGGCACCGTTTTGAAGCGGCAATTATCGGCGCAGTTTGGGTATTGACTGGGTATCGTCTCGATAGGGAAGAGCAATTTAAAGTCAATCGGTACAATCAAGGCGGAATCTCCGGCGGCATAGTCAGTTGCCGCTTTTGGCTGGAAACGGCTATTCCTTTGCTTTGGCAGCGGCAATCGCAACTCAAGCCCCGAAAATTTTGGCAGTTTGGAAAGAAATAATGATTAAATTCAAAAATGTACACAAACATTTTAAAGATTTGCACGTTATCAACGGCGTGAATCTGGAAGTCAAGCAAGGCGAGGTGGTCGTTGTATGCGGTCCTTCAGGCAGTGGCAAATCGACGCTGATTCGTACGGTAAACCAACTCGAGCGCATTGAAAGTGGCGAGATTTGGGTGGACGGCATCAATGTTGCCGATCCGAAAACCGATTTGAACAAAGTGCGCGAAGAAGTGGGCTTTGTGTTCCAAGGGTTCAATCTGTATCCGCATTTGACTGTCTTGGAAAACATTATTCTTTCTCCGATGAAAGTGAAAAACCAAAGCCGTGAAGAGGCAGAAAAGAAAGCAATGGAGCTTTTAGAGCGTGTCGGCTTGGCACATAAAAAAGACGCGCTGCCCGGCCAGCTTTCCGGCGGTCAGCAGCAGCGTGTGGCGATTGCACGCGGTTTGGCGATGGAGCCGCGCGTGATGTTGTTTGACGAGCCGACTTCCGCTCTTGACCCTGAAATGGTCGGCGAAGTATTAAAAGTGATGAAAGACTTGGCGGAAAGCGGCATGACCATGATGTGTGTGACCCATGAGATGGGTTTTGCACGCGAAGTTGCCGACCGTGTGATTTTTGTCGATAAAGGCCAGATTCTGGAAGATGAAACGCCGGAAGAGTTTTTTACCAATCCGAAACACGAGCGTGCCAAACAATTCCTGCAACAGGTGATGACACATTAAACTCAGGCCGTCTGAAATTTCAGACGGCATGATCGGTTTGAATGATTTTGAAAGTTGAACATTATGTATTTTGTTGACCGTACTGCTGTCGTGTTGAAACCGACCGCCCGTTTTTTGGAATGGTTGAAATCCTCCGATGAGAATATGCCCGATTTGACCATCGAGCAACTGCGCACCAACTGTTCCGTATTCCTGGTGCCGCAATTTGACGAACCCGAATCCGTTATTTCCTATTTTGACGAACGCTACCAGCAGATTTTTGAAGCCGAATTGGCAGGCTGGGACATCGATAAAAGCAAATGGCCGCAAGACATGAGCCTGAAGGCTTTTTGGGAATTCTTCGATACCGAAATCCACGATATGGTTTTGGATATGGAAGAGGCGGAATTGAACATTACGCCTGTTTTCGACAATATGATGTAAAGCCGTGCGAAGTTTTCAGACGGCCTTAAAGCCCTCGCGTTCTTTGAAAATTCTGATTGTCTTCTTACACCTTTCGGCGTTGGCCGTATGCCTTGCCGAGTTTTACGGCTGGATGATGTGGCTGGGTTTGGCGACGTTGGCCGGCAGTTTTGCCTATGCTTGGCGCAGCGTTAATTTTCACGCTCAAAATGCGGTCAGAAAAATCATCATCGACCGCCAATACCGTGCGACGGTTTACTTGAATGGCGAAGAAGAGGGAAGAAGCGCGGTTTTGCAAGACAGCAGTATGTTGACGGTTTACGCTTTGTTTTTGCAATGGAATGTTGACGGAAAAATAGTCAAACACTGCATTTTGCCCGATATGGCCGACCGTGATGCCTACCGCCGTCTGAAAGTATGGGCACGCTGGTGTCGGGAAAAAGAAGACAAAGCAGAACTTGCGGCAGATATGGATTAAACGGCTGTTTCAGACGGCCTTTTGAAGCGATCAATACAATGAAAACATTACAAGACTGGCTTTCTCATTTGGAGACTGCCCATAGTTCCGGCCTGATCGATATGGGTTTGGAGCGCGTGGGAGAAGTAAAAAAACGCATGAATTTGGTGCCGCAGTGTCCTGTCGTCGTGGTGGCGGGTACCAATGGCAAAGGCTCCGTATGCGCCTATTTGTCGCATATTTATAAAGAAGCCGGTTTTAAAGTCGGTACGCTGACCAGTCCGCACCTTCTGCGTTACAACGAACGAATCGCCATCAACACTCAACCGGTTTCAGACGACCTGATTGTTTCCTCATTTGAGCGCATCGAAGCGGCACGCGGCGAAATTTCGCTGACGTATTTTGAGTTTAATGCTTTGGCCGCCGTCGATATTTTCATGCGTGAAAATGTGGACGTCATGATTTTGGAAGTCGGTTTGGGCGGACGATTGGATGCCGTGAATGTATTCGATGGCGACTGTTCGGTCGTTACCAGCGTGGATTTGGACCATCAGGCATTTTTGGGCGATACCGTCGAGCAGGTCGGTTTTGAAAAAGCCGGGGTGTTCCGTAGCGGCAAACCAGCCGTGTGCGGTCAAAACCCTGCGCCTGAATCATTGGTCAAGCACGCAGAAGAAATTGGCGCAAAACTGTTGATGGTTCAGCGAGATTTTGATTTTGCGTCAATGGAAAGCGTGCAGTGGAACTACCGCTTCCATCCGCAATCTTCAGACGGCCAAAGCCGTAACCGCAATTCTTTGCCGTTTCCTGCTTTGCGCGGTGCCTATCAGTTGTCCAATGCCGCGTGCGCACTGACTGTGTTGGAATGTTTGAACGAACAATTGCCGGTTGATATCGGCGCGATTAAACGCGGTTTGCTGTTGGTTGAGAATCCCGGACGTTTCCAAGTTTTACCCGGCCGTCCGCTGGTGGTCTTGGATGTCGGTCACAATCCGCACGCAGCCCGTGCTTTGCGCCGCAGCCTGATTAACCTTGCCTTTGCCCAAAAACGTACCGCCGTATTCAGTATGTTGTCCGACAAAGATATTGATGGCGTGCTGGAAATCGTTAAAGACCAGTTTGACGAGTGGAATATCGCGCCTTTAGATGTGCCGCGCGGCATGACGGTAGAGGCTTTGCAGGCTAAACTGACTGAACACGGCATCGACAATGTAAATGTTTTTGAAACTGTCGCTGCTGCCTACCGCGCTGCTTTGGCGAAAGCAACCGAAAATGATAGAATCGTTGTTTTCGGCTCATTCCATACTGTTGCCGATGTAATGGCTGTTTTGAAAGAACACTAACGAGGAAATTATCATGTCCGACAATAAACAAAAAGAAACTCCAAACGGATACGATTTAGACGGTTACGAACAACTCAAACGCCGCAACCGCCGCCGCTTGGTTTTGGCCTCCGGCTTGGTGGTGGCTTCAGGTATGCTGTTCGGTCTGGCGCTGACATCGGGCGACGATAAAAATTCACCGTTTAAAGAAGCCCCTGTCGGTCAGACTCAAGTCAAAACGGCGGATGAGCCTAGCAAGGCTGTTGTCCTAGAGCCGAATAAAGAGGATGTTGCGATGGCTGAAGAAGCAGCCCGCCATGCGGATGCCGAAGCGCAAAGCAAACCTCAAAATGCCGGCGATGAAGAAGACAATGCGCCGGTTGAAGTATTGAAGCCAAACCGTGAATCTGCTCCCGAAGATGTCGGCGAGCCGTTGGTTTTGATCAACGATACTTTGGATGACGGCAATATTAAAGGTTTGGAAGAGTCTGAGCGTATTCAACGAGCTGAGGCCGCCAAACGCGAAGCTGCCGAACGCCGAGCCGAAGAACGCCGCCAACGCCAGGCAGAACAACGTGCTGCGGCACGCAAGGCACAAGCCCAACAGGAAGCGGATGAAAAAGAAAACGCATTGGCTGCTAAAAAACGCGCACTTCAAGCGCGTGCTGAAAAAGCAGAGCGTGAAGCCGCTGCCGAACGCAATAAATTGGCACAATTGGAAAAAGCAGAGAAAGCCATTGCTGAGCGTAAATCTGCCAAAAACAGCAAAGACAGCGTAAAAGACAAGGCCGAACCTGCCAAGAAAGCAGAAGCCAAAGTTGAAAAACCAAAAAATGAAAAAGCTAAACCAGAAACGGCCAAAACAGAAAAAGCCGATAAGGTAAAAACTGCCGAGAAGCCGTCTGAAAAAGCCAAACCTAAAGCTGAAAAAGAAAAAGCAGAAGCCAAACCTGCGAAAAAAGCCGCCATTCAGGCTGGTTATGCTGAAAAAGAACGTGCGCAAAGCCTGCAACGTAAAATGAAAGCCGCAGGTATCGACTCGACCATTACTGAAGTGATGACCGATAAAGGTAAGGTGTATCGCGTGAAATCAGCCAGTTATAAAAATGCACGCGATGCAGAGCGCGATTTGAACAAATTGCGTGTACATGGCATTGCCGGTCAGGTGACCAGTGAGTAATTTGCCTGTTGCCGATTTGTTGGCTGCCGCTGTCATCGTCATCTGCATCATTATCTCGTTGACACGGGGTATTATTGCCGAAGCAGGGGCAATGGTGGCGTGGGTGGTATCGTTTATTGCAGCCAGAACGCTCGCCGTGCCGTTTGCCGATGTGGTCTTTAAATCGGTTGAGCCGCATTCCTTGGCGGTTGCGATGGGTTTTGCCGCTGTGTTTTTTCTGGCATGGCTGTTGCAGAAACTGGCACGATCGCTGTTGAGCAGTTTGATGTCTGCCGTTGGTTTAGGAAGCATCAACCGTTTGCTTGGCGGCGTATTCGGTGCAGTGAAAGGTGTGATTTTGGTGACACTGGCAGTGATGGTTTTTTCACACACTGATTTGCCGAAAACGGAAGAGTGGCAAAGTTCACACACAATTCCGTATTTTGAATCACTGGCCGATGCTGCGATGCCTTATCTGCCAGGGAAAGATACCGCAATGCCGCATCTTTCGGGTAAAGCAGCTGAAGTAGAAGAATTGGATGATTGAGTTTGACGGATTCAGACGGCCTATGGGTCGTCTGAATCCGTTTTTATTTGCGTAAATTTAGCATCATATTGTCAACAATCTGAGCAAACTCATCTAAATTATTTTATAATGACGGCTTACCCATTTAATCTTCAAACTCGGAGAAGCACGATATGTGTGGTGTATTAGGTTTGGTTAGTCATGAGCCGGTCAATCAGATGTTGTATGATGGTTTGCAGATGTTGCAACACCGTGGTCAGGACGCAGCAGGTATTGTTACTGCCGAAGGCAATATATTTCATATGCACAAGGGCAAAGGCATGGTGCGCGAAGTGTTCCGTACCCGCAATATGCGCGACTTGGTCGGTAATGCAGGCATTGCACATGTCCGTTATCCGACTGCAGGCAATGCGGGCAGCAGCGCAGAAGCCCAGCCGTTTTATGTCAGCTCCCCATTCGGCATTGTTTTGGCACACAATGGTAATCTGACCAATACCGAAGAGCTCTATGAAAACGTATGCAACAAACACCTGCGCCACGTTAATACTAGCTCCGATTCTGAAGTCCTACTCAATGTATTCGCACACGAATTACGCCGCGAAGTCTCTAAAAATACAGCCCCTTATCAACTTACGATCGACAATATTTTCAACGCCGTTTCCGAAGTGCACCGTTTGGTGCGCGGCGCATACGGCGTAGTAGCCATGATTGCCGGATACGGCATGCTGGCTTTCCGGGATCCTTTCGGTATCCGTCCGTTGGTTTTGGGTTCGCAAATTGACGAATCCGGCAAAAAATCTTATGCCGTTGCCTCCGAATCCGTTGCCTTTAATGCACTTGCCTATGATTTGGAACGCGATATCCAGCCGGGCGAAGCCGTATTTATTGGTTTTGACGGCACGATTATTTCCCGTCAATGCAGCGATAAAGCCAAATTAAGCCCTTGTCTTTTTGAATATGTTTATTTTGCCCGCCCAGACTCCGTCATCGATGGCGTTTCCGTTTATCAGTCCCGTATGGATATGGGCGTATCTTTGGCAGAAAAAATCAAACGCGAGCTGCCTGTCGATGATATCGATGTCGTGATGCCGATTCCCGATACCAGCCGACCCAGCGCGATGGAGCTTGCCGTTCATCTCGAAAAACCTTACCGCGAAGGTCTGATTAAAAACCGCTACATCGGCCGCACCTTTATTATGCCCGGCCAAGCAACACGCAAAAAATCAGTACGCCAAAAACTCAGCCCGATGGAAACCGAGTTTAACGGCAAAAGCGTTTTGTTGGTGGATGATTCCATCGTGCGCGGTACGACCAGCCGTGAAATCGTTGAAATGGTACGCGCGGCAGGTGCACGCAAAGTCTACATTGCTTCTGCCGCTCCTGAAGTACGCTATCCGAATGTGTACGGCATCGATATGCCGACTCGTGAAGAACTGATTGCAAACGGCCGCAGCGCGGCAGAAATCGCAGCCGAAATTGGCGCGGACGGTATCGTCTTCCAAAACTTAGAAGACTTGGAGGCAGTAGTCAAAGCGCTCAATCCAAAAATAGAATCCTTTGATTCCTCATGCTTTAACGGTGTTTATCAAACCGGCGATATCGACGAAGCGTATCTGAACCGCCTCTCTACCGAAAAATCAGGTTGTGGCGGCTTGAAAGTACATCCAAGCAAAATGGAACACAGCATCAGTATCAGCGATAGCGATGATGAAGAATAAAGTAAATTGACTTACAATAAAGGCCGTCTGAAAATTAACGTTCAGACGGCCTTTAATTATGTTTTAAACACATCATGAGTACCGAAACCAAAAATTACATCACGCCTACCGGCTGGCAGGCATTGAAAGACGAACTTTATCATCTGGTCAACAAAGAACGCCCGGAAATCGTCCAAATTGTTAACTGGGCGGCAAGCAATGGCGACCGCAGCGAAAATGGCGATTATCTTTACGGCAAACGCCGTATGCGCGAAATCGACCGCCGTATCCGCTTCCTAACCAAACGCTTGGAAGCAGCCGTCGTTGTCGACCCTGAAGCACGTGAAGCCACGGATCAGATTTTTTTCAGCGCCACCGTTGGTTTATTGCGAGGAGACGGTCGTGAACAAACCGTCAAAATCGTCGGCGTAGATGAAATCGATACCGCTAAAAACAAAATCTCATGGATTTCCCCTTTGGCGCGCAGCCTGATTAAAGCGCGCGAAGGCGATGAAGTTGTCTTGGATACACCGGAAGGACGTGAGGTTATAGATATTCTGTCGGTGGAATATATTAAGATTGACTGATTATGCGTGAATAAAGCGAATGAAACTACAAAAGGCCGTCTGAAAAATATATTTTCAGACGGCCTTTAACATTATCTAAATAAAATCCTACATTTGCACTGAGCCGCTGACGGTCAGGCTGATTTCTTCTGAACCCGGAGAGGCTGGTACGCCATCTTCTATTCCTGCCGCTACTTCTGCAGCGGGGATTGCACGAAGCATTTTGGCGTGTGCAAAATCGCCGCCGACTTGGCGGTTGCCAATGTGACCCAAGTTGAGTTTAACGATTTTGTAGCTGGAGAAGCCGAGCGTTTGGGCGAGGTTTTGGGCGCGGTCTTTGAAGCGCAGGATGACGGCTTTGCTCAGTTGATCGACGGTTTCTTCACGTTTTTCTTTGGATACGGAAAATGAGGAGCTTTCTAAAACGGCGATATTGATGCTGTCGGCAATCAGGCGGTTGAGTGCTTCAAAGTCTTTGCTTTCTACTTTGAAGTAGGCGTGTTCTTCCCAGCCGGTTTGGGTACGTTTGCCGTTGGTGTATTGATAGCGCGGGGATGCGTTGCGCTCCATCAGCTCTGCTTTAAATTTGTTGTTTTGAGAGATTTTGTTGAACTGGTTAAATTTTTTCATGAAGACTTGGTTGACAGCTTGACGGTCTTTGCCTTCTGCGTTGATGCTGAAATGCGCGGTCATGGTATCCCGCGGCACTTCCATGTTGGCGGATTCGGAAAATTCAACGATGTTGTAGTTGAGGCTTTCTGCTGCTACGGGCAGGGAAGCAGCTAGCAGTAGGGCGGTAAGGGCTGGTCGGAGCATTTTGGTTTTCCTTGTAATGCGGATTTTAAAAAAGTAATTTAGCATGAAATGTGGAAATGTTGGCTTTGGCAAGCGTAAGGATTTGTATGGGTTGAGGCCGTCTGAAAAGAAGTTACTTTGTATCCATCAAGCCGACCTCATGGGGATTGAGGCGGGCTTTTTCTTCTTGGCCTAAGCCGACCAATTTCCGTAATCGGGTCATGTAGGCATTGACGTCAAGGCCCCGTCCGTAGCGTTGTGCTTCCCAGATGGTTTCTGCCAAGGCTTCCATCATGTCGTGTTCGGCTTTGACCCAGTCGCCGTTGTAACGGGCGCAAAGTTGTTGGTGGATGGCACGGATGCCCGGTGGCTGGTCGATGGCGCTTTGCTCTTGCAGGGAAAGGTGTAGCGACATATGCAGGAATGGGTTGCTTTCGCCGTCTTCGGGCAACCATTCTTTATCTAAATATTGTTCGATGTCTTCGAGATAGTGTCCGTATTCGGGATGGGCTTCGATAATGCGCAAAGCTTTTTGTTGCAGGCCGTCCAATTGGAGCGGTGCGAGCCTGTGTTGCCAGACGTGGGCAAAGAATCGGCGGACATCGTGGGTGTTTACGTCATACATGATGGGTGTGATTTGATTTTGGGATATGTGATTATATAGCGATTGCGATAAAAAAGGCCGTCTGAAAAATATGTTTTCAGACGGCCTTTGTTTTGCAGGGTTTAGCGGCGGTCGATGATTCGGTAATACACTTCGCCGTCTTGGACATAGCCCAATTCGACGCGGGCAATTTCGGCGATAGCCTCTTGTCCGTGTACCAAATCTTCAACTTCCGCATTGAGGAAATTGTTGCGTAAAGTGAGCGTTTGGTTTTTTTCCTCCTGACGGACGAGCTGCTCCTGCAATTCTTCCGTATGCCCGACACTGCCTTTACCGAACCAAAGGCTGTACTGACAGCACAAAAGTGCGAAGGTTAAAACAAAAGTTACCCACTTCATACAATCAATATCCTATATTTTGCTTATTTGCCCAGTTGGTAGAATGCGGCTTTGCCAGGGTAGTAGGCGGCTTCGGCCAATTCTTCTTCAATGCGCAACAATTGGTTGTATTTCGCCATGCGATCGGAACGGGACAGGGAGCCGGTTTTGATTTGCATACAGTTGGTGGCAACTGCCAAGTCGGCAATGGTGCTGTCTTCGGTTTCACCGGAACGGTGGCTCATCACGCTGGCGTAACGGCTGCGTTTTGCCAAGTCAACGGCTTTCAGGGTTTCGCTCAAAGTACCGATTTGGTTTACTTTCACCAGCAATGCGTTTGCCACGCCTTTTTCGATGCCTTCAGCTAGGATTTTGGGATTGGTTACGAACAAGTCGTCGCCGACCAATTGAACTCGGTCGCCCAGTTTTTCGGTCAGCAGTTTCCAGCCTTCCCAGTCGTTTTCGTCCATGCCGTCTTCGATGGAAATGATTGGGAATTCGTTAACCAGGCCTTCCAAGTATTCGGCAAATTCTGCGCTGGTGTAAGAGCGGCCTTCGGCTTCCAAGTGGTATTGGCCGTCTTTGTAGAACTCGCTGGATGCGCAGTCCAGGGCGAACAATACGTCTTCGCCTGCTTTGTAGCCTGCGGCTTCAGTTGCTTCTACGATCAGTTGCAGGGCTTCTTTGTGGCTGTTCAGGTTAGGTGCGAAACCGCCTTCGTCGCCAACGGTAGTTGGGAAGCCTTTGCCGTCACACAGTTTTTTCAGTGCGTGAAAAATTTCGGCGCCGCAACGCAGAGCTTCACGGAAAGATTTTGCGCCGACAGGCATGATCATGAATTCTTGGATGTTCAGGCTGTTGTTGGCGTGTTCGCCGCCGTTAATTACGTTCATCATCGGAACCGGCAGAGCCATTGGGCCTGCGCCGCCCAAGTAACGGTACAGCGGCAGGCCTGAATCTTCAGCGGCCGCGCGTGCTACGGCCATAGAAACGGCCAAAGTGGCGTTGGCGCCCAAGTTGCCTTTGTTTTCAGTACCGTCCAATTCGATCATGATTTGGTCAATATAAGATTGCTCGCTGGCATCGATGCCGATGAGGGCTTGCGCGATTTGGTTGTTGACGTGGTCAACGGCTTTCAATACGCCTTTGCCCAAGTAACGGGATTTGTCGCCGTCACGCAGTTCCAAAGCTTCTTTTTGACCGGTTGATGCGCCGCTTGGTACGGCTGCACGGCCCATGACGCCGGATTCCAACAATACGTCACACTCTACAGTAGGGTTGCCGCGAGAGTCTAAGATTTCGCGTGCAAAAATATCAACGATTGCGCTCATGAATATCTCCAAATAGGATGGTAAAAGAAAAGTAGCTTTGTTACGTTTCAGACGGCCTTAAGGATGATTGCCAAAGTCTGATGAATGCAGACATTATACCGTCTTTGCCAGATATGGCATCGGAGTCGGTATGAAACCGACTGTAAGTTTGTTTCACGTCAATATCGCTCAAACAAACATAAGCCGTATAGTGTAACATTTTTTACCCTTTTAAGGGTGAAAAGCTGATTAAATCAGGCATAAGGCCGTCTGAAAAACGGATTAGCCTTCACCCAAAATCATCGAGCCTACGCCGTCATCGGTCAGTACTTCCAAGAGCAGGGCGTTGGGAACGCGGCCGTCTATGATATGCGTAGCTTTGACGCCGCTTTTGGCGGCTTCGACGGCGGAGGCAATTTTAGGCAGCATGCCGCCGTACAGCGTACCGTCTTCAATCAGTTCGTCAATGCGGCTTGGCGTCAGGGTGGTCAATAATTTGCCTTCTTTATCCAGTACGCCGGGGATATTGGTCATCATCAGCAGTTTTTCGGCTTGAAGTTTTTCCGCCAGTTTGCCGGCAACCAAGTCGGCATTGATGTTGAACGCTTCGCCGTTTTGGCCTACACCGATGGGGGCAATGACCGGAATGCAGCCACGCTCGACCAAGCCTTCCACCAAACGGGTATCGATGTCGGCCACTGTGCCGACTTGGCCGATGTCCACGCCTTTTTGTTCGGGCGTGTCGATCAGGAGTTTTTCTGCTTTGATGAAGTGGTTGTCCCGGCCGGTAATGCCGACGGCGCGACCGCCGAAGGTGGTAATCATGGAAACGATTTCTTTATTGACGTGTCCGCCCAAAACCATTTCTACAATGTCCATGGTTTCGCTGTCGGTCACGCGCATGCCTTGAACAAATTCTCCTTTTTTGCCGACTTTTTCCAACATCTCATTGATTTGCGGGCCGCCGCCGTGAACGATAACGGGATGCAGGCCGATCAGTTTGAGCAGGACGACATCGCGTGCGAATCCTTCTTTTAAGGCAGGTTCGGTCATGGCGTTGCCGCCGTATTTGATGACGATGATGGAGCCGGAAAAACGGCGGATATAAGGTAAAGATTCGGCAAGGACGCGCGCCTTGATGGCAGGGGAGACAGATTGTTGCTGAGTCATGGTTTCAACCTTGTTTCATAATTTCGGCCTTTATCTTAATCCCAAAGGCCGTCTGAAACAATATTTCCAAGCGCTTGAAATCCTGTTAAATCAGTTAAATGGTTGAAACCAGCCTCATGCAAACGGTAAAATGACGGTTTGCTTCGGCCTCTTCGCCGATTACTAAGGATACCCATGATGAAAATCAGCACCCAATTCGATGCCGGTTCGGTCGTTGTCAAAGACTTGAGCAACCCTGCCGATATCCGCCTCGCTCTGCGTCCCGACAATGCTTCGGAGTTTGCCCAATGGTTTTACTTCCGTTTGCAGGGTGCGGCCTATCAAAACTGCGTGATGCATTTTGAAAATGCGGCGGACGCTGCGTATCCTTTGGGCTGGGAGGACTATCAGGCTTGCGCCTCTTACGACCGCCAAAATTGGTTCCGCGTGCCGACTAGCTATGAAAACGGCGTGTTGACCATCAACCATACGCCTTTGTCCAACAGCGTTTACTACGCCTATTTCGAGCCTTATTCCCACGAGCAGCATTTGAACCTTTTGGGCGATGCGCAGGGCAGCGGTTTGTGCCGTATCGACGATTTGGGCAGCACCGTTCAAGGCCGAGACATCAATCTTCTGACCATCGGCAACCAAGTCGAAAGCGACATGAAAGTCTGGATTATCGCCCGTCAACATCCGGGCGAAACCATGGCGGAATGGTTTGTCGAAGGTTTGCTGGGCCGCCTGCTTGATCCGCAAGATCCGACCGCGCGCATGCTGCTTGACCGTGCGACTTTCTACATTGTGCCGAATATGAATCCGGACGGTTCGGTATTGGGCAACCTGCGCACCAATGCCGCCGGCGCCAACCTCAACCGCGAATGGGAAAACCCGACTTTGGAGCGAAGCCCCGAAGTCTTTTCCGTCCGCGAAAAAATGATGGAAACCGGCGTGGATTTGTTCTTGGATATTCACGGCGATGAAGGTCTGCCGTTTGTCTTTGTGGCCGGTACCGAAGGCGTGCCGAACTACAACGAGCGCATCGAAGCCTTGGAAGACCAATTCAAACTGGCGTTGCTCAATGCCAGCCCAGATTTCCAAGACGATTACGGCTATGACAAAGATGCGCCGGGTCAGGCAAACATGACTTTGGCGACCAACTGGGTCGGCAATCATTTCAACTGCCTTGCCTATACTTTGGAAATGCCGTTTAAAGACAATGCCAACCTGCCGGACGACGATTTCGGCTGGAACGGCCAACGCTCGCTGCGCTTGGGCGAGGCAATGTTGTCTGCTATTTTGAATGTGGTTGGCGATTTGCGTTAAACCATCCGACACCGCATACAGGCCGTCTGAAAGTTCAGGCTTTCAGACGGCCTTTGAGATAAGGAACACACATCATGATAATACATCCCCAGTTTGATCCGGTGCTGATCAGCATCGGCCCGCTTGCCATCCGCTGGTATGCCTTGAGCTATATCGTCGGCTTTATCCTGTTTACGATTTTGGGCCGCCGTCGTATCGCGCAGGGCAATTCTGTGTTTACCAAAGAAATGCTCGACGATTTCCTGACTTGGGGTATCTTGGGCGTGATCTTGGGCGGCCGTATCGGCTACGTTTTGTTTTATAAATTTTCCGATTATCTTGCCAACCCGTTGGATATTTTCAAAGTTTGGGAAGGCGGCATGTCGTTTCACGGCGGCTTCTTGGGCGTGGTCGTTGCCATGTGGCTGTTTGGTCGCAAGCACAACATCAGTATCTTGAAATTGATGGATACCGTTGCGCCGCTCGTACCGCTGGGCTTGGCTTCCGGCCGTATCGGCAACTTTATCAACGG
Source organism: Neisseria subflava (assembly GCF_024205705.1). Lineage (NCBI taxonomy): Bacteria > Pseudomonadati > Pseudomonadota > Betaproteobacteria > Neisseriales > Neisseriaceae > Neisseria > Neisseria subflava. The sequence goes on from NZ_CP073115.1 coordinate 833,046, forward strand.
CGAACTTTGGGGACGCGTGACCGAACTCAATGCTTTCTGGGCAATGGGTTTCCCGCAAGCGCGTTACGAAGATGCGGAAGCTGCGGCGCACAATCCTTTGTGGGCCGAATGGCTGCAACAATACGGTATGCTGCCGCGCCACCCGTCTCAGCTTTACCAGTTTGCCCTTGAAGGCATTTGCCTGTTTGTCATCGTTTGGATTTTCTCGAAAAAACCGCGTCCGGCCGGTCAAACGGCGGCATTGTTCTTGGGCGGTTACGGTTTGTTCCGCTTTATTGCCGAATTTGCCCGTCAGCCTGACGACTATCTCGGCCTGTTGACTTTGGGTTTGTCTATGGGTCAATGGTTGAGCGTGCCGATGATTGTATTGGGTGCGATTGGTTTTGTTTGGTTTGGCCGTAAAAACAGCGTTGCCAAAGCATAAATAAAACAATGAATAAAGGCCGTCTGAAAAGGTTTTCAGACGGCCTTTTTATGGCTTCAAGCAAACGGATTTCGAGTTTAACCGAAAAAGCCCATTTTGACTTGAATGAGTTTTTCCAACTCCGGCAGGACGCGGCGGCGTGAGACGAAGAAGATAATGTGGTCGCCGTCTTGCAAGATGGTTTCGGTGTGGTGTCCCATGATGACTTCGCCGGTTGCGCCGCGGACGATGGCGGCGATGTAGCAGTCGCTCGGCCATTTGATGCCGCTGATGCGGCGGCCGACGATGGCGGAAGTGTTTTTATCGCCGTGTACCACCACTTCAATGGCTTCGGCCGTACCGCGGCGCAAAGGATGGACGGCAACGACGTCGCCACGGCGGATGTGGGCGAGAATAGAGCCGATGGTAATCAGATGGGGGGAAACAACGATATCGATTTTGTTACCCTCGAGCAAATCGACGTAGCTTGAGCGGTTGACAATGGTGATTACGCGTTTGGCACCAAGGTTTTTCGCCAACAGGCTGGACATGATGTTGTTTTCGTCATCATTGGTCAGCGCGCAGAAGACGTCGATTTCGTCGATGTATTCTTCGTCCAACAGGGTTTCATCGGTGGCGGAACCTTGCAGGACGAGGGTGTTGTCCAGATTCTCGGCCAGCCATTCGGCGCGGTGGGGTTTGTATTCGATGATTTTGATGTCGTATTTGGACTCGAGCTGCTTGGCGAGGCGGTAGCCGATGTTGCCGCCGCCGGCAATCATGATGCGGCGGGTGCGCGCTTCTTTCGGACGCAATTCGCGCATGATGGCTTCAACGCTGTTGATGTCGGCGGCAAACAGGACTTCATCGCCTTCGATGATGACGGTTTGCGGCGTTGGGACGATCAGGCGGTTGTTGCGGTAGATGGCGCAGATTTGGCAGTCCGCGCCTTCGAGCAGGTGTTGGTTGATGTCGGCAATTTCACGGCCGATCAGCAAACCGCCTTTGCGTGCTTGAACAATCACCATGCGCACTTTATCGTTGGCGAAACTGAGTACCTGTAATGAGCTGGTGTAGTTGAGCAGGCCGACGAGTTGTTCGGTAACTAGCTGTTCGGGGCTGATGGTTTCGGTAATGCCGAAGATGTTGAGGCTGCCTTCTTCGGGGTTGTCGCTGCCGGCAACCGGATATTCGAGGTATTCGCTTGAGCGCACGCGTGCGATGCGGCTGGGGATGTTGAATAGGTCGGCGGCGATTTTGGAGGCAACGATGTTGGTTTCGTCGCTGCGGGTCAAGGCAAGCAAAAGGTCGGAGTCTGCCGCGCCTGCCTGTTCGAGGGTAAAGGGCGATGCGCCGTTGCCGACGATGGTTTGGACATCGAGGCGACTGCTGATACGGTTGAGCGCTTTTTCGTCGATGTCGATGATGGTAACGTCGTTGCTGGGAACGGAGGCAAGGTTTTGAGCGACGGTCGAGCCGACTTGGCCGCTGCCGAGGATGAGTATTTTCACGGTAATTGAGTGTGTTCGGTAAAAATGAAATTGTAACAAAAGGCCGTCTGAAATTGGAGTTTTCAGACGGCCTGATTTTTCAATCGGCTAAAGGATTACCAATAGCCCAAGGCTTTCCACCACAAGATGCCGACAGTGCTGAAAATCAGAATTTCGACCACGCTCATGATGAAGCCGGCTTTCCACCATTCGGTCATGTTGACGTAGTTTGAGCCGTAAATGACAGGTGCAGAACCGGTGGCATAGTGGGTCAGTGACATCATGATGCCGGTAGCGGCTGCCATAATCAGGGCAAACAGCATCGGTGGTGCGCCCAAGGACAAGCCTGCGCCGTAGAATGCGCCGAACATGGCGGTAACGTGTGCCGTACCGCTGGCGAAAACGTAGTGGGCGTAGAGGTAGGCCAGCATCAATAGGGCACAACCGGCTTCCCAACCCAAGCCCATGTGGGCGATACCGCTTTGCATGGAGTCGGACAACCAACTGATGAGGCCCAGTTTGTTGAGGAAGTTTGCCATCATCACCAAGGCCGCAAACCAAACGATGGTGTCCCATGCGCTTTTTTCTTTCAGCGCGTCATCCCAAGTCAGTACACCGGTCAAAAGGCACAGGCTCAAGCCGAGGAAGGTGGTGGCGGTAGCGTCAACTTTCACGCCGAACAGCATCTCAGGAATACCTGCCCACAACAGCAGCAGAACCAGAAAAATACCCAGCATGATTTTTTCTTCACGCTTCATTGGTCCCATGGCAGCCAAATGCTCTTTTGCCAATGCAGTGGCGTTAGGGGTTTGTTTGATTTCGGGCGGATACAGGAAATACAGTACCAGCGGCATCAGGAGCATAGCAAGCAGGCCGGGTACGACCATCGCCAAGAACCAAGTACCCCAAGAGAGTTGGATTTGCGAATTGGTGGCTTTGGCAACCAATTCGACCACCAGCGGATTAGGTGCGGTGGCGGTGATAAAAATCAGACAGGTAATCACGTTGGAGTGGAAGTTGACCAGTGAAAGGTATTTACCGATTTTGCCTTCCGTCCCTTTTTCTGGGTCGGAGTCGAAGCTCAAGGCAATGGATTTCATAATCGGATGCACGATTGCGCCGCCGCGCGCGGTATTACTTGGCGTTACCGGACCGATGACCAAGTCGGCCAGTGCCAAGCTGTAACCTACGCCCAGCGTGCGTTTGCCGAAGAGGGAAATCAAAAGGTAGCCGATACGCATACCCAAGCCGGTTTTCAACAGGCCGCGCGAGATGATGATGGCGATACCGATCATCCAGATGAGTGAGTTGTTGAGGCTGCTCAAAGCGTCTTTGGTTGCGTCTGCGGCTTTTTCGTTGGTCACGCCGGTCAGTGCAACCAAGGTAATGCCCAAAATCGCCATTGCGCCGATAGGCATGGCTTTGCCGATGATGCCAGCGATGATGCCGACGAACAATGCCAAAAGATGCCATGCGTCAGGCGATACGCCTTGAGGAACGGGGATAACGAACCAGATAAGCAGCGTCAGCACAAGTGCGACCGCAGCAGGAATTGGCTTGAAGCCCATGTTGAATCTCCTAATTTGAGGATTGAAGTATTGGGAAATCGGTTTTCAGACGGCCTGAGTGTTGCTTAAGCTTGTCTGAACGTGTTTTGGTAGGTTCGGAAGGTATTTTTCTTATTGGGTTTCTCTTCCATCTTGGAAAGAAGAGAAAGGGATTTGGGTATCGTTTTTCAGACGGCCTTTACAGTAACAGGCCGTCTGAAAACAACGCCGTTTTACTCCTGTTCTTGTGGCAGGCCGTATTCTTCGGGGAAGGTACGCAGCGAGCTTTGCAACACGGTAACCGCGCCGTCAATCAAACCGCAACGGCCGCTTCGTGGCAACAGTTGGCACAGGCTTTGCAAGGCGCGCAGGTCGTCGGAAGTGCCGATACCGGTGTCCACGCGGTTGAGCAGGCGGGAAAGTTGGAATGTGCCGCCTTTGCACGGCGGGCATTGACCGCATGAGTTGGAAGCAAAAAATTCCACATATTCGGCTACTTTGCGCACCACGCTGGTGCCTTCGGAAATCACAATCATCGCGCCGGTACCGAGGCTGGATTTGCGTTCGCGCACGGAAACGAAGTCCAAAGGCACATCCAAATCTTTTACGGTCAAAAGCGTATTGGACGGGCCGCCGGTAAATACGGCTTTAAACGTACGGCCTTCGAGCATACCGCCGCCGTGATCGTAAATCAGCGATTGCAGGGTCGTGCCCATCGGCAGTTCGTACAGGCCCGGGTTCAATACGTCGCCGGAGAGTGAGTAGAGTTTCGTACCGGCTGCATCGCCCAAACCCAAAGATTTGTACCATTCCGCACCTTTAGCAAGGATTTGTGGAATATTGGCGAAGGTTTCGGTGTTGTTGATTAAGGTCGGTTCACCGTTGACACCGCTTTCGGCAGGGAACGGCGGCTTGCGGCGCGGGAAGGGGAAACCGCCTTCCAGCCATGAAATCACGGCAGTTTCTTCGCCGCCGATATAACGGCCTGAGGTTTCAACCAGTTGCAAGTCCAAAGGTTTACCCAAGTAGTTTTCAATACGGATAAACAAATCGCTGTTTTTCCATTGCTCAATGGCCGGTGTGATGGAAGCGATGGAGTCGGTTTGATGCGGATTGACGTACAAAATCGCTTTGTTGGCACGGCAGGCAACGGCGGCAATCAGGACGCCTTCGATGACTTGGTGCGGCGTATTTGCCAATAGTACGCGGTCTTTAAATGTACCCGGTTCGTCTTCGTTGGCATTGCAGACAACGTATTTGTCGCCATTTTTGCTTTGGGCGGCAACGGCGGCCTCCCATTTGCGCCAAGTCGGGAAACCTGCACCGCCCATACCGCAAAGATTGGCATCTTGCAGTTTGGAAACAATGCTTTGAGGATCGGCAAGCGCAGCCAGCAGGCCTTCGCCGCCGCCGACTTTGCGCCAAGCGGCTAAATCTGCGCCGACTTGGCGGGAAGGATGCAGTAAGTTTTGATTGGCTTGATTCATGATTGTTGCTCCTGCAAACCGGCGTGTTCGCGCAAATCGAATTTGCCGTAGTCGGGATATAAAACGGGGGCTTTGATGTCGCTGGTCAGACCGGCGCGGGTCATTTCGCGTTGCAGGTCGTGGACGTGTCCGACACCGCCACGTACTTTTTTCAACGGCAGGCCGCAATTTGCCGCGGCCTTACCGGCACGGCGACCGAAGCTGATGATGTCCAAAAGCGCATTGCCCATCAGGCGGTTGCGGCCGTGAATACCGCCGGTTACTTCGCCGGCGCAATAGAGGCCTTCGACGCAGGTTGCGCCGTCGCCGTTGATTTCGATACCACCGTTCTGATAGTGCAGTGTCGGATGAATCATGACCGGCTCAACGGCAGGGTCAATGCCGCATTTGTGAGCAACGTGGCCGAGTGTTACCAAACGGTTTAATACGTCAGGGTCGTTAGCAATCAGGCGCGGGGTGTCGAGGAATACGCCGACTTGTCCGTCGCGTACCACGCCGCGGCCTTCGCGGCATTCGCGCAGAATCGCAGCGGCAACAACGTCACGCGGTTGCAATTCGTCAACGAAACGTTCGCCCAAACCATTGACCAGTTTGGTGCCTGCGGAGCGCACGGCTTCAGAAATCAGCGCACCTGCCAAGTGTGGAGGGTGGGCAACGCCGGTCGGGTGGTATTGGAAAGAATCGACATCGCGCAGTTTGGCGCCGATACGGTAAGCCATGACCAGGCCGTCTGCAGTCGCACCATAATGGTTGGAAGTGGCGAAACCTTGCAAATGCAGGCGTCCGCTGCCGCCGGTTGCCAAGACCACGGCTTTGGCATGAACCAACACCAAAGAGCGTTTTTCCAAATCGTACAAAATCGCACCGACGCAGCGACCGTGTTCGTCTGACAATAATTCGATGGCGGGGTGGCGGTTGAGCTGGGTGATGTTTTCGTCGAGTTCGACTGCCTCGCGCAGTACGCGCATCATTTCGAGGCCGGTAAAGTCGCGGTAGCTCAAAATACGCGGTACGGTCGTACCACCTGCTCGTTTGCGGCTCAACATGCCGTTGCTGTCCGCGCCTTTGGCAAGGTCGAAAGTCATGCCCAAGCCGATCAGCCAGCGAATGGCGGACGGCGCATCGGTAACCATTTGCGCCACCAATTCTTTTTTGCCTGCGTTGTGGCCGCCTTTGATGGTGTCGTCAAAGTGTTGTTGCAGGCTGTCTTCCGCGCCGACCGCAGCTTGAATGCCACCTTCGGCCATCACGGTATTACTGTCGCCGATACGCAGTTTGTTCGCCATGATGACGCGTGCGCCGGCTTCAGTCGCAGACAATGCCGCTGCCGCGCCTGCACCGCCACCGCCAATTACCAATACGTCAGTGTTCAAGTGTTCAGCACCCGACAAATTATAGTCGTCAATCAGAGGCTGACTGATTAAGAGTTTGGCCAAATCAGGATGGCAGTAATCGCCTTGGTTTGGGCCGATAGGCAGTTTCACACGTGCATTTGCCTGATAGTCAGGGTGAAATTGGCTCAGTAATTCGTTTTTTTCAGGTAAATCGCCGCGCAGCTCCAATGAGGACGCACGCAGGTTGGCAAGGGCAGTTTCGTAGTCTATGCCTTGGATTTTGTTAACCATTACACTGACTCCTCTTCAAATTCGACTTTCATTTTGCCGCTGTCGATTTCGCGCAGGCGGCGCATCAAATCCACAGGACGCAATGTGCGCGCCGCTTTCATACGGCGGGCGAACAAGCCCAAGTGGTTCGGACGGATGTGTTCAGGGCAGGAGAGGGTGCAGAGGTTGCACATCACGCATTGGTCAAAGGTCAGCGCAGCCGCACTGAAATCGCCGGAAACTACCTGCGCTACGCCGTTTTCCACTTGCAAACCTTTAGGACAGGCTCGATTACAGCCGCCGCAATGACGACAGTTTTGCGCTTCGGGGAAGGCTTTGGCGGTATCGTCCAACCAGTTCCAGCCGTCGCCAATCTCGCTTACGTCGTAATATTGGATATGCTCCGGAATAAAGTAGTCCAAGAAGCTGACCTGCATCCCTTCTTCGACTTTGGTTTCACACGCCAACGCAGTCGTTACCTCGCGCTCGCCTTCTTTACGAATCATGCAGCGGCAGGAACCGCATACGCCTTGACCCATGCAGCCGACGTTGGCAGTAATCGCATTGCCTGAACGTGCATAGGCTTGGATGATTGACGAATCGGCGGAAGCTTTGACTTCGTGGCCGTCTATGGTCAGGGTTAACAAATTTTCACTCATGATTTGTTCCTGTGAAATTGGAAGTTGGAATAGTGGATAATTTGGTTAATTGTATTTTTATTACATTTATTGCGTATGAGGAAAATATCCAAGTGATTTACTCGGAAATTCTTTTAAAATCAATGTTTATCTCTATAAGGCAAAGTGTATCAGAATTTGTTGAATTTGATGATAGGGAGGAATTGGTATTGCTTAAGGAGAAGATTGTAAACAAAATATGCCTATTATTTAGACAAATTAATCATTTATATTTGATTTTAAAGGTAAAAGAAAATTACCTTTTCAGTATATTTGCAAAAATAATCTAATATTTGCTAGTAGAAATCATTATTATATCTTAAGGTTTAATATATAACTTATTGTATATATTAGATAATATTAATTTTGTAAACAAACGAAAAGGCTGTTATAAAATTTCAGAAAATTAAATAAGTTTGACATCCGTCAAGAAGGTTGAGGGAGGAAATGACATAAATTTTACAATTGTGTATCGTATTAAAAAATAAAATGGCCGTCTGAAATGGAGATGGTTCTCTTTTAAATACAGGTTATTAAATTGTTTACTTAGATGTGCAGGGCAAATATTTCAGACGGCCTGCAATAAGGTTATCGTTTAAAAATAATGTAATTTTATTTCTATGTAAGTGAATGGCCAGTAGATATAGGTTATCAATAACCAAGTGATTCAATATGTTATTAAATTCTATTTAAATCAATAAGGTATGAAAATGATATTGTCTGGATTATTCATTTGAAAGCACTATTACGCTATTGAAGGCCGTCTGAAAAATCGGTCTCTTAAAAAAATAAACAAACCCTTCCTACCATGACTCCCGAAAAGGAACACAATCATGACCGTCATCAAGCAAGAAGACTTTATCCAAAGTATTTTCGACGCTTTTCAATTCATCAGCTACTACCATCCTAAAGACTACATTCAGGCTTTATACAAGGCTTACCAAAAAGAAGAGAACCCTGCCGCCAAAGATGCGATGGCGCAGATTTTGGTCAATAGCCGTATGTGTGCCGAAGGCCATCGTCCGATTTGTCAGGATACCGGTATTGCGACCGTATTCTTGAAAGTGGGCATGGATGTACAGTGGGACGCCGAGATGAGCGTACAGGAAATGGTTAACGAAGGCGTACGCCGTGCATACACCTATCCTGACAACAAACTGCGCGCCTCTGTATTGGCCGACCCGGCAGGCAAACGTCAAAATACCAAAGACAACACCCCTGCCGTTGTACACATGGAAATCGTAAAAGGCGACAAAGTTGAAGTCACTTGTGCAGCCAAAGGCGGCGGTTCTGAAAACAAAACCAAAGTTGCCATGCTCAACCCTTCAGACAATATCGTTGATTGGGTATTGAAAACCGTTCCTCAAATGGGTGCCGGCTGGTGTCCTCCGGGCATCTTGGGTATCGGCATCGGCGGTACGCCTGAAAAAGCAGTGTTGATGGCCAAAGAAAGCCTGATGAGCCATATCGATATTCAGGAGCTCAAAGAAAAAGCCGATTCAGGTGCAGAATTGTCTACAACCGAAGCCCTGCGCTTGGAACTCTACAAAAAAGTAAATGCCTTGGGCATCGGCGCACAAGGTTTGGGCGGTTTGAGCACCGTGCTGGATGTCAAAATCCTTGACTACCCAACCCACGCGGCTTCCAAACCGATTGCCATGATTCCAAACTGCGCGGCAACCCGCCACATCGAATTTGAATTGGACGGTTCAGGCCCGGCTAAACTGGAAGCCCCATCTTTGGAAGACTGGCCGGATTTGACTTACAGCCCTGACAACGGCAAACGTGTCGATGTCAACAATCTGACCAAAGAAGAAGTGGCCACATGGAAAACTGGCGACGTGTTGTTGTTGAACGGTAAAATCCTGACCGGCCGCGATGCCGCACACAAACGTCTGGTTGACATGCTCAATAAAGGCGAAGAGTTGCCGGTAGATTTCACCAACAAACTGATTTACTACGTTGGCCCGGTTGATCCAGTCCGTGACGAAGTAGTTGGTCCGGCTGGTCCGACTACTTCCACCCGTATGGATAAATTTACCCGCCAAATGCTGGAACAAACCGGCCTCTTGGGTATGATCGGTAAATCCGAACGCGGCGCAGCAACTTGCCAAGCCATTGCCGATAACAAAGCCGTTTACCTGATGGCTGTCGGCGGCGCGGCATATTTGGTTGCCAAAGCCATTAAAGCATCTAAAGTCTTGGCGTTCCCAGAATTGGGTATGGAAGCGATTTACGAATTTGAAGTCAAAGATATGCCTGTGACCGTTGCGGTGGATAGCAACGGCGAATCGGTTCACGCCATTGCGCCAAAACAATGGCAGGCCAAAATCGGTATTATTCCGGTTGAAGCTTGATATTTGCCTGGATAATCAAAGGCCGTCTGAACGATTTCAGACGGCCTTTTTTTACTTACAAATAATTCAAATGTTTTCAAACGAGTAAATTTCCCTTTCTAAAAAGCACTTGTCAAAATCAGCGTTTGAAACTAGAATTCACAGCTTATCGAGTCGGAGTGTGGCGCAGTCTGGTAGCGCACTTGCATGGGGTGCAAGGGGTCGAAGGTTCGAATCCTTTCACTCCGACCAAAGAATTGGAAAGAGTCGTTTTAAAAACGGCTCTTTTTTCGTTTGGATGATTTATCTGAATAATGTGTCCGAATGGATTTTAAAACTTAATACCAATGCCGTCTGAAACAAAACCTGCTTAAAAAGCAGGTTTTGTTGTTTCTAAAGCAGGGCTATTCGGCACTATCTTTCAGCATGTCTTTATAAGTATAAAGATAAGACGCGCCGACAAAGGATGCGCCACCGACGACATTGCCTAAGAATACGGGAATCATGTTGAAGAAAAATTGCCCCCATGTGATATTTGCGCCTGCCAGAATACCCGCTGGGATAACGAACATATTGGCGACAAGGTGTTGGAAGCCGTTTAATACGAAAATCATGACTGGGAACCAAATGGCCAGCATTCGTCCGGTTGTGTTTTTAGCGGCAAAGTGCAACCACGCGCCCATGCAGACCATCCAGTTACATGCAACCGCCGATACGAAAGCGCGGCCGAAATCCATATGGACTTTTGCTTCCGCTACGGCAATGGTTTTTTCTGCCATGCTGCCTTCAATCATACCGACATAGTATCCGAGGAAAAAAGCCATCGCCAGCGTGCCCACCAAATTGCCCATGCAAACGATAACCCAGTTGCGTAGCAGCATTTTGGAGGAAATCCGTCCGGCCAATCTGCCTAAAGACATGATCATCATGTTGCTGGTTACCAGCTCGCCGCCGCCAAGCAGGATACAAATCAAGGCGATAGGGAACACGGCTGCGCCGAGTAAAGTGGCAAAACCGCCCCATTCGTGCGGAATGCCGCTGACTACTTTTAAATAGGCAAGATAACCGAAACCAATGTATCCGCCGGCTAAAACGCTCAAGATTACCAGTGTAGGGATGCTGGATTGTGCTTTGGCGCAGCTTTTGTCGAGAACAACCTGTAAAATTTCCTGTGGGTATAAATCGCGCGAAGGCATGATGTTCCTTAAAGTGGGTTGAGGAGGAAACGTTGTTTTAAAGGTGGTACAAACTGTCGCGGTAGAGTAGTGTTATAGGGAGCCGGTGTACGGTCTTTGTCTTATCAATCAGCCTGAATTAAACCTAAAAAACAGATACTTCGCCTTGCTTTAGCTCAAAAGAAATATTATTACATTTTGCTTCTGTATTAAAAAAGGCCGTCTGAACATTGAGGTTTCAGACGGCCTTGTTTTGATTTTTAAACTTACAAATGAGCCAGCTTTGCATTGCCTTCGCGAGGAATAGGGCGTGGATTGCCTTGTGCATCGATAGCGACGTAAGTGAATACGGCTTCGGTGACCAGTTGGCGGTCTTCCGTTACCATATCGTTCATCAAAGTCTTCACCCACACTTCGATTTTCAGTTGCAAAGAAGTATTGCCCACGCGGACGCAATGGCCGTAGCAGCACACGACGTTGCCGACCTTTACCGGCCTGATGAAATTCATTTCTTGAACAGCCACGGTTACAATGCGTCCCTGTGCGATTTCTGCCGCCAAAATACCGCCGCCCAGATCCATTTGCGACATAATCCAGCCGCCAAAGATATCCTGATTAGGATTGGTATCGCGCGGCATGGCTACCGTACGCAATAAAAGTTGTCCTTCGGGTGCGGCATGGGTTTGTTTGTTGTCAGCCATAAAAAATCCTGTCAAAAAGTGGTATTTTACGCCATTTGTGGCGATAAACCTATGTAGACCGTCTGAAAAATCAGCAGGTAAAGTGTTACAATCAACATATTCATCAGACAAAGGAGAAAGCTCATGCATCCGATTCAAGAACCAAGAAATAGCGGCCTTTTGCGCGTATCCGACATTCACGAAATCTACTGGGAAGAATCAGGCAATCCTGATGGCCACCCCGTGATTTTCCTGCATGGCGGCCCCGGAGCAGGCGCATCACCGGCCTGCCGCGGCTTTTTCAATCCAGAACATTTCCGCATCGTCATTATCGACCAACGAGGTTGCGGACGCTCCAAACCTTATGCCTGTATCGAAGACAATACTACATGGGATTTGGTTGCCGATATTGAAAAAGTACGCGAAATGCTCGGCATTCAAAAATGGTTGGTTTTCGGCGGTTCATGGGGCAGCACCTTGTCGCTGACTTATGCCGAAACCCATCCCGAGCGCGTCAGCGGCTTAGTTTTGCGCGGTATTTTCCTGTGCAGGCTGTCTGAAATGGCATGGTTGAACGAAGCAGGAGGCGTCAGCCAAATTTATCCGGCCCAATGGCAAAAATTTATTGCTCCCGTAGCCGAAAACAAACGCCAAGCCCTAATTAAAGCCTATCATGAAATGCTGTTCAGCGAAGATGAAGCCACGCGCCTCAAAGCGGCTAAATCATGGGCAGACTGGGAAAGCTACCTTATTCAGTTTGAACCTAAAGATGTAGATGAAGACCCGCAAGCCTCCCTTGCCATCGCAAGAATGGAAAACCATTACTTCGTGAACGAAGGTTGGTTGCAGGGTGATAAAGCCATCTTGGCAAATATCGACAAAATCCGCCATATCCCAACCATCATCGTCCAAGGCCGCTACGACCTATGTACCCCGATGCAAAGCGCGTGGGAACTCTCGCAAGCCTTCCCTGAAGCAGAATTGAGAATCGTCCAAGCAGGCCACTCTTCTTTTGATCCTTCGCTTTCTGAAGCATTAGTGAAAGCAGTAGAGGATATTAGAAGCAAGTTATAAAGGTTAATAAATGACAATGCCGTCTGAAAAAGTTTCAGACGGCATTTTTTCTATTTACATATTAAATTTAATATCATATTATCATTGCATGATATCAGTTTGAATTTTTTAGAATTTCAATATGAAACCCCTAATTTACTACGCCCATTCCGCGCAAGATAAACTCGGTAATCTCTTACCTTACGATCACTGGCAAACCTTACAAAGCCATTCGGTCAATGTTGGCGAAATGGCGGCGGGGTTTGCTCGGGTATTCGGTGCCTGCCATACTGGACAGCTTCATGACTTAGGGAAATATTCAGAACTATTTGACCGTCGATTGCATGGGGCCCTTCAGTCGATCATGCTACTGTTGCAGCGCCATCATATGTACTGCCATCAAAGCTATCTTTACGCATCTGATTCCGTCAATAGCTTTTTAGACGTCCTCTTGTTTATCCAAATTGTCTTTACTTATTTCAAAAAACTTCATGACCTAAAAGACAAAGAACTGGATGATAAACAAATCCTGAAAATGCACCGCAGCGTCAGGCAAGGCCTTTTAAACTATTATTAACAAGTTCTGCATGATCGAAAGCCACATGCAGCCGCTGATTATTCCGTTCGACAACGAGGCAGAAAACCTCATTATTAGCCTGCACCACGCCGACCACATCGGCGGACTCTTACGCAAACTACAACCCTACACCGTCCAAATCCCCGAAAAAGCCCTCGCCGCTTTATATAAAGCAGTGCGTATCGAACCGATAAACGAGAAAAACTTCGGTAAACAGTTTTATACGCTGATTGGGCTGGATTTGTATGATGACGTGGCGGGGCTTTCTTGGGAGGATACGGCGTTTTTGAAGGGGGAGAGTTTGGTGTTTTAGTTTAGTTTATAAGTTTTAAAATATTGATTTGAAATTTACCTTTAAAAGGCATATTCTTCGCATAGCTTAAAGGAAAATTTGGAGAAAATTAAAACTATGTCCCAATCTCAACTGACACCACACCAAGCCCGATACTACTCTTGGCTTTTAACCCGTCAAGCCGAGGGTGGCAGTATGGACTCGTTAGCAACAACATTGGTTGATGCCCAAGTTGATTTAAACCCACATCAAGTTGATGCTGCCTTGTTTGCCTGCAAAAATCCTTTGTCAAAAGGTGTAATTTTGGCAGATGAGGTGGGTTTAGGAAAAACCATTGAAGCGGGCTTGGTGATATTGCAGCATTGGGCAGAACGCAAACGTAAAATTCTGATTATCACCCCAGCCAACTTACGCAAACAATGGCATCAGGAGTTACAGGAAAAATTCGGCTTGCAGGGCATGATTTTGGAGGCTAAAAGTTACAATGCCATAAAAAAAGCAGGTAAAAACCCTTTTCGTCAAGAAAATCCCGTTATCTGTTCCTATCAATTTGCTAAATCTAAAGCGGATGATATTAAGCAAATTGGATGGGATTTGGTTGTATTAGATGAAGCTCATCGTCTGCGCAATGTTTATAAGAAAAACAATGTTATCGGTAAAACTTTAAAAGAAGCTTTGGAAAACGTATCCAGCAAGGTTCTATTAACTGCTACTCCTTTGCAAAATTCTCTGCTTGAACTTTACGGCTTAGTTAGCATGATAGATGACCGTGTTTTTGGCGACTTAGATAGTTTTCGTGCTCAATTTGGTGCAAAGGCCACAGAACAGACCTTATCCCATCTGCGCCAGCGACTCAGCCCTGTTTGCCAACGAACCTTACGCCGCCAAGTACAGGCCTATGTTCCCTACACTCAGCGCCTTGCCATCCTGCAAAAATTTACTCCATCCGACCAAGAACGAGAATTTTCTCATTTGGTTGCCGAATACCTACGTCGTCCAAATCTACAAGCAATGCCAGAAGGACAGAGACAGCTTATTTCCCTAGTGTTGTGGAAACTTTTAGCCTCTAGTAGCCGTGCTATTGCTGGTGCACTGGATACTATGACCAAACGCCTGCAAGGTGTATTGGCAGAATCAACCGCACAAGACCTGGTCGAAACTCTGGACGAAGATTATGAAAGCTTAGATGAAACTGCAGAAGAATGGGAGGAAGAAAACGAATCGAACATTCTGACTGCTGATGAATATCAAGCGATTGCCGATGAAATTGAAGAGCTTAAACATTTTAAACAACTTGCTGAAAACATCCGAGAAGACGCAAAAAGCCGTGCATTATTGACCGCACTTTCCACAGCCTTTGCTAAATTGAAAGAACTTGGTGCAGCGCAAAAAGCCATTATTTTTACCGAATCCAAACGCACCCAAGCCTATCTCTTAGAATGTCTTGCTCAAACTAACTACGCAGGCGAGAATAGTGACGGTATCGTGTTATTCAACGGTACAAACAGTGACCCACAAGCACAAAAAATCTATAAAGACTGGCTCAAACGGCATGAAGGCAGCGATAAAATTACTGGCTCAAAAACTGCCGATACCCGTGCTGCTTTGGTAGAGCATTTCAAAGAGCGTGGCACCATCATGATTGCCACTGAAGCAGGTGCAGAAGGCATTAACCTACAATTCTGCTCACTCATTATCAATTACGATCTACCTTGGAATCCACAGCGTGTCGAACAGCGCATCGGACGCTGTCACCGATATGGGCAAAAACATGATGTCGTGGTAGTGAATTTTGTTGATGAAACCAATGAAGCCGACCAACGTGTTTACGAATTGCTTGAACAAAAATTCAAGCTTTTTAATGGTGTATTTGGTGCCAGTGATGAAGTATTAGGTGCAATCGGTAGTGGCGTAGATATTGAACGCCGTATTGCTGAAATTTACCGCCAATGCCGTCAGTCCGAAGACATCAAAACTGCCTTTGATAGTCTCCAAAGTGAGCTATCGGACGAAATCAACCAAAATATGATGAAAGCCCGTCAAACCCTGCTGGAAAATTTTGATGAAGAAGTCCGCGAAAGACTATGCATTCGTGCTGAAGAAAGCCAAGTAGCACTCAACAAATACGAAAAAATCTTAATGGAGTTAACCCGAAGCGAACTTGGTGACAGTTCAGACTTCTATGATGGTGGTTTTATACTCAATAAGCTACCTGAAAATCTTTCAGACGACCTTGACATTCCAACAGGACGATACGAACTGCCGCGAAAAAGTGGCAAAGCTCATCTCTACCGAATTACTCATCTCTTGGCACAAGCCATCATCGATCGCGCCAAAAAACGTGATTGTCCACCAGTACGGCTAATTTTTGATTATCAAGGGCATAACGGCAGGATCAGTACACTCGAACCCTATCGCGGACGAAGCGGACAACTTATTGCCAAACTCATCAGCATTAGCGCGCTGGGTGATACCGAGCAGCACATACTGATTGCCGCCATAACCGAAAACGGTAAAGTTCTACAAGCGGATGATCCAGAAAAACTTCTGCGCCTGCCCGCACATATTGCCGAAACTACAATAAAAATCGGATTTCAGACGACCTTATCCGACAATATGTTTGAACGCCATCAAACGCTATTAAACCAAGCCGCCAAACGTAATTTAGGTTATTTTGAGGAGGAAGTGCAAAAACTGGACGACTGGGCGGATGATTTAAAACAAGGTTTGGAACAAGACATTAAAGAAACCGATCGTGAAATTAAAGAAGTCCGCCGCACCGCCGCCACTTCCGCTACGTTGGAAGAAAAACTAAGCTGGCAGAAAAAACAGCGAGAATTAGAAAACAAACGCAGCCGCCAACGCCGAGAACTTTTTGATAAACAAGATGAAATCGAAGCGCAGCGTAACCAGCTGATTGAAGAATTGGAAGAAAGTTTGAAGCAGAAGGTGGAAGAGGAAGAATTGTTTTTTATTGAATGGGAGATGAAGTAATGAAGTATCCGGGATCTAATTGGTGGAAATTCGATTTCCATAATCATACGCCAGCATCAAGTGATTACAGGGAGTGTAGTTTAACACCACGCGATTGGTTGCTTGCCTACATGCGTTCAGGTATGGATTGTGTTGCTATTACTGATCATAACTGTGCTAATTGGATTGATAGGCTAAAAGATGAATTAAATAATATGACGAATGAGCAACCTCGGCATCCAGACTATCGTGATTTGTATTTATTTCCAGGGGTTGAATTAACAAGTTCAGATGGGATTCATGTTCTTGCAATTTTTGATCCAGAAGAATCAGCATCCAAAATTCACGGGATATTAACATTGAGTCGATACAATAACGAAGCGAATAATGCTCATGGTATGTGCGATATGGGAGCTTCTACTATTTGCGATTATATCCATAATCATGGAGGTGTTGTTGTTCTGGCTCATGCAGAAGAGATAAATGGTTTATTTAACTCAACGGCTACAGCGTGGGAATTCTCACCACGATCAGATCGTGTGATTGAACAAGTTTTGGAAAAAGCTGATGCCATTGAGATTCATGACATGGAGGCTCCAGCTGTTCAGCATTTTGCCAACAAACTTGAAAGGCGGGCAATTGTTAATGGGTCAGATGCTCATAAAACAAGTAATGCAGGTACACGATGGGCTTGGTTGAAAATGGCGCAGCCCAGTATTGAAGGATTAAAGCTTGCTTTATTAGATCCGGAAAGTTCTTTGTTGCTGGCAGAAGAAGAACCTAAAGCACCTTTGTGCAGAATTACTTCTTTGCAGATACAGCAACTTCACTTAAGACGGCAATCTTTGAGCATTGATTTTAGTCCTTGGTTTAATGCCATTATTGGAGGTCGAGGGAGTGGTAAATCAACATTATTAGAAGCGCTTCGTTTAGCTGTCGCACGCGAAGTAGACATTCAGGAACTTGGTAATCAAGAAGAGAGTGATGTTGTTCGTGCATTTAATAGATTCAGAGCTTCGGGGGGAACAAGAGGTAATTTTGGTATGGTGCGGCAAGATACGGTATTGAAAGCCACTGTAGAAAAGTACGACCCATTGGCAGGTACTAAGGAAACATATTCCTTCACATGGAAGCCTAGTGAATTTCAAGCGCAACGGCTAGAAGGTGATGTGTGGCAAGATACCGGATTGAATGTTGAACAAGCAGCAAAATTTTTTCCTGTTAAAGTTTTTAGCCAAAAACAAATTTTTGAATTGGCAGAGCGCCCTAGTGCTTTGCTTAATTATATTGACAGAGCACCTGAGGTTGGGTTTTCTTCTTGGAAAGAAGAATATGAAAGATTGTGTCGAAATTTAAGAGACTTGCGTCTTAGAGAGCGTACGTTGGCGTCGTTTGTTGAAAAAAAAGCAGAGCTGGAAACAGAATATCGAGAAATATCTCGCAAGACACTTGCGTATCAACAATCCAATATAGCTGAGCAGGTTAAACAATATCAAGAAAATCAGGAAGCGCAGAGTATAGTTAATAATTTTGTTGAGAAGCTTTTCTCTCCTATTAGTAGGCTTCATTCAGTATTGCAACAAAATATTTATGAACAGATTAGGTTGGGGGATATTTCCTTGCGAGATCCTGACCCTTCAGAGGTTCAACGACAAGCTGAATTAGTCGTAAATGAGTTAAATATAAAATATCAAAATATAATTCAGATTGCTGAGGAGATGCAGCTGCAGGTTGATGGTCTATTTAAGCAAAGCCAACCTGTTACTGAATATCTTCAGAAAACAAGTTTAGCGATTTCTAATTATCAAAATGAAGTAGATCGATTAAAAGAAGCAGGTGTGGGTACCGCACAAGAGGCTGAAAGAGCCTTAAGAAGAAAGCAAGAATTGGAAGCTGATATAAATAAAATAAGTGAGCAACAAGAGGAACGAATTAATCTTCATAAACAGATTGTTAAGGCGTATGCTCAACTAGATATGCACCGCAGAAAATTGACAAAATTGCGTCAAGATTTTGTAAATAATGTCCTTGTTTCTAACCCAAATTTAAGAATCACAATTTGTGGGCAGGCAGATATAGAACAATCTAATGATGAATTTCGCTCAATTCTAAGATTACAGGGGACTACATTCTCAGACAATATTCTTGTAGTTGATGATGTTAATGGACATAAAACAGGATTGCTTAGCCGATTGGTAAGTGATGATATTCATGATCCCGTACATAAAAGAGTTACAAACTTAAAATTGGGTCTTTTTGAACGTAGCAATAATATCCTAGGGCAAGTCATGCATGGCAAGTTTATCACCGCAATAGGCAAACTTAGTCATGATGATGAGAATGCGTTGCTAGAATGGTTTCCACACGATTTGGTAAAAGTAGAATTTAGGCGCAGTGAGCGTGATGCATTCCAATCACTGGAGCGTGCTTCTGCAGGACAGAAAACATCTTCAATTTTGTCTTTTGTGTTATCACATGGTCAGGAGCCATTATTACTAGATCAACCTGAGGATGACCTTGATAATGCATTAATTTCGGAATTGGTTGTTGATCAAATTCGTAGTAATAAGTTTCGCCGCCAAATAATCATTGTGACTCATAACCCAAATATTGTTGTTAATGGAGATGCTGAATTGGTATTGCCAATGGTATTTACTGGTGGGCAAATTCAACAAAATGATGCTGGCGGGTTACAAGAACGAGCTGTACGTGAACGGATCTGTAACATCATGGAAGGTGGTAGGGTCGCATTCTACCAGCGTTACAAACGAATACTTGAAGATTTAGATTCAATTAATTAAGTGAAATACAAAATGACCAAACAAAAACTAGAACTCACCTGGATCGGCAAACACAAACGTCCGAAGTTGGAAGCGCGGATATTACTGGAAGAACCTGAAAAATCCTATCACGCCAAAGTGCGGTCGGAATCGGCGGCGTTTGACAATCGATTGATTTTCGGCGACAACCTGCTTGCGCTTAAAGCGTTGGAGCAGGAATTTACGGGCAAGGTGAAATGCGTGTTTATCGATCCGCCTTTTAACACTGGCTCTGCGTTTGAACATTACGACGATGGGGTGGAGCATTCTATTTGGCTGGGTTTGATGCGTGATAGATTTCAAATATTCAAAAATTTATTAAGTAATGATGGAGTATTAGCTGTTCATCTAGATGATTCCGAAATGGCATACTGCAAAGTTCTACTTGATGAAATCTTTGGAAGATTAAACTATTGCAACACAATTACCATGACTACAAATGATCCATCTGGATTTAAAGCAACAGGTTCTACTGTGTTTTCAACAGCAAATTATCTTTTGCTATATGCAAAAGATAAATCTACAAAACCACTAACAAAATTGTTTATACCCAAAGGATATGACTCTGGATATAACAAATATTTGGTTAATAAAGAGGATGATTTTTTAAATTGGAAATGGATAGGGATAGCCGATGCAGTGTCTCAAAATTTAGGATTTGATTCCGTATCTGCTGCAAAAAAAGAATATGGAGAATATTTTGAAGATGAAATATCAAATTTTGCAATAGCTAATGCTGACCGAATTTTTCAATTAGTTGCTATCGGCGGAGGGGCTGCAATAAAACGTAGAGAAACGATAAATGAATCTAAAAAAGAACGTGATAAAGTTTTTGTTCATCCGAATGAAGATGTCCCTGATTTCTATATAGCTAATGGCAGGCAACTGGTTTTTTATGATAAACGTTTAGTAGAGATTGATAATGAACGTGTCCCAGCAGAACTAATTACTGATGTGTGGACTGATATTTCATGGAATGGAATAGCTAACGAAGGCGGTGTAGATTTTAAAAATGGAAAAAAACCAGAAGCATTGCTAAAACGTGTCTTGGAGATGGCGACAAATAAAGGCGATCTCATCTTAGATTCTTTCGCCGGCAGCGGCACCACCGGTGCAGTTGCCCATAAAATGGGGCGGCGTTGGATTATGGTGGAGCTGGGCGAGCATTGCCATACCCACATTATTCCGCGCCTGCAAAAAGTCATCGATGGCGAAGACCAAGGCGGCATTTCCAAAGCGGTGAACTGGCAAGGGGAGGCGGATTCCGCTATTTCCGCCTTGCGCCGACATTGATTGTCAACGACAAATGGGGCAATCAAATCATCAATCCCGACTACAACCCTGAAATGCTGGCGGAAGCCTTAGCGAAGCTGGAGGGATTTACCTATATGCCGTCTGAAAACCTTTGGTGGCAGCACGGTTATTCCAGCGAAAACGATTTTATCTACGTTACCACCCAAAGCTTATCTGTTGAGCAGTTGCAAGTGCTTTCAGACGAGGTTGGAGCAGGTCGCAGCCTGCTAATCTGCTGCTCCGCTTGGCGTGGGATTACGGCAGATCAGGCGGCAGAGCGTTTCCCGAATCTTTCCTTAAAAAAAATCCCCAAAATGATTTTGAAACGTTGCGAATGGGGACACGACGATTACAGCTTGAACGTCGCCAATCTTCCGATGGCAGAAGAAGAGCCTGAGCCAAGGTCGTCTGAAAACCAACCCGCCGCCAAAACCAAATCCGTGAAACGCAAAAGTGCGGTCGAAAATCAGGGCAGATTGTTTGATGGAGAGGATAGCGATGGGTAAGGAAATGGCGATGATGCCTGCCGATTATGTGCAATGGTTGGCAGATATTAAAAATCGAGTGTCGGCCGCGAGGCACAAAGCGGCTTTATCGGTAAATGCCGAGCTGGTATCGCTTTACTGGCATATCGGGCGGGGTATTTTGCAGCGGCAGGCAACGCAAGGCTGGGGTAGCAAAGTGATTGACCGCTTGGGGCGGGATTTGCGCGAGGAGTTTCCTGAAATGAAGGGTTTTTCCCGCGCCAACCTTATGTATATGCGGGCTTTTGCTGAAGCCTGGACTGATTTTGAAATTGTCCAACAGACTGTTGGACAATTGCCGTGGGGTCATAATGTGCTTTTGATTAACCGTATTAAGGAACAAGAAGCACGTTTATTTTATGTGCAGAAAGCGATAGCGGAAAATTGGTCGCGCGCCACATTAGAAGTCCACATTAAAAACCGCCTGCACGAGTGACAAGGAAAAGCCGTTACCAATTTTGCCGCCCGTTTGCCCGCGCCGACTTCCGCATTGGCACAAGAAACATTAAAAGATCCTTATTTGTTCGACTTTTTGAGTTTGGGAGAGGACACGCAAGAGCGGGAAATTGAAAACGCCTTAATGCAGCACATTACTCGTTTTCTGCTGGAACTGGGTAACGGCTTTGCTTTTGTTGGGCGGCAATACCGCTTGGAAGTGAACGGCGACGAGTTTTTTATTGATTTGCTGTTTTATCACACCCGCCTGAAATGCTATGTGGTGGTGGAATTAAAAGCCACGGCATTTAAGCCCGAACATGCAGGGCAATTGAATTTTTATTTGGCGGCAGTCGATGCACAAATAAAAGCCCCTGACGATCATCTAACCATCGGCTTGCTGTTGTGCAAAACGCAAAACCGCTTGGTGGCGGAATATGCCTTATCGGGTATAGACAAGCCGATAGGCATTGCAGAATACGAATTGGTGCGCGCACTGCCGGAACCTTTAGTAACGAATCTGCCGACAGTTGAACAGTTGGAAAATGAGTTGTCGGATTGGCAGGAAGAAAGAGATGAACTGTCTGGAAATTCGGAATAGTTCGAATTGTGTTGGCTTGCTACACAAAATTTTAGTTATTCGAAATTTTCGAGCAACTGATCACATATGGCAGTTTGGTCAGCTAAAAAATCCAGGCAGCTAAAGGAATAAAGATCAAATCAGTGATTAAGCTATTTTTAATTACTGAAAGCAAGAGATAAGAGATAAAACCATGAGCATCAGAACTCAAAACTATATCAACGGACGTTTGTCTTTGCGTGCACCGCAAGCAGAAAGTTTGGCGAAGTTAAAGCAGGCGTTAGATGCTGCACCGGAAATGGCGCAGAAAGATCGCGATGTAACGGCGGTGTTGAATACCTTAAAAGCCGAATTCCCAACCTTGCAGGATTTTGAGCGGGAATTTCCGTCATTATGCTTTGCCCTAGCAACAGGGGTGGGAAAAACTCGCCTAATGGGGGCATTTATCGCCTATCTACATTTGGCACACGGTATCAATAATTTTTTTGTACTTGCACCGAACCTGACGATTTATAACAAGCTGATTGCCGACTTTACACCGAATACGCCGAAATATGTGTTTAAAGGCATCAGTGAATTTGCGGTAAATCCACCCAAACTCATTAGCGGCGACAATTATGAACAGCAGAATTTGAGTATGGGGATGGATAATCTTTTTGGTGAGATTACCGTTAATGTATTCAACATTTCCAAAATCAACAGCGAGGTGCGCGGCGGCAAAGAGCCGAAAATCAAGCGGATGCGTGAAGTGCTGGGCGATAGTTATTTCAATTATCTGGCGGATCTGCCCGATTTGGTGTTGCTGATGGATGAATCACATCGCTATCGGGCGCAGGCGGGGATGCGAGCGATTAATGAATTAAATCCGCTTTTTGGCTTGGAGTTAACTGCTACGCCATTTGTGGAATCCACCAAAGCGCCTATTCCGTTCAAAAATGTGATTGTAGATTATCCGCTGGCTCGGGCAATGGACGATGGTTTTGTCAAAATGCCTGCGGTGGTTACGCAGCGCAATTTTGATGCGAAAAATTATACGCCCGAAGAAATTGAGAAAATCAAGTTAGAAGATGGCGTGCGTGTGCATGAAAACACCAAGGTCGAGCTTATGACTTATGCTCGGGAAAATAATGTTGCCGTGGTGAAGCCTTTTATGCTGGTGATTGCCCGCGATACCACGCACGCGGCGCAATTATTGTCTTTACTGGAATCGGACAACTTTTATAACGGGCGTTATAAGGGAAAAGTGATTCAGGTGGATTCGAGTAAATCAGGCAAAGACGAAGAAGAAATGATTGAACGACTTTTAGAGGTGGAGAGCGTGGATGAGCCGACGGAAATCGTGATTCATGTCAATATGCTCAAAGAGGGCTGGGACGTTACCAATCTTTATACCATCGTACCGCTGCGCGCTGCCAATGCTAGAACACTGATCGAGCAATCTATCGGACGCGGTTTGCGTCTGCCTTATGGAAAACGTACGGGAGTGGAAGTGGTGGATAGATTGAATATTATCGCCCACGACCGCTTTCAGGAAATCATCGATGAAGCCAATAAAGGTGATTCAGTGCTGAAATTGAAACAGGTGATTTTGGATGCACCAAGTGAGGACGATAAAAAAGTCAGCATGCAGGTGTATAGCAGTGTGGAAACGAAATTGGGATTGGCGGAAACGTCGTCTGAAAATACAAAACAAGGTGTTTCAGAAACCAATTCTTCAGTCGATTATCAGCCTGTTTTTAAAACTGAAAACGAAAAACGCATTGCCCGAAAGGTAATGGAAGCTGCTGCAAAATATGCTTCCCGTCCAAGTGAGGCTCCAACTTCCCAAGCATTATTGACAGTGGAAATCCGCGAAAAAATCGTTCAAGAAGTTCAGACGGCATTACAACCGGCTCAAGGGGAATTGCTAGTGGATGAGCTGGATATAGCTGAGATTGTTGCTAAAACCACAGAAACAATGGTGAATCAAACCATTGATATTCCTAGAATTACAGTTATACCCAGCGGGGAAGTCAGCACGGGATTCCATCCGTTCAAACTCGATTTAAGCAGCCTGCATCTACAACCGAGTGAACGTGAAATCACTATTCACAACCTGCACACCAACGAGCAAAGTAGCCTGTCTGCTGAATTGGGTATGAAAGAAAAACGCCCTGAAGACTATATTGTTTTTTCGCTGATGGATTTCGACGATATTGACTATTTCACCCAAGCTGACCTGCTTTACGATTTGGCGGGACAGATGGTGGTGCACCTACGTGCTTATTTATCCGAAGAGGAAGTTTTGAGTGTGCTGGATAAAGAACGTCGTCTGATTGCCCGTGAAATCCATGCGCAAATGATGGAGCATTTTTGGGAAAAAGTGGCAAGTTATGAAGCCCGCGTCAGTCAAGGATTTAGTACGCTCAAACCATGCAACTATACTGTTTCAGCTGATGAAGCGATTCATTCTGTGCGACAAACACCAAAAGATCTCAGCCGTATTAAGCAAATGCTGTTTGGCAGCTTTTCCAAATGTCTGTATCCCTTACAAAAATTCGACTCTGATACTGAACGCCGTTTTGCCGTGATTCTGGAACGAGACGCGCAAAAATGGTTCAAACCTGCCCAAGGCCAATTCCAGATTTACTGGAAATCAGGTTTCGATTCTAAAGAATATATCCCTGATTTTGTTGTAGAAACAGAAGATTCTATCTGGCTTGTTGAAACTAAAGCAGGTAAAGATTTAAAAGATCCTGAAGTTTTGGCAAAAGCTGATGCAGCTTTTGAATGGTGCAAACATGCTACGGATTATGCGTTGCAGCACAATGGTAAGCATTGGCGTTATGTACTGATTCCGCATGATGAAGTTGCCGAATCAAAAAAAATGGCAGATTTTTTAAGATTTGAGAAAAAGTCTGTCTAAAGCAGATCGTACTTGATAAAAAAGTTGTGGATTGGGACTAAAGTTTATAGGTTATCAGAGACCTTTGCAAAATTCCCCAAAATCCCCTAAATTCCCACTAAGACATTTAGGGGATTTTCCATGAGCACCTTCTTCCAGCAAACCGCACAAGCCATGATTGCCAAACACATCGACCGCTTCCCACTATTGAAGTTGGATCAGGTGATTGATTGGCAACCGATCGAACAATACCTGAATCGTCAAAGAACCCGTTACCTCCGAGACCACCGCGGCCGTCCCGCCTATCCCCTGTTGTCCATGTTCAAAGCCGTCCTGCTCGGCCAATGGCACAGCCTCTCCGATCCCGAACTCGAACACAGCCTTATTACCCGCATCGATTTCAACCTGTTTTGCCGTTTTGACGAACTGAATATCCCCGATTACAGCACCTTATGTCGCTACCGCAACTGGCTGGCGCAAGACAATACCCTGTCAGAACTGCTGGAACTGATCAACCGCCAACTGACCGAAAAAGGCTTAAAAGTAGAGAAAGCATCCGCCGCCGTCATTGACGCCACCATTATTCAGACCGTCGGCAGCAAACAGCGCCAGGCTATAGAAGTCGATGAGGAAGGACAAGTCAGCGGCCAAACCACACCGAGTAAGGACAAAGATGCCCGCTGGACAAAGAAAAACGGCCTCTACAAACTCGGTTACAAACAACACACCCGTACCGATGAGGAAGGCTATATCGAGAAACTGCACATCACCCCCGCCAATGCCCATGAGTGCAAACACCTGTCGCCTTTGTTGGAAGGGTTACCCAAAGGTACGACCGTCTATGCCGATAAAGGCTATGACAGTGAGGAAAACCGGCAACATCTGGAAGAGCATCGGTTACTGGATGGTATTATGCGCAAAGCCCACCGCAAACATCCGCTGTCGGAAGCGCAAACCAAACGCAACCGATATTTGTCAAAGACCCGTTATGTGGTCGAACAAAGCTTCGGTACGCTGCACCGTAAATTCCGCTATGCGCGGGCAGCCTACTTCGGACTGAGCAAAGTGAGTGTACAAAGCCATCTGAAGGCGATGTGTTTGAACCTTTTGAAAGCCGCCAACAGGCTAAGTGCGCCTGTTGCTGCCTAAAAGGCGGCCGGATGCCTGATTATCAGGTATCCAAGAGGATTAAGAGGGTATTTGAGTAGAGTCAGCGGATATTTGAAACAAAAACAGCCGAAAATCTTTGTTTTGGTTTCGGCTGTTGGGGAAAAAGGAATTTTGCAAAGGCCTCTATCAGTAAAAA
Source organism: Neisseria subflava (assembly GCF_024205705.1). Classification (NCBI taxonomy): domain Bacteria; kingdom Pseudomonadati; phylum Pseudomonadota; class Betaproteobacteria; order Neisseriales; family Neisseriaceae; genus Neisseria; species Neisseria subflava. The sequence continues at coordinate 859,181 of NZ_CP073115.1, forward strand.
TTAGCCTCCCTTGGGAGAAGCATCGACAAAATCCGCCATATCCCAACCATCATCGTCCAAGGCCGCTACGACCTATGCACCCCTATGCAAAGCGCGTGGGAACTCTCGCAAGCCTTTCCTGAAGCAGAATTGAGAATCGTCCAAGCAGGCCACTCTTCTTTTGATCCTTCGCTTTCCGAAGCTTTGGTAAAAGCAGTAGAGGATATTAGAAGCAAGTTATAAAGGTTAATCAATAACAATGCCGTCTGAAAAAGTTTCAGACGGCATTTTTCTATTTACATATTAAATTTGATAGCATATTATCATTGCATTTGTATCAATTTGAATTTTTTAGAATTTCAATATGAGCTCCCTCATTTACTACGCCCATTCCGCCCAAGACAAACTCGGCAATCTCTTACCTTACAAACATTGGCAAACCTTGCAAAGTCATTCGGAGACCTTTGCAAAATTCCCCAAAATCCCCTAAATTCCCACTAAGACATTTAGGGGATTTTCCATGAGCACCTTCTTCCAGCAAACCGCCCAAGCCATGATTGCCAAACACATCGACCGTTTCCCACTATTGAAGTTGGATCAGGTGATTGATTGGCAACCGATCGAACAATACCTGAATCGTCAAAAAACCCGTTACCTTCGAGACCACCGCGGCCGTCCCGCCTATCCCCTGTTGTCCATGTTCAAAGCCGTCCTGCTCGGCCAATGGCACAGCCTCTCCGATCCCGAACTCGAACACAGCCTCATCACCCGCATCGATTTCAACCTGTTTTGCCGTTTTGACGAACTGAGCATCCCCGATTACAGCACCTTATGCCGCTACCGCAACTGGCTGGCGCAAGACGACACCCTGTCCGAATTGCTGGAACTGATTAACCGCCAACTGACCGAAAAAAACCTAAAAATAGAGAAAGCATCCGCCGCCGTCATTGACGCCACCATTATTCAGACCGCCGGCAGCAAACAGCGTCAGGCCATAGAAGTCGATGAAGAAGGACAAGTCAGCGGACAAACCACACCGAGTAAAGACAGCGATGCCCGCTGGACAAAGAAAAACGGTTTATACAGACTCGGTTACAAACAACATACCCGCACCGATGAGGAAGGCTATATCGAGAAACTGCATATTACCCCCGCCAACGCCCATGAGTGCAAACAGTTGTCGCCTTTATTGGAAGGTCTGCCCGAAGGTACGACCGTCTATGCCGACAAAGGCTATGACAGTGAAGAAAACCGGCAACATCTGGAAGAGCATCGGCTGCTGGACGGCATTATGCGCAAAGCACACCGTAACCATCCGCTGACGGAAGCGCAAACCAAACGCAACCGGTATTTGTCGAAGACCCGTTATGTGGTCGAACAAAGCTTTGGTACGCTGCACCGTAAATTCCGCTATGCCCGGGCAGCCTATTTCGGGCTGGTTAAAGTAAGTGCACAAAGCCATCTGAAGGCGATGTGTTTGAACCTTTTGAAAGCCGCCAACAGGCTAAGTGCGCCTGTTGCCGCCTAAAAGGCGGCCGGATGCCTGATTAATCAGGTATCCAAGGAGGATTAAGAGGGTATTTGAGTAGAATCAGTGGATATTTGAAACAAAAACAGCCGAAAACCTGTGTTTGGATTTCGGCTGTCGGAAAGAAAGGAATTTTGCAAAGGTCTCATTCGGTTAATGTTGGGGAAATGGTGGCGGAGTTTGCTCGGGTGTTTGGTGCGCAGGAACAGGCCTGCCAGATGGGAAAGCTGCATGACTTAGGGAAATATTCGGAACCATTTGACCGCTGATTGCATGGTGGCTCTTCAGGCGATCATGCTACCACCGGTGCAAAATTGCAAAAATGCTTGCTTTAGAGTGGAGGTCAGAGTATAAGCTGTTGTTATCTTACTTTGGCTAGATAACTTTTTTAATGAATTAAAAGGCAAAAATAATGGAAAATAAACAAACCAATTCAACCATCAAATCTCGTGCGGCGGTGGCATTCGCACCAAATCAACCCTTACAAATTGTGGAAATCGACGTGGAAATGCCGCGTAAAGGCGAGGTGTTAATTCGTAACACTCATACTGGCGTGTGCCATACTGATGCGTTTACGTTATCAGGAAGCGATCCTGAAGGCGTATTCCCTGTGGTGCTTGGGCATGAAGGTGCGGGTGTGGTCGTTGCTGTGGGCGAAGGTGTGTCAAGCGTAAAACCAGGTGATCACGTTATTCCTCTTTATACCGCTGAATGTGGCGAATGTGAGTTTTGTCGTTCAGGTAAAACCAACTTATGCGTCTCAGTGCGTGATACGCAAGGTAAAGGTTTAATGCCGGACGGCACGACGCGTTTTTCTTATCAAGGCCAGCCGATCTATCACTATATGGGCTGTTCGACTTTCAGTGAATACTCTGTTGTTGCAGAAGTTTCACTGGCAAAAATTAATCCAGAAGCCAACCATGAACAAGTATGTTTACTCGGCTGCGGCGTTACCACAGGTATTGGTGCGGTACATAACACAGCAAAAGTGCAAGAGGGCGACTCTGTTGCTGTGTTTGGCTTGGGGGCGATTGGTTTGGCGGTGGTGCAAGGTGCGCGTCAAGCCAAAGCCGGCCGCATTATTGCTATTGATACCAATCCCTCAAAATTCGAGTTGGCAAAACAGTTTGGTGCAACTGATTGTTTGAACCCGAACGATTACGATAAACCGATTAAAGATGTGTTGTTAGACATCAATAAATGGGGCATTGACCATACCTTTGAATGTATCGGCAACGTAAACGTAATGCGTCAGGCCTTAGAAAGTGCACACCGTGGCTGGGGACAATCCATTATCATCGGCGTAGCGGGTGCAGGCCAAGAAATTTCAACTCGTCCGTTCCAGTTGGTAACAGGTCGTGTTTGGAAAGGCTCGGCGTTTGGTGGTGTGAAAGGTCGCTCTGAACTGCCGAAAATGGTGGAAGATTCAATGAAAGGCAACATCGAGTTAGAACCATTTGTGACCCACACAATGACACTTGATCAAATCAATGAAGCCTTTGATTTAATGCATGAAGGTAAATCGATCCGTGCTGTTATTCATTACTAAGGTACGCGATGAAACTGATTGAACAACATCAAATTTTTGGTGGTTCGCAACAAGTTTGGGCTCACCATGCCCAAACGCTGCAATGCGAAATGAAATTTGCCGTCTATTTGCCGGATAATCAGGAGAATCGACCGCTTGGTGTGATTTATTGGCTTTCCGGCTTAACGTGTACGGAACAAAATTTCATTACCAAATCAGGTTTTCAGCGTTATGCGGCAGAACATCAAGTGATTGTGGTTGCGCCTGATACCAGCCCTCGCGGAGAGCAAGTGCCGAACGATGCTGCTTACGATTTAGGGCAGGGTGCGGGCTTTTATCTGAATGCGACCGAGCAACCTTGGGCGACGAATTATCAAATGTATGATTATATTTTGAATGAATTGCCTGATCTGATTGAAGCAAATTTCCCTACCAACGGCAAACGTTCCATTATGGGACATTCAATGGGCGGACATGGCGCATTGGTATTGGCATTGCGAAATCGAGAACGCTATCAAAGTGTCTCTGCCTTTTCGCCCATTTTGTCGCCAAGCCTTGTGCCTTGGGGAGAAAAAGCCTTTACTGCCTATTTAGGGGAAGATCGTGAAAAATGGCAGCAATATGATGCCAGCTCACTCATCCAACAAGGCTATAAAGTGCAGGGTATGCGCATTGATCAGGGCTTGGAGGATGAGTTTTTGCCAACACAATTGCGTACCGAAGATTTTATCGAAACCTGCCGTGCGGCAAATCAACCGGTCGATGTGCGCTTCCATAAAGGCTACGATCATAGCTATTACTTCATCGCCAGTTTTATTGGTGAGCATATTGCCTATCATGCGGCATTTTTGAAGTAAACCAAAGAAGTAATTTGTGTTAATAAATTAAAAAGGCATCGGATTGATGCCTTTTATTTTTTATAAATGATGAAAAATAATGCGATTAAAATGAGCTAGCTTGTCCACTCTCATTTAAATATCTCCCCATTCCAATCCAAATCGCTGTAAATATTTCCTCAATCGGTCGCTGTCATTGACTTTTGCCCTTTCTGTTCGGGAGACGTTGAACAATGCACGACCGGCAGCGGCCATGTTGGGGTGTTTGCGGCATTCATCGATGACGTGTTGCAGTTGCAGTTTGTCGAACAAATCCAATGTGTCCCAATCGACTTTATTGGGGTAGTCTTGTGTTTTTTCAGACGGCCTGTTATGTAGGAGGCCGTCTGAAAAGGGTTCTTCCGACCATAACCATTTGAGGCGTTCGATTTCGACTTGGACTTGTTCTACCTGTATCCTGCCTTGCGGCGCAAGCGTGGCCAGGCGCATGATGCTGGCGGCAAGGTCGCGGAAATTGCCGCGCCATGGCGCTTGGTTGGAGTGGGCGAAGTCAAGGTAGGCGGCTAGGGCTTCTTTGTTGAAGCGGGTGGTTCGGCCGAGTTCTTGCGAGGCTAGGGCGAGCTGGTGTTCGACGTTGGGCTCGATGTCTTCGCGGCGGTTGGCGAGTGCGGGCAGTGGGTAATTCCAGATGTTGATGCGGGCGAACAGGTCTTCGCGGAAGCGGCCGGCGCGAATTTCGTGCCGCAGGTCGCGGTTGGTTCCGGCGATAAGTTGGAAGTCGCTTTTAACTTCGCTGTCGCTACCTACGGGATAAAAGTGTTTTTCTTCAATGGCTTTGAGCAACATAGCTTGCTCATCTAAACCCAATTCTCCGATTTCGTCTAAAAACAATACGCCGCCATCGGCGGTTTTCAGATAGCCTTCACGTTTTTCTGCAGCGCCGGTAAAGGCGCCTTTTTTGTGACCGAACAGGGCTGATGCTGCGCCGTCGCCGCGAAGGGTGGCGCAGTTTACATCGACAAATGTGCCTTTAATCAGATGGCGCGCTTTTTTAATTCAAAAATCCTGCGTGCCAGCATGGATTTGCCTGCACCTGTGGGGCCGGAAAGCAGAATGGGGGAAGGGGAGTTGAGTGCGACCTGTTCGATTTCGGCAATCATGCGGTTGAAGGCGGCGTTTTGGGTGGAGATGCCGCTTTTCAGGTAGCGCACTGCGTCATCGCGTACGGCGGCAAGGCGTTCTGCCAGTACGTCGTAACGAGCCAAGTCTAAATCGATGATTTCATAACTGCCAACATTGCCGTCCTCCATACTGCGTCTTTGATTTTTGGGAGGAGCAGTTTGTAACAGTACGCCGGGGATTTGACGCGATTCCACCAGTAAGAACAGGCAGATTTGGGCAACGTGTGTACCTGTGGTGATGTGAGTGAAATAGGTTTCTTCTTCTGTATCAAATGGATAGCCCGCTGCCCAATCGTGCAGTTTGGTATAAACCTCGGAGAAATCCCATGGGTTTGCCAGCTCCATAGGTACGAGATTGACGACTGTGTGCGGCGACACCTGCTGTATATCGGCTTTTACATGATCCGCCAGCTCGCGGTATTTCTCCGCATAAAACAGCTCCATGCGGTCAAGATGAAAATCTTGACGCTGATTCATGGCGACGTTTGGCCGCCATTTCAACCAACGGCCCTGACCGAAACCGCTATCCAATACCGTACCGAGAAAGCTGACGGCGACTTGTTTTTTGGGATTGGTATTCATGTTTCAGACGGCCTTTAAATTATTTTTTCCAATACAAATTTGCCGTTTACTTAACCGCAAGCGTTTGTCCAAATCATCCAATCGCATCATATATCCTTGTATATTTTATTTTCTATATAACTATCTATAAATATATTTTTTTAGTATTCTACGCTTCTTGCTGATAAAAGCTACTTTAAAATATATTTTCTTTATATTCAATAAATTAAAAATTATTTTTATAAAAATTTTATTCTTGGCACGCTGTTGGCTATGTTGTGAATGTAACGATACAGCAGATGCTTCGGGAAATACAGTTACCGGAGAAAAATTTTCCGTAAATTTAGTTGCTGTGGAGTTACAGGGCGAATGCCAACAAGACTACATTTGGATTAACAGGTTCGAATCCTGTCTCGTCTGATAGACGTTGAACGTCTTGTTTATTTAGTCGCCCACCCTTTTCCAATATGGCAGGCAAATGCCTAGGGAAACTACAACATGGATATCCTTATGTCGCAGGTTCGAGTCCTGTCTCTGTTATCCAAAATAGCAGAGTAGCTCAGTTGGTAGAGTAAAGGCATGTTTCCCTTAAAAACTTGTTGCGTGCCATATTACTTTATACGGCAGTAGGCTGATGCTTGAAGAGAGTACATTAACCTTTCACGTTAAAACCGTTTCTCTTCATGTTTATCTGCTACGCTGCCCACATTTGAGGCCGTCTGAAATATTCGGACGAGCTGATATAAAAACTGTTTTCGGTACAGACGGCAAATCCCGGAGGAATTACAGCCTGCTAAGCGCGAGGTCGCGGGTTCGAATCCCGTCTCTGCCGCCAACTATGGCAGAGTAGCTCAGAGGATAGAGCGCGTAAAAATTTCTCCACTCTTTGTTGCCCAATGTGCCACCCCTTATGGGCGAATGCCATTAGGATTACATTCCTTTTCTGCTAAAACCTGAATGATCCTAGTAAATCTAGTCGCCCTACGGCAGTAGGCGGATGCCCGGAAGAGAATACATTAGCTTTCAGTTAAAAACGCTTCTCTTCATCTTTAGCCGCCACGCTGCCACCCATTCAAGGCCGTCTGAAAACAAAGCTAAAACAGTTCGGACACCTCAAACCAACAATATGAAAGAAAATGAAAATGGCTAATACTACCTTGTTTCAATCGATTAAAAACCGTTTTACTAAAACCGATACCCATAATGAAGCCGGCGGCATCGCCTACACGTTGACACCCAAACAACAGCTGGCACAGCTTGCCGCTACCGGTTGTCTGAACAATACCTTCTATGCCGATGCCCAAAGTCAGCTTGACCAAGTGTTGAAATTGGCAGAAAGCCTGGATGCCGAGTTTATCGCCAAAACCGCCGTATATGCCCGTCAAAAAGGTTTTATGAAAGATATGCCTGCGCTGTTGCTTGCCGTGTTGGCGCAAAAAGATGTGAACATGCTCTCCCGCGTATTCGACCAAGTGGTGGACAACGGTAAAATGTTGCGCAATTTCGCACAAATTATCCGCAGCGGCGCAGTCGGCAGAAAATCCTTCGGCAACCGTCCGAAAAAACTGATGCAGACCTGGCTTTTGACCGCCACCGAAAAACAACTGTTGAACGCCGCCATCGGCAATTCGCCGTCACTGGCAGACGTGGTCAAAATGGTGCATCCGAAACCGCGTGAAGCATGGCGTGCCGCATGGTTTGCATGGCTGATCGGCAAACCGTACGACCGCGAAGCATTGCCGCCCATTACCCGCGCTTTTGAAGACTACAAACAAAGCCGAGAAGGCGCATTGCCCAACGTTCCTTTCCAAATGCTCACTGCTTTAGACTTGAACAGCGGCGACTGGGCGCAAATTGCCTGTAACGGTTCATGGCAGCAGGTTCGTCAAAATCTGAATACTTTCCTGCGCCACGAAGTATTTGCGAAAAGCAAAAACATCAAAATGGTGGCAGAAAAACTGCGTGACGAAACCGCTATTGCCCGCGCCCGTGTGTTGCCTTACCAGTTGCTGACTGCGTATCAGGCGACATCTGACCAAATGCCGTCTGAAATCCGCGAAGCCCTGCAAGATGCGATGGAAACCGCCGTACAAAACGTACCGACCATCCAAGGCAAAGTCGTGGTTTGTCCGGACGTCTCCGGCTCCATGCACAGCCCGGCTACCGGCTATCGCGGCAGCGCGACCACCAAAACCCGCTGCATCGATATTGCCGCGCTCGTGTCCGCCGCCATGTTGCGTACCAATCCGCAAGTCCGCGTGATACCGTTTGAACAAATCACGGTAAACGTGAAGCTCAACCCGCGCGACAGCATCATGACCAACGCCGAAAAACTCGCTAATGTCGGCGGCGGCGGAACGGCATGCAGCGCACCGCTCGCCATGTTGAACCGTGAAAAAGCCGACGTGGATTTGGTCGTCATCGTGTCAGACAATGAAAGTTGGGCAGATGACAGCCAACGATGGGGTGGCAAAACCAGTCTGATGAAAGAGTGGGATATTCTGAAACGACGTTGTCCGGAAGCCAAACTCGTTTGTCTGGATATCCAGCCCTACACTAAGGCTCAAGCACGAAACCGTCACGATATCTTGAACATCGGCGGCTTCTCCGACCAAGTATTCTCCCTGATCGGTTCCTTTGCCGAACGAGGTATGGGTACAGATTTCTGGGTAGAAGAGATTGAGAAAACGCCGTTGGCAGTTGTGAACTGAAGCTAAGGCCGTCTGAAAAAAAGGGTAGAAATATTTTTCAGACGGCCTATTTATTCAGGACAAGCTGAGAAAAAGAATAAGGAAACAAAATGCAAAAATTTATCTTAATCCGCGGTCATCAAGGTTCGGGAAAATCGACTTTTGCCGAACAAAAAGCCGCGGAATTTAAAGCGCAGTATCCGGATGCGGAAGTTGTCCGTATTGAAAACGATTTGTTCATTACCTATGAATATGGTGAATATCATTGGTCGGGCGAAGCGGTGGATAAGGCGCAAAAACGCGGCAATGCTTTGATGACTGAAACGTTGAGACTTGGACGTCAAAATCCGAATCGAAATATTTTGATCATTAATTCCAATACCAATCAAAAAGCTTCGCGTTGCCGTCATTTATTGGATCAGGCGGAGAAAAGCGGTTTTGAAACAGAGGTCTACCGATTGCACAATTTCTATCCCAACCTGCACGGCGTAAAAGAGCATGACGTGTTGGCGGCGTATATCAAATTGAACCAAAACCGAGTGGCAAACGAAATCCACATCGAGGCCGTGCAACCGGCAAATGCGGAACAGTTAGAAAAAATCGAACAAATGCAGGCTATCGAGCATAAGCCGCTGGTATTTGATGAGGCGCAGCAAACCTTTGTGACCGATCATTATCTGCAACACGGCAGCCGCAACTTTACTGCCAAAGCATCTAAGCGTTATCCTGAATTGCGCGTGTTGAAATACGCCCGCAGCGTGTTCTATAACAACCGCTTTGATGATGCTTTGCTGGAAATGCGCGGTTTGATTATCGACGCGCATAATCGAATCATCGTGCGCCCGTTTAAAAAAGTGTTCAATTATTCGGAGCGTATTGCCAAAGGCAGCCGCTATCCGATCCGAATCAGTGACGAGAGATTGGTGGATGCGGTGGTAAAAGTAAACGGCTTCCTCGGCTGCTGCACTTTCGTCTCGCTTTCAGACGACCACCCGTCCAAAGGCGCGGCGTTTGACGGCAAAGTGCTGTATTCGACCACCGGTTCGCTTGATAGCGCGTTTGCCGACATGACCGCCGCACATTGCGCTCAATACGAAACCCTGTTCCGCACGTATCCGAACCATACTTTTTTGTTTGAAATCACAGATGCGAAAGATGTACACATCATCCGCGAAGAATTGGGCGAAACCTTAATCGGCTGCATTGACGTGGCGACCGGCCGTCAATTTTCTGAATCGGAATTGGACGAAATCGGCAAACAATACGGCATCCGCCGTCCTGAAACGTTGAAAAACATCACATTCGGCAAGCTGAAAGGCCGTCTGAAAAATGTGGAACACGAAGGCTTTATGGTATTTGATGCGCAAAACGGCGAAATGCTGTTCAAACTCAAATCGCCGTATTACCTGATCTCCAAGTTTCTGGGACGAAGCAACGAAGGCAATATCGGCCGCAAACTGGACAAACGCCATGTTGATGAAGAATTTTATCCTTTAATCGACTACATCCACGAGCATCAGGAAGCGTTCAACCCTATGCCGGAATTGGATAAGATTGCGTTCATTCAGGCGTTTTTGGGACAGTTGTAAGGCCGTCTGAAAATATATGGAGCAACGCGTATTTATTTTCCGCGCTCGTACGCTTCAATTTCGCCGACTTTAGGCGCATAGTCGCTGCTTGTGTCGTGGCGCAAATCCAACCAGATATCGACCAATGCCCAAGCGGCCGGGGCGGCAATGACGTTTTGCCCCATACATAAAACCTGTGCATCATAGTTTTCCACCGATCCGCGGAGCGTGAGTAAATCATGCGCCGTTGCCGCTCGTATGCCGCGTACCTTATTGGCGGCAATCGCCGTACCCACGCCGGTACCGCAAATCAACAGCGCACGGTCGGCGCGTCCTGCCACGACTTCTTCGGCTGCGGCAAACGAGAGTTGCGGATAGCTTCCTTCTGGCGAGGATAAATCGACCAAGCTGCTGACGCGTGGGTCGTTTTGAAGATGCGCTTTGAGCGCGTTTTTCAATATTGTGCCGTTGGCCGGCGCGGCAATAACCAAACGCATAAAAACTCCTTGAAGCATACAATAAACATTATTCAGCATACGCCCGCGCGTGATACGATTCAAGCTTGCAACGCAGAAAGCATGGCATGAGCAAAACCTACTTCACATCCGACCTACATTTTTCACATAAAAACATCGCCAAATTCTGCCCGCAATTTCGACCGTTCGATAACGTGGAGCAGATGGATGAATTTTTAATCCAAACGTGGAATGAAACCGTTACGCCTGAAGATAAGGTGTACAACTTGGGCGATTTTTCCTTTGCCCAAGACTACAAGCAAATAGAGCGCGTTTTGTCGCGGTTGAACGGGCAACATCACTTGATTTACGGCAATCATGATCATGTGATTCGGCAGCATGCCGATTTTTTCCGCAGCCAAACCAAGCATGACGGCTATCCGCTGCTGTCGTCCATACGGCCGTATTTGAAACTCAAATTGCCGGAAATTAAGAATACACTGGTTCTCTTTCACTATCCGATTCAGGAATGGGACGGCTGCTATCAGGGTTGGTATCATTTGTACGGTCATTTGCATGACAGGGTGGCGGAAATCAAAGGGCGTGCTTTAAATGTCGGATTCGATTTGCACGGCCGTTTTTTGACGGCACAAGACGTCGATAAGTTTTTGTGTGATTTGCCTAAAATTTCGTATTTTGGCGAAGTAGGGTTGAAGGCCAAGTCGCCGGAAGAAGCGGCAGAGCTGGTGTCTCGGAAACTGGCGCAGTTAAATCAGGTATAATTTCAGACGGCCTTTGCGGATTTCCGGCAAAGGCCGTCTGAATATCAATTTCCCATTTTGAGTGATACATGGAAAACCTTTTGGCTTACTTACTACAAAAAATCAGCCTCCCCAATCAATCCGGCAAGGACAAGTCATGAGCGGTAAGCCTTTGAAGTATCCTGTTTCCGCTTTGGTCGTTTTGCATGATAAAGACGGCAATATCCTGCTGATTGAACGCACGGCGCCGCAAGGTTTTTGGCAGTCGGTTACCGGCAGCATGGAAGAGGGCGAGTGTATCGAAGAAACCGCATGGCGCGAAGTGTGGGAAGAAACCGGTATCCGCCTTGCAGACGGACAGCTGGAAAACTGGCATGACAGCACCGTTTATGAAATCTATCATCACTGGCGCCATCGCTATCCCAAAGGCGTTTTTGAGAACCGCGAACACATCTTCTCCGCCCAAATTCCGCGCGATACGCCCATCATGCTGCAACCGGACGAACACGTTGCCTACGGTTGGTTTGGTGCGGAAGAAGCTGCGGAAAAAGTGTTTTCCCCTTCCAATAAACGCGCAATTTTAGAACTGGTCAAAAGGCTGAATGCCAAAAAGGCCGTCTGAATACGACAGTTTCACATTTTCAGACGGCCTTGGGTTTGTTATACTTTCGCCGTTTGACTCTCTTTAAAATCAAAGGAAACCATCATGGCAGACTTCAACAAAATCCTGACCCCGGGCGACGTGGACGGCGGCATCATCAATGTTGTCAACGAAATCCCTGCGGGCAGCAACCATAAAATCGAGTGGAACCGCAAACTGGCCGCTTTCCAACTCGACCGCGTTGAACCGGCAATTTTCGCCAAACCGACCAACTACGGCTTCATTCCGCAAACTTTGGACGAAGACGGCGACGAATTGGACGTATTGCTGGTTACCGAGCAGCCTTTGGCAACCGGTATTTTCCTGGAAGCACGCGTTATCGGCGTGATGAAATTCGTTGACGACGGCGAAGTGGACGACAAAATCGTTTGCGTTCCAGCCGACGACCGCAACAACGGCAACGCCTACAAAACTTTGGCTGATTTGCCGCAACAACTGATCAAACAAATCGAGTTCCACTTCAACCACTACAAAGACCTGAAAAAAGCAGGTACCACTAAAGTTGAATCTTGGGGCGATGTAGAAGAAGCGAAACAAGTCATCAAAGAATCTATCGAACGTTGGAACAAACAAGCCTAATCGGTTTGTCCCGTTCACTATCAAGGCCGTCTGAAAGCAAAGTTCAGACGGCCTTTTTATGTTTCAAACCAATATAACAAAATCGTCTTTAAAACAAACAAACCATTCTTTCTCATTTTCAGACGGCCTCATTAAAGTAACGCCTATATCAAAAATAAGGAGTGCTTCAATGACTGCTACCACAACCGACCCACGAGCCAAACTGCCTGAGACGCCTTTGTCCAGCAACGAAGCCTTGAAAGAGCGCAGCGATTATCTGCACGGTACGATTAAGGAAGAGTTGAAAGACGACTTTACCGGCGGCTTTACTGCCGACAACTTTCAGCTTATCCGCTTCCACGGCATGTACGAACAAGACAACCGCGATATCCGTGCCGAGCGTACCGAACAAAAACTTGAACCCTTAAAAAACATGATGTTGCGTTGCCGTTTGCCCGGCGGCATCATTACGCCGCAGCAGTGGCTGGGTATCGACAAATTTGCCGGTGAAAATACGATTTACGGCTCCATCCGCCTGACCAACCGTCAAACCTTCCAATACCACGGCATTCTGAAAACCGATTTAAAACAGGCACATCAGGCATTGCACAAACTTGGTTTGGATTCCATTGCCACAGCCAGCGATGTCAACCGCAATGTGTTGTGTACCAGCAATCCAGTGCAAAGCACTTTGCACCAAGAAGCCTATGAATGGGCGGCACGTATCAGTATGCACCTTCTGCCGCGCACCATGGCATATGCCGATGTGTGGCTGGACGGCGAAAAAGTGTTCACAACCGAGCCGACCGAGCCGCGCAATAAAGAAATTGCCGACGACGTAGAGCCGATTTTGGGTAAAACCTATTTGCCGCGCAAATTCAAAACTGCCGTCGTAATTCCGCCCGATAATGATGTGGATATTCATTCCAATGACTTGGGTTTCGTGGCGATTGCAGAAAACGGCAAGTTGGTGGGCTTCAATGTATTGGTCGGCGGCGGTTTATCCAGTGAACACGGTAATACCAAAACTTATCCGAATACTTCTTACGAATTTGGTTTCGTACCGCTCGAATACACCCTCAACGCCGCCGAAGCCGTCGTCAGCACCCAGCGCGACTGGGGCAACCGCAGCGACCGTAAAGCAGCGCGTACACGCTATACGCTGCAACGCGTCGGCGTGGATGTGTTCAAAGAAGAAGTCGAAAGGCGCATGGGCATTAAATTTGAACCTATCCGCCCTTACGAATTTACGCATCGCGGCGACCACATCGGCTGGGTACAAGGGCATGAAGGCAACTGGCATTTGACTTTGTTTATTGAAAACGGCCGTCTGCTCGATTATCCCGGCAGACCGTTGAAAACAGGTATCCGCGAAATTGCCAAAATCCATCCCGGTGACTTCCGTCTGACGGCCAATCAAAATCTGGTGGTTGCCAATGTGCCGCCGGAATTGAAAGACACGATTGATAAAATCGCCAAAGAACATGGATTAATCAGCAAATCGATTACCATCCAGCGTGAGAACTCGATGGCCTGCGTTGCCTTGCCGACTTGCCCGTTGGCGATGGCGGAGGCTGAACGTTTCCTGCCGACATTCTCCGATAAAATCGACGAAATGTTCGCCAAATATGGCTTGGAAGACGAATACATCGTTTTGCGCGTAACCGGTTGTCCCAACGGTTGCGGCCGCGCCATGTTGGCGGAAATCGGTTTGGTCGGTAAAGCCGTCGGTCGCTACAACCTTTACGCAGGCGGCAACCGTGAAGGCACACGCATTCCGCGCCTGTTTAAAGAAAACATTACCGAACCTGAAATCCTTGAAATTGTCGAAGACTGGGTGGCAGATTGGTCTCGAAACCGTTTGGATGATGAAGGTTTTGGCGATTTCGCCATCCGTACCAGCATCGTCAAACCTGTATTGGACGCTCCGCGAGACTTCTGGGCATAACGCATACAGACAGATCCACAAGTCTACAATAAGAAAATAGAGAAAACCAAAGGCCGTCTGAAAATCTGATTTTCAGACGGCCTTTTATATTGTGCGAGTTTATATCAAAGATGGGGTATAAACCGAATCAGCGACGGCGGCCAAAGCCCCGACCCATGCTGGGGCGGCGGTAGTTGGAAGGCTGACGCGCGGTTTCGCGGTAACGCTGTTGCTGTTGAGCGTTTTGTTGCTGGGCACGCAGGGTGCGCGTATTCAGCTGTTGGCTGGTGCGTCTGTTCGGACGTGCGCTTTGATAATAGTTGGCACGAGCTTGACGGGCAATCGGGCTGTTTTGATTGCTTGCCTGTGTGAATTTGTTCGCCAATGCGTTGCCGATAAATGCACCGGCTGCCGTACCTACCAAGCTTTGCAGTAGCCAGCTGCCGGTGGATTGGTCGTAGATGTATTGTTGGCCGTCTGTACCGGTTACCGGTTGGCCGTTGTTGCCGTTGGCTTGTGCTTCGGCAGGAATGGTGTCTTTCACGGCTTCAGGCGTGAGCTGGTAAACCGTATTGTCTTCTTGTTGGCCGTTTTGTTGTGCCAACTGTTGTTGCAATGCTTCGATTTGTTTTTGTTGCTGTTCAAGTTGCGCCTGGGTATTGTCTTTGCAGGCAGCGAGGGCAAAAGTGGAAAGGGCGGCTAAGGCAATCAGTTTTTTCATTGTTTTTCCTGAGAGAGGTTTGTCTTTGCCGAGATTTCGGCGGAGTGTGTTTGCCTAATATTAAACCATTTCCCTGTTTTTCAAGTGGTTTTACAAAATAATATTGGAAAGTTGCGCGGCAAATGCACGGCTGTTGGCAGCCAGATTGCCCAGTGCAGGCATTTCGTGTTCGGTTTCGATAATCAGCAGGTTGGCAGGGCGGCGTGTGTGCAGGGACATTTGCATTTCAGCGGGAGAGAAGGGCATGTGATGGCGTTTGGCGAAAGCTTTGGCGCGTTTGTTGGCGGTTTTGAGCATGGGCAGCAGGGTAATATCCAGATGGAAACGGCGTACGCCCAAAACCAAAATACGCGCTGCGAAGAAATCCGCTTCATCAGTAAAGACGCTGGGACTGCTTTGATTGAAGTCGTGGCGCTCTGCGGCAATCAAAGTCGCGATGGTGCGCACTTGCGGAATCAGGGCTTCGCTGATGAGGCTGTCAGGCGAATCAGGCAAAGTGTGCATGTTGAGCATGCTGTGGTGGCTGTTGCTGTCAACGACCATGCGGCAGGTGTGTAACATTTGTGTTTGGCTGTGGATTTTAGTTGAGGCAGTCATGGCTGTATTCCTTATTTCTTAAAAATGGGTGGATTTAAGCGGCCATGTGGGTATAAAAAAAGCCGCTCAAATGAGGCGGCTCTAATTTGCGTATTTTCAATTTGGTCTGTTTCAGACAAGCGCAAAAAAGTACCGCACGTTTGTGTGGTACCAATAGAAGAAAGTAGCGGAACATTGCGCGGTTTGCATAATGAAAATACGTCTTTAATGTATAAAAGTATGGAACATAGTTTAAAACAAGAAGGCCAGTAATTTCAATATCCAATCGACAAAACCCACCAATAAATCTACAAGTTGTTGTAATCCTTCCAATTTATTTTCTTTCGAGTGAGTCAATTTTGCACAATTATAATGCAAGACAAGATAAATTGATAACAATCTGAGCAAGTTCCTTAAAAAGGCCGTCTGAAATTCAGCTTTCAGACGGCCTTTATTTTTATTTATCCAATCAATAAACGTCGCGTTGGTAGCGTTTGTCTTCGCGCAGATCGTTGAGGTAGTCTTCGGCTTCGTCACGGCTGAGTTTGCCTTGGGTTTCGATGACTTCGATCAGGGCGTTTTCGACATCGCGTGCCATACGTGCGGCGTCGCCGCAGACGTAGATGTGTGCGCCTTGTTGCAGCCAGTTCCAAACTTCGGCGGCGCGTTCGGTGATTTTGTGTTGGACATAGACTTTGTGTTCGCCTTGGCGGCTCCATGCGAGGTCGGCGCGGGTGAGGAGGCCGTCTTTGCGCCAATCGCTCCATTCGAGTTGGTAGAGGAAGTCGTCGGCCAGGCGTTGGTTGCCGAAGAAGAGCCAGTTTTTGCCGCTGTCGCCATTGGCGGCGCGTTGCTGCATAAAGGAGCGGAATGGGGCGACGCCTGTGCCTGCGCCGATCATGATGATGGGGGTATCGCCGTTTTGTGGTAGGCGGAAGTTGGGGTTGGGTTCGACAAAGACGCGGATTTCGCTGCCTTCTTCGAGGCGTTCGCCCAAGTAGCCGGATGCTACGCCGGTGTAGGTGTGGTCGTGGTGGTTGAAACGGACGACGCCTACGGTAAGGTGGACTTCTTCGCCGACTTCGTCTTGTGCGGAGGCGATGGAGTAAAGGCGTGGGGTTTGTGGGCGGAATAAGCTGTATAGGGTTTGTGCGTCCAGTGGGTGTAGATGGGCGGCAAATACGCCGACGGGCGGTGTGGCGGCGAGGTAGGCATCCAGTTGGGCTTTATCTGCGGCTATGGTTTTGAGTTCTTCGTTGTTTGTTAATTCGGCGTATTGTTGGACGAATGCAGGTGTGTTTTGGGTGATGTCTGCGGATTCGGTCAGGGCGGTGCGGATGTCAGTTTCTCGGCCGTCTGAAAGTTGGACGGTTTCGTTGCCGCTCAGTTGGTTGAGGTCGAGGATTTCTTGGACGAGGTCGCCGGCATTAAGCGGCCATACGCCGAGCGCGTCGCCTGCCTGATAATGCAAACCTGAGCCGCTGAGGTCGATTTCGATGTGTTCGACGTCTTTTTCTGCATCGCGCGAGGTGATTTTTTGGCGCACAGAGAGGATGGCTGTGTAGGGTTTTTCTTTGGTGTAGACGGCATCGTTGCTTGGTGTTGCCGAGCCGTTTGGTGCAGTGCTTATACTTGGGCTTGCTGCTTGGGCAGTTAACTCGGCTACTTTGGGTACGACGGCGGCAATCCATGCGTCGGCATCGGTTTGGAATTCTAAGTCGCAAATGCCCAAGTCGTTCAGACGGCCTGCGCCCAGTTCGGCAAATTTGGCATCAAAGTCTTTGCCTGCTTGGCAGAAGTTGGGATAGGAGGAATCGCCAAGGCCTAAGACGGCAAAGGTCAGTTTGCTGAGATCAGGTTTCTTTTTGCCGTAGATGAATTTGTACAGGGGCAGGGCTTCTTCGGGCGGTTCGCCTTCGCCTTGGGTGGAGGTAACTAAAAGCACGATGTCTCCGTCGGGCAGGGTTTTGCTTTTGAAATCGCTTGCGCTGCTGAGGCGGGCTTCTACGCCGGCGGCTTGAAGTTTGGCGTGTAAGGATTCGGCAACGCTGCGGGCATTGCCGGTTTGTGAGGCGGAGAGGACTAATACGCGGCGGCTGACTGTCGAGGCGGCTGTTTGCAGGGCAGATGGTTCGGCTGCTACACCGGATACGCCTTGGCTTTGCGCCCAGCAATAGCCGGAGAGCCAGGCAAGTTGGGTGGGGGATAGGGCAGAGAGTTGGACGGAGAGTTCGGGGGGAAGCGGATTGGCTTGGCTCATTTGGATTCCTTTGTTGGACGGCTATAACCGATTGTTTGAATAATGGACAGTCGCCACTTTAAACAGGCCGTCTGAAAAAAGGAAAGAATGCTTGGTTTTAATTTAAGATGATTTCGTTATATTTGGGAAGGTATTGGGCCGTCTATCTAAACATACCTGCATACCTGTTCAGACGGCCTTGGATTGGATAGAAACAAGATTTTCAGTTTCCGCTGGAGAGTTTCATCACTACGACGCCGGAGATGATGAGAAATGCGCCGAGCCAGCGGCCTAAGTTGGCGGCATCGTTAAAAAATACAACGCCCACTAAAAACGCCCCTGCCGCGCCTATGCCTGTCCAGACGGCGTAGGCTGTACCCATCGGAATACTTTTTTGGGCAAGGTAAAGGAAGTATCCGCTGCCGACGATGCAGGCAAGCGCGGCGGCAAAGCCATGCCAGCGGTAGCCTTCCTGTTGTGCCAGCTTCAAGCCCAATGGCCAGCCGATTTCCAGCATACCGGCTAAGATTAAATAAAACCAACTCATAATATGTCCTGATAGTGTGTTAAGGTTTCAGACGGCCTTGGAAAGATTGTTTTCTTCCGAGAGTTCAACGCGTTGTCCGATGTCTTTTAGATTGGAGTATTGTTCGACCAAGCGCGGTACGTCGTCCAAGCTCATTGCAAACATCCATAAATAAGTGCTGACGGAATAGATATGGCCGGCGCTGCCATAACCTTTAAGCGTCATGTGTATAAAGGCGAAGCCAAACAATACGCTCATCGCCATGCCGATACTGAGATAGCCTAAGGCTTCGCGGTTGGAAATTAGCACGCGTAGTTTGGCAACCCAGCCATAGTGGCGGTAGAGCTGATGCTTGTTGCCGTCGCGGATAAGGTGGTTGTCGCGTTCAAGCCGGTTGTTTAAACGGAAATATAGGTTTTCGCTGATGGCGGCAAAACGCGGCAGCAACCATAAAAACAGGGCAAGTATCGCGACAGCCAATACGCCCACCCAAAATTCCAATATCAGCAACATCATACATGCACCGAAGATGGAGACCAGCGAAGTAGCAGCGATGGGCAGGTGTTCTTCAAAAAAACTGACAAACTCACGCGATAGGGCAACGCGTGCGGTAATGGCGGAATGCGGTACTTCTCGCTTGCGCTGTTCCAAAACGACCGGGACGGCGATTTCGGTATAGATTTGGGTAAATGTGCGCGTATCGGCTGCTCGGCGGGCGGCTCCGATTATCCACATTAATAAAACCACCACACCATACAACATTGCCTGCCAGACGTTGCCTTCCATAACGGCATTAATCGCCCAGCCGCCAAACACGGGATATACCAGCAAGAGTAGATTATCCAAGCCGACGAGAGAGAAGGTTGTGATGAGTTTGCGGCGGTGTGTTTGACCGATGTGTTTCAACATTTTCCACATGGTTGCCCTCCTTATTTAGTATTGAGGGTTTGCGCCATTAATTCGGCCAATGCGTCCAAATCGGCAAACAGTCGGACTGCACGTTTTTCACCGAAGGCGGTAAAAATTCGTTTGCTGAATTCCTGCATGTTTTGCACCAGTGGTGCGGCGTATTCCTTGCCTTGCTCGGTCAGCGACAATAAACGTTCGCGTTTGTCTTGTTCGCTTTCGTGAAATGTCAGCAAGCCTTGTTCCGCCAGCGTTTTGCATGTGCCGGAAACGGTTTGCTTGGGCAGGCTCCATTCTTCGCCTATGTATTTTTGAGTGCGGCTGCCTTCGGTGGCTAAGGTGTAGAGAACGGCGAAGGTATTGTAGTTGGTGTTTTGCTGTTTAATCCATTGGTCGAATGCGCTGTCTATGTGGCTGATGCGCATACCGAGTTGGTCAAGTTGATTCATAAATTGGTCTCGATATTGACTAATTGGATGCGGATTATAGTCATATTTAGGACTAATTGCAAATAGAAGGCCGTCTGAAACAATCATTTTCAGACGGCCTTGAAACCGTTAAAATAATTAATGTAGAAACGATATATTCAAACTACGATAAACCTAATAAAACCATCTTTAGCACATACGCCATGATTCATTTCTTATCTCAAAATATTTCATCTAAACAAGCCACTGCCATCGGGCTGCTTGCTGTTGCCTTGTGGAGCTTCGTCATTTCCCTGATACGCTCTTTGAGCCTGCATATGGGGGCAGTGGGCGGCGCAGCAATGATGTACACCTTGTCCACCGTATTGATTTGGTTGATTTTTGGCAGGCCGCATTTGCGCAATTACAACCGCAGCTATTTGTTTTGGGCAAGCGTGTTTTTTGTCGGCTGCGAACTGTGTTTGTCGCTCTCGGTCGGTTTTGCGCAAAACGCGAGACAGGCGGTGGAAATCGGCATGGTCAATTATTTGTGGCCGACGTTTACCATTGTCGGGGCGGTGTATTTCAACAAGCAGCCATCAAAATGGTGGATAGTCATCGGCTTTGTGCTATCATTTTTGGGGATTGCCACTGTATTGGGCGGCGATGTCGGCTTGTCGATTTCCGGCATCTACCACAATGTCCGCACCAATCCCGGCGGCTACATCATGGCATTTGCGGACGCAGTGTTTTGGGCGGCATATTGTACGCTGACGGCGCGCGTAAAGGCGGAAGGCAGCAGCGTCGGCTTCTTCTTTGCGCTGGTGTCGATACTGTTGTGGATTGAGTATTTTCTCAGTGGCGCGGATACGTTGAATTTTGACTCCGTATCACTCGCATATGCCGTTGCCGCCGCCGCTTGCATGGGGTTGGGCTATGCGGTGTGGAATATCGGTATTTCGCGCGGCAACCTGACCGTATTAGCAGGCGCATCTTATTTCATTCCGGTATTGTCTGCGGTAGTGTCCTCGTTTTTGATCAGCGCGCCTTTGTCCATGACGTTTTGGCAGGGAGCGGGAATGGTGTGCTTAGGATCGATTGTGTGTTGGTTGGCGACCCGGAGAAAACAGATGGTGTGAGGCAATATCCCATAGCTTCGCGATATAACGAAAACAGCTTTTTTAACAACCAAACATTCTTTCCCATTTTCAGACGGCCTGTTTAAAGTAGCAGTCAGTTTGAGAAATCACGAGAAATGGAAAAGAATCATGACCGCAGCTTCAGCTCCGCTTTTGCGCTTCATTACCGCCGGCAGTGTCGATGACGGCAAATCTACCCTCATCGGCCGCCTGCTCTACGACAGCAAAACCTTACTGACCGACCAGCTTGACAAGCTCAACCGCGCTGCTGAAAACGGCGAAACGCCCGACTTCGCCAGCCTGACAGACGGCCTTGCCGCCGAGCGCGAACAAGGCATTACCATTGACGTGGCCTACCGTTATTTTGCTACGCCCAAACGCAAATTCATCATTGCCGATACACCGGGACATGAGCAATACACGCGTAATATGGTTACCGGCGCATCGACTGCCGATGCCGCCATTATTTTGGTTGATGCCACACGCGTCGATTTTTCAGGCAACGAACCTGTCCTCCTGCCCCAAACCAAACGCCACAGCGCGATTCTGAAACTCTTGGGCTGCCCCAACATCATCGTTGCCGTCAACAAACTCGACCTGCTCGACTTTGATGAAGCCAAATATCAAGCCATTACCGAGGCCTATCGCAAACTGACGGAACAAATCGGCCTCCAAGCCCAAATACACTTCCTGCCCATCAGCGCATTAAAAGGCGACAATATCGTTAATGCCAGCAGCCAAACCCCATGGTATCAGGGTTTGCCGCTTTTGCCTTTGCTCGAAAGCCTGCCTGTCAACCGTCAAAACGCCGCCGACCAAGCCACGCATTTTCCCGTACAACGTGTGGCACGCCAAGACGGCAGTAGCAGTGACGACTTCCGCGGTTATCAAGGCAGATTGGAAGCGGGCCGTCTGAAAGTGGGCGATGAAGTTAAAGTCCTGCCCAGCGGCCATGTTGCCAAGGTTGCCGAAATCTATAATGCAAACGGTAAAACCGAATCTGCCGAGGCAGGGAAGTGTTGACTGTTGTTTTGGATACGGACATCGATATTTCACGCGGCAACAGCATTGTTTCAGCCGACAGCGCCATTGTTCCCGAACAACAATTTCAAGCCGCGCTTTGCTGGTTTGACGATATTCCGCTCAATCTGCGCCGTAAATATTTGCTGAAACACACGACCCAAACCACGCCCGTAAAAATCAGCGAAATTGCCTACGTTTGGGACGTCAATACCCTCAGCCGGGTCGAATCCGCCGAAACGCTCAAGCTCAACGACATCGGCAGCGTCAGCCTCAAAACCCAGCAGCCGCTCGCCGCTGCCGCATACGAAGACAACCATGCACAAGGCGCGTTTATTTTGATTGACGAAGCCACCAACCATACTGTCGCGGCAGGCATGATACGCAAAGTCAGCGAAACAAACAGTTTTGAAATTTAAAAGAAAAGTTGCAATAAAAAAGGCCGTCTGAAGTTTCAGACGGCCTGTTATTTTATCCAAGGCGAAATGCTTATGCGCCGTAAACCGGATATTTATTGCACAAAGCAGTCACTTGTTCGCGGACTTTGGCGAGGTTGGCTTCGTCTTCGGGGTTGGCCAATACGTCGGCAACCAAGTTCGCCAATACGCGCGCGTCGGCTTCGTTAAAGCCGCGTGTAGTCATGGCGGCGGAGCCGATGCGGATGCCGGAGGTAACGAACGGTTTTTCCGGATCATTCGGGATGGCGTTTTTGTTGACGGTAATGTGTGCTTTGCCCAAAGCGGCCTCGGCGGCTTTGCCGGTGATTTTCATCGGTTGCAGGTCAACGAGGAAAACGTGGCTTTCGGTGCGGCCGGAAACGATGCGCAAACCGCGTTTGACCAACTCTTCCGCCATTGCTGCGGCATTGATTTTCACTTGTTTTGCGTATTGTTTGAACTCGGGTTGCAACGCTTCTTTAAACGCTACGGCTTTGGCAGCGATAACGTGCATCAACGGGCCGCCTTGCAGGCTTGGGAAGATGGCGGAATTCAACGCTTTTTCGTGGGTATTGTCACGGCACAAAATCACACCGCCGCGAGGGCCGCGCAGGGTTTTGTGGGTAGTGGTGGTGACGAAGTCGCAGAATGGCACGGGGTTAGGATATTCGCCGCCGGCAATCAGACCGGCGTAGTGCGCCATGTCGACAAAAAGGTATGCGCCGACTTTATCGGCGATTTCGCGGAATTTTGCCCAGTCGATTTGCAACGCGTAGGCAGATGCACCGGCCACAATCATTTTAGGTTTATGTTCAAGAGCCAAGCGTTCTACTTCGGCATAATCGAGAACTTCGTTTTCATCCAAACCATAAGTAATGGCGTTGTAGAGTTTGCCGGAGATGTTAACGCTTGCGCCGTGGGTCAAGTGGCCACCGTGTGCCAGAGACATGCCCAAAATGGTGTCGCCCGGTTTCAAAACAGAAGCGTACACGGCTTGGTTGGCTTGGGAGCCGGAGTGCGGTTGAACGTTGGCATAGGCGGCGCCAAACAGTTCTTTTACGCGGTCAATCGCTAATTGTTCAACAATATCAACGTATTCACAGCCGCCGTAGTAGCGTTTGCCAGGATAGCCTTCAGCGTATTTGTTGGTCAATTGCGAACCTTGGGCTTCCATAACGGCACAGCTGACGTAGTTTTCAGAGGCGATCAGCTCGACGTGGTCTTGCTGGCGCTTGTCTTCTTGGGCGATGGCTGCTGCCAAATCGGGGTCATATTGTGCGAGGGTAACGCTTTTTGAAAACATGTTCTCGATTCCTTTGTGATGGGCTGAAAAGAAAATATGGGATGGAGTGCTGCGAATTGGTTCAAGATGAACTATTTTTCTTGCATTGTCAACAATTGTGTCGGGTGCTTGGTTTAAGACGGCCTGAGATTGAAGGGCTTATTTGAAAATATCATCTTGTTTTAAATGAAAATCCATTTTTTCCAGAAGCGCGGCTAAGTCGGCTTCGGCTTGGGCGGCTTTAAGATTTTTTGCCAGTTCTACTAAGGCTACTGCATTTAATCGTTCTTTCTCCAGCCGTAGAGCTTCTTCGCTGAAGATTTTGATATTGTCTGCCGATTCGGCGGTATCTATTTTTTCAAATGGATAAAATGATTCTTCGTGTACGGCCAAACCGTCGGGCAGGGGCGCGGCATGGTTGAAATCGGCATCATTGACCGGCATCCATGAAGGATGGTTTTCAAGCAGGATAAATTGTCCGTCCATGCCGTTGATATGACGGAATAGGGTGGTTCGGCCATTGTGTAAACGCATAAGCCCGATTGTATGCCCAAGTCGGCAAGCCGTCTATAAAGCCGTTTCTCTCTATTTTTGCACTAACTTATGTTGATATTATTAATTTTGATGTAAAACAGTTTCGACTTAAAAAAGACTGGATAAAACGCCCGTGTTTGTTATAATGAAGCTAAAGATTGATTCGTCCTAGTTTTTGACAGCAGTACTTTTTTATTTAATTAACAAGAGAGGAAAACAAAATGTTTCCAGAATATCGCGATTTGATTTCTAAACTGAAACAAGAAGATGCACACTTTGCCCGTTTGTTTGACGAGCACAATGAGCTGGACGATAAAATTACCGGTTTGGTTAACAACCCTGTTACCAGCGGTGCCGAAGAGATTGAAGAGCTGAAAAAAGCCAAACTCAAACTCAAAGACGAATTGTATGCTCTTCTGCAAAAAGCAGCAGGCAAATAATTAAAAATTGAATAAGGCCGTCTGAACGGTATGATAGAAATCTCGGATTTCGTTTCATGCTGGTTCAGACGGCCTTTTTAGTTGTTTGGTATTTTGCTATTTTTTATTAGCGCAATTTAACTATTAATTGTAAATCACTCTTAATTGCATTGAAAACTCTGTTAAGTTTATTTAAAATCCAAAATGATTTTAATTTTAAACAAACAAAACCAAGAGAAACAATGCAATGAAAACATTCACACTCGCCATTTTGCCTTTGGCGTTAATTAGTGCATTCTCACACGCAGCTGAAGAGAAAGCTGTTGAACAGGCAGAAGTCGATACCGTTTACGTTACTGCCGAGAAGCAGTTGCAACAGTCGCTCGGCGTATCGCGTATTTCTAAAGACGACATCGACAAACGCCCTGCAGCCAATGATATTTCCGAATTTGTCCGCACCATGCCCGGTGTCAATCTGACCGGCAATACGGCAACAGGTCAGCGTGGCAACAAACGCCAAATCGACTTGCGCGGTATGGGTCCTGAAAATACTCTGATTTTGATTGACGGCAAGCCGGTTAACTCGCGCCAGTCCGAGCGTATCAGTATGCGCGGTGAACGCAATACGCGTGGCGACAGCAACTGGGTGCCGGTTGAAGAGATTGAATCGATTACCGTTTTGCGCGGTCCGGCGGCGACCCGTTACGGCTCGGGCGCGATGGGTGGCGTGGTCAATATTGTTACCAAAAAAGTGTCTAAAGAATTTAAAGGCCAAGTCAATCTTTACGCCAATCAGCCGCAAGACAGCAAAGAGGGTGCAACCCGCCGTATCGGCTTCAATTTGAGCGGTCCGATTATTCAAGATACTTTGGGCTTCCGCATTTACGGCAACCTGAATAAAACGGATGCAGATGCGGCCGATATCAATGCAGGACACGGCAACGACAGCGCGGCCGGTGTAGAAGGCGTACGCAATAAAGACATTGCCGGCCGTCTGCAATGGAAAATCAGCCCTGCACAAACATTGATTTTAGACAGCAGCTACAGCCGTCAGGGCAATATCTACAACGGCGATACGCAAAACAGCAATCCGCGTTCTGCTTTAGTTAATTCTCTGGCCGACAGTAAAGCCGAAACTGCCCGCTTATACCGTTCTGCTTATTCTTTAACGCATGATGGCGCATGGGAATGGGGCGATACCAAAAACGTGATCAGTTATGAGCGTACAGTCAACAGTCACTTGCCTGAAGGTTTGGCCGGCGGTCCGGAAGGCAGCTATACAGGCTTGGATTTTGTTCAAAGTCGTCTGAAAAACCTGCGTTTCAGCAGCGAAGCGAATATTCCGTTTAAACTTGGTGTCGATAACGTGTTGACGGTTGGTGCAGAATTTACTGACAGCAAATTGGACGATCCTGCCTCCAATACTCAGGGATTTAAAGACCAAGGCAAAACCGATGCGTTTAACGGCATCTCCGCAACGCGCGGTGGTAAGGCATCTCAACGCAACTGGGCGGCATACGTTGAAGACAATATTTCATTGACCGACAAAACCCATCTGATTCCGGCTATCCGTTTTGACCACAACAGCGACAGCGGTAGCAACTGGAGTCCGGCTTTGAACTTCTCGCATCAAATCGGCGAAAATTGGTTGGTCAAAGGCGGTGTTGCCCGTGCGTACAAAGCGCCAAATTTGTATCAAACCAATCCTGACTTTATCCTGTACACACGCGGTCAGGGTTGTCCGCTTAATGCGCCGAACAGTGTCCGCTGCTACTACATGGGCAACGGAAATTTGAAACCTGAAACCAGTATCAATAAAGAGATTGGCCTTGAGTTCAACAAAAACGGCTGGCAGGCTTCTGCAACCTATTTCCATAATGCGTACCGCAATAAAATCGTGATCGGCGACCAGCTCATTGCTACCAGCAATATCGGCAACTGGCTCCTGCAATGGGAAAATACGCCGAAAGCGACTATTTCGGGTATCGAAGGCAACTTGGTGATTCCGTTGCATGACACACTCAAGTGGAGCAACAATTTCACTTACATGCACAAATCCGAAGATTATCAAGGCAATCCATTGTCTTTGGTGCCGAAACACACCATCAACAGCACATTGTCTTGGACACCGAACGAACGCTTCGATGCCAACCTGACCTTTACCCACTACGGTCGCACCAAGCCGCGCGGCGTGGCAGTCAACCGTTTGGAGCAAAACGGCAATCCGCGTGCAGGCGTGGCAGCGTTGTCTTCCGAACATAACCAAACGCAAGTCGGCTCTTACGGTATTTGGGGCATCAATGCCGGCTACAACTGGAATAAACGCGTGGCCGTCCGTGGCGGTATCAGCAATCTGTTTGACAAAAAACTGTATCGCACAACTGCCGGCGCACAAACTTACAACGAGCATGGCCGTGCCTTCTACGGCAGTTTGAAAGTATCGTTTTAAGTAGAAGCGTATTAAATCAGGCCGTCTGAAACGGTGTGAAATGAAATCTAAGATTTCTGACACATGGTTTCAGACGGCCTTTTGATTTTTAAATTTAGAAGCATTTGTTGTTACGGAATTTGCTTCACTTTTTAGAAAAGTAAAAAGGGCGACACTCGCCGCCCTGAGAATACAAACTGCTTATTCGACCCAAGTCACCATTTCATCAATCGGTTTGCGTGATTTTTTAGTGATTTCTTTGGCGCGATAGCCGAATGTTGCCGCTACGGATACGCCCCATTCGTTGGCATCAAACAGGCCTTCTGCTGCCAATACTTCGTTCATTTTGTCGTAGTTGAAGCCTTCTATTGGGCAGGAATCGATGCCGATGGCCGCTGCACCTGTAAGCATATTGGCCAAAGCAATATAGGTCTGCTTACCGCTCCAGTCAAAGAGTGCGCGTTGGTCGTCGGCAATTTTAATGTCGGTTTCTTGGAAGCTTTTGTATCTTGCCAACGCTTTTTCCAGCTGCTCTCCTTGCAGGCCCCTGCGTTCGGCAACACTGCGGAAGAACGGGGTGTCGTAACGCGCATTTTTCTTGGCAAGGATAATCACCAGATGGCTGCAGTCGTCCAGTTGCGATTGCATGCCCCAGCTGAAAGGCTTGATTTTCTCACGCAGGGCTTTGTTTTGAATCACCAAGAATTTCCATGGCTCGGAGCCGACAGAGCTGGGCGAGAGGCGGGCAAATTCTAAAATCGCTGCAAAATCTTCTTGGCTGATTTTTTTGTTGGGATCGTAATAACGGGTGGAGCATCGATTTTCGAATACTTGCAGCATTTGTTCGCGTGTAATTTGATTCATCTGGTTTTCCTAATAAATGAAGATGTTATTCCAATATCCGGTTCCTTTTGAGGTATCATTACCGGCATAACCTTAATGAGGAAACAGGCTGGGGCAACATTATGTTAAATCAAACCTAACGGCTAGGCTATCTTTTAAATCTGAAATTCGCAAAAAAATTCGATAAAAATCAATATAAATACGAAAAGGCCGTCTGAAACTTTAAACGTTTAAAGTTTCAGACGGCCTTTGATTTCAAATCCTGATTACAGATGAGGATTCATCAGGTTTTCCGGGGAGAGGATGCGGTTGAGCTCTTCTTCGCTCAACAGGCCGCGCTCTAGTACGACTTCGCGCACGCCTTTGCCGGTTTGGGCGCAGATTTTGCCGACCAAGTCGCCATTGCGGTGGCCGATGTATGGGTTCAGATAAGTGACCAAACCGATGGAGTTGAAGACGTAGTGTTCGCAGATTTCGCGGTTGACCGTAATGCCTTTGACGCATTTGTCGGCCAGGTTGACCGCGGCGTTGCCCAAGAGGGAAATGGTTTCAAACATACATTGGGCGATGACCGGCTCCATAACGTTCAGCTGCAACTGACCTGCTTCGGCTGCGAAAGTGATGGTGGTGTCGTTGCCGATGACTTTGAAGCAGACTTGGTTGACGACTTCAGGAATCACGGGATTGACTTTGGCAGGCATAATGGAAGAACCGGCCTGTAATTCAGGCAGGTTGATTTCTTTCAAACCGGCGCGCGGACCGGAAGAGAGCAGGCGCAAGTCATTACAGATTTTGGACAGTTTGACGGCTGTGCGTTTCAATGCGCCGTGTACCATCACATATGCGCCGCAGTCGGAGGTCGCTTCGATCAGGTTTTCAGTCAGTTTGCAAGGCAGGCCGCTGACTTCGGAGAGTTTCTCAACAACCAAAGCCGCATAGCCTTTAGGCGTATTCACGCCGGTACCGATGGCGGTGGCGCCGAGGTTGACTTCAAGCAGCAGGGAGCGGGTGCGGTCGAGGTTGAGGATTTCTTCTTCCAACAACACTTGGAAAGACTGGAATTCTTGACCGGCAGTCATCGGCACCGCATCTTGAAGCTGGGTGCGGCCCATTTTCAAAACGTCTTTAAATTCTTCGGCTTTTGCGGCAAAGGCGTTTTTCAGGATAGCCAGTTTGTCGAGCAATTCGCCGATGCTGTAATACACGGCAAGGCGGAAGCCGGTAGGGTAGGCGTCGTTAGTGGATTGGCTGGCGTTGACATGATCCATTGGATTGACGATGTCGTAGTGGCCTTTTTCGTGACCCAAGACTTCCAGTGCGAGGTTGGCAATGACTTCGTTGGTATTCATGTTGACCGAAGTACCGGCGCCGCCTTGATAAACGTCGGACGGAAATTGGTCGAGGCAGCGGCCTTTGACCAATACTTCATCGCAGGCTTTTTCGATGGCTGCCGCGATTTCCGGCTTAATGGCACCCAATGCGCCGTTGGCTTGCGCGGTGGCTTTTTTAACCATGACCATGCTGCGGACAAATTGCGGTACGTCGGAAATTTTTTGTGTGGAAATTTTAAAGTTTTCAATGGCGCGCAAAGTATGGATGCCCCAATATACTTCAGCAGGGATCTCGCGGTCGCCCAGTAAATCGTGTTCGATTCGTACAGTCATTTCTCTTACCTTCTCGTATAGTTGTGTTGGTGTGCATTATGCGTTTGGAACATTAGCCCAGTTTGGCAAGATTGTCCAGTCGGTAAGGCTTAATCGTCAGGGTGAAAGCGTGCCGCTTCGCGCTCTTTTGCGGCTGTCTCTTTATCTTTCAATTTCGCGCCCAAGCCCAACATTTTTTCATATTCGGATTGCGGCGTGCCATCCTCTTCCATGCCGAATGCGCTGGCATTGACCCAAAGGGAAAGCAGGGAAACGATGAAGGCGAAAAAACCAACGATATACCAAAACATTTTTTTCTTCCTTGTGTGTCTGCGGGTGCAGATTGTTGTGGTTTGTAAAGATGTGAATGTAGCACAAACGCGGTTGGGTTTAAATTCTTCTCCCGCATCCTTTCATTGATTTACCTGTAATTGTTTAGAAAGGAAAAGGCCGTCTGAAAAGTAAGACTTTTCAGACGGCCTCGGAGGCTTTGTCGGGAAGATTTAGCCGCCGCATGCGCCGCAGCAACCACCTTCGCCATGACCGCCGCGTTTTTCTTCGTTGTTGATAACGGGCAGTTCGGTTTCTTCAGTTTGCTCTTTTTTATCTTCAGGCAAATCGTTTACTTTGATTTTGTTTTCTTCGGCCATGATACATCCTTTCAATGGATTGAGGAGTGGAAAGATTCATAAAGATAGCATCTTTAAGCGGATAAACCAAGCAGCACAAAACTGCCTTGTGATAATGCCATGACTTGGAACAATAAATTTGCTTGTAAAAGCGTTCAGGCCGTCTGAAAAAAATCCAAAGAAGAGTGTTGGTTTTTATGGTTTGAATGGCAGCAGAAAGATTTAAGAATGCTTGATCTGAAGGGATAAACTGACATGGATTTCAAAAAACAATACAATGTTATCATCTGGAAACCGCCAATTTATCGGAGCATATATGTATTCACACCACAGCGAACGCCATTTCAGCGACCGCAATAACTGGCTTCGGGCAAGCGTATTGGGTGCCAATGACGGCTTGATTTCTACTGCCTCGCTGTTGACGGGCGTAGCCGCAGCCGCGCCTGATTTCCAAACCCTGCTGTTGACGGGCGTTTCGGCGCTTATCGGGGGCGCGGTATCAATGGCGGCGGGGGAGTACGTTTCCGTGTCCAGCCAATCGGATACGGAAAAAGCCGATTTGCACAAAGAATGCTACGAATTGGCAAATAATCCTGATGCGGAGTTGGAAGAGCTGACGGAAATTTACCGCCGCCGCGGTTTGTCCGACCCGCTCGCCACAGAGGTGGCCAAAGCCTTGATGGAACACGATGCACTCGCCGCTCATGCACGTGACGAAATCGGCATTACCGAAACCTCTGCCGCCCAACCCATGCAGGCCGCGCTGGCTTCTGCTGCTTCATTTTGTGCCGGAGCGATTTTGCCTTTACTGGTCGCATTGACAGCTTCTACCGCCATTGTTCCGACCTTGGCAGTTTCCACTTTGTGCGGACTGGCAGGACTGGGCTATGTCTCTGCCAAACTCGGCGGCGCACCTGTCGTTCCTGCTGTTTTGCGCGTGTGCATATGGGGCGTTGCAGCATTGGTGATAACCGGATTTATTGGAAAACTGGCAGGTGTGACCGTCTGATTGTAAGGCCTTATATTCTTTTAAACCTGTATCCAGTAAAATTGAAAATTGATTTGATCGCTAAAGGCCGTCTGAAAATTTTTCAGACGGCCTATGGTGCTTGTATTTACTTATTACAAACTGTTTTGTCATGACCTATCCGATTCCCAAACCCCGTGAAAAATCCCGTTGGCTCAATCTTTCGCAAGGCTCGCTGCCCTTGGCTTTGGCGCGTTATCTGCCGCATAAGCAGCTCAAGGTTGTCTTGACCCAAGATGCGGAACAGGCGCTACGCCTTCAGACGGCCTGGCTGTTTTTCCGTCCGCACGATACGGCGGTGTTCCTGCCGGACTGGGAAACGCTGCCTTACGAGCGTTTTTCACCGCATCAGGATTTGGTATCGGAGCGGCTCTCGGCTTTATGGCAGATTAAGAGCGGCGCGGCGGACGTGTTGTTTGTGCCGGTTGCCACGGCGATGCAGAAGCTGCCGCCTGTGCCGTTTCTGGCAGGGCGCACGTTTTGGCTGAAAACGGGGCAGACTTTGGATATAGGCCGTCTGAAAAGTGATTTGGTGGATGCAGGTTATAACCATGTTTCCCATGTTGTCGCGGCAGGCGAGTTTGCCGTGCGCGGCGGCATTGTCGATTTGTTCCCGATGGGCAGCGAAATGCCATACCGCATCGATTTGTTCGACGATGAAATCGACAGCATCAAAACCTTTGACACTGAAACGCAACGCACCATTTCCCCCGTTTCCGAAATCCGCCTGCTGCCGGCACACGAGTTCCCCACCGACAGCGAGGCGCAAAAGATTTTCCGCAGCCGCTTCCGCGAGGAAGTCGATGGCAATCCGAACGATGCTGCTGTGTACAAAGCCGTCAGCAACGGCCATTTCGGTGCGGGTGTGGAATATTATCTGCCGCTATTTTTTGAAAACGAGCTGGAAACGCTGTTTGACTATATCGGCAAAGATGCGCTGTTTGTCTCTTTGGGCGATGTTCATGCCGAGGCAAACCGTTTTTGGAGCGACGTTAAATCGCGTTATGCCATGGCGCAGGGCGATGAAACTTATCCGCCTTTGCTTCCACAGCATTTGTATCTCTCTGCCGATGTCTTTGCAGGCCGTCTGAAAAATTATGGTCAGGTATTGCCGGATATTTTTGGTGATGAACATACGTTGCCAAACGTGGCCGTCAACCGCCAAGCAGATGAACCGTTGCAGGCGTTGAAGGATTTTCAGACGGCCTTTGACGGACGGATTTTGTTGTGCGCCGAAAGTCTGGGACGGCGCGAAACCATGCTCGGCTTCTTACAGCAAAACGGTTTGAAAGCCAAACCTGTGTCCGACTGGCAAGGCTTTTTGTCGGCGCATGAGCCGCTGATGATTACAGTGGCGCCGTTGGCTTACGGGTTTAAATTAGAAGATCAAAACATCGCGGTCATTACCGAATCCGATCTTTATCAATATGTTGCCCGCTCGCGCAAACATCATCGTAAGAAACACGCTGCCGTTTCAGACGGCCTGTTGCGCGACCTTGCCGAAATCAATATCGGCGATCCTGTTGTGCACGAAGAACACGGCATCGGCCGATATATGGGTTTGGTCACAATGGACTTGGGCGACGAAACCAACGAAATGATGTTGCTCGAATACGCGGGCGAAGCACAGCTTTATGTGCCTGTTTCGCAGCTGCATTTAATCAGCCGCTACTCCGGTCAGGCGCATGAAAACGTCGCCCTGCACAAACTCGGCAGCGGCGCGTGGAACAAGGCGAAGCGCAAAGCCGCCGAAAAAGCGCGCGATACCGCCGCCGAGTTGCTCAACCTCTACGCCCAACGCGCCGCTCAATCGGGACACAAGTTTGAAATCAACGAGATGGACTATCAGTCGTTTGCCGATGGTTTCGGCTATGAAGAAACCGAAGACCAAGCCGCCGCCATCGCCGCCGTGATTAAAGATTTGACGCAGGCGAAGCCGATGGACCGCCTTGTGTGCGGCGATGTCGGCTTCGGCAAAACCGAAGTTGCCCTGCGCGCCGCGTTTGTGGCGGTAATGGGCGGCAAACAGGTCGCCGTACTCGCCCCGACCACGCTTTTGGTCGAGCAGCACGCGCAAAATTTTGCCGACCGCTTCGCCGATTTCCCCGTAAAAGTCGCCAGCCTTTCGCGTTTTAACAACAGCAAAGCCACCAAAGCCGCGCTGGAAGGCATGGCGGACGGCACGGTCGATATCGTTATCGGCACGCACAAGCTGGTAC
Organism: Neisseria subflava; assembly: GCF_024205705.1. NCBI lineage: Bacteria > Pseudomonadati > Pseudomonadota > Betaproteobacteria > Neisseriales > Neisseriaceae > Neisseria > Neisseria subflava. Next base: position 892,409 of record NZ_CP073115.1, read on the forward strand.
AGGATGACGTAAAATTCAAAAACTTAGGGCTGGTCATCATTGACGAAGAACACCGTTTCGGCGTGCGCCAAAAAGAGCAGCTCAAACGCCTGCGCGCCAATGTCGATATCCTTACCATGACCGCCACACCGATTCCGCGCACTCTCAGCATGGCGCTTGAAGGTCTGCGTGACTTCTCGCTGATTACCACTGCACCGAGCCGTCGCCTCGCCGTCAAAACCTTTGTCAAACCCTTCAGCGAAGGCAGCGTGCGCGAAGCCGTATTGCGCGAACTTAAACGCGGCGGGCAGGTATTTTTCTTGCACAATGAAGTGGATACGATTGAAAATATGCGTGAGCGGCTGGAAACCCTGTTGCCCGAAGCCCGCATCGGCGTGGCGCACGGACAACTGCGCGAGCGCGAGCTGGAGCAAGTCATGCGTGACTTTTTGCAGCAAAGATTTAACGTGTTGCTCTGTTCCACCATCATCGAAACCGGCATCGACATCCCCAACGCCAACACCATCATCATCAACCGCGCCGACAAATTCGGACTGGCGCAACTGCACCAACTTCGTGGGCGCGTTGGTCGCAGCCACCACCAAGCCTATGCCTACCTGCTTACGCCCGAATACATCACCAAAGACGCAGAAAAACGCCTCGATGCCATCGCGGCGGCAGACGAACTCGGCGCAGGTTTCACCCTCGCCATGCAGGATTTGGAAATCCGCGGCGCAGGCGAAATCCTTGGCGAAGGACAATCCGGCGAAATGATACAGGTCGGCTTCACACTCTACACCGAAATGCTCAAACAAGCCGTGCGCGATCTCAAAAAAGGCCGCCAACCCGACCTTGACGCGCCATTGGGCATTACCACCGAAATCAAACTGCACAGCCCGACATTACTGCCTGAAGACTACTGCCCCGACATCCACGAACGGCTCGTCCTCTACAAACGCCTCGCCGTCTGCGAAACCGTTCAGCAAATTAACGCCATACACGAAGAACTCGTCGACCGCTTCGGCCTGCCCGAACAACCCGTTAAAACCCTCATCGAAAGCCACCACTTACGGCTTGCGGCAAAAGAATTGGGTATAGACGCCATCGATGCGACCAGCGAAGCGGTAACGGTAACCTTTGGAAAAAACAACAATGTCGATCCAACCGAAATCATTCTGCTGATTCAGAACGACAAAAAATATCGCCTTGCCGGAGCCGATAAGCTGCGATTTACCGCAGAGATGGAAAACATCGAAGTGCGGATTAATACAGTGAAGAACGTATTGAAGACTTTGAAAGAAAGGGTGATGGTTAAGTAAGTATGAAGGAAAAAAGGCCGTCCGAAAACCTGTTGTCAAGTTTTCAGACGGCCTTTGGGCAGACTCAGCAATGGTTATTGGCGTTTTGCACCGTAACCGCCAATCATGTGTTCGCTGCCGTCTTCTTTTTTCAAACCGTATGTACCGCCGATTTCTGCGGCAGACGGACCGAAGAATTTACCGCTCAAATTACCTTTCAAACCGGCTGAAGCAGCTTCGACCTTGCCGAGGAAGAGGTTACCGTTTTCCCATTTTGCCGTACCTTGCATGTCGTATTTCTCATCGGCTTTGGTTACACGGCGGCCGTTGGCGTCGAGAGAATGGAATTGGGAATTAGCAGTCTCAAAGCGTACGCCTTTCAAGCCAAAATCGACAATAGCTTTAACATCGGCAGTCAGTTGACGGCTTTGGTTGTTGTTTTTCACAACGTAGGCTGTGGTCAAGCCATTGTAAGTTGCTGTGCCGTTGGCAGGAAGGGCCGTAAACTTAGTTTCGTCGCCCAAGCTTTGATAGCCGTGAATAACGTCAGACTTCGGATCGATATAATGGGCGAAAGTTTGGTACGTCCAGCCGGCCGCAGCAGGGTCATGCATGACGATTTGTGTGCCGTTGGCAAAGCGGATGATGTAGATGCCGTCGAATCGTTTGTCAAATACAGTCCCATTCTTATCTTTAGCAATGTATGCTAGCTGATTGGCATGGTTTTCTGCTAATTCTGTTAAATCTTGGCGTACTTGCCTTGCATCGTCATAAGCTTTCGCAGCTGTATTTTTAGTTTTTTCAGCGGCATCTCTTGCGTCTTTGCTAGAAGTACGCGTTGCTTTTGCAGATATTACATTTTGGTTTGCAGATTGTAGGTTTTCCTCAGCATTTTCCCAATTATTTTTAGCCACTTTGAATTTGGCCAAATCCTCTTTATTCAAATTTTTTGTTAAAGCGGAGATTTGTTTATCTAGTTCATCTTGTGCTGTATTTAAGGCTTTATTGGCATTTTCTAACTCTTCTACACTGTCTCCTGTCGTCTTTTCTATGGCAGCTTTAAAGTTGGCTTTTGCTTCTTCTAATTCTTTTTTTGCTTTTTCAAAAGGTGCGGTTTCCATCTTCGAAGCAGCAATTTCTTGCTCTAGGGCATTTTTTGCTTGTTTAACATTTTCTTGTGCCGTGATAAGTTTGTTTGCATCTTTTCCAGTTACATCTTTTTTTATAGCTTCGAATTCGGCTTCCGCTTGATCAAGTTTAGCTGCTGCATTCTTGATGACGGTTGAATGAGGATCAAGTGTTCCCAGCATTGAGTTATATGCCTTGGAGGCTTGTCGTTCTGCTTGGGTTTTGTTTTTCAGTGCCTCGGCAAAAGCATTTGTATCATTTGCCAGTTTTCGTTCGGCAGAGGCTAAAGCACTTTTTGCGTTTTCAGACTTTGTATATAGCCCAACAATTTTTTTATCCAGCGTGGATTGTCCGACTTTGAATTCATTATTCGGTTCTTGTCCCGTTTGTTCGCTGACATCGCTCTTGGTTTTACCGCCTGAAAATGCTTTGGCAATGATGGAGTCTGTGGTAGTAAATTGAACCTGTGTTGCGTTGCCTTCTTCTGTTTTGTTATACAACACGATTGCATCTAATTTAACTTCATCATTAGCTTTAAAATCTAAAGAGCTAACTAAACCGTTTTGATTATTTGTTTGATTGTCCGTATAAAACAGTTTGTTAGTATCATTGTTGCGGCGCAACTGAACGTTTGGATTACTTTGTTGCGCGCTTGCCGAAGAAATGAAGCTGGTAGATAACGGAGTGCCTGCATTCAACGGAGAGATAGGTTTTTCATCCGTCAATTCTTCGAGTTTGTCGGCTTTATTGTTGGTGGTTTCAACGGGAGATTCATTGTTGTTATGAGTATTACTTGGGGTATGTTGTTATTGTTGTTTTTACCACCATTTTTTTCGGGACTGCCGCTACCAGCGGTATTGGTTGAGCCGGTAGAAAGTGCTGCATTACCACCGCCGCCACCTCCACCACAGGCTGAAAGGATTGCGGCGCTGATAGCAGTTAAGATGAAGGTTTTGATTTTAGTGTTGATTGCAGACATATTGTTCCCTTTTCTGTTGATTGGTTATAGTGCGTTTTATTAAACGGCATAAAGCAATTATCATAGATATAATTGTAATAAAAATAAACTGTTTTTTATGTTTTTATCGGTATGGTTTGTTTAATGAAGGTTTGTGTTTGATTTATGCGACAAAGGGTTAAAGGGTTGTTTAATGATATTAAGCGATTGGTTGTGCAATGAGCCGATGGATAATAGGAAGATTCTGGTGGCTAAAATGGATTATCCTGTTTTTACTTCAAACCACCATAAATAAGGAATGTGTATTGCAGGTAGTGGGTGTGAAGTACACTCATGGGCTTTTAGCAGAAGCAGTATAAAATAAAGGCCGTCTGAAAATACTGAAACTGTCGGTGTTGAAAATCAAACCTAAGGTTACTAAATCGAACAGGGAGTTATTATGAAAATGAGGGCAATGATACTGGGTGTTACAGGTTTGATATTGTCCGGCTGCTTTTCTACTGATGAAATTAAGTTGGAAGATATTCGGAATTTTAAAATTAATGTCAATGAAGCTAAGGATAATAGACAGGTTCATTTGACTGGCTTATTAGGCAATAGTGCAATGGGTATTTCAGATATCAAAACAACTATCCGCAACGATGAGCTGAATATTACTTTATTTCAAAAATTAGCAGGTTCGGAATACTCAGGAACATTAGATAAAGAAATTGCTCTTGAAAGCAATATCAAGAAGATTACTTATGGTTCTAAACACGAGATGATATGGCAAGACTAAAAATACAATAAAGGCCGTCTGAAAAAAGATTCAGACGACCTTTAAAATTATAAATGGATAGATTTTTTGGCTATCCTATTTCGATAACATTTCAAGATTTTTCTGCGCAGAAAAAGGAATACAGCAACTGTATCATCTCGGTTACCCTCGGGTCGGCAATGTAATATTGCCGTTCCCGATGGTTTACCTCAAACGATACCAAACCGGCTTCACGTAGTAGGGCTAATTGGCTGGACATTGCCGCTTGCGGCAGTCCGGATGATTCAGCCAACTCAGTTACATTGTGCGGCCTTTCATGTAGTTTGCACAATACGGCGAGGCGGTTGGGATTGGCCAGTAGTTTGAGAAAAGCGCTGGCTTCTTCGTAGGGCGGTTGATTGTCGGCAATGGTCATTTTTCACGCTTTTCGGCAAATGAGGAGGTCGAATTATCAGTCATAATGTCCTCGGCAGCAACTTTCAGACGGCCTTTGCTTAATGGTTCCATGGCATTTTGGCCAGCAGGCGAGCCATGCCGCAGAATCCGGTTAGTCCGGCCGTTAATAGGCCTGCGCCGACCATCACGTCTATCAGATAAAACCAAGGCGATACCAGCCAACCTGCCAGCACACCCAACAGAATCAAACTGCCCGCAATGGTTTGCACCTGCCGCATGATATCCGGTGTGGCACGGTCGGCAACAATAGGAAGTCCTACTGATTTCCATGTTTGTAAGCCGCCTTCTAGAATATAGCATTCTCGACCTTGGCCAAGCGCTGACAATATTGTTTCTGCCCGTGTTGTACGTTTACCGCTCAGGCAATAAAAAATCAGGCATGGGGCTGTATCATCGGGCAGTTTGTCTCGCTGCTGTTCAGGCGGAAGGGATAATGCACCGACAATATGCCCGCCCCGATATTCGGCTTGGCTTCGGATATCGACTGCCAACGCGCCCTCACGGATTTTTGCCATTGCTTCGGAAGGCGTAATTCGCGGGAGTTGTCCGACCGTACTCATGTTTTGCCTTCGTTATTTTTTGTTGATGCGGCAGGTGTTGATGCCCAATAAACTGTACAGCGCGCAGTTGCCAATCAGTGCTGTACCCAGGGGGATGATGCCCAGCCAACCCCACCAGCCAATTTGTCCGGTAGCGGCTGCAGCGATTAGTGCTACACCGATAACAATACGGATTACGCGATCCAAAGTACCCAAGTTTCGTTTCATTTTATTGCTCCTTGTTTAAGAATGGATTGTCTATAAATAAACACATATAATAAAAATCATATATGAGAAATATTATAGCTTTAAAGATGACTTTGTCAAATGGTTTACAGTAAAAGTGTAATGAATATTTGCATTGTATTTTTTAAACGCACAAATAGAATCAATCTCCAACGGTATGGTTAAATGTAAAAATACAGCCTGATATTTTCAGACGGCACTGGAGATGATCTATATAATATTTTATTTATATTGGAAGAATTGGTAGTCAGTTTTCAGAAGGAATCAAATCATGACCGATTTGGAAAAGAAGCCCAATGGAGAAGATTTGAAGACTGGATAATCCGTTGTGTAACTAGCAAGGGAGAGGAGATACTTTAAAATCAAATTGTCTACGAATTATAAAAGGCCGTCTGAAAATTGAATTTCAGACGGCCTTTTGGTTTCTTTATAACGTCGTTCGTATTATCAGAAACGATAGTTCACGCCCAAGGCAAACTCGCGGCCGCGTTCGTAGAAGGGCACGCGTCCGTTGCCGTCAGGGAAGCGTTGGCTGTGCGAACGGTATTGCTTGTTGCCGATGTTGTTGACGGCGAAGTTGACGTTCAGGTTGTCTTTTTTCAGCGGCTGCCAGTTGGCGTAGATGTCGTGTACGCCGTAGCCTGATTTCTTGCCGTGTATCGTGCCTTGTCCGCGGGCAACGTCGGTGTATTTCACGCTTTGGGCGTAGCGGCCGCGCCAGCCGATTTCGAGTTTGGGATTTTCAAACTGGTAAGACAGGCCGGTCAGCCATTGGCGGCCGGTATTCCAGAAGGTGAACGAGCTTTCGTGGTCTTCCGCTTGAATCGGGCTTTCGCCGTAGTACATTTCGCCGTTCAGACGGGGTTTGACGTAGGACACGCCGGCGCGCGCGGTCAGGCCGCCCCAGCGATAGGATGCGTCAAGTTCATAGCCGTAGGTTTTGAGCGTGCCGCCGTTGTAAATCTTGCCGCGTTCGGTGATGGAGGCGGTGTTGTTGTTGATTTTTGCCCAACGATAGACGATGAGGTCTTTGATGCGTTGGTGGAACACGCTGCCGCTGACGTTGAAGTTGTCGTTGCGCCATTTGAAGCCCAATTCGGCACGGCGGGCGGTTTCAGCTTTGAGGTTGCTGTCCAAATCGGCGGCAGCGCCTGCACGTTCGTTAGCCAACAGGGCTTCGTTCAGGCGGGGCGCACGGCTTGCCTGATTGAGGTTTGCCAAGAGGGAGAAGTTGTCGTTGATGTCCCAAATCGCGCTGATACTGGGGTTGAGCTGACCGTGCGACGCGCTTTGTTTGCTGGCGGCGTTGTATTTGAAATGGTCGTAACGCAGGCCGGTGGTCAGGGTAACGGGGTGCAGGTTCCAAATGCCTTCCGCGTACACGCCGTATTCAGCCTTTTTCTCTTTGTCGCGGTCATACAGGCCGAGAATTTTCAGCCATGCGCCTTTGTCGGAAGGCTCGGAGGTTTCGTGGCGGTAGTTGACGCCGTATTTCACCATGTGTCCGTCGCCGAAGGAGCTGGCGAGGTTCAGATTCGCGCCGGTTGCTTTGATTTTGCTTAGCTCAAGCTGACCGATGGGAACGCCGCCTTGCGCCGTGCCGGAAGCTTGGGCTTTTGGAGAAGGAGCGCCTTTAGGCGGTTTGGTGTCGTCGGTGTTGATTTTGAAGACATTGGCGTCGATTTTGTCGATAAAGCCGACGTTGCGGCCACGGTATTCCAGATTGTAGGTCTGCTCTTTTTGATAAGTGCCATCCACGCCGATGTAGCTGTCAACGTTTTGGAACTCGGCTTTGTCGGTGCGGTTGCCTTTTTGGTATTCCTGACGGTAGGTCAGGCGGATGCCGTGGTCGTCGTTGAAATCGTAGCCGAGTTTGGCGAGGTAGCTGTGCTGTTTCAGACGGCTGCCGAGGTTGACATTGCCGTTGCCGTCTTTGTAGTCACGGTTGTTGAGGAAGTTGCCTGCAAATAGGGCATCAAAGCCGTTTTGATAGCCGTAAACCGCTGCGTTGCCGGTTGAGCCTTTATTGCTGCTCAAGCCTGCGCCCAGTTTGAAACCGAAAGGTTTGCCGTCGGTCAGCAGGTCTTTTGCGTCAACCGTTGTCACGCGGATGGTACCGCCGACCGCACCCAAACCCGCGCTTGCCGCGCCTGTGCCTTTTTCGACGTTGATGCTTTTCACCAAAGCAGGATCAAGCTGGAAGCGGCTTTGGTGGTGGAAGATTTTGGTGGATTGGCTGGTGTTGTCGACTTCTAGGTTAATTTTGTCTTCACCAACGCCGCGGATGCTGTAAAATTGTGCTACGCCGTTGCCGCCACCGACATCCATACCGATTTGGTCTTTCATGACTTGTTTTAAATCGGTCGAAATTTCGCGGTCGAGCTGGTTGCGGGTTACACGAGTCGGTACGGCAGTACCGGTAACCTTAATTTCATTCAGCTCGGCAGTTTCTGCGGGTTGCAAATTTTCGGCATGAGCGAAGCTTGTTGATAATGCGAGTGTAATGATACTAAGGCGGAATACAGGAGAGGAGACCTTATTCATGATTTTTCCTAAGTAAAAAAATTGACTGCTTATTCTAATTATTATAATAATGATTATCAAATTCTTAATGAATATTAATAAATATATTCTGTTTTATTCCAGTCTAAAATTAATAGGATTTTATAAAAATCAATTAGTTTATATTTTAGTTAAATTTAGTAAAGATTCTTTGGTTAAGAAAGGGGTTAAGTCTTACTTTTTCTGAGAGGGAGAGATGAGATAGCTTGAATATCTGTCAATAAAGAATTTTGTCTATCAGTGTTTTATTTAAAAAGGCCGTCTGAAAAGTATTTTTCAGACGGCCTAAATATTTATGTTTTACAGTAAAGGGCTCATCAGGCGGACGGCATTTTCCACGAGGCCGCGGAGTTTAGAGCGTTGTTGCCATGATTTGATGGCAATGTAGCTGCTGTTTTTAAGGTAGCTGCGTTGCAGGTGGCAGATTTGTTTGGTGGTATCGCGATCGTAGATGGCGAGGCTGATTTCGAGGTTGAGGAAGAAGCTGCGCATGTCCATATTGACCGTACCGAAGAGGGAGTAGTCTTCGTCTATGGTCAAGGTTTTGGCATGTAAAAGCCCACCTTCAAACATGGCGATTTTGACGCCGGCTTCCAGCAGCATAGGGTAGTAGGCGCGTGAGGCGTAGCGTACCATCAGTGAGTCGACTTTGGCAGGCAGTATCAGGGTTACTTTGACGCCGCGTTTGGCGGCGACGGTTAATGCCATGAGAAGCGGCTCGTCGGGGACGAAGTAGGGGGTGGTAATTGTGATTTGTTTGGTAGCGGCATAGATGGCGCTGATGATAGTTTCGTAGATGACGAAGCTGCTTTGCTCGGGGCGGAGGGAATGATTTGGGCAACAATATTGCCTTGCTGCATTTTTTCGGGAAGGATTTGGGGCAGCAGGTTTTTGCTTGGTTGAGGTATGTTTGTACGTTTTGGAGGTTTTTATCGGTTTCGACGGCAAGGTCGGCGAAGAAGACGGCTGACAGTTCCAGTACCATAGGCCCTGTGCAACGCATCATGGCATCTATCCATTCGCCGACGCCTGAGTTTTGTTTGAAGTAGCGCGGATCGACGAGGTTGAAGCTGCCGGTGTAACCGATTTTGCTGTCGATGACGAGGAGTTTACGGTGGTTGCGCAGGTCGGTGCGTGTGAATAATGTACGCCAGATGCCGACAGGTAATGAGGTATGTACTTCTACGCCTGCTTGGCGCAGTTTCTCTACCCAATCGCTTTCAAGAAAGCTCCTGCTGCCGACGGCATCGGCCAGTATGGCGCAGTCTACGCCTCTGGCTTTGGCGGCAAGGATTTCATTTAGAATTTCTTCGATGCGGCCTTTGGGCTCGATAATGTAAAAGGCCAACAGGCAGGAATGGGCTGCGCCGCGTATGTCGGCAAGCATACTGTCGATGATGGTGTCGGTGGTTGAGAGCAGGCTCATGGCGTTGCCTCGGGTTGCACCCAGCCCCGTTCCTTTTTCGGCAACTTTACTGATGCCGTGGTAACGCGATTTCACTTGGTCGGCAATATCGAGATACATATCGGTAAGGTGGGCGGCGGCAAAGTTGCGGTAGAAACGGTTCATTTCTCCGGTACGTTTGGCGCGGGCCGTACCGAGACGCGGCTCGCCGATGAGGATGTAGGCGATGGTTCCGAATACGGGGAAAAGGAAGAGGATAATCAGCCAGGCAAAGGTTGAGCCGATGTTTTTTTGTTTGTACAACACGCGCAGCATGCAGGCGAGTGCGGCGCAGGTGTGGGCGAAGATAAAAATCTCGGTCCAGGTGATGTCTTTTAAGAAATTCATATTAGGTGGGGAGTGGTTGGGTTTTTCAATTTGAAGGTTTGGGCCGACAAGCTTCAAATATTAAGTATATAGAAAAACCGTCTGAAAACAAATTTACACGATAATTGTGTTTTTTGTTTTCAGACGGCCTTTGCGTTGCTTCCATTAACGGTGATACTGACGGGACAATTCGTGTACGGTATCGACCAAGATTTTGGCATGTTCGGGGTCGGCGTGTTGGTTGATGCCGTGGCCGAGGTTGAATACATGGCCGCTGCCGTGTCCGTAGTCAGCAAGAATGCGTGCGACTTCGGTGCGGATAGATTCGGGCGTACCGAAAAGGGCAAACGGGTCGAAGTTGCCTTGCAGGGCAACTTGTTCGCCGACGCGACGGCGGGCTTCGCCGATGTTGCAGGTCCAGTCCAAGCCTAATGCGTCTGCGCCGATTTCTGCCATGCTTTCCAGCCATAAGCCGCCGCCTTTGGCAAATACGATAACAGGCACGCGGCGGCCTTCGCTTTCGCGTTTGAGTCCGGCTACGATTTGACGGATGTATTTCAGGCTGAATTCTTTAAATGCGGCATCGCTCAACACGCCGCCCCAAGTGTCGAAAATTTGTACGGCTTGTGCGCCGGCATCGATTTGGGCATTGAGATAAGCGGTAACGGCTTGGGCATTGGTGTCGAGGATTTTATGCAGCAAATCAGGGCGCGAATACATCATGGTTTTGATGGTGCGGAATTCTTTGCTGCTGCCGCCTTCAACCATGTAGCAGGCGAGTGTGAACGGGCTGCCGGAGAAGCCGATGAGCGGAACTCGGCCGTCCAGTGCTTTACGGATGGAAGTTATCGCGTCAAAGACGTATTGCAGTTTTTCCATGTCGGGAACTTGCAGTTTGGCAATGTCGGCTTCGTGTTGCAAAGCGCGTTCAAATTTCGGGCCTTCGCCTTCGGCAAAATACAGACCCAAACCCATGGCGTCGGGTACGGTCAGAATGTCGGAAAACAGAATTGCCGCATCCAGATCGAAGCGGTCTAAAGGCTGGATGGTAACTTCTGTCGCCAGCTCGGTGTTTTTGCACAAATCGAGAAAGCTGCCTGCGCGCGCGCGCGTGGCTTTGTATTCAGGCAGATAGCGTCCGGCTTGGCGCATCATCCAAATGGGCGTGTATTCGACAGGCTGTTTGAGCAGGGCGCGGAGGAAAGTATCGTTTTTCAGAGCAGTCATGATAAATAGGCTTTCTGATTTGGTGTGTTGGACAAAGTTCAGACGGCCTTAGATATGTATTGAGGCCGTCTGAAATGATTAAATGGTTGGTTCTGTTGTAGATTTCATATTGTCGCTTAATGCGAAATCAGTACATCAATTTGGCTGAGGAAGGGCTGCCGGATGTTCTTCTTCGGCCACGCTTTCCAAAACTAGATTGCGTTGTTCTTGCGCTTTTTGTGGCTGGTCGGTTTCATCAAACACGCGCGCTAGAACCAAATGTGCGGATACGCTGGGTTGCAGGGCGATGCTGGCTTCGAGGTAGCCTTGAGCTTTGCCCCAAAGTTTGCGGCCGTAAGCCAGTTGGCCAAGATACATCAACAGTAGCGCATTGTCCGGTTGCTCCTGCAGCCAAGAGTCTGCCAAGTCGATGGCTTTTTGTTGCTCGCGCTCGCTTAGGAAGCGCACGGATTCGACAAATGCCTCCAAAAGCTCGGGCTGGCGGTTTTGCGGATAATGGGTTTTTACCCATTTGACCGCTTCGGCATATAAGCCCAAACGCTCGTATTTTTCGGCAATCGCGACGCACAATTCGCCAGACTTCACACTTTCGGGAATCTGTTTCAAACAGGCTTTCAGACGGCCTGCATCGGTTACTTCGCTTAAGAGGCGGCGATATGCCCAGTTTTGATACTGTTCGGCTTCGTAATCGTTGATGGCGCCGGCTTTGACCAGTTTTTCTGCTTTTGCCAAGACATCTGAAGCATCGCCATGATCAAAGGCATAACGCAACTGCAGGCGGACCAGGCGGCTCAAGTTGCTATTGATTTTTGCTGCGGCTTCAAGGTTTTGTGCGGCAGTCGGATAATCGCGGCGGCTCAGTGCAGATTCGGCCAGCAAAAGATGACGGGAAAGCTGTTGTTTTTGTGGCAGGTATTCGATTTCGTGCAGGTAGCGGTCGCGTAATTCGAAGTTTTCCATTTGGTCGGCCGCGTGCGCGCCCAACATCAAAGCCAGGGTACGGTTGTCGCCTGCTTCTTTGTTTTGCAAGACTTTGGCGGCTTCTTGTTCGGCTTTTTCAAAGCGACCTTCAAAATATGCCAGACCTGCGCTGTTCAAAGAGGCGGAAGCCTGACGGCCTTTGCGGGCGATGCCGAAGCGTTGCATACGCGCCGGAATGTTCAAGAGGCCGAACACGAATTTAATCAGGAAATACAAGACGAATACGCTCAACAGCAGGCCTAAAACAAAGGCATGCAGATTGATACGCAGCATGGTTTGTTCAACCACGACGTACACGTTGCCGGTATAAATGCCGGAAGCCAACGCTAAACCGACGGCGGCAGCAAACAGAATGACAATCCAAACGACGGTTTTCATGCTTGCTCTCCTTTAATTTTGGCAGCAGGCTTGGTTTGGTTTTGTGGTTTGGCAGCTTCGGCGGCCGGTTCTTTTTTGTTTTCAGACGGCAAAGCAGGTGCTTCCAAAGACTGAGGAGCGGAAGCGGCAGCCGGTGCTGCAGTCGTGGCTTGATCGGTAGCTTCAGCCGGAGCGGAAGCGGTTTGCTCGGCAGCTTGGGTTTGTGCAGCTTCCTCGGTTGTCATTTGTGTACGCGAACCTTCTTGATAAGCGCGAACGGCGCTCAAGCTGGCTTTCAGGCTGTCGTCTGAAATCATGCGGACATCAAGGGCTTTGAGTTCGGCCAACTCTTTCAGCCATGACTGGGTAGCAGGGGATTTGCTGTCGAAGTATTGCTTCACGGTTGCTTCAACGTTGTTCAAATCGCTTTGATACACTTCGCCGTTGTGTTGCAACAGGGCAATGCGCGCATCCAAAAGGCGCAGGCGCAGGTTTTCACGGATGAAGTAGGTTTGATCGGGCGAAATCAACATGGCGTCGTTGCTGTCCAGATGACGGACTTCAACCAAGCCTTTGAGGGCATTGAGGGATTTTTCCCATGTGTTTTCCCACCAAGTTCCTGAATTAGTGGCTTCGACAGGCGCAGCACCTGGTTTCAATACGCCGTCCAAAACCAAAGGCAGGCCTGAAATACCGGTTTCCAAACGGTCGATACGCAAGGCTGTAGCGGAAATATCGACATAAGGACGGTTTTTCAGTGCGGCCAAATCATTGCTGATGGCTTGTTTGACGGGGATAAGTTCAGGCTGTTCAAAACGGCTTAAGCGACTGTCGATGTGTTCCAATACGCTGACCGCGCCTTGTAGGTTGCCTGACAGCATCAATTGTTGCGAAGCAGTGTTCAGCATGGATTCGGCTTCGTCAACCAGCCAGTTGATACGGCCTTTGAGTAACTCTTGATAAGCTTTCTGCGTTTGCAGGATTTGATCACTATTGTTTTTTTGACCGTTGTTCAGGCGGTCTAACTCGGCCTGAATAGCGGTTTGGCGGTTGAGGTTGTCTTTTAAAAGGCTGGCGTTTTCAGATTCGCCCAACGCGGCTTTGTCGATTTTTGGTTGAATTCGAGCTCTTGGTTTTTTAAAACATTTTGACCCTGTACAAACAAGAATCCGCTCGCGCCTAGGCCAAGTAGTGCCAAGACGGTTGCACCTGCGGCCAAGGCTTTGCCGCCAGATTGTTTGATGATAACAGGGGCGTTGTTTTGTGGGAGATTGTTGGACTCGGGCATACTCGCCTCCACTTGCTGAGGTTGGGTAGGTTTGATTTGTTCAGACGGCCTGGTGTTTTCAGAACGTTCAGGCGCCGGAGCTGCCGTATTGGCAACTTGTTGGGTATCTTTATTGTCTTCGACTGGGTTCACTGCTTGGCTCCTTTGTGGCATGGATGAAAGTGCAGCGGATAAAGAAGTGACGGCTTCTACATGTTTGGCGCCGACGATGCGAAGCGCATCGGCAATGCGTGGATGATGGGTAAAGTATAGCAAGGATTCGAAGAATCGGGAAAATTGCGGCGGAATCTGATGGAAAAATTCGCGCGCGAGTTCGCCGGATGTGACGTAGGCGGCGGCGATGTCTTCGGTTTTAAAGTTCTGCCAATCGATGGCGTGTGGCCGTCTGAAATAGATTTCGGCGATGTCGATTTGGAAACCTAGTTCGGTCAGTTTGTCTGCTAGAAAATCACGGCCGCCATGACCTCGAATGATTAAAACTCGGGCATTGGGTGGCAGGTTTTTCCAAATAGGCATTCTCAAGACGGCTTCGCTGTCGTTGCCATCTTCAGGAGAGAATACGGGATAGGGGGAGAATTGCGCCAAAGTATGTTGGCTGGTTTGGCCGACGGTAATGTGTACTTTAGGGCCGTCTGAAAAGGTCAGATACGGTACTGCAGTTTCAATAGTGGTCGGGCTGACCCAAAACACCACATCGGCTTGCTTGAATTGTTCGGGAAGTTTGTTTAGTGCCGAACGGTCTGCCTCTATTTCAATCGGACTCAATACCTGAGCCTGCCAACCGGCTGCATGGCAGGTTTGGATATCTTGCTGTGGACGGTTGGACGGACGGATGATGAGTAGAGTAGGCATAATGTAGGATAAATTATTAAGGTTTAGGCCGTCTGAAAGAAGGGTTTCAGACGGCCTGTTGCTGACGTACGTTATTGATCGACGAATGCGCGCTCAATCAGGTAGTCACCGCGAACGCCGGTTTTCGGAGAAACGGTCAGGCCGAATTCGTCCAAGACGTTGCAGGTATCTTTCAACATGGCAGGGCTGCCGCACAGCATGGCGCGGTCGTCTTGCGGATTGATTTTAGGCAGGCCGATGTCTTCGAAGAGTTTGCCGCTGCGCATCAAATCGGTCAGACGGCCTTGGTGTACATATTCTTCGCGTGAAACGATTGGGTAGTAAATCAGTTTTTCTTTAACCAAGTCGCCCAAGTATTCGTGTTCGGGTAATTCTTTGGTGAAGCGGTCGTAGTATGCCAAGTCTTTTTTGTAGCGTACGCCGTGAACCAAGATGATTTTTTCGAATTGCTCGTAAACATCAGGGTCTTTGGTAATGCTCAAGAAAGGGGCGATACCGGTACCGGTGCTCAAGAGGTAGAGGTGTTTGCCCGGATTCAGGTCGCCGGCAACCAATGTACCGGTCGGTTTTTTACTGATAAGGACATCGTCGCCGACTTTAAGGTGTTGCAGGCGGCTGGTCAATGGGCCGTCTTGTACTTTAATGCTGAAAAATTCCAGATGCTCTTCCCAGTTGGCGGAAGCCACGCTGTATGCGCGCATCAGTGGTTTGCCGTCTACCATCAGGCCGACCATGACGAACTGGCCGTTTTCAAAGCGCAAAGATTCGTCACGGGTGCAGGTGAAAGTGAAGTAAGCGTCGGTCCAGTGGTGTACGGACAAGACTTTCTGGGTGTTGAATGCTGCCATTGATATTTCCTGTCGGATAAGGCCGTCTGAAAAGGATAGGTCGGGGCGGCCAAGGTTAATAAAAAGAATGGAATATGGTGTTCAGCTACTTGCTTGCCGGTTTGGCTGATTTTTCGCTGAGGCTGTGCAGGTCGGAATAGCGTCCGCCTGCGTTGATCAATTCATGATGAGTACCTTGTTCGACTACATTGCCTTCGTGCATGACAACAATATTGTCGGCTTTTTCGATGGTCGAAAGTCGGTGGGCAATCACCAATGTGGTACGGTTTTGCATCAGGTTTTCCAATGCGGTTTGTACCAAACGTTCGGATTCATTATCCAGTGCACTGGTGGCTTCGTCCAAAATCAAAATCGGCGCATTTTTCAAAAGCGCACGCGCAATGGCGAGGCGTTGACGTTGGCCGCCGGACAGTTTTAAACCGTTTTCGCCAACTTCAGTGTGCAGGCCTTGTGGCATTTTTTGGATAAATTCCCAAGCATTCGCGGCTTTTGCAGCATTGATAATTTCTTCTTCATTGAATTTGTCAGCTTGAGCATAGGCAATGTTTTCAGCAATCGTACCATTAAACAGGACAACGTTTTGGCTGACGAATGCCATGCGGCTGCGCAGGCTTTCGAGTGTATATTCATTGATGTTGACGCCGCCAATCAAAACCTTGCCTTCATCCGGATTAAGGAAGCGCGGCAACATATTGGCCAAGGTGGTTTTACCGCAGCCTGATGCGCCGACCAATGCAGTCACTTTGCCTTGCGGTACAAGCAGGTTGATGTGGTTCAAGCTGTTGCGTTCGGCTTCAGGATAGCGGTGTACAACATTGCAAAATTCGATATCGCCAGGGTTTGGGCTGAGGGTTTGTTTGCCTTCGTTGCTTTCTTCGGGTTGGTCCAAAAAGGTGAAGACGCTTTCAGCCGCCGCCAAACCGCGTTGCAGGGACTGCATCACGCCGGTCATGCGTTTGATGGGGTCAAACATCATGATCATGCTGGACAAAAACGACATAAAATCGCCTGCACTGAAGCCGGAAAGTCCTGCTTGGCGGGCGGCTGCGTAAATAATCGCAGCCAGAGCAACCGAGGCCATTAATTGCGTAATGCCGGTACCGGCAGAGCTGGCGGAAACTTGTTTGAGCAGGTTGCGGCGCACATCGTCGGCAATACGGTTGAAGCGGCGATTTTCATAATCTTGACCGCCGTAGATTTTTACAACGCGTTCACCATTAATGCTTTCGCCCAAGACCTGCATCAGCTGGCCAAGATAAATTTGGTTGTTGGCAGACAGTTTGCGCAGGCGTTTGCTGACTGTTTGGATACATACAGCAACAACCGGTAAGATGATAAAAGTAATCAGGGTCAAACGCCAGTTTAGATAAGTCAGCAAACCCAACAGGCCGACTACGCTCACGCCGTCTTTGGCAATCACGGTAATGACGTTAAACCCTGCATCGGTAATTTGATTGACGTCGTTCAAGATACGAGACATCAAACGGCCGCCGGTATTGCTGCTGAAATACGAAGTCGGCAGGTGCATCATTTTGTTGAACATTTCACCGCGCAAGCGCTGCACCAAGTGGCTGGACAGATAAGTCGTGCAATATTCGTTAATGAAGTTGAACAGGCCGCGAATGAAAAACAGCGCCACAATTGCCAGCGGCAACCATGACATGCTTTTCATGTTTTTATCGACAAAACCTTCATTAATCAAAGGTTTGAGCAAGTAACCGAAAGCCGGCATCGTACCGGCGACAATCAGCATGGCCACTACGGAGACGATAAACATCTTCCAATAGCTTTTTAAATATCCAAGCAAACGCTTGTACAGCTCCCAGTTGGATGTGGCTTGTGTTGTCTGCATATCAATCCAGATTTAGAGCAAACATGCAATTCTAAACGAAAATATCTGTCATTACAATGTTTGCAATTGAAAGTCAAAAGGAGTTGGTATTGTTTTAACGCCTTGATTTTATATGATAACGACTGTAATGCGGTTGGATTGGCAATAACGCTGCCTACTTCATAAACACTAGTCGCGGCCGTCCGAAAAAGTTTCAGACGGCCTCTTCAGTCGTCAAAGACAGCCGGTTAAGCCAAAGCTTCCTTAATGATGTCTTTTACTGTCGTTGCGTTATTAGGGACAACACGGACACGTTGCGGCAGGTTTTCCAAGCCTTCCAATGCGGCCGGACGGGGGATGGCAACTTCGCCGACCGCTTCATGGATGGTGGCTTCAAATTTGGCAGCCAACGCGGTTTCGAGGCAGACAATGGTTTCGCCGGCTTCGCGTACTTCACGCGCTACTTTGATGCCATCAGCAGTATGCGGATCAATCAATTCACGGTCTTGTTCGTAAACCTGTTTGATGGTGGCAAGGCGGTTGGCATGGGTCGATTTGCCGGAAACAAAGCCATATTGTTGATGTACTTTGTTTAAGGCAAATTCCAAATTGAAACCTTTGCCGGAGCCTACTTCAGCCCATAAGGTTTTGATTTCGTCTGCATCACGGTCCATCAAGTCAAACACAAAACGCTCGAAGTTGGAGGCTTTGGAAATATCCATAGACGGGCTGGATGTGACGTGGGTGTGTTCGCTGTTGCGCGGGCGGTATGTGCCGGTTTTGAAAAATTCGTCCAATACGTCGTTTTCATTGGTGGCAACAATCAAGCGATGGATAGGCAGCCCCATTTGGCGGGCGATATGGCCGGCGCAGACATTGCCGAAGTTGCCGCTTGGTACGCAGAAGCTGACTTTTTCGTCATTGCTCGAAGTGGCGTTGAAATAACCGGCAAAGTAGTACACGACTTGGGCGACGATGCGGCCCCAGTTGATGGAGTTGACTGTGCCGATATGGTATTTGGCTTTGAATTCGGCATCGTTTTGTACGGCTTTAACGATGTCTTGGCAGTCGTCAAACATACCTTCAACGGCGATGTTGTGGATGTTGGCATCTTGCAAGCTGAACATTTGCGCGCGTTGGAATGCGCTCATTTTGCCTTCCGGAGACAGCATGAAGACATTGATGCCTTTTTTACCGCGCAGGGCATATTCGGCGGCAGAGCCGGTGTCACCACTGGTGGCGCCTAAGATATTGAGTTCTTTGCCTTCTTTGTTCAATACATATTCAAACGCATTGCCCAAGAATTGCATGGCCATGTCTTTGAATGCCAAAGTCGGGCCGTTGGAGAGGGCTTGGATTTTGATGCTGTCTGAAAGTGTGCGCACCGGAGTGATGGCTTTGGTCCCGAATACTTCTTCGGTGTAGGTGCGGTTGATGATATCGCGTAAATCATCAGCAGGGATGTCGGTGGCAAACAGGCTCATGACTTCAAACGCCAGCTCTGGATAGCTGAGTGTGCGCCATTGGTCTAAAGTAGCACGGTCGATTTGAGGGTATTGCTCAGGCAGCATCAAACCGCCGTCAGGAGCCAAACCTATCAATAAAACTTCGCTGAATTGCTTGCGTGCGGTTGCACCGCGGGTGCTGATATATTTCATGGTTTCTTCTCTATAAAAACAAAAATATTGCCGATCAAAACAGGAAACCCGCCTGCGAACCATCCCGCAAGCCGCCCTATCCCGACTTTAAGCCACTATAAACTTTCAGACAACCCCGATACACAGAGGTCGTCTGAAAAACATTATCTATACAAACGCTTGAAACAAGCATTGACGGTTTTCACCGTTACCGACGCAATCGCCCGATCGCGCGAAGAAGGATTCAAAACATCCATTAACTCTTGTGCAGACACCTGATTCGGTGCTTCCTCGCTCGCGCAGCCGCAGATTTTGTCTTCCCACTCGCGCTGTTTGTCCGCACTCATCGTCAGCGCGACCAAACGCCACTCATTGCGCTTGTTCAACTCCGAACGGCATTGATGATCGACCGCCATTTTCACCACGCTGCCGCCAATCCCCGTACCGCCGCCCAACCCGCCGAACGCCGAGTCAGAATCATAAGCGCAACCGCCCAATAACGCCGCCACAGAAGCAACGGCAACCATCTTTTTCATATTCATAGCCATCCCTTGCCGCAAGGTCGTCTGAAACGCCCCGCAAAGTCTTTAAACAAACGCGTATTATACCGTAAGCGGTGTGAGATGGGGGATTGTGGAAAGTCGGGTATAATCCGTTTTTTTGGGAAAATAGAGGATTGATCAATGGCTAACTCAAACGAAAACACGCAAAACCCTAAAGAGAATCAAGAGAAAATAGCTGACGAAGGCATTCAAGAGCATTCAGAGCATACCGCTGAAAATAAACAGCCTGAATCAAAAGACAATGAGAATAAAGATGAATCGACATGCTTATGTAAATTATTTACAAAGATTACAGAATGGATATGCGCAAGAAAAAATAAAAACTCAAAAAAGGCGGAAGAAAATGCCGCAAAAAACGATGATGCTGCAAAACAGGAAGAAATGAAACAAGCTGATACATTTGAGCAACCAAAAGAGCAAATAAAACTGTCTGATTATTTGGAAATCATCAGCAAATTATTAGGTATTTTTTCAGTATATGGAATATTTATTGGTGGAATTACTATATATTCTTATCTTCTTAATATAGGTCAGTTAAGTATTTTCCCTGATGTAATAGCGAGTGCAGCAAATTTATTAACAATATCTATTTCTTTTGGAATAATTTTCCTTATAATTTATGCATTACTTTACTTTATATTTTGTTTAGCAAATCCAGAAGGTATTAAAAATGATATTCCATCATATAAACTAGGAGGATGGTCTATTATCATTGTACTTTTTGCAATAATATATTTAATTTTAATATTCTTGAATATAATATCTTTTTCATTTTCGAACTTCGTAGTCTTTTTGGTTAGTGCGCTTTTATTCATTTATATAGCTTATTTATTTAGTAAAGGAGTTAAAAAAATTTTTTTTATCGCTTATATCCCTATTAACGCATTAATCATTCTCTTCCTTATGTTTTATAGCGAAAAAGCAAAAGTTTTATACCCTATACATTATGTTGAGTTTCGCTCAAATTCCTCATGGTATTTACTACACAATAATTTCCAACAAAACAACGGCTCTCAAGAAACCAACGGCATTGATAAAAATGACTTGCTTAAATTAAAACAAAAATTCAAATGTTCTGCGCTTTCGGAAACAGAAAAAAAAGAAAAAGACATTGACTGTTCCCCGCACTTTGAACAACGTAATAACGCCCTATTCGGCTACATGGCATGGAATTTGGGCGATACTAAAGTTTTCTGTCCGCCAACTGTTGACAATATCCTAACTGTTGATGACACCAAAAAAGAAGAAGAACAACAAAAAGAAAGAAATAGAAAAAAAGAACAATTACGTAAAGAATGTATCGTCATCAGCGGAAAAGCCTTGCAAATCATGCCGGAAAGCTATATCAGTACCAATACTGATGGCATTGACGACGGGAATCCTGACAATACCGGTCATGACGATCCTGCAATTGATATTAATACTGACGTTAGATTCAAAAATGACCTTAACGCCCAATCCAATGCCGGCTTGAATAATTTCAATGTCCAACCTATCCTGCCGATACAATCCAATGCAAAAAATATGTCAATCCAGATTCATTACGGCAGTTGTAATCATGATTCGCCAAAAAACAAGGATGGTCATCCTGATATAGGATACACGGACAAAAAAATCTGCCAGTAAGTTATGGCAAACCATGCCGTCATTCCCGCGCAGGCGGGAATCCATCTTTAACAATAAGTAAAGCCATAAAAATCAATTAACTGAAATTCACAAGCGGATTCCCGCCTGCGCGGGAATGACGGTTGTGATGTATCCTGTCTTTATTGTTCCCTTTGCCATCCGTCCGTTTTCAGACGACCTGCTATAATCCACGTCGTCTGAAACCCCTCTTTCACGGAAACTGCCATGTCCGACTTCTTTACCCGACAACCCGATGCGCCGCTTGCCGAACGCCTGCGCCCGCATACGCTTGATGACGTCATCGGGCAGCAGCATTTAATCGGCGAAGGTAAGCCGCTGCGTGTGGCGGTGGAAGGCGGGAAGCCGCATTCTATGTTGCTGTGGGGGCCGCCGGGGGTGGGCAAGACGACATTGGCGCGGATTTTGGCGCAGAGTTTCAATGCCCAGTTCCTGCCTGTTTCCGCCGTATTCTCTGGCGTGAAAGACATACGCGAGGCAATCGACAAGGCAGAAATCGCTTTGCAACAGGGACGAGCGACGATTTTGTTTGTCGATGAAGTCCACCGCTTCAACAAGGCGCAGCAGGACGCGTTTTTGCCGCATGTCGAAAGCGGTTTACTGACTTTTATCGGCGCGACGACGGAAAATCCGTCGTTTGAAGTCAATCCCGCGCTGTTGAGCCGCGCGCAGGTGTATGTTTTGCAATCCTTATCTTCAGACGACCTCAAAAAGCTGATTGCCAAAGTGTTGGCTTTGCCCGAATACCAAGATTTCACGATTGAAGCCGATGCGCAGGAGCTGCTCGTCAATACCGCCGACGGTGATGCGCGCAGATTGTTGAATCTGTTGGAACAACTGTTACGCGCCGCCGACACACGTCGTCTGAAAACCTTGACCGCCGAATTTCTCGCCGATAGCTTGGGCGCGCAAATCCGCCGTTTCGACAAAGGCGGCGAGAGTTTCTACAACCAAATCTCCGCCCTGCACAAATCCGTGCGCGGTTCACATCCGAATGCCGCGCTGTATTGGTTCTGCCGTATGCTCGACGGCGGTACTGACCCGCGCTACCTCGCCCGCCGCATCGTGCGCATGGCGTGGGAGGACATTGGGCTTGCCGACCCGCGTGCCTTAACGATTGCCAATGATGCCGCAGTGATTTATGAGCGCTTAGGCTCGCCAGAAGGGGAACTCGCACTGGCGCAAGCCGTGTTGTATCTTGCCGCAGCTGCCAAATCTAACGCAGGCTACAAGGCATACAACCAAATGCGCCGTTTTGTCAAAGAAAATGCCAGCGACGAAGTGCCTGTTCATCTGCGCAATGCGCCGACCAAGTTGATGAAAGAATTAGGCTACGGACGTGAATACCGCTATGCCCATGACGAGCCCAATGCCTACGCCGCCGGCGAAAGCTATATGCCCGACGGCTTGGACGAACCGGACTTCTACCAACCCGTTCCACGCGGATTGGAAATCAAAATCGGCGAAAAGCTGAAATGGTTGAAATCCTTGGATGAAGAAGCGTTGGATGATTAAAACAATAAATGTGTCTCAAGTTTCAGACGGCCTTTGGTTATTTTGAGCCTAATAGATGGTTTAATATTGGCATTATATCTTTAATTTCGCTATAATTTTGTCATCCTATTTTCTTGTCGAATAATCGAATACATAAAAAATCGCGGCTGCTGAACCCGATTTCCGAAACAAAATTAGAAAGCAGATAATGGACAATTTAGATCAAAGTCGTAGCCGTGCATGGCGACGACATCAAGAGCAACGCCCCAGTCATCGTGTACATGGCAAAAATCCTTTGAAATATAAACCTGAAAAAAAGTGGGATTTGATATATCTCCGCAGCAATAAAATCAAACGTGCACAAAAACTGGGTTTTATTTATCCGTTCAGACAGCATGAATTTGATGCTGAATGGTTTGATTAACTCAAAAGATACATTTTCGATTCAATCGAGATGGTTTTCACAAGGCGGATACTTTCCGCCTTTTTTAATTTTTATGAATGCACTTTTTATTTGTAGTCGTAACCAATGGCGCAGTCCTACCGCTGAAACCGTATTTCGACGTTATCCAAATGTACAGGCACGTTCTGCAGGGACCAGCCCCAATGCGCGGCATACTGTTTCCATAGATGATATTGCATGGGCGGATAAGATTTTCGTAATGGAACAAAAACATAAGAGCCGTCTGCTGGCACAGTTTCCCCGTGCTTTGCAATATAAGGAAATGATTGTTTTAGATATTCCTGATGATTACAGATACATGGATGAAGAGTTGATAGAAATATTGAAGGAAAGTGTCGTGCCTTATCTGTCTAGATAATGAGGTTTTCCTCAAGATTATCTGAAAAAAATATGACTTACTTCTAAGTAAAATTTATTCCAAAACATCATTTACTTCACGCATCGCTGACAAATAAAACGCAAATCTAAGATCAAATTGAATTTTTCAGACGGCCTTTGCTGTTTGAATATTTTTAACCTATACCATACACACACATTTTCATGAATATTTTTGAAGCCTTACTATTATTGTGCCTGCTGATTGTTATTAGCGCGTTTGTATCCTGTTCCGAACTCGCGCTTGCTTCGGCACGCAAAATCAAATTGCAGGTCATGGCGAAAGACGGCGGCGATACGCGTGCGCTTGACGTCATCAATATGCAGCAGCAGCCGGGCAGTTTTATTACCGTTGTCCAAATCGGTTTGAACGCCGTCGCCATTCTTGCCGGTATTGTCGGCGAGGCAGCAATACGTCCGTATTTTGGCAAACTATTGGAGAACGCAGGTAGTTGGGGCAGCACAGTTGCCTCTTTGCTGACATTCTCGCTGGTTACAGGCAGCTTTATTTTAATTGCTGACCTGATGCCCAAGCGTATGGCAATGACCCATCCCGAAGCGGTGGCGGTACGCATTGTCCGTCCAATGATGTTTTTGATTTTTATCTTAAAGCCCCTTGTCTGGGTTTTTGACGGATTGGCAAACGCAATATTCAAACTCTTCAAAATCTCAACCGTCCGTCAGGAGCAGCTTACCTCGGAAGATATTTATGCCGTCGTTGATGCCGGCGCGCAGGCTGGTGTATTGAAAGAACAAGAACACTATCTGATTGAAAACATTTTCGATATGCAGGAGCGCACGGTCACTTCCACCATGAGCACGCGCGAATATATCGCCTATTTCGATAAACACGACGACAGCGATACCGTGTTGGAAATGATGTCGGACAAACCGCACAATAAATTCCTTGTATGTGACGGCGATTTAGAACGCGTCATCGGCTATATCGAATCGCATACGCTGCTGACCTTGTTTTTAAAAGAAAAAGACGTCCGCCTGACCGACAAGCGCGTGTTGCGCAAAGCCTTGTTTATCCCCGATACGTTGTCGCTTTATGATGTATTGGAGACCTTCAAAACTTCCGGCGAAGACTTTGCCGTAGTGGTGAACGAATACGCGCTCGTGGTCGGCGTGGTAACGTTGAAAGATGTGATGAGCATTGTGATGGGCGAGCTGGTCAATACCGAAGAAGAGCCGCAAATCATCCGCCGCACCGAAGACACATGGTTGGTGGACGGTGCCACGCCGCTTACCGATGTCATGCGTGCGCTGGATATTGAAGAGTTTCCCAATTCGGAAAACTACGAAACCATCGCCGGCTTTATGATGTATTCCCTGCGCAAAATCCCGAAACGTACAGATTTTCTAGTTTATGCCGGTTATAAATTTGAAATCATCGATACTGAAAATTTGAAAATTGACCAACTTTTGGTTTCCAAACAAGGAAATATGATGGGGAAAATGTAACAAGTAGCTGGGAACACTTGAAAAGAAAATTAAAAAATAAATAAAAAGGAAAAAATATTATGACGACAACCGAACCTCAAAAATACGCCCGTAGCCTGCACGCGCCCATCAGCCTCGGTACCACCTCTGACGACCGCTTTATGCCGCGCGGCTTTCTTTCATATTTTGCCTCACTGCCGAAATTGGTTTTAACCGAAAAATTAGATGGGCAAAACAACTGCTTTGCTGCGCACGGCCTCTATGCTCGTAGTCATGCTGCACCTACCCAGCATCCGTGGGATAAACCTTTGCTGCAACGATGGCAGCAAATCAAAGATGATTTAGGCGATCTCGAACTTTTTGGCGAGAATATGTATGGCATTCATTCGATTGCCTATTCGCAACTGGAAAGCTATTTTTACCTGTTTGCAGTCCGCCGTGGCGGACATTGGCTTTCATGGGAAGAGGTTAAATTTTATGCGCAGCTGTTTGATTTTCCGACTGTGCCAGAAATACCCATTGTCCAGCCTCTTGCAGATTTCACTCAAAAATACGCCAATGAAGATATTGCTTTAGCGCAATGGCTTGCCGCTAATTTGGGAGAGCCGTGGACAGACAGCGTACAAACTGCCGGCAAGCTTGGCGGCTACGATCCGAAAACAGGAGCGGCATGCAGTGAAGGTTTCGTTATCCGTAATGCAACTGATTTTGCCACCAACAACGGCAACCTGCCTGTTCAATCCAATGAATTCGACAATCTTTTCAAATTGGTACGAGCCAAACACGTTAAAACCGACGTTCATTGGACAAAAACCTGGAAGCCTGCCCGTCTTATTGATTACGACAAATACCATTGGCAAAGCTGGCAGTTTCAGACGGCCTGAAGTCCAATGATCCAATAATAAGAAAGACGATTATGTGGACATTCCCATATTACATACCCGGTCACCTTCCTGATTGGCAAGCATTAGAACGTCGTTTCAGCTGGTTTGCCGATATGAAGGACGTTCCCCAGGACCCTGAGTGGCATGCCGAAGGCGATGTATTTACGCATACCAAAATGGTGTGCGAAGCCCTTTTGAAACTGCCCGAGTTTCAAGCGCTTGATGAACAGGAGCAGCATATTTTGTTTGCTGCCGCCATGCTGCATGATGTGGAAAAACGCAGTACGACCAAGTGTGAAATAGAAAACGGCAAAGAGCGTATCGTTTCGCCGCATCACGCAAAAAAAGGCGAGCATACCGCCCGTACTTTACTGTATACCGAACTTGCCGCTCCGTTTGCTGTAAGAGAAGCAATCGCCAAACTCGTGCGCTTGCACGGATTGCCCTTATGGGCGATTAACAAGCCTAATCCTGAGCGAGCCGTCATAGCGGCCAGTTTGCAGGTCAATACTGCACATCTTGCCATGCTTGCTAAAGCTGATGTACTGGGTCGTATATGTTGCGATCAACAGGATATTTTGCTGCGCATTGATTTGTTTCGTGAACTCTGTGAAGAAAATGCTTGTTGGGGCAAGGCACGTACTTTTGCCAGTGACTACGGACGCTATCTCTATCTTAACGGCCGTAGCGAAATGCCGGATTATCAGCCATTTGATGATCAGACCTTTGACGTGTATGCCATGTGTGCCATAGCAGGTAGCGGTAAAGACAGTTACATCAGGCAATATCTTGCTCATTTACCTATGCTGTCGCTGGATGAGATTCGCCGTGAACGCAAACTTAATCCCGCAGATTCCAAACATACCGCCGAAGCAGTGCGTTTGGGTAAAGAGCAGGCAAAAGAATACCTGCGAGCCCGTACGTCATTTGTCTTCAATGCGACCAATCTTAACCGCGACCTGCGCAGCAAATGGCTGCCGATGTTTGCCGATTACGGCGCACGCGTGCATCTCATTTATTTAGAAGTGCCTTACACGCAATTACTATCGCAAAACCGTAACCGCGAACATTCTGTGCCGAATGATGTGTTGCACCGCATGATAGAAAAGCTGGAAATCCCTGATTACAGTGAAGCGCATACAGTGGATTTTGTGGTCTCTTCTTAAGAAGGTAAGAATCTTGTAATTAGGCCGTCTGAAACAATCCAATGTTTAAGACGGCCTTTTTATGGAATCAGAAATTGCTAGAGCTAAGACTGAGACCTTTATTCGCAGCTCAAGTTTTTTGTTTTTTCGGCGAATGTATCCATGGCAATTTGGCACATGCGTTCACGTTGGCCTACGTCGGCGGCGGGCAGGATTTGGCGCAGGTATTTTGTGTTGTCGCGTTGGAATGATGCTTTATCGCCTGCTTTTTGGTAACACGCATCCGCTCGGGTAAAGTATTGCTGGCAGATTTTCGGCAATTCTTCAAAGGACAAGGGTTTGCTTTTGTGCATGCCGTGTGCGGAGACGGATAGGGAGGAAAGGGCACACAGCGCGATGATTAAGGTTTGGGAAATGGTTTTCATGGTAAGCCTATTTATTGAAGTGGTGTTTAAATCAATTGTTCGCCCCAATGCAGCTTTTGGCGCAGGGTTTTGAAGTATTGGTAATCGGTGGGATGGAGGACGCGCAAGGGTTGTGATAGCGGCGGATGATGATGCGGTCGAAGTTTTGCACGTCGATATGGGATTGTCCGTCAAAATGTGCGCGTGCGTCGCCGCTTTTGGTGATGAGGATTTCGATCACGCTGGTGTCGGAGATGGCAATCGGGCGGTTGGTCATGGATTGCGGGCAGATGGGCACGAGTGTGAAGGCGTGCAGGCCGGCCTGCATGATGGGACCGCCGGCGGCAAGCGCGTAGGCGGTTGAACCTGTCGGTGTGGAAATAATCAGGCCGTCCGAACGTTGGGTATAGACAAATTCTTGATTGATAAAGACTTCAAATTCAATCATTTGGCCTGCACCGCCACGAGACAGTACGGTGTCGTTGAGGGCGAGGGCGCGTTCGATGGTTTCGCCGTCACGAATGATGCTGGCTTCAATGAGGATGCGCTCTTCAGGCAGATATTTGCCTTCCAGTACGGGGCGGATGCCCTCAACCATGGTGTCGCGTGAGATTTGGGTAAGAAAGCCCAAGTGGCCTTGATTGATGCCGATGATGGGGACGGCGCGCGGGGCGACTTCGCGGGCGGCGGAGAGGAAGGTGCCGTCGCCGCCGAGTACAACGACAAGATCGCAGTATTTGCCCAGCTGGGCTTTGTTTACGGTTTCGCAGTAGGCGGAATCTTGGATATAGACACAGTGTTCTTCTACGCTCAATTCATCCAGATAGATGGTGAAGCCGTTTTCGCGCAGAAAAGAAACCAATGTGTGGACGGTATCTTGAATTTCGGGCGTATTGGGACGCGTAACGATACCGATGTTTTTAAATGGGCTTTTCATGATAGTGGCCGTCTGAAATTAAGTATTTAATCTATCCAGATATCGCGCTCGAGGCGGTCGAGGCGTTCGTTTAGGCGGGCAACGTCGTCACGCAATTTGTCCACTTCTTCCAGCCATGCGGCAAGCGTGGCTTGGTCGATAACAGGGGATTCGGGTTCGCGTGAAAAGTCGCTGATTTGCTCGGCAATGCTTTTGCCGATTTTTTTCATGGTGCGGCCGATGTCGCCGGCGCGCGAGCTGATGCTTTCTGCGGCCACATGACCGAATACACGCGCCAAATCTTCGCTCGGATAATAGCGCAGTCCACCCAAAATAGGAAGGACGGACATGCCCAATACCAAGTCGCCTTCGAGGCTGATGTCGCCCACGCCAGGCTGGCCGCCTTGGAGGATTTTTTGGATGGCGCTGTTGTGGAACGTGATGTTGGTGTCGGCGGTTTCGTGTGCGGTTTCAAGAAAACCTTGTTCGCTGATGCGTCCGGTCAGTCTGAAACCGGTCAGGCTGATGCAGATGATGCTGCCTGCAAATTCAGACAGCTCGCGCTGTTGCTCTGGATTTTGCTGTATCAGGTGGTTGATAAGGGGAAATAGGGCGGACATGGTTTACTCTAAATGCCGTCTGAAACGGATTAATGGGTTGAGTCGCAATTTTACAGGCTTAGCCCGTCTGCGCAAACGGTATTTACAATTTTGCCGTTGCTTTTGTCATCAACGATGAAATCAGGAGCCGGTAGGCCGAGTTTGGCTGCTTCGGCAGTATAAAATTCAGCCCGGCTTGGGTGGCGGGGTTCGACAATATTGCGGATACGCTTGCCGTCAGCTTGGCCGGCCGTCTGAAAAAGGACTTGGACGGCAAGATCCTTATGAAGAATATTAACGGGTTGATTGCCGCCTTGAATGCGTGTTTTTTGAACCAGCTTGGTAACGGGATGACGGTCGGCAGAATAAAGCCCGCCCAGTCGCAGTATGTCGATATGGGGGACGGCGCTTTCAAGCAAGGCTTGTTCAACTGCGAGGATTTGACGGGCAGATTCGGTTTGCGGATCGGGCGGCGTGGTTTCATCGCATATGCGTGCTTGGTCGCCATACATGCTGGTGCTGCTGGTAAAGATGATGTGTTGTACCTTAGATTGCTCGGCAAGTTGAATCCATTTTTTCAGGGTATCGGCGTAATGGTTTAATGACGAAGGCGGAAGCAGGCAAAACCATGTCGGCTTGTTGATATGGTTTTGCCACAATGCCGAACTGTGAAAAATATCGTCTTGATTCAAATCGATGATGTCGAGTTCAATCGGCAGATTGATGTCGTCGGAAGTCAGGGTGCGTTTGATGGCGGCTACCTGACTGCCTTGTTCATAACATTTTTGCGCCAGCGGCAGGCCGAGATAGCCTAAGCCGAGAATGGAAATATCGGGAAGGTGCATAAATAAAGCATCCGAAAATTAACAGGCCGTCTGAAAATAGCTTTAACTTGGTTAAAGCCACGTTTTCAGACGGCCTTTGTATGGAAAAATTAATGGTTGCTGCCGATTTTTTGGTCAAATTCAGCACGGTGTTCCGGCAGGAGGTAAGGGCGTAACAGGCTGAGTGTGCGGCTGATGCCCCGTACTTTTGAATCTTCGGTCAACTTGGCGCGGCCGCGCAGGGAGCTGTCGAAGTCGAACCAGTATTTCGTCACCATCCACATATTGACGGCAAGGTCGTTCATGGCGGTTTGGTCTGCGCTGATGATGTTCAGGCCGTTGAGCTGGGTCAGCAGGTTGACCAACAGCGGGGAAACTTTGGCTTGGGTAAAGGTATTGTGTTCGCCCAATAATTCGGCACTGCGGGCAAGCAGGGTGTTCACATCGCTGAAAAGGAAACGGTATTCCCACATCACATCATAAATACCGGCCATGTAGTTGATGGAGTCTTCAACATTAGACGGCAACACGGCTTCGTTAAGGTAGACAAGCAGGGCTTCGCTGTAACGTTTGAACAATTGGACGATGATTTCGTCTTTGTTGCGGAAATGGTAGTAGAGGTTGCCCGGGCTGATGCCCAAGTGGGCGGCAATATGGTTGGTGCTAATATTGCGCTCGCCTTCTTCGTTGAACAAGGCGAGGCTGGCATTGATGATTCGTGTGTAAGTGTTGACTTTAGCAATGCGCGGCATGGGATACACTCCTTTGTTTTATAGGCTGTATGAAGTCGGCAGCCAGTTGGGTTCTGCGTGTAATTCTACCTGAAATTGAGTAAATACTGTATTACAAACATATTGTGCCAGCTGGTGGACATCTTGAGCGGACGCATTGTTTTTATTCACCAAAACCAAAGCCTGTCTGTCATGCACGGCCGCACCGCCGATCTGATGGCCTTTTAGACGGCATTGGTCAATCAGCCAGCCGGCCGCGAGTTTGACCAAACCGTCAGGCTGCGGATAGCGTGGCATATTGGGGTATTGTTGCAACAAATCGGCCGCTTTTTCAGCGCTGACAACAGGGTTTTTAAAGAAACTTCCGACATTACCAAGTACGTTAGGATTAGGCAGTTTACTGTTGCGAATTGCACACACTGCATCGGAAACATCTTTGGCTGTTGCTTCTCGGCCTTGGCTCAGTTCGGCAACCGCTGCCGCCAAATCGCCATAGCCCAAGTTCGGCACAAAATGCTCTTTTAACGCGAATACAACCGAAACAATCACATAACGGCCTTTGCCTCCCTGTTTGAACAGGCTTTCACGATAGGCAAAGTCACAGTCGGCATTGGAAAGCTCGACAAAGGTTTCCGTATCCAAATCAAAGCAGCGTACGCTATGGATAACATCTTTGACTTCAACGCCGTATGCACCGATATTTTGTACCGGAGACGCGCCGACCGTGCCCGGAATCAGGCTCAGGTTTTCCAGCCCGCTTAAACCCAGTTCAACCGTATGCAAAACAAAATCATGCCAAATTTCCCCGGCTTGCGCTTCGATATAAACCAGGCTGTCTGAACGCTCAATTTCGCGTATTCCCTTGTTTTCCATATGCACAACCAGACCGGCATAGTCTTCCATCAAAAGGATATTGCTGCCGCCGCCGAGCCATAAAACAGTATCTCGGTTGAACTCGGGCAGCCGGACGATGTCGCGCAACTCGTCGGCATGTTTGAGTGCAACAAATGCTTTGGCTTGGGCTTTCAGGCCGAAAGTGTTGTAAGGGGTAAGGTCGGTTTGGTATTGGATGGGTTGCATGATGATTTGTGATTTTGTGGATTCAGGTCATCTGAAAACTTACTATTTAACAATTACGATAGGTAATGGGGTTTTGGGGCGCTTTATAATTTTCTTGGGAAGAATAGGTCAGCTTATTCACGATTTCTTCATAAATGTCGGAGCCTTCTGGTAACGGCTTGCCTTCAAACATCCAACGGCCTTGAATAATATCGTCGGCAGAAATCCATCTTTCGATTTCATACACTGCCAATGTCCAGCCGCGATAGACTGCAACTGCATATTTTGCTTTTTCACGTCGGCTTCCGATTTTCCAATATTTCCGTGTGCGTTCGTAAATTTCCTTATCCCTATTGGCTTCAGGAATATTCCCAGATCTAATGTCTTTTTTCAGTTTCTCGTATTCGTTATTAATCGTAATTAAAACAATGGGTTTATCAGTTTTCAATTCTTGTGCATCATATTTTCGTTTTAATTCGGACAAGCTCATCAATCCTACTTCAGAAGAATGCGTGCCGCCTTGAATATTAGTTAGCGGCTGCTGGCTCGGTTTGACTAAGGAGAGTAGGTCTATTGCCATCGCTTCATATTCAAAAGCCTGTTTGTCTGTTTGGATGTTGTGCCGCAGAATGTAATACACGGGTTGGTTTCCACTTTGATGTATTTCCCTAATCAAGGCAATTTTATCACTTGGCGTTTCTGTTTCTTGTAATGAACCTAGGGCATGATGGAAAACGCGATTGCCCACACCTTTACCTATATAGAAAATATTGCCGTCTCTAGGGTCAATCAAGCAATAAACATAGTAAGCAAGTTTTTCTATAATAGAGGTTGAAAACATTTTTTTCCTTAAAAGTGAATAAGCCGTAAATGAAATATCAATGGAGGTCGTCTGAAAGAAATTTCAGACGGCCTTATGCGATCTGACCATCTCCCTGCTGCACAATTCCAAGCACCACACCAAGGCGATGGCGGCAATCGTCAGTGAAGCGGTCAGCGCGGTCCAGAAGCCGTAAATGCCCATATCAGCATGATAGGCAAGCAGGTAGCCGGGCAACAGGCCGCAACCCCAAAAAGCCACGGCATGGATGAACATCGGCATTTTGGTCACTTTATAGCCGCGCAGCGCATATGAAGCGATACATTGGGTGGCGTCTGCCAGTTGGAATAGGGAGGCGAAAAATAAAACGGTTGCGGCAATGCCTAATACGGCCGCATCGTTGGTGTACATACCGGCCAACTGAAAGCGAAAGATGACCAAGAGCAGCGCGGTACAGGTGGCAAGTACCCAGCCCAACACCAGCGAAACGCCTGAAATATAACGCGCCCGCAAAAATTCGCGTCGCCCGAGCGAAAAGCCTACGCGTACCGTGCTTGCAGAGCCGACGCTTTGTGGAACCATATACAAAATGCCCGACAGACTGATGACGACTTGTTGCGCGGCGACATAATCCTCGCCGAATGGCGCCACCAAAAAGACGATAAATGAAAACGCGCTGGCTTCTAGAAAATAAGACAAGCCGATAGGTGCGCCGATTTTCCAAATCTGTTTGAAAGCCGCCAAATCGGGTTTGCCGATTTTTGCCGTCAAGCCAAACGGACGGAAGAATTTTTCTTTGGCAATATAAAGCCACAAAGCCAATGCGCTGAACCAAAATACCGCCGCCGTTGCCACGCCGCAACCTGCGCCGCCCAAAGCAGGCATACCGAATTTGCCGTAAACGAACACATAGTTCAGCGGCACATTCAACACAAATGCCGCAAAGCTGACCAACATAATCACGCGCGGACGGTTCAAGCTTGAGGCATAGGCGTGCAGGGCGCGGTGTATCATGGCGGCCGGCATTGCCAAGCTGGTAAAGAACATATATTGCGCCATCGTGTTTTCGACATAATCGTTCAATGTCAGCCAATGACGGAACGGCGTAATCATCGTCCACATCAACAGCATGCCGAATACGCCCAAACACAAGCCAAACCAAATGCCCTGCATTCCTGTTTTGCCGACTTCTTCGGTTTTACCTGCGCCGTACAACTGGGCAATCATCGGGTTCAACGCCGCCATCACGCCCATAAAGGTAATGTAAATCGTGGAAAACGCGCTGCTGCCCAAAGCTACCGCGGCCAAATCTTCCTTACCTGCGCCACCGGCCATTACCGTGTCGACAAAACCAATACCCACTTGCGCCACTTGCGCCAACAGCATAGGCAGGGCGAGGGCGGTAAGCAGGCGGGTTTCTTTTAAGAAAACAGGAAAGGCAAAGCGGTTGAGGTTCAGTAGCATAAGTGTGTGTGGATTGAGGATAAAGGCCGTCTGAAACAGAAACGTAAAATTATAAAGGGTAATGCTGATCAGCAGGCAATATGTTGTTTAATCGCTAAATTTTTCAGACGGCCTTAAATGTCGGATGTCTTTTTACTGCTTCCAACCAGCTGTCCGGCGTTTGAAACTGCATCAGGCCGTCTGAAAGCGACACCGCGGCTTGGGTAGTCGAAGCGCGGGTCAGTTTTTCATTGGTTTCTGCATCGTAAATGGTGTAATCGATACGCAGGCAGCTTTCGATTTCTACTATGTCCATATCAACGCGGATTTTTTGGCCGAAACGGGCAGGGCGGATGTATTTGAGGTTCATCTGCACAATCGGCCAGCTGTACCCCTGCCGTCCCATCTCGTTGTAGTCGTAACCGATGGAAGACAAAAAAGCACAACGTGCGGTTTCAAGGTATTTGACATAGTTGCCGTGCCACACGATGTGCATGGCATCTACGTCAAAAAAAGGAACTTCGGTTTCAAAGCTGTGTTGGCAGTAGATGTGTTTTTTCATAGTTTAAAAGAGTGAGTGTGATGGTTTCAGACGGCGTCTTCGCCCCAAAAATCATAAAAATTGAACCATTGTAGCGGATTTTGCGCACATTCTTGCGCCAAAATGTCGGCAAAACCCTGCATTGCGTCTTTGACGGCAGCCTCACGGTTGCCGCGTTTCCAGCTGGAAGTATCGGTAAAGCGGCGCAGTTTCAAATGATAGCGGCCGTTTTGTTTGACACAAAACAGCGTGTTTACCTGCGTTTTCAAAAGCGAAGCCAATAGCCATGCGCCTTGCGGCATAGAGGCGGTGTGGCCTAAGAAATTAATATCGGCGGTTTTCTCGCCGCGTACAGGCACACGGTCGGCCGCGATGGCAATCCATTCGCCGTCTTCGATACGGTGGTTCAATTCCATCATCAGGGTAGTGTCCAAATCTGTTACCTGAATCAGACGGATATGATCTGCGCCGGCTTTTTGCAATGCCTCGTTAAATGCCTGCGCGTGTTTGCTGTGCACCAATACATTGAGTCTGAAATTTTTATGGTGCGACACCAGCGCACGGCAAACTTCGGTATTGCCCAAGTGCGAACAGGCAAAAATCTGGCCGCGTTCGTTGCGCTTGACTTGCGAATAGATATCGTCCGGATCTTCAATCACCAAATCTTCATAACGGATTTTGCGTTGCCACACGGCAAAACGGTCGCAAACCGCTTCGCCAAATGCGATGAATTGTTTGAATACGCTGTGTTTCGGCAGGACGGTATGGGGAAAGGCCGTCTGAAGACGGGTTTGATAGCGTAAGACATGACGGCGCGGTTTGGGCGCGGTTGCATAAAAATACAGCACCACAAACCAAATGCACGGCCTCATGAAAAAAGCCGGTAGATAGCGCACCATCAGTGTGGTCAGAGCGAGAAACAGGCGGCTGCCGCGTTCGGGCTGCGCCGCCCAATGGGTTTGTTTATTGTCGGTCATGGTTTCAGACGGCCTTTCCGAAAACTTTACCCAATCGGTGTTTCAACATGCCGAAAAACAGCCGTGTGTGCATTTTGCTGATGCGGACATTGTCGGCAAAGGCATCGAAATGGGACACGCCGTCGGCGGCGTATTGGACGGGCGTTTTAATCCAAACCGGTTTGACGTCGCGCCAGTAGAGGCGGATAAGGATTTCCGTATCGAAGTCCATGCGGTCGCCTACGATTTCTTCGCGGACGACGGATAGCGCGGGTGCAAGCGGATAGAGGCGGAAGCCGCACATGCCGTCTTTGATGTCGCATGACCAAGTGTGCAGCATATTCCAAAAGTCGGTAATTTTGCGTCCGTAAAGCCGTGCTTTGGGCGCATCATCGCCGTATTGCGGCCAGCCGCAAACAACGGCTTCGGGATTTTGTTCTGCTGCGGCGAGGAGTTTGGGAGTGTCGCTCAAGCAATGCTGGCCGTCTGCATCAACCTGCAAAACGTGAGTATAGCCATGTTCTTCAGCGTATTCCAAACCGGTTTTGACCGCTGCGCCTTTGCCGCCGTTGATGGGGCGGTAAAGGACATCAATGCCGTCTGAAACCAAAGCCTGCAATACAGGTTCGCATTCTTCGCGTGAACCGTCGTCCACAATTAAAACGTTTAAACCAAAGCCACGCATGGTTTGGGCAACGTGGCTGATGGTGGTCGGGTGGTTGTAATGTGGAATAAGGGCCAGGGTTTTCATAAATATTTTTTAGACGACGTTAACACAATGCAGAGTATAGCAAATAAACATGCCATAGCGTTTGAAAAGGCCGTCTGAAACGGCGAGGACAAAATCGTTTGATTTCGTTTTTCACTGTTTCAGACGGCCTTTGCTATGCCATTAATTCAGCATTGTACATGACCGACATCGAGGCATAAATCATGGAATTCGTTGAGCGTGCTGCGGTGGCCGATGCTGATGATGATGCTGTCGGGCAGTTTTTGCTTTAAGGCGCGGTAGAGCATGGCTTCGGTCGGTTCGTCCAAGGCGGCGGTGGCTTCGTCGAGCAGGATGACTTTGGGCTGCGAGAGCAGGGCGCGGACGAAGGCGACGCGTTGCAGTTCGCCTGGGGAGAGTTTGTGCTGCCAGTCGTCGGGTTTATCCAATTTATCAACGAGATAACCTAATCGGCAGGTGTTCATAGCTTCGATTAGTTCCGGATGTTGTTTGTCGATGTTAGGGTAACAAATCGCATCGCGTAGGCTGCCTTGTGCCGTGTACGGGCGTTGCGGCAGGAATAGGATGTCTTGAAGCGGCGGATGGCTGACTTTACCGCTGCTGCCGAAAGGCCAAAGCCCTGCCAGTGCGCGCAGCAACGAAGTTTTGCCGCAACCGCTTGGGCCGCGTAT
Organism: Neisseria subflava; assembly: GCF_024205705.1. Taxonomy (NCBI): domain Bacteria; kingdom Pseudomonadati; phylum Pseudomonadota; class Betaproteobacteria; order Neisseriales; family Neisseriaceae; genus Neisseria; species Neisseria subflava. The sequence goes on from NZ_CP073115.1 coordinate 928,832, forward strand.
CAGTAGAGAATTGCCGCTTTTGAGGTTGATATTGATACCGTCTAATAAAACTTCGCCGTTGTGACGGTATAGGGCAACGTTTTCCAAGATCAGGCCGTCTGAAACTTCGGTAAGGTCGGGTTGCCGCGCGGTGTGTTTTTCTTCCGTGCTCAGCAAAAAGCCGTACAGACGCTCCAGTCGGGCGCGGTAGGCAGTGAATTTGTTGTAGAACATCCGAAAGAAAGACAGCGCGTTTTGCAGTCGTGCGAAGGCTTGGACAGTCTGCTGGATGTCGCCGATTTTGATTTGTCCGGCAAACAGGCGCGGGGCTTGTAAAATAATGGGGAAGAGTTTGATGCCGTTGGTGAACATATCGTTAAAGCCGCTCAGGCAGACGCTTTGCCGCGCAATGCGCCAACGGTTGCGGATAATGGCTTTAAAACGGTCGGAAAGCTGGTCGTGTTCGTGTTTTTCACCGCTGTAAAACGCCACGCTTTCGGCGTGGTCGCGCACGCGGATGAGGGAGTAACGGTAGTCGCCGTTGAGCTTTTCGTTTTCATAGTTGTAATGAATCAACGGGTTGCCTATCCACATGGCGATAAAGGTCGCCAAAATCACAAACATATAGACAAACCAAACGATGCCGTGCGGAATGTCGAAGCCGAACACGGTCAGGATACCCGCCAAGCCCCACAAAACAACGGCAAATTCCAGCGAGGTAACGACCGAATTGACCATGCCGCGCACAAATTCTATGGTTGAGGTGATGAAATCCTGCGCGTCCTGTTGGATACGCTGGTCGATGTTGTCCGGCGCATGGCGGCGCATTTGCAGGCGGTAGTAGTTTTTGTCGGCAAGCCAGCGTGAAGTCAAAACTTCATTAAGCCGCTCCGACCATTTAATTGCCAAACCCTGATCGAGAAAGTCGTTAACGACGTTGTTAAACGCCCGTATCAACACCACACCCGCGTTCATCGCTGCAAACATCCAAAACGCGGAGGCGTTCAAATCCTGCATCGAGTCGTAAAGCCCTTTGGACATAAAGGTGCTCAACACATTCAGCCGCACTTCGGTTAACAGCAGCGTAATCATCGCCGTAATCAGCAGCAATACTTTAACTGCACTTTTCGGTGTCAAGCAAAGGCGCAGGATATAGCTAAACTCGCGCTCGAAGCGTGTGTTGCGTGCAAAAAACAGAATGACCGCCGAGGCTGCAGCGACCATCAATAAGGTCTGCAACAGCCAAGACGGCGTGGAATAAAGCTCGGTTTGCCATTTTTGCATGGGGGTGTTCTCTGAAAGGAAGTAAAGGCCGTCTGAAAGGACGGCAAATTTATTTGACTATGGTAACTGTAATAATAGTTTTCTGAACTGTTGTATTTTTGTATTTACAAACAGTTCTTATTTGTTTTTGTGGAAAGCGAAAATCTTATCAAATATAATCGTAAAACTAAATTACTTTGTAATTTTTTTACCCGATATTAAGAATTATTAATATTTCAAATCAGAAGGTATTTTATGAACAGCAAATTAGCCCTGATGCCGCTTGTGGTTGCAAGCGCATTTGCCTACGCCGCCGATGAAGCCACTTCTGCTCCCGAAGCATATGCGGAAGTGCAGGAAGTCAAAGTCCACGCCGACGCCAAACGCGTGAAGGCCGCGCGCTCTTATTCTATTGCCAGCGACGGCGATATGCGCGACCGTGTGAACTTGGGCGTATTGGGTAAAGCCAATGCCTTTACCGCCCCGATTACCGTAGTCAATTACGACGAAAAAGCCCTCAACAACACCGAAGCGCGTACTTTGGTAGATGCCGTAGCGAAAAAAGACGCTTCGACTTGGCAGTTTGGCGGCGAAAGCAACACCTTGACCGGCCTGTATTTCCGCGGTTACCAACTTGATGCGCGCCAATTCAGCGTCAACGGTTTGGCAGGCATGTACGGCACGCAAGGCACAGCCAGCGTGCAAGTCGGCTCCGCACAACTGATTAAAGGCGCGTCCACCGCCGTAAACGGCATGGACCCTGAAGGCGCGGTATCCGGTTCCGTCAACATCGAAACCAAAAAAGCCGCGGACGAAGGCAACCGTAAAATCGGTTTGGGCTGGTTCAGCAACAACCGCGCCCAAGGTACGTTCGACTTGGGCCAACGCTTTGGCGAAAACAAAGAATTCGGCGTGCGCGCCAACGGCAAACTGCGCCACGGCGATACCCCGCGCCACGGTTACAGCGAGGACAACAAAGAATTTGCCTTGAATGCCGACTACCGCGGCGAAAAACTGCGCGTAGCGCTCGACTCTATCTACGCCAAACGTAAAACCAACGGCGGCCGTGCGCGTATGCAGGATATTCAAAACGCTGATGGTCGTTTGTTTGATGCGCCTGATGGTAAACTGAATTTGCTACCAAGTTGGAACTGGCAAAATACCGTCGGCCAAACCAATATGCTGACCTTTGAATGGGATGCGTTTGAAAATGCACAAATTACCGGCGGCATCGGTTACAACAAAGCGCGCTATTACGGCACGCTGATTTCTCCGACTATATGCGGTAAAAATGGTGCAAGCAGCCAGACTGCAACCTGCTCAAGTGCCGACCAATACCACACCGGCATGGCGCGTCTGACCGACCAATATTTCCGTACTTTGAGTATGAATTTATCCGCGCGCGGCGAATTTGAAACCGGCCCGGTAACGCATAACTGGAGTACTGCTTTTGACCGTATCATTCGTCAGCGTGCGACTGTCCGTGGTTTGGCTGCAGGTAAAAGCCGCGTTGAGGTTGATGCAAACGGCAATATTGAAAATCAACTGGCTTCTTTTGTTCCTAATTACGCGACAGGCTGGGAAGGCTCAGCAAACTTGGATGCCAATATCAAAGTCAACAGCTTGGCCTTGTCCGACACACTGGGCTTTGCCGACAACAAATACCGTCTGACTTTGGGCGGTCGTTTCCAAGCGGTTGAATATACCGATAAAAAAGAAGGTAAAAGCGGGGATTCCAAACGCTTCAGTCCGATGCTGATGGCTGCATGGGTACCACAACCTGACTTGGTCGTTTACGGCAACTATATGGAAGACTTGGAGCCTGCGGATATCAAAACCGACGATGACGGCAATACCACCATGTCCAAACCGCGTGTCAGCCGTCAGTTTGAAGTGGGCGTGCGTAAAAACTGGGGCAATTTCGTGACCACGTTGAACGCGTTCCAAATTAAACGTCCGGGCTACTGGCGTGGTTCTACCACCAGCAAAACAGACTTTGCCGCGTATAAAGCCCAAGGAGGCGCAGCCGGAGACGAGCAAGGCATGGAACGCAGCCGCGGTATTGAGTTCAACACCTACGCGAACTTGCTCAACAATACTTTGCGTCCGTCTTTGGGCTTGATGTATCTGCAATCGACCGTGAAAGACTACCCAAATTCACGCGATATGCTGGTTAACGGCGTACAAGTCGCCAATCCGCGCGTGATTGCCAAAGCAGGTGTTGAGTGGGATACCCCGTTTGCCAAAGGCTTGACCTTGAACGGCAACGTTTCGTATTTCGGCAAGTCTTACCAAGACACACAAAAACAATACGCCTTCCCGTCCTACACCTTGGTTGACGTAGGCGCGCGCTACAAAACCAAGCTTGGCAAAAATACTTTGACCGTCAGCAGCTCGGTAGAAAATCTGTTCAACAAAAACTACTGGCAGGTACAGCGCGGCCAATACGACCGTAGCTTCGCCGTCGTCGGTATGCCGCGCACTTATTGGCTGAAAGCGGAATTGGATTTCTAATCTGATTCCGGTTTGACCGTAATAGCAGGCCGTCTGAAAGGAAATGATAAAAAGCAAGAATTTGGCTTTTATCCCTTTTCAGACGGCCTGATTTGATTGCCTTATGTTTTTTGCTTGAAAAATCTTACATGTTTTTTATGGATTTCACGCGAAACAAGGTTAATATTCCATTTTCACAATACATTATTCGAGAAGACATATGAAAAAATCCATCAAACTGACCCTGTGCGCCCTCGCACTCTCACTTTCCGTGCAAGCGCAAGCAGTTACCCATGCCGTGATTGAAACCAATATGGGCAACATCCAACTGGAGCTGGATGAAGTCAAAGCGCCGAAAACCGTGGCAAACTTTGTCAATTATGCCAAAAAAGGTTTTTACGACAACACGATTTTCCACCGCGTTATCGACAATTTTATGATTCAAGGCGGCGGATTTACCGAGAATATGGTACAAAAATCCACCGATAAAGCCATCACCAACGAAGCATACAACGGCTTGAAAAATAATGTCGGCACCATCGCCATGGCACGCACCGGCGATCCGAATTCAGCAACCAGTCAGTTCTTTATCAACACAGCCGACAATGACTTTTTAAATTTCAAAAGCAAAACCCCTCAAGGCTACGGCTATGCCGTTTTCGGTAAAGTCACTTCCGGCATGGACGTCGTCCGCAAAATCAGCAAAGTGAAAACGGCGACACGCGGCTTCCACCAAGACGTTCCAACCGAAGCCGTGATTATCCGCAAAGTCAGCATCAAATAATTTTGATTGTTTGAACCCGAACAACAGGCCGTCTGAAACATTCAGACGGCCTGAATTTATTTATTTGATAATAAGCAGCAATTTGGGCGATAATTCAGCATCTACCATTTAAGGAGTCGATTATGCAAACCCGCCTGCCTTTTTTCGGCGTTGTCCGTGTCAGCGGTGAAGACAGAGCTTCATTTCTTCATGGTCAATTATCCAATGATATTAGTAATTTAGCTTCCGGTCAGGCATGTTACGCCACATACAATACGCCTAAAGGCCGTGTGTTGGCGAATATGTTGGTCGTCAATCGCGGAGAAGATTTACTGTTGGTCATGGCGCAAGATTTGGCCGAAGCCATCGTCAAACGCTTGAGAATGTTTGTCTTGCGTGCAAAAGTCGTCTTCGAGCTGATGCCTGATTTAGCAGTCAGCGGCGAGTTGGCAGACAATGCAGAACCTCATCCTGCTGCCGAACCGCAACTGTCTTTCCCAGCCCAAATTCAAGAAAACACCGTAGAAATTGCCTTGCCGCACACAGGCCGTCTGAAAATTTCAGCAGCCGAAAACGCAGCCGAATATCAAGCAGGAGCAGAAAACGCGTGGAACCTGCACGAAATCCGCAGCGGCTATCCGTGGATTTGCGCCGCAACCAAAGAAGCGGCTGTTGCCCAAATGCTGAACCAACACATCATCGGCGCAGTCCATTTCCGTAAAGGCTGCTACCCCGGCCAAGAAATCATCGCCCGCGCCCAATACCGAGGCCAAGTCAAACGCGGTCTGGCCGTATTAAGCGGCGATTCTTTAGAAGCCGCCGGTATTGCCGTCAAAGTCGGCGAGGAAGAAGCAGGCGTCATCCTCAACACAGCACTGACTGAACAAGGCAGCCTAAGTCTCGCTGTTATCAAGTTTTCCGCGGCAGAAGCAGCATTAACCGATGCAGACGGTAATGCTTTGAAACAGGAAGAACTGTTTTTTACGGTTGAGAAAGATTGATGTTAGATGATTGAACAAAAAGCTTAAATTTAAGCATCAATCAGCTTGAAATGAAAAAAGAAAGGCCGTCTGAAATTCAGACGGCCTTTTGATTACAGCATTAAATCAACAATTAAGCGAGTTTCTCACTTACCCAATTTTCGATGCTTGCCAATGTTTCAGGCAATTTGTCGGCATCTGTGCCGCCTGCTTGCGCCAAGTCAGGACGGCCGCCGCCTTTGCCGCCGACTTGTTCGGCTGCAAATTTAACCAGATCGCCTGCTTTGACTTTGCCAGTCAACGGTTTGGATACACCTGCGCATAGGGAAACTTTGCCGTCGTTGACTGCGGCGAGCAATACGATGGCTTGTTCTGATTTGCCGGTCAAGTCGGTCACGATTTCGCGCAGGGCTGCGGCATCAGCTTCGATTTGGGCGGCAACGAGTTTGGCTGTTCCCAAGTCTTTTGCATCGTCCAAGAGTTTGGCGCCCGCATGGACAGCGAGTTCAGCTTTGGCGCGTGCCAATTCTTTTTCCAATGCTTTGGCGTGTGCTGCGCCTGCTTGGATTTTCGCCAGTACGTCTTTTTCGGTTTGGGCTTTGGTTTCGGCAATAATGTCTTTAACCAAACGCTCTTGTTCTTGCGCCCATTTGAGTGCGTTCAGGCCGGTGATGGCTTCGATACGGCGCACGCCTGCGGCAATACCGCCTTCGCTGATGATTTTGAAGAGGCCGATGTCGCCGGTGCGTGAAACGTGTGTACCGCCGCACAATTCGGTAGAGAAACCGCCCATTTGCAGTACGCGGACTTCGTCGCCGTATTTTTCACCGAAGAGCATCATGGCGCCGGTTTTTTGGGCATCTTCCATGCTCATAATGGCGGCGTTGACGGCAACGTTGGCCAAAATGGCTTCGTTGACGCGGCGTTCTACTTCGGCGATTTCTTCGGCAGTTACCGCTTGAGGATGGGAAATATCGAAACGGGTGGATTCGGCGGTAACCAAAGAGCCTTTTTGTTCAACGTGCTCGCCCAATACATCGCGCAGAGCTTTGTGCATCAAGTGGGTCGCGCTGTGGTTGCGCATATTGGCATTGCGGATTTCGTCATCCACTTTGGCGGTAACGCTGTCGCCGACTTTCAGACGGCCTGAAGTTTGTACGCCGAATTGGCCGAATACGGCCGCTTTGATTTTTTGGGTATCGAGTACTTCAAAGCGGTTTTCGCCTGCGAAGATATAGCCGACGTCGCCGACTTGACCGCCGGATTCTGCATAGAACGGGGTAAAGTCGATAACGATGGCACCTTCATCGCCTTCGTTCAATTCGTTGACTTGCTCGCCGTCTTTGTAGAGGGCGAGGACTTTGGATTCGGTTTGGCGTTCGCTATAACCTTTAAACTCGGTGTCTTGACCTTCGTAAGGAAGTTGGGCGTTGGCTTTGAAGCTTTGTGCGGCGCGTGCGCGTGCGCGTTGGGCTTCCATTTCGCGGTTGAAGCCTGCTTCGTCCAAATCGATACCTAATTCACGCGCCATGTCAGCGGTCAGGTCGTAGGGGAAGCCGTAGGTGTCGTAGAGTTTGAAGATATGTTCGCCACCGATAACGAGTTTGCTGTTGGCAATGTTGTCCATCAAATAGGCATTCAAGGTTTCGGCAAACGGTTTTTCCGCGTCGGGAATATGGGCGGTTTCCAAAGCAGCCTGCAAATCGATATACATGCCTTCGTTCAGGCTACCTGGCACTTGGGGACGGATAACGATTTGCTTTTTGCCCGAAGCGGCACGGGAGGCGGCGGTGAATTCCACACCCTCTGCGGTTTTCAATGCCAGTGGTTTGCCCGCACCATCTTGCGGCAGTAGGCTTTCCAGTTTCAGGAATTTCATGCCGTTTAACACTTGGTTGAACAAACCCATGCCTTTTTCCAACGTTTCACCAAATCGGCTTTCTTCCGCGCGCAGGGCTTCCATAATCTGCGTCTGTTTTTCTTTCAACTCGGGATAGGCGTCTCCCATTGCTTTCACCAAGTCGGGCACGAGTTTGTAGAAAAACGCCTGTTTCTGACCCAGTTTGTAGCCATGACGCACAGCGCGGCGGATAATGCGGCGCAATACGTAGCCGCGGCCTTCGTTGGAAGGCAATACGCCGTCTGCAATCAGGAACGAGCAGGAGCGGATGTGGTCGGCGATGACTTTCAGACTTGGTTCTTCCATGCTGAAAGGCGCGCCGGTTTCGCGGGCAACGGCTTTGAGCAGGTCTTGGAACAAGTCGATTTCGTAGTTGCTGTGGACATGCTGCATGACGGCGGCCATACGCTCCAAGCCCATGCCGGTATCGACGGATGGTTTAGGCAGCGGATTCATATTGCCTTGTTCGTCGCGGTTGAACTGCATGAATACGCAGTTCCAAATTTCGATCCAGCGGTCGCCGTCTTCTTCAGGGCTGCCCGGAATGCCGCCCCAGATTTCTTCGCCGTGGTCGTAGAAAATTTCGGAGCAAGGGCCGCAAGGGCCGGTATCGCCCATTTGCCAGAAGTTGTCGGATGCGTATTTCGCGCCTTTGTTATCACCGATGCGGACGATGCGCTCGGCAGGCATGCCGATTTCGTTCAACCAGATGTTGTAGGCTTCGTCGTCTTCTGCGTAAACGGTTGCCAAGAGTTTGTCTTTAGGGATGTTCAACCATTCCGGGGAAGTCAGGAATTCCCAAGCGAAGTGGATGGCGTCGCGTTTGAAGTAGTCGCCGAAGGAGAAGTTGCCCATCATTTCAAAGAAAGTGTGATGGCGGGCGGTGTAGCCGACGTTTTCCAAGTCGTTGTGTTTGCCGCCTGCGCGTACGCATTTTTGCGCGGTAGTGGCGCGGTTGTAGGGGCGTTTGTCAAAGCCGAGGAATACGTCTTTAAATTGGTTCATACCGGCGTTGGTAAACAGCAGGGTCGGGTCGTCGTGTGGCACGAGCGAGGAAGAGCGGACGATGGTGTGGCCTTTAGATTCGAAAAATTTCAGGAATTTTTGGCGTAGTTCGGTGGTTTTCATAATGTCTCGATAAATTTTTTACAAGGATTTCAGACGGCCTGGACGGCACGTTGCGATTAAAAACGAATGGGCGTTATCTTACCGCAAAACCATATTTCAAGCTATCGGCAGAAAGGTTTTAAGTTGGCTGCAATCCGTCTTTCAGACGGCCTCAAGCGGGACGATATCTTTTAACAATGAAGCCTATCCGCTCGGGCTTGCCTGCTTTATAATGCCTCTCTATTTTCAACCGGATACGCAAGGAATGATAATGACCAAACATCTGCCCCTCATCGTACTGACTGCGCTGGCACTGGCCGGCTGCGGCGGCTCGGACAAAACTTCTGCCGACAAGGCGGCTCAAACCGATAATCAAAAGGTATTGAGCATTTACAACTGGTCGGAATATGTCGATCCCGAGACGGTTGCCGCGTTTGAGAAGAAACACGGTATCACAGTAACTTACGATGTATATGACAGCGATGAAACGCTGGAGAGCAAGGTATTGACCGGCAAGTCGGGTTATGACATCGTGGGTCCTTCCAATGCGTTTGTCGGTAGGCAGATTAAGGCAGGTGCGTATCAGAAAATCGACAAATCCCTGATTCCCAACTATAAAAATCTCAATCCACAACTGATGAAGCTGATGGAAGGCGTTGATCCGAATCACGAATACGCTGTTCCGTTTTATTGGGGGACTAACACTTTCGCCATCAATACCGAGCGTGTGAAAAAGGCTTTGGGTACGGACAAACTGCCGGACAATCAATGGGATTTGGTGTTTAACCCCGAATACACGTCCAAACTCAAGCAATGCGGCATCAGCTATTTGGACAGCGCAGCGGAGATTTATCCTATGGTGTTGAACTATATGGGTAAAAATCCAAACAGCAGCGAAACGGCGGATATTAAGGCGGCTACGGAAGTGTTGAAGAAAAACCGTCCGTACATCAAGCGTTTTACCTCGTCCGGTTTTATCGATGATTTGGCGCGCGGCGATACTTGCGTAACAATTGGTTTTGGCGGCGATTTGAATATTGCCAAACGTCGTGCCGAAGAAGCGGGCGGCAAGGAAAAAATCCGTGTGATGATGCCGAAAGAGGGCGTGGGAATTTGGGTAGACTCGTTTGTGATTCCGAAAGATGCCAAACACGTGGCCAATGCCCATGCATATATCAATGATTTCTTGGATCCTGAAGTTGCGGCGAAAAACGGCAATTTTGTTACTTATGCGCCGTCCAGCAAACCGGCTCAGGAGCTGATGGATGAAGAGTTTAGAAACGACAATACGATTTTCCCAACTGATGAAGATTTGAAAAACAGCTTTATCATGGTGCCTATTCAACCGGCGGCGTTGAAATTTATGGTCCGTCAATGGCAAAGCGTGAAAGCAGGAAAATAAGCTGATTTGAATCATATTAAGGCCGTCTGAATGGTATAACCGAAATTTTTAATTTCGTTTTACGGCTGTTCAGACGGCCTTTGGTTTGTGTCAGACTGGCTTGGGTAAGGTTTAAAAAACAAAAGGCGTGTCTATCAATCACGCCCTTTGTGTTTGTTTCAGACGGCCTTAGAATTTCACGCCTTTATGCAGGGCAACGATGCCTGCGCTCATGTTGTGGTAATCCACGCTGTCGAAGCCTGCATCCAGCATCATTTGCTTCAAGGTTTCTTGGTCGGGGTGCATACGGATGGACTCGGCGAGGTATTGGTAGCTGTCGGCATCTTTGGCAATCAGTTTGCCCATAATCGGCAACAGTTTGAAAGAGTAGAGGTCGTACACGCCTTCCAAAGGTTTGTACACTTTGGAGAATTCCAACACCAGCAGGGTGCCGCCCGGTTTCAATACGCGGTACATTTCTTTCAGCGCGGCATCTTTGTGCGTCATGTTGCGCAGGCCGAATGCGACGGAAACCAGATTGAAATAGTTGTCGGGAAACGGCAATTTCTCAGCATCTGCCAACGATACGGGCAGAATCATGCCTTCGTTGAGCAGGCGGTCGCGGCCGACCGTCAGCATGGAGGAGTTGATGTCTGTCAGCCAAACTTCGCCTTCTTTACCCACGCGTTTCGCCCAGCCTCGGGACAAATCGCCTGTGCCGCCGGCAATGTCCAATACTTTGTCGCCTTTTTTCAGGCGGGCGGTATTGATGGTGAAATGTTTCCAAACGCGGTGCAGACCGCCGGACATTACGTCATTCATAATGTCGTAGTTTTTTGCCACGGAGTGGAAGACTTCGGCAACTTTGCCTGCTTTTTCGTCTTCGTCAACAGTAGAGAAGCCGAAATGGGTTTTGTGGTCGCTCATAGTGTCTGCCTTCTTAAAATAATACGGATTCAGATATCGAATACGTCGAAATCGCCAACCACTTTCGACGCGGGAAATATAGTTTGTGCCTGCTGCTCCAGCATCAGGCGTTGCTCTTCTTCGGTATAACGTGCGCTGATGTGGGTCAGGTAAAGTTGTTTCACATTGGCCTGTAAAGCCAGCTTGGCGGCATCGGATACGGTCGAATGGAACACTCGTTCCGCTGTCTCTTCATCGCCTGCCGCAAAGGTTGCTTCATGCACCAAAACGTCTGCGTTTTGTACGGCGCGTGCTGCACGCGGACAGGCTTTGGTATCGCCGAAGATAGCCGCTACCCGTCCTTTTTTAGGTGGGGAGAGGAATGCTTTGCCGTCAATGATCCTGCCGTCGTCCAATGTCGGATTTGCCTTTTTTCAGACGGCCTTTCCGCCGCAACCGCCGCTACCGCAGGAATGTGTGTGTTTGGGTTTCAAATCTTCTGCACTTGGCGTTCTGGACGCGCCGGCTTTTTCGAGGCGGTCGAGATAGTCTTGCCAAAGCGTGTCTTGATTGTGCGCCAGTCGGTAGAGATAGTCCCAATCGTAAAGGCCGCTGTCGTGGCCGTCTGAAAAAGTAATTTTCAAGGCGTATTGGCCGACGGGGTCTAAATCGGTAATGCTGACTTCGGCTTTGCCTGTTTGTAAAACATCTTGGCCGGCACCGTGTCCGCGCACTTCCGCGCTGGGCGAGTACACGCGCAGGTATTCGGCAGGAAGGCTCTTGGCACCGTCAACATAGACCAAAGTCAGTACGCGCCGCTCTTGCTGGAGGCGGATTTCTTGTGGGATTTTATCGGCTTGGGTCATTTCATGCTCCGTTCTTTTTACGCAAATAGGCAACGCGTACAGAAAAAATACCGCCAAGTACGGCAAACAGCACGATTGCGTAGAGTGAAAGCCGTATCAGGCTTACTTGCGTGCCCGCCGTCAACCCCAAAGGCAGCAACATCACGGCAACGAACAGTAAAAACGCGGCCAACATGGCGGCAATGCTGGCAAAGGCATAGCGGGTATTGGCTGCTGTTTGCGTATGTTTGGTCATGTTGGATAGCTTGCCGTAGGGTGGTGAGGCGGTATTTTATCAGCTTTTTGGTGCTTCATGCCGTCTGAAAACGGCTTTATTTCCATAAATAAAGTGTAATGGCGCGCCTGTCTTCGCCTTCGGGCATTAAGCGGATACTGCTGCCTTTGCTTCCGTTGACACGGATAATGATGCCGCCGGCCTGTCGTTCGATAATGTCGATTTGGGTGTCGCGGTTCATGCGGTAGTTGTAGCGTTCGCATTGCTTCAAGCACCAAAAATCCTGCCAATGGATAAAATATTTTTGTCCGGATTCGATGGCCAGCGTTTCGCCGCCTTTGACGATGAAGTAAGGGTAATCGGGTTTTTGCGTGCTGAATGTCCATTCGGCTGTTTTGTCTTTTCCGTTTTGACGGTATTCGAACACGGCTCGGTAGTTGGTGTCGTATTCCAATGGCTGTAAAGGAAACAGTGCAAATTGGCGTTCGGTCAGGAGGCGGTTTGGGTCATTATCTTTATCTAAGATTTTGACATCTCTGATTTCTTTTGTGTCCCGATACAGTTTGAACAAACGCATTTTGACCGGAGGCGATTGTTCTGAGAACGCGATACTGACCGGATTGCCGGTCATTTCATAATGCGGCATAGGGTCGGGACGTTCGCCATGGAAAACCGGCGAGGCGAAATTACCTTGCGGATAGGTGACGTAAGGCCGGAATTTGCGGTTGGAGATTTCATCCGCATAAACAATGGCATGGCCATGACAGGCATCTTGATAAAACGAGCGGCTGAGGCCGGAGAGGGGGCGGTTTTTTTGGCAGAGGATGTTGAATCTGCTGTCGCCCTGATTGATGCTCAGCGCGATTTGTTTACCTTGGGATTCAAACGCCGCTCCGGCCTCGTCGATATTTTGATCGAGTAAGGAGAGACGGTGGTAAATCGCCGTCATCAGATTATCCAGCTGATGTTGGGCAGATAGATGGTCGTTGATTTTTTCGTTTGGCGGATGCTGGCCGGTACTGACGTTTTCATGCACGCCTTTATAGGCATAACCGGCTTTGCGCGTGCGGTCTGATGGGCGTGGGCCTGTATAAAAGGGATTGCGCGTATTGTGTTCATCATGGCCATCGTCAGGGTTTTGCAGTAGATAGCGAGCATGATTGCGCGCGGCGCGTTCGAGTGTGGCTGAGTGCGCCAGTGCGGGCAGATTGGCTGAGGAACGGAGGAAGTTTAAATACGCCAATGCGTCAAAATCGGCAACGGCAGTACGATTTTGCGGCGGTTGGGCATAGATGAGCTGGTCTTCGGAATAGCGATGGGTTTCGTAGTATTGGAATATGCCGAGGGCGACGGCAAAACCACCCAGCCAGTAAAGAATGTGTTTCATTATATGTACTGCGTTCAGACGGCCTTGAGCTACGGCTCTTTCCCCTTGAGACTCATGCCGCTGAATGATTATTTTGATAGCGGCTTGACTTGGAATGCTTCAGGATGGGATTTGAAATATTCGACAGCGATAAATCCGCCGCCAATAATAATCAAGAGGGCAATGGCCATGCCGATCATCGCTAAAATGAATTTGTCCATATGTGTCCGTTTGAATGAAGGCCGTCTGAAACACTTGAAAGCGTTCAGACGGCCTTAAAGTCAGGTTAATTAACGTTCGATCTGCGATACGTCGCGTACTGCGCCTTTGTCGGCGGAAGTCGCCATCGCTCCGTAGGCACGCAGGGCTGCGGAGACGTAGCGGTCGCGATTTTCCGGTTTCCACGCTTTGCTGCCGCGTGCTTCCATTTCGGCACGGCGTGCGGCAAGCTCTTCATCGGAAATGACAAGGTGGATGCTGCGGTTTGGAATATCGATTTCGATGGTATCGCCTTCGTGTACCAAACCGATTGCGCCGCCTTCTGCCGCTTCAGGAGAAGCGTGGCCGATGGAGAGGCCGGAAGTACCGCCGGAGAAGCGGCCGTCGGTCAGCAGGGCGCAGGCTTTGCCCAAACCTTTGGATTTCAGGTAAGAAGTTGGGTACAGCATTTCTTGCATGCCCGGGCCGCCTTTAGGGCCTTCGTAGCGGATAATGACGATATCGCCTGCCACGATTTGGTTGCCCAAAATGCCTTCTACTGCGTCTTCTTGGCTTTCAAACACGCGGGCGCGGCCGGTAAATTTAAGGATGCTCTCGTCCACGCCTGCGGTTTTCACTACGCAACCGCGCTCAGCGATATTGCCGAACAATACTGCCAAGCCGCCGTCTTGCGAGTAGGCATGTTCGACATCGCGGATACAGCCTTTTTCGCGGTCGAGGTCGAGGGTTTTCCACATACGGTTTTGAGAGAACGCCTGAGTAGTGCGCACACCGCCGGGAGCCGCTTTGAAACGTTCGATGGCATGGGTGTTTTCAGGGTTGGTCACGTCCCATTTTTCAATCGCGTCTTTCAGTGTCGGTGCGTGGATGGTGTACACGTCGGTGTGTAGTTTGCCTGCTTTGTCCAATTCTTTCAGAATGGCAAAAATACCGCCGGCGCGATGCACGTCTTCCATATAGTAGTCGTGATTGTTTGGCGCAGTTTTGCAGATGCAAGGTACAACGCGGCTCAGGCGGTCGATGTCGGCCATTTTGAAATCGACACCGGCTTCGTTGGCGACGGCCAACAGGTGCAAAATGGTATTGGTAGAGCCGCCCATGGCGATGTCCATGGTCATGGCGTTTTCAAATGCTTTTTTGGTGGCAATGCTGCGTGGCAAAACGGTTTCGTCGTCTTGCTCGTAGTAGCGTTTGGTGATTTCGACAATCATGCGGCCGGCTTCGAGGAACAATTCTTTGCGGCCTGCGTGGGTAGCCAGATAAGAACCGTTGCCCGGCAGGGAAAGGCCGAGTGCTTCGGTTAGGCAGTTCATGGAGTTGGCAGTAAACATGCCGGAGCAGGAGCCGCAAGTCGGGCAGGCGTTTTGCTCGACTTCTTCGACTTGTTTGTCGCTGATATTGTCGTCAGCCGATTCGATCATGGCATCAATCAAGTCCAAGCGGCGTTCGGGTTGAATGTTTGCAACTCCGATAACTTTACCGGCTTCCATCGGGCCGCCGGAAACGAAGATGGTCGGAATGTTCAGGCGCATGGCGGCAATCAGCATTCCTGGGGTGATTTTGTCGCAGTTGGAAATGCACACCAGCGCGTCGGCGCAGTGGGCATTGACCATGTATTCGATGGAGTCGGCAATCAGGTCGCGGCTGGGCAGGGAGTAGAGCATGCCGCTGTGGCCCATGGCGATACCGTCGTCAATGGCGATGGTGTTGAATTCTTTGGCAATGCCGCCGGCTTTTTCGATTTCACGGGCAACCAGTTGACCCATGTTGTGCAGGTGCACATGGCCTGGGACGAATTGGGTGAAGGAGTTGGCAATGGCGATAATCGGTTTGCCGAAGTCGGTTTCCATGACGCCGGTTGCACGCCACAATGCGCGCGCGCCTGCCATATTGCGGCCGTGGGTAGAGGTTTTGGAGCGGTATTCAGGCATTTTTGTTCCTTTGTTTTATGCTGAGGCCGTCTGAAATAGGCTGAATATTGTGGCGGCCCGTTGTAGAAATAACTCGGTATTTTATACCAAATACGAGCGATGAAGCACGCTATTTTGTAATAAAACTAAACTGTGTTTGCTTCACCTGAATTTGCTGCTCACTTCTTCAGACGGCCTGAAGTTTTCTTAGGATGAAACGTTATCTTTCTCATTTGCAAAAGATGTTGGCATCAAAAAGTGATATGATAGGGAACTTCTCACATTTCTAAGGATAAGACGATGAAAAAAATCATGTTTGCATTGTGTTCGGCCATGTTGGCTTCCGCTGCGTCTGCCGCTGTTTATAAAGTGGACGAATTTCATGCCAATGCCCGCTTTGCCATCGACCATTTCAACACCAGCACCAACGTCGGCGGTATTTATGGTTTGACCGGCAATTTGGAATTTGACCGTGCCAAACGCCAAGGCTCAATCGATATCGTATTGCCTTTGTCCAAACTGCAAACCGGCTCTGACCACTTTACCCAACATTTGAAATCTGCCGATATTTTCAATGCAGACAAATACCCTGAAATCCGTTTTGTATCCACCAAATTCAATTTCAACGGTAAAAAACTGCTTTCCGTTGACGGCAACCTGACCATGAACGGCAAAACTGCGCCGGTAAAACTCAAAGCCGACAAATTCAACTGCTACCAAAGCCCGATGTTAAAAGCAGAAGTGTGCGGCGGCGACTTCAGCACCACCATTGACCGTACCAAATGGGGCTTGGATTATTTAGTGAGTGCCGGTATGAGCAAAAAAGTAAACATCAATATCCAAATTGAAGCAGCCAAACAATAATCCTGCTTGATTTCAAAATAAAGGCCGTCTAAACAGGTAAGGTAGAAATCGTTGATTTCGTTTATCCCTGTTCAGACGGCCTTATGATTAAAGACGTTTAGGATTCTTTATTTTTATCGGCTTTGGCTGCCCAATAAGTTGCCAGAAGCGAGCCGGAGATATTGTGCCACACGCTGAACAATGCGCTGGGAACGGCAACGACCGGCGCGGCGGCAAAGTGTGCGGCGGCAAGGGCTGCGCCTAAGCCTGAGTTTTGCATACCGACTTCGATGGCCAGCGTTTTTTGTGCATCATAAGGCAGGCCGGTCCATTTGGCGGCAAAGAAGCCGAACAGATAGCCGATACCGTTGTGGAGTACGACAACCGCGAAAATCAGCAGGCCGCTTTCAATAATCTTGCCTTTGCTGGCGCCGACTACCGCGCCGATAATCAGCACGATGGCGGCAACGGAAACCAGCGGCAGCGCGTCGGTCAGTTTTTCAGTTTTGTTGCCCAAGACTTTATGGACAATCAAGCCCAAAACGATGGGGAACAAAACCATTTTGACGATGGACATCAACATACTGCCCGCTTGGATTTCCAGCATTTCACCGGCAAGCATCAGGAAGATGGCGGGGGTCAGCAATGGGGAAATCAGAGTAGAAACCGATGTAACGGCAACCGACAAAGCCACATTGCCGCGCGCCAGATAAGTCATTACATTGGAAGCCGTACCGCCCGGGCAGCAGCCGACCAAAATCACACCGACTGCGATTTCGGCAGGCAGGTTCAACAGTTTCGCCAGCAGATAGGCAGTTGCCGGCATGATGGCGAATTGTGCAATCACGCCGATGATGACGGCTTTGGGGCGTTTGAACAAAATGTCGAAGTCGGAAGGTTTGAGCGCCAAGCCCATACCGAACATGATGATGCCCAGAAGCCAAGGAATGTAAGGACCGACCCATTTGAAGGTGTCGGGTGCGAAAAAAGCGATGCCGGCAAAGAGCGCCGCCCAAAGGGAAAATGTTTTTCCAATAAAGTTGCTGATTTTGTTGAGGGTATTCATGATGATATGTTGTGAAGTTGTTTCTAAGGGAAACCAAGGATACACGCCTTAACCTTAATTTGCAAAATGACTTAAAAATAAACCAGGCCGTCTGAAAATAGAGATTGATTTTCAGACGGCCTGCAATTTGTATTTATGATATAGACAGCATTATTCTTTTGATAAAATATTGCGCAGCCATCGGGCGGCAGGTGCGATTTCTCCGGCGAGCATACCGGTTTCGATTTGGCCGCTGTGTTTGATAACATCGGCTGCCGCTCCGTGCAGCCATACGCCGGCGCAGGCGGCTTGGAATGTCGGAATGCCTTGTGCCAGCAGGCTGCCGATAATGCCGCTCAAGACATCGCCGCTGCCTGCGGTGGCCAAACCGGCATTGCCGCTGGTGTTGGTATAGACTATGCCGTCTGCCGTGGCTACCAATGTATGATGGCCTTTCAATACGACGGTTGCGCCATATTTACGGCTGATTTCGGTCACGGCTTTTTGCCTGTCGGCTTGAACTGATTGGGTATCGGTACCGAGTAGGCGTGCAGCTTCTGCCGGATGGGGTGTCAGGACGATATGTTTGTACGATTTGAGGCGTTCGGCCAATCCGGAAGAACAGGCAAGCAGTGTCAAAGCATCGGCATCGAACAATAAAGGCCGGTCATGGTGTGTAGACAGGATTTTGGGCAGCAGCTGCTCTGATAATCCGTCCAAACCAAAGCCGCAGCCGATTACCCGCGCGCTGACATCGTTGCGCTCCATCAGTTGGGCCGCAGTGGCGAGCATGATTTCAGGGCGTTCGGGAATGATGGCAAAAGGCAGCGTGGCTTGGTTGAAACCCGCCCAAACCTTGCCGCATCCTTGATACATCGCGGCTGTGGCTGCCAAAACCACCGCACCGCTCATTCCCGTTGCACCGCCAATAATGGCAAGCGTGCCGTATGTGCCCTTGTGCGATTCTTGGGCGCGGGGGCGGAATACGTCGGGAAATGCTAAGGCCGTCTGAAAAGCTTGAAGCGATTCGGGAAGCGTGTAGATGGGCTGCATGGCGTAACCTTCCAAGATAAGAAATTTAATTTTAAATCAGAAAGTAAAAGGTAATGAAGCAAAAAATAAAAGTTTGGGACGCACCTACGCGCCTGTTCCATTGGCTCTTGGTGTTATTGATGGGTTTTATGTGGTACAGCGCCACCCAAGGCGGCGATATGCTGGTATGGCACTTGCGCGGCGGTTTGTTGATGCTGGTGTTGGTGGTTTTTCGCTTGTGCTGGGGATATGGGGCAGCGATACGGCAAAATTCAGCCGTTTTGTGCGTCCGTTTCCCGAAATCCGTCGCTACACGCAAGGCCAAATGTCTGAAGACGAATTGGTCGGTCACAATCCTTTGGGCGCGCTGATGGTGATTGCTTTATTGGCTGCCTTGGTTTTTCAGACAGCCACAGGCTTATTCGCCGCCGATGAAAATACGTTTACCAATTCCGGCTTTTTGAATCATTTGGTCAGCGAACACGCCGGTACGCTGGCGCGAAAAATCCATGTCAATTTCTTTAATGTCTTGGCTGTTTTGGCGGGCGTACATATCGCAGCTGTTTTGCTGTATCGCTTTGTGAAAAAACAGGATTTGATTACGCCGATGATTAACGGCTTTAAAACTATTGATGCCAAGCAGCCTAAATTGGCCGGAATGGGGCAATTGTTTGCCGCTTTGTCGGTAGCGATTGCGTTAGTGTGCGCAGTATGGATGTTGCGCGGTTGATGCATTAAGGCTGATATTCAAAAAAAACCGACCCCGATAGCTGCAATGGCTGTTGGGGTCGGTTGCTTTTTAGGGTTTTAAAAGATGATGTTCAGACGGCCTTAACGCAGCGCAAGATGCTGTGGCCACGGCCGATGCCGTCTGAAATTTCTGCTACTTTCAATCCGGCTTTTTCAACGCAACGGATCAGGTCTTCAGAATGGAAGATTTTGCTGTTGCCGTTGGCCATGGCAGTGAAATACAGGCTGGTCATGGTCAGGCAGTAAGCGGCGGTTTCGTAGCGTTGTCTGTCCCAGAAAGGCTCCATGATGTAGAGGTTGGTGTTTTCGTTCATAGACGCAGCGGCGCGTTGAAGAATGCTGGTGGCTTGTTCCTCGGTGAAACAGTCTAGGAATTGGCTCATCCAGATCGCGTCAAAACCGGTTGGGAACGGAATCTCAGGATCAAGCAGGTTGGCCGGATGGGCGTGGATACGGTCCGCGCCGTTTTTGCCTTTGGTCGCTTCACGCATCAAGCCGATTTGTTGCGGCAGATCCATGATGGTTACTTCGACTTCGGCATTGTGGTTGACGCATTGTTCCGCCCAACGGCCGGTATTGCCGCCGACATCGAGCAGTTTTTTAACCGGTTTGGCGAACACGGTGTTCAGTGCTTCGGCGAAGGAGTTGTCGGAATAATAATGGTCGAATGCAAACCATTTTTCCTGCGCGATACTTGGCAATGAAGACAAGCCTTCGTAAATGGTCGGCCAGTCGCCGAATACTTTCAGGCCTTCGGGCTTGCCGGTTTGCAGGGTTTTTTCCAAATCAAACATGCCTTGGTAGCAGATTTCCTGCGTGAAATCCATGTTGACGTGGGCCATTTTGTCTTTGAGGACAAACCAACCGGCCTTGCTGATGAAATAGCGGTTGTCGCGAGTCAAGACAGTGCCGATAGACAGCGAAGCTTCCAGCAGGACTTGTGCCGCGTAGTTGCTGATTTGCGCTTTTTCTGCGATTTCGGCTTGAGTGAGGCCGTCTGAATGGTCGTTCAGTAGGTCCAAAATGCCAAATTTCACCATCAGGCGAGAAACTTGGAACACAATCGGTGCAAAAGCGATTTCTTGAGCCAGACGTTGAGCCTCGCCAGCGGACTGGTGTTCGTGGGAATAGCGTTGTTCTAGGGCAGGGAAGAGTTGCATATTGTTGGTTTTCCACTAAAAAGTTAATAAGTATATTCAGACGGCCTCAAATACAATCCGTCCTGATGCACACGGATGCTCTCCGTTGTTGATTTTAAAGCTCAGTTTGTTTTTGCCTTCATCGTATTTCAGCTCTACCGACACTTCATCATGAGGACGGATAAACTGCTGATATTTTAGATTTTCGATGCGGATAACGCGCTGTTTGCCCCATGGCTTGGGCGCTATCAGGTTGCGCACCCATTGCAGCTCGACCACGCCGGGAACCAGCGGGAAGGTGGCAAAATGGCCGCCGAAATAAACCAAATCCAAAGGCACGCGGCCGATAAAATTTTCGGTATTGGTTTCATCGTCAGATGATGTTTTCGACCAAACGGGAGAAGTTTGGGCAACGGTAAAGGCCGTCTGAAAATCCGACGCGGCTATTTTGGCTTGGGCATTGCGCGGCAGGTTGTCGGTAAAACGCCAGTAACGCGGCAGGGCGATGGTGTCCTGCGTGGCGGCCAGATGGCGTTTGAGCGTATCGGCAACCGCAGCGCGGCCTTTCTCACGCAAGGCGGCGATACCGTCTGCGTTCAATGCCGCCCATATGGCAATGCGTTGATGTTGCGGATGGCGGCCGCAGTGGGCGTCGGCAATCCAAGGGTGTTGTAAAAGTTCGTGTTCGATTTGGGTCAGCGACACGCGTTTGTCCTCAAATTTAATAATGCGGTCTTGGCGACCGAGTAACAGAAAACCGTCATCTTGCGGCTCGATCAAATCGGCTGTTTGACGGCGCTCGGGCGACCAAGGCGAAGAAGCCCAAAGTGCGCCTTCTTCGTTTTGCCCGATTTCCACGCCCTTGAAAGGCTGCCATTCTTGGCGTTCGCAGCGTGAGGCAATCACGCCGGTTTCGGTACTGCCATAGACTTCAAACGGGCAGACGGCAGCCTGTTGCAGCAAATCCGCCGTGGCTGAAGGAAGCGCGCCGCCGGCCGAGACAATGCCTGCAATTTTATGGCCGATACTTTGCCAGTTGCGGTTTTCACCCAAGCGGTTGAGTACGGCCGGACTGGCAATCCAAACCACTTTATCGTGTGCGGCCGTGCTGGAAAGCAGGTTTTCCGGATAAACCGCCTGCTGTCGTTCCATAGTCCAACCCATTGTCAGCGCGAGTGCGAAGCGGAACGTGAAGCCGTAAAGGTGTTGCGGAATCACGCTGCCGACCACGGTTTCACCGTGTTGTCCAAATGGCAGCGTATTTGCCAAAGTCAGGGCTTCGGCCTGCATTTGCGCGGCGGTTTTCACAATAATCTGCGCTTCGCCGCTGGAGCCCGATGTTTTCAGCCATGCTTCGGCATGGCCGGGAATCAGATGGTTTTCAGGATAGTTGTTCAGCCCTTCCGATTCTGTTTGAGTCAATACATCAGGCAAGTGCCAGATATTCAGGCCGTCTGAAGATAGCTTTTTATCTGTTGAATCCGTTAAAAACGCTTCTGCCGTTTTGCCCCAATCCAAATTGTCTTGCGCCAAATTGGGCAACAATAAAACCTTTCCGCCTGAATGCCACACTGCCAACACGGCACAGGCAAACAGCGCGGCATCGTCAAACCACAACGCGGCAGTTTGTACGCCTGCCTGTTTCAGACGGCCTGACAGATGAAAAACCGCACGGTTGAAATCAGCACGCGTCCAATTCGGATGCGTGGCGATAAGGTCGTGTTGGGGTAGGTCGGGGGATAGGATTCGGGTTAGATGCATAATTTTGATTCGATAGCTTGTTACTGTTCTTTAGCGGCTTGTATTACATATTTTCCGAGGATTTGAATAAGCTTATAGAATTTATATAAACTAATAAAGATAAGTGAAGTAATACAAGATTGAAAAATATTTTTGATTTCTATCTGCCATGATATATTATGTTTGATATATGTTAAGTTACCTTCAAAAATATTTTCTATGAAAAGATAGCAAATGATTAAGCATATCAATATCAAGAAATAATAATTTGCTGTTTGAAATATCTGTATTAGTTCATGTAATAATGTTTTATCGTTTCTATTTCTACTCTGTATATTATATAACGCTTGGGAAAACTTTGTTGTTGCTATTAATGATAATGAAGTAATGCAAAAACCTATTGCAATGGAAAGAAAGGATAGTAAATCAGAAATTTTGCCTGAAAACCCTAAGTTATATTTGCTAATAACAAGATAAAAAAGGAAGGTAAAGAAAAGATATATTGCACATTTTATAATATTTTTAATCATGGTGAGATTTCCAATATTTTTAAAATGGCTTGTTTAAAAAGCTCATCTTCTCTTGGTAGTCCATTTTCATCGGTGGAGCAGGTTACTCCAATTTTGCTAGATACTATATTGGTATTAAAAACCATCTCTAGATTATCAGTATTTTTACCGGCAATAACTAATTTTTTAAACTCAAGTTTGTTTGTGATGAAATACTTTACTACGCTTTTGACTTTTTCTATTGTAAGTTTTTCTTTGTATTTCATTATAAATTCAGCACTAGATGCTCCATATTGATAAATATCTTCTTGGAGATGTTCGGTCAATGAGTTAGAGCAAGAAAGCGTATTGGGCAATATACTTAATTTAATTTCTTTTATTTCATTTATGGATTTTTGAAATTGTTCTTCATCTAGTATTTGTTTTATTTCTATATATTCATTTGGATGAAAATAATTTAATGCCTCTCTAAAAATACTATTTTTATTGTATTGAAGCCAGACTTCCCCTGTTTTTGTATCCATAATTCCATAGGAAAATTTAGGTTCAATTTCTGTTTTCTTCCGACGATTTTTAGTTGTTTTTCCATTTTCTATACTAATTACATTAGGAGGTAGCGGATATACGCTTCCTGTGCTAAATACAAGTCGGATAAAGCGGTCATTCTCTTTATCTATAGTTGCCGATATTTTTTGCATTTCAGTTTCAGAAGGACTTCTTTGGAACCCTTTTTCAATCATTGGTTCTAAAAGTGATTTAGATAAATTCCTCTTTCCAATAAGAACTTGATAATTGAATAAAGTAATATTTGCGGGAGTGCTCATTTTTGAATAATCCTTTGAAATTAAAATTTTTTATATAATGCACTACTTGAAATATTAAAATCATGGATGGTAGTGCGACAAGATTTTTCAGACGACATCTACACTTTCAATATGGTTTTCCGATAAATCCACTCTCCGACAAATAAGATTCCCATTAACACATACGACACGATGCCTGCATAAGCCGCCCACCAATCGTAATATTGCAAGCCTGCCAAAATGGCGGCGGTTGCGCCGTTGAAAATAAAGAAAGCGCACCAGATTTGCGTAACACGACGGGTATGCAGCACACCTTCGGGCGGAAGGTCGGGATGTTGCAGTCGGGCGAGGCGTTCGATAACCGTTTGTTTGGCAAACAGGCTGCCGCCGAAAACGGCAAGCATCAGCGCGTTGACGGCGACGGGATACCAATACATCGAGTCAGGCCGTCTGAAAACCAGTACCGCCGCAAAAAAGGTTGCAAGGATAATCGCTGTAATGCGTTGGGCTGTGGTTTGCGGCATGGCGGCGCGTATCAGCCATAACACACACATGGCCGCAGCAAGCCAGAAAAATGCGCCGTTTTCCCTGCCGTAATACCATAGGAGCGGATAGGCGAGGCTGGCGAGGGTCAGTAGGAGTTTTCCTAATATTTTCATGGTTGTGATTGATTTTCAGACGGCCTTGCGGATTGACAAGGCCGTCTGAAAATATGCTGATTCAAAGCGGAATCAGGAATCTTGTTGTACTTTCAAAACCGCTTGAACCACGTCTTCTACGGTGCGCACATTGCGGAAGTCTTCGGCTTGCAGTTTGCGGCCGGTTTCGCGTTTGATGTGGTCGATAAGGTCGATAGCGTCGATACTGTCGATTTCCAAATCTTCGTAGAGGTTGGTTTCGGGTTTGATGCGTTCCGGTTCGATTTCAAACAGGTTAACCAGTGCATCGGTCAGCAGGGTGCGTACTTCTTGTTCGGTCATCTTGTCTCTCCCTTATGCTTGGCGGCTCTTGACGAACTCGGCCAGTGTTTTGACGTTGGCGAAGTTTTCGCGCAGGTTGTCGTTTTCACCGTCGAGCTGGAAGCCGAAGGTTTTTTGTACAGCCAAACCAAGTTCCAATGCATCAACCGAATCCAGGCCCAGGCCGTCGTCGCCGAAAAGCGGATCTTCGCTGCCGATGTCGGCAACGGTAATGTCTTCCAAGCCCAAGCTGTCGATGATTAATTGTTTGATTTGGTTTTCTAAATTGCTCATGTGGTTTTCCTTGTAAAATAGTCTTGCAGGTATTCGTTTAAACGGCGTGCGGCGATGGGCAGGGGTTTTTCTGCCAGCCATTCTTCCGGCAGGATGTCGTCGCCGACGGTAATTTCATAATGAATTTTTTGTGGCGGGATTTTGTACCACGGCTGCCCCTTTTTAAAATTGGGCGGCGTCATCTTGATGCACACGGGCGTGATGACTGATGCGCTGCGCAAACCGAGCGATACGGCGCCGCGGTGCATTTTAACCTGTCCGTCCCAACCTGTGCGCGTGCCCTCGGGGAAAATCAGCAGACTTTGCCCACTTTTGAACACAGCGTCGATTTCTTCCAGCATTTCCATGCTTTCATCGTTGGGGATGTAGCCGGAAGCGATAATCTGGCTTTTCATACTGGGGTTGTGCAACAGATCTTTTTTAACCAGTACGTTCGGCTCCGAATAATGGCTGATCAGCAAGACGACATCCAAAAGCGAGGGATGGTTGGCAAGAATGAGCTGGCCGGGCCTGCCGAGTTTTTCCAAGCCGTTGAAGCGGACGCTCAAGACGCCCGACCATTGCAGGTAGCCGACAAAGAAACGCCAAACTCTGCCTATCATGCGCCTTGCTTCAAGTTGGCGTTTGATGTCGCCTTTGGTCGATTTGAGCGTATAGGGTAAAAGTGCAATTTTGAACAATACGCCTGCAACGCCGAAAAGGATAAAGCCGAAGAGTGTGGCAAAAAAGCGACGGAAATAGTCTAAAGTCTTCATGCGTTTTTCTGCCAGTGCCAGTTTCTACCGATATAGTGTTGCGTATGTTGTTTGCCGTCTGAAAGCAGGAAGTGTACCCACTCCAAGCTGCTCCAATAGGGCTCAACTGTTGTATCGTTAGGATTTTCAGACGGCTTTGCGGATGTGGTTTCTAAGCTTAAGGTATAGTCTTCGCCTTTTGTGATGACCAGTGCCAATGCATAGGCAAACGGAGCACGTGTAGCCAAGACGGGATAGTCTTCGGACAACGGATCATCGGCGACAATTACTAAAACGGATGGCGCGCCGTCTTGCAAAAGCGCGAATGCCTCGGTCAGCGCGGTTTCAAAGGAATCGGCGGCAACGGCCAACGCGGTATGCTCGCTCATGTCTTTGCGCAACATCGACCATTGCCCAATCGTTGCGTTGTGGACGGACAGGCCGAATGAGGTCGGCGAGACGGTATGCGTGTTCAAAAGCTCTTGCCATAATTCAAAGCTGCGGTTGCTTTCGCCGTCGTGCGAAACGTAAACCGGTACACTTTCAGGATATTGGTCGGCCAGATTCCATGCGGCATCACAAACCAAGCGTGCCGCTTTTCCCAAGCGGCGGCGTTGCATAGGCGGCAAAAAGGAGAGCGCGGGTTTGCACTCCGGCAGGGATGCGGTATCGAGTTTTCCCTGCGCCCAGTCCTGCCATTGCTCCGGCGTACTGATTTTGCTGGAGGAGGCCTGCCATGCGGCGATATTGAAGTTGAAACGGCAAACGTTTTGAGGCATGATGTCTTTCAATGTTTTACATTTTCATACATTGTAATGAAATAGGTTAGTAAAAGCTAGGCTCTGTTATAATGCATATTGTAACGTAATTTATTCCCGGATGACATTTTATGCCTTCAATACCGAGTGCCCCGATTTATGATGTGGCTTCGCTGCTTCCGCACAGCGGACATATGGTGCTTATCGACTGTGTGAAAGAATTTGGCGATGACTACACGGTTTGCCGTGCGCCGGTTGGCGACAAGCATATTTTGCTGCAGGACGGCGTGTTGCCGTCTATGGCTTATATGGAATTGATGGCGCAGGGCATAGGCGCGTTTGCAGGCATTGAGGCTTTAAAGGCCGGAGAGCCTGTACGCTTGGGTTTTTTATTGGGAACGCGCAAGCTGGATTTGTTTGCCGATTCCGTGCCTGTCGGTACTGAGCTGGAAGTCAGGGCGCATGTGTCCATTCAGGATTTGGGCGGCATGGGCGTATTTGATTGCGAGTTGTGCTGGACGGATGCGCCGGAAGATGTGAAGCATCTGTTGCCATCGGACGGTTTGCTGGCAAAAGCTTCTTTAAATGTGTACAGTCCGAAAGACGGTCAAATCATTTAAACCGTTTACAAGGCCGTCTGGAAAGACAAAGATTCAGACGGCCTGTCGATATAGTGAGAAAACGTATGAGTGAAACTATTTTAATTACAGGGTCTAATCGCGGTATCGGCAAAGCCGTCGCGCTTGGTTTGGCGCAGGACGGCTTTGATATTGTCGTCCACTGCCGCAGCCGCCGTGATGAAGCGGAAGCTGTAGCGGAAGAAATCCGTGTATTGGGTAGAAATGCGCGCGTGTTGCAGTTTGACGTATCCGACCGCGAAGCCTGCCGAGAAATTTTGACTGCCGACATTGAGGCAAACGGCACATATTACGGCGTGGTGTTGAATGCCGGCCTGACACGAGACAATGCGTTTCCTGCGTTTACTGATGATGATTGGGACTTGGTGCTGCGTACCAATTTGGACGGTTTTTATAATGTGTTGCACCCTTTGACCATGCCGATGATTCGCCGCCGCAAAGCCGGACGGATTGTATGCATGGCGTCGGTGTCTGGTTTGACGGGCAACCGCGGTCAGGTCAATTACAGCGCGTCCAAAGCGGGCTTGATCGGCGCGGCAAAAGCCTTGGCGGTTGAGTTGGCAAAACGAAAAATTACCGTCAACTGCGTGGCGCCGGGCCTTATCGATACCGATATTATCGATGAGAACGTGCCTGTCGAAGAAATTTTAAAGACCGTCCCTGCCGCGCGCATGGGATTGCCCGAGGAAGTGGCGCATGCGGTGCGCTTTTTAATGGATGAAAAAGCGGCGTACATTACGCGTCAAGTGATTGCTGTGAACGGAGGTTTGTGTTGAATACTAGAAGAGTCGTTGTAACAGGTATCGGCGGTATTACCGCCTTCGGCCGTGATTGGCAAAGTATTCAGACGGCCTTTAAAGCCGAAAAAAACGCGGTCAAATACATGGACTGGAGCGGACGCTTTCCTGAATTGGAAGCGCAACTGGGTGCTCCGGTTGAAGGCTATTCTCCTCCCGAACACTGGACGCGCAAGCAGCTTAGAAGCATGGGTCGCGTATCGCATTTGTGTGTCGATGCGGCGGAGCAAGCCTTGACGGATGCGGGCTTGCTGGGCGATGAAAGCATTACCGACGGCCGTATGGGCGTGGCGTGCGGTTCGTCTGTCGGCAGTACCAAAGACATCGGCGATATGGGCGAACTTTTGATAACAGGCACATCGCGCAATTTCAACGCCAATACTTATGTGCGCATGATGCCGCATACGACTGCCGCCAATATCGGCATTTTCTTCGGCTTGAAAGGCCGCATTATCCCGACATCAAGCGCGTGTTCGTCCGGCAGCCAAGGCATTGGTTATGCCTACGAAGCGATTAAATACGGCTTGATTGATATGATGCTGGCTGGTGGCGGCGAAGAGTTTTGTCCGTCTGAAGTGTATGTATTCGACTCGCTTTATGCCGCCAGCCGCCGCAACGGCGAACCTGAGCTGACGCCGCGCCCTTACGATAACGCTCGAGACGGCTTGGTCATCGGCGAAGGCGCAGGCATTTTCGTATTGGAAGAATTGGAACACGCCCGTGCGCGCGGTGCGAAAATCTATGCTGAGCTTGTCGGCTATGGTGCCAACAGTGACGGTAGCCACGTTACCCAACCGCAAAAAGAGACCATGCAAAAATGTATGGAGCTTGCGCTGAAAGACGCCGGTATTACGCCTGATAAAGTCGGCTATGTCAGCGGCCACGGTACGGCGACCGAAAAAGGCGATATTGCCGAAACATTGGCGACTGAGGCAGTGTTTGGTTTTGTGCCGATGAGTTCGCAAAAAAGCTATCTCGGCCATACACTCGGCGCGTGCGGCGCATTGGAAGCCTGGTTTACCATCGAAATGATGAACAACGGCTGGTTTGCGCCAACTGTCAATTTGGAAAACATCGATCCGCGTTGCGGCAAGGTGGATTATATTCAAACGGGCGGACGTGAGATTCAAACAGATTATGTGGTCAGCAATAACTTTGCTTTTGGCGGCGTCAATACTTCGCTGGTGTTCAAACGTTGGCAAGAATAATCATCGCTTGATTTCATGATTAAAGGCCGTCTGAAACTTATTTTGAGTTTCAGACGGCCTTTATTTTATTTAGAGCTAGCCGCTTTTGGATTTTATTCGTTTGTTTTCTTCTGATTTAAATCCACCAGCCTTGTTCCGGCCAAGAAGTCGTAGAGGAACTGGCGGTCGGGATGGAACAGGGCGAAGCCCCATGGCAGGATGAGCCAAATAAGCGCGGCGCCGAATGCGCCTTTGGGTGGGATATTGAGCAGATGGCGCAATCCGGCGTAGGCAAACAGGGGAATGAAGACAATAAAAATGCTTGCCCAAATAAAGCGCAGGCGCAGTTGAGGCAGGGGTGGCTGGGTATCGTTTTTATCGGCTAAACCGATTTTCCATGTCTGCATGGCGAGGGTTTGGCCTTTTTTGTGCCAGTTGGCGCGGAAATAGAGCCACCATGCGTAGAACAGAATCAGACAGGTTGTCAGCATGGACAGGCGCGTGGAAACAGGATTGAGAAAAATGGCGACAATACCGGCTGCAAGGGCGGCAATGCTGGTCACGGCGCCGGTCAGCAGAAGTTCGTAAACCAGTGCGGCAAGGCGGCGTTTGAGAGGGGCAGTGGGAAGACGGGTCATAATGCGATGGAAACGGAAATGGGTTTGATGGAAATAAAAACAGGCCGTCTGAAACGGGATAGGATGTTCAGACGGCCTGTTACTGTCGGGATTAGCGATGTGGACGTTTTTGACCGCGTGCCTGTTGGGCAGCCATTTGGTTCATTTCCTGACGGGTCGGACGTTTTTTGAAGATGGCGTGCGCTTCGTCAACGGAACATTTTTGTGACAGGCAAACCAAGGTAATCGCGTCTTTTTGATGTTGGCCGCCGCTGTGGTACATGCGGCGCAGGTTGGCTTCGTTGATACGGCCTTTTTCCGGATCGATGTCGAATTTT
The DNA here is from genome assembly GCF_024205705.1 of Neisseria subflava. Classification (NCBI taxonomy): domain Bacteria; kingdom Pseudomonadati; phylum Pseudomonadota; class Betaproteobacteria; order Neisseriales; family Neisseriaceae; genus Neisseria; species Neisseria subflava. Next base: position 958,362 of record NZ_CP073115.1, read on the forward strand.
TTCAGGCGCTCGAGGAATTGGCGTTGCTGACGGCGTGAAGTCCAAACGAAACCGCCTGCGGCAGCGGCCACGATGATGACGGCCAACAGGATGGCCAGCGGCCATGAATCGACAATCAGAACGATGATGAGGCTTAATACGGCAGTGGTCAGCAGGGCCAGACCGCCGATGCGAAGTTTGGTTTTATTATCCATATGGTTGGTGTTTCCTTGTTTTTTGCTGGAAGAGGCCGTCTGAAATGCGAGGTTCAGACGGCCTGAATTTGAGTTTACGCTATTTTACAGTATTTTCTGTTTTTGGGGCGTATTGCGTGCAAGTTTCTTGACGCGTGGCAACGGTTTCAAGCGGCCAGCGAAGTAACGAGTTGTTTGAACTCGGTCCATGCATCGCCTTCTTCCGCGCCTTTGATGATGCGGTCGATTTTAGCGCAGGTTTTGAGCGCGTCGAGCAGGCGGTTGATGGAAATGCGTTTGGCCGCCATCGGTGCAAGGGTCTGCTTGTCGCCCCATAAGCGCAGGCTGTTGCGCAGGCTTTGGATGTTTTGGCCTTGCTTGAGTGCGGCAGTAAGGCGGATTAGGGTACGGATGTCTTCAGCAACCGCCCACAACAGCAAAACCGGCTCTTCGCCTTCTTCTTCCAAACCGTCCAGCAAACGGGAAACGCGCAGGGCATCGCCTTTCATCCATGCGCCTGCCAGTTGGAATACGTCGAAGCGGGCGACGGTGGCAACTGCGGCCTCTGCGTCGGCAATATTGATCAAATGGCCTTGGGGATGGAGCAGGGCGAGTTTTTCGATTTCCTGACGGGCGGCCAAAAGATTGCCTTCGACGCGCTCGGCAAAAAGGGCGAGTGCTTCAGGTTCGATATCCAAACCCTGCTGTTTCAGACGGCCCTGTATCCATTGCGGCAAAGCATGTGGCGCAACGGCTTTGGCTTCTAGGACGATGCCTTTTCCTGCCAATGCGGAAAACCATTTGGACTGGATTTGCGCTTTTTCAAGCTTGGGTAGGAGGATGAGCGTAACCGTATCTTCGGGCAGGCGTTCGGCGAAGGTTTGCAGGGCATCGCCTCCGTTTTTGCCGGGTTTGCCGTTGGGGATATGGATTTCCAACAGTTTCAAATCGGCAAACAAACCTGCGCTGCCGGCACTTTGCAACAGCTCGTTCCAGTCAAAATTGTTTTCGGCAGTATAGACTTCGCGGTTGAGATAACCTTGTTTTTTTGCGGCTGCGCGCAGCGTATCCAAAGCCTCGATGCGCAACAAATCCTCTTCGCCGTGAATAATGTACAACGGTTGGAGCGGCGTATCGGGGCGCAGGCTCTCAATGGGCGCGGCAGCCATTATTGCGCTTTCAGGAAAGTCAGACGGCGGACGATTTGATCTGCGGCGTCGATGCGCATTTCAGACCAAATGGTTTCTTCCTCTTCCTGTTTGCCCAAAACTTCGCTGTCGGCGTAGTCCATGGTGCGGTGAACTTTAACTTCCATCGGTTCGCCAACCGGCTCGCCGTTGCGGAAGGCTTGGACTTTGACGGTCATGGCCAGCAGGTATTCGTTGATTGCGGCGGCGCGGGTGATGGTGTAGATGTCGCGGCGTTTTTGAAAGTCGACAACGCGCAGGGTGATTTGTGATTCGGCTTCGCTAACCGGATGACCGTCGGCACGGCGTAAGGCATTTTCCAGCGCTTTTTGCATGATGGCTCCGCCTTCTACATGCCAGTTTTGATAAGGCAGCGGCTGAGAAGTCACACCCGTGCCTTTCAGGTGGAAACCGCAAGAGGCAAGTAATAGGGCGAGTGCAGGCAATAGGATTTTTTTCATTGGATATTCCTTCGTTGAAACCGGTTACGGTATCGTCGGATTATAACGAATAATGTTTAGGCCGTCTGAAACCGTAAACGGAAAGTATTTCAGACGGCCTTGTCTTTGATGGCGCAAATCTTATTTTTCCAACCAAATCAGGCTGACCATGCGGCCGGTTTGTCCGTCGCGGCGGTAGGAGAAGAAAGTATCGCGTTCCAAGACGGTGCAATGGGTACCGCCATAAATCATGTTCACGCCTTCGCGGTGCAGAATTATGCGCGCCAAAGCGTAAATGTCGGCAAGGTATTTGCCGCCGCCGATGTCTTCAAACGCATCGGCAGCTTCCGGCATGGGTGTGCAAAACGCATCAAATACATCTTGCCCTACCTCAAACGCATCAGGGCCGATGGCAGGGGCGAGATAGGCCATGATTTCCAGCGGCTCGACATTCATTGCTGCAATGGTGTTTTGCAAAACGCCGCCGGCCAAACCGCGCCAGCCTGCATGAGCCGCCGCAACAACGGTCCCTGCTTTGTCGCAAAACAAGACAGGCAGGCAATCGGCAGTCATCGAAGCGCAAGCGACTGTTCCCGTTGTATCCACCGAGGCATCGGCGTCGGGTGTATTTCCTAACGCTTCGACGGCATTTACAACAATGGTGCTGTGGATTTGATTGAGGTAGGCAACGGGCAGGCCGACTTGTTCCTGTACGATTTCACGGTTGCGGAGCACGGCTTCCAGATTGTCGCCGACGTGCGAACCGACATTTAGGCTGCGGTACACGCCTTCGCTGACACCGCCATTGCGCGTGGTAATAAGCGTTTTAACATTGGCAGGGGCAGGCCAGTCGGCAGTCAAAAAGTTCTTGCCTTGGGGAGCGAGGTTTAGGGTTTCTGTGATGGTTTTCATGGGGCGGTTGGGCTTTTAGGGAGATTTAAATACCCTGTTAGAGACATTAAAGTGTAATAAATATACATAAGTAATTCTTGATGGGGTGTGGAACATTCATCCCAATCCAGTTTAGATGACATTTTCCCTGTTTCAGAGTACGTTGTAATGCCAACTTGCTCTAATGGAACATTGAAAATCTGAAGAGGTTCAATATCTGATTTGACGGTATTCTGAATGCTTTCGAATTTTCCTTGGTCTATTTGTTGTCCAACTCGGTGGGCGAGGCGATTTCTAATTGTATTTACATTTGTAAAAATTTTATATCCCCAATCTGGCAGCCCTAAAGTCTTAGCCATTTTTAGTTTATGATCGAAACTGATTGTGATTTTCTGTTCTTCCTTATCTTTTTTCTCTTGAAACCAAAACATTTTTTCTTGGTTGCAAATGCTACATATATAGAGTTCCAAAAACTGCTCGCAGATTAAATGGATTCTGAGAACTGCACCGATTTCATCATTTGTTTTCAACCCATCTTCTATTGTTCCCAAATTTTCTATCATTAATTTGGAAAATAATAAATTAAACATTTCTATATTCATATTATTTGACTATGTAATTATTAGAATTTTTTAAAATATTTTGTTTGAAAATTTATTTACTCTTTACACAAAAGGCCGTCTGAAAATATGGATTTAATCCCTCACATAAACCACTTCGACATCGTAGTCGTCTTCATTCCAATCGTCGTCATCATCCATGCCGAATTTCTCTTGCCATTCTTCCTCGTTGCTTAGGGACGAATCCAAACCGGCTTCCAGACGCAGGACGGAGAGCAGGTGGTACATATCGTCAGGCATAGGCGCTTCAAAGGAAACGGTTTCGCCAGTTTTCGGGTGCACGAAGCTCAAGCGGTAGGCATGCAGGGCTTGGCGCGCGCCGAGGGCTTTGATGGCTTCTTTAACCGCGTCGCTGCACGGATGGCGCAGGTTGCCGTAAACAGGGTCTGCGGCCAGCGGATGGTTGGCTTCGCGCATATGAACGCGGATTTGGTGCGTGCGACCGGTTTCGAGCGAGCATTCGATGTAGCTGTGTGCCAGATAACGTTCCAACACTTTGACGTGGGTAATGGCAGGTTTGCCGCCGAATTTGACGACTGCCATTTTCAGGCGGTTGTGCGGGTCGCGGCCGATTTGGGTTTCGATTTTGCCGTCAAAAGGGACGATGCCGTTGGCAACAGCGCGGTAAATGCGTTTGACTGTGCGCTCTTGAAGCTGTTGAACCAGTGAGTTTTGCGCCGGCAAGGTCTTGGCGACCACCATCAGGCCGCTGGTTTCTTTGTCCAAACGGTGTACGATGCCCGCACGCGGCACTTGGCTTAATTCCGGACAGTGCGCCAACAGGCCGTTGAGCAGGGTGCCGCTCCAGTTGCCTGCGGCAGGATGGACGACCAATCCGGCCGGTTTGTTGATGACGATGACGGTATCGTCTTCATAAATGATGTCCAAATCCATCAGTTCTGGCGTGAATGCGAGGTTTTCTTCGCTCGGACGTACCGTAACGGCAATCAATTCACCGCCTATCATTTTATCTTTGGGTTGCGCGGGCTTATCGTTTACAATGACTGCACCCTCTTTAATCCACGAACTCAGGCGGCTGCGCGAGTAGTCGGGCATGAGTTTGGCCAATACGGCATCCAGCCTTCCGCCCGCCATTTCGAGCGGAACGGTCAAATTAACACAACTTTCTGTTTCAGGGGATGACGGAAAGTCTAAATCATCGCTATAATCGGCTTCGTTATCAAAGGAAGTATTCTGCATGAAAAAAATTCTTTTAGTAGTTTCTTTAGGTTTGGCACTGAGTGCCTGCGCAAATAAAGGCACAATCGATAAAGACGCCCAAATTACTCAAGATTGGAGTGTGGAAAAGCTTTATGCCGAAGCGCAAGACGAATTGAACAGCAACAATTATACGCGAGCTGTCAAGTTATACGAAATTTTAGAATCCCGTTTTCCAAACGGCCGCTATGCCCAGCAGTCCCAGTTGGATACGGCGTATGCCTATTATAAAGACGATGAGCCGGAAAAAGCCTTGGCTGCCATTGCACGCTTCCAACGCCATCATCCGCAACATCCGAATATGGACTACGCGCTGTACTTGAAAGGTTTGGTCCTGTTTAACGAAGACCAGTCTTTCTTGAACAAGCTGGCTTCCCAAGACTGGTCCGACCGCGATCCGAAAGCCAACCGCGATGCTTATCAGGCGTTTGCCGAGTTGGTGCAACGTTATCCAAACAGCAAATACGCTGCCGATGCAACCGAGCGTATGGCCAAGCTGGTGGACGCTTTGGGTGGTAACGAGATGTCTGTGGCGCGTTATTACATGAAACGCGGTGCTTATGTCGCAGCGGCCAACCGTGCGCAAAAAATCGTCGGCCGTTACCAAAATACCCGTTACGTCGAAGAAGCTTTGGCGATGATGGAATTGGCGTATAAAAAACTGGATAAGCCGCAACTGGCTGCCGATACTCGCCGTGTCTTGGAAACCAACTTCCCGCAAAGCCCGTTCTTGCAACACGAATGGCGATCTGACGATATGCCTTGGTGGCGTTACTGGCGTTAAGCGTCGGGTTGTTCAGGCATGAATAAGGCCGTCTGAAAACGATGCAGCTATGCATTTGGTTTTCAGACGGCCTTTGTTTTTAATGTTTTTTTACGTTCTCTGTAAACAGGGTGCAAAATTCGTTTTAATATGGTAAAGTCTGATTTTAATAACTCGACGGTTTGAAGCCGTTACTCAGGGGCTGTTTAAATTTAAAATCAGTTTTGTTGAAGCCGCATCGGATTTGCCGTTGATGCATTCAGGAAAATTTCAGTCGTCAGGCTGATTTGGTTTTAAATTTAAGCAGCCCTTTAATTTAAGCAGCCCTTTATGTTTACAAAAAAAACAGAGGTAGATTCTCATGAAGTCTTGGCAGCTTCCTGAACACGTTGCCGACGTGTTACCGACCAATGCCCGACAACTGGAAAGCGCCCGTGAGCGGCTGTTGGCTTTGTTTCGCGTGCATGGTTATGAATTGGTGCAACCGCCATTAATGGAATACAGCCATTCCTTATTGACACATATCGATGCCGGTTTGTCTTTGAAAACCATTTTAGTCGTCGATCAGCTCAGCGGCCGTCAACTCGGTATCCGAGCGGATATTACGCCGCAGGTGGCGCGCATTGATGCCCACTTGCTTTCTGCCAATCAAGGCATCAACCGTTTATGCTATGCCGGTTCGGTGCTTCATGCGCGGCCTGACGGATTGCTCAATATGCGCGAACCTTTGCAGGCGGGTGCGGAAATGTACGGCTTGGAAGGCATTGAAGCGGATATCGAATTGATTGATTTGATGCTGAAAAGCATGAAGATTGCCGACATGGGCGAAGTTTTGCTTTCATTAGGCCATATCGGCGTATTCCGTTCTTTAGCAAATGCCGCGCATTTGGATGAGCAACAATCGGCAACCCTGCTGTCATCGATGCAGGACAAAGATGCCGAGGCTGTCAGCCAGTTGGTCAAAGAGTGGAAACTTGACGGTATGTGGGCAAAAGCGTTTTCATTGTTGCCCCGATTGTATGGCGGTCGTGAAGTGCTGACTGTGGCTAGAGAGAAATTACCGGAATTGTCCGCAGTCAGTGCGGCCTTGGATGAATTGCAGGCAGTATGCGATGCGTTCCCAAATCAAAAAGTGCATATCGATTTGTCGGAACTGCGTGTTGACAATTACCATACAGGTTTGCTTTACGCGGCTTATGGTTCAAACCGTCATGATGCTGTGGCACGCGGCGGCCGTTATGACGGATTGGGCGGATACTTCGGACGCGCGCGTCCTGCTGCCGGATTCAGTTTTGATTTGCGCAGCTTCATCGGCCGCCTTCCTGCTATCGGACGGGAATCCGTGGTGGCTGTCGATGTAAAAGACATGCCTGCGGCTCAAGAAGCGGTAGATACTTTGCGCGAACAGGGACAATGTGTCGTTATCGATTACGGTATCGGCTATAACGGTTCGGAAGAGGTTACAGGCCGTCTGAAACAGGTAGACGGCGTTTGGAAAGTAATCGCTTTGAACGATTGAGTTTTATTTTGAAATTTTGTATCTGGAATAAGGTTAGATGGCTATGGCTAAAAATGTTGTCGTAATCGGTGCCCAATGGGGTGATGAAGGCAAAGGTAAGATTGTTGACTGGCTGGCGGAAGAAACCAGCGGTGTTGTACGTTTCCAAGGCGGCCACAATGCCGGCCATACTTTGGTTGTCGGCGGCAAAAAAACCATTTTGCGCCTGATTCCAAGTGGCATTTTGCATGAGACTTTAGACTGCTTCATCGGTTCGGGTGTCGTGGTTTCTCCTGAGGCATTGTTGGGTGAAATCGACGAATTGAACGCCGCCGGTGTGAAAAACGTTGAAGGCCGTCTGAAAATTGCGCCGACCTGCCCATTGATTCTGCCTTACCACATTGCGCTTGACCAAGCACGCGAAGCTTCCCGCGGTAAAAGCAAGATTGGTACAACCGGCCGCGGCATCGGCCCGGCTTATGAAGATAAAGTTGCCCGTCGCGCGATTCGCGTGGTGGACTTATTGCACCCTGAAAAACTGGTTGAAAAACTGGAAGCTGTTTTGGCCTATTACAATGTCCAGCTGCAACACCTGCACCATGCCGAGCCGGTAAAACTTGAAGATGTGATGGCGGTCATCGAAAAAGTTGCGCCGCGCATTACGCCGATGATTACCGATGTTTCCCGTGTTTTGAACGAGAAAAACCACAAAGGCGAAAGCCTGTTGTTTGAAGGCGCGCAAGGTACGTTGCTGGATATCGACTACGGTACTTATCCGTTTGTAACTTCCTCCAACTGCTTGGCAGGTGCCGCTTCTGCCGGTGCAGGCGTAGGTCCGCAAATGCTGGATTACGTTTTGGGTATCGTTAAAGCCTATACGACCCGTGTGGGTTCCGGCCCATTCCCGACTGAATTGTTTGACGAAGTGGGGGCAGGCTTGGCTGAGCGCGGCCATGAATTCGGTTCTGTAACCGGTCGTGCGCGTCGGTGCGGTTGGTTTGACGCGGCTGCGTTGAAACGCTCCATTCAAGTTAACGGTATTTCCGGCATGTGCATTACCAAGCTGGATGTCATGGACGGTGTTGAGAACATCAATATCTGCGTAGGCTATGAATTGCCTGATGGCAGCAAAACCGACATTCTGCCTTGCGGCTCTGATGCGGTAGAAACCTGCAAACCGATTTACGAAACCATGCCGGGTTGGAGCGAGTCGACTTTCGGCGTGAAAGAGTACGACAAACTGCCTGAAAACGCTAAAGCTTATCTGAAACGGATTGAAGAAGTGTGCGGTGCGCCTGTGGCTATTGTTTCAACCGGTCCTGACCGTGAAGAAACCATTGTTTTGCATCATCCGTTTGCTTAATTGATTAAGTGAATAAAAGGCCGTCTGAATTTTCAGACGGCCTTTTATATGAAATGCAATAAAAATTCAGCCCTGAAGGACATCTGTCTTCAGGGCCGAATTTTGTATTTTACGCCGTTTTTAAGTACGAATGTTTGGAAAGTGAGATGTAGTGCCAAGTAACAATTATTCTCATTGACGTAAATCAAGAAAAACCAAATCTGTAATTTTATTTCACAAAAACCCCTGTAAATAAATGGGTATTGATGTTATCCTTTCAGAAAATTTACAGTCTATATTTTCAATAAAATTAGGAGCTTGATATGTCAAATGATGTTCAGCAACGTCCAGCCGCTTGGGAAGGTTTTGTCGGTGGTAACTGGGAAACCAACGTAGATGTCCGCGATTTTATTCAAAAAAACTACACGCCATATGAAGGCGATGCCTCTTTCTTGGCACCAGCAACCGAAGCCACAACCAAGCTGTGGGCGGAAGTGATGGAAGGCATCAAGGTTGAAAACCGTACGCACGAACCGTATAAAATCGATGCGCAAATCGTCTCCGGTATTACCAGCCATGCTCCAGGCTATATCGACAAAAATTTGGAAACCATCGTCGGCCTGCAAACAGACGAGCCTTTGAAACGCTCTATCATGCCGTTTGGCGGTTTGAAAATGGTGCAAGACGCGTGCAAAGTGTACAACGTTGAATTGAATCCCGAAGTCAGCGAAATTTTCACCAAATACCGCAAAACCCACAACCAAGGCGTATTTGACGTTTATACGCCCGACATCCGCCGCTGCCGCAAATCAGGCGTGATTACCGGTCTGCCGGATGCTTATGGTCGTGGCCGTATTATCGGCGACTACCGCCGCGTGGCATTGTACGGTATCGACTTCTTGATGAAAGACAAACTCAACCAGTTCAACTCACTGCAAGCCGATTTGGAAAACGGTGTGGACTTGGAAGAAGTCATCCGCCGTCGCGAAGAAATCAACGAACAATACAAAGCCTTGGGTCAAATGAAAGAAATGGCGGCTTCTTACGGCTACGACATTTCCGGCCCTGCAAAAAATGCACAAGAAGCCATCCAATGGACTTACTTTGCCTACCTTGCCGCCGTTAAATCTCAAAACGGCGCAGCGATGTCCTTCGGCCGTGTGTCTTCGTTCTTGGATATTTATATCGAACGCGACCTGAAAAACGGTGTGATTACCGAAACCCAAGCGCAAGAATTTATCGACCACTTGGTGATGAAACTGCGTATGGTCCGTTTCCTGCGTACGCCCGAATACGACCAACTCTTCTCCGGCGACCCGATTTGGGCAACCGAATCCATCGGCGGTATGGGCTTGGATGGCCGTACCTTGGTAACCCGCACCAACTTCCGCGTGCTGCATACCCTGTACAACATGGGCCCGTCTCCTGAGCCAAACATCACTGTATTGTGGTCAGAACAACTGCCGCAAGGCTTTAAAGAATTCTGCGCCAAAGTATCCATCGATACTTCGTCCATCCAATACGAAAACGACGATTTGATGCGTCCTGACTTCAACAGCGACGATTACGCCATTGCCTGCTGCGTCAGCCCGATGGTGGTCGGCAAACAAATGCAGTTCTTCGGCGCACGCGCCAACTTGGCTAAAACTCTGCTGTACGCAATCAACGGCGGCGTGGATGAAAAATCTAAAGAGCAAGTTGGTCCGAAAACCGAGCCGATTATGGACGAAGTTTTGGACTACGACACTGTCTTTGAGCGCATGGACAAATTCATGGATTGGTTGGCAACCCAATACGTTACCGCGTTGAACATCATTCACTACATGCACGACAAATACAGCTACGAAGCTGCATTGATGGCATTGCATGACCGTGATGTGATCCGTACGATGGCTTGCGGTATTGCCGGTCTGTCTGTGGCTGCCGACTCTTTGTCTGCCATTAAATACGCCAAAGTAAAACCGATTCGTGATGAAAACGGTATTGCTGTTGACTTTGAAATCGAAGGCGAATACCCACAATTCGGTAACAACGACGACCGTGTTGACGATATTGCCTGCGATTTGGTTGAACGCTTTATGAAAAAAGTGGCAACCCACAAAACTTACCGCAACGCTACTCCGACTCAGTCCGTACTGACCATTACTTCCAACGTTGTTTACGGTAAGAAAACCGGTAATACTCCGGATGGCCGCCGCGCTGGCGCTCCGTTTGGTCCGGGTGCAAACCCGATGCACGGCCGTGACGTCAACGGTGCAGTCGCTTCATTGACTTCCGTAGCCAAACTGCCATTTGAGTTTGCTAAAGACGGTATTTCTTATACCTTCTCCATTATTCCTGGCGCGTTGGGTAAAGACGAGCATTCTCGCGAACGCAACCTTGCCGGTCTGATGGACGGTTATTTCCACCATGAAGACGGTATTTTGGAAGGCGGCCAACACTTGAACGTCAACGTATTGAATCGCGAGACTTTGGAAGATGCGATGCACAATCCGGAGAAATATCCGCAGTTGACCATTCGTGTGTCCGGTTATGCGGTTCGCTTCAACTCGCTGACCCGTGAACAACAGCTTGACGTGATTACCCGTACGTTCACAGAAACCATGTAATCCGGGTGGCGAAACAAACCAGAAGCTAAATTTGCATTTGGTTTGTTTTGAAACAAAGCTCCAAGGCCGTCTGAAATGTTCAGACGGCCTTTATTGCCGTACAATTCACATCAGCAAAATTATTTTCGAGCCGAACACTATGTCCACGACTTTTGCCATTACCCCCGAGCCGGAACTGAAAGACCTTGGCCACCGTCACTATAACGGCAAAGGCATTATTCATTCGATTGAATCTTGCGGTGCTGTCGATGGTCCGGGTTTGCGCTATGTGCTTTTTTTGCAAGGTTGCCTGATGCGCTGCCTGTATTGCCATAATCGCGATACTTGGGATTTGCATACCGAGCAGGCGCAGGAATTGGATGTGACAACTGTGATGAAGCAGGTCATGACCTATCGTCATTATCTGCGTGCGACAGGCGGAGGCGTAACAGCAACCGGCGGTGAGCCGTTATTGCAATATGAGTTTGTACGAGATTGGTTTACGGCCTGTCGGGAACACGATATCCATACCTGTCTCGACAGTAATGGCTATGCTTTGCACTATGATTCGATTTTGGATGATTTGCTCGATCATACCAATTTGGTCATGCTCGACTTAAAACAAATCGATCCTGAAATCCATAAAGTGCTTGTCGGTATTCCAAATACCAAAACGCTGAAATTTGCGCGCTATCTTGCCGAACGCAATCAGCCGACGCGTGTGCGCTATGTGGTTGTTCCCGGTTATACCGATGATGAGCGTTCAGCGCATTTATTGGGCGAGTTTATCGGTGATATGGACAATGTCGAAATGGTCGAGCTTTTACCGTATCACGAATTAGGCGCACATAAATGGGCTTTATGCGGCGACGAATACAAGTTAAAAGGCGTACATCCGCCGCCTAAAGAAACCCTTTTGAAAATCAAAGAAATATTAGAGAGCTACGGAAAAAACATTATTTATTAAAACAGAAAAAGGCCGTCTGAAACGAAATAATCAGTTTCAGACGGCCTTTTAACTATTGAAAAAAACTTAAACGTTCAATGCGGCCAGAACCTTGGCGACAACTTCTGATACCGCAACGGCTTGAGCCTGATTGTCACGGCGTTTGGCATATTCGACATTGCCTTCTTTTAAGGCGCGATCGCCGATGACGATGCGGTGAGGGATGCCCAACAGCTCGGAGTCATTCAGCAATACGCCTGCACGTTCGTCGCGGTCATCTAACAATACATCCGCGCCTGCGGCCAGAAGCTCGGCATAGATTTTATCGGCAGCTTCGCGCACGGCATCTGATTTTTTGTAGTTCATCGGCACGATAACAACTTCAAACGGCGCCATTGCTTTGGTCCAGATAATGCCTTTTTCGTCGTTGTTTTGCTCGATGGCGGCGGCAACAACGCGGGTAATACCGATACCGTAGCAGCCCATTTCCATGATTTGGGATTTGCCGTTATTGTCCAAGAAGCTGACATTCATGGCTTGGGTATATTTGTCGCGCAATTGGAAAACGTGGCCGACTTCAATACCGCGCGCCAGTTTCAGATGGCCTTGTTCGTCGGGGCTGATATCGCCTTCGATGACATTGCGCAGATCGACAAATTCAGGCTCGGTAGCATCTCGGCCGAAGTTGAAGCCGGTATAGTGGTAGTCGTCTTCGTTCGCGCCGATAACCCAGTCTGCGCCTTTTTCGGTGGCGAAATCGGCATAGACTTTACCTTTGAAGTTGACAGGGCCGAGAGAGCCGCCGTTTGCGCCGAACTGTTCAACAATCGCTGCAGGGCTTGCCATGGTCAGTGGCGATTTCACGCCGGCCAGTTTTTCTGCCTTGATGTCGTTAAATTCATGGTCGCCACGCAACAGCAGCAGGACGAGTTCGCCTTCGTTTTCGCTTTCAACCACGATGGATTTGAGGGTTTGTTCAACCGGAATATTCAGGAATTCAACCAAAGACTCAATGGTTTTGACGTTTGGTGTATGTACTTTGGTCAACTCGGCCTGAGCAGCAGCGCGTTCGCCTTTGAGCGGCAAAGTCGGTGCCAATTCGATATTGGCGGCGTAATCGGAAGTGTCGCTATATGCAATAACGTCTTCACCACTTTCAGCCAATACTTGGAATTCGTGAGAGCCAGTACCGCCGATGCTGCCGGTATCCGCAGCAACAGGACGGAATTCCAAACCCAAACGGGTGAAGATACGGCAGTAAGCGTCGTACATGTCTTGATAGGTCGTCTGAAGCGAGGCATAGTCGGCATGGAAGGAATAAGCGTCTTTCATGACGAACTCGCGCGCACGCATCACACCAAAGCGCGGACGCACTTCATCTCGGAATTTGGTTTGGATGTGGTAAAAGTTTTTCGGCAGTTGTTTGTAGCTGTTGATTTCTTTGCGCACGATGTCGGCAATCACTTCTTCACAAGTCGGACCCATGCAGAAATCGCGGTCATGACGGTCTTTCAGGCGCAGCAGTTCTTTACCGTAAAACTCCCAGCGGCCGGATTCTTGCCACAGCTCGGCAGGTTGTACCACCGGCATCAGCAGCTCCACGCTACCTGCGCGGGCCATTTCTTCGCGCACGATATTTTCAACTTTGCGCAATACGCGCAGACCCATTGGCATCCAAGTATAAAGACCGGACGCGTTGGCTTTGATCAAACCGGCACGAATCATCAGCTTGTGGCTGGCAAGTGCGGCTTCGGCGGGGGCTTCTTTAAGGGTGGAAATGAAGAACTGGGAGGCTTTCATGGCGTATTTTTCTTTCTTAAAAATAAGTGCGTATTGTAACGCAAAATGTATGGCCGCGTGTCTTTTGAATGGTATCGGATGAAATCGGCCGTTGTTTTACACAGCTTTTGATTCGGGGCGATTTTTAGGGATGTCAACCCTAATTTATACACAAAGTCGCATAACCTTGTTTTACCTATAAATTTTCACTGTATGATTATAGTAAAATATTATAAATATAACTATTTGATTTTATTGAATTTTATTTGATTAAATTTTAGTCAATTTAAGACTTGGTTTGTTCCTAAAGAAAATTTTACGATTACCCAAAGCTTATCAACAGATTTATCCACAGAGATTGTGTATAGATTTTAAATGCTGTCAGCGTAATGATTTCGCATGATTGGCAAGCCTTGTTTAAAGTAGATTTGGTCGCCTTAAAAAGATGGGGCAACAACACGATGGGCAGGTTTTGCGCTAACATTCTGCTTATTGTTGTTTCCTTACAAGGAATAAAATGAAAAATTCAGAATTGCATTTGCTGGAACGCAGAAAGATGTTTAACGGGCATCAGGAACGCTACCGCCATTTTTCTCAAACCTGCCGGACGGATATGGTATTTGATGTCTATCTGCCACCACAAGTTTTAAAAGGCTATCCCGCGCCTGTTTTATATTTTCTTTCCGGTTTAAATAGTGATGGTTCTGAATTGGTTCAGCAAAGCGGAATCCAACGTTTTGCGGCGCAATGGAATATTATTGTGGTTTTCCCGGATACCTCGCCACGCGGTCAGCATGTTGCCGACAGTGAAGAACATTATCTTGGACAGGGCGCCGGATTTTATGTCAATGCAACTGAAGCACCTTGGGCGCAGTATTACCAAATGGAAAGCTATATCAGCCAAGAATTGCCTGATGTGATCGAGCATCATTTCCCGGTAACGAAAGAGCGCAGCATTGCAGGTTTCAGCATGGGTGGGCATGGCGCGCTGCATTTGGCTTTGAACTATCCCGGCCGATATGTTGCGGTTTCAGCCTTTGCGCCTTTATGTCATCCTATCGATACGGAAGGCGGCAGGCAGGCGTTTTCAGCTTATTTGGGTCAAAACGTGGAAACATGGAAACGCTATGACAGTACAGAGCTGCTTCAGACGGCCTCGCATAAATTGCCTGTTTTGATTGATGTCGGCCGTGAAGATGCTTTGTATCCTGAAGTCCTGCAACCGGAAGTGTTTGTCCGCTCAGCACGCGAAAAAGGTTTCAATATCCAATATAAAGTACGCCCGGGCTATGGGCATGACTACTTCTTTATTGCCAGCTTTATCGATTCGCATATTGAGTTTCACGCTCAGGCATTAGGGCTTTAAGCAGCATTGAATAAAAGGCCGTCTGAAATCCGATTAATGGTCGGATTTCAGACGGCCTTTATTTGGTCTTTTTTAACCTTTTACTTCAAACAGGCTTATTCCTCAGGACGTTCGCCGTCGGTATCGTCCAATTTGCCTTCGGTTATATCGACATTGATACCGACTGCCGCACGGATTTTGGCATCGATTTCGTTGGCAATATCAGGGTTTTCTTTCAGCCAAACGCGTACATTATCTTTACCTTGGCCGATTTTTGCGCCGTTGTAGCTGTACCATGCACCGGATTTCTCAACGATGTCGTGTTTGACGCCCAAGTCGATCAATTCGCCTTCCCAGCTGATGCCTTCGCCGTAAAGAATATCGAATTCGGCTTGACGGAACGGAGGCGCAACTTTGTTTTTGATGACTTTGACTTTGGTTTCGTTACCAATAACGTCATCGCCTTTTTTAATCTGACCGGTACGGCGGATGTCGAGGCGGACGGAGGCGTAGAATTTGAGAGCGTTACCGCCGGTCGTGGTTTCAGGGCTGCCGAACATCACGCCGATTTTCATACGGATTTGGTTAATGAAAACAACCAATGTATTGGTGCGTTTGATGTGGCCGGTCAGTTTGCGCAGGGCTTGGCTCATCAGGCGGGCTTGCAGGCCGACGTGGCTGTCGCCCATTTCGCCTTCGATCTCGGCTTTAGGCACAAGTGCGGCTACGGAGTCGACAACGACCATATCGATACCGCCGGAGCGTACTAAGGTATCGCAGATTTCCAATGCCTGTTCGCCGGTATCCGGTTGGGAGAGATAGAGTTCCTCGACTTTTACGCCGAGTTTACGGGCGTAAATCGGGTCAAAAGCATGCTCGGCATCGATGAATGCGCAGATGCCGCCATTTTTTTGGCATTGGGCAATGGCTTCGAGACAGAGTGTGGTTTTACCGGAGGATTCCGGGCCGAAAATTTCAACCACGCGACCGCGGGGCAAACCGCCAACGCCGAGCGCCAAGTCCACGCCGAGGGAGCCGGTGGAAATAACATCAAGGTTTTCTTCCTGTTGGCTGCCGTCCATTTTCATGATGGAGCCTTTGCCGAAGTTTTTTTCGATTTGGGCAAGGGCGGCGGCTAAGGCTTTGCTTTTTTCGTCTGACATGTTTTCTCTCCGAAAGGAAATATGAATCGCTAAGAATTTATTTAGCTATTATCGCATAAATTAAGAAAAAGTATAGTTTTATTTTTATTTTTCAGACGGCCTGTGTTTTTTGTATGCAACAGGCCGTCTGAAACTTTGAATAATCAATCAGTTGGTCAATGATGCAAAAACTTGGAAATAGTCGGGGAAAGTTTTATGCGTACATTTCGGGTCGTTGATGATGATGGGGACGCCCAAAAGCGAAGCCAGAGAGAAACACATGGCCATGCGGTGGTCGTCATAAGTATCGATGACGGCATCGGGAGTAAGTCTTTCGGGCGGCGTGATATGGATGGCTTCGGCTTCTTCAACGACTTCTGCACCCAGTTTGCGCAGTTCGGTTGCCATGGCGGCGATACGGTCGGTTTCTTTGACGCGCCATGAGCCGATATTGCGCAGGGTGCAGGGCTGTTTGGTGGCCAGTGCGACGATAGCCAGAGTCATGGCCGCATCAGGAATATGGTTGGCATCCAAATCAAAAGCCTGAATCTTGCGCTCGGCAGGGCGGGAAATTTCAACAAAATTTTCGCCCCAAATGACATCTGCACCGATTTTCTCCAGTTCACGCGCAAAGGCAACGTCGCCTTGAATGCTGTGTGCGCCGATGCCGGTCACGCGGATGGGTGTACCGGCAATCAGACCTGCACCTAAGAAATAAGACGCGCTGGAGGCATCGCCTTCTACATATAAATGTTCGGGCGCATGATATTTGGCACCGGCCGGGATTTTAAATACACGGTAGTCTTCATTGATGATATTTACACCGAACTGCGCCATCAGCTTGAGCGTGATATCGATATAAGGTTTGGAAATCAATTCGCCTACCATGTGGATTTCAAAAGCTTGTCCGGTCAAGGGCAAAGCCATCAGCAGGGCGGTCAGGAATTGGCTGGAAACATTGCCTTTAATCGGAATAACGCGCTCGCCGTTGTCTTGGCGTTTGCCGATCTGAAGCGGAGGATAGTTTTCATTGCCCAGATATTGTACGTCCGCGCCTGCAATGCGCAGCGCATCCACCAAATCGCCGATGGGGCGTTCGTGCATACGCGGCACGCCATGCAGATGATAGTCGCCGCCCAAAACGGCAAGTGCGGCAGTCAAAGGACGGAATGCCGTACCGGCGTTGCCTAAAAATAAATCGGCAGTTTGGTTGGGAAAGCGGCCGCCGGTGCCATGAACTTTCAGACGGCCTTCAGGTAAAGATTCAATTTGTACGCCGAGTTTGTCGAGTGCTTCAAGCATTCGGTCGGTATCGTCGGATTTGAGCAAAGAATGAATTTCGCAAACATTGTCGGAGAGTGCGGCCAAGAGTAGCGTGCGGTTGCTGATGCTTTTGGAACCGGGCAGGGCAACGGTGGAAGGCTTGAGTGTAGAAGCGGGCAGGCGGATGGATTCGGTCATGGCTGGACTAAGCTCGTTTGAATTGTAAATTAGACCGATATTATACGCAGGCAAAGGCCGTCTGAAAAATGAAGAGGGCGCAATTTATTTGTGAAAAAATGAATTTTTATATCGTTACACAATTTTCCAATCATTTATTTTGAAATTTTCTGCTCCTGTTTTGTGTTTGCCGCTATAACTTATTTTGTTGTGGCAGGTATATAACCAAACACCATAAGAAAATCAGAAACCATTCTTTCCTATTTTTTCAGACGGCCTTTAATATCGGCGGACAATCATTGATAAAGCAAGAGCACGACCATGAGCCATTATCCTTTGTTTGCCGATTTGAGAAACCGTCCTGTTTTACTGGCAGGTGCGGGCAAGGTTGCCGAGCGCAAGGCGGAAAGCCTGTTGTCTGCCGGAGCGCGCGTGCGCGTTGTTGCGGAAACTTTGAATCCTCAGTTTCAGCAATGGGCGGACGAAGGGAAAATAGTTTGGCTGGGCGGCTTGTTTGAAGAAGCCATGTTGGACGAGGTGTATTTCGTTATTGCGGCGACGGATGACGGTATATTTAACCGCTGTGTTTTTGAAGCGGCGGAGCGACGGGCGAAATTGTGCAATACGGTGGATACGGCGGACTTGTGTTCGTTTATTGTGCCTGCCGT
This sequence comes from Neisseria subflava, assembly GCF_024205705.1. Classification (NCBI taxonomy): domain Bacteria; kingdom Pseudomonadati; phylum Pseudomonadota; class Betaproteobacteria; order Neisseriales; family Neisseriaceae; genus Neisseria; species Neisseria subflava. Next base: position 976,402 of record NZ_CP073115.1, read on the forward strand.
GGTGGATAGGGGGTCGTTGAAGATAGCCATATCCAGCGGTGGGACTGCGCCTGTATTGGCACGGAAATGGCGGCAGATTATTGAAACATTGATTCCGTTGCATACGGGCACGATGGCGCATATTGCCGGCAAATGGCGCGAAAAGGTTAAGCAAGCGCTGAATAATGTCGAACAACGCCGTTATTTTTGGGAGAAGTTGTTTGACGGCCGTTTTGGTATTTTTGCGGCTCAAAACAATATCAAAGCGGCAGAACGTGAATTGATCACGCAGTTAAACCGGGAAACGCCGTTTGGCGGTGAAGTGGTTTTGGTGGGCGCAGGGCCGGGCGATCCGGGCTTGCTGACCATACATGCTTTGCAGGCGATACAGGCTGCGGATACAGTGTTTTACGATGCTTTGGTGTCGGATGAGATTTTGGCGATGGTGCGTAAAGATGCGGTGAAAATCAGCGTGGGCAAACGTGCCGGTGCGCACCATGTCCAGCAGGAAGAAACCAACCGTCTATTGGTTGAACACGCTCAAAAAGGCGAGCGCGTAGTGAGGTTGAAAGGCGGCGATCCTTTTGTATTCGGGCGCGGCGGGGAGGAAGTGCAAACCCTGCATCAGGCCGGGGTCGCCTACCGCATTGTGCCGGGCATTACTGCCGCGCTTGGTGCCACTGCTTATGCCGGTATTCCGTTAACTCATCGCGATTGCGCCCAAAGTGCTTTATTTGTGACCGGCCACAGCAAACACGAGGGCAATCAGCCTGATTGGCAGACTTTGGCTTTAAGCCGCCAAACGTTGGTGATCTATATGGGGACGCTTAAAGCGACCGAGATTGCGGAAAAGCTGATGGCTTATGGCAGGCAGCCTTCTACACCTGTTGCTGTGATTTCCAATGGGACTTTACACAATCAAACCGTGCGAACAGGCCGTCTGAAAGATTTGGGCTTGCTGGCTGCCGAAGCAGAGCGTCCTGCTTTAATGGTAATTGGCGAAGTGGTTGCCCTGCGCGATGAGATGAAATGGTTTGGGGAATTTGTCGAATGCTATGAAGAAGCTGCGTAAAGAGGATTGATCAAACAAGGCCGTCTGAATATTGGTTTCAGACGGCCTTGCCTTATTTAAAAGCTTGGCAATATTGCTGATAACGTTCTGCCAGTCCATATAGGATGATTGCTGTCAGCCCCCAAATGTCGTAGTGTCGGAAAGGCAGGGCGGGGAGGGCGAGGGTTTGATTGTTGTGATGAAGTTGACGGAATGTGTAGTTTTGCAGGTTTAAGGCGAAGTCTAAAGGCAGATAAAAAATTTCAGCTACTTCGTCGGGATTGGCTTTAGGGTTGACGGGCTGGGTGCAAATTGCCGGAACAGGCGTAACACGATAGCCGGAAGGCGTGTCATAAAAGGGTAGCGGCGCAAAAGTCTGCCATGCGGCAATCGGAATGGCGGTTTCTTCATAAGCTTCTCTTAACGCCGTTGCCGTTAGGCTGTCGTCTTGGGTATCTTTGCGGCCGCCGGCAAAGGCGATTTGTCCGGTGTGCTGCCTTAAGGTCTCGGCCCTTTTGGTCAGTAAAATTTGCCACGCTCCTTCATGCAAGACAATGCCGACCAAAACGGCTGCTTCTTTGACTGTGTGGGCAGTAACTAATTGATTGCGCTCTGCTTGCATACGGCTGCTGAAGTGTGAAGCTTGAGTTAAGAAATGGATAAGGTGGTCGGTATTCATTTTTGGTGCTGATCGTTTTATGCAGATGAGGATTACACAAGGTTTACGGTTGCTGTGTCAACAAAATAGGGTGCATGTGTTACAGTTATGCCTGAATGATAAATAAAGCTTTGCGTCTGTTTTGCAAGTGCTTAAGGCCGTCTGAAGATGCCGGCAGGTTCTCAAAAAGGATAGTTATGTTGTTTTCCCCATCCCGTATTCGAGTAGCAGCTGCGGCTGTCATGATGTTGTTCGCTACACAAACTTTTGCTGCGCCCGGCGATTCAAATGCAGTTTTTGAATCGGCTAAGATTATCAAAAAGAAAAGCCGTGCCGACCGTTTTTCTCCCGAAGAGCGCGAGCAGGAGCGGATACGTCTGTTGGGTATACAAAACCGCACCTCGCAGGTTTTCACTTTGTTAAATTCAGAACTGGCCCTGCAAAAGGGCGATGCGGCTTCTGCGCTGTTTACTTATATTTTGACGTTGCATCGCACCAAATCTCCCGAAGTGGCCGAACGCGCTTTGGAGATGGCGGTCTCTTTAAACGCCTTTGAACAGGCTGAAGCCATTTACCAAAAATGGCGAGAAATCGAGCCGGAGCCAGGTGAAGCACAAAAGCGTATGACTTGGTTGCGCAATTTGCTGCTAGGCAAAGCCGATAAGAATTTAAGCGGATTGGATAAGGTAATTGCTGGCGGTAGTGAAGATGAGCAAAAGCGCGTGTTCCTGCTTTTGGCACAAACCGCTGCCCAACAGCCGAATCTGACCAGCGATGCGGTCAAACAGGTGCATAAAACGGCACTAAATTATAAAGACTTCCCTGAAGCGGCGATTGCGGATGCAATTTTTAGTGCAAAAGATGGTCAAAAGAAACACGCCATTGCGGCATTGCAGCGATTGGCTAAGTTAGACAATGAAATTTTGCCGCCGACTTTTGTCACGTTGCGGCTGATGGCGCAACGGCATCCTGATATTTTGGACGGCTTCTTCAAAGATACAGACACCAAAACCTTATCTCCGATTTGGCAGGAGTTGGACATCGCCAATTTGATCGCCCATGGCCAAAATAATAAGGCATTCAAGCGTTTGCAGACTTTGTTGGAAGAAAACCCAAACCCTGATTTGTATATTCAGGCCGCCTTATTGTCAGCCAGCAAGACGGAAAATATTTCTGCGGTAAACAGCTATCTGGAAAAGGCTTATAAAGCCGGTACGGAAGAGCAGCGCAGCCGTGCGGCGTTGATTGGTGCGGTTTCTTACAATGATGCAGAGGATTTTGCCAAAGCCAAACAATGGCTGGACAAGGTAACGGCAACGGCTTATACGTTTGATAAAACCATTTTGGCTGCTTCCATCGAAGCCAAACAGGGCAACCATAAAGAGGCTTGGGCTTTGGTGCAACGTGCACAAAAAATGCCCGAGCAAAGAGGACGTTATTTTGAAGCCGGTGATTTGCTGAATACGGCTTTGTTTGTATTGTCTAAAAATACCAATCTTCAAGAATCGTTGAACGCTTTGAACAGCTTGGTAAATTCCACCGAAAAATCCTTGAAAACCCAAGCTTCTCCAGAGTTGCTTGCCAATGTGCTGTATCAGCGTTCGATGGTGTATGAGAAGCTGAATCAGCCAGGCAAGGCGATTGCCGATTTGCGCCGTGTGGTAGAGCTGTATCCGGATAATCCGCACGGTTGGAATGCTTTGGGCTATACCTTGCTGTCCAACGGCAAGGATTTGGAAGAAGCGTTTAAAATGGTTCAGACGGCCTATCAAATGGAGCCGGAAAGCGCAGCCATTAATGATAGTGTAGGCTGGGCTTATTATCTTAAAGGTGATGCGCAAATGGCGCTTCCATATATCCAATATGCCTATGAAAAAGAACCTGAAGCCGAAGTTGCCGCGCATTTGGGCGAAGTCCTATGGACGCTTGGAGACCAAGATAAGGCCAAACAAATCTGGAATGACGGTTTGAAACGCGGAAGCAATCTCCGAGTATTAAAAGAGACAATGTCCAAATTTGGTATAACGTCCAGTAAACCGCATATTCAAAAACACAAATAAAACCAACAGGCCGTCTGAAAAGCGTTTGATTTCAGACGGCCTATGAAGGAATATCCATGAATTTAAAACAAATATCATCGGTTACAGCCTTATTGCTTTTGGCTGCCTGTGCGCAGCCAAACTTGCCTCAGCAAAACAGTTGGCAAGCGGCCGAACAGGTGCAGGATTTTAGCGCAGACGGTCGTTTGGCTGTCAAAGTGGAAGGCAAAGGCTCTTATGCCAATTTTGACTGGACTTATCAGAACGCGGTTCAAACCATTGATGTCAATACACCGTTGGGCAATACCGTAGGCCAGCTGTGTCAAGATAGCGAAGGCGTATTGGCAGTAGACAGTAAGGGTAAGGTTTATCAGGCGGAAACGGCTGAGGAATTGAGCAGACAGCTTTTAGGCTTTGCTTTGCCGGTTCAATATCTGCATATTTGGGCGGATGGTAAACGCGTTGCCAATGCGCCATACAAAATCCTGCCTGATGGCCGTCTGAAGCAGTTTGACTGGACAATATTGCGCACTTTAAATAGTTCAGGACAGCCGAAAACGCTTCAACTTGAGAATGCCAAGTTTAATATCCGCTTGGTGTTCGATACAGTAAATCACTCTTTGGATAAGAATGGACAAACCCGATGCGCAGCACGCAAATAGAGGATGCCATGTCTGTTTCAGAGGGAATTCAAGCCTTTCCTGCGCCGGCCAAATTAAATTTGGATTTGAGGATTACCGGCCGCAGGAGCGATGGTTATCATAATTTGGAAAGTATTTTCTGTTTGATCGGCTTATACGATACCGTTCATCTGAAAATGCGTACTGATGGGCAGATTATTCTGCATACGCCGATTGAAGGGCTTGAGCCCGAACAGGACTTGACTTATCGGGCGGCTAAATTATTGCTGCCATATGCAAGTGTGCCGCACGGCATTGAAATTTGGTTGGATAAAGTGATTCCGACCGGAGGCGGATTGGGCGGTGGAAGCTCTGATGCGGCCACAGTCTTAATGGTTTTAAACCGATGGTGGCAATGTGGTTTGAGCAGGCAGCAACTGATTGATTTAGGTGTAAGTCTTGGTGCGGATGTTCCTTTTTTTATTTTTGGCAGAAGTGCTTTTGCCAAAGGCGTAGGCGAGAAGCTGGCTGAAATAGATGTCCCTAAACAATGGTATGTTATCGTTAAGCCCCCCGTCCATGTGGCAACAGCTAAAATTTTTGCACATGAAGGCTTGACACGTGATTCCAAACCCAGCATAATGCCGACTTTCCAATCGTTACAGCCGTTTCAAAATGATATGCAGGCGGTTGTGTTTCAGGAATATCCTGAAGTTTGGAAGGCTTATGTTGAGTTATCCCAATATGGTTATACATTAATGACCGGTTCTGGAGCTTGTTTGTTTATAGCAAGTGCATCTCATCAAGAAGCAAATACAATTTACCAACAGGTTTCTCAATTATATGAAGCTTATTGTGTGGAAGGATTAGATATTCATCCGCTGTTTCATATGATTTAGTAAGTTGGGGAGTCGTCAAGCGGTTAAGACACTGGATTTTGATTCCAGCATGCGAAGGTTCGAATCCTTCCTCCCCAGCCAAACCCTTTGTTGGGGAGTCGTCAAGCGGTTAAGACACTGGATTTTGATTCCAGCATGCGAAGGTTCGAATCCTTCCTCCCCAGCCAACACCCTTTATTGGGGAGTCGTCAAGCGGTTAAGACACTGGATTTTGATTCCAGCATGCGAAGGTTCGAATCCTTCCTCCCCAGCCAAATAAAAGCGTGTAAGTTCTCTTACACGCTTTTTTACGCTAAGAACGAAATAACGCTGAAAAACTTTTTTTTACCCGTCTTTACGCGTATAATCGCGTAATTAGTGTCTTAGACATAGGGCAAAGGGAAGCGTAATGTTTTCTGCGCGTAAATCAAATTTAGAATCAGGTGAAGATATGGCCGCTTATGACAGTTTAATGGTGTTTACCGGTAATGCAAATCCGGAATTGGCGCAACGCGTTGTCAAACATTTGGATATTTCACTCGGTGAAGCCACCGTTTCCAAATTCTCTGATGGCGAAGTAGCCATTGAACTGTTGGAAAATGTGCGTGGTCGCGATGTGTTTATTTTGCAACCTACCTGTGCGCCAACCAATGACAACCTGATGGAAATTTTGACTATGGCCGATGCACTCAAACGTGCTTCTGCCGGTCGTATTACTGCCGCGATTCCTTACTTTGGCTATGCGCGTCAGGATCGCCGTCCTCGCTCTGTTCGTGTACCGATTTCTGCTAAATTGGTAGCGAATATGTTGTACTCAGCAGGTATCGACCGCGTATTGACTGTTGACTTGCATGCCGATCAAATTCAAGGTTTCTTCGATATTCCGGTAGATAATATTTATGCTACCCCGATTTTATTGAACGATATTAAACAACAACGTATCGACAATCTGACTGTTGTCAGCCCTGATATCGGTGGTGTTGTACGTGCACGTGCTGTTGCTAAATCTTTAAATGCTGATTTGGCCATTATTGATAAACGTCGTCCTAAAGCCAACGTGGCTGAAGTGATGAATATTATTGGTGATATTCAAGGCCGTACTTGCTTAATCGTAGATGATATGATCGATACGGCAAATACTTTGTGTAAAGCGGCTGTTGCCCTGAAAGAGCGCGGTGCGGATCGTGTACTGGCATACGCCAGCCATGCAGTATTCTCTGGCGAAGCAGTGAATAGAATTGCTTCTTCCGAAATTGACCAAGTAGTTGTGACAGATACGATTCCGTTGTCTGAAGCAGCTAAAAAATGTGAACGCATCCGTCAAGTTACCATTGCCGGTTTGCTGGCTGAAACGGTACGCCGTATCAGCAATGAAGAATCCGTCTCATATCTTTTCAATGAGGATGTGATGACTGGCGGCATGTTGCTGCCATAACCCGATGTCGTCTTAAGCTGGTCGCGGCCGATGACGACGATTTTATCTAAATTGGAGTATTAAACATGACTTACGAAATTCAAGCCTCTGTTCGCGAAGCCCAAGGCACTGGTGCGAGCCGCCGCCTGCGTCGCGAAGGCCAAATCCCTGGCATTCTGTACGGTGAAGGTCAAGAGCCTGTTGCTATCGCTGTAGACCACAAAACTGTATTCTACGCATTAGAAAAAGAATCTTTCCATACTGCTTTGATTAAACTGTCTTTGAACGCTGAAACTAAAGACGTTATCGTGCGTGACTTCCAAATGCACCCATTCCGTCGCGAAGTTCAACACATCGACTTCCAAGCTGTAAAAGCTGATCAACCTGTACGTATCCGCGTTCCTCTGCACATTGTTAACGCTGAAAACTCTCAAGCTGTTAAATTGCAAGGTGGCCGCGTATCTCTGTTGAACACTTCTGTTGAAGTAGTTGCTTTGCCTGCAAACATTCCTGCTTTCTTGGAGCTGGATTGTGCATCAGTAGTTGCCGGCGACATTCTGCACTTGTCAGACATCAAATTGCCAGAAGGTGTTGAAAGCGTTTCTCTGAAACGTAACGAAAACCTGGCTGTTGCTACTGTTACCGGTAAAAAACGCTAATCGGTAGTCAATATAAGAAAACCGTATCAGATTTATCTGATACGGTTTTTGTTTTGTATATAAAATCATTTGCTATAAAACTTGGGTAAACGTAACAGCATATGTACCTTATAAGATTGAAGCAATTTCATTGCGAAGTTTATTAAGAAAGCGTCCATGCCGTACCCATTGTGCAGCCGATTCATAATCCTGCTGTTTAAATGCTTGTTGCAAATCTTGATATAGATTGCTTTGTGTATTTTGGATTTCTTGATCCAATGCTCGGATGGCATCATGGTTTTGTTCCATCTGGGCATCAATTAATGTTTCCCGCCATTCCATTTGCTGCATGAGGAATTCTGGTGAAAACGAAGTATGTTCGGGTGCGTCAGTATCGATACCTCGCATTTTCAACAGGTATGCAGCACGGTCAATGGGATTTTTTAAGGTACGGTAGGCATCGTTGATGGTGGACGACATCATCACAGCCTGTTTTTGCTCGAAGGCTGATGCTGAAGCGAATTTGTCGGGATGGAAGTGGGCAGCCAAGGCGCGGTAGGTTTGATCCAAGTTTTCGGCGTCGATATTGAAAGCGGGTTCAAGCTGGAAGAGTGTGAAATATTGAGACATGGCGGGATAATTAATGTGAAATTTTCGGCAGAAGCCTGATTTTGCCTTATAATCCGCTAATTCTTAACCCAAAGGACTGAATATGAGCAATAAAGTGCAACACAATAAAGGCAAAATACGCGACAATGCTTTAAAAGCTTTAGTGAAATCCGATTTGTTCCGACACAAGGTAGAACGGAAAAGAAAAGGCAAAGGCAGCTACAACAGGCAGGAAGCGAAAAAATGGCGGGACGGTTTTGATACTGTCCCGCCATTTTTATGTCTTAAACGTGGAAGCTCTCGCCGCAGCCGCAAGAGTCTTTGACATTCGGGTTTTCAAATTTGAAACCTTCCTGCAAACCTTCTTTGGTGTAATCGACTTGAGTGCCGTCCAGATAAACCAAGCTTTTCGGGTCGATATAAATGCGCGCGCCGTGTTCTTCAAAAATCAGGTCGTCCTCGTTCGCTTCATCGACAAATTCAAGGTTGTATGCCATACCTGAGCAGCCGCTGGTTTTCACACCTAAGCGTACGCCCAAGCCTTTGCCGCGTTTGGTCAGGTAATTGTTGATGTATTTGGCTGCATTTTCTGTGATGGTAATCATGCTTCTTTCCTCATTTCGCAATTATTTTCTGTTTTGCCTGCTTTTTTATTTCAGACGGCATCTTGATTATCAGGCCGTCTGAAAACGCTGTTTTGCCCACTCTATTGCGGCGGCAATGGCAGCTTTAGCCTGCGAACTGTTTCTCCAACAGGTCTAGCCGGTCAATTTTGCGCCTTGTTCCAAAATGTCTTCCAAATCCGCTGCCGCCAGCGTGGCAACATCATCCAAACCCATTTGCTGCAAACGCTGCAATACGGTTTTGCCTATGCCTTTGACAGTAGAAGAAATCAGGCTTCTTCTTGGCTAAGTATAGTTTTTTCGTGTAGGCGTCTGTAAAGTTTAGCTAGGATGCAGTCTGCCTGAAACCATCGGGCTGAGAGAGAGCAAGCACGACATGGATGTTGGCGAGGCGTGTCAGACCCTTGTTTTCCAGTCACTTGCAGTGCCTTCAGCATAAATAGTATCCACTGAGACAAAGCTTAAGGATACGCCTAGCAATACTTTCAAGCAGCCTATTTCAACTGGCTGTCCTTACTGCCACGCCGGTTGTAGGCGTAGTGGAATTGCTGTTGCTTGTCCGCTTCTTCTTGGCAGGCAATACACAACTGCACGCCGGGTAGAGCGCGACGGCGGGCTTCGGGAATCGGCTCGCCGCATTCCACACATTTACGGGCGCTTTCGCCGGAGGGCAGGTTTTGCCGGGCAGAGGCCAGCGCATCGTCCAAATTGGCGTCGATTTGCGCCTGTTCCGCGCCGTCAGGCGCCCAGCCGCCAGCCATGTTATACGCCTTTTTTCTTTTTGTAGTCCGCCACAGCGGCTTTTACCGCATCTTCAGCCAAGATGGAGCAGTGGATTTTTACCGGTGGCAGTTCCAATTCTTCAGCGATTTCGCTGTTTTTTATTGCCAGCGCGTCATCCAGGCTTTTGCCTTTGACCCACTCGGTAATCAGGCTGGAAGAAGCGATGGCAGAGCCGCAGCCGTAAGTTTTGAATTTGGCGTCTTCGATGATGCCTTCGTCGTTCACTTTGATTTGCAGGCGCATCACGTCGCCGCAAGCCGGCGCGCCGACCATGCCGGTGCCGACAGACTCTTCGTCTTTGTCGAAAGTACCGACATTGCGGGGGTTTTCATAGTGGTCGATTACTTTATCGCTGTATGCCATGATGTGGTTTCCTTTGTGTTTTTAGTGGTGTAAATGGTTTGTTTACGAATATTCAGACGGCCTGAAGTTTAGATTTTGCACGCGCCGCCTTCGCAGCCGTCATCATTCTCTGAATCAACGCCGCCTTCTACGGTAACGCCGTCAAAATCTTCAAGCAGGTTGTCGAGGTTGTCGAGGTCGAGATCTTGTTCGTCCATAGTTTATGTCTTTAATTTGAAAGTTATGCCTTAGTGGGCTAGGAGATTAAATAAGATCTATATATAGGTCGTCTGAAAATTGTATTGATTTTCAGACGGCCTTTTATAAATGCGGATTAATGCGCCGCCCATTCAATCGAGTTCAAATCGATACCTTCTTTAAACATTTCCCACAGCGGCGACAGTTCGCGCAGTTTGCCGATTTTGGATTTGATCAGTTCTGCAGCGAATTGCACTTCTTCTTCGGTGGTCATGCGGCCGAAGGTGATGCGCAGGGAAGAGTGTGCCAATTCGTCGTTGCGGCCGAGTGCGCGTAAAACGTAGCTTGGCTCAAGGCTGGCAGAAGTACAGGCGGAGCCGCTGGATACGGCGAGTTCTTTGACTGCCATAATCAGGCTTTCGCCTTCGACGAAGTTGAAGCTGACGTTCAGGTTGTTTGGAGCGCGGTGTTCGAGGTCGCCGTTGATGTAGACTTCTTCGATGCCTTCGATACCTTTGAGGAAGATATCGCGCAGTTTCAAGTAGTGCGCAGTATCTTGTGCCAATTCTTCTTTGGCAATGCGGAAGGCTTCGCCCATACCGACAATTTGGTGGGTCGGCAATGTGCCGGAACGGAAACCGCGCTCGTGGCCGCCGCCGTGCATTTGGGCTTCGAGGCGGACGCGTGGTTTACGGCGTACATACAGGGCGCCGATGCCTTTAGGGCCGTATACTTTGTGGCCGGACATGGACAACAAATCAACTTTGGCGGCTTCAACGTCGACAGGTACTTTGCCGCATGCTTGTGCTGCGTCAACGTGGAAAATAATTTTACGTTCGCGGCAGATTTCTCCGATGGCAGGAATATCTTGAACCACGCCGATTTCGTTGTTTACCCACATTACGGAAATGAGGATGGTGTCTTCGCGGATGGCGGCTTTCAGTACGTCTAAATCAACCAAACCGTTTTCTTGTACGTCCAGATAAGTCACTTCATAACCTTGGCGTTCGAGTTCGCGCATGGTGTCGAGTACGGCTTTGTGCTCGGTTTTTACGGTGATGAGGTGGTTGCCTTTGGATTTGTAGAAGTGGGCCGCGCCTTTGATGGCGAGGTTGTTGGACTCGGTTGCGCCGCTGGTGAAAACAATTTCTTTAGAGTCGGCGTTAATCAGGGCTGCGATGTCTGCACGTGCTTTTTCTACGGCTTCTTCTGCTTCCCAACCGAAGCTATGGCTGTTGGAGGCTGGGTTGCCGAAAATATCGGACAGGTAGGGAATCATTTTTTCGGCAACGCGGCGGTCAACGGGAGTGGTGGCGGCGTAGTCGAGGTATACGGGGGTTTTGACGGTCATGGTTTGCTCTTTCGTTTGGTCATCTGCCTGCGGTCTATGCCGCAAGTCGGTTTAATGAATGTGTGTAAAGGTAACGACATGACTGCTGTCGCTGCAGTTTTTTTGTTCAATGATGCTTTGCAGCGTAACGCCGCTGAGGTAATCATTGATGGTTTTGTTTAAGTTTTCCCAAAGGTCATGGGTCAGGCAGGGGGCGCCGTGGTGGCAGTTTGCTTTGCTGCCGCATTGTGTGGCATCCAGTCGGTCTTCGGCTGCGGAGATGATTTGTGCAATATTGATTTGCTCGGCGGGTGCGGCAAGGATGTAGCCTCCGCCGGGGCCGCGTAGGCTTTCAACCAATCCGGCACGGCGCAGTTTGCTGAATAATTGTTCGAGGTAGGAAAGCGATATGCTTTGTCGTTCGCTGATGGCACTGAGTTTGACAGCGCCAGTTTGCGCGTTCATCGCCAAATCTATCATGGCGGTTACTGCAAATCGCCCTTTGGTAGTCAGTCTCATGGTGTGGTTGCCTGTGTGGGCGTTTTTATTAGTGGGGGAATTGTCTAATATCTGAGTGTTTCAGTCAAGTATGTGGTAACTCGGTTTGATTGTTTGTTTAAATGGTAGTATTGGCTGATTTTTAAATCGGAAAATATTTTCTTTATTTTTCTGTAATTTGGATTTAAGGCCGTCTGAAAAAAGGCTATCAACCCTACAAATATCAGGGTTAAAATGTTTTGATTTAATATTGATAGTAATATAGATTATCAAAATTATTCTTAAAATTTAGTTGTTTTGATGGAGTAAAATGAATGAGGCGTTTGAAATGTTCAGACGGCCTTGACCATCCATCTTTACTTGAACAGAGGCAATCGACAATGAAATGTGATTTAAGCAAAATAACCTGTATCGAAGACTTGCGCCTTGTTGCCAAACGTAAAATGCCGCGTATGTTTTATGACTATATTGACTCAGGCTCTTGGACGGAAACCACTTATCGTGAAAATACTTCGGATTTTAAAGACATCCGTTTCCGCCAAAAAGTATTGGTTGATATGGAAGGACGCAGCCTTGAGACCAAAATGATCGGTCAGGATGTGAAAATGCCGGTGGCGATTGCACCGACCGGTTTCACGGGCATGGCGCACGCCGATGGCGAAATCTTGGCAGCGCGGGCGGCGGAAAAATTCGGTATTCCGTTTACGCTTTCAACCATGTCCATTTGTTCGATTGAAGATGTGGCTGAAAACACCAGCGCGCCGTTTTGGTTTCAGCTTTATGTGATGCGCGACCGCGAGTTTATGGAGAACCTGATTAAGCGTGCGAAGGATGCTAATTGTTCGGCTTTGGTATTGACCGCCGATTTGCAGGTTTTGGGTCAGCGCCACAAAGACATTAAAAACGGCCTGTCTGCGCCGCCGAAACCGACCATCGCCAATTTAATCAATTTGGCGACCAAACCGGAATGGTGTATGAAAATGCTGAACACGGAACGCCGTACCTTCCGCAATATCGTCGGTCATGCGAAAAACGTAGGCGATTTGTCTTCGCTGTCTTCATGGACTTCCGAACAATTCGACCCGCGCCTGAGCTGGGACGATGTGGCGCGCATTAAGGATTTGTGGGGCGGCAAGCTGATTATCAAAGGCATTATGGAACCTGAAGATGCGGAAAAGGCAGCGAAAAGCGGTGCGGACGCATTGGTCGTTTCCAATCATGGCGGTCGTCAGCTTGACGATACCGTGTCTGCCATTAAAGCTTTGCCTGATGTGGTTAGCGCAGTGGGCAGCGACATCGAGGTTTGGATGGACAGCGGCATTCGCAGCGGTCAGGATATTTTGAAGGCTTGGGCTTTGGGTGCGAAAGGTACGATGATTGGTCGGGCGTTTCTGTATGGTTTGGGTGCGTATGGTGAAGAAGGCGTAACCCGTGCGCTGGAAATTCTGTATAAAGAAATGGATATTTCCATGGCGTTTACCGGTCATCGCAATATTCAAGATGTGGATTCCAGCATTTTGCGTTCTACGCGTTGGCATCAAGATGAATTTTAATTTCTGAACATAAGAAAAGGCCGTCTGAAATTTTGTTTTCAGACGGCCTTTTTTATAGACAGCTATTTCTCGTTTTTGCGATACCATTCGATAAAGGCATCGGGTTTGACAAAGCCTAATAAGGCTTCGCTATGACTGCCGTCGGCGCGGACAACAAACACACCCGGAGGGCCGAAGAGGCCGTATTCTTTCAGTAAGGCCTGATGGTCGGGAGTATTGGCAGTCACGTCGATTTGGAAGAAGCGCTGCATATCGACTGCTTCGTGTACCTGCGGTTGGTTGAGCGTGTAGGCGGCCATTTCTTTGCAGGATACGCACCAGTCGGCGTAGAAATCAATCAACACGGGCTTGGTTGGATCGGCTTTCAAGGCGGCATCCATAGCGGCTTTGAGTTCGCCGACATCAGTAAACATCTTGCCGTGGTCGGTTTCTTGTCCGGCTTCGGATGGCGGAACCAACGTTAAGAAGTGGTGCAGGGCAGTGGTTTGTTTATTAAAGCTTTGCCAGCCAAACCATGAGCCGCCAATCAGCAGTAAAAAGCCCAATACGGCGGCAACTGTTTTCAGACGGCCTTTTTGTTTGCCGGATTTTGCCAAAAGCATAAGGGCGGGAACAATCATCAGCAAGGTGTAGAGGCCGACTACTGCGAAGTAAGGCAGATGCGGTGTGGCAAGGTATACGGCAACGGCCAGCAAGATGAAGCCGAATGCGTATTTGATGCCATTCATCCAGTCGCCTGCTTTGGGCAGGATATGGCCGCCGAATGTGCCGATGATGATGAGCGGTACACCGGTGCCGAGTGCTAATGTATAGAGCGCAAGGCCACCCAATACGGCATCGCCGGTCTGGCCGATATAGCCCAGAGCAAATGCCAGCGGAGGCGCAACGCAAGGGCCGACAATCAGGGCGGACAAAATACCCATGATGAAAACGGAAATGATTTTGCCGCCGGAGAGTTTGTTGCTTTGGTTTTGGAAATAGGATTGGACGGAGTTTGGCAGTTGGATATTGAAGAGGCCGAACATAGACAGGGCCAGTACCACCATCAATGCGGCAGCGGCAAGCACAACCCAAGGCTGTTGCAGCCATACGGTCAAGAGCGCGCCTGTCAAACCGGCAATCACGCCAACCAAGGTATAGGTCAATGCCAAACCTTGTACATACACCATCGACAAGGTGAACGCGCGGCCTTTGCCGGCTTTTTTATCGCCTACGACAATGCTGGAAACAATCGGCAGGAGCGGATACATACAGGCGGTAAAGCTTAAGCCCAAACCTGCGACAAAAAACGCCAACAGATTGGCGTTTAAAGTATCCCAAGAGAGCTTGAAGCGGCTGCTGTCGGGATTGTTTGCACTAGGCTGGGCAGGCATTGGGCCGTCTGAAGAGGCGGACGGTTGCAAAAAGCGGTCTTTGGCAGAAACCGGCTCATCGCTTTGCGGCTGGTAAACCCCGTTGCCTTTTACGTCAAACTCAGTATCCACCGGCGGATAACACACACCGGCTTCGGCGCAGCCTTGATAAGTCAGCGTCAGTTTGTATTGCGGCGCGGCTTGTTTGTAAGGCAGGTCAACCTGTGCGGTATGGTGGTAAACCGTTTGTTTGCCAAAGAATTCGTCTTCTTTTTCTTCGCCTTTGCTGAATTTGGGTTCACCCAAGACTTTGTCCGGATCGGTCGCTGCAACGATTTTGGACTGGTACATATAGTAGCCGTCAGCGATTTTGAACTGCACGCTGACGCCTTGATCAGTTACATTGACTTGAGGCACAAAGGCTTGCTCGGGTGGCAGCAAATCATTGGCATCTACTGCGAATGCGAAGCTGCTCAAGCCTAAAAATGCAATGAGGAAATAAAGGAATTTTTTCATAATATCCACGGATATGCCGTTGAGAAACCGTCATTATAAATGATGGGGAAAACAATCGGCTTAATTTAAGTTAAAGATTACGCGAGTTGTCTAATTCTTTTGAATTATATCGGATTGCAGTTAACCGTACATGAGCGATAGTCTCATATTATCGTTCAATTTATGCCAAAGGCCGTCTGAAGATTTTCAGACGGCCTTTGTTGCTATTCGGCTTAACTTTAAGGATAAGCGATATAAGCGTAAGCGGAATGGTTGTGTATCGATTCGAAGTTTTCGCTTTCGACGACGAATGATTCGATGCGTTTGTCGGCTATTAACACCGTGGCCACATCACGAACCATGTCTTCGACAAACTTCGGATTTTCGTATGCTTTTTCCGTTACATACTTTTCGTCAGGGCGTTTGAGCAAGCCGTAGAGCTGGCAGCTTGCCTGTGCTTCAACGTAATCGATGATTTCTTCAATGCCTACATCCGCATTCGCAATCAGACTGACCGTCACATGCGAACGTTGGTTGTGCGCGCCGTATTGGGAAATTTCTTTGGAACACGGACACAAGGAAGTAACCGGAACCATCACTTTCAGGCTGTGGCTGTATGTACCGTTTTTAATTTCGCCGGTCAGGGTAACATCATAGTCGAGCAGCGATTGGATGCCGGAGACCGGCGCGCTTTTCTTGCGGAAAAACGGGAAGGAAACGCTGATTTTGCCGGAATGCGAATCCAGCAGGGCAACCATGTCGGCAGTCAGCTTGTGCAGCGTATCGAAATCCAAAGCATCGGTTTGTTTTTCCATCAGGGCGACAAAGCGCGACATATGCGTGCCTTTTTGGTCAGCAGGCAGGAAAACCGTCATGGTCAGGCGGGCGACGGTGGATTGTTCGCCTTCTTTGCTTTTGAGGGAAATCGGAAAGCGCAGGTCTTTGATGCCGACCTGATTAATCGGCAGGTTGCGTAAATCGCGGCTGGATTGCACGTCTGCAATGGCGTTCATGCGTGGTATGTCCTTCATGATAGGATTGTTGAGATGCGTGTAGGGGAATCGGCTCGTGTCGGCCGATTTGCAAATGCGAGATTATATCACTTGCTTTATCCGCCTGCATTGATTGTTTCTATTTTTCAGATAGTGATAAAATCTTCGATTATTCACATCTACATAGGCAGAGACCAAATGAAATTCGCCACGAAAGCCATCCATTCCAGCTACGATTGCGACGAACACAACCGCGCGCTGATGCCGCCGATTTATCAAAACAGTATGTTTGCGCTGCACGAAATCGGCGAGCAGGTTCCTTACCGCTATTCGCGCCTGAGCAACCCGACCCGCCAAGTCTTGGAAGATACCGTTGCCGATTTGGAGCACGGTGCGGCCGGTTTTGCGTTTTCCAGCGGTATGGCGGGGATTGATGCCGTGTGGCGCACATTCTTGCAACCTGGCGATACCATTGTTGCCGTCGCCGATATTTACGGCGGCGCTTATGATTTATTGGTTGATGTTTATCAAAAATGGGGGGTGAACGTTGTTTTTGCCGATTTGAGCAATCCCGACAATTTGGACGAGCTGCTCAAAGCGCACAATGTCAAACTGGTTTGGCTGGAAACGCCGTCCAATCCGCTTTTGCGCTTGGTAGACATCAAAGCGCTTGCCGAAAAAGCCAAAGCGGCCGGTGCGCTGGTCGGCATCGACAACACCTTTGCCACGCCGTATCTGCAACAGCCGTTGGATATGGGTTGCGATTTTGTGTTCCATTCTGCTACCAAATATTTGTGCGGCCATTCCGACGTATTGATGGGCATTGTTGTAGCCAAAACCAAAGAGCTGGCACAGCCTTTGCACGACATGATGGTGCATACAGGCGCGATTGCAGGTCCGATGGACTGCTGGCTGGTGTTGCGCGGCATCAAAACGCTGGCTCTGCGTATGAACGCCCATTGCCAAAACGCACTCGAAATCGCGCGCCGTTTGGAAGCTCATCCTGCCATTGAAAAAGTGTTCTATCCCGGCCTGCCGTCGCACGAACATTACGAACTTGCCCAAGCACAAATGCCCAAAGGCATTGGCGGCGTGGTTACGGTTTATCTCAAAAACGACACGCGTGAAGCGGCAAACAGCGTGATTAAAAACATGAAACTGGTCAAAATGGCTTCCAGCCTCGGCGGCGTGGAAAGTTTGGTCAACCATTGCTATTCCCAATCCCACAGCGGCGTGCCGCATGATGTGAAAATGGAAATGGGCATCAAAGTCGGCCTGCTGCGTTTCTCTGTCGGTATTGAAGATGTGGACGATATTTGGAACGATATTTCCAAAGCATTGGATACGACTTTGTAAATAAGGCTTAAAGGCCGTCTGAAGGTGGATAGTTTTTCAGACGGCCTTTAGCAATAAATTAGGAATGGATATGAAAACATTATTCGGTGCATTGATGAGTATGGTAGTTTTGGCAGCTTGTACATCTCCTTCAGCGTCTCAGGCTGAACAAACCTCTAAAGCGCAGGTACAAACTCAGCAAACGGCTCAGCCTACTTTAGCCGCCAAATGGCGTGTTGTCGCTTTCAATAAATTCACCGAAAAAGATTTAGCCGGTACTGATGCCTATCTGGATTTAAGCGAGATGCCTAAGGCGTATGGCAAGATGGGTTGCAACGGTATGATGTTCCAAGCCAATACGATTGGTTCGGACAAAATTGATTTTGGCCATATTGCGGTAAGCATGATGCTGTGTGAAGACATGAAGCTGGAAGATGCGTTTTTGCGCAAACAAAGTGTATGGAACTATCGTTTTGACGGTAACGATTTGATTTTGGAACAAAAAGGCATCAGTATCCGTTTGCGCCGTGAATAATCTTAAAGGCCGTCTGAAAATAAATATTTCAGACGGCCTTTTGAATCTTTATAATAAGCCCTATTTGAAACTGATACCGAATATCAAGGAAACCTATTATGGCAGCTTCTCCAGAAGCCAAGTTTACCGAAGAAAAAGTCTTGTGGATCAAACACCATACGCCTAAGCTGATGACTTTTGCCATCAGCCGCCCTGAATCCTACCGTTTTTCGGCAGGGCAGTTTTCGCGGCTCGGGTTTCGCGACGGCGAGGGCTTTATTTGGCGCGCGTATTCTGTCGTTTCTGCCGAATACGCCGATACGCTTGAGTATTTCGCGGTGTTAATCGAAGGCGGCCCGATGTCGGCGCGTTTTGCTGCAATGAAAGAGGGCGATACCATTTTGCTGGATAAAACGGCTACCGGTTTCCTCTTGCCCGAGCGTTTCCCCGACGGCAAAGATTTGGTCATGCTCTGCACGGGTTCCGGCATTGCGCCTTTCCTCTCCATTATCGAGCAACCTGAAATCTGGCAGCGTTTCGACCGTTTGGTCTTGGCGCATTCCGTCTCTTATGCCGACGAATTGATTTTCAACCAACGCCTTGCCGATTTGAAAGAGCATCCGCTGATTGAAGAATATTTCCATAAATTCACTTTTGTTCCGGTTACCACGCGTGAGGAAACGGAAGGCGCATTGAGCGGCAAGCGGATTCCCGAATTGTTGAAGAATGGCGGTTTGGAAGCAAAAATCGGCTTTAAGTTTACCAAGGCCGATACGCGCTTTATGGTTTGCGGCAATCCGGCAATGGTCAAAGACACTTTCCAAGCCCTGATGGATTTGGGCTATGCCATGCACCGCAACCGCATCCCCGGCGAAATCATGATGGAAAATGGTTTTTAACAGATAAATGGTCAAAGGCCGTCTGAACATTTCAGACGGCCTTCAATATTAAATATAAACCGAAAAACAGAGAAAATATGAATATCAAACAATTGATCCAAGCCTTGCCCAAAGCCGAGCTGCACGTCCATATCGAAGGGACGTTCGAGCCGGAATTGATGTTTGAAATCGCCAAGCGCAACCACATAGCGATTCCTTATGAAAATGTCGATGCGGTACGGCAGGCTTATGATTTTCACAATTTGCAGTCGTTTTTGGATATTTATTATGCCGGTGCCGGCGTATTGCTGCACGAAGCGGATTTTTACGATTTGACCCGCGCGTATCTTGAGCGTTGCCGCGAAGACAATGTCGTGCATACGGAAATATTTTTCGATCCGCAAACCCATACTGCGCGAGGCGTGGCGTTTGAAACCGTGATTAACGGCATTGTCCGCGCCTGCCGTGAAGCCGGGCAGCAATGGGGTATAAGTACGCGTTTGGTTATGTGTTTCCTGCGGCATTTGTCGGAAGAAAGCGCATTTGAAACCTTAAATCAGGCTTTGCCTTATAAAGAACACATCATCGGCGTAGGCTTGGATTCGAGCGAGTTGGGGCATCCGCCGTCCAAGTTCGAGCGCGTGTTTGCGCAGGCGCGGGCGGAGGGTTTGTTGACGGTAGCGCATGCCGGAGAAGAAGGCCCGCCGGAATATGTTTACGAGGCTTTGGACTTGCTGCATGTCCGCCGTATTGATCATGGCGTACGGGCAGAAGAAGACGAGGCATTGATGACGCGTTTGATTAAAGAACAAATGCCGTTGACCGTTTGCCCGTTGAGCAATTTGAAATTACAAGTATTTCCCGAGATGGTAAAACACAATTTGCGCCGTATGTTGCAACGCGGCGTGTTGGTAACCGTCAATTCCGATGATCCGGCGTATTTCGGCGGCTATATGAACCGAAATTTTGTAGCGCTTGCCGAGGCTTTGGATTTGAGTGCGGAAGAAATCAAAACCTTGTGCGCCAATTCGTTCCGCGCTTCGTTTTTGAGCGAGGCGGAAAAGGAAGAATGGATACGGAAGATTGAAGGTTTTGATGTTGAATCATGATAAAAGGCCGTCTGAAAAAGTTTCAGACGGCCTTTTATCATGGCGGTTAATAGTCAACTTTGATTTTGGGCGTTTCCTGCGCGGCTTTGTATTCTTCTTCCAATTCAAAGCGCAGCGGATACAAATTCAATTTTTCCATCAGCAGGCGGTCGCCGTCTTCATCCGGATTGCCCGTAGTCAGCAGCTTGTCGCCATAGAAAATCGAGTTTGCACCAGCCATGAAACACATGGCCTGCATGGATTCCGGCATATTGCTGCGGCCTGCGGAGAGGCGGACGTAACTGTGCGGCATGGTAATGCGTGCGACGGCGATGGTACGGACAAATTCCGTCCAGTCCAAATCTTCGGCATCGGCCAGCGGCGTGCCTTCCACTTTGACCAACTGGTTAATCGGCACGCTTTCGGGCTGCGGGTCGAGGTTGGCAAGGCTGGCAATCAGGCCTGCGCGTTCGGCGCGGGTTTCGTTCATGCCGACGATGCCGCCGCAGCAGATTTTCAAACCGGCATTGCGGACTTTGCCCAAAGTATCCATGCGGTCTTCATGTTTGCGGGTGTGGATGATGTCGTTGTAGCGGTCGGGGTCGGTGTCGAGGTTGTGGTTGTAGTAGTCCAGACCGGCTTTTTTGAAGTCTTCCGCCATGCCGTCTTCGAGCATGCCGAAGGTGCCGCACACTTCCATGCCCAAGCTTTTCACCGCGCTAATGATTTCGGAAACGACAGCCACGTCTTTAGGCTTAGGGCCGCGCCATGCCGCGCCCATGCAGAAACGGCTGGCGCCGCGCGATTGGGCAATTTTGGCTTTTTCGACGATTTCGTCCACATCCATCATCTGCTCTTTGCCCAGATTGGTGTTGTGGTGTGCCGATTGCGGGCAGTAGGCGCAGTCTTCGGGGCAGCCGCCGGTTTTGATGGAGAGCAGGGTGGAAAGTTGGATTTCGCGCGGATTGAAGTTTTGGCGGTGGATTTCGGCGGCTTGGAAAACGAGGTCGAGGAAAGGCAGTCCGAATAAAGCCTCGACATCGCATTTTTTCCAATAACGCGCAGTCGGATGCGGCTTGCGCTCGGTTTGACGGCGCAAGGCTACGGGAGATACGGTCATAATGTGTTCTTTCGTGTTTACAGCGGCGCAGTGTCGCTGACGGCTTGACTGCCGGCGCAATGACGGCAGCAGCAGGTTTGAAATCAATATAAAAGGCCGTCTGAAACGGCGCAGCAAGTGTAACGCTTTTGATAATGTAGGGCAAATGTTTCAGACGGCCTGAAATATGGTCTGCCCGGGTTTGCTATAATCGCATTTTTAATTTTTCCGTTTTCTTATGAACGCGCTCAAAGCCTTCTCCGTACTCGGCCCAACCGCCGGCGGTAAAACCGCGCTGGCCTTAAATATTGCCCAATTTTTGCCGGTGGAAATCATCAGTTTGGATTCCGCGCTGGTGTATCGCGGCATGGACATTGGTACGGCCAAGCCGACTGCCGAAGAGCTTGCCGCCGTACCGCATCATTTGATTGATATTATCTCGCCGCTGGAAAGTTACAGCGCGGCGGATTTTGTCGGCGACTGCGTGCGCTTGGTGAACGAAATACATGCGCGCGGTCGCTATCCGCTGATTGTCGGCGGCACGATGATGTATTTCCACGCGCTGACGGAAGGTTTGAACGATTTACCCGGCGCGGATGCGGCGGTGCGCGCACAGCTTCAGGCGGAAAAGAACGAACACGGTCTGGCAGGCCTGTATCGCCGTTTGCAGGAAGTTGATCCGATTACGGCAGGCCGTCTGAAAGCCAATGACAGCCAGCGCATTGAGCGCGCTTTGGAAGTCTATCTTTTGACCGGCAAGCCTTTGAGCGAACATTTTACAGAGCAGAAACAGGCTGCGCCTTTATTGGATTTATGCACGGTTGCCCTGATTCCCGAAGACCGCCATTTGTTACACCGCCAAATCGAAAAACGCTTTTTGAGTATGTTGGAACACGGTTTCCTCGATGAAATGCACGCCTTACGCCGTGATTATCCTCAGCTGCATGCCGATATGCCGTCTATGCGCTGCGTGGGCTACCGTCAGGCTTGGGATTATCTCGAAGGTGAAACCAATTATGACATCTTTGTCGAAAAAGGCATTGTCGCCACACGCCAGCTTGCCAAACGCCAGTTGACCTGGTTGCGGAAAATTCCTTTGGCGCACACGCTAGACCCTTACGCAGACAGCGATTATGTTCAGACGGCCTTAGCCTTGGCGCGTCGGCATTTTCAGGAATAATCCATGCTGACCACGCTACCACTTGCGCCTAAGACGTTGGCCGCGCTAAAAAAATTGGGTATTCGTACACTGGAAGATTTGCAAAAAATCGGCGCAGTCCGCGCATTTCTATTGCTGAAAGCATCGGGTTTGACCGTAACCAAAAGCACCTTGTGGCAACTGGATGCGTTGGTTTCAGGTGTGGATGTCCGGCATATTTCCGAGGAGAGAAAGACTGAGCTGGGCGAAGCATTAAAAAACCATCCGCCTGTTGCCGTTTTCCCTTCGCAAAACGATATGGAAGCCTTTATGCGGCTGGCAATAGAACAGGCCAGACAATCGGCGGCATTGGGCGAAGTGCCCGTTGGCGCGGTCATCGTATATCAAGGTGAGGCAATCGCAGCGGCACACAATACCTGCATTGGTGACCATAATGTCAGCCACCATGCCGAAATCAACGCGCTTGCTGCCGCCGGCAAAGCCTTGCAAAACTACCGCTTGGAAGATTGCGATGTGTACATCACCCTAGAACCTTGCACCATGTGCGCCTCTGCCTTGATACAGGCACGGGTCGGGCGCGTGATTTATGGTGCGGCCGAACCCAAAACCGGTGCGGCAGGCAGCGTGGTTGATTTGTTTGCCGACAAACGTCTGAACAAGCATACCGCAATTTTGGGCGGCATATTGGCAGAAGAATGCCAAAGCGTATTGCAGGATTTCTTTGCGGCCAAACGGAAGGCTGTCTGAATTTCAGACGGCCTGTCAGCAAAAATACTTTATTTTAAATTTTTGGATTTCCCATGTCAGTCAATCATTACGAAAATTTCCCAGTCGGCTCCATTGTGCTACCGCGCCGTTTGCGCAAGCCGGTTCACGCCGTTTACGCTTTTGCACGGACGGCGGACGATATTGCCGACGAAGGCAATGCCGAAGCAGCCGAACGCTTGCACCAACTGGACGAACTGAAGGCAGAGTTAGACCGCATTGCACAAGGCGGAAAACCGCAAACGGCTTTGATGCAGCGTTTATATAACGAAGCTATTGTGCCGTTTCAATTGCCGTTGCAGCCGTTTTATGATTTGCTGGCGGCGTTTAGTCAGGATGTGGTCAAAACCCGTTATGAAAACTTTGGTGAATTGATTGCCTATTGCCGCTTGTCCGCCAATCCGGTGGGGCGCATTATGCTGCATTTGTACGGTCAAACCGATGAAGTGAGCATGGCGCAAAGCGACGGCATTTGCACTGCCTTGCAGCTGATTAATTTCTGGCAGGACGTGGCGGTGGATTGGCACAAAGGGCGCGTGTACATTCCTCAGGAAGATTTGCAGAAGTTCAAAGTCAGTGAAGAACAGATTGCGGCCGGCAAAGCCGACTTCGCCTTTCAACGATTGATGGCGCATGAGTGCCAACGTGCCTTTCAAATGCTGAAGGCCGGCTCGCCGTTGGGTAAAACCCTCAAAGGACGAATCGGTTTTGAGCTGCGCATGATTATTGTCGGCGGCCAGTTGATTTTGCAGAAGTTGGACGGTTGCAAATATGACGTGTTTAACCAGCGGCCGCTGTTGGATAAGAAAGACTGGATGATTATCATCAAGCGGGCTTTGATGAAGAAATAAAAAAAGGCCGTCTGAAATGGATGTTTCAGACGGCCTTGATGTTTTTCGATTAGCGGTTTTTCAAACGGTTGATGCGGTTGTCCAAAGAAGGATGGGTACTGAACCAAGAGTCTTTGGCTTCGCTGGCAATACCCATTGCGGTCATGGTTTGCGGCAAATCGCTGGGGTTGCCTTTCAAGCGTTTCAGGGCGGCAATCATTTTCGGCGCGCCCACCAGTTTTGCAGCGCCCGCATCGGCGCGGTATTCTCGTTGGCGGCTGAACCACATCACGATGATGCTGGCGAGGAAGCCGAATACGATCTGCAAGACCATGCTGACCATGAAATATGTACCTTGCGACGTACTGCCGTCATTGTTGCGCGCCACCATGCTGGAAACGATACGCGCCAAGAAGACGACGAAAGTATTTACAATACCTTGAATCAGCGTCAGCGTTACCATATCGCCGTTGCCGACGTGCGCCATTTCATGCGCCAAAACGGCTTCGACTTCATCGCGGGTCATGTGATCGAGCAGGCCGGTGCTGACAGCGACGAGCGAGCTGTTTTTGGTCGCGCCGGTTGCAAAGGCGTTAGGCTCGGGAGAGTCGTAAATGGCTACTTCCGGAGTTTTCAGATTCCATTGGCGGGCTTGCGCTTCAACAGTTGCCAACAGCCAAGCTTCTTCTTCGCTTTGGGGCTGGTCGATGACGACGGCGCCGACCGAATGTTTGGCGATGGATTTCGACATCAGCAGGGAGACAATCGAGCCGCTGAAGCCGACGACTGCGGAATAAGCCAACAGGCTGCCGACTTGGTCGGTACTGTTGATGCCCAAGATGGCCAAAATAACACGGATGACAACCAGAACTGCGATATTGGTCGCGATAAATAAGAAAATGCGTTTCACCGATTATTCCTTTTTAGTGTGGTTTGTGAGGTGATTTTTATATGGGCGCATTGTCTCAAAAACTCTATAGAGAGGAAACAGCGCAATAGGCAAAGGTATGCAAATTCAAAGCAATTGAAGCAAAGGCCGTCTGAAAAAGCAGGATTTATGATTAAAAACAGCTTTTCAAACGGCCTGATTGCAAACAGATATTATTTTCCGAATTCTTTCAGCCAGTCTCGCGCTACCAAAAATTGATTTAATGCGGCTTCTGGAGAACCTTCTTCCGGCGCATATTGATACTCAAAGCGTACCAAAGGCGGCATGGACATCAAAATGCTTTCCGTACGACCGCCGCTTTGCAGGCCGAACAGCGTGCCTCTGTCCCAAACCAAGTTAAATTCCACATAGCGTCCGCGGCGGTAGAGTTGGAAATCTCGTTCACATTCTCCATAAGGCGTGTTTTTGCGTTTTGCCACAATCGGCAGATACGCTGCGATATAGCCTTCCCCGACTGCCTTGATAAAATTCAAGCAGGTATCGAAATCCCAGCGGTTTAAATCGTCAAAAAACAGGCCGCCCACACCGCGTGTTTCGTTACGGTGTTTCAAATAGAAATATTCGTCACACCATTGTTTGAATTCAGGATAAACCGATTCGCCAAATGGCGCGCATACGTCCCGAGCCACTGTGTGCCAATGCACGATATCTTCTTCAAAAGGATAAAACGGCGTCAAATCAAAGCCGCCGCCGAACCACCAAACCGGCTCGGCATTTTCAGGATAGGCAATAAAAAAGCGCACATTGGCATGGCTGGTCGGAACATAAGGATTTTTCGGATGAATGACCAGCGACACACCCATGGCTTCAAACGCCGCGCCTGCTAATTCAGGACGATGGGCCGTAGCAGAAGCCGGCATTTGGGTTCCCTTTACATGCGAGAAATTCACACCTGCCTGCTCGAATACTGCGCCGTTTTTCAATACGCGGGTTTCGCCGATACCCAGTTTCCCCGTCCATGCTTCATGCACAAATTTGGCTTCGCCATCTTCTTGCTCCAGCGCGGCGCAGATTTGGTTTTGCAGGGTTTTGAGAAGGGTTAGAACGGATTCTGTGTGCATGATATATCCTTGATGGTTTGTACTTACAAAATGACAGGGCGGAAGATGATTTAAGTTGTTGAAACTGTGTGTTATCTTTCTATTGCTTTGTTATGGGTAAATTTTTGCATGGGCCTATCTTGCAATCAAGCTTTACTCATCAGCAATAGATTGAAAGGTATCGATGATGTTGCGATACCTTTCAGACGGCCTTGATTTATTCAGTAAAAAAGGTATGTGCGCCCAAATAGTTTTTGGCGTAAAACGGGGTGGAAAGTTTTTCGGTTTTGATGGTTTTGCCGCTGCTGGGGGCGTGGATGAATTCGCCGTTGCCGATGTAGAGACCGACATGGGAATATTTGTGTGCGCCGCCGGTATTGAAAAAGACAAGATCGCCGGCTTTTAATTTGCCGTCGGGAATTTTTCGGCTGGCTGCAGCCATATCGCGCGCGGTGCGTGGCAGATTGACATTGAGGGCGTTTTTATAGACGAATTGGATCATGCCGCTGCAGTCAAAGCCTGTGGCTGTGGTGCTGCCGCCCCATTTGTAGGGTGTGCCGATCAGGCCCATGCTGTGAAGCATCAATTCCTGCGAACCTTGTGTGCGGTCAATATGGGAAATGCGGACAGGTTGGACTTTTCTGGCGGTTGTTTGCGGCTTGTGGGATTTGTGTTTGCCGGTGGTGCCGCAAGAGGCCAACAATAGGCAGGCGGTACAAACAAATAGGGTTTTGCAGATGAGTCGAGACATGATGAATTCCTCCGGCCGCATGATTTATGTTTTCAGACGGCCTCTATAATAATCCTTCTATGGGCAGGATGGACAGGATTTTTGAAGTAACCCGTTTCCAGAATTTGGCTTCTGGTTCTTGTGCGTAAGTTCGTTTTTCGCTTGGGTCATACCAGTATAGTTTATTGTAATTGCCAAGCGTTACCTGATAGGCGTAGTTTGGGGTGGTCGTAACGAGGGTGCGCTGCATTTGGCCTGCGATTTCGGGACTTTCGATGACGACACCCATTTCGGTATTGAGCCGTGCGGAGCGTGGGTCGAGGTTGAATGAGCCGATG
The DNA here is from genome assembly GCF_024205705.1 of Neisseria subflava. Lineage (NCBI taxonomy): Bacteria > Pseudomonadati > Pseudomonadota > Betaproteobacteria > Neisseriales > Neisseriaceae > Neisseria > Neisseria subflava. The sequence continues at coordinate 1,003,179 of NZ_CP073115.1, forward strand.
AAAATGCGTTTCTCGTCCACGATGAATGTTTTGGCATGCAAGCTGGTGGCGGAGCTACCGGTCAAGCCGCGGTCTTTGGAAGTCGGAACGGCGTGGTTTGGCTGGAGCTCGTAAAGTTTGACACCGGCTTTAAGCAAGGGCTTGCGGTATTTGACGTAGCCGGAATGGACGGCGGCAACGTCGGTCGCCTGTAGGGAGTTGGTCAGGACGGTAACGTCCACGCCGTTGTGAATCAGCTTTTCTATGGCCTTAACGCCCGATTTTGTGGGTACAAAATAAGGGGAGACAAGGTAAACGCTTTTTTCAGGTTGCTTGAGGGCGTCTTGCAGGCGTTCGGAAATAGGCGGTTTGTGCCGGTCGCGGTCTAAGCCTTTAGCCGGGTCATCGCTGATCAGGCGTGTGCTGACACTTTGCCACTCCATAAGGTTGCTCTGCATTTTTTGATAGAGGTTGGAGTGTTCGATGCTTTGACGGTAGCGGATGAGCGTTTGATTTTTATCTTGGTCGGTGTAATCAAGCTCTGCCAATCCTTTTTGCAGGTTTCCTCGTTTGATGATGCTTGTTGCGTTATAAGCGGAATGGCTTGCCCAATAGCGGTCGAAGTCTTGGGAAACTTCGGTTACGACGCGGCCTGTGGCGAGGATATCGAGGTCGGCAAAGATGGTATCGTCGTTAACCTTAAAATATTCGTCGCCGATATTGCGTCCGCCCAAAATGGTGGCACGGTTGTCGGCGGTAAACGATTTGTTGTGCATCCGGCGGTTAAGTCGCGGAAAGTCGGTAACATAGCCGAGTGCACGCCATTTTCTGAAAATAAAGGGATTAAACAGACGGACTTCAATATTGGGATGATTGTCGAGTGCCAACAGGAGATCATCCATGCCGTTGGTGTTGTTGTCGTCCAGTAATAAACGCACACGGACGCCGCGTTCGGCCGCGCGATGAATCAGGTTGAACAAAAGCTTGCCGGAGATGTCGTTGTGCCAGATATAGTACTGCAAATCGAGGGTATGGTCGGCGGATTCAATCAGGGCGGCACGGGCGACAAAGGCTTCATGGGCATCGTTCAGCAGATAGATATGGGAAATATCGGCCTTGGAGGGGGTAGAAGGAATACCTAAAGCGCTGTCCAGTCGCGGCGTTGAAGGGATGTCAAGATAACTGCTTTGGGTGCGTTCATCCAATGAAGGCAAAAACGCGGCGCACCCACCCAATAGCAGGATATAAAGAAAGGGAAGATGAAATTTCATGGGGAACCGGTACAAACAATCCCTACCTAAATGACATTTAGGCAGGGATTGAATTGAAATTAGGTTGCTTGAATCAGCTTAGAAGGCAACATAACTTGCCGGATTGACCGGTTTGCCGTTTTGACGGATTTCAAAGTGCAATTGGGTACGAGATGCATCGGTATTACCCATGTGCGCAATGGTTTGACCGCGTTTCACGGTTTGGTTTTCATTAACCAGCAGGCGTTGGTTGTGGCCGTATGCACTCAAGAATGAGGAGTTGTGTTGGATGATGACCAAGTTGCCGTAACCGCGCAAGCCTGAGCCTGCGTAAACGACTTTACCGTCTGCCGCTGCAACAACAGGCTGGCCTTGCGTACCGGCGATATCTACACCTTTATTGCTGCCGCCGAAGTTGGCGATAACGTTACCGGTAGTCGGACGTTGCCATGTGATGCCGCTGACGTTGCGGCTGCTGCCGGTAGACACGGTTGGTGTATTGGCAGGAGTGCTTGGAGCCGGAGCAGTGGTTGTCGTTGTTGGAGTAGAAGGTTTACTTGCAGAAGCTGCAGGTGCAACGTAGCCTTCAGGTTTCACGCGCAGGGTTTGACCAATGCTGATGGTGTTGTCGGCCAGGTTATTCCATGCACGCAGATTGTCTTGGGTAATGTTGTAGCGTTTGGAGATGTTGTAAACGGTATCACCACGAACAACAGTATGTGTCGCTGCATTAATATCAACAGGCGCATAAGAAGGCGTGTAAGTGCCGGTGCTGCCGCTGTTGTACGTTGGAGCAGGTGTACTTGTCGGCGGAGTGTATGGAGCATCTGCCGCTGGGCTGGTGTTGGTATTGTAAGGCGCTGCACCGTAAGGATTGTCAGCGGTAGAGCCTGTTGTTGAACCACCGCTTTGCGTGCCGACGACTACAGGAGCCGGTTGTTGGCTGGCACAGGCTGCAAGTAATAAAACCAAAGCTGCCGATCCGGCATAAGATACACTTTTTTTCAACATGTTAATGACTTTCGTATTCGGGTAATTGTTCTCGTCGGGGCATATCATAATAAAAATATGCTTGTTTCTCAAGTGTTCGGCTGTTAGGGACTGTTAAGGCGCAGGGATTTCTGACCAAAAGGAAGCGGTTTGCTCCATTTGTCCGTAGGCAGTCAAGTCGACTTGCAGGGGGGTAATCGTGATGAAGCCGGACGCACATTCGCCAAAGTCGGTACCTTCTTCGCTGTCGGAAACATCGCCGACCGGCCCAATCCAATAAATTTGTTCGCCACGTGGATTATACATGGGAACAATGCTTTGTTCATGATGACGACGCCCGAGCCGTGTAATTTTTATGCCTTGGATATCCTCAGGTGCGACGGCCGGGATATTGATGTTCCATAAGATGGGTTCGGAAATAGGGCGTTTGAGAAAGTAGGAAAGCAGTATCCAAGCGGCTTTTTCCGCGGTTTCCCAATAACGGCCGCTGGAATCGGCGAGCGAGAAAGCAATGGCGGGAATGCCCATCAGGTAGGCTTCCGTCGCAGCGGCAACCGTACCGGAATAAAGCGTATCGTCGCCCATGTTTGCACCGTTGTTAATGCCGGACAAGACTAAGTCGGGCTTGAAGTCGGCAAGGGCGTGCTGGCCGACATGAATGCAGTCGGTGGGTGTGCCATTCACATAGTAAAACCCGTTTTCCGCCTGTTTCAGTTGTAAAGGACGGTCTAAAGTCAGGGAATTGCTGACGCCGCTGCGATCGCGTTCGGGCGCAACCACCCTGACATTGGCAAATTCTGCACATACTCTTGCCAAAACAGCCAAACCGGGCGCAAGATAACCATCGTCGTTTGAGATTAATATGTTCATGTGACAATATTGTGTCTATCGGTAAGATGGGCGGTATTGTACTGGTTTGCTTGAGCGATTGTCCACGAATCGGCAACGTTTGGGCGGAAAGGATAATAATGAAACATTATGAGTTAGACCCCAAAGCTTTATTGGGCGGCGTGATTGCTTCAGACGGCAATCAGGAGATTGTTCAGCTTTCACTGCAGAAGGATAATGAAATTCCGGCCTATGAGGCGGATGCGATTATTTTGCTTTTGGTTTTAAACGGTAAAGCCGAAATCAAAACGGTGGACGAAGTTTTGCAAACCGAAGGCTTGCAAGTTATCCGTCTTGAACCGATGGAAGCACACAGCATTCGCGCCTTGGCCGATAACACCAATATTTTGGTTATCAAACAATTAATTCACGAAACCGGTCTCAGCAAACGTTTGAGGTTTGGAAGTTGCTGCCTGTAATGGCAATAAAGGCCGTCTGAAAAGTTTCAGACGGCCTTTTTAAAATCAGCTAGATTTATTTCAAACCTTTTTTCACCAAGTCTTCATAACCGCCATGGTTGGTTACGTTGGTGTAGCCGGCTTTTTTCAGCTCAGTCAGCGCGACTTCTGCACGGCGGCCGCTGCGGCAGTAGAGGTTGACCGGTGCGTTTTTATCCGGGCTGACGGATTTGATGCGGTCAACGATTTGGTCATGCGGAATATTGAGTGCACCTTGTAAGTGGCCTTCTTTAAATTCTTCGGCAGAGCGGACATCAATCCAAACACCTTTTGCTTTTGCAGGCTGTGCCGCGCTTTTTTCAACCTTAGGCATAGAGGCTGCGGAAGCGGCCAAAGGAGTGGCAACAGCGGCGGCAAAAAGTACGGCGGTCAGCAGTTTCTTCATGGTTCAATCTCCTATTAGACAGAAAACAATATGATAACTTTATCAGTCTAGCATTTCATCAGGCCGTCTGAAAGGGGAGTCGGCTTTCAGACGGCCTGATTTTACAAACCGATTAGCGTTGGGTTTCTACTGCTTCCAAAGCGCGCAAAGCGTAGGTATAAGCGGCACCTGCGTTCAGGGCGATAGCGGTGGCCAATGCGCCGGCGATTTCGCTTTCGGTTGCACCTGCTTTGGCCGCGGCGGCTGCATGCACGCTGATGCAGCTTTCGCAACGGGTGGTAATAGCAACGGCAATAGCGATTAGTTCGCGTGTTTTGGCATCCAATGCTTCGGCAGCGGCTGCTTGATCCAGTGCGCCGTAGGCTTGCAGCATTTTAGGATGGTTTTTACCCAGTTCACCGAATGATTTTTTTACCAAGGCGGTATGTTCAGGCCAGTCTTTAAACATAATATGTCCTTTCTTAATGTGAGTGGATAAGATAAAAAATCCTATCCGTTTGTGTTTGGTGTGTGTATTATTGCAATAATTGGAAGATTTAAATCGTCAAAACATCTCATTTATTGGTAAAAAAACACTATGGATATTTTGGATAGGCTGGTCGAATTGGCGCAGGTAAAAGGCAGCGTGGATGTTCAATGTCTGTTTCAGGGGGAGTGGTATGTGCGGCATGAACCAAAGCGTGCGCATGGTTTGGTGCATATCGTAACTGCCGGTTCGGGTTATATCCGAATTGATGGGGAGCAAGAGGCCAGGCTGCTGAGTGTGGGGGATGTCATTTTTTTTCCGCGCAGCGTAGGGCATACTTTGAGCAGTGATAGCAGTTGTGAAAATCTCGGTGTCAGCGTGCTGACGAGTGAAAAAGGTGCATTTAAAGTCAAGCAGAGTCATGCAGGAGGCGATGCGGCTTTGCATCTTTTCTGCGCGCGGTTTGAATATGAAGCTCAGGCGGATATTATGGCGGGGCTGCCTGATACGGTCTTACTGAATATCCACCATCCGTCCTTACAGTATTTGGTGGCATTGTTGCAATATGAGAGCGGTCAGGCTTTGTCCGGCTCGGTAGCGGTTGTGAACGCATTGGCTTCGGTGTTGCTGGTATTTCTACTTCGAGCCAGTCTGGAGAAAAATGGGGAAGCGCAATTAAGCGGTTTGCTGAATGGTTGGCAAGACAAACGCCTGCGGAATTTGCTTCAGGCAGTAGTGAATAAGCCGGAAGAGGAATGGAATATCGAGAAAATGACCGCGATTGCCAATTTATCTCGCGCCCAGTTGATGCGGGTATTCAAGCAGCAGACGGGAACAAGCCCGCATGCCTTTGTAAACAGTATCCGCTTGCAACAGGGGGCATTATTGTTGAAACAGACGGCGGATTCGGTTTTATCAGTTGCGCTCTCGGTCGGTTTTCAATCGGAAACGCATTTTGGCAAGGCATTTAAAAAGCAATATGGGATATCGCCGGGACAATATCGAAAAAATGATCGTACTGATGAAGCGGCAGTACAAGCGGAAGAAATGCCGATTTACTTTATTTGAACAGATGATAAAAGGCCGTCTGAAAGTGTAAAAATGAAATCTAAGATTTCCGAAACACTTTTCAGACGGCCTTAGTTTTAAAACGTATCAATCAAACAGAATTAATCCAGTTTTTTGAAATGACGGCGACGTTCCAATTCGCTCAGGTAGCGTTTACGCAGGCGGATGGATTGTGGCGTAATTTCAACCAGTTCGTCATCATCGATGAACTCAACTGCACCTTCCAAAGTCAATTTGATAGGCGTAGTCAGGCGCACGGCTTCATCTGTACCACTGGCACGAACGTTGGTCAGTTTTTTACCTTTCAGAGGGTTTACCACCAAGTCGTTGTCGCGGCTGTGAATACCGATAATCATACCTTCGTAGACTTTGTCGTTTGGAGAAATGAACATACGGCCTCGGTCTTCCAAGTTCCACAGGGCGTAAGCAACGGCTTCACCTTGCTCTTGAGAAACCAGTACGCCGTTGTGACGGCCGGGCATATCGGGCTTAACCGGTGCGTAGTCGTCAAAAACGTGGCTCATCAAGCCGGTACCGCGGGTCAAGGTCAGGAATTCGCCTTGGAAACCGATCAGGCCTCGTGCTGGAATGTGGTATTCCAAGCGGGTACGGCCATTGCCGTCGCTTTCCATATTGGTCAATTCGCCACGGCGGCGACCAAGCTCTTCCATAACGGCGCCTTGGTTGTCATCAGGTACGTCCACGGTCAGGTTTTCGTAAGGTTCGCATTTTTGGCCATTGATTTCACGGAATACCACGCGCGGTTTGCCGACTGCCAATTCAAAGCCTTCGCGGCGCATGTTTTCCAACAAAATGGTTAGGTGCAATTCGCCACGGCCGGAAACGCGGAATACATCAGCGTCGGCAGTATCTTCAACACGTAGGGCAACGTTGGTCAGCAATTCTTTTTGCAGACGGTCGCGGATTTGGCGGGAAGTCACGAATTTGCCTTCAGTACCGGCCAAAGGAGAAGTGTTGACCATAAAGTCCATGGTCAGGGTCGGCTCGTCCACGCTCAACATAGGTAAGCCTTTGGGATTGTCTTTGTCAGTAATGGTTACGCCGATACCGATGTCTTCGATACCGGAAATAATCACGATGTCGCCGGCTTCAGCTTCTTCCAACGGTACGCGTTCCAAGCCTTGGAAACCCAACAGTTGGTTGATACGGCCTTGGGCAACTTGTTCTTCATGGTTCATGACGGCAACGACTTGGCCGGGTTTTATGCGGCCGTTCAGGATGCGGCCGATACCAAGGCGGCCGGTGTAGTTGTCGTAGTCCAGTTGGGAAATTTGGAGTTGCAGCGTTGCGTCTGCGTTACCGCTTGGAGGAGGCGTGTGTTTCAAAATGGTCTCGAACAGAGGGCGCATATCGCTGCTCTCGTCGTTTTCATCCAATTTGGCAAAGCCGGACAGGCCGGAAGCATAGACGATAGGGAAGTCCAATTGTTCGTCGGTTGCGCCCAAGTTGTCGAACAATTCGAATGTTTGGTCGATAACCCAGCTTGGACGGGCAGACGGTTTGTCGATTTTGTTGATGACAACGATAGGTTTCAGACCCAAAGCCAAGGCTTTTTTGGTCACGAAACGGGTTTGCGGCATAGGGCCTTCTTGTGCGTCAACCAACAGTACGACGCAGTCAACCATGCCCAATACACGTTCCACTTCGCCACCAAAATCGGCGTGTCCCGGGGTATCTACGATGTTGATGTGGTAGCCTTCGTATTCAATAGCGGTATTTTTAGCGAGAATGGTAATGCCGCGTTCTTTTTCAAGATCGTTGCTGTCCATTACGCGCTCTTCTACTTGCTGGTTGGAACGGAATGTACCGGACTGGCGCAACAATTGGTCAACTAATGTGGTTTTGCCATGGTCGACGTGGGCGATGATGGCAATATTGCGGATTTGTTTCATGATAATTTATGTGTTTCAGCTAGGTGCTTAAAAAAAAGATAACTGGTAATTATAGCACGATTCCTAAGTATTGACCGAGTAGAAGATTCAAAAAAATGAGGCAAAAGCAGTTGAGAATAATTCATAATTAAATTTGATTGATTTTGTTGGATTATTTGCTTTTATTTATGGTTAACGAATGTAAATGTTTTTGAATGATGCAATGGATTCTTAATACTAATGTCAAAAAAATGTTATTAAAAACAGGGGATTAATTTTTCAGACGGCCTTTTAGACGGGTTAAATTTTTTGATAATTGTTTGTATTTTAAATAGAAAATTTGTCAAAAGTGCTACTTATGCATACAATTACCTCATTCCATAACAACACACGAATCTTCATTTCGTGATCGTCAACTTTTAAAAGAAAGAGAAAGAATTATGCAAGGCAACCAAGCAGTTATTGATTACATGAACGAATTATTGTCTGGCGAGTTGGCTGCTCGCGACCAATATTTTATCCACTCTCGCATGTACTCCGAATGGGGCTACACCAAACTGTTCGAACGTCTGAACCACGAGATGGAAGAAGAAACCACTCACGCCGAAGACTTCATCCGTCGTATCCTGATGTTGGGCGGTACTCCTAAAATGACTCGTGCCGAACTGAACATCGGTACTGACGTAATTTCCTGCCTGAAAGCAGACTTGAACACCGAATACGAAGTACGCGATGCGCTGAAAAAAGGCATCAAATTGTGCGAAGAAGCTCAAGACTATGTTACCCGCGATTTGATGGTTGCCCAACTGAAAGACACTGAAGAAGATCACGCTCACTGGTTGGAACAACAACTGCGTCTGATCGAATTGGTCGGCGAAGGCAACTACTACCAAAGCCAACTGTAATCTAGCGTATAACATATAAGGAGCTGAATATGAAAGGCGATCGCTTAGTTATTCGCGAGCTGAACAAAAACTTGGGCTTGCTTTTGGTTACCATCAACCAATACTTCCTGCATGCCCGCATTTTGAAAAACTGGGGCTTTGAAGAATTGGGCGAACACTTCTTCAAACAATCCATCCGCGAAATGAAATCCGCAGACGATTTGATCGAGCGTATTTTGTTCTTGGAAGGCCTGCCTAATCTGCAAGAACTGGGTAAACTGCTGATCGGTGAATCTACCGAAGAAATCATTGCCTGCGATCTGAAAAAAGAGTATGAAAAACATGATGCTCTGGTTGCAGCCATCGCTCTTGCAGAAGAGCAACAAGACTACGTCAGCCGTGATTTGTTGGAAAAACAAAAAGACATCAACGAAGAACACATCGACTGGCTTGAAACTCAGCAGGAATTGATTGGCAAAGTTGGTTTGCCAAACTACCTGCAAACAGCGGCGCAAGAGGACTAAAACACAAACCACTGCCAAATATAGCAGTCCCTGCTCCCATCAACGGCATATCTTTACGGATATGCCGTTTTCTTTTATGGAAATGCTTAAAGGCCGTCTGAATGTTCAGACGGCCTTGATTTTATATTGCTTTCAAACGGTATAGATAAGTAGTTTCCTTGTTTCTGGCAAACGCCAAAGGATCGGATTCATCTATTGCTTTTTTGTGTTGCGGTTTGGTTTTCAAAATATCGACTACATTGAGTGAGGCCGTCTGAAAGCATTGGTTTAGAAAGTCTTTATCGCGCAAATGCAAGTGTTCTGCCAAGTCGGAAATAATCAGCCAAGCTTCGCCGTTTGGATTTAAGTGATGAGGTACGCCGTTGAGGAACGCAGTCAGCATGGCATGATTGGGGTCGTAAAGGGCAGTCTCAATAGCGGAGGTCGGTTTTGCCGGCAGCCAAGGCGGATTGCAGACGATAAGGTCGGCGCAACTTTCTGGAAATAAATCAATCGATTGGATGTTGACGGCTTTATCCAAGCCTAGGCGTTCGAGGGTTGCTGTGGCGCAGGCAATTGCTTTGGGGTTGGTGTCTGTGGCAATGATGTCGGGTATGCCTCGTTTGGCCAAAATTGCGGCAATCACGCCTGAGCCGGTGCCGATGTCAAAGGCCGTCTGAATATTGGGAGCGAGTGGCGCTTGGGCGATTAAATCCAAATATTCGCCACGCAGTGGAGAGAATACGCCGAAAGGAACATGGATTTTTCCGTCTAGCTGCGGAATATCTATACCTTTTTTGTGCCACTCGTGCGCACCGATAAAGCCCAGTAATTGATTCAGCGGCAAGAGAAACGGTTTGTCGTTTGGTGTGTCGTAAACATCGCACAGGGCGGCGTAGATGTCGGGTGCACGTGCATTATCCAGTTGAAAATTCGGTTGGATTTCAACGGCAAGCATATTGAGCAAACGACTTTGTTGCGCCTGTTTCATACGGTGGGCGTGAAAGGCCGTCTGAATATCGGCAGGTGCGCCTTTCTTTTTTTCAGACGGCCTGCGGATACGTTTTTTCATTGCAGATAAGACTTGCTTGGCATTGTGAAAATCGCCAGTCCAAACGGTTGCAGTTTGCGCGTGGGCATTTTTTAAAATTTCTGCTGCGCCTGCTTCTTGGATGTAAACCGCCTGCTTAGGTGGCTTTTGTGTACTTTCATTGCGCCATTCAATGTCGGATCGGTTGGTAGGGATGGTGTGGGGCATAATGTGTTTCAAATCGGGGACATAAGGGATTAGTTTACTATATTTAGGATGCGTTCGGTTTGAGAGGAGCTTTTAATAGTTTAAATTAGACATAATGTATAAAAATTTCTCAATTTTTAAATTTACACCAATATTTTGATAAAAATAGATTGTCGTTTTGTCTAAAATGAGTATAATACAAAACCTAAACACAATAATCTTAATCGGATTTGGACAAGGAACATCATGCAATTAGACATTGACCGTTTGGTTGCCTATTTTGGCGGCGTAAACTCGCTGGCCGAAGCCCTGAAACAGCACGACCCGGAAAATGCTGCGACCACTGCGGCTATCTACAAATGGCGTACACGCGGTTCTCTGCCTTTGGCTCAGTTGCAAAAACTGACCGCTTTGGCGGAAGCGCAAGGCAGACCGCTTGATTTGAATGCTTTTTTACAAAAAAACGAATCTCTGGAGAGAACAGAAATGACACAAACCAACCGCGTTATCATTTTCGATACCACTATGCGCGACGGCGAGCAGTCGCCCGGTGCATCCATGACCAAAGAGGAGAAAATCCGTATTGCCCGCCAGTTGGAAAAGATGGGTGTCGATGTGATTGAGGCGGGTTTTGCCGCCGCCAGTCCGGGCGATTTTGAATCGGTTAATGCGATTGCCAAAATCATTACTAAATCTACAGTTTGCTCATTGGCGCGTGCCGTTGAAAACGATGTGCGCAAAGCAGGCGAAGCTGTTTCCCCTGCGCCGAATAAACGTATTCACACTTTTATCGCCACCAGCCCGATCCACATGGAGCACAAACTGAAAATGAAGCCGCAGCAGGTCATCGATGCGGCGGTCAAAGCGGTAAAAATTGCTAAAGAATACACTGACGATGTGGAATTTTCTGCTGAAGACGCAGTACGTTCGGATTTGGACTTCCTTGCCAAAATCTTTACGGCGGTTATTGAAGCGGGGGCGACTACTATCAATATTCCTGATACTGTCGGCTACTCCATCCCTTCCGTATGGTACGAGCGTATCAGCAACATCATCAAAAGCGTTCCCAATGGCGACAAAGTAGTTTGGTCGACCCACTGCCATAATGACTTGGGTATGGCGGTTGCTAACTCATTGGCTGCTGTTCAGGCAGGTGTGCGTCAGGTGGAATGTACCATCAACGGCTTGGGCGAACGCGCGGGCAATGCCAGCCTTGAAGAAATCGTGATGGCGTTGAAAGTGCGTCATGATTTGTTCGGCTTGGAAACCGGCATCGATACCACGCAAATCGTGCCGGTATCCAAACTGGTATCTACTATCACCGGCTATCCGATTCAGCCAAACAAAGCAGTAGTCGGCGCAAACGCCTTTGCGCACGAATCAGGCATCCACCAAGACGGCGTGTTGAAACATCCTGAAACCTATGAAATCATGACTGCCGAATCAGTCGGCTGGTCAACCAACCGCTTGACTTTGGGCAAACTCTCTGGCCGCAGCGCATTCCGCAGCAAGCTGGCAGATTTGGGTATTGAGTTGGAAAGCGAAGAGGCGTTGAATGCGGCATTTGCACGCTTCAAAGAGCTGGCGGATAAGAAACGCGAAATCTTTGATGAAGACCTGCACGCTTTGGTGTCTGACGAAATGGGCAATATGAATACCGAAAGCTATAAATTCATTTCCCAAAAAATCAGCACCGAAACCGGCGAAGAACCTCGTGCCAATATCGTGTTCAGTATTCGCGGAGAAGAAAAACACGCTACCGCTACCGGTTCTGGCCCTGTTGATGCGATCTTTAAAGCCATTGAAAGCGTAGCACAAAGTGGCGCAACCTTGCAGATTTACTCTGTCAATGCGGTGACGCAAGGCACAGAAAGCCAAGGCGAAACTTCTGTCCGTCTGCAACGTGGCGATCGTGTGGTCAACGGTCAAGGCGCAGATACCGACGTGTTGGTGGCGACTGCCAAAGCCTATTTGTCTGCGCTGAGTAAATTGGAATTCGGCCAAGCCAAGCCAAAAGCGCAAGGCAGCGGCATGATTTGATTTATTGAAAAAAGTAAAGGCCGTCTGAAATCGTAGTGATGCGTTTCAGACGGCCTTTTTTATTTGGTCAAAAAATAGTTTGTTTATTGAAGTTTAAGCAGTCGGTCTTGTTCAACAGACAATACGCCGTTTACTTTTTTGAAATAGGCAATGGCATCTTCAATATTGGTCTTGGAAGCCGGACGAATAGCAATGCCGTTCAGGTTTTTGTATTCGTAAACCAAAGTTGCACCAGAGGTTTTCACTGCTTTTAGCAATGGCGCAGAACCAGTTTGGGCATCATAGAAGATAATCAGATTGCCGGTTGTATCTTAGGTTTGTTGCTGAGATGGAATAGCAGTTAATTGAGTAGGAGTGCTTGGGCTTTGACAGGAACAAAGCAGGGTGGAGAGTAGGACGAATGCTAGGATTTTCATGGCATTAATTCAATTTGATAAAAGAAAAAAGGCCGTCTGAACAATCGTAAAACAAAATCAAAGTTTCTCTTTACAACTTTCAGACGGCCTTTGTTCCTTATGCTTCAGGCAATTCCATGGCTAGAACGGTTTGTTCTTGTTTGGCACGGAAAGCAGCCAATTTTTCAGCCAATTCAGGATTTTCGTTGGCCAAAAGTGAAATGGCAAACAGCGCTGCATTGGCCGCTCCTGCTTCGCCAATGGCAAATGTGGCAACAGGAACGCCTTTGGGCATTTGCACAATCGAAAGCAGGGAGTCTTCGCCGCGCAGATATTTGCTGGGAACGGGAACGCCCAAGACGGGAACCGTGGTTTTGGCTGCAACCATGCCTGGCAAATGCGCTGCGCCGCCTGCGCCGGCAATGATGGCTTTGATGCCGCGTTCGCGTGCGGTTTCGGCGTATTCAAACATCAAATCAGGCGTACGGTGTGCAGAGACGACACGCGCTTCGTATTCAACGCCGAATTCTTTGAGAAATTGTGCTGCCTGCTGCATCACCGGCCAATCGCTGTTGCTGCCCATAATAATGCCGACTTGGATCATGAGGAGTTCCTTTTGCTTGAATGGATTAGGGTAAAAAAATATTCAGACGGCCTTGGGGATGACAAGGCCGTCTGAACGTTTATCTTTGTTTGAGACTGATGGAAGCACGTTTTGCCGCTTCGCTGTTGGGGAAGCTTTGTATCAGTTTGCGCCATGTGCTGCGGGCGATGTCTTTTTGTTGCAGTTTGTATTGGCACTGGCCGATGCTGTACATGGCATCGGGAGCTTGCGGGCTGTTACGGAATCGGTTGGCGTAGCGGTTGCCGATTTCGATAACGGATTCGCAGTTACCCAGACGTTGTTGGCTTTGCAGGAGCAGGTACATATTGCGGCGGGCAATTTCGCTGCCATTGCCGCCGTCAGCCTCTTTCAAAATGGCCACTGCGGCGGAATAGTTGTTACGCTGATAGTATTTTTGCGCCTGATTATAAAGGCGTAATTCGTTTTGTGCGGCTGAGTCTGTTTCAGACGGCACGCCGCCGCCATTTGCCAAATAGTTCATTTTCAGCTTGCGGTCGTCCAATCGCTGGGCTTTGGGATTGGAAGCAGAAGTAGTCGGACGTTTGATAGTCCGTTGTTGTTCCAATGTGTGCAAGCGTTGATTTAATTCTTCAACCGTGCGTTCCAGTCGGGCAATTTGTATACCTAAGTGGTCAATCTGGGTTTGTGCGTCCAAACGCGGATAGGGAATACTTTTTTCAGGCAAAGGCTCACGCGGAATATCCGGCAGGACGAAGTTAGGATTATCGGCTGGTTGAAGAGGGTGGGAAACGGCGCACGATGTGGCCAATAGAGTAAGCGGCAAAAGAAACAGGGAATGTGATAATGTTTTCATCGGATTGTGTCGTTTTATTTTTTTAGTAGCAGTGTCAAACCGTCGCCGACAGGCAGGGTAATGGGAATAATGCGTGTATCGCGCGGCAGATTTTGGTTGAAATGGCGCAGGATATCCAAGCTTGGCGGATCATTTTCGGCAGCTTCATTCATGACGCGCCCACCCAACAAGATATTATCGATGGCAATCACGCCGCCACTCCGTACCAGTTGCAAACAGCGTTCGAAATATTTTGGCGTAGGCGGTTTGTCGGCATCGATAAGTGCCAAGTCATAGCTTTCCGATTCGCCTTGCACAATCAAATCGTCCAAAGTCAGCAAAGCCGGTTGCAGATGAAGCGAGATTTTATGCGCTATGCCTGCTGCCTGCCATGTTTCGCGGGCAATATCGGTAAAGGTTACATTAATGTCGCAAGCCGTGATTTTGCCGTCTTCGGGGAGGGCAAGTGCAACGGAGGTGCTGCTGTAACCAGTAAAGACGCCAACTTCCAAATATTTTTTGGCATTCAATAATTTGGCCAACCACACCAACATGGCTGCCTGCTCTCGGGCGATGGCCATCTTTCCCAGACGATGTGATTGGGTACGCTCGCGCAATGCGGTCAAAACGGGATGTTCGGATTGACCGATGCTGTTGAGGTACTGCTGTAACGCCGGATCGGTATTGTGGGTGTTGGTCGTCATACCGATACGGAATTAGTCTTGATAGTAGGTGTAAGGTTTTTTGTTGACTTTGGCCGCTTCAAATTCAGCCTGTTCGGCCGGATTGAGGGTAACATCCCACAGCAAATGGCGGTTTTCGAGGCGTTGCGCTTCCATTTCGGGATTGTCTTCCATGAGTTTGTCGAGGAATTGGGTAGCTTCGGATTTGTAGTGGTACATGATGTTCTGCCTGAATCGTTGTCAGACCGTCATTATAGCCGATATTTTTTGCCAATACGCTAATTAATCGAACTTCCATAAGGTATAATAGCACGTCTTTTTTAGGCCGTCTGAAGCCTTTGCTCAATGTTTTGCGCCTTCTGCGGCAGAATATTGCGCAAAGGCTTAAGCCAGACAAGTTTCAGACGGCCTTTTTTATTGTGAAAAGAGCTGCTTATGTTAAAAAAATGGCTGCATAAAGTGTTGCCTAAAAAACACGTCAAATCGTTGCCCGAAAAGGAAATTATCCTGCTTGAGCAACACGGTATCCGCGCGGATATGTTGAGCTTTGCCGCGGAGAAAATTGCCAAACGCCTGCATGAAGCCGGTTTTCAGGCTTATGTTGTGGGTGGTGCCGTTCGGGATTTGTTGCTCGGGGTCGAGCCCAAAGACTTTGATATTGCAACCGATGCCATGCCGGAGCAAATCCGTAAAGTATTCCGCCGCAGCCGCATTATCGGCCGACGCTTCCAAATCGTTCATGTGATGATTGGCCCTGAAACCATTGAAGTGACGACGTTCCGCGGTGGCGATAAGGTTCAGCAAAATGCGCAAGGCCGAATTATGAAGGACAATACTTATGGCAGCATTGAAGAAGATGCTATGCGCCGAGACTTTACCTGTAATGCGCTGTATTACGACCCGATTAAAGAGGAGATTTGGGACTTCCATCAGGGCGTGGCTGATGTTGCTGATAAAAAATTGGTGATGATAGGCGATCCTGCCGAACGCTATCAGGAAGATCCTGTCCGTATTCTTCGCGCTGTACGTTTATCGGGCAAATTGGGTTTCGAAGTAGAAGAGCAAACGGCTTTGCCGATTGCCGAATATGCAGGCCGTCTGAAAAATGAGCCTGTTGCCCGTTTATTTGATGAAATTCTGAAAATCCTGTTTTCCGGTTATTCTCGTGCTTGTTTGAAACGGCTAAATGAGTTGGGTATTCCCGAAGGCATCCATCCGCTTTTAGATGCCTTGAAAACCGCCGAAGCGGCTGATAAACGTATGATTATGTTGGCCTTGAAAAATACCGATGAGCGCCTTCGTGCGGATAAGTCCGTTTCCGTCGGTTTTGTATTGGCGGCGGTATTGTGGCCGACACTAAACGCCATTTGGCAACGCAATCAAAGCCATGGTCAAAAACCTGTCCCTGCGTTGATGGATGCGATGAACACCATGCGCGATACGGTAGAGAAAGGTTGGGGCGTACCGCAACGATTTTCTGCAACCATGCGTGAAATTTGGCAATTTCAGCCGCAATTCGACAATATGCGCGGCGCACGCCCATATCGTCTGCTATCACAAGCCCGTTTCCGAGCTGCTTATGATTTCCTGATTTTGCGTAGCGAGGTTGGCGAGGTTGATAAAGAGATGGCTTCTTGGTGGACAACTTTCCAACATGCCGATGAGGAAGCACGCCAGCAAATGACTGCGGCCAATGAGTACAAACGTCAGAAACAAAGTGGCTCAACTGACGACAAACCCAAACGTCGTCGATGCCGTCCGAAAAAGAAAACCACTGAGGCTGAATAAATTATCAAAATAAATTTAAGGCCGTCTGAAGCGATTAAATCTTTTGAGATTTGGTTTTCAGACGGCCTTCGTATTCCAATAAAAACCGCAGGTCTTTCAACCTGCGGTTTGCTTTTATGATTTGTTTTCTTCGCTGTCGAGGAAGCTGCGGAGGCGGTCGCTGCGGGTAGGGTGGCGCAGCTTGCGCAGGGCTTTGGCTTCGATTTGACGGATACGTTCACGGGTTACGTCAAATTGTTTGCCGACTTCTTCGAGCGTGTGGTCGGTATTCATATCGATACCGAAACGCATGCGTAACACTTTGGCTTCGCGCGGTGTCAGGCTTTCGAGGATTTCTTTGGTTACTTCGTGCAGGCTGGTGTACATCGCAGCTTCTGCCGGAGCAACGTTGTTGGCATCCTCGATGAAGTCGCCCAAGTGCGAATCGTCGTCGTCGCCAATCGGTGTTTCCATAGAAATCGGCTCTTTGGCTATTTTCATGATTTTGCGGATTTTGTCCTCCGGCATTTCCATCAGCTCGGCCAGTTTGGCGGAATCAGGTTCCTCACCGGTTTCTTGCAGGTATTGGCGCGAGATACGGTTCATTTTGTTGATGGTTTCAATCATGTGAACCGGAATGCGGATGGTACGCGCTTGGTCGGCGATGGAACGGGTAATCGCTTGACGGATCCACCATGTGGCGTAAGTCGAGAACTTATAGCCGCGGCGGTATTCGAATTTATCCACCGCTTTCATCAGGCCGATATTGCCTTCTTGAATCAAATCAAGGAACTGCAAGCCGCGGTTGGTGTATTTTTTAGCAATGGAAATAACCAAACGCAAGTTGGCCTGAATCATTTCCTGTTTGGCGGCTGAGGTTTCTTTTTCGCTCAGCACCATGTTTTTGTTGATTTCTTTCAACTCTTCGATGGAAATGCGGGTTTCGCTTTCCATATTGGCCAACTCGGCTTGTTTTTCGAGGATGGCGTGGCGGAAACGATCTAAAGCATTTGCCCATACTCGGCCTTTGGCTACTTCTTTTTCAACCCATTCCAAATCAGTAATGGCAGGCAGGAAGTTTTCGATGAAGTAGTCGCGTTCCATACGTACGCGGTCGATGCAGATATCGCGGATTTCGCGTTCGAGTTTGCGGATGTTTTCAACGCGGCTGCGCAGGTTGCTGCTCAAATTTTCGATTTGGCGTGTGGCAAAACGGACTTCCAGCAGTTTGTTGGCAATGGCATCGCGGTGTTTCAGGTAGTTGGCGTGTTGGCTGCCGTATTTTTCCAGCTGCTTGATCATTTTGCCGTATTCGCTCTCGATAAAGGCAAAATGTTCCAACACTTTTTGTTTCAGTTCGGCCAAATGGGCGGCGGACATGGCTTCGGAATCACTGCCGGAGTCATCTTCGTCATCTTCGTCGTCATCTTCGACTTCGCTGTCAGTCTCACCTTCTTCATCGTCAGGTTTGGTATTTTCCAAATGACCCAGACCCAATTCGTTTAACAAAACTTCATTAGGGTCGATGATGGCTTCAACCACTTCATCTACGCGAATTTCGTCGTTGCGGACTTGTTCAATCAAAGCCAAAATCTCGGCAATCGAACCCGGGCAGGCAGAAATGGCCTGCACCATGTTTTTCAGTGCATTTTCGATTTTTTTGGCAATGATGATTTCGTCTTCGCGTGTCAACAGATCGACTTGTCCCATTTCACGCATATACATACGCACAGGGTCGGTTGTGCGGCCGAATTCTGAATCTGCGCTGGAGAGTGCTGCTTCGGCTTCTTCAACGGCATCGTCGTCGGTCATGGCGGCGGCGTTGTCGCTCAAGAGGATGTCTTCAGCATCGGGGGCTTGCTCGGTTACTTGGATACCCAGGCCGGAAATCATGCTGACGATATTGTCGATTTGTTCGGCATCGGACATATCGTCGGGCAGGGCATCGTTAATTTCAGAATAAGTGATATAGCCGCGTTCTTTACCCATGATAATGAGTTGGCGCAGACGCGCGCGCTGCTCTTCGATACTCAAGGGACGGTTGTCATCTTGGTCTTGGTATTCTTCGTAGTTTTGGTTTTTAGACATGGATTGCTCTCTAGGTTGATAGGATGCCGACGGTTTACGGTGATGTGGCCGTACCTGAAGGCGGAGCAGAGCTTTTTGTTGTGAAATCAGATTTCACTTTAATACTCTGAGGCTGTCTGAAAATATTACGGATGGAGTGTTCTGCGTGTCATGCTTCGCAGCGTGTGTTTAGATTGTTCAGACGGCCTGAGGGGTTAGTTTTGCTTTGCCGTCAAAAGCGACAGCAATAGTCTTTTTTCATTTTCGGTCAAACCAGTTTGAATACTTTTTTGCTTTAAAGTTTCGATTTGACTGTATTTTAATTCATTTAACAACTTTTTCATGCCGATTTGGAAACTTTCGCAATCTTCTTCGTTATCCCCTTCCATTTCTTCAGAATGAAGGGTCGATAAAAAGATTTGATTGACGGTTTCCTCATAGGGCGAACCGCGCATATATTCAAGCACTTGTGCGGTTGCAGGAGTCGTATCGTGATGCTTGATGGTTTCGGCCAAATTGGCAAGGCAGGCGAAGTCGCCGCTTAAAGCCAGATAATCGGGCAGGTCTATATATGAAGCCCAAGCCGGATTTATCAAGAGGCTGCGTATCTGTCTTTGAACCAGCGTCAGCATGGTTGGCTGTTTGACAGAAATAGGCGGCAGTTTATAACTTTTTTGTTTGACATGCCATTTTGGTGCTTCTTGTCCGAGTAATTGGGCGAGGTTGTCCGGATCAATGCCTACCAGCTCGCTGAGTTTTTGTTTCAGAAGATAGCCCAATGCCGGCGCAGTAATCTGAGCCAAAAGCGGAGAACTGGTTTTGACCAATTCTGCTTTGCCTTCTTGCGTATTGAGGTTGAGGCCGTCTGAAAGATGTTCCCAAAAGTATTCGGATAGAGGCTTGCTTTGGTTTAACAAGGCATCTTCAAATTGAGCCTTGCCATAGGCGCGGATGTAGCTGTCTGGGTCGTGTTCTTCGGGTAGGAATAGAAAATGCAGCGATTTATCGTCTTTTAATTGCGGCAACGCATTTTCCAGCGCGCGCCAAGCCGCTTTACGTCCCGCGCTGTCGCCATCAAAGCAAAAATAAATACTGTCTGCCTGACGCATCAGGATTTTGACGTGTTCTGCCGTGGTTGCTGTACCCAAAGCCGCTACGCCGTAGCCGACGCCGAACTGCGCCAATGCGACCACGTCCATGTAGCCTTCAACCACCAAAATCCGTCCTGCCTCTTTTACGGCAGCACGCCCTTCATATAGCCCGTAAAGGTTTTTCCCTTTGTCAAACAAAGGCGTATCGGGAGAGTTTAGGTATTTGGGTTTGGAGTCGTCCAATACGCGGCCGCCAAAGCCGATGACCTGCCCACGCGGATTACGGATAGGGAACATAATCCGATGGCGAAAGCGGTCGTAATGTTTGCCTTCGTTATCGATGACCATGCCCGTATCCACCAACGCAGTATTAGGATAGGGTTGGAACACTTGTGCCAAAGGTTGCCAACCGTCGGGCGCATAGCCCAAACCGTAATGCGCGATGACTTCCGCACTCAAGCCGCGTTTGTCCAAATAAGCCCTCGCCGCCGGATTAAATTTCAACTGTTGCGCGTAAAAATCCGCTGCCGCTGCCGTCGTTTCTTCCAAAGTCTGCTGTTTTTTCTTACGTTCGGCACGGATTTCAGGATTGTCTTCCTGCCCACGAACTTTAGGTACCGTCATGCCGACGCGATCAGCCAAAAACTGCACCGCCTCCGGAAACGACAGCCCTTGATGTTCCATCACAAAACCAATCGCCGAACCATGCGCCCCGCAACTGAAGCAATGGTAAAATTGCTTAGTCGGGCTGACCGAAAACGACGGCGTCTTTTCCTTGTGAAATGGACAGCAGGCCATATAGTTCGCCCCGCCTTTCTTCAGCGGAACCTGCTCGTCGATAATATCGACAATATCGACTTTGGACAAAAGCTCGTCAATGAAATCAGATGGAATCATGGCTCGGCGGAAGAGGATAGACGGAAAACATTTCAGACGGCCTTATAAACAGACAAAGGCCGTCTGAAAATGGAATTTTGGATGAGGGTTGAAATGAGTTTTGTATTATAGCAAATTGTTGTCATACATGTGTCTTATCCTTTTGAGGTAGAGTATTTGGGAAGAGTATTCCCTGTTTAAAATAATCACAAATATTACAAATTTTTGTTATGCCAAGGAGTCTAGGTTAAGGGGATATTGTTCCAAAATTGTAGATTTCACGGGATATTTTGACTAAATTTCTTTATACCTATGGGCAAAGAAATAATTACTTGTAGGAGTAGAAATCCTCTTTCCCAAAAGGAAAGAGGATTTTTCAAGTTTACCTAATTGCTTATTTCTTCTCTTTAGGCATTTGAGATACCAATGACAAGTTGACATCCAAGCCTTCGATTTGGAAGTGCGGGCGGGCAAACAGGCGGACTTTGAAGAAGCCCGGGTTGTCCTCAATATCTTCCACTAATACTTTTGCCTCTCTTAACGGATGTGTTGCCTGCAGCTCGTCGCTCGGGTCGGTCATTTCCGTTACCAGGGTATTGATCCAATTATTCAGTTCCAACTCAAGCATGCGGCGGTCTTTGGTGGTACCGATGTTTTCACGCTGGATCAGTTTGAGGTAGTGTGCCAGACGGGAAAGCAGGAAGACGTAAGGTAAACGGGCGTTAATGCGGCTGTTTGCGGTTGCTTCCTTGGTCTCGTACAACGCAGGTTTCTGAGTCGAGTTGGCGGAGAAGAAGCAGGCGTAATCGCGGTTTTTATAGAAAGACAGCGGAACAAAGCCCAAGTTGGCAAATTCGAATTCGCGGGTTTCCGGAATCAGGACTTCTGTCGGGATTTTCATTTGATTGCCGGTGCCCAGGTCGTACATGTGAATAGGTAAATCTTCAATCAAACCGCCGGCCTGCGGGCCGCGAATTTGGACGCACCAACCGTTATTGATGAAGCTGCGTACCATATTGGCGGCAAAGGCAAATGATGCATTTGCCCACAAATAGCGGTTATGCTCCGTACCTTTTACCTGTTCTTCGTAATTGAAGCTGCGGACAGGCACGGTATCGCTGCCGTACGGCAGACGGGCAAGGAAGCGGGGAAGGGTCAAGCCGATATAGCGTGCATCGTCTGTTTCGCGGAAGCTTTTCCATTTGATGTATTCGGCACGGTCCATATAGTTGGCCAAGTCTTGGATGGCGGCCACTTCCTCCATGCTTTCTTTGCCGAAGAAAGATGCACCGACCGAGCCGATAAATGGCATATGTGCAGAAGCGGAAACACGCGAGATATTGCGCAGCAAAGCCATATCTTGAGGGCTGCGGTCAAATTCGTAGTTTGAAATCACGGCGCCGATAGGTTCGCCGCCCGGGGTGTCGTATTCGTTACTGTAAGTGTGGCGGTACAGTCCGCTTTGCACGATTTCAGGCGCATCTTCAAAGTCTTGAATCAAATCTTCTTTGGAAACATCAAGAATTTCAATTTTGACATTGTGACGGAAGTCGGTTCGGTCGACCAAGAATTTCAAACCGCGCCATGCGGATTCGATTTTTTGAAATTCTTCGTTATGGAGGATTTCATCCAGTTGACGGCTGAGTTGTTCGTCGATACGGGCAATGTGGTAATCGAGCAGGCTTTTGTCCAGGCGTTCCACTTTTTGGGAAGAGTCTTGGATCATTTTCATGAAGACGCTGACGGCTGCGGCGATACGCTCGTCGGCAGAGGCTTCCGACATTTTCTCGGCACTTTGGAATTGCTCGATATCGATGACGGAGTCAACGGCGTTCAGATTGATTTTTTTACACAGGTCTTCATAAACACTGTTTGTGCTTTCTTGTTCGATAACTGTAGTTTGGGCTTGGGCCTTTTGGCTTTTTTGCATATTTGAATCCTTACGGGTATTTCAGACGGCCTTTGATATTACTTATTATTGATAGGTGCGATTTTTTCAAGACGGTCGCGCAGTTCGGCAGACAGGTTTTCGTCACGCAGAATGGCTTCCAATTCGCGACGGAAAGCAGAGTCGTCCAATAAGTTGGATTTCAAATCGCGAAGCAGGTTGCGCATAGCCAGCAAGGCACGCAATTCCGGCACATTCTGGGCAATTTGTTCCGGATGGAAGTCGCGCATGGATTTGAAATCCAAATTCACATTCATCTCGCCGCCGGCAGGAGAGAGTGTGTTTTTGACGGTCAGATTGGCTTTAGGATTGAAATCGGATAATACTGAATCAAAGTTGTTTTTGTTGATATTGACTTTTTCTTTTTCGGCAAGATCGCGTTTATCTTGGCCGTTGCTGTAATCGCCGGTTACTAAAAGCTTAAGCGGCAACTCAACCTTTTTTTGTGCGCCGCCGGTATGCAAGTCCAATTTAATATTGATACGGGAAGGCGGAACTTCGTTTTGAAAACTTTTGCTCACGATGAAATTTATCCTTTTTTGATAGATTAAATGACACTTATGTCATTTTTTCAAATAAAATGCAAGGTATGGGGTCAGGAAATATCCTGATTGGTTAGTATAAATGTTAGACAGATAGCTTGTCTATCGTATTCAAATTTACCGGAAAAAGGTTTTTCAGTGAAATTTCACAAGCCGTTATGGGAAGAGGGGGTACTCCTATCGCCTCAACATTTTCAACAACAAGACAAATTCAATAATCATATGCATGCCCTGTTAATGAGAATGATGGGGGATTTTAGGTGGGGCTGTTTTCAATGTGAATTTGACCGTCAGGCATTAGAAGTTGGAAAAATCAAATTAGATACACTTCAGGCATGCTTGCCGGATGGCACCTTAATTGATTTGCAGGCCGGCGGACGCCACGTCAATGTGCGCAATATTGAAGGTCTGCCTTTACAGCAACGAAATGTTGTATTGTTGGCACTGCCCGTCTATCAGGCGCATGTTTCAAACTTGGTAGATGAGGATGAAACCAAAGATACGCCCAAGCGCTTTGTTAAGAGCTTTGAGAAGGTGGAGGATATTTTCTCTACCGAGGAAACAGAGTTTGCGGTGGAGGGATTGAATCTCACCATTCGTTTCGATTTTGAACAAAATGACGACTATATTACCTGTCCTATCGGTGCAATAGAGAAAGATGAGACGGGTGCTTTCGTTTGGGCTAAAAACTATATCCCGCCATTGTTATCCATAACAGGATCGGAAACTTTATTCTCTTGTCTTAACCGCATCACTTTGATGGTATTATCCCGTATAGAGAATTTGTCTGCCCGCCGCCGCTCTCGGAGCGAAAGTGTCGTTGATTTTTCAGTTTCCGATTCGATGCTGTTTTGGTTTCTGCATGGCTTAAATACCATTTATCCGGAATTGAAGCACCTGAATGACTACCCGCAGAAGCATCCGGAAGAGTTTTATAAACTTTTGGTACGCCTGCTGGGTATGCTGTATACCTTTAGAGCCAACGAGTCCGTTAAAGAGATAGACTCATATGATCACTTTGATTTGTTTGGAACATTCAACCGTTTGGAACAAAAAATCCGTGATTTGCTGGATGAGGTTATTCCTTCCCCTGTTATCGAATTGTCACTGGAGCATCTGAAATCGACGCATTGGCGCGCCCAGATATTTGATGACCGAATCAATGCTGATGCAGAGTTTTATCTTTCCGCCCATTCCGACTCCGTCGACTTTTTGGAATTGCAAAAACAGCTGCCTTTGGTCAGCAAAATCGGTGCGCCCGATGATGTGGAGCGGGTAATTAATACGGCAGTGGTCGGCGTACCTTTACATCACCTTCATCAGACTCCGCCGGGCCTGCCTTTTAGAATGGACAATGTGTATTTTAGGTTGGATAAACGGCATGTCGCGTTTGATAGGATGATGCAGTCCCAAGTATGCAGCATTTATGTTCCGGCCTCTATTTCTGATTTACATTTAAGCCTATTTGCAGTAGTGAGTATTTAATATGAATAACCAACCCTTAATTAGAACCGTTTTGAGAGATACTGCTTTGGCGGTATCCGCATTATCTGCCGGCTTTACACCTGACCATTCCGAATCATGGTATGCTCATTGCAAAAATCTGATTCAAGATTTAAAGGCAAAATTAGCTGAGCTTGGATGGAAAGAGGCGGATATTGAAGAAGTTTCATATGCACAATGCGCCCTTTTGGATGAGGTTGCACTGCGCACGCTGAAAGGTAACGACAGGGAAGTATGGGAAAGAAACCCTATGCAGGTTTGTTTTTTCCAATCATATAATGCAGGGGATATCCTGTGTGACCGAATCGAATCTTTGTGTAAAAACCACAAGGATGCCAGCCCCTTAGTGGCGGAAACCTATCTGAGTGTGATTAATTTGGGCTTCAGGGGCCGATATGTTCTGGATGAAGATGCATTACACACCGCACAGGAACAGTTGAAAAAAATCACACCCGCCTTTCCAAGCAATGCCGTATCGGAAGACGGTAAGTTGTTTTATATAGATCAAAAGGGAACGCCGCTGAAAAAAGCATTCAGCCTCCGTCCTGCCTGGCTGCTTGTGGGAAGCATTGTTGTAGCAGCGGTTGCATACTTTGCATTTAGATATTATCTGGATGGTTTGGTTGAACAAATACAAGCATTGTAATTTCAAGTGTTTATATAATGACTTATCGGAAAATTTCGGTTCTGGCAACCTTGGCTGTTTTTGAGCTCGTTTTACTGTATGTGTTCGCAGTATATTGGCAGGCAGGTTGGATAATCAAAGGCTGTGCTTGGGCATTGTCCGTTGGGGCTGCCTTTTATTATTGGCGTTTTTATCTAAAGAAAAAACGCGAACAAATCAATACGGATTTTTGGAAGAAAATCACAGAAGAATTGGATTCCAACGGAGATTTGGGTTGCTATACCATTCGTCTGCATGACTCTTCTGTGCCGAGAAAGTTGGTAGAGAGGGTAAATGAAACCGTCTATATCAATATGTCGGGTTCGGAAAATCTGCATCCGGTCGTTTCCAATTTGCTTGAAAATACAGCCCATAAGTATGTTTCTGTGAGTCTGGAGCTGTGGCTTTCCCCTGCGGAAAATACCGATATTGCGACCACTTTGCGCACATGGTTGCGTAATATACTTTTTCTGCAGAAGAGCACGGGTTTGACTATCCCAGTGCACTGGTTGATTCAAACGCCGGTGTCTTTTTTGTTTGATAGAAAAAACAGTCATTCCGTTTTTTCTATCATCAATAAGAAAGAACACAACCGTCTGCAGATAAACGAATTCTTAAAGAACCTGAAAAACGCCCTGTCCCTTAAATTCCTGCATGATAGCAATGCCCAGTATAGCCATCAATATATTTATCTGATGGAGGCACTGAATTTTTTAGAAGAAAAATTCTTAAAAAATACAGATAGCGGATGGGAGTATGTGGACATATGCAGTTTAAGCCTTGCCGATTGCGGAAATTTTCAAAATACATCTGAATGGGCAGCTTATCTGGTAAAAAATACAGATGGTCTTATTCCGACGGCAAAAAGCGTTCAACATGATTCGGTAAGATACATCCTATCCGAATATCTGGATAAATATGCCGTTTATCATAGAAATCATATTTCAGATATGATTTTTAAGGTATTATTCATTGGTGTTGCCGGTTTTTTTCTGGCCGCGTCGTTTTCAACTGTCAACAACAGCCGTTTGTTGGAACAAATCGGCACGCATATAGCGGACTTCCGCATGGAAACGGATAAAGCTGAACAGGATAAAAAAATAGGGCTGTTGAAGCAGGACTTGAAATTGCTTGAAGGATACCGTGATCACGGTGTTCCTGCGTATTTGGGTTTAGGGCTGTATCGTGCGCAGGCCTATACCCCCAAATTAAAAGCCTTAATTCCCGCCGAAGTTCCTAAAGCGCCCAAGCCTGTCAAAAAGCCGGAGCCGGTGGTTCTTACCCTGGACAGTTTGGCACTCTTTGAAACCGGCCAGTTTGAATTAAAAAATAATGCCAATAAAGCATTGATTGGCGTATTGAAGGCAATCGAATCACATCCTGATACCCGCATTTTAGTTGAAGGCCATACCGATAATGTCGGAAATCCTGTTTCCAATCAGCAGTTGTCAGAAAAACGGGCCCAATCCGTCAAAGACTGGTTGGTGATTTCCTCCAATGTTCCGGAGGGCAGGTTTGAAGTCAAAGGTTTTGGCGATACCAAACCGATTGCAGACAATCAGACAGAAGACGGTAAGGCCAAGAACCGCAGGGTTGAGATTATCCTTATTCCCTCGGCAACACAGTAATTCAATGCAGCACAAGTTGCTTTAAGCCTTAAAACTTAAAGCGTTTTTAATAAAACTAAGGAGTAAAAATATGGCAATTCCTGCTTATATGTGGCTGAAAGACGATGGCGGTTCCGCTATTAAAGGTTCCGTTGACGTTAACGGCCGTGAAGACAGTGTTGAGATCGTTGAGTTCCAACACAATGTCCGCATTCCTACAGATGCCAACACCGGCAAACTGACAGGTACCCGCGTTCATGAACCTATCGTATTGTACAAAGAATACGATGCGTCTTCTCCATACTTGTACAAAGCCGTGACCACCGGCCAAACTTTAAAAGAAGTAGAAATCAAGTGGTATCAAATTGATGCATCCGGTCAAGAGAAAGAGTACTTCAATACCAAACTGGACAACGTTAAAGTTGTCGCAGTAGGTCCTGTAATGCACAACATCAAAGACCCTGCACGCGAGCGTTACAACCACTTGGAACGCGTTGAATTGCGCTACGAAAAAATCACTTGGACTTATAAAGACGGCAACATCATTCATTCCGACAGCTGGAACGAAAGCCGCGCTTAATCATCCACATAAAGTGCTGCCTGATAAAGGTAGCACTTTTTTATAACACATTTTTACATCAGGGATATCAAATGTCTGCACATGATCAAGCCTTATTATTACGTCGTCTGAATACGCATTGCCAACAGGCAATGGAAGCCGCCGCCGGTTTATGTCAAACACGGGGTCATGCCGAAATTACGGTTGACCATTTGTTTATCAAGCTATTGGAATTAGGGGATGGCGATGTCGGCGCCTTATTGAGACGTTACGAAATAGATTCGGAAAACATCTGGAACCCTTTGCTGGACACGATGGATAAACTGCCGCGCAATGTCCGCGGTAATCCTTCACTGTCCAAATCACTGGTCAGCCTATTGTCAGACGCATGGCTACTGGCAAGTGACGAAGGCGCATCGGAAATCCGTTCCGCTTATCTGTATCAGGCATTGTTGAAATCCCCTTACCGTCTGATGACGCAGGATGCATGGCCGCTGTTGAGTCTGACGGAAACCCAAATAGGCCGTCTGAAAACATGGTTGGATGAAGTCTCAATCGAAGGCACCAACAATACGTTTGCCCAAACTTCTGCCGAAGAAGGCCAGGAAGGCACTCAGGCCGAATCCAAACCACAACCGGTTAAAGCAACCGGACAAAACGATGCATTGGCGCGCTTTACCGTCAACCTGACTGAAAAAGCAGCCCAAGGCGGCATCGACCCCGTATTTGGCCGCGAAACAGAAATCCGCCAAATGATGGATATTTTATCGCGCCGCCGTAAAAACAATCCGATTTTGGTCGGCGAGCCGGGTGTCGGCAAAACCGCACTGGTAGAAGGCCTGGCCTTGAAAATCGCCTCAGGCGAAGTGCCTAAAATATTAGAAAACACACAGGTATTGGTCTTGGATTTAGGCCTGCTGCAGGCAGGTGCGGGCGTCAAAGGCGAATTTGAACAACGCCTGCGTAACGTGATTGAAGCCGTTCAAAATTCCGAAGAGCCTATCTTATTGTTCATTGACGAAGCGCATACCTTAATCGGCGCTGGCAACAGCGCCGGTGGCGCAGATGCCGCCAACCTCTTAAAACCGGCCTTGGCACGAGGCGAATTGCGCACCATTGCCGCCACAACCTGGAGCGAATACAAACAATATTTTGAAAAAGATGCCGCATTGGAGCGCCGTTTCCAAATGGTCAAAGTAGAAGAGCCCGATGACGAATCAGCCTTTACCATGCTGCGCGGCTTGAAACAGCGTTATGCCGCCTACCATAAAGTCCATATTCAGGATTCCGCAGTCATCGCAGCCGTGCAACTCTCCAGAAAATACATTACTGGCCGCCAACTGCCCGACAAAGCCGTAGACTTGTTGGATACAGCCGCCGCCCGCGTCCGCATGAGCTTGGATACCGTTCCCCATATCTTCGGCTTGATGGAGGCACAGGCCTCCTCGCTGCAACGGGAATTGGAAGCATTGGATGCCGACAAACAACTGGGCCGTCTGAACGCGTCGCAAGAAGAAAACATCCGACAAGTCGAGCAGGAAATTGCCCAGCTGAACGAACAACGCGAAGAAATGAACCGCCGCTATCAGGAAGAAAAACAATTGGCGGACGAAATCCAATCCTTAATGGAAGCCGCCAAAAATACAGAATTGACTTCCGAAGAGCGGGAAGCCGCACAACAAAGCCTGACCGAGAAACAGCAACAGCTGGATGCCGTCGTCGCAGGCAAACCGCTGATTTTTACCAGCGTCGATGAAACCGTGATTGCCGACATTATCGCCGACTGGACAGGCGTGCCCGCAGGCAGCGTACTCAAAGACGAACTGGCCAACCTGCTGCAGCTCGAAAGCCTGCTTGAGCAACGCGTAGTCGGACAAAGCGAAGCCATCCATGCGATTGCGCAAAGTTTAAGGGCCGCCAAAGCCGGCCTGAAAACCAACGACTCCCCGTTGGGCGTATTCCTGTTGAGCGGCCCATCCGGTGTCGGCAAAACAGAAACCGCTCTAGCATTGGCAGACGCACTCTTCGGCGGCGAAAAATCACTGATTACCATCAACCTGTCCGAATACCGCGAAGCACACACCGTTTCCCAACTTAAAGGCTCGCCTCCGGGTTATGTCGGCTACGGCGAAGGCGGCGTATTGACCGAAGCCGTACGTCAAAAACCATACAGCGTCGTATTGCTGGACGAAGTCGAAAAGGCCCACAAAGACATCCTCAACCTCTTCTACCAAGTCTTCGACAAAGGCATGATGCGTGACGGCGAAGGCCGGGAAATCGACTTCAAAAACACCGTTATCCTGATGACTTCGAACTTGGGGGCAAACGAACTGACCCAGTTGCTGAAACCGCAAGAGCCAGAAGAGGCAGAAGAAGCCGCAGCAGAAAACCAAGAAGCAAACGAACAAGAACAGATCGCCGATACCGAAGTAGAACTTTCTGCACAAATGCCGGAAACTCCGTCTGAGCACACCGAAGTTTCAGACGGCCCTGCCGAAGCCGAAGAAGCACCCGAATACAGCTTGGAAGAACTGGCGGAAGCCATCCGTCCGATACTGACAGACCACTTCCAGGCCGCATTGTTGGCGCGTATGCAGGTCGTTCCTTACCGTCCGTTGGAAAAAGAAGCATTGGCTCAAATCGTCAGATTGAAGTTGGATAAAATAGCAGACCGGCTGTATGAAGCCCATCAAACGCGCCTCAGCTACAGTGAGGACTTTGCAGCGCTGCTGGCCGATTCCTGTACGACCGGCGACAGTGGTGCGCGCAACATTGACCACCTGCTGAACCGTCAGGTGATGCCGGCGATAGCCCAAAGCTTTTTACAATGGCAGCAGACGGCGGGTCATATGCCGGAGCGAGCGAGCTTGGAGGTTGGAGAAGAAGGTATAGACGTCTTGTTTGAGTAAGGCGGATTAAAGGCCGTCTGGAGGGGAAGTCAACAAGATTGATTACCTTTCAGACGGCCTTTTTTCCATTTATTTTATCTGCTCTAGATAATTAGATGGAATTTGGCTGTCTATAGAAAGCTTTGTTATGGAAGAGATGATATGAAATTTGATAAATTTGTTGGATATATAATTTTTTTATTACTATGTATATTGTCTTTTTTTATTCTTAAGCAAAATTTCTATATTACAGATTATATTGTATATGGAGATATGTATAAGCTGTCCGAACTTCAGGGTGAGATAGAGGGAAGTGAAATCGTCGTTAAGTTATTTTTTATTTTAAATAATATTTCTATTTTGCTTTTTTTGCTTAATAGAAAAATACTTGGCACAATCGTCTTTGCTTTAATTGGTATATTTGTCTATCATTTAGTAGAATTGGATCTGTTTTTTATCATTGTCTTCAGTACAATAAAAGCAGGTAATTATGGATTAATCATTATATTTGCTCTATATGCGTTACTTCTGTTAATCAATATATATTCTTATCTTCGCTCACCTAAATTGAGATAAGTGTGTAGATTAGATAAAACCGAATAAAAAAGGCCGTCTGAAAGATATTCAGATGGCCTTTGCTGTTGGTTTATTTTTCTATTTAGTTGCACTTTGATGGTATGAATATGATAATGAACGTATATCCTCGGTTTTAGAAAGGTCGTTTCTCATGAAAGATTTTGCCCGTTTACTCAATCATCCTGATATTTCCTTTTCTTCGATCCCAGATGCCATTAAAGTTGATAACCCTGCAACAGGTGAGGCTTTGGCGTTTGTCCGTAAGACTGATTCAGACGGCCTGAAGCTTTTGATTCAAAAAGCTGAAGCGGCACAAAAATTATGGGCGGCAAAAACCGCGTTGGAACGCGCAGATGTGTTGTGGCGTTGGTATTTCTTAATTAAGGAAAACAAAGAAGAACTGGCGCGTATCATGACGATGGAGCAGGGCAAAAGCCTGACTGAGGCGCGTGGTGAAATTGATTATGCGGCTTCGTTTGTGCGCTGGTTTGCGGAAGAGGCGCGGCGGATTGACGGCGATGTGCTGACAAGTGTGAAAGCGTCGCAAAAACTGGTTGTACTGAAACAGCCTGTCGGCGTTACCGCTGCGATTACGCCGTGGAATTTCCCGTCCGCGATGATTGCGCGCAAGGCTGCGCCGGCTTTGGCTGTTGGTTGCGCGATGATAGTTAAACCAGCATCGCTCACGCCTTTGAGTGCGTATGCATTGGTCGTTTTGGCTTATGAAGCCGGCGTGCCGCAGGATTTGTTGCCTGTTGTCAGCGGTAGTGCTTCGGAAATCAGCCATGAATTTGCTACAAACCCGACCGTGCGCAAAATCAGCTTTACCGGCTCAACCGAAGTCGGCACGAAAATTTTTGCCGACAGCGCGGCGGACATTAAAAAACTCAGCTTGGAACTGGGCGGCAATGCGCCGTTTATCGTGTTTGACGATGCCGATTTGGACAAAGCAGTCGAAGGTGCGCTGGCCAGCAAGTTCCGCAACAGCGGTCAGACCTGCGTCTGCACCAACCGCGTTTACGCTCAATCAGGTATTTACGACGAATTTTGCCACAAATTAAGTGAAAAAGTGGCAGCGCTCAAATTGGGCAACGGCTTGGAAGATGGAGTAAACCAAGGGCCGTTGATTGAGGAAAAAGCGGTAGAAAAAGTCGAGCAGCACATCGCCGACGCATTGGCTAAAGGCGCAAGTTGCCTGACCGGCGGCAAACGCAGCGCATTGGGCGGAACGTTTTTTGAGCCGACCGTTTTAAGCGGCGTTACGGCGCAAATGGCGGTGGCGTGCGAAGAAACCTTCGGGCCTTTGTGTCCAGTGTTCCGTTTTGAAACCGAAGCCGAAGTCATCGAGGCTGCGAACAATACGGAATACGGTTTGGCAGCTTACCTTTTCACCTCCGACACCGCCCGTCAGTGGCGTGTCGGCGAAGCCTTGGAATACGGCATGGTCGGTATCAATACGGGCTTAATCAGTAATGAAGTGGCACCGTTTGGCGGTGTGAAACGCAGCGGTTTGGGACGTGAAGGTAGCAAATATGGTGCGGATGAGTATTTGGAACTGAAATATTTGTGCATTGATGTAGCGGAATAAGGCTGCACCGTAAAGGCCGTCTGATAGTTGGTTTTCAGACGGCCTTTTTCAAACGCAGTAAAGTTACTTGTTATTTTTGTTTGATATTATTAGAACGAGCTTTATAAAAAAGCAAAACCATAAGAAACAAAGTTGCAAAAGTTTTGTCACATGTATATAAAATTATGTTGATAATTTTTTTATGTTTTTAATCTTGCAAGGTGCTTATTTTGAGTTTCTAGCAGTGGTTTTTCTTTGAGTGATGGCAGCGGGAATTCTGGTACCTATATCGGCGGCAATACAACAGTGAGCAAGGCAGGATTGTTTTCTTTGCTCACACAGTGTAGCTCATATCGATAGCATGGGAACTTTATCCAGGCTGCAATTTTGTGGTGTGGCTTTTATAAAAATGGTGATGGGAATGTTGAAGAAATTTTTAATCCTGTTTTGCGTAGCTTTCATCGGCGCATGCAGTTCCTTTGATGGAGACGGCTTGACAAATAGCTCATATTCTCAAGGGAAACGGCTTGATCCGAATTGTGATCATTATGCTGTCAGCGGTAGTGGCGGCGGTTGTACACCGGCAGGTCAATGGCATCTTAAAGATAAGCAAGGACAAAGAGTTCCATTCTAGCTTTTAAAAATGATTGTAGAACGGGCATTTAATTATTTAGGCCGTCTGAAATTTGGTTTTCAGACGGCCTCTGTTTTAGAGTAGATCCTGGATGGCTGAACGTTCTTCTTCCAATTCGGCCAGTGTGGCGGCGATACGTTTTTGGCTGAATTCATCTGACAAGTCCAAGCCTTGGACGATGCGGTAGCTGCCTTCGTCACAAATGACGGGGAAGCCGAAAATCAAACCTTCGGGAATGCCGTAAGAGCCGTCGGATGGAACGCCCATGGTTATCCATTTGCCGCTGCTGCCGAGTAACCAGTCGCGCAGGTGGTAGATGGCGGCATTGGCGGCGGAGGCAGCGGATGATGAGCCGCGTGCGGCGATAATGGCGGCACCGCGTCCGGCGATTTTCGGCATGAAGACTTCGGTGTTCCAGTCAGGTTCGGTAATCATGTCTTGGACGGACTCGCCATTGCTGGTGGCGTAGCGGTAGTCGGCGTACATGGTCGGGCTGTGGTTGCCCCAGACGCACATTTGCTCGATGGAAGTAATCGGGCGGTTGATTTTTTCGGCAATTTGACTGACAGCGCGGTGGTGGTCGAGACGCATCAGGGCGGTGAAATTTTCCGGCGGGATGTCGGGTGCGGATTTCATGGCGATGTAGGCATTGGTATTGGCCGGATTGCCGACGACGAGGACTTTAACGTTGCGATGGGCAACTTTGTTCAACGCCGCGCCTTGTACTTTGAAAATTTCGCCATTGGCGTGCAACAAGTCGGCACGCTCCATGCCTTGCGTGCGCGGGCGCGCTCCAATCAAGAGGGCGATGTTGGCATCTTTGAAGGCGACTTCTGGGTCGTCTGTGGCGAAGATGTCGGCAAGGAGCGGGAAGGCGCAATCCTGCATTTCCATAATCACGCCGCGCAATGCCTGTTGTGCCTGCGGCAGGTCGAGCAGCTGCAGGATAACGGGTTGGTCGCGTCCGAGCATGATGCCGCCGGCAATGCGGAACAGAGTGGCGTAGGCGATTTGGCCTGCCGCGCCGGTAACGGCGATTCGGACGGGTGGCTTGAGGGACATATTTTTCCTTTTGAAGTCTTTGTTTTACTTGATTTTCGGATTATAGCAGTATTATAGGGAGAATGATGTAGAAAGGCCGTCTGAAATTTGATTTTCAGACGGCCTTGAGTGTTTGAAAAGATTATTCGCCGCTTTTCTTTTCGGCTTGCTCTTCCGCTGCTTCATAGGCTTCGACGATTTTCTGCACCAAAGGATGGCGGACAACGTCTTCGCTGGTGAAGGTGTGGAAATACAGGCCTTCTACATCGCGCAGTTTTTCTCGTGCATCTTTCAAGCCGGATTTGATGTTGCGCGGCAGGTCGATTTGGCTGATGTCGCCGGTAATGACTGCTTTGGCACCAAAGCCGATACGGGTCAGGAACATTTTCATTTGTTCGGGCGTGGTGTTTTGCGCTTCGTCCAAGATGACATACGCGCCATTTAAGGTGCGGCCGCGCATGTAGGCGAGCGGCGCAATTTCAATCAAACCTTTTTCCATCAGTTTGGTTACGCGGTCGAAACCCATCAAATCATACAGTGCATCGTAAAGCGGTCGCAGGTAGGGATCGACTTTTTGTGCCAAATCACCCGGCAGGAAGCCTAATTTTTCGCCTGCTTCGACTGCGGGGCGCACCAACACGATGCGTTCGATTTGGTGTTTTTCCATGGCATCGACTGCGGCGGCAACGGCAAGATAGGTTTTGCCTGTACCGGCCGGGCCTAAGCCGAACACGACATCGTGGTTGAGCAAGGCGCGGATATAGCCGTTTTGGCGCGGGGTGCGGCCGCCGATGCTGCCGCGTTTGGTGCGGAAATAGTATTGTTGGTCGTGGTGTTTTTCTTCGTGTTTTTCATCTGCTGTTTTTGCTTCAACGGCCGCGAGGCTGATGGCGTTGTCGTCCAAGTCGCCTTTTTTTGCGGCTTCGGCAAGCGACAGCAAGGCGCGACGGCCGGCGTGTGCCAGTTCGCCCATGAAGGTGAAATGTTCGAAGCGGCGGCTGATTTGGATATCAAGGGCTTTGCCTAAGGCTTCGAGATTGCTGTCGAGCGCGCCGCACAGGCGTTGCAACACGGTATTGTCAATTTCTTCAAACTGTAGATGGACGGTGTGGGTCATATCGGTTTCCGTAAATAAATCTAATTTTTCCGTATTATACCCTTGTTCAGACGGCCTGCTTTATAATACGTCGCTTCTTTTTAATAAACCGTTTCAATCAAAATGAATCAGACTGCTTCTCCTCAATCGGAATTTCTGCGCGGTATCAAAGAATGTTCCCCCATGCTGATCGGCTTGTTGCCGTGGGCGCTGATTTTGGGCATGCAGGGTGGGCAGAAAGGCATGAGTTGGCTGGAAATGCTGCTGATGACGGGCATGAACTTTGCCGGAGGTTCGGAATTTGCCGCAGTCAATTTGTGGGCAAATCCTTTGCCGATTATGCTGATTGCAACAGTTACGTTTATGATCAATTCGCGCCATATCCTGATGGGGGCGGCGATTGCGCCGTATATGAGGGATATGCCGCTGAAAAAGGCAATGCCCGCGCTGTTTTTTATGTGTGATGAAAGCTGGGCAATGGCGTTTGCTGAAATTCAAAAGCGTAAGGCGGCAGGTTTGCCTGCTTTCAATATGCCGTTTTATGCCGGCGTGTGTTTTATTTTGTATGTAACTTGGATTGGTTTTGCGGCATTTGGCGCGGCAGTCGGCCCGATGTTCGGCGATGTGGCGGCTTGGGGCTTCGGCATGGCGTTTCCTGCGGTGTTTTTGGTGTTGCTGCGCGGGATGTGGAAGAGCTTTGCGGCTTCACGCCCTTGGTTTGTCAGCCTGATTGTGGCGTGCGCAACCTATTTGACCGTGGATGGCGCATGGTATGTTCCGGCCGGAACGTTGTCGGGCTTGTTGGCGGCGTATGTGTGGGGAGAGCAAAAATGAAGGATTTGTTGTCGCTGCAATCGTTTTTGCTGTTTTTAAGTATGTTGGCCGTTACCTATTCAACCCGATTAATCGGCTTTTTTGCATTGCGCAACCGTACGTTGAGCCGTCGCGCGCAAGTGGTTATGGAGGCCGCGCCGGGCTGTGTGTTGATTTCCGTGATTGCGCCTTATTTTGTGTCGGACAAACCGCATGAGCTGATTGCCATTGCTTTGACGGTATTGGCGGCCAGCCGGTTTTCGATGTTGGTGACGGTATTAATCGGCGTTGGCACTTCGGGCATACTCGGTTATTTGATGAAATAAAAAATTTTCAGACGGCCTTACTTGTTATAATGGCCGTCTGAATTTTTTGATAAAGCAAAAACATGGCAAACCAACGACTCATCTATGGCTTTCACGCCGTCAATGCCCGTTTGTGGCAAAACCCGAAATCGATTACCGAACTCTATATCCAAGAGGGCAAATCCGATGCGCGCACCCGCGATGTATTGGATAAAGCGGCCTCTGAAAACGTACGCGTGCATTTTGCTGATGCCGACCGCCTGAATGCCATCAGCAAAGGGGCGCGTCATCAGGGCGTGGTCGGGTTTATCGATGCTTCCAAAAACCATGTTCACTTAGAAGATGTATTGGAAAACCTGAGCGAACCTCCGTTTTTGCTGGTATTGGACGGCATTACCGATCCGCACAACCTCGGCGCGTGCCTGCGTACTGCCGATGCGATGGGCGTGCATGCCGTAATTGCGCCTAAAGACAAAAGCGCCGGCTTGAATGCGACTGTCAGCAAAGTTGCCTGTGGCGCGGCGGAAACCGTGCCGTATATTACCGTAACCAATCTTGCCCGTACTTTGCGTGAATTAAAAGAGTACGGCATTTGGATTGTCGGCACAGACATGGGTGGCGACTCCGACCTTTACCACTACGACTTGCCCGACAGCGTGGCTTGGGTAATGGGCAACGAAGGCGAGGGTATGCGCCGCCTGACGCGCGAGCATTGCGATATGCTGGTATCGATTCCGATGTTTGGCACGGTAGAAAGCATGAACGTTTCCGTCAGCGCAGGCATGGTATTGAGCGAAACCCGCCGTCAACGGGTGTTGAAAGCAGAGAAATAACGCTTAGGTTTGTGAACAGAAAACGTCGTCTGAAAACCGGAAATTTGGTTTTCAGACGACGTTTGTTATAGGCGGATTAGCACCGTCATTCCCGCGCAGGCGGGAATCCATCGTAAAACTTGAGAAACCCTTATTTGAAAAACAGTTTCCGAATTTCAAAAATAGATTCCCGCCGTAGCCTGTCCTCGCGTAGGCGGGGGCGGGAATGACGACAACCGGTAAATTGCGTAACGAGAATAAAGTAACTTAGATATAGGTATTTTTTATTTGAATTTAGACTATTGACGGTTTAACTTCCTCCTACATAGCAAACGTCGTCTGAAAACCAGATTTCCAGTTTTCAGACGACGTTTTATTCAGAGGCTATTCTATTTATCCGACCATTTCATCGACTTTGCGTTGATAGCTTTTCAACAGCTCCGCCGAGCGGGCAAAGCGTTCGGCTTCATCGTCGGAAAGTTGCAGGTCAATGATGCGTACCGCACCTTGGCGGTTGACGACGGTCGGTACGCCGATATACACACCGTTTTGTCCGAACTCGCCTTCTAGCAAGGTGGAAACGGGCAATACGACGCCTTGATTGTGCAGGATGGCGTTGGAGATGCGGCTTAAGCCCATGCCGATGCCGTGGCTGGTCGAGCCTTTGGCGGCGATGACTTCGTAGGCGGCATTGCGCACGTTGTTATAGATTTTGTCCATACGCGCCTGCCCGTCTTCCGATTGTTCCAGCATCTTCTGAACCGACATACCGGCGATGTTGGCGGTGCTCCAAAGCGCAATGATGCTGTCGCCGTGTTCGCCGATCATCATGGCATCGACGCTCCAAGGCGCGACGTCGAACTCGTTGCCCAAGCAAACGCGGAAACGGGCGGAGTCAAGGATGGTGCCCGAGCCGATAACGCGCTCTTTGGGCAGGCCTGAGAAGCGCAGAACGGCATAAGACAGTACGTCCACAGGATTGGAGGCAACCAAGAAGATACCGTCAAAGCCGGAAGCCATGACTTTCGAAACGATGTCGTGGAAGATGCGCAGGTTTTTGTTGATTAAGTCCAAACGGGTTTCGCCGGGTGCCTGCGCCGCGCCCGCGCAAATACACACGATGTCTGCATCCGAACAATCATCGTAATCGCCGACGTAAATGCGTGCAGGCGAAGCGGCATAAGGCATTCCGTGGCGGAAGTCGCGCGCCTCGCCTTCAGCACGCGTGCGGTTGATGTCGATTAAAACCATATCGTCGCACAAGGCTTGGTTGAGCATGGAATAGGCGTAGCTGACACCGACCGCACCCAAGCCCACAACGACTACTTTGTTACCAACTTTTTTCATGTTTATTCCTGTTTGTTTGTGAATAGGAATTATTAATAACACTTGGACGGGGTGGCGTCAAATTTCAGACGACCTCTACCCGCAGCACATCCACAATCAACTTAAACACATTCGAATGCCCGCGGCAGCTGGGGGAATAGAGGTAAAGCGGATCGTAAGTAATGGCGTATTCGGGGAAGAGCTCGACCAGTTGTCCCGAATGGAGTGCATCTGCCAAGCTCATACTGTGCTATCCACGCGATGCCGAGGTCGTCTGAAAAGAGTTTCGGAAAAATTTTTATACCAATATTTTAAAAACGGCGTTCTAGCAAAGTTGATACTTATCTGAGAATTCATGTAAGAATAATGTTTTTTAAAACAATAGTATAGCTTGATTTTTGCACAAGAAAAAGGTTGCCATCCTATGAAATGCTCTGTATGCTTTCAAACACGTTTTGTTGATAAATTCAAGAGAATTAAAAATGAAAATTAACTATTTGGAAATTAAAGGATTTAAAAGTATCCAAAATGTAGAGCTAAAAGATGTTTCTCCTTTTATGGTTTTAGCGGGGGCAAACGGTACGGGTAAAAGCAATTTTGTCGATGCCTTGGCATTTTTATCAAAAGTGATTGATATGGGAGTGAGCAAGGCAGTATCTGAGTTTGGTGGTGTGAAAAACTTAATTGATCCAAAACAGAAAAATGAGATTATCAGCTATCGAATAAATGCAGAGATTGAAGAACAAGTATATGAATATGAAATAGATATTCTTCTAAGTAAATCATCGTTACTCCCCTCATTGCCTACAGTGCCTGTATCGGTGAAACATGAATATTTGAAAATTTTTAAAAATGGAAAAACTATTTTTGACAGTAGTGAGGAAGCTCGAAAATTAGAATTAAAGAAAAAAGAAGGAAATGAAAATAAGTTTGTAGAATATCTATCCTCAATTTTATTAGGGATAACTGGTGGAACTGTTTTGGGGGCATTAAAAAATAGTGATGAAATGAGTAAGGAAATCGTTAAAGGTGCAATGACGGGTATTATTCTTAAATTTTTAAGTGATAATAAAAATTCATTAGATACCAGCATATTGTACCAAAATAATTCATTTAATTTACTTAAAGATGTAAAGATATTTCGTATAGATCCTTTTAAAATCAAAGATCTTCGCAATAATGCCAATAACCCTGAAAAGCTGAATACAGACGGTAGCAATATTGCTGCAGTGTTAGAACATCTTGAGGATAACGACGAATTACGCGAGCAAATCATTGAATGGATGGGTGTGATTGTCCCCGAAATGCAGCAACTCTCTGTTCAAACGCAAAAAATTGATGACTCAAAAGGGTTATTTTTCGAGGAAGACAGCGGTAATCGTTTCCCCGCCCATATGGTTTCGGACGGCACAATTTATGCCTTATGTTTGTTGGTTGCCGTTTTAACGCGTGTAAAACAGCCCGGCATTACCATCATTGAAGAACCTGAGCGTGGCTTACATCCGAAAGCTATCAGTGAACTGATCGGCTTTATACGTGAATATGTAAGCCCTCACCATCCAATTATTCTGACAACTCATAGTGAATCGGTAGTGCGTAGCTTGGAATTGGAAGAGTTGTATTTTGTCAGTAAATCTCAAGGCAAAACCCAAATTAAAGATGTTCGGAAGTCCGGTGTCGATAAAAACAAAATTCCGTTAGATACGGCTTGGCTGACCAATCTGCTGGGAGGAGGATTGCCATGGTAAAAGTCGGATTTATTGTTGAAGGGTCATGCGAAAAGATTATTATCGAATCAGAGGCATTCAAGACCTTTTTACACAGGAATGATTTTGAATTGATTGAACCTGTTGTTGATGCCAATGGCGCAGGTAATTTATTGCCTCATAATATTGAGCCCTTTATTGGTGTTTTGGAAGCAAATGGAGCAGAAAGACTGTATATTTTGACGGATTCGGACGGACTCCCTGTTGAAGGTGTTAAGGAAAGAATCAGCCACGCGAAAATTACTGCCTATTTTATTGCGGTTAAAGCGATAGAAGCATGGTTTCTAGCAGATACTCAAGCCATGAAAAAATTTTTAGAAATTGAAGATTTTGAGGGAGAACAGTTTCCGGAAGAGACGCCCGAATTGCCTTGGGACAGAATCAGCAAAATTGTCAAAGAAACCGGTTCTGCCAGAGGACCGGGAAACAAAGTTGGCTTTGCTAAGAAGATGATTAAATATTGGGAATTTTCAATCGAAAATGCTGCCACGCATCCAAACTGTCCGAGTGCAAAATGTGTTGTTGCACATTTTCAATCTAATAGATAAAAATCGTCTGAACGTATAGTTTAAAGATGGCCAATAATATTGCTCTACCATCTCTATATTGAAAATTTTTCTAATCTTTCTAAGATAAAAAGGTCGTCTGAAAACCAAGTTTATTTTTCAGACGACATTTTTTTATAATTTGCTATTAAAAAATAATATTCTGGCGTTGAGTTATCAGTCATAGAATTAAGTGCTTCTAGGCAGATTTACTAGATTGACTTAGGTATTGCTATTGAAATCCGAATCTTCGGACCTCTTTTTAACTTTGCAGCAAGCCAAAGAATATCCCGAGACCTTTGCAAAATTCCCCAAAATCCCCTAAATTCCCACTAAGACATTTAGGGGATTTTCCATGAGCACCTTCTTCCAGCAAACCGCCCAAGCCATGATTGCCAAACACATCGACCGTTTCCCACTATTGAAGTTGGATCAGGTGATTGATTGGCAACCGATCGAACAATACCTGAATCGTCAAAAAACCCGTTACCTTCGAGACCACCGCGGCCGTCCCGCCTATCCCTGTTGTCCATGTTCAAAGCCGTCCTGCTCGGCCAATGGCACAGCCTCTCCGATCCCGAACTCGAACACAGCCTCATCACCCGCATCGATTTCAACCTGTTTTGCCGTTTTGACGAACTGAGCATCCCCGATTACAGCACCTTATGCCGCTACCGCAACTGGCTGGCGCAAGACGACACCCTGTCCGAATTGCTGGAACTGATTAACCGCCAACTGACCGAAAAAAACCTAAAAATAGAGAAAGCATCCGCCGCCGTCATTGACGCCACCATTATTCAGACCGCCGGCAGCAAACAGCGTCAGGCCATAGAAGTCGATGAAGAAGGACAAGTCAGCGGACAAACCACACCGAGTAAAGACAGCGATGCCCGCTGGACAAAGAAAAACGGTTTATACAGAATCGGTTACAAACAACATACCCGCACCGATGAGGAAGGCTATATCGAGAAACTGCACATTACCCCCGCCAATGCCCATGAGTGCAAACACCTGTTGCCTTTGTTGGAAGGACTGCCCAAAGGTACGACCGTCTATGCCGATAAAGGCTATGACAGTGAGGAAAACCGGCAACATCTGGAAGAGCATCGGCTGCAGGACGGCATTATGCGCAAAGCCCACCGTAACCATCCGCTGTCGGAAACGCAAACCAAACGTAACCGATATTTATCGAAGACCCGTTATGTGGTCGAACAAAGCTTTGGTACGCTGCACCGTAAATTCCGCTATGCGCGGGCAGCCTATTTTGGTTTGATTAAAGTGAATGCACAAAGCCATCTGAAGGCGATGTGTCTGAACCTTTTGAAAGCCGCCAACAGGCTAAGTGCGCCTGTTGCCGCCTAAAAGGCGGCCGGATGCCTGATTAATCAGGTATCCAAGGAGGATTAAGAGGGTATTTGAGTAGAATCAGTGGATATTTGAAACAAAAACAGCCGAAAACCTGTGTTTGGATTTCGGCTGTCGGAAAGAAAGGAATTTTGCAAAGGTCTCATCCCATTATTTCCTATTTGGAAAATATGCTGTTCGTAAATTGAGATTTATTGCTTAATCATTTATCCGTACAATCCGCCTCATCAAATATTAAGGAGGCAGTGATGAAAAAAATGCCTGTATTGTTTGTCGGGCATGGTAGCCCGATGAATGTGTTGGATAAGGAAAATCCTTTCAATACCCACTATTTTTATGACTTGGGCAAGATTTTGTCGGGCTGAGACGATTTTGCAAAAGTCTCAGCCCCGATTTATCTTACATTAACTTTTCTTCCGGCGACGTTCGCCAGGCAGCAGCATATCTGCCCATTTGATGATGTTGGCGACTTCTGCCGGATTGAGTTCGTAGAACTGGCCGCGTTTGAGGCGGTTTGGCAGGCCGATAGGGCCGAAGCCTACGCGGACGAGGCGGCTGACGGTCAGGCCTTGGCTTTCAAAAATGCGGCGTACTTCTCGGTTGCGGCCTTCTTTGATGACGACGTTGTACCATTTGTTTGCGCCTTCGCCGCCTTGTTCGTAGATGCGTTCTACTTTAGCCAAACCGTCTTCGAGCATGACGCCTTCTTCGGTCAGGACGCGCATTTGTTCGGTGGTCAACTCGCCCAATACGCGCACGGCGTATTCGCGTTCGACTTCAAAGCTGGGGTGGGCAAAGCGTTGAACGAGTTCGCCTGAAGTGGTTAGGATCAAAAGGCCGCTGGTATTGATGTCCAAACGGCCGATGGCCACCCAGCGGCTGCTGGCTGCTTGCGGCAGGCGGTCGAAAATGCTGATGCGGCCTTGCGGGTCGTCGCGGGAA
Organism: Neisseria subflava; assembly: GCF_024205705.1. NCBI lineage: Bacteria > Pseudomonadati > Pseudomonadota > Betaproteobacteria > Neisseriales > Neisseriaceae > Neisseria > Neisseria subflava. The sequence continues at coordinate 1,046,015 of NZ_CP073115.1, forward strand.
ACGATTTCACCTTCTTGTTTGTAGTAGAGGATGATGCGCGGCAGGCGGTCTGCCCATTTGAGTTTGATGATGCTGCCTTTGACGGTAACATGATCTTCGGGCGTAACTTTTTCGCCCAGTTGCGCTACGCGGCCATTGACCGTTACCCAGCCGTTGCTGATCCATTCTTCCATTTCGCGACGTGAGCCGACGCCGGAGGCAGCCAGGACTTTTTGCAGGCGCTCGGGTTCAAAGCGTGAAAGGTCGCTGCGGCGTTCTTTCAAATCTCGGGCGTGCTCCATGATTTTTTGGTTGGGATTGCGGACAACCAGTTTTTTGGCTTTGGCGGCACGTTGTTTAGGCGCGGTATTTTGAGCTTTAGGGCCGTCTGAAACTTTTTGGCCGTAAGGTTTGCCTGATGTTTTGCGTTTGTCGTCTGGACGTTTTTTATTGACAAAGGATTTGGCCGGTTTGGAAGGTTTTTTGGCGGTAGACGATACGCCGTCGCGCCATTGGCGTTTGCTGGAAGGCTGTTTGGACATAATTTTTCCTAACTCGCTTGAAAAAGCGGTTCTTCTGCGGCGGTTGCGGCAGGGGTTGGATTGGGGGAAAAGGCCGTCTGAAAATCAAATTCAGACGGCCTGCCGATGAAAGGCTGTATTGTAACTCAACCAGTAAATTTTTGTTTGAAAATCCGAAAATTATGGCGAAAGGCGTTCGCGTATCCAGTTGCCGTCAATCAGACGGTATTGGATGCGGTCGTGCAGGCGGCTGGGGCGGCCTTGCCAGAATTCGATGCGGTCGGGAATAACGAGGTATCCGCCCCAATGCGGCGGACGGGGAACATGCAGGGGGTGTTTGACACCGACGGCCGCGGCTTTGGCCACCAATACGGCTTTGCTGGAAATCACTTCGCTTTGATCGCTTGCCCATGCGCCGATACGGCTGGTGTAGGGGCGGCTTTCAAAATATTCGTCCGAAGCGGCGGCGTCGAGTTTTTCAATGCGTCCTTCAACGCGCACTTGGCGCTCGAGTTCCGGCCAGAAAAAAGTCATAGCGGCAAAGGGATGTGCCGTATAGGAACGTCCTTTGCGGCTGTGGTAATTGGTAAAGAAAACAAAGCCTTTGGGGTTGACTTCTTTCAGCAGTACCATACGGCTGTTGGGCCTGCCGTCTTCGCCCACGGCGGCAACGTTGACCGCTGTCGGCTCGTTGACTTCGGCGTGAATCGCTTCGTTCAGCCATTGCTCGAATTGGACAATCGGGTCGGCGTGGCATTCGGCTTCCGACAGCTCGCGTTTGCTGTAATCTTCGCGGATATTGTGCAGATCCATGATTTTTCTCCTTAGGTCTGACTGAATCATACTCCGTTTTTTCAGACGGCCTCAAGGGCATTTGTGTATAATCGTAGCCCTTTCCAATATAGAACAATACGGAGTCCCGTCATGCAAACCGAAGTCGAACTGAAAATCTTAAATCCGAAAATGGCCGATTCCCTGCCTGCTTATGCAACGCCCGGTTCTGCCGGTTTGGACTTGCGTGCCTGCTTGGATGAAGCTGTTGTATTGCAGCCGGGCGATGTGTATCTCGTGCCGACCGGTTTGGCGGTGCATTTGGCCAACCCTGCGTATGCAGCCGTTTTGTTGCCGCGTTCCGGCTTGGGTCATAAACACGGTATTGTTTTGGGCAATTTGGTCGGTTTGATTGACTCGGATTATCAAGGCGAATTGAAGGTTTCTCTGTGGAACCGTGGTAAAGAAGCGTTTACCATCGAGCCGATGGAACGAATCGCGCAAATGGTGATTGTGCCGGTTGTCCAAGCTGCGTTTAAGGTTGTGGACGAGTTTGCTGCCAGCGAGCGCGGTGAAGGCGGATTCGGCAGTACCGGCAAAGCCTGATGTTTTAAAAGGCCGTCTGTAACAGGATAAATTGAAATATTCGATTTCGGTTTGCCGCTGTTCAGACGGCCTTTTGTTGTGCCAACCTTTGCATAATTACACACAAGATTGCATTTTTATATCTTGCCTGCATGGCCGGCGCACCCAATAATACAGGCCGTCTGAAACCTTTACGGAGCGTTGTTATGTCCCGCCCCTCACTTTTTCTGCCTTTGTTTTTGATTATCTTTGGTGCGATTTGGTTTTTGCGTGCTACGGATATTTTGCCTGCGACATCGACCATGATTGCCGGCGCATTAATTATTTTGGGCTTTGCCGTGTTGATTATGGACGGCATCAACAAACAGTCCATTGTTTCCGGCCCGATGCTGGTTTATATCGGCACAGCCATTTATCTGCACATGAGCTACTGGATTTACCTCTCGCCGCTGCTGGCCATCGGCATGGTCGTGTTGGGTTGCCTGCTGTTGCTCTCGCGCAGCGATATGATTCCTGAGAAACACACAAAATAGAAAGATGAGAGATTTGGGTTTTGCCCTATAAAGGCCATCTGAACAATGGTATAATCCGCCGTTTCAGACGGCCTTTTTTATTGTGGTTTAAATTTGAAATTTACCCTCACGGCCGCACCGTTTTCTTACATTTTGCAAAGTTTCCGCCATGACCCAAGACAAAATCCTTATTCTCGACTTCGGCTCGCAAGTTACCCAGCTGATCGCCCGCCGCGTGCGCGAAGCCCACGTTTACTGCGAACTGCATTCTTTCGACATGCCTTTGGAAGAAATCAAAGCTTTCAACCCGAAAGGCATTATCCTCTCCGGCGGTCCTAATTCCGTTTACGAATCCGATTATCAAGCCGATACCGGTATTTTTGATTTGGGCATTCCGGTTTTGGGCATCTGCTACGGCATGCAGTTTATGGCGCACCACTTGGGCGGTGAAGTTACCCCGGGCAACCAACGCGAATTCGGTTATGCGCAAGTTAAAACCATCGACAGCGAGCTGACACGCGGCATTCAAGACGATGCGCCTAATACGCTCGACGTATGGATGAGCCATGGCGATAAAGTGTCCAAACTGCCTACCGGCTTCTCTGTCATCGGCGATACGCCGTCTTGCCCGATTGCCATGATGGAAAACGCTGAGAAACAATTCTACGGCATCCAATTCCACCCTGAAGTGACCCACACCAAACAAGGCCGCGCGCTGTTGAACCGCTTTGTCTTGGATATTTGCGGTGCACAACCAAGCTGGACCATGCCGAACTACATCGAAGAAGCCGTTGCCAAAATCCGCGAACAAGTCGGTAGCGACGAAGTGATTTTAGGTTTGTCCGGCGGCGTGGACTCTTCCGTAGCCGCTGCGCTGATTCACCGCGCCATCGGCGACCAACTGACCTGCGTGTTTGTTGACCACGGTTTGTTGCGTTTGAACGAAGGCAAAATGGTGATGGACATGTTTGCCCGCAACTTGGGCGTACGCGTGATTCATGTTGATGCAGAAGAGCAGTTTTTGGCGAAACTTGCCGGCGTGACCGATCCGGAGAAAAAACGCAAAATCATCGGTGCGGAATTTATCGAAGTCTTTGACGCTGAAGAGAAAAAACTCACCAACGCCAAATGGTTGGCGCAAGGTACGATTTACCCTGACGTAATCGAATCCGCAGGCGCAAAAACCAAAAAAGCCCACGCCATCAAATCCCACCATAACGTCGGCGGCCTGCCTGAAAACATGAAGCTCAAATTGCTTGAACCATTGCGCGACTTGTTCAAAGACGAAGTGCGCGAATTGGGCGTGGCTTTGGGTCTGCCCCGTGAAATGGTGTACCGTCATCCGTTCCCGGGCCCGGGTTTGGGCGTGCGTATCTTGGGCGAAGTGAAAAAAGAATACGCCGACTTGCTACGTCAAGCGGACGATATTTTTATTCAAGAATTGCGCAATACTACCGATGAAAACGGCACATCTTGGTACGACCTAACCAGCCAAGCCTTTGCCGTATTCCTGCCTGTGAAATCCGTCGGCGTAATGGGCGACGGACGTACTTACGATTACGTCGTAGCCTTGCGTGCCGTGATTACCAGCGACTTTATGACTGCCCACTGGGCTGAGCTGCCATACTCGCTGCTTGGCCGCGTGTCCAACCGCATCATCAACGAAGTCAAAGGCATCAACCGCGTGGTTTATGATGTCAGCGGCAAACCGCCTGCCACGATTGAATGGGAATAATCCCTAAATAATAAAGGCCGTCTGAACAGATATTGTTCAGACGGCCTTATTCTTTAGGAACTAAGCCCAATTAAAATTGATTTTTCAATTCACGCAAAGCAGCGAAGACTTCGAGTTCGCTGTTTAATTTTCGTCCGCTCAATTCTTCGGCGCGTGCCTGAACTTGGGGTAGGTGTACGCGGAAAAACGGATTGACTTTGCGTTCGTGTGCCAGGCTGACAGGCAGTGTCGGCGTGTGTTCGGCTGAGGCCAAGGCCGTCTGAATGTCGGCGTTGTCCGGCTCGATATGCTGGGCAAAGCGCAGGTTGGAGGCGGTGTATTCGTGCGCCGGATAAAACAGCGTTTCTTCGGGCAGTTGGTTGAATCGGTGGAAGCTGTCGTAAAGCTGCTCGATTGTGCCGGTAAATACGCGGCCGCAACCGGCGGAGAACAAGGTATCGCCGCAGAAAACGTGCAGGCCGTCTGAATTTTCCAACAGATAGCTGATGTGCCGGTCGGTATGGCCGGGGGTTGCCCAAACGGTAACCAAACCTTCGCCAAACGGGAACTGCGTACCTGCGGTGACGGTATGCGTCGCCACGTCGATGTCGCTTTCGCCATATATTGGGGATTCTAAAAAGCCGTGGAACAGGCTTTTGGCGCCGCCGGTATGGTCGGGGTGCGGATGGGTAATCCATGTTTGTGCCAGCATCAGGCGGTTGTGGACGAGGAATTTCAAAACGGGTGTGGCATCGGACGGATCGACGCAGGCGGCATGGTTGCCTTCTTGAATCATCCAGATGTAGTTGTCGTTTAGGGCTTTAATTGGCGTGATTTTCATATGCTTTCTTCTGGTTTGGGGTTTCAGACGGCCTCTAAATAATCTTTGATATCCGGGCTTTGGCCGAACACGGCTTCATGGGCTTGCTGGATGCACAGTCGGTTGAACAGCAATCTTTGGGTTTGGTCGCCGTCGATAATCCGCACTTGGCCTTGCAGTTTGGGCGCGTCGTGATGAAAGGTATTCTTAAACGCGTGCCAACGGTCGGTTTGCAGATGGACGATGGCAAACATATCGTGCGAAATATTAACGCCGACGCTAAATAGCTTGGCCGAGGCTTGCAGGCAGAAACTGCTGTCGCCAAACAGGCACAGCCCCGTATTTTCCGGATAGCGGAACAATTCGATTTTCACGGCTTCGGGTTCGGCAAAGATGTTGCAAAACAGTCGTTCAAACAACGACGGTTGCGCCACGCCTTCGCTCAACATACCGTAAAGCCCACCCAGCCAATCGACATAGCCGAGAAAGGTGAAACGGTAGTCCTGCATAATGGCTTCGATGCGCGTTGGGTCGCGTTTGCTGATTAAGCGGACAAATTCAAAACCGACTTCCGGCAGCCGCGCCCGAAGCGTTTGATGCAGGCGGTGGGCAAACAGGTTTTTATGGTTGTGCGGATTGCGCAGAATGCCGAGGAATTTTAGCCGCAATATCCGCCAAAAGGCATCCGGTACTTTGACGGTATCAGCATTTGCCGTAGGTGTTTTCAGACGGCCTGCAGGTAAGGTGCGCAGGTGGTTGCAGGCCTCTTCATAGCCGCTTTCATGACGGTTGAACCAGCTTTCCAGATTATATTGGTTGGCGGAGTCTTCGACAAAGGTTAGTGTATAGAGATTTTTCGCCGCCAAGTTACCGATGATGTTGACGCTTATCGCTTCACTGCGGTTTTGTTCTTTGCCGCGGGCTTTTTCGCCAGTATGGAAAATTGACAGCGGCAAGCGGTAAACTTTTTGGTTTTGCGGGCTGACTTGCGGATTATGCGCATGTTGCCGCTGCTCGGTTTGGGCGATGAAGTGGTGTTCCTTCGTCGGATTCGCGGTCAACAGGGCGTAAGGCTTTTCTCCGCATTCGGAAAATTCGCAATCGCTGAGGATAAAGGCTTGTCGAGTCATAATGTCGGGAAAGGCCGTCTGAATATGTCGATTATAGCTGATGGGGAGCTAAGGGGAATTATGATTATATGGAATGATGGTGACGGGTTTGGTCTTTATACGCAAAAGGATACAAAAAGGTCATCTGAAAACAAACAAGACCTTTGCAAAAAGGCTCTTTTATTCTTTATTAATTTTAGATATTTTTATAGTTTATCTAGCTTATGTTTTTTAATAAATTTTATATAGATCAATAAAATTAATATAATTAGAATATCAAAAATAATAAAAGTAGATAATATTTGAGTTATATCATAGGTTATGATTAGTATGTCTTCGGTGGCACTCATCATTTCTATCTTATATTTAATTGTTAAATAAATATTTAAAATATAAGCTATTTGACAAATAAGAACTAATGGAACAGAAAATTTTATTAATATCTTGCCTAAGGTACCCATTTTAATTTCCTATTTATTTTTATTCATAAATGAAATGTTGTGCGGTAGTCAATGCAGAAAAGAGCATTAAGGAGGCATAAAGGCCGTCTGAAACAGGTTGGAGCGAAGTCCGATGTGCCTATTTCAGACGACCTTTTCTTTAAAGCCGAGTCAAATCAGCCTGCCGGTTAACCCAAAGCTTTTCTTGCACCGGCAAAGAGGCGGTACCAGCCGGACAATTCCGTCCAGTCTTCCGGTTTCCAGCTCATTTGCGCGGCACGGTATACGCGTTCCGGATGCGGCATCATGATGGTAACGCGGCCGTCGGTGTTGGTCACACCGGCGATGCCTTGAGGCGAGCCGTTAGGGTTGAGCGGATAAGTTTGGGTAACCTGGTTTTGGCCGTCCACATATTGCAGCGCAATGCCCAAATCGGCAGAAATGTTGCCGCCGTGAAGCGCGAAGTCGGCGCGGCCTTCGCCGTGGCTGACCACGACAGGCAGGCTGGAGCCTTGCATTTCGTTCAGAATCAGCGATGCGGATTTTGGAACATGAACCATACTCAGGCGCGCTTCAAACTGTTCGCTCAAGTTGCGTTTGAACTTCGGCCATGTTTCTGCGCCCGGGATAATCTCGGCAAGGTTGCTGACCATTTGACAGCCGTTGCACACGCCCAATGTCAGCGTGTTCGGATCGGCGAAGAAGGCGGCAAATTGGTCGCGCAGAGCAGGGTGGAACAGAATCGATTTCGCCCAGCCTTCGCCTGCGCCGAGTACGTCGCCGTAGCTGAAGCCGCCACACGCCGCCAGCATTTTGAAGTCGGCAAGGTGGACGCGGCCTGCCATCAGGTCGGACATATGCACGTCGTAGGCATCGAATCCGGCGCGGGTAAACGCGGCGGCCATTTCGATTTGTCCGTTTACGCCCTGTTCGCGCAGGATGGCGATTTTGGGTTTCGCGCCGCTGTTGATGAATGGCGCGGCGATGTCTTCATTCACGTCAAATTTCACGTCGGCAAACAATGCGCTGCGTTCGTTGTCGCCAATCAGGGCAAACTCGCTGTCGGCGCAGGCAGGGTTGTCGCGCAGGCGTTGGATGGCGTGGCTGGTTTCTTGCCATGCGCGTTGCAGGTCGGCGCGTGGTTGGTCGAACAGAGTTTCATCGTCAACTGTGATTACAAGACGGTCAGATGTCGGATTGATTGTGCCAATATAATGGCTGGCAAATTTACCTATCTTGCGCGGAGAGAAGCCTCCCTTGTTTACAAAAAATTCTTTCTTGTCAAATTGCTTGAGTACATAATCAGCATCTTCTGCACGAACTTGTAAAACTGCACCAAGCTCTTCGTTAAACAGCGAACGGATTATGTTTTCTTCGGTAGAGATGATAGAACCAGCATTAACAAAGCCTAGGTCGTGGTCAACCTGGGCAGGTGTATAGGTTGCTATCGTGGTTGCAAAAAGTATGCTTCCCAATGTGATGTCTAACCCGCAACGCCCCGTAAACGCCATTTCCGCCAGCGTCGCAAACAAGCCGCCGTCGCTGCGGTCGTGATACGCCAAGAGTTTGTCTTTGGCGACAAGCTGCTGAATCACGTCGTAAAAGTCTTTCAGACGACCTGTATCGTCCAAATCAGGCGCGTCGCCGGTCATATTGTTGTACACCTGACCGAACGCGGAGCCGCCCATACGCGCTTTGCCGAAGCCCAAATCGATAAACAGCAATACGCTGTCTTCGACGTTTTTCAACTCAGGCGTAACAGTCTTGCGTACGTCTTCCACTGGCGCAAACGCAGAAATAATCAGGCTTAAAGGCGAAACCACGGATTTTTGTGCGCCGTTGTCCTGCCATACGGTTTTCATCGACAGGCTGTCTTTACCCACCGGAATGCTCAAATCCAATGCCTGACAGGCTTTGGAAACGGCTTCGACAGTGCGGTAGAGTTTTTCGTCTTCGCCTTCGTTACCGCACGCAGCCATCCAGTTGGCGGAGAGTTTGATGTTGCCGATGTCGCCGATGTTGACTGCCGCGATGTTGGTGATGGCTTCGCCGACGCACATTCTACCTGACGCGGGTGCGTCAAACAGGGCGACGGTCGGTTTTTCACCCATAGACATCGCTTCGCCGCGATGGGTGTTGAAACCCATCATGGTAACGGCACAGTCGGCTACGGGAGTTTGGTATTTGCCGACCATTTGGTCGCGGTGGGTCATGCCGCCGACGCTGCGGTCGCCGATGGTAATCAGGAAGTTTTTAGCAGCTACGGTAGGCAGGCGCAAAACGCGGTAGGCGGCTTCGGTAATGTCGATATCGCCGGCGTTAAACGGTTTTTCAGACGGCGTAACCGTTTTGTCGGTGCGCGTGGTTTTGGGTGGTTTGCCAAGCAAAACGTTCAACGGCAAATCGACGGGATTGTTGGAGAATAAATCGTCGCGTACTTTTAAATGGCCGTCGTCGGTCGCCGTGCCGACTACGGCAAACGGGCAGCGTTCGCGTTCGCAGATGGCGCGGAAGGTGTCCAAATCTTTTTCCAAAATGGACAATACATAACGCTCTTGTGATTCATTACACCAAATTTGCAATGGATTGAGGCCGTGTTCTTCCAGCGGTACTTCGCGCAGCTTGAATACCGCGCCGCGGCCGGCATCGTTGACGAGTTCGGGGAAGGCGTTGGACAAGCCGCCTGCGCCGACGTCGTGGATGGAGATAATCGGGTTTTTGTCGCCAAGCTGCCAGCAGCGGTCGATGACTTCCTGCGCACGGCGTTCGATTTCGGGGTTGCCGCGTTGTACGGAGTTGAAGTCCAAAGAGGCGTCGTTTGTGCCGGTATTCATCGAAGAAGCCGCGCCGCCGCCCAAGCCGATAAGCATGCCTGGGCCGCCCAGTTGGATCAGCAACGCGCCTTCGGGGATTTCGTCTTTGTGTGTTTGTTGTGCCTGAATGCTGCCCAAGCCGCCGGCAATCATAATCGGTTTGTGATAACCGCGAACCTGACCGTCAAACTTCTCTTCAAAAGTGCGGAAGTAGCCCAAGAGGTTCGGACGGCCGAATTCGTTGTTGAACGCTGCGCCGCCGATCGGGCCTTCAATCATGATGTCTAGAGGAGAAGCAATATGGCCGGGTTTGCCGTAGGCTTGTTCCCAAGGCTGCTCCAAGCCAGGGATATTCAGGTTGGAGACGGTAAAGCCGGTCAAGCCTGCTTTCGGACGTGAGCCTTTGCCCGTTGCGCCTTCGTCGCGGATTTCGCCGCCCGCACCCGTTGCCGCGCCTGCAAACGGCGCGATAGCGGTCGGGTGGTTGTGCGTTTCCACTTTCATGATGATATGGGTGTCTTCTTCGTGGAAACGGTAGCCTTGGTTTTCCGCCGCATTCGGATAGAAACGCTCGACTTTTGCGCCTTCGATTACGGACGAATTGTCTTTATAGGCAACGACTGTACCTTCAGGATGCGCATTGTGTGTGTCGCGAATCATGCCGAAAAGGGATTTCGGTTGTTTTTCACCATTGAGGATGAAGTCGGCGTTGAAGATTTTGTGGCGGCAGTGTTCGCTGTTTGCCTGAGCGAACATCATCAATTCAACATCGGACGGATTGCGGTTTAAAGCCTGATAGTTTTCAACCAGATAATCGATTTCGTCGGCCGAAAGCGCCAAGCCCATTTCGGTATTGGCTTTGACCAAAGCCTCTTTACCGCCGCCCAAAACATCAACGCTGGAGAAGGTTTCCGATTGGATGTGGTGGAACAGTTGCGCCGCTGCATCGATGTCGGTCAACACGCTTTCGGTCATGCGGTCGTGCAATAGGGCTGCCCATTGTTGTTTTTGCCCGTCGGTAAGTGCGCCTTCCAACCATACGGCCATGCCGCGTTCGATACGCTCAATGCCTTCCAAACCGCAGTTTTCGGCGATATTGGTTGCTTTGGAAGCCCAAGGCGAAATGGTGCCCAAACGGGGCGTTACCAAAAATAAATGCAAGCCCTCGCGCGCTTTGGGCGTTTGTTCAACGCTTTGCGCTGCCAGTAAGGCTTGCAGTTTTTCGACTGTCTTGGCATCAAGTGCTTTTTCGCTACCGACAAAATACCAAAATTCGCTGCTTAATTTGACTTCGGGCAGGCCGAGGGCGGCTGCTTTTTGGAAGAGTTTTTCAACACGGAAATCGGAAAGGGCGGTTACACCGCGCAAGGGCAGAACAACAGACATGGATTCAGCTCACAAAATGCAGTTGGGGAATCCATTATTATACCTGAAAAATGCAATTTTGCTTGTGAATTTATACTTCAAGTGTTGACAATTTTTGCTTGTAAATTGAAGGGGAATGGAGCAATCGTGTCACTTGATTTTTTATTTTTGTACCTGATTATTCGATTATTTATTGTTTATTTTTGAAGAATCGGGAGGAATGGGGACGGATAGGCATAAAGGAATAAAGTAAAAATTATTGGATAGTTGTCTTTGACATTTTGCTGACAATAAGGCCGTCTGAAAGATTGCTTTCAGACGGCCTTGCCTTATCCTTTTCTTTTGTTTCCCAGCATATCCAGCAAACCAGCCAGATTACTTTTTCCTTCTTCCTTGCTCACAATCGGCTCGCCGCCTTTGCGGCCTAGGATTTTGATGTCTTCCTGCGGCATTTCGTCTATGAAACGGCTTGGCTCGGGGAATTGCCATGTGCCTTGCTTTTTACGTTTGAGGCAGTGGGTCAGCGTAAGTTGGCGTTTGGCGCGGGTAATGCCGACGTACATCAGACGACGTTCTTCTTCGACATTGTCTTCTTCGATGCAGTCGTTGTGTGGCAAGATGCCTTCTTCGCAACCGACAAGGAAAACGTAGGGGTATTCCAAACCTTTGGAAGCGTGCAGGGTGGAGAGTTTGACGGCATCGACTTCTTCTTCACTTTTGCCTTCCAAAAGCGTCATCAGGGCGATGGTTTGGGCAAGCTCGATGATGTTTTTGCCGTCTTGCTCGCCTTTGCGTTCCAGCCAGCCGGTCAGGTCGGTAACGTTGCGCCATTTGATTTCGCCTGCTTTGCCTTCTTCATTGGCCAACAGGTGGTTTTCGTAGTCGATTTCTTTCAGCAGGTTATGAATAAGCTCGCCTGCTTCGCTGGCTTCGGCTTTGACGCGGTAGCTTTCAATCATATCCATGAAGGCTTGCAGGTGTTGGCGGTTGGTATTGTTCAACAGGGCAAGCGCTTCTTCGGTTTGCGCGGCTTCATATAGGCTGCATTCGTGTTCGTGCGCGTAGGTGTTGAGCTTGCCCAGTGTGACGTCGCCGATGCCGCGTTTGGGCGTGGTGACGGCGCGCAGGAAGGCGGGATCGTCGTTGGGATTGGCAAGCAGGCGCAAATAGGACAACACGTCTTTGATTTCGGCTTTGTCGAAAAAGCTTTGTCCGCCGGAGAGCTGGTAGGGAACGCGTGCGCTGCGCAAGGCTTCTTCAAAAATCCGCGCCTGATGGTTGCCACGGTATAAGACGGCGAAATCGGCGTATTGGGTTTTGTCGCCGCCGACCAGCTTCTGCTTGACGATTTGGCTGACAACCCAGTCGGCTTCGTGCTGCTCGCTTTGACAGGCAACGACTTTGACGATTTCGCCTTCGCCAAACTGCGACCAAAGTTTTTTGGTAAAGAGTTTGGGGTTGTTTTCAATGATTTTGTTGGCGATTTTGAGAATCCGCGCGGTGGAGCGGTAGTTTTGCTCCAGCTTGATGACTTTCATCTGAGGATAGTCTTCCTGCATTTTACGCAGGTTTTCCATGTTCGCGCCGCGCCATGCGTAGATGGACTGGTCGTCATCGCCGACGGCAGTAAACATGCCTTCCGCGCCAGTCAGAAGCTTCATCAGGGTGAATTGGCAGGTATTGGTGTCCTGACATTCGTCAACCAACAGATAACGCAGCCGCCGCTGCCATTTGTTGCGCACTTCGCTGTTTTGCTGCAACAGCACGGCAGGCAGGCGAATTAAGTCGTCGAAGTCTACTGCCTGATAGCTTTGCAGGGTTTCCTGATAACTTGCATAGACGCGCGCAGTTTGTTGTTCCCACACATTAGAGGCCGTCTGAACGACTTCTTCAGGCGTTTTTAAATCGTTTTTCCAAAGGGAAATTTGATGCTGCGCTTTGAATATGGCTTCTTTACCCGTACCGCCCAAGAGTTCGCCGATGATTTTCGCGCTGTCGGTAGAGTCGAGGATGGAAAAGTTTTTTTTGTAACCGATTTGATTGGCTTCTTCGCGCAAAATCTTCATGCCCAAAGAGTGGAAGGTGCAAATCGTCAGCCCACGCGTTTGCGACTTGGGCAGCATTTTAGAGACGCGCTCCTGCATTTCCGTGGCGGCTTTATTGGTAAAGGTAATCGCGGCGACGGTATGCGGCAGATAGCCGACATTGACGATCAAATGCTTGATTTTTTGCGTAATCACGCCGGTTTTGCCGCTACCTGCACCGGCAAGGACGAGCAGGGGGCCACCTAGATATTTGACTGCAGCTTGCTGTTGGGGGTTGAGTTTCATTGAAGGGGAAGACGGGTAATGTGGGGAGCAATTATACAACAAGGCCGTCTGAAATTTTCAGACGGCCTTGGGCGTTTTTTAGAGTAAACCCTATTCAAAATATTTCAATTTGCCTTTGAAGTCTTCTATTTTTTCATAACCTTTTTGCGCCATGATGGCTGTTAATTCAAGGGAAACCCGTTCAAAAATGTCTACGCCTTGCTGGTGTAGCGCCGTGCCGATCTGTACCATGCTTGCGCCGCACAAGATGTGTTCAAACGCATCGCGGCCGCTGTAAACGCCGCCTGTTCCGATGACTTGGATAGACGGATCCAGTCTTTGATAGAACGCATGGACATTGGCAAGTGCGGTCGGTTTGATGTATTGGCCACCTATGCCGCCGAAGCCGTTTTTCGGGCGGATAACAACGGATTCGTCCTCGATATACATGCCGTTGCCGATGGAGTTGACACAGTTGACGAATTTTAGGGGGTAGCGGTTGAACACTTCCGCCGCTTGATCAAAATGGGCAATATCGAAATATGGCGGCAGTTTGATGCCCAAGGGCTTATCGAAGTAGGTAAAGGCATTATCCAAAATCATCTCGGTTGTTTCAAAGTCATAGGCGATTTGTGGCTTGCCGGGGACGTTTGGGCAGGAAAGATTGAGTTCGGTAATGCCGTTGAATCCGCTGTTTTGCACCTTTTCCAGCAGGATATGTGTTTCGCCGGGCGACAGACCGACCAGTGATAGGAAAAATGTCCGTTCCGGCTGAGACTCTTGAAGGGTAAGCAGGTAATCCAGATAGTAATCAATGCCTTGATTCGGCAAACCCATCGAATTGATGCTGCCGAGAGGGACATCGTGATAGCGCGGCTCGGGGTTGCCTTGACGAGGGGTAAGCGTTGCGGTCTTGGTAATGAAAGTGCCTGCCGAAGACTGTCTGACCGCTTCCAATTCCTCAACAGTCATGCACGACACACCAGCCGCATTCATCAGGCAGTTGTCAAAAGAAAAACCGGCGATTTGTGTTTTCAACGATACCATCTCCTGCTCCTTTTCTTCGTAAAATCAAATTGTTTGACAAGCGTAACACGAAGAAGCGGTACGATTTTTAACAAACATCAAATGACAAAGCATGTAGGCGGATGTTGTTTTCAATATTGAAAAAAGGCCGTCTGAAAAACTCAAACGGTCTTTTAGACGTTCTTCGCTATATGGCATCAATTAGGGAATAAAAGCTGTCGGCTGATTTGGATATTGGGTTTTGAAAATCAGGCCAACCATTCGGCCAAGGCCGCTTCAAAACGTTTCAAGCCTTCGGCCATGTCTTCATCGTTCAGCAGCAGGCTGGGGGCGAAACGCACCACATTGGCGCCGGCAACCAGTACCATCAGGCCGTGTTTTAAAGTGGCGGCGGTAATTTCCGATGCCTTGCCTGCGTATTCGTCTGCCAACACGCAGCCGAGCAGCAGGCCCATGCCGCGGACTTCTTTAAATACGCCGGTCTTTTCGCCTATTTCACGCAAGGCCGTCTGAAGTTTTTGGCCTTGTTGTTCAACGTGCGCCAATGTTTCGGGCGCATTGATGATGTCAAACGCACGGGTGCCGACCGCGCACGCCATTGGGTTGCCGCCAAAGGTTGAGCCATGCGTTCCAGGGCCGAAGGTTGGGGCGATTTTATCGGTGGTCAGTATCGCGCCAATTGGGAAACCGCAACCCAAGGCTTTGGCGGAGCTGATGATGTCGGGTGTAATGCCGTAATGCTCGTAGGCAAACAGTTTGCCCGTATGACCCATGCCAGTTTGCACTTCGTCCAAAATGAGCAAGGCGCCGTGCTTGTCGCACAAACGGCGTGCGGCTTGCAGGTATTCTTGGGTGGCAGGCAGGATGCCGCTTTCGCCTTGAATCGGCTCGATAATTACGGCGCAGGTTTTGTCGCCGACGGCGGCTTCCAATGCGGCAATATCATTAAATGGAACATGGGTAATATCTGACGGCAGCGGCGCGTAGTCTTTGCTGTATTTGGGCTGGCCGCCTACGGATACGGTAAACAGGGTACGGCCGTGGAAGCTGTTGAGGCAGGAGATGATTTCGGTTTTGTGTTCGCCAAAATGATCGCGAGCGTATTTGCGCGCCAGTTTTAGCGCGGCTTCATTGGCTTCTGCGCCGGAATTGCAGAAAAACACTTTGTCGGCAAAGGTGTTTTCGACCAATTTTTTGGCCAATTCTTGCGCCGGTTGGGTGGTATAGATATTAGAAATGTGCCAGAGTTTTTGCGATTGTTCGGCCAAGGCGGCGACCAAATCGGGATGGCAATGGCCCAGCGCGTTCACAGCAATACCGCCTGACAGGTCAATGTATTCTCGTCCTTCGGTATCCCAAACTCGGCTGCCGAGTGCGTGTTCCGGAATCATGGGGGCGAATGAGAAATTGGGTGTCAGGTAGTTTTGCATTTTCTTTTCCTTTTGATATTGTCAACAATTTCTTGAATTATGCGCCTATTGATTCAGAGATTCAATATGGCAATCAGGTCGTCTGAAAACTGGCTCCCAGACGGCCTGATGCTTATTTGTGCTTGATTTCCCAGCATTGATGGATTTTTTTGTTGCGGAAATCGTCGGGAACGGACTGTTTGGAAATGTCTTTGACGGTGTATTGTTCCACGACCGAATCGTCCAACACAAAACTGCGCAGGTTGTTGGAGAAATACAGAATGCCGTCTGAAGCGAGCAGGCTCATTGCGCCGTCAATCAGCCTTTTATGGTCACGCTGGATGTCGAGGATGTCGAGCATCTTTTTGCTGTTGGAAAAGCTGGGCGGATCCATGACGATCAGATCGAACTTTTTGCCTTCGTCTGCGGCATTTTGCAGGTATTGGAACACATCGGCGCGGACGATTTTGTGTTGTTCGGTGTCAATGCCGTTGAGTTCGAAATTGCGTTTTGCCCACTCGAGATAAGTGTTGGATAAATCGACGGTTTCGCTGGATACCGCGCCGCCGGTTGCGGCATAGACGGTGAAGCTGCCTGTGTAGGAAAACAGGTTGAGGAAGCGTTTGCCCGCTGCGGTTTCGCCGACTTTTTTGCGCGTGTTGCGGTGGTCGAGGAAAAGGCCGGTATCAAGGTATTTGTCAAGGTTGACCCAAAACTTGTGGCCGTTTTCAGTGATGACGAAATCGTCGCCAGTTTTGCCGGTTTTCTCGTATTGCTGCAAACCTTTTTGGCGTTCTCGACGTTTGAGGTGGATTTGTTCGGGCGCAAAACCGGTCACAAAACCAATAGCTTCCAATATATCGTCAAGCCATGCTTCGTATTCTTCGGGCTGCATCAGCCAGCCGGTATCGTATTCCTGAAGATGGATTTGGTCGCCGTAAACATCGACGGCAAAGGGAAATTGGGGAATATCGCGGTCGTAAATGCGCCAGGCTTCGATATTGTTGCGTTTGGCCCATTTCATAAGATGTTTGATGTTTTTGCCCAAGCGATTGGCAAAGGGGGTAATGTCAGTCATGGTTTCAGACGGCCTGAATAAGTATTGGGAAGGGGTTGGATTTTAACGCACTTGATGTCTTTTTGCTTGACTGTTATCCATAAAATCTATATTATCCGCCGTTCGCCTTTTGATACGAAGCCATCGTCATCCAACCTAAACCGCCGTTTCGGGCGCGTTTCTTTTATTGCTTGCATATTTGCAAAGCCTTTTCTGTGCAGGTTGTCGTCGATGTTAACCACAAGCAAGATGCTTGCGACAACCCTGTAACTTCACATTTCCCGTATCGTTACTTTCCTTTGCTTCAGGTCGTCTGAAATTGTTCAGGCGTGCGCGTTGTTGTCTCTTAGGATAGATATGTCTATTAAATTTGCCGATTTGAACCTTGATAAAAATATTTTGTCTGCCGTACGCAGCGAGGGTTATGAAAGCCCGACCCCGATTCAGGCGCAAGCAATTCCGTTTGCTTTGGACGGCCGCGACATTATGGCTTCGGCACAAACTGGTTCAGGCAAAACCGCAGCCTTCCTGCTGCCGACTTTGCAAAAACTGACCAAACGTAGCGAAAAACCGGGCAAAGGCCCGCGTGCTTTGGTATTGACTCCGACCCGCGAACTGGCGGCTCAGGTGGAAAAAAACGCGCTGGCGTATGCTAAAAATATGCGTTGGTTCCGTACTGTCAGCATTGTCGGCGGCGCATCTTTCGGCTACCAAACCCGTGCCCTGAGTAAACCGGTTGACTTGATTGTCGCTACTCCGGGCCGTCTGATGGACTTGATGCAGAGCGGCAAAGTTGATTTTGAACGTTTGGAAGTGCTGATTCTGGACGAAGCCGACCGTATGCTGGACATGGGCTTTATTGACGACATCGAAACCATCGTGGAAGCGACACCGAGCGACCGTCAAACTTTGTTGTTCTCCGCCACTTGGGACGGCGCGGTGGGCAAACTGGCGCGCAAACTGACCAAAGACCCTGAAGTCGTCGAAGTCGAGCGCGTGGACGACCAAGGCAAAATCGAAGAGCAGTTACTGTACTGCGACGATATGCACCATAAAAACCGCCTGCTTGACCACATCTTGCGCGATGCCAATATCGATCAATGCGTGATTTTCACATCAACCAAAGCCATGACCGAAGTCATCGCGGATGAATTGTACGAAAAAGGTTTTGCCGCCAACTGCCTGCACGGCGATATGCCGCAAGGCTGGCGCAACCGTACGCTGATGGACTTGCGTAAAGGACGCTGCAAAATTTTGGTTGCCACTGATGTTGCCGCACGCGGTATCGACGTACCGACCATTACCCACGTTATCAACTATGACTTGCCGAAACAGGCTGAAGACTACGTTCACCGCATCGGCCGTACCGGCCGCGCAGGCCGTACCGGTATTGCGATTACTTTTGCCGAAGTGAACGAATACGTCAAAGTACACAAAATCGAAAAATACATCGGCCGCAAATTGCCTGAGCTGACCATCGAAGGCATGGAACCGACACGCAAACGCAAATCTGCCGGCGGCAAACCGAAAGGCAAAGGCGGCTGGGGCGATCGTAAATCCGGCGGCTGGCGCGGCGATAAGAAACCGGCTAAAGAAGGTTTCGGCGGTAAAGCTCGCGGCGAAGGCCATAAAAAAGACGGTTTCAAGAAAGATGGTTTCAAAAAAGCTGACGGTTTTAAAAAAGGCGGCGAAGGCTTTAAAGGCAAGCGCAAGTCTAACGACAGCTTTGGCGGCAAACACAAAAGAGGTTGATTGCTTCAATCTTAAGGCCGTCTGAATAAGACATAAGGGCGTGTGAAGACACGCCCTTTTTTATGGTTTCAAGTTTTCGCATATAAAAAAGCGTGGGATTGGTCCCACGCTTTTTTTCAGACGGCCTCTTACAAAGCGGCCAATACGGCATCGCCCATTTCGGAGCAGGAAACCAGTTTGGTACCTTCTTCGTAAATGTCGCCGGTACGCAAGCCTTGTTGCAGTACTTTTTGTACGGCGTTTTCAACTTGTTGCGCGCGGGCTTCGTCATTTAGGCTGTAACGCAGCAGCATGGCAAGAGACAATACGGTTGCCAGCGGATTGGCTTTGTTTTGACCAGCAATGTCTGGAGCGGAGCCGTGAGACGGTTCGTACAGGCCTTTGCCGTTTTCGTCCAAAGAAGCAGAAGGCAGCATACCGATGGAGCCGGTCAGCATGGACGCTTCGTCAGACAGAATGTCGCCGAAGATGTTGCCGGTGGCAATCACGTCAAATTGTTTGGGCGCGCGTACCAACTGCATGGCTGCGTTATCAACGTACATATGGGAAAGCTCGACATCAGGGTATTCTTTGCCGATTTCTTCAAAGATTTCGCGCCACAGTTCGGTGGTTTCCAAAACGTTGGCTTTGCCTACGGAGCAGACTTTTTTGCTGCGTTTTTGGGCGGATTGGAAGGCAACGTGGGCGATGCGGTGGATTTCGCTTTCGCTGTATTTCATGGTGTTGTAGCCTTCGCGTTCGCCGTTTTCTAAAACACGGATGCCGCGCGGTTCGCCAAAGTAAATATCGCCGGTCAGTTCGCGTACGATAAGGATGTCGAGGCCGGCTACGATTTCCGGCTTCAGAGTGGAAGCGTTGGCCAGCTCTTTATACAAAATAGCAGGGCGCAAATTGGCAAACAGATTCAAGTCTTTACGGATGGCCAACAAGCCACGTTCAGGGCGTAGCGGACGGTCGAGATTGTCGTATTGAGGAGAACCGACTGCACCAAGCAGAACCGCATCGGCTTTACGGCAAAGGTTTTGCGTGAATTCTGGATAAGGATGGCCGTATTCGTCATAGGCTTCGCCGCCCAAAGGCGCGTATTCGTAGCTGACATCCAAACCTTGTTCGATAAGTTTGTCGAGTATACGGACGGTTTCTGCAACGATTTCAGGGCCGATGCCGTCGCCGCGCAAGATAGCGATATGTTTGGTCATTTCGGGTTTCCTTATGGGAAGGTTTTAGGTAAAGGGCAGGTCGTCTGTTTTTCAGACGGCCTTAAATCAATTTGCTCTGAAAACGTTGATTGTACCATTATGGTACTGGTAAAGCTGGGTAGAAATCGCGTAGGCAGAGTCTTCAAATGCCTGCAGGGCAATATTCGCCATCGCCTGCAAAGCTTCTTCATCGGACGGGCTGCAAACGAGCAGGGCGTTGCGTGCCGGGACTGCAAAAACAGGGTTGGCCGGCAGCATAGGATCGTCTTTAAGTACTTCGTCCAAAAGCAAAATCAGGGAAGCATCATAGTCGTTGTCCAAATGGATTTGAGACAATGACCAACCTTCGGCATGATGAATTTGGACATGTCCATTCATCCGTTGGCGCAAATTATCCATGGCGGTACGATACAAGGCGTCCTCATCTTCAATACCGGCCTCTTTCATATGCTCACGATTGAGCGTATGCATGGATTCTTCCGTATCCACCATATAAAGCAACATGATATCGCCGGCAATCGGTTTGTATACCAGGTAATCGGCAGGTTCGGCTTCGTCCGTATTTGTAATCAGTCTGGCATTTTCCAGATAAATCGTATTTTTAATCGTCGGAAGAATTTGTTGTGCTGAAACACCGGCATCAGCGTCCTGAATCTTATCGATAACCGCTAAATTGGCAGCAACAATAGCCTCCAAGACCTCGGGATTTTGCAGATAACTTGTGTAATGGTTGCTCAAATATGTACTGTACGATGCTTCATCGTCTTCGGAAAACTGGACAATGATGGGCGAAGAAGCAATATTTTCGCCCCAGTCGATTTTCGCCTCAAGATCCAATTCTTCTTGGATGCGACGGGCAAAGTATTCGACAAATTCCTGCCAAGTCATTAATTTAGGTTTGGATCGGAACAACTTGCTGAAAAAAGACATATTGTGTCCTGAATAAGAGGATAAGGCCGTCTAAAAAATTATAGACGTTCGGTTTCAACACGGATTTTAAAAACAACTTTGCGTATGTTCGGTCTGTCGCCGACCAATGGGGCATGCGCATCATTCGGGAGGAATAGCGCAAATTCGCCGGGCTCCAAGGTCAGCCAAGTTTCCGGCTCGCAGTCGAAAAACTCGATATCGCGCTTTTCGTTGTAGCCTAAACCGTTTTTCAGACGGCCTCTGTCTATCCAGCCATACGTTTCGCTGCCATCAATCGGTGTTTGAATATCAATATGTTTTAAGTGCGCTTCAGGCTGGGCTTCTCCCTTCGTCCTCATCGGCTCGCTGCCGATAAAAATACGGATATTAGGATTCTCGCATGGCACTTGGCCGTCCGGCAGCTTGGAAAAATCCAAGGTCTGCAACAGATGGAGGGCCTCGGCAAAGTCGGGATGCAAGGCAGCGTAGCGGCTGGCATTGCTTATGGTGTCGGTGATCATGGTATGGTTAGATAGAAATTAAACTTCAGGATGTGAAGCCAATACGGTTTTCAGGATGCCTTATTTGTATTCTGACAACAAGGCCGTCTGAAAGGGCCTTTATAGAGTTGTTTTGTGCAGATCCAAAGTGGAAGCATAATGTTCAGCGATAGGAATACGCTTGCGGCTGACTTGGTTTATGTCGCTGCCTTCTTCAGTCCATAAAAACGGAAAGAACGTGTAAACGCTGTCGCCATTCAAATCACGGATTTCTTCGTGCCAATTTTTCCAACGCAGGTTTTCGTAAAACAACTGTAAATCACCGTTCAATGCCCAATTTAAGAAGTCGCCATAACCTTTACCGCAATCTTCCCATTCCAGTGTATCCGGTGGTAGGTAGAAAACATTACCTACTTTGCCATTCAATCCTCCGCCATTAATCGCAAAATAGCCTCCAGCAACATCATCGGCAAACAGATAATAGGGAGCAGGGCCTGCTGGCTCGGATTGTGTACGGCTTAGATTCCAACTTCCCAAACCACGAGGTAGCTTCGCGCTGCCAGAACCAAGTATCCGTAACCAGCCGTCATCGATAAGGATACCGCCGGTTTCATAAACGACAGCACCCATAAACGAACGTATCGTTACTTGGGTTTTGACAAGTTCTTCCTTTGCCTTTTCAAGCGTACGTGGCAGAACTTCAACGCTGTTTACCGCTTTTGTAAGCCACTCTTGAATCAATGGCCACGCAGGGTCTTGGGTTTGGATTAATTCGTCGAATGATCTCATGGTCTATCCCAAAACATTCAGTAAAGGCCGTCTGAAACACTTAAATTTTTCAGACGGCCTTTTGTATATCAACCGTTAAACAGCCAAGGCTGGCTTTGGCGGCGTTTTTCTTCAAAGGCGTGAATTTCGTCAGCGTGTTGCAGGGTCAGGCCGATTTCGTCCAAGCCGTTTAAGAGGCAGTGTTTGCGGTGTTCGGTAATGTCGAATGTGAATGTTTCGCCGCTAGGGGTGGTCAGGGTTTGCTCGGCAAGGTCGATGGAGAGCTGATAGCCTTCGTTGGCTTCAACTTCTTTGAAAAGCTGGTCAACCTGTTCTTCTGTCAAAACGATAGGTAAAAGGCCGTTTTTGTAGCAGTTGTTAAAGAAGATGTCGGCAAAGCTGGGGGCAATGACGGCGCGGAAGCCGTAGTCGTCCAATGCCCAAGGGGCGTGTTCGCGTGAAGAGCCGCAGCCGAAGTTTTTGCGCGTCAACAGGATTTGCGCGCCTTGATAGCGTGGCTGGTTCAGGGAGAAATCCGGATTCAACGGGCGTTTGCTGTTATCCATGCCCGGTTCGCCGTGGTCGAGGTAACGCCATTCGTCAAAGGCATTAGGGCCGAAGCCGCTGCGTTTGATGGATTTTAAAAATTGTTTAGGGATGATGGCGTCGGTATCGACATTGCTGCGGTCGAGCGGGGCGACGATGGCGGAAATTTTGGTAAAGGCTTTCATATCAGATTCTTATAGTAATAATGGGAAATTTTATGGCTATTCGGGTTAGCGTGTGCTGTGCAAACCGATTCGGTTGCCTTCTGTATCTTCGATAAATGCGGCAAAGCCGTTGGCAATGCGGAATTTTTCTTGTAAAAGCTTGCCGCCTGCTGCAACGGCTTTTTCTGCGGTTTCGGCACAATCCGGGCAATTGAAGAAAATGGTCGTTCCACCGTGGCCGGGTTGGG
Organism: Neisseria subflava; assembly: GCF_024205705.1. NCBI lineage: Bacteria > Pseudomonadati > Pseudomonadota > Betaproteobacteria > Neisseriales > Neisseriaceae > Neisseria > Neisseria subflava. The sequence continues at coordinate 1,068,531 of NZ_CP073115.1, forward strand.
CATTGCTGTCATGCCAAATCATGCCCGCCGTGCCGTGTTGTGTGTAATCGGCCGGAAAAATGATGAAACGGAATCCGTTGCCGCCAACGTCTTGCAAGGGCTTGTCAAATACGGATTCGTAAAAGGCCTTGGCGCGATCCAAATCTTGAGCATGGATGCCGAACCAGCTTGACGGATTACTCATTGCTTCTTCTTTCACTGGGAATCTTAGGATGTCTGAATAGTAGGGAAACAGGCCGTCTGAAACGGATTCAGGAGGCTCAGACGGCCCACCTTACCGAATTATTCGGTAGCTGCTTCGATTTTTTCTCCAACATGGCTCATACCGCGACCTACGGCATTACCGCCTTTTTTAACGGCTTCTCCGGTTTTATCGGCTACGCGCTCGGCAGTCTCTTTGGTTTTGTCCCAATTGCGGTTGGTATCGTCTTTTGCGCCGGACCAAGTGCTGGAACAAGCTGACAGGATAAGGGCTGCGGCAGCCAATGCAAACAGTTTTTTCATACTAGATTCCTTTCAAGTTATCAATGATTAAGAAGGTTTTCGGACGTTTTTCGCAATATAATAAGAAAACTTGCTTGAGCAAGGTATTGTTTCAGACGGCCTGATGAATAAAGGCCGTCTGAAAATACTTTAAGCCATAGTGCGGATGTCGGTAAAGTGGCCGGTAACCGCGGCTGCGGCTGCCATGGCAGGGCTGACGAGGTGGGTGCGTCCGCCGTTGCCTTGACGGCCTTCAAAGTTACGGTTGGAAGTAGAGGCGCAACGTTGTCCCGGGGTCAAGCGGTCGGCATTCATGGCGAGGCACATTGAGCAGCCCGGCTCGCGCCATTCAAAACCGGCTTCGATAAATACTTCGTGCAAGCCTTCTTTTTCTGCCTGCTCTTTAACCAAACCGGAGCCAGGGACAATCAATACGCGTTGTACATTGTCCGCTTTTTTGCGGCCTTTGGCGATAGCGGCAGCTTCGCGTAAGTCTTCAATACGGCTGTTGGTGCAAGAACCGATAAAGACGATATCGACAGGGATTTCGTTTAATGGCGTACCGGCTTCCAAGCCCATGTATTCAAGGGCGCGTTCCATGCCGCTGCGTTTGACCGGATCGGCTTCTTCGGCAGGATTAGGCACTTTGCCGCTGATGTCTAAAACCATTTCAGGCGAGGTGCCCCAAGTTACTTGAGGCTCGATGTCTTCGGCTTTGAAGTGGTATTCTTTATCAAATACGGCACCTTCGTCAGACACCAGCGTGCGCCAGTATTCGACGGCTTTGTCCCATGCTTCGCCTTTAGGTGCGAAAGGTTTGCCTTTTACATAGTCGATGGTGGTTTGGTCGACGGCAACCATGCCTGAGCGCGCACCGGCTTCAATCGCCATATTGCACAAGGTCATGCGGCCTTCCATAGAAAGGCTGCGGATGGCTTCGCCACCAAATTCAATGGCGTAGCCTGTGCCGCCGGCCGTACCAATTTGACCGATGATATAAAGCGCTACGTCTTTGGCGGTAACGCCGGGTTTCAGACGGCCTTCAACGGCAATCAGCATGGATTTGGATTTTTTTGCGGTAATGCACTGGGTCGCCATGGTGTGCTCGACTTCGGAAGTACCGATACCGTGCGCCAATGCGCCGAATGCGCCATGGGTAGAAGTGTGCGAGTCGCCGCAGACAACGGTCATGCCGGGCAGGGTAGCGCCTTGTTCCGGGCCCATAACGTGTACGATGCCTTGGCCTTTATCCATAAACGGGAAGTAGGCGAGTGCGCCAAACTCTTTAATGTTTTTGTCCAAGGTATCGACTTGCAGCTTGGAAATCGGGTCTTGGATACCTTTGTCCCAGTCGCCGGTCGGAGTGTTGTGGTCGGCTGTGGAGACCACGCTGTCGATACGCCAGAGTTTGCGGCCGGCCATTTTCAAGCCTTCAAATGCTTGCGGGCTGGTTACTTCGTGAACCAGGTGGCGGTCGATGTAAAGCAGGACAGTGCCGTCTTCTTCTTCGCGGACGACGTGGCTGTTCCAAAGTTTATCGTAAAGGGTTTGTGCGCTCATGATGAGTATTCTTTGCTATTGGTAGGTATGAATGATGGTTTGCGTTTATGGGCGGATTTTAGGCTTTTTATAGGGGCTGCGCAATAGGAATTTGTCCAATTTTTAAAATTTGTTGTAAAGTTTCAAAAACACTTGTCAAAAATTAGACAAATTGTAGAATTGTTGACAAAAAGATTCATCTTATCTGAAAGAATGCTTGTCGAAATGTACTAAAAAGTTCTATCATTCTCACTCAACATCCACACTTACCAAGAGGTATAGAAAATGAAATTACCGGTAATGGCTCCTGAGCATCTGACTCAATTACGGAAATTTGAGAAAAAAGTCCTTGCCAATCATGCCAAAATCGAAGCATGGTTCCGTTCGCAATGGAACGAACACCGTCCGCCATTTTATGGTTCGGTTGACATCCGTAATGCCGGTTACAAAATTTCATCTATCGATATGAACCTGTTTCCGGGCGGCTTCAATAATTTAAATCCCAACTTTATCCCGCTGGCGGCGGTTGCCGCGCAAGATGCGGTACAGCGCGCATGTGAAACGGCCAAATCCGTATTGATTATTCCTGAAAACCACACACGCAACACATTCTATCTGCAAAACGTTTACGCACTCAGCGAGATTTTGCGTTCGGCAGGATACGAAGTGCGCTTGGGCAGCTTGAATCCTGAAGTGACTGAGCCAACCGAGTTTGAAACCGCGTTGGGCGACAAAATTTTGCTTGAGCCTTTATTGCGTACCCGTGAGCGTGTACATCTCGCAGACGGCTTCTCGCCTTGCGTTGTTTTGTTGAATAATGACTTGTCTGCGGGCATCCCTGAAATCCTTAAAGACATCAGCCAAACCGTATTGCCGCCATTGCACGGCGGTTGGACGACTCGCCGTAAAACCGAACACTTCGGCGCGTACAACCAAGTTGCAGCCGACTTTGCCAAGTTGATTGACATCGACGAATGGCAAATCAATCCTTATTTTGAAAAAATCAGCGGTTTGGATTTCCAAGAGCGTGAAGGTGAGGATGCGTTGGCAGGCGCGGTAGAGCGCGTATTGGCGAAAATTCAAGCCAAATACGATGAATTGGGCATTACCGACCAGCCTTTCGTTATTGTGAAAGCCGACGCAGGTACTTATGGCATGGGCGTGATGAGCGTTAAATCTGCGGATGAAGTGCGCGGCTTGAACCGTAAAAACCGCAATAAAATGGCGAAAGTCAAAGAAGGTTTGGAAGTCAGCGAAGTCATTGTCCAAGAAGGTATTTATACCTACGAAACCATGAACGGCGCCGTGTGTGAACCTGTCGTTTATATGATGGACCGTTTCGTTATCGGCGGCTTCTTCCGCGTACACGAAGGGCGCGGCGCAGACGAAAACCTTAACGCCGGCGGCATGGTATTCGTCCCGCTGTCCAACAGCATTCCCACCGGCAGTGGCGACAATTCCCAAGAAGCGCCCGAAGCCTGCAAGCGCGTATTTGAACAATGGGACTCGCTCGGCATGCCACGCTCCGAAAAAGACTGCGACGTGGACAACGAACACAACCGTCTATACGTTTATGGCGTAATGGCGCGCCTGTCCTTGCTTGCCGCTGCATTGGAGCTGGAGAAAACCGCGCCTCAAGCCTAATAAAGCGTTGATAGATATTGTCAGGCCGTCTGAAAATCAGTTTTCAGACGGCCTTTTATGTCTGTACAATCCATTCAAACCAATAAACGTGATTTCTTTTTATGAATAAACCAGCCAATCCTGTTGAGACAAACGACAATCTGCAAGAGCAGGCCATGCAGCGCAGCAACACGGACAATGCGCCGCGTTCTGCCATCCACCAAACCTTATATTCCGCCGATACCTTTGTTCAGCATGATTATCTTGCCGGAAAGGCTTTGCCCGATATTGCACGCCCGCAAGAAGGCCAAATCAACTGGCTGCATTTTGTCGGCATCAATGATGCTGCTTTGCTCAAACACGCGCTTGAGCCTTACGGCATCCATGAGCTGGTTATTGAAGACATTCTCAGCCGCAAGCAGCGCCCGAAAATCGAAGACTACGGCAACTATGTGTTTACTGCCGCACAGGTTTACCATTACACCACCACAGGCAAGCTCCATTCCGACCAAGTGTATGTGATTATCGGCAAAGATTTTGTGTTGTCTTTCCAACAAAAACCGCTGGGCTTGTTCAGCCATCTCCGCCGGCAGATGCATGAAAATCCGCACAATATTTTGAACAAAAATACGGCGTTTCTTGCTTATTGCCTGCTTGACCGTATTGTGGACGACTATTTCATCGTTTTGGAATCGTACAACAACCGTGTCGAAGCAATAGACAAGTCCCTGTTTAAAAATGAAAACAGCGATATTCTCAGTAAGATTCACCGCCTCAAGCGCGATGCCGTCCGTCTGCGGCGCACGCTTTTGCCATTGCGCGATGTGTTTTACCAACTGGCCGTACGCGGCGATTTTGCCATTTTCAAAGGCGAATCGACCGTCTATCTGCGCGACGTGTACGACCACAATATGCAGCTTATCGAATCGCTTGATGCCTCGCGTGATATGGTGTTGAGCATGATGGACATTTATCTTTCCTTCCAATCCAACCGCATGAACCAGCAAATGCGCGTGTTGACGGTTATTACCATCATCTTTATGCCGCTGACCGTCATCACCGGCATCTACGGCATGAACTTCGACAATATGCCCGAGCTACATTGGCATTACGGCTATTTCATGGTTTTGGGTGTGATGCTGTGCATTATCATCGGACTGCTGATTTTCTTCTCACGTAGAAAATGGCTGTAAACGGGTAGGCAAGGGGTTGAAATTCAACGATTAAAAACGGTAGAATAATTTTGCACACGTGCAGTCTGAAGTTTTCAGACAATTTAAAAATAAATATCAAAAGGAGAATAAACGATGAAACCGGAACGCCAACTTCCTTCCCATGAACTGATCATGTCCGAGCTGATGATGCCTTATACGGCAAACTTTAGCGGCAATGTCCATGGTGGCGATCTTTTGCGCCTGCTCGACCAAGTGGCATATTCCTGCGCCTGCCGTTACAGCGGTACCTATTGCGTTACTCTGTCTGTTGATAAAGTATTGTTTAAAGAGCCTATTCATGTCGGCGAACTGGTAACCTTTTACGCCAGTATCAACTACACAGGCCGCACTTCTATGGAAGTCGGTATTCGGGTTGAGGCGCAAAACATCCACACCGGCAAAGTGCGTCATACCAACAGCTGCTACTTCACCATGGTTGCCGTTGAAGACGGTAAGCCGGTTCCTGTACCGCCTTTGGAAATCAATACACCGCGCCAACGTTGCCGTTATGAAAGGGCTAAAAAGCGTAAAGAGTTGAGTCTGCAGGCTGCGAACGAAGATTCTGGCTGCAACTAAATTGAATTTATTAAATAATGAAGGCCGTCTGAAATCCTGTTTCAGACGGCCTTCACGCAAAAGCCATAAACCGCTTGTTTTGTGGTAGAATCAACAAGATTTTTGCCATACGAAATTACAGATAATCATGACCGACGCAACCATCCGCAACGACCATAAATTTGCACTTGAAACCCTGCCTGTCAGCCTTGAAGACGAAATGCGCAAGAGCTACCTCGATTACGCCATGAGCGTAATTGTGGGGCGAGCCCTGCCGGATGTCCGCGACGGTCTCAAGCCGGTACACCGCCGCGTGTTGTACGCGATGCACGAGTTGAAAAACAACTGGAATTCCGCCTATAAAAAATCGGCGCGTATCGTCGGCGACGTTATCGGTAAATACCACCCCCACGGCGATATAGCCGTTTACGACACCATCGTCCGCATGGCGCAAGACTTCTCCATGCGTTATGTGTTGATCGACGGTCAGGGCAACTTCGGTTCTGTCGACGGCTTGGCAGCAGCAGCCATGCGTTATACCGAAATCCGCATGGAAAAAATTTCCCATGAAATGCTGGCGGATATTGAAGAAGAAACCGTCAACTTCGGCCCCAACTATGACGGCAGCGAACATGAGCCGCTGGTATTGCCGACCCGTTTCCCTGCGCTGTTGGTCAATGGTTCGTCTGGTATTGCCGTCGGTATGGCAACCAATATTCCGCCACACAATTTGGGCGATACCATCAATGCCTGCCTGCGTTTGTTGGATGAGCCTGAAACTGAAATCGACGAGCTGATCAATATCATCCAAGCGCCCGATTTCCCAACAGGTGCGACTATTTACGGCTTAAGTGGCGTGCGCGAAGGCTATAAAACCGGCCGTGGCCGCGTGGTAATGCGCGGTAAAACCCATATTGAGCCTATCGGCAAAAACGGTGAACGCGAAGCCATCGTTATCGATGAAATCCCATATCAAGTAAACAAAGCCAAGCTGGTTGAGAAAATTGGCGAGTTGGTACGCGAAAAAACGTTGGAAGGCGTATCTGACCTGCGCGATGAGTCCGACAAATCCGGTATGCGTGTCGTGATTGAATTGAAACGCAATGAAAATGCCGAAGTCGTTTTGAACCAACTCTACAAACTGACCCAGCTGCAAGACAGCTTCGGTATCAACATGGTGGCCCTGGTTGACGGCCAACCGCGTTTGCTGAACCTGAAACAAATCCTGTCCGAGTTCCTGCGCCACCGTCGCGAAGTCGTTACCCGTCGTACTTTGTTCCGCCTGAAAAAAGCGCGTCATGAAGGCCATATTGCCGAAGGTAAAGCGGTGGCCTTGTCCAATATCGACGAAATCATCCGTCTGATTAAAGAATCTGCCAATGCGCCGGAAGCCAAAGAAAAACTGCTGTCCCGCCCATGGCGCAGCAGCTTGGTTGAAGACATGCTCAGCCGCACGGATTTAGACCTGCACATGATGCGCCCTGAAGGCTTGCCAGAGAATTTGGGCCTGCACAGCCAAGGCTATTATCTGAGCGAATTGCAAGCCGATGCCATCCTGCGCATGAGCCTGCGTAACCTGACCGGCCTCGATCAGGAAGAAATTGTCGGCGAATATAAAAACCTGATGAGCAAAATCATTGATTTTGTGGATATTCTTTCCAAACCAGAGCGCGTTACCCAAATCATCCGCGAAGAATTGGCAGACATTAAAGCCAACTTTGGCGATGAGCGTCGCAGCGAAATCAATCCGTTTGGCGGCGATATTGCCGATGAAGACCTGATTCCGCAACGCGAAATGGTCGTTACCCTGACTCATGGCGGCTACATCAAAACCCAGCCGACAACCGATTATCAGGCGCAACGTCGCGGTGGTCGTGGCAAACAGGCAGCGGCAACCAAAGACGAAGACTTCATCGAAACCCTGTTTGTTGCCAACACGCATGATTATTTGATGTGCTTTACCAATTTGGGCAAGTGCCATTGGATTAAAGTGTACAAACTGCCGGAAGGCGGCCGCAACAGCCGCGGTCGTCCGATCAACAACGTTATCCAATTGGAAGAAGGCGAAAAAGTCAGCGCCATCTTGGCCGTCCGCGAGTTCCCGGAAGACCAATACGTTTTCTTCGCCACTGCACAAGGCATGGTGAAAAAAGTCCAGCTGTCTGCATTTAAAAACGTTCGTAGCCAAGGCATCAAAGCCATTGCGCTTAAAGAAGGCGATTACTTGGTCGGCGCAGCGCAAACCGGCGGTGCGGACGACATTATGCTGTTCTCCAACTTGGGCAAAGCCATCCGCTTTAACGAATATTGGGAAAAATCCGGTAACGATGAAGCAGAAGATGCCGATATCGAAATCGAAAACGAAGATTCAGACGGCCTGGATGATGAAAATGCCGAAAACGCATTGCCAAGCGGCAAACACGGTGTCCGTCCGTCCGGTCGCGGTAGTGGCGGTTTGCGCGGTATGCGCCTGCCGGCCGATGGCAAGATTGTCAGCCTGATTACCTTCGCCCCTGAAGCCGAGCAAAGCGATTTGCAAGTATTGACCGCTACCGCCAACGGCTATGGTAAACGTACCCCGATTGCTGATTACAGCCGTAAAAACAAAGGCGGTCAAGGCAATATTGCCATCAATACCGGAGAGCGCAACGGCGATTTGGTTGCCGCAACTTTGGTAAGCGAAACCGACGACCTGATGCTGATTACCAGCGGCGGCGTCCTGATTCGTACCAAAGTTGAACAAATCCGCGAGACCGGCCGTGCTGCCGCAGGTGTCCGCCTGATTAATCTGGACGAAGGCGAAACCTTGGTCAGCTTGGAGCGTGTGGCCGAAGAGGCTGAAGATGAAGCCCCTTTAGAAACCGATGCAGCTGAAAACCAAGTGGTAGAAACTGAAGATACTCCGTCTCAAGAATCTTAAACGTCAATGAAAAAGGCCGTCTGAAAAGTTTTCAGACGGCCTGCTTATTCCAAAAGAAAATCCCGTGAGCGCAACCGAACCGTTCGATTTACCTCTTTTTCTGAAAAATCTACCCAATCTGCCGGGCGTGTACCGTTTTTTTGACGAAGACAATAATGTTTTGTATGTCGGCAAAGCGGTCAATCTCAAGCGGCGCGTTTCCAGCTATTTCCAAAAAAGCGACCATTCGCCGCGCATCGCATTGATGGTAAAACAGATTCACCATATCGAAACCACCATCACGCGTTCCGAAGCCGAAGCCCTGATTCTCGAAAACAACTTCATCAAAGCCTTATCGCCGAAATACAATATCCTTTTCCGTGATGACAAAAGTTATCCTTATTTGATGCTCAGCGGCCATCAATATCCGCAAATGGCGTATTACCGCGGCACACTGAAAAAGCCAAATCAATATTTCGGCCCGTATCCCAACAGCAACGCCGTGCGCGACAGCATTCAAGTATTGCAAAAAGTCTTTATGCTGCGTACCTGCGAAGACAGCGTATTCGAGCACCGCGACCGTCCTTGTCTGCTTTACCAAATCAAACGCTGCACCGCGCCTTGTGTCGGCCACATCAGCGAAGAAGATTATCGCGACAGCGTGCGCGAAGCCGCGACTTTCCTTAATGGCAAAACCGACGAACTGACGCGTACCTTGCAACACAAAATGCAAACCGCCGCCGCTAATCTGCAATTTGAAGAAGCCGCCCGTTACCGCGATCAAATTCAAGCGCTCGGCATCATGCAGAGTAATCAGTTTATCGACAGCAAAAATCCGAACAATCCAAACGATATCGATTTGCTCGCGCTGGCAGTTTCAGACGGCCTGGTTTGCGTACACTGGGTCAGCATCCGCGGTGGCCGGCACGTCGGCGATAAAAGCTTTTTCCCCGACACCAAAAACGATCCCGAGCCAAATGGACAAGATTACGCCGAAGCCTTCGTAGCCCAACATTATTTGGGCAAAAGCAAACCCGACATCATTATTAGCAACTTTCCCGTTCCCGATGCGCTGAAAGAGGCTTTGGAGGGCGAACACGGCAAGCAGATGCAGTTTGTCACCAAAACCATAGGCGAACGCAAAGTCTGGTTGAAAATGGCGGAACAAAACGCGCAAATGGCGATTGCTCAACGCCGCCTGCAACAAAGCAGCCAGCAACACCGCATTGATGAACTGGCCAAAATCCTCGGCATGGATTCAGACGGCCTCAACCGCCTTGAATGTTTCGATATCAGCCACACACAAGGCGAGGCCACTATTGCGTCCTGCGTTGTGTACGATGAGCAAAACATCCAGCCTTCGCAATACCGCCGCTACAACATCACGACTGCCAAGCCCGGCGACGACTACGCCGCCATGCGCGAAGTGTTGACGCGCCGTTACGGCAAAATGCAGGAAGCCGAAGCCAACGGCGAAAGCGTCAAATGGCCGGATGTCGTGTTGATTGACGGCGGCAAAGGGCAAATCGGTGTAGCCGTATCGGTATGGGAAGAACTCGGGCTGCATATTCCTTTGGTCGGTATCGCCAAAGGCCCCGAGCGCAAAGCCGGTATGGAAGAACTCATACTGCCTTTTACCGGCGAAGTCTTCCGCCTGCCGCCCAACAGCCCGGCCTTGCATTTATTGCAAACTGTACGGGATGAGTCGCACCGCTTTGCGATTACAGGCCACCGCAAAAAACGCGACAAAGCACGCGTTACTTCCTCACTCAGCGAAATCCCCGGTATCGGCAGCAAACGCCGCCAAGCATTGCTTACCCGATTTGGCGGTTTACGCGGCGTGATTGCGGCCAGCCGTGAGGACTTGGAAAAAGTTGAAGGCATCAGCAAAGCCTTGGCGGAAACCATTTACGAGCATCTGCACTGATTGGCTTGAACAGCAAAAAGGAACAATATGAAACCTGTCATCATTAAGAATATCGAGATCGGCAAAGGCCTGCCTAAAATTGCCGTGCCGCTGGTGGCTGCCAATACGCAGGAATTGAAGCAGGCTTTGCGTATCTTAACAGATACGGCTTTTGACATCATTGAATTTCGTGCGGATTTTTTCCAAAAAGCGCTTGATGCCGATTTTATTGCCGAACAATTAGGTATCGCTCGACAGGCTTTTCCTGACAAGCCCTTACTGTTTACGTTTAGAAGGGCGCAAGAGGGCGGCAATACGCCTTGTTCTGACGACTATTATTTTGAATTATTGGAAAAAATCATCCGTTCCAAACAAGCCGATATTATCGACATCGAGCTTTTTGCCGAGGAAAGCAGCGTAAAACAAACCATTGCTTTGGCGCATGAGTATCAAACTGCCGCCTTACTTTGTAATCACGATTTCCAATCCACGCCGTCTTTGACAGACATTACAGGCCGTCTGAAAACAATGGCCGAGTGGGGCGCGGATATCTGCAAAATTGCCGTGATGCCGCAATCGCCGCAAGATGTATTGACTTTATTGCAGGCAACATATGATGTTTCACAAATTATCGACCGCCCGATTATTACTATGTCTATGGGTAAAATCGGAGCCGTCAGCCGCTTGGCCGGCTCGACTTTCGGCTCGGCCGTTACCTTTGGTGCGGCACAAAAAACGTCGGCCCCCGGCCAAATTGATGCCAACGAATTAAGGAAAATCTTGGCAATTTTGGGATAGTTTAATTATTAATATTCAGGGCTGTCTGAAAAATATTTTTCAGACAGCCTGATTTTTTTAAATTTATTTCTTTTAATTTTAAATAAAATAGGTAACAATGGGTTTCCTATTTTAATAACCAGAGGAGAAATAAAATGACTACTACTAAAGAAAACCTAGCGAACCCAGGTCCAGTAGGCCTGTGTGGCTTTGCATTGACAACTTGGTTGCTCAGTCTGATTAACGGCGGCTTTTTTACTGCTCAAGAGGGTGTCGGCTTAGTTTTGGGCATGGCTCTCGCCTTTGGTGGTATCGCCCAAGTTATTGCCGGTATGTTTGAGTTCAAGAAAGGCAATACGTTTGGCTTTACCGCTTTTATCAGCTATGGCGCCTTCTGGTGGACATGGGCTTTGTTTACCATCTTTTTTAAAGGTGAAACAGCCCCGGCATTTATCGGCTGGTATCTTTGCGCATGGGGTATGTTTTCGCTGATGATGTTTGTGGCTACCTTGACCAAGCCTAAAGTATTGAGCGGTATTTTCTTTTGCTTGACGCTGACTTTCTTTGCTTTGGGTATTGGCGACGGTATGCAAAACCACAGCATCGTCCATATCGGCGGTTGCTTAGGCTTGGTAACTGCACTTGGTGCGTTCTACTTGGCAGCGGCAGAGGTCATCAACGAATCTTTCGGCCGTACTGTTTTGCCGGTTGGTGAGCGTAAATAAGCTTAACCATACAAAATGCCGTCTGAACGGTGGAAATGAAATCAAAGATTTCGACCGCAATGTTCAGACGGCATTTTTTATTTGTCTTCAAATAAATCGACATCAAATAAATCCGGCTCTTTGATGCGCTCCCGACAATCGAGTTTGATGTCTTCAGTAACTCGGCAGCAGCACGGCAAAATTTCTCCGGGCGCGACAAAAGCGAGCGGAAAATTATCATAAGAGACTTTCCCATCCAAGATTTTAACCCGGCATGAACCGCAATAACCGCTGCGACATTGGTATTCAACTTCGTGTCCAGTGCGCTCCAAGCCCTCCAATAAGGTTTCGCCTTGTTGGAGTTGGAAGGTTTTGTCGTGTGTGCTGATGAGTGCCATATGATTTATTTGGATTGGAAAGGCCGTCTGAAACGGTGTAAAGACGAAATCAAAGATTTCTGCCACACCGTTCAGACGGCCTTGATCATAAAACCGAATGTTCGATTACAGCTCGAAATCGCCCAAATCGTCCGCGCTGACTTCCGAATCAATCTGACCGATTAAGTAAGAAGAAATTTCCACTTCCTGCGGCGCAACCTGTACATTGTCAGAAGACAGCCATGCGTTGATCCAAGGAATCGGATTTTGGGTCGCACCTTCAAATCCGGCAGGAAGGCCAACCGCCTGCATACGCAGATTGGTAATGTATTCAACGTATTGAGCCAAAATTTCCTTGTTCAGGCCAATCATTGAGCCGTCTTTAAACAGATAGGCCGCCCATTCTTTTTCCTGCTCGGCTGCTTTTTTGAAGAGGTTGAAACACTCGTCCTGCAATTCATTCGCAATTTCAGCCATTTCAGGATCATCGGCACCGGCACGCATCAGGTTGAGCATATGCTGGGTGCTGGTCAGGTGCAGGGCTTCGTCACGGGCAATCAGTTTGATGATTTTGGCGTTGCCTTCCATCAATTCGCGCTCGGCAAAGGCGAACGAGCAGGCGAATGAAACGTAGAAGCGGATGGCTTCCAATACGTTGACGCACATCAGGCAGAGATAGAGCTTTTTCTTTAACTCACGCAAAGATACGGTAACAAGCTTGCCGCCGATATTGTGCGAACCTTCGCCCAACAGATTGTAATACTGAGTGTATTCAATCAAATCATCGTAATAGCAGGCAATGTCTTCAGCACGGGCGATGATGTATTTGTTTTGCACAATATCATCGAACACGACTGACGGATCATTAACGATATTGCGGATGATATGAGTATAGCTGCGCGAGTGGATGGTTTCGCTGAAGCTCCACGTTTCAATCCAAGTTTCCAGTTCGGGAATCGACACCAAAGGTAAGAACGCAACATTCGGGCTGCGGCCTTGGATAGAATCGAGCAGGGTTTGGTATTTCAGATTGCTGATGAAAATATGTTTTTCATGTTCGGGCAGATTGGCGTAGTCGATACGGTCGCGCGACACGTCGATTTCTTCCGGACGCCAGAAGAAAGACAATTGTTTTTCGATCAGTTTTTCAAATACTTCGTATTTCTGCTGGTCATAACGGGCGACATTTACCGGTTGACCAAAAAACATCGGCTCTTTCAGCGCGTCGTTTTTGGTTTTGGAAAAGGTGCTGTATGACATGGTTAGGTGTTCGCAGGACATAATGTCTCTCTTTTTAAAAATTAGTCGACTTTTCTATTAATTGTTAATTCACCATATGAAACATGTTGAATTTTATCAATAAAGTGCCATCCTAAAATAGCGAAGACTAAAAGAACACTAATAAATACATAAAATTTATATTCAGCTAAGAATGACCAAATGGCATCCATATTTTTCCTTTTCTGGAAAATAACAACTTAGCTTCATATAGTAGTAGGTTTTAATTTAAGAAAATCCTTAAAGCCTTCTACTATCTAGAAGCCTTGGATATATTTCAAAAATCAGCCTGTTTTAAATCTTACAAGCCCCGCCCGAACAGCCGTCATCTTGAATATCGGTCTGCGTATCGTCTGCGCCATCGCGGGTGTTGTGGTAGTACAGGGTTTTGACGCCGTATTTATAGGCGGTCAGCAGGTCTTTGAGCATTTGTTTCATGGAAACTTTGCTGCCTTCAAATTTGTTCGGGTCGTAGGCGGTATTGGCGGAAATCGATTGATCGACGAATTTTTGCATTACGCCGACGAGTTTCAGGTAGCCTTCGTTGCCGGGAAGCTGCCACAGGGTTTCGTAGGCATCTTTCAGGGTTTCAAATTCCGGTACGACTTGTTTCAAAATACCGTCTTTTGATGCTTTGACCGTTACCAATCCGCGTGGCGGCTCGATGCCGTTGGTGGCGTTGGCAATTTGCGAACTGGTTTCAGACGGCATGAGTGCGGTCAGGGTAGAGTTGCGCAGGCCGTATTTGACGATGTCGGCGCGCAGGCTTTCCCAGTCGTAGTGCAAAGGCTCGCTGCACACGGCATCCAAGTCTTTTTTGTAGGTATCGATAGGCAGTTTGCCTTGCGAATAAACGGTTTGGTTGAACAGCGGGCATGCGCCGTATTCTTTGGCAAGGTTTACCGATGCTTTGAGCAGGTAATACTGCATGGCTTCAAAGGTGCGGTGGGTCAGGCCGAGGGCGGAGTCGTCGCTGTAACGTACGCCGTTTTTTGCCAGATAGTAGGCGTAGTTGATGACGCCGATGCCGAGTGTGCGGCGGTTCATGGTCGCGGTGCGTGCTGCAGCAACCGGATAGTCTTGATAATCCAGCAGGGCATCAAGTGCGCGTACGGTCAAATCGGCAAGCTCTTCCAGTTCGTCCAAGTTGTTCAATGCGCCCAAGTTGAAGGCGGATAAGGTACACAAGGCGATTTCGCCGTTCGGGTCGTTGATGTTGTCCAAAGGTTTGGTCGGCAGGGCGATTTCCATGCACAAGTTGGACTGGTGCACGGGCGCAACGCGTGGATCAAAGGGGCTGTGCGTGTTGCAGTGGTCAACGTTTTGGATGTAGATACGACCGGTACCGGCACGTTCCTGCATCAGGGTGGAGAACAATTCTGTTGCCGGTAAAGTGCGTTTGCGGATGTTTGGATCTTGCTCGTATTGAGTGTAGAGGCGCTCGAATTCGTCTTGGTCGGCGAAGAAGGCATCATATAAACCTGGAACTTCATTCGGCGAGAACAGGGTAATGTTGCCGCCTTTGATCAAGCGGGTGTACAGCAGGCGGTTGATTTGTACGCCGTAGTCCAGTTGGCGGATACGGTTGTCTTCTACGCCGCGGTTGTTTTTCAATACCAACAGGCTTTCGGCTTCGATGTGCCACAATGGGTAGAACAAGGTTGCCGCGCCGCCGCGTACGCCGCCTTGCGAGCAGGATTTAACGGCCGCTTGGAACATTTTGAAGAATGGGATACAGCCGGTGTGTTGCGCTTCGCCGCCACGGATTTCGCTGCCCAAGCCGCGGATACGGCCGGCGTTGATGCCGATGCCTGCTCGTTGGGAAACGTATTTTACAATCGCGCTGGTGGTGGCGTTGATGGAGTCGAGGCTGTCGTCGCATTCAATCAACACGCAGCTTGAGAATTGACGGGTAGGCGTACGCACGCCGCTCATGATAGGCGTAGGCAGCGATACTTTGAATGTGGAAACGGCGTCGTAAAAGCGTTTGACGTAATCCAAACGGGTCTCTTTCGGATATTTGCTGAAGAGACACATGGCCACCAAAATGTATAAAAACTGCGGCGTTTCATAAATTTGGCGGGTAACGCGGTTTTGAACCAGATATTTGCCTTCCAGCTGTTTTACGGCAGCATAAGAGAAGGTCATATCGCGGCTGTGGTCGATATAGGCATTCAGCTCGTCGAATTCTTCGCGGCTGTAATCTGCGATGATGTGGCGGTCGTATTTACCTGCTTCGGTCAGTTTTTTAACGTGACCGTAGAGGTGAGGCGGCTCGAATTCGCCATAAGCAATTTTGCGCAGATGGAAAATGGCGAGGCGTGCAGCCAGATATTGATAATCGGGCGTATCTTGTGAGATCAGGTCGGCCGCGGCCTTGATGATGGTCTCATGGATATCGTCGGTACGGATACCGTTGTAAAACTGAATATGTGATTTGAGCTCGACTTGCGATACGGAGACGTTTTGTAAGCCTTCTGCCGCCCAAGTAACAACACGGTGGATTTTGTCTAAATCGATATTTTCCAAGCGTCCGTCGCGTTTGGTTACTTTAATATTCGTTGCT
Organism: Neisseria subflava; assembly: GCF_024205705.1. Taxonomy (NCBI): domain Bacteria; kingdom Pseudomonadati; phylum Pseudomonadota; class Betaproteobacteria; order Neisseriales; family Neisseriaceae; genus Neisseria; species Neisseria subflava. The sequence goes on from NZ_CP073115.1 coordinate 1,084,452, forward strand.
GCATTCATTGTTCAGTCTTCCCATTAAAAAACACAAGATACGGTATGTGATTGCTTTGAACGGCACAATATAATGTATTTTTCTTTGTTTAACTAGACTTGACAATGCGCTTTTTTCGGGGGCTGATTAAGGAGAGGGAGGGCTCAGACTAGGATTCATGTGGCTTTGTGGAGATTTGATATTTTTTTGCATTTGCATCACATTTGGTCAGACATTGGCTAGAGGCTTATAAATAAAGAAATTTATATTCGGCTTCTGTATGCATAGAGTGTGTGTTAAATTTTGCAAAGCAAGAAGGATAGCGCTGTAATTGCTTACACTCATTTATCAACACATTGGGCAGTTTGTCGAGGTATCAGGCGAGGCATATAATGGAAGAACTATCCAACCTAAACTGGGAGCGAATCATGTTGACACTGAAAACTTTAGGTTCCGCACTGGCGGCGGTTGCCGTATTGAGCTTGGGTGCTTATTCTGCCGAAGCGGCGGCCAAACCGCATGGCCATCAAGCGAGCAAACACCAGTATGCGAAGAAAAACAAATTGCATCCTGCTTGTAAAAGATACCTTGAGCGCCGTGCAGCTTGGTATCGCTACAAAGGCAACAAGGCCGAGTTGAGGGAAAACCGAAAAGCGGCAAAAGCGTTCCGCGGTTTGCCTTATGCCGAGCAAAAAATCCAATGCCAAGCCGCTTATCAGGCATTTGATGATTTTGATCACGGCAAATTCCGCCGCCGTTAATCGTCTGATTTAAACAAAGGCCGTCTGAATGTTTCAGACGGCCTTTGATATTTATTTCTCAACAATGATTTTGTTTTCGGCTTGAGGCTCGTATTGGGTGGATTCATCACCGTAATACAATACGCCCAGCTTGATGGGGATGCGGCCTTGCGATTTGCGGTGGGCATTGGAGTCACGCAGGGAGTAGGCGCAACCGCAGTATTCTTGTTGGTAGAAATGCTCGCGCTTACTGATTTCAATCATGCGTGCGCTGCCGCCGCCTTTGCGCCAGTTGAAATCCCAATAAACCAAGTCATCGTATGGCTCGGCAGCACGATGGCCGCAGCCGTTGATCTGTTTCATGTCTTTCCAGCGTGAAATGCCCAGTGAGCTGGTGAAAACGTGGAAGCCGTTTTCATGGGCGTATTGCGCCGCTTTTTCAAAACGCATGTCGAAACACATGGTGCAGCGGATACCGCGTTCGGGTTCAAATTCCATGCCTTTGGCTTTGGCGAACCATTCTTTACGGTCGTTTTCGTAGTCATCGTCTTTATCGATAAAAGGGATGCCGAATTTGTCCGCAAAGCGCATATTTTCTTCTTTGCGCAACATATATTCTTTGTGCGGATGGATATTGGGGTTGTAAAAATAAATGGTGTAGTCAATGCCGCTGGCAAGCATGGCTTCCATCACTTCGCCGGAACATGGGGCGCAGCAGGAATGCAGCAGGACTTTTTTATAGCCGCCGGGCGGAACGAGAATAGGGCGGTCAATATCGGTAACGATAGGTGTGATTTTTTCGGTCATGGTTGTATTCTGTTTTTGATATTTTTTTCAGACGGCCTTTATCTCTGAGGCCGTCTGAAGGGGTTGAAATCTATTTGTCTATTTTAACAGAGCAATACTTTATGGGACAGATTGTTTCTGTGTTTCTTTTTCGTTTAACAGTTTGAAATCTTTAGCGTCTGGTGGCGGTTCGGCAAAGATGGCGTCGGGATTGTGGTGCGCTGCAAATTCTGTCAGCAGGTTGCGGTAGTCCAACGATTGTTTCATCAGTTCGGCAGCGGCGGTGCGCAGATTGTCCACGTCTTCCGGTGGCAGATAGAAACTGGTCGGGATATTCAATACCTTGTCCCTCAGCTGGGATGGCGGAAGGTCTTTGAGATTCAGGCTGACGAAAGAGAAATAGATGTTTTCATTCTGTTTGTCTTTATTCCACTGATCGACGAAGGCACGGAAACGGCGCAGGGATTCTTGCGAGTTTTGGTCGATGGGAATATTGACGATAGAGGAGACGACGTCGCGGAAACCGGGAACGGCCGCGGTTTTGTCCAAATTGCTGCTGACTTGGTTTTGCGCATTGACGTTGATGACGACGATATGGCGGATGTTGTTTTGCAGGATTTTGTTTGTCAGGATTTTTTCCGGGTACATTTCCGTCATATCCAAAAGGCTGCGCATACCCAGATTGTCGGTCAGGCCGCCGTCTATCAGGTGGATGTAGGGTCGGTTTTTCCCGTCTGCGTATTTTTGGAAGCGCTCGTAAAATTCTTTTATGGTGCGGCTTTGTTGTCTGCCTGTTTCGCTGTCGTCTACATCTTCGATTTTGATCGGTGGCGTGTAGCTGCAGCGTCCGCCGTTGTTGTTTAGGGTGATCGGTGCAAATACCATAGGCACGGAGCTTGAAGCTGCGACGGCACGGGCAAGTCGCAAGTCGCCCAAGTCGATACACATCGGGTCGAAATATTCCTGTGTGAAATTGAAACGCTCGCCTATGCCCATATCGGTGGCGGAAATGATGGCAAACGGGCCTTTGGCATTTTTCTCCAAATCGCGGAAAGTGGTTTTGCCGAAAAGGTAGTTTTCAAACTGCTCCTGTAACAGATCGCCGCGTCCGTATTCAGGCGAGGCCAGTCGGGGCAGGTTGGACATGGAAAATGCCTGTTTGACGACTTGGCGTTGGAAGTTTTGGTGTAGGAAACGTTTATAAAACAAGGGAATGGTCTCTTCGCCCTTGAGTGCAAAATAAGCTGCCAAAACCGAGCCGCCGGATACGCCGACTACCACATCGACATTCGACATCAAAGATTGTTTTTTGCCGCCAATGGTAATCTGTTGCTTATGAAGTTGCTCCAACACACCATAACCCAAAGCCGCCGCGCGTGTACCGCCACCGGAGAACATCAACACAATAAGCGTATCGTCTTCGTCGTTGCGCTGAAGCCGGCTGGTTTCAAAGCGGTAGCCACGTTGCAGGTCGACCGTATCAATACCGGCGACAGGCTGATATTTCACCAGCGAGCAGGCGGATAATAGGGCTGCGGAGAGCAGGGAAATGGCGGATTTAAAAGGAAATTTTGGCATAAACACAGGAAAGTCGGTTGTTCATTCAAAATGGATTATAAAGGTTTTCAGACGGCCTTTATAGAAGGCAGATTTGCAGACGGCCTTTTTGCATCGATTTTCCGTTATAATCGACATACTCTTTATCTTTCCAAACCCTTATGGCGCAACCAAACCGCATCAACCACGAACCTATCTTTCTGCTTGCTTCCGCCCCTTGGCGCGAGAGCAGCTTGTGGGTGGAGGCTTTCAGCCGCTGTTATGGGCGGGTGGCTTTGTTGGCCAGAAGTGCGCGTAAACGACAGAGCGAATTGCGCGGCGTATTGGTGCCGTTTGTACCGGTGAGCGCGTCTTGGTATGGCTTGCAAGAATTGAAGACCCTGCATCGCGCCGAATGGATAGGCGGTTGGCCGCAGCCGCAGGGCAGGGCTTTGTTCAGCGGATTGTATGTGAACGAGTTGATGCTGAAGTTGACCGTCCGTGAAGACCCGTTGCCCGAGCTTTACGATGTGTTGGCGGAAACCATGAAAACTATCTGTTGCGAGGCCAACCACATTGCCGCTTTGCGCCGTTTTGAATGGTCTCTGCTGACACGCTTGGGCTTTGCCCCCGATTTGTTCCATGATGGCAACGGCAATGAAATCAATGGCGAAGAAACGTATTGGCTTACGCCGGAAGAGGCTGTGGTACCCCTGGCCGAGGACGACCGCTTTCACGCGATCAATAAAGGCGTTGCCGTATTGGGCGAGACGTTAATTGATTTGAGGGAAGGCAGTTTCGTTCATCAGGAAAGTCTGGGGCAGGCCTTGAAAGTGACGCGGCTTTTAATTGACAACCTTCTGCCCGAGGGCATCAAGTCTCGGCAGGTTTTGCAGCAGTTACAGCAGTTTGGCTTGGGCAGTTGAATTTTTTTCAGACGGCCTTTGATATGAGAAGGTTCAGGCCGTCTGAAACCTTAAAGAAAGGACATTATTATGTTGTTAGGCGTAAACATCGACCATATTGCCACCGTCCGCAATGCGCGCGGTACGATTTATCCCAGCCCTGTCGAAGCAGCGCTGATTGCGGAAACCCACGGTGCAGATTTGATTACCATGCACTTGCGTGAAGACCGCCGCCATATTAAAGATGAGGACGTGTTCGCCGTTAAAAACGCCATCCGCACGCGCCTGAATTTGGAAATGGCGCTGACGGAAGAAATGCTGGAAAACGCGCTCAACGTCATGCCGGAAGATGTGTGCATCGTGCCTGAAAAACGTCAAGAAGTAACCACCGAAGGCGGTTTGGACGTATTGGCGCAACAGGATAAAGTAGCCGAGTTCACCAAAATCTTGACCGACGCAGGCATCCGCGTGTCCTTGTTTATCGATGCCGACAACGCGCAAATCCAAGCCGCTTATGATGTCGGCGCGCCCGTTATCGAGTTGCACACCGGTGCATATGCCGATGCGCACAGCCATGCCGAACAAATGAAACAATTCGAGCGCATTCAAAACGGCGCGCATTACGCCAGCGATTTGGGTTTGGTCGTTAACGCCGGACACGGCCTGACCATTCACAACGTTACGCCGATTGCTCAAATTCTGGCCATCCGTGAGTTGAACATTGGCCATTCGCTGATTTCCCAAGCACTCTTCCTCGGCTTGCCAGAAGCTGTCCGCCAAATGAAGGAAATCATGTTCAGAGCCAGAATGCTGCCTTAACGGCATCAGTCATACCGACTAAGGCAATTGGCTTTGGCCGGTATCCACACTTTCAGACGGCCTGACTATTTAAACAAGGAGCAGACCCATGATTTACGGAATTGGTACAGACATTGTTTCCCTCAAACGCATTATCCGCCTGAACAAAAAATTCGGACTGGCATTTGCGCAACGCATTCTCAGCCCAGAAGAGCTGTTGGAGTTTCCGCAGGCAGGCAAACCGGTCAACTATCTTGCCAAACGCTTTGCCGCCAAAGAGGCTTTTGCCAAAGCCGTCGGGACGGGCATACGCGGCGTGGTGTCTTTCCGCAATATCGGTGTCGGGCATGATGCACTGGGCAAACCTGAATTGTTTTTTGCACCGGCTTTGACTAAATGGCTGGAGGAACAGGGTATCCGAAGCTGCCATCTCAGTATGAGCGATGAAGAAGATACCGTCATGGCTTTTGTCATTGCGGAAAAATAAGGCCGGATTTAAGTATTCTGAAATAAAGCATCTTTTTCAGACGGCCTGAAGGGTTTGGTATTTATTGAAGGTCGGGCGTATAAGCCCGACATCGTTTTTTTTACGCATAAATCGGCAGGTGTCGCCGCCTGCCGCATATAAGAATAATCTCATGATGACTGAAGACACACGTCCATTGGTGCAAGTGGTTGCCGGAATTTTGCTCGACAAAAACGGCCGCTACCTGCTCAGTTCCCGTCCAGAGGGAAAGCCGTATGCCGGCTATTGGGAATTTGCCGGAGGCAAGGTTGAGGCAGGCGAAAGCAATTTTCAAGCCTTACAACGCGAGTTTGAAGAAGAACTCGGCATCCGTATCCTCGCCGCTACGCCGTGGCTGACCAAAGTCCATTCCTACGAACACGCACATGTACGCCTGCATTTTTTATGGGTGGAAGCCGACCAATGGACGGGCGAAATCCAATCGAGGGAAGGGCAGAAATGGGCATGGCAAAAGGCAGGGGATTTTACCGTTGCGCCGATGCTGCCAGCCAATAGCGCATTGTTACGCTCCCTATCCATTCCGCGCCAGTTTCAAGGCCGTCTGAAAATTGGCTTGAGCGGTCAAAACAGCATGGGCGAATATCATGTTGTGCCGTATATGTCGGCTCAGCATCAAACCGCATCTGCCGTATTGTTGGAATTTGCCGATTGGCAGCAAGGCAAGCCGATAGAAGCATCCAGCGTGTGGCCAATCATTGAAAATGCCGAACAATGGCGGCGGGTGCAAAATGCAGATGCTGTCGTATGGAAAGTAGCGAATGAAGCGGCTGCCGGGCAAGTTATGGATATTTTGGCACAAGGCGTGGCGATGCCGCTGATTGTGGCAGCTCTGGAAAGTATGGTTTCCATTTATCGCGAACAGTGGCAGAGCATAGGTGTGCATGCCGTTTTGACCGATAATGACATTGAGGCCGTTTGAAATGAGTAAAAATCAAAAACTACTGATTGCCGCTGTTTTACTGATTGTGTTTGCAGCAGCCAAACTGCTGCTCTTGGATTGGTGGCAGAAGCAACAGTCAAAAGCTAATGTAGTCGAATGTAGTCTAACACAAGGCTGCGTCCTGCCTGACGGTTCAAAAGTGCGTGCGACCTCCATCAATACACACGAGCCTTTCGATATTGTAGTGGAAAATGTCCCGAAGAATACGGGCACTGTCAGTATCAGTTTCAGTATGAAAAACATGGATATGGGCTTCAACCGCTACAACCTGACGCAACAATCGTCGCAAAGTTGGCAGGTTGCGCAAATCCGCTTGCCGTTTTGCGTCGAAGGCCGCCATGATTACACTGCCGACATTACCATTGGCAAGCAGACTTTTCAGACGGCATTTAGTGCAGAGTAGTCATCATGCAAAGGCCGTCTGAAAATTTAAAGGCAAAAATTTTAATTTTTTCAGACGGTATATTTAAAAGTTCCTTATAAATGAATCAATTATAAATTATTTTTAGATAGATTGTTTACAATCATTCTAACTATCTGCCAAAAGAATAAAACGGACAGAAGCTAGGCTACATAAGGATTTGATGTGGTACAGCCTGTCCGTTTTTTACATTTGTTGTGAAAAAATCGTTTATTAATAACTGAATTTTTTATAATTTTTTTGAAAAAAGTGTTTGACAAGACCGGTTTTATTTTTTAAATTTGTTTCCATAAATAAAAACTACATCGCACTACAAAGGAACATCATCATGAATCTGTATCAAACCACTCTCTCTTGTTATAGATTTTCTCCTATCTCTGCCGCTCCCGTCGTCGCCAGTTTATTGGCAGTCCCGACGGTCTGAAGGCTCTCGACCCGAATCCAGTTTCCGCATTCCTTCAAACGCTTCGGGTTTTTAAATATCTGTATCTCCAATCGAATTCATATTCTGATTAATAAAAATTAAAAAACGTACGCCTCCGCTTCAGCCTTATTGTATTTATTAGTTTTGATAACTATTTGTATTTATTGATTTTAAATTTTCAGATAGTTGATGATTGAAATCTTACAGGCCGTCTGAAAACAGTTTTTAGAACGATTGTTTCTTTTTAAACGGTTCATTTCAAGTTGTGAAAAAACCGAGCCGTCCGATTAATACTGAAAAAAGTCTATAAAGGAGAAATATGATGAGCCAACACTCTGCCGGAGCGCGTTTCCGTCAAGCCGTAAAAGAATCGAATCCTCTTGCCGTCGTCGGTTGCGTCAATGCTTATTTTGCGCGATTGGCCACCCAAAGCGGTTTCAAGGCGATTTATCTGTCCGGCGGCGGCGTAGCAGCCTGCTCTTGCGGTATCCCTGATTTGGGCATCACCACAATGGAAGATGTGCTGATCGACGCGCGGCGGATTACGGACAATGTGGATACGCCTTTGCTGGTGGACATTGATGTGGGTTGGGGCGGAGCGTTCAATATCGCTCGTACGATTCGCAACTTTGAACGCGCCGGTGTTGCAGCGGTTCACATTGAAGATCAGGTAGCGCAAAAACGCTGCGGCCACCGTCCGAACAAAGCCATTGTCTCTAAAGATGAAATGGTTGACCGTATCAAAGCTGCCGTCGATGCGCGCGTTGATGAGAACTTTGTAATTATGGCGCGTACCGATGCGCTGGCGGTAGAAGGTTTGGATGCTGCTATCGAACGCGCTCAGGCTTGTGTCGAAGCCGGTGCAGACATGATTTTCCCTGAAGCCATGACCGATTTGAACATGTACCGCCAATTTGCGGACGCGGTGAAAGTCCCTGTGTTGGCGAACATTACCGAATTTGGTGCAACGCCGCTTTATACCCAAAGCGAGCTGGCTGAAAACGGCGTATCGCTGGTGTTGTATCCGCTGTCATCGTTCCGCGCCGCAAGCAAAGCCGCACTGAATGTTTATGAAGCGATTATGCGCGACGGCACGCAGGCGGCGGTGGTTGACAGTATGCAAACCCGTGCCGAGCTGTACGAGCATCTGAACTATCACGCCTTCGAGCAAAAACTGGATAAATTGTTTCAAAAATGATTTACCGCTTTCAGACGGCCTTTCAGCAAATCCGCATTGGCCGTCTGAAAAAATAAAACCCATAAAAATACAAAGGAGAAATACCATGACTGCAACTACGCAAACCCCGACTTTCAAACCTAAAAAATCCGTTGCGCTTTCCGGCGTTGCGGCCGGTAATACCGAATTGTGTACCGTTGGCCGTACCGGCAATGATTTGAGCTATCGCGGTTACGACATTCTGGATTTGGCACAAAAATGCGAGTTTGAAGAAGTCGCCCACCTGCTGATTCACGGCCATCTGCCCAACAAATTCGAGCTGGCCGCTTATAAAGCCAAACTCAAATCCATGCGCGGTCTGCCTATCCGTGTGATTAAAGTGTTGGAAAGCCTGCCTGCACATACCCATCCGATGGACGTGATGCGTACCGGTGTATCCATGCTGGGCTGCGTTCATCCTGAACGTGAAAGCCATCCGGAAAGTGAAGCGCGCGACATCGCCGACAAACTGATCGCCAGCCTCGGCAGCATCCTGCTGTACTGGTATCAATATTCGCACAACGGCAAACGCATTGAAGTTGAAAGCGACGAAGAGACCATCGGCGGTCATTTCCTGCACCTGTTGCACGGCAAACGCCCAAGCGAATCACACATCAAAGCCATGCACGTTTCACTGATTCTGTATGCCGAACACGAGTTCAACGCTTCTACCTTTACCGCCCGCGTGATTGCCGGTACAGGCTCTGATATGTACTCCAGCATTACCGGTGCAATTGGCGCGTTGAAAGGCCCGAAACACGGCGGCGCGAACGAAGTGGCTTACGATATTCAAAAACGCTACCGCAATGCCGACGAAGCCGAAGCAGACATCCGCGAACGCATCGGCCGCAAAGAAATCGTGATCGGTTTCGGTCATCCGGTGTACACCATCTCCGACCCTCGCAATGTTGTCATTAAAGAAGTGGCACGCGGTTTGAGCAAAGAAACCGGCGATATGCGCCTCTTTGACATTGCCGAACGCTTGGAAAGCGTGATGTGGGAAGAGAAAAAAATGTTCCCGAATCTGGACTGGTTCTCCGCCGTTTCCTACCAAAAATTGGGCGTACCGACCGCTATGTTCACACCGCTGTTCGTGATTTCCCGTACAACCGGTTGGAGCGCACACGTTCTCGAGCAACGCAAAGACGGCAAAATCATCCGTCCGAGCGCAAACTACACAGGCCCTGAAGATTTGGCATTCGTGGAGATTGAAAACCGCTGATACACATCACAGCAGGGTGGGCCGCCAGCCCGCCCCATCTCGAAATGCCGTTTGAAAACAATGAATAAATGATGTTTTCGTTTTTCGACGGCCTAGTGCAGTATGCGAGAGAGAGAGCCGGCCGTTTGGAAAACATGCTGCTCTGCTGTCGTCATTCCCATACAGGCAGAAATTCAAAAGTTGAAATGTTCTGCTGTAAAGAGTGCTGAAAGATTTAAGTTTGGATTTCCGTCTATACGGGAATGATGGTAGCGGAGCAGCAATTTTTTTTCATACCGCAAATAGATTTCAGACAACAAACAATAAAACAGAATTTATGGTTTCAGACGGCCTTAAGGTCCGAATCAACAGGCCGTCTGAAACCCAAAACCAAAAAAAGAATAGATTTTAGGAGAACCGACATGACTGCCAACCAACGCTACCGCAAAGCTTTGCCCGGTACGGATTTGGAATATTATGACGCGCGTCAGGCGTGTGAAGACATCAAACCAGGCTCTTACGACAAGCTGCCTTATACAAGCCGCATCTTGGCTGAGAACTTGGTCAACCGCGCAGACAAAGTCGACCTGCCTACGCTGCAAAGCTGGCTAGGTCAGCTGATTGAGGGAAAACAGGAAATCGACTTCCCTTGGTATCCCGCGCGCGTGGTGTGTCACGATATTCTGGGTCAGACAGCGTTGGTGGATTTGGCAGGCCTGCGCGATGCAATTGCCGAAAAAGGCGGCGATCCTGCCAAAGTGAATCCTGTGGTGCAAACCCAGCTTATCGTCGACCACTCTTTGGCCGTTGAATGCGGCGGCTACGATCCTGATGCTTTCCGCAAAAACCGCGAAATCGAAGATCGACGCAACGAAGACCGTTTCCACTTCATCAACTGGACAAAAACCGCATTTGAAAATGTGGACGTGATTCCAGCAGGCAACGGCATTATGCACCAAATCAACTTGGAAAAAATGTCGCCGGTTGTCCAAGTCAAAAACGGTGTGGCATTCCCTGATACCTGCGTCGGTACAGACTCACATACGCCGCACGTCGATTCACTGGGCGTGATTTCCGTAGGCGTGGGCGGTTTGGAAGCTGAAACTGTAATGTTGGGTCGCGCGTCCATGATGCGTCTGCCTGATATTGTCGGCGTTGAGCTGACCGGCAAACGTCAACCGGGTATTACTGCCACCGACATCGTGTTGGCACTGACCGAGTTCTTGCGTAAAGAGCGCGTGGTTGGCGCATTTGTCGAGTTTTTTGGCGAGGGCGCAAGAAGCCTGTCTATCGGCGACCGTGCCACCATTTCCAACATGACGCCGGAGTTCGGTGCGACTGCCGCGATGTTCGCTATTGATGAGCAAACCATTGATTATTTGAAATTGACCGGTCGCGACGACGCGCAGGTGAAATTGGTGGAAACCTACGCCAAAACCGCAGGCTTGTGGGCGGACGACCTGAAAACCGCCGTTTATCCGCGCGTGTTGAAATTTGATTTGAGCAGCGTAACGCGCAACATGGCAGGCCCGAGCAACCCGCACGCCCGTTTTGCGACCGCCGATTTGGCCAGCAAAGGCTTGGCTAAACCTTACGAAGAGCCTTCAGACGGCCAAATGCCAGACGGTGCAGTGATTATTGCCGCGATTACTTCGTGTACCAATACTTCCAATCCGCGCAACGTTGTCGCCGCCGCGCTGTTGGCACGCAATGCCAACCGTCTTGGCTTGCAACGCAAACCTTGGGTGAAATCTTCGTTTGCCCCAGGTTCAAAAGTAGCCGAAATCTATTTGAAAGAAGCAGGCCTGCTGCCTGAAATGGAAAAACTCGGCTTCGGTATCGTTGCCTTCGCATGTACCACCTGTAACGGCATGAGCGGCGCGCTGGATCCGAAAATCCAGAAAGAAATCATCGACCGTGATTTGTACGCTACCGCCGTATTGTCAGGCAACCGCAACTTCGACGGCCGTATCCATCCGTATGCGAAACAGGCTTTCCTCGCTTCGCCTCCGTTGGTCGTTGCCTACGCACTGGCAGGCAGCATCCGTTTCGATATTGAAAACGACGTACTCGGCGTTTCAGACGGCCGCGAAATCCGCCTGAAAGACATTTGGCCGACCGATGAAGAAATCGATGCCGTCGTTGCCGAATATGTGAAACCGCAACAATTCCGCGATGTGTATGTGCCAATGTTCGACACCGGCAAGGCGCAAAAAGCCCCGAGCCCGCTGTACGACTGGCGCCCGATGTCCACCTACATCCGCCGCCCGCCTTACTGGGAAGGCGCATTGGCAGGGGAACGTACATTAAGAGGTATGCGACCGCTGGCGATTTTGCCCGACAACATCACCACCGACCACATTTCACCGTCCAACGCGATTCTGGCGGCGAGTGCGGCGGGCGAATATCTGGCGAAAATGGGTTTGCCCGAAGAAGACTTCAATTCCTACGCCACCCACCGCGGCGACCACCTTACCGCCCAACGCGCTACCTTCGCCAATCCCAAATTATTTAACGAAATGGTAAAAAACGAAGACGGCAGCGTGCGCCAAGGTTCGCTGGCACGCGTTGAGCCCGAAGGCGAAACCATGCGCATGTGGGAAGCCATCGAAACCTATATGAACCGCAAACAGCCGCTTATCATCATCGCCGGCGCGGACTACGGTCAAGGTTCAAGCCGCGACTGGGCTGCAAAAGGCGTACGCCTCGCCGGAGTGGAAGCGATTGTTGCCGAAGGCTTCGAGCGCATCCACCGCACCAACCTCATCGGCATGGGTGTCTTGCCGTTGCAATTCAAACCCGGCACCAACCGCCACACCCTGCAACTGGACGGCACGGAAACCTACGACGTGGTCGGCAAACGCACACCACGCTGCGACCTGACCCTCGTGATTCACCGTAAAAATGGCGAAACCGTCGAAGTTCCGGTTACCTGCCGCCTCGATACCGCAGAAGAAGTGTTGGTATATGAAGCCGGTGGCGTATTGCAACGCTTCGCACAAGACTTCTTAGAAGGAAATGCAGCGTAAGGTAAATCGGGTATCGTCAAAATGCCCGGACTACGCTAAAAAAGGTTTTCAGACTGCCTCGAATGTTTGAGAGGCCGTCTGAAAAAACCATACTAGAAATACAAAGGAGAACCCGAAATGCCGCAAATTAAAATCCCGGCCGTTTACTACCGCGGCGGTACATCTAAAGGCATTTTCTTCAAACGCACCGATCTGCCGGCCGCGGCGCAGGAAGCAGGCGAGGCTCGCGACAAAATCTTCTTGCGCGTACTCGGCAGTCCCGACCCCTACGGCAAGCAGATAGACGGTTTGGGTAATGCCAGTTCGTCCACCAGCAAGGCCGTAATTTTGGACAAATCCGAACGCGCCGATCATGATGTCGATTACTTGTTCGGACAAGTTTCCATCGACAAACCTTTTGTCGATTGGAGCGGCAACTGCGGCAATCTGACCGCCGCCGTGGGCGCATTTGCTATCGAGCAAGGCTTGGTCGATAAATCCAAAATCCCTTCAGACGGCCTGTGTACCGTCAAAATCTGGCAGAAAAACATTGGCAAAACCATCATCGCCCATGTGCCGATGCAAAATGGTGCAGTTTTGGAAACAGGTGATTTTGAGTTGGACGGCGTTACGTTTCCGGCAGCCGAAGTACAAATCGAATTTCTTGATCCGGCCGACGGCGAAGGCAGTATGTTCCCAACCGGCAATTTGGTCGATGAAATTGATGTTCCGAATATAGGCCGTCTGAAAGCCACGCTTATCAATGCCGGCATTCCAACCATTTTCTTGAATGCCGCGGATCTGGGCTATACAGGCAAAGAGTTGCAAGACGATATCAACAACGATGCTGCGGCTCTGGAAAAATTTGAAACCATCCGCGCATATGGCGCACTGAAAATGGGCTTGATCAGCGATGTATCCGAAGCCGCCACCCGCGCCCATACTCCGAAAGTCGCTTTTGTCGCCCCCGCGGCCGATTACACCGCTTCAAGCGGCAAAACCGTCAAAGCGGCCGACATCGACTTGTTGGTACGCGCGCTGAGCATGGGTAAATTGCACCACGCCATGATGGGTACCGCTTCAGTTGCCATCGCTACCGCCGCCGCCGTGCCCGGTACGCTGGTCAACCTTGCAGCCGGAGGCGGAGCGCGTAAAGAAGTCCGTTTCGGTCATCCTTCAGGCACACTGCGTGTCGGTGCCGCCGCCGAATGTCAGGACGGACAATGGACGGCTACCAAAGCGGTTATGAGCCGTAGCGCACGCGTGATTATGGAAGGACAAGTCCGAGTGCCGGAAGATTGCTTTTAAGTTTTCAGACGGCCGCAGCCTTAAACAAGGCCGTCTGAAAACCAAATAAGCGGATTTTAGTCAGGTAGCGATACTTGCAATGGAGATTAGGGTTGGGCATCAAGCCTGACTAAACACCAAATCAAAGGCAATCTGAAAAACTCTCAAATATTCTTGCTCTTTTCAGACGGCCTGAAGTCAAAAATAATCAAAAATTCAAAGGAGAAACACCATGTCCAACCAACTCATTCTTGTTCTGAACTGCGGCAGCTCTTCGCTCAAAGGCGCCGTTATCGACCGTAAAAGCGGTAATGTCCTCCTAAGCTGTCTCGGCGAACGTTTGGGTACGCCCGAAGCAATCATTACATTCAGCAAAGACGGTAAAAAATGCCAAACAGCCTTGACCGGCCGTAACGATCATGCCGGTGCCGTAGGTATGCTGTTGAAAGAGCTTGAAAAACACGGCCTGCACGACCGCATTAAAGCCATCGGCCACCGCATCGCACACGGCGGCGAAAAATACAGCGAATCTGTTTTGATTGACCAAGCAGTAATGGACGAACTCAATGCCTGCATTCCGCTCGCTCCGCTGCACAACCCTGCCAATATCAACGGTATTTTGGCTGCGCAAGAGCACTTCCCGGGCCTGCCCAATGTCGGTGTGATGGATACTTCGTTCCACCAAACCATGCCGGAGCGTGCCTACACTTATGCCGTTCCGCGCGAATTGCGTAAAAAATACGCTTTCCGCCGCTACGGTTTCCACGGTACCAGCATGCGTTACGTTGCCCCTGAAGCCGCACGGATTTTGGGCAAACCTCTGGAAGACATCCGCATGATTATTGCCCACTTAGGTAACGGCGCATCCATTACCGCCATTAAAAACGGCAAATCCGTCGATACCAGTATGGGCTTCACGCCGATTGAAGGCTTGGTGATGGGTACTCGCTGCGGCGACATCGACCCGGGCGTATACAGCTATCTGACTTCCCATGCCGGTTTGGATGTTGCCCAAGTTGATGAAATGTTGAACAAAAAATCAGGTTTGCTCGGTATTTCCGAACTTTCCAACGACTGTCGTTCTTTGGAAATCGCGGCGGACGAAGGTCATGAAGGTGCGCGTTTGGCCCTGGAAGTCATGACCTACCGCCTTGCCAAATACATTGCTTCGATGGCTGTGGCTTGCGGCGGCGTAGATGCGCTCGTGTTTACCGGCGGTATCGGCGAAAACTCGCGCAACATCCGTGCCAAAACCGTTTCTTATCTTGATTTCTTAGGTCTGCACATCGACACCAAAGCCAATATGGAAAAACGCTACGGCAATTCAGGCATTATCAGCCCGACAGGTTCTTCTCCGGCTGTTTTGGTTGTGCCAACCAATGAAGAGCTGATGATTGCCCACGATACGGCACAGTTGGCAGGATTTTTGGAAGAAGTAGGCTAGGGTAGTGTAAATAAAAAAGTGCGGATTCATCATCCGCACTTTTTCATTGCATCTCAAATCAAGCCACTTGGGTTTGATGCTCGTCGCCGTTGCGTTCACGAATAACGCCCAAACGATAAACGGTTTCGCCTTGTTCGCTCAAGAATGCCTGTACCGCATCGGCATCTTCTTTGGCAATGATAACGACCATGCCGATACCGCAGTTGAACGTACGGTACATTTCTTGGGTTTCCACATTGCCCGCTTTTTGCAGCCATTGGAACAATTTAGGCAATTCCCACGCTTTGGCATCGATTTGCGCAACGGTATTTTCAGGCAAAATGCGAGGTACGTTTTCGGTAATGCCGCCGCCGGTAATGTGGGCCATGCCTTTAATGGTAAATTTTTCCAAAGCGGCAAGAATAGGTTTCACATACAGGCGGGTAGGAGCGATGATGGCTTCGCGCAAGGTTTTGCCGTTGTCGAATTCCGCGTCCAAATCAGGATTGTCGCGCTCGATGATTTTGCGTACCAAGGAGTAGCCGTTGGAGTGTGCGCCGTTGGAAGCCAAGCCCAAAACAACATCTCCGGCCTGAATGCTGCGGCCGTTAATCACGCGTTCTTTTTCAACCACGCCGACGGCAAAACCGGCCAAGTCGTATTCGCCTTCGGGATACATGCCCGGCATTTCGGCAGTTTCACCGCCAATCAAAGCGCAACCGGATTCTTCGCAGCCTTGGGCAATACCTTTAATCACATCAGTCGCGCGGGCAACATCCAGCTTGCCGCAAGCGAAATAGTCCAAGAAGAACAAAGGTTCTGCACCTTGAACCAAAATGTCGTTGACGCTCATGGCAACCAAATCGATGCCGACGGTATCGTGTTTGTCCCAGTCGAATGCCAGTTTCAGCTTGGTGCCGACGCCGTCCGTACCGGAAACCAATACCGGATTTTTGTATTTCTTGCCGATTTCGACCAAAGCGCCGAAACCGCCCAAATCACCCAACACTTCAGGGCGCATAGTACGTTTGGCAAAAGGTTTGATGTTTTCGACCAGTTGATCGCCTGCGTCGATATCCACGCCTGCGTCACGATAGCTCAAAGAAGTGCTCATTGGATTTCCTTATTCGGGTATGGGTAGATTGTCGGAGCGTATTTTATCTTAAATTGGAGGATTCAGGCTGAATTTTTTGGCGTTATTGTTAACAATTTTATTTTGCCTTGATTGGTGCCGCACTTTCAGACGGCCTTTGTGAATCTGTTATACTGCTTATTTATTTTGAAAACCTTAAACATCAATTGGGAAATACCTTTTTATGTATCAAAAGAAAGAGCGTGGCGCAAAACCGTGGGTAATTATGGCTTGCGTCGTTGCAGCCTTTATTTGGCTTTTATATGCCTTGGGCGATGTTTTGACGCCGTTTATTGTGGCCGCCGTTTTGGCCTATGTTTTGAATCCCTTGGTCGAATGGCTGCAATTGAAGCGTATCCGCCGCGCACCGGCCTCCATGATTATTATGGCGTTTGCCTTGCTGGTATTGCTGTCGTTAGTGCTGATTATCGTGCCTATGTTGTTGAACCAGTTTAACAATCTGGCCGAACGCCTGCCGCAAATCGTGGGCTTTGTTCAAAACAAACTGCTGCCGTGGCTCAACAGCGTCAGCGGGGATTATATTCAAATCGATCAAGAATCGATTATTGCATGGTTGCAGTCGCATACGGATGAGTTGAGCAATACGCTCAAAGCATGGATTCCCACCTTGATGCGTCAGAGCGGCAACGTGATCAGCGGCGTCAGCAATTTGGTATTGCTGCCTTTACTGCTGTATTACTTCTTGTTGGATTGGAAACGCTGGTCTTCCGGAATCAGCAAACTGGTTCCGCGCCGTTTTATCGAAACCTACACGCGTATCAGCAGCAATATGGACGAAGTCTTAGGCGAGTTTCTGCGCGGCCAGCTGATGGTTATGATGATTATGGGCTTGGTCTATGGCTTGGGCTTGATGCTGGTCGGTTTGGATTCCGGCTTTGCCATCGGTATGATTGCCGGTATTTTAGTATTTATTCCGTATTTGGGTGCATTTACCGGCCTTTTGCTGGCAACAGTTGCCGCGCTTTTACAATATGGCTCATGGCAGGGTTTGTTGATGGTCTGGGCTGTATTCGGTGTTGGACAATTCCTGGAAAGCTTTTTCATTACGCCTAAAATCGTCGGCGACCGCATCGGCCTGTCGCCTTTCTGGGTAATTTTCTCGTTGATGGCTTTCGGGCAACTGATGGGCTTCGTTGGTATGCTTGCCGGCCTGCCGCTTGCCGCTGTGACGCTTGTTTTATTGCGTGAGGGCGCATCTGCCTATTTCGGCAGCCATTTCTACAAACATAAATAAATCGATAATATTAAGGCCGTCTGAAATCCAAGTCTCAGACGGCCATTGATAACAAAGGAAGTCTATATGTTAGCCATTATTGGTGGCAGCGGTTTAACCAAACTGCCGGAACTCGAAATTACTGAACGAAAAATCGTACGCACTCCATACGGCTTAACCAGCAGCCCTATTTTGTTCGGCAGATTAGGGCGCTTGGACATTATTTTCCTTGCCCGACACGGCTTCAGCCATACCATCGCGCCGCATGAAATCAACTACCGCGCCAATATCTGGGCGTTGCACTCTTTAGGTGTCGAAAACATCATTGCCATTTCTTCAGTCGTCGGTATCAATCCCGATTTTGAAAACGGCAGTTTGGTGTTGCCGGACGATTTGATCGACTATACCTATGGCCGTAAAGATACTTTTTTTGAAGGCCAAGAATGCCCTGTCGTCCATACCGATTTTTTCAACCCTTATTGCGATGAATTGCGACAAGAATTGTTGAATATCACGAAAGCGCATAATGTGCCGATTTACGACTCCGCCGTTTATGGCTGCCTGCAAGGCCCGCGCCGTCCGACCCGCGCAGAAATCGCCCGTTATCGACGTGACGGCGTAGATGTACTCGGTATGACCGGCATGCCTGAAGCCGTTTTGGCTAGGGAGTTAAAAATGGCCTATGCCCACTTTTGCAGCGTCAGCAGTATTGATTGCTTTGATAATGGAAAAGGAAATGAAGGCTGTAACGAACAGGTTTCTATGACAATGACCAAAATCCGACAATTATTGAATGGTTTGTAACTGATAATGCCGTCTGAAATGATGTTTTCAGACGGCATTGTTTTATTTAAGAAGCCGTTTCACGCGCCCAATGGGGCAGAGAGGCTTTTTGTTTGCGGAACGAGGCAAGTTTCATACCCCGACATTTTTCAAAAATCAATTCAACCCCGCTTTGCAGCTGCAAAATTAAATTGGTATGCGTTTCCGTTTTAATAAAATCAATATTGCGTTGTACCAAGCGTTGAATGACGGCATATACATCAAGGCAGCCATTTGCAAAAAACCACGGATTCAACTTTACCCAACGGCCGCCGCTTAATGCAGCATCAGGCTGAAAATCAGCACGAATCTGTGTCAGCCGATTATCGGAGAAATGCAGTTCAATGTCGCCATAAAGCCAAATATTCCAGCCTTTTTGCACCAACAAGCCTTTAGGGACGCAATCAGGCGCAGGAAACATCTGCAAAATAGACTCTGCCGATTGTCCGATTTCCAGATAGTCAAACCGGCCGGTATACAAAAAATCATAAATATCAACGGCAATAGGAAAGTGGTAGCGCATGGCAATAACCATAGAAAAGCTATTAACCAAGCTATCTTAAACTCAAAATATAATGAAATCAATTCTTATTACTATTTATTCAATATAAGAAAGGCCGTCTGGAATTTCAGACGGCCTTGTAGCTTTGGCTTAAACCGATATTTTGGTTTACTCAGCCTTTAAATCAGCCACGCATTGCTTATCGCGTGCCTCAAAAGCTTCGGCGCCACCCAAGAGCTTGAGTTGCTCCTCAGGGCTGATTTTACCGAAGTTTCGGATTTGCTCGTCAGAGAGTTTGCTTAAGGGTTGATCCCACATGCAGACACAATAGTCTTGAGCCAATTTCTCGTTTTGCGCATCCAAACCTTTTGCCTTCAAATCAGCTTGCCATTTTTCAGCAAAAGGAATGTTCTTCACACAAGATTCCACCACATTTTGTTTCATCTGCGGCTTGTTCATGGCGCATTGTGAGAGCAGGGCGGTCAGAGCCAGCAAAGACAAAATAATCCATGCCCAAATACGGATGGTGCGGATTTTTGCCTTGGCTTTCTTTCTGGCCGCCAGCTGCTCTTCAGACGGCCTTTCCGTTTGTTGCTCAGTCATGCAGGCTTTCCATGCGGATCATGGTGATCGGAGCATCCACACAGCTCAACGCCTCAATCGCTGCGATAGCGCGTTTGACGTTGTGTTCCACCGTGGTGTGAGTCAGAATCACAATTTCAGCAGTGCTTTGATTAATCACGCCTTTTTGAATCAAAGCCTCGATAGAAACATTTTCTTTGGCCAAGAGTGCGGCAATTTGACCCAAAGTGCCCGGTTCGTCAGTTGCTTGAACGCGCAGATAGTAGCTGCTGGTGATTTCATCCATAGGCAGAATATTTTGCGCTTGAACTTGTGAAGGTTGGAATGCCAAGTGAGGAACACGATGGTCAGTTTTCGCTTCAATCAGTCGGGCAATATCAATGATGTCGGCAACCACGGCAGAAGCAGTCGGCAATGCACCGGCGCCTGCACCATAATACAAGGTTTCACCAACCATATCGGCATTGACGCGGACAGCATTCATCACGCCGTTAACGTTAGCCAGCAGACGGCTTTCAGGAATCAGAGTAGGGTGTACACGCAACTCGATGCCTTTGTCGGTTTTACGGGTAATACCCAACAACTTGATACGGTAGCCAAGCTCTTCAGCGTATTTGATATCTCGGCTGTCGAGTTTGCTGATGCCTTCCAAATAGCAGGCAGAAAAGTTCATCGGCGTACCAAATGCCAATGCGCTCATAATGGTAATTTTATGGCCGGCATCATGACCTTCGATATCAAAAGTAGGGTCAGCTTCTGCATAGCCCAAAGCCTGAGCTTCTTTCAATACGTCTGCAAACGCGCTGCCTTTTTCACGCATTTCAGTAAGAATGAAGTTGCTGGTACCATTAATAATGCCGGCGATGCTGCGGATTTGGTTTGCAGCTAAGCCTTCACGCAAAGCCTTGATAATAGGGATACCGCCGGCAACAGCAGCTTCAAACTGTACCATGACATTTTTTTCTTCCGCCAAAGGGAAAATTTCATTGCCGTATTCAGCCAGCAGTTTTTTATTGGCAGTAACAATGTGTTTGCCGTTTTCAATCGCTTTTAATACCGCATCTTTGGCAATACCGGTGCCGCCAAACAATTCAACAACAACATCAACATCTTGATGTTGAACCAGCTCAAACGGATCTTTAATAAAAGCAGCATTCGGGCAAATTTGTTTGGCTTTTTCTTCGCTCAAATCACAAACAGCAGAAATACGGACTTCACGTCCCAAGCGGCGGCTGATTTCCGCAGCGTTGTCCTGCAATACAGTAGCCGTACCGCCACCGACTGTACCCAAACCTAAAAGACCGATATTTACTGGCTTCATTGTGTCTCCTTTTGAGCCGATACTTTAAAATAATCACGAAAAACCAAGGCTTGTTATAATCGCTTGCAATCGTAAATTCAGAGCAAAGCATCAATGCACAAGGTCAAACGTTGAATCCTACCTGATATTGCTTGATTTTGCACCTTTTTTTGCAAGTTTCCCAAGGCCGTCTGAAAAATCGTTCTACCATAAAAACAGGAATTGCCATGAAAATCACAGAAAACCATATCGATGAAACCGCATCATTTTTTTCATCCTCACAAGGCATATTGCAAATCGGCGAACAAACATATTCAGAACCCATTTGCTGGCAAGATGGCAAAGTAAGCATCATTCCTCAAACAACCATCGAAGAATTAAACGAACAAATTTTTATATCAGCAATTGAAACAGCAGAAAACCGTCCTGAAGTCATTATTATAGGTACAGGAGCAAAACAACAATTCCTGCATCCTAAAATTGCAGCAGCATTATCAGCCTACGGAATCGGCTTCGAATGCATGAACACAGCTTCAGCTTGTAGAACTTTAGTTTTACTGCAAGGAGAAGGACGAAGCACATGGGCTTGGTTGTGGCCATAATTATAGAAAAGGCGTTTACATCATACCGACTGACATAAGTTCGCATAATTTATATTATGTTAAATTTATAATACTAGTATTTTAGCCTGCTAACTCCTGTTTCTCTCAGTAGTTCAATCACTTACATAATTCAAAAACAAAAAGGCCGTCTGAAAGGTTTTTCAGACGGCCTCTTTGTTTATATCTCCCAGCCTTTTCCCAACAAATCCTTCGTTGGTAAAGTCTCCGGTTATTTCAATAAGAAGTTTGTCCAAGACTTTGTTCAGGGATTGCTGCGGTGTTATTTTTTAGACCCACCTGCCGACAGATTGTTTATGGCCTGGCTTTACCATATAGGTTTTCTACGCAACGACTCGTCATGGTCTCCTTTGACAAGCTCCCAAATCGTCAGACCCATTTGGGGGCCGAGAAGTGCTTTTTGCGTTCTCTCCCCTTCTCCTTCAGGGAAAATTTCTCCTTTATTGAAATGACGGGTTTCGCCGTTAAAGCTGGTAATTTTCCATATGCCCGAAATCGGGACAGGCTCTTCCTCGACGCCGATGATTTCCTGCGGTGCTTGGGTGTAGATCTTCTTGCCGTCTTTTTCTTCCACTTCCCAGCCGTCCCATCTTCTCGACCAATAATACATCTGTTCGCGGGTA
The DNA here is from genome assembly GCF_024205705.1 of Neisseria subflava. NCBI lineage: Bacteria > Pseudomonadati > Pseudomonadota > Betaproteobacteria > Neisseriales > Neisseriaceae > Neisseria > Neisseria subflava. The sequence goes on from NZ_CP073115.1 coordinate 1,106,457, forward strand.
ATGCCGCCCATATTTTCACGAGGATATTTTTCGCGTATCGGTTCTAAAGCGCGGTTTAGCGCAATGTAGTCCAAGGGTAAATCTTCGTGGATATCCCCTGTTTCAGGCAGGCTGCCGATTTTGAAAACCTTGATGCCAGCGATGTCGCGCAGAGTAATATCGGGATGATTTGCCAAAACAGGCTCTATCCTGCCTGCTGGAAGCTGTTCGTAAAGTTCTCTGCCGATCAATGTGTACCAACTGATACTGCGTATGTTGTATCTATAAAAAGTTGACAAATAATCGGTTGTAACCGGAATCAGACCGAAATTCTCGCGACACACCCCGTATTCGTATGGTGCACCATCGTAATAATTATGCGGTGGAATTGCTGCCAGACCGATATAGCCATGGAAAACATCCAGCTTTTCTGCAATCTTGTCGACAAATTCATCTAGCTTTGCCAAATCTTGGGGAGAAGACAAAATTTCCAGCGGCAGATTAAAAAGCAGAGTGCCTAGCGGCATATGGGCTTCATTAACCAAACCTGCGGCAATAGAGGAGATAATGAAATAATAGGATGCACTGGTATCCGCATGCTCGCTTTGCATCCACCACATCACCTCTGGCGGATTTTCCTTCCGACTATCCAGCCAACGGTAGATTGTATCCCGTTCTTTCAGATATGATTTTTCGGTCAGTTTGACTTTTTTAATATCCCTATGGCCTCTTTCGTGCCTAGCTATTGTCAGCTTGTCTTTCGCCCATTCGTAATAGAAATCCATCAGAGCGGTTAAGGCATCGGCGACATCATCACGGGTATTAAAATAGATTGCGCCACGTATGCCCAGTTTCAACAGGGTAAAGCCATGTTCGTTGTTGCGTTTGGTACGGTCGGCGGTATAGCGGATGGCGTTGAGTTTCTTTTCGGTATCATTCATGAATTATCCTTTCTTGATTAAAATGAAGATTTGTATCCGGCGGCGCAACTGTTGTGGGCTTCTTCTTTGCTGGTGATGATTTCCCCATTACAACCTACTATGGTTACATGAGGACTGGCATCATACTCTTCTTTGCTTGCATCTCTGATATATGCAACTTGATTAATGGTATAAGTATTTCCTTCCACAACAGGTATTCCTTCTTTAAAATGAAATAAGGTATAGCCCAAGTCAAATTGATGAAGGAGTTCTATTTTTTTCTCAACAGCCTCTTCTATTTCTTCATCAGTAAAATCAATAGTGTCAGCATTTGCACTGCTCCATAGGCCTAATCCAGCTGCTACAACGGAGCCGCTTCTCACAATATTTAATCCTAGTTGTGGTGCGCGGGCAGCCATCGCTAAAAGCGACAGAACGGCAGGAAGCATTTCTACAATGACAGGTGCTAAAAAGACAGCCACACTGCCCGCAATGGTAATTCCTATAATCAACATCAAAACATCTTCACCACGAATAAGAACCTTTGTTTCGATTTTTTCGGCAGATACCAAAGTCAATGCATCAAGATCAGATTCTTGCTGAAGGTATTTTAATGCCTTCAGCATGCTCTGCTTGTCAGCTAACGGCTTTGATGTGTCATTGTCTTCATTTTGCCAGAAAAGTATATCCTGTGTTGCGTGGAAACTACCTTTTTTGCCATTTAGCCAAGGGATATCTTGGAATAGCTTTAAGGTTTCAGGGCTATACTCTAATTGTGATTGTTTTTGAGGAGAAAGAAGAGGAGTCAAATTCTGATCTCCTGCTTTGGAAGTTGCAGGAGCATTTGCCCATTTCTCCCATCTAAATGCTCCATTGCGATTTGGTTCTTGAGTAAATACCGGAGCCAGTTCGGTTGCAGTTTCATGAGTCTTTCTCCCTTCAGACGAACTAATATGCAACAACGTCAGGCCTAAATCCTTAGCATTCATACGGATGAGATTTTTTGATTTACCTCTCAAGATTCTCAAATAATTTCTTTCTTGTGATGGTCCCCATTCATCACTTTTGCCATTTTCATACTGGAATTTGATTTCGACAATGCGTAATAAATTATCGGGGAAATCTTGTAGATACCATTTGTTTTTTTTATGATTCGGAGTTCGAAAAATGGGATCGTCGGCTGTCAAACTGCTGCCATCCCATTTTTTACCTATCCACATCAGATTTTTATCTTTCAGGATAACAAGGTCGGTACGTACAAAAGATGAGTTTTTTAATACACCTTTCGATCTAATTCCATAATAAACCGATCGATGCTGTCCATCTGTTTTACTGGAAGATAGAACGGGAATGGGCATTGCTAGATCATCTTTGGGAATTTCCCATTTAGATTCTGCCTTATACTCCCATTTATGGGAATTAAGGTACTCATCCGCACGAATCAAAGCAGAAAAGCGACTTTGATATTCTTTGCCTCTTCGGGATGTTTTAACCGTCTTCATGGTTATGTCCGCTTTGATATAAATATACCCATAGTTCAAGCGGCTTGGTAGTTTTGCGTATTTTTCATTCTCGTTAACGGTGGTAATCAGTGTCATTATTGAGCCCCTTCATTTTCAGTCCATTCAAGGTATAAATCCATTGACTCCACTCCAGCGAAATATAGAGTTCTCTTACGTTCGGAAGAGTGTTTCTGTATGTCGATTTTTACTTTTTCAGGTTTATCTGTAAACGCCATGATGGTTTTCCCCTCCATATTGGTTATACCTTTAAGTTTTTCGTTATTTTCTGTCGTCAATTCATATGGCAAATTTGTAATAGGAAGGCCTGTTTTTTCATCATAGATAATGTATCCGCCACTATAATTTTGTTTAAAATCAGATATCTTATGTTTTATTCCGTTGGCCCCACTCACCACCATCGGCGCCCTCACCCGCACCACCTTCGGACTTCCGATCTCCACTTCCCCATTACTTAACTTGATATACGCCCCTTTGCAGGTAATCAGAATCTCTTCCTTCGCCGCAATGGTGACTTTCCCTGCGCTGCTGGTTAACGTTGCGTCCTTTAAGGCATTCAGCTGCAATTCGTCATTCTGTGCCTGTACTTCCACTTTACCCTGATTGGCCTGTACCTTGATGCCGCTGCTTTGCGCAAACAGGTTCAGACTCTCTGCCGCATGGGCGGTCAGGCTTTGTCCGGCGCTGATGTCGGTATGGCTGCCGCTGACGAGGTGGATGTTTTCATTGGCGGTGTGCAGTTGGCTTTGCTCTGTCGCGGTGGCGATGCCGGCCGGGGCGGTTTGGATCAAACCTGCCTCTTTCAGGTCTTTAAGGGCGTCTTTCAGACGGCCCCTTTGGGTTTCTTCATCGGTGTTGTGGTTGTTGGCGGTTTGGGCGGCTTTGTTCAGGCTTTTGGCCAGGGAGAGTGCCTGTTCGATCTGTGCGATGGCATCGTCCATATCCAACACTTTGCCGTTGGCATCCTGGTTTTGTGCGCTGACGAGTATGCCCTTACCTGCCCGTACGGCCCCCCAACCGTCGGTTCTGAGTTCGAAGCCTTCGCCGTTCTCTCCGCGTTTGTTGCGGGTTGAGTCGACGATATGGCCGAGGTTGAGTTGGGATTTCTGATAGTCGGTGGCAAGTTTGATGTGTTCCTGTCCCTGCAGGTCTTCCATCCTCAGTTTGTTGTTCGCCCAGGTACGGATGACGTTTCTTGTGTTCCAATCGGCAGGGATATGGTCGGTATGGGCACTGTCGTGCATGACACCGGAGATATACGGACGGTCGGGATTACCTTGTACGAAGGACAGCATCACTTCGGTGCCTTCGTGTAAGGGGAAGTGAATGCCGTATTCGGGACCGGCATAGGGTTTAGCCAGTCGGACGGGACGGCTTTCCCCGCCGGGACTCCATTCGTCCAGGTCAAACGGGAGTTTGACGCGGTAGCGGCCCATATCGTCGATATAGGCATAGGTGCAGTTTTCTGCCGCAGTTACCCGTGCCGGTAAGGTACCGTCGATATGCGGACGCGGGGTGATGCGTTCAGGACGGTAGGCGAGTTGGGCGGGGATGGCGGTAAAGGTATGGCTGTAGGCGGTATCGCGGCTGCCGCTGTGCTCCATGGAAAGTACCAGCCAGCCGTCGGGGGCTTCGGGGAAGGAGACATCGGTTTGGAACACCTTCATCGGCGTCATGGAGACGACGTTGCCGCTGCCGGCTGCGACGGTTTGGCGGCAGAGGTTGGCTTCGTTCAACAGGGTCGTCTGAACTTGGGCTTCGTCGGTTGTTTTAGGATGAAGACCCCAATGCTGTTGTTTGCCCAATAAAACGGTATTGTCGGCTGATTCTTCCGACTGTTTGTTGTCGGTTTCGGCAAATAGGTCGGTATCGGCACTGCGGTAGTTGTAGTCGGCCGTGCGTATGCCTTCGACAATGGGGTTGTGGCGGATGCTTAAGTTAAAGAGTGCTTCGGTACCGACACTCTCCAATCCGGCATGGGGTCGGTAGGATACGGGTAAGCCTTGGCTGCGTAAGTAATGTTCGGGACTGTCGCCGAAGACGACTACGTCGCCATGTTGTTCATGCTGTTCGAAGGCATACCAAATACCCTCTTCTTCACACAGACGGTTGATAAAGTCGAAGTCGCTTTCGAGATACTGGGTCACATACTCGCGTACGGCGTAGTTGCGGCTCTTTTGGAAACGGTAGTCGACGCCGGAGAAACCGTGGTGTTTGAAGACGGCGGCAACGATGTCGGGGACGGTTTGGTGTTGGAACAACCGGGAGGTTTGGAAATGCTTTAAAGCCGCGAAACGCGGCTCTAAAACAAAGCGGTAAACGGTTTCATCCTTGGATACCGACAACTTCTCGCATGAGGTGATAATGCCCTGCCATTGCTTTGCCGGGGAGTCGTCTAAAGCAGACCCGAATGCCCCGGCCACTTCCGACAGTAAACCTTCTTGCGGACGAATCTCAAACGCTGCGCGCTGGTTGAGGTAGGAAGAGAGAGGCAGTGAGGAATCGGTCGAGGTAGCGGTGATTTCGACACGGTAAGCGGTATTGACCGCTTCGGATGCGCTGAAGGAACGGACTGAAAGTGACGGAGAGAAACGGGCGAAGGTAAGGTGGTAGGATTGGCGGGCGGTCATAAGGGTAATTCCGACTGACGATGAACCCTGTATGGTAACGGGGATAATGCCGATGGTAAAGCGAATGGGATGAATGGGGAAAAGGCTGCCTGAACGGTTGAATAAGAGATAAAGAGACATTTATCCCCGCCCTATTCCACCATTCAGGGGAAAAATGGTAAATTAAGCAGTCACATTTCTCTTAAAAACCATTGATTTTATACTAAAAATTGGAGTATTATACGGAATCTTTTAAGATTGACTAATAGTTAACAAACAGGAATAAACAACGGCGATTGTTAGGTATAGGGAAAAACTACATAATTTATATTATGTTAAATTTATAATGCTAGTATTTTAGCCTGCTAAATTCTGTTTATAACGTAATACAATCACTTACATAATTCAAAAACAAAAAGGCCGTCTGAAAGATTTTTCAGACGGCCTTTTATCAATTACCCCAGCTTTTTCTCAATAAATCCCTTGTTGTTAAAGTCTCCGATTATTTCAATAAGTAATTTGTCCAAGACTTTATTCATGGATTGCTTCGGTGTTATTTTTTAGACCCACCTGCCGACAAACAATTTTGCCTTCCTCATCGGTCATCTCGCGTGGGATGCCGATTTGATCGTTGTGATAGTACAGGATCTCTCGTGCCTTATCAGAGCCATTGTAGGTGATGATTTGGGCAAGGGGTTCATAGTTTCGGTCTTCGGTGTAAACGTAGGTGTAGGTTCGGTCTTTGCGGTACTCCTGTAACAGGCGACTGCCGTCCCATAGGTATTGGATTTCGCTGCCGTCTGGATGGACTTTGGCTATGCGGCGGCCCATTGGGTCGTAGCGGTAGCGATATAAGACAGCGTTTTGTCCGGGGCGATGGATTTCGGCTTCGGTCAGTTGGTTATCGGCATTATAACGGTAATGTTGGATTTCGCCGTTATTGTGTTGTTTCTCGATAAGGTTGCCCAACGGATCGTAGCTGTAATTGATGCCTTTGTATTGGGTAAGGCGGTTGCCGCTGATTCTGCTTCCATCGGTAAGGTTATGTGCAGGGTCGTAGCGGTAGTGCTCGTCCGCGCTTTGGATAATTCTGCCCAGTGCGTCATAGGTGTAATCCCTGTTACCGTTGGTTTGGTCATCGGTACGGATGAGGTTGCCAATAGTGTCGTATTGGTAACTGCGGCCGATAAGGACGGCAGGGTCTGCTTTGTTGTGACCGTTCGATTGGGCGATTTGTTGTTTAAGACGGCCTAATGGGTCAAGTTGAAATTGGGTATTCAGCTTGCCGATACTCCGCTCGACCGGGCGATGCAGAGCATCACGCTCGATGTCGGTAAGGGTGGTGCCGTCTAGGTTGACGTGGTGTAAGTGCCCGCTGCCGTAATACAGGCGGTTTAAAATTTCACCTGTAGGCAGGATGGTTTGGATGCGGTTGCCCAATACGTCGTAACGGTGTTCGGTAATCTGTGCGGCGACATCTTTGGATTGTGAACGGCTGGTACCGGACGCAATGGGGCTGTCCAAGTGGATGAGCTGTTCTTTAACCAGTCTGTTGTGTTCATAACTAAAACGAAGTTCACTATGGGCATTATGTGTTTGGATCAGACGGTTAAGTTTGTCGTAGCGGTAGTGGGTGCTCAGGATTTCTCCGCCCTCTAAATGGCTGTCTTTTAACAAACTATTTCTTATCAGACATTTTAATTAATCTATATTTAACCCACACCCAAAAATAACAAAATTCAGTATATAATAATAAAACAGAAAAGATTATCATTCCTGAAGTCATAAAATATTCTGCTTTAGCACCACTTCGCAACGAAAATCCATAAAACATAAAACTTATGCCTACAATAAATGGAGTATATATGAATAATTGCAATTTACTTAATGGCCAAAATACCGAGTCAGGGGCAAAAAAAATTGTTGATCCACTTTTTTTATATTTTAAACTATTATCAATAAGCTGTTTACAATCTAACTGAATAACATATAAAAATGCCAGAAAAAACATTATGGCTAAACCATATAGATAATAGTTAAACAATTCTGTCCCTTTAAGATACGCACTTATAATATAAGGAATAGAGAAAAAATGTATGAATATACCTATATTTAAAAAAACAGACTGAAAAAACATTTGGCTAAGTGGGTTAGAAGATAATAGTTTCCTAATATAATAGAATATTAACAAATAAACAAATATTAATATTGTTAATAACAAACCAGCTATTGCTTGTTTTCCTACTCCCCAATCACTCGGAGATAAAACACTCACACCAAGTTCTTGCAGGACAAATGCGAATAAACCCATTTTAATCAAGTAGAACCGTCCAAGGTCCCTCAGAGGACGGTAATCTGCTTTTAGGAGTGAAAAATCATGTCGTTCTTTCATTTTTTTAAGATCCCCAAATTTTATCTTTTAATTTGCTACTCTGGTCGGCTACAAAATAGCCCACTCCCATAACTACTGCAAGGCCGATAAGAAGTACTGCTGCAGCCGGAAGAGTAAACCCAAATATAGCCATAAATGTCATTGTCGCAGCCAATGCAATATTTGATAAAGCAACGCCAACACCCGCGGCAAAAATACTAATTCCAACCCTGCCTAACAACTCTCCAACTTCTCGACTGCCTTTTTCATCAACCATTACTGCATTATAGTCTCCAAAAAAATCAATGACTAAACCGACTGCCGCTAGCCCTCTTATCTGCTTTGCTGTATTAACAACTGCTTCCCCTGCTTTTTTAGCCCCTGCCTGTAACATAACTCGTTTAGGTTTAGGTTTAGGTTTAGGTTTAGGGTTACTTTTTTTAGATCCTGGTTTGCGTATATGTATACCACCAGCCATACCTTTCATTTTCTCATGCGCTAAACCTGCGTAGAAAAAATCAAAAGGAGCAGGGGGCGGGGTCCCTTTAAATGAAATTCCTACAAATCCACGTATCCACTTTATCTGTATCTTATGAGCTAATGCTTGTTTCCAATGGAAATTAGTTATGACAAAGCCAGCCCCATTTAATACAGAAGCATATTCAGGAGTTCCATAGGAGGCAACCACTCTAACCAATTCATCAAAATCCTCCTCATTAAGCCAGCCTTTCATTTGAGCTACGGTCATTTCTTGCTGATTAAAAACATCTTTCCAAGATACTCTTCCAGTTTTATTTGGCTTATATAATAATACTACAGCGTATTCTTTCGCAGGTACTGTGCATACACCGGCAAAATGTTTACTGACACTTTGAGTAGAGTAAGGCGGTGTCAACGTGCTCTGATTATTAAATTGGGGTAAACTATTCAGCCATCGTTGCGAATTTCCATTGTGTTGCTGAACTACTTGGGCTAGTGGAGTTTGGCTACCAACTTCACTAAATCCGATATAGATAGGTTCAATCCATAATGCAGCTTCTCTTCCATAATTTTTAGAATCTAACAATTTTGGAGTATATCTGCCGACAACTTTTCCGTTAACTTTTGCGATAAATGTTGCCGCAAAAAATCTACTGACCTGTACTCGATACGATACTCCTGATTTAACTGTAAATTTTTCTGAAATTAGCTTTTTAGTCTGAGGATCATATACCCCAAAGTACCTAACATCCTTTGAGTACAAGGGTAACTTTTCAATTTCTATCGCTACTTCTTTAGTACTTTTAAGGTTGAAATTAAAAACAACCTCCCTGACAGAGCCCAACACTATCTTGTAGTCGCATCCTGGTGTGACATTCTTTATAGGTTGCCCTGGAATATAAATACAACGAGTTTCCTTCATCTGTTCAAGGGGATTTTTCTTTACTGATGTGTTACTCATACCGGCCATTTTATTTATCCTCCCTTTTAGGTTGAGTTAATGTTAATAGATTGAAATTGAGATTTTCTAATTTTCCTTTACCTAATTGATCCAAACTAATAGTATGCTTTTCACCTTGTTTAGATAAAAGTGAAATGGGCTCTCCATCAGGAACATTTCCATATACATCTATATATTCTAAATTGAGTTCTCCTTTAATATTTTCATTATTAAACATTTCATATACTCCTTGGGGCCCATTCACCACCAACGGCGCCCTCACCCGCACCACCTTCGGACTTCCGATCTCCACTTCCCCATTACTTAACTTGATATACGCCCCTTTGCAGGTAATCAGAATCTCTTCCTTCGCCGCAATGGTGACTTTCCCTGCGCTGCTGGTTAACGTTGCGTCCTTTAAGGCATTCAGCTGCAATTCGTCATTCTGTGCCTGTACTTCCACTTTACCCTGATTGGCCTGTACCTTGATGCCGCTGCTTTGCGCAAACAGGTTCAGACTCTCTGCCGCATGGGCGGTCAGGCTTTGTCCGGCGCTGATGTCGGTATGGCTGCCGCTGACGAGGTGGATGTTTTCATTGGCGGTGTGCAGTTGGCTTTGCTCTGTCGCGGTGGCGATGCCGGCCGGGGCGGTTTGGATCAAACCTGCCTCTTTCAGGTCTTTAAGGGCGTCTTTCAGACGGCCCCTTTGGGTTTCTTCATCGGTGTTGTGGTTGTTGGCGGTTTGGGCGGCTTTGTTCAGGCTTTTGGCCAGGGAGAGTGCCTGTTCGATCTGTGCGATGGCATCGTCCATATCCAACACTTTGCCGTTGGCATCCTGGTTTTGTGCACTGACGAGTATGCCCTTACCTGCCCGTACGGCCCCCAACCGTCGGTTCTGAGTTCGAAGCCTTCGCCGTTCTCTCCGCGTTTGTTGCGGGTTGAGTCGACGATATGGCCGAGGTTGAGTTGGGATTTCTGATAGTCGGTGGCAAGTTTGATGTGTTCCTGTCCCTGCAGGTCTTCCATCCTCAGTTTGTTGTTCGCCCAGGTACGGATGACGTTTCTTGTGTTCCAATCGGCAGGGATATGGTCGGTATGGGCGCTGTCGTGCATGACGCCGGAGATATACGGACGGTCGGGATTACCCTGTACGAAGGACAGCATCACTTCGGTGCCTTCGTGTAAGGGGAAGTGGATACCGTATTCGGGACCGGCATAGGGTTTGGCCAATCGGACGGGACGGCTTTCCCCGCCGGGACTCCATTCGTCCAGGTCAAACGGGAGTTTGACGCGGTAGCGGCCCATATCGTCGATATAGGCGTAGGTGCAGTTCTCTGCCGCAGTTACCCGTGCCGGTAAGGTACCGTCGATATGCGGACGCGGGGTGATGCGTTCAGGACGGTAGGCGAGTTGGGCGGGGATGGCGGTAAAGGTATGGCTGTAGGCGGTATCGCGGCTGCCGCTGTGCTCCATGGAAAGTACCAGCCAGCCGTCGGGGGCTTCGGGGAAGGAGACATCGGTTTGGAACACCTTCATCGGCGTCATGGAGACGACGTTGCCGCTGCCGGCTGCAACGGTTTGGCGGCAGAGGTTGGCTTCATTCAACAGGGTCGTCTGAACTTGGGCTTCGTCGGTTGTTTTAGGATGAAGGCCCCAGTGCTGCTGTTTGCCCAATAAGACGGTATTGTCGGCAGATTCTTCGGACTGTTTGTTGTCGGTTTCGGCAAAGAGGTTGGTATCGGCACTGCGATAGTTGTAGTCGGCCGTACGTATGCCTTCGACGATGGGGTTGTGGCGGATGCTTAAGTTAAAGAGTGCTTCGGTACCGACACTCTCCAATCCGGCATGGGGTCGGTAGGATACGGGTAAGCCTTGGCTGCGTAAGTAATGTTCGGGACTGTCGCCGAAGACGACTACGTCGCCATGTTGTTCATGCTGTTCGAAGGCATACCAAATACCCTCTTCTTCACACAGACGGTTGATAAAGTCGAAGTCGCTTTCGAGATACTGGGTCACATACTCGCGTACGGCGTAGTTGCGGCTCTTTTGGAAACGGTAGTCGACACCGGAGAAACCGTGGTGTTTGAAGACGGCGGCAACGATGTCGGGGACGGTTTGGTGTTGGAACAGCCGGGAAGTTTGGAAATGTTTTAAAGCCGCAAAGCGCGGCTCTAAAACAAAGCGGTAAACGGTTTCATCCTTAGATACGGACAACTTCTCGCATGAGGTGATAATGCCCTGCCATTGCTTCGCCGGGGGATCGTCTGAAGCAGACCCGAATACCCCGGCCACTTCCGACAGTAAACCTTCTTGCGGACGAATCTCAAATGCTGCGCGCTGGTTGAGGTAGGAAGAGAGAGGCAGTGAGGAATCGGTCGAGGTAGCGGTGATTTCGACACGGTAGGCGGTATTGACCGCTTCGGATGCGCTGAAGGAGCGGACTGAAAGTGAAGGAGAGAAACGGGCGAAGGTAAGGTGGTAGGATTGGCGGGCGGTCATAAGGGTAATTCCGACTGACGATGAACCCTGTATGGTAACGGGGATAATGCCGATGGTAAAGCGAATGGGATGAATGGGGAAAAGGCTGCCTGAACGGTTGAATAAGAGATAAAGAGACATTTATCCCCGCCCTATTCCACCATTCAGGGGAAAAATGGTAAATTAAGCAGTCACATTTCTCTTAAAAACCATTGATTTTATACTAAAAATTGGAGTACTATTGACTTACCCTCTAGAGTATCATTAATTCTCATTTGACATATAGGAACAAAACAGCGGAATTTGTAGAAGAATAGGGAAAAGGAAAATAATTTATATTATGTTAAATTCATAACTCTACTATTTTAGTCTGCTAACTCCGGTTTCCCTCAGTAGTACAATTACTTACAGAATTCAAAAGGTAAAAGGCTGTCTGAAATTTTCAGACGGCCTGAGACCTTTGCAAAATTCCCCAAGATCCCCTAAATTCCCATCAAGACATTTAGGGGCCTTCTTCCAGCAAACCGCCCAAGCCATGATTGCCAAACACATCGACCGCTTCCCACTATTGAAGTTGGATCAGGTGATTGATTGGCAACCGATTACAGCACCTTATGCCGCTACCGCAACTGGCTGGCGCAAGACGACACCCTGTCCGAACTGCTGGAACTGATTAACCGCCAACTGACCGAAAAAAACCTAAAAATAGAGAAAGCATCCGCCGCCGTCATTGACGCCACAATTATTCAGACCGCCGGTAGCAAACAGCGCCAGGACATAGAAGTCGATGAGGAAGGACAAGTCAGCGGCCAAACCGCACCGAGCAAAGATAAAGATGTCCCTTGGATAAAGAGACGGCCACTCGTCCAAATCAAACAGCAATTTGACACGGTAGCGTCCCATTTCGTCGATGTAGGCAGATCTGCTTGGAACAATTTCAAGCGATATTTATAAATAAATGTCGTCTGAAAAAATTTCAGACGACATTAGCCTATTCTTCAAATAAGCTTACAAACTTTTCTCTCTGGTAAAGTGGCTTAGATTGATAAAAATAGGTTTGATAATCCGTGACTCCTCCAACTTTGAATGGTCCTTACAATGGTAGCCCGGTTTTTACATCCAAGCCTGCTTTATCCGCCAGCTTCTTTATCAACTCATCAGAGGGTTTTGGTGGTTCATTCCCCTCTACCCAGCGTTGAAAGGCGATTTTGCCGTCCCATTCAGGTAAAGGTGCCGGCGGTAGCGGAACGATATCGTCTAAATCAGGAACGGTCGGCGACATGAATTCGTAAGTTGACAGATAAGAATCAATAATACTGTAACGGCGAGCACGCTCTTTATCAGCCTCCACATCTAGAAAGTTGTTATTTCCTTTTTCTTTTCCTACCTTAAACGCATTAGAAAGAATAAAAGCAGATAAATAATTACCGTTTTTTACCCCCTGATGATAGGCTCTAACGGCTTCATCATATTTATGATAGTCAGGAAGAAACATACCCAACCAATAAGAAGCATTACCTTGTCCTTGTTCAGAAGCACACCGATATAACTTCATCATTAGCTTTAATCGAAATTCACGTGTTTCTTCATCATCTAAACTACTGATCATCTGACCTAACGTATATTGCGCCTCCCTGTTACCCATATCCGCAGCCTTGCGCAAAAATGCCAGCTCACTGTCGGGGGGCGCGCTGACACCGTAGCCGTCTTCGATATAGCCTTTGAGCAGATAGTAGGCGGTAGCTGGAAGTTGTTTGTGCAGCATTTTATACAACTTGTGAACTTCAGTTTCAGCCTCAATATCGGGAACCCTCGTCCAGCCATCGCTGAGCAGGAACTGCAGTCGTACGTTTGCCTTATAATCGCCATTAGCGGCGGCAATGCGGTAATACGGCAATAGTTCATCCCAAAAACCGTCCCCCCTCTGTCCAGGCCACATATGGTTCAAATCACGGTGCAGCGCGTAGTTGTAGAGTTGCTGTGTTTCCTCGGACAGAGGTGGGCGTTTTTCATGCACGCAGGTAAACTCTAGGTTCTTTTTGATTTCTTCAATGGTCTTCATGGTTTCTTTCTTCCGTTGCTTTTCTTGCCATTTTTCCCCTATGCTGCAATACGCGGGTTTAACCTGACCATTTGCACCGCCTATATGGATGGGATTGCATTGCAACCAAAGGAGAAAGCAAATAAACATTGCTGCCAGACAGCCTAAAACTATTAGGGTATATTTGAGGGATTTGTGCATAATAGTCAATTTAATCGAGAAAGGGTGTGATATAAGCGCAGAAACTCACCCTGCAGCTACGGTGTTTGTATGCAACTTCGCTATTCCAGCAAAACATAATATCATGATAAAGGTATAGTATCTATGATCGTGCTGATGGCAAAGGGAAAGGGATAAACGAGAAGAAGGCCGTCTGAAAAACATGGTATTTTTCAGACGGCCTTCTTTATCAAATTTAATTTACTTAATTGGTTTTAAAGTTGGCAATACGGTGTCCCAGATAGCGAGGATTTCGGCTTCGCTGCGCTTCGTTCCATCTTTCTTCTCGGTACCAAACTGCATCATGATGCGCGGACTCCTACTACCGGTAGGTATTTACTATATTCCTATTTAATTATTTTCAGTACCAAGATACCATTGAGATAAAGTTTTTCTTTATAGACAGTGTATTTAAAAACTCAATTTAGTAAACTTTTCTAATAAAAGATTACATAGCGAGCCGAGGTGACTATTAGCTTAACAAATTTATATAAATTTCATATTTTAATATCACTCAGATTTATCGAAGTTAGAGCTGCAAAGCTCTGTAAACCTTGAGTTTGTTTCAGTAAGGCTATTTTTTACAACCAACTCCCCATTCGCGAAGCAAAACCATAATACTGAAGACTCTCTTTCATATTTTCCTGTTCGAACAGCTACAGAAAATGTTCCTTTATCTAATAGTGCTCTAGGAATAATAACTGTATTTTGTCCAGCAAGAATAACCTTTTCTTTACTTTTAGGTTGCTGTTCTATAGATTTCTTTATGCACTCTTCTTTAAATTTATCCCATTCTTGATATTGGCAATAAATATTAACATCATATTCATGAAGATATTCTCCATTTTTAAAAACTCCCAGAATAAATTCCCAAATATAGTCATCCTCCTCAAGTTCAGGTGAAAAAACAACTACATTCTTTTGTGAATCTAAAATAGCATCTAACTTTACTGTTCGTTTTTCATAAAGAGCTGAAAAATAAATATAAAAAGGAAATATAATGATAATAGCAATCAAACCAATTACAATTTTGGGGATTAGCATATAAATAAATTTTTCTAACTCCAATTTAGTGTCTCTCATTCATAAATCCTTATGTCATAACATACCTACTCAATACCATAATATAATCATTTATATTCTTATTTGCATTTCCCTGTTTGTTATGGGTAAACCTTGTTCCCATATCTGGCAACTTATTTCCATTCTGATCGTGTCTTAAAAATCGATAATAATAATCCTCCACTATAGAAGCCAACGCTTCTGGATTGTATGGCGTAACATCCATAAACTTGTTGTCTAGGTTTCATCTTCTCAGATAATGAATAATTATACGGATTATATGCAAATTTTAATGCTTGACATTCTAATGCTATTACACTAAAGATTATTCCTGCATACTGATATTGCCACGCATGGGTTACCTCATGCACTAAAAGTGATGGATTAGCCGGAATTTTTCCACCTTTACTTCGTAGAGTAAAATCATCCATATAATAATGGTGATATTGGCTATCTGGCATACGATTTTGAGAAATAGGAACTGGGAAAACTAATATCTCTCCATAGCATAATAGCATGTAGAAATCAGTCTATTTTTTATCATTTCCATAAACTCTTAAACCATTTAATTAATAAATTAAACCAATTTTCTTGTTTTTTAGGAATTTCGGTATGTTCAACAAAAATATTTTGTTTTTGTTCCCGACATTCATCAATGGATAAGTTTGAATGATATAATTCAAGTTTTCCATTTTTCTCTTTCAGGCAATAACTACTTGCCATACCAGTGAAATCAGCAAATTCAGGCATTACACTTGGTTCTAATGAAAAATTATAAATTGCATTATTTCTAAAAATCAGACCTTTAAAATTGGTGTTATCAGCAATAATGCAATTATCTCTATTAGGATAATTTTTTTCAAATGAGTTTTTATATAACCAAAATTCATCTTCAGTCAAACTTTTTGTAGAACTAACAATTAAAGTATATCCTCCTGTTAAATTTAACTTATCTATATATATACATGGTTTATTATCCTTAATAATAACATTCACATTTCCATCAGGATATGGTGATGATGAAAACCCATATACTTTAAGACTTAATAGTAGAATAGCACAATAAAATATACTCCTATTCATATCCTTATCCTTATTTAAAGAAGATTAAAATGAATAAAATTTTGTCCCTCTTCGATAGAATTTTTGATTTACTGCCCTTCCTAAAATACTTTTGTTTTGGTCATTTCGTCCCCAGTTCCACTCAATAGATTTTAAATTTTTATCCATTGGATTTTTTAAAAATCTCCTTAAAATATATTCCCTCCTTGTTTGCTGAGCTAACAAAGTAGGAAATTGAGTTTGGTTTACTGAGTAATTTTTATGATATACAGCCAAATAATAATGACAGATAATATCAGCCTGCTGCTCTATATTAAAATCCTTGAACTCTTTCCTTGCATCTACTCCTAACAAATCGTAAGCATATGCCATTAATCTTCCAGACGGATGTTTTTGTGAATAACCGCCCTTCATTGCAATATCAACTCCCCTGCACGCAACGCAAATATCCATTGCGAAATATTGCCAGACATGGGCCATTTCGTGAATGAACCATCGTTTTTGTTCTATAGAACCATTATAAAAATCTTTGATTTCATCATATTTCTTACTTGGCAAGTGTATTTCTCCAAACGGTGTCATTGCATTCTCAGAATGGTCGGGCATTCCCAATAACTCCCCTCTCACTATCCTTACTTTTTTATATGGTATCGAGTCCTTAAACATCAATTTCGCCAAAGAAATTTCCCCTGCAGTTAGCTCTCTGGATTCAGGAGGCAGTGGAACGATGATCGGGCTTCCTGTATTGGTGGTGTTTAACAACTCGGTTGTCGCACTTTGCTGTTTAACGTTAGCCATAATTTACTCCTTTGTATCAATTTCAATGCGGATATTTTCCGGATTTGTTGTGGTTACGTAATGAGTTAGCCCATTTTGGTCTGTCCTGCCTTTTATTACAAGTCTATCATCCTGATAAATTTTATATAATACATTTGTTAAAACCTCTCCCGTCAATTCATCTTGCAATACAAATTGCCGACCATATCTATGAAGAGGAGAAGCAGGAAGAAACACTTTATTTAATATGCTATTCGGCCCATTCACCACCATCGGCGCCCTCACCCGCACCACCTTCGGACTCCCGATCTCAACTTCCCCATTACTTAACTTGATATACGCCCCTTTGCAGGTAATCAGTATCTCTTCCTTCGCTGCAATGGTGATCTTCCCTGCACTGCTGGTTAACGTTGCGTCCTTTAAGGCATTCAGCTGCAATTCGTCATTCTGTGCCTGCACTTCCACTTTGCCCTGATTGGCCTGCACCTTGATACCGCCGCTTTGTGCAAATAGGTTGAGGCTCTCGGCCGCATGGGCGGTCAGGCTTTGGCCGGCGGTAATGTCGGTATGGTTGCCACTGACCAGGTGGATGTTTTCATTGGCGGTGTGCAGTTGGCTTTGTTGTGTCGCGCTGGCAATACCGGCCGGGGCGGTTTGGATCAAACCGGCTTCCTTCAGGTCTTTGAGGGCGTCTTTCAGACGGCCCCTTTGGGTTTCTTCATCGGTGTCGTGGTTGTTGGCGGTTTGGGCGGCTTTGTTCAAGCTTTTAGCCAGGGAGAGTGCCTGTTCAAGTTGGGAGATGGCATCGTCCATATCCAGTACTTTGCCATTGGCGTCCTGGTTTTGTGCACTGACGAGTATGCCTTTGCCTGCCCTTACCGCGCCCCAACCGTCGGTTCTGAGTTCGAAGCCCTCACCGTTCTCTCCGCGTTTGTTGCGGTTTGAGTCGACGATATGGCCGAGGTTGAGTTGGGATTTCTGATAGTCGGTGGCAAGTTTGATGTGTTCCTGTCCCTGCAGGTCTTCCATCCTCAGTTTGTTGTTCGCCCAGGTACGGATGACGTTTCTTGTGTTCCAATCGGCAGGGATATGGTCGGTATGGGCGCTGTCGTGCATGACGCCGGAGATATACGGACGGTCGGGATTACCCTGTACGAAGGACAGCATCACTTCGGTGCCTTCGTGTAAGGGGAAGTGGATACCGTATTCGGGACCGGCATAGGGTTTGGCCAATCGGACGGGACGGCTTTCCCCGCCGGGACTCCATTCGTCCAGGTCAAACGGGAGTTTGACGCGGTAGCGGCCCATATCGTCGATATAGGCATAGGTGCAGTTTTCTGCCGCAGTGACCCGTGCCGGTAAGGTACCGTCGATATGCGGACGCGGGGTGATGCGTTCGGGACGGTAGGCGAGTTGGGCGGAGATGGCGGTAAAGGTGTGGCTGTAGGCGGTATCGCGGCTGCCGCTGTGTTCCATGGAAAGTACCAGCCAGCCGTCGGGGGCTTCGGGGAAGGAGACATCGGTTTGGAACACCTTCATCGGTGTCATGGAGACGACGTTGCCGCCGCCGGCTGCGACGGTTTGGCGGCAGAGGTTGGCTTCGTTCAACAGGGTCGTCTGAACTTGGGCTTCGTCGGTTGTTTTAGGATGAAGACCCCAATGCTGTTGTTTGCCCAATAAAACGGTATTGTCGGCTGATTCTTCCGACTGTTTGTTGTCGGTTTCGGCAAATAGGTCGGTATCGGCACTGCGGTAGTTGTAGTCGGCCGTGCGTATGCCTTCGACAATGGGGTTGTGGCGGATGCTTAAGTTAAAGAGTGCTTCGGTACCGACACTCTCCAATCCGGCATGGGGTCGGTAGGAAACGGGTAGGCCTTGGCTGCGCAAATAGTGTTCGGGACTGTCGCCGAAGACGACTACGTCACCATGTTGTTCATGCTGTTCGAAGGCATACCAGATACCCTCTTCTTCACACAGACGGTTGATAAAGTCGAAGTCGCTTTCGAGATATTGGGTGACATACTCGCGTACAGCGTAGTTGCGGCTCTTTTGAAAACGGTAGTCGACGCCGGAGAAACCGTGGTGTTTGAAGACGGCGGCAACGATGTCGGGGACGGTTTGGTGTTGGAACAACCGGGAGGTTTGGAAATGCTTTAAAGCCGCGAAACGCGGCTCTAAAACAAAGCGGTAAACGGTTTCATCCTTGGATACCGACAACTTCTCGCATGAGGTGATAATGCCCTGCCATTGCTTTGCCGGGGAGTCGTCTAAAGCAGACCCGAATGCCCCGGCCACTTCCGACAGTAAACCTTCTTGCGGACGAATCTCAAACGCTGCGCGCTGGTTGAGGTAGGAAGAGAGAGGCAGTGAGGAATCGGTCGAGGTAGCGGTGATTTCGACACGGTAAGCGGTATTGACCGCTTCGGATGCGCTGAAGGAACGGACTGAAAGTGACGGAGAGAAACGGGCGAAGGTAAGGTGGTAGGATTGGCGGGCGGTCATGACGAGACAATTTTAGAATGACATTGAATTTGATATATTAACTTGGATTATACTGATGGTAAAGCAAATGGGATAAATGGAAAAAAGGCCGTCTGAACGGTTGAAATAAGGGATAAAGAGACATTTATCCCTGCCCTATTCCACCATTCAGGGAAAAAGTGGTAAATTAAGCAGTCACATTTCTCTTAAAAACCATTGATTTTATACTAAAAATTGGAGTACTATACGGAATCTTTTAAGATTGACTAATAGTTAACAAACAGGAACAAACAACGACGATTGTTAGGTATAGAGAAAAACTACATAATTTATATTATGTTTAAATTCATAACTCTACTATTTTAGTCTATCAATTTCTGTTTCGCTCAGTAGTACAATTACTTACACAAAAAGGCCATCTTAAATTTTTCAGATGACCTTTTTGGGTTTCACATTACAGTAAGCGCAATTGACATTGTTTCAACTCAGCTATCCTCTTTTTTCTCACTACGCTTTTCTTTTCATATCCAAATAAAGTAAGATTCAGTCAACGGATATTAATCTTCATATTACCATCCAATCTCTGGAGTGAAGCACCCCATAGCCGTCAATAAAATCGCCCGTAAAAGCAGCAAGTTCCGTGTTGTCTTTACCGTACCCGATTTCTGTTGGCCACCTTCTCCCGCTCCGCCTTCCGTTCCACCGATTCCCTTCCCGCTCTTTGCCGACCTCGGCGGTGCCAAGACCGTCGCCAAAGACGTACGCCTCAACCACAAGCCTGCTTTTGTCTTTAATGCCAGTAAGACGGATAAAACTTATGGCGACGAAATCGCCCTTCCGGGCCGTAAAGGGGTAAAGAGCCGTACTGCCACCAAACCGGCCTGGCCGATGCGTCATTCTTCCACGGTTAAAATCCGCAAACGCTATATCGTGCGTACCGGCGATATGTTCCATATGAACGGCAAGTTCAGCAAAAAACTCCCCCTAAAACCTGTTTGTCCTGTAAGGGTGTGGTAGGTGCCGTCTGTCCGGTCAATCCGATACACGATTTGAAGTTTTTGGAGGGTGAAACCGACTTTGCCTTTGAAGGTATTCTGCCGCTGGTATGGAGCCGCAGCTATTATTCCGACCAAGACGGTACTGGCTGGCTCGGCGAGGGTTGGAGCGTACCGGGCTGCCAGCGCATTATCCGCGATGCGGCCAGATTGGCCTATATCGACGATCAGGGCCGTTTATTCCCTTTGCCGGAAGTCGATGAAGATGATGAAGAACCGGTATTGTTCGAAAGCGAACAGATTTGGTTCAGTAAAAATCCGGACGGGCATTATGTCATTGCTTCACTGAACGGTTCGATAGCGCCGCGTTTTACACCTTTGGTGGTGGCGGAAGACGGTTCGGACGAAGATTCCACCCTCTTCCCGCTGGTCGCGGTGGAAGACGCCAACGGCAACCATCAGCGTTTCGTCTATCATCGGCTGACCCGTCTGCCGCAATACGTCATCGACTGCAACGGACGGGTATTCTCGCTGAACTTCGGCAATGTGGCCGATGAGCAGTCGCCTAGAATGCGGCTGCTGTCGGTGTCGCTGTTGGAGGGTTTACCATCCTTTGGCGAAACCATTCGGGTCGGTACGCCGCTGGTCCGCTATGAATACAACGGCAGTGGTGACTTAATCCGCGTCATCGGCCGCGACGGTAACGTCAAACGCAGCTTCGGCTATAAAAACAATCTAATGGTGTCGCATACAGATGCAGCCGGATTGGTATCGGAATACGACCATTACACCCCGACCGGCAAAGTCATCCGCAACCGGACTTCCTTGGGCGAGGAATGGCGTTTTACCGAAAGCATCCGCTACCACCACAACTTCAACGGCAACCGTACCGCCACCGTCCTGCCGGACGGCAGACAAATCAACTATCTGTATTACGGCAGCGGCCACCTACACCAAATCAGCCTCGATGACGAAGTCATTTCCGACATCGAACGCGATAAGCTGCACCGCGAAATCTACCGCACACAGGGTAAACTCGCCAGCCGTTACGAACTCGATCCCTTAGGCCGTCTGAAAAGGCAAATTGCCGCACTCAACGAGCTGACGCAGACCGAGACAGCGAAAAATGCAGTAACATCGGCTTATGCCGTCAAACGCAGCTACGGCTACGACCGTACCGGCAACCTGACCCACAGCACCGACCAACGGACGGGCACGACCTGGTTTAAGTACGACAAACTGGGCCGGATTACCAAAGCCGGAAACGAACTGTTCGCCTTCGACCCCGCGCACAATATCCTGTCCGACAACAACAGCCCTACCGTCCCCGACAACCGCCTGAAAACCTACAACGGCACGACCTATTACTACGATGAGCTCGGCAACCTGATCCACCGCGAACTGGCCGATGGCGAAGTGCAGAACTACTTCTACAATCTACACGACCAACTGGTTAAAGCCGAAATCTTCAAAAAAGACGGCACGAAAGAGACTTGGGCCTACACCTACGACGCCCTGGGCAGAAGGATAGGCAAAGGCCGTCTGAAAAACAAAGAAGTTTCAGATGGCCTCGAAGAGGAAACCGGATTCGTTTGAGACGGCAGCCACCTCTTACAGGAGGCCCAACCAGACGGAAGATATACCTATCTCTACACCGATCCCAACAGCTACGAACCTTTGGCACAGGTCCGAAACTGGACAACCGAAGACGGAGAAAACCGACAACAAACCCACTACTTCCACTGCGACCAAATCGGCATCCCGAGAGAAATGACTGATGATAAAGGCAACCTGGTTTGGTTCGGCGACTATTACGGTTGGGGAAAACTAAAGAGCGAAACCAACGTAACAGTAACGGCGCACCAACCCTTCCGCCTACAAAACCAGTATGCTGACAGTGAGACGGGGCTGCATTACAACTTCTTTAGGTATTACGAGCCTGATGCGGGTCGGTTTGTGAATCAGGATCCGATTGGGTTGGAAGGTGGAGGTAACTTTTATCAATTTTCGACAAATATACAAAATATGATGGACTCTTGGGGATTAAATGCTGTTGACATAGTTAAAGGGGCATGGTCTATGATTGCAATTGATACAATGACTCCAGATCCCACTGATGCGGCATTGCCTAAATGGATTGCATATGGGGTGCTTGGAGCTGCCGCAACAGGTGTCGTTGCATTATCGGAAAGCGATACATGTGCAGGAAAATGCCAGGAAGAAAAAAACGTAAGAAATGTTTAGATACTACAGTAGACAACATTAAAATGGTTACAGCAAAAACATCTTATCTAACATTACAAAAAAGTGTTTCCATCCCTGCTGTTGCGAGATACACAGCATTGATTGAAAGAGGTAGTATTGCCCCTCCAGTTAAAATGGATGGAAATACTATTGTAGATGATAACCATAGAATGGTAGCTGGATTATTGTGTAATCAAATACCTGCTAGTACCCCAGGAACTGCTCCATTATCTAAACCAAGAATACCTTTGAGAGATATACAACCAGACCCTATAGATTGGTGGTAATAAAAATGATATCAAATAACATTCAAGAATTACTTAAAAATATTACAAAGTTTCTAATTAAAATCGAAACAAAAGAATTAGATGTCTTAATTTCTAGACAGTTAACCCATATAGATAATATTGATTTTCACAGATACGAAATATCCCATAGGGAAATTGGAAGTCTCAAATTTTCTTTCTGTTCATTTCGTGGT
This sequence comes from Neisseria subflava, assembly GCF_024205705.1. Classification (NCBI taxonomy): domain Bacteria; kingdom Pseudomonadati; phylum Pseudomonadota; class Betaproteobacteria; order Neisseriales; family Neisseriaceae; genus Neisseria; species Neisseria subflava. The sequence goes on from NZ_CP073115.1 coordinate 1,129,116, forward strand.
GCTTTCATAAGCTGAGACCTTTGCAAAAAAGTCCTTTCCCCAACAGCCGAAACCCAAACACAGGTTTTCGGCTGTTTTTGTTTCAAATATCCGCTGACTCTACTCAAATACCCTCTTAATCCTCTTGGATACCTGATAATCAGGCATCCGGCCGCCTTTTAGGCAGCAACAGGCGCACTTAGCCTGTTGGCGGCTTTCAAAAGGTTTAAACACATCGCCTTCGGGATCGGAAAGGCTGTGCCATTGGCCGAGCAGGACGGCTTTGAACATGGACAACAGGGGATAGGCGGGACGGCCGCGGTGGTCTCGAAGGTAACGGGTTTTTTGACGATTCAGGTATTGTTCGATCGGTTGCCAATCAATCACCTGATCCAACTTCAATAGTGGGAAACGGTCAATGTGTTTGGCAATCATGGCTTGTGCGGTTTGTTGGAAGAAGGTACTCATGGAAAATTCCCTAAATGTCTTAATGGGAATTTAGGGGATTTTGGGGAATTTTGCAAAGGTCTTAAGCTATAGTTCCTTTACTAATTGTAATTTTATTAATTGTTCTTTTATTACGGCAATAGTTTGTAATACAAAATTTACTAATTGCACATTTATTAATTGTGTATTCAGATCAATACATATACAAGATAATTTAATATCTAATTGCTCTTTTCAAATCTGCTATATAGAAGATAATATATTTTCTACAAATGAAATATAATTTATTACAATGTTGACAAGGCATCCGAGCCGCCTTTTAGGCGGCAACAGCAGTAATTGCCTCTAGAGGCCATAAGGAGTGTGTAGCAAACCAGAATCAGAGAAAACTGACCCCTGCTATTGCCCGCCAGGTATTTGTGGAATTGTTTATCTGAGGACACATCCTAAAACTGGCGAAAAATATGTAGGCCAAGCCAAATCCTCAATAAGATATTTTGCCAGGCAAAGAGAACATAATAGAGCATTCAGAGCAACTCACAGGTTTACCTTACTTGGGCAAACTAAATCTGGTCAATGTCTAGACCGATTGGAAGAAGATCACATTAGATTACAAGGCGATATCAATAGTCGAGGATGACCTTTAGCCAATAAACGTCATCAGATGTCTGAACCTCACTACCGTGCAGCAGGTGGAAAAAATCCCATGCCTTATTGAATTACAGAAAGGAACTTTAAAAAATGGCAAGAAAAAAACAGAAATGGCAGGTAGGCGATTATTTTGGCATTCCCATAGAAGATGATTTTTTAGCTGTTGGACAGATTCTTGGAAAATATGATTGGATAGGTGTAGCCTGCTTAATTACCAAAATGAAAATTTCCTCAAAAAACCTTCCTTTATATGAAGATATAAAAATAGATAAAAACGATATTATTGCTGCTATGTTTATTACTGAAGAATCGTTAGAGAAAGGATTCTGGCCAATTATTCAACAAGGTATAGTAAATAAAAATATACTGAAACAATATTTTTCTAATATTGACTTAATTGAACAAGGAAATATTATTGATATTAATACCGAAGGTTCAGCTATTATTGATGATTTTATTAAAGCTTATTTTAGTCTAGCACCTTGGGATGACTGGCATGACCCCGAATATCTTGATAAACTTCTTATTTCTCCCGACAAAAAACCTGAAAATCTCATCATGATCTATTCCAACTCAAAGCTTGTCTGAAAGTAAAATGCTTCGTACTCTTTGAAGAGCCTTTACGTAGCTTTCCAAATCTCGGTGTTAACGATGGCTTTATTTTGATTTCAGTTTGAGCAAGTTTTTTTAAGATCGATCGTATTAGTTGACTCAAGTTACAAGGATGGTTCAGCTTTTTTTGGTATAAACCCTCCGGGTACGACTGAAGCGGAAGCCTTAAGAAAATGTTAAGAACGAAGAAATTTACAATGTCTAAATTCTAATAGACAGGAGGCCGTCTGATATTCAGATGGCCTTTACATTATAAATTAGCTATATGCTATGAGTTGAAGGTACTTAAGTATCGTAATAAGTTTCCTCCCCTCTACCCTACTCTATTACTCAATAATTGAGTGGTAGAGTTACAGCCAAATTTCTCTTAAAACCTATTGATTTGATGCTAAAAATTAGAGTATTATGAGCACACTATCTAGAGTATCATTAATTCTTATTTGACATATAGGAACAATAAGCAAAATTTGTAGAAGAATAGGGAAAAGGAAATTAATTTATGTTATGTTAAATTATGATTATAAGTTATAATCATAATTTAGTAATTTAATTAATATTTTTAAATTTCTTATTCTAGCCACTTTCAAAGAACAGGATCTTTTGTATCGCTCAGTGGATATCTAAAATTCTAAAAACTATTTGAACTTAAAGATTCAAACGGTTTTTTAGTATCAATTTATTTATATTCCATGCTTTTACATACGGTTAAATTTTAAAATTTAATCCTCCTTCAAATCCCTGCTTACCCCATCAAGATCTGCCAGTACTTAAACCTGCTTTGCCGTTTTCCCACAAAGTTTTCAGCAATACTTTCCACGCCGATAATTTAGGATCAGGCTGTTTACCTTGTCCGATTAAGTCCATTTGCATCATATACCAGTTCATTTCCAACATCGCGCCCGCTTTTTTATCAACAAATACGACGCCAGTTTTGATGCGGTCGGTTTGCACGGTTTGGTAGGTGCCGTTTTGAATTTTATTCACTAAATCAGGCACTAAGGCAAACGGGCGGGCGACGCCGACCAAATCCAAATGGCCGCTAGATAAGGCATCTTCCATTGCAGTTTGCGAACGGAAGCCGCCGGTGATAATCAGCGGAGCTTGGCTGACTGCACGGGCTTTTTCGGCGTAATCGATGAAGAAGGCTTCGCGTTTGCGGGTGCTGTCTTTGGCGGCGAGCATTTGCGGGCTTTCGTAGTTGCCACCGGAAACTTCAATAAAATTAATGCCCATTTCTGACAGTTTTTGTACCACCTGTACCGATTCGCTTTCGTCAAATCCGCCTTTTTGTAAATCCGCCGAATTGAGTTTTACACCCACTAAGAAATCTTTACCCACAGCGGCGCGGATGGCGGTGTAGGTTTCCAAAAGGAAGCGCATACGGTTTTCCAAACTGCCTCCCCATTGGTCTTGGCGGCGGTTGTGGTGCGGCGAGAGAAATTGGCTGATGAGATAGCCGTGCGCGGCGTGAATTTGTACGCCTGAAAAGCCTGCCTGTTCAGCAATTTTCGCGGTTTGCACGAATTGCTGAATCAGCCCGTTGATTTCATCGGCGGTTAATTCGCGAGGCGGATTGATAAAGCCGTCCATGCCTACCAATGGCACAGAGCTCGGCGCAAGTGGTGTTTTATTGACCACTGCAGGCGACTGTTTGCCCGCATGGTTGATTTGCATGATGAGCAGCGTGTCGTTTTGTGTGCCGGCTTTCGCCCATTTTTTCAGCATCTCAAGACTGCGGCCGTCTGAAATCACCACATCGTTTATCGAACCTTTGCCGCTTTCGGCGACCATCACATTGCCCGTAACCAACACACCTGCACCACCTTTTGCCCAAGTGTCGTACAGGCGGACAAGTTTTTCAGACGGCTGGTCGTTTTGGGCAAGTTGCTCTTCCATGGCTGATTTGAAAATACGGTTTTTAACGGTTTTGCCGTTTTGAAAAGTAAATGGAGTAAATAACATAATCTTTCCTTTAAGTTTATAAGTTTAAAAATGTAAACGTATTTGGGTGAAAATAAAGGGTTAATGAATAACCCTATTTTGAAAGTGGGCAATTTTGAGCCATCAAATCGGCAAGCTGTTTCAACCTCGCCACCGCATCCGCCATGGCAATACTGTAAAACCGCTCTTTGCCGACCTGCTCCACTGCCACCGCACCGGCTTGCAACATGATTTTCAAATGATGCGACACCGCAGGGCGCGACAGATGCAGATGCTCGGTCAGCTCATTCACATTCATCTTGCCGTGTTCCCACAGCACACGCAGGATTTGATGGCGGTTTTCATCACTCAACACGGTAAAAATGGGAATGCACTCGCGCATTAAATTCATGGTTTGTTGCGGCATATTCGGCCTTTTAAGTTTATATGTTTAAAAATTTGAACTTATTTTAGATGGAAAGATGGGGAATGTCAAAGGGGATTTTCAGAAGATGGTTTTAGTGTACAAATCACAGCGTTTCATCAATCATTATCTCAGTCTGCAAGCCGTTTCAGACGACCTTTTTCGTAATAAAGAGCGGTCAAATTTTTAAGTGTTTTGCAAATCATCTTAAAAATTTGACCACTTGCATCATTATCAAGACCGCAGCCGTCTGAAACATTGATAGACCGGTTACTGATGCCCGCTTTCTGCTACTTTTGTCCATTTTGCCAATGTCTGCTTCATTTGTGCCTGAGGGATGAAGCGGGCCATCCGTTCTACTTCCTTGCCTTGATAAAACAGCAGCCATGCAGGTACGGTCAACACGTGGAAACGTCCGGCCATTTCGGGTATTTCAGCAATATCGGCTTTTACGGCATACACATTTCCTTCCTCCGCCAAAGCTGAGTCAAGCTGAACGGCCACGACCGTACAAACACCGCAGATTGGGGCTTTGATGTACAGTGATACTAAAGGGTGTGTGGCGATGGCCTGTTCGATGTCTTTCAAAGTGTGCAGTTGTTGCATGCCATGTACTCCTTTGAGCGATTAAGCCCTTTTCTAGTTGTCCAGAAAAGGGGCTTTTAACGAAATAAAAACAAGAAAACGTTTTGAGTCGTCTAGATTTTTTCCACAACCACTTTTGCCCGCGCTTTCAGGCTGTTCAACACTGGCGAGGTGGCGGCGGAGCGGTCGGCGAAATTTTGCAGGGTAGGAAGGTCGGCGTCGGCTTTTACTTTTATGGTTAGCACCAGATTATCCAGTCCGCCGTAGCCATCTTCCATGCCGAACAGTTTGGCCATGTCGATACCGCCGCTTGCGGATATTTCAAACTGTTCCAGTTTCACGCCTGCCAATGCTGCTTGCAACTCGAAACCTATGGAGCAGCAGCCTGCCGCAGCGCTGATCAGGTATTCCACCGGATTTGGGGCGGCGTTTTCACCGCCCATGTTTTTCGGTTCGTCTGTGGTAAAGGCAGGGAAGCGGCGCACGGAGATTTCATTCTTCGTGCCGGATACCCAGCGCGAATCGGCGCGTAATACTGCCTTGCCTTTTGCATGGTCATTTTCAACCGCTGCCATGGTAGTTCGGAAACGTTCGATATCTAACCCGTTAATCATGTTTTGTCCTTTCATATGATGAATTGCAGATGGTTTTTCGCTACACTTACACGCCCATTTTCCACGCGGAGATGCGTTTCAAATTATCCACCGTGTCGTGATTGACGATGGCGGCGAACGTGCCGTCCAGTTTGGTAATTTCAGCTTTGTCTTCATCGCTGAGGGCAAAGTCAAAGACGTTCAAGTTTTCCGCCATACGTTCGGGTTTGGTGGATTTTGCCAACACGATGATGTCGCGTTCCACCAGCCAGCGGGTAATCACCTGCGCCATGGATTTGCCGTATTTCGTACCAATTAGCGACTGACAAAATGGTGGGCAAAAGCCCACCGCTTCAAGTTGATGTTTTATCATTAACCGAACACTTTTTTCAAATGTGCTTGGTAGTCTGCGAAGTATTGTTCTACTTGTGGATTTTTAACTACATCGTTACATGTAAATGTCGGTAGACGGGTCAAACCGATGAACTCGTTGAGTTTGTGGAAAGGCATGTACACAGCATCCACATCTTTGCCTTCAAAGAAGTCGCCTTCACGGGTGAACGCTTCAATCGGCGCATTCCAAGTAAGCGAAAGCATGTGTTTTTTGCCTTGCAATAAACCACCTGTACCGAAGCCTTCGGTCGGGCTGACACGATGACGGCCATCACTGTGGTAAAGCTTGCCGTGTCCAGCGATAAATACTTCGTCTATGTATTTCTTCACTGTCCAAGGCTCGTGCATCCACCAAACAGGCATCTGCCAAATCACGGCATCCATCCACAAGAATTTTTCGATTTCTGCCTCAACATCATAGCCAGCATCAATCACAGTTTCTTTTACATTGTGTCCAAGTGCGGTCAAAACTTCTTTTGCTTTTTGTGAAGCGTGTTGTTTAACTCACCATGCGAATGGCCGAATTCTTTACCACCGTTTAATAATAAAATGTTCATTTTTACTCCTAGAATAAATAATTTATAAAAAAAGGATGTGATGTTTGCGGTTATCGTCCCATTTTCCATGAAGCGATACGTTTCAAATTATCCACCGTGTCGTGATTGACGATGGCGTCGAACGTGCCGTCCAGTTTGGCAATTTCTGCTTTGTCTTCATCACTGAGGGCAAAGTCAAAGATGTTCAAGTTCTCCGCCATGCGTTCGGGTTTGGTGGATTTTGCCAATACAATTATGCCACGTTCCACCAGCCATCGGGTAATCACCTGCGCCACGGATTTGCCATATTTCGCGCCGATTTTGCTTAATACGGGGTTGTGGAAAATATCATTTTTGCCTTCGGCAAACGGCGCCCATGCTTCCACGGCGATGCCTTCAGCCAGCAAAGCGGAAACAGCTTCGTTTTTTTGTTGGAACGGATTGATTTCAATCTGATTCGCTTGCGGCATCACTTTATTAAACAGCCCCAAATCCACCGCGCGCACGGCTGAAAAATTGCTCACGCCGATGGCGCGGATTTTGCCGGCTGCCTGATATTCTTCCAGCGCGCGCCATGTACCGTAGCTGTCGCCGTAAGGTTGATGAATCAGCACCATATCGATGTAATCCAAATTCAGACGACCTAATGAACGCTCCAGCGAGGCTTTAGCGGCTTCGTAGCCGAAATTTTCCACCCAAATTTTGGTGGTAACGAATAATTCTTCGCGCGCCATGCCACTATTTTTAATTCCCAAACCGACTTCCGTCTCATTCATATAAGCCTGAGCAGTATCGATGTGACGATAACCAGCCTTGATGGCGGCAATCACGGCTTGTTCCGTTTCTTCGGGTTGAATTTGAAATACGCCAAAACCGAGAGCAGGAATTTTTACTCCATTGTTTAATGTGATGTTTTGCATGATATTATCTCCTGTTTATTCTCATGAAAGTGCAGTCATTTTATGATTTGTTTTTATTGAGATAAATTGGGTTTGGGTTTATGATGCAATGAATTAAATTCACTAATAAAAGAGAGTTTAAAGAGAAAATGCAGAATTTTAACGAACTGAATTATTTTTTGACGTTGGCGCAAACGCAGAGTTTTGTAAAAGCGGGACAGCTTTTGGGGATTTCTTCTTCGGCGTTGAGCCATAGCATGAAAAATTTAGAAACGCGGCTGAACCTGCGCCTGTTCAACCGCACTACACGCAATGTGTCGCTGACCGAAGCCGGACAACAGCTTTTCAACCAACTTTTCCCACTTTATCAAGCCATAAACCAAGAAGTCGATGCATTAAATGATTTTTTGAATACGCCATCGGGATTGATTCGCATCAATGCCCCTGTAATAGCAGCGGAAGCCGTGTTGTATCCAAAATTAAAGCCGATTTTGAACCAATACCCGAAAACCCGCTTGGAAATCGTGGTGGACGATCGTTGGGCAGATATTGTGAAAGAAGGATTTGATATGGGCGTTCGGTTAGGTAACAAGGTAGCGAAAGAGATGATTGCGGTACCAATTTCCGCACCGCTCAAAATGGTATTGGTTGCCTCGCCCGATTATTTGGCACAACACGGTTCACCGAAAAATATTGATGATCTGCAACAGCACCGCCTTATCGGCATAAAACTCTCCGATGAACACGGCACGGAGATACAGTGGGAATTCAAATACAAAAAAGAGCTGATTACGTTCACGCCCAAATCGCAGTTTTCCACCAACAATCATCTGCGTCTGCAAGCCGTTTCAGACGGCCTTGGCATTGCGTGGATAGCACATATGAGCGTAGCGGATGCACTCAATTCGGGGCACCTGGTTGAGCTGTTGCCTGAGTATGCTATGACTTACGAACCGCTTTACCTCTATTATCCCAGCCGTCGCGGGCATTCCAATGTGTTTAAGCTGATTGTGGATGCGTTAAAAGTAAAAGCCGTTTGAAATTTCAGACGGCCTTTGGATATACACTAAGGTCTTACTACGATATTATATTTGTCTCCTTTATCTCTAATTTCTATTGCAGCGTCTATCCAAGCATTTGGATTAGAAATAAACTGAGCCCAATTACACTTCAACATATATGAATTAGAGCAACCATTTATTAGTTTATCTGCAATATATGGAGTATGAAGGTTATTTAAGTTATTTTTAATAATATCAAAATAAAATCCATATGAATTTACATAATCATAATTTCCACATCTATCAGGTAAAACTACTAACAAAATTGCATTACGCTTGCTCCTGTTATCTAAACGTCGTTTACTTTTTAATGAATAAGCAATTTCCCAAGGTATCCATTGATCTTTCTCTACTTTCCAAAAATCTTTCATATTAGGAGAGAGAAGAACAATGGTAACAGAACTATCAAAGATTTTATCTGCCAGCTTTGAGCGGATAGTTTCACTTTTAAAGTCCGCTAAGCTCTCGTCATCCTTTTCACCTTTATTAATATGAATTCCATCTCGATCAAATTTATTTTGAATAATATCCACATAATCACGGGCAGTTGTTACATGAAAAAAGTCATGTGGTCTTAATTGTTTCACTGAATCATCAGAATACTTGTATGAAATAAATACTTTATTTCCCATGATAAATTCCCTTAAATTATTTATATTTTTCTCTGATAGAAATTGCTTTTTCAATCCATTCTTCTATATTGTCTGCAATATCATTATAGGCATCTGAAGATTTAGGGTCATAACAATTGACTATATTAGATAATTTAGAGCCATCTTCAAATTCAAATTGCTCAAATGGATTTCTTCCTTTTTCACATTTACCACTTTTTGGATCTTTTAGGTTATGAATATAGATACCCAATACACCTTTCCCTTCATTCCAAGCCTTTTTAATTTCATATTTTACCCATTTTCGTTTAGCTGTATCTTCTCCAATCAGAACAACCAAACAGCTTTTACCAGCTAAATTTTCATCAATCCATTTTTGTATTTCTTTATCTCCCTTCCTTTTTATTTCTTCCCAAGTATTAGGTGTCGCAGGTAGATTGCCTTCTAGCTTTCCAATATTTCTTACTTGTTGAACACGGAAAACATCTTTTTCATAATGAAAACTATAAAATACTTTTCTCATCATAATTATTTAACCTTTTTTAAAATTGACAAAATATTAGATTTTAATTCATCTAACGGAATATTTTCTTTAGATAGTGCCTGCATTTCAGTTTCAATATTTTCAGAGCACTCCTTACCCATATCTTCTTCCCAAAGTTTTTTTGCCATATTTCCTGTACTAGCAACAGGAATTAAGACATTGTTATTTCTTTTGGAAATATCGAACTCTTCTTGCATGCCATTTGATAGAATTATCTCTCCATTTTGTGATTTATTTCCAAATAGAAATATAGAGATACCAGCATAAGAAATCATATCTTCACGCCAAGCAGACCATAATTCTTCACCTTCTTTATTTTGAGGAAATGGACGAAGTATCAAATAGTCCTCATCTATTTTTAAATTTTTTTCCGTAAGATATTTTATCGATCCTGAAATAACTGAACTGCCTATTCCCAATCCAAAACCTGTAACAATACGATACCCTAGTTTTAAAATCTCTTGAGAAAGAGAAGAAACAAATTGTTCAATCTCTTGCTGAGAATAAGGAGAATAATCTTCTGCAGCGCCTGAGATAAAGACAGTTTTACGTTTTTGTGCTTGTTCCACCTCACGTAAAATCTCTGTAATTTCCTCATATTGATTAACCAACAAAACGCTAATCCCTACTCTTTTTAAATCATTGATAAATAGCTCTTGTTTACGATTTCTATATTCAAAATCAGCTTGATTTTCTTCAGGTAATTGCTGAACCTTGCGAAGAATACAAAAATGTTCTTTCTGGTTTTCATTATATGACGAGCGAATTCTGCTTAAAATATAATCAATATTAGGATCGGAAAAACTAAATCCTAAGAAAAGAAAACGTTTGGTTAATAAATCTCCACGCAGTGCGGTAAAGAAATCATTTCTTGTTAAATGAAATTTTTCATAATCATCTTTAATTAAGACCGTTTGGTCTGGAAGAGAAGCATCACCATGCATTTTATAAACTATGGCGTCTCTTTTATGAATAGAGATAGGGAGTTGGCCTATACAATGTTTGATATCTACAACTTTCCCCGCATCTCTTAAAGCATTCTCTATCATTGAATCATAATTGGTTGTCCAAAAAGTATCTATAGGTAACCTAGCTAAAATTTTATGGTTCTCCGTTAGAACTGCTTGGTGAGAAAATTCATTTAAAATGATTTGATTTATTTTAGAACGATTACCCTGTTTTTCATTGATGTAGTATTGTGCTAAGGAAATTAGATCATTTTCTTCCTTGTCAATATTCAACTCTAATTCTTCAGCTAAATCTTTAAGCAACCCTTTCCAATCCACGAATCCAGCAGCAACAGATAATCCAGCCCCAGCAAAAATTGCTAAATTATTTGCAGATAGTTCATTAACCAATTCTCGTATAAACTGTTTTTTGTTCATAATCTTCTCTTCATTCTTTTGTTCGATAACTTTTCTTGAAATATGGATAAATAGGACTTTTTCAAGCTTTTTAAATAAAATATGTAGCATACAACGGCACATTCACCAGCCAATCCTGTTCCCTATAATCCGCCATGGAAAAGCGAATTGCTTGTTCTGGCTGAAATTGTTCTACATACACTTTCAAACTTTTCGCTTTTAAATTTTCTTCTGCTTTGACTTCAATCGGAATTACAGCTTGCTTACGTTGTACAACAAAATCAACCTCTGCAGTGCCTTTTTCAGTTGCCCAATAAAAAATAGGGTTTTCTTGCGTGGCAATTAGTTGTTGCAAGACATATTGTTCGGTTAAAGCGCCTTTAAATTCGGTAAAAATACGGCTGCCTTCTAGCAGTACGCTGGCATCCAAATTGCTTTGCGCGGCAAGCAGCCCCACATCTAAACCGTATAATTTAAAGGCATTATCTTGATAGGCGGAAAGCGGCAAATGTGGTTTCTTCACTCGAGGCACGCTATGCACTAAGCCGCTGTCTTTTAGCCATTGCAATGCAATTTCGTAGTCTTTGCTTCTCGCCCCTTTTTGTAGCTGAGCATAGATAAATTTTTTATTTTCTTTGGCAAGTTGTTCAGGAATGGAGGCCCAAATTGACCGCACTTTTTGCACAGTTTGGCCATCGTGAATATGTTTGGAAAAATCTTGCTCATACGCCATCAATAAATTACGTTGAATTTGACGCACTTCATCGACATTTTGTGTTTCGATAAATACTTTTACCGCTTCAGGCATGCCGCCGACAAAATAATATAGACGGAGTAAATCAATATAGGTGGTTTTCATGGCTGAAATTAGCGACCAGTCTTTCAGCTCAAGCAATTTCACCAAATCTTGTTTGCCAAGTGCGGTTAAAAATTCATGAAAATCCATGGGATAAAGTGGTAGAAAGTCCACTTTGCCGACAGGAAAAGAGACTTGATGATGTAGTGATACCCCAAGCAATGAACCTGCCGCGATGATATAAAACTGAGGTGCATTTTCGTAAAAATATTTGAGTGAAGATAATGCTTGCGAGACTTCTTGTACTTCATCAAAAATAATCAGGGTGTTTTCTGCTTGAATATCGACACCGCTTTCAATTTTCAAACCGAGCATTAAGCGATCAATATCATAGTCGCCAGAAAATAGCGTTTTCATGCGAGGGTTATTATCAAAGTTGATATACGCCACTTTTTCAAAGGATTGCTCGCCAAAGTGTTTCATCGCCCAGGTTTTTCCTACCTGTCTTGCTCCTTGAATAATTAATGGTTTTCTGTTTGTTTTGTGCTTCCACTTTTCTAAGGATTGTATGATTTTACGCTGCATAATATTTCTCTAAAACAAGGGATGTAGGCTAATTATACAGTACCGCATACACTTTTTCTAACGATATAAGTTTGTATTTTTACGCTTTTTCAATGAAAAAAATGTTAATTTGCTTACTTTTTAAAGCAAAAGATAGTTTTTCAGACAGTCTTTTAGAAAAAAGAGCGGTCAAATTTTGAGATGTTTTTGCAACTCACCTTCAAAATCTGACCGCTTGTATTTTTAAGATTATTTTCCTTTCTTCTGATTCATCAACCAATCACGGGCAGGTTCGAGTAAATAGGCGTAATCAAATGAGTACATATGCTCTGCACCTTTGTGGGTTGAGTTTTCCGGAATTACGGTATTTGGTGCGAAACGGATGAAGTTAATACGTTTGCCTTGGGCAAGCATTTGTTGGACTTTTGCGTCTTGTTCGGTCTGCGGTAATTTGGCAGAGAACTCAGTTTCGGCGTAGCTGACTTTATCTTGTTTCAGCATTTTTCCAACTTGAGCCATGCCTGCAGAGGCTTTTGGATCGGCAGCCGAAACGGTATAAATAAACTTCGCTTTCTCCAATGGTTTTAAAACATTGATATCCCATTGACTGCCGACAAACATAGACGCCGCAAAGAAGTTAGGCTCGATACTATTTAGGTAGAATGAAATCATACCGCCCATGGATTGACCAGTGGTGTAAACACGATTAGTATCAATCGCTTTTTCGGCGATCAGATTTTTGACAAGGCGTAAGGTCATGGGTACTTCTTCTGTTGTTTCCCATTTATCGTTGACAGCCGTTTCGGTGTAAGACGGTACAAGGACAAAGGCTGGATGTTTCGCCTGCGCTTCATCGGTTGCCCAGATAATGCCGCCGTAGCCTTGCATTAGTGGGGCTTTTACGCCTTTTCCTGCTGTACTGGCATCTGCGATAAACATGATTAACGGATATTTGTGACCCGGCTCAAGATTTTTCGGGGTGTACAGGTTGTACTGCATTTCTTTGCCTGTTTTGGGATCTCTAAACGTTAACACTTCAAAACGTGGTGCAATTTGTTCACGCAAGGCAAGCAAGCGACTATCGTAGGATTTATCCGCGCCGCCGTATTGTTTGTCCCAAGCGGAATTTTGCGTGTTTTGAGTCGTCACTGCTTTTTCAGTCGCATTTGAGGTGGCGTTGCAAGCGGCAAGCAACAAGCTTGCGGCAATCATCGTTACGGTTTTCTTCATCGTGGAAACTCCTTAAATTTTGTAAGAAATCGTCAATGTATTTTGATGCCTAAACGGTTTAAAGCATCAATGGCAGGTTGAGAAATATGATCACCACGTTTAGCGGACTCTTGATACCAATGCACAGCTTTGGTCATGTCTTTTGTTGTGCCGATGCCGTTTTCGTAGCAATGGCCGAGCCAGTATTGCCCGGTGATGTCGCCCGCTTCGGCCGCTTGCATGAAGTAGGCAAAAGCGGTTTTCGCATTCTTGGCGACACCTTCGCCGTTTAGATACATCAGCCCCAGATAACGCGGCGCTTTCATATGCCCAGCCTGTTGAGCTTGCTCAAAGTAGGACATTGCATGTTGGTAATCCTGTTTTTGATACAGGGCAATGCCTTCGTCCAACAGGGCTTTCGCCTGCTCATTATGTTGCGGAATGGTAGAACAGGCGGCGAGAAGGGTTGTAGCGACGAGCGCGGATAGTTTGGATTTCATAAATTACTCCCTAACATGTATCGCAAGTTGAAATAATAGTACAAAGTTTCATTTTAGACATCAAAGTGCGGTCAAATTTTCAGGCGTTTTTGCCACCTATCTTTAAAACTCATCTATTTAATATCCCCCTTCGGCGCATGCCCGAAATAGCGTTTGTATTCACGGCTGAACTGGCTGGGGGACTCGTAGCCGACTGCTTGCACGGAGCCAACCGCCTCGCCAGCAACTCCCTGCTCGAATGCGTCGTTATCGCTAGACTTGCCGCCCAAACCATCGCAGACGAACAAGCATTCCAAGCCGTATCGTCCCAAAGGCCGCCTGAACGTCCATCCGCCGAAGCAGGCATCTTTTCAGACGGCCTCCAAAACACATTCAGCCGCCCCGCCCTACAAGCGTTCAACCAACACCATCTAGGCATTCTCCGCAACGATACCGGCCTATGCTGCGCCATCACCCAACTGCGGTTTTGGAAGCAAAACCAAAGCGAGCCGCACACCGCAACCGCAACCTACTCGAATGCAGCCTCGCCGTCGCCCAAGCCGCATACAGGCGGAGACAGAACATCGGAGCATATTTTAATAGTGATTGTTAAGGCTGATAGTGAAAACATTTCTCCAATAAATAAAGTCATTGACTGAAAAAGCAAAGGTTCACACATGATTAAGGAAAGATTGAAAGAAAGTAGGAAAAACAGTGGAAACTAAAATGCAGGGATTGACAGTAGTTATAAGTGATAATAACTAATCAACAATGGTCTTTGCATTTTGTAGAGAGAAAAAAGCTAGGATTAATGAAATAAGACCATCTGAACAGTTTTGAATAAGTTCAAACAAAGTTGGCACAATTCACTATCTTTACCCTACTCTATTTTGCCAGGCTACAATTATAGTCAATTAAAAAAAAAATAGTACAATACTCAACTTTGAAGGTCTAACCATGGCATATTCTACGGACTTAAGAAACAAAGCTTTAAACTATTACGAACAATGCAAAAACATCAGCCAAACCGCAGCAACGTTTAACTTGTCAAGAAACACGCTTTACTTATGGATTCGCCTTAAAAAACAAACAGGCAGCCTAAAACATCAAGTTACCAGTCTAAATGCCGTTAAATTGGATAGGCAAAAACTGGCTCAATATGTTGGGCAACACCCGGATGCCTATCTGCATGAAATCGCCAAACATTTTGATTGTACGGCAGCCGCCGTTTGCTATGCACTCAAACAGATGGGGATGACGCGCAAAAAAAGACCACCACTTATAAAGAACAAGACCCGGCCAAAGTAACGCATTATTTGACACAGCTGGCCGAATTTTCCGACTACCAACGTGTTTATTTGGATGAAACAGGATTTGACCGCTACCTGTTCCGTCCCTATGCCCGCAGCCTAAAAGGGCAAATAGTGAAAGCGCAGATAAGTGGAAAAAGATACCGACGCTTATCTCTGGTGTCCGCACAAGTCGGCAACCGGCTGATTGCTCCGATGGTTTATCAAAATACGATGACCGGAGTCTTTTTTGAAGCGTGGTTTCAGCAATGCCTACAGCCCACATTGACTCAAAAATCGGTGATTATTTTAGATAATGCACGATTTCACCGTATGGGTGTCTTACGGGAAATGGCGGAAAAATGGGGACATAAGGTATTGCCTCTTGCACCTTATTCACCTGAGCTCAACCCGATTGAGAAGGTGTGGGCGAATATTAAGCGGTACCTGAGAACCGTTTTGTCTGATTACGCTCGATTTGACGATGCACTATTATCCTATTTTGATTTTAATTAACTATAATGATAAGGTTACAGTAAAATTAACCAGCCAAATTTCTATTAAAACCTATTGATTTTATACTAAAAATTGGAGTACTATTAACCTACCCTCTAGAGTATCATTAACTCTCAATTAACAATCAGGAACAAAAAGCGAATTTGATGAAGGAATAGGAAATGGTCAGATATTTTATATTATGTTAAATTCATAATGCTAGTATTTTAGCCTGCCAACAGAATTCAAAAACAAAAAGGCCGTCTGAAAGGTTTTTCAGACAGCCTTTTCTCAACAAATCCCTTGTTGTTAAAATATCTCCG
This sequence comes from Neisseria subflava, assembly GCF_024205705.1. Classification (NCBI taxonomy): domain Bacteria; kingdom Pseudomonadati; phylum Pseudomonadota; class Betaproteobacteria; order Neisseriales; family Neisseriaceae; genus Neisseria; species Neisseria subflava. The sequence continues at coordinate 1,144,890 of NZ_CP073115.1, forward strand.
GTTCTTTCAATTTCATCCAGTGTTCTTTTGGTTGTAAGAATAAAAACGGTTGCAGCCTGTGCTTTTCATCATGATACTGACAGAACATGGACTTTGAGGCCGTCTGAAACGGTTTCGTCACGGATTCTGCCCCATGCTTCGTATTCGGCCGTCCATACGGCTTCGCCTTTTGCATTGTGTACGGCAATCGGCGTACAGAGATGGTCAAGTTGGTAATAAACCAATTCGGGTTGCGCTTCGGACTGCTCTTGGTGTTCGGGCGGGATTTTCAGCAGCGGATCGGTTTCGGGATCATAGCTGTACAATTCGGCGGGTACCCGAATGTCTTTACTTCATAGCGATCCAATACTTTTAACTGAAAAGGCCGTCTGAAAAGAGGGCAAGCTTTTCAGACGGCCTTACTTTACTTTTGACAAATAGAAAGACAAACAGTTATTCAGGCGAATAAACAACCATTACACCATCCGGAAACTCCCCTTTCCAACCACAAGGAAAGCCACCATTTTTATAGACTTCAATTTGCTTTTCAATAAAATCATCTTTTATTTTAGAAAAGATCCCATATGCAGCAAAAGTTAAGAAGTCATTATAAACAAAATCTATAAACGGCTCAGGAAAAAAATCTTGATTTTCTTGTTGTAGCTGTAAAATTAAATTCCATAATTTATTCTCATAATTATTCCAAAAAGGAGCGAATTGTTGCTCTTCTGTAGCACTTATTCCCTCAAAAAGATAAGTAAGGGTAGTTCTTTCACCAAGCAAATCCGGATAGCTGCTATATATGGTGTAATCCGGATCTTGTGTTTCATATAAATCTTGAGCCTCTGATCTATCATAAATAACAAAATACTCTTGAAGATTAAAATTACCACGAAAAAATGATGGGCTTTTTAAAATCTCAAATAATTCTTTTTGTTTGCCATTAAATCTAATTTTCAATTTTTCTAACATATTAGTAACCTCTTAAAACACCATCCCATTGTTGCTCAGTAGCGCCAGATTTACTTATAATAGGCTCTCCTTTTTGCAGCATTCTTCGCAAAGATTTCTGCAAAGCCAGCAACTTGCTCTTTTGTCGGAGGCATGAGCCTTTTGAGCCAATTCGAACAATAGCTTTCCTCACAGAGTTTGAATATGCCTTATGATCAGAATTATGCTGAGCATCCCCAAACCAAGGGTTTCCCAGCCTTGGATGGTCATTAATATTTCTTGGCAATCCTATCAAATTACCTAAATTATCTACATCCATACCATGACACCTTAAAATATTGCCTGAATCCTCCTTCTTAAAAATATCTTGGGGAATAATGTGATGAACCTGATATTTTCCTTTGTCTTGTTCTCCAGCACGCTCCCAAAATCTATCTCTATAGTTCTTCAATCCCAACGGATCGACCCATATAATTGGATTCGGTGCATACTCAAACAAATTCATCCCTCCCTGCAACCCAATCGGATCCTGACTCACAAACCGCCCGATTTCAGGATCGTAATACCGGAAACGGTTGTAGTGCAGCCCGCTTTCTTCGTCGTAATACTGTCCTTGGAAGCGGAACGGGACGTTGACTTCGAGGCTGTCTGAAACGGTTTCGTTACGGATTCTACCCCATGCTTCGTATTCCGCCGTCCATACGGCTTCCTGCCAGTCTGCCGCTTGGGTCATAGGCGTAGTTTTCTTTGTCGGCTTCGTGTATCTCGCCGTTTTCATCGGTCACAAGGATGCTGCGGCTTTCGATACGGCCGGCGGGGTCGTAATCCAGCTTGGTGACGGTACCGGCTTCGTCTATGCGTTCAAGCATGCCGCCTTGGGCGTAATGGTAGCGGGTGATTTTACCGTCAAAGCCTTTTTCTTCGGTCAGCGCGCCGACGCTGTTGTAGCGGAAGCCGTAAAGATCGCCGTTTTGGTTCAGCAGCCCGACCAAACGGCTGTTAAGGTCGTATCGGTATTGGACTTGTTGTCCGAGTGCATCGGTACGGATGAAGAGACGGCCGCCTTTATCGTAGGTATAGCGGGTGCTTTGCTTGAGCGGATCGGTATGCTCAAGCAATCTGCCTTCCGCATCATGCAGGTAGGATTCCCTCGTGCCGTCTGCTTGGATCACAGCCTCGGGATTGCCCCTTGAGTCGTAGCTATAGTGTGTGCTATTGCCTTCGGCATCGGTTTGGGTTTATGGATGGCAAAGCTTTAGATGTCCGCAAATTTCAGTTTAGCTATACGCACAAACTCAGACTACTGGATACCGATTATGCCGACGAAAAATTTGACAGATTGGAAATATATTTTGATCTCCTACGCAAAGAACCCGATAAAAAACCGTATTACAGCAAACAGGATTTAATCGAACTGATCAGGCTGGCTTATAAGCACTATCCCGTGGACAGTATTACTTTAGCGGACGGCAATTTCGATATGCGCTCCCCCTCCTCCTCCGACTACTATGAAGGCAGCTACGCTGTCTTCCCTCACCGCGGGACTTGTGCATGGATGATAGGACTGCCGCACAAAATCGGACAAAGCGATATTCCCGACACGGCGGAGGCCATCGACATAGACGGCAAAAATACCTTAGTTGTCAGCAACCGAGACGAGTGGTTTACCTCTTTCAATGCCGAGCATGTGCAGAAAGCCAATTTTTTGGAAATCGCATTATGGGAAAAAGGGCTATTACCTGTTTTTTGATCATGTTCCGTTTCATTGATAGGAAGGCCGTCTAAAACGGTTTTCAGACGGCCTAAAATATTCGACCTCTACATTGGATCAAACATGCCCCCTCAAGAACAAAAAAATCGTTTGAACAACATTATGTTTAATGCGCAGCGTTGCGAACTGTACGACGACGAACACAGGCTGTATGCCAAGATGGGGTTGGGCATTACTATATATTTCTACGGCGGCGGGAGTGAAAGTGGGCAGCGGAAGGTATTGGATGTGTTCAAAAGATATCAAGCGCAATATGACGAGTATCTGAACGGTTTGTTCTTTGAAGAACATCAAAGATTTGTCAAATTCAGTGCTGCGAAATTTGAAAAAAGTATGGAGAAAAGCCAAAAAACAGCCCAATGGGATGAAAGATTAGAAGCCCATATTAGTTCGGAAAGAAAAAGCGATTATGCCCCGGACTACCATTGCTCCACTCTGACCACATCTCTGACAGGAGAACTCGAATACAATCTCCTCAGCTATTTGAGTTTGGCCTTTCCCATAGGTTGGCTGAAGGATGAAACCAAACGGGCGGAATTTGAAGAGTGGGTGGATTACCTGTGCGCACAATTCGACGTGCTGCACGGCTACGCGGGATTAGAATGTATTTTGCCCTATGATCCCGACGAATGGGAGCCGCACGAATACCAGGTTGCCACCCATTACTATAATGTGATGCCCAACTGTAATGCTTATGCAGGATTAAGGGATTATAAGGATGCAGCTAAAAGCATCGCTTGGTACACTATTCTAGGTAAATCCCTATCCATGCGTATCGAACCGCAGGTATGGGCGCGGCTGGCGGCCCAGTACCCCGAAATCACGGTCAAAACGCAGGCAAACGGCGTTTCCGTCATCAAAATCGACGAACTGCCCGACGTCGGCGATGCCGGAGAACCGCTGCCTTTGAATTACCAGGCATTGAACGAAGCCTTAAGGCCGGTCATCAAAGCTGTTCCCAACCGCCTGCACCACCTTTACGACGCGCCCCATTTTGATGCTGTCAAAACCTATTACTGGACACACCGCTGGGATAATGGCATTTAACAGTACCTGTATATCGTTGCTTTCATTACCTTTCGCTATTTGGTGCAGAACTGAATCAAATTCACGCATCAAACTGTATTGGACGATTTTTTTCTCCCGCTTCAAATAATCCACCCATGACCAATCGTCATCCACACATGGCTGAATATGTCGACTGACATCTAGCAAAAAAAACCTGAGTTTTTGCAGATAGGTATCCAGGGCGAGGGTTTTGTTTCCCGTATATTTTGGATGGATGCGGATGCGTAAATAATAGGTGTTGCGATCTTCAAAATCTTTTAAATCATCAAACGACGAAACAAATTTCAACATAACAACTCCTTAATTAAATGGTTCAGGCACAAATATTCGGATTGTCATCGCACCATTGCTTCAATTCTTTCTGCTGTTTTTTCTCCTGCTTCAACCGTTCTTCACGGTCTTTGCTGTCTTCAAACGATTTTTTTGTTCTTGAGGGTCATGCTTTGTCCTATGTAGAGGTCGAATATTTTAGGCCGTCTGAAAAACCGTTTTCAGACGGCCTTCCTATCAATGAAACGTAACATGATCAAAAAACAGGTAATAGCCCTTTTTCCCATAATGCGATTTCCAAAAAATTGGCTTTCTGCACATGTTCGGCATTGAAAGAGGTAAACCACTCGTCTCGGTTGCTGACAACTAGAGACCTTTGCAAAAAAGTCCTTTCCCCAACAGCCGAAACCCAAACACAGGTTTTCGGCTGTTTTTGTTTCAAATATCCGCTGATTCTACTCAAATACCCTCTTAATCCCCCTTGGATACCTGATTAATCAGGCATCCGGCCGCCTTTTAGGCAGCAACAGGCGCACTTAGCCTGCTGGCGGCTTTCAAAAGGTTTAAACACATCGCCTTCAGATGGCTTTGTGCACTCACTTTAATCAGCCCGAAATAGGCTGCCCGGGCATAGCGGAATTTACAGTGCAGCGTACCAAAGCTCTGTTCGACCACATAACGGGTCTTCGACAAATATCAGTTGCGTTTGGTTTGCACTTCCGTCAGCGGACGGTTGCGGTGGGCTTTGCGCATAATGCCGTCCAACAACTGATGTTCTTTCAGATGTTGCCGGTTTTCCGCACTGTCGTAGCCTTTATCGGCATAGATGGTCGTATCTTTGGCTATACCTTCCAGCAAAGGCGACAGGTGGTTGCACTCATGGGCGTTGGTGGGGGTGATATGCAATTTCTCGATATAGCCTTCCTCATCGGTACGGGTATGTTGTTTGTAACCGAGTTTGTAGAGACCGTTTTTCTTTGTCCAATGGGCATCTTTGTCCTTACTCGGCGTGGTTTGGCCGCTGACTTGCCCTTCTTCATCGACTTCTATGGCCTGGCGCTGTTTGCTGCCGACGGTCTGAATAATGGTGGCGTCAATGACGGCGGCGGATGCTTTCTCTACTTTTAAGCCTTTTTCGGTCAGTTGGCGGTTAATTAGTTCCAGCAATTCGGACAGGGTGTCGTCTTGCGCCAGCCAGTTACGGTAGCGGCATAAGGTGCTGTAATCGGGGATGCTCAGTTCGTCAAAACGGCAAAACAGGTTGAAATCGATGCGGGTGATGAGGCTGTGTTCGAGTTCGGGATCGGAAAGGCTGTGCCATTGGCCGAGCAGGACGGCTTTGAACATGGACAACAGGGGATAGGCGGGACGGCCGCGGTGGTCTCGAAGGTAACTGAAACCCAATGAGATAAATATATAGTGTCTCTGAGATAATTGGGATTATTTTGGATGGAGCGGGATTTGGTGGGGTTGGTTTTGTGAAAAGTAGTTTCATAGAGTGCAATAAAAAGACGAGCATAATTTGCTCGTCTTTTTTTGTTTACAGGCCTGAACTGAGTGACTCGATTGCAATGTCAAGGATGCGTTTATCTGCTCCGTTTTGAAGTTGACCACTGCCGTTGATTGGTAGATAGGGTCGGGCTGGAAGTTGGACGCTATGGTTTCGGCCTGCGGAGCCACCCAAGTGGTGGATTGCCGCGTATGGTTTGTTGCTTCCGATACGTGCAAAGTTGTTGCCTACTTGTGTGGAGATGCTGGCTGCAAGTTGGCCGGTCAGTTGCAGAGTCTGGCCGCCTTGAGCTGCGCGTTGGCTTTGTTTCCATCTGTTGCCACCGAAACTTTCGCTTTCGAAGTTTTCTTCAGTTAATGAAGTCATTTCGGTCGCGATGGCTTTCATCATTTTGCGCGGATGGCTTACGTTTTGTAGAAGCTGGCTCAAGCCGCGATCTAGTGATGAAGTATCAAGATTAATTTCGAGCATATCTAACCTTTGATTAATTTTAGTACCCATGCCAAATCGACAGCAGATAATGAGGATTTGAATTTGCTGTTGGTCATCATGGTTTTTAAGGCTACGCGTGCAATATCGGGATGAACGGATTGTGCTTTCTGGACGGCTACGGAAGCCATTCGCGAGAGCATGGCTTTTCCTTGGTTGGCATTGAAGCCTGCGCTAGGGGCGACAAACTTTCCGTCAATCCGCAAGCCGGTGCGTTGGGCGTAGCGGGCTTCTCCGGTGTATTCGTTGCTACCGATGTCGACGGTTTGAGTCTCAAGTGTCGGACTGGGTAAGGCACGGCTTTCGCCTGCGGCGCGTGATAATGGACGCACGCGGCAGCGGCAGCGGAAATCTAACGGCGGATACATGGTGTCCCAAACCAGGTCGGCTGCTGCATAGACACGGCCGTGCATTCTACGGTGGCTGTCACGGGTGCGGCTGTCGTTTATAGCGACGTATTGCCAATACGGGTGGGTGTCGACAGAATCCATCATTTCAGCGTAGCGTCCGGCCATGTAGGCTGACTGCATATTGGTCAGATAGATGGTTTTCAGGCGGTGCGGGCTACCGAGCTGAACAGTTTGGGCTTCGCCGGTGTCCGGATTGGTTGCTTGGGTGCGTCCCCACCAGCCCTTGCTTTGTAATACCGGCGTGAGTGTTTTCTGGAACTGCTCCAGCGTTTGGCCGGTCTCGGCAGCGTTGACAACGGCGCGATAAATATCATTGGCAACGTCCATGCTTGCGGTTTTGGCCACGGTGAACGCGGTAGCGTGTGCGTCGTCGAGCATATCTTGCCAATCCCACGAAACGGCCACACCTTTCTGCTTCAAATATTCGACCGCTGCTTCCGGCTCTAGGCCGAAAATAGCCTTGATGTCTTCCGGATTCATCAGCTCATCTCCTGTGCCGCTTCAATGCGGCCGACCAAACCTGACAGGAAAATCACTCGTGCCAGCTCGTTTTGTAAGGCGGTGTCATCCATATTCGGGAACTGCTCGGCCAAGCGGTCGAGAATATTGTCTTCGGTTTCGCCGCGCTGCAAATCCTGCACCAATAAGGCAGTCAGGTCGTGGCCTTGTTGGTTCAGACGGCCCGCATTGGGCGCAAGCGTATCTAAAATCAATCCTGCATCGGTTTCTGTGCCATCCCAACCTTCGGCAAAGTCAGCAGCGGTCGGGATAATGGTATCTTCTTCAACGATATCGCCGTCTTCCAAACCATAAGTGCGTTTCCAATATTGCGGAGTGAATTTCACACCCGCGCCGGACAGCATACTGTCGCGCTCGGCACGCTCTTTCGTGCCTGCCTCCTCGTTTTCAAACAGCTCGAATTTCGGACAAGCCACATCGCCGAAATTCAGTTCCACCACCCATTCAATCAATTCGTTAAACGCTGCTTCAACAATACGGCGGTCGCCGTCACGGATATCGTCGGCAATTTCCAAGCCCGCGCTGGCACTGGCATGGTTGGTTTCTTTGTCGGTGGTTTGGTCTTGGCCAAGTAAGGCAATGTTGATGCCGGACTTACACTCTTTCAGCAGCTTGTCGAATGCATCTACTGATGATGACTTGCCGCTGGCTTCGTGGATTTCGACGCTGGAATCATTCGGAATCGTGCCGACCGAATTGCTTATTAAGGCTTCTAATGCGTCGAGCAGCTTTTCAGTGTCGCTATGGGTATTGGAGCGTGGCTCTTTGCCAATGAGCCAAGGTGCGCCGTATTTTTCGGTGAAACTTACCCAAAATTTCATGCCGCCGCGTTTGAAAGTTACCAGCCAAAACACCAAACCCAAATCACTTAGGCCATAAGGGTTAAGATAGTCGTCTTCATGGCGCGGACACAGAAATTTATAAGGCGGTAGCGGCTCTTGGCTCAAGCCGTTTTCGGTAAAAACCAACTCACGCTCATCATTGAATCCGAACCATTCCTGCGGCTTGGCCACAATTTCAGACGGCAGCCATTGACTGCCTTTTTGCCAGATAATTTCGATAGGCTGATAGCCGAAAAATGAGGCATTCATGATGTCTTTGCAGATCTTATAAACATCGACATCAGCGGCCAGCCAATTTTCGACAAAATCCAATACACGATCTTCGACTTCATCGCCGCTGAGTTTCCAATCCAGCCGTGCCACAGCGGCTTTGCGGCGGCGCACGAAGCTGCCGACCAGCTCGTCGCGCAACAATTCGCGGTAAACATGGATTTGCTTGCCCATCTTGCGCAGAATCGGGTCAGGATTAGGCAACCAACCGCCGAAACCGCCTAAAAATTGGCGTGAGACGGCGATATGGCCGGTCAGGTCATCGGGTTTGAAGGTGATGTTGCCATGATTGGTTTTGAGCTTGAAATGCGGTTTTTTCATGGGATTCTCTTTTCAGACGGCCTAAAAGCCATGCGTTGTTCTGCTAATTCGACGCACGCGGCGGCTGGCCACGCGTACCGGTCCGGCATTGAGTTCGCGGCTGGCGTAATGGGCAAGGACAAAGGCAATCGCTGCGTCGCCGTGGCGTTTTTTACCGTCTTGACCTTTGGTTCGGGTGTCCGGAATACGAGGCACGCCTTTGACTAATTCGAACGCACGTAAATCGGTGAGGATGTCTTCATCTCGCGGCAGGCCGTCGAGTGTGCCGTCTTCGAGGGCGGCTTTGAACGGAGCGGTATGGATGCGGTACCAGTTTTCCGACAGCATCACGGCTTCCACCACTTCTGCGCCGAACGCATCGCGCATGGCTTCGGCCAAAGATTGACCGTTGCCTCGCGCATCCAAGGCCGCGCCGCGCAGATTAGGTAGATTGGCCAACAGGTGCTGCATAATTTGCTCCTGCTGGGCAAACGGCATATTGCCCAGTTCCAAAACAAACGCCGGTTTTAAAATCAGGTCTTTGCTTTGTAAGAGCGGCACAATCACGGTGCGGTCGCCCGAGCGGGCAAAGTCTTCGCCTACAAAAGAAACGCGGGTCTTGTCCAAACCGTCGAGCAGCGGTTGCAGGGTGTCGGCTATCCAGTCGGCCACCTCCGTTGCGCGGCGCGGTTCGGGCAGCAGGCCGAAATCGTCGGTCTGGTCGTAGCGGATAACCGGCGTGTATGGGGTCATACGGCTTTCAATTAAGGCACGGTTCAACCATTTGCCACCGCCGTTTTTCGGGATACAGTCCAACTCTTCGCTGGCATCTTCACCGTAGAAATCACGAATTTCCTTACACCACGCGGATTCACCTTGGGGTGTCCAATCCTTGCCCAAACGCAGACAGATACGGCGGTACAAGCCTTGTTCAACCGCTTCGTCAAAGGTAATGCGGTGGACGGAATAAGGTTTTTTCCCTGCACGCACATCGTTAATCAACTCGTTGAATGGGTTGTCTACGCCGTCATGCGTAGAGATGATATGCACCTGGCCGCCCCACATCAGCAAGGCCATTGCCGCTTTAAGCAATTCGCCGAGCTGTTCGTGGAACGCTGCTTCATCAATAATCACGCGGCCTTGTTTACCGCGTAGGTTGGAAGGCCGGCTGGATAAGGCGGTAATGCGAAAGCCGGAAGCAAAGCGGATAACGAAGGCTAACACGGCCTGGCGGTCGTCGCCTTCGACAAACACTTCCTCGGTTTCTTCGATTTCGCCTGCCGCCAGCTGGTAATGCTTCGCCCAGCCTGCACAGTCGCGGATAAACTCCAAGGCCATGTCTTTGTTATAGCCGATGTACCATGCGTCCATGCCTTTAGCGGATGCGGCCAGCAAGGCGGTATCGGCAGCTTCTCCCCAGCTCAAACCGATACGGCGCGATTTTTCGCACAGCTTCACAGGCGACTGGTCGGCGCACCAAGCCTGCTGATACGGCAATAAGACCGTAGGGGTACGGTCTTCTGATGGGCGGGTATTTCGGATTTCAGACGGCGTCATGATGCAATCCCTAAAATATGCTTGCGGATGGCCTCGACCGATTCTTCAGACAAGCCGCCTTTCTTGGCCTGCTTGGCTACATCTTCGGCGGCCGCCTGTACTTTGGCTTTGACCTTGGCCTGATACTCTTTCAGGCGTGTGCTGGCGGAAATCAGACCGCTAATTTTCTTCGCACCCTCGGCCATCACGCCGAAACGGTCGAGCGCGTTTAATTCTTCGCTGTCCATCTCGCCTATGGCTACCAATGCGTCGAACAGTTCGGTTTGCAGCATGGCCATCAGGGCTTCGCTACGGGTATCGCCTTCATCGGCTGCACCTTCGGCAATCAGTCGCGCGGCTTCGGTGCTGGATTTGATGGCAGCAAAACGACGTTGCACTTTTTGGCCGTAGCGGTGGGCGGCTGAGCGGCTGATTTCATAGCCTTGGTCTTGCAGCCATTCGGCAATGGCTTGGTAGTCTGAAAAACCGTTTTCTACCAGCTTCCGTTCAAATTCATGTCGGACGGCTTCGGGGAGTTTTTCAATGCTGCTGCGTTGCGCCATGCCCTAGCTCCATACTTTCTCAGGCCGTGCAATACCGGCACGGCACTCCACCGTATATTCGGCAATATCGACACCTAAACTGGTCAAGTCGGCAAACCACAGGCCGTGCGGGGCTTTATTGAGGTCTACCATTTTGCGGTCAGCCAGATAATCAAGTTGTTGGCGTAGCTCCAGTGCGGTGGTTTGCGGATAAATCGCGTTCATGATGTCCAACAAGAAGGTTTCGCTTGTCGTGTGCGGTCGGGCTTTATTAAGGGTGTTGATAATGTTCCAACGCATACCCTCGCGCCGTTGTTTGGCGATCAGTTCCTGGCTAATCATTTTTTTACGCTTCCCATTTTGTAGATTTCAGTGAGTTTTTCTGCGACGTTGTCGAGTTTGGCTTCGAGGACGACTTGATTACGGATGTAGTCTTCGCGTAGGACGTATGTGAGCGGCAGGCCGGCATTGAATTCCGCCAGTTTGTTTTCCATGATTTCGACTTTACCCTGTAGGCGTTCCTGCTGTTTTTGGCGTTCGTCCTGCTGCTCGCGGAATTGAGCCAGCAGCATTTTGCCGAAGGTGAAACAGATGCCGAGGAATGAGAGTAAAAAGCCGACAAGTTGCCAAAACTCGATGTGAATAAAGGTTTTTTCCATTTTTAAGGCCATCCGTGTTCAAAATATTCTTGGCAGACAACGCAGCGTGTACAGCCTTTGACTGCCTGTTGTCTTGCTTTTGGTATCGGCGCACCGCAATCTTCACAATGACTGAGGCTGGCGGTGGTTTCAGACGACAGTCGATGCTTTGCCAGGGATTCTGCGAGAAAGATGGCTTCGCGTTCGGATGCGCGGTCGGCAAAATCAGTCATTTTTCAGACGGCCTTTCTTGTACCATGTCTGCCAGCCGGAAATTTGTTTTTCCAGTTTTTGGCAGTATTCGCCATAGCGGACGGCGTGGTTTAAAAGTTGTTCGGGAGAGCCACCACTCAGACGCTCGGGGCGTTCGTGAACGAGCAGCAGCTCGGAAGAGACGGGGGGGATTTCCGCAACGGAAACGGTTTTAATCGTGGCCGAGGGCACGGTTGTAGAGTTGCACGCTGTTAGTGCCAAGGCCGTTAAAACGGTTGCCGTCTTTTTGTACAGTTTCATCAATCTGCTTCTCCAATTGAGCCGCTTGGCGGCCGATTTGTTGATAGGCGGTTGCCAAATCGCGGCTTTGTGCTTGTGCGAAATCAAACCAACGCTGTTTTTCTTCATTAGCCGCTTTGAGCTTTTCGGTATAGAGCTGCTCGGCGACCAAGGCTGAAGCCTGATAAGTAGCAATGACTTCGGCTTTTTCAGCTTCCGCCTTCTTTGCTGAGGACTTATAGCCGCAGAAATAAATCGTTGGTACTGCACCTGCTATCAGCAAAATCAGAATCAGGGTCTGCCAAATAGGGTTAAGCGTTTTCCACATCATCTTTTCCTTTATGGATTTCAGCGACCTGCGGAATCGCCGCGATGCCGCGTTTGATTAATGCATACCCGCCAACCAATGCGCCATAAGCCCACCAGAGCCATTCCGGTGCATCCGCTGTTTGCGAGAACTTATAGGTCATAGAGGCGGCTGCCACGTTTGCCCATAGTTTGGTATGGCTGATTTTCCCTGTGGCCGGATTGGATACCAAGCCGCCCAACCATTTGAAAAAGGCGGTTATTTGCGACGCTTTTTTTTGGCTGCGCGTTTCGCGGCGGCTACCCCGCTCTTGCGGTGGGCTTGCGTCCAACACCCCTGAGTCGGCATGGCGTAGCGAATGCCCAGGTCGCTGTGGCTGAAATCGGGCAGCATGGCTGCGGTCATTAGGGCGATGAGTGACTTTTTTGACATGGTTTTCTCCCTTTAATCGGTGTTATCTGCAGACGCATGAATCAGGTTTTGTGCCACGCGGCGAATCCAGCCTTTGCCAAATGATGTGAACGTACCCAGCTTGGTATAAAAGACCAGACGCTCGGCGTTGAAACGGAGCAGGAGGTCATTTTCAGGAAGTGAATTGATGGCTTTGAGGCTGAATGCTCCGATAACGCCGTCGTCCGGCACGCCTGCGGCGCGTTGCAGCATACGGGCAGCATTGCCATGACCGTGGTTGATGCAGGCATCGAAGAATTGGAACGCAACCGCTTCCGGCATTTGATCGGCGTGATAGCGTTCCCAAAATGCTTGACGGTAAATGCCGATCGCCTGCTCACGGGTCATGGCACGCATGGAGCCGTTGTAGCCGTTTGCCTGAGCAGTGCGTTTGGTAATGCCCCAGTTGGTCTCGCCGCCGGGGTCTTTGGGATGGTTGACATAGCCGCCCTCGTGGGAGAGGACGCGCTCAATGAATTGATTGAATTTGGTGGACATAAAAAATCCCTGTATTGAGGTTGAAATCAATACAGGGATTTTAGAAAAGGCCGTCTGAATGGGCTTTTAAAGGGGGTTAAAAGAGTTCATGGGATGGTTGCTTATCCAAATCAGTACAAATGAATTTCAGGTTTTTGTTGTATGCAGGCAAAGGCCATTTTTTCCATACTTCATCTGCACCAACTTTCTCAATCAGCCAATAAACCAACAAAGCTGCTGGCTGACTGAAAAAATACATTTCTTCAGCATTTTCTTTTATCCGATTAGCAAGATATTTCTTCTCATTCAAAAGTGACCGGATATTAGCAAGAATATTTGAAGGGTCAATGCTGGATTGAAATGTTTCTAGAAAAATCATATTGGTTTTTTTATCAACTTCAGGAACAAGCCCTATTTCCTCTTGATAAAGCTGTGATAATTGGGGAAGAAGTTCTTCTTGTGGTTGATTTGCTTCTTTCAAAATTGCCAGAGTACGACTAAATAAGTCATCTGTAGTTTCCATCAAAGCCATGCTCTTCGCGACTTCGCGCTCTGCTTTCTTTGGAACATTGCCGTCAGGCTTGTATATATTGTCATGAACCAGCTCTGCATAAGCATGTTGGAGTAAAGAACGCACCTGAACTTCACAGCACAAATCAGCAGGGATGCTGACATTTTCGGGTGTAATGAATGCTTGTTTAGGACGAATCTCGTAATGTTTGGATTGATAGTCAAATGCTTTGGGATTTTGCTGAATTTCATCTGCAAAATCTTTCGAAACTTTAGCATTCCACTGTGATGAGGATTCAATGATTTCACAAACTATTTGAATATGTTCCGCAAGCAATACCACAAAACGTACGCCGACCAAGTCAGTCATTTGAGTTTGAGGTGAAGTGTAATTTTTTCGGCCAATCTTGGCCAGAGCTGAAGAAATCTCTTTGACTCTAGGCTTTGCTTCAATTTTTAGAAAATTGGCAACCGGAACAGGAGAAATGACATTGGATAATTGATTTTGAATTTCTTCAGCCACAAATCTACCCCAAGCGGCAAATGCCGCTTGGTGGCTTTCTAAATAGCTTTTGAAATCATCAATATCGCTCATTTTTGTTGTTGTAACTGTCCTTTAATTGTGACAACAGTATATTCCCCATCTTCCGTTGGCGCAATTTCCATATAGTCTTGAGTATGCTCGGGAGGAGTCAAGATAACTACACCGTTACTAAATCCGTAAGACCTCCGTTTGCGTAAACGAGTTTTAATATATTCAATATCCTTACTTACAGCATTTTGAGGAAAATCCTTAGCTATCATAAATTCTGTATAAGCTTTTTGCTTGTCTTCAGGTAAATAATTTTGAGCAAAATCGTTAACGCTGATGGTTGCTGCTGCACTTTTCAATGTGACACGCAATGCTTCATGTGTATCTAACTTTTCATCATCACTCAAATCAGAGTTATCGATAAAATTACGTGTCCATTCAAAAAAATTCTGTGTCAGCTTACGGGAAGAAGCAGCTATACTCATGCCTAAGAACACTTGGTAGAAATAGGAAGCTGCTGGCCTAGTTTCCGTTTGTGTCATCAGATGGTCATACAAAAAAGCCCGATAATTCCCAGATTGTATTTGCTCCTGCGGCCTTACTGTTTCGGCTACCAAAAAACCTATTTTGAATAGTCTTGCTGAATCGGTCAGCAATAATTCCTCTAAGAATTCAATCGTGATAAAGTCATCCTCTTCTTTGGTCCTGAACCCATCTTGAGGCTCAGCCTTAATCACACATAAAAACGGTTTGCCGGTATCTCCAACCCTACCTTTTAATACCAACAAAATACCACCCGGTGCATTCGTATTCAGTTGTGCATCGGTCAACATGTGAGCAAATTGTGCGGAATCTTCAATAAACTCTGCTTCCTCTTTGAGTTGTATGGCTGCTGCTATCTGAAAAAAACTATTTTCAGCCGTATTGGCAATAGACATTTCAATGCCATGAGATTTATTACCCAAAGCTTTGGTCAGCCTGTTTTCCAATGTTCTTCTTGCCATAATAGGCAAATCAATCAACTGCGTACTGATTTTAGGTTCTACACGCTCTCTATTTTCATTTTTCGGATAAATACGATGGGTAATAATTTTTTCAATTACCAGCCCTTCAAAAGAGTAATTCGTTTCTGTCATCATTTTTCCTATTGTAAGTTAATTAAAGTCTTTTGAAACCTGAACCACCTGCCCGATGACCTGTATGTCGGGGTGGTCTGCCAGCATCAGCGGCATAGGTGGATAGGTCGAGTTGTCGGAGATTAAGAGCAGGCTGCCGTCGATTTGGCGTTGGACACGCTTTACCCATAACACGTCGCCGCTGCGGATGACGTAGATATGGCCGTCGCGCGGGTTGTTTTTACTGGTGTCGACCAATAGCGTGTCTTTGCTGTTGATGGTCGGCTCCATGCTGTCGCCGCGTGCCACCACGCAGTTGAGGTCTTTTGCAAACAGGCCGCGTGATTTGAGCCAGTCTTTGCGGAACGCCAAGTGCATGGCCGGTTCGGTTGCGCCATAGGCGGCTGCACCGTTGCCTGCAGACACCTCAACATCAAACATCGGGACGTAGTCGTATTCATGTTCTTCGGAATAATTCTTTTGCTCATCTGGATTTTTAGAAGAACTATTCTTTCCTGTAATCAACCAATTTGCGTCAATATCAAAAGTTGTCAGGATTTTTTCTACCATATCAAATGGCGGACGTTGTTTTCCGCTTAAAACATCATTCACACGCGACAGTTTTTCATTAATCGCTTCAGCAAATTCTGCAATTGTCAGGTCTTTTTCGCTTATCAACTTGCGAATATTTCCAGTAAAAATCAAACTCATAGAATTAATCTCGAAAAATATCCTAGAAATAATCTTGCATTATGGAAATAATCCAGTTAATATTTATCCAACATTTAAGCAAGATTGTTTAAATCTTTAAATATTCAACATTCTATCACGAGATGGAAATAGGAGATATTCCGTGAATGCAGAAAAAGTGAAGGAAGGTTTCCGCAAACGAGGCGAAACCATCAAATCTTGGTGCGACGAGCGGGGGTACGACCCGACATATGTGTCGCGGATTTTAAACGGCACGATTAAAGCCAATCGCGGCAAAGCGCATGAAATCGCAGTGGAGCTGGGAATAAAGGCCAAATCGGAAGCAGAGAAACGGAGCGCGTGATGAGTACCAAAGGCATCCGACTGCTGCGGGTTTTTAAAGCCTTGGAAGCCCACCCGATTATCGGTATCAGTAACAAAGAAATTTCAGACGGCCTCGGCCTCTCACCCACGCAGGTAAGCCGTGATTTGGATGACCTGATTGCCGAGGGCTTGGTGGTAAAGCTGGATAACGGCAATTTTGCTTACAGCGTGAAGACCTTGCAGATTGCGGAAGGATTCCGCCAGCAACACGAACGCCTGAAAGCACGCTTGCAGGAACTTGAACAACGAATTTATTAAATGCGACGCTGGCGTCGCATTTGACGGAGAGAAAAATGGCAACAGAAGTATTGGGACACACAGTCGGCGCAACGCCAAACGAGCTGGCCATCCACAGTATGGCGGTAATGGAGAAGTATTCCGGCGGCGAAGCCTACAACGAAGCGGTTTGGATTGAACGCGGACGTTTTGCGGTACGCCAAACCATGGAAGGTATGTTTGAGCTGGGCCGCGCACTCATCATCATTAAAGAGCATACACCGCATGGCCGGTTTGCGGAGATTACTGAAAAAGAGTTTGGTCTGCATAAACGCGAAGCCCAACGCTTGATGAATGCGACGCTGCGTTTTATCGATCCGAAAATGAAAGCAGCCCAACCCAAATTGATGGATTTAGGCAAATCCAAGCTGCTCGAACTTTTAGTTGAAGATGACGATTCACTCATCGAACTGGCAGAAGGCGGCGACATCAACGGCCACACATTGGACGACATCGACCGTATGACACGCAACGAATTGCGCGCCGCCTTGCGCGAAAGCCGTGAAACCGCCGAAGCGAAAGACAAAGTCATCGCCGACAAAAACAAAAAGGTCGATGAGCTGGCGGAAAAGCTGGCTAAGAAGCAAGCCGGTGTAAGAGAGCCGAAGGCGGAAGATGTGGGCAGTGAATTGACGATGCAGTTATCAAGCCTTGAGGTCGGTATCCGCAGTCAAGTGAGCCGTCTGAAAGATTTGTTCGACCAACTTAATGCGCACAGTGAGGCGCACGGGATTAGTCATCAGGCAAAAATGGTCGGGGCGTTGAATCAGATTATTTTGGATTGCAACATCATCCGCGAGAGCTACGATCTACCGATGGAAGCCCCTCAAGATGAGACGCCGGAGTGGTTGGGAGAATAAATCATGAACGCCGGATTGGTAGAAAGACTGACTGAAATCGAGGCTCAAGCCGCTTTGCTTGGACGGGGAGAACGGTCGGAGTATCTGAAACGGTCGGCACAGGATTTAGGGGTATCGCTCGCTACGCTCTATCGGAAATTGGAGTCTGTGAGTGTTAAGCCGAGCCGAAAACGGCGAAGCGATGCCGGTAAAACGGAACTGAAGCTGGAAGAAGCCAAACTGATTTCGGCTGTACTGGTGGAGGCCATGAGGCGCAACGGCAAGCGGTTGATGTCGGTCAAGCAAGCAGTGGAGATGCTGCGAGCCAACGGCAAAATCGAGGCGGCGCGGATTGATGAGGAAACGGGGGAAGTAAGTCCTCTTTCTGAAAACACCATTACCCGGGCTTTACGAGAGTACAAGCTACATCCCGACCAATTACTTCAGCCTGATCCTGTCAGCCGTATGAAATCTGAACATCCGAATCATTGCTGGCAAATCGACCCTAGTTTGTGTGTTTTGTATTACCTGCCGCGACACGGCAAGGATACGGGGCTTAGGGTGATGAAAGAGGAGGAATTTTACAAAAACAAACCTAAAAATGTTGTGAAGATTGAGCAAGACCGCGTGTGGCGTTACACCGGCACCGACCATGCCAGTGGAACGATTGTCGCCCGGTACTACTTCGGTGGCGAGACGAGTGCGAACTTGTGCGATTTCTTCATCTTCATGATGCAAGCCAAGGAGGATGTACATAAGGATCCTATACGCGGTGTGCCGCGCATGGTCATGCTTGACCCGGGAAGTGCGAATACGTCGTCTGCTTTTAAAACGCTGTGCAAGTCGCTTGATGTGCATGTGCAGATCAATAAACCCGGCAACCCCCGTGCCAAAGGTCAGGTAGAGAAAGCCAATGACATTGTGGAAACATCTTTTGAAAGCGGTTTGCGCTTTACTGAGGTGCACGATATCGACCAACTGAATGCCCTGGCAGAGCGTTGGATGCGTTACTACAACGGTACGCAGATTCACAGCCGTCACGGTATGACCCGCTATCAGGCGTGGAACAAAATCAAACCGGAGCAGTTGATCCTGCCGCCTCCTGCGGAATATTGTCGTGAGCTGGCAATCAGTGCGCCAAAAGAAGCCAAGGTATCGGCTGATTTGGAAATACGCTTCGGCGGTCGTTTCTACAGTGTGAAAGCCATTCAGGGCATATTGGTTGGGCAGAAGGTTTTAGTAGCCAAAAACCCTTGGGAAGAAAACGGAGCGCGAGTAGCAACGTTTGATGCAGACGGCCGCGAAACATGGGTGGCTGTGCCGGAAGTGGTGTTTGACGATATGGGCTTCAGAGCCGATTCGGCAGTCATCGGTGAGGAGTACAAGGCACCGGGCAATACTGCTACCCAGCAACATGCGAAGGAACTCGACAAGATGGCTATGGGTGCGGAAACGCTGGAACAGGCCGCAGTCAATCGAAAAGGCAAGGCTGTACCGTTCGGTGGATCTATAGATCCATTCAGACACCAGGAAGATACGCTCGCTACACGCAATACGCTCTATTTGGAGCGTGGCGGCCAGCAGATGGAATACAACCGGATGGAGGTCGCCGAGAAGGTATTGAGCAAGGTGGAAATAGCGAAGCTGTTGAAGCCGCGTATCGAAGCCGAAGGTGGAGACTGGAAACAGGCTGTTGCGCTCATTACCAAACATTATCCGGACGGTGTGGCCGCCAGTCAGTTGGAAGCGGTTTTTGACAAGCTGAAAACGGCAGGCCGTCTGAAATTACATAAAACCGGTTAGGCAAATGCGACGACGTCGTCGCATTTGCGGAAAGGAAACGATGAAACAAAGTTTTCAAAAAATCGGCAAATCCTATGCAGTCGCCGCTGCGGAAATCGGGTGCAGTAAGCCGATGTTGGTGGCGGTCATCAACCATGGGCAGTGGCCGAAGAAAAATGCAGACAATCTGCGTGAAAAATTGAAAGTGTTTTTTAAAACAAATGGTGCGGATATTCCTGCGAGCCTGAGAAACGAGCCGGAAACCGCACCTGCCCAAGCAACTTACGAAGACAAGGACAATGAGATGTTACTACGAAAAGCAACCCTGAACCAAGCCGCAAAACAGCATTTTGGATTATTCCGCGACCCGTTCAACGATGAAATCCAGTCGGCAGACGATGTGTATATGACGTCAGATGTGCGTTATGTACGTGAGGCAATGTTTCAGACGGCCTGTCATGGCGGTTTTGTGGCGGTGGTCGGTGAAAGCGGCGCGGGTAAATCTACACTGCGCGAAGACCTGCAAGACCGTATCAACCGCGAAGGCCATCAGATTGTGTTGATTGAGCCTTATGTGCTGGCAATGGAAGACAACGACCAAAAGGGCAAGACACTCAAAGCGGTACATATCGCTGAGGCAATTTTGGAGGCGGTTGCGCCCGGAACAAGTCCGAAACGCAGTCCGGAAGCTCGTTTCCGCCAAATTCATCGCGCTCTGACTGAAAGCGCAAAAGCCGGTAACAAGCACCTGCTGCTGATTGAAGAGGCTCATGGCCTGCCTCTGCCGACCCTGAAACACTTGAAACGCTTTTTTGAGCTGAAGAACGGGTTTGAACGCCTGCTCGGCATCGTCTTAATCGGACAGACGGAGTTGGCGCAAAAGCTCAGCGAAAACAATCCTGCTGTGCGCGAGGTGGTGCAACGTTGCGAGGTGGTTACCCTCCTGCCTCTGACTGACGGCAAGCTGGAAGGTTATTTGAAACACAAGTTTGCCCGGGTCGGTGCAGATGTTTCAAAAATCTTGAACCAAAGTGCAGTGGATGCAGTAGCGGAACGTTTAACTGTGAAGAGCAGAACGAGCAAAGGGATTGAACAGAATAGCCTGCTCTATCCTCTGGCCGTCAATAATCTTGTGGCTGCGGCGATGAATCAGGCGGCGGAATTGGGGTTCGAGCTTGTTGACGGCGATGTGGTACGGGGGGTGTGAGATGGATAACAAATTCGGAAAATTTATTGACCCCAATCACTTGCTGCTCCCACTTAGAAAACAGGTAGCTACCGGGAAAGTCGGCAGCATGGAATACACGATGGAAATCTCTGTGGGATGTGAGCCGATGGTCGTCAGTAAAGCTACTGGGAAGCGGTTTGTATTGACTTGGCAGGACATAGTGGAGTTAGCCGTTCTGGCCGGTATCAACGAATCGGAAGAGTCTGAAAAATAAAGGGGAAATCATGAAAAAAGATGAAATCGAATTTGCCATTGTAATTGTGCTGCTGTCCATCGTCGTAGCCATACAGGCAATGCTGACCGAGCCTTGCCGCCAAAAACAGCCTATGCAGATCAACGTCTATGACAGGGGGCAGTACAAATGAGGGGGTTATGGATACTGACCGCCATGCTTGCCGCCTGCCAGCCGGTCGCGGCAACGGCAGATCAAAGAGATGCTCTGGAAGCCGATAAAAACTGGGAGGCAGTTTACGGCGGGATGAGCGAGACAGACAAAATAACAGGCGTGGTTTTGGAGCCCGCGGGAGAAGAAAAATGAACAGGGATTACAGCAAAATCAAAGTGTCGGTATGGCGCGAAAAAGGCGGCCATCTTGTCACTGAGCTGACAACGGTGTCGGGTAAGTTTGTGATGATGTATGTGTCATCTCGGCTATCGGATGAAATTGAGGATGTGGTTCAGACGGCATTGCGGTGTTTGAGCCGTAAGGATTTGGAGATGGTGAGATGACAATTTATCTAAATATCGCCCGTGACGGCATTATCAAGGTTACTCAGGATGTTGCTTTGGGAAACCAAGAAGGCGATACAGATTACCTGAGTAAAGAGCTGAATGAGGGCTGTACGCTTGAAGAAGTTTATGCGGTTGTCGCTGCAAATACATCTTGGAAAAACGGGTTATTTTATTTCCCTCCGGTGGATGTAGAAGATGGAGATCAGGCATGTGATGCAGCTATTGATTTTTCCGACTCGGTTTATTGCAGTCTCAAAAGTCTGATGGAGGCGAGAACATGAAAGTACGCTGCCCTACCTGCGGTGCGGTGATGAGCTTGGATGTATTAATCGCCCATGACGATGCCCGTGAGGCCCTGATTGCCCTGACCGGCATTTCAGACGACCTTTTTAAGGCGGTATTGCGGTATCTGACGCTGTTTCGCCTCGCCGAAAAGGATTTAAGTTTTAACCGGGTTTCAAAGCTCGTCGGCGAGATTGCGCCGATGATACGGGAGGGTGAAATCGTCCGTAACCGTAAAACTTACCCGGCTCCGCGCGAGGCTTGGATTTGGGCGGCAACACGATGCCTTGAGGCACGGGACGCAGGAAAGCTAACGCCGCCGCTGACCAGCCACGGTTATTTGTTGGAAAACATTACGTTTTGGTCGCCTGAAAAGACGGCGGGAACGGCGGTTTTGCCCTCTCCCCAACCCTCTCCCGCAGGAGAGGTGGCAAACACCAAATTGAGGAGCGGGTTGGGCGGTTTGATGGAGTGGTCAAATGGAGGCGAACAATAACTGGCTTAAAAAAGCAATCGCGCAGGGTTTTATGATGCTCGCCGCCCTAAACCTCAAAGGTCGCCCTGCCTCGGCGGATTTGACGGCAGTCGCCGAACTTTGGTTGGGCATACTAAGCGGCCGGTCGTGGCAGCCGGAGCATGACGGGATCAGGATACAGGCAGCCTTTAGGGCTATCGCGGCGTCCTCGTCAGAGTGGCCCAACCCTGTCGACCTTATCAAACACCTGCCGCCGCCCGAAGTCAGAATGGTGCCGAGGCTGGAAAAGAAGCACCACCCGACCGAATACGGCAAAGCGCAGGTCGCCAAACTCAAACAGACACTCAGCCTGCTGGGAAGCTCCCCTTGCATGGACAGGGATTGGATACACGGGCCACGCCACCGGTCGGTGGATGAGTGTAAAAGGATTAATGCTGCAAGGCAGAAAGGTAAATAAAAAAATGGAAAATGGAATTTGGCCGAGTAATCCACGCATATCAGACTTAATCAGGCGATTGGAAGACTTGAAGGCAGAGCATGGCAACTTGCCAATAACTCACGAACCTCTGCGGGGTGGAGTTGTGTATGCAGATGTAAGTGAATTTAAAGTTGCCTATGTTAGACCTAAAGAAAAACGTGAACGAACATGGTCTTACCGTATCGGAGCAGCCCAAGAAGGCGATTTGAAGGTAGTAAAAGTTTAAAGGAAAAAAGATGAATATTGATAAAACCCAATACAAACAGGATGCCAAAGGCAATCTCGTGCCTCTGGAAAATATCCGAGAAATCGACTTGCTGCGCGACGAGCTGGTGCAGGAAATTGCGACTAAGGCACGTGCGGTACAGGATAACTTAATCGCCTTCAAACGCGAGGCTATGGACGATATTGCGGCGTTTGTACAGTTGAGTGCCGACCGATACGACGTGAATGTCGGCGGCAAGAAAGGCAATATCAGCCTGCACAGCTTCGATGGCGCGTACCGCGTCAACCTTGCCATGCAGGACACGCTGGTATTTGACGAGGGGTTGATTGCCGCCAAAGCCCTGATTGACGAGTGCATCAACGAATGGACGGAAGGCAGCCGCACAGAATTGAAAACGCTGATTAACGCGGCCTTCCAAGTGGACAAAGAAGGCAATATCAGCACCGCCCGCGTACTCGGCCTGCGCCGCCTGCAAATCACGGATGAAAAATGGCAACGGGCGATGGATGCGCTCTCCGACAGTTTGCAGGTGCATATCAGCAAGCCGTTTGTGCGGGTGTATCAGCGCGGCGAGGATGGGGAGTATCAGCTGATGAATTTGGATGTGGCGAAGGTGTGAAAATGGCGACGGTAAACATCCTTATTAGCGACCAGCCTGGCGGGTTATTTATTAAATTGATATCGGACGAGCCGATGCCGAAGGACGATGAAAGCGGTAACAGCATCGCCCAAAGTGTGGGTCTTTTGTGTCTGGCCATCCTTAACCGAGAAATTCGACAGGTAACCGGCAAAGAGCTGGAGTTAGCCAATATCCAATAAACCGCGCGGCACGGTCTGCCGCATTTAAACCTAAATAGGAGTCAAAAAGTGAATAAATCCGAATTAATCCAAGCCATCGCCGATGAGGCGGAATTGAACAAACGCGATGCGGCAGAATTTGTCGATGCGTTTGTCAGCGTGGTAACGCAGGCGATGAAGGACGGCAAAGACGTTACGTTGGTCGGCTTCGGCTCGTTCCACACCGCCCAATCTGCCGAGCGTAAAGGCCGCAATCCGAAAACGGGCGAACCGCTGACTATCGCTGCACGTAAAACGCCTAAATTCCGCTCTGGAAAGGCGTTGAAAAAAGCAGTCAATCCATAGCCAGGCTATAAAAAAAGGCCGTCTGAAAGTTTCAGACAGCCTTTTTTATTTGCCAAATGACTACCGGCAAATGTAGAATCAGGCATAATATATTGATTTATTTAAATATATGAAACAGCGTTTCAGTATGTGAAAAGAAAGGATTAGCATGGAAACGGCAAAAGCGAAAAAACAGCGTTTAATCCGTCTGATTCACGTCGGTAAAACGCAGTTGATGATGGCCGATAGCGAGTACCGTACGCTATTGGCCAATATTTCGCGCGGGAAAACGAGCAGCACTAAGTTGTCGGTCGATGAGTTAGAACTGGTGGTAACGGCTCTGAAGGCGCGTGGTTTTGTAGTAACGACAAAAGCGCAGGCTAAAAGTGACAAGCCGGATATTAAAGTCCGGCCTGCCCATCCTGCGGTTGATGGCCAAATTAAAAAAATACGTGCGTTATGGCTTGAACTACACGGTATCGGTGCAGTAAGAAATCCGTCCGAGCTGGCTTTGGGCAGGTTTGTAAAGCGTATGGTCGGCGTTGATTATCATGGCTGGCTTGATATTGATAATGCACAGAAGGTCATTGAACACTTGAAACAATGGTTGTTACGCGAGGAAAGAAAATTGGAGGTGCTAAGTGGCTGATGAGCGTGTACCCGAGCTGGTAACCGATTTGGAAGACCAAATGTCTGCCTGTTTATGTTCTGAGCTACCGATGTTGGATAAAACTCAGGCGAAGGTGGTAAGTAAGAAGGTGGCAAGATTCATTACGGACAACTGGGGAGGCCAATTGATTTATATCCCGAAGAACCATATCGGCAAGGTATCGGAAAGAGACCAACAGGTATATCGGGAATTTAATGGTAAGAATCATGCGGCGTTAAGTAAGAAATTTGATTTAACTGTTCAGCAAATCTATCGAATTGTGAAAGCAGTCGGAGATGCGGAAAGGTCGAAAAGACAGACTGATTTGTTTGGATAAGTCTCGTAATAAAACGGAATGGCGGTCAGGTTTTATCCTGACCGCTTTTATATTGCGTTTCTCGTCTTGGTCGGGGGTTTGCCTACCCTGAGCCATAAACTCGCTAAAAATGCCGTTTTTGCGCATTTTGAGTAAAACATGTTTTAAACCGCATTAAAAGCCGTTTCAGACGGCCTTTGTCAAAATAGCCTCATCAATCCGATGGGGCTTTTTTTGTGAAAAAGTTGTTTGAAATTTTTAAATCCGGCACGCGTACTGACAATAACGGCCGAAAAGTGACGATTACCGATGCGGATGTGGCTCAGGCAGCTGCTGCATATGATCCAAAGCTGCATGAAGCACCACTGGTTATCGGCCATCCGAAGACCGATGCTCCGGCCTATGGCTGGGTGGGCAGTCTGCAAGCCGATGGTGGTGTGCTGTCTGCCGATTTTGCGCAAATGGACGATGATTTTGTCAGTCTTGTACAAAGCGGCCGCTACAAAAAAGTGTCGGCCAGTTTCTATCCGCCCGACAGCCCGAGCAATCCGAAGCCAGGCTCTTGGTATCTGCGCCATGTCGGTTTTCTCGGTGCGCAACCACCTGCGGTAAAAGGTTTATCCGCCATTAATTTTGCTGAAGACGATGAGTATGTCGAGTTTTCCGAATATGCACACCGCCGCACGGCCTTGATTTTCCGTCGTCTGCGTGAGTGGCTGATTGAGCAGTACGACGCGGCCACCGCCGATAAAGTAGTTGCCGATTGGGAAATTCGCGACATTGAAGAATCGGCAGACTGGCAGCCCGAACCGCCCACACCGGCATTTGCCGACCCTGTAACCCCAAACGAATCTCAAACCCATGAAAACAAGGAGACCTCTATGTCGCCCGAAGAACAACTGGCAGCCGAAAAAGCCGCCCGTGAACAAGCCGAAGCTAAGGCAGCCGCTGCGGAAGCAGAGCTGAAACGCTTGCAAGACGAGCAAGACCAAGCCTTGCGTGAAGGTCAACATGATCAGAATGCCGAATTTGCCGAAGCCTTGGTAAAAGAAGGCCGTCTAAAACCCGCTGATAAGGATTTGGTGGTGCAGGTATTGGACTTCGCAGAATACCCCGAACATACCAGCGTCGATTTTGGCGAAGGCAGCACCATTGGCGAAGCGTTGCGCCAATTCTTGCGCAACCTGCCGGAAGTATTGCCAAGCGGCCACTATACCAAAGGGACTACTCCTATGGCTTCCTCCGGACTGCCAGCCGATTTTGCCGAAGTGGCTAATCCTGATGCGCTGAGCCATCACGAACGTGCTGTGGCTTTGGCAGCCAAAGAAGGCATCAGCTACGAAGAAGCGGCACGCCGTACCGCCGTTTAACCCAAAAGCGACGATGTCGTCGTATTTCAATTTGAAAGGATGAACGATGAGTTCTCATTTGCGCCGCCTTCGCGGTCAGGTCGATCCAGTTTTAACCAATCTGGCAGTCGGTTATAAAAACGCGGAATTTATTGCTGAGAAAATTTTCCCTCAAGTATTCACTGATAAAGAAGGCGTACAGGTGCCGGTGTTCGGCAAAGGCTCTTTTGTCGAATACGACACAAAGCGTGCCGTCGGTGCGGCGTCTAATGTGATTACGTTGGATGCGCCGAACTATCTGCCGATTGTGTTGGAAGAACACGATTTAGCGGCTGGTGTGGATTACCGTGAGCAAGCGGAATCGCTGTTTAACGAGCAAGCCAAAGCTACCCGTCGCGCTACCAAGGGTGTGCAACTGCGCCAAGAAATCGAAACGGCTGCTTTGCTGCAGGCGAAATCTGCTTATCAGAGTGGTCACACTAAAGATTTGGCGGCCACGAAAAAGTGGAGTGCCGATAATTCAGATCCGTTGGCCGATATTGAAAGTGCACGTGAAACCGTCCGTGCAGCTTGCGGTGTGCGCCCCGGCGTATTGGTAGTAGGTGCCAGCGTGTTGTCTCAACTCAAGCACAATAAGGCTCTCCTCGCCTCTCTGTCCGCCAATGATCGTAAATCTCTGTTGACTGTCGAGCAGTTGAAAAACCTGCTGGAACTGGATGACATCATTGTCGGTCAGGCTGTTTCATCTGTTGCAACCGGCAAACCTACCAAAGATGTTTGGGGTAAATTTGCCAGCCTGATTGTTCGACCAGATTTGGTTTCAGACGGCAATGACGAAGGCGAACCTGCATTCGGCTATACCTTCCGCCGCCGTGGCATGCCGGTGGTCGACCGTTATGAAGAAGTTGGCGGCAAAGTCGAATATGCCCGTTATACCGATATCCGCAAAGCGGCTGTGGTGGGTAGTGCGTGCGGTTTCTTGTTTGAAAACGCAGTAGATTAATTGGCAAGGCCGTCTGGAGTGCCTAGACGGCTAGGGAGAAAAAATATGAGCTTAAAGATTACACCTCAAGAAATCGAAAACAAGATTGATAAGGCTGATTATCACCGTGTGGGTGAGACAACTGCAATCGTTTGCTCGTTGACCCTGAAATCAGGTTTTGTCGTGATTGGTAAGGCGGCTTGTTTTAGCCACGATATTTTTGACGAACAGATGGGCTGTGAATTGGCATACCAAGATGCTATTCGCCATCTGTGTGAATTGGAAGCTTATCGTTTGAAAGAAAATGCAGTTATGCAGAAAGTAGAGGTTTAAATGGCTCAAACCAAACAAGTGGTACTGGTAACCACCATTACCGCAACAGGCGCGATTGTGAAAAACCGCTTTGTTAATTTTAAAGGCGCACAGGCTAGAGCCGGCGAGGCCATTTTGGGTGTCGCTCCATATGATGTTGAAACTGGTGATACTGCTACAGTCGATGTGGTCGGTATCGCTGTTGTCGAATCAGGTGGCGCAGTGGCTATCGGTGCCGAAGTAGGCGCAGACGAACAAGGCTGTGCAATACCCGATGCATTAAGAAATGTCGGTAGGGCTCTGACTGCTGCAACCGCTGCAGGTGAAACTGTTCGTGTATTGTTGAGAGGTTAATCATGGCTAAGGTTTATATCGCAAACACTGCATTGATTCTTGAAGACGAAGCCGGTAAGCAATTCCGTGTGGAAGCAGGCGAAGCTATTGAGCTGACACCTGAACAATACGAATCAGTGGCCGCTCATGTAACGCCGACGGTAACTACAGGCGAAGAGCTGGATGCACAACAGGCAGAAGCTCAAGAGAAAACGCCGTCTAAAGAAGAGCCTGAGTCCAAAACCAAAACGCAACGCAAAACAAAGGCGGACGCGTAATGTACTACATCAACGCCGAGAATATGCTCAAGGCTATGAGTAAGCCGGAATTGGTGCAGTTGACCAACGATGAGCCGCGTGCGACTGAGCCGGATATGGCGGTGGTAGATGAAGCCATCCGCTATGCCAGCGACTTGGTTGACGGCTATTTGCGCGGACGCTATCCGCTGCCTCTTAAGTCGGTGCCGACGGTGTTGCCGCCATTGTGTATCAACATTGCCCGCCATTTCCTGCACTCGCGCCGCATCAATCGGGCGGATTTCCCGAAGACGTTGGAGACTGCCTACAACGCGACTCTGAAAACGTTGGAAGCCATCCGCGACGGCAAAATCCATATCGGCGTTGATACTTTGGACAAAGAGGCGCAGCCGGAGCCAGGCGCGTATCACACGCGTGGCGGTTCGCGTATTGACATGACGGGGTATTGATTGTGAGTGCGACACGTCCTGTTATTGACGCGGTAGTTGAGCATTTGCAGACGGCCATTCCATGGGTCATCGTGGAAGCGTTCCCCGAAAGGCCGTCTGAATACCAGTTTATCCACCCGACCGGTGCGATTTTGGTGGGCTACGGTGGCAGTAAGTTCACTGATTTGGAACATTTGGGCAACATTGCCCAGCAGCGCGACATGACGCTGGTGTTAACCGTTATCGGCAGCAATCTGCACGGCGATGAAGGCACGCTGGCGATTTTAGACGAAGCCCGGTTGGCGATTGTCGGCTTCCGCCCTCCAAACTGTCTGCCGTGTCATTTATTGCAAGAGCGTTTTTTAAACGAAGATGCCGGTGCATGGCAGTATGAGCTGACCGTTCAGACGGAAACTCAACAAGTCGAAGTTTGTAAGCCCAATACCAATCCCTTGCTCATTAAGGTGCATGGCCGCTTGAATGGAAATGCATTAAACCCTGATTTAAAACCTAAGGAGAATTCATAATGGCAGCAGCCTATCATCATGGTACGGAGACCATCCGTATTGACGGTGGTTCTAATCCTGTCTATACCGTTGACGGTGCGATTACGGCTATTGTCGGTACTGCACCAGTCGGTGCGGTCAACGAATTGACTGTGTGTCAAACCAAGAAAGACTTTGCACAATTTGGCGGTGAGCTGACCGGTAAAGGCTTTACTTTGCCTGATGCGGCCAATATTTGGACACGTTATGCTTCTGGTGTGGCTTATGTGATTAACGTGTGCGATCCCGCACGCCATAAGACCCAAGTACAGAACGAAGTATTGACCGTCGACAGCAATACCTTGACGGCCTATACCGCCAAACCTGCACTGCTTGCCGGTTATGCCCTGACTGACGGCGCATCCGCACTGACCGAAGGCCAGCACTACACCATCAACACGCTAACCGGCGAGATTGTGTATAAAACCAAACCGACCGCCCCGAAAATCAGTTACAGCTACGTAGACCCGACCAAAGTAACAGAGGCCGACATCATCGGTGCATATGTCGCGGCTACCGGAAAGCGTACGGGCTTGGAGCTGCTCTCAGAAGGCTACAATCGCCAAGGCGCAGATGCCAAAATCATTATTGTGCCGAATTACGACAAAACGGCTACCGTCGCCGCCAAAATGATTACTGTGGCCGACAACCTGAATGCAATTGCCTATATCAACGCACCTGAAGGCACGACCTTGAGCAAAGCTCTCGAAGGCCGTGGACCATTGGGTACGATTAATTTTCAGACATCAAGCGACCGTGCCGAGCTGTTTTTTCCGCATGTGATCGGTCTGTTGGGTATGGAATCACTGGCTACCCACGCTGCTGGTCTGCGCATGAAGACCGATGTTGAGCAGGGTTATTGGTTCAGCAAATCCAACCGCGAACTCTTGGGTGTAACCGGCGTGGAAATCGGTCTGACTGCTCGCGCCGACGACCCGCAGTCCGAAACCAACCGCCTCAATGAAAAAGGCATTACTACCGTCTTCAATAGCTACGGTACTGGGTACCGTATGTGGGGCAACCGTCTTGCCTGTTTCCCAACTACTTCTCACATCAAGAACTTTGAGGTAGCCCAACGTACCGGCGACTTGATTGACGAGTCCATCCGTCGCGCCGAGTTGCAATATGTCGACCGCCCGATTGACGAAGCCTTGCTCGACAGCCTGCTGGAAACCGTCCGTACCTACATGAGTACGTTGCCGTCCATCGTCGGCTTCTCTCTGAGTTTGGACTACGACTACGATTTGGTCGACGCATTCAGCAAAGGCCAAGTCCCCATCGTTTATTCCTACACACCGAAAATCCCGGCCGAACGTCTGACCAATACCTCGGTAATGACCCGCAAATATCTGGCCAACTTGGTCAGCGGCAATTAAGGAGCTGAAACATGGCGCAATTAAATGCAATTTACAATGCCAACGTCTATATCGACGGCAACAATCTACTGGGCAAGGCGGCAGAAATTACCGCGCCTGAAGTCGAGTTCACTATGGATGAAGTCACCGGCTTGGGTCTTTTCGGTACGATCAAGCTGCCAAGCGGCATGGAGGCTTTGGAATCCGAAATCACATGGAACAGCTTTTATCCCGAAGTGGCCTCACGCAGCAAGAATCCGTTTAAAGCGGTGCAGCTGATGATTCGTTCCAACCTGCAAACATTCGACGCAGCAGGTTTGCAGAAAGAAGTGCCAATGGTCACTACTATGACCGGCACATTCGGCAAAGATGCGTTGGGTGGCTTTAAACCAAAAGAAAAGGCAGCGTTTTCCAGCACCTTCCAGGTAAATGAAGTACGCCAAGTAGCTGATGGCCGAGAGCTCTTCTACTACAACTTCTTCAATAATATTCTGCGCGTGGACGGCGTAGATGTATTGGCACAGATGCGTAAAAACATCGGCGCATAAGTATTAAAACACATTAAAAGCTGGTTCAGACGGCCTTTGGCAGAATTGCTGTATCTTTCTTGGGTACAGCAATTTTTTATTGATTTTCAAAAGGATTAAATGATGACTGAAGCGCAAAAACTGCAAGACAACTTGGGTGCAACTAAAACTGTAAAGCTGAAATATCCTGTACGTTTGGCGACGGGCGAAAACCTGACCGAACTGAAACTGCGCCGTCCGCGTGTGGGTGATTTGCGTGCTGTGGCGCACTTGAGCAGCGATGCCGAACAGGAGTTGACGATTTTCGCGCGCATCACAGGTTTGGTGCCTGAAGATTTGGACGAGCTGGATTTGTATGACTACAAACAGGTGCAAGACTGGTTTCGTCGCTCACAAGAAGACGAAGCCGCTGCTGAGTAATAAAGAAGCCGATGAGCAGCTTTTGAATGCTGTTGCTGATTTGGCTTGGTGGTTTGGCTGGAGTGTTCAAGAAGTGTATGCCATGCCGCTTGATGAGTTTGAAGACTGGCAAAAAGAAGCAGCCCGCCAAATCAAGGCGGGCTACGGAAGAATCGGGGGTATTTAAGAAGTCAGTTTGTCTTTGATAAAGACACATCCAGCGACCAAGCCACCAACGGCCAAACTGATAAGTAGAACTGGCAATCCGCCAAGTAGCAAATAAAGTACAACGGCAGCAGTTAAGACAACAATCAGTGGCACTATCAATTCAATGATAGGCGCAGATGAATAAGCGACTACTGTAAAAGCTACTGCAGTCAAATACAAAACAAAGCAGGCATTAAAAGTAGTATCGCTGACGTGATTGAAAATTTGTTCGTATTTTTTAGTTGCGTACATAGCCCTCTCCTTAACGCTTCTATCATAAAGGTTGGTAATAAAAATGGCAAACGGTTTAACGCTGGGTATTACCGTCGGCGCATCCGTCGGTGCGGCGGTGGCCGGAATAAAATCTGTCAAATCTTCTTTAGATGTACTGGATAAAGCCAGTGCGAATTTGGCTAAGCGTCAAAAAATGCTTGGACAAACCTTGGAAAACCCGTTGCGTATGACTCGTAGTCGTGTTGGAGAGTTAAAACGGGAATACGATCAACTTGGACGTGCGATTGCCAAAATTGATGCCAAGCGTACCGATGTTGCTCTTTTGCAGCAAAAACGCCAGCAGCATTACGATAAGCGTAATAGCTTTAAAGATGAAATCTTAGGTGCAGCTACTGCTGCTGGTTCAATCGCCGTCCCAGTAAAGTTGGCAGTAGAGTTTGAGTCATCGATGGCTGATGTACGAAAAGTCATTGATTTTGACACGCCGCAGCAATTCAAGGAAATGGAGCAGGACATCTTAAGGTTGACCAGAACCATTCCGATGGCTGGCAGTGAGCTGGCCAAAATCGCAGCATCGGGAGGTCAGTTAGGGATTGCGCGTAAAGACATTTCCTCTTTTACTGAAACCATTGCCAAAATGTCGGTAGCTTTCGATATGTCTGCCGAACAAGCTGGCGAGAGCATGGCCAAGCTGGCGAATGTTTACCAAATACCAATTACCCAAATAGGGAAACTTGGTGACGCCATCAACCATTTGTCTAACAGCAGCCCGGCCAAAGCTTCGGAAATTGTCAATGCACTCGGTCGTGTTGGTGGCGTGGCTAAGCAGTTCGGTCTGACCGAACTTCAGACGGCCTCGCTTTCTAGTGCTTTTATCGCTTTGGGTAGGACGCCGGAAGTAGCAGGTACAGCCATCAACGGTATGTTGACCAAGTTGATGACAGCTGATAAGCAGGGCAAGAAATTCCAGGCGGTTCTGGAAGGCATGGGTACTGATTCCAAAGCCTTGAAAAAAGCGATTGCCGAAAATGGTGAACAAGCCTTGATAGATTTTTTGAAGCAAATTGAAAAGCTGCCTAAAGAAAATCAAATGGGTGCATTGGTTGATTTGTTCGGTTTGGAATATGCCGATGATGTGGCCGCGCTTGTGGGCGGTTTGGACACATATAAGAAGTCTATCGAAGAACTAAAAAAAACAGGTAAAGGCGGAACTCCTGAATTCATGGGCAGTATGGAAAAGGAGTTCGCTGCACGTTCGGCCACAACAGCCAATAACTGGCAACTTTTAAAAAACAGTTTGGTAGAAATTGGCATCACCATTGGCAGCGTTCTGCTGCCTGCTCTGAATCAAGGAATGAACGCTATTAAGCCGCTTGTAAACGGTTTTGCTGATTGGGCAGCTAAGAATCCTGAATTTGCAAATTCTCTTTTTTATGTGGTTGCAGGTTTAGCTTCACTCAAAGCCGGCAGTTTTGTTTTCCGTTTTCTCAGCAATGAAATTGGCGGCTTAATGACATCATTTCGTTTGGCTAAAACCTTGCTTGGTGCAGACTGGATGGCAACGGTCTTGAGATTTAAATCAGGTGTTGGCTTTTTAGCTAAAGGCTTTGGCTTATTAAAAACAGTTTTTTCTGTTTTCGGCTCCGGCATCATGTCTGTTCTTCGCTTCCTTCCTATGTTGGCTTCTGGCTTCCTTAAGTTGGGTATGGCTTTAATGGCCAATCCGATTTTTCTTGCGCTTGGCCTGTTAGCCGTTGCCGCCTATCTGCTCTACAACAATTGGTCAGAGGTCGTTGGTGGCGCAAAGGCATTATGGCAAAGCTTAGTAACATTTTTCAGTGGACTTTGGGAAAAAATCACAGCCTTCTTCAGTAGTGGTATAGGCAATATTGCAGAAACCATTCTCAATTTTTCACCACTCGGTTTGTTCTATCAGGCATTTGCCGGTGTGATGAGCTGGTTTGGAGTAACCCTACCATCAACCTTTTCCGGCTTTGGTCGGATGCTGATTCAGGGATTGATCAATGGCATTAAATCAGCGGCGGCAGCTGTATATAACACAATTGCATCTATCGGTAATTCGATTAAGGCTAAATTCCAGGCGGTAATGGATATCCATTCGCCAAGTCGTGAATTCCGCCGTTTCGGTGGTTTTATCACCCAAGGTTTGGATATCGGTATTCGCCGTACGGCCAGCCAGCCAATCAGTACTATCGGCACATGGGCAGGCCGTCTGAAAGACAGTTTTACGAACCGTGTCGGTCAGTTACGTGCTGATGTTGCTGCGCGTGTATCCGGTCATCGTGCAGATTTCGAGCAGGCACGGCAGGCTGCGTCCGCCCCTGGTGGTGTGACCATCCATTTTAATCCGACCATCAACGCGCCAGGTGGCAACCCTGCACAAATTCAGACGGCCTTGCAAATGGGTTTGCGCGAATTTGAAACGCTGTTTCAACGTATGATGGCCGACCGTGAACGGAGGGCTTTCTGATGTATGCAATGTTGGGCGATGTACGGTTTGAAACCTTGCAAAGTTTTTCCAGCCTGGAAGCGCAGCACTCGGCCAAGTTTGCCAAGCATGAAGTGCTTAAGGGAAGACCACGCCTGCAGGCGATGGAAAATGAGCTGACCACGCTGAGATTTGGGTTAAAGCTGCATTGGATGTTGGGCAATCCTGACACGGCCTACAAGGGCTTGCTGGCCGCTCTGGAGGCGCAGCAGGCGGTGTCGTTGGTTTATGGTTCAGGGCGATTTGTCGGCTGGTTTGTAATTGAAAGCCTGACCGAGCGCACGTTGATTCAGGATAGCAAAGGCCGTACCGCCGCGCGTGAGTTGGACGTTGAGTTGACTGAATTTGTCGGCGACCCAAATAACCCGCTGCCGACCCCAGGCGTGGCCAACGGCCAAAACCCGCTGCTTGCCATGTTGCCCGAGTCAGTGCGTGCCCCTTTGTCCAAAGTGGCCGATGCGGTGCAGACCGGCGTGCGCATCTACCGCAGTGTGGAACAAGAGGTGGAGCAGCTGCAAACTCTGATTGCCCATGCCCGCGAGCTGAAACACGACCCGCTCGCTTTACTCGGCGTGGTGGGCGATGCGGTCAATCTTGGCGGCACGGCGTTGGGTAAATTGAACAGGCTGCCTGAAGTCAGCAAATACATCGGCAACCTGTCCGGTGCGGCCGAAATGCTGGCCTACGGCGGCCAGGCGGCGCGCGAACTATCCGGCGGTTTGGCCGCGCTGCGCAACGGTGCGCAAAGCGGCACGGTGGGCGGCTGGCTGGAAGGCGGCGCGGCGGCTATTGCCTCGGCCGCCGACAGCCTGAACAACGGCGCACGCGGTGCGCAAAGCCTGACCGCGTGGCTGGCCGGCAGAAAGGACAGGACGAAATGAGCGAATCGGTATTAAGACACCTGACACGCGAGGGCGACCGCTGGGATTTGATTGCTTGGCGATACTACGGCAACCCTTTGGAAATCTCCCGCCTGATTGCCGCCAACCTAACCGTGTTCGTGCCGGTGATTCCGGCCAAACCCCAAACCCAAGCCGACATGCCGCCGTGGCTGCGCGGCGATAACGGAGACGACGATGCAGATGCCTAACCTCCATCTGGGTGCCTTGCTTTCAGGTAGCCTGAACAGCACGGCCAGCCATCCGGTGACCCTACCCAAGGTCATCATCAAATACGAGCAGAAGGACATTACCAGCGACATCCAGCCCTATTTGTTATCGGTGAGCTATACCGATTACTTGGAAGGCCAATCGGACGAAGTGCAGGTGGAGCTGGAAGACGTGGACGGCCGCTGGCGGCAGCAGTGGTATCCCGAGCAGGGCGACAAAATCAGCCTGGAAATCGGCGACCAGATTAACGGCATGCTCAAGCTGGGCAGCATGGAGCTGGCCGAGATTGAGTACCAGCACCCGCCGTCCGTGATTACCCTGAAAGCGCTGTCCACCGGCATCACCAAATCCAACCGTACCCAGCGCGGCCGTGCCTACGAGCACACCACGCTGGCCGACATCGTGCGCCGCATTGCCCGGCGGTTGCACCTGAAGGTAACCGGCACCATCCGGCACATCCCGATCGAGCGCGTGACCCAGTATCAGGAGCGTGATGTAGAGTTTTTAACCCGCCTGGCCAAAGAGTACGGCCACACCTTCAAAATCGTTGGCCGCCAATTGGTCTTCCAAGCCAACGACGCGCTGGCCGAGCAAAAGCCGGTGGCGGTCTTGCTGCCGGAAGACATCAAAAACTTCAGGCTGCGCGACCTGATTAAGGGCGTACCGCAGGAAGCGGTGGTGAGCGGCTACGATGCCAAACGCAAGACCACGCGCCGCACCCGCCGCCAAAGCCGCGCACTGCGCCCGGGCAGCAAGCGCGCCAGCAGCGGCGACACGCTCAAAATCGTGGCCAACCGCGGCGAGAGCCAGGCGCAGGTCAATGCCCGTGCCGATGCCGCGCTGGCCAATGCGCAGCAAAGCCAAGTGGCGGGTAATTTTTCCATGGTGGGCAACGCCAAGCTGGTGGCCGGGCAGGTGGTACAGCTCAAGGGGTTTGGGAAGTTTTCGGGCAAGTATCTGGTCAAACAGGCGCGGCACGAAATCCGCCGCGGCGGCGGCTTTACCAGCAATTTGGAGGTCAAGATGGTCGAATACGTGCCGGATGAGCCACCACAGGCAACCGCCGCAACCCAACCCAAAAAACAGGCAGCCGAAAATGCGAACCCATGACTTTACCGCCACCCTGCAATTCGGCACGGTTTCGGCCGTGGACGCGGCCAAACACGCGGTGCGCGTGACCGTGCCGACTTTGGACGACATCCAAACCGACTGGCTGCCGGTGGTCAGCCTCGGCGCGGGTGGTAACCAGTTCTATGCCTTACCCGACCCCGGCGCTTTGGCCGTCTGCCTGCTGGACGCACGCGGCGAGGGCGGTGTGTGCCTCGGCGTCATCTACAACGAGCAGGACGGCACGCCCGCTTCGGACGGCAATATGTGGCTGCGGAAATTCAGCAACGGTACCGTTATCAGCCACAACCGCGCCGACGGCCAGGTAACCGTCGACACGCCGGGCAAGGTGGTAATTAAGGCTGCCGCCAAGGTAGAGATTCAGTCGCCGGAGACTGAAATCACAGGCAACGCCACGGTCAATGGCATGCTGACCTACACCGCCGGCCTGACCGCCTCCAACGGCGGCGGAGGCGATACCGCCAGCATCGAAGGCACCGTGCGCATCAACGGCGACATCATCCTCAACGGCATCAGTGTCTCCGGCCACGTCCACCCCGGCGACTCCGGCGGCACCACCGGCAGCATGCAGGCCGGCTGATTTTTGAAAACGTTTTACAAGATCGCGGACAAGCCCCGCAGCACAATCCCCGTATCCCGCCGATACGGGGATTGTTTTTTAGACCCGTTTAAAAGACCCGCCGCCACCGCACAGGCAGAATAAGCCCATGACTACCCAGACCACCCCGCGCAGCCGCCACTGGCAGCCCGCCCTCTCGCGAGCGGGCAGGACATCGTGCAAGACCTCGACGACATCAACCAGTGCATCGAAAACATCCTCGCCACCCGCAAGGGCAGCGACGTGCTGCGGCCGGATTTCGGCTCGAACTGGTTTGATTATGTGGACTACCCGGAAGACGAATTTATCCCCAATACCGTGCGCGAGGTCATCCTCGCCATCCAAACATGGGAAAAGCGCGCGCTGGTCGAGCAGGTCACGTTTGCCGGCCACGCCCCGCATATCACCATGACCGTACATTGGCGCGTGGCGGATGAAGTGGCGGGTGAAATCTACCGCACTGATATTGCAATAAAGGCTACCTGAAAATGGATTTGAGCAAACTGAAACGCGAAGAGGTCAAGATTGTCGATGACGACTTGGCACAAACCCTAGCCGCCACCATCGCCGACTACGAGCAACGCGCGGGCAAGGTATTGCAGCCGGCGCATATCGAACGCCTGCTGATCAACACCTTTGCCTACCGCGAGCACCTGCTGCGCCAGCAGGTCAACGAAGCCTACCGCCAGCAGCACCCGCGCTTTGCAACGGGGCTGATGCTGGACTTGTGCGGTGATGACGTGTCTACCCCGCGCCTGCAGGCGCAGCCTGCCCTGACCACTCTGCGCTTTACTGCGGTATTGAGCGGTTTGGAACAAATCACCATACCCAAGGGCACGCGGGTCAATGCCGGGCAGACCGGCTTTGTCACCACTGAAGCCGCCCTGCTGACTGCCGCCCAAAGCAGCGCCGAAGTGGCCGCCGAATGCACCGAAACCGGCACAGTCGGCAACGGCTGGTCGGTCGGACAAATCAACAGCCCGGCCGAGCGGCTGCATCCGACGATTGAAGTAACCGTGGCCAACACCACCGTCTCCGCCGGCGGCGTCGAAATCGAAGACGACGAAGCCTACCGCGAGCGCGTGTTGCTGGCACCGGAGAGTTTTTCGGTAGCCGGGCCGGTGGGTGCCTACCAATATTGGGCGCGGCAGGCGAGCCCGGCGGTGGTAGACGTGCACGTGGCCAACGATACCGACGGCGGCGGCCAGCCTATAGGTGGACGGGTGGCGGTGACCGTGCTGGCCAAAGACGGCCTGCCCAATGCCGAGCTGATTGGCAAGATTCAGGCCGCACTCTCAGCAGAAAAACGCCGCCCGCTGTGCGACACCGTAGTGGTCAAAGCACCGACCGCCGTCGATTACACGCTGGATGCCGAGCTGACCCTGTTTACCGGCACCGATGCCCGCACTGCCAAAGCGGCGGCCGAGCAGGCATGGGCGGTGTATGAAGCCGCCCACCGCAGCCGGCTAGGCTTGGACATTGTGCCGCTGGACATCATGAGTGCGCTGAAAGTGGCCGGTGTCTATAACGTGGTCCTGCATAACCTGCCGCTGACCGTGGTCAAGCCCGACCAGTGGGCACGCTGCACCAGTACCACCATCCGCATTGCCGCACAAACGTCGGAGGGCTAGACGATGGCCAAACTCTCCTACGCCGCCATCATTGAGCGCGACCAACGCGCCCGCGCCCTAGCTGAATTGGGACTGCGTTTGGATTTGGCCGATCTGCCGCAGCTGATGCCGCGCCTGGTCGATTTGGTCGCCCCCGAACACCTGCCGCTCTTGGCCGAGAGCCGCAGCATCTTGGGTGCCGACGGCTACTGGTTGGCCGAATCCGACGACGCGCGGCGCAAGCTGATTAAAGGTGCCTACGAGCTGCACCGCTACAAAGGCACGCCTTGGGCCATTCGCGAAATCGTGCGGCGGCTCGGGTTCGGCGAAGTACAGATTATCGAAGGCATGGGCAATAAGCACCATAACGGCGAGATTACCCGCGACGGCACTTACAGCCACGGCCACAGCGACCGTTGGGCGCACTACCGAATTGTAATGAATAACGTCATTACCAATGACCAAGCAGCATTGCTGCGGCGCACCTTAAGAGCATTTGCGCCCGCCCGCTGCATATTGGTTGCGTTGGATTACCAAGCCAGCGCATTGAGACACAACGGCCGTGCTTTACGCGACGGCAGATTTAATCGAGGAACCGCATAATGGCAAACCTAAACGAAACCGCTACTTGGGAAGCGGGCATCTACCAATGGGAAACCTCAGACCCTGTTCAAGGTGGCCCTAACGGCATCGACAATAAGCCTACCCGTCAGTTGGCCAACCGCACCTTATGGTTAAAAAACGAAATAGCCAAAGCCGTACAGTCCATCGGCCAAAACAAAAATGAGGCCGCTCAATTATATGCACTCAAGACCACATCCCTTACTGCAGGCGCAGGCTTAACAGGCGGCGGCGTATTTCGTGACAACATGACGCTTGCGCTCGGTACGCCCGGCACTTGCTCGGGCAGTACGACAAACTGGGCAGGTAGCGACACCCATACCCATCAGCTTGCCGACGCATCGCCGACCGTGGCGGGTGTGGCTAAGTTGATTAATAACTTAACTACGGACGATGCCAATAGTGCGTTGTCGGCCGCAATGGGAAGAAAATTAGCAGAAGAAAAAATACCAAATACCACACAAGACTTTATGCGTACATTGGGCGAGTTTAATCCCGGTAAAAGCGGATTTGTCCGTACAAACGGGGGTAGCTTGAACGGTAATAGTCTACCCAGCATGGAGATACATGTCGGTCATCCCAGCTATGCCAATGGTGCATACTCGCGCGGTATCGGGTTTGCCTACGGGACGGGCTGGGGCATCTACACAACCGCTTGGGACGCGACAGGTAACTACCGGGGATACAAGGAAATCCTAACCGAAGAAAACGGCGTGATGCTTACAGGCAACCAAACTGTAGGCGGCAAAAAAACCTTTTCGGAAAGTACCGACTTTGCAGGTGGTTTACGCATATCGGGCAACAACACAGAGCAATGGTCAGGGTTTTATCGCGGCAACGCTGACTGGTATTGGAACAACCCAATCGCAGGTAAAGCACTGCAATTTAATGACGATGGCACGCTAGCTTTGTCGGGCGACAAAATCCTGTTGTACACCCACCGCAGCAACGCCGTAAATTTGGATAGAGACGACAAAATCGCTACGTCTAAAGCCGTAAAAATCGTCAACGACAAAATAGAGCAGGCAGCCCCCTCCGGCGAGGTTGCCTACTTTGCCGGACGCAACGCACCCGCAGGCTGGCTCAAAGCCAACGGTGCGGCCGTATCCCGCACTACCTATGCCGACCTGTTTGCCGCCATCGGCACAACCTACGGCGCGGGCGACGGGCGTACCACATTTAACCTGCCCGACTTACGCGGCGAATTTATCCGATCATGGGATGACGGCAGAGCCATTGATAGAAATCGTGCCCTAGGCTCATGGCAGGCGGATGAATTCCGCAGCCACAGCCACGGCATCGGCGTCAACCGCATGCCCGACACCGACAGGGGTAGCAATTCATCAACCGTCTCGGTTGACACTGTCGGCCAAACCGACCCGGCTGGCGGCATTGAAACCCGTCCTAGAAATATCGCCTTACTCGCGTGCATCAAAATTTAAGGCCGTCTGAAACCGTAGGGCGGGCATCCTTGCCCGCCGCCCAAACAGAAACCCGACAAGGAAAAACAAATGAGCCAAAAAATCCAATGGACAAAACCCGTCTGTCAACTCGATTCAGACAGCCTTTATATCGGACAAACCGATGCCGATTTGGACGTATATGCCCGCGACGGCAGCTACCTCATCCCCGGCGGTTGTATCGACGTAGAGCCGCCCGAAAACCGCGACGGCCACGCCGCCCGCTGGACGGGCGAGGCGTGGGAGTACATACCCGACCATCGAGGCAAAACCGCTTATCAAACCGCCGATGGTCAAGCCGTAACCATCGATACTGTGGGCGAGCTTTCAGACGGCCTCACATTTGAAGAGCGCCCGAGCTTGTGGCACACATGGGACGGCAAAAAATGGATGATTAGCGAGGAATCTAAGGTTGAGCAGCTGAATCAAGTCAAAGCTGTCAAATTAGATGAAATCAATGGCAAAGCTCAAGAGTTTGTTTGGCAAGTATCTAAAGCTTACGAAGTGCCGGAATTTGAACGCCAAACATGGTCAATGCAGGCGGCCGAGGCATTAGCATGGGAGCAAAACCCGTCTGCCCCTACACCGCTATTGGCACAAATTGCCGCCGACCGCGGGTGTGATTTAGACGGCCTCCGTGCAAAGACGCTGCAAAAAGCCAAGCAGTTTGCCGCCTTGTCCGCATCGGTCGCAGGTCAGCGTCAAGCCTATGCAGACCGGCTGGAGCAGGCTCAAGATGTCGACAAGGTTGAGGCCATCAGCCCTGTTTATCATTTGCCCACCCATCCCGTACAGGCATCATCTGATGTAGATAATCTTTAAACCCGTTTAATAGCCCGCAGTAGACTCCCGCCTTAATATCCCTGCATCTTTATGTGGGGATTTTTTTATGAAAATAGCGTTATATAAAGGTACTTTGTCCGGATGGCGCGGCTGGATTAGCCGCTTGGTGCGTTTTGCTGACCGAGGGCCGTATAGCCACTGTGAGGTGGTGTTTTCAGACGGCATGTGTGCCTCGGCCAGCTGGCTTGATGGGGGCGTGCGCTTCAAAAAAATCAACTTCAACCCTGATCATTGGGATTTTATCGACATCGGCTCCCAGTGGCCGCCTGAAACACTGGTAAGGGATTGGTTCGAGCAACGCAAAGGCAGCCGCTACGACTTGCCGGGCAGTTTGGGTGTGGTGTGCCGCCCGTTCCGCCAACGTCAAAATCGTTGGTTTTGCAGCGAGGCCGTTGCCGCCTCTTTGGGTGTCAGCGAGGCTTGGCGCATCAGCCCCAATATGTTGGCCGCGTTGTTTTTGATACGCAAATAAAAGAAGCCGTCTGAAATTTCAGACGGCCCAAATATGAAGAAATATTGAAAGACGGCGACGTGCCGGTGCGGGAACACCGACACGCCGGCCAAGCAGGGACATATCCTGCGTTAGCTTCGAAGCCGCCACCTCGCGAGGCAGCGGCATTTTATCACTAACGCATAGGATGAATGCAAAAAATGAAACATCGTTGCAAAAATTGTAACAAGCTGTTGGCAATCGGCATCGGCCGCTTTGAAATCAAGTGTCCGCGATGCCATACGCTCAACAACATAAGTTCTTTAACAACTCAGAATGCCGGTGAGCATCCAATCCGAAAGGAAAGTATATGCCCACCAACAAACCCGCGCCGTTAGTTCCGTGGATGGGCGGCAAACGCCGCTTGGCCAAACACCTGCTCCCTATGTTTCCTGAGCACCAATGCTACGTGGAGTTGTTCGCAGGCGGAGCAGCCCTGTTTTTTCTTCGGCCGAAACGCGCCAAGTGCGAAGTGCTTAACGACCTCAACGGCCAACTCATCAACTTATATAGAGTCGTACAGCACCACTTCGACGAGTTCGTGCGCCAGTTCGAATGGACATTGACCAGCCGCGAAGTATTTGCCCGCCTACAGTAAACACCGCCCGAGAGCATGACCGACATCCAACGCGCTGCCCGATTCTTCTATCTTCAACACACTGCCTTCGGCGGCAAAACCATCGACCAACATTTCGGCACCGCCACCACGGGTGCGGGCTTTAAAGCAGCCGATATAGCAGGCCGTCTGAAAGCAGCGCAGCAGCGGCTCAACGGCGTGTACATTGAGAACGAGCCGTGGGAAAAGTGCTTCAAACGTTATGACCGCGAACACACCTTCTTCTACGCCGACCCGCCTTATTGGCAGCTTGCCGGCTACGACCGCGCCTTTGATTGGGCACAGTACGAACTACTGGCCAAGATGATGGGTGAGTGTAAAGGCAAGGTCATGCTGTCCATCAACGACCACCCGGATATTCTCGAGCTGTTTAAAGACTTCCGCATTGATCGTTTAGAGTTGGCCTATTCGGTCGGGCGCGATAAAACGCAAAAGACCAGCGGCGAGCTGGTCATCTGCAACTGGTAGAAAAAACAAAAGCGACGATGTAGTCGCTTTTGTCATTCTGCTTTCCCGAGTTCGGTATAATTTGCAAAAGTATTTCACACAGTGAAACAAATTTAAATCCGATTTATCTCAAAAAACGCGCCGATTTTTCGCGCGCGGCTTCAGGTAACGGGTTTTTTGACGATTCAGGTATTGTTCGATCGGTTGCCAATCAATCACCTGATCCAACTTCAATAGTGGGAAACGGTCGATGTGTTTGGCAATCATGGCTTGGGCGGTTTGCTGGAAGAAGGTGCTCATGGAAAATCCCCTAAATGTCTTGATGGGAATTTAGGGGATTTTGGGGAATTTTGCAAAGGTCTCAATCAGACGCTCAAGCACGACTGCCAGTAAATCACTTTGCGCCAGCAATTCAGGCAAGACAATAAAGTTTTGTACCGATAGGCTGACATTTCTTTGTAGCCCCATCGCTTGCAGCGCTTGGTCGGTAACACCACTGAAGCTGCCGCCATGATAGGAAATTAAGGCTTGCTCTAACTGGTAAAATTGCTCAAGGGTAAGTTCTGTTTGTTGGGCTATTGGGTGATCGTGGCGAACGGCACAGATATAGCGTTCGTCATACAAATTTTTGGCGTGAATATCCGGTGCTTGGAAATCAGGTGTTACCAACACAAAGTCAATTTGTCGCTGTTCCAGCTGATTTTGTACGATGCTTTCGTTAATCGCCTGCACCGCCACCTTGATTTTGGGGGCTTGGATTTTCAGCAAATGCAAGACGGGTTGCGGTTTTCATTTGATTGCCGAAGAGCGTTTACTGTTTTTAGGCTATTTCCTCGCCATCGCAGGCTCCGGCTTGGTGATGTTGCTGTTGCTGGCGACTTTGAATTTGGCGAGACAGGGACGGTTGTTGGTGAAATGAAAAATCGTGCGGCTTAGAGCTGTTATAATAAAACGGACATGGTTTTAGGTTGTCTGAAAACGGAGTAAGCACAGTCGGATTCTAGAATCCGACTGTGCTTACTGACTATACTTTACACGGGTGTGAATTATATTTCTTTGCGGGAGGTAAAACGTACGCTGTCCACTGCTTATAGGGGAGTTCAGAGAAAAGCTCCACCAATTCGCCACTTGCTAAATAAACATAGCAAGCAATATGCCCAAATATACACCAGTGTCGATTTATTCATCCACCACATTCAAATTCCAGATTTCTTGCCTCGACTGAAAAGATAAAGCAA
The DNA here is from genome assembly GCF_024205705.1 of Neisseria subflava. Classification (NCBI taxonomy): domain Bacteria; kingdom Pseudomonadati; phylum Pseudomonadota; class Betaproteobacteria; order Neisseriales; family Neisseriaceae; genus Neisseria; species Neisseria subflava. Next base: position 1,188,944 of record NZ_CP073115.1, read on the forward strand.
AGCCATATTAAAAACCTGCCATGCTGACCTTATTCGTAGATGATGTCTATAATTCTCTACTGTTGCCTTGGGAATTTATCATCCCCTTTAATAACCCAATATCTCTAGAAAAATCTCTCTTTTCAAAACTCGATAGAATGACCTTTTCTGTTTCCGGAGACCAATAAATTTTCAAATTTTCTTTTGCTCTTGTAATAGCCGTATAAAAAATACTATGGCTTACCAATTCTTCCAATTCATTCGTAATAATGATTTTAACAGACTTGTATTCTAAACCTTGTGATTTATGGATAGATACAGCATAAGCAACTTGAAATGGAACTAATTTATCAAATGAATCATCATCTTCATCGGTATCTGGATATTTTTTAACTGAAAATTTAATTATTGAATTTTTACTATTTTTATTTGATAAAAGTTCAAAATCATATCCATCTGCATCAATTTCATTTATGCTAATATCTAATTCAATAGTAAAAAATATTTCACTTTCTGTTTTGTTAATATCAACAATTTTTCCTTTCATGTTGTTATGAATAAGTGGAGTAAATCTTTCTGACTCATTAAACAAAATAGGATCATTTACCTTGTAATCGTGTATTCCCCATAAAACAGGCTGGTTTGGGTTATTACTCTGCAAAAAATGATTAATATTATTAATACCATAAATACCATCATAATTTAGGCACAAAATGATTTCATCATCATTTGGCTGATCCAGTACTGATTTATCTAATCTAACAGAATAGTTTTCTTTTACCATCGGTTCTAATATCGCTATATCTAACTCTCTAACTCTATTCCAAATCGTTAATAAATTTTCATTAGTCGTTCTATATGGTGTTTTCAATTCTAAAATTGCAGATTGATTGACAAATCTACGAATAATGTCAAACCAATTCCCAAACAAAATAGATTCAATTTGAAAAACATCGCCAACTAAAACAAGCATCTTACAATCTACTTTCCTTAGAATACTTACCATATCTTGATTACTAATAGTACTGCACTCATCAATAACCAATAAATCACAGGATATATGATTATTTCTTTTAGATAGAAACTTTGAAATAGTCATAAAATAGCTGTTTTTAGTGGTTACCCTTCTTTTTAAGTTGTTTACAGCAGGATTAGTATTAGCTAAATATATTTTTTCTTTGTCATTCCAAAAGTTAGATATATGGTTTATAACTGTAGACTTACCTGTCCCTGCTGCACCGTAGATTAATGCAACTCTAGATTGAGAAAACATATTTTTTAGTAATTCTAATTTCTCATTACAATCAATTTTATATGAACCATCATTTAGCCAAGAAATAACTGAATTAGTATAACCTTCTATCTTTTCATTTTCATATTTTTTTATTTCCAGGATAATATCAATGCAATTATCTACATATTCTTTTATATAGATAAATCCTTTATATTCAACCAAGTTACGATTGGTGTGTTTGTGATATACGTTGGAATTATACTTCTTCATTAATTCTTGAATATTAGAGAAGCCAGATATTTCTTCTAATTTTGTAAATAAGATTCCTTTTTTCTCTGCGTTATTCTTAATGAATCTTGCTAGGAACTCATGTTCACGATTCGATAGATTGATACAATTAAATAAATCATGCACTTTAGGGTTGTGACTTATTAAAGATGTCGTGAATGGCATTTTATCAAATGGAATACACCCCCAGTTAAGATTTAAGTTGGATAACTTATGACATGAATCATTATTAAACTGACTTTTAATTACTTTGTTATTTAATTTATACAACAAATAACTGATAACATTTCCTCCTGCTAAATTATTTCTTATAAGGTTTCTACAAACTTCCAATATATTGATAAAATTAGTAGTTCTTACTTGTGAAGTTATTTGATTTTTAAAATCATAAAAATAATTGTCTGATAATCGTATAATATCGACAAAGTCAATTTTATTATAAGTTAAATACTTCATTATTAAAGAATATTCATTACTGTTAGAATGAACTGATTGCATGTTGAAAATTTTTGAGAAATTCTTAAATTCACAATTACGTATTGACACTTCCCAGTTATCAATAATTTTAATTGACATCCTACTGTTTAGTATATCAATATAATCTTCTCTTATTCTTAATTTTACTGCATAATTATCCAGTATATCATGGCGTGTAAAGGCGATAATTCTATCAAATTTACTTACTTTATCATTTGCAATAGTAAATGTAACTTCATAATATATTTCTTGTTTCACAAAGAAAGGTTTTATTTTTTGAATATAATATCTATCATTATAATCAGAATAGGTATCATTGATATGGTCTGCGTTTATTTTTAATGATATTTTTTCATAATACTCAGTTAGTTTTTCATCTAAATTTAAAGGAAACTCTTCTATATTATATAAAATATCTAACCCATATTTTTTTCTTAAAAATGATTTTATTCTTAGTAAGTATTCATAATATTTTAGCATTAACCTTTCAGATCCATTCTCATCTATAGTATAGTGTGATACGGATTTTTGTAATAGGCTATGGAATTTATGTAGGAAATCAAAGCTGCCTTGTGATTTAATATATTCCCATGCTTCTTTTTTATCTGAATAGTTGTTAGGATCAATATCCTGACCATTACTATATATTTTTTGTGCAATATATTCGACTAAGTTTCTTAACTGGGCAAGAATATTTTGTGAAAGTAAGCCTCTTTCTGAATCATCAAATCTATCAATATTCTTAGAAATAACGGAAGCAGTTTCTTTTATTGCAATATCTATTTTTAGCATAGTTTTCTCCTTATGCAATTACATTAAATGTGATTTAATCATAATAAATTACGTTAAGAAAATTAGTGAATTAAGGAGCAATATAATTGTTGCAAAGATTTTTCAGATAACCTTTTCCCCACATGTTATCTATCCATCCCGTTGCCTATGCTGCGCTTGCTGCACAAGCCTTTTCAATCAGCTCCCTTACCCAGCGATATGCAGGATCTTTATATGTCCGTTCGTGCCAAATCACGGTTTTGGTAAAGCCTTGAATTTCAAGGGGCGGCTCAAAACGCTTGAGATTGGGCAAGTTAGCAATCAAACGCTCAGGCACGACTGCCAATAGATCGCTTTGCGCCAGTAATTCGGGCAAAACGATGAAATTTTGTACCGACAGGCTGATGTTTCTTTGTAATCCCATCACTTGAAGGGCTTGGTCTGTAATACCGCTAAAGCTGCCGCCATGATAGGAAATCAAGGCTTGCTCTAACTGACAAAACTGCTCAAGGGTCAGTTATGATTGTTTGGCTATTGGGTGATCGTGGCGAACGGCACAGATATAGCGCTCGTCATACAAATTTTTTGCGTGAATATCCGGTACTTGGAAGTCCGGTGTCACCAGTGCAAAATCGATTTGCCGCTGTTCGAGCTGATTTTGAACCTCACTTTCGTTAATCGCCAGCACTGCGACTTTAATTTTCGGGGCTTGGTTTTCAGCAAATGCAGAAACGGTACAATCACGGCACGCATTGCATAATCGGTGCAGGCGATGCGTACGGTTAATTCTGCCGTTGTCGGATCAAACTGCGGCGGCTGTAATAACTGCTCTACTTCATTCAGCACCTTTTTCACTTGCGGGGCAAATTCTAACGCCCGATTGGTCGGCCCAACGCCCCGTTGCACCCGCACAAACAGCGGATCATCAAAACTATCACGCAATCTTGCCAACACGCCGCTCATGGCCGACTGCGTGCTCGGCGGCTTTGCTTACGTTACGCTCGTCCATTAACACCGAAAAGGCTTTCAATAAGTTTAAATCAAGGGTTTGTAAGGATTTCATTTTTAGCTCACTTTATTCTTATAATATCATTTTATCTGATATTAATTATTTATAATAGCGATTTCACTTAATATCTAACCCCACCCTATAATGCTTACATAGCAAAACGCGACTAACCATTAACTAAGAGGATTTTACTATGAAAACTTATTCACAACCTGCAATCATTTGGCCAGAAAAATATACTCCGGGCGAAACCGACAACTACGTTTCCAATGAAGTAATTGTAAAAGGCTTAAGCGTGGCGGATGTGCTGCCTTATTTAGCGGATACCAAAGCATGGGGCACTTATTATCACAATGCGGAAAATATCGTGGTGGGCGACGGTTCAACGACTAAGCTTTCAGTGGATGCCGATTTTGTGTTTGATACTTTCGGCTTTCACGTTACCTGCAAAGTAGAAGAATTTGATATCAGCGAAGATGGCAATCTTGTTCACCTTGCAGGGTCTGGCACGTTTGGCGAAGGCGAAAATTTCAGCGATGTGTATCACGCTTGGATTTTAGAAAACCTGCCGGACAACCGCGTGCGTGTATTAACCGAAGAAAGCCAAATCGGCAAACTCGCCAAAGGCTTGGCAGAAACCGTGCCCAATCTAATGGTAAACGGCCATCAAGCATAGTTGGACGGTTTAACAAAAGCGGCAAAAAAATAAAGCAGCCTGCACTTTGAAAAGCAAGGTGCAGGCTGCTTTAAGGTAAAAGCCGTTTATCAATCCAGTTTTACGATTTCTCCGTCTTCCGGAACGTTCACACGGCTTTCAATGCCTTGACCGCGTATAAATTTACGCATATCGGCGCGGCTGACGGCGGTATGATTCACGGTATCCATGTGTACGGTGATGATTTTGGCTTTAGGCATGACTTGGCTGGCTTTTAATACATCAGCCATCCCCATAATAATGCCGTCTGAAATACCTGAAATCAGTGCGTAGCCCGTGTTCATAATCAGATAATCGGGTTTGTAGCGGTTCAATGCTTTGTTTACATCTGCCGTCCACACAGTATCACCCATAATATAAGCGGTTTTATGACCGTTGCTTTGGAATACCACACCCATTGCATCACCTAAGATTTCGGCTAGCTGCGGGTTGGCATACATAGCTTCTGTACCATGTACGCCGCCGGTTTTGCTGATGGTTACGCCGTTGAAGACAGTGCTGCCGTTCAACACGCGTACATCAGTAAAGCCTTGGCTGCGGATTTTTACTGCGTCGGCTTGGTGCTGCACATATACGGGCAGTTTTTTCGGAATGGAACGTGCGGCGGTTTCGTCCCAATGGTCTTCGTGAGTATGGGTAACGATAACTGCATCCACACCGTCCAAAATTTTATTCACGCTCATCGGCAGCCCGACCAGCGGCATTTTGGCTTGGCTGTTGAACGTGCCGGCAAAGCCGTTCATGGAGTGCTTGGGTGCGAAAAACGGGTCAATCAAAAACGTCTGCCCCGCATATTCGACCTTGGCAGTAGCGTTACGGATATGTTGGTATGAATCGGCTGCCCAAGCGGAAAAAGCTGTCGCGCCCAAAACAGTGGCAAGAATAAATTTCTTGAATTTCATGATGTTGCTCCTTAAAAAATCATGGAGCGTATTTTAAGCAGCAGGTGCATCGGCTAAAATAGGCAATATTGCCAATAAACGTAAGGATAGTGCCAAAATGTCGTCTGAAAACGAGCGTAACGAGTTTCGCCAAAATCAAACTGTCCCCAAAATCGTGCTATATGCTCAATCGGGCATGAATGATTTTGTCTTCAACATTCCCTTTTCTGTTTTTCAGACAACCTATCGGGACAATCCGCTCTTTGACCTGAAAATCTGTTCCGATGACGGCAAAGACGTCATCACGGCACTGGGCGCAAGCATTCCCGTACACGGTGGCTTGGATGTGACGGAAGAAGCCGACATCATCGTCATCGCAGGCTGGCGCAATATTGAAGAAGCCCCGACGCCGGAACTGGCTGAGAATTTACAGCGGGCAGCAAAACGTGGTGCGCATATCACCGCCCTATGTTACGGCACTTACGCCCTTGCCTACACAGGACTTTTAGACGGCAGAACCGCCGCAACCCACTGGCTTGCCGAAGACGACTTTATCCGCCGTTTCCCTAAAATTCATCTGGATACTAACCGCCTATATGCGGAAGACGGCAACTTTTTAACATCGGCAGGTGCGGCGGGCGGGCTGGATTGCTGTCTGTACCTCATCCGCAAAATCCACGGTGCAACCGTTGCCAACGACCTTGCCCGTACCTTGGTTACGGCACCACACCGCGAAGGCGGGCAGGCACAGTTTATCCACCGACCTGTCGAACGTCGTACCGCCGATGACAAAATGAATCACTTATTGGACGAACTGCGCCAAAACCTTGCCACCCCATACCGCTTGGACGATTTGGCAAAAAAATTAGCCGTTTCCCGCCGTACCTTTATCCGCCATTTTTCTCAAGCCTCAGGCATGAATTTCGGTGAGTGGCTCACAACAGAGCGGCTATGGCAGGTACAGGATTTGTTGGAAAATACGGATTTGCCGATAGAACGCATCGCCGAACAAAGCGGCTTCGGCAGTGCGGCAAACCTACGTTTGCAGTTCAAAGCCAAATTTAAAATCAATCCAAATGCCTGGCGGAAAGTATTTGGCAGATAGCTAAACACAATACCCCCTCCAAGCGCAGGCTGCTTTTAAAGGCCGTCTGAAATCCCAAAAAGCAGCCTGCACTTTTCAGACGGCCTTTTTTCTTTTTCAAAGAGTAGAGAGATTTCAAAGAGTTTTTATAAATCATCTTCAAAATCCAAACGCTTGTTCTATTCTAATCATTAGAAGAAAATGTTATCATCAGGGATACAATAGGAAGGATTTACAAATGAAGAAAGATATTTTTTATTGTGAGCAGTGGTCTTATGGTTATAAGGAACTTCATAAGCCTTTTTCTGAGAAACAAGCTGAGGAAAAACATATTATATTAAAGGGGAGTTATATACTGCCGTAATAGGTTCGGTGAAACAACCTGAATATGTAATTACTTTGCGAGAGGAAGTAGGTTTTTTTCAGTAAATTTTTTCGATAAATTTGGAAGGGATTATTTAACCCATCAATTTCAAAAATATTCTAATTCGCAATATTATTTTTTTTCTATGGCTGTATGGAGAGATTATATAACTTCGGAATCTCATGACTTAGCAGAAGGGTATACTTATTTCTTCAATGAAAATACGGATGACTGCTATATTTTGAAAGAAGATTTTATTAATAATGAGCGATATGAAAAAACAGAATTATATCCCCCAAAAGATAAGGTCATTCTATTTCCAAAATTCGGCGAATATGATTTAGTGCTAAATCCAGACATTATTTAATTGAGTTTTAAGACCGTCTGATATATTCAAAGATTACAAGCTCAATCTTATCCTCGCCAATGTAGATCGCAGCTTTTATATGGACACAAGATGCCGTCTGAAACAATATCACATTATTCACAAAGTGAATCAACTTTTTTCCTTTTTACCCCACCAAAACCGACGTCATACTGAGCGATCCCGCAATCAAATTATCATTGAAAAACGTAACTTCATCATCCGGTTCGCGTAATGCCATGATGTACAGCAAGGGCAAGTAATGATCCGGCGTTGGCACAGAAAGCTCGGCTTTTTCACCTAACTGCTCATAATGCACCAAAGTTTTATCATCTCGTGTTGCAATCGCCTGATTGACCGTTTCACGGAAAGCAAACGCCCAATCATACCCTGCACCGATTTGGTCAATATGTTCCCAACTTAACGCCCTCAGATTATGCACAATATTGCCGCTGCCGATAATCAGCACGCCTTGTTCTCGCAAGGCAGATAATTTTTTCGCCAAGTTGAAATGCCATTCTGCCGATTGCAAACGGTTAAGGCTAAGTTGTACCACGGGAATATCGGCATCGGGATAGAGAAATTTCAACACCGCCCATGCCCCATGATCAAAACCACGCGTTGGGTTCAGCTCGACATTTTCCGGCTGTAATAATGACTTCACTTGCTCCGCCAACTCGGGCGACCCGGGCGCGGGATATTGCATTTGGCTGAGCTCTTCAGGAAAGCCGTAGAAATCGTAAATCATTTCAGGGTGTTTACCTGATGTCACCTGCAAACGGCTGCTGTACCAATGCGCTGAAATCATCAAAATGGCTTTTGGTTTGGCAAACTTTTGCGTAATTAGGCTGAAATTCTGATTGAACGGGTTCTCTGTATCTAATGCATTCATCGGGCTACCATGCCCAACAAACAATACAGGCATTTTTTTCATGTTCTGCTCTTCGTTATCTGATCCAGCAGATTGTACGGATAAATTTTTATTCAAAAAATACCGGTTTACGAACAATATCTTTTACTAATAGGAAATAATAGCTGACAAAGTTGGATGTACCATTGATGTATTTAGAAAAATGCATTAAAAGGCCGTCTGAACATTTTTACTTCATACGCCAAAATTTCTTCATTTCTGTATTGACAGAAATAAAAGATAAAAATAGAATACCATCACTATGAAACTGAATCCGACCACTGAAAAATTTATCCTCCATTGGGGTGAAATGGGTACCAAATGGGGTGTCAATCGTACCGTTGCACAAATCCATGCCCTGCTCTACATCTTAGGCAGACCGATGAACGCCGAAGAAATTACCGAAACGCTCGGCGTAGCGCGCTCCAATGTCAGCAACAGCATCAAAGAGCTGCAAAACCTGAGACTGGTGCATACCGTGCATATTCTGGGTGACAGGCGCGATCATTTTGAAACTTCGGATGACGTCTGGACTTTGTTCCGCACCATCGCAGAAGTGCGTATGCAGCGTGAAATCGAACCGACACGGCAATTTTTGCAAAGCCTGATCGACAGCCCTGAATTTAGCCAGGAAAATGAAACTGCCAAGCAGCGAATCCAACAAACCCATGATTTCATCAGTACGCTAACCATGTGGGCAAATGAAATGTTGAAGCTTTCTACTTCAACCATGGTAAAAATTTTGAAAATTGGCGCAGGAATACAAAAATTTTTCCGTTGATGGCAATGGGCTTGTAAGCAATAAACACAGCCAATATTATTTTAGGATATGGAAACATGCTCATAGTGTCCTTGTATGGGCATGTTTATCTGAAGCTTAATGTCCCTTGGTAGATTTTGAATCACTGGATATGGATTTCCCTCCTAAAGAAACAATCCAAAAGAGTATCTAAAAATTTTTTATCCTATAATTTCTCTCTTGACAGAAATTATAGAAATTTCAGACTGATTATATTTTTAAACTGAAATGAAATTAGGAAACCAATATGTCCGACCACACTGCACATACCCTCCCCGACTACCTACCTTACTCGATGGGGCTGCTATGGCTCTGGAGCGGTACCCAGCCTCTGTTTTTCATGCCTGAAATGTCATTGGATTTACTGCATTCGGTCGGTATTCCCAATCCATTGCAATGGCCGACATTAATTGCCGCCTCACTATTGGATATCGGTTTTGCCTTTTTATGCTTCAGCCGCTTTCGCTCCCGTTCCGAAATATGGCTGCTGCAATTTATAACCGTCGCGGCATACAGCCTGATCATTGCCTTCAGACTGCCCGAAATGTGGGCACATCCATTTGCACCTTTGGTAAAAAACCTGCCAATTATGGCTACTTTGTTTTTCCTGTATCAATCCGTAGGAGATAAAAAATGAACACCTATTTAATCGTTAAAACCCTGCACATCATCTCGGCTACCTTAATGGTCGGCACCGGTTTTGGTACAGCGTTTTACCTCTTTTGGGCAAACCGCAGCGGTTCGGTTGCCGCTCAGTCGATCGTCTCGCATTGGGTCATCAAAGCAGATTGGTGGTTTACCACGCCCGCCGTCATTTTCCAACCCTTGTCCGGCTTATGGATGCTGTATGAACGCGGCTACACTGTTGCCACCTTGCTGGAACAAAATTGGGTATGGATGACGCTGGCCTTATACATTTTTTCAGGCATTTGCTGGCTGCCTGTTGTTTGGCTGCAAATCCGCATGGCCAAGATTGCCGAAAAAGCGCATAAAGAAAACGCAGACACCATTCCGGAGCCCTACTGGCGTTATGCCAGACGCTGGGAATTGCTCGGCTACCCTGCCTTTTGCGCCACTATCGTGATTTACTTCCTGATGGTGATGAAACCGATTTAAAGGTATTCAGACGGCCTCAACAACATAAAGAAAAACCATGAACATCATCATTTTCGGAGGCAGCGGATTTATCGGCAAGCGTACCGTTCAAATCCTCAAAGAACAAGGCCACCAAGTTTGCACGCCCAACCGCCGCGCCTTCGACTTTCTTCATCCCGATGAAACAGCCGCACGCCGTTTATTGGAAGGACAAGACGTCCTCATCAACTGTATCGGCATCATGAGCCGTTATGCCGAAATACTCGAAACCGTGCACCACCACACGCCCAAACAGCTCGCCGCATGGGCAAAAGCATCAGGCATCAAACGCTGGGTGCAACTATCCGCGTTGGGTGCCGACCCATCTCAATCCATCAACTTTGTCGGCAGCAAAGGACGTGGCGATGATGCCATTGCTCAAAGCGGCATACCGATTGCCATAGCCAGACCATCCGTCGTTTACGGACGAGGAGGAACCAGCTGCGAACTGTTTATCAAACTAACCCGCCTCCCTTTGCTTCCCTTACCGGAAGCCGGTCGCTTTCATTTGCAGCCCGTACACCTTGCCGATGTTGCCGAAGGTTTGGCAAAACTTGCCGTCCAAGCCGACACCGACCATAGCGTCATCAATATGACCGGCAGCCAAACTCTAACCTTGGCGGAATACCTGACCACCATCCGTCAAACCCTGCACCATAAACCGCCGCAACGTATTCTGCCTTTCTCCCTACACCTGCTTGAGCCAACGCTACCGTTGGCAAACATCCTCAGCAACGGCATTATCAGCCGCGACAGCTTTGCCCTACTCAAGCAAGGCTCATGCGCCGACTATTCTGATTTTGCGGCTTTACTAGGCAGGGAACCATTGGCAGCAGAAAACTTTGCCGCTTGCCTATAATTCAGTTAACTTTAAAATGACAAAACAAAGGCCGTCTGTTTGTTGTTCAGACGGCCTAAAGCTTTTATAAAATACTTTATTGCAAAACAATTCATACTTTTATTGTCTTATTGCTTCTACCTACCCAACTACAAAGGCTGAGCCAAATCGTTTTCCGTGTTGTAGCTGATAAAATCCTGCTCATGAGGGAAATGGACAACTCGCGCGCGCTGTTGCTGCAGCCAGCCACGGATGCTGCGCATTCCTGAATAAAGGTATGGCACGGTGCTTTGTAGGATTTGCGGTCGGATAAACATCACGCTGTAATGCGGCCTGGCAGAGGTCTCTACATAAAACGCATTGCACAATGGCGTGCGCCGCGCGATGGTTTCAAATTGGGACACCAAATTTTCCGGCAACCGCGGCATATCGCAAGATACGATGAGCAGCCAATCGGCAGTAGCAATTTGTAAATCGTTGGCGGCAGTACATAAGGCGGCTAGAGGGCCGTAATGCTGCCATTGGCGCGCATCGGAGAAAACGTGTGCGCTGCGTTGAGCGTAGGATTCGAGATTGCGGTTGGCACTGATGGCGATATGGCTGACTTGCGGGCGGATTTTTTCGATAACGTGGTCTATCAAGGCTTTATTGTGCCATTGCACCAACCCTTTATCGACACCTCCCATCCGGCTTCCCTGCCCGCCGGCCAATATCAGTGCAAAAATTTTCATTTTGGTAGTCCTTTGCAAAGCAGAGTGTGTAAGTGTTATTCGCGATGTTGTATTTATGGAATAAGTTTTTAAGTATTCAGGCTGTCTGAAACCTGATTTTGTGATTTAATTCACTTAAGATGAATTTTATCATAACATGATTTTACATTAAACCCCTGTTTTTTCTTATCATAACCATACAATTATTTTAGATAGGTTGTTTATAGGTCGAAAGAATGATATTTTTATAAGATTATCGGATTAGTCTTCCTGCGTGCTTTATGCGTTTATTCTCCGGATCTTCAGACGGCCTGAGCCTGTCCTCGCGTTTAAAACTACTGACTATGTTATGGGTCGGCTCGGCTTTTTTATCGATTGCCTTTACCCTACTGCTTTCTTGGCGTTTGGAAAGCGCGGCTAAAACGATTGAAGATGCGGGCAGCTTGAAAATGCAGGTGTATCGCTTGGCTTATATGGCAAGCGTCCGTACGCCCAATGCTCAAATTGACAACCAAATCAAAGAATTTGAACGTACGCTGGCCAATGTAACACAAAGCGATGCCATTCATCCGCTGATTCCGTCACAAATGCCGCTGGCTTACGATTTGATCCAATCGATGCTGTTAATTGATTGGGAATCCAACATCAAGCCTTCTTTGCAACATTACGAGCGGCCGACCCAAATCGGCTTATACCGTTTTGCCGGCAATATCGAGCTGTTTTTACAAGCGATGGAAAACGCCAACGAGCAAAATACTTTGTGGCTGCGCCGTTTTCAAATGGCGATGATGTTGATGATTTTAGTGGCTGCCGGCTTGATGATTGTTTGGCATTATTCGTGGATCATCCGGCCGCTGGAAAAATTGCGCGACGGGGTAGAAACCATCAGCGAAGGTCGTTTCGGGGTACAAATCGATACAGACCAAATTCGTGAATTCGCCCAAGTCAGCAAGGGCTTCAACCAAATGAGCCGCCGTCTGAAAACGCTTTATACGGATTTAGAAGGACAGGTTGCCCAACAAACCCAAGACTTGGCCCGGCAAAATCGTGACTTGACTCTGCTCTACCAGACTACGCGCAACCTGCACCAAACCTTTACGCCGCAACAGGCCGCAGAAGAATTTTTGGCTCAGATTCTGCCGGCGTTTTCCGCTTTGGGCGGTACAGTATATCTTTCCGATGAAGAACGCAAACGCTCTGACTTGGCGGCAAGTGTCGGTGAAACCGAAGAGGGAAATCGTGTAGAATTCCCAATCGTTTACCAAGACGAACAGCTCGGTGTATTGGCCCTGTATTTTTCAGACGGCCATATGCCCAATGAGCAAGATGAAAAATTGTTGCAGACTTTAAGCGGGCAGCTGGGGATTTCCATCGCCAACAACCGCATGGAACAAGAACGCCGCCTGCTTGCCGTCTTGCAGGAGCGTAACTTGATTGCGCAAGGTTTGCATGACAGTATTGCACAAGCCCTGACCTTTTTGAATTTGCAGGTGCAAATGTTGGAAAGCGCGTTTGCTTCAAACCAACGCGAGCAGGCTGAAGAAAACATCAGCTTTATTAAAGACGGCGTGCAGGAATGCTATGAAGACGTCCGCGAGCTTCTGATGAATTTCCGCACCAAAATCAGTAATAAAGATTTCCCTGAAGCGGTAGAATCGCTGCTGGCGCGTTTTGAACGACAAACCGGTATTCCAGTTGATTTAAAATGGCAGGACGACGGACAGGCTTTGAATTATGATGAGCATTTGCAAATCATCTTCATCTTGCAGGAAAGCCTGTCCAATATCCGGAAGCACGCGCGTGCGCAACATGTCAGTGTCGAAATTGCTAACCACGGCGATTTTGTCATGACGATTCGGGACGACGGCGCAGGCTTTAATAAAGAACACCTATCAAACCGGCCTTCAGGCGAACATGTCGGCTTGGGCATTATGCAGGAACGTGCCCAACGGATTAACGCACAACTGGCCATTACATCGCAGATTGGGCAAGGTACGGCGGTTATGCTGACTTTGCCGCAACAAATGAGAACAGCATCATGACGATTAAAATTACCCTTATTGACGACCACACCCTATTTCGCAGCGGTATCAAGGCCTTGCTTTCTCGCCAGCCTGATTTTGAAGTCGTCGGCGAAGCTTCAGACGGCCTGGCCGGCGTAAAAATGGTTGAGCAGCTCAAGCCTGACGTAGTTTTGCTGGACTTGGATATGCCGGTCATGAACGGCCGCGAAGCATTGGCTCAAATTTTAAGTATCAATCCGCAGCTGACCGTCATCATGCTTACCGTTTCCGAAGACAGCGACGATTTGACCGAATGTATGCGTATGGGTGCAAAAGGCTTTTTGCTGAAAAACATCAATGCCGACTTCCTCTTAGAAAGCATCCGCAAAGCCGTCGATGGCGACAATGTCTTCTCTCCAGAAATGACCAGCCGCTTGGTGCAATCGCTGATTTCCCCTTCTCCTTCCCGCTCCGACCACCTGCTGGCGCAGCTGACCCCGCGCGAAATGGAAATCTTAGGCTACCTTGCCGCCGGACACAGCAATAAAATCATTGCCCGCCATTTGAACTTGGCAGAGTCAACCGTCAAAGTGCATGTGCAAAACCTGTTGCGTAAGTTAAACCTAAGCAGCCGCGTTCAAGCAGCGGTTTATGCGGTGCAACACAAAGTACCGCAACCAGTATTGTCTTAATCAGGCCGTCTGAAACCTTCTTTTTAAAAGGTTTCGGGAAGAGCGTTTATTCGCTATAATCACGCCGATTTATATGCAGGGTTGTCTGATTCTTTCAGACGGCCTTTTTATTTGATTTCTCACTGATTTAAAACAATATGTCCGAAAACATTCCAGAAAATACCCCCGAAAATACCGTTCCTGAAGAACACAAACGCAACATCCGCAGTTTCGTCTTGCGCCAAGGCCATATGACCGCGGCCCAACAGCGCGCCATTGATACGATGTGGCCGCAATTTGGTGTGGACTTCCAAGAAGCCCCTTTGGATTTGAACCATGCTTTTGGACGGGACAACCCTAAAGTTTTGGAAATCGGTTTCGGTATGGGCGTCGCAACGGTGGAAATCGCCAAACGTCTGCCCGATACCGACTTTTTAGCAATTGATGTTCACGGCCCGGGCGTCGGCAATATCTTGAAGCTGATTGAGGAAGAACACATTTCCAATATCCGCGTAATGCGTCATGATGCAGTAGAAGTAGTGGAAAAGATGCTGGAAGACGGGTCTTTAGACGGCATTCATATTTTCTTCCCTGACCCTTGGCACAAAAAACGCCACAATAAACGCCGCTTGGTACAAGTGCCGTTTGTTGAAAAGCTGCTGCCCAAACTCAAAAGCGGCGGCTATGTCCATATGGCAACCGACTGGGAAGAATACGCTGTGCAAATGCTGGAAGTTTTGAGCAGTTTCGACTCTTTGCAAAACACAGCTGCCGATTACGCCCCTACGCCTGATTATCGTCCTGAAACCAAATTTGAAGCCCGAGGCAAACGATTGGGTCATGGCGTTTGGGACTTGGTGTTCCGTAAGAAATAAAGCCGAACATAAAACACAAGGCCGTCTGAAATTTTTCAGACGGCCTTTTATCTTACTAATTAAGCCAAGAAAAGTTTATAAGCCGGATTATCGGTTTCTTCTTTATAAACATAACCCAAGCTCTCCAAAAAGTCGGTAAAGGCTTCATTGTCGCTTTCCGGTACATCAATACCGACCAAAATACGGCCGTAGTCCGCACCATGATTGCGATAATGGAACAAAGTAATATTCCATTCGGCGCGCATATGGTTCAAGAAGCGGGACAATGCGCCGGGGCGCTCAGGGAATTCAAAGCTGACCAAGCGTTCGTTGGCTACTTTTTCCGTACGGCCGCCGACCATGTAACGGATATGGATTTTGGCGATTTCATCATTGGTCAAATCGACATTGGGCAGGCCTGCTTCAGTCAGTTGTTCACTGATGACGGCCAAGTCTTGCGCACCGGCGGTTTGCAAACCGACAAAAATATGCGCATTTTTATCGCTGCCGTAGCGATAGTTGAACTCAGTAATGTTCCGGCTTCCCAACAAATTGATAAACTTCAGGAAGCTGCCCTTTTCTTCGGGAATAGTAACGGCGAAAATGCCTTCGTTGCCCTCGCCCAGCTCACTGCGCTCTGAAACGTGGCGTAAGCGGTGGAAGTTCATGTTGGCGCCACTGGTGACGGCAACCAAGTTTTGGCCTTGAATATTGTTTTTCGCAACGTAAGCCTTCAAGCCGGCAAGTGCCAATGCGCCCGCAGGCTCGGTAATACTGCGCGTATCGTCAAAAATATCTTTAATTGCGCCGCACAACATATCCGTATTGACCGTAATAATCTCGTCCAGCAGCTCTTTACACAGGCGGAAGGTTTCATCACCGACAACCTTGACCGCCGTGCCGTCTGAAAACAGGCCGACATCTTTCAGATGTATGATTTTCCCTGCCTCTACCGATTGCTTCATACAGCAAGAATCATCGGTTTGCACACCAATGACTTTAATTTCAGGGCAAACTTGTTTGATAAACGCCGCTACACCCGCTGCCAAACCGCCGCCGCCAATCGGAACAAAAATCGCATTGATATTACGGTGTTGACGGAGAATTTCCATGCCGATGGTTCCCTGACCGGCAATTACGTCAGGATCATCAAACGGCGCGATATAAGTCAGTTTTTCCTTTTCTGCCAACTCCATCGCATAATCATAGGCGTCGTTATAAGACACGCCTTTCAATACCACTTCGCCACCTCGGCTCTTGACCGCATCGATTTTGATTTTAGGCGTTGTTTCCGGCATCACAATGACGGCGCGGCAACCCAAATACTGCGCCGATAAAGCCACACCCTGCGCATGGTTGCCCGCGCTTGCTGCAATCACGCCGCAATCCAAGGCTTCTTTCGGCAGCTTCGCCATTTTATTGTACGCGCCGCGGATTTTGAACGAAAACACCGGCTGCAAATCTTCGCGCTTGAGCAAAACCTGATTGTTCAGACGGTCTGACAGACTACGTGCCAGATCCAAAGGCGTTTCTACGGCTACATCATAAACGGAAGCGGTCAAAATACGGGTTAGATAATCAGAAAGAGGAAGGGAATGGTTCATGGTATTTTTAGTGTTCGGAAATAAATTGCAATTCGGTCAAATCGACCAGAGGAAAAAGTTAAAACCATACCCCTGAGGCCGTCTGAAGGCAAGAAAAATCTTAGCAAAGCTTAAATGAGACGGTATAATGTCCGCTTAATATCTATTTAATATGTCAAACTGTTTGCTTCATAACAGTATCCACTCACATTCAAATCCACAGATAATGATGAAAAAAGCGCTACTTAGCTTAATTTTTGCTGCACTCCTGAATACTCCTGCCCTCGCTGCCGACCCGGTTGCATCCGCACCTGCCGTACAAATCGAGGCTCAAACGCAGCCGCTGCTACACAGCATCAACAGCCCGACAACGCCGCCGGAAATTGCGGCGACGGCCTATATCGTTACCGACCTGCACAGCAAGCAAACCTTGGCATCCAACAATGCCGATACACCTATCGAGCCAGCCGCGTTGACGCAAATGATGACCGCCTACCTTGCCTTTAAAGCACTGGAAAACGGTACACTTGAAGCAAGCCAAATGCTGACCGTTTCCAATGCCGCATGGAAAGTCGAAGGTTCGCGCATGTTCCTTGATCCGAAAGTTCCTGTCAGCGTCAGCTCCTTGATTAAGGGTACAACCATCCAATCGGCCAACGATGCCGCCATTACCCTTGCCGAAGCCATTGGCAACGGCTCTATCGACGAATTCGTTAAACAAATGAATGAAGAAGCCAAACGCTTGGGCATGAAGCACACCCACTTCAACAACCCGACTGGTATTTCTTCTAACGGCCATGTTTCAACCGTTGGCGACCTTGCCATCTTGGCAGCCGCGCTCATTAATGACTATCCGAAATATTATCCTTTATTTGCAAATAAATCTTTCAAATACAATAATATCGAGCAGCCCAACCGCAATCTTCTGCTCTATCGCGACAGCAGTATCGACGGTTTGAAAACCGGCTATTCTGAAGGCGCAGGTTACCATCTCGCCGCTTCCAGCAAACGCAACAACCGCCGTATTGTTTCCATCCTTGCCGGTGCCGAATCTACCGAAGCGCGCGCCAGTGAAAGCAGCAAACTGCTCAACTGGTCATTGCAGGCATTTGATACGCCTAAACTTTACAACGGCGGAGAAGTGATTTCCCAAGTCAAAGTTTACAAAGGCAGCACCAAAGCCGTAGATATCGGCTTCTTGGACGATGTTTACATTACCATTCCCCACGATACCGGCAAAAACGTCAAACCAATCTTAGAAACGCTTCAGCCCGTCCTCGCTCCGATTGAAAAAGGCCAAGTATTGGGCAAACTGAAAGTCATGAAAGACGGCAAAATCATTGCCGAAAAAGACGTCGTCGCCCTGACCGGCGTGGAAGAAGGCAGCTGGTTGCGCCGTATGTGGGACGCGATTATGTTGTGGTTTAAAGGTTTATTCAGTTAATCCTCTTTCTATCAAAACATAAATAAAGGCCGTCTGAAATTTTCAAACGGCCTTTTGTATATCTGTTTTGTGGCTTTAATAAAAATTCCTAACAAGAAATTTATCCATTTTAATTTTAGCAGTTTCAGTGATTGCCAATATGAAACGCTTCAAAAAATGCCGTCTGAAAACATAAAGATTTTCAGACGGCATTTCAATACCTTAATAGCTTATCAGTATGAGTTTAAACTAAGCCTTTTTTCTCCAGATAGCTTTCGTAATCGCCCAAGTAGTGTTCATATCCGCCTTTACCGTCCAATTCGATGATTTGGGTAGCCAATGAAGATACAAACTGACGGTCGTGCGAGACGAAAATCAGCGTGCCGTTGTATTTTTCCAGCGCCATGTTCAAGGATTCGATGCTTTCCATGTCCATGTGGTTGGTCGGTTCATCCATGACTAAGACATTGGGTTTCAACAGCAACAGTTTGCCGTAAAGCATACGGCCTTTTTCACCACCGGAGAGAACCTTCACTTTTTTCACAACATCGTTGCTGCCGAAGAGCAAGCGGCCCAAAGTGCCGCGGATGACTTGTTCTTCATCGCCTTCCTGACCCCATTGGCGCATCCATTCGCTCAGGTCCATATCGACGTCGAAGTCGTTTTCATGGTCTTGCGGATAGTAGCCGACACTGGCTTTTTCCGCCCATTTGATGGTGCCTTCGTCCGGCAGCAGGCCGTCTGAATATTCGGGGTTGTATGCGCCGGCCAAGAGTTTCAGCAAGGTAGATTTACCTGCGCCGTTCGGGCCGATGATGGCAAGGCGTTGGCCTGCTTCAAGGATGAAGTTTAGGTTTTTAAACAACTGGGTTTCAAAACGTTTGGCCAGTTTTTCAACTTCCACTGCCTGACGGTGCAACTTGGCTTTTTCATCGGCTTCAAAACGGATATATGGGTTTTGACGGGTAGAAGGTTTGACTTCGACCATCTCCGATTTGATTTTGTCTGCCTGTTTCAGACGGCTGGTTGCCTGACGGGCTTTGGATTTGTTGGCAGAGAAGCGGGCAACAAATTCTTGCAGCTCTTGCAGTTTCTCTTTGGCTTTGGCGTTGTCTTTCAGGGCGCGCTCACGCGATTGGGCAGAAGCAAGCATGTAGTCATCGTAGTTGCCCGGATAGATGGTGATGGTGTTGTAGTCCAAATCTGCCATGTGGGTGCAGACTTCGTTCAAAAAGTGACGGTCGTGCGAGATGATGATCATGGTGGAGTCGTATTGATTCAACACGCCTTCCAACCAGCGGATGGTATTAATGTCCAAGTTATTGGTCGGTTCGTCCAAGAGCAATACATCTGGTTTGGAGAACAGGGCTTGCGCCAGCAATACGCGCAGTTTAAAGCCCGGGGCAACTTCTGCCATGGTCGCATTGTGCAAATCTTCGGAAATGCCCACGCCGCTCAACAGTTCGGCAGCGCGCGCTTCGGCGGTGTAGCCGTCGTATTCGGCGAACTTGGCTTCCAATTCGGCGGCTTTCATATAGTCGTCTTCGGTGGCTTCGGGATTGGCGTAAATCGCATCACGCTCGGTCATCGCCGCCCACATTTCGGTGTGCCCCATCATCACCACGTCCAGCACGCGCATATCTTCGTAGGCAAACTGGTCTTGGCGCAATTTACCCAAACGCACGCCGTTTTCAATTGCTACTTCGCCGGCAGTCTGTTCCAAATCGCCGCCGAGGATTTTCATGAAGGTGGATTTGCCTGAGCCGTTGGCGCCGATCAAGCCGTAACGGTTGCCTTCGCCGAATTTGACGGATACGTTTTCAAACAGCGGCTTTGCGCCGAACTGCATGGTGATGCCGTTGGTAGAAATCATTATTCGTAAAACCTTTATAAATAGAATGTTATAATCGGACGCGATTGTAGCATATTTTTGCAAAGACCTCAGGATTGAGGCCATGGCAAATGTGCCTAATTTCGATACAAGATGAAAATAGGCAGCGCTTCACACAAAAATACGTTGTAGGTAGCATTTCAGGCTGTCTGAAACGGAGAAACGATATGGAGACGCACAAAATCTATTACGCCGTGATTATTTTGGTATGTGCCGCCTCCATGCTGCTCAGCCCATTTTTCTATATCCGCCGCACGCGCTCTGGAGCCGAATTGCGGCGCGCACCCAGACAGTGGAAACCCATCCTCTTCGCCAACGTCATCATGATTGCGGCTTTGTTTGTTTGGTGGAAATGGTTTTAAGGAAAAATAAAAATGAACAAAATTTGGATCAGCACATTACTGCTCGCTTTGACAACTGCGGTTTCCGCCGCACCTATTTTTGAATGTACCGATTCTGCCGGCCGCAAAGTCTATACCCAAGCCGGAGGCAAAAACTGCAAAGCCAGCAATATCGGCAAACCGTCCGTATATACTTCTGCGCCTGTTTCAACACCGGCAACACCGACTTCCCCAAGCAAAACCGAGCAAGCAGAAGAAGCTGTCGCCCCGGTCAATCCGGCTGACGTCGGCGCAGCCAAGCGTGCTTTAGATACCGCCAAGAAAAATTTGGAAGAAGGCAAAAAAGTGCGTTATGGCAATGAACGCAACTATGCCCGTTATCTCGAACGGATCAACGGTTTGGAAAAAGCCGTCCGCTCGGCTCAGGAAAACTATGACGCGGCGCAACGCCAGCCTGCATATCAAGATCCTGTTGCCTATTGATATTTACCACACCAGCAAGGCCGTCTGAAATTTGGTTTTCAGACGGCCTTTTCAGCTTTTCAATATAACAAAATCGTCTTTATACCAAACAAAGCATTCTTTCCAGTTTTCAGACGGCCTTGTTAAAGTAAGCGTGTATTAAATTCTGACGGTTGCCATTATGTTGTTACTCAAAACGCCTTCTGTATTGCCGGGTTTCAAGCTCAGCCTGGGTTTGACGGTTTTATGCCTGTCGCTTTTGGTGGTTTTGCCGTTTGCGATGATGGCGGCCAAAGCGGCGGAAATCGGCTGGAGCGGATTTTGGAACACGATTACCGAACCCAATGTCTTGGCGGCCGTCTGGCTGAGCTTGCGGATGTCGTTTTATGCGATGTTGACCAATATCGTGTTCGGCACATTGGTCGCTTGGGTATTGGTGCGCTATGAATTTCCAGGCAAAGGATTAGTAAACGCTTTGGTCGATTTGCCGTTTGCGCTGCCGACGGCGGTAACAGGCATTGCGTTGGCAACCCTGTACGCACCCAATGGCTGGATAGGCCGTTTTTTCGAGCCTTTGGGCATCAAAATCGCCTTTACACCCATCGGTATTTGGATTGCGCTGATTGTTGTCAGCCTGCCCTTTATCGTCCGCGCCGTGCAGCCGGTATTGGAAGAATTGTCTGGTGAGTATGAAGAAGCGGCGGCGACTTTAGGCGCAAGCCGTTGGACTACGTTCCGCCGCGTCCTTTTGCCTGAAATCACACCGGCTCTGTTGACCGGCGCAGGCATGATGTTTGCCCGCTCTACCGGCGAATACGGCTCGGTCATTTTTATCGCGGGCAATATTCCGATGGTGTCTGAAATCCTACCCTTGATTATTACCGGCAAACTGGAGCAATACGATGCTCAGGGCGCGTCTGCCGTTGCTCTGTTTATGCTGATGATTTCGTTTGTCATCTTGCTGATTTTGAACATCATGCAATGGACTTTGAGCCGCCGCGCCGGAGCGAGGGTTTAACAAACAACAGGCCGTCTGAAACATTAAGCAAACATTTTTCAGATGGCCTAAACGGATACAAGAATAAATAGAGACTACCCTACCATGAAAACCCATTCCACCAATCCAAACCTGAGCGAACCGCGTTGGCTGCGCGTGTTGCTGACTGCTACCGCCTTGGGCTTTCTGCTGCTGATGCTGGTCGTGCCTTTGGTTGCCGTATTCTACGAGGCCTTAAAAGGCGGTTGGGATTTGTACCTGCAATCTCTGACCGATCCCGAGGCATGGTCTGCCATCAAATTAACGCTGATTACCGCGCTGATTGTCGTTCCTGTCAATGCCGTATTGGGCGTGGCAATGGCGTGGCTGCTGACCCGTTTTGACTTTCGCGGCAAGCAGTTGCTGACCACCCTGCTCGATTTGCCGTTTTCCGTGTCGCCCGTGGTGGCCGGTTTGATGTTCGTCTTATTGTTCGGCGCGCACACAGCATTGGGCGGCTGGCTCGAAGCGCAAGGCATACAGATTATCTTCGCCATCCCCGGCATTATTTTGGCGACGCTGTTCGTTACCTTCCCCTTTGTCGCGCGCGAAATCATTCCGTTAATGCAGGCGCAGGGCGACAGCGAAGAACAAGCAGCACTGATTCTCGGCGCAAGCGGCTGGCAGATGTTTTGGCGCGTTACCCTGCCCAACATCAAATGGGCGCTGCTCTACGGCATCATTCTTACCAACGCCCGCGCGATGGGCGAGTTCGGCGCGGTCAGCGTGGTATCGGGGCACATTCGCGGCGAAACCAACACCATCCCGCTTTTGGTCGAAATCTTCTACAACGAATACAACTTCACCGGCGCATTCGCCCTCTCCGGCGTATTGGCACTTTTAGCCTTGGCCACCCTGCTGGTGCAAAACATCATTACCAAATTACAAGATAAAAAACTCGCCGCCGCCGAAAGGAACGCAGCATGAGCATCACTATTCAAAACTTAAACAAACACTTCGGAGCGTTCCACGCGCTGAAAAACATCAACCTCAACGTCCCCACCGGCAAACTCGTTTCCCTGCTCGGCCCTTCCGGCTGCGGCAAAACCACGCTCCTGCGCATCATCGCCGGACTGGAAAACGCCGACGGCGGCAATATTCTCTTTGACGGGCAAGACGTCACCGCCAAGCATGTGCGCGAACGTAAAGTCGGTTTTGTGTTCCAACACTACGCCCTCTTCCGCCACATGAACGTATTTGACAACGTTGCTTTCGGTTTGACCGTATTGCCCAAGTCCGAACGTCCGTCCAAAGAACAAATCCGCGCCAAAGTCGAAGAATTGCTCAAACTCGTGCAGCTCTCGCATTTGGCAAAATCCTATCCGCACCAACTCTCCGGCGGCCAACGCCAACGCATCGCCCTTGCCCGTGCGCTTGCGGTCGAACCCAAACTCCTGCTTTTGGACGAACCCTTCGGCGCGCTGGATGCCAAAGTGCGCAAAGAATTGCGTACCTGGCTGCGCGACATCCATCACAACCTAGGCGTAACCAGCATTCTGGTCACGCACGACCAAGAAGAAGCTCTCGAAGTTTCCGACGAAATCGTCGTCATGAACCACGGCAAAATCGAACAAACCGGCAGCGCCGAAGCCATTTACCGCAAACCTGAAAACGCCTTCGTTACCGAATTCCTCGGCGAAACCGACGCCTTTGAAGGACGTATCGAAAAAGGCTTCTGGCATTACCACGGTTTTGAATGGAAATTGGACACGCACTACAAATGGCAGGAGCAAACCGCCACGGGCTACATCCGCCCACACGAATGGCAGCTTGCCGCCGAAAACGAAACCCCGATGATTCATGCCAAAATCGAAAAAATCCACGCCGTCGGCGCATTGACGCATATTCTGGCAAAACACGACAAACAAGACGTGCATATCACGCTTGCAGGCAGCGATGCCGCGCGTTACCAAATCGCCGAAGGCAAAGAATTGAGGCTGATTCCGAAACAGGTTTATGTCTTTTCTCAAAACGAACTGATTGAATATTCGATTTGAGACGAAATCATAAGGCCGTCTGAAAATCTGCTTTCAGACGGCCTTTTATCTTATTTAAACCTGCCAATCAATCAGCTCTAAACCATGTGCCTGCAAATAAGCGTTTGCCTGCGAAAAATGTTTGCAGCCGAAAAAGCCGCGATAGGCCGATAAAGGCGAAGGATGCGGCGCGGTCAGCACCAAATGACGGTTGCGGTCGATAAACGCGCCTTTCTTCTGCGCATGGCTGCCCCACAGCATAAAGACCAAATGCTCGCGTTCCTTATCCAATTGTCGGATAACTTCATCGGTAAACGCCTCCCAACCGAAGGTCGCATGGGAATGCGCGACACCGGCGCGGACAGTCAACACTGTGTTCAACAGCAACACGCCCTGTTCCGCCCAATGCTGCAAATAGCCGTGTTGCGGAATCTGAAATCCCTCAATATCCGTCGCCAGCTCTTTATAAATATTGACCAACGACGGCGGCACCGCAATTTCGGGTTGCACGGAAAATGCCAAACCATGCGCCTGACCCGCACCGTGATACGGGTCTTGTCCTAAAATCACAACCTTTACACTTCCAAACTCTGTCGTCCGAAAGGCATTGAATACATCGCGCTCAGGCGGATAAACGGTTATCCCCGCCTGCCTTTCGTGGCGAACCTTCTCCAAAATCGTTTGAAAATACGCCTTTTCTTTTTCCGCACCAATCGCCTCGTGCCAAGTTCGCATTATTTGCCGCTCCGTTTTTGAATGGGCTTATTATAAAGGATATGCCGCATGACGATATGGTTTGTTGCCGCCGCCGGACTGAAGATTATCGACGGCAACAAGCCTAAAGCCTCATAATAGCGTTCTGACTCAGGCCGTCTGAAAACCCAATACGGCTTTTCAGACGGCCTTTTTATATCGTTCAATTTTTATATGAATACACAAACCATCAAAACCTATCTTGTCGGCGGCGCCGTCCGCGACCATCTGTTAGGCCTGCCCGTCAAAGATCGCGATTGGGTAGTCGTCGGTGCAGATGCGCAAACCATGTTGGCTAAAGGCTATCAACCTGTCGGCAAGGATTTCCCTGTCTTTCTCCATCCGGACAGCCACGAAGAATACGCCCTCGCCCGTACCGAGCGCAAAACCGCCAAAGGCTATGCCGGATTCAGTTTTCATGCCGATAAAGACGTTACGCTGGAACAAGACCTGATGCGCCGCGACCTGACCATCAATGCCATGGCTCAGGATTCAGACGGCGCGATCATCGATCCTTTTGGCGGACAACAAGATTTGGCGGACGGCATCCTGCGCCACGTTTCGCCTGCCTTTACCGAAGACCCCGTGCGGATTTTGCGTATCGCCCGTTTTGCCGCGCGTTATGGTTTTCAAATTGCCGATGAAACCATGTCGCTGATGCGGCAAATGGTAGAAAACGGCGAAGCAGATGCCTTGGTTGCCGAACGCGTCTGGCAGGAATTGGCCAAAGGCTTGATGGAGAAAAATCCGCGCCGAATGATTGAAGTTTTGCGCGAATGTGGCGCACTCAAAGTTTTGCTGCCCGAGCTTGATGCCCTTTTCGGCGTACCGCAACGCGCCGACTATCATCCCGAAATCGACAGCGGTATTCATACGCTGATGGTTGTACGACGAGCCGCCGAGATGAACCTCTCCCTCGCCGAACGCTATGCCGCCTTATTGCACGACTTGGGCAAGGCAAAAACACCGGCCGATATCCTGCCGAAACACTACGAACACGACATCAATGGTGTCGAACCCGTCCGCGAAGTCAATCAACGCCTGCGTGCGCCCAAACACTGCGCCGAGCTTGCCGAACTCGTCTGCCGCTGGCACATCATGTTCCACCAAGTCGGGCAGTTCAAAAGCAAAACCATTTTGAAGGTTTTGAAAAAAACCGATGCATTCCGCCGCCCCGAACGTTTTCAGATGGCCTTAAACGTCTGCGTGGCCGACAAACAAGGACGTCTGAATCTTGAAGATACCCCCTATCCGCAACGCGAACACTGGCTGGCCTTACTTGAGGCCGCCAACCAAGTAGATGCAGGCAAAATTGCCGCCGAGTGCCGCGCACAAGGAAAATCCCATTTAATTGCCGAACAAATTGATCATGCCCGCTTGGCACAAATTCGGCCGCTGCAAAAAGCGTATCAGGCTGAAAAAATAGGAGGCTATTGATGGCATCTTCGCGTTATAAAATCGAGCGCATGCCCGACGGCATTGCCGTATCTGCACGTGTTGTACATGACTTGCAGGAAATCGGTTTTACCGCGGTATTTCTTATATTTTCCTTTGCTCTTACATGCATCGCGCCGTTTTACCTTGAAGAGCATTATTTCACTGATCCAATAATAATTCTTATCCATGTACTTTTTACTTTCTACCTAGTCGGCTCACTGGTGTACAGCCTTCTTTGGCAACTTTTCGGACGTGAAAACATCAAGATCCGTAACCATACGCTGTCTCATGGTTATAACTTGTTCTCCATTGGGCGTTGGCGTAGTTTCCCGTTGTCAGAAATCTCCGAATGGCATTCTCGTGACCATATTCCCAAAGCTCCTGTTGCACAAGGAAGGAAACAGAAGTTACCAAACGAAAACCTATACCAAAATGGTATGAAACGAAAAATTCACAATATCCCCAATATTTTACGTATCCAAAAATGTGTACAAGGCGCATGGTCTTTCGATTATCAAGGAAAAACCATACGTATCGGCGATTTTTTTGATAGCCGCGATTTTCAGGCGGTCAATACTGAATTGAACAGATTTATCCCCGCATCCGCCAAAGCCCGTCAACTTTCAGACGACATTTGAAACAGCCGCCACAATATCCGCTATAATCTGCACCTTGACCATCTTATTTCAACAATAAAAATCATGACCATCCAGACCGATTTACTTCACAAAAAAATCAGCAATGAAGATTATCAACGCCTCATTGTCAAACACAGCGAATCTTTCAGCGACGGCGAAATCCGCCTATTGAATGAGATTTTGGAGAAATTTGAATTCGATGTCGTACAGGAACAAGCATTGGCGCAAGCGGTGATGCAGCAGGTGCGCTTTGACCCCAACGCCTACCATATCGACAGCGACGACGAAGACACCACAGGCATCTGCCCCCACTGCATCAATCCGCCCATGCCGCCCCTGCGCGATTATCTGGTTTGGCGCGAAACACGCGGCTAAAAATTTTCCTAATCGATTTTGATAAGTTACTAACCATTCGCTATCGAATAAGGCCGTCTGAACAGGTGTCATCGTTACATCTGTTCAGACGGCCTTTTGTAAATAAATGTTCACAATTAGGATAAATCAGTATAATCTGCGCCGTTTGAATTTTCTTCGGAGCTTTTATGAATCAGCTTAAAACGGCGGTAGCCGGTGCGCAGATTTTGTTTGTCGCATTCGGTGCTATGGTGCTTGTGCCGCTTCTGACGGGACTGAACCCGGCTTTGGCGTTATTGGGTGCAGGCTTGGGCACTTTGTTGTTCCAATTGGTTACCAAACGTAAAGTGCCGATTTTCCTCGGCTCTTCTTTTGCCTTTATTGCACCGATTATCTACTCCATCGGCGAATGGGGCCTGCCTTCTACCATGTTCGGCCTGTTTGCGGCCGGCTTCATGTACTTCGTCTTTGCCGCGCTGATTAGATGGCGCGGTCTGGATGCGGTACACAAGCTGTTGCCACCCGTGGTTATCGGCCCGGTGATTATGGTAATCGGCTTGTCCGTGGCCGCCGCAGCCAGCAGCATGGCAATGGGTCAATCAGGCGGCAAGCAGATCATCGACTATATCGATTCGCTGATTCTGTCCGGCTTTACCTTTGCGGTAACCGTCATCGTTTCTGTCTTCGGCAGCAAAATGATGAAGCTGATTCCGATTCTGATCGGCGTGGCTTCCGGCTATGTGTTGGCTTTAATCATGGGCTTGGTCGATACCGGCGCCATCATCAACGCTCCTTGGTTTGCCGTCCCTCATTTTGAAACGCCTCAAGTCAACTGGCAGGCTGCCTTGTTTATGCTGCCCGTTGCTATCGCCCCAGCCATCGAACACATCGGCGGCATCATGGCCATCGGCAATGTAACTGGCAAAAACTACACCAAAGACCCGGGCTTAGATAAAACCCTCGCCGGCGACGGCTTGGGCGTATGCGTGGCCGGTTTGATCGGCGGCCCTCCTGTAACCACTTACGGCGAAGTAACCGGCGCGGTGATGATTACCAAAAACAGCAACCCCGTCATCATGACTTGGGCGGCAATTTTTGCGATTTGCATGGCGTTTTTCGGTAAATTCAACGCGTTTTTGGCTTCGATCCCCATGCCGGTTATGGGCGGTATTATGTTGCTGCTGTTCGGTACTATCGCTTCTTTGGGCATCAAAACATTGATTGATGCGAAAGTCGATTTGATGCAGCCGAAAAACCTGGTTATCGTCAGCTCCGTATTGACGACTGGCATCGGCGGCATGATTATCAAAGTAGGTACTTTGAGCTTCGCCGGTGTAGGTTTATGCGCCGTATTGGCCATTATCCTGAACTGTGTTTTGCCCAATACAAAATCAGAAGAAGCATAAATAGTTTGCTCATAAACTCAAAGGCCGTCTGAAAATGAGATTTCAGACGGCCTTTTGATCATTACGCTTTATACAATGAAAAATGCCGGAGACTCAATCATCTCCGGCATTTTTGAATAAGGTGGCGAGCCGAACCCCCGGCACTGGCTCATCAGAGTGGGCTGCTGGCTTCCGCCCCTGACCCGGTGTTCCGAATTACCATGCGGGGAGACCCGCCATAGAAGAAACGCATTATAGCGGTTTTACAGAAAAACTCAAGCGATAAAATCTGTCAGGCCGTCTGAAAACCAGTTACACGTCAAGATTGTAAACAATATGTTTCAATTAGAAATCATTCCCATTGAAATGTTTATTGTCTTTTGCATTGAAAAATATCGAAAATTACACTACATTAACACTTCATGCCATCAAGAAGAAATCGTATTTTTCAGACGGCCTTTAATATAAAAACATTATACCTATCAACGGAACTCAACCATGACCACGACTACCGCCCCGCAGCGTATTCGGGAAATTCCCTACAACTATACTTCCTACACCGACCGCGAAATCGTCATCCGCCTGTTGGGCGATGAGGCGTGGCAAATCCTGCAGGACTTGCGCGGACAGCGCAGGACGGGGCGTTCGGCGCGGATGTTGTTTGAAGTGTTGGGCGATATTTGGGTGGTCGTGCGCAATCCGTATCTGGTCGATGATTTGCTGGAGCATCCGAAACGCCGCGCCGCACTGGTGCGGGAAATGCGCCACCGTTTGAACGAAATCCGCAAACGCCGCGACGACAATCCGCAAGTCGATGTGTTGGTGGCGGCGGCAGAAAAGGCGGTTGAGCGTTTTGACGGCAGTTTTGACGAAACGCGCCAAAAGCGGCGGCAGATTTTGGAGCGTTTGAGCAAAATCACCAAGCCGCACAATATTATGTTCGACGGGCTGGCGCGGGTAACGCACGTTACCGATGCGACCGACTGGCGCGTCGAATATCCGTTTGTCGTCGTCAATCCCGATACGGAGGCGGAAGTCGCGCCTTTGGTGCGCGCCTTAATCGAGCTGGATTTGGTCATTATTCCGCGCGGCGGCGGTACGGGTTATACCGGCGGCGCCGTGCCTTTGGATGCAAACAGCGCGGTCATCAATACGGAAAAACTGGACAAGCATCGCGGCGTGGAATTTGTCGAACTAGCGGGTTTAAACGGCAAACATCCGATTATCCATTGCGGCGCGGGCGTGGTAACGCGGCGGGTGGAAGAAA
The DNA here is from genome assembly GCF_024205705.1 of Neisseria subflava. NCBI lineage: Bacteria > Pseudomonadati > Pseudomonadota > Betaproteobacteria > Neisseriales > Neisseriaceae > Neisseria > Neisseria subflava. The sequence goes on from NZ_CP073115.1 coordinate 1,218,575, forward strand.
CCGCGCATCAGGCGGGTTTGGTGTTCGCCGTCGATCCGACTTCGGCCGATGCGTCCTGTGTGGGCGGCAATGTGGCGATGAACGCGGGCGGCAAAAAAGCCGTGCTGTGGGGGACGGCGCTGGACAACCTTGCCTACTGGCAGATGGTCAACCCGCAGGGCGAATGGCTGCGCATCGAGCGCGTGCGCCACAATTTTGGCAAAATCCACGACGAAGAAACTGCCGTATTCGACGTGCACACGTTAGATTCAGACGGCCTCAATATCGTTAAAACCGAACGCTTGGAAATCCCCGGCCACAAATTCCGTAAAGTCGGTTTGGGCAAAGACGTTACCGACAAATTCTTGAGCGGCCTGCCCGGCGTGCAGAAAGAAGGCACGGACGGCATCATCACCAGCGTCGCCTTCGTGTTGCATAAAATGCCGAAATACACGCGCACCGTGTGTATGGAGTTTTTCGGCACGGTCGCCACCGCTACACCTTCTATCGTTGAAATCCGCGATTTCCTGCTCGCCCACGACAGCGTGCGGCTGGCGGGTTTGGAGCATCTGGACTGGCGTTATGTCCGCGCCGTCGGTTACGCCACCAAAGCGGCGGGCAAAGGGCGGCCGAAAATGGTCTTGCTGGCGGACGTGGTTTCAGACGACGAAGCCGCCGTAGAGGCAGCCGCCGAACACATCTGCGAACTTGCCCGCGCCCGCGACGGCGAAGGCTTTATCGCCGTGTCGCCCGAAGCGCGCAAAACCTTCTGGCTCGACCGCAGCCGCACCGCCGCCATCGCCAAACACACCAACGCCTTTAAAATCAACGAAGACGTGGTGATTCCGCTGGAGCTGCTGGGCGAGTATTCGGACGGTATCGAACGCATCAACATCGAGCTTTCCATCCAAAACAAACTCACCCTGTGCGCCGCATTGGAGCAATATCTTTCCGGCAAACTCCCCATCGACAAGATGGGTACGGACCTGCCGACCGCCGAACTTTTGGGCGAACGCGGCAAACACGCCCTTGCCCACGTTTCCGCTGTCAAAGAACGTTGGGACTGGTTGCTCGCCCATCTGGACACGCCGCTTGCCGACTACAAAGCCCGCTACGGCGCAACCGTCCATGCCGCGCCCGAAGCCAAAGACGACGAGAGCTGTTTCACCGCATTCCGCGACTTCCGCCTGCGCGTGTCCGTCAAAGAAGACGTAATGAAACCGCTCGCCGAAATCTTCAGCGGCAAAACCGACACCAAAATCATCGAAGGCTTGGGCAAGATCCACGCCAAAACCGTGCGCGGGCGTGTCTTCGTCGCCCTGCACATGCACGCCGGCGACGGCAACGTCCACACCAACATCCCCGTCAATTCAGACGACGCCCAAATGCTTCAGACGGCCTACCGTTCGGTCGAACGCATTATGAAGCTCGCCCGCTCGCTCGGCGGCGTGATTTCCGGCGAACACGGCATCGGCATCACCAAGCTCGAATTTCTGACCGATGAGGATTTGCAGCCGTTTTGGAACTACAAAAACCAAGTCGATCCCAAACACACCTTCAACCGTCACAAACTGATGAAAGGTTCGGATCTACGCAACGCCTACACGCCGTCGTTCGAGCTGTTGGCCGCGGAATCGCTGATTATGGAAAAATCAGACCTCGGCACCATCGCCGATTCCGTCAAAGACTGCCTGCGCTGCGGCAAATGCAAACCCGTCTGCTCCACCCACGTTCCGCGTGCCAACCTGCTGTACAGCCCGCGCAACAAAATCCTCGGCGTGGGGCTCTTGACCGAAGCCTTCTTATACGAAGAGCAAACCCGCCGCGGCGTTTCCATCAAACACTTCGAAGAACTCATGGACATCGGCGACCACTGCACCGTGTGCCACCGTTGCGTCAAACCCTGTCCGGTCAACATCGACTTTGGCGACGTTACCGTAGCCATCCGCAACTATCTTGCCGATTCCGGTCACAAACGCTTCGCACCCGCCGCATCGATGGGTATGGCGTTTTTGAATGCCACCGGCCCTAAAACCATCAAAGCCCTGCGCGCCGCCATGATACAGACCGGCTTCCCTGCGCAGAACTTCGCCTACAAAATCGGCAAACTTCTTCCAATCGGCACCAAAAAACAAAAAGCCGAACCCAAAGCCACCGTCGGCACCGCCCCAGTCAAAGAACAAATCATCCACTTCATCAACCGTCCTTTGCCCAAAAGCGTGCCCGCCAAAACACCGCGCTCCATGCTCGGCATCGAAGACGACAAAAGTATCCCCATCATCCGCAATCCTGCCGCGCCCGAAGATGCCGAAGCCGTGTTCTACTTCCCGGGCTGCGGTTCCGAACGCCTGTTCAGCCAAATCGGACTCGCCGTCCAAGCCATGCTCTGGCACGTCGGCGTACAAACCGTCCTGCCGCCCGGCTATATGTGTTGCGGCTATCCGCAAGACGCAGGCGGCAACAAGGCAAAAGCCGAGCAAATGAGCACCAACAACCGCGTCGCCTTCCACCGCATGGCAAACACCCTCAACTACCTCGACATCAAAACCGTCGTCGTCAGTTGCGGTACCTGCTACGACCAGCTCGAAAAATACCGCTTTGAAGAAATCTTCCCCGGCTGCCGCATCATCGACATCCACGAATACCTGCTCGAAAAAGGCGTGAAACTGAACGGCGTGAAAGATCAGCAATACCTCTACCACGACCCCTGCCACACGCCCATCAAAACCATGAACGCCACCCAAATGGCAAGCAGCCTCATGGGGCAAAAAGTCGTCTTAAGCGACCGCTGCTGCGGCGAATCCGGCATGTTCGCCGTCAAACGCCCCGACATCGCCACACAAGTCAAATTCCGCAAACAGGAAGAAATCGAGAAAAACCTCAAAGAGCTGCCACAGGGCGAACCCGTCAAAATGCTCACCACCTGCCCAGCCTGCCTGCAAGGACTGAGCCGCTACGCCGACGACAACAATATGCCTGCAGACTACATCGTCATCGAAATGGCGAAACATATTCTCGGCGAAAACTGGCTGGACGAGTTCGTAAAAAAAGCCAACAACGGCGGCGTAGAAAAAGTGTTGCTTTAAACTTTGTGCTGCAATAAAGGCCGTCTGAAATTCATTTTCAGACGGCCTCTTATTTAATAGAAATAAAAATAAGCTAATGAAATCAATTACTATCAGTCATTCAACACCAGCAATATTCAATAAAAAATAAAACCTGAAGCGTTTATCCCCCAGGTTTTATTTTCAAGCCTTATGCTTTTTCTTGCTGACGTTTTCTTTCTGCCATCATCTCATGCAATGTTTGCTTGGCAGGTTTCATCGGAACATGGTTATTAGTCCAGCTTAACTGCTTGCTTGGCGTCAATGCACGGAATTTGGTAGCCGCCCAACCGAATGCTCGATAAGCCTTACTACCGCTGAAAATGCCGTTAAAGGTTCGCCATGCCATTTGCTCGCCGAAGGTATGTGATGCACCTTGACCACGGATAGGATGAGGAACGGCTTCTGTTGGCGAACGTTGTGCTTCAACACGCAGACGTTGCATTTGTTCGGTAATCGGAATGCGTACCGGGCAAACTTCGACACACGCGCCGCACATGGTACACGCAGTCGGCAGATCGCGTGTCGCATCCAAGCCCAACAAATGCGGAGAGATAATCTCGCCAATCGGGCCGGGATAGGTTGTGCCGTAAGCCGCACCACCGATACGGGTGTAAACCGGACAATGGTTCATGCACGCACCGCAACGGATACATTGCAAGGTACGGCGCATTTGGTCTTCGGCATAGGCTTGGCTACGGCCGTTGTCGAGCAGAACCAAGTGCATTTCTTGAGGACCGTCCAGTTCTTCGCTACGGCGAGGTCCGGTAATCATATTGAAATAAGTGGTAATGTTCTGACCGATAGCTGAACGTGGCAACAGGCTGTACAAAGGCGGTACATCCGACAGCTTCGCAACCACTTTTTCAATACCGGTAATGGCGATGTGCACGGGCGGCACGGTGGTGCTCAAGCGGCCGTTACCTTCGTTTTCCACCAGGCACAAAGTGCCTGTTTCTGCAACGGCAAAGTTCACACCGCTCAAACCGACATCGGCAGTGCTGTAAATATCGCGCAGTGCTTTACGGGCGAAGCCGGTCAGTTGGTCCACGTCGTCAGTTAACGGCGTGCCGAGGTTTTGATGGAAAAGTTCGCTCACCTGCTCTTTGGTCTTGTGAATGGCAGGCATCACGATATGGGTTGGTTTCTCGCCGGCCATTTGTACGATAAACTCGCCCAAGTCGCTTTCAATCGCTTTGATGCCCCGGTCTTGCAGATAATGGTTCAGCTCAATCTCTTCGCTGACCATAGATTTGCCTTTCACCATCAGCTTGCCGTTTTTATCGGTAATGATGTTGTGAATGATTTGGCAGGCTTCGGCCGGTGTTTCCGCCCAGTGGACTTTAACGCCCAACTTGGTCAGGTTTGCTTCTAATTGTTCCAATAATGCAGGCAATTTGGACAAAGAACGTTGACGGACATGCTCACACAGGTCACGCAGGCTTTGCAGCTCTTCTTCATCTGTCAAAACGGCTTTGCGCTTGGTCATCAGCATATCCATCGCCGTACGCAAGCTTTTACGCAAAGGCTTGTCTTTCAAAGAAATCGCGGCGTTTTGCTTGAACGTTTCCGGCTTCATATGGAATTTAATGGTTTGGGAACTCATGCTTTTTCCTCCAAATCGGCAGGGGAAATATGATCAGGCAGAACGGCCAAAACCACCAAATCACGCGGGCCGTGTGCACCATAGGCCAAAGTCAATTGAATATCGGCAGTCTTAGACGGGCCGGAAATCAAAATAACGTTGGTAGGCATACCTTTTTCTACCAGTTTTTCGCCTTCAACAGCATTGTGGAATTCGTTGTACATTTTGCTGGTGTCAAACAGGCAGAAATGCACAGGAGGAACCAAACTTAAACTGCGCGGCTCCAGAGGACTGGACTCCAGCATAATCGTGCCGGTACGGGCAATACCGCATTTAGAGCCGCTAAATCCGGCCTCAATATCGGCAAAGAATTCGTTTTTCCAGTCGTCAATTTTTCGCTCAAAACCGCGCGGTTCAATATCGGTATCAGCCAAAGCTGCACGAGCCAGCTGACCATGTTCTGTTTCCAATGGGAGCAGAATGTTTTTCAAGCCTTTGCCTTCGGCTGCTTGACGGAATACTTGCGGCCAGTTGGATTTGGTAACCCAATAGATTTCAGTTTTGACGGCACGCATGGCAGCCGCCCAATGTTTCAAACGCTCGACATCGTTTGCCCAAGAAACACCCATTTCACGGTAATAATCGAAAACCGGCGGCTCTTCCATCGGCAAGGCATCGGCTTTTTTCAATTTCGCTAAAATATTTTCGCGCGCGCTCATGCTTTACCTCCGGTACGTTCCAACAGGAAAGATGCAATATGTTTCGGACGTGGCATATTAGGTTCGTCTTTGGCAATTTTGCCGCCGATATTCATCATACAGCCGCAGTCCGCGCTGATGATTTCAGTTGCGCCTGTTTCTTTCAGGGCTGCAACTTTGTCGGTTACCATCGCACCGGAAATATCGGCTTGTTTCACAGAGAATGTACCGCCAAAACCGCAGCATTCACTTTCATGGTCGTGAACGATACGTTCAACATTTTCCATGCCGTCAATCAGCTGCCAGCCTGACAAATGGACATTCATCTCGCGACGTGCCGCACAGGAAGTATGAACGGCCACTTTAACCGGCTCGCCTTTATCTTCAGGTTTGTAACCAATCGCCAGCAGGAAGTGGGTAAATTCAATGATACGATTGGCACAATCAATGGCTTTTTGTTCGTACTCGGTGCCTTTGAACAAAGTCGGCCAGTGGTGTTTCATCATACCGCCGCAAGAACCAGAAGGCACGACAATAGGCCAATTTTCAGGGAATAAATCCAGTTGCGCTTTGGCAACATCAAAGGCTTCTTTAGGATGACCTGACGAATAGGCCGGTTGACCGCAGCAGCTTTGCTCCATCGGATAATGGATACGGATGCCCTGTTGTTCGATTAAAGTGATGGCATCCATGCCTGCTTCCGGCATGAAAAGGTCGAGAACGCAAGTACCGAAGAAATAAGCATCGGTTGGCTTGCTGTCGAATACGGTGATTTGTGGTGGTTTGATTGCGCTCATTTTTTTGGAACGGGACAACCCGTTTTCTTGTGTAAAAATAAGATGGGTACTTTAAGTAATTGCTTGTAATGGGTCAAGTCTAATTTTAAAAAATAATATTAAAAAAGCATGACAAACCAGACAGACACCTCTCTCTTATTGATTTGATAATCTACATAATAACCACTATCAATAAAGAAATTGATGGATTCATTTTTTAATGAATGAAACTCGTACATTCTCTCTCTATTTAAAACAGAATAACTGCCTCTTTATAGAATTTTGATTTACATCAGAAGTCATGAACTTAATCTCTATGACACGTTTTTAGACGAAACAAGCAATCCGCTATGCTGTAAATATGTTTCAGACGGCCATATTGGAATAAAAAGATATCTAAGACAATAAAAATAAAAGTTTTTCTCACAAGACTCAGGCCGTCTGAAAGATAAGTTCGTCAAAAGGCCTCTTTCCATCTGCTTAATCCTACTTTTAATCAAAATCAAACACTTAAAAATCATCGTTCCTAACCTTGAAAACCCTTTGCACACTCAAGCACTTCCAGTATCATTGAGACAGTTTCTTGACGCAAAATTACAGTCTTAGCCGCCCACAATCGGCATGGATTTGCAAAAGAAGTGAAACCAAGCTTCAAAACAATTTCACCTTAATTTCGGAGTAGGCATTATGTTGACCCAGACTCAACAGGTTGATTTGACCTTGCATCACCTTAAAGAACGCACCCTATCGATATACACTCCCGAACAGCGTGCAAGCATCGAGGCATCTGAAGACTGGAAACAGTTTGACAGACGACTTGAGGAACACTTTCCAAAACTGATGCACGAGCTGGACAATGTTTACAACAACAACGAAGCCGTCCTCCCCATGCTGGAGCAACTGATTTCCCAAGCATGGCAAAGCTATTCCCAACGCAACTCATCCTTAAAAGATATCGATATCGCGCGCGAAAATGATCCTGACTGGATTTTATCCAACAAACAGGTTGGCGGCGTGTGCTACGTCGATTTGTTCGCAGGTGATCTGCAAGGCTTGAAAGCCAAAATCCCTTATTTCCAAGAATTGGGTCTGACCTATCTGCACCTAATGCCCCCGTTTAAATGCCCTGAAGGCAAAAGCGACGGCGGCTATGCTGTCAGCAGCTACCGCGATGTCAATCCGGCACTAGGCACAATAGACGACTTGCGTGATGTCATTGCCGCCTTGCACGAAGCAGGTATTTCCGCCGTTGTAGATTTCATCTTCAATCACACTTCTAACGAACACGAATGGGCAAAAGGCTGCGCCGCCGGTGATCCGCTCTACGACAACTTCTACTACATCTTCCCCGACCGCTGGATGCCCGACCAATACGACCGCACTCTGCGTGAAATCTTCCCCGACCAACACCCGGGCGGCTTCTCCCAACTGGAAGACGGACGCTGGGTATGGACAACATTCAACTCCTTCCAGTGGGACTTGAATTACAGCAACCCATGGGTATTCCGCGCTATGGCAGGCGAAATGATATTCCTTGCCAACTTGGGCGTTGATATTCTGCGCATGGATGCCGTTGCCTTTATTTGGAAGCAAATGGGCACAAGCTGCGAAAACCTGCCTCAGGCACACGCCCTGATTCGCGCGTTTAACTCCGTAATGCGTATCGCAGCGCCAGCCGTGTTCTTCAAATCCGAAGCCATCGTCCATCCTGACCAAGTTGTCCAATACATCAGCCAAGACGAATGCCAAATCGGCTACAACCCTCTGCAAATGGCATTGTTGTGGAACACCCTCGCCACACGCGAAGTCAACCTGCTCCATCAAGCACTAACCTACCGCCACAACCTGCCCGACCATACTGCATGGGTCAACTATGTCCGCAGTCATGACGACATCGGCTGGACATTTGCCGATGAGGACGCATGGCAGTTCGGTATTCACGGCTACGACCACCGACAATTCCTCAACCGCTTCTTCGTCAACCATTTCGACGGCAGCTTCGCGCGCGGTGTACCGTTCCAATACAACCCAAGCACAGGCGACTGCCGTGTCAGTGGTACAGCCGCAGCATTGGTCGGCTTGGCGCAAAACGATCCATATGCCGTTGAGCGCATCAAACTTTTGTACAGTATCGCTTTGAGTACCGGCGGCTTACCGCTGATTTATCTAGGCGACGAAGTCGGTACGCTCAACGACGACGACTGGTCGAACGACAGCAACAAGAGTGACGACAGCCGCTGGGCACACCGTCCTCGTTATGATGAAGAGTTGTATAAACAACGCCATGACGGCTCGACCACTGCCGGTCAAATCTTCCAAGGTTTGCGCCATATGATTTCCATCCGCCAAAGCAATCCGCGCTTTAATGGCGGCAGATTGGTCACCTTCAACACCAACAACAAACACATCATCGGCTATATGCGCAACAACGCGCTTTTAGCATTCGGCAACTTCAGCGAGCATGCGCAAACCATCAGTGCGCACACCCTGCAGGCCATGCCGTTTAAAGCACACGATTTAATCAGCGGTCAAACCATTTCTCTGAATCAGGATTTAGTACTGCAACCCTATCAAGTCATGTGGCTTGAAATTGCATAAGCCGAAATTTTGATACACCACTCAAGGCCGTCTAAACAAATCAGCGTTCAGACGGCCTTTTAAGGCATAAGATGTATTTTGTATTTTGGGTAGTTTCGCTTAGAATGCATGCTTTAATACCAGATGACACACTAAAAATCAGGAGTAAAAATCTATGTTGAAAAAATTCGTACTCGGCACCATCGCTGCAGTAGTTTTGGTTGCTTGCGGCGGTGAAGGCAGCAACTCAGCTTCTTCTGCACCAGCCCAATCCGGCGCGGCCTCCGGTTCTCTGATTGAGCGTATCAACAACAAAGGTACCATCACAGTCGGTACGGAAGGCACTTACGCACCCTTCACCTACCACGACAAAGACGGCAAATTGACCGGCTACGATGTCGAAGTAACCCGCGCAGTCGCCGACAAACTGGGCATCAAAGTTGAATTTAAAGAAACACAATGGGACTCTATGATGGCAGGTTTGAAAGCCGGCCGTTTTGACGTGGTTGCCAACCAAGTCGGCCTGACCAGCCCTGAGCGTCAAGCGACTTTTGACAAATCCGAGCCTTATAGCTGGAGCGGTGCCGTATTGGTTGCCCGTAAAGACAGCAACATCAAATCCATTGACGACATCAAAGGCGTAAAAACCGCACAATCCCTGACCAGCAACTATGGCGAAAAAGCCAAAGCAGCAGGAGCTGAACTCGTACCGGTAGATGGCTTGGCGCAATCTCTGACCCTGATTGAACAAAAACGTGCCGACGCAACCCTGAACGACGAATTGGCGGTATTGGACTACCTGAAGAAAAACCCAAATGCCGGCGTACAAATCGTTTGGTCTGCCCCTGCTGACGAAAAAGTCGGCTCAGGCCTGATTGTCAATAAAGGCAATGATGAAGCATTGGCTAAATTCAGTACTGCCATGACTGAGCTGAAAGCCGACGGCACGCTGAAAAAACTGGGCGAACAATTCTTCGGAAAAGACATCAGTGTTAAATAATTTCCTTGCTTCTCTGCCGTTTATGACGGAAACACGCGCTGATATGCTCATCAGCGCGTTTTGGCCTATGGTCAAAGCCGGCTTCGCAGTATCTTTGCCTTTGGCGATCGCTTCTTTCGTTATCGGCATGATTATTGCCGTAGCCGTTGCTTTGGTGCGAATCATGCCCTCCGGCAGCGTTTTCCAAAAATGCTTGCTGAAGCTGGTTGAATTTTATATTTCCGTCATTCGCGGTACGCCGCTTTTGGTGCAGTTGGTCATCGTATTCTATGGTTTACCTTCCGTCGGCATCTATATCGATCCGATTCCTGCCGCCATCATCGGCTTTTCGCTCAATGTCGGCGCATACGCTTCCGAAACCATACGCGCAGCAATTTTGTCCGTACCTAAAGGCCAATGGGAAGCCGGTTTCTCCATCGGCATGACCTATATGCAGACTTTCCGCCGCATTATTGCGCCACAGGCATTCCGCGTTGCCGTACCGCCTCTGAGCAACGAGTTTATCGGTTTGTTCAAAAACACCTCGCTTGCCGCCGTGGTAACGGTAACCGAGCTTTTCCGTGTTGCCCAAGAGACAGCAAACCGTACTTATGACTTTTTGCCCGTTTATATCGAAGCCGCATTGGTTTATTGGTGTTTCTGTAAAGTGCTGTTTCTGATTCAGGCGCGTTTGGAAAAACGTTTCGACCGCTATGTCGCCAAATAAGGAGTTGTCATGATTAAAATCCGCAATATCCATAAGACCTTTGGCGAAAATACCATTTTGCGCGGCATCGATTTGGATGTCGGCAAAGGACAGGTGGTTGTTATCTTAGGCCCGTCCGGCTCAGGCAAAACGACGTTTTTACGCTGTTTAAATGCTTTGGAAATGCCTGAACAAGGTCAGATCGAGTTTGACAATGCGCAGCCGTTAAGCATCGATTTTTCCAAAAAACCAAGCAAACACGATATTTTGGCACTGCGCCGCAAATCCGGCATGGTATTCCAACAATACAACCTCTTTCCGCACAAAACTGCGTTGGAAAACGTCATGGAAGGGCCGGTTGCCGTACAAGGCAAGCCTGTCGCCAAAGCGCGTGAAGAGGCTGTCAAATTGCTTGAAAAAGTCGGTTTGAGCGATAAGATTGACCTCTACCCCTACCAGCTTTCCGGCGGTCAACAGCAGCGTGTCGGCATTGCCCGAGCATTGGCGATTCAGCCTGAATTGATGCTGTTTGACGAACCAACTTCCGCGCTTGACCCTGAATTGGTGCAAGATGTTTTGGATACCATGAAGGAATTGGCACAAGAAGGCTGGACCATGGTTGTCGTTACGCATGAAATCAAATTTGCCTTGGAAGTGGCAACCACCGTCGTCGTGATGGACGGCGGCGTTATTGTCGAACAAGGCAGCCCGCAAGATTTGTTCAATCATCCCAAACATGAGCGGACACAAAAATTCCTGCGCCAAATCCGTGCGGATAATACCGATCTTCAAATTTAATTGAAACAACAGACAATTTGAAAGCATTTCCGACTGTCATTTCATAAAGGCCGTCTGAATAAGTGAAATAGAAATCGTTGATTTCGTTTTCATACTTGTTCAGACGGCCTTTTATATATCTTTTCAGGTAAAATAACGCCTTTCGTTTTACACCCCCTTGCCTGCCATCATGATAGAAATCAAAAAACTCACCCTGCAACGCGGTTTGAAAGTCCTGCTCGATAAAGCCGATGCCGTAATCAACCCCGGCCAACGCGTTGGTTTAATCGGTAAAACGGTACGGGAAAATCCAGCCTGTTTGCGCTGATAAAAGGTGAAATCACTCAAGATAGCGGCGAAATCCTGATTCCCAAAACATGGCGGCTGGCTTCCGTCTCTCAAGAAACACCTGATTTAGATATTTCCGCTTTAGACTACGTTTTGCAAGGCGATGCCAAATTGCAGGCTTTTCAGACGGCCTTGGCCCAAGCAGAAGCGCAAAACGACGGCATGAAGCAAGCCGAATATCACGCCAAACTTGAAGAAATCGATGCCTATACCGCTCCGGCACGCGCCGCCAAACTGCTTAACGGCTTGGGTTTCTCACAAGAAGAACATACCCGCCCCGTCAAATCCTTCTCCGGCGGCTGGCGTATGCGCCTCAACCTTGCCCAAGCGCTGATTTGTCGTGCCGATTTGCTGCTTTTGGACGAACCGACCAACCACTTGGATTTAGAAACCGTGTTGTGGCTGGAAAACCATCTCGCCTCCCTGCCCTGTACGCAAATCATCATCTCCCATGACCGCGACTTCTTGAATGCCACTACAACGCAGACCATCGAACTGTCGCAACAAAAACTGACCCAATACGGCGGCAATTACGATTTCTATCAAGCCGAACGCGCCCAACGTCTGGCGCAACAACAAGCCGCCTACGTCAAACAGCAGGCGCAAATCAAACATCTGCAATCCTTTATCGACCGTTTCAAAGCCAAAGCCACAAAAGCCGTACAAGCCCAAAGCCGCATGAAGGCATTAGCTAAGCTCGAGCGTATCGCTCCTGCGCATTTGGATAGTGAATTTTCCTTTGAGTTTGCCAATCCGACCCACCTGCCCAACCCATTATTGAAACTCGACCATGCCGACTTGGGTTATGGCGATAATACCGTTTTGCACGATATCACCCTGTCTCTGGAAAGCGGTGCACGTTACGGCCTGTTGGGTGTTAACGGCAGCGGTAAATCCACATTTATCAAAGCATTGGCAGGAAAAATCGATTTACTTTCCGGCAGCATCGTCCGCTCTGAAAAACTCAATATCGGCTATTTTGCCCAGCACCAACTGGATACTCTACGCGCCGACCAAAGTCCGGTTTGGCATATCCAGCAGCTTTCACCCGAAGTCCGCGAACAGGAAATCCGCAACTTTTTAGGCGGTTTCAACTTTGTCGGCGATATGGCGGTTCACAAGACCGAGCCGTTCTCCGGTGGGGAAAAAGCGCGGCTCGCCCTTGCCATGATTATCTGGCAAAAACCTAATCTGCTGCTGCTTGACGAACCGACCAACCACCTAGACTTGGATATGCGCCACGCCCTGACACTTGCCTTGCAAAGTTTCCAAGGCGCATTGATTGTCGTTTCACACGACCGCAGCCTGCTTGAAGCAACTACCGACAGCTTCCTATTGATTGACAAAGGCCGTCTGAACAACTTCGACGGCGATTTGAACGACTACCGTCAATGGCGATTGGCACAAGAAAACGCCGCAGCAGCCCCGCCGCTTCTGCACAAAGCCAAAGCCGTAAGGACACCAAGCGCATAGAAGCACAAATCCGTCAGGAAAAAGCCAAACGCAGCAAACCGATTCAGCAGAAAATCGACAAAGCTGAAAAAGAAATTGCACGATTGACTGATATTCAGACGGCCTGTGAAGCATTTTTGGCACAAGAATCTGCTTATTCAGAAGAAAATAAACCCAAATTGCAAGAGACACTCGCACAATTAACAGAAACTAAAGTAAAATTAACGCAACTGGAAGAAAACTGGCTGCAATGGCAGGAAGAGCTTGAGCAAATCCAAGTTGATGTCGAAGCCGAGTTTTCCCAATAAAAATAGAGCCATCAGGCCGTCTGAAATAAAACACAATACGGAAAAACATGACTTCAACCATCAAACAAGCCGGATACTTCCTCGTATCCTCTTTCGTCTTGGGTATTTCTCTTCACGCAGCCGCCGCAGTTTATTCCTGCGGCAACGGCAGCTATACCTCCGAACCCAAATCCTCCTGCGCACAGGCTCAATTGCCTAAAATCAGCGGTCATCAAGGCAGCGGTTACCACCTCAACATCCGAAGCCTCAATACCTCTGATGAACGCGCAAGTGCAAAGCCTAAGAAAAAGGCACGCGCGGAAAAATCCGATAAACAAGAGAAAAAAGCCGACAAACCGAGCAAAAACAAAAACAGTGCAAAAGCTCAAAAACAGCAGCCCATGCCGTCTGAACAAGAATAAAATGCTCAACTGCAACGAATCAGCCCTACCTGAATCATGAAAAAATATCTGCTTACCCTATCCCTGCTGCCGCTTGCTGTTTTCAACGGCCAAGCCCACGCCGCAAAAATCTACACCTGCGAAGTCAACGGCTCGATTGTCTATACCTCGCGCCCAAGCGGCAACTGCCAAGCCGTCAACGATTTGCCAATTGTCGGCAAATACAGCAGCAGCCGATACGATGCCCCGGTGAGTGATGCGCCTACACTCAACGCGCCGACATCACAAACGGCTCCGGCAAAAAGTAAAAATACAGCGGCAAAATCCAACCATAAGGCAACGCCCAAACCTGCTCCTGTCCGTACTGCTTCTGAAACAGCTCCTCCTCCGGTTCCCAAGTCCTCTGGCGTCAACAGCCGCCGCTCTATTTTGGAAACTGAGTTGTCCAATGAACGTGCGGCTTTAGCCGATGCTAAAAAGCAACTGAGCCAAGCGCGGACGGCCAAAGGCGGCAGCGTCAATCAACAGGCCATCAGTACGTTGCAAGGCGTGGTTTTGGATAGGGAGAAAAATATTCAAGCCCTCCAACGCGAACTGGGCAGAATGTAAGTCCAAATCAATCAAAACATCAGGCCGTCTGAACAGGTGGAAACGAAATCCAAAATTTTCGTCACGCCAAACAGACGGCCTGAATCCTATAATGATTACGCCCGTTTCAATTTCTTGTGCCTAGTAAATACGGTATAATTTGCCCTTTACGCACATTACCTCCGGTCTTTTCAGACGGCCTTTATCTCATGACTGCAAAATCTTCTAAAACCCAAACAAAAAAACGCGTCTCTACCAAACCGGCAGCCAAACCGACAACACGCAAATCCACTAAAGCACAAACTCAAGCCGACAATAAAGTCTCCCAACGCCTCAAGGCGGCCAAAGAGCTGCAAAGAAACGAAGAAAAAAAAGCGCGTCCCGAACATGTCGTTAACTTGATTAATGATGCTTTATGGCTGTTTGGCTTGGTTATCACCATTTATCTGGCCATTTCCCTGGCCAGCTTCAGCATGGACGACCCTGCATGGTCGCGCAGCATTCCCAAAAGCAATGATGTTGCCAACCTCGGCGGCCTCTTTGGCTCCTATCTTTCCGATGTCGGATATTATCTGTTCGGCCTGTCGTTTTGGTGGTGGATAGCTGCATCTTGCGTTTTTCTCTACAAAAATTTCCGCCCCATGAAAAAGCAGGAAAACCATAAGCCTTACAATCACGGCGTAGCCGCTTTGGCATTATTTCTCCTGCTGGTGTGCAGCCCGATTATTGAGCACTTCCTGTTTGACAATGCATTGAGCGAATCCCTTCCCGTTGGTGCCGGCGGCTTGGTCGGCTTGTTGGCCGGTTCAGGCTTGGCTTGGCTGTTGGGTAAGTCGGGCAGCCTGTTGATTATGCTGGTGATGTTGCTGTTGTCCATTTCCCTGTTGGCTCAGGTGTCATGGTTGGAAGTCATGGCCAAATCCGGCAGCCATATGGTCGGCCTGTTTGGCAGCCTGATGAAAAAACTGTCTCAGTTCCGAAATAAAAAAGAAGATGTCTGCTCCGAAGCTTTGGAAACCCAAAATACGCGCCGCATGGTTAAAGAAGCCAAAACCATTACCGCCACTCCGGTTGCTCCGTTGGCAGGCAGCAGCAGCAACCGTAAAACTGTTGCCGTATCCGTTGCACCACCTCCTAAAATCCAAACTTCCCTGTTTGACGATACTGAACCTAAAAACAACGGCGAATACCACAAACCCAATATGAACCTGTTGCGTATGCCGTCTGAAGAACCGGTTGCCGTCAATCCGGATGAATTGCAACAAACCGCAGAATTAATCGAAGCCAAGCTGGCTGAATTTGGCATCGGCGTACAGGTTGTTTCCGCTACTTCAGGCCCTGTGATTACCCGCTACGAAATCGAACCGGCACAAGGTGTCAAAGGCAGCCAAATTGTCGCCCTGTCCAAAGATTTGGCGCGCTCGATGTCTCTGCAAGCGGTACGCATCGTAGAAACCATTGCCGGTAAAAACACCATGGGCATTGAATTGCCCAATGAGAAGCGCCAAGACGTCATGTTGAGCGAAATCCTCTCTTCATCCGTGTTTACCGACGCCAAGTCCAAACTGACCGTTGCCTTGGGTAAAGATATTGCGGGTACGCCTGTTGTCGGCGACTTGGCAAAAATGCCGCATCTTTTGGTCGCAGGCATGACAGGCTCGGGTAAATCCGTCGGCGTGAACGGCATGATTATGTCCATGCTCTTCAAAGCCACGCCCGACGAAGTCCGCTTCATTATGATTGACCCGAAAATGCTGGAATTGAGCATTTATGACGGCATTCCGCACCTGCTCTGTCCGGTTGTGACCGATATGCGCGAAGCCGGACAAGCGTTGAACTGGTGTGTTGCCGAAATGGAAAAACGCTATCGCCTACTTTCCCATGCCGGCGTGCGTAATTTGGACGGTTTCAACCAAAAAGTCGAACAAGCCAAAGCAGCAGGCAAACCATTACTCAATCCGTTCAGCTTAAATCCTGACGATCCTGAGCCTCTGGAAAAACTGCCATTGATTGTGGTTGTTATCGACGAGTTGGCAGACTTGATGATGACCGAACGCAAATCCGTTGAGCAGCAAATCGCACGCCTTGCCCAAAAAGCACGTGCTGCAGGTATTCACATGATTGTCGCCACCCAGCGTCCGAGTGTCGATGTGGTTACCGGCCTGATTAAAGCCAACATTCCAACACGAATGGCCTTTACCGTACAAAGCAAAATCGACAGCCGCACCATTCTTGACCAAATGGGTGCAGACGAATTGCTCAAATACGGCGACTCATTATTTCTGCAACCGGGCAGCGCGGAACCGACACGCCTGCAAGGTGCCTTTGTTTCCGATGATGAAGTGCATCAGGTCGTCAATTTCGTCAAAGAACAGGCTCCGACCAATTATGTGGAAGGTCTGCTCAGTGGCGAAGCAGCCATCGAAACCACCAATATTGTCAATCCGAACGCAAACAGCGATGAGTTATTTGATCAAGCCGTCGCCTTCGTATTGGAAAGCCGGAAAACTTCCATTTCCGCACTCCAACGCCAATTACGCATCGGCTACAACCGCGCCGCCAATTTAGTAGATGCGCTTGAAAATGCCGGTGTTCTTTCTCCGGCAGACATCAACGGCAGCCGACGGATTCTGGCGCAAAAAGACCAGCTGTAAAAAACAACAATATCGAAACACAAAGGCCGTCTGAAAAGAATTTCCTACTTTTCAGACGGCCTTTTTATGTTATTCGTGAAACATTGTGTTATACTAAGCAGCTAAATTTTGACCTTATGCACGCTTCCGAAATTCTTCGGAATACTGAGCAGAAGGATGACCGTTTAAACACAACAAATTTAAGGGCTTACGATGAGCGTAACTGTTGAAACTTTAGAAAATCTGGAACGCAAAGTAGTATTGTCTCTGCCTTGGTCCAAAATCAACGCAGAAACTGAGAAAAAACTGAAACAAACCCAACGCCGTGCAAAAGTTGACGGCTTCCGTCCGGGTAAAGCACCGTTCAAAATGATTGCCCAAATGTACGGCGCAAGCGCACAAAACGACGTTATCAACGAATTGGTACAACGCGAATTCTACGAAGTTGCCGTTGCTCAAGAATTGAAAGTTGCCGGTTACCCACGCTTTGAAGGCGTTGAAGAACAAGACGATCAAGAATCTTTCAAAGTTGCCGCTATTTTTGAAGTTTTCCCTGAAGTAACTATTGGCGACCTGTCTGCCCAAGAAGTAGAAAAAGTTACTGCGACTGTTGGCGATGCCGAAGTTGACCAAACTGTAGAAATCCTGCGCAAACAACGCACCCGCTTCAACCATGTTGACCGCGAAGCCCAAAACGGCGACCGCGTCATCATCGACTTCGAAGGCAAAATCGACGGTGAACCTTTCGCCGGCGGCGCGTCTAAAAACTACGCTTTCGTATTGGGTGCAGGTCAAATGTTGCCTGAATTCGAAGCCGGTGTTGTCGGTATGAAAGCCGGTGAAAGCAAAGACGTTACCGTAAACTTCCCTGAAGACTACCACGGTAAAGATGTTGCCGGTAAATCTGCCGTATTCACCATCACTCTGAACAACGTTTCTGAAGCCACCTTGCCTGAAGTTAATGCAGACTTTGCCAAAGCTCTGGGTATTGAAGACGGCGATGTTGCCAAAATGCGCGAAGAAGTGAAGAAAAACGTTGGCCGCGAAGTTGAGCGCCGCATCGGTGAACAAACCAAAGAATCTGTAATGAACGCCCTGCTCAAAGCAGCAGATTTGCAAGTTCCTGTTGCTTTGGTCAACGAAGAAGCCGCTCGCTTGGCAAACGAAATGAAACAAAACTTCGTTAACCAAGGCATGGCTGACGCTGCCAACTTGGATCTGCCTTTGGATATGTTCAAAGAACAAGCAGAGCGCCGCGTTTCTTTGGGTCTGATTTTGGCTAAATTGGTTGAAGAAAACAAACTTGAGCCAACTGAAGACCAAATCAAAGCCGTTGTTGCCAACTTCGCTGAAAGCTACGAAGATCCTCAAGAAGTTATCGACTGGTACTACGCAGAGCCTTCCCGCCTGCAAGGTCCGACTTCTTTGGCAGTAGAAAGCAACGTTGTTGATTTCGTTCTGAGCAAAGCTAAAGTAACTGAAAAAGCGCTGTCTTTTGACGAAGTAATGGGCGCACAAGCTTAATTGCTCCAAGGCCGTCTGAAACAGACAATCAAAAGCACCGAAGCGCTTTAAATGCTTTGGTGCTTTTCCATCATTAACAGGAGACAAAAATGTCCTTCGATTTCAATAATTACCTTGTCCCTACCGTTATCGAACAAAGCGGTCGCGGCGAGCGCGCATTCGACATCTACTCACGCCTTTTGAAAGAGCGCATCGTTTTCTTGATCGGCCCGGTGACAGACGAATCTGCCAATCTGGTTGTTGCGCAATTACTGTTCTTGGAAAGTGAAAACCCTGATAAAGATATCTTCTTCTATATCAACTCTCCGGGCGGTTCGGTTACTGCCGGTATGTCGATTTACGACACTATGAACTTCATCAAGCCTCATGTTTCTACCTTATGCTTGGGTCAAGCGGCAAGTATGGGCGCATTCCTGTTGTCCGCAGGCGAAAAAGGCAAACGCTTTGCCCTGCCAAACAGCCGCATCATGATTCACCAACCGCTCATCAGCGGCGGCTTGGCTGGTCAGGCTTCCGATATTGAAATTCACGCTAAAGAGCTGCTGAAAATCAAAGAGAAACTGAACCGCTTACTCGCCAAACATTGTGATCGCGATTTGGCCGACTTGGAACGCGATACCGACCGCGACAATTATATGTCTGCCGATGAAGCTAAAGAATATGGTTTGATTGACCAAGTTTTGGAAAACCGCGCCTCTCTGCAAGCCTAATCTTTATAGTTTTTAAATCAAAAGGCCGTCTGAAAAATATATATTCAGACGGCCTTTCTTCAATCTTACTTCGTGTTGTCTTTGTTATTCACTTGAACCGGATACAGCAAAATCAAAGGATTGGCTTTCACTTGACTCCAGAAACTCTTCAGCAGATTACGCATACTGCCCAAACGCGTGCCTCGAGAGCGGAGCGCAACGGCCAAAGCTAAAGAAAAGCTGACCACCAGATTCACCATGCCGATTGCCAATACACTTGCCAAGCCAAGCATAAAAGTGAATATATCTGCATGACCGCTAATCGCGGCATAACCCAAATTTGCCGAAGAAAACGCCACATGGCGAATATCCAGCGGCAAGCCGAAAAGATGGCCAAAATAGCCGGTCATACCTAAAAGCATACCGAAAATAAAATTGCCCATAAGCGAGCCGTAATGCTTATGAATATAAGCGGCCAGAAGGCGGCGTGGCTGCGGGCGCATGATTTTTCGTAACAACGGATTAAACGGCAGACGCTGACGCAGGTTCAGATAATCGGAACGGTTGTCAAAGAAGCCGGCAATAATCCCCGAGCAAAACAGCCATACACCGGCAATAGCGGCATACCATAAGGTCGGTTGGGTAAAAATCTCAATGGATTTGAACTGATAGGCCGTAACTGCCTCATTTAGCAAGGGCTGACCATGCGTATGGGCATAGCCAAAAGCAATCCCTGCCGCCAACAATACGGCAATCGATACATTGCCAAACACAGCAATACTTTGCGAACGGCACACATCAATCAGCAGTTTAGCCAATTTATTATCCACCGCTTTACTGCCTTCATTTGAGTCCACCTGTTCGGCAAAGCTCGCCGCCGTCATAGCAGGCTGTTTGGTTGCAACAGTGCAATGCAGCATATGAATCAGCATAAAGCCCAAACCATAATTGAGCCCGGCCAAGAATGAAGTAGTAAATTCGCCGAACCCCAAAGACGCAATATGGATTTTATTCAATGCCATCAAAGCAATAATTACGCCACCGCCTGCAGCAGAATAAAACATTTTGAAATATTCGCTACAGTTGCGCGTAATGTAATGCTCGCCATGATGACTTTTGTTTTCCGTAATACTGCGTGCCAGCATTCGGATACTGCTTTTACGCAAGTGGCTGGTGCTGTATTGCTCCACCGCCGCATAAATCATCGCATTCATCAGATTGATGGTTAAGCGGGTACGGCTGCCAGTTTCAATTTGAATATTGGTCAACAGTTTCAGACGGCCTATGGTTTGTTGCAGGCGTTCGAGCAAGTGGGCAACTTTTACTGACGAACCAGACCCGGCTCCGGTACCACGACGGCGCAAATAGTCAATTTGCTTTTCACACTGGTCAAACATGACCTCCAAATGTGCCGTGTCATAAGTTTCTTCGCTATGGCGATAGTGTTCCACCATCTTCGCAATTTCGCGCTGTAAAGCGACAAATGCAGAATCCGCTTCCAACAAACGGGGGGCAATCCGTATTAAATCCGGCTCAATCGCTTCGGAAGCAATCCAAATAGACAGCATTTCCACTGCGCGCAAACGAGCATCTGCCAACTGTCTGCTGGCCGTCTGAAGCAAAGCAGGATCGGCTTTACCCTGCAACAATTCATACATGCTCAACCATTGGCGCAAACTTAAAGTTTGCAACCATTTATCATCGTTTTTCGAATGAAAAAGATATAAAAATACTTCGCGCAGATTGGAAAAGTCTTTATAAGACGGGCTGAAACGTTCGTAAATCCGTATACCCATCTCCCGAGTAAAACTATGACGCGAGAAAATACCCAGCTTAATCAGCGCAGGATAGATGTGAACTTTGGACAGCCAGGCATAGAAGCGCAGGCTGAATTGACGACATAGAGCATCGTCTTGTTTTAAAGTAGATAAAATCAAATCGAAACGTTCGGAAGCCTGTTTTTTGCCTCCTCGGCGCAGAAATTTGATTAATGCATTGAGAATAAGAACAAAGTCGGTATCATTTAAGCGTTCCGACAAAATAATGTGAAGATTTTGATTAGTCAGTTTTTGCATTGTAGTATTATTACATTAAATCAGATATTTAGCAAGAACCTTGGTAAACAAGTCAAATTATATCGCATTCTTTATCAAACTAAGGAATAAGATTTTGATCAATTTCCCTAAAATTCAAAGAATAATCAAATCACATAACAATTATATGATATGAATCAATAATCAAGAAAGGCCGTCTGAATTCTTTCAGACGGCCTTTTACAACAACATACTACATTGTTTAAATCCTATGCAAACAAGAGCTTACCACCCTCTTCTTTAACATGGATTGTGCTATCAGGTGCATATTTTCCTTTAAGCAATGCTTTTGCCAGCGCATTTTCGATTTCTGACTGGATGGCGCGTTTGAGCGGACGGGCACCATACACAGGATCAAAACCGGCTTCGGCAATCAGATCCAAGGCAGCATCATCGACTTTCAGATGCAGATGTTGTGCTTCCAAACGTTTTTCCAAACCTTTAAGCTGGATTTTCGCAATGCTGCGAATATTGGCCTGATCCAAACCATGGAACACGACTACTTCATCAATACGGTTGATCATTTCAGGACGGAAATGTTCTTTCACATCCTCCATCACAACTTCTTTCACCGCTTCGTAGTCCTGAGTACCCATTTGTTGGATATGTTGGCTACCGATATTGGAAGTCATCACGATAACAGTATTTTTGAAGTCAACAGTTCGACCTTGTCCATCGGTCAAGCGGCCGTCATCCAATACTTGCAGCAAGATATTGAACACGTCTGGATGGGCTTTTTCCACTTCATCCAAAAGAATCACGCTGTATGGTTTGCGGCGGACTTGCTCAGTCAGGTAGCCGCCTTCTTCGTAGCCGACATAGCCGGGAGGCGCACCGATTAAGCGGGCAACAGCATGTTTTTCCATGTATTCGGACATATCGATACGAATCAGATGATCTTCGCTGTCAAACAAGAAGCCTGCTAATGCTTTACACAATTCGGTCTTACCCACACCGGTCGGGCCTAAGAACAAGAAGCTACCATAAGGTTTATTTGGATCGGCCAAACCGGAACGGCTACGGCGGATAGCGTCAGACACGGCGCGCACGGCTTCGTCTTGACCAACCACGCGGCGGTGCAATACTTCTTCCATTTTCAACAGCTTGTCGCGTTCGCCTTCCATCATTTTTGACACGGGGATACCGGTCATGCGGGAAACGATTTCGGCTACTTCATCCGCGCCGACTTCAGTACGGAAAAGTTTGTTTTGTTTTTTGCCGTCGGAGTTGCTTTCCGCTGCCTGCAACTGTGCACCCAATTTCGGTAACTCGCCGTATTCGAGTTCGGACGCGCGGGCAAAGTCGCCTTGGCGTTTGGCCTGCTCGATTTTAACTTTGATGTCGTCCATCTGTTTCTTGATGTCGGCAGTGCTGGATGATGCCGCTTTTTCGGCTTTCCAGATTTCATCCAAATCGGCGTATTCTTTTTGCAGCCCGTCGATTTCTTCGTCTATCAATTCCAGACGTTTTTTGCTGGCATCATCAGTTTCTTTGGCAACGTGCATTTTTTCCATTTTGAGCTGGATAATGCGACGGTCAAGTTTATCCATTTGCTCAGGTTTGCTGTCCAGCTCCATTTTGATGCGGCTGGCCGCTTCGTCGATCAAATCAATCGCTTTATCAGGCAGGAAGCGGTCGGTAATATAACGGTCGCTCAACTCTGCTGCAGCAACGATAGCAGGGTCGGTAATATCGATACCGTGGTGGATTTCATAACGCTCTTGCAAACCGCGCAAAATAGCGATAGTATCTTCCACGCTTGGCTCGCCAACCAATACTTTTTGGAAACGGCGTTCGAGTGCCGCATCTTTTTCGATGTACTGACGGTATTCGTCCAAAGTAGTCGCACCGATACAGTGCAATTCGCCGCGCGCCAAAGCCGGTTTCAACATATTGCCCGCATCCATTGCGCCGTCGGTTTTGCCTGCGCCAACCAAAGTATGGATTTCGTCAATGAAAATCAGAGTGTTGCCGTCATCTTTAGCCAAGTCGTTCAACACGCCTTTCAAGCGTTCTTCAAATTCGCCGCGATATTTCGCACCGGCAATCAAAGCTGCCAAGTCCAGAACCAAAAGGCGTTTGTTACGCAGGGATTCAGGCACTTCGCCGTTAACAATACGTTGCGCCAAACCTTCAACAATAGCGGTTTTACCCACACCCGGCTCACCAATCAGCACAGGGTTGTTTTTGGTACGGCGTTGCAATACCTGAATTGCACGACGGATTTCATCATCACGACCGATAACAGGGTCGAGCTTACCGTCTCGGGCGCGTTGAGTCAGGTCAAGTGTGTATTTTTTCAAAGCATCGCGTTGGTCTTCGGCATTCGCATCGTTCACGTTTTGTCCTCCTCGTACCGCATCGATCGCGGCATTAATATTTTGTTCGTTCGCACCGGCTTCTTTCAAAATTTTGCCGGTCGCATCATTCTGCTGAACCAAAGCCAGCAGGAAAAGTTCGCTGGCGATATAGGCATCGCCACGTTTGGTCGCAGCCTTGTCCATCAAGTTCAATACAGCTTGCAGCTCACGGCTAGGCATAATATCGCCACCTTGACCGGATACTTTTGGCAAGCTGCTCAAATGTTGCTGCAAACGTTGTTTTACTTGAGGCACATTCACACCTGCATGAGCCAGTAACGCAGCAGCACCACTGTTTTGATCGTCAAGCAACGCTTTTAAGATAAAGCCGGCCTCAAGGTAGCTGCTGTCCGCAGCCAAAGCCAAACTTTGACCTTCTTGCAGAGCTTGCTGAAATTTAGCAGTCAATTTATCAAATCTCATTTTACTTTCCTCTACAAATATATTTCTGTTAAAGCCTATATAGGCGCAAATGTGGATAACTCAAGAGTTATTTTTTTATTAAATAGTAAATTTAATTTATATTATTGTTTTATAATGATTATTTTTATAGTTTTATGTGTATAACTTTTCTTTTCCATTTACCCTATACGTAAAAGGCCGTCTGAAAAATCAAGAAGAATCAGGTATAATCGGCACCATATTTATTTTCAGACGGCCTTTGTACCGAAGGATACTTTCATGAGCAAAAAACGAGTTTTAACAGGCGTTACCACAACAGGTATTCCACACTTGGGCAACTACGTCGGTGCCATCCGCCCGGCCATCCGCGCGGCGCAAGATTCCAATACCGAATCATTCCTCTTTTTGGCCGACTATCACGGCATCATCAAATGTCATGAGCCGGAAATGATTCATCAATCTACTCAAGCTGTTGCCGCCACATGGCTCGCCTGTGGACTTAATCCGGAACAGACCACTTTCTACCGTCAAAGCGATATTCCCGAGGTGATGGAGTTGAACTGGATTCTGACCTGTATCACCGCAAAAGGCCTGATGAACCGCGCTCACGCTTATAAAGCCGCAGTACAGGCAAATACCGAAAACGGTCAGGAAGATCTGGATCATGGCGTGGAAATGGGCCTGTACAGCTACCCTATCCTCATGACTGCCGACATTCTTATGTTCAATGCCCATGAAGTACCAGTCGGTCGCGACCAAATCCAACACGTTGAAATGGCACGCGATATTGCCGGCCGCTTCAACCACCGCTTCCAAGAGCTCTTCATCCTGCCAGAAGTGAAAATCGACGAAAACGTCGAACTCTTGGTCGGCTTGGACGGACGCAAAATGTCCAAGTCCTACGGCAACACCATTCCGCTTTGGGAAAACGACAAGAAAACCCAAAAATCGGTTAACAAAATCATCACCAACATGAAAGAGCCCGGTGAACCAAAACAGCCTGATGAAAGTCCTCTGTTTGAAATCTACAAAGCCTTCTCCACGCCTTCTGAAACTGCCGAGTTCACACAAATGCTGGCCGAAGGCCTTGCTTGGGGCGAAGCCAAGAAACTCTTGGGCGCAAAAATCAATGCCGAGCTCGCTGAACCGCGCGAGCGTTACAATGAGTTGACAGCCAAACCCTCTCAAATTGAAGATATTTTGCAGGCCGGCGCACAAAAAGCGCGTAAAGAAGCACGCGAATTGTTGGATAAAGTCCGCGATGCAGTAGGTATTCGTCCGTTGAAATAATAGCAAGGCCGTCTGAAAATTTCAGACGGCCATAATATCGTTTATTATTTGAAATATAATCATTTTTCTAGGGTTTCTCATATGAAAAAAACCTTTCCTCTTATCTTGCTCAGCCTTTCATTGGCTGCCTGCGGCGGCAAGTCTGAAGATACTGCCGCCAATGATGCTGCTTCAGGCAAAGCGCCTAAACCTACCTTCAAAGTCAAATACATCGATGAACAAGCCATAGCCGGTTTGGATTTAGGTACAGCTCAAGAAGGCGAAACTAAAGAAGGTAAAAAACAACGCACCTATCCGATTAACGGCATAGAGGGCGGCGTCATCAATCTGATTGGCAAGCACCCTAACGACTTAGAAGTCATCAGCGGCCAATGCATGGAAAAAAATGAAAAAGGTGTTTCAGCCGGCTGGTCAGCCAACGGCATCTGCCACACTGCCTTTGCAAAAATGGTGGACAATATTGCCCAAGACGGCAGCAAGCTGACCGACTATCTGATTTCTCACGCTGCTTTACAGCCTTATACCGAAGGCAAAAGCGGCTATGCCGCCGTACAAAACGGCCGCTATATTTTAGAAATTGACAGCGAAGGCATGTTCTATTTCCGGCGCCGTCATTACTAAAATCCTGCCCATCCTATTTTCCCCCTGACACAAGGACTGAATCATGGCCCAAGTTACTTTCCAAGGCTCACCTATTTCTACAAACGGCAATTTGCCTGCTATCGGCCAAGTTGCACCTGATTTCACATTGGTAGCGGCAGATCTATCTGAGAAATCATTGGCTGATTTTGCAGGCAAACGCAAAGTGCTGAATATTTTTCCTAGTATTGACACCGGCGTATGCGCCCAGTCCGTCCGTACTTTCAACAAACGTGCCTCGTCTTTGAACAATACCGTCGTCTTGTGCATTTCTGCTGATTTACCGTTTGCACAAGCCCGCTTCTGCGGTGCAGAAGGTTTGGAAAACGTAGTGACACTTTCTACATTCCGCAGCAGCTTTTCTAACGATTACGGTGTTACACTGACAGAAAGCCCATTACGCGGCCTGACTGCCCGCGCAGTGGTGGTTTTGAACGAGCAAAACCAAGTTCTACACGCTGAGTTGGTTTCTGAAATTGCAAATGAACCTGACTACGAAGCAGCTTTGGCTGTTTTATAATTAACCAAATAAAATCAGGCCGTCTGAAACTTTTCAGACGGCCTTTAACTTATCCTGAAATAAAAACGGTAGCTTAAAAGCTACCGTTTTCTGTTTCAAGCCTCATACAGATTTATCTGTTTTGTCTGCTTCTACTGACTCAGTATTCTGAACCTCATTTTGCTCAACAGGTTTGGCAGCTTCAGCAACAGGCGCTTCAGGCTCTTCTACTTTGTCATCACGGACATTGTGGCTGTAATCTTTAGGCGGGCTAGGTTGTTTACCGGCCATAATTTCCAAAACTTGATCTCGATCGATGGTTTCCCAATCCATCAGCGCTTTGCACATGGTTTCCATTTTATCGCGATTTTCATCCAAGATTTTGTAAGCCACTTGATATTGCTCATCCAAAATACGGCGGATTTCCGCATCGATATCTTGTTGGGTTTTCTCGGAAATATTTTGAGAACGGGTCACGCTGCGACCCAAGAATACTTCACCTTCGTTCTCAGCATAAACCATCACACCCATTTTGTCGCTCATACCATAACGCGTTACCATCTCGCGTGCCATTTGAGTTGCACGCTCAAAGTCGTTAGATGCGCCGGTAGAAATACGGCCGACAAAAATATCTTCAGCAATTCGTCCGCCGAACAAAATTGAGATCTGGCTCAACATTTGGTCTTTGTACATGCTGATGCGGTCACGCTCAGGCAGTTGCCAAGTCAAACCTAAGGCACGGCCGCGCGGCATAATGGTTACCTTGTGAACCGGATCGGTAAACGGCAGGCTTTCCGCTACGATTGCATGGCCTGCCTCATGATAGGCTGTCGCACGTTTTTCATCTTCATGCATCACCATGCTGCGGCGTTCAGGACCCATATAGATTTTGTCTTTCGCATCTTCAAAGTCGCTTTGATCGACTTTAACTTTATTGCGACGACCGGCAAACAAAGCAGCTTCATTGACCAAGTTTGCCAAATCCGCACCTGAAAAACCAGGTGTACCACGAGCTAAAGAAGTCAAATCTACAGATGCATCCAAAGGCACTTTTTTAGCGTGGACTTTCAAGATTTGCTCACGGCCACGAATATCAGGCAATGGAACTACAACTTGACGGTCAAAACGACCCGGACGCTGCAACGCAGGGTCAAGTACATCAGGACGGTTGGTTGCTGCAATCACAATAACGGTTTGATTACTTTCAAAACCATCCATTTCAACCAACAATTGGTTTAATGTTTGCTCACGCTCATCATTGCCACCGCCCAAACCGGCACCGCGCTGACGGCCGACCGCATCAATTTCATCAATAAAGATGATGCATGGTGCGTTTTTCTTGGCCTGCTCGAACATATCGCGGACACGGCTCGCACCGACACCGACAAACATTTCCACAAAGTCAGAACCTGAAATACTGAAGAATGGCACACCGGCTTCACCGGCAATCGCTTTGGCCAGCAAAGTTTTACCCGTACCGGGGCTGCCTGCCAACAAAATACCGCGCGGCACACGACCGCCTAAGCTTTGATAACGATTGGGTGCTTTCAAATAATCTACGATTTCTTGTACTTCTTCTTTTGCCTCATCACAACCTGCAACATCGGCAAAAGTCACTTTATTGGAATCTTTATCCAACAAACGCGCACGGCTTTTACCAAAAGAGAAGGCACCGCCTTTACCGCCACCGCCGCTTTGCATACGCATGAAGTAGAACCATGCACCAATCAACAACAAAACAGGCAGCAGGCTGTAAAACAGACTGGCCAACATGCTTGGTTTTTCTTCCGGAGTTACTTTGACGCGTACTTTGTTGTCCAACAGTGTTTTAACCAAGTTGTCATCCAAAGGCGCATTGGTATAGAAGGCAGTTTTATCGGTGCGCTCACCTTTAATCAGATAGCCGCTGACAACAGATCCTTCGATATTTACATTGGATACTTCGCCACTATTAACTTGCTGAATAAATTGAGAATATTCGATTTGCTGTTTATCTTCCTGCTTATCGCTGAGTGCATTGAATGCTGCTAAAAGCATAGCCCCACCCACTACCCAGACTAATATGTTTTTAATGGTATTCCCCACTGAACAGGCTCCATGGTTACAAAATAAATAAAATCAAGGGAAAGAATTTTAAAGCACCCACCCTACATTGTCAGCGTTTATTTTTGCCTAATAGGTAAATCTCACTGGAACGATTGCGGGAAGCATCCGGCTTTCGAGTTTGCACACTGGCAAAAATTTCGCGCATTGCCGCCGTATATTCCTGATAGCCCGCGCCTTGAAACACCTTCACCAAAAAACTGCCTCCGGGTTTCAAATGCTGCGAGGCAAAATCCAAAGCCAGTTCACACAGGTAAAAACTGCGTGCCTGGTCTGTTACGGCATTGCCTGACATATTGGGTGCCATATCACAGATTACAAGGTCTAATGGGCGATTATCCAATAAGGCTTCAAACTGCTCCAAAACAGCATCTTCCCTAAAGTCGCCCTGAATAAACGACACACCTTCAATAGCTTCCATCGGCAAAATATCCAAAGCAAACACTGCTCCTGTTTTACCGACCAGCTTGGCCGCTACCTGTGACCAACTTCCCGGCGCGCTGCCCAAATCTGCCAAAACCGTACCTGGTTTGATTAATTTATCTTTTTGATTAATTTCCAATAATTTATAAGCCGCTCTGGCACGATATCCGTCCTTTTGTGCCATATGGACATAATGATCGTTGACGTGCTCATGCAGCCATGCTTTTGAAGATTTTGAGCGTACAGCCATCTTGATTTGAAATGCTTAAGTTAAAATCAGCATTGTACGTTATTTCCCCCGTAAATGTTCTAAATCGCGTACAATATAGCCATTATTCTTTTTAATTGGATACTTATTAATATGAACGACAACAAATTAAGCACCAAAGAAATTTTAGCCTTGAAAGCCCAAGCACATCACCTCCATCCTGTCGTAATGGTTGGCCAACAAGGCTTGACCGACTCGGTCATCAAAGAAACCGATGCCGCATTGACAGCGCACGAATTGATTAAAGTCCGTGTTTTTGGCGATGATCGTGCTGAACGTATTGAAATTTGTGATGCCCTGTGTGAAACACTGGGTGCGCAACTGGTGCAACATATTGGTAAATTACTTGTTTTGTGGCGTAAAAAACCGGACAACGAATAATTTAAACTGAATAAACAGCAGAAGTATTTTTTTAACCCACTTTATCATATCCTTCTGTTGTATTTATGCAGCATAAAACAAATTATTCCATTATTCTAAGTATAAAAGTACAAATACGGTTGCCTGTTTTTGTAAATAACCTCAAAATTACAAAATCATAACGGCCGCACCCTGTCGGCCGATTATTTTATTCTTAATCCTTCACAAAATATAAAAGCAAACCGATGAATGCTCAACAATATGAAGAATCTTTTCTGCTTGCAGAAAAATTAATCACTCAAGACCCACCTGACTTTGCACGAGCTATCCCTTTGCTCTGCGAAGCAGCAGAAGCCGGGCATGTTGAGGCCGCATTTCAGCTGGCAGGATGCCTGATCGAACACCACGAAAATGCGCAAGATTTAGCAATTGCTGTCTCATATCTCAAACAAGCTGCCCAAGCCGGTCACCCATATGCCCGTTACAACCTTCTGCAAATAGAAGAAAGCAGAGGGATTGCAATAGAAGACTTAGTTGGTGCCTATCAAGAGCTTGCCGAAGAAGGATTGGCTCCTGCCCAGCTGCGCCTGATGCGTTTATATGCAGATAACGGCAATGACCAAGAAGCAGTCAAATGGGCATTGAAAGCTGCCGAACAGCAAAATCCTCAGGCACAATACTTCTTAGCCCAACATTACCAATATTCCAGCTCTCCTGATTTAGAATATTCCCATAAACTTTATCAGCAATCCGCTGCACAGGGATTTATTGCTGCACACTGGCAACTCGGCCTTCAATACAAATTGGGGCAAGGTGTTGCACAAAACCCTGAAAAAGCAATCGAACATTTGCGTATTGCCGCCGATTACGACATTGTTCCGGCGCAAACTTCTCTTGCAGAACTCCTGGCCGCATCAAATCCTGCTGAAGCATTGGAATGGTTTGAAAAAGCTGCCGAACAAGGTGACAGCAATGCGCATGTAGCACTTGCCGAAATCTATCTATTGGGTAAAAACACCGAGCGGGACCCTCAAAAGGCCTATCAGCACGCTAAATTTGCAGCGGATCAAAATGATCCGGAAGGTTTGCGTCTTTTAGGTGATATCCATCGTTATGGATTGGGACGAGCAGTTGATGCAGACACCGCGCGTCAATATTATCAACGCTCGGCTGATTTAGGTAATCTTGTCGCCTACCAAAAACTTCTGTCTGACAGCGCATTGAATAACCAGCAAAACTATGAACTGACGAAAGAAATCGCCCTCCAACGTCAAGAGGCTGAACGTCTATACAAGCTGGCATTTGCAGCGCACTATGGCTTAAAACGCCAACAAAATTACGCTGAAGCACTGGATCTATACCATCAGTCCGCAGAACGTGGGCACAGCAAATCCCAAACCAATCTTGGCATGATGTATTACAGCGGACAAGGTGTACCTGTCGACTACGCCCAAGCTGCAAAATGGTTTGAAGCAGCAGCCAAGCAAAGAGACACAATGGCTCAATATAATCTTGCCTGTCTGTATTATCACGGTATGGGCGTAGAAAAAGACATCAATAATGCATGTTTTTGGCTGCAAGAAGCTATCCAACATGGACATGAACAGCAAGACGTTCTCAAAGAGCTTTTGGCTCAATGGAAGCAGTTCGCTCAAAAAGCTTCTGCCGCTTAAAGGCCGTCTGAAATTCTAACTTCCTACATAAATGACATGTCAGAGCTAAACTAAACAGCCTGTACATGTCATTTTTTTTATTTACCCTTCCCCAATAATCGTCATCTTCAAATCCCATTCCCTCTTAATCTCTTTAAAGTTTTCAGACGACCTATCCTCTTTGCAAAGAATCAGATAATCTAAATTTTCCCTTTCAAACCCTAAATCCAATATAAACTTTCAATTCACAACAAAATTTGAAAAATATTTTTCGTATTCGAATCCATTTACTCAAATATCTGATACTTTTTACTGTACCCACTCAATATCCCGATTTAAAAACAAGCTCCATAACTCTTTTAAAAAATCTTATTTCAACCTTTACATCCTATCAATATCTACAGCATGATTTGCCAGTTTGCCCAATTACTGATAGCATTTGCAGGTTAGCCGGTTCGTAAAAAGTTCAATTCTTTCTGATTTTCCATCAATGGCTATAACGTATTGAAAATATTTCAGTAATTAAAACTTTTTTCGAATTTGACTCTAGGAATTTTCGTTTTTAACTCACATATGTTCGCAAACGAAAATATCGGAGTAATACTCCGTCATTGAAAACACTCAACACAAGGATAGATATTATGTCCACCCAATTACACGATGTTGACCCAATTGAAACCAAAGAATGGTTAGACGCGTTAAGCTCTGTTTTAGAATATGAAGGCAGCGAGCGCGCCCAGTATCTGCTGGAAAGTTTGGTCAAATACAGCCGTGACAAAGGCATCCGTATGCCTCACGGTACCACTACTCCATACTTGAACACCGTTTCCGTTGAAGACGAAAAAGGCATCCCTGGCGACCAAAACATCGAACACCGCATCCGTGCATTCGTTCGTTGGAACGCTGCCGCTATCGTTTTGCGCGCGGGTAAAAAAGATTTGGAATTGGGTGGACACATTGCATCTTTCCAATCAGCCGCCACTATGTATGAAGTCGGCTTCAACCACTTCTGGAAAGCTAAAGGCGAAGGCGAAGAAGGCGATTTGGTATTCTTCCAAGGCCACGTTGCCCCTGGTATCTATGCACGCGCTTTCGTTGAAGGCCGTCTGACTGAAGACCAATTGAACAACTTCCGTCAAGAAGTTGACGGTAAAGGTCTGCCTTCTTACCCTCACCCTCACCTGTTGCCTGACTTCTGGCAATTCCCAACCGTATCTATGGGTCTTGGCCCATTGATGGCGATTTACCAAGCCCGTTTCCTAAAATACTTGGAATCTCGCGGCCTGGCTAAAACCAAAGGCCGTAAAGTATGGGTATTCTGTGGCGACGGCGAAATGGACGAACCTGAAAGCCAAGGTGCTATTGCTCTGGCTTCACGCGAAGGCTTGGACAACTTAGTATTCGTCATCAACTGTAACCTGCAACGTTTGGACGGCCCAGTACGCGGTAACGGCAAAATCATTCAAGAGCTGGAAGGCAACTTTGCCGGCGCAGGCTGGAATGTTGTGAAAGTCATCTGGGGTCGTCGTTGGGACCGCCTCTTGGCAAAAGACAAAGATGGCATCCTGCGTAAACGTATGGAAGAGTGCTTGGACGGTGACTACCAAACTTACAAATCCAAAGACGGTGCATACGTTCGCGAACACTTCTTCAATACGCCTGAACTGAAAGCATTGGTCGCCGATATGACTGATGAGCAAATTTGGGCATTGAACCGCGGCGGCCATGATCCTCAAAAAGTGTACAACGCTTACGACCGCGCAGTGAACCACGCTGACGGCAAACCTACTGTCATTTTGGCTAAAACCATTAAAGGTTACGGCATGGGCGCATCCGGCGAAGGTCAAAACGTTGCACACCAAGCCAAAAAAATGGACAAAGCGTCTCTGAAACAATTCCGTGACCGCTTTGACATTCCTGTAACTGACGAGCAAATCGACAGTGGCGACCTGCCTTACCTGACTTTTGCTCCTGACAGCGAAGAGTACAAATACCTGCACGCACGTCGCGAATCTTTGGGTGGCTACCTGCCTCAACGCAAACCTACCCAAGAAGTTCTGGAAGTGCCTGAGTTGTCAGCATTTGATGCCCAACTGAAATCCAGCGGTGACCGTGAATTCTCAACCACCATGGCTTTCGTCCGCATCCTGTCTACTTTGCTGAAAGACAAAAAAATCGGCAAACGCGTGGTGCCTATTGTTCCAGATGAAAGCCGTACGTTCGGTATGGAAGGTATGTTCCGTCAATACGGTATTTGGAACCCTAAAGGCCAACAATACACTCCTCAAGATAAAGACCAACTGATGTTCTATAAAGAATCTGTTGACGGTCAAATCTTGCAAGAAGGTATTAACGAACCAGGTGCTATGGCTGACTGGATTGCTGCTGCGACCAGCTACGCAAACAACGACTTTGCCATGATTCCTTTCTACATCTACTACTCTATGTTCGGTTTCCAACGAGTTGGCGACTTGGCATGGGCAGCAGGCGATATGCATGCACGAGGTTTCCTGCTGGGTGGTACAGCCGGCCGTACAACACTGAATGGCGAAGGTTTGCAACACGAAGACGGCCACAGCCACATTCAAGCAGACTTGATTCCAAACTGTGTAACTTACGATCCGACATTCCAATATGAAGTAGCCGTTATCGTACACGATGGCTTGCGCCGCATGTATGTTAACCACGAAGACGTGTTCTACTACATCACCCTGATGAATGAAAACTACACTCATCCGGACATGCCTGAAGGCGTAGAACAAGACATCCTGAAAGGTATGTACTTGCTGAAAGCCGGCGGCAAAGGCGATAAAAAAGTCCAATTGATGGGTTCCGGTACCATCCTGCAAGAAGTAATTGCCGGTGCCGAATTGTTGAAAGCCGACTTTGGCGTAGAAGCAGACATCTGGTCTTGCCCATCATTCAACCAGCTGCACCGCGATGCCATCGAAGTGGAACGCTTCAATCGTCTGAACCCATTGGAAACTGCAAAAGTACCGTTTGTTACTTCTCAACTGCAAGGTCATGACGGTCCGGTTATTGCCGCTACCGACTACATCCGCAGCTATGCCGACCGTATCCGCGCCTACATCCCTAACGACTACCACGTCTTGGGTACTGACGGCTTCGGTCGCTCCGACAGCCGCGCCAACCTGCGCAGCTTCTTCGAAGTTGACCGCTACAACGTTGCCGTTGCTGCATTGAGCGCATTGGCCGAGCAAGGCAAAGTCAGCAAAGAAACCGTTCAACAAGCCATTGAAAAATATGGTATCAAAGCCGATTCAGCTCCTAGCTGGAAACGCTAATTGATGTTTCAGACGGCCTGTTTGCTTCATTCAGACATCAGGCCGTCTGAAAACCGAATACTTGAATGGTTTGAACAAACTGTACCGATGTCGTAAGAAACAGTTTTCAGACGACATCAAACTGAAAATGTTAAAGGAACTCAAATGAGTATCGTAGAAATCAAAGTCCCTGATATCGGCGGTCATGAAAACGTCGACATCATCGCCGTAGAAGTCAAAGCGGGCGACACCATCGCCGTTGACGACACCCTGATTACGTTGGAAACCGATAAAGCCACTATGGATGTACCTGCTGATGCAGCCGGCGTCGTGAAAGAAGTTAAAGTTAAAGTGGGCGATAAAATCTCTGAAGGCGGCGTGATTCTGACCGTTGAAACCGGTGCTGCCGCTGCTGATGCCGCTCCGGCTCCTGCAGCAGAAGCTCCTGCTGCTCCAGCTGCTGCGCCTGCAGCCGCTCCTGCCGGTGGCGCTACCGTACAAGTTGTTGTACCTGATATCGGCGGCCACTCTGACGTAGACATTATTGCCGTTGAAGTTAAAGTCGGCGACACTGTTGCCGTTGACGACACCCTGATTACTTTGGAAACCGACAAAGCCACCATGGACGTACCATGTACCGAAGCCGGTGTAGTTAAAGCCGTATTCCTGAAAGTTGGCGACAAAGTATCCGAAGGCTCTGCCATTATCGAAGTAGAAACTGCCGGCTCTGCCGCAGCAGCCCCTGCTCCTGCCGCTCAAGCTGCCACACCTGCACCAGCTGCCGCTCCGGCTCCTGCTGCACCAGCCGCTGCACCTGCACCTGCTACTCCTGCGCCTGTTGCTGCCAAAATCGACGAAGTGGCATTTGCAAAAGCGCATGCAGGTCCTTCTGCCCGTAAACTGGCTCGCGAATTGGGCGTAGATTTGGGCCAAGTCAAAGGTACCGGTCTGAAAGGCCGTATCATGGGCGAAGACGTTAAAGCCTTCGTTAAATCCGTTATGCAAAGCGGTGCAGGCAAACCTGCCGCTGCCTCTTTGGGCGGTGGTCTGGACTTGTTGCCATGGCCTAAAGTTGACTTCTCTAAATTCGGCAGCGTCGAAGTTAAAGAACTGTCTCGTATTAAGAAAATCTCCGGTCAAAACCTGTCTCGCAACTGGGTTGTGATTCCTCACGTTACCGTACACGAAGAAGCGGACATGACCGAATTGGAAGAATTCCGCAAACAGCTGAACAAAGAATGGGAACGCGAAGGCGTGAAACTGTCTCCATTGGCGTTCATCATCAAAGCCTCTGTTGCTGCGCTGAAAGCCTTCCCTGAATTCAACGCCTCTCTGGATGGCGACAACTTGGTGCTGAAAAACTACTTCAACATCGGTTTCGCAGCCGACACGCCAAACGGCTTGGTTGTTCCAGTCATCAAAGACGTGGATCAAAAAGGCTTGAAACAAATCAGCCAAGAGCTGACCGAATTGTCTAAAAAAGCTCGCGAAGGCAAGCTCAAGCCACAAGAAATGCAAGGCGCATGCTTTACCATTTCCAGCTTGGGCGGTATCGGCGGTACAGGCTTCACGCCAATCGTGAATGCTCCTGAAGTTGCTATCTTGGGCGTGTGCAAATCCCAAATCAAACCGGTTTGGAACGGCAAAGAATTCGCTCCTCGCCTGATGTGCCCATTGAGCCTGTCCTTCGACCACCGCGTCATCGACGGTGCCGCCGGTATGCGCTTTACCGTATTCCTGGCTAACCTGTTGAAAGACTTCCGCCGCATTACCCTGTAATCCGAGCATTTTCAGACGGCCTTTTTACTCAGGCCGTCTGAAAAAAGAAGTCCGAACATCATTCAGAAAGATTAGACATGAGCTTAGTTGAATTAAAAGTGCCCGACATTGGCGGTCACGAAAACGTAGATATTATTGCGGTTGAAGTAAATGTAGGTGACACCATTGCCGTGGACGATACCCTGATTACTTTGGAAACCGATAAAGCGACTATGGACGTACCTGCCGAAGTTGCAGGTGTCGTTAAAGAAGTTAAAGTTAAAGTGGGTGACAAAATCTCCGAAGGCGGCTTGATTGCAGTCGTTGAAGCCGAAGGTGCGGCTGCCGCTCCTAAAGCCGAAGCACCAGCTGCTCCTGCACAAGAAGCCCCTCCTGCTCCTCAAGCTGCTCAATTTGGCGGTTCTGCCGATGCCGAATACGACGTAGTTGTATTGGGTGGCGGCCCTGGCGGTTATTCTGCTGCATTTGCCGCTGCTGACGAAGGCTTGAAAGTTGCCATCGTCGAGCGTTACAAAACTTTGGGCGGCGTTTGCTTGAACGTCGGCTGTATCCCTTCCAAAGCCCTGTTGCACAACGCTGCCGTTATCGATGAAGTACGTCACTTGGCTGCCAACGGTATCAAATACCCTGAGCCTGAACTCGATATCGACATGCTGCGCGGCTACAAAGACGGCGTGGTTTCCCGTCTGACCACCGGTTTAGCAGGTATGGCCAAAGGCCGTAAAGTAGACGTTATCCAAGGCGACGGCCAATTCTTAGATCCGCACCACTTGGAAGTGTCGCTGACTACCGGCGACGTATACGAGCAAGCGACTCCTACCGGCGAGAAAAAAATCGTTGCCTTCAAAAACTGTATCATTGCAGCAGGTAGCCGCGTAACCAAACTGCCTTTCATTCCTGAAGATCCACGCATCATCGATTCCAGCGGTGCACTGGCTCTGAAAGAAGTACCGGGCAAACTGTTGATCATCGGCGGCGGTATTATCGGTCTCGAAATGGGTACGGTTTACAGCACTCTGGGTTCTCGCCTGGATGTTGTTGAAATGATGGACGGCCTGATGCAAGGCGCAGACCGCGACTTGGTTAAAGTATGGCAAAAACAAAACGAATACCGTTTTGACAACATCATGATCAACACCAAAACTGTTGCTGTTGAGCCTAAAGAAGACGGTGTTTACGTTACCTTCGAAGGTACAAATGCGCCTAAAGAGCCACAACGTTACGATGCCGTACTGGTAGCTGCCGGTCGTGCGCCTAACGGCAAACTGATCAGCGCTGAGAAAGCCGGTGTTGCCGTAACTGACCGCGGCTTTATCGAAGTGGACAAACAAATGCGCACCAACGTGCCGCACATCTACGCTATCGGCGATATCGTCGGTCAACCGATGTTGGCACACAAAGCCGTTCACGAAGGCCACGTTGCCGCTGAAAACTGTGCCGGCCACAAAGCCTACTTCGACGCGCGCGTTATTCCGGGCGTTGCCTACACTTCTCCTGAAGTGGCATGGGTTGGTGAAACCGAGTTGTCTGCCAAAGCCTCCGGCCGCAAAATCACCAAAGCCAACTTCCCATGGGCTGCTTCTGGCCGTGCAATTGCCAACGGTTGCGACAATGGTTTCACTAAGCTCATTTTTGATGCTGAAACCGGCCGCATCATCGGTGGCGGTATCGTTGGTCCTAACGGTGGCGATATGATTGGCGAAGTCTGCTTGGCGATTGAAATGGGCTGTGATGCAGCCGATATCGGTAAAACCATCCACCCACACCCAACCCTGGGCGAATCCATCGGTATGGCTGCGGAAGTGGCATTGGGCGTATGTACCGACCTGCCGGCTCAGAAAAAGAAATAAGTTCACTCAAATAAAATTTGAACGAACTTGATGGAACAAAGGCCGTCTGAATGTTTCAGACGGCCTTTTCGCAAATAAGGAGACTCAATATGAAAAAAATCGAAGCTATTATCAAACCTTTCAAACTCGACGATGTACGCGAAATCCTGACTGAAATCGGCATTACCGGCATGACTGTTAGCGAAGTGAAAGGCTTTGGCCGCCAAAAAGGCCATACGGAAATTTATCGCGGCGCAGAATACGCGGTTGATTTCCTGCCTAAAGTAAAAATCGAATTGGTATTGGCTGACGATAAAGTCGATCAAGCTGTTGATGCCATTTTAGAAACCGCACATTCCGGCAAAATCGGTGACGGTAAAATCTTTATTTATCCGGTTGAAGAAGCCATCCGTATCCGTACCGGTGAACGCTCGGAAGCAGCGCTTTAATAGAAATCGCAAAATACAGAATACAAATGCCGTCTGAAAAAAGTCATGACTTGTTTTAATCAAGACTTATTTCTCAGACGGCATTATTTTAATAACAACAACCATCCATTTTCTAAAGTCTATCCAAATAAACTGGTTACCGAAAACCTCACGCCATCAAGTATGGAGGAATTCAAGGCAATGCTTCCCTTGACCTTCATGAACGACTTTACCGTATCAAATAACTCTTTCCAAAAAATAAATTACCCAATCCCATACTTAAAAACCTCAACGCCCTACTTCTAAAATCAAATCCCCCATATTTTTCCCTATTCTTAATTGCCGCTTTACTTTTCAGACGACCCCTTTATCCAAACTCCGTTATAATGACGGCTTTAAAATTAATTTATCCAAAGACAGTCTTATCATGAAACACATCCACATTATCGGTATCGGCGGCACATTTATGGGCGGCGTAGCGGCTATTGCCAAAGAAGCAGGTTTTAAAGTCAGCGGTTGCGACGCCAAGATGTATCCGCCGATGAGTACCCAGCTTGAAGCCTTGGGCATTGACGTACACGAAGGCTTTGATGCTGCTCAATTAGACGAATTTAAAGCCGATATTTACGTTATCGGTAATGTTGCCAAACGCGGCATGGATGTGATTGAAGCCATTTTGAACAAAGGCCTGCCTTATACTTCCGGCCCACAATGGCTGGCTGAAAACGTATTGCACCGGCACTGGGTACTCGGCGTGGCAGGGACACACGGCAAAACGACCACAGCCTCCATGCTCGCATGGGTCTTGGAATATGCCGGACTCGCGCCGGGCTTCCTCATCGGCGGCGTACCGGAAAACTTCAGCGTTTCCGCCCGTCTGCCGCAAACGCCGCGCCAAGACCCTAACTCAAAATCCCCATTCTTCGTTATCGAAGCCGACGAATACGATACCGCCTTTTTTGACAAACGCTCCAAATTCGTGCATTACCGTCCGCGTACCGCCGTGTTGAACAATTTGGAATTCGACCATGCCGACATCTTCGCCGATTTGGGCGCGATACAGACCCAGTTCCACCACCTCGTACGCACCGTGCCGTCTGAAGGCCTCATTGTCTGCAACGGCCAGCAGCAAAGCCTGCAAGATACTCTAGACAAAGGCTGCTGGACGCCCGTAGAAAAATTTGGTACCGAACAAGGCTGGCAGGTTGGTACCGTCCATGCCGACGGCTCGTTCGACGTACGCCATCACGGCGAAACAGTCGGACACGTCGCGTGGGAACTGATGGGCGAACACAACCGCATGAACGCACTCGCCGTTATCTCTGCCGCACGTCATGCCGGCGTCGATATTCAGACGGTCTGCGAAGCTTTGAGCGCGTTTAAAAACGTCAAACGCCGTATGGAAATCAAAGGTACGGTAAACGGCATCACTGTTTACGACGACTTTGCCCACCACCCGACCGCCATCGAAACCACCATCGAAGGCCTGCGCCAACGTGTCGGTAATGCCCGCATCCTCGCCGTCCTCGAGCCACGTTCTAACACTATGAAACTCGGCACCATGAAAGCCGCCCTGCCCGCAAGCTTAAACGATGCAAACCAAGTATTCTGCTACGCCGGCGGCGTGGACTGGGACGTCGCCGAAGCCCTCGCGCCTTTAGGTGACAAACTGCACGTAGGCAAAGACTTCGATGCCTTTGTTGCCGAAATCGTGAAAAATGCCGAAGCAGGCGATCATATTTTGGTCATGAGCAACGGCGGTTTCGGCGGAATACACGGAAAGCTGTTAGAAGCCTTGAAATAAGCCTTCTTCAATAGCCAAGGCCGTCTGAAAAGTTTTCAGACGGCCTTTTATCATGTGCCAATTTTAAATCTATATTTACGAAAAATGTTTTGGTAATACCCAAATAACACTCATCTATTATTTGCCCGTACATACTTGCTCAAGACCATTTTCCCATTATGCATTGCCAACCCACCCAAAAATCTGATAATAATGCAGACAACATCTAAGCCGTGCATATATCATGAAACACAAAATAGCCTTTAAGCCCATAGTTCTTAGTATTGCGCTTTCTATCCTTCTGATTACAACAGTTGTATTTTTTGCCCGCAATCACAATTCTATCCTAAGTATTAATACCGATTTCCTACAACAAGAAATTACCGAACCCGAAGAACCATCACCGCAAATCGTACAATCTGCGCGCAACCAAATTGGCAAAACCCTTCGTTACGACCCTGCTTACACCAAGCTCAAATATCCAATGGGCGATGTACCGATGGAAAAAGGCGTTTGCACAGATGTGGTCATCCGTGCATTGCGTGAGCAAAATATCGATTTACAAGAGCTTGTTCATCAAGATATGAGTCGGAATTTTTCCGTCTATCCGAAACGCTGGGGTTTGAAACAACCTGATACCAATATCGACCACCGCCGCGTCCCTAACCTAATGACTTATTTCACGCGTCAAGGCTGGGCCGTTCAAGATGCAGACTATCAAGCCGGAGATATCGTAACTTGGGAACTAAAAGGCAACCGTCCCCATATCGGCATTGTCTCTGACCGCAAAATCGGCGACAGACCCCTGATTATCCATAATATCGGTTCGGGAACCCGTGAAGACGATGTCCTCTATCGCTACACCATCACCGGACATTTCAGACTTCCCGTTCAATAAATCTTAGTGCTAAGTCCTAGATACCTAGTTTTGAATCTGAAAAGCCATAGAGCAATAAAAAAGGCCGTCTGAAAAGTTTTCAGACGGCCTTTTTGTTATGAAATAATGGGATGGGGAAAACCGATATTTTCGGCGAATCAAGTTTGGCTATAAACCAAGCCGGATTTGCCGTTTGCCTTTATTTGGATTTTTTGGGCGGCTTGGTGTTTTCGCTTTCTATTGCCTTTCGGTATAGATCAAACAGGAAGGCAACGCGTTCTGCCTCGTCGTCGGTGTTTTTGCCTTTTTTGTAGCCGTAAGCTTTATCGACGGCTTTGTCGAGGGCGGCGTGTGCTTTGACGAGGTCGGGATAGCCTGCGTCGGGCGCATAAAGTTCGGCGAGCGTAGGGGGAGGCAGATCGTCAGCAAGCGCATCGGCGCGATATTTCTCGCGAATGTCGAAGATGGCTTGGGCGGCAGCTTCGATGGCAGAACGGAGGGGATTGTTTTCAGACGGCCTTGGCGTTTCGCCTTTTTTGCCCGAAGCTTCCTGACAGGCAGTTTCGTCATCGTCGGGTTTACAGCAGCTTTCTGGGAAGGGAAAGTTGTTGTACACGACGGTATTAGAGTAGCGGTAACGACTTTCCAGGCGGCCTGCAACGGTACGCATAAAGGCATTGTGCATGGTTGAGCAGAGGATGCCGAAGTGGTAGAGGGTGGCGTTTGGAAGCATAAACGATGAATCGCTGATGATGATTTGATGCGACAGATAACCGATGGGGACGAAACGGCGGCTTTCAGAAGATACGCGTGGAATAATCAGAAAATTGCCGTCTGAAGGCTGGCGGATTTCGTCGAAGAGCCACGAGGTAGCCGCTTTTTTCTGCGTGGCGGCTTTTCTGCTGGCTTCGCGCATGGCTTTGACCGCCAGAATACGGGCTTGGACTTTGGGCATCTGTTTCAGGTCGTGATTGCGTTTGACGTCGGATACGCCGTGAAACCACAGGCACCAACGGGTTTTGCCGTTGATAAATTCCTCGGCGCCGATAAAGGGGCGGATGTATTGTTCCGCTAATGGTTCGGCGGCAATCAAAGCTTCTTTTTCATCAGTGGAAAGGATAAGGTTGCCACCGTCGGTCGGTTGATTGCCTTTGCACATTTCATTTTCCCTGCTGATTTGGGTTTTGCGCTTGGTAA
Source organism: Neisseria subflava (assembly GCF_024205705.1). Classification (NCBI taxonomy): domain Bacteria; kingdom Pseudomonadati; phylum Pseudomonadota; class Betaproteobacteria; order Neisseriales; family Neisseriaceae; genus Neisseria; species Neisseria subflava. Next base: position 1,260,944 of record NZ_CP073115.1, read on the forward strand.
TAATCAAATCGGGCGCATCAATCAGATAAGGATTGATGTTGGCTACGGCGTGTTTTTGGGGTTCGCCTTTGATGTCGGGATAGTCGTAGAGGTATTTGGGCAGAGCGGAATTTTCTGAAGCGTTTGCGCCACAGTTTTCAGACGGCATTTGCGGCTTTTGGCGGAAGCCGACGATGATGCAATGGACGGCGGCTTTGCCTGCGGCTTGGCTCGTCCATTGGAAGGTACGGTGGGCAAAGTTGATTTCGATGCCTTGGTTCAAAAGGCTGCCCCAAAGGATTTCGACCTGCTGGCCTTGGCAGATGGAATTGGTGGAAACGAATGCCGTCTGAACTTGGGGATTCTGCGCCATGATGCCGGCAGCTTTGACATACCAGTTGCAGACGTAATCCAACAGGCCGTAGCCTTTGATATTGCCGCAGATGCTTTCGAGGTCGTTTTTCTGCTCTTTGGTTTGGTAAGTCGAGCCGATAAAGGGCGGATTGCCGAAGATGTAGTCCGCCGCCTGCCAAGGTGTGCGAAGGCTGTTGGCGTGGATGACTTCGGCGGCATCTTCGAGCGGCAGCGTATGGCAGGCGACTTCGCCGTCGAAGCGGATTTGCGTGCGGATGTTGCATTGGTGGTTTTTGAGCCACATGGCGGTACGGGCGATAAGGACGGCGAATTCGTCTATTTCGATGCCGTGGAATTGTTTCAGACGGCATTGGACGGACGGGCTGTCGAATAAGCCGCCTGCTTTGTCTTTGAGGGCTTCGGCGATGATGTCGTCTTCAAGGGCGCGGATGCGATCGTAGGCAACGATAAGGAAATTGCCGCAGCCGCAGGCCGGGTCGAGGAATTGCAGGTTTTGGATTTTTTGGTAGAAGGCGGCGAGTTTTTTGGCTTTGTCGCGTTTGAGGGCTTTGACGGCTTCAAATTCGGCGCGCAGGTTTTCTAAAAAAAGGCCGTTGATGACTTTGTCGATGTTGGCGGCTTCGGTGTAGTGTGCGCCTGCTTCGCGCCGCTCTTGCGCGTCCATGACGGATTGGAAGAGTGTGCCGAAGATTTCTGGACTGATGTTGCGCCAATCGAAATTGCCGCAGTCGATTAAGGCGCGGTGCTGCTTGGCAGTGAAGTCGAAAGTGCGCAGGCGTTCTTTGAAAAGGCCGCCGTTGACGTATTCAAAACCTTTAAATTTTTCGCTTTGGGTCTTGCTGCGCTTTTGGTCGGGTGTGTTGAGGAATTCAAAGAGTTGATTGAGCTTGTCGCCGAGCGTATCGGCCTCTTTGCAGCTTTCTAAAAAGTCTTGAAAGAGGTAGTTGCGCTGGAAAACGGCGCTGTCGTCGGCAAAAAAGAGGAAAAGCAGGCGCGTGATGAAGAGCCTGAGTTCGTGTTCTTCGTAAATGCCCTCTTCCTGCAAGGCATCGTGCAGTCTGCCAATGGCCGTCGCCGCTTGAATGTTGGCCTCTTCTTGAATTTGGCGGACTTTGGCTTCGATGCCGAACATAAAGTCAAAAACGCCGCGCGTAATGTATTCGGGCAATGCTTCCAACGGGAATTGCCATTGGTTTTCCGCGCTTTCTTGAGGCTCGCGACGATAAAGGTGGAAATGGGCAAAATCGCTGACGGCGTAATATTCAGGTAAGGCAGACGGCTTGGTGCGCTCGATTTCCTGCAAATAACGCTCCGCCTGTTCTTTGGCTTTGGCTAGGTTTTTGTTGGCGGATTTGTGTTCTGCCAAGAAGATGCCTTCCCAAAAGACATCGACAAATTGGGTGTTGTTGCTCGGGTCTTTAACGGCATATTCGAAGTGGACGACGTTTTTGCGGTCAATGCCGAAAATCGCAAAAAATTCATTCCAAAAAGTGTCTTTTTCACGGCGTTCATCGGTTTGGTTTTTATAGTGGTCGGCGAAATTTTGTGCAGCGCTTTGGAGTTGGAGCAAGGTTTTCATGACTTTATGGAATGAATGTATTGTGTAAATGGATGGGGCGTTATTATAACGGTTTGCGTTAAAAAGGTCGTCTGAAACCTCTTTTCAGACGACCTTTATTCTTTCTGGTTATCAATATTTAACCGCAACCACCACATTTGCCACAGCCGCTGCTGCAGTCGCGTTTTTTCGGTTTGAACACGAATTTTCGCAAGAGGAAGAATACGCAGGCGAGCATAATCAAGCCGACGATAATATATTGAGTCATGACGATAATATCCTTGAAGAAATTTGGTAAACCACGAATGCGGCAAAATAAGCCATCAGGAACAAATAGCCTGTAATCATAAGCATATTTTTCGTGGATTTGGTTTCGCGTTTAATTACGGCCAAAGTCGCGGCACACATCGGAGCATACACATACCAAGCCAAGAAGGCAAAGGCAGTCGGCAGGCCCCAGTTGTTGTGTATAATAGGAATCAAAGCGTTTTGTACTGCATCTTCAGACGACGCGCTGACGGCATAAACGGTACCCAATGCGGCAACGACTACTTCGCGCGCGGCAATACCCGGAATCATGGCGATACACATTTCCCAAGTAAAGCCTAAAGGTGCAAAAAACGGCTGAATAGCATGACCAAGCGTACCTGCCAAGCTGTAATCGATGGCGGCACCGGTTGCGCCTTCAGGCGGTTGCGGCCAGCTTACCAAGCCCCACAGAACCACGGCCAACGCAAAAATGATGGTACCCGCGCGTTTCAGGAAGGCTTTTACCCTATCCCACAAGCTGGTCATGATGTGTTTGAAGTTAGGCGTACGGAAAGTCGGCAATTCCATCAAAAGCGGGAATTGTTGCACATTGCCTTTCATCCGCGCCAAGCGTTTCATGATATACGCTGCCAATGCGGCCGACAGAATGCCTACGATATAAAGAATAAACAATGTCAGGCCTTGCAGGTTGAAAATCCCACCCACTGTACGGTCAGGAATAACAGCGGCGATAATCAGCGCATACACCGGCAAACGTGCGGAACAAGTCAGCAACGGCGCAACCGCGATGGTAACAAGGCGTTCGCGCGGGTCGTTAATGGTTCGCGCCGACATCACGGCAGGAACGGCACAGGCAAAGCTGGACAAAAGGGGAATAAACGAACGGCCGGACAAACCGCTTTTTGCCATGATGTTATCCAACAGGAAGGCTGCACGCGGCAGATAGCCCGAGTCTTCCAAAAGCAGGATAAAGGCAAACAAAATCGTAATCTGCGGCAGGAACACCAACACGCTACCCAAACCGGCAATGACGCCGTTGACGAGCAAGTCGCTGAGGATGCCCGGCTCCATGTTGGCGCCTATCCATTCGCCCAGCGCGGTAAAGCCGCCTTCGATGGCGTCCATAATCGGCGCCGCCCATGTGTAAACCGCTTGGAACACCATAAACAGGATGACCAGCAGCATAATCATGCCCCAGACGGGGTGCAGCACGATGTCGTCGAGTTTTTTGTGCCATGCGGGCAGCGTCATCTGGGTGCGTACCACTTGTGCCAAAATCGATTCGACTTCTTGATAAAGTTTGTCGCTATCCAGCGCATCGAGCGTGCGTTCGGCAGAGGTGGGGTTTGCGGGGAAAGAGCGTTTGCGCGGCAGCTTCGCCACGGCTTCGCGTACAGCCTGTACGCCCGACGCGCTCACTGCAACTGTTTCCAAAACAGGTGCATCCAACAACTCGCTCAGTTTGGCCGCGTCGATATTCAAGCCCCTTTTGCGGGCCACGTCGCTCAAATTCAGCGACACCACCATAGGCAGTCCCAGCGTTTTCAGTTCCAAAATCATGCGCAGGGTCATACGCAGGTTGGTCGCGTCGGCAACGGCAATAATGGCATCGGGCGGAATGCCCATCTTGCCTACCATTACATCTTTCGCCACCGCTTCGTCTGGGCTGGTCGTGCGTAGGCTGTATGTGCCCGGCAGGTCGATAATGCGGACGGCCTCGTCGTCGAGGAAGGCGCCCTCGCGCTTATCGACAGTTACGCCCGGATAATTGGCAACCTTGGCATGTGAGCCGGTCAAACCGTTGAACAAAACGGTTTTGCCGCAGTTTGGCGCGCCAATCAAGGCAAAATAGCTTAGTTCCATCATTTTTCCTTATTCTTTCAGACGGCCTTAAACGGCCTCAACGATACGACACATAATCTTCCCGGCCTCTTCCAAACGCAGGGAAAATTGAGATTGGTTACCCAAACGTACCGCAAACGGGCCTCTCCCAAAACCACCCACGGCAATCACTTGCAACGGCATTCCGCTGGAAAAACCCAAATCTGCAAGGCGACGGGTTACCAAGGTATCCAAATCACCAAAAACAGGATTGGAAACGATGGAATCAATATGTACGACTGCGCCTTTTTTAAGGCGCGACAAAGGAATGGTAGACATAAGCCTCTCTTTTCATTTGTTTTTAAAAATCAGATTATTAGAAATGTGAGAAGTGCTGACGAATGTGTGGCACATTTGAAAGGTTGGTTATGAGTGGCTATTCGCTACTTCTTTCAATAAGTGCGGTTTGTTTTGAATACTGTTATTGTTTCCCTTAATGATAAGGTATATAAATATAAAAATCAAATGTAACAAGATAAACTAAAAAGGCTAAAATCCTTTTATCATTAGGATTTCAGCCTTTTTATGCACTCAACAAACTAAAGGCCGTCTGAAAGGTTTCAGACGGCCTTCAAAATAAAAAACCGAATCAAATCGGTTTTTTATTCCCATTCAGGGAAAGACTCTAAATTACAGAGCGTCTTTCAATGCTTTACCGGCACGGAATTTAGGAGTTTTAGCAGCAGCAATAGTCAAAGGCTCGCCAGTTTTTGGGTTGCGGCCTTGACGTTCGGCGCGTTCGCCGACGTAGAAAGTACCGAAACCGACCAGAGTAACAGTGTCGCCGCTTTTCAATGCGTTGGTTACGGCATTAGTAGTAGCATCCAAAGCTTTTTGCGCAGCAGATTTGGAAATGCCGGCTTCTTGAGCAATTGCTTCGATCAATTCAGACTTGTTCACAATTAGTCCCTTCCTATCGTATAAAGATGATGAAATGCCCGAATACTCGGGGCTTGAGCGCTTTCAAAGCACATACGCACTTTATAGCAATTCTGAAATTATCATGTCAAGTAAAAAATGTGGAATTGCCCTATTTTTGGGGCATTCAGGGCAAAACCACATTTTTTGCAACATCAGACGGCCAACTTAATGCTTGGTTGCTTTTGTTCTTGACTTTGTCTTAGGAGTTTGCACGGTCTCGGCAACTGCCAATTCGGCAACCCATTGCTCAGGCTGAGTTTCCAGACTCAAAGCCAACACTTCATCAATCCATTTGACCGGATGGATGGTCAGACCGGTTTTGACATTTTCAGGGATTTCTTCCAAATCTTTGACGTTGTCTTTCGGAATCAATACATGCTTGATGCCGCCGCGCAAAGCAGCCAGCAGTTTTTCTTTCAAACCGCCGATCGGCAACACTTCGCCACGCAAAGTGATTTCACCGGTCATCGCCACATCCGCACGCACCGGAATTTTGGTAAAGGCAGAAACCATCGCCAAAGTCATGGCAATACCTGCGCTTGGACCGTCTTTCGGCGTCGCACCTTCCGGCACATGGACGTGAATGTCTTTCTTCTCGTAAAAATCAGGAGCCAGACCCACTGATTCGGCACGGGAACGGACAACCGACCATGCGGCCGATACTGATTCTTTCATCACATCGCCCAGTTGGCCGGTACATTGAATCGTACCCTTGCCCGGCAAGGCAACCGCCTCAACAGTCAACAACTCGCCACCGACTTCAGTCCAAGCCAGACCGGTTACCTGGCCGATGCGGTTTTCGCTTTCGGCCACGCCATAGTCGAAACGGCGCACGCCTAGATAGTCATGCAGATTTTTCTCAGTAACTTTAATTGCTTTAGGCTTGGCCTTGCTTGCTGTTTTGGATTTGGACGCTTTTTTCTTATCCTCATTCAAGGTAACCTGCATTACTACTTTGCGGCAGATTTTGGCAATTTCGCGATCCAACGAGCGGACGCCGGCCTCGCGGGTGTAGTAACGGATAATATCGCGCACCGCACTTTCATCAACCACCAACTCACCCTCTTTCACACCATTGCGCTTCATTTGTTTCGGCACAAGGTATTGCATGGCGATATTGATTTTTTCATCTTCCGTGTAACCGGACAGACGGATGATTTCCATACGGTCAAGCAGCGGAGTCGGGATATTCAAGCTGTTTGAAGTGGCAATAAACATCACATCGCTCAAATCGTAATCGACTTCGGCATAATGGTCGGCAAACTTGTTATTTTGCTCAGGATCAAGCACCTCAAGCAATGCACTGGCTGGATCGCCACGGAAATCACTGCCCATTTTGTCGATTTCATCAAGCAGGAACAATGGGTTTTTTACACCCGCTTTTGCCATGTTTTGCAGGATTTTGCCCGGCATAGAGCCGATATAGGTACGGCGGTGGCCGCGGATTTCGCTTTCATCACGCACGCCGCCTAATGCCATACGCACATATTGACGGCCTGTAGCTTTGGCAATCGATTCGCCCAAGGAAGTTTTACCCACTCCCGGAGGACCGACCAAACACAAAATCGGGCCTTTGAGCTTGTCCATACGTTTTTGAACAGCCAAATATTCCAAAATACGTTCTTTGACTTTTTCCAAACCATAGTGGTCGGCATTCAAAATCAAATCAGCCTTGGCAATATCTTTGCTGACACGGGATTTTTTCTTCCATGGCAACTCAAGCAAAGTATCGATGTAGTTGCGCACGACGGTAGATTCCGCAGACATCGGCGGCATCATTTTCAGTTTTTTCAATTCAGACAGACATTTTTCTTCAGCCTCTTTGCTCATGCCTGCTTCTTTGATTTTTGCTTCCAACGCGTCCAGCTCGCCGCGCTCGTCTTCTTCGCCCAATTCTTTCTGAATCGCTTTCACTTGCTCATTCAAGTAATACTCGCGTTGGGATTTTTCCATTTGACGTTTCACGCGGCCACGGATGCGTTTCTCAACCTGCATGATGTCGAGTTCGGCTTCCAACTGCGCCAGTAGAAATTCCAAACGGTCAACAATGCCGGCAGTCTCCAATACATATTGACGCTGCTCCAATTTCAGCTGCAAATGCGCGGCAATAGTATCGGCAAGACGGCTGTTGTCATCGATACTGCTGATGGTGCTGATGACTTCGGCAGGGATTTTTTTGTTCAATTTCGCATATTGCTCAAATTGAGTCAGCAAGGTACGGCGCAAGGCTTCAATTTCGGGATTGTCCTTGTCGCTATTCTCATCAATCGCCTCAACATGGGATAAAAACAGTCCGCCTGATTCGTCAACCGTCAATGCGCGCGCACGACGGATACCTTCTACCAACACTTTAACGGTGCCGTCAGGCAGCTTCAAAACCTGCAAAACTTGGGCGACTGTACCGGTCTGGTGCAAATCTTCGGCTTTAGGGTCTTCTGTATTAGGGTCAAGCTGGGCCAACAGGAAAACCGGATCATCATTGGCCATTGCCGCCTCAAGGGCCGCAATCGATTTAGGACGACCGACGAACAGCGGCAATACCATATGCGGATATACCACGACATCGCGTAAAGGCAAAGTAGCCAGCGCGCTGTATTCCTCGAAATATTTGTCTTTTGTCGGCATAGTTAATAATCTCAATCATTGTTAAATCAGAATGTAGCTCAAAATTGGGCTGAAGCGCTCCATTTCAAGACTTGAAAACAGCTTATCCGCACCTATTTTCGAAAACATCATTTTTATAGCCCGATATGGACGTTTACGATAAAATATATCGGATTTTGGGCCGTCTGAAAACTTTTCAGACGGCCCTGGCTAACCAAACAAGGTAGTAAACCATGACAGACTCAACCGAAAAAAAATCATTAATTGAATTCCCTTGCACCTTTCCTGTAAAAGTCATGGGCGTAGTTCATCCGGAATTTGAATCCGCCATCTTGGAAACCGTGCGCAAACACGCTCCCGATACCGAGCCGCACCACATCACTACGCGCCCAAGCAGCAAAGGCAACTACACCGGCGCAACCGTCAAAGTAAATGTCGACAACCAAGAGCAGCTCGACAATATCTACCGCGACCTGACTTCCCACGAATTGGTTAAAGTGGTGTTGTAATGAAAATCGTGCACAAAGGCTTGGTCGATTACCTGCCGACTTTCGAATCCATGAAGGCATTCAATGCCTCGCGTGACGAAAACACCGAAGACGAATTATGGGTGGTCGAACATCCGCCCGTATTCACCCAGGGCTTGGCCGGAAAACCTGAACACCTCCTCATTCGCGACGATATACCCGTTGTCCAAATTGACAGAGGCGGTCAAATTACTTATCACGGCCCCGGCCAACTGGTCGTCTATACGATGATCAATTTCAAACGCCGTAAAACCAGCGTCCGCCATATCGTTTCCGCACTTGAAAACAGCATTATCGCCACCTTGGCAGAATACGGCATCGATGCAGCCGCCGACCCAAAACGTCCCGGCGTTTACGTCGGCGAGCGTAAAATCGCTTCCCTAGGCCTGCGTATTAAAGACGGCTCCGTTTACCACGGCTTGGCACTTAACGTGAATATGGATTTAAATCCGTTTACCCATATCAACCCCTGCGGTTATGCCGGTATGGAAATGACCCAAATTGCCGACTATGTCTCTCCGGCACCTAGTTTGGCAGAAGTTTCAGACAAACTGACCAAGCATTTACAAAAAGAACTGGCATAAGGCCGTCTGAAAATATTGACCCCAACACCATCTTTTAACTGCCCTCTGAACCCACAAGCCCTTAGGCCATAAAGGCCGCAATCAGCTTTCAGACGGCCTTTATAACGACAGAAAGAACACATCACCATGAGTGAAGAAGTAAAAAACGACCCAAAACGCGGCATCAAACTGAAAGGCGCAGATAAAACTGCACGCATTCCGATTAAAGTGGTTCCATTGGAACAAAAATTGAAAAAGCCCGAATGGATCCGCGCCAAATTACCGGGCAAGAAATTTTTTGAAATCAAAAATATTCTTCGCGAACAAAAAATGCATACCGTGTGCGAAGAAGCATCTTGTCCGAATATCAGCGAATGCTTTACCAAGGGTACGGCCACATTCATGATCATGGGCGATATTTGTACCCGCCGCTGCCCGTTCTGCGACGTTGGCCATGGCCGCCCCAATATGTTGGATCCTGACGAGCCTAAACACTTGGCCGAATCCGTCAAGTCCATGAACCTGCGCTATGTCGTGATTACTTCCGTCGACCGTGACGACCTGCGTGATGGCGGCGCCCAACACTTCGCCGACTGCATCAAAGCCATCCGCGAAACCAGCCCGAATACCAAAATTGAAATCCTCGTTCCCGATTTCCGCGGACGTCTGGACATCGCACTGGAAATCTTGGCAGAAACACCGCCCGACGTAATGAACCACAATCTGGAAACCCATCCAAGCCTGTATAAAAAAGCCCGTCCGGGTGCCAACTACCAACACTCCCTCGAGCTTCTGCGCCGCTACAAAGAAATGATGCCCCATATCCCGACCAAATCCGGCATCATGGTCGGCTTGGGTGAAACAGACGAGGACGTACGCGAAATAATGCGCGATATGCGCGCCAACAATATCGAGATGATTACCATCGGCCAATATCTGCAACCTTCAGACGGCCACCTGCCCGTCTTGCGCTATGTAACTCCTGACCAATTCAAAGTTTTTGAAAAAGAAGCATACGAATTGGGCTTTACTAATGCCGCCATCGGCGCAATGGTTCGCTCCAGCTACCACGCAGACGAACAAGCAGCAGAAGCTTTGCGTGAAACCCACGGCGGTTGCAGCCACCACTAAGGTTTAAATCATATAAGGCCGCCTAAAAAATCAGGTAACTGTTTTTCAGACGGCCTTTATTTATGCAAAACTCTTTAGATTTTCAAAAAATAAACCTTAGTTGGGCCCTATTGAGCCAATCTTAAGTAATACAAAAAAGCGGCTAAACAGGATAAACACTGTTTGCCGCTTTTTGATTTATTTCTTTATTTTACTTCTTCAACAATTTTGCCGCTTCAATCGCATAGTAAGTCAAAATGCCATCGGCACCGGCGCGTTTGAATGCTAACAGGCTTTCCAAAATGGTTTTTTCACCATCCAGCCAACCATTTTGAATGGCTGCCTGAAGCATGGCATATTCGCCGGAAACTTGGTAAGCATAAGTCGGTACGCCAAACTCGTCTTTGACTCGGCGGACGACATCCAGATACGGCAAACCAGGTTTTACCATGACCATATCTGCGCCCTCTTGAATATCTAATGCTACTTCGTGCAAGGCTTCGTTAGTGTTTGCAGGATCCATTTGGTAGGTTTTCTTGTCTGCCTTACCCAAATTGCCGGAACTGCCGACAGCGTCGCGGAACGGGCCGTAGAACGCTGAAGCATATTTTGCCGAATACGCCATGATGCGCGTATGGATATGTCCGGCATCTTCTAAGGCTTCGCGGATGGCAAGTATGCGTCCGTCCATCATGTCGGATGGGGCAATGACTTGTGCACCTGCATCAGCATGACACAAAGCCTGTTTTACCAAAACTTCAATGGTTTCATCGTTGAGGACATAGCCATTTTCATCGGTTAAACCGTCTTGGCCGTGAATGGTATAGGGGTCCAAGGCAACGTCAGTCATGATACCCAGCTCTGGGAATTTCTCACGCAGGGTTCGTACTACTGTCGGCACCAAGCCTTCAGGGTTATAAGCTTCCTCCGCAAACTCGGTTTTGTTTTGCGTTACCACGGGAAACAAAGCCAGCATAGGAATGTCAAGCTTCAGTGCTTCTTCAGCGGTAAACAACAATTTGTCCAAACTTTGGCGTTTGACACCCGGCATGGATGGGACTGCCTCTTCCTGATTCTGGCCTTCCAATACAAAAACCGGATAGATCAAATCATCTGCCGTCAAAGTATGCTCGCGCATCAGACGACGTGAAAAATCGTCTTTACGCATACGGCGCATACGGGTGTTTGATACATAACGCGGAGGGAAATTCATAACAATTGCCTTTCAATAATGAAGTCTTAAAATCAGTCTTCGACTTGACGTATGGCTTTGACCGAACGTTTGATTTCGCTGAGCGTACCGGTTTTATAACTATTACGTTCCTGTTCGGTCATACCGTTTTGATCCAATTTGGCGATATTTTTCAATGCCTCGGCATACTGGCCGTCTGAAAGTTTTTCCTGTTTGATGCGCCAACGGTTGTTCACTTCGGAAGCCGTCCATAAGCCTACTTTGTTGTAGTAGAACAAAATGCTTGCCGCCAGAGTCTTCATATCGCTATCGGGTTTGGCACTGCCGATACTGCGGCCGATACGGTTGTTACGTTGATCGACTGCCTGGTCGGCAAGATAACGGCTGAAGTAGTCGTCTTTACCTTCTCGCAACTCCATATCCGTCAGGCGCGCATTACCTGCTTTTTCGGCAATAATGCTGTCGAATTTAGAAGCAATCGCTGCCTGCCATAATGCTTGGCGTACGGCATTGACCTGTGTTCCCCTGCTGTCGCCGTTTGCTTTGTCGTCCAAACCTGTACGCTCGGCAAAGCGTGTGGCATTACTGGTCATATTGATTAAGCCTTCATCTTCCATGCCGATAACTTGGGCGGCCACGGGATGGTTAAGCGCAAATTGAGCCATTTTGCTGCGGCGGCTTTGATCTTCCTGATACGATTGGCAACCGGACAATACCAGCATACCGAGAACGGCGCATTGAATGTGTTTTTTAATATGTTTCATGATGTAACTATCGATATTATTGTGTGAGTTCAACTTCTTTGTTTAACATAGAAACGCCCGTAAGCGTAAAATAATTTCCATACGGCCAAATCGGCGCATGAATGGCTATTTTATAATAAAAATAAGGCCGTCTGAAAATTTTCAGACGGCCTAAGTATTTTTAACCTAGCAAGCTGCGAATCTGCGGCCAATAAAACAGGCAGGCTATCGAGCAAATAGCAATGCTGATACCGGCTGCGTTAATGCTGCTGATTTTTTCTTTAAATATTGCCGCACCAATCAGCGTACCCAAAACAATCACGCCAATATTCATGCCGGCAAATACCAAGGTCGGATTATCCTTCATGATTTGGTGTGCAGAAATGTAGGTAACAATATTCAAAAAGTTCAAGCAGCCCAAAATCATACCGCCCACTATGCCCTCTTTGGTCCATTTGCTTCCTTTGGCAAACAGGTAGCCAAACATCAAGATACCGGCCAAACAAAACGCCACCAGCAAATTACCGGCAAACGCGGTACCGCTTTTCGCCACTTGTTTGAACAAAATATCGATGACGCCGTAGCCGCACCAAACGCCCAAAAGCAGCATCACTTGCGTGCTGAGGCCGCCGGATTTCTTGCCGCCATCGCTTTTCCAAAGCAAAAAAAACAGTGCCGTAAATGCCAATACCAAACCAATCAGACGGCCTTCGGTCAACTGCTCATGGAAAAGCGTGAATGAAGCGACAATCGGCAGAAACAGCGATAAGCGTTGTGCCGCGTCCGATTTGACGATACCTGCCGCATCTACGGATTTGCCCATAATGACAAACACAGTTGGCAGCAAAATGCCCAAGGCCGCAAAAAGCCACCACGTCGGCAAAAATACCTGCGGATTGCTCAAATCAGGTTTTAACACCAGCATGGTCAAAGTGACGGCAACAATGTAGTTCACCGCCACCGCCTGCTCGATATTGATTTTTTGCTTGCGCGCCACTTTCAGCAATACGGAAACCAACACACTGCAAACGATACTTACCAATAAATATGCCATGCTTTAAAACCATCCTTGATTGGAAACAGGCTTATCGTCATTCAGTTTAATCAGTCCGACAACTACGCGATAAATGAGCCAAACACCGGTTGCCGCCAAAATCAGCCAACCGATTAAGATCAGTATGGTTAACATCCCGAAAAGCATACCCACCAAAGACACCCAAAATGTCTTAATCAACCAATCAATATGGCTGGCGTAAATGCTGCCTTGTGCCTCATCGTGTTTGACATATGCCAAAATCACACCGACAACGGGTGCAAACCAGATAAACAGGCCCAACGCATATGTAATATAGGCAATAAAAACATAGTTTTTCACTTCAGAATTAGACTTATTGACCATATTTGCCCCCATATTATTGTTCCCTGTATTATAATTTTCCGTATGATTGACCACCGTATTATTGAAGCCGTTGTCTTGGACTTCCTGGCGCTCGTACTGCATAGCCGCATCATAAGCCAGACGTTTTTCCGGATGAGACAATACTTCAAACGCCTGTCCGATGGCTTTAAACCGCTCCGCATCTTTCTGAATATCCGGATTGGCCACCAATTTGCCGTAAGCCTCGCGGATAACGTTGATATCCGCATCCTGAGACACACCCAAGATTTCGTATAAATTCACTTGTTCCATCTGTATTCCCCTCCTTTACGCGTCCACTGCAACATGAACATCTTGCGGATTAAGCGTCCGCAGGTTTTCAGGCTTCATGCCTACGATAAACCCACGTTTTCCGCCATTGATAAAAATCTCGTCCAAAGCCCAAATGCTTTCTTCCACATAAACCGGCAACGCGGTTTTCATACCGAATGGCGATGTCCCGCCAACCAAATATCCTGTCCATTTCGCCGCTTGATCTGCCGTTGCCGGCTCGATGTGTTTCAAGCCCAGTTCGCGTGCCAAATTGCGGGTAGAAATATGTTTGTCACCGTGCATTAAAACAACCAAGCCCTTCTTGTGCTCATCCTGCAAGACGATTGTTTTGATGACTTGATGCTCAGGCTTGCCCGTACATTCGGCAAAACGCGCTGTACCGCCGTGTTCTTCATACGCGTAAACATAAGGGACAAAATCGATTTTCTTACTGCGTAAAAAGCGTACTGCCTGCGTAACCGGATATTCTGCTTTACTCATGGGTTGTTTTCCGCCATTCTTTTCAGACGGCCCCTCTTAAAATATGGAACGTAAACAGTCGCAATGTTACCATACCTTCTTTTTGAAATCAGGAGACAACATGGACATCCGCTATCTTGGCACAAGCAAACGCTATTCGGAAGCCGTCGTAGCCAACGGCTTGGTTTTCCTCTCCGGCATGGTTCCCGAAAATCCTGAAGCCGATGCCAAAGCGCAAACTGAAAATGTTTTGGCGCAAATCGATTCATGGCTCGCACAATGCCAATCCGACAAAGCCCATATTTTAGAAGCCACCATCTATCTGCCCGATATGAACGACTACGCCGCCATAAACGAAGCCTGGGACGCATGGACAGCACCTGAATGCGCTCCAGCCCGCGCCTGCGTAGAGGCGAAACTGGCTTCGCCCGATTGGAAGGTTGAAATCAAAATTACCGCCCTTCAAATCAAATAAAGCGCAAATATCAGGCCGTCTGAAAACACCGCTTCAATCAAGCAAGCGCAGTTTTTCAGACGGCCTTTATTCTTTTGCGGTACAATACCGCCCTTAAATTTTTCTATTATTTCAAAGCACAAACAGCCATGTCCAAAAAAACCAAGCAAGAATTAGAAAACAACAAACTCAGCAAACGCCTACGCCACGCCGTCGGCGATGCTATTAATGATTTCAACATGATCGAACCGGGTGACAAAATCATGGTCTGCCTCTCAGGCGGCAAAGACAGCTACGCCCTTTTAGACATCCTGCGCCAGCTTCAAGCCAGCGCGCCGATTGATTTCGAGCTGGTTGCCGTCAATCTCGACCAAAAGCAGCCGGGCTTCCCTGAAGAAGTATTGCCGACCTATCTCGAAAGCATCGGCGTTCCCTACAAAATCGTTGAAGAAGACACCTACTCCACCGTCAAACGCGTGTTGGACGAAGGCAAAACGACTTGTTCGCTGTGCAGCCGCCTGCGCCGCGGCATCCTCTACCGCACGGCAAAAGAATTGGGCTGCACCAAAATTGCCTTAGGACACCACCGCGACGACATTCTTGCCACTATGTTCCTGAATATGTTCTACGGCGGCAAACTCAAAGCTATGCCGCCTAAATTGGTGAGCGACAACGGCGAACACATTGTCATCCGTCCTCTGGCGTATGTCAAAGAGAAGGACTTGATCAAATACGCCGAGCTGAAGCAATTCCCAATTATTCCATGCAACCTCTGCGGCTCTCAGCCCAACCTGCAACGCCAAGTCATCGGCGATATGCTGCGCGATTGGGACAAACGCTTCCCCGGCCGTATCGAGTCCATGTTCTCCGCCCTGCAAAACGTCGTTCCATCGCATTTGGCCGATACCGAACTCTTCGACTTTGTCGGCTTGGAACGCGGTCAAAACCTGAAACATGGTGGCGACTTGGCGTTTGACAGCGAAAAAATGCCGGAACGTTTCTCCGACGGCAGCGAAGAAGACGAAAGCGAAATCAAAATCGAGCCGCAAAAAGCCGAACGCAAAGTCATCAATATTCTGGCAAACAAACCTAAAACCTGCGGTTTATAATTCCATTTAATTTTCAGACGGCCTTTCGGTAGCTATTTACCGAAAGGCCGTCTGAATATTCATATTTGAAATTTTTCTATTCTTTTTTATCTATTCTTTCCCTGACAAACCGTGCAGCAGCAATCCCAATACGTCTTGTGGCAGCTTTTGCGGCGCGGCGGCATAAAGCGCGGCCAGTTGCGGATGGCGCATCAATATATCCGCCTGTCGGATGAACAGGTCAATGAGTTCCACCGGCAAATCGGGCTGAATCAGGCGGCGTTGTTGCAGGGTGTGGAAGAATCCGCGCATAAAGGCGTATTTTTCTTCGTTCAATTCGTGGAAAAACCGCTCCAGCTCCAAATCGGTGTTCTCTTCGATGTCGCGCAGGAAAGCGGCGGAATAAAGTTCTTCAAACGATTGTTTTTGCAGGGCAAACACAGCCTCAGCGGCTTCACGCAGGCTGCATTGCCGTGCAAGCAGATTTTCAAATTCGGCACGGACGCGATTTTTCTGCTCGGTAACAATTTCCTGCAAGAGCGCGTTTTTGCCGCTGTAATATTTGTAAAAGGTAACGCGGCTGACGGCGGCCTCGGTGCAGATGCCGCCTACGGATACGGCGGAAAAGCCATGTTCGCGGAATAAGCGGCGGGCGGTGTCGGCGATGGTTTGTTGTTTGCTGGCAGTCATGACGGTAAGAAGATTTTGATTTTGTTCATAAAGTTTTTCATTAAAGTTATCCGCAAGTCGGATGCTTATCATATTTCCCCACGGCGGCAATGGCAATATGGCGGCTTTCAGACGGCCTCTTTCCTTATCCCTCCGCTCCGCCCTACGAATGAGGGCTATCGGATGCTTAGCAGGCCAAATTCATGAAGATTACAGAATCTGCCTCCTCCAACCTTCTCCCTAAAATAGGAGAGGGATTTTTTTGGACGATTCATAAGATAAGAGGGGAAGTAAAGTGAATGATAAACACTTGCATTCCTGTTTCTTATTTCTTATACTTTACATTAATAGTTTGTTTTATGTAAATGTGTAAACACAAATATTTGCATACTGACGGAGCAATTGGATTGCCTGATGTTCAATCCGCCACGACGTATGCCGTCTGAAAGGATAAGGAAATGCAGAAACCCTCCCTCCGCCGCCTTCCCCTATTGATTGCCGCCTTTGCCTCCGAATGGATTTATGCCGCCGATGCGGCGCAAGACGCGGAACAAGTGCAGTTGGAAGAAGTCGTCGTCACCGGCGAACGCACCAACCGCAGCGGCTTTGAAACCGCCACGTCCAACCGCGTTTTCACCACACCGAACATCGACCGCAGCGGCCACAATCTTTCCGCCACCGACCTGCTCAAACAGACCGTGAACACAGTGGACTTAGGCAGCGGCAACGATTTGCCGACCGTGCGCGGCGTGGACGGCTCGGGTCCTGCCGTCGGCGCGGTGGCATTTTTCGCGGGCACGCGACCGCGCCTGAACCTGTCCATAGACGGCCGCTCCGCCACTTACAACGAATACGCCTTCGGCACGCAGTCGCTGTGGGACATGCAGCAAGTAGAAGTCTTGCGCGGACCGCAAAGCCATGTGCGCGGGCAGAACGCGGTGGCGGGCGCGGTGGTGATGCGTTCCAAAGATCCGACCGACGAATGGGAAGGCGCGCTGCGCTTGGGTTTGGGCAACCAGAAAACGCGCAACATCGCCGGCGTAGTGTCCGGTCCGATTGTGAAAAACAACCTTGCCTTCCGCCTGAGCGCGGAACGGCAGCAACGTGAAAGTTACGAGCCGTTCGTGTCCTACGAGCCGACCGGCAACCCGCGTCGCGTGGAAAACACCAACGTACGCTTCAAACTCCTGCTCACGCCCGAAAACCATCCCGATTTTTACAGCCGCCTGACACTGAACCACATCCGTTCGCGCGCGCCGCAAAACGAAATCATGGGCAACACCGCCAGCCGCCGTTTTTTAAAAGAAAAGCCCGTGTTCGTAACCGGCTCGACATCGGGTATCTGGGACGTATCGTGGCAGCTTAACGACTATCTGAAACTGGAAAACAAACTGGTTTACGGCCGCTACCACAACGAGCGGCTGCACCTGCCGATGACCGTCAGCCCGCAAGGCGTGCCCGCCGAACTCAAAGGCCGCGAAGTGCAATGGGAGCCGGTATTGCACTTTTCCAACAAAGGCCGTCTGAAAGGCCTTGCCGGACTGCACTACTTCCGCAGCAAGCAAGACGAATGGGTGGACATCCGCAGCGTCGGCGGCCGCAACACCTTTGATGACCGCAACAGCGTGCGCGCCCTGTTTGCCGAAACCACATACAGCCCCAGCGAAAAATGGGACATCACGGCTTCCGCACGCCTCGAAAAAGAAACGCACAAACGAAGCGGCGGCAGCGGCGCACTGCACCTCGATTTAGACAAAGGCCAGACCGTGTTCCTGCCCAAAATCGACATCGCCTTCAAACCCACCGACCAATGGGTCAGCGGCATCAAAGCCGCGCGCGGCTACAATCCAGGCGGCGCGGGCATCACCTTCGGCCGTCCCATCGTAACCTACACTTATGAACCCGAATATGTGAACAACTACGAGTGGTACACCCGCTGGCGCAGCGCAGACCGCCGCCTGCAACTCTCCGGCAACCTGTTCCTGAACCACTACCGCGACATGCAGCTTCCCTTCTATCTCGGCACCAACTCCGTCGTCATCCGCAACGCCAAAAAAGTCCACACCTACGGCGCGGAACTCGCCGCCGACTGGCAGACCACCGACAGCCTGAAACTCACCACCGGACTGGGGCTGCTCAACACCAAAATCAAAAGCTATCCCGACAGCGGCATTGAAGGCAACAAACTTGGCCGAGCGCCCAAATACACCGCCAACATCGGCGTGAAATACCTGAACGACAAAGGCTGGGAAGCCGGCGGCGATGTGCGCTTCTACGGCGGCTACTACTCCGCCGCCGACAATGCTGAATCAGGCAAAATCGACGCATACAACCAAGTCAACCTCTACACCGCCTACAACTTCAAACAAGGCCGCATCTCGCTCTACGCCGACAACGTGTTCAACCGCCGCCGCCCCATATTCATTTCCAGCGCCGACCGCCAAGACGCGCTCTACCAACGCCCCAGAAGCGTAGGCGTTAGCGTGGAATGGAAGTTTTAAATGAAACTGAAATGATTGAGGCCGTCTGAAAAAACATAGGTCGGACATTTATGCCCGACCTAGCGTTTATTCCCCAAAACACCCAAAGGAACCCCATGCACTACTTCACCCCCGCCAAAAGCCTGCCCGAAGGCTCCATCTACCTGACTGACCTGACCCACGTCGCCAACTTCGCCGACTGGCTGGCCGAATTCGAAACCCTGTTAAGCCAAAACCGCCGCTTCGCCACCGTTTGCACCCCAATGCGGCGGCAGGTGAGCGATGAACAGCGCATTGCCGACCGCAAAACTTACATCGAATGGATAAAGGCACACCGGCCGCAACTGTCCGAACGCTGCGCCGCCATGCTCCTTATCGAACCCGACGCGACGCAACTGGCATTCTTCCGCGAACAATCGTCCAAACTCGCCCCTGCGCTGGGCGTGAACTATATCGTCGAAGGAGATGAAACAACCGCCCTGCTTCGCGCAGAAGAAGCGTTGAAGGCCGTCTAAAAAAATACTAGACCCATTACTTACAGGTCTTAAATACAAATCAACTATTGCTACCCAATGTGTTCAGACGGCCTTGTACCTTTATTCGCCTCATTCTCAGAAGAATCATGTGATGTTCGACAATCAGACTTCCCCAAACTCACGCGACTGGCTGCTGCTTATCGGCGGCAGTACCTACAAATTCACGCTGACCGGTTTTTATCTGGTCGCGCTGGTCGCTATTTTGAAAAACCACGGTTACAGCCTGAATCAACTGAGCTGGATACATTTAATCGGCGGTATCGAAGCGGCGAAGGTGTTGTTTGCCGCGCTGATGGAGCGACGGCCGGCGGGGCGGTTCGGGCGGTTTCGCGGCTGGCTGCTGGCGGCGACACTGGGGCTTTCGGCAGTGTTCGGGCTGATGGCCTGCACCGACATAACGCAGAACTTCCCGCTGCTTCTGGCCTGCTGCGTTTTGCTCTCGGCAATGTCGGCGGTGTACGGCTGCGCGATGCTGGGCTTGTCGTGCATCGTCCTGCCGCACCGCGAACGAGGTTTCGGCGGCGTGATTCAGACGATGGCGGCGCGCGGCGGCAAGATGATAGGCGGCGCGCTGGTATTGTGGCTGTATCAGGAATACGGGCAGACGGCGGCGGCCGGCTTTATGCTGGCGTTCAGCCTGCTGATGTTGCTGCAACTCTTGTGCTACCGCGAGCCGGACAGCCCGACGGCGCAAGGCAGTTGGACGGCGTTGGCAGCGCGGCTGGTTTCCTTTTGGCGGCGGCCTGAAACGGGCTGGCGGTGGCTGGTTTTACTGTTTGCCGTTGCCGCGCCGTATGCATTTGCGGCGGCGACTTTTGTGCCCAAGCTGGCGGATTTGGGCTTCACCCCGAAACAGACGGGCGGAATTCTGGCGGTGGGTATTCCTGTTGCCTGCCTGATTGTGACGCCGCTGTCGGGCTGGTTTTCGCGCAATTATCCGCGCCGCAAACTCGTGTTCCTGCTCTACGCGCTGCAACTGCCGCTTTTGGCATCCATGACCGCCATCGATACGCTCGCACGTGTCCACCCTTGGCTGCCGCCCGCGCAAATCATCGCCCTGAGCCTGAGCTACACGCTGCTGCTGCCGGTGATACTGGCGTTGGTGATGGACAAATCCGACCGTGCCACCGCCGCACTCGACAGCAGCCTGCAATTTTCCGTCGTCCTGCTCGGCAGTTACGCGGCCGGTTTCGCCGCCCTACGGCTGGCAAAGGCTATTGGTTATACAGATGCGTATTGGGTTGCAGTGTACTTAGCCGTATTGGTAGGCCTGCTTTTATATTTGAATAGAAATTTATTCAATCATTCAGAGCGTGATTCACAATAATTCGCTCAGATATTTATCTATTGATTTTAATTGGGCGCTCCTCCGGATAATTTTTCATTTTATTGCACAATCTCTCATGAAAATATAACAAAACGTGCCCATAATACTGCCGTTATTACACTCTTAAATTCAAAAGGAACCTCATGACTGCTGTTCTCATCGTTCTCGGCTTGATCGCCATTGTTGTCGGCATTTTAGGCACGATTTACCCTGCCTTGCCCGGATTGGGTTTAATGTTTGGTGGCGCATGGCTGTTGGGTTATGCCGGCGATTATCAAGTGTTTGGCTCGGGTACGCTGACCTTTTTGGCCATCGTTGCCGTATTCGGTACTGCGATGGATTATGTGGCGGGTGCATTGGGCGCAAAATATACCGGAGCAAGTAAAACCGCGGTTTGGGGCGCGTTTATCGGCGGTATCGTCGGTGCATTCTTCTCTATTCCCGGCTTGTTGCTCGGCCCTTTGACCGGTGCGGCCATCGGCGAATTTATCGCACGCAAAGACACTTGGCAGGCAGGCAAAGTCGGTATCGGTACGTTTATCGGCTTTATTATCGGCACCGTGGCCAAAATCGGCTGCGCCTTGACCATCGCACTGACCATCCTGTTTGTTTGGTTGGCCTCGTTGTTCTAAGACAAAACATTAAAGGCCGTCTGAATTTCAAGCATTCAGACGGCCTTTTCATTTCACTGTTTATTTGCCGCAGCAGGCTTTGTACTTTTTACCGCTGCCACACTGGCAAGGATCGTTGCGCCCCACTTTTTCGCCTTCGCGGCGTACGGTTTGCGGCTTATTGATGATGGCCTGCCAATACCAGTAAATATCAAGCAGGACATGCGGCAAATCAGATTCCAGCTGGATCAACTCTTTTTCATTCAGATGCAAGATGACTTCGCCGTTTTCTTCATCGTCATAAATGCCACCCAAAGCCATAATCGGATAGAACAAATCCTCAAACTCTTCTTGATCGACTGCTTCAAACCAATCGGTAGGCACAATATCCAGTGCGTAAAGATAGGCGTTACACCAAGTGTAGAAATCCGGATTGCCGGCTTCATCTTCATAAAACCACAAATCAGGCAAAATTTTCTCGTTGAGCTTCATGCGCATATCGGCGGCCATTGCCATCACCAAACGCTCAATTTCGGTGCGCTCCTTGGCATCAAACAAAGATTCTTCACCTAAAATCTCAGGTAGCCAGTTGGTCGGATTCAAAGCATCCGGACCGCTCAATAAAGCCATCATAAAACCTTGAACTTCATCACAACGCATGGTGTTGTGGGCTTCGGATTTGGCATCCAGCAATTCCATCAACCGGCTGCGTGCCGCTTCATCAAAAGTCAGTATTTGCATTTTTGTTCCTTAAAATAAAATCGTATTATTGTTTTCAGACGGCCTGGGCATGGATACGCTGCCGCATTTGTTCAAACAGACAAACCGTTGCTGCCATCGCGACATTCAAAGATTCGGTTTGCCCTAACATGGGAATTTTGACACAGGCATCGGCCTTCTCTTTTACCGTTTCACTCACGCCGCTGCCTTCATTGCCAAACACCCAAGCACAAGGTTGACTGAGATCCATCTCATACAAACCGATATTGCGACCGCCCAAGGCAGTTGCCCAAATTTGATGCTTATACGTTTCCATCCAAGCGGATAATTCCACTCGGCTGAAAATAGACAGCAGAAAATGCGCGCCCATCCCCGCTCGCAACACTTTAGGCGACCAGATATCTACGGAATCATTGCCGCACACGATTTTCTTGACTCCGGCCGCCGCCGCGCTGCGTAAAATCGTGCCTGCATTGCCTGGGTCTTGTACCCGCTCCAATACCACGCAATCGCCGTCTGAAGGTAAACCTGCCTGCTGCGGAATATCAATCCAAGTCATCACATCATCGGCATCGGTCAGGCTGGTGATTTTAGACAGTGCTTCGTTACCAACCCAAGTAATCAATCCCTCATCCAACTGCGCCGTCATGTCTTGAATTTCAGGATGTTGCTGTTTCTTTTCAGGCAGATAAACCTGTTTGGGCGTACCGCCGCTTTGCAAATAAGTTTGCAGCAGATGTACGCCTTCCAATACGGTTTCACCGCTTTCACGCCTTGCTTTGGCCTGCGTCAGCAGACGGAATAAATATTTGAGCTGTTCGTTTTGAGCAGAGGTAATCAGTTTCATGGAACGCATTATAACTGTTTTGACTTCGTTGAAGCTATGCTTTCAGACGGCCTGACGGTTTTACTTCGGAAATAAAAAACCCTTGCAATGAAGCAAGGGTTTTGCATGATTTCATTTTTTACTGCACAACAGTCTGCTGCTCATTTTTTTGCTCGGTGCGGACAGTCGGACGATTTTCAATTTTTCCGTCTTTTGCCGCATTCGGCACAACAGTCTCGCCAGGCTCGGAAGCCGCTTTATCAACAGGCGTACCGCTTACCGGAATAATATTTTGGGCAGGCTGAGTATTAGACTTCTCTGCAACCGGCATGGCGTCACGAGAAGATTGCGGTGTAAATTGCCATACTGCAACAGCAATCGCACACACGCTGGCAGCGGCCGCGAAGAATTTGAAGAAGCCGCTATTAGCCGCTTCACGCTGAGCATATTTTTCCTGTTTGCCTTCAGCTTCGGCTTGAGGCACTGTAAATGCTTTGCTTTGCATGGTTTCACCGGTAATACTTGCCGCTGCACCCTGACGGATACAGTCGCCGATAATGTGGTACTCATGCCAAGCGCGCAAGGCTTCCTCATCTGCCAATACGGCATCCAGCATCTCATCAGTCAATGCTTCACCGTCCATCAATGCAGACACATACTCCAATGCTTTATTTGTTTTGTCGTTCATTTTTATTACCACCTTTGATCTTCAGAAGTATCCAACAGCGGCCGCAAATCTTTTGCAATCAGTTCACGCGCTCTGAAAATACGCGAACGTACTGTACCTATCGGACAATCCACTACCCGAGCTATTTCTTCGTAAGACAAGCCGTCCATTTCCCTAAGCGTAATGGCTTGACGCATATCGTCTGGCAGTTGCGCAATGCTTGCTTCGACGGTCTGCAAGATTTCCCGATTCATCATCTCAGCTTCCGGCGTATGGTAATCCGCAATCTGATCAGTTAAATCAAGAACATCTCCCTCCTCATTGGCTGCTTCCGAACTGACAAAAAACTGACGACCCGAAGTGGTTAGAAAATTCTTTGCCGTATTGATACCGATACGGTACAGCCATGTATAAAATGCACTCTCACCTCGAAAATTAACCAGCGCACGATAAGCCCTAATCATTGCCTCTTGGGTTACATCGTGCACTTCATGCTCATCCTGAATAAAACGGGAAATCAGTCTGTTTAGCCGACGCTGATATTTGGACATCAGCATCTCGAATGCCTTATGGTCACCTTTCTGCGCGCGCTCCACCAAAACTTGATCTATTTGGCGATCGTTCATACTCACCCTTTAATCGTTTTACTGCTTTAAACCAAAAAATAGTAAAGCGTGCTGTGCACAATAAAGACAACACTGCTTTGAAATAGTTCCATAAGATTACATTTAATGGCAAAAGTTTATTCGTGTAGGTACTCTAATATAAGCTGTATTGCTTAATATACCTACACTTAGCACAAGTAGTTAAATTACTGATACTTACTAAATTTAGAGTTATTTACTTTACTTTTGCCATATATTCGACCAACTTTCTATGAACTGGCAGATAGCCTTGCTCTATTTGAACATCGCTTCCAACCCTAAGGTTAGCAACAGCAAGGCACTTGTTGCCCATACTTATGATAATCGGCCAATATTTACGCACGAGTGGCATGATATGACACTCCTGCAATAGTTTTTCGACTGATTTTTCCTTCTGACCGGACTGAATCACGTCGCCCTCGGATACAGTTCTAAGCACAGCCGGCTTTTCCAACTCCTCTTCCGGCAAACCGCCTTTAAACGGTAATAAAACAAAACCGTTTTCCAGCAAAATATCTTTCAGACGGCCTCGAACTTCCCAACCATTACACCAAGGCAGCTGTTGAAATTCACTTTCTTGCCAAATAAACAACTGATCCTGATAGGCGACCAATTCGCCGTTTGGCAAACTCAACTGCGCCTGTTCTGCGGTTTCCAATACTCGGGTAAAATCGACAATACTGTGATAAGAAGGCAATGATTCCGCTTGCTTTCGCAAAAAATACCAAAGCAACCGACGGCGCAAGAGTTGCGTACATTGCCGCCACAGACTGATACTGAATATTCCGTCCGGACTGATGCGCTGATATTCAGACTCAACCAATTCATCTAAAAGCTGCAAATCTTCCTGCAATAATCGGATATTGGCACAAATTTGCCGCTCAAAATTCGGAATCCGCTGCTGCCATTGCGGCAAGGTCTGATTTCTCATCCAATTGCGTAAATAGCCGGAGTCTTCGTTACTTTCGTCTTCGACAAAAGACAGCCCCCATTGTTGCGCATACCCTGCCAATTCCTGACGGGAAAATGCCAAAAGCGGCCGCCAGATTTGGATCTCTTCATTTAAATCACGCCATACCGGCATGGCCGCCATACCGCGCAATCCGCCGCCGCGTACGGCCGACAGCATAAATGTTTCAATTTGATCATTGCGATGGTGGGCCAAAACAATAATTTTCTTCAGGCCGTCTGAAAATGCCTGATATCGGGCAGCCCTGGCCGCCGCTTCCAAACCTTTTCCTTGTTTTTCCACATTGACACGGCACACCCTCAAGGCAACATCCAAACGCCGACAATAATCCTGACAAAATTTTGCCCAACTGTCGGCATTGGTGCTTAAACCATGATGAACATGGACGGCACGCAAATCAAAACGGCGAAATTCACGCATCCGGTGCAAAAGATGCAACAGGACAACGGAATCCAATCCGCCGCTCAAACCAACTTCAAAAACAGTATGGCTCGGCAAATCAAGAAAAGCTGCTTGAAAACTTTTAAATAGGGAATCAGGGGATAGTTGCGACATTTCAGACGGCCTGAAATTATGAATGACTCAAAAATAGAATACAAAAAAAGCAAGCAGCGACATCTGCTTGCTTTTTCAGCAGCCAAACTTATTTATCGGTAAATTTACCGTAAGCCATGATGCGGTCGAAACGGCGGGAAAGCAAATCAGGCATGGTCATGCTTTGCGCTTCGCTTAATTGCTGTTCCAAAACGGTTTTAACGTTTTTCATCGTGGTTTCAAAATCACGGTGTGCGCCGCCTAAAGGCTCATCAATTACTTTATCGATGACATCCAATTCTTGCAGGCGTTTGGCGGTAATCCCCAATGCTTGCGCGGCGTCTGCTGCTTTTTCGGCAGTTTTCCAAAGAATAGAGGCGCAACCTTCGGGAGAAATCACCGAATAGGTCGAGTATTGCAGCATATTGATGTAGTCACCGACAGCTACTGCCAACGCACCGCCCGAACCGCCTTCGCCAATGATGGTGCACAATACCGGTACATGCAGGCGGGTCAGTTCGTACAAATTACGGCCGATGGCTTCAGACTGGCCGCGTTCTTCCGCGCCAATGCCCGGATACGCGCCCGGAGTATCGACAAAGGTCATGACCGGAATATTGAATTTCTCGGCAGTCTGCATCAAGCGCAACGCTTTACGGTAACCTTCGGGACGCGGCATACCGAAATTGCGGCGGATTTTTTCTTTGGTATCGCGGCCTTTCTGATGGCCAATGACCATCACGCTTTGACCGTTGAAACGTGCCAAACCGCCGATAATGGCATGATCGTCAGAATAATGACGATCGCCGTGCAACTCTTCAAAATCGGTAAAAATACCGTTGATATAGTCCAAAGTATAAGGACGTTGCGGATGGCGGGACACTTGTGAAATTTGAGCCGGAGTCAGCTTGCTGAAAATCGACTTGGTCAACTCGTTGCTTTTCTTTTGCAGTCTGGCAATCTCGTCGGAAATGTCGACGGCCGATTCATCTTGTACGAATCGCAACTCGTCGATTTTATTGGTTAATTCGGCGATGGGTTGTTCAAAGTCCAAAAAAACGGGTTTCATAAAACGAAGCTCTCGGTAATGGTTGCTGACATGATACGCTAATCAGACGTATTTGACAGCATTTCTCAAAGGGAAACTGCCATCTTTTGCAATAAAAAACTTTCAGACGGCCTTTAACAAAGAAATAGTATATCTGCACTAAACTCATGGAGTGCCGTATCTTATGATAAACTTCAATTCAGTTCAATCATTTCAAACAGGCTATGAAAAACGATCATGACAATTCGTCCATGCGCTTGGACAAATGGCTGTGGGCCGCGCGCTTTTTCAAGACCCGTGCGCTGGCACAAAAACACATTGAGCTAGGCAGGGTTTTGGTAAACGGCTCGAAGGTGAAAAACAGCAAAAATATTTCCACCGGCGACACCATCGACATGACTTTGAACTCCCTCCCCTACAAATTCAAAGTCGCCGCGCTCAATCATCAACGCCGCCCGGCACCGGAAGCGCGTTTATTGTACGAAGAAGACATGAAAACGGCTGCCGAACGCGAAGCTCAAAAACAACTCGACCAGGCCAGCCGCATCAGTGCCGCTTATCCGGACGGACGCCCGACCAAACGCGACCGCCGCCAGCTTGACCGCATGAAGCGCGATAGCTGGTAAAGCGTTTCATCCATTGTTTCAGACGGCCCTATATCCATGCCGTCTGAAAACCAAAAACAGGCAGGACATCCTGCCTGTTTTTTATTTGTGGTAATTAAAATTTATATTCTAACTGACCGCGAATAACGTTCACGTCCTGCTTATCCGTGCCAACGGTAGGCGTAACCTGTTTGCCGGCCAAATAGAAGCCTTTGAGTTTCCAGTTTTTCCAAGGAATATAGGTTGCACCGATTTGCACGCCTTGGACGTTTTTGCTGTAATCCTCAACAGAAGAGACACCGGACAACGAACCGACACGGCGGTAGTTCAAGAATACGTCGTAAGAATTACGGACGTTCCAGTCGGCCGATTTATAGCGCACTTCAGTGAACACGCCGTCATTTTTGATTTTTTGTCCGGCATCATTATAAGCTTTGATATTGGACTTGCTGACCGCGGCCATCCAACGCCAATCGTCATTAAATTTAATGTCCGTACCGATTTCTCCGAAGACCGCGTTTTTCTTCGCGCCGCGTACATCGATGTCTTTCATGTAGCTGACGGTTGCGCCGACGTTGATATTCTCATTCACAGGCAACACGCTTTGAACCGCGGCAAAATGTCTGCGGCGGCCGCCGATGCCCCATGCGTTGTCGTTCAGATTGCCTGTACGGCGGCCCGCATAGATTTTGGTCGGCAGGGTTTTATTGTCAAAGAAGATTTCACCGCCGGTAACTTCGGTATCCCACACGCGGCCGTATGAAGAGAACGCGCCAAATTTACCAACACGCGCTTTGATGTTGTTGTACACAGTCCCTTCGGCATACAGTTTATTGACCGGCACATCATGATCGCCGTTGAATTTACCGGTTTCCAAATCGATATTCGGCTCGATTTGCGCTACCAATTTCCAATCTTTGTACAGTTTTGCGCGTAACCAAAATTCCGCGTTGAAGTTGGCATTGGTGTCTTCAGGCGTCGGATTAACGCTGCTGTTGTTGGCATTGATGTCTTTGGTATCCGCACGTACGCGCAAACCACCGTTCACAGTTAACAAATCATTGAAAATGCTGATTTTATCGTCATCTTTGCGAATGATGCTGCCGGAATTGACATAATCGTTGGTGGTGGCCAAAGCCGCCGCATCACGCCCGCCATCAGCATTCTCTGCCAATGAATAAGATGATGAAGCCAATAAAATACAGGTTGCAATCAGTTTGGTTTGAAATTTCATGCCGACTCTCCAAAAGAAGATATTGAAAGTGAAGTATTCGATAAAGCGTACAAAATTATGAATTTTGTATAAATTATTCATTTTATTTACTAATTATTTTTATCGTATGTAAATTAGTGTAATCAGTCAAGCAGATTTAAACGCTTTATCCTCTTTCAGACGGCCTCTTGATTCAGGTCAAACGGAAGCCTGCTCATCAGGCTCTTCAAACTGCCATTTCAAGGCATCGGCCAATGCCGTCCTGCGTTTTTGATGGCATCCCACAGCCTGACACAATTCCTCCGCATTTCCCCAAAACACAAAACGTTCACGCGCGCGGGTAATGGCTGTGTAAAGCAAAGCCTTATCTAAACCTCGAGCCTCTTCTTCACTCTCCGTCGTTGCAGGCACTGACGGAGGTAACAGCCATACTTCCCGATATTCCGAACCTTGGCTCTTGTGCACAGTCATAGCAAAAGCCGATTCAAAATCCGGCAAACGGCTGATGGCAATTTTTTTGAATCCATCTTTCTCAGGAAAATAGGCAGACAAGCCATTCAACGATTCTTCATCTTTCATAATCAGCCCGATGTCGCCGTTAAACACTTCCAGCATGTAATCATTGTGCGTAATCATGATGATTTGTCCGGCAAACCAAGGCATTTCGCCCAAAACTTTTCCTTGTCGTTGCAGGTATTCTTGATAAGCCTGATTCAAATCATCCGCATCCTGCCGCCAAGCTGCCAATACCACTACATCGGCAGCATGACCATAGGCAAGTGCAACATTATTCTCTGCCACGGCCTGCCAATAATCCTGTTGCTTTTGATACAGTAAAGCAACCTGCTCTTTCAGACGGCCTGGTTTCATTTCCAATTCTTTGGGGAACTTGTCAAACTGTTCGACCGCAGTTTGCTTTTCCCCGGACACCACCGCCCTTGCCAAACAGCCGATACCGCTGTCTGCACCAAAACGGTGACTGAACGTCAATTTGGCATTGTTTTGTGATAAAGCCTGTGGCTGCCCTTTTATCTCAAAGCCATGATTGGGCAGGTACACTTCCAGCTTTTCAGCGGTTTCTTTATCCAAAGCCGTTGGACGCGACAATGCCGCCAATACGGCTCCTAACCCAACCGACGGCAACTGGTTTTCATCGCCAAGCAACACCAAACGACAACCGGTCGGCACGGCGCGCAATAAATCCAATACCAGCGGCAAATCCAACATCGAAGCCTCATCCACCACCAAAACATCCAATGCAAGCGGATATTCATGATTGAACGCAGGGCGCATTTGCGGCGGACGCAGTTTCAACAAACGATGGACAGTCTGCCCTTCCAAGTTTTCCAGATGCGCTTTGACGCTCGGAGACAAATCAAAACCGTCCAAAGCACGTTGCAAAGCCCGTGCCATATGCGCAGCCGCTTTGCCCGTCGGTGCCGCCAACGCGATACGGGGCAACTTCGTACTGTTATTACAAATCAGGCCCAAAAGCTTTGCGACGGTTGTCGTCTTACCTGTACCCGGCCCGCCGGTAATCAGCATAAAGTTTTGCAGCAAGGCCAAAGCCGCAGCATCCCGTTGCTCTTTGCTATCTTTAGTATCAAACCAGTCGCTCAGGCTTTTTGAAGCCGCCATGAAATTCACTTCTTCCGCCTCGGCACTTGCCAGCCGTTTGATTTCAACAGCCAAATCATGCTCCAACTGCCACATCCGCCCTAAAAACAATTTCCGGTCTTGCAGGATAAGTGGTTTATCCGCATTGCCGACCAAATTCGGCAAGTTGCTTAAGGCATCAACATCCGCTTTATCCAAGTAAATAAACGAATGCCCGTTTTGCAAGGCTGCAAACAGTCGAACCACATAAGGCTCAATAACGGATGCACCCTGTACTTCGTGGCGGCGGAAAAACGCTATGGCCGCATCTGCGGCAGAGGAAAGGATAGAGTCGGTCGGATTCATAGCTCAGGATTGATTGATACGGAAAAAAGAAAGGCCGTCTGAAAAGCAGCGTTTCCATAAATGAAAACCTATTTTTCAGACGGCCTCTATTATACCGTTCAAAGCATAAAATATTTGCCTGAAATAATAACCTTATTGCAGCACTTGCAGGCTGCCGTCTTTCATGGTCATTACCCGGTCGAAACGCTCAGCCAGCTCGTCATCATGGGTTACCACAATCAGGCTGGTGTTCAATTCGCGTTTCAAATCCAGCATCATGTCCAGTACATTTTGCGCATTTTTACGGTCAAGGTTTCCCGTCGGCTCATCTGCCAACAGGCATTTCGGCTCATTAACCAAAGCACGGGCAATGGCCGCACGCTGACGCTCACCGCCGGAAAGTTCGCTCGGACGGTGCAGCATACGCTTATCCAAGCCAACCTTTTTCAGCATCTTAACAGCCTTCTCCTCAGCCATCGCTTTGGGCATTTTGCCGATTAAAAGCGGCATCATGACATTTTCCAAAGCAGAAAACTCAGGCAATAGATGGTGGAACTGATACACAAAGCCCAAATAACGGTTGCGCAATTCGCCCAATTGTTTTTGGCTCAAACCACCCAAATCCTGATCCATCAGTATTACCTTGCCTTCAGACGGCATATCCAAACCACCAAGAAGGTGCAGCAATGTGGATTTACCGCTGCCTGACGAACCGATGATACTCACGCTTTCCGCTTCGGCAACTTCAAAATCTAAATGATTCAACACTTGCACATTCAATGCGCCGTCATTATAGCTTTTGCCAACGCCGATACATTTCAAAATTGTCTTACTCATAACGCAAAGCCTCCGCAGGTTGGGTTTTTGCAGCACGCCAGCTCGGATACAGTGTGGCGATAAATGCCAAGCCAAGCGAAATGCAGGCAATAACGGCAACATCCTTCAAATTCACATCACTAGGCAGGTAATCGATGAAATAAACCTGTGAGTTAATCAAATGCACGCCAAACAGGTCTTCAAAAAACGCGACAATCTTGCCGACATTCCAACCCAGCAATACACCGCATACCACGCCTACAAGCGTACCGAAGAACCCCGCAAATGCGCCCTGCACCAAGAAAATCTTCATGACGCCGCCCGGAGACAAACCCAAAGTGCGTAAAATCGCAATATCGGCTTGTTTTTCCGTTACTGCCATTACCAAGGAAGAGACGAGGTTAAACGCAGCAACCGCGATAATCAGTGTCAAAATGATGAACATCATGCGTTTTTCCAACTCAACAGCTTCAAAATAGCTGCGGTTGTTAAACGTCCAGTCGCGTACCCATACTTCATCTTTTTTAGCATCTGGAATCAACTTGGCAATGAAAGACGGTGCATTCTGAGGATCAGCCAGTCGCAAACGCAGCCCACCGACATTTTCTCCCAGCCGATACAAGACTTGTGCATCCTTGATATGCGTCATGGCCAATGTGTTATCGACTTCATAAACACCTGTTTTTACCACACCGACCACATTAAACTGCTTCAAGCGCGGTACCACGCCGGCAGGGGTAACGTTACCCTCTGGCGTAATCACTGTAACCTTGCCGCCAATCTCCGTGCCCAATGCCTCAGCAAGCCCTTGACCCAAAATAATATCAAATTCGCCCGGCTTCAAATCATCAAAACTGCCAGCCGGCATATCCTTGCCGTAATCCACGACATTTTTTTCTTCAGACGGCAAAATACCGCGTATCTGCACACCGCGTACTTCCCCGGCATTGGCAAGTAAAGCCTGATCGGAAACATAAGGTGCGCTGGCCAATACTTCCTTTTTGCCTTTTACAAATTCGCGCAAATTCTGCCAACCCGGCGCGCTACCGACATCGTAATAGCCGATTTCCGCATGAGGTGCGACGTTCAACAATTGACCGCGTATCTCTTTCTGAAATCCGTTCATCACGGATAAAACCACAATCAGCGCCGTTACGCCCAAAGCGATACCGGCGATTGAAATCATGGTAATAAATGACATAAAACCGTTGCGTTTTTTCGCACGCAGATAGCGCAGGCCTATCCAAGTTTCTAAAGAAGCCATTCAAAAATGCCTCATTCGTTTGTCAAAAAAGGCTTATTGTACCGTAAAACCGACAGGTCGTCCGATTGCCCGACTGATGTAGCATTCAGGGATAAAGTGTATGTAAAACCATGTATCTTCCCGTAAATTCCACCGAAAAACTTGCACAACCGGCCAATCGCCCTTATTCTGAAGCTGTGACACACTTTGTCACCATCAAAAAGGAAATACACTAATGAACAGCAAAAAATTCTTGGCCCTCGTATCCGTAGCTGTAGGTTTGTCATTCAGCTTCAATGCATATGCTGCCAAAGAAATCAAAATCAGTTCAAACAATACCGCTTACTCCGACGCCGATGTTCAAAAACTGGCAGCCACTGCTGTCGGCATGGGCGTAAAAGAACCTGTCAGCCTCAACAGTGGAAACGGTGTTGTTACCGTATCCGGCAGCAGCGCAACCAAATGCGCATTCAAAGTCGGCAACGGCGATACGCCTCAAATTCAAGGCGTCAGCTGCAAATAATCTGATTTAATCAATGAAAAGGCCGTCTGAAAGACTTTCAGACGGCCTTTTTATATTGCCATTTAAGATTGGATATTCCTTCTATCGTAAACAGCTTGAGCCAAAGTACCGGCATCCACATATTCCATCTCGCCGCCTAAAGGGATTCCCCTTGCCAATCGGCTGACTTTATAAGGAAGGTTTTTAAACAATTCTGCCAATACATATGCTGTCGCATCGCCTTCGGCTGTGAAGTTGGTTGCAATGATAATTTCCTCAATATCGCTCACCTGCAAACGGGCAACCAGCTTATCTAACGCTACTGCCGAAATATCCATGCCCTGCGCCGGACTGACTTGCCCCATCAGAACGAAATACAGGCCATCATGACAATTAGCCGCCTCCATACTGGAAACGTCCGCTGGCATATGTACAATCATCAAGCGGCTTTTCTCACGTTTTTCGTCCGCACAAATTTCACACAAATCGCCTTCGCAAAATGTGTTGCACATCCGACAATGCTGCACCTGTTTCAAGGCAAATTGCAAAGCATCCACCAACTCCTGCGCTTCTTCGCGTTTGTACTGTAAAAGCTGGTAAGCCATGCGTTGTGCGGATTTCGGGCCGACATTGGGCAGGATTTTTAATGCATTAATCAAACGGACAAAGGCATCAGGATTTTTACTCATGATTTCAGACGGCCTTTTAAAAGATAGCTAAAAATAAGAAAACAGCCGGAATTTATCCGGCTGCCCTACTCAAATACTCTGCTTATTCGGCAGCATTATTAACTTGCTGTGCGCCTTGCTTACGATCGATTTGCTTACCCAAATACTGGAGTAAATTATCAAACACATTGGCAGAAAGCTGCTGAACCAAAGCCTGTTTGGCAGCCGGAATCTGTGAATCGGCATTTTCAGGAGCAGAAACGCTCTGAACTTCCATAATCACCGGTGCAGGCATACCTTCCAACAATGCGTACGCAGGTTTACCGCCGACAGGGCGCGCTTTCAGCAAAGCCGCATAAGCCTCCGGAGACATGGTTCTACGCGCATCTTGCGCGCTCAATTGCGAAACAGGCGACCATTGAACGTCGGCAGCTTTACCAGCTTTCAACGCTGCCAAAGTTTCTTGGGCTTTCTTCTCTGCCAGTTTGGCGGCTTCAGAGCGCATATATGCTGCGCGGACAGTGTCTTTGACTTCTGCAAATGGTGCAATTTTCTCTTCGCGCACTTCTTTCGCACGAATGACCCAAACGGTTTCGTTGTTGATGGCAATGACTTCAGAATTGTGTTTTTTCTTCAGTACATCGTCGCTAAACGCAGCATTAATCAACGTTTCAGGCAAACCGGCTTCTTTCGCGCCCGCTTTGGTCACCCATTCATCCAAGTTTTCCACTTTCAAGCCTGAATTGGCGGCTGCTTTTGCCAAAGAAGATGGATCATTGAAGGTATCTTCACCCAATTTTTCTTTGGCCGCGTTAAAGGCAGAAGCTGCTTTTTTCAGTTTCAAGGCTGCTTCGATCCGCGCTTTGGCTTGTTCCAAAGTCGGCTCAGCTTCGACATTCAAAACTTTGATGATGTGATAACCCAAAGACGATTTAACGGTATCGCTGACTTCGCCTTTGCCCAATGCAAATGCCGCTTTATCGAATTCAGGTCCAAAGCCGCTGCCGCCGCTTTTGCTCAGGTAGCCCAAATTGCCGCCTTTGTTGCTGCTGGACAAATCTTTGGAGTACTTGGCCGCCAGCTCAGCAAAAGCATCTGGGTGCGCTTTGAGTTCTGCAGCCATTTTGTCCACTTCGGCTTTAATTTCCGCATTGCTTGCTTCATCTCCGTTAGGCATAACCGGAATGAAAATATGCGCAATTTCGGCTCTTGGCGACAAATCTACGCTTTTGCTGTCATAAGCTTTTTGTACTTCTTCCGCACTGACGGTTTGCTTGTCAGCCAAATCCTTGATATTCAAAGCCACATATTCCAGCTTAACGGCTTGAGGAATCAAGTAATCTTTCTTATGCGCTTCATAATACTTTTGCAAAGCCGCATCATCTACTTTTACTTGTGCCGCAAATGCTTCAGGGCTGAACGTAAATGAACGGATGGTACGGGTGGCTTGAGTCAGGTTAATCAACTGACGCGCTTGCGCATCGCTGACCAACGCACCGTTTTGCACCAAATTCAACAGATTTTGCAATTGGAACTGTTCGCGGATATCTTCGACAAACTGATCCTCTGTCATTTTGCGCTGATCCAAATACTTCTTGAGCAAATCCTGACTGAATTTGCCGGAAGCATCATGGAAATTCGGATCATCCACGATAACTTGCTTGATTTGTTCCTGAGACACAGCGATGCCCATCAGCTTGGCACCCTGCTTCAGGTAAGCACGTTGCAATAAAGATTGGAATATAGCATCACGCGAAGGCGCATTATTGCCGGCAGCTTGCTCATTTTGTATCGCAATCTGTAAAGCATGCTCGCTGACCTTCTCATCCCCGACTTTGACAATGTAATCAGAACCCGGCGAAGACAAATTATTGGCACCGAATCCGATAAAGGTTAGACCGATGATACCTAAAACAATCTGGGCGGGTGTTTTATATTTTTCAACAATATGGAACATATTTATCCGAAAGAAAAGTTTGGCGCGGCAGCCGGAAAATGCTGCCGCAAAAATCTTAAAATCCTGAAAACAGGCTCAAAGCGCGTATTGTAACGTATTTTTTCGAGGCTTGCTTTTTCAGACGGCCTAAAAACCTAAAAATGCCTTATCCGAAAATTTCCTGATACGCTTCTACTGAAAATCCGACATGAACCTGTCCTTCTTTGACCAATACAGGCCGCTTGATGATGCTGGGATTTTCCATCATCAAAGCAATGGCACCTTCTTTTGTGGCGGCAGATTCTTGCGCATCTTTATCCAACTTGCGCCAAGTCGTGCCTCTTTTATTGAGCAAAATTTCCAAAGCTGCCTGCTCCAGCCAGCCATCAATCAATTCGGCAGTCGGGGCGTTTTTCTTAAAATCTACAAACTCAAACTCGATGCCGTTTTCCGCTAACCAACTACGCGCTTTTTTAACCGTATCGCAATTGGGAATACCGTACAGTTTTATCATTTTATTCATCCTTAGTTTTATTCATAAAAATCACAAATTCAGGCCGTCTGAAACTTTTCAGACGGCCTGAATTGAATGCAGCTTATTTCTTAGCAGCTTTCTTCACTTTAATCTTCACGCTTTTGCCTTGAGCGTTATTTTTACCTCCGGCTTTGACGGAAGCTGTTTTCGCCTGCGCTTTTTTCTTGCTTGCAGCTTTAGGTTTGCTTGGCTTTGCAGGCTTAGAAGCAGGTTTACTTTTCACCTTACTCTTCTTTGCCTTCACGGGAGCAGCCAACGCTTCATAAATTTCTTTAGCCGAAAGTTTACGCTTACGCTTTTCGACAGACTTGTCAGCAGCTATCGGCTTGCTTACAGGTTTTGCTTTTCTACTGCCACGTTTCTTACCGACTGAACCGCCGCTGACTAAGGTCAAATCAATCTTGCTGGTATCCAAATCAGCACGCGCGACTTTCACAGTGACCGTATCGCCCATGTTGAAACGGACACCGCTGCGTTCACCCTCAATCGCCATAATTTCAGGACGGAAGTTGAAATAATCCTCTCCCAAATCACTGATATGTACCAAGCCATCGATATGAATGTCGTCCAACGTTACAAAAATACCGAAGCTGGTCATGCCCGAAATCTTGCCACTGAAGACTTCGCCGACTTTGTCACGCATATAATAAGTTTTCAGCCAGTTTTCCACATCGCGGCTGGCATCATCGGCTCGGCGTTCGCAGAAAGAGGTATGCACGCCCAAGGCCTCCCAGGTTTTATTGGGTTGGTAAGTTTGTCCGTTCAACACCGCCTTAATGGCACGATGTACCGTCAAATCGGGATAACGGCGGATAGGCGAAGTAAAGTGTGCATATGCGCTATAAGCCAGACCAAAGTGACCGTCGCAATGCGGCTCATAAACCGCCTGCTGCATAGAACGCAACATCATCACTTGCAACAGCTCCGCGTCCGGACGGTTTTTAAATTGCTCAGCAAGCGCAGCATAGTCTTTCGGCGTCGGATTATCGCCGCCACCCAAACTCAGCCCCAACAAACCAAGCTGCTCGCGTAAAGTGGCCAGTTTTTCGGGAGTCGGGCCCAAGTGATTGCGGAATAAAGCCGTATGTTTGTTTTTCAGCAAAAATTCTGCCGCGCAAACATTCGCTGCCAACATACATTCTTCAATCAATTTATGCGCATCATTGCGAACAACAGGAACGATCTTGTCGATTTTACCGTTGTCGTCGAAAATCATCTGAGTCTCAACGCTCTCAAACTCAACCGCGCCACGCTCAAAACGTTTTTTCTGCAAGATTTTAAATAACTGATACAGAGTATCGATTTGCTGCTTAAACGGATGATCCTGGCCGTCTGAAATCCAATCCCAAACTTGATTGTAAGTCAGTCGCGCATGAGAACGCATTACTGCCGGATAAAAACGGTATTCCTTGATATTGCCGGCATAGGTAATCACCATATCGCACACCATACACAGGCGTTCGACATCAGGATTGAGCGAGCAGATGCCGTTGGACAACTTCTCCGGCAACATTGGAATCACACGGCGTGGGAAATACACGCTGGTACTGCGTTCTTGAGCATCCACATCGATTCCGTCATCAGGACGGACATAATGGCTGACATCGGCAATCGCCACCACCAAACGGTAATTGCGACCGACTTTTTCAGCAAAAACCGCATCATCAAAGTCCCGTGCAGTTTCGCCATCAATGGTTACCAGAGGCAAATCGCGTAAGTCCACGCGTCCTTTCAAGTCGGTTTTACGCACATGATCGGGAATTTTCTTCGCGGCTTTGACACATGCTTCGCTAAATTGATGAGGCAAATGGTGCTTGCGTACAGCGATTTCGATTTCCATACCGCTGTCGGCATAATCGCCCAACACTTCAATCAGCTTAGCCACAGCAGGACGATGCGCTTCAGGATACGTCTCAATTTCAGCCACAATCACTTGGCCGGATTGCGGTTTAAAGTGCGCCACGCTTTCAGGCTCTAACACGATACTTTGGCTCAAACGCTTGTCTTCGGCTTCCAAAATAGCCACGCCGCGATCCATATAAAAACGGCCGACCACTTTAGACTGCGCACGCTCCACCACATCCAAAACCGTACCTTCACGACGGCCTCTGCGGTCGATACCGGCAGGACGAACGGTAACAATATCCCCGTGCATCACGCCGCGCATCTGACGCTCATACAAAACAAAATCGCCCTCGCCTGTCGGCGTTAGCGGCACGGCAAAACCAAATCCGTCTTTATGCGCTTCGACACGGCATTTAACCAGTGCCAATTTTTCTGCTGCACACACCGCTCCACGTCGGTTGATCAACACCTGACCATCGCGCGCCATCGCTTTCAGACGGCGCTCGAAGAATTCATATTCATCTTCTGTAATTGATAATTCATGTGCCAACGCTTCGATTTTTGTCGGCACGCCTTTTTGTTCCAATAATTCAATAACCCATTCACGGCTGGGCAGCGGATGAGCGTAACGTTGTTTCTCCCGCTCCAAGTGCGGGTCTTTTTCTCGTAAATTTAAAGATTTAGTATTTTTGTTCATTTTGATAGTTGACATTCTTTTTTTAAAATATATAATAGCTGCTTCTTCGCAGTTCAGGTAGTCAACTCTACCTTAAATTGAAGAATAAAGCAAAGCCCAGGTGGCGGAATTGGTAGACGCGCTAGCTTCAGGTGCTAGTGTCCTCACGGGCGTGGAAGTTCGAGTCTTCTCCTGGGCACCAAGTATTTTGGTGCTTCTTTGCTTAAGAAAATTTAAATTGCCCAGGTGGCGGAATTGGTAGACGC
Organism: Neisseria subflava; assembly: GCF_024205705.1. NCBI lineage: Bacteria > Pseudomonadati > Pseudomonadota > Betaproteobacteria > Neisseriales > Neisseriaceae > Neisseria > Neisseria subflava. Next base: position 1,299,657 of record NZ_CP073115.1, read on the forward strand.
GCTAGCTTCAGGTGCTAGTATCCTCACGGGTGTGGAAGTTCGAGTCTTCTCCTGGGCACCACTGATAGATCAGTCAAGTTTTCACATTATTCTGAATAACAAGTCAGGATAATAGTCCACAGAGAGGTGGATGAGTGGTTTAAGTCGCACGCCTGGAAAGCGTGTATACGTGAATAGCGTATCGAGGGTTCGAATCCCTTCCTCTCTGCCAGATACTAAAGACACCAGCTAACGGTGTCTTTTTTCATATCTGATTACATCAAATATTACATTACACTTTTATTTCTCTTACCTTCTAATCAGAAACCTGCCACTCATTCTTATCTTATACTATATTGTAATGATTAAAGGCCGCCTGAAAGTTTTCAGACTGCCTCTTTCTTAAAACCTACCAAATCCCAAACCATTGTTTATCAGACTGCTTTTTATTGCCGTTCTGCTGCTCGTGGTTTTGACGACGAAATTGCCAAGGTGCTTGCGGATTGTCTTTTTTCCACAAGCCTTTACGCTTTTCCTTGGCTTGTTTTTGTGCGGCCGAATAGTCGGTGTAAGCAGTTTTACTTTGTTGTTTTTTGGCATAACTTTCATAATGCCATGCGGCGCCATCCCGTATCTGCATCAAATTCAAGTCAATCGTGCCGACTGATACTTGGGCAACTTCGCGCTGGTAACGGTCGGCTTCAAACACGCGGACTTTGGCTTTTTTATGCAATGCGGCATCAATCAAATTGTCTCGTGATTGCGTACCATAGGCCTGATTGATTTCCGGCGCATCGATATAGGCCATGCGGATTTTGTGTTTTCGGCCGTCGCTATCGATAATGTGTATAGTATCGCCATCATGGATTTTGATGATTTTTCCGTTGTATGTGTAGGATTGTCCCGATGACTTTTGTTTTTGTTTTTGTTCCGGTTTGGGTTTAGCTTCGGCTTTGGTGTCAGATGTGGCTTTGACGACATTTTCACCCAGCCATTCATTAACCTTTTCCAAACCGATATTGTCGCCTTGTGCCAATGTTGCAGCAACGCTTACCCCGGTACGAATCAACTCGGTATCGCGTGAGCTGTAACCAAGTGCGCCCAAAACGGATAAAACAACGGGCAACCATTTTATAATTTTACTGATTTGCATATTTTGCCAAATTGAAGGCCGTCTGAAAGACCTGATACACTTTCAGACGGCCTTTAAGATTGATTAATCTTTATTAATCCTGACAAGGCAGGATGACTTTTGCGCCTTCTGCCGTACCCAAAACCAACACATCGGCGGCATCGCGGGCAAAAATACCGTTTTCGAGTACGCCGGTGATTTTATTGATTTCGTCTTCCATTTTCAGGGCTTGGTCGATATTGAGGCCGTGAACATCAACGATTTGGTTGCCATAGAAAGTCGTATAGCCGACACGCAACTCAGGCTGTCCGCCCATGGCAAGCAGTTTGCGCGACACCAGCGAACGGGCATTTTCAACCACTTCTACCGGCAATGGAAATTTGCCCAAACGGGAAACATATTTGCTTTCATCGGCGATACAGACAAATTTATCGGATGCGCTGGCCACGATTTTTTCGTTCAAATGCGCACCGCCGCCGCCTTTGATCATTTGCAGCGCGTGGTTGACTTCGTCTGCGCCGTCAACATAAACCGCCAAACCCATCACTTCATTCAGTGAAACTTCTGGAATCTCGTATTTTGCCAAAAGCTCGCTGGATTTTTTAGAAGTAGACACGGCACCCTTGATTTTCTTACCGCTTTTCCCCAAAGCTTCGATAAAGAAGTTGATGGTAGAGCCGGTACCGATACCGATGTATTCGTTTTCAGGAACAAATTCCACCGCTTTTTCGGCGGCAATACGTTTGAGTTCGTCTTGAGTTGCCATGTTGTCAGTCTTTCAGTTTGAATAATAAGGTAATTTTAAGCTCTTAGGCTTTAATCAGCAATACTGCCGCTTGCGCTTCAATGGCTTCCATACGTCCCAGATAGCCAAGTTTTTCGTTGGTTTTACCCTTGATGTTCACGCAGTTTTCAGGCAAACCTAAATCTGCGGCGATATTGGCGCGCATTGCCGGAATATGCGGCGCAAGTTTTGGCTTTTGCGCAATCACGGTCGTATCGACATTAACCACCTTCCAACCCAACTCCTGCACGCTTTGATAAGCCTCGCGCAACAGCACACGACTGTCAGCATCTTTGAATTCGGCGGCAGTATCAGGAAAATGACTGCCGATATCGCCCAAACCGGCCGCACCCAACAGGGCATCGGTAATCGCATGCAAAAGCGCATCGGCATCTGAATGACCCAGCAATCCTTTTTCAAACGGAATGTTGATACCGCCGAGTATCAAATCTCGGCCTTCGACCAACTGATGGACATCGTAGCCCTGTCCGACACGGATATTCATGTTTGTTTCCTTAAATAATGGGTTTTGATTGTTCAGACGGCCTTGAGCAACAATCTGACAATGTATTCGTCTTGCGGCAGTGTCAATTTCAAATTGCGCGTATCGCCCTGCACCAAGCGTGGCCGGATACCCAGTTTTTCAACCGCTGATGCTTCATCCGTAATCTCACTTAAATTATCAACCGATAAAGCACGGTGTAACAAAGCCGTCTGAAAAAGCTGCGGCGTTTGCGCCTGCCATAATCCTGAGCGCGCAACGGTTTCATCAATATGATGATTGCTGTCTGAGCGCTTGAGCGTATCGGCCACCGGTATGGCCAAAATACCGCCCTCATCATTCTCACCCGCCTCATCAAGCAAACGCGTTAACGCTTCAGCAGGCAGGCAACAACGGGCTGCATCATGCACCAAGATATTGTCTTGCGCCTCGGCCAATCCTTGCTCTAATAAAGCGGACACACCATTGCGTACCGTTTCGGCACGACTTGCGCCGCCTACTCGAAAGACGCGTACTTTCTCAGACAGGGCCGTCTGAAAAACTGAATCTTCCGGCGAAAGAATAACGGCAATTAAATCTATACGGGAGTGTTGCTCAAAGATTTCTATGGTATGTTGCAATACGGTTTTACCATTGATTTCAACATATTGTTTGGGTTTTCCTGCACCAAATCGCGCTCCCACACCGGCAGCAGGAATCAAAGCAATATTGCGTCGCCTCATGCTGACGCTCCGGCATTGGCCTCATCAGAAGTTTCGGCCTTTCGCCATACACACGCTTCGCCTAAATCGTCCAAATATTTTTCATGTGCCGCCAGCTCGTCCGCATTGGCTTTGATGACTTTCAACTGCGACGTACGTTTAGTTTCGGCAATAACGATTTGTTTGACTTCGCCCTCTTCTTCCGCCTCGCCGCCCATCAGGTCGAACTGCTGACGCGTCATGGCAAGATAGACTTCACCCAAAAGCTCGCAGTCGATTAACGCGCCGTGCAAAACACGTTTGCTGCGGTCAACGGAAAAGCGGTTACACAAGGCATCCAAGCTTGCCTTTTGCCCCGGGAACATTTCACGCGCCATGGCCAGCGTATCGGTGACTTTGCAACCGAGCTCCTCAATAGAAGGCAAACCCATGCGGCGGAATTCCATATTCAGGAAGCCGACGTCAAACTTGGCATTATGGATAATCAGCTCTGCGCCACGGATAAAGTCGGCAATCTGTTTACCCACTTGAGCAAACGGCGGCGCATTCTTCGCCTCCAATACTTCAATCGTCAAACCATGCACCTTCGCCGCTTCCTCCGGCATATCGCGCTCGGGGTGGACATATAAATGAAGGTTGGAGTCGGTCATTTGGCGGTTGATCATTTCCAAGCCGGCAAATTCGACCAGACGGTCGCCGTTTTCAGGATAAAGACCCGTGGTCTCCGTATCGAGGATGATCTGACGTTGGCTCATGGTTGGTGGTTTCTGCAATTATCAAAACGCCTTAAATCATACTGAAGGCCGTCTGAAATGTATAGTCAGCAAAACTTTAGCTGCTTTTGAAATACCCTTTTATAGCTGGATTTTTTCGGACGGCCTTTATTCTTTTCTCATTTAATGGCCATCTATTACAACATTTTTGAGTATAAAACCCAATTTCTAAAAAATTTTTTAAATTAAATTCCTTTAATAATTAACACCTTACTTATAAATTAAATAATAAGAACAATTATCATTTGCAAATTTAAAAAATCGCCGTATAATACAACCCATCGAGACAAAACAACCGCACAACAGAATGAAAGGAGAAAAAAATGCCCGAAAGTATTTTTAAGCAAGTCTCCCTTGACATTCTGAGACTGCACCAACAAGCCATCCGCTCTTTAATCGCCACCAAGTGTTGCGACGAATGCGAAGTACATGACGCAGTATTCATTACTTTAGATGGCCGATATTATGTTTGGCTCCCTTGTATGGGCAAATCGCCCCAATCAGAAACCGGCATCCTGCTGATTGAAGATGAAGACGGCAATACACGCTTGAGCTGGGTTGCCGGTACACGCGAAGTCAAACAAAAAGACAGTCTGTACAACCGCGTTGTTTCCGCCCTGCAAAGAAAAATGCAGCGCACGAAAAACAAGTTTATCCAGTCGGCAAACGCCCGATTGCTTGAGCTGACGCCTCAGCAAGGCCGTCTGACGACAAACAGCAAAGATTTCTCGCTTTCACCACATGATCTGATGAAAGCACTTTATCCGGCAACGCATCAAATAGGAGAATTTGCCCTGTAACAGTTTTTGGTAGTGGTTTGTGTTCCTTTTGCGCCCCTTAACATTTTAAAGGGGCGATTTTTTTGCCCCTACTTTTCAGACGGCCTAAACACCGGTTTTCCAGTACAATAAAGGCCGTCTGAACATTTCCTACTTTTCAACCATGCAACTGCTCAAATACATCCAATCGCAAGGCCTCGGCAGCCGCAAGCAATGCCAATGGCTGATAGACAATGACTGCATTGCCATCAACGGCGAAATTCATAATCGTGCCAAAGACGATATCGACCCGTCTCAAGTGCACACCCTGTCTGTTGATGGCGAAGAAATTGCCGCCGTCCCCATGCCCTATTTCTACATTCTGCTTCATAAACCTGCAGATTACGAGACTTCGCACAAACCTCAGCAATATCCAAGCATCTTCAGCCTGTTCCCCGACCACATGCGCAATATCGATATGCAGGCAGTCGGCCGCTTGGATGCAGACACGACCGGTATCATTCTGATTACCAACGACGGGCAATTTAACCACCGCGTTACCTCACCCAAACACAAAGTTCCGAAGCTCTACCGCGTCACTTTGAAACATCCTGCCGACGATACCCTTTGCACCACACTCAAAAACGGCGTCCTCCTGCATGACGATAATGAAACCGTCGCTGCAGCCGAAGCAGTATTGGCCGACCCAACCACATTGATGATGACCATTACCGAGGGTAAATACCATCAGGTCAAACGCATGGTTGCAGCCGCAGGCAACCGTGTCGAGCAGCTCCACCGTGAGAAATTCGGCAACTGGAATGTTGATGATTTGGCTGCCGGAGAATGGAAATTTATCCAGATCTAAAAAAATTCCAAATTTTTTCGATATTTTTTTAAACAATATGGATTTTTTATTTATTTAAAATCAAACATCTAAACCTTACTATTTTTATTTAACAGAATTTAACACTACAAAGACTGAACTATTGTATAATTCGCCTGTCTGAGTAACACTTGCTTCGAAAGAAGTGAGTAAGTGAGTAAGACGTTTTCCCCGTAATGTGTTTGGCCATCTATACTTTCCCCTTAGTATAGATGGTTTTTTTATCTAAAATTTGGCAACCAAACGGGTGTACTTTCAGACGGCCTTTCTCATCTAAAGAAGCCATCATTCCTAAACCCCATCTCTACTCATTAACTTGCCATTATCCCTTTTCTCTTTCTCGTCTCTTCCGTATCAATCTGTGCCGTTCCCATTTCAGACAAATCGTTTTATAAAAAAATCTATCTGCGACTATCCAAGCTAGGGTTACAAGATGTTATTTAAACAGCCTTAGATAAATACCATCTTTGTTGCCGATATACTTGAAAGCACACCTTGGTGCTATCTAATATCCTCACAACAACCTTTTCCCATATCCCACTTTTCAGACGGCCTTTATCGTTACGGCTCTTTCAATCATTCATATCGCTTCAGCCAAATTCTCTGTTTTCAGGTTTCAATAACAAGTAAACCAGAGAAAATCACTAAAAATTCTTCATTACATGGTTTTTTTAACTAATTTTCTTTTTCGACTTTAGTCAAGATTCGTTAAATCTTTGCGGTAAAATGTTGTCTTTATTTTTATGCATCTGAGTATTTATGTCTTCCAATCAACCCCGTCAAACCTGGTCCAACCGTTTGACTTACATCCTTACCGTTGCCGGTGCGACTGTCGGCTTTGGCGCAACATGGCGTTTCCCGTATTTGGTTGGTGAAAACGGCGGCGGCGCGTATGTGTTTCTGTTCTGTATCGCCATGCTGGTCATCGGCATTCCGATGATTTTGGTGGAAAACGTTATCGGCCGCCGTAAAGGTGTGAACGCGCTGGATGCATTTGGTGGCACAATGAATGGCAAACCCGTTGCCAAAGTTTGGAAATTGGTCGGTTGGATGGGCTTGCTCGGCGCATTCGGCATCATGGCCTATTACATGGTGCTTGGCGGCTGGGTTATCAGCTACATCGTCAATATCATCGGCGGTAATTTGGACATTTCCAGTCCGGTTTCCGGCGAAGTCACCAAAAGTTTCTTTACCGAACACATTGAGAACAGCCCTTGGGAAATTGCTTTCTACACCTTCCTATTTGTGGTTGTGAACCAATGGATCTTGGTCAAAGGCGTGATCGGCGGTATTGAAAAAGCGGCAAAATACCTGATGCCTTTGCTGTTTTTATTTCTGATTGCCATGGTTGTGCGCAACGTTACCCTGCCGGGCGCAATGGAAGGCATTACCTTCTATCTGAAACCTGACTTCAGCAAAATTACTGCCGAACTGTTCGTCTTCGTTTTAGGACAAGTATTCTTCGCCTTGAGCTTGGGTTTCGGCGTGATGATTACGTTATCCAGCTATCTGGATAAAAACGAAAATCTGGTTCAAACAGCCGTGATTACCGCGATTACCAACACATTGATTGCCGTGTTGGCCGGATTTATGATTTTCCCTTCCCTCTTCAGTTTTGGCGTTGCCCCTAACTCCGGCCCGACGCTGGTGTTCCAAAGCCTGCCGATCGTGTTTTCCAATATGTGGGCAGGCCCAGTGTTTGCAGTGATTTTCTTCTCCCTGCTTCTGATTGCCGCGCTGACCACTTCTCTGACCATTTATGAAGTGTTGATTACGACCATTCAGGAAAAAACCAAAATCCGCCGAGCAGCCGCGATTACCATCGTACTGGCAGGTATTTTTATCTTCGGCAATATCCCTTCCATCTTGAGCTACGGCCCATGGAAAGATATTTCCGTGTTTGGTAAAAACATTTTTGATGCCTTTGACTATATCAGCGGCAACATCCTGTTTATGCTGACCGCGCTTGGCTCTGCCTTGTTTGTCGGCTTCGTGATGAAAGATGAAGCGAAGGACGAATTGCTCTACAAAGGAAACCATACTACCGTCAATATCTGGTTTGCTTATGTGAAATACCTCGTGCCGTTGGTGATTCTGCTGATTTTCATCAGCAACCTGTTCTGATAAGCAAGCATATAAAAAGGCCGTCTGAAAAATTCAGACGGCCTTTGTTTTGACTATGCTTTATTCAGCCCAGTTTTTCTTCTTACTGGTTTTACCGATACCGGGGTTGAAGCTGTTGGTTGGGTCGAGTTTTTTATAGAACTGTTTCAGCTCGGGCTTGGCTTCATACAGATGACCGACATTATGCTCGGCAGGATATTGCGCACCGCGTTGGTCAAGCAGATGGAGCATTTCATGTTCCAAAGCCATGCAGTCGTTGCCTTTTTTAATGATGTAGTCCTGATGGAACACATGACACATAAAATGTCCGTAATACAATTTATGGATGATTTTATTGTCGATTTCCGGCGGCAGTGTTTCAAACCAATCACGATCATCACGGCGCAAGGCAATATCGAGCGCAACCAAATCTTCTACTTCATCATCATGTACAGAACGGTAACGGATCGCGGCAGAAGCCACAGCAAAGCGATGCAGCATAGCCGCCTGCGTTTCTTCGGCATTACATTCGAAGAATGCGCCGCCATGAGTTGCAAAATATTCCTTCAAGAAAGCACGCGCTTCTTCTACGCCCTCGCCACCCATTTTTAAAATCAGGTGATGTTCATATTTATCCCGATAGTTGCGCATAGATTTCGGCAAGTGATCAGGCAAAATTTTACTGATCAGTTGCATGAATTTATCAGAGAAGTGTTTTGGTAAGAAACTTATCTTTTTGCTGAATCTATCCACACGGGCTTTCAGATCAAACAGTTTCGGAAGTTGGTGGGTACCGAACGTCTTAATGATATAAAAAGTATCTTTACCATAAACGGCAGCAATATCAAAAGCATGACGATGGATATACTCACCAGAAATAGGCAGGTTTTTAAACTCACTCAAAGCAGCACGACGAATATCGGTCAGCTCATTAATATCATTTGTACCGATATAGAAAACGGCAGTCTGTTTTTCTTGTGGGAACGTATCCAAGCGTACGGCAAACACCATCAGCTTTCCCGCGCAGCCTGAAGCTTCGTAGTGACGCGCAGGGTCGGCATTAAAACGGGCGGCAGTCGGTTCATTCACTTGGCGGACATGATCGCAGTATGCATGGTCATGCCCTTTGCCGGCATCTTGCGTAATGTCTTTTCGCTGATAATGGAAACCTTGCAGATTGGTCAGAATTTCTTCAGGGGTTTCACCCAAATCAATGCCCAGATGGTTGACCAGCTCTAGCTTGCCCTCTTCGTTGATTTGCGCAAACAGCGCCATTTCCGTATACGCCGGGCCACGCTGTACCAGTGCGCCGCCGGAGTTATTACATACGCCACCCAATACAGATGCGCCGATACAGGACGAACCGATTACAGAGTGCGGCTCACGACCTAAAGGTTTCAGCAACAGCTCCAATTGATTCAGGGTAGAACCGGGCAGGCAGACAACCTGTTCGTTATTGTTAATCGGCTGAATGATGTTCAAACGCATGGTATTCACAATCACGATATCGCGGTCGTAATCATTACCGTCAGGAGTCGAGCCACCGGTCAGGCCAGTATTGGCGGCCTGCGTAATCACGATAACATCAGCCTCAACACACGCCTGCAAGATTTGCCACATTTCCAACACCGTACCCGGACGGACAACCGCCAACGCCTTGCCTTCGCCAAAACGATAGCCTTGACGGTATTGTTCAGTTTTTGCCGGGTCTGTGATGATGTATTTTTCACCGACGGTTTGCGTCAGCCGGCTGATTAATTGCGTAGCATTCATTGCATACTCCTTGAGAGATAAATATATTTATTAAATTGCAATCATTGTAGTAATCCCTTTTATCAAAGTAAAGGCGAAACCTGTTTTTTATACTCATCTTTTAAATAAACAAAAGGCCGTCTGAAATTTTCAGACGGCCTTTTGTTTCAAGCTTGAATAATCAGATTATTCGGCTGCTTTCTCTTCGCGAGCAGGAGCTTCCAGCAAAGCTTTGATAGACAGACGTACGCGGCCGCGGTCGTCTACTTCCAATGCTTTTACATTTACAACCTGACCTACTTGCAGATAGTCGCTGACATTGCGTACGCGCTCGTGGGCGATTTGGCTTATGTGTACCAAACCGTCTTTGCCCGGCATCACGCTGACAATCGCACCAACGTTGTTGTCGAGGATTTTAACCACAGTACCTTCGTACACTTTGCCCACTTCCACTTCGGCAGTGATTTCTTCGATACGTTTTTTCGCTGCATCGCCTGCTTCTTGAGTAGTCGCAGCGATAGTGATGGTACCGTCTTCAGCGATGTTGATTTCAGTACCGGTTTCAGCAGTAATCGAACGAATAGTTTCACCGCCTTTACCAATCACATCACGGATTTTGTCTTGGTTGATTTTCATGGTGAACAAACGTGGCGCGTGTGCAGACAGTTCTTGCGGGCCTGCAACGGCGGCTTTCATCTGATCCAAGATGTGCAAACGTGCTTCTTTGGCTTGAGCCAAAGCGATTTGCATGATTTCTTTGGTAATACCTTGGATTTTGATGTCCATTTGCAGCGCGGTCACACCTTCTGTTGTACCGGCTACTTTAAAGTCCATATCGCCCAAGTGGTCTTCGTCGCCCAAGATGTCAGTCAGGACGGCAAATTTGTTGTTGTCCAAAATCAGGCCCATGGCGATACCGGCAACGTGTGCTTTCAAAGGCACACCGGCAGACAGCAGGCTCAAGCAGCCGCCGCAGACGGAAGCCATAGAGGAAGAGCCGTTGGATTCGGTAATTTCAGAAACCACGCGCATGGTGTAGCTGAAATCTTCAGGTTCTGGCAATACGGCCAACAATGCACGTTTAGCCAAGCGGCCGTGACCGATTTCACGACGTTTTGGCGCACCTACGCGACCCACTTCACCGGTAGAGTATGGAGGGAAGTTGTAGTGCAGCATAAAGCGGTCGGTGTATTCGCCGGACAGTGCATCAATGATTTGCTCGTCGCGTGAAGTACCCAAAGTTGCAACCGCCAAAGCTTGGGTTTCGCCACGGGTAAACAGTGCAGAACCGTGAGTGCGTGGCAATACTCCGGTTTGAATGTTCAACGGACGGACGGTGCGGGTGTCGCGACCGTCAATACGCGGTTGGCCGTCCAAAATTTGGCTGCGGACAACATCGGCTTCCAAGTGTTTGAAAATGCCTTTGATTTCGTTGGCTGCCAAAGTGTCGGTTTCTTCGGTAATCAACGCTTCTTTTACAGCATTCCAAGCTTCGTCCAATTTGGCAGAACGCGCTTGTTTTTGACGGATTTTGAATGCTTCTTTAATGGTTTCACCGGCAATTTCGCGTACTTTTGCAACCAATTCTTCATTGGTTTCAGGTGCTTTCCAATCCCAAACTTCTGGGTTGACTTCGTCGGCAAACTCATTGATGGCATTAATGGCCACTTGCATTTGATCGTGACCGTAAACAACTGCGCCCAACATCACTTCTTCAGACAAGATGTCGGCTTCGGATTCCACCATCAACACGGCTTTAGAAGTACCGGCAACAACCAAGTCCAATTGTGATTTAGCCAATTCGGCTTTAGTCGGGTTCAAAACGTACACGCCGTTTACATAACCTACTCGCGCAGCACCAATCGGACCGGCAAACGGTACGCCGCTCAACACCAGCGCGGCAGATGCACCCAGCATTGCAGGAATGTCAGAATCAATTTCAGGGTCAACAGACACGACCATCGCTACGATTTGGATGTCGTGGTAGAAACCTTCAGGGAACAGAGGGCGGATCGGACGGTCGATCAGACGGCTGGTCAGGATTTCTTTTTCGCTTTGTTTGCCTTCGCGTTTGAAGAAACCGCCGGGGATTTTACCTGCTGCGTAAGTACGCTCGAGGTAATCGACAGTCAGAGGGAAGAAGTCTTGGCCTTCTTTCACTTCTTTGTTGGTAGTAACGGCAACCAAAACAACAGTATCGCCCATAGATACTTTAACGGCAGCAGCGGCTTGGCGAGCGATTTCGCCGGTTTCCAAAGTAACGGTTTGATTACCGTATTGGAAAGTCTTAACGTGTTTATTGAACATCATTGTTCCTTTCAAAATACCGCACTGCTAAAACACTAATAATGCACACTAAAATCCGAATGTGCATAGTTAGGGTTTCAGACCGTGCGGCAGGTTATAAACAAGCTTTCAGACGGCCTTTCAGTCGCTGAAAACAACTCTCGATTATAAAGGCAACTATCCTTAAAATCCAGTATTTATACAATAAAAAGGCCGTCTGAAACATATCCTTTTCAGACGGCCTTCAAACTTAAAAATTAATCCTGAGTCAGCAAAGTCAATGCTTCCTGATATTTTTCGACTGTTTTTTGAATCACATCGGCAGGCACTTTAGGCGCAGGCGCTTTTTTATTCCAACCGCTTTGCTCCAGCCAGTCGCGGACAAATTGTTTGTCAAAAGACGGTGGATTGGTGCCGACTTTGTATTGGTCTGCAGGCCAAAAACGGCTGGAGTCTGGCGTCAATACTTCATCCATCAAAGTCAGCGTACCTTCTTCATCCAAACCAAATTCAAACTTGGTATCACAAATGATAATACCGCGAGATTTCGCATATTCTGCCGCTTCTGTATAAAGCTGAATCGCTTTGGCGCGCACTTCCGCCGCCAATTCTTTTCCGATAATGCGTTCACACTCTTCAAAGCTGATGTTTTCATCATGATCGCCCACTGCGGCTTTGGTCGATGGCGTAAAAATCACTTCGGGCAACTGTTGCGCTTCCTGCATACCTTCAGGCAGTTGAATACCGCAAACAGAGCCTGTTTTTTGATAATCTTTCCAACCGCTGCCTGCCAGATAACCGCGCACAATAGCCTCTACTTTCACCGGAGTGAGTTTTTTAGCCACGACGGCGCGTTTCTCCAAAACTTTAGCTTCGTTTTCAGGCAAAACATCGTAAACCGTCTGACCGGTAAAATGGTTAGGCATGATATGAGCCAGTTTTTTAAACCAAAAATTGGAAATCTGCGTCAGAATCTCCCCTTTACCCGGAATCGGGTCATCCAAAATCACATCGAATGCAGACAGGCGGTCGGAAGCAACCATCAACATTCGTTTATCGTCAATTTCGTACAAATCGCGGACTTTGCCGGAGTAGATTTTTTTCAAGCTGATTTCAGACATTTCGGGTATCTCTTTGGTAGACAGAAGAATATGATATTTTAGCCCAATTTAGCATCTTTCGTCAGATTGTTTACAAAATAAAGGCCGTCTGAAACCTTATAGCTCGGTTTCAGACGGCCTTAGACTTTGATTTTAGGGACAAACCCTAAAAACCATCATCCTATCAGATGGCAGGAGCCTGAGTCTGATCTTGGATTTGGTTCACAGCAGACAGAGAGTAGTAGTCGCCGTGGCCGGTTACTTGGTAAGTACTACCGTCAGCAAACTTGAAGTTTTCAACTTTGTGATTGTTACCGGTGAACCAGTCGTCGATGGTGATGCTGTCGTTAGTACCGACAGAAACAGTCAGGTTGGCACCTGATTTGCTTAGCAATACGTCAGAAGCTGCAACGCCTTTACCGAACAACAGGGTGTCATTACCGCTTTCCTCACGGATAGTGTCGTGACCGTAACCTTTGTCGAAGAAGTAAGTGTCGTTACCGGTACCGCCGATCAGGATGTCGTTGCCGACACCGCCGTCGAGGTAGTCGTTACCATCTTTGCCAACCAGGCAGTCGTCACCGGCCAAACCGTACAGATGGTTGTTGCCGCCGTTACCTTCGATGTTGTTGTTCAAAGAGTTACCGGTACCGTTCAGGTTTTGCATACCTTGCAAGAACAGGTTTTCAACGTGATCGGTCAAGGTGTAGTCAATAACGGTACGAACAGTATCGATACCGGCTTGTGCATTGCCGTACTCGATAACTTGGTCGTTGGCATTGTCAACGAAGTAAACGTCGTTACCGTCGCCACCGCGCATGATGTCAGCACCGGAACCACCGTTCAGGTAGTCATTGCCAGCACCACCTTGCAGGTAGTCTTTACCCTCTTCACCGTACAGAGAGTCACCGTCAGCATCACCGTAAATGGTGTCGTTACCAGCACCGGCGTAGATTACGTCTGTGCCGTTGCCACCGTAGATGATGTCTTCGCAAGCAGTACCATAAATGGTATCTTTAGCATCAGTACCGCGGATAACGTTACCGTCTTTGCAGTCTTCAGCTCGAATGACATTACCTGGGTTTTTGTCTTCCTGACCGTATGAGTTGTTTTGGTTATGGTCGTCAACACAGTCTTTGCAGTCTGGCTCAGGTTTTGGCTCTGGCTTAGGTTCTGGTTTAGGCTCAGGTTTTGGTTCTGGCTTAGGCTCAGGTTTTGGTTGAGGTTTTGGTTCTGGTTGCGGTTCTGGTTGTGGCTCAGGTTTAGGCTCAGGTTTTGGTTGAGGTTTAGGCTGAGGTCGTGGTTTTGGTTGTGGTTTTGGTGGTATCGGTTTGATTGGATCACAGTTGTAAGGTGGGCAAACCGGAACACATTTGTAAACGGTGGTTTTTGCTGGTGGGCAGAAAGCCGCAATAGCAGAAACCAAACCAGTTACCGCATTAACTACTGACACGCCGACGCTGGCAATGCTAGCGATACTGCTGATAGAAACAGAAGTTTTCGCTGCAGGAGCGCAGTAGTAAGATGAGAAGGAAGCCTTAGGCGCAGGAGCGCAGTAAGAACTAACCAGGGGTCTAGCATAATACCCCCCGTAACAGTATGCCATAATAATTACTCCCAAAATAGTTAATAAAGATATTGAGCTAACGGAACGAGCAAATTCCGCCCTTGCTCAATTATTATTTTAGTAATATTTTTCAAAATATTTACTCAAAAATATCAAACGGTAGAATTTGCCGACAAAAGGACGGAGTTTCACCTATTTTTAAATCCCATTATCCTAGCAACAATAAAAACATTAACATTGATTCACACTCTCTCAAACAGCATAGATCCTTTATCTATCTTGTTAAAAGCTGAATTTTAACTCTAGTTATAGTAAACAAACATAATACCAATAAGTGGTTATTATTCTGGATAGATAATATCGACAATTTACCCAAATACAGCCGCCTCTGCATTTTGTTCTACGCCAATAATGTGAATTTGTCGTATTTACACTATAATGACACGAATACCTATTTAACAGCTATCAGAGGAGATACTCAACCATGCGTACTTTATTGACCGGAGCCAAAGGCCAGCTTGCCCGTTGTCTGCGCGACCGCCTGCCCGAAGATTGGGAACTGATTGCTACCGACTCTACTTCGCTGGACATTACCGATACTGAAGCCGTGCATCACATGATCAAAAATTTCCAACCAGATGCCATCGTTAATGCCGCAGCTTACACTGCCGTCGATAAAGCAGAAGAAAACGCAGAGGCTGCTTTTGCCGTCAACGCAAGTGCTGTTCACAACCTGGCTGCAGCTGCCCGCGCCGCACACGCCCGCTTTATTCATATTTCCACTGATTATGTATTCGACGGCGAAGGCAAACGCCCTTACCGCGAAACCGACTATACCAATCCGCGCAGCACTTACGGTCAATCCAAAGTAGCGGGCGAGCTTTTGGCTTTAGCCGCCCATCCAGAAAGTACAATCGTCCGTACTTCATGGTTGTTTAGCGAATACGGCAGCAATTTCGTTAAAACCATGTTGCGCCTTGCCAAAGAACGCGATTCCCTCTCCATTGTTCACGACCAAACCGGTTGCCCGACTTATGCAGGCGACTTGGCTCACGCCATCATCAGTTTATTGCAACAGCCCACTTCCCCACGCGGCATCTTCCATTACTGCGGCAATAAATCGGCAACATGGTACGAATTTACCAAAGCCATCTTTCAGACGGCCCACCAATTAGACGACAGCTTCCGCATTCCGGAACTAAACGCAATCACCACCGATCAATACCCCCTGCCCGCTCCGCGTCCGGCATACAGCATTATGGATTGCTCACGCCTCGAAACCGAATTCGGTATCAAACCGTCCGACTGGCAAAAAGCCCTGCGCGAAATTCTCCGCAAAATCAACTGATAAGCTGATCCATCTATCAAGGCCGTCTGAAAACATATTTTCAGACGGCCTCTTTGTTTCTTTTATATCAAATGCTTTATCTATCCAGTCTGTCATTTGAAAAGTGCTACAATAGCCGTTTATTTTATTTTTCAGACGGCCTGACAATATGTGCAACCATCATCCCAAATATTCACACGATAATGACACCATCCGCATCCGCGGCGCGCGTACACATAATTTAAAAAATGTCGATTTGGACATTCCGCGCCACAAACTCGTGGTGGTAACAGGATTGTCAGGCAGCGGCAAATCGTCGCTGGCGTTTGATACTTTATATGCCGAAGGCCAACGCCGTTATGTTGAGAGCCTTTCCGCCTATGCCCGTCAGTTCTTACAGATGATGGACAAACCCGATGTCGATTTGATTGAAGGCTTGTCGCCTGCAATTTCCATCGAGCAGAAATCCACCAGCCACAACCCGCGTTCCACCGTCGGCACGGTAACGGAAATTCACGACTATTTGCGCCTTTTGTACGCACGCGTCGGCACACCCTACTGCCCCGAACACAAGCTGCCGCTGTCGAGCCAAACCGTATCTCAGATGGTCGATGCCGTCTTGAAGCTGCCGGAAGACACGCGCGTGATGATTCTGGCGCCGGCGGTGCGTGAGCGTAAGGGCGAGTTTGTCGATTTCTTTGCCGACTTGCAGGCACAAGGCTTTGCGCGTGTACGCGTGGACGGCGAGGTCTATCAGCTTGACGAAGTACCGAAGCTGGAAAAAAACATTAAACACAACATCGACGTGGTCATCGACCGCGTGAAAGTGAAGGCGGACATCAAGCAGCGGCTGGCAGAAAGTTTTGAAACCGCGCTACGCCACGGCAACGAGCGCGCGTTGGCGATGGAAATGGACAGCGGCGAAGAGCATTGGTTCTCCGCGCGTTTTGCCTGCCCCGTATGTTCGTACAGTCTGCCCGAATTAGAGCCGCGCCTGTTTTCCTTCAACAACCCGATGGGCTCCTGCCCAACTTGCGACGGCTTGGGCAATACCAACTTCTTTGATCCTGAAAAAGTGGTCGCTCATCCCGAATTATCCTTAGCCGCAGGCGCGATTGACGGCTGGGACAAGCGCAACCAGTTCTATTTCCAAATGATTCAGTCGCTGGCGCGGCATTATGGTTTCGATGTGCAGGCTGCTTGGGAAACACTGCCTGAAAAAGTCAGAAAAGTTGTCTTGCACGGCTCGGGCAAAGAAGTCATTGATTTTACTTACCTGTCCGAACGCGGCACCACCTTCAACCGCAGCCACGCCTTCGAAGGCATCATCCCCAATCTCGAACGCCGCTACCGAGAAACCGACAGCGAAACCGTGCGCGAAAAACTACGCGAATACCAAAACCACCGCGCCTGCCCAAGCTGCGGCGGCGCACGTTTGCGCAAAGAAGCGCGCTACGTTTACGTCAGCGGCGAACCATTGCACGAAGTCTCCGCCTGGCCGCTGACCAAAACCCACCAATTTTTTGAAACGCTGGATTTGGACGGCAACAAAAAACAAATCGCCGAAAAAATCCTCAAAGAAATCACCGAACGCCTTGGCTTCCTGATTAACGTCGGGCTGGATTACCTGAACTTGAGCCGCTCCGCCGAAACCCTTTCCGGCGGCGAAGCCCAGCGCATCCGCCTCGCCAGCCAAATCGGCAGCGGCCTGACCGGCGTGATGTACGTATTGGACGAACCCTCTATCGGTCTGCACCAGCGCGACAACGACCGCCTGCTCGCCACCCTCAAACGCCTGCGCGATTTGGGCAACAGCGTGATTGTGGTCGAACACGACGAAGACGCCATCCGCGAAGCCGATTTCGTCGTCGATATGGGCCCCGGCGCAGGCGAACACGGCGGCAACGTACTGATTGCCGACACGCCCGAAAACGTCGCCAAATGCGAGCAATCCATTACCGGACAATACCTCAGCGGTAAAAAATCCATTGCCGTGCCGTCTGAACGCACGCCCGTCAATCCCGACCGAATGCTCGTCCTCAAAGGCGCGCACGGTAACAACCTTAAAAACGTTACCCTCGAACTGCCGCTCGGGTTGATTACCTGCATCACCGGCGTATCCGGCAGCGGCAAATCCACCCTGATTAACGACACTCTCGCCAAAATCACCGCCCGCGAACTCAACCGCGCCCAAGAAGAACCCGCCCCATACGACGACATCCGCGGCCTCGAACACCTCGATAAAGTCATCAACGTCGACCAATCCCCATCGGCCGCACCCCGCGCTCCAACCCCGCCACCTACACCGGTCTGTTCACCCCCATCCGCGAACTCTTCGCCGGCGTACCTCTCTCGCGCGAACGCGGCTACAACGTCGGCAGATTCTCCTTCAACGTCAAAGGCGGCCGCTGCGAAGCCTGCCAAGGCGACGGCGTAATTAAAGTCGAAATGCACTTCCTGCCCGACGTGTACGTCCCCTGCGAAGTCTGCCACGGCAAACGCTACAACCGCGAAACCCTCGAAATCCAATACAAAGGCAAAAATATCAGCCAAGTCCTCGACATGACCGTCGAAGAAGCCCGCGAATTTTTCGACGCTGTCCCCACTGTATCTCGCAAACTGCAAACCCTGATGGACGTAGGCCTAGGCTACATCCGTCTCGGTCAATCCGCCACTACCCTCTCCGGCGGCGAAGCCCAACGCGTCAAACTTGCCTTGGAACTCTCCAAACGCGACACCGGCAGGACACTCTACATTCTAGACGAACCCACCACCGGCCTGCACTTCGCCGACATCGCCCTGCTGCTGGAAGTGATAGGTCGTCTGAAAGGCAAAGGCAACTCGATTGTGATTATCGAGCATAATCTGGACGTGATTAAAACTGCCGATTGGATTGTGGATTTAGGGCCGGAAGGGGGAGATGGTGGTGGGAGGATTATTGCTTGTGGTAGCCCCAAGGAAGTAGCGAAGGTTAAGGGGAGTTATACTGGGAACTATTTGAAGAGTATATTGTAAATTAAATATTTGATATAAAATTATTTAAATTAAATAAGGAATTAAGATGTCTTCTTTAAAGAAAATTGCACGAATTTATTATGTTAAATCGCATAAAACTATTAATTCAAAATCATCTCAAGGCAAGTTGTTGTCAATTGATAAAAAAGAAATTAAATTTTTACGAGATATTTTACTAGAAACTTCTCAATTTAAAGAGTTAGATGAAAATAACTGGTATTTGTCTTTTTTACTGATAGCGAGGATTTTTGTCAACATATTCATGTTAATTTTTATAATAATGATAATACTACATTAGAAGCATTGCAAAGTTGGTATTCTCAAGACTGGTATAAATTTAATGAGAATAAAAAGTTATCGTGGACAGAGTATGATGATTTATGTCGATTAGCTTTAATGATTACTAAAACAGAAAAGCCAAGTAATGAAGAAGTAAAAGTTACCTGTGCATCAGTAAGAGATTCTAAATCTATACAGATAGATGATTTATGGGAGGCTTCTACACATTATGGGCATATTGATGGTAGAGGGTTAATGTTTCTTACTCATATGGAAAAGCAGGAAGTACATTTTCAAAGACACATTATTTTGTTGGCTCTTGCTCATGCATATCTTGGAGCGATTGAAAGTATCAATAACAAATTATCACAAGCTATATCACTTACTACCGAGAATGAAAAAAGCATACAGGAATTACGTAACATTTACCTTCAAATTGCAAAATTTAATGCTCGCTATATGTTTAGTCAGCCAGTAAAACGATCAAGCACAAGTTTAACAATGGCTTGGAAAAGAATAGAAAAAGCCTTAAATATAAATGAGATAAATTATGAATTAACTGAACAAATTAATATGATTCATTATATTTTAAAAATTGATGACGATGAGAAACAGGCTAAACAGGAGCAACTCCGTCAAGAAGCAGAAAGGATAGAAGCCAAACAAAATCAAAAAATAAGTAATTGGCTAACTGTTATTGGTGTTGTTATTAGTATTATTGGCCTGATAAGTGTATTCAAAGATCTAAAAGAATTATTATTTTGATAAGCAAGTTATAGCAAGCCGTAGCCTGCATATCCAACCGACTGCGTGCGTGGCTGCGCCACACACCCTATCGATGAATCACTCGGAACTTCAAAACCAAAGCGTAGGGGGTGTGCAGTACGCACGCGGTTACTTAATTGACGATTTGCTGTTGTAAATTTCAACTTAGTTTAAACTAACGCTTTCAGACGGCATGAAAAATGGCCGTCTGAAAATTGAAAATATTTTATCTAAAATAACTCTCCTAATTCACAAAACAAAAAACGGATTCCAAATCATTGAAATCCGTTTTTCTGTAAAGCTTAGCCGTATTATTTAGCTTCTTCTTTAGCGTCTTCAGCAGCTTCTTTGGCATCTTCCGCTGCGTCTTTTGCTTCTTCTTTAGCCTCTTCAGCGGCATCTTTAGCTTCTTCGGCTTTTTCTTCAGGAGTTTCTGCAGCAGGAACGCCTTTCAAAGCGTCCAAAGAAGTTTTACAAGTTGCATCGCGTTGGTCTGCAGGCAGGTTTTTCAACGCTTCTTTGGTTTGTTCGAAAGATTTTTGCATCATGTCTTTGGTTGCGGCATCTACGTCTTTAGTTGCTTCGGCAAATGCTTTTTCGTACTCGTCACAAACGGCAGAAGAAGATGAGCCTGAACCGCCGCATGCTGACAGGGACAGGGCTGCCAACAAAGCCGCCAATAAAGCTGATGTTTTCATGTGTCTCTCACTTTTTTTGAATGTAGGTTAAAGGAAGTTATATGTTAATTCATTATATGAAGGCGTCAAGAGTTTTTGTTTAATTTAATCAAAACTATATCATTAAAAGAGCCAGTCTATCTCAACATGATCAAGGCCGTCTGAAATTTCAGACGGCCTTAGGTTTGAAGCAATCTTTTTCAACGATTACGCCGCTTTACGGTGATAATGTCTGAGCGCATGCTCTTTGCGTCGTCCGCTTGAGAAGGCGGATACGCGCTTCAGATAACCGATCACTCGGGTGCCGTAGTCGATGTCGTGGCTGCCGCAGGCAGAACAGGCGTGCAGGGTGCGTTTGTCGATATGGCCGCATTCGTTGCAGATGGTGATGCGCACGTTTACGCAGAAGTAGTTGCAGCCGGTTTGCGCGGCGATGTCCAAGAGCGAGCGGTAGCCGGTTTCGGGCAGGGCTTCGTCAAGGTTCAAGTGCAGCGCGGAGCCGCCGTCGAGCCAGTCCACCAGTTCTTTGCCGTGCAGCAGGAATTTGTCGAGCGCATTAATTTCTTCGTCTTCAACGACGTAGAAATAGGAGTTGTAGCATTCGCGACTGACTTTATAGCCGTCGGCTTTGTCCCATTTGGCGTTTTTCACGCCGAGGTTTTCGGCAGGAACGAACTCGGTGTTGAACTTCACGCCGAAGTGTTTGCTGGCGGCTTGATTGGCTTCAAATATGGTTTTCAGACGGCCTTGGACAAAGTTGATGTAATCGTCGTTGTAGCCGACTTTGATGCCTTGCGATTCGGCGGCTTCCGCCATGCCGTTGATGCCGATGGTGAGGAACTGTTTGTCCAACGTGATGAAGCCTGCATCGTAAACGGGCAGCATTCCGGCGGCTTGGTATTCTTCCATCAGTTTGCGGTAGGCGTATTGGTATTTGTGGATTTTGGCGACTTCGGCGGCAAGGTCGCGCCCGTCTTGTTCCAGCCGGTTCATATTGATGGTAATGACGTTGATGGAACCGGTCGCCACGCCGCCCGCGCCGAGGGTGTAGCTGAAAGTGCGGTCTTCAATGGCATTGCGCAGGCGGCAGCAGGAAGCCAAGGAGTCGGGGTTGTCGGAAAGATAGACGAAGAAGGAATTGCCTTCCGCCAACTCTTTCGCCATTTCGTCAGCGAACACGGTGTCTTTGCATTTGCCACCGTCGGTCAGCATTGCAGCGGTCACGACAGGGAAGGTCAAAACGGCTTTGGTGCGTTCCTGATTGAACCATTTGAGGAAGAAGTTTTGCAGCTTCGCTACGCTCGTCCAAACCGGTTTGCTGAAATCGGGGAAGACGAAATCGCCGAACATTGCGTCGAAATAGTATTGATCGTAAACGGAAATATTCCAAAACACGCTCTGATAGCCGCGCGCGGCGGCGGGCTGGTTGATGCTGTACACCACCTGCTGCATGTGGTTGGCGATTTCTTTGCTGTGGGTTTCCAAATAATCGTCGCCGTAGTCTTTGCGGGCGAAGTAGTCGAAATAAGTCAGAAATTCTACCGTAGCCACCGCGCCGGCAAACTGCGCGCTGATGGCAAACACAAGATTGATAAACGAGCCGCAAAACGATGCCAAATGTTGCGGCGCCTTGGATTCGCCGCCGAGTTTGCTTAAGCCGTCGAGCAGGAAGGGATACAGCGTAACCGACACACAATAAGGCTTAAGGCTGGTCTCGTCGTGCACATAAATCTCGTGCGCCTCAATCTGGCGGATGTATTCGTCGGTGACGGATTGGTCGAAAATTTCGGCGATTTTGCGCGACACTTGGACGCGGTTAATCTGCACGAAAAAGTCTTTCATGATTTCCGCTTCCATCGTGGCGATGTTTTTCTGGGTAACGTTGGCATTGGCGTCCATTTTCGAGCCGTCCGCCGCGTTTTGCGCGCTGATGTAGTCGCGCATGAATTGTAGTTTTCCGTTTAACTGTTCGGGATGCAGCCGAATCATGTTAATTCTCCTGTATGGTTTGGATGATTTATCAAGCAATGACGGTCAGGCCGTCTGAAACATCGCTGTCAGCGAATACAATAAATTCAATTTAAATCAGTGCAATACAGCATTGAGCTAAATTGAAGCCACTGGAAACACTTTAGGCACGGGTTTGTCTTTGATAAACAATCGGTTCAACACTTCGCCCGTGCGCAAATCGATAAACTTCTGATTGGTGGTCGGGCTGTCTAAGCCACCCAGCTCCATCTGCCAGCGGCCGGTTTTCAGATACGTCAGATAAGGCAGAATGCCGTCTGAAACCGCTTCCAACTCCTCACGCTCCAGGCCGGTGTACAAGCAGGCTTTCAGACCTTGCTGGGCAACAATGACCAACATTTTCTGCAAGGCTTTCGGCTGCCATTCCCCGCCCATAAACAACACGCAGCTAATTAGCCCGCGATAGCGTTTCAGACGACCTTTTAAATAATCCTCGGTCAATTCCGTGCCAATGCCCTCTTTCCATGTATCGGCACTATGACAGCCTTTACAACGCAGCGGGCAACCGGAAAACAGAAACGCCAGCGACACTTCGCCCGGCACTTCCTGCCAAACAATTTGCTCAACTGTAAATTTCAAACCGTTCATTGCAATGCCATAAAACACAAGATATGGTGTGCATTAAAACACAATACTACTAGATATGGTATTTTTATTTAACAATGCATTTTACTTATATAATAGATTTTTATTATTTAACTGATTGCCTATTACTATAAAATAGCAATTTTAAACCAATAAAAAGTCCGCCTGAACACGATTCAGACGGCCTGTAATTAAAAAAAGAAAAGCAAACTCCGTTATAGCAAAGTCTATCTAAATAAAACAAAAAAGGCCGTCTGAAATCATCTTTCAGACGGCCTCAATTTCAGGTTTTAGCCCCGATTTGAGCCTTTAACCATATCCATCAAAAACAATCGGCAATCCAAGTTGCCATTAAACAGCGGAATTTTACGCTTCGGAGAAAGGCGCATAAATTTCGGCATATCGCGATCGCCGGTAAACATCCCAACCAACCAGCCTGCGTAATGCTGTTTCAACCATGTGCCCAGTTGCGGATAAAGCGCCTGTAAAGCCTGAATTTCGGCAAGGCGCACGCCATAAGGCGGATTGGAAATCATAATGCCGTGTTCGCCGTTTGGCCGTACGGCTTGCGCATCTTGCACGTCAAAGCGAATGAAATTATCCACTTCGGCGGCTTGAGCATTGGCTAATGCGGCACGGATCATATAACGGTCGTTGTCGCTGCCGGAAATTGGCGCAGCTGCCGGTTTGATTTGTTTTTCAGCCTCACGGCGCAGCGCTTGCCATTTTTCTTTGTCGAAGTTTTGCAGTTTTTCAAAACCGAAACGGCGCATCAAACCCGGCGCACGGTGTGTCGCAATCCATGCAGCCTCAATAGCAATCGTGCCGCTGCCGCAAAACGGGTCTTGGAAAGGCTGCGTACCGTCGTAGTCTGCCAAAAGCAGCAAACCTGCCGCCAAGTTCTCTCTTAATGGCGCTTCGCCGGTATCCTGACGATAGCCGCGTTTGAAGAGTGCTTCGCCGGAAGTATCGATAAAGATTTCCACGTTGCGCTCATCGATAAAGGCATGAATGCGGATATCGGGGTTGATTTTGCCCACGCTCGGACGCGCATCATAAATATCGCGGAAGGCATCGCAGACGGCATCTTTGATTTTCAAACCGACAAAATCCAAGCTTTTCACATTGGCGCGCTTGCCTTCGACTTTGACTTTAAAGGTCTGCTCCAGCTTAAACCAACCTGTCCAATGCAGATTTCGTGCCAATTTGTAGATATCGTGTTCGCTGCGATAACCGCCTTTGGTCAAACGCAGCAAAACACGGCTGGCAACGCGCGAATGCAGGTTGATGCGATACACCTGCTCCATCGTGCCTTTACATGCCACACCGCCGTCAACAGCGCGGATATCCTGACATGCCATGCTTTCGAGTTCCTGCGTCAAAGGCGCTTCCAAACCGCGAGGACAAGTGATAAAAAGTGAATAAACCGTCATATAAAACCTTTCCGGGTAGGGCTATCCGAACCACTCGGATAACAAATAAAAACAATATTATAGCCGAAAAACCAAAGGCCGTCTGAAACTTCAGACGGCCTTTAAATAAAGCTTGCTTAGTGCTCCAAACTATCGGTTTCCACCTTAACCGCTTTATCGGTTTTATCCTCCGGCAAAACCAAGTTCAACAATACCGCCATAATACCGCCGGCGGAAATTGAGTTTTGGAACAATACAGGCAGGTTTTTGAACACTTCCGGCTCAAACGCCACGCCCAAACCCAAACCGACAGAAGTAGCCGCGATGACCGCTTCACGACGGCGAATACCGTGGCTGACCAAAATCCGCACACCGGCAATCGCAATCAGACCAAACATCAACACCATCGCACCACCCAAAACCGGACTCGGAATCGTGGTAAACGCGCGGCCAATGACGGGGAACAAGCCCAGCAATACCAAAATCGCCGCAATATATTTGCCCACATGGCGCGAAGCCACGCCGGTCATTTGAATCACGCCGTTGTTTTGCGCAAAAGTGGTCAAAGGCAAAGAGCCCAATGCAGTCGCAATCACAGACACCAAACCATCTGCCAATACACCGCCGCGCAGGCGTTTGGTGTATTCCTCACCCTCAATCGGCTGCTCGGAAACCATCGCAGTCGCCGTCAAATCGCCAACCGCTTCAAATACGCTCAACAAGAAAATCGCACCGGCTACGATAAACGCGTGCCAATCAAATGCAAAGCCATATTTAAACGGAACCGGCAGAGTAATCAGCGGCAGGTTTTGCAGGGCAGAAAAATCTACTTTGCCCAAAAACAGCGCAACAATATAACCGACAATCAAACCCACCGCGATGCCGCTCATACGCAACAATGGATTTTTCAAGCAGTTGAAAACCAATACAATCAGCAACACCAGCGATGCCAGACCTAAGTTTTCCATTGAGCCGAACGTGCCGTCTGCTTTCGCACCGAAGCCGCCGCCGAAATCGGTAATGCCGACATGTACCAAGCTCAAACCGATCAACATGACTACCACGCCGCTTACAGTCGGCGTAATCACTTTTTTCAAATAAGGCAAAAGCCAAGCGGAGAAGCACACCAAAAACGCGCCGACAAAGGACACGCCCAGAAGCGTTGAAATCATCGCATCTTCAGTCAAGCCGCCCTCTTTCATACCGGTACCGAGTGCAATCATCACGGTAACAAAAGAGAAGTTGACCGACTGAATCGACAACATACCCGAACCGACCGGCCCGAAACGGTTGACCTGCAAATAAGTACCGACACCGGAAGCCACCATCGCCATCGACACCAAATAAGCCGTCATTTCAACCGGCAGCTCCAACGCCCCGCCGACAATCAATGCCGGAGTAATCATCGGGACAAAAATCGCCAGAAGGTGCGTAACCGCACTCAACAACGCATTACCAAACGGCGGCTTATCTTCCAAACCATAAACCAAATCAAGCGGTTCCGCTTGTTTTTCAGTCATTCCGGCCATGTTGAACCTTCTCTCAAGAATCGTTAAAAAATATTAAGATGCGTATTTTAACCAATTTGAAATGTATCAGCAAATTCAAAACCATCAGGCCGTCTGAAAGTTCCGCCCAACTGTTTTCAGACGGCCTCAAACCGCCTTAACACATTTTAATTCTTGACATCATTTTTCCATCTTAAAACAAACAAACCAATGATTTAAAAATGTATTATTCATTAAGATAATGACAAGTCACCATTAAACAGCAAAGCCGCTTAGCGGATATGTTTCACACAAACAACAAAGTAAGCTACAATCCGATGAATAATCCACCTACACCATAAAATTAAAGGTTTCCGTATGTTAAAAGGCAGTCTGGTTGCCCTGATTACTCCGATGAATCAAGACGGCAGCATCAACTACGAACAACTTCATGACTTAATCGACTGGCACATTGAAAACGGCACCGACGGCATCGTCGCAGTCGGCACTACTGGCGAGTCAGCCACCCTGCCTGTCGAAGAACATTTGACCGTTATTGAAGCCACTGTCAAACACGTCAACAAGCGCGTTCCCGTTATCGCCGGCACAGGCGCCAACAATACTGTCGAAGCCATCGCCCTTTCCAAAGCCGCCGAGCAAGCCGGTGCGGACTACACCTTATCTGTTGTTCCCTACTACAACAAACCTTCGCAAGAAGGTATTTACCAACATTTCAAAGCCATCGCCGAAGCCACTTCGATTCCGATGGTTATTTATAATGTTCCCGGCCGTACCGTCGTGAGCATGAGCAACGACACTATTTTGCGTTTGGCCGAGATTCCGAATATTGTCGGCGTGAAAGAAGCCAGCGGCAATATCGGTAACAACATCGAATTGATCAACAGCGTTCCTGAAGGTTTTGCCGTATTCTCCGGCGACGATCCTACCGGCCTGCCTTTCATGCTGTGTGGCGGTCATGGCGTGGTAACCGTCGCAGCCAACGTTGCACCGAAACTCTTTGCCGATATGTGCCGAGCCGCCCTTGAGGGCGATATTGCGACCGCCCGTCGTCTAAACGAGCAACTTATCCCAATTTATAACACCATGTTCTGCGAGCCCAGCCCGGCCGCGCCCAAATGGGGCCTGAGCTTATTGGGCAAATGCGAACCCCATGTTCGTCTGCCTTTGGTAGCACTGACCGAAGCCGGTCAAGCCAAAGTCCGAGCCGCTCTGGAAAAATCAGGACAAATCTGATCCGGAAATAAGGCCGTCTGAATCCCAAACACCCTTTTCAGACGGCCTCCCTGTTAAGAACTTCATCCACAGGAAAACAAGATGACCTATATCAAACCCATCGTAGTAGCCCTCGCCCTGATTAGCATGACTGCCTGTTCCGGCAGCAAAAAAGAACAACCCAAACTCGACTATCAAAGTCAATCTCACCGCTTGGTCAAACTGGAAGTACCACCTGATTTGAACAACCCAGACCAAGGCAACCTCTATCAATTACCGGCAGGCAGCGGCGCCGTCCGTGCCAGCGACTTCAACAAACGCCGCACTCAGGCCGTACAACAACCTGCCAATGCAGAAGTTTTGAAATCCGTTAAAGGCGTACGCCTTGAGCGTGACGGCAATCAACGCTGGTTGGTTGTCGATGGTAAATCGCCTCGCGAAATTTGGCCTTTGCTGAAAGTGTTCTGGCAAGAAAACGGTTTTGACATCAAATCCGAAGAACCAGCCATCGGCCAAATGGAAACCGAGTGGGCTGAAAACCGAGCCAAAATCCCTCAAGACAGCCTGCGCCGCCTGTTGGATAAAGTCGGCTTGGGCGGTATCTACTCTACCAGCGAACGCGACAAGTTCATCATCCGCATCGAACAAGGTAAAAACGGTTCGACCGACATCTTCTTCGCCCACAAAGGCATGAAAGAAGTTTATGCCGACCGTAAAAAAGACACTACGATGTGGCAGCCGGGTGAAAACGACCCTAACCTTGAAGCCGCATTCCTCGCTCGCTTTATGCAATATTTGGGCGTTGACGGTCAGCAAGCTGAACAGGCCCTGACCCAAAGCGTTGCCGCCCGCAGCAATGCTTCTGAGTTGGCCCGTGTGGACAACGGCACCCTGCTGCTGGCAGGCGATTACGGCCGCAACTGGCGCCGTACTGCCCTTGCGCTTGACCGCATTGGCCTGACTGTTATCGGTCAAAATGCCGAACGCCGCGCTTTCTTGGTTCAACAAGCGCCAACCGAAGGTGAAGCAGTTGCCAATAAAAAACCGGGCCTGTTCAAACGTGTATTTGGCAAAGGCAAAGCGGAAGCGCCAAAAACTTATCCTGAAATCATCGTGTATGTTGAGCCTATCAACAATGGCGCACGCCTCCATCTGTTGAACAAAGATGGTAGCCCATACAAAGGCAGCGATGCCTCCACATTGTTGAGCCGCCTGCACACAGAATTGCGTTAATCCGTTATTCGACTTAAGGCCGTCTGAAATATTCAGACGGCCTTTTTAACGAATACGATATGGTTTCAAATTCCCAATCTGACGTTATAATCAGAACATTTTTCCCCTTACCCAAGCTGCCATGACCCGACAAAAAGCCTATCTGCTCCTGACTGCCCTGTTTACCCTGATGTTTATCGTACTGATTCTGTTGGGCGCTTATCTTCTGAGCATACACAGCAAACAATTTGCCGTTGCCGCCTTTCTGTTTGCCTTTGCAGCCGTTTTTGCCCAAATCGGCAGCCTTGCCCTTTATATCCGCCACAAAGCACGCGCACAAATGGCTCGTATGCAGCAAACCGAAAACCATTAAGGAAAAACCATGTTTGGAAAAATCGTCCTTGCCAGTGGCAACGCAGGCAAACTCAAAGAATTTTCCCGCCTCTTTGCCGACTTAAACATCGAAATCCTGCCACAATCACAGTTCAATACGCCCGAATGTCCCGAGCCGTACCATACCTTTGTTGAAAATGCCCTGGCTAAAGCACGTCATGCCGCCAAATACAGCGGCTTACCAGCACTTGCCGACGACTCCGGCATCTGTACCAACGCCTTAAACGGCGCACCCGGCATTTTCTCCGCTCGTTATGCAGGCGAAAACCCCAAATCCGATGCTGCAAACAACGCCAAACTTTCTGCCGATCTTGCCGATAAAGACGACAAAAGCTGCTACTACGTCTGCGTCCTTGTCCTCGTCCGCCACGAAAATGACCCGCAGCCCATCATTGCAGAAGGCATCTGGCGTGGACAATGGCAGGCAGAAGCAGCCGGCACAAACGGCTTCGGCTACGATCCACATTTCTATCTGGCCGAACACGGTTGCACCGCCGCCGAGCTTAATCCTGAAATCAAAAATGCCGAAAGCCACCGCGCCCAAGCATTGCGTGAATTGTTAAGAAAAATCGAGTCCTTATAAATCAATAATAGGCCGTCTGAAAACCTGAAACGTTTTTTTAGATGTTCCAAATCCAATAAATAATAAAAGAAATCCATGTCCCCTAAGCAAATCTTGATTGTCGCCATCCGCTTGGTCGTTTTAATCGGTATCGTACAAACGCTTGGCAGCATCGCGACCATATTCGTACAGACAGAAAGCATGTATGACAGTAAACAAATCTCATCCGTACTGATGCTCTACGGCTTGTATTTAATTGCATGGCTGCTGCTATGGTGTTTCCCTGCCGCCATTACCAACCGCCTGTTGCCCGAACATCTGCAAACCGTACAGGAAGCCCCAAAACACCCTGCACCATGGCTGACGACCGGTATTGTATTAATAGGCATATATACTGTTTTCCAAGCTATCCCCGACCTAATTTACCAGTTCTCTCTCTATCTTTTTGTACAGTCTATTGCTATCGACACACATACATCCGTTTGGGCGGATCTCGGCGCACAAAACCAAGCCGGTATACTTGCCAACATCGCGCAGCTTTTTATCGGCATTTTCCTGCTATTCGGTGCACCCAAACTCTCATCTTGGATGCGCAAAAGACTTTAACTACATAAAAACAACAGACCGTCTGAAACCTTCAGACGGCCTACCTCACATTCATTCCCATGCCCAAGCCCACACCTGAAGAATTAGCAGCCTTTGCAAAACACGTTGCTGCCTTTATCCCGACTACGCCTGACGAACTTCTTCAACTCATTGACAGTCAAGAAGCTGCTATCGTCTTTTTAGGCAAACCAAGCTGTTCATACTGTCGCCGTTTTGTTGCAAAACTGCTTACCGTTTCCTTAAACAAGCAGCTTACCATCCGCTTTACAGACAGCAGCAACAAAGCGGCTTTGAAAGATTTTCGTGAACAACACGGCATCAAAACTGTTCCCGCATTACTCAACATCTCACAAGGCAAAATAAAATTTGTCTGCAATTCCAAATTATCAGAAGAAGAAATTGAAGCTTTTTTGAGCGCTTAGACTACACAAATTTCCTACTAATTACTTTCCCGGCCGACATTTCAGTTAAAATAAGGCCCTAAAAATTTCAGACGGCCTCGAGCCTCAACACATATCATGACCCAAATCACCTTCCAACGCCCCGGCCAGCTAACCGCCCTGCCCCCTTTATCACTCTATATCCATATTCCTTGGTGCATCAAAAAGTGCCCGTATTGCGACTTCAATTCCCACAGCCTGAAAAACGGCCTGCCGGAAGAAGCCTATATCGATGCCCTATTAACCGACTTGCAGCTTGAGTTGCCCAATATTTGGGGCAGACCTGTAGAAACTATATTCTTCGGCGGCGGTACCCCCAGCCTGTTTCAAGCGAAATCGATTGACCGTTTGTTAAGCGGCGTGCGCTCGCTGTTGCGCTTGCAACCCGAAGCGGAAATTACTTTGGAAGCCAATCCGGGCACATTTGAAATTGAGAAGTTTCAAGGATTTAAAGACGCAGGCATTACACGTCTGTCTATCGGCGTACAAAGTTTTAACGACGATATGCTTGCTCGATTGGGACGCGTTCACAATGGCAAAGAAGCCCTGACAGCCATTGATACTGCCTTGAAATTATTTGAAAAAGTCAATATCGATTTGATGTATGCCCTGCCAAACCAAACGGTTCAGACAGCCTTAAACGATGTGCAAACCGCTATTGCAACAGGCGTATCGCATATCAGCGCATATCATCTGACCATGGAGCCGAACACGCCTTTCGGTCATACGCCGCCAAAAGGTTTGCCGCAAGATGAAGCAGCATTGGATATTGAAGATGCCGTACACGGCGAATTGGAAGGCGCAGGCTTTATCCACTACGAAACATCGGCTTTTGCAAAACCTGCCATGCAGTGCCGCCATAATTTGAACTATTGGCAGTTCGGCGATTACTTAGGGATAGGCGCGGGTGCGCACGGCAAAATCTCCTATCCCGACCATATCGAACGCACCGTCCGCCGCCGTCATCCCAACGACTATCTTGCCGCCATGCAGAGCAATCCGCATGAAGCAGTCGAACGCAAAACTGTTGCTGCCGAAGACCTTCCATTTGAATTCATGATGAACGCCCTACGCCTGACCGACGGCGTACCTGCCGCAATGCTGCAAGAACGTACCGGTGTACCCACTGCAAAAATCATGGCACAAATCGAAACCGCCAGACAAAAAGGCCTGCTTGAATCAGACCCGACCGTGTTCCACCCGACAGAGCAAGGCCGTTTGTTCTTAAACGATTTGTTACAGTGTTTTTTATAAATGCGGTTTTACAACAGCTAAAACATTTTTAGATTTGCTTAATTTTCCACAAGAAAATACAATCAGAATAATTGTTGGGAATGAACAATCCCAGCGATTATCCACTACTTCTCATCCTACATTAAGGACAAAACCATGAAAAAAGTTCTGGTAACACTGATTGCTCTTTCCCTGCCTACATTTGCATTGGCTGATGCAACCAAAGGTTTTTATGTTCAAGCTGATGCTGGTCATGCTACTGTAAAACAAAAAGCTGATAATGCCAGTGGTTCGGTTAAAGGCTTTAGTCCACGCATTTCTGCCGGTTACGATTTCGGCGATTTCCGTGTTGCCGCTGACTATACCCATTATAAGTCTGAAAAAATCAATACTGCCTCATTCGATGCTGAAGGTAAATACCACAGTGCCGGCGTTTCTGCTATTTATGACTTTGATCTGCAAGCTCCTGTAAAACCTTATGTAGGTGCTCGTGTGGCTATTAATCATGCTTCTGCAAAAGTCAAGACAGCTAATTCATATTATGAACGCAGTGATACTAAAACTGGTGTTGGAGCAATGGCTGGCGTAAGCTACGAAGTAACACCTAACGTTGCCTTGGATGCAGGCTATCGCTACAACTATTGGGGCAAAATGAATAGCATTAAGTTCCATACTCACGAAGTATCTGCCGGCGTACGCGTAACATTCTAATTCTTGGCATGAAGCAATCATTGCTTCAAATATCAAGTAACAAAAGGCCGTCTGAAACCTATTTCTCAGGATTTCAGACGGCCTTTTAACTTCTTTAAATATATCTAACTTTTCGCTGTTTTTACTTTTGCTGCAAACCACAGCGCCGCAGCCGTACCTGCCATATCAGCAATGCCGTCCGCGATCGAACCTTGGCGCGTAGTAGTCAGAAGTGCCTGAGCCAGCTCGCTTCCTATGGCAAATAATAAAGCGGCAAATAGAATGCCTTTATGGGGAATATCCCTATTGTCTTGAATAAATATTTTTGCACACAACCATGCCTGACCGAAAAACAGTCCGAAATGGCCGACTTTATCAAAATGGAGAAATGGTGGAGCGCTATTACCGCCCTCTTTGAAAAGCAAGGCATAAATGGCGGCGGCAAACCAGATCAAGGCAGCGGCAGTAAATTTGTTTAATGGCAAGGCTTTCATTTGTCAGCCTCTTCATCCAACCATGTTTGGCAGATATCTGCCAAGCGGAAAAATTTTCCACCCCGCGCCTTCAAAATATCACGCCATTGTGCCACTTCTTCTGCATCCGGGGCATCTTCAATACTACATTCGTAAAGACAAAAGTCTAATGTTTCGCCAACAATGCCTGGGGCTTCGGTCTGCATAAGGCTGGTCAGTTCGTTCATATTTACTGTTTCTTTGATTCGTTTATCACTAGTCAGACGCGCTGCCTGTTTTCAGGCCGTCTGAACATGATGTGCAAGGCTACCCGTTTGATTCGGGTACGCTTACTTACTGTGCAAAAAACGCGTTGCCTCTTCCCATTCGCCATTCAACACGGCCGGCAATCCTTGCAGGGATTTGGCGATGGAGTCATCAATTTGCTGTCTGTGTTCCGCCGACGGTTTATTCAGCACATAACCGACAACCAGATTACGGTCGCCAGGGTGATCAATGCCCAAGCGCAGGCGGTAGAAATTAGGCGTACCCAAACGAGCCTGGATGTCTTTGAGGCCGTTGTGTCCGCCGTTGCCGCCGCCAAGTTTGAATTTGATACGGCCGCATGGAATATCCAGCTCGTCATGGATCACCAAGATTTCCTCCGGCTTGATTTTGTAAAACTGAGCCAAAGCGGCAACGGCCTGACCGGAGCGGTTCATAAAGGTCATGGGTTTGAGCAGCCAAACATCACCATCAGGCGTAGTGGCGCGTGCTACTTCGCCGTAAAATTTCTTTTCGTCTTTAAAATTAACTTTCCATTTCCACGCCAGTTCGTCCAACAACCAAAAGCCGACATTATGGCGCGTTTGTTCGTATTCTTGGCCTGGATTGCCCAAACCGACGATTAATTTAATTTTCAAGCTCATTACTGTTCTTTCAGTTTGACAGACCGTCTGAAAAAGTTTCAGACGGCCTTCGATTTATTCTTGCCCAGCGCGTTTACGTCGCGCTTCTTTCGGATCAATCAACAATGGACGATAGACCTCAATCCGATCGCCATCGCGCAACACAGTCTCATCTTTCACGGCCTTGCCGAAAATACCCAAAGGCGCTTGCTGTAAATCCAACTCTGGGAACTCCACCTCCAAACCGCTTTGCAGGGCAGCTTCGCGTACGGTTGTGCCTTCGGCAACGGTCATGCCCTTCAACACTTGCCTGTCGGCCAGTCCGTAAACAATTTCAATCTCAAGCATAGCGGCGGTCGGCCTCTTTAATAAAAGCATCTACCAGCGTACCGGCAAGATGGCCAAATACTGGGGAAATCATGGCAGAGAGTACGGCATTGGAGAAATCGTATTCTAATCTGAATTCGACTTTGCACATATCATCGCCCAAGTCGATAAATTTCCAAGTGCCGCGCAGGGTTTTAAACGGCCCTTCGAGCAAATCCATACGGATTTCCTGCCCCGGGATATTGTGGTTGTGCGTCGCAAACGACTGTTTGACGCGCATATAGTCCATAAACAGGCGCGCTTTTAGTTCGTTGCCTTTGCGTTCGATGACTTCGGTCTTGCTGTACCACGGCAAAAATTTTGGATAGTCCTCAACTTTGTCCACCAGCTCAAACATTTCCTTAGCGCTATGCAGCACCAATACGTTTTTCTCGACTTTTTTCATGTTGGTTGTAGACCTTGTTTTTGAATATTCGGGTTCAGACGGCATGATTTAGAAAAATATCTGCCCTACTTTGGGACAAAATTCCTAATTTAAACCGCTTCGCCATTTTGTTTCGCTTCCAGCCATTCCCAGCGTTCCAGCTTTTCCAAAAGCGACATCTCGATTTCTTCAGCCCTGCTTTGCAGTGCACCTGCTTTTTCGTAATCTTTGAAAATTTCAGGATCGGAAAGCTGGGTATTGATTTCAGCCTGCTCGGTTTCCAAAGCGGCGATTTCATCAGGCAGAGCGTCGAGTTCGCGCTGTTCTTTATAGGAAAGTTTGACCGTGCGGTTGGCTTTGGGTTTGACTTTTTCAGGCTCGACAACCGCTTTGGGCGCAGAGGCCGTCTGAATTTTCTCTTCCCGCGATTTTGCGTCGATATAGTCCTGATAGCCGCCGATGTATTCTTTCAGACGGCCTTGTCCTTCGAAAACAATGCTTTGGGTAATCACATTATCCAAGAACATACGGTCATGCGAGACAAGGAATACCGTGCCTTGGTAATCTCGCAGCAAGTCTTCGAGCAGCTCTTGGGTGTCGATGTCCAAGTCGTTGGTCGGTTCATCCAAGACTAGGATATTGGCGGGGCGGGTGAAGAGTTTTGCCAGCAGAAGGCGGTTGCGTTCGCCGCCGGAGAGCGATGAAACGGGACTTTGCGCGCGGGCTGGATGGAACAGGAAATCTTCCAAATAGCTCATGACGTGTTTTTTCTTGCCGCCGACTTCAACGTAATCATTGCCCTGTCCGAGCGTATAAAACACGGTGTCGTTTTCATTCAAGGCGCTGCGGAACTGGTCAAAATAGGCAACCTCCTGTTTACTGCCGATGCGGATTCTGCCGTAGGTCGGCTGCAATTCGCCCAGAATCAGCTTGAGGAAGGTGGTTTTGCCGATACCGTTTGGGCCGATTAAGCCGATTTTGTCACCGCGCTGCAAGATGGCGGAAAATTTGTCCATGATGACTTTGTCGCCGTAGGCAAACGAGGCGTGTTCCAGCTCGGCGATGATTTTGCCGCTTTTCTCGCCGCTGTCGAGTTTGAAGTTGACCTGCCCTTGTACGTTTCGGCGTTCGGCACGCTGGTGACGTAGCTCTTCCAAACGGCGCACACGGCCTTCATTACGGGTACGGCGCGCTTCGATGCCTTTGCGTATCCATGCTTCTTCCTGCGCGTGAAATTTATCAAACAGGCGGTTATGTTCTGCCTCGACTGCCAACTCTTGCGCTTTTTTCTCGCTATATTTGGAGAACGAGCCGGGATAGGAGCGCAGAATGCCGCGGTCTAGTTCGACGATGCGCGTGGCGATATTGTCCAAAAAACGACGGTCGTGGGTAATCACAACCAAGCTGCCTTCAAACGCTTTGAGCAGGTTTTCCAGCCAGATAATCGCGTCGATATCCAAATGGTTGGTCGGTTCGTCCAGCAGCAATACGTCGGGCTTTTGCACCCAAGCCTGCGCCAAGGCGACGCGCTTTTTCTGACCGCCGGAAAGGTTGCCGATTTTTTCGTTTTCCGGCAAACCGAGTTCCCCCAAAGTCTGCTTGACTGCCGCATCCAGTTTCCAGCCGTCCTTCGCTTCGATTTCAAGTTGCAATTCGTTGAGCTCTTTCAACAAAGCCTCACTCGAACCATTTTCCAACTCATGGCTGACATGATGATAACGGCGCAATAAATCACGAATTTCGCCCAAACCTTCGGCAACGGTATTAAATACGGTTGCGTCCTTATCAAAAAAGGATTCCTGCGGTACATAAACGATTTTGAGGTTGTTTTGAACAATAATCTGTCCGTCATCGAGCTTTTGTACGCCTGCAAGGATTTTTAAAAACGAAGACTTACCCGCACCATTACGACCGATTAAACCGATTTTCTCGCCGCTGTCGAGTTGAAAAGAAGTTTTGTCGAGCAAGGCGACATGGCCGACGGCAAAAGAAGCATTTTCTACGGATAAGATATTCATGGGGAAACTTCAAAAAAGAAAAGGGGGACATTTTAACCGATTATCGGCAGATATTTGCCGACAATCATATGAAATTGAAAGTATCAGGCCGTCTGAAAGCAGTTTTCAGACGGCCTTCATTATTATTCTTGAACCTTTAAACCGAAATGCAGATAGGCTCGTTCGGTTACTACACGTCCGCGCGGTGTACGTTGCAAAAAGCCCTGCTGAATCAGATATGGTTCAATCACATCTTCGATGGTATCGGTTGATTCGCCAATCGCAGCAGCCACGTTTTCCAAACCGACAGGGCCGCCGCTGAATTTGTGCAGAATTGCCTCAAGGAATTTTCTGTCCATCACATCCAAACCCTGACCGTCCACATCCAGCATACTCAAAGCCGCATCGGCAATTTCCACATCAATCACGCCGTTGTTTTTTACATCGGCATAATCGCGTACACGTCGCAAAAGACGGTTAGCAATGCGCGGCGTACCACGGCTGCGCTTGGCCACTTCCATCGCACCCTCGTCGCCCATATCCAACTGCAATAGTTGAGCAGAACGGGCAACAATAGTTGCCAAATCTTTATTCTGATAAAACTCTAATCGGGATACGATACCGAAACGGTCGCGCAACGGATTGGTCAACATACCGGCACGGGTCGTCGCGCCAACCAATGTAAACGGCGGCAAATCGATTTTGACTGAACGCGCAGCCGGCCCCTCTCCTATCATGATGTCCAACTGATAATCCTCAAGCGCAGGATAAAGGATTTCCTCAACCACGGGCTTAAACGGTGGATTTCATCGATAAACAGCACATCATGCGGCTCGAGGTTGGTCAACAAGGCTGCAAGGTCGCCGGCACGTTCCAAAACCGGACCACTGGTTTGACGCAAATTAACGCCCAATTCTTTGGCAATAATGTGCGCCAAAGTAGTTTTGCCCAAACCCGGAGGGCCAAACAGCAAAGTGTGGTCAAGCGCTTCGCCACGTTTTTTCGCCGCCTGAATAAAAATGGCCAACTGCTCTTTTGCTTTATCCTGCCCGATATAGTCGTCTAAAGTTTTCGGACGTAAAGCGCGTTCAAGCAATTCTTCCTGAGCGGAAATATTTTGAGCAGTGATAATGCGCTGAGGTTGTGCAGAAGTAAGATTATCGGTTTGTAACATAATGTTTCTAAATTCTAAGACCGTTCCCGACCCGTTGTTTCAGACGGCCCGAACAATCAGACAAAGCGGTTAAATTATGATTTTGACCATTATACCTGATAAGGCCGAACCGCTTTCCCCTCAAATCTAAATCACACAAAAATTTTCGTTTTCAGACGGCCAAAGCAACGTATAATAAACGGTTAATTCAAATACCTATCGCATTCAGGAGAACACATGAGCCTCAAGCAAAAAGTCATCGCCATCGACGGCCCCAGCGCATCCGGTAAAGGGACAGTTGCCTCACGCGTAGCCGAAGCCTTGGGTTTTCTTTACCTCGACTCCGGTGCGCTTTACCGCCTGACCGCGCTTTACGCACAAAAACAAAATGTTGCCTGGACAGATGAAGATGCCGTCAGCACACTGGCAGAAACTTTGCCCGCACAATTTGAAGGCAGCGCCGTATTATTAAACGGCGAAGATGTATCCGAGCAAATCCGTACCGAAGCGATTGGCATGGGCGCATCTGCCGTCGCGCAGTTGCCTAAAGTGCGTGCCGCCCTTTTGCAACGCCAACGCGACTTCCTAACCGAAAAAGGCTTGGTCGCCGACGGCCGCGATATCGGCTCGGTTATTTTCCCTGATGCCGCATTAAAAATTTTCCTGACCGCAAGTGCCAATGTCCGCGCCCAACGTCGTGCAAAGCAACTCGGTATTCCATGCGAAGGCGTTGCATTCGAGCGTATTTTGTCGGACATTGAGGCGCGCGACGAAGCAGACCGCCGCCGCCCTGTTGCTCCGTTGAAACAGCTGCCCGACGCCCTGCTTTTAGATACTGATAACCTTTCTATCGAAGAAGCTGTAAAAAAAGTGCTTGATTGGTATCATAAAGTTTAAAATTTGGAGTATAATCGCGAAGTTTTCATTTCAGACGGCATGTTAACCCTATAACAAGGCCGTCTGAAAACATTTCCCAACCTGCCGCGCCAAGGACGGCAGGTCATTTCAAACCTAACCCGCACCCCTTGGCGGTGTACCGAAAAGAGTATATATGACTATGGAAAATTTTGCCCAGCTGCTTGAAGAAAGCTTTACCCTGCAAGAGATGAACCCAGGTGAAGTGATTACTGCTGAAGTAGTCGGCATTGATCAAAACTTCGTTACCGTTAACGCAGGTCTGAAATCAGAATCTCTGATTGACGTTGCTGAATTCAAAAACGCTCAGGGCGAGATTGAAGTTAAAGTTGGCGATTTCGTTACCGTTACCATCGAATCTGTTGAAAACGGCTTCGGCGAAACCAAACTGTCCCGCGAAAAAGCCAAACGCGCTGCCGACTGGATCGCTTTGGAAGAAGCTATGGAAAACGGCGACATCCTGTCCGGCGTTATCAATGGCAAAGTCAAAGGTGGTCTGACTGTTATGATCAACAGCATCCGCGCATTCCTGCCGGGTTCTTTGGTTGACGTACGTCCTGTAAAAGACACTTCTCACTTCGAAGGCAAAGAAATTGAATTCAAAGTGATCAAACTGGACAAAAAACGCAACAACGTTGTTGTGTCCCGCCGCGCTGTTCTGGAAGCTACTTTGGGCGAAGAGCGCAAAGCCTTGCTGGAAAACCTGCAAGAAGGTTCAGTTATCAAAGGTATCGTTAAAAACATCACCGATTACGGTGCATTCGTTGACTTGGGCGGCATCGACGGTCTGTTGCACATCACCGACTTGGCATGGCGCCGTGTGAAACACCCAAGCGAAGTTTTGGAAGTTGGTCAAGAAGTAGAAGCTAAAGTCCTGAAATTCGACCAAGACAAACAACGCGTTTCTTTGGGTATGAAACAACTGGGCGAAGATCCTTGGAGCGGCCTGACCCGTCGTTACCCACAAGGTACCCGCCTGTTCGGTAAAGTATCCAACCTGACTGACTACGGTGCATTCGTTGAAATCGAACAAGGCATCGAAGGTTTGGTACACGTTTCCGAAATGGATTGGACCAACAAAAACGTACACCCAAGCAAAGTTGTTCAATTGGGTGACGAAGTTGAAGTAATGATCCTGGAAATCGACGAAGACCGCCGCCGTATCTCTTTGGGTATGAAACAATGCCAAGCTAACCCTTGGGAAGAGTTTGCCGCCAACCACAACAAAGGCGACAAAATCTCCGGCGCAGTTAAATCTATCACTGACTTCGGCGTATTCGTAGGTCTGCCTGGCGGCATCGACGGCCTGGTTCACTTGTCTGACCTGTCTTGGACTGAAGCCGGCGAAGAAGCTGTACGCAAATACAAAAAAGGCGAAGAAGTTGAAGCCGTTGTATTGGCCATCGACGTTGAAAAAGAACGCATCTCTTTGGGTATCAAACAACTGGAAGGTGATCCGTTCGGCAACTTCATCAGCGTAAACGACAAAGGTTCTTTGGTTAAAGGTTCTGTGAAATCTGTTGACGCCAAAGGTGCCGTAGTCGCTCTGTCTGAAGAAGTTGAAGGCTACCTGCCTGCTTCTGAATTCGCTGCTGACCGCGTTGAAGACCTGACTACCAAACTGAAAGAAGGCGACGAAGTTGAAGCCGTTATCGTTACCGTTGACCGCAAAAACCGCAGCATCCGTCTGTCTGTTAAAGCGAAAGACGCTAAAGAAAACCGCGAAGCGCTGAATTCAGTTAACGCCGCTGCAACTGCCAATGCCGGTACTACCAGCCTGGGCGACTTGCTGAAAGCCAAACTGTCCGGCGACCAAGAATAAGGTTGCAGACATGACGAAGTCTGAATTGATGGTTCGCCTTGCAGAAGTGTTTGCCGAAAAAAATGGCAACCAACTGCTGGCTAAAGATGTCGAATACAGTGTAAAAGTCTTGGTTGATACCATGACCCGCTCACTGGCTCGTGGACAACGTATCGAAATCCGCGGCTTCGGCAGCTTCGACTTGAACCACCGCCCTGCCCGTATAGGGCGCAACCCAAAAACCGGCGAACGCGTGGAAGTGCCTGAAAAGCATGTTCCTCACTTCAAACCTGGTAAAGAGTTGCGTGAGCGTGTAGACTTGGCATTGCAAGAAAGTGCTCATTAATACTTAGTAGCAAAACGCCGCAGAAATGCGGCGTTT
This sequence comes from Neisseria subflava, assembly GCF_024205705.1. Taxonomy (NCBI): domain Bacteria; kingdom Pseudomonadati; phylum Pseudomonadota; class Betaproteobacteria; order Neisseriales; family Neisseriaceae; genus Neisseria; species Neisseria subflava. The sequence continues at coordinate 1,340,283 of NZ_CP073115.1, forward strand.
TTTTTGTTTTCGCAAGAAATACCAAAGCCGGCTCTTTTCACGCATACCTTAATCGCACACTATTTCAACTATATTTACTACAATGCTTTTGCAAAAAACGCAGGCCGTCTGAAATCATTTATAATAGACCGACTATTCTGTAATGAAAACATCATTCCAACTACTGTCCAAACTATTGCGGATGATGTTTCAACTATCGCCAGTAAAGCATAATAAAGGTTACACATGAGCAATAGAGACCAACTATTCACACCACCTCCATTTGAAAACCACAGCCCATTGACTTGGTATCAAGCTGCAGCCGAGCAACCCAACTTTATCCGCGACGAAGCCCAAGCGCGAGCCATTGAATATTTGGACCGTTTATGGACCGAGCTGATGATGTTCAAACGCAAACGCAACCGTTTTCTCGGCCGTAGCTTGCGTTCTCCCCAAGTACCTAAAGGACTCTATTTTTATGGCGGCGTAGGACGCGGTAAAAGCTTTTTGATGGATGCTTTTTTCGGTTGTCTCCCCTATCGTCGTAAGCGTCGCGTGCATTTCCATGCCTTCATGGCCGAAATCCATCAACGCCTTAAAGTCTTGAAAAGCGAAGCCAATCCCTTAAAAGCCGTTGCAACAGAAATTGCCAAAGAAACACGCGTATTATGCTTTGACGAGTTCCACGTCAGCGATATTGCCGATGCCATGATTCTAGGCCGTTTGCTGGAAAACCTGCTGAATGAAGGTGTAGTCTTGGTAGCCACTTCCAACTACGCTCCATCCGAACTCTATCCTCAAGGCCAAAACCGCAGCAGCTTTCTGCCAACCATCGCCCTTATCGAGTCCAACCTGACCGTTTTAAATGTGGATGGTGGCGAAGATTACCGCTTGCGTACGCTGCGTCCTGCCGAAATTTTCTTTGTCCCCAATAATGAAGAAAACGAGCAAAAACTCGCTGCTTTATTTAAAGAAATGAGCGGAATCTCTGAATTAAACCCAGGCATCAGCATTATCCATGGACGGGAAATCCCCCATAAAGCCCAGTCAGAACGCGCCATCTGGTTTGATTTCCGTGCATTATGTTTTGGCCCGCGCTCACAAGCTGACTATTTGTATTTAGCCGAACATTACGAGATGGTTTTCCTTTCAGGATTAGAACGTCTAACCCCGCAAGAAAAAGCAGAAGCACGCCGTCTGACATGGTTAATTGACGTTTTATATGATTTCCGTGTGAAGCTGTGCGCCACTAGCGCAGTTGGCGTAAACGATATTTACGTTGAAGGCGATTTTGCCGAAGAATTTACCCGTACAGCCAGCCGTATGATCGAAATGCAATCTGAAGTCTATTTGGAACAACCACACCTGACTTTAAGCAAATAATGCCTTTCCCAAAAAGGGGCGAAATTTGGTAGAATACACTTCCCTCGCCTCTTGGCTACGGCAACTTACCTATTAATAAAAACAAGGACATAACATGGCCATCGAACGTACGATTTCCATCATCAAACCCGATGCAGTAGAAAAAAACGTCATCGGCAAGATTTACAGCCGCTTTGAAGAAAACGGCTTGCGCATTATTGCGGCGAAAATGAAACATCTCTCTGAGCGTGAAGCAAAAGAGTTTTATGCCGTACACAAAGACCGCCCTTTTTATGAAGACTTGGTTAAATTCATGACACGCAATCCCGTTATGATCCAGGTATTGGAAGGTGAAAACGCCGTTGCCAAAAATCGCGAATTGATGGGCGCAACCAATCCAGCCGATGCAGCTCCTGGCACAATCCGTGCCGACTTTGCAGAATCTGTCAGTGTTAATGCCGTACATGGTTCTGACAGCGTTGAAAATGCTGCGATTGAAATTGCTTACTTCTTCAGCCAAAGCGAAATCTGCCCACGCTAAGAGTAAAAGCCTGTAGCCGCTTTACGGCCGTCCGATTTATATCGGACGGCAAAACTGCTTTGTATGTCCTACAAATTAAAGGCCGTCTGAAAACCCAAAGGCTTTTAAAGCAAAGCTGCCCAATAAGCCTCTTTGCTTTAAAAGCTTTACTGAGAAACATAAAAATACATGAAAACCAATCTACTGAACTACGATTTAAACGGACTGACGCAACACTTTGCCGAAATGGGCGAAAAACCTTTTCACGCCAAGCAGGTAATGCGTTGGATGCATCAAGCGGGTGCACAAAACTTTGAAGAAATGACTGACTTGGCCAAATCATTGCGCGCCAAGTTGAATGAACAAGCCACAATCGAAGTGCCTAAATTAATGATGGCACAAGAATCTACTGATGGTACACGCAAATGGTTGCTGGATGTCGGCACGGGCAACGGTGTAGAAACCGTTTTCATTCCCGAAGCCGAACGCGGTACTTTATGTATCTCTTCCCAAGTAGGTTGCGCATTGGAATGCACCTTCTGTTCTACCGGACGACAAGGTTTCAACCGCAACCTAACTGCAGCTGAAATTATCGGTCAGCTTTGGTGGGCTAATAAAGCAATGGGCGTTACGCCGAAAAACGAACGCGTGATTTCCAATGTAGTCATGATGGGCATGGGCGAGCCAATGGCGAACTTTGATAATGTCGTTACTGCGCTGAGCATCATGCTGGACGATCATGGCTACGGCCTAAGCCGTCGCCGCGTTACCGTTTCTACATCGGGTATGGTGCCGCAAATGGACAGGCTGCGCGATGCAATGCCTGTTGCGCTGGCAGTATCCCTTCATGCTTCCAACGACGAAGTACGCGATCAAATCGTTCCGCTGAATAAAAAATATCCGTTGAAAGAATTGATGGCGGCCTGTCAACGTTATTTGGTCAAAGCCCCCCGTGACTTTATTACCTTTGAATACGTTATGCTCGACGGCATCAACGATAAAGCGCAACATGCGCGCGAATTGATTGAGTTGGTTAAAGACGTACCATGCAAATTCAATCTGATTCCGTTCAATCCTTTCCCAAATTCCGGCTACGAACGTTCTAGCAATGAAAATATCCGTGTCTTCCGCGATATTCTGCAACAAGCCGGCTTTGTCGTTACTGTCCGCAAAACCCGTGGCGACGATATCGATGCCGCTTGCGGACAACTGGCCGGACAAGTACAAGATAAAACACGCCGTCAACAAAAATGGCAACAGATTTTGGTCGAACAATAAGGTTAATTATGAAAATCAAGTTCGGATTCGCTTTACTTACCGCACTGACTCTTTCAGCCTGCGCTTCCTCTTCCGGCCCAAGCCCTAAAGAACGTGCCATTCAAGTTTCTAATATCAAAACCCAACTGGCTGTAGAATATATGCGCGGCCAAAACTACCGCCAAGCTACCGAAAGTATCGAAGAGGCGCTTAAGTCCAATTCAAAAAATGACCTTGCTTGGTTGGTACGCGCCGAGATTTATCAGTATTTGAAGGTCAAAGATAAAGCTCAGGAAAGCTTTCTTAAAGCATTGTCTTTAAAACCTGATAGCGCGGAAGTCAACAACAACTACGGTTGGTTCTTGTGCAATCAAATGAATGCACCAGCCGAATCTTTGGCTTATTTTGATAAAGCACTGGCCGACCCAACCTACCCAAGCCCCTTTATTGCCAATATAAATAAAGGCATTTGCAGCGCAAGGTTAGGCCAATACTCTTTAGCCCAAGCCTATTTGGAAAGATCTTTAGCAGCAAATCCGCAATTCTTCCCTGCTTTCAAAGAACTTGCCCGAACCAAAATGATGGCAGGCAATCTGAACGATGCCGACTATTATTTCCGCCAATACCAAAGCAAAGTTGATGTCCTGCAGGCTGACGATTTACTCTTAGGCTGGCGTTTGGCTACCGCCTTGGGCAATAAACACGCCGCATACGAATACGAAGCCCAACTTAGGGCAAACTTCCCTTATTCAGACGAACTACAAACCGTCACAACAGGCCACTAAATGGAAAATAACGATAAAATCAACTACGACACACAAGCCGCCAAAACATTGGGGGATAAATTACGCAAACACAGAACTGATGCCAAAATCGATATTCAAGATGTTGCCTCACGTTTGAAACTGTCTGCCGAACAAATTGATGCTTTGGAAAAAGGGGAATATTCAGGCTTTCCCGGCTTAGTTTTTGTTTCAGGCTATCTGCGTTCATATGCACGATTTCTGAAAATCGACGAACAAACCATCACCAAACATTTGCTCTCCATTACTCCGCAACTTGAAGACCATGTATACGCGGTAACACGCAGCGCCAACGCCGGCTTAAGCTACACAGACACCGAAAAACAAGGCTTCCCAAAATGGATATTGGGAATAGCCGCATTGGCTTTGGCTGTAGGCGGCGTTTACTTTTGGCAAAGTAAATCCAGTTTTGAAAATGAGCAGGCAAATATTCAGAACAGCAAAGATGTTGCTGATACGATGAAAACGCCTGCCTTAAAAACGGATAATGTTGCCGTTAGCGAAATGACGGAAGACGGCAAAAAAGAAATTACCAATAAGCCTGAAGTGACTAATGATCAAGCAGCTTCTGAAGCTTCTGCCGTAGCACAAGAAGAGAAGCCTGCCGTCAAAATTGAGAAAGACGAACTTTGGATTAAAGTCCAATACCGAAGCAATCTGATTATTACGGATAAAGATGGAAAAGTTGTATTCAGCCGTATCGTTCCGGCCGGAAGCGAACAACGTCTGAGAGGCGGCGCGCCTTACAATGTTTGGATCGGTATTGCAGCCGGCTCGGAAGCCAATTACGGCGGCACACCTATCAAACCTTTGAAATACCGTGTTGCCGGTGAAAAATCCGCCTCTTTTGTTGCAGGAAAAAACTAAAATGACCACACCTAAACGCCGTCAGACACATCAAGTCAAAATTGACCACCTCATCGTCGGCTCCGATGCGCCCGTTGTTGTGCAATCTATGACCAATACCGACACCGCAGATGCAGAAGCAACCGCCCGACAGGTCAAAGAGTTGAGCGATGCCGGCTCAGAAATGGTTCGTATCACGGTCAATACTCCTGAAGCGGCTTCCAAAGTAGCCGAAATCCGCAGCCGCTTAGACGATATGGGTTACACCACGCCTTTGATTGGTGATTTCCATTTCAATGGCGAACGCTTATTGGCTGAATTTCCCGAATGCGGCAAAGCCCTGTCTAAATACCGTATCAACCCGGGTAATGTCGGCAAAGGTGCAAAAGGCGATGAAAAATTTGCCTTTATGATCCGTACTGCCGCAGAAAACAATAAAGCCGTACGCATCGGTGTGAACTGGGGTTCGCTTGATCAAAGCCTTGCCAAGCGCATGATGGATGCCAACCTAGCTTCTGCCACACCGAAGCCGCCTGAAGAAATCATGAAAGAGGCTTTGATTGTTTCTGCGCTGGAATCGGCAGAAAAAGCCGTGGCTTTGGGCTTACCCGAAGACAAAATCATTTTGTCGTGCAAGGTCAGCGCCGTACAAGACTTGATTCAGGTTTACCGCGAATTAGGCAGCCGTTGCCGTTACCCGCTCCATCTCGGTCTGACTGAGGCAGGCATGGGCAGCAAAGGTATTGTAGCATCTACCGCGGCCTTAGCCGTATTGCTGCAAGAAGGTATCGGTGACACCATTCGAATCTCCCTAACCCCGAGCCCGGTAGTTCTCGCACTCAAGAAGTCATTGTCGGTCAGGAAATCCTGCAAACCATGGGCTTGCGCTCCTTTACGCCAATGGTTACAGCCTGCCCGGGTTGCGGCCGTACCACCAGTACTGTATTCCAAGAGTTGGCTCAAGACGTACAAAACTATTTACGCCAAAAAATGGCTGTTTGGCGCACTGAATATCCAGGCGTTGAATCATTGAACGTCGCTGTAATGGGTTGCGTGGTAAATGGTCCGGGCGAAAGCAAACTTGCCGATATCGGTATCAGCCTGCCAGGTACAGGCGAAACACCGGTTGCGCCGGTTTATGTAGACGGCGAGCGGAAAGTCACCCTCAAAGGCGACAATATCGCTGCCGAGTTTTTACAAATCGTTGAAGATTATGTCAAAACCAACTACTGCGAAGGTGGCGCAAAGCGTAAGCAAAACCGTGTCATTCCGATTCAATCTGCCTAAAACATTTTTAAGATAAAGAGGCCGTCTGAAAACATGTTGGGCAAACTGGATACTTGGCTGACTGAGCATCCCAAACGCAAGGATTTGCATGGTTGGCGACGCTTTATCGTTGAATTTTGGTTTTTTGGTTTAAAAGAAGCACGAGCCTGCTTATTTGCAGGCTTGTTTTTCATTGCCATGTTCCTCATTCCGAAAACAGGCTGGTTGGGAATTTCGCGCTACGACCTGCTGCTGATTTTTGCCGTCTCCGTACAAGTAGCCATGCTGTATTTCAAGCTGGAAACTTGGGATGAAGTCAAATCGATTACGCTGTTTCACTTGGTGGGCTTTGCTTTAGAGTGGTTCAAAACATCTGGCGATATCCAATCTTGGAGTTATCCGGATGAGGCATACACCAAAATCGGCGGCGTACCGCAGTTTGCGGGTTTTATGTATGCTGCGGTCGGCAGCTATATCATTCAAGCATGGCGGCTGTTTGACTTAAAAATCAAAAGCCATCCGCCGTATTGGTTGGGCACTTTGTGCGCACTGGCGATTTATATCAATTTTTTCACCCATCACTATATCGGCGACTATCGCTGGTATCTCGCTGCTTTTGCTCTCGGCCTATACGCCCGGACAACGGTCTTGTACACACCCTATGACACCACTCGCAAAATGCCGCTCCTGCTCGCTTTCGTCCTGATTGGATTTTTTATTTGGCTGGCGGAAAATTTGGGAACCCTATTCGGCGTTTGGCGCTATCCCAACCAAATCGGCGCTTGGGCATCGGTACACATCAGCAAATGGAGTTCATGGGCATTACTGGTGATGATGACTTTTACCATCGTTGCGAATTTAAAACACATCAAACATACCATCAGCGTATCAAAAGATTAATTGTTCAACATGTAAAAAAGGCCGTCTGAAACTTTCAGACGGCCTCTAATTTTCAACAATCAATTAAACAAACTTAAGGCTTTAACAAACACCATAATGACGCCATAGCCCAAAGGAATGCAAACCAAAGCCCAGCGCCACCATACGCCGATACCACCTGCTGATACTTTCTTGCTGATCAGATAAGCATCGGATACAGCGGTTTCATCATCGGGGTTACCACTATGTGCCGCGACCTTAATGTCTTTTTCGTGATGCTTTTCATGAACCGAACGGACACTCAAATTACACAATAAGCCGACAATCAACAAACCCGCCATAATATACATGGTAATGCTATAAGCTTCAGCAGCCGGAACGCCGCTTTCAATTTGGCTTTGGCGGATATAGTTGACCAACACCGGGCCAATAACAGCCGCAGTTGACCATGCCAGCAAAATCCTGCCGTGGATTGCACCGACTTGATAAGTGCCGAACAAATCCTTCAAATACGCCGGAATCGCTGCAAAACCGCCGCCATACATGGAAATAATGACGCAGAAACCAATAACAAACAAAGCCTTGTTACCGCTCCCGCCAATAGACGGAATGGCAAAATACAACAGCGAGCCGAGCACAAAGAAAATAGTATAAGTATTTTTACGCCCGATTTTGTCGGACACGCTGGACCACAAAAATCGGCCGCCCATATTAAACAGGCTCAACAGGCTCACAAAACCTGCCGCCGCACCTGCGCCAATGGCAGCCTGTTTACCGACAGAAGTTTCAGAAAACAGCTCCTGAATCATGACAGAAGCCTGACCTAAAACGCCGATACCCGCTGTCACGTTCAGACACAACACCCAAAACAAGAGCCAAAATTGTGGCGTCTTCATGGCTTCGGAAACATTGACGTGATTACTGCTGACCAATTTGTTTTTGATTTTCGGCGCAACATAACCTTTAGGTTTCCAGCCATCGGCAGGTACACGGATCGTAAACGCGCCGAACATCATCAACACCAAATAAAACAATCCTAAAACGACAAAAGCCTGCGCTACGCCAACTGAAGTTTCACTGGAGAAAAAATTCATCAGCGACACGGATAAAGGCGAAGCCAACATCGCGCCGCCGCCAAAACCCATAATCGCCAAGCCTGTCGCCATGCCCGGTTTATCGGGAAACCATTTCATCAGTGTCGATACAGGCCCGATATAACCCAAGCCCAAACCAACCCCGCCAATCACACCATTGCCCAAATAAAGCAAAAACAGATTATGCGTATGGACGCCAATCGCCGACACAAAAAAGCCCAAACTAAAACAGCAGGCGGCAACAAACATCGCCTTACGCGGCCCAACGCGTTCCATCCAAGTACCAAACATAGCGGCAGACGCGCCCAACATCGCCAAGGCAATGCTAAAAATCCAACCAACCGTGGTCAGCTTCCAATCTCCTGCAGCTGACTCAGTAATACCGATAAGCTTGGTTAGCGGCGCATTGAACACGGAATAAGCGTATATCTGCCCGATGGCAAGATGTACGGCCAAAGCGGCAGGCGGTACCAGCCAACGATTAAAGCCGGGTTTGGCAATGGTTGCCTCACGGTCTAGAAATTTCATAAAATCCTCTTGTCTATGTGTGTCAAACGCTGATTCCATATCATGCGAAATCAGAAAATTGTTGACAATATTTTAGCATAATCTCCCGTTTATCCTTTTTTCTGCTCCATGATAATTTTGCGCATCAGACAGAAAAAACATTCATCTAAACCATTTCTTCACACCCATATCGACAAAAAGGCCGTCTGAAAATTTTTCAGACGGCCTTTTCATTCATATCGTTTTATGCGGCAAAGCGTTTGGCAACTTCATCCCAGTTAACAATTTCCCAGAAACCTTTCAGGTAGTTAGGACGGCTGTTACGGTAGTCGATGTAGTAGGCGTGTTCCCATACGTCGCAAGTCAACAGCGGAGTGTTTTCAGTAGTCAGCGGAGTACCTGCATTGGAAGTAGAAACCAGATCCAATTCACCGGCAGGCGTTTTCACCAACCATGCCCAACCAGAGCCGAAAGTACCGGCCGCGCAAGCATCGAACGCTTCTTGGAATTTCTCGAAGCTGCCCCATTTGGCATCGATGGCCGCAGCCAATTCGCCGGCAGGTTTGCCTTGGCCTTTAGGGGTAAAGCCCAGCCAGTAGAAAGTATGGTTCCACGTTTGGGCAGCGTTGTTGAACATACCGCCGGAAGATTTTTTCAGGATTTCTTCCAAAGGCATTTCTTCAAACTCAGTGCCTTTGATTTGATTGTTCAAATTGGTGATGTAAGTTTGATGGTGTTTGCCGTAGTGAAACTCCAAAGTTTCTTTGGTCAGATGAGGGGACAACGCATCCAGTTCATAAGGCAATTGTGGCAGCTTGTGTTCCATTTTTATGCTCCTAATTATTGATATTTATATTTTGGTAGTGTGTGTTGTCAAATCGACAACATTGCTATTTTACCTGCTTTAGCCTAAACAAACCAATTGAACTTACACTGCGCTATAATAGTGGATTGCAATTTTCCAGCCAGAGATGCCCGTCATGAGCAATTATTCCGATATGCCGTCTGAAGACCGTGAAATCAGCGCATTGTCACTGCCGCCACATTCCACTGAAGCGGAGCAATCCGTATTGGGCGGCTTGATGCTGGAAAATTCTGCTTGGGACCGTATTGCTGATGTCGTTTCCGGCGAGGATTTCTATCGCCACGAACACCGCCTGATTTTTCGTGCGATTGCCAACCTGATTAATGAAAGCCGTCCTGCCGACGTTATTACCGTCCAAGAAAATTTGGAACGCAATGAAGAATTGGAAGCGGCAGGCGGATTCAACTATCTGATTACACTGGCGCAAAACACGCCATCCGCTGCCAATATCCGCCGCTACGCCGAAATTGTGCGCGAGCGTTCCATCATGCGCCAGCTTGCCGAAGTCGGCACGGAAATTGCACGCAGCGCATACAATCCGCAAGGGCGCGATGCAGGCCAGCTTTTGGACGAGGCGGAAAACAAAGTATTCCAAATTGCCGAAAGTACCGCAAAATCCAAACAAGGCTTCCTTGAGATGCCCGACCTTTTGAAAGAAGTGGTCGAGCGCATCGATATGCTTTATTCGCGCGACAATCCTGATGAGGTAACCGGCATATCGACAGGTTTTATCGACCTCGACAAAAAAACATCAGGCCTCCAACCGGGCGATTTGATCATCGTCGCAGGCCGTCCATCTATGGGTAAAACCGCTTTTTCGATCAATATTGCGGAACACGTTGCCGTAGAGGGCAAGCTGCCTGTCGCCGTATTTTCGATGGAGATGGGCGGTGCGCAGCTGGTTATGCGTATGCTGGGTTCAGTCGGACGTTTAGACCAAAGCGTTTTAAAAACCGGCAGATTGCAAGACGAACACTGGGGCCGTCTGAACGAGGCGGTCGTTAAACTCTCCGATGCACCCATGTATATCGATGAAACTCCGGGTTTGACCGCGCTCGAACTGCGCGCCCGCGCCCGCCGTCTTGCGCGTCAATTCAACGGCAAATTGGGCTTGATCGTCATCGACTACCTGCAGTTAATGTCAGGCTCCGGCCGTTCTGACAACCGCGCTTCCGAGCTTGGCGAAATTTCCCGCTCACTCAAAGCATTGGCCAAAGAATTGCAAGTTCCCGTCATTGCCCTGTCGCAGTTAAGCCGTACAGTTGAGCAGCGTACCGACAAACGCCCGATGATGTCCGACTTGCGTGAATCCGGCGCAATCGAACAAGATGCCGACTTGATTATGTTCATGTATCGCGATGAATACTACAACTCAGACTCACCCGCAAAAGGCTTGGCGGAATGTATTATCGGCAAACACCGTAACGGCCCTGTCGGGAAAGTATTCCTCACTTGGATGGGGCAATTTACCAAATTTGATAATGCTGCCTATGTTCCAGAATCCATGTTGATGGAAGATTGAGACAGATTGTCTGAAAAACTAACCGAATTTCATATTTCATTAGTCACGCATTACAAAATCGTTTAAAATAAATCTAATAAAAGCAAAAGCATTGCCACAGGCAAGTGCAAAAGAGAAAACGTCAGTTACCCAACACATTACTACCAAAAAATCACTCATGTATCAGACACAAAAAGGCTTCACCCTAATTGAGTTGCTGATCGTCATTACTATTGCAGCAGTAATGGCAGTCATCGCACTTCCCAATATGAATCAATGGATTGCCTCTAGACGTGCGGCATCGCAAGCAGAGCAAATTGCCAACCTGTTGCGCTTCGCGCGTAATGAGGCCGTCCGTCTCAATCTTCCCGTTTACATCTGCCCGGTCAAAATTAAATCCGATGGCTCGCCCAATAATGGTTGCGATTCCAAATATGCCGGTAATGGTATGTTGGCTTACGCTGATAAAAACGAAGATTCCAACTATAAAAACGATACAGTCGATTTATCCGTCCGTTCCATTATTCTTAATGGAGATACTGACAAAGTGGAATACAGCTTCAACCATATCCCTACCGGTACTGAACGTCCTGCACTATCTGCTTCCGCTTCAAAAGAAGTCTGGTGGAGATTCCTGCCCAATGGTACATTTGGCCATTCGACCGATGGCAAAAATTATCAATTTTCAGACGGCTACATCAAAATCAGCCTGACGGATAAATCCACCGCCGATGCTGAAACCAAGAAAGCCCGTGCTACCGTACTTTTAATCAATGGCAATGGGCATGTCGAAATCTGTACTAAAAACGATGAGCGCAAAATGTGCGAATACACTTCCAAATAATAACAACGGTATCTTATGAACATTACTAATCCTACTCATCTCAGATCATTTAAAGGCCGTCTGAAAACAAGTCCAACAAGCTTTACCCCAAAACTTCAATCAGGCATGACCCTGATTGAAGTTTTGATTGCCATGTTTGTCCTTGCCATCGGTGTGCTGGCCCTTCTGGCTGTCCAACTGCGTACCGTATCCAACGTGCGCGAGTCTGAAAATCAAACCAGCGTCGCCCAAATTACGCAAAATCTGATTGAAGGCATGCTCATTAACCCAACGCTCTCTGAAGAAACCGATACTACAGGGGAAAAAACCTCCCGTTATAAAAAATCCTATGATGCCTATCTAAAATCCGACTCTAAACAAACTGCAAAATTTGAAGCCAAAATGACTAAAGCGCAACTTGCGCAGGCGCAAATTGCCCAGTTTAAGGCTGACTTAACCAAAGCCCTTCCCGAAGCCCAAGTCTTCTCGACCATCTGCAAAGATTCTTCCGGCGCAGAGCCAACTTACGAAAATGGGTTTAATGCAAAATGCGATGGCAAAGGCGACACGACCATCGTGAAAGTTTTATGGTTGCAAGATGTCGAAGAAGAAAATAGCGCAAAAAATCTCAACACATCGGGGCATCACGTTGTCTATACCTACCAATCACGCGTAAGAGACTAACAATGAACAATAAACGCTTACTCAACCATATTCCCAATAAAACCACTATGCGCGGTTTCAGCATCCTTGAATTTCTGGTTGCCAGCCTGCTCAGCATGATCGTCTTAATGGCTGTCAGCTCCACCTACTTTACTGCACGTGGATTGAACAAATCTGCCAACACCCGTATCGGTATCCAACAAGATTTGCGTAACACCGCCAATATGATCGTCCGTGATGCGCGTATGGCAGGCAATTTCGGCTGCTTCAATATGTCGAATTCTCCCGCCTCTGCAGTAATAGAAGACAAAAGCTCGGATGAATACACATTGAAAACAGCTAGTGTGAATAAGCTGTTACCGGTTAAAGAAATCAATAAATTAGGCTATGCAGGTTTTGCTCAAACCGGCAAAGCCCTGCTGTTTCAATATGGAATCGACAAAGCAAACCCTGCTGCAAAAACTGCTATTGTCAGTAGCTGCTCAGGCATTGCAAAGCCTCAAACAGAAATTAAAGATTTAGCTGCGGCAAAATTGGCTTTAAAAATTAACGACTCTGATCAAGACGGCAGTATCGCCATCATGAAACATGAAATGATTGCCTACGCTGCCGGCAAACTTGGTGAAGAGAGCGGTTTGTTCCGTTTCCAATTATCAAATGATGGCTCATGGAGTAATCCGCAGCTGTTGATTAAAGGCATTACAACCATGGATATCCACTATATCTATGCAGAATGTCCTGATTCTGAAAATGCATCTGCCAGCGGAGTAAATACAGAATCATTTGATTACAAAAACGCATTGGATATCTCAGCTGAGGCTAAGTCTCCGGCTTCTATCCAAATCGTACTGAATAACGGCAGTATTGACCCATCAAAAGAACAAGACAATAAAGTCGATATCTATAATATTAATGCCACTATCCGCGGAGGAAACGTATGCGCCGACCGATCACTCTAATCAAACCTGACCGGCAGCAGGGCTATGCTTTGTTTATCGTCTTAATGATGATGGTCGTCATCGCCCTGCTCGTGGTCACAGCTACCCAGTCATACAATACTGAACAGCGTATCAGCACCAATGATGCCGACCGCAAACTGGCAACCACCCTAGCCGAAGCGGCACTGCGTGAAGGTGAAAATCAAATTTTTGATATTGAAGGTAAAAAGACTACTTTTACCGCAAAATGTAAAAAAGGTTTATGTTCCACACCAAACGTAAAATCCAATGGCGATTTTACTGAAGAAGGTAGCCCAACCGTAGATGCTTGGAAGCGCAAATGCGACAAAAACCTGTGTATTGACACCAATGGTACGGAATATCCTTTAGATAAAAAAAGCGGCATCGTAAATAATCCACGCTACATCATCGAATATTTAGGCAAAACTACTGATGGTCGAATTACCTACCGTGTTACAGCCAAGGCATGGGGTAAGAATGCCAATACCCAAGTCGTTCTTCAGTCTTACGTTGCCAGCGAATAATAAAATGAATACCACCTCTACCCAACAACTAGGCTTTACGCTGGTTGAGATGATGATTGCCGTCGCCATCTTAGGCATCCTGAGCATCATTGCCATTCCCTCTTACAACCGCTACATTGAACGAGGCTACCAATCACAAGTGCATGCCGAGTTAGTCGCCATCAATTCCGCTTTTAAAAACCAGATGGTTAAAAATCCAAAGTGGAAAACTGATGAGATTAAAACTCAGTTGGATGACTTTATTTCCTCATACAAAGGCCATAAAGATTTGGCAGACAAATACAAATACTCCGCCGAAATGATTGATGCCAGTACAAGCCGAGCCTATCGTTTGAAAGCCATTCCCACAAAAACAGGCTATACCCTTTCCGTTTGGATGGATAGTTTGGGCAATGCTTACAAATGCACTGATATTGATTCAGCCAATAATTTCAAAACCGCAATGACCAATGGAAAAGGTTGCGAATCAATTTCCAAAAAGAAATCTTCTTAGTCTGTCAACCATAAAAAGCAGTGTCATTTTATCGACACTGCTTTTTATATTTTACTGTTTCCAATCATCGTCTCGGCGTTGACGCTTCAACAAGATCCTGACTGCGCCATCATTGCCTTGTCGAGGCTCAACATAAGCCAACACATCAGGATGCTGCATCAACCAGCGACGCGTCATATTTTTCAAAATAGGTTTATAGCCTGCAGAACCCAAGCCGCTGCCGTGGACAATCTCGCCGCAAACGCCGCGTTTTTTCGTAAGCTCAATAAATTCGTTCAATACCTGCTGCGCCTCTTCCTGCGTATAGCCGTGCAAATCCACATCAGCCACAACAGGATAATGGCCGTTTCGCAAACGCATCAAATCATTTTTACCCTGCCCGTTTTTACTGAACGAAGCCGGCGGTTCTTCCCAGCCGCCGCTGCCTACATAAAAATAATCTTCCTGCTCCAAAGTCGCCATTTCTTTGGGGCGCGGCTTGATCGGAGATTTATCACGGGGCTGTTCATAATAGTTGCCGGCATTTTTCAAAGGCGTAATCTTGCCAACTGCCTTGCTGAAATCCACATCCTCTACCTGCTTTTTAGCCTTAGCTTCCTCTTCCCGCTCCGCTGCTTCCTTTTTTGCCTGTTTGCCCAAAGCCTTCAGCGTTTCTTGAAAGTTTGCCGTCATGGTTTGTCCTTTCCAAAAAATTGATTGCACCCATTATAGCAAACCCGACTACAAGGCCGTCTGAAAGACTCTTATCATCGCTTCTTGTTTAGGGTATAGTATTAACGCATTGCCAGTCTTATAAAAGAGAGAAAATATGTTTAAACGCCCGGAAGAAATCATCGTCTTGATACTTGCCCTATTATGGGTCGGACTCAGCTACTACTTTGCCGCCATTCTGATTTCAGATGCCTACACCATTCTCCTGATTACCGTACTGACTTTTGTTTGGGCGGCCATCTGTTTCCTTTTATGGCAACGCAACTTAAGCCGTCATATTTGGCCGCTGTTCCTCGGCAGCCTGGTTGCCTGCTGGTGGCCGTACTTCACTTGGCTTGCAAGCGACGTTCCCGAAGGCACATGGTATTCAGGCTGGACATTCAAATCCATTATCGCCTTGATTCCCGTTGTGGCCGCTTATATCTTCAAGTGGAAACGGAGCCGAAAAAACAAAATCTCCAACACCATTGCCTGATACCTCGCGCCGTCTTTTTCAGACGGCGTTTTCCATATCTGACATAACGCTCAGACTGTCAACAATTCCAATAAAATGCTATACTCTTCACACGATTTAACACCCTAAAACAGGCCGTCTGAAAGACTTATCAAGATGATCAGCAAACAAGAATACCAAGCCCAAGCCGCACAAGGTTACAACCGCATTCCACTCGTTCAAGAGCTGCTTGCCGACTTGGACACACCGCTCTCAATCTACCTCAAACTTGCAAACAAGCCTTTCACCTACCTGCTCGAATCCGTTGTCGGTGGCGAACGCTTCGGCCGCTATTCCTTTATCGGCCTGCCTTGCAGCCACTATCTGAAAACCAGCGGCAAACATGTCGATGTGTATCAAAACGGCGAAATCGTCGAACAACACGACGGCAATCCCCTACCCTTTATCGAAGCCTTTCACAACCGCTTCAAAACGCCCGAAATCCCAAGCCTGCCGCGCTTTACAGGTGGCCTGGTCGGCTACTTCGGTTATGAAACCATCTACAATTTCGAACATTTTGCCCACCGCCTGAAACATACGGCCAAAGCCGATCCGCTCGGTACGCCCGACATCCTCCTGATGCTCTCGCAAGAGCTTGCCGTAGTGGATAACCTAAGCGGCAAAATCTACCTGATTGTTTATGCCGATCCGTCTCAAGCCAACGGCTACGAACGCGCACGCGAACGTCTTGAAGACATCCGTACCCAGCTACGCCAAAGTTGCGCCATCCCGCTCTCGCTCGGTAGCAAACAAACCCAAGCAGTCAGCGAATTTGGAGAAGAACCTTTTCAAGCCTGCGTCAATAAAATCAAAGACTACATCTTTGCAGGCGACTGCATGCAGGTTGTCCCCAGCCAACGCATGAGCATGGAATTTACCGACAATCCGCTTGCCCTCTACCGCGCCCTGCGTACGCTAAACCCATCGCCGTATATGTTCTACTACAATTTCGGCGATTTCCATATTGTCGGCTCTTCGCCCGAAATCCTCGTCCGCCGCGAACGCGACGACGTCATCGTCCGTCCTATCGCCGGTACACGCCTGCGCGGCAAAACACCAGCCGAAGACCTTGCCAACGAGCAAGACCTGCTGAGCGATGCCAAAGAGATTGCCGAACACGTCATGTTGATTGACTTAGGACGAAACGACGTCGGCCGCATCAGTAAAACCGGCGAAGTCAAAGTCACCGACAAAATGGTGATTGAAAAATACTCCCATGTGATGCACATCGTCTCCAACGTCGAAGGTCGTCTGAAAGACGGTATGACCAACATGGACATCCTCGCCGCCACCTTCCCGGCAGGCACACTTTCCGGTGCCCCAAAAGTCCGCGCCATGGAAATCATTGAAGAAGTCGAACCAAGCAAACGCGGCATCTACGGCGGCGCAGTCGGCGTATGGAGTTTCAACAACGACATGGACTTGGCCATTGCCATCCGCACTGCCGTGATTAAAAATAATACCCTCTTCGTCCAAAGTGGCGCAGGCGTAGTTGCCGACTCCGACCCAACCTCCGAATGGCAAGAAACCCAAAACAAAGCCCGCGCAGTAATCCGCGCAGCGCAAATGGTTCAAGAAGGGTTGGATAAATAAATTTCAGACGGCCTATGCTCTGAAATGACTAAACAACAAGATTATGATACTAAACGAAAAACAACTAAAATCCATCAGCAAATACCTCAGCTTTATCTTACGCCATCATCCCGAGCAAATCGGCATTACTTTGGATAAAGACGGCTGGGTGGATATTGATACCCTACTGACGCAGGTAAACCATCCCGAGCGTGGCTTTACGGGCAATCCGCTGACCTATGAAGTATTGTTGGAAGTGGTCGAAAACAACGATAAAAAACGGTTTACCCTTTCTGAAGACGGCAAACGCATCCGCGCGGCGCAAGGTCATTCGACGGCACAAGTTCAGGTCGAACACAAAGTGGCAACGCCTCCTCAGATTTTGTATCACGGTACGGCTGAGCGCTCCGTTCCGTCTATATTGGAACAAGGCCTGCATTCTGCCTCGCGCCATTTTGTCCATCTGTCTGCTGATGCTGCAACAGCCGTCAACGTCGGCTCCCGACACGGCAAGCCGGTTGTATTGACCATCGACACTGTCGCCATGCTTGCGGCAGGACATCAATTTTATCTGGCGGACAACGGCGTATGGTTAACTGAAAACGTTCCGCCGCAATTTATCGGCAAGCTTTAAAACATCAGGCCGTCTGAAGCCGTAAAACCATGTTCAGACGGCCTGCAAACACCCTACCCAATTTCTTCATAAAGCGATTATCCATGAACACATCCCCATCCTCCCTCCTGCTATGCTCGGCATTCTTGGCGGCGGACAATTAGGCAAAATGTTTACTGTTGCTGCCAAAACCATGGGCTACAAAGTAACTGTACTCGATCCCGACCCGAATGCGCCGGCGGCGGAATTTGCCGACTGCCATTTGTGCGCGCCGTTTGACGATGAAGCAGCTTTGGAAGAATTGGCAAAATGCGCGGCGGTTACGACCGAGTTTGAAAACGTCAATGCTGGCGCGATGCGTTTTCTCGCCAAATACACCAATGTTTCCCCCAGTGGCGACTGTGTTGCCATCGCGCAAAACCGCATTCAGGAAAAGGCATGGATACGCAAAGCAGGCCTGCAAACCGCGCCGTATCAAGCAGTTTGCAAAGCCGAAGACATTACTGAAGAAAGCGTACAATTTCTGCCCGGCATCCTGAAAACCGCTACTTTGGGCTATGACGGCAAAGGCCAAATCCGCGTAAAAACATTGGATGAACTCAAAGCCGCGTTTGCCGAACATGGCGGCGTGGATTGCGTTTTAGAGAAAATGGTGGACTTGCGCGGCGAAATTTCCGTTATTGTATGCCGTCTGAACAATGACAACGTGCAAACTTTCGACCCTGCCGAAAATATTCACGAAAACGGCATCCTCGCCTACTCCATCGTCCCTGCGCGACTGAGTGCCGACGTGCAGCAACAGGCGCGACAAATGGCGCAGCGTTTGGCCGATGAATTAAACTACGTCGGCGTATTGGCAGTAGAAATGTTTGTTGTCGGCGACACGCATGAATTGGTCGTCAACGAAATCGCGCCGCGTCCGCACAATTCCGGCCACCACACTATCGACGCCTGCGCGGCAGACCAATTCCAGCAACAGGTCCGCCTGATGTGCAACCTGCCTCCGGCTGACACCAAATTGCTGGCTTCTTGCTGTATGGCGAATATTTTGGGTGACGTTTGGAAGGAAGACGGCGGCGAACCCAAATGGTTGCCGCTGCAAAGCAACCCGAATGCACATCTGCATCTTTACGGTAAAAAAGCCGCGCGCCAAGGCCGAAAAATGGGCCACTTTACCGTCTTGGCCAATGATGCGGACAATGCGTTCCAAACCGCACAAACCTTACATCAAAGCCTGTAACCTTACCCACTTTTTTCAGACGGCCTTTGATCGCTAAAGGCCGTCTGAAATCAATTTTTCCGACCATCCGCCATGAGCCTTCTGACCATCCTCCGTCCGGCAACCGAAAAAGACTGCCAAGACATACACAACGCCCATCTGCATGCCGTTCAATACGCCTGCATCCGCAGTTACGATGAAACCATTATGCACGCATGGGAAAGTCTGCTCGATATCAACAGCTATTTGGAAACCATCTCCGATAAAAACAAAGCTTTGTGGGTGGTCGAATACAAAGGGCTGATTCAAGGCTTCTTCCAAGTCGATTTCAAAGAAGCGCAACTGGACGCCTTATACGTCCATCCGCTCTTCCACAATCTCGGCTTGGGTACGGCCCTGCTCAGCCGCGCCGAAGAAATGGCACGAAATGCAGGTCTCAGCTTTCTCAAACTGTATGCCTCTCTCAATTCCGTACCTTTCTATCGGCTCAACCATTATGAATCGCTCGGCACTGCCGTGTTGCAGCTGAACAAAATCGTCCGCGTCGAATGCGAATTGATGCGCAAATACCTGTAATTTTCCCCTTCCGCTGTTGCTTTTTTGAAAGAAACCGATGTCCCGAATTGCCGCCCTGCCCGACCATCTTGTCAACCAAATTGCCGCCGGCGAAGTGGTCGAACGCCCTGCCAACGCCTTAAAAGAAATCGTTGAAAACAGTATCGATGCAGGTGCAACGGCGATTGATGTCGAGCTGGCCGGCGGCGGCATCCGCCTGATTCGCGTCAGCGACAACGGCAGCGGTATCCATCCGGACGACATCGAGCTCGCACTCCACCGCCACGCCACCAGCAAAATCAAAACCTTAAACGATTTGGAACACGTTGCCAGCATGGGCTTTCGAGGTGAAGGCTTGGCCAGTATCGCCTCCGTCAGCCGCCTGACCCTGACCAGCCGTCAAGAAGACAGTTCGCACGCAACCCAAGTCAAAGCCGAAGACGGCAAACTCAGCAGCCCTACGGCAGCCGCCCACCCCGTCGGCACCACCATCGAAGCCGCCGAACTCTTCTTCAATACCCCCGCGCGGCGCAAGTTCCTCAAATCTGAAAACACCGAATACGCCCACTGCGCCACTATGCTCGAACGCCTCGCGCTGGCGCATCCGCATATCGCCTTCTCGCTCAAACGCGACGGCAAACAAGTGTTCAAGCTTCCTGCACAAAGCCTGCATGAACGGATTGCCGCCATTGTCGGCGATGATTTTCAGACGGCTTCATTGGAAATTGACAGCGGCAATGGCGCGCTGCGGCTCTATGGCGCGATTACCAAGCCGACTTTTGCCAAAGGCAAAACCGACAAACAATACTGCTTCGTCAACCATCGCTTCGTGCGCGACAAAGTCATGCTCCATGCTGTCAAACAGGCATACCGCGACGTATTGCACAACGCGCTGACGCCTGCTTTCGTCCTCTTTCTCGACCTTCCGCCCGAAGCCGTGGATGTCAACGTCCACCCGACCAAAACCGAAATCCGCTTCCGCGACAGCCAGCAAGTACACCAACTCGTGTTCCACACGCTCAACAAAGCCCTTGCCGACACACGCGCCGACTTGACCGAAAGCGTCAGCAACGCAGGCGAAGTGTTGCATGACATTACCGGCATTACACCTGCACCAATGCCGTCTGAAAACAACAGCGAAAATCTGTTTGATAACGCATCCAACTACCCGACAGGCAACAAACCCGATACACGCAATGCCTTTGTTTCGTCAGGCAAAACCGCGCCCATGCCTTACCAAGCCGCGCGCGCGCCGCAACAACGCAGCCTGTCCCTGCGCGAAAGCCGCGCAGCCATGAATACTTACGTCGAACTCTACAGAAAAACCGACGACATCGACCTTGAGTTAAGCCAATTCGAGCAAGCACGTTTCGGCAATATGCCGTCTGAAACGCCTACTCCCCAAACAGATACGCCGCTTTCAGACAACCTTCCCTCCCAATCCGAACTGCCGCCACTCGGTTTTGCCATTGCCCAATTACTTGGCATCTACATACTTGCCCAAGCAGAAGACAGCCTGTTGCTCATCGATATGCACGCTGCCGCCGAACGCGTCAACTACGAGAAAATGAAACGCCAACGTCAGGCAAACGGCAATCTGCAAAGCCAACGCCTGCTTATTCCCGTAACCTTTGCCGCGTCCCACGAAGAATGCGCCGCCCTTGCCGATCATGCCGAAACGCTGGCAGGCTTCGGGCTGGAATTGTCCGACATGGGCGGCAATACCCTTGCCGTCCGTGCAGTTCCCGCCATGCTCGGCAAAGCCGACGTCGTTTCACTGGCCAAAGATGTATTGGGCGAACTCGCCCAAGTCGGCAGCAGCCAAACCATCGAAGAACACGAAAACCACATCCTCGCCACCATGTCCTGCCACGGCTCAGTCCGCGCTGGCCGCCAGCTTACCCTGCCGGAAATGAATGCACTCCTTCGCGATATGGAAAATACGCCGCGCAGCAACCAGTGCAATCACGGCCGTCCGACTTGGGTCAAACTGACTTTAAAAGAATTGGATGCGTTGTTTTTACGCGGACAGTAACGCTAATAAAAAGGCCGTCTGAAAATGCTTTCAAACGGCCTGAGACCTTTGCAAAATTCCTTTCTTTCCGACAGCCGAAACCCCAACACAGGATTTCGGCTGTTGAAAAAAGGGCTATTTTGCAAAGGTCTCAGTCTGTTTAAATTTCGCCATTTGTTGAAATGGCTGTTCCTAACTGGGTAGAAAAGGTCTTCAGGTTTAGAATCGAAAAGAGAAGGGGGGCTACTATATAGGCTGCTGCTATAATCTCATTTTTCTTATCTGAAAACTGATGGCTATAAAACACATCAAATCCTGTATGATTCCAATGCCCTAGGTATTGATCTTCGCCATTATCGTTAAGAAAATCAAATGTATCTCGGATATAGAGATAAACACTTTCTATAATCAATTTATTTCCAGGCATGCGGTATTTTCCGATGGCAGCAGCTAATGTGCAGCCAGCAACCGTACCGAAAAATTCGTCTTTCAATACACTTTACAAATATTGAATATCTACGGTTTAATACAAAGTCCATCATATTGTTTAACATCGGAAATTTTCTGATTTTCATCCAGGTAAATTTCCATGGTACAAAAGGTTATATCTTCTTTTAAAAAGATAGTTGTTTCATGTTTTGATATTAAAATAATACCATCTGGCTCAGATGACCAATCGAATGGAAAATAAAAAGTTACATTATTAGTAAAAAAAGGACGCAAGTATTCCTTACTACCATCACTCCTAATTAAGGTGATACTAGTGCGCTTACCTTCATTATAGTAAAAATATGTTACCTTAGGGTGGAGATTTTTATAAAAATAACATAATAAAAAGATACATAAAACCATTAAAATTTTTTTATTCATAATCTATAACTTATTTTTACTTTCTAAACAAGTATGCCTTTTTCTTGCATCTGGCAATTTATTATCAGGAAGTTTATTCAGCTCATCCAATACATCATTTGCAGTTAGTTTATCAGCAAATTTACCAAATTTCTTATACAAAGAAAAGCCTATATTAATTGCAGTAACATCATCAATCGGATCTTCGGCATCCCCTCCTGAACTATCTATTATCTGTGCCAAATTTGCTCCATTTAATAGCGTTTCCTTTTCAAAACCAACACTTAAACCAACATACCCATAATGTATATTTGACCAAATATCATATCTGTAATCATAATTTTTATATTTATGCCAATGCTTTTTGAATGTCCGATTTCGTTTAAGTTTATGAGAATAAGCCGGACGCACAACTGCATAACCCTTAAATGTTTCAATGATATATTCTTTATGATCCCACGGTCTCCCCTTAAAAACACGCTCAGTCCATAATGCTTTTGCTTTTAGTAAATTGGGTGGATCAGGGCGTGTCAATAACCTCTGTACAAGAGACGAATTTTTCCACTTGTTATACCTCTCCGTATACTCCTCTTCAGAAGCGTAATATCTAATACCCTCCGCTATTTTACTCCGAGTGTTCTTTTTGATTTCTCTGACTATATACTCCGCCACCTTTACCGCACCATCGATTTTATGTTCGCAAGGAGTCGTAATTTTCTGCTTGACCAAAAAATTATCCCCTTTGACAAATTTTCCTTTTGTCGTCTTCAATTTATTTTCCATGATTTGCATCCTCAAAATGTAAGTGTATTTTGGCAACTACCGCTTTCTCACTGTAAAACGCCTGTGTCATTCCATTTTCGTCTGTAACACCTTCCAGCTTTTGATAATCGGATAAATAAACCGTGTATTTCTTATTGGCATGCGGGAGATTATTATCATCCGTCAGTTGATATTGCAACTTGTAAGTCCCTGTCATTTTAAAAAGTGGCAATGCCGGAATGGAAAGACTTTCCGCCCCATTCACCACCAACGGCGCCCTCACCCGCACCACCTTCGGACTTCCGATCTCCACTTCCCCATTACTTAACTTGATATACGCCCCTTTGCAGGTAATCAGAATCTCTTCCTTCGCCGCAATGGTGACTTTCCCTGCGCTGCTGGTTAACGTTGCGTCCTTTAAGGCATTCAGCTGCAATTCGTCATTCTGTGCCTGTACTTCCACTTTACCCTGATTGGCCTGCATCTTGATGCCGCTGCTTTGCGCAAACAGGTTCACGCTCTCTGCCGCATGGGCGGTCAGGCTTTGTCCGGCGCTGATGTCGGTATGGCTGCCGCTGACGAGGTGGATGTTTTCATTGGCGGTGTGCAGTTGGCTTTGTTGTGTCGCGCTGGCAATACCGGCCGGGGCGGTTTGGATCAAACCGGCTTCCTTCAGGTCTTTGAGGGCGTCTTTCAGACGGCCCCTTTGGGTTTCTTCATCGGTGTCGTGGTTGTTGGCGGTTTGGGCGGCTTTGTTCAAGCTTTTAGCCAGGGAGAGTGCCTGTTCAAGTTGGGAGATGGCATCGTCCATATCCAGTACTTTGCCATTGGCGTCCTGGTTTTGTGCACTGACGAGTATGCCTTTGCCTGCCCTTACCGCGCCCCAACCGTCGGTTCTGAGTTCGAAGCCCTCACCGTTCTCTCCGCGTTTGTTGCGGTTTGAGTCGACGATATGGCCGAGGTTGAGTTGGGATTTCTGATAGTCGGTG
This sequence comes from Neisseria subflava, assembly GCF_024205705.1. Taxonomy (NCBI): domain Bacteria; kingdom Pseudomonadati; phylum Pseudomonadota; class Betaproteobacteria; order Neisseriales; family Neisseriaceae; genus Neisseria; species Neisseria subflava. The sequence goes on from NZ_CP073115.1 coordinate 1,364,401, forward strand.
GCAAGTTTGATGTGTTCCTGTCCCTGCAGGTCTTCCATCCTCAGTTTGTTGTTCGCCCAGGTACGGATGACGTTTCTTGTGTTCCAATCGGCAGGGATATGGTCGGTATGGGCGCTGTCGTGCATGACGCCGGAGATATACGGACGGTCGGGATTACCCTGTACGAAGGACAGCATCACTTCGGTGCCTTCGTGTAAGGGGAAGTGGATACCGTATTCGGGACCGGCATAGGGTTTGGCCAGTCGGACGGGACGGCTTTCCCCACCAGGACTCCATTCGTCCAAATCAAACGGGAGTTTGACGCGGTAGCGGCCCATATCGTCGATATAGGCGTAGGTGCAGTTCTCCGCAGCGGTCACCCGTGCGGGCAGTGTACCGTCGATATGCGGACGCGGGGTGGTGCGTTCGGGACGGTAGGCGAGTTGGGCGGGGATGGCGGTAAAGGTATGGCTGTAGGCGGTATCGCGGCTGCCGCTGTGTTCCATGGAAAGTACCAGCCAGCCATCGGGTGCTTCGGGGAAGGAGACATCGGTTTGGAACACCTTCATCGGCGTCATGGAGACGACGTTGCCGCTACCGGCAGCGACGGTTTGACGGCAGAGGTTGGCTTCGTTCAGCAGGGTCGTCTGAACTCGGGCTTCGTCGGTTGTTTTGGGATGAAGGCCCCAGTGCTGCTGTTTGCCCAATAAAACGGTATTGTCGGCAGATTCTTCGGACTGTTTGTTGTCGGTTTCGGCAAAAAGGTCGGTATCGGCACTGCGGTAGTTATAGTCGGCCGTGCGTATGCCTTCGATGATGGGGTTGTGGCGGATGCTTAAGTTAAAGAGTGCTTCGGTACCGACACTCTCCAATCCGGCATGGGGGCGGTAGGAAACGGGTAAACCTTGGCTGCGCCAATAGTGTTCGGGACTATCGCCGAAGACGACTACGTCGCCATGTTGTTCATGCTGTTCGAAGGCATACCAGATGCCTTCTTCTTCACACAGACGGTTGATAAAGTCGAAGTCGCTTTCGAGATACTGGGTCACATACTCGCGTACGGCGTAGTTGCGGCTCTTTTGGAAACGGTAGTCGACACCGGAGAAACCGTGGTGTTTGAAGACGGCGGCAACGATGTCGGGGACGGTTTGGTGTTGGAACAGCCGGGAAGTTTGGAAATGTTTTAAAGCCGCAAAGCGCGGCTCTAAAACAAAGCGGTAAACGGTTTCATCCTTAGATACGGACAACTTCTCGCATGAGGTGATAATGCCCTGCCATTGCTTCGCCGGGGAGTCGTCTAAAGCAGACCCGAATACCCCGGCCACTTCCGACAGTAAACCTTCTTGCGGACGAATCTCAAATGCTGCGCGCTGGTTGAGGTAGGAAGAGAGAGGCAGTGAGGAATCGGTCGAGGTAGCGGTGATTTCGACACGGTAGGCGGTATTGACCGCTTCGGATGCGCTGAAGGAGCGGACTGAAAGTGAAGGAGAGAAACGGGCGAAGGTGAGGTGGTAGGATTGGCGGGCGGTTATGGCGGATATTTCTAAGATGACGATGGGGTGAGTATGGTAGTTTGAACGGGGGGCAAGCTGGGGGGGTGGAAAGGCCGTCTGAAAGTATTTTTCAGACGGCATTGTGGTTTAATCCCACCAGTTCTGCCAGCTTCGGACTGCGGGCAGTCCGTCTTTTTTGACCGGCAGGCCGGTGGCGGGGTCCAGGCCTTTGGCGGCGGCGAGTTTCTTCATCAGTTCGTCCGAAGGTTTGGCGGGGGATTCGCCATCGTAAAACCGCTGGAAGGCGATGGTGCCGTCCCATGCGGGCAGCGGCGCCGGCGGCAGCGGCACGATGTCGTCCAAATCCTCCACTGTCATTTCGGGCATGAATTCCAACCGTGAGTCTATATAATAACCAATCTTCCTGTAACGCTTAGCGCGTTCGGCGTCGGGCGTGACCGTGGTATAGCGGGGCGGCGCATTCGGATGGCGGTAATCGGGGTCAAAGGCTGCACGTAATGCATATGCGGCACTCCCCCCTCCGGCCTTCATCCCCTGCTGCAGCGCTTGCAGCGAGAGCTGGTCCAGTTCGGCAACGGTTTTGTCGCTTTTCGGTTTTTTGCCCTCCCATTTGGTAATCAGCGTATCGGCATCGTTTTGATAGGCAAGTTTTGCTTGCATCGCCCCTTCCGGGCTGGCGAAGCGGTGTCCCGCCGAAGCCGAGCAGTAGTAGAATTTCTCGGCAATGACCATGATTTTCCAATATCTTGGATCATCCGTATACAGTTCGTTCTTCACCGCATCCAACAGTCCGCCCATCATATACTGCGCTTCGGCATTGCCGCGTTCGGCGGCGCGGCGCAGGTAGGCGGTGGAATCGCCCTTCTCATGGCTGGGGTCGTAGCCTGCCAGGATGTAGCGGCTCCACCACAGGTCGGCGGTGGCGGGCAGGGCATCTTCCAGCAGCAGGTTGTAGGCGATGCCTTCGTTTAAGGAATTCTCCACTTCTATGGCGTCGTTGGCGGCCAGGTGTTTCTGCAGCGTCAGGTTGGCGCGCCAGTGGCCGTTGGCGGCGGCAATGCGGTAGTAGTGCAGGTAGTCCAGTACGTTTTTGCGCTGCGACGGGCGTTTTCGGTTGTGCAGGTCGTGGTATAGGGCGTAGCGGTACAGAATGTCCGCTTCGGCGGGTAGTTCGGGGTATTGCTCCTGCGTGCAGGTAAAGTCGAGTTTGGCCAGTGCGTCGTGGCTCATGGGGTTCTCCTTGAAGTAGCCGCAGGCGGCAGGCAGCAACGCCGCCGCCAAAACGGCCGGTTTCAGTATCGTTTGCAAATATTTCCGCATTATCAATCCAAATCATACAGGTGAGGGACGATACCCTCGTCCAACATTTCAAATTCCATCAGGGACATGGTAAGGGCTTTTCGGCCTCCATCAGTTTTCTGTTGTCTTCCATCAGATCGCCCCAGTTTTTGTACAAATCCTTCAACTGATCCAGGTTTTCGATTTTTTCGGGGTTCAGGACGGCAGCGTTCTCTCCGGTATGGTTGCGCCACAGCTCGCGCCGCAGCTTGCGCGCCACTCCCTCGCATTCGGTTACGACGTTCAATTCACTGTCCACCTGCATGCTGCGGGTGTTGATGTTGGCCGAACCTATGGTCATGAAGACGTCGTTGGCGATGGCGACTTTGGAATGGATGTAGATTTCTTCGGGACGTTTTTTTTCCTTGCCGATCCGCCAGCGTTCCTCGTAATTGGCCTTGCGTTCGTCCGCCGATGCGCCGGGGTCGTCCTTCACTTTGTCGAGCCGGTCGCGGTTGCTGACTTCGGTGCTCATCAGGCGGCAGATGTGAACGGAGACGTTGGGGATATCGCGTTTGAAGATCTGCCGCAATTTTTTGCGGTCTTCTTCGTTTTGCGGGTCGAGTTTGGCCAGCCTGTTTTTTTCCTGCCGCAACCCGTCCCGTGTGGCATCCTGCCGCTTTTCCCCTTCCGTCCGGCCGGTTATCGTTTTCCACAGGGAGCTGCCTCCTGTTTCGTCCAGCTTTTTCTTTATCCTTCCGATTTCGCGCTGTTTACCGACGCCGGGCATCACGTCGCGCCGTCCGAGTATGTCGAGCATCCTGTCGGTATTGATCCTCCCGCTGCCCAAGCCTTCTTTGCTGGTATTGGTAACCACAAAGACGCACAGGCGGTCTTCCCGTCCCTGTTCGGCCATCTTCTGCCCCCATTTGGCCAGCCTTTCGGCCAGGGGCGGCCAGCGGAAATATTGGTTTTCTATATACAGGTAGCTGGTTGACAGTTTCGACAGCCGGTAATAAAAACCTTTGATTTCTTCCAAACCGAATTCGGGCTGTGTGCAGAGGATTTGCGCGTTCAAGACAGTGCCCTTTGTTTTATCCGGTTTGAATACGCTGCGTTCGATTTTCCTTCGTTGCTGTACAAATTCTTCGGCTTCTTTCTTGCTCATGTTGTTCATAGGAATTTTTTCCCAAGAACGGACGAAGTTTTCATTCAAATCGTACAATACGCCGCCGGTAACCATACTCGATACGTCCTCCCTTGGAACGGGGTAATATGCTCCCAAGTCCGGTGCGGTAGCGCGTTTGCTATGCCGTTCGGTATCCCAATACGCCTCGAGCATATTGTGTCCCATCACAAATCCTACGGTGCGCTCGGGATGCTCGTAATCGATTAGGACGGTTTTTTGGTGGTGGGTCGGACCGACGCGCAGTGCCTTGTCTGCCATACCGCCTAGCCCTTTGTCGTCAAACACGGTGTTTTTAACCGCCTCAAATGGCATTTCACGGACGTGAAATTTGAGGAATTGCTTTTTAGGCTTTATTACATTTTCACTTGTAGAATCTTCCGTATCCTCAACTGCCGTTGCCTCAGATACAGCCGTATTTTGTTCATTTTTTTCAGGTATGGTATAGACAGTTACTTCGCCTGCATCTACCTGTGTTAATTTGCCAAATGCATAACGAAACTCGGCATGCTGTTTCAAAAAAGCATAATGGACACAGAAAATATAACTGTCGATAAACTCTGCGACATCATCGAAAAGAATCCCACCATCCTGTTTTATATTTTCCCAAATATGCTTGTACGGATAGAGGAAATCCAAGACTTGCGCCAAGTTTTTTTGAATTTTTTCATGGATATTAAGCGCAGTGTCGGTCCTGGAAATTTCTCCCGCTGCGTTTTTCAAAGCCGTTGCTAGATTTTCCGTTCCGCCGTTTTTTTTGTAAATTTCATACAGCATATCTATCCCGGGATCCAATAATGACCCCAATATTTTTCCTTTCACATTGCTTGGCGTGGTATCAAATATTCGGTGGGAAATACTGTAACTTGCTTTCTCTATTGCTTCTGATGTCCATCGATCCATTTCCAAACCCAAATTACGCAGAAAATCTGGTGTAAGGTCATATTTCCAGTTGCCCACCTTCTTTGCCCACGATCCTATATTACCGTCTATATAATTAATCGCCCTCAATGAGATATTCTGCTTGATTTTTTTGAATTTTTCAAAAGATGACTTATATGATTTCTCATTCAGGCTGATACCGCCTTCCACTAAATCGAACCATGCCCAGTCATAATGGGCCTGAATCCCAGTATAGCCTTGTTTGATATTTGCACCTGCAAACCTGCCTTCATTCGCTTTCACAAATCGTTCGAAATCCTCTATCGTCCGGACATCCGACCTCAAAAATGCCATCCAATGACTGTAAATCAATATTTGATGTGGCGTCGTCAAGGTATGCCGTCCCGGCGTGTTATCTTCTAGTAGTTTTTCAGTCCCCCATGGGGTCTGCCAGCACATAATTTTGATTTTCTTCCCTTCTTCTGCTTTCTGCAGCAGAAGCTCCCCTATGTTTTTCTGTTGTTTTCCCCGAACGAAATACATTGACGGTTGAAATCCCCAACAAACGATTTCTACCGAATTTTGTGCATTGTTTATTGCCTCATAAACTTTGCCAAATGCTTTTTCACCATTAACCAAAACTTCCAAAGTGGAGCCGCTCGGCAAAGGGGCTTTTGTGTCGAAGACATTGGACGCGATAGTCGTATTCGGTTTAGCGATTGTGGCTGCAGAATGGGTTTGGGGTGCCTTGCCAGATTGTTTGGTCATCATAAGTCCTCAATTTGGTTTCTGTGGGTAACGGATAAAGCAAGATTATTCTTTGCCATCATCTTTACGTACCAATTTGTAATATTTTTGGGCGTAATCCTTGCCGGAAATCTCCCTATCATTAAATTCCCTCGGATGGAAGCCTTGATTGGTTTTGCCGTTTTTGGCAGTATTATCGTTAAATTCATTCACCATATGGATACGATATTCTTCCCCGTTACCTAAAACAACCCGATATTTTTCTGTCGAAATTTCATGATCTATGATTAAATCGTCTTTTCCATTGATAATTCCTTCCTTAATCTTTGTCTCATTGACATAAACGGAATAAGGCATACCAATGTATGTGCTGCTGGAATGAGGGGAGGGAAGTAGATTTATCTTCATCATCCGCTTCGGTAAAGTTTTCGGCCATGACGGATGCGTCATATCCATTGATGAAGCCCCACTCACCACCATCGGCGCCCTCACCCGCACCACCTTCGGACTTCCGATCTCCACTTCCCCATTACTTAACTTGATATACGCCCCTTTGCAGGTAATCAGAATCTCTTCCTTCGCCGCAATGGTGACTTTCCCTGCGCTGCTGGTTAACGTTGCGTCCTTTAAGGCATTCAGCTGCAATTCGTCATTCTGTGCCTGTACTTCCACTTTACCCTGATTGGCCTGCATCTTGATGCCGCTGCTTTGCGCAAACAGGTTCACGCTCTCTGCCGCATGGGCGGTCAGGCTTTGTCCGGCGCTGATGTCGGTATGGCTGCCGCTGACGAGGTGGATGTTTTCATTGGCGGTGTGCAGTTGGCTTTGCTCTGTCGCGGTGGCGATGCCGGCCGGGGCGGTTTGGATCAAACCTGCCTCTTTCAGGTCTTTAAGGGCGTCTTTCAGACGGCCCCTTTGGGTTTCTTCATCGGTGTTGTGGTTGTTGGCGGTTTGGGCGGCTTTGTTCAGGCTTTTGGCCAGGGAGAGTGCCTGTTCGATCTGTGCGATGGCATCGTCCATATCCAACACTTTGCCGTTGGCATCCTGGTTTTGTGCGCTGACGAGTATGCCCTTACCTGCCCGTACGGCCCCCCAACCGTCGGTTCTGAGTTCGAAGCCTTCGCCGTTCTCTCCGCGTTTGTTGCGGGTTGAGTCGACGATATGGCCGAGGTTGAGTTGGGATTTCTGATAGTCGGTGGCAAGTTTGATGTGTTCCTGTCCCTGCAGGTCTTCCATCCTCAGTTTGTTGTTCGCCCAGGTACGGATGACGTTTCTTGTGTTCCAATCGGCAGGGATATGGTCGGTATGGGCACTGTCGTGCATGACACCGGAGATATACGGACGGTCGGGATTACCTTGTACGAAGGACAGCATCACTTCGGTGCCTTCGTGTAAGGGGAAGTGAATGCCGTATTCGGGACCGGCATAGGGTTTAGCCAGTCGGACGGGACGGCTTTCCCCGCCGGGACTCCATTCGTCCAGGTCAAACGGGAGTTTGACGCGGTAGCGGCCCATATCGTCGATATAGGCATAGGTGCAGTTTTCTGCCGCAGTTACCCGTGCCGGTAAGGTACCGTCGATATGCGGACGCGGGGTGATGCGTTCAGGACGGTAGGCGAGTTGGGCGGGGATGGCGGTAAAGGTATGGCTGTAGGCGGTATCGCGGCTGCCGCTGTGCTCCATGGAAAGTACCAGCCAGCCGTCGGGGGCTTCGGGGAAGGAGACATCGGTTTGGAACACCTTCATCGGCGTCATGGAGACGACGTTGCCGCTGCCGGCTGCGACGGTTTGGCGGCAGAGGTTGGCTTCGTTCAACAGGGTCGTCTGAACTTGGGCTTCGTCGGTTGTTTTAGGATGAAGACCCCAATGCTGTTGTTTGCCCAATAAAACGGTATTGTCGGCTGATTCTTCCGACTGTTTGTTGTCGGTTTCGGCAAATAGGTCGGTATCGGCACTGCGGTAGTTGTAGTCGGCCGTGCGTATGCCTTCGACAATGGGGTTGTGGCGGATGCTTAAGTTAAAGAGTGCTTCGGTACCGACACTCTCCAATCCGGCATGGGGTCGGTAGGATACGGGTAAGCCTTGGCTGCGTAAGTAATGTTCGGGACTGTCGCCGAAGACGACTACGTCGCCATGTTGTTCATGCTGTTCGAAGGCATACCAAATACCCTCTTCTTCACACAGACGGTTGATAAAGTCGAAGTCGCTTTCGAGATACTGGGTCACATACTCGCGTACGGCGTAGTTGCGGCTCTTTTGGAAACGGTAGTCGACACCGGAGAAACCGTGGTGTTTGAAGACGGCGGCAACGATGTCGGGGACGGTTTGGTGTTGGAACAGCCGGGAAGTTTGGAAATGTTTTAAAGCCGCAAAGCGCGGCTCTAAAACAAAGCGGTAAACGGTTTCATCCTTAGATACGGACAACTTCTCGCATGAGGTGATAATGCCCTGCCATTGCTTCGCCGGGGGATCGTCTGAAGCAGACCCGAATACCCCGGCTACTTCCGACAGTAAACCTTCCTGCGGACGAATCTCAAACGCTGCGCGCTGGTTGAGGTAGGAAGACAGAGGCAGGGAGGAATCGGTCGAGGTAGCGGTGATTTCGACACGGTAGGCGGTATTGACCGCTTCGGATGCGCTGAAGGAGCGGACTGAAAGTGAGGGGGAAAAACGGGCAAAGGTAAGGTGGTAGGATTGGCGGGCGGTCATGACGAGACAATCTTAGAATGACAATGAATTTTATATATTAACTTGGATTATTCCGATGGTAAAGCAAATGGGATAAATGGAAATTAAGAACACCCGAAAGGTCTCGATTCAGGTATTGTTCGATCGGTTGCCAATCAATCATCTGATCCAACTTCAATAGTGGGAAGCGGTCGATGTGTTTGGTAATCATGGCTTGGGCGATTTGCTGGAAGAAGGTGCTCATGGAAAATCCCCTAAATGTCTTGGTGGGAATTTAGGGGATTTGGGGGAATTTTGCAAAGGTCTCAGGCCGTCTGAAAATGCTTTCAGACGGCCTTTTAACTTATTTGCCCTTAACGAATATCCATAGGCGCAAACGATTTCACGGTTTCATCAATCGCTTTAACACGGGTCAGGAAGTCTTCCAATTGGGCAAGCGGCAATGCACTTGGGCCATCGCATTTGGCTTGGTCGGGATTGGCATGGGATTCGAGGAACAAACCGGCCAATCGGGTTGCCATACCGGCAAGCGCCAAGTCCAATACTTGGGCGCGACGGCCGCCTGATGCGGTGGCACCGGATTCGCGCGTTTGCAGGGAATGGGTTACGTCAAAAATAACGGGCAGGTTGTTACACGTTTTTTTCATCACGCCAAAGCCGAGCATATCGACCACCAAGTTGTCGTAGCCGAAGTTTGCGCCGCGTTCGCACAAAATGATTTGCTCGTTGCCTGCTTCTTGGAATTTCTCGACGATGTTTTTCATTTGAGACGGGCTGAGAAATTGCGGCTTTTTGATGTTGATGACATTGCCGGTTTTCGCCATTGCCACCACCAAATCGGTTTGGCGTGCCAAGAAGGCAGGCAGCTGAATAACATCGCAGACTTCGGCAACCGGTTGGCATTGGTAAGGCTCATGAACGTCGGTAATCACGGGAACGTTAAACTCGCGCTTCACCGCTTGAAAAATCTTCATGCCTTCGTCCAAACCCACACCGCGGAAAGAGTGGATGGAAGAGCGGTTTGCCTTGTCGAAAGAGGCTTTGAACACATACGGGATGCCGAGTTTATCGGTTACTTTAACGTATTGCTCACAGGCTTTCAGCGTAGAGTCGAGGTCTTCAAGGACATTGATGCCGCCGAAAAGGGTAAAGGGCGCATCGTTGCTGACAGTGATGTTGTTGATTTGGATATTCACGGCAAAGCCTTTCAGATAAGTTGAATTTGGGAAACAGGCCGTCTGAAACGTTTCAGACGGCCTTTGTTTGAATATTACAACACGGTGTGCGGCGGCTCATAAGAAATCACGTCGCGGATTTTATTGTTCTCATCGACGAGGACGACTTTCGGCTCATGCGCTGCAATTTCGGGTTCGGACAACATGACGTAAGACATGATAATTACGATATCGCCTTTTTGAACCAAACGCGCGGCCGCGCCATTGAGGCAAACGACGCCGCTGCCGCGTTCTCCGGGAATGGTGTAGGTTTCAAGACGTTCGCCGTTGTTATTGTTGACGATGGCGACTTTTTCGTTCACACAAATACCTGCCGCATCCAGCAGGTCTTGGTCAACGGTAATGCTGCCGACGTAGTTGAGGTCGGCTTCGGTAACGGTGGCACGGTGGATTTTGCCGCCGAGCATGGTACGGAACATGGGTTTCCTTTTTGATTGTGGGTTGATTTGCGGTTTTAACTTCTGAGAAGTTAAAACCGCTGTTCGTGTGATTGAGGATTAGTTATTGGGAAAGTCTGCTTCGTCAAACTCGGGTTCCGGGTCGCTTTGAAGGACTTTTCCGTTTAATTTCAACTCGCTGTTTTGCAGAGTTAGATGGGTTTTGACATTATCATCTTCTAAGGTCAAATATTTCTCGCTTGCCATGCTTTTAATGGTGCTGTCCACCATCAGGCGCAAGGTCTCGTTGATATCGTCGATGCTGGCGCGGCCTGCGGCTTCATCTTCGGCATTGACGCTAAACAGGCTGCTTGCTTGGTTGACGGCGAGCTGCTCCAACAATTTTTGCGGTACGCTCATGTTGAAGTCGGCTTCAGTTTTCTTCAGCATATCGCCCAAATTATTGAGGTCTTTAGCTGCCAAACCTTTAAACGCGAGTTTACCGCTGACATCAACATCGCCATGAGGCATGATGAATTTGAAGGTTTTGACGTTCAAAACCGGATTGTTGGTAAACAGGCCTGAAGCCTCGTTTTTGGCCGTCTGAATCAAGGAAGCCTGAATTTCTTCTTCGCTCATTTTCTTCACGGACACTTCGGCAATTTTGTTTTTCAATGCCAAAAGTGATGCCGCATCCAAATGCTCAGCAGCGACATTGATGTCCAGAGGGCCGTATTTGTCTTCGCCATAAGTCAGGCTTTCAAATTGGAAGCGGCCTTCACTGTTAATGAATTTATCAACTTCGCCGGTCTGAGTATCGAAACGCAGTTTGCTGACTTCGATTTTAGACGGAGCAATCGTGCCGGTCGGATTGATGAATGCACCGATTTGCAGGTTGGTCACAAGGTTGACCAATTCGTTCAACTTAACGTTGTAATCGATGTTTTCTTTCCATTGCAGCAGGAATTTATCCAGCGTAATGCTGCTCTTGCCCAAAGAAAGCTTGGTCAGGCCGTCTTCCGTTTCGGATTGGAAGCGCAGGTTTTCCAAAGACACATCGCCTTTATCGGCCAATTTGACTTGTAAAGACGGCGCAAGGTAATCGTGGCGATAGCTTTTGAAGCCTTGGCTGTAATCGGTATTGCCGCCAAAGCCTTTCCAGTTGAGTTTGATACCGGAGAGCTCTTCATAGTCGAAGGCGGGGATATTGAGGCTGAGTTTGCCGTCGCCGGAAAGGTAAACCGTATTGGTCATGGTCAACGGCGTTTGCTGGCCGAAGAAGCGGTCCAAAACTTTTTGGTTTCCGGATGATATTGGAACTCGGTCTCTACGTGTGCACGCGTACCGAAGCCACCGGCAAACGGGCCGTGTGTCACATGGTTGATGACCGTAATCGGCTCTTGCAGGACGGTTTTCAAATTGTCCGGCAGGTATTTTTGCGTATTTTGAAGCAGGGTCGGTTTGAGGCGGATGACGGTCGTCTCGGTTGAACTGAACCAGCCGCGATCGTATTGGTGGGACTCAACGGTCAGGAAACCGGATTCCTGCAACAGCTTTTGTTGCTCGGTCAGGCTTTCTTCCGCTTTGACACCAAGATAATAAGGCGTGCCGAGCGCAGCGGCGACAACGACGGCGGTAGTCGGGATAAGATACTTTTTCATCACTTCAAACAGATTAGGTTCAAAACATAAAGCATAGCATTTTTTAGTTGTTTTGTCTTATCCGCCGTTTCAGACGGCCTTTTGGGCTATGGCTTGCTGATTTCAGACGATCTTTTTAATTTAGTTGGGTTTTAAACCCAACCTACGCTTACTACAACTTACTAAATTTCATTTAAAAAATCAGGATTTTCAAATAACTTATAAATAAAACTCTCTATTGAATCAGCTAACGGATTTTCCATATCCCATATCCAATAGACAGGTTGTTTAGGCTTATCTAAATTTCGCCTATCAAAACAAATAAAATATTCACTAAATCTTTCGAAAAATGGTACTTGATATGGCTCAATAATAAAATTAGAAGAAACTTGTTCTGACTCCCTAATCAATATATCTAAAATGGATAAAGGATCCATAATTCGATTATCGGACTCTGAGCGAATACTTCCGCTTTCATTTACAGTAAGAAAACCATAACCAATTTCTTTCCAAAAGCAGAATAAATCATATGGAATTTGGATATGCTTTTCTAACTCTAGAAAATCACTATCTGGTAATTTAAAAAATAGATTTTTCTCTTGGCATAATGAATACTCATTGAAATTATTCACAATAATAGAAGAATTTTTTATTCGTTCAAACATATTATCTATCCAATTTTTTTTGAAGATTTCTTAATGGTCCATCTGCCCGATGAATGCCGCCTTGATGCTGTTCAGGATACCTAGCTGGAGTAATGTTTTGCCAAATATTACCACCATTATTTTCTAATGGTTGAATATGGTGAGCATCATACTTACTTCCTGTTGGCTTTATAAGCCTACCAGTTCTGGAAGATATTACAGGTTCAGTATAAGTTGGCCATTTTTTCCCTGTATTCTTTTCCCATTCTCGAATCAAGGCATCTCGATTTTTACCAAATTCTGCCCTACATCTAGCTAACTCCTGCTGGCTTGGTTTGACCGTACCATGAGTTCTTATGTATTTAAGTAATCCTAAGGTAAAGATTGTGATATTATGCAAACATAAACAATTTTTACACTTTTGGCAGGCCTTATCCTGTCTGCCAAAATGTCATTAAAGGTTTGCAGATGCTTTTATTCATTGATAATTACGACAGCTTCACCTACAACATCGTCCAATACTTTGCCGAATTGGGGCAGGAAGTTTTGGTACGCTGCAACGATGAAATCACCATCGAAGAAATCGAAGCCCTAAAACCGCAATATCTGGTCATCGGCCCCGGCCCTTGTTCCCCTAAAGAAGCAGGCATTTCTGTTGCGGCCATGCAGCACTTTGCCGGCAGGCTGCCCGTCATGGGCGTGTGCCTCGGCCATCAAACCATGGGCGAAGCGTTCGGCGGCAATGTCGTGCGCGCGCAAACGATGATGCACGGCAAAGTCTCCCCCGTTTTCCATCACGGCACAGGCATGTTTAAAGGCCTGCCCAATCCGGTCAACTGCACGCGCTACCACAGCCTTGCCATCGACCGCGCCACCCTGCCCGACTGCCTCGAAATTACCGCATGGACGGAAGATGGCGAAATCATGGGCGTACGCCACAAAGAATATGCCGTCGAAGGCGTACAGTTCCACCCCGAAGCCCTGCTGACCGAACACGGCCACGATATGCTGAAAAACTTCTTGGAAGAATTCAAAAACTATCGCCCGCAAAAATCTTAATGAAAGGCCGTCTGAAAGGTGTTTGACAATGTTCAAACCGCATTTTCAGACGGCCTGAATCACATCGGACACGAACAAAGGAAAAATCATGATTACCCCTCAACAAGCGATTGAACGCCTTATCAGCAACAACGAACTTTTCTACGATGAAATGACCGACCTCATGCGCCAAATCATGAGCGGCCAAGTTCCGCCCGAGCAAATCGCCGCCATTCTGACCGGACTGCGGATTAAAGTTGAAACCGTTTCCGAGATTACCGCTGCAGCCAGCGTGATGCGCGAATTTGCCACCAAAGTGCCGCTAGAAAACGCCGATGACTTGGTCGATATTGTCGGCACAGGCGGCGATGGTGCCAAAACTTTCAATATTTCCACGACTTCCATGTTTGTCGCGGCTGCGGCAGGCGCGAAAGTCGCCAAACACGGCGGCCGCTCCGTTTCTTCATCCAGCGGCGCTGCCGATGTCATGGAACAAATGGGCGCCAACCTCAACCTCAACCCCAAACAGGTTGCCCAAAGCATTCAGCAAACCGGCATCGGCTTTATGTTCGCGCCCAACCACCACAGCGCTATGCGCTATGTTGCCCCAGTCCGCCGTTCGCTCGGATTCCGCAGTATCTTCAATATCTTGGGCCCGTTGACCAATCCGGCCGGCGCGGCAAACCAACTCTTGGGCGTGTTCCACATCGACTTGTGCGGCATTCTTTCCCGCGTATTGCAACAGCTTGGTTCCAAACATGTTTTGGTCGTGTGCGGCGAAGGCAGTTTGGATGAAATCACGCTGACCGGCAAAACCCGTGTTGCCGAACTGAAAGACGGCAAAATTACCGAATACGACATCAGCCCGGCCGATTTCGGCATGGAGGTCCGCCGCAATTTGGATGAAATCAAAGTCGAAAACGCGCAAGAATCCCTGCAAAAAATGAACGAAGTGTTGGACGGCAAAGCCGGTGCCGCACGCGATATCGTCGTCCTCAATGCCGCCGCAGCGCTCTACGCAGGAAACGTAGTCGCTTCGCTGGCAGATGGTGTCAAAGCCGCTCAAGAAGCCATCGACTCCGGCAAGGCCAAAGCCAAAAAAGACGAATTTATCGAATTTGGCAAACAGTTTGCCTAAGCTTTAAAACCATAAACAAAGGCCGTCTGAAAAATCTTTCAGACGGCCTTTTATTCTTTAAATATTAAAATTTGCTTTTAATATCATTAATCAAGCCTTCAGCTTTTTCTTTGGCTTCATCAACCAAATGCTCAGCTTCTTCTTTGCCTTTTTGCAAAACACCGCCGACTTTTTCTTCAATGTCGCCGACCACTTCTTTTACTTTGCCAACGCCTTGTTGAACCAAGCCCTCAGCTTCAAGTTTAGCATTGCCGGATACATCTCCAGCCACTTCTTTTACTTTACCGCTGATTTTATCTAATTCGCCGCTCATGGTCATACTCCTAGATTAATGTTGATAAGATTAGTGCTGTATTATTTTATATCAGGGCTTCACTTTAACTTTAAAGACCGTCTGAAAGCCAAAACATGACAAAATGAGTTAAATCAGGTCAATCCATCTGTTTCAATATCGCTTCGGCTACTGCCTCGCCTATCATCTTACTGCCGAACTCATTGAAATGAAGCCCGTCGCACAGCATCACATCAGTCAAGTCCTGCTCATACATCAGACTGTATAAATCATTGACAGCAAAACCATATTGCCTTGCCAAATCCTCCGCCACACGGTTATAGGCCTTCAAATCAGCCAGATAGCGGCGCGAGGGTTTGAGGATATTGTGTACGCTTTCCAAAAACGGCGTACTGCACGCCCAAATAATTTTTGCCCCTGTCTGTTTCAGATAATCGAAAATTTGGGTCAGGTTGTTGCGGTAGGTTTCTATATCGACCACCGGCTCATTACAGCCTTGATTGTGGCGGATGTCGTGCAAACCGCAGTTGATGTGGATAATGTCTCCCACAGTCGCGCCCTCTGTCCATTGCCCGATATGCTCTAACACATCATGCGACGAACGGCAGTTTTCCGATGGAGAAACAATATCCGCCTCAGGCAAAGCGACGCGTGTGTAAGGCTCCGATGCAAGCCGAACGGAATCGCCGATTAAGTAAACGGTCATTTTTGTTCTCCTCCCTTTATTTGAACCAATAGCAAGGCCGTCTGAAATATCATTTATATTATTATAAGAGTGCTATTTCAGACGGCCTTAACTTCAGTCAAGTTCTATCGTTAAATCATCAATTAACGCTGACTGTTTTTATAAAAATCAATTAATTGCTTGGCCTGCAACATGGGTAGCCCAAAACGGTCGCTTACGACTTTCAAATCCTTCCATTCCTGACCGGTCAGATTTTGCCCAACCCATTTGAGGTTTTCCGGATTGCTTTTGATTTTTTCAAAATACGCCTGCTTGCGTTTCCAGTTGCGCGACCACACCAGCAACATGGTAAAAATACATAAAACAATCAATACAATATTGGTAAACAACATCATGTCCATACGACATACTCCCGCTTGAGCCTCAAAATCAGAAAATATGGATTAAAGGCCGTCTGAAAAAACAATGTTCCAGACGGCCTCCGCGTGACGCTCAACGTTGCATTTCCAGCATCAATGCCTGACAAGTGGCTTCGTTTTCTAAAGCACAAGATTGGCTTAATTGATTTAAACGACTGTCGCGGTCTGGTGTATTGCCTTGCGCCATCTCTGCTTTAGTTTCTTCAAGATTGGTACAGGCATTTTCATAACCGCCTTTACAGGCTCGCTCGTAGAGCTTGACCGCTGCGGCATAATCCATGCCCAAACCGCTGGACGGATTGAGATACAGATTACCCAAAACATTGCAGCCGCGCATATTGCCGCCATCACAGGCTTTTTTCAAAAACGGATACGCATGAGCAGGCGCTTCAAGATAATCGCGCGTCCAAATGGCCGCAGTGACGCAACTTTCCAGATTGTTCCGATTGCATTCTCGTATCAGCTTATCGTGCTGCTTCTCGCTGTAATCCTCAGCCTGCACGCTAAACGCAGTAGCAACCAATGCTAAGCCAAACAATAAACGAAGTGTTTTCATCTGATTATTCCTTCAAAAATACTTGATGACAGGCCGTCTGAAAAAACAGTCTTCAGACGGCCTTTATATTATCACTCAATATTTACCCGTTTCAGGCGCAAGGCATTGCTCAACACGGAAACCGAGCTTGCCGCCATTGCCGCGCCTGCGATAACAGGGTTTAGGAAGCCGAGCGCGGCGAGCGGAACACCCAATATATTATAGAAGAAGGCGAAAAACAGGTTTTGCTTGATGTTTTTCAAGGTTACCTGCGATACCAGCAGGGCATCGGCGAGCTGGTTGACCGAATGCTGCATCAGCGTGGCGGACGCAGTGTGTTCGGCAACGTCCGCACCGCCTTTCATGGCGAAGCTGACGTTGGCGGCGGCGAGCGCTGGCGCGTCGTTGATGCCGTCGCCGACCATTGCCACGGTTTTGCCGGCGGCTTTGAGTTTCTGCACTTCGGCAGCTTTATCGCGCGGACTCATATTACCGAAGGCGTGTGCGATACCCAGTTGTTTGGCGACGTATTCGACCGTACCTTGGTTGTCGCCGCTCATGATGTAAACATCGATGCCGTGTTTTTTCAGACGGCCTATGGCTTCGGCGGTGTCGGTTTTCAATGCGTCGGCAAGCGCGAATGCGCCGATGGGTTTGTTATCGACTGAGACTGCGACAATGCTTGCGATGTCCCAAACGCCGTCTGAAAACTTCGGCAAGGTCAATTCGGCAAATTCGGCTTTGCCCGCTTTCACCAAACCCACGCCTTCGACTTCGGCGGTAATGCCTGCGCCGACGACGGTTTGCGCGTTTTGTGCGGCGGGAATCTCCAAACCGCGCGCTTGGGCGGCGGAAACGATGGCACGGGCAAGCGGATGAGCGGCGTTTTGTTCAACGGCGGCGGCGATGCGGTACAAAGCGTCTTCGTCAAAGCCGCTGTCGGGAACGCAATAAACGGCAGCAACCTGCGGCTTGCCTTCGGTCAACGTACCAGTTTTGTCTAATACGACGGCATCGACGTGGGCGGCTTCTTCCATTGCCGCCGCGTCTTTAAACCAAATGCCGTGTTTCACCGCCTTGCCCATGCCGACCATAATCGCGGCAGGCGTCGCCAGACCGAGCGCGCACGGACAAGCAATTACCAAAACAGCAACGGCGTGTATCAACGCAACAGTCCAATCGCTTTTAATCAGCCAAGTAACGATAAAAGTCAAAAGCGCGATGCCCACAACAGTTGGCACAAACACCGCCGCCGCTTTATCGGCTACGCGCGCAATCGGTGCTTTACTGCCTTGTGCTTCAGAAAGCGCGTTCATCATATCGCCGAGCAGGGTTTGGCTGCCGAGCTGCGTGGCGCGGTACACCACGCTGCCCTCGGTCATCAGCGCGCCTGCCAACACTTTGCCGCCTGCCTTTTTCTCTTCGGGGTTGGATTCACCGGTAAGATGGCTCTCGTCCGCCCAGCCGCTGCCGCTTTCGATGATACCGTCGGCGGCAATGCGTTCGCCATGGTTGGCGCGGATAAGGTCGCCGATTTGCACTTGGTCGATGGGTAGCTGCCGCCATTCGCCTTCGCGCTGCACATTGACTTGAGTCGGCGTAAGTTTCAGCAGCAAGCCCAAGCTGTTCAAGCTGGATTTTTTGGTGCGGTGTTCCAAAAATTTGCCCAGCGACACAAAACCGATCACCATCACGCCTACTTCAAAATACACGTGTGCCATGCCGTGCGCCGCGTGCGGGCTGAAAAACAGCATATAGACGGAATACAGGTAAATCGATACCGTGCCGATGGTAACCAGCACGTCCATATTCGCCAACCCGCCCTTAATGCTTGCCCACGCGCTTTTGTAAAACGGCACCGCCAGCCAAAGCTGCACCACGCTTGCCAGCACAAATTGCCATACAGGCGGAATCATCCAATCGTGCCGCCCGATCATCATCCCTGCCATGCCGATAAGGAACGGAATATTGATGGCCAACAAAAGCCACAGCCTCCAGCTTACATGCGCTGCTTCTTCGGGCTGCGGCAGCGCGTCTTCCGTTTTTTCCTTCGCGCCGTAGCCGGTTTTCTCGATAATTTTGGCGATGTCGGCTGCGGAGGTTTTGCTGTCGTCAAACGTAACCTGCGCTTCCTCGCTGGCAAAGTTCACCCCTGCCGATTCGACAAAATCTTTTTTGTTCAACACTTTTTCAATACGCGAAGCGCAGGCCTGACAGGTCATGCCTTCGATTTGAAAACGGACTTTTTGTTGCATGGTTTCTTCCTTCTGAATGTGGTTGGGCTACCTGAAAAAAGCGGAGCAGGGTTTTCAGGTAGCCTTTGGGGTGTTGCAGTCGATTTGTTGCGATTCGATTTACAAAGCCGCATCAAAGCCGCCGTCTTCCACCGCTTCTATCAGCGTGGCGGGGTTGGTTTGGGCGGGGTCGAATTCCACGACGGCATTCTTGTTTTCCAGGCTCACTTCGGCCTTATCCACGCCGTTTACGCCTTCGAGGATGCTGGTAACGCTTTTCACGCAGCCGCCGCAGGTCATGCCTTCGATGTTTAATGTGATGGTTTGCATAGGGTTTCCTTTCTGTTGGAATGAGGCTGAGGTTTTAAAGCCCGTTGCAGCCAAAGCTTTCAGGTAACCTGAAATGATGGGTCTGCTCTTGCTTTCCCGCTAAGTGCCGCCACTATAAAGCTTTACCCGAAGTAAAGGTCAAGCATCATGATGAACATCAGCCAGGCCGCGGCCGAGAGCGGCCTTTCCGCCAAACAAATCCGCGACTACGAAAAGCACGGCCTAATCGCCCCGGCCGCGCGCAGCGAAGCGGGCTACCGCCGCTACGGACAGGCCGACCTTGTCCGGCTATGCTTTATCCGCCATGCGCGGGAAGTGGGCTTTTCGCTGCCGCAGATCGGGCAGCTTTTGAGCCTGCAACACAACCCGCAGCGTACCAGCCGCGAAGTGAAAACGCTCACCGCGCGGCACATCGCCGAGCTGGAAGCCAAAATCGAACGCTTGCAGGGCATGGTGGCCGAGCTGCAACGTTGGCACGAAGCCTGCGCGGGAGACGACTGCCCGGATTGTGCGATTTTGGCCGGGCTGGAGGAGCGTTAGGCGGCTTGGGCAGAATAGAAACAGGCTACCTGAAAAGTTTCAGGTAGCCTTAGTCGGCCGCTAACGGTTTGGTACAGGCCTCGTCGTAATACGGCAGCCACTTGCCGCCGCTTTGCTTCAGATATGCGCGAAAACTTTTGTTTACCCGTATGGCGGTGTAATCCAAATAATGGCAAAAAGTAAGTTATCAAGAGACAGAGGCCGTCTGAAGCGTTTCAGACGGCCTTTTCAAAATACGCTTATCGGTTACAAAGCCACATCGTAGCCGCCATCTTCTACGGCATCAATCAGCGCATCAGCATCTGTCTTGCTTTCATCAAAAGTAATCACTGCATTTTTGTTTTCCAAGCTGACTTCTGCTTTTTCCACGCCTTCTACGCCTTCCAAAAGACGGGTTACGCTTTTCACACAGCCGCCGCAGGTCATGCCGTCGATATTGAGGGTAACAGTTTGCATTTGTATTTCCTTTCATTCAAACAAATATGGTTGCGAAATACTTTACTCCTTACGCAAACAGCTTGCAAATTCTTCATTAAGGCCGTCTGAAAGATGCAGATAGGCGTACAATAACGCCCTTTGCTTCATCAAACGGACATAATAATGACTTCAACATTCAAACAATGGGTTAGCGTATGCGCGCTGGCGGTGGGGGCGTTTATTTTCAATACCACCGAATATATTCCGATTGCGCTTTTGAGCGACATCGGTCAAAGCTTTGGCAAAGCGGCAACGGAAGTGGGCATGATGATTACGGTGTATGCGTGGATTGTTGCGCTCCTATCGCTGCCGCTGATGCTGATGACGAAAAACATCGAACGGCGCAAATTATTGCTGATGCTGTTTGCACTGTTTGCGCTGTTTCACGCGCTGTCGTTCTTTTCTTGGAACTTCAACATCCTCTTGGTCAGCCGTATCGGGATTGCGCTGACACACGCGGTATTTTGGTCGATTACGGCCTCGTTGGCAGTCCGCCTTGCTCCGGACGGTAAGACCAATCAGGCTTTGGGCCTGCTCAGTACGGGTACGGTTTTGGCTATGGTTTTGGGCATTCCGCTGGGGCGCGTGGTCGGGCAATACTTCGGCTGGCAGCTCAGCTTCCTGCTGATCGGGGTCTGTGCTGCCGGCGTAATGCTGGTGTTGGCCAAAAACCTGCCTGCTTTACCAAGCCAAAATACCGGCTCTTTAAGCAGTCTGCCGAGTTTGTTCAAACGCCGCAACCTGATGTTGCTTTATGCCATGACGGTGTTGATTATTACAGCCCATTTCACGGCATACAGCTATATCGAGCCTTTTGTGTTGCAAATTGGCGGATTTAAGGCAGAACAAGTTACCATCGTTTTGAGCCTGTACGGTTTGGCAGGCTTCGCCGCTTCTTATTTGTTTGGCAAATGGTTTGCCAAATCGCAACGTTTGTTTATGCTCGGCGCAGTGGCAGTCATCCTGCTCTCCGCCCTGCTGCTTCTGCCGTTTGCCTCTTTCCCTTATGCGGTGTACGCGCTGGTGTTTATTTGGGGCGTGGCCATCGTCATCGTCAGCTTGGGCATGGTCTCCAAAGTATTGACGTTTGCTTCCGATGCGACAGATGTGGCCAACTCGATTTATTCAGGTTTGTACAATGTCGGTATCGGCGGCGGTGCGCTTTTGGGGCATTATGTAACCGTCTGGTTCGGCCTTTCCAATATCGGCATTGCCGGAGCCTTGCTGGCGGCGGCAGGTCTGGCCGTTTGCGGTTTGTTGTTTAAGGAACAAGACAATCTGACGCAAAATGTTTAAATCCATATAAATCAGGATGGTATTACTGACTCGGCCGTAATTTTGGCAGTTTTACCGATTTGTCCTGATTCTTATTAACCCACGATGGATCTTCATTCCGCCGGATAAGCAGTTTTCTTGCTGCTTATCCGGTTTTCATTTCATTTCTAAAAAACAATTTACAATTTGTTTACACTACATCAAATTACAAATATACTGTCGCCTATTAGGCCGTCTGAACGTACGGCTGAAAAGAAAAACCAATCATGTTTCAGAGGAATACATCATGGACTTAAACGCCAAGGATAAGACTCAGCATCCTGAGAACGTCGAGCTTCTCAGTGCACAGAAGCCGATTACCGACTTTAAAGGACTGCTGACGACCATTATCTCTGCTGTTGTCTGCTTCGGCATTTATTACATCCTTCCTTATAGCCCTGATGCCAACAAAGGTATCGCGCTGTTGATTTTCGTTGCCGCGCTTTGGTTTACCGAAGCCGTCCACATTACGGTAACCGCATTGATGGTGCCGATTCTCGCTGTCGTACTCGGCTTCCCCGACATGGACATCAAAAAAGCGATGGCGGGCTTTGCCGATCCGACGATTTACATCTTCTTCGGCGGCTTCGCACTTGCTACCGCACTGCACATGCAGCGTCTCGACCGTAAAATCGCCGTCAGCCTGTTGCGCCTGTCGCGCGGCAATATGAAAGTGGCCGTGTTGATGCTGTTTGCCGTTACCGCCTTCCTGTCCATGTGGATCAGTAACACTGCGACTGCCGCAATGATGCTGCCTTTGGCCATGGGTATGATGAGCCACCTCGACCAAGAAAAAGAACGCAAAACCTACGTTTTCGTCCTGCTCGGCATCGCCTACTGTGCCAGTATCGGTGGCTTGGGTACCGTGGTCGGTTCTCCGCCGAACATGATCGCCGCCAAAGCGCTGAACTTGGACTTCGTCGGCTGGATGAAGCTCGGCCTGCCGATGATGCTGTTGATTCTGCCGTTGATGCTGTTTTCCATGTACGTCATCCTCAAACCTAATTTGAACGAGCGCGTGGAAGTTAAAGCCGAATCTATCCCTTGGACTTTGCACCGCGTTATCGCGTTGTTGATTTTCTTGGCAGCCGCCATCGCTTGGGTATTCAGCTCCAAAATCAAAGCCGCATTCGGTATTTCCAACCCCGATACCGTTATCGCCCTGATTGCCGCCGTTGCCGTCGTCGTATTCGGCGTGGCGCAATGGAAAGAAGTTGCCCGTAATACCGACTGGGGTGTATTGATGCTCTTCGGTGGCGGTATCAGCTTGAGCGCGTTGCTGCAATCTTCTGGCGCATCTGAAGCATTGGGTCAGCAAGTTGCTTCCACATTCTCCCATTCTCCTGCATTGCTGGTGATTTTCGTGGTTGCCACCTTCATCATCTTCCTGACCGAGTTCACCAGTAACACGGCTTCCGCCGCCCTGCTTGTGCCTATTTTCGCCAGCATTGCCGCGCAAATGGGTCTGCCGGAACAAGTCTTGGTATTCGTCATCGGTGTCGGCGCATCTTGTGCCTTCATGCTGCCGGTTGCTACACCGCCTAACGCGATTGTGTTCGGTACAGGCTTAATCAAGCAACGCGAAATGATGAATGTCGGCTTATTGCTGAACATCCTCTGCGTAGTATTGGTTGCTCTGTGGGCTTATGCTGTACTGATGTAAACCATCGACTAAGTAACAAGGCCGTCTGAAAGAATATTTTTCAGACGGCCTTGAAGTTTCTCGTTCAGACACAATTTAACGAATGATTAAAACCGGATTCTAACGAAAGGAAACCCATGATTATCCTGCACACCAATAAAGGCGACATCAAAATCGAACTCGATTTCGACAAAGCCCCCGTTACTGCTAAAAACTTCGAGCAATACGTTAAAGACGGCTTCTACGACGGCGTAATCTTCCACCGTGTCATCAAAGGCTTCATGATTCAAGGCGGCGGCATGGATGAAAACATGAACGAAAAAGAAACCCGCGATCCGATTCAAAACGAAGCGTCCAACGGTTTGCCTAACGAGAAATACACCATCGCCATGGCGCGTACTTCCGATCCGCACTCTGCCAGCGCGCAATTCTTCATCAACACTGCCGACAACGCTTTCCTGAACTTCCGTTCTAAAGAGTTGTACGGCAAAACCGTCGTTCAAGACTGGGGCTATGCCGTATTCGGTAAAGTCGTTGACGGTTTTGACGTTGTCGATGCCATCGAAGGCGTTTCTACCAAACGTCACGGCTACCACGACGACGTACCGAGCGAACCTGTCATCATCACTAAAGCCGAAGTGGTTTAATTGATTTGATTTCCCATAAAAACAGCCTGTCCGAATTAAAAACGGACAGGCTGTTTTTCAATAATGACGCATACCGTCACACATCATAAGTACCGACCACACATGCCGAATCCAAAACATGACCCTGCATGGCAAAATGCAGCTCATTAAAGCGGAAACCGTGCGGCAAATCCAAAACGGTATCCAGCGCGTACACAATCAGTTCATAACGATGGCGGTTGTTCGGTGGTGCCATACCACCGTAAAAAGAAGCCTCTTCGATTTCAAATTTACCCAACACGCTCGCCCAAGTGTTCGCGCCTTGCGTGAAATCCGTTGCAGAAATGCTTTCATTTTCTGCCACGGAAGTACGTTTCAAATCCGAAATCAACCAATGCGTCCATACGAAACCCGATGCTGAAATGGCATCTTTGTCTTCCAACACCACGGCAAACGACTTTGTTCCTTCAGGAGCATCTTCGATCTCAAAAGGAATCGAATAAGTAGGCATACCGTTCGGACTGAACTGGCTGCCGCGCTTGCCGTATTTGTCTTCAAATTCGCCGTTGACAATAGCTTTACTGCTGACTTTCATCTTATATCTCCCAATAGTAGGTTGGCTCATTCTAACAAACCCCAAGGCCGTCTGAAAGATACTGCCGTTTTCACTTTCCCGATGTCGCATTTTCAGACGGCCTCAAGCAATATTCGCAATTCGATCAAACACATTTGACATTCCATAGTATAATCCGCCGCATGAAAACTACACAGGATACACATTATGGATTGGAAAGGTCGTGAACAAAGCCAAAACGTCGAAGACCGCCGCGGAAGCCGTGGCGGCGGCGGTGGCGGCAAAACGCCGGGCATACTCGGCATTATCGTGGTTTTGGTCGGCGCATATTACGGCGTGGATTTGAGCGGTTTGGTTGGCGGCTCATCTTCAATGGGCATTCCTACCCAGCAAGCTACCCGACTCGACAGCCAACAAGAAGCCGAATTGAACGAAATGTCCCGTGTCGTCCTTGCCGAGACGGAAAAAGCATGGAGCAAATATTTCCAACAACACGGCCAACGCTACACACCGACAACCATGGTGTTGTATGAAGGCGGTACATCCACCGCCTGCGGTACAGGCCAATCTACCATGGGTCCATTTTACTGCCCAGGCGACCAAAAAGTTTATTTGGATTTGAGTTTCTACGAAGACATGCGCACCAAGCTCGAATCCGCCAGCGATGCCGCGTTTGCCTACGTTATTGCCCATGAAGTCGGCCATCACGTTCAAAACCTGCTCGGCATTCTGCCTAAAGTCCACAAAATGCAACAGCAAGTCGGCAAGAAAGAGGCCAATGCCCTTTCCGTCAAACTCGAATTGCAGGCCGACTGTTTCGCCGGCATTTGGGGACACTACGCCGTCAATAACAATATCTTCAAAGCCGAAGACATTCAAAAAGCGATGCTGGCCGCCGAATCCGTCGGCGACGACCGCTTGCAGAAACAGGCTCAGGGCTATGTCGTTCCCGACAGCTTTACCCACGGCTCGTCCGAAGAACGCATGACTTGGCTCAAGCGCGGTTTGGAAAGCGGCGACATCAACCAGTGCAACACTTTCAACAATTGATTCGTCCAAACAACACTGTTCTTTGATGTAACGACAAAAGGCCGTCTGATTTTTTCAGACGGCCTTTTAGCCGTGTTAGAATAAGCCTCATTATTTCCCCTTAAATTTAAAGGAAATCCTCATGGCAAATATCGCCCGCGACATTTTCAAAGCCTACGACATCCGAGGCATCGTCGGCAAAACCCTGACTGACGAAGCAGCCTACTTAATCGGCAAAGCCATTGCCACCAAAGCCTCCGAAAAAGGCATTACCCACATCGCACTCGGCCGCGACGGCCGTTTGAGCGGCCCCGGCCTGATGGCGCAGATTCAACGCGGTTTCACAGACAGCGGTATCGATGTCCTCAACGTCGGCATGGTTGCCACCCCTATGCTCTACTTCGCAGCCATCAATGAATGCGGCGGCAGCGGTGTGATGATTACCGGCAGCCACAATCCGCCTGATTACAACGGTTTCAAAATGATGCTCGGCGGCGACACGCTCGCAGGCGAAGCCATTCAAGAACTTTTAGCCATTGTTGAAAAAGACGGTTTTGTTGCCGCCGACAAACAAGGCAGCGTAACCGAAAAAGACATCTCCGGCGAATACCACAACAATATCGTCGGCCACATCAAGCTCAAACGCCCGATGAAAATCGCCATCGACGCAGGCAACGGTGTCGGCGGCGCATTCGCGGGCAAACTCTACAAAGGCTTGGGCAACGAAGTAACCGAACTTTTCTGCGAAGTGGACGGCAATTTCCCTAACCACCACCCTGACCCTTCCAAACCGAAAAACCTGCAAGACCTCATTGTCGAGCTCAAAAACGGCGATACCGAAATCGGCTTGGCATTTGACGGCGATGCCGACCGCTTGGGCGTGGTTACCAAAGACGGCAACATCATCTATCCGGACCGCCAACTGATGCTTTTCGCACAAGACGTATTGAGCCGCAATCCTAAAGCCAAAGTGATTTTCGACGTCAAATCCACCCGTCTGCTCGCCCCTTGGATTAAAGAACACGGCGGTGATCCTGTGATGGAAAAAACCGGCCACAGCTTCATCAAATCCACCATGAAAAAAACCGGCGCACTGGTTGCCGGTGAAATGAGCGGACACATCTTCTTTAAAGAACGCTGGTTCGGCTTCGACGACGGTATGTATGCCGGCGCACGCCTCTTGGAAATCCTGTCTGCCTTCGACAATCCGTCCGAAGTGTTGAACAAGCTGCCGCAAAGCATTTCCACGCCCGAACTCAACATCGACCTGCCCGAAGGCAGCAACGGCCACAAAGTGATTGAAGAGCTGGCTGCCAATGCCAAGTTTGAAGGTGCGACCGAAATCATCACCATCGACGGCTTGCGCGTTGAATTCCCCGACGGCTTCGGCCTGATGCGTGCTTCCAATACCACGCCGATTTTGGTATTGCGTTTTGAAGCGGATACGCAAGAAGCGATTGAACGTATTCAAAACCAATTCAAAGCAGTCATTGAAAGCAATCCTGCATTGAAATGGCCGCTGTAAGGGTTTAGGCTAAAACAAAAGGCCGTCTGAAAATCATTTCAGACGGCCTTTTATATTCAATATTGTTATTCCAAAGTTTCAAAAACTAAGAATATCCCGGCTTGGTTATCCGACTTGCGCCAACTGTTGGCGCATTTCATCGATAACGGCTTTGTAATCCGGTTTGCCAAAAATCGCCGAACCGGCGACAAACGTATCCGCACCTGCCGCCGCAATTTCTGCAATATTGTCTGTCTTCACGCCGCCATCGACTTCCAATGCGATATGGCGGCCGCTTTGCCGTTCATACTCGTCCAACATCTCGCGCACTTTGCGGATTTTCACCAGTGTATTCGGGATAAAGCTTTGTCCGCCGAAGCCCGGGTTAACCGACATCAGCAACACCATATCCAGTTTGTCCAAAACGTTTTCCAGAATATTGACCGGCGTAGCAGGATTCAATACCAAGCCTGCCTGGCAGCCGTATTCTTTAATCAAACCCAAGCTGCGGTCGATGTGGCGGCTGGCTTCCGGATGAAAAGTAATGATATTGGCACCGGCTTTGGCAAACGCATGAATCAAATCGTCCACCGGCTCAACCATCAAATGCACATCGACCGGCACGGTTGCATACGGTTTCAAAGCCGCGCAAACCATAGGGCCGAAAGTCAGATTCGGTACATAATGATTGTCCATCACGTCAAAATGAATCAAATCCGCACCAGCGCGGATAACTTCGGCAACCTCTTCGCCCAAGCGGGCAAAATCGGCAGACAAAATACTGGGGGCGATACGGTAGTCGGTCATGTTTGTTCTCCTAAAGTGTGTTCCTTTGTCATTATCGCATTTTTGCCCCTATGTTGTATGCTGCCGACAACGTCTCTGCCGTCATTTTTATGAATTTACATTTCACATACATTAATGAAACTTAAAATCAAATTGTAAGGCTTTGAAAATAAATTATTTGAATACATACACGTGCAGAAAAATCTAACATCATTAACAAAAGTTAACTGCATTGATACTGCCTTTCACACGCTTATCGGTTATATTTCCAAACCTGATGAAACATTAGGAAAACACCGTGTCTGTTGCACTTTCCCGCTATCCGACTTTTATTTTCTTAGCACTCGCCCTACTCTGTTCCAGTCTGCCTGCACATGCCGGTCCGTTTCTGGCCACTTTGGACGACTTCCACCCGAATTGCGACATCCGACAGCTTAATTTATCCGCCGACCAACACGCCGCCCTGCGCCGTCTGCGTACCGACTTCAAACAAATCAACGATAAAGCCTACCGCAAAACCGTACGCTCCGACCGCAACCGCCGCCAAACCATCATCAAAATCCTCTCCGGCGACTCATTCGACTCAAACGCCGCCCGCGATTATGTTGAAAACCGCTACCTCTCCAGCATGGACTACGCGGTGGATGAAATGGAAATCCAATACCGCCTCTATCATCTGCTCAATCCGCGCCAACGCCAGCAATGGTTGTCTTCATGCTTGCGCTGATGGATAAATAAAAATACAAAAAGGCCGTCTGAAACCATATTCAGACGGCCTTTACTTTTTCAGCCTTAATCCAGCACTCTTTCTTCCGGCAACCGGCCTGCCCAATCGCAGGCAAACTGCCATGCCGAGCGGCCTGAACGGCTACCGCGCATTTGCGCCCATTGCAACGCGACTTGGCGCGCCGTATCGTCAAAAGGCACATTGAAATCGCCCAACCAGTTGGCTACGGCAGTCAAATAATCGTTTTGATCGAAAGGATAAAAACTCAGCCATAAGCCGAAGCGGTCGGAAAGGGAAATTTTCTCCTCGACGGCTTCCTTCTGATGGATTTCGCCGCGAGTGCCCGTAGTACCGCCGTTTTCATCCATGTATTCGGGAATTAAATGACGGCGGTTGGAAGTTGCATAAACCAAAACATTGGTGCAACGTTGCGACAGTCCGCCGTCTAAAGCAGTTTTCAAGGCTTTATAGGTTTCATCACCGGTTTCAAACGACAAATCATCGCAGAAAACGATAAATTTCTCGGGACGCTCAGACAACAGCGTCAACAAAGCCGGCAAACTGATCAAATCGCTTTTATCCACCTCAATCAGCCGCAGGCCGCGCTCGGCGTATTCGTGCAACAACGCTTTCACCAAGGAGGATTTACCCGTACCGCGCGCGCCGGTCATCAAGACATTATTTGCCGGACGGCCTGCCAAAAATTGCTCGGTATTGCGTTTCAGCCTATCGGTTTGCGAACCGACTGCCGCCAATCTACTCAAAGGAAACGTATGCGGACGCGGCAGGCTTTCCAAAATGCCTTTTTTGCCCACGCTGTGCCAACGGTAGGCCAAAGCGCGCCAGTCGGTTTTACCGGCTTCGTCAGGCAGGATTAAATCCAGACGGTTTAAAACGGAATTCGCTTTTTTCAAAAAATTGGATAATTTCATTTCGGCTTTCTTTTTTTCAGACGGCCTTTTGTGCCAATACACGCATCACGGTATCGACAACGGCTTGGGTTTGCGGATCGATTTCAATATTGATGAGGTCGCCTTCTTTGCGGCTGCCAAACAGGGTACGCTCCAAAGTCTCAGGAATCAGGTGTACGCAAAATTCGCTGTCGCTGACTTCGCCTATGGTCAGGCTGCAACCGTCCAAACCGACAAAGCCTTTGGTCAGGATGTAGGGCTTGAGGTTTTCCGGCAGCTCAAACCAAACGGTACGGTTGAACTCGCTGGATTCGATACGGGAAATTCGGGTAACCGCCATCACATGGCCGCTCATCACATGACCGCCAATTTCGTCGCCAAACCGCGCCGCGCGTTCCAAATTGACACTGTCGCCGACTTTCAAGCTGCCGAGATTGGTTTTGCGTAAGGTTTCGTCCATCAAATCAAAGCTGACTTTGTTGCCGTCGATTCGGGTAATGGTCAGGCAGCAGCCATTGTTGGCGACAGAGGCGCCGGTTTGCAGATTGTCGGCGATTTCGGGGGGCAGCTCGACTGTGTGGGTACGAAAGTCGGGCGAAGGTTGGGCGATGTCTGTAATTTTGCCCATGCCTTGTACGATGCCTGTAAACATGATGTCTTCTTTCCGATGGTACGATAAGGCGGATATTGTAGCATTTTCCAGGCACAAAGGCCGTCTGAAAGCGGTGATGGCGATGGTTTGGGGTATAATCGGATTTTTATTTCCGCAGCCCGATCATGCTCAGCTACCGCCACGCCTTCCATGCCGGCAACCATGCCGATATGCTCAAGCACTTTACCCTCTTCCTCGTCCTCGAATATTTCAACCGCAAAGACAAGCCTTATTGGTATATCGATACGCACAGCGGTGCCGGTTTGTATGATTTGAGCGGCGATGAAGCGCAAAAAGTCGGTGAATACAAACAAGGCATTGCGCTCTTGGAACAAGCTGACAAGCTGCCTTCCGAATTGGCTGAATTTGTAGGCCGTCTGAAACAAATACTGCCGCAAGACAACCTTTACTGCGGCTCGCCTTGGCTGGCACAGGCGATCACGCGCGACAGCGACAAAATGCGCCTCTTTGAGCTGCATCCTGCCGATTTTGTCCATTTGCAAAACAATATGCGCGAAGTCCGTCCTGCGCGTAAAGTGCAGGTCAGCCAAGCGGACGGTTATCAAGGCCTGATTTCACTCTTGCCTCCTCCGCCCCGCCGTGCCGCCGTCTTGATTGATCCGCCCTACGAAGAAAAACAAGACTACCGCCGTGTCGTCCAAGTCTTGAAAGATGCCTTGAAACGCTTTGAAACCGGCTGCTACATGGTTTGGTATCCTTGCTTGAGCCGCGAAGAAAGCCGCAAACTGCCGGACGAACTCAAAAAAATCGCTCCCGACAATTATCTGCACGCCGAGCTTCATGTCCATACGCCGCGCAGCGACGGCTTCGGTATGCACGGCAGCGGCATGTTCGTCATCAATCCGCCCTACATGCTTGCCGAACAGTTGCAAAACAATCTGCCCGAACTTTCCAAAATTTTGGCGCAAGATGCAGACGCGCATTATCTATTGGAAAGCAAAACGAAATAAACGCCGCCGTCTGAATGTATACCCAAGCGCTTCAACTTTGCCGCCATACCCGTTCAGACGGCCTTAACCCTTTATACTTAAGCCTTTTTCCACTACAATTCACAACATAACAATTAACGGCCGTTCACTCATGAATATACGCACACCCCTAGCCTGCATACTCCTGCTTTGCGCGTGCAGCGAATCAGTAAAAAACGAATTTAAAGAAGAATTTACCCAAAGTTTCCGCACTGAATTTGTCCGCTCGGCAACCGAAGCCTGTGTAGAAAAAGCCGCAGGAAAAAGCCCGTTTGATTCAGCGACCACTGAAAAAATCTGCCGCTGTATCGGTGAAAAAACAGTCGACCAAATCAATCCTGAAGAAGCAACCTCGCTTTTGGGCGGCAGCGACTCCATGAGCGACGAGCTGAAAAAACGCATCAAAGACACCAGCATCGCCTGCACTAAAGAAGTTTTAGGCATGGCCGAGAGCAAAACTAAATGAACACGCCGTTTTCAGACGGCCTGAAATTGAAAAATATTCGATTCAAACTTAGGAAAAGAGTGAAACCATGAATACATTGAACCAATTCTTAGCCCAACACCTGCCCGAACACAAACTGCCGCAAGAGCTGGCCAGCGTATTGGAATCCGTAGCCGCCGCCTGTTTGGATATCAACGCCAAAGTCCGCCTCGGCGCACTTTCCGGCGTTTTGGGTATGGCAGGTACCGGCAACATCCAAGGCGAAGACCAAAAGAAACTCGATGTCATCGCCAACAATATCATGATTGATGTTTTAAAAGCCAATGCCAATATCGCAGGCCTTGCCAGCGAAGAAGAAGACACCTATGTCGCCACACACGAAAACGGCGGCTATTTGGTATTGTTTGACCCGCTGGATGGCTCTTCCAATATCGACGTCAACATCTCCGTCGGCACCATCTTCTCCATTTTGGCGAAACCTGAAGGTGCATTGACTACCGAATCCTTCCTGCAAAAAGGCCGCGACCAAGTAGCCGCAGGTTATGTTTTATACGGTCCGCAAACCCAACTGGTACTGACTGTCGGTCACGGCGTATTCGTCTTCACTTTGGACGATGCCAACCAATTCCTGCTGACCAAAGAAAATCCGCGCGTTCCCGAGTCTACTAAAGAATTCGCCATCAATATGTCCAACCAAAGACATTGGTTCGCCCCTGTTCAACAATACATTGATGAATTACTGGCAGGCGAAACCGGCGTACGCGGCAAAAACTACAATATGCGCTGGGTAGCCAGCATGGTTGCCGAAATCCACCGCATCCTGATGCGCGGCGGCGTATTCATGTATCCGCAAGACAAACGCGACCCATCCAAACCGGGCAAACTGCGCCTGATGTACGAAGCCAACCCGATGAGCCTGATTATGGAACAAGCCGGCGGCGCATCAAACGACGCCATCGAAGCCATGCTCGACATCCAACCTACCGGCCTGCACCAACGTGTTGCCGTATTCATGGGCAGCCGCGAAGAAGTGGAATACGTTTATAATCTGCATCAAAAATAATCAGATATATTGATTTCAAACCCCAAAAGGCCGTCTGAAATATGATTTTCAGACGGCCTTTTGTTAAAAAATAGAAAAAATGAAAAATCAAAAGGCAAACTCAAATCTGCCCTTTGCTGTTTTCCATCTAATCTTTATTGGATTACGCCGCACGAGCCAGCTCTTCCGCTGCTTTTTGCACCATATCCGGCGTCAGCTTGTTCAAACAATCCGTATGCCCTAACGGACATTCGCGCTTAAAACAAGGTGAGCAATCCAAATTCAAACTGACGATTTTTGCCTTTTGGCTTAGAGGCGGCGTATGGTCAGGGCTGGATGAGCCGTAAACCGCAACCAATTTCCGATCAAGTGCGGCCGCAAGGTGCATCAGACCGCTGTCGTTGCACACAACCGTATCGGCGCAAGACAACAGATCAATCGCCTCCGGAAGATTGGTTTTACCGCAAAGATTGGTACACAGGCCGTCTGAAAGTCGGTTGATTTCATCTGCAATATCAAAATCTTTTTGCGAACCAAACAGCCAAACCTGCCAACCCTCGGCCAAATATCGGCGGCCGAGTTCGGCAAAATGACGCGCAGGCCAACGCTTGGCCGGGCCATATTCCGCACCGGGACAAAATGCCAAAATCGGTTTATCCGTCGTCAAACCATGTTTTGCCAAAGCGGCTTGACGGCTTTCGGGATCAATCGTGAAACAGGGATTATCTGAATGCCCGTTAAAATCCGCTTGGGTCGGATGCGCCAGCGCAGTATAGCGGTCAACCATCAGAGGCAATGCTGCCTTATCCAACTTACGGATATCGTTCAGCAAAAAATAGCGCGACTCGCCGACGTAGCCCGTACGCTGCTTGATGCCCGTAGCCAAGGCAATGATGGCGGATTTGAGCGAACCGGGCAAAACAATCACTTGATCATAGCCTTCTTTTCCCAATTCACGCCCGATACGCCAACGTTTTCTCAATTCCAACGCGCCATGTCCAAACGGGTTTTCCATCACACGGTTGATTTCAGGCATGCGCTCAAATACGGCCATCGACCATTTGGGCGCAAAAGCATCAATGGTGCAGCCGGGATACAGCTCATGCAAACGGCGATAAAGCGGTTGGGTCATGACGCAGTCGCCAATCCAGCTTGGGGTAATAATCAGGATTCTTTTGGACATAATGGAATGTGTTTTTAATTTTGGCTTATTGTAATACGATTTTTAAAAGGCCGTCTGAAACTCGGTTTAATCGCCTAGATTAAACTGTATCAGTTGATAGTATTCAATATCTTCCCGAGCTTTTTTGGAAAAAGTTAATCTCCAAATAGCCTTACGTGCAGCCTTATCTAATCGGGAATAACCGCTGCTTTTAACAATTTTTGCTGTATCAACCTTTCCTCCTGCTATATGTAATTCCATAACGACAGAGCCTTCTTCTCCATTTTCTGCTGATAGAGCGGGATATCCTGGAAGATAAATCTGAGCAATATTCACCATTGCCTGTTTCTCAGAAATAATAAAAAATTGGGCAATGCTGGGAATGTTGACTTTGATATTGGTCTGTTCCTCGGATACTTTATGTAAACAATCCAATAAAGGCTCACCTATTAAATCCGATTTAATATACGGATTATTGTTCCATCGTTTAAACCCATCAGGATCAATTGCTGCACATTTTTGTTTCTGCACTTTTAGCAATTTCTCGTGATATCCTGCCAAGGTATGAGCATAAGCCCACTTTGGTTTGAATCGTTTAAATGAAGCAATTTTCTGTTTTGCCAATTCCATAAACTCAGAAGAAACTTCACCCTCCTTGCTCCATACTGCTTTACCAACCTTACCAGTTTCATCAACAGGTACAATAGCCCAAACAAACCCTTTTTGAGCCTCAACAGATAATCCCAGAGTTTTCAACATATTAAGCGGCCTTCTTTCCAATTCTTCAATAGACTCTGAAAATGCCAAACCTGAAATACTAAGCATAACGGCAGCAAGCAATATCTGCTTCATTTTTAAAACCTTATAAAAACAGAAAGGCCGTCTGAAATATTTTCAGACGACCTTTTTATAGTGGGTTAACGATGGTAGTTAGGCGCTTCTTTAGTGATTTGTACGTCGTGAACGTGGGATTCGCTCATACCGGCAGAAGTGATTTCCACAAATTCTGCTTTCTCGTGCATTTCAGCAATATTGGCGCAACCCAAATAACCCATGCTGGAGCGCAGACCGCCGGTCAATTGGTGGATGATGTTCACAATCGGGCCTTTGTAAGGAACGCGGCCTTCGATGCCTTCAGGAACATATTTGTCTGTGCTGTCGGTTTTGTCTTGGAAGTAGCGGTCGGCAGAGCCTTGGCTCATCGCACCCAACGAACCCATGCCGCGGTAAGACTTGTAAGAGCGGCCTTGGTAGAGTTCGATTTCACCCGGTGCTTCTTCCGTACCGGCAAACATACCGCCGAGCATGACGCTGTATGCACCTGCTGCCAGAGCTTTTGCAATATCGCCGGAGAAGCGGATACCGCCGTCGGCAATCAGGGGAACGCCTGTACCTTTCAGGGCTTCGGAAACATTGTGAATCGCTGTCAGTTGAGGCACGCCCACGCCTGCCACGATACGGGTCGTACAAATCGAGCCCGGGCCGATACCGACTTTAACGGCATCCGCACCGGCAGCAACCAAATCTAAAGCGGCTTTGGCAGTCGCGATGTTGCCGCCGATGACTTGGATGTGCGGATAAGTTTCTTTGACCCAGCGCACGCGATCGATCACGCCTTGGCTATGGCCGTGGGCAGTATCGACCACAATCACGTCCACGCCTGCTTCTACCAATGCTTTGACGCGCTCTTCGGTATCTCCGCCGGTACCCACCGCGGCACCGACGCGCAGACGGCCTTCGGCATCTTTGTTGGCATTAGGGAATTCGGTTGTTTTCAGAATATCTTTAACTGTAATCAGACCTTTGAGTTCGTCTTGGTCGTTCAACACCAAAACGCGCTCAACTTTGTGCGCATGCATGATTTCGCGGGCTTCATCAATGCTGGTACCTTCAGGAACGGTAACCAAACGGTCGCGGGGGGTCATGATGGCAGAAACCGGCAGATCGACACGGTTTTCAAAACGCAGGTCGCGGTTGGTCACGATACCGACCACTTTGCCGTTTTCAACAACAGGCAGACCGGACATTTTGCGTTTGCGTTGTGCGCGCATTTCCAAGACTTCGCGGATCAATGCGGTCGGCGCAACGGTAACGGGATCTTTCACCACGCCGCTCTCATGGCGCTTCACTTTGGAAACGGCACGCGCTTGCAACTCCGGCGTCATGTTTTTATGGATAATGCCGATGCCGCCTTCTTGAGCCATAGAGATGGCCAGACGCGCTTCGGTAACGGTATCCATTGCAGCAGAAAGTAGAGGGAGGTTGAGCGTGATATCGCGGGTGAGTTTGGTTTGAAGTTTGACATCTCGAGGCAGCACGTTTGAGTGCGCTGGAACCAACAAAACGTCGTCGAAAGTATAGGCTTTTTCTACAATACGCATGATGCTCGGTCTTTCAGTTTGTGCAAGATGCACGGCATTATATCACACCGGCTTGATGCTAACATTGGCAATACACGTTTTAACGTTATTTTTTTACATGATTTGATTTGGCGTACAAAAATATGCCAACGCATTGCAGTTTCAAGTAAAATAAGCCGCATGAGAACATCATTTACATAAGGGAAACCCATGAAATCTTCCGTACTCAAAACCTGTCTGATAGCAGCCCTTCTCTCTTCCGCCGCCCTGACCGGCGCGGCTGAGGTTTACACTTGGAAAGGCGCATCGGGCAACAGCTATTCCGATACGCCAAACCGCCTGCAACCGAAACGTTCCGGCGTGGTCAACATCCGCACGCACAACGTCAAACCTGCCGTTGCGCCTGCTGTTGCGGCATCTGAGCCGGTTGCCGAGCAGCCCAACGAACAGGTTGCGGAACAAAACAAACAAATCGAAGAGCGCAATAAAAAAATCGAAGAACAAAACCGCCAAAATAAGCTGGAAAACTGCAAAATCGCCAAAATCAACCGCCAAGTTGCCGAAAGCGCACGCTTGGCCAACCGAGACAGTTTAATTAAACAATACCAAAACGACGTCAATAAATACTGCAATTAAGCTCTCGAATCACAATATCAAAAAGGCCGTCTGAAATTTAATTTCAGACGGCCTTCATTCTTCAGCTTATCAATAATACACCTGAACCAACAACAAACCAAAAGCCAGACTAAATGCCATACTCAACAAGCCCGGAATCATGAAGCTGTGGTTGAAGATGAATTTGCCGATTTTGGTCGAGCCGGTTGTATCGAAGTCAATAGCGGCAATAATCGGACCGTAGTTTGGTATAAAGAAATAGCCGTTTACCGCAACGAATGTGCCGATAATGATGGGCGCTGGAATCCCCAGTTTGATGGCGATTGGGAACAGCGTCGCCACTGTCGCGCCTTGACTATTAACCAATACCGACAAGACAAACAGGGCAAAGGCAAAGGTCCACGGTGCAGATTCAACCAAATGGCTGACGGTCGACTCTACTTCTGTTAAGTGGCCGCTCATCAAGGTATCTCCCAACCAAGCCACGCCGAACACCGCAATTACGGCACGCATACCGGCATGGAATACCGAACCTCGGGTAATCGCATCGCCATTGGGTTTACACGCCAGAATAATCAGCGCAGAAGCAGACAACATCACGATTTCAATCGTATGCGCCATGCCCATAGGCTTGATCGCGCCATCGTGTTCAAAAGCCGGACGCAGCTCAGGCAACGCCCCCATTACCACCACCAGCAATGCCGCAGTCAAGAAAATACCGACCGACAATTTGGCTTTCGGCGAAATAGTGACATCGGTTTGTTGCTCCTCCACATCGATGTATTCTTTCACATAATTCGGGTCTTTCAGCAAAGCCTGATAATGCGGATCGTCTTTTAATTCTTTGCCCAGTTTGTTTACGAACACGCAAGCCAAACCGATACCCAAAATCGTGGACGGAACGGTAACTTTCAACACGTCCGCCATCGTGATGTGTTGCGGCTCAAGCATGGTAACACAGGCAACAACCGCGGCGGCAATCGGGCTGGCGACAATCGCAAATTGGGAAGCGATAACCGCCATCGTCAGCGGACGGGAAGGACGGATGCCATTGCGACGGCTGACTTCGGCAATCACGGGTAAGACCGAGTAAGCCACATGGCCCGTACCTGCCAAGACGGTAAAGGTGTAAGTTACCGCCGGCGCGATAAAGGTGATGTATTTCGGATTGCGGTGCAACACACGCGTGGCAAT
The DNA here is from genome assembly GCF_024205705.1 of Neisseria subflava. Lineage (NCBI taxonomy): Bacteria > Pseudomonadati > Pseudomonadota > Betaproteobacteria > Neisseriales > Neisseriaceae > Neisseria > Neisseria subflava. The sequence goes on from NZ_CP073115.1 coordinate 1,401,831, forward strand.
CTTAATCATATAGTCCAAACCGCCGCTGGCCTGCATGGCCGCTGCGGCAGACACTACCGCCATAATCATCAGCATCACATCAATCGGCGGGCTGGTCGGTTGAAGATGGAAACCAAAAGACAATACGGCCAAGCCGATACCGCCGAGCACGCCCAAACCAATACCGCCAACCTGCGCACCAATCAGGATACACAGCAACACAACGGCAAACTGGATAAAAAACATAGTTGACATCACAACTCCCAAAATCCGGCTTTGACCGAAATAAAATTACAAACGGTTGGATTATAGAGTAAACCCTCTTCCATAACCATACTTTACCTAATTATACATACTGATCTATATCAAATAAATAATATTCTCATTTAACCGCTAGGTTTTTAAAAACACAAAAAAGGCCGTCTGAAGATTTTCAGACGGCCTCTATGATTCTAAAAGATGATAAAGCTATTTTCCGGCTACTTCTTCATCTTTTATAAAATCCGATACGCCATGAACACAGCGGATTTTGCGTTCCGACAACGTTGCCGCCAACAAGGCATCGTTTTGCGGCAATGAATCGCGTTCTGCCTCATTGTGCCAGAGGTGGTACGCAATGCCGGCAAATTTCAAATTATGGCGTTTCATACCGTTATGATAGCAACGGGCGACAAATTCGCTGTCTTCCCTGCCCCAACCGACAAAGCTATTGTCAAACCCGTTGACGGCAAGCGCATCGCTGCGGAAAAAGCCCATATTGCAGGTTTTGATGCCTTTGTGTTTGCGGTTGCCTTTTCGGCCTGCCAGTTTGGCCAAACAACGGCAGCGCAGGGCGGAAAGCCGTTTTTCTATTCCCGAGCTGAACATGGACAAGGCAGGCAAATCGCCTTCGTTCAAAATATCCTGCGTTTTATCCTCAGTCAAAATTACGCGGGAACCCTGTATCAGACGGCCTTTGCGGGCAATCTTCAAATGATCGGCGATAAAAGACGGATCCAAGACCATATCACCGTCAATCAACACAATATAATCGCTTTGCGCCTGCGCCAGCGCACGGTTGCGCGATTCGGCTGCACGAAAGCCTCTATCCGGCTGCCATGAATGTTTAACAGGAATGCTTGTCCTGCGGCGGATAAAATCAACCACTTCGGCGGTTTTCTGCCTTGAGCCGTCATCCGCGACAATAATCTCATCCGGCAGACGGGTTTGCGATAAAGCCGATTTCAACACCAGCTCCAAAGCATCGGGGCGGTTGTAGGTGGTGATGATGAGGGAGACGGTTATCGTGCGGTTGTGCTCGTAGAGTTTGACATATTTGTAATACGAACCTTGCGCGTTGGAAACTGAAATTGTCAGGCCGTCCGCCCCATAGGCAAAACCGCGTTTGAGCAGGTAATTTTTCACAAACGATACGCCGCCATGCAGCAAAGCCTTAAACGGCGAACTGTCTTTCTTAAAACGATTTTCTGCCGCATACAGCGAGCTATACTGCTGCATTTTTTGAATCAGCCCTTCGGCGTTTTCAAAAGAATAATGTTTCAGATGGCCATCGAGTTGTTTAACCTTAGCTTCCTGCGGCAACACCAAAGACTCATGCACCTGACGGTCGGAAAAACGGGTAAATTTGCGATGATAAAGGCGCGGAATAATATCCGGATACCAGCCGCAGCCTTTAATCAGTCTGCCGTGGTAATGGTTCAGACGGGAAAGCGAAAAAATATGTTCCTTCTCATTTTCCAAAACGGCCGCACGAATGGATTCGATTAATGCCTCATCCGCCACTTCATCGCTGTCTATGCTGAAAATCCAATCGTTTTGTGCCAGTCTGGCCGCCAGATTTTTCATCGGGCCAAACCCGATAAAGTCATGCTTGTAATAGCTGACATTGGGAAAGCCCTTGGCAATTTCAAAAGTACGGTCGGTCGAGCCGTTGTCCAACAACAGGACCTCGTCAAAGTCTTTCAGTGCACTCAAAACTTCTGAAAGATAACGTTCTGAATTTTTTACCAACATGGCGGCGGTTGCCGGAATTGTGTGCATCATAAAAAGGCCGTCTGAAAAAGGAAGCTGTATTTTAACCGATATACCGCTACAATATGTCCTCCTTTTTTCAGACGGCCTGACTCATGCAGCTTATTCTTGCCCCCATGCAGGGGCTGGTGGACGATGTGATGCGCGACCTGTTGACGCGCATCGGCGGATTTGACGAATGCGTCAGCGAATTTGTCCGCATTACGCACACGGTCCACTCACGCGCCACTTGGCTTAAATATGTTCCCGAAATCGCCCATGCCAACCGCACGCCGGCCGGCACGCCCTGTACTGTCCAGCTTTTGGGCAGCGATGCGGAAAACATGGCCGTCAATGCTTTGGAAGCCGTACGTTTCGGTGCGGACAAAATCGACCTCAACTTCGGCTGCCCCGCGCCGACGGTCAACAAACACAAAGGCGGCGCGGTCTTGCTCAAAGAGCCCGACTTGATTTACCACATCGTCCACACCCTGCACCAACGCCTGCCGCAACACATTCCGCTGACTGCCAAGATGCGGCTCGGTTATGAAGATAAAAGTCTGGCATTGGAATGCGCCTCCGCGATTGAAAACGGCGGAGCCTGCGCGTTAACCGTCCATGCGCGCACCAAAGTCGAAGGCTACGAACCGCCGGCACATTGGGAATGGGTGCGCAAAATCCGCGATGCTGTCAGTATTCCCGTTACCGCCAACGGCGATGTGTTCAGCCTTCAAGACTATCTAGACATTAAAACCGTCAGCGGTTGCGACAGCGTGATGCTCGGGCGCGGCGCGGTTATCCGTCCAGACTTAGCGCGGCAAATCAAGCAATATGAAAACGGCGAAACAGTGAAAGACACCGACTTTGCCGAAGTCTCCTCATGGATAGTCCAATTCTTCGACTTATGCCTTGCCAAAGAAGCCAACAACAAATATCCGGTTGCCCGTTTGAAACAATGGCTGGGCATGATGAAAAAAGAGTTTGAACAGGCGCAGATATTGTTCGACCGTATCCGTGCCGTCAAAGAAGCGGATGAAGTAAAACAGATTCTGCTGTCGTTTGAACAAGAGATGCATTCATGATTCAAAAAGGCCGTCTGAATTTCAGACGGCCTTTAATATGATTACTGACAGATATAATCAGCCAACAGTCTGCCTTTTTCCGCGCTGGCTGCATTGGCCATATTCACATGCCTGGTCTCAGGGCCATTCTTGGATTTCAGGGCTTCGCCATATTTTTTGGCAAACTCTTTATTGGCACTGGTCACTCTTGACTCAGTGGCATCCAATATAAACCCGTCTTGCTCATATTTGCCTTGCGCAGTGATAATCAAGATATTTTCAGGCGAAGGATAATCCGGAAAATTAACATAGTTGGTAACCAGCTTGTAGGAAACGCCTTTGCCGTGTTTCATATCCTGACAGATGCCGTTAGGCGCGGTAAAGACTGCATGGCCGATCCGACTACGTCCGAAATCGTAAAAATCGATTCTCTTAGCAGTAGCCAACAGTTTTCTATCATTGTCGTCATTAATATTTAATGACTTGCCGTTTACCAAAAACAGGGTTGGCAACAAGGGGCTGCCATAAGATGCTTCCAAATTATATGCTTCGCCCAACAGCTTGCCCTGACGATACACTGTCAAGACAGGCTTTTTCAGACCATTTTCCGGATTACCGGTTTTCTTAAAAGAAATCTTCTGAAGTACATTGCCAAATTCATAATAAGGCCGCGACTGCACGCCTGTTTTCGTATCCTGCAAGGCGCTCCAGCTGCCGTCCGTCGTTTGGGCGCACGCAGTCAGAGCAACAAACAGAATACCCGATAGTAAAACTTTAGAATGTTTCATTCATAAACTCCTTCTCAAGTAAACAAAAGAACGGATGTGTGCCTTTACTGCCTAATTTTGTTTCTTTATTAAAATTTTAGAACCATTGCACTAACTTAGCAAGAGATTAAAGAACAGGCCGTCTGAACATTCAGATGGCCTTGATTAAGCTCAAATTTTAAGAAGCCAAAACGCGGTGGAACAAAATCTCATTTTCCAAATGGATATGGTCTTTCAAATCATCCACCATCTCTTTGGCCAAAGTGTACAAACGGGTCCAGCTGCCGCAAGCGCCTTCGGGAAGCTCAAAATTGTTGGTCAATTCTTCCAGACGCGCGATGGCTTGGTCGTGTTCTTCATGCTCGTGCATCATCACGCTGATGGGCATTGCCGCGCCGCGACCCACGCCCTGATTAATCATCGGGAACAACATGCGCTCCTCTTTCATCATGTGCATCAACAGCTCGTTTTGCATATAGGCTAACAAATCGGCCACTTCAGCCGGAAAAGTATCGGCATGAACCTGCGCTACTTTTTGCGCCAGCGGTACCAACTCTTCAAACTGGGCGCGATGAACGTTGTGATAACGTTGCAGGATATGGTCAATCGTAGAATTAAAAGGCGCGGTTTCCCAAAGGGTAAAGTCGGTCATGGCTGTGTTCCTTTAAAGATTTATATTGAATGAATGTTAGGTGTAAGGATACACGCAGTAATCCGCTTTGTATAGTTTTTTAATTGTTTAATTAATTGATAATAAAAGTTATTTTCAAAATTAAAATACCAAACAGGCCGCCTGAAACATAAGGCTAACGTTTCAGACAGCCTGCCCTTTTCTTAAATAATCCAACGATATAACGCAATCATCACCGGCATGGTTACCACACAAAGCAAGGTTGTCAGCCCATAAATCGCGCTGGCTTTTTGGGCATTTTTGCCGTAAACAACCGCCATTTGGGTAACCGTCGCTGCGGCAGGCGAAGTCGTTGCCAAAAAGCTGATTACAACAACCGTATCCGCATGCGCATCATGATGGACAAAACCACAAACTTTGACGGCAAAAAGCAATAATATTGGAATCAAAATCAGCCTTAAAAAAGCAACGAGATACAGCCTCGGCGTCCACATAATCGAGCGTAACGGCAGAGAAGCCAAAAGCATGCCCGCCACCAACATGGCAACCGGGCCAATCATGCCGCCCACCGTCGCCAAAGTATTATCGACAATATGCGGCAGCTTGATTTGAAAGGTAAACATTAGCAGCCCGACCAACATGGATAAGATGTTGATATTGGTAAAAATGGTTTTCCAAGCCACATTGCCTCGGCCGCAAATCAACAGGCGCAGATGCGTCCAAAACAAAAACGTCTGCACCAAGATAAAACCAGTGGTATAAATCACCCATTCCGCACCAAATACCGACATCACCAAAGGGATAATCAAGTTGCCCGAATTACTGTACACCGTCGCCGCGTGTTCGAGCGCATCGAGTTTGAACAAGTGCTTAAACAACCTGCCCAAAACAATCAACACCACATGGAAAAACACCGCCAGCATAACGGAAAGCTTCAGCCCTTCGATAATCTGCGGCGTATTGTCCATCTGAAAGGCATGAATCATGACAGACGGGCTGATCAGGTAAAGCGCAATGACGGAGAGCGTATAGCTGTTTTCCGATTTCAACAGCCCTGCCTTCACCAAGGCCACGCCCATCAAAACAATCAGCGTCAGCTCGGTAATTTTTCCGGCAAGCAGGAAAGAGGTTTCCATAATAAAAAAAGCGGCAAAAACGTTGATTTTACGCTTCTACCGCTTCGCATGCCAAATTCAGACGGCCTCAACATTCAAGGCCATCTGAAATTTTCTACCACAGATAGGTTACGCTGGCTCCACCGCCTGCACCACCCTTAGATGCGCCAACAGCCGAACCTTTCACCAGCCATTTGCCGCTGGCGGATACTTTCGATACTCCGACAGCAAAACCGGCCTTTCCGCGCCAAACGCCGCTGCCAATGGATACCGCACCCTGTCCCGGCTGGTAAGCTTGTCCCAGATTACCCACCGCAATCGCAGCGGCAGAGCCGGCATCCGCACGGTCTTCCAGTTTTTTCATTTCTACGCGTGTTTCAGCGCGTATCTGATTGATTTGAGCAGCCACCGCCGACTCTTTTTGCTGACTATCGGCCTGCCATCTTTCCGCAAGCCTTTTAACCTGAGCCACATTTACCGCATCCGTATCCTGAGTACCGGCAGCCACATGGGTAATTTGACGGCTGTCCTTTTCATTGCCAACCGAAACTGCGCCCAATGTCGATTTCCATGCCGTTTCTTCAGATTGACTTGCCGACTGTGTCGCAAAATCATAGCCTGCCTGACCTGCAGCCAAATCCGCAATACTTTGCGCACCTAGAGCGACCCCTTTCTCGGCTTTACCTTTGGCTTGGAAACCGAGTGCCAAAGATTTCTCTTCCAAAGCCGATGCGCCGCCGCCGACTGCGGTACCACCTTCTTTACGCACGCTGGAGCTGGTGCCGACAGCCAGACCGTTCAAGGCTGTAGCGGAAGACTCGACACCCAAAGCTACACTGTTTACGGCATTCGATACCGCACGCGTACCGACCGCCACTGCTTGATAACCTTCTGCTTCAGCAGCCGATGCCAGAGCAAGTGATTGAGTCCCACGTGCTTTAGCTCGATCACCTAAGGCCGTCGCGCTGAGCGCATCCGCCTCACTATCTCTGCCGATAGCTACTGCATCAATATTACTTGCCTGCGCGCCATTACCTACCGCAACGGCACGCAAAGCTGAAGCCTTGGACAGCAGACCAACTGCAACGGATTGACCGCCAGAAGCAGCCGCTGCGCCACCGACTGCTACATCATTTGTTCCCTTGGCATGGGCCCGAAAGCCAACCGCCACCGACCGCAATGCCTCCGCTTTGGATTCGCCACCCAAAGCAGTTGCGCTCAAACCGGAAGCGGCAGAATCATAACCCAAAGCAGCCGCCTTATAGCCACCTGCTTTAGCCTTGTCGCCAACTGCAGCGGCATTTTCGCCCGATACGGATTCTTTACCGACAGCCAAAGAACCCGTCTTGTGCATGGTTCCGGCAACAATACCTCCGTCCGCATACGCAGTACCGAAAAAAAACGCCAAAGCCAAACACAAAGGACTGAGCGATACATTCAGTTTCATCTTTATATTCTCCATTTTTTAAATATTAAAAATATCTCGTTCAATCGAATTAATACTTTTAAACTAGTTATATTGTATATACTTTTATTCTCATATTAAATAGTTCGGATAAATATTTTGATTTATGTCATAAATTTCAAACATCCTGGCAAATGTTCCTTGACCATCCTTCTAAACAACCATCAGTTTCAGACGGCCTGAAGCCTTTTTCCAACAACCCGACATAATTTGCCCTACCGCAAAGCAAATCAATATAAATCTGTCCGTATATCCGCTATAATCAGCCATTTTCTTCAAACAGGAAACATCATGTCCCCAGCCGTTTCAATCAAACGGGCCCCAAAATCGGCCTGAGCGTACGCCTTGCAGAAACCCAAGCTGAAATCGAAGCCGCCCAAAGATTGCGCTATCAGGTTTTTGCCCAAGAACTGGGGGCGGAAATCGAAAGTGATGACGGCCGCGATGTCGATCCTTATGATAAACATTGCCACCATCTGCTCGCGTTTGACGATGCAACCGGCGAGGTAATCGGCTGCTACCGCCTGATTACTGAAGAAACCGCAAAAAAAGTCGGCGGCTGGTACAGCGAGCATGAATTCGACCTTGAGCCTTTGAAAGACATCCTGCCGCAAACCGTAGAACTTGGCCGTGCCTGCACCCACCCGGACTACCGCAACGGCGGCTTGGTCATGCTGTTGTGGACCGGTTTGGTCAAATTCATGAAAGACGAAAACCTGCGCTTTATGATTGGTTGCGGCAGTATCGAAATGCGCGACGGCGGCAACGATGCGGCGGGCCTGTATCATGCTTTGAAAGACAAATACCTCGCTCCGGCACAATGGTGTGTCAAACCGCTCAACCCGCTCAAATGGGACAGCATCACGCCGTCTGAAAATCCGCCTGTACCTGCACTGATCAAAGGCTATCTCAAAGCAGGCGCGTGGTTCTGCGGCGAGCCTTGCGTCGATGAAGCATTCAACTGCGCGGATGTACTGATCATGATGGACATCAACCATCTTTCCGACCGCTACTTACAGCGTTTTGCCCCTAAAACCGACTCATAATAAAAGGCCGTCTGAAACTTCAGACGGCCTGCCTAATCTTTATAAAAAAACACACACAATGACCGCCAAAATCCGTTTTATCTTCCGTCTTCTCTGCATTGCCGGCTGCCTTTTGTACGGCATGGCCGAAATGTTTTTTCTGTTTCCCTTTTACAGCAGCAAACGCAAACTGCGCGCGATCCAATTATGGTCGCTGCGCGTACTCGCTTCCTGCGGCATGAAACTGCAAACTTTCGGCACACCGCCGCAAGAAGGCCGCGGCCAAATGCTTATCAGCAACCATATTTCATGGTTGGACATTATGGCGGTCAACGGCGCTTTCCCCGGCCGTTTCGTAGCTAAAGATGATGTAGCCAAATGGCCGGTGGTCGGTTATCTCGCCACGCAGGCACAAACGGTTTACGTCTCGCGCAACCGCGGCATCAAAGGCAACTCTGCCAAAATCGCCGGCGTGACCGAAGCACTGAAAAACGGCGATACCGTCACCATTTTCCCCGAAGGCACCAGTACCGAAGGCCGTGAAATCCTGCCGTTTAAACCGAGCTTTTTTCAGACGGCCTATGATGCAGGCGTACCGATTATTCCGGCACTCTGCCGCTATCCGAATCCGGACGGTAGCAGCCCCAACCCGCACACTGCCTACTACGGCGACATCAGCCTCTGGCAATCCATCTGCATGGTCATCAGCCAGCCTTCCAGTACGGTTGAGCTGCATTTCCTCGACCCGATTGAAGCGGGAGAAGACCGCTACGCTACCGCGCTTCAAGTACACGCCCTGTTGAGCGAAAAGCAAAAACAGTTGGGCTGATCAAACAAAAGGCCTTCTGAATGTTCAGACGGCCTTATATATTGCGTTCCATCAGGGGCGCATATTCTTAATTCTTGTAAAGCCCCTTAACTAAGCCAGTGAAGGGGCTTTAATTATGCTTATTTTCTACACCGTAAATCCCGAACCAGTATCTTTTCCAAAGTCGTATATCCTCAAAATTTTCAAGGATATAAATGATGAATCTCAATGTGTCAAAACTCTTTGCTTTCCTATTTCTTATCCAGCTTTAAAACACAAGGCTGAAAACGCCGCAAACGAATGCGGAAGACTTTTAGTAAGAGATTTGATGAATGAGGAATATAAACGTGAAAGCTTGGGAAGATAAAGCCGTGGCGGTGGGCGCAGATATGGCGGCCGCTTTAGCGGACGGCAATCCTGCGCTAACCGCCGAAGGCTGCCCCCTAGGCTAATAGGGGGGGAGCAAAATAAAACCCATAATCCGAAGGGTGCGGAAAAATCGAAGAACCAAGACTTCGAATTTGAATATTTCAGTCATTTCGTATCGGATGGAAAAGGTAAATTCATTGAAATACCGTTAAGAAGAGGAAGGGATGACGGCGCATTTATTGACCAAATCACTTTCACAATTCACGAAGACAGTTTGCCGAAAGTAACAGGTAAAGGATTGGTATCCGATACGGAATTCGTTGTGAAGTATAGCGAGCTGTTAGAAGAAATTTTCGGTTTTGGCATTACCCAAAAATTACCGTTTAAAGGAAAGTTTTTCTATAAAAGCTGTTACCAACTAGGCCCGGATAACGTCGAATACGGAAAAGTTCATTACGGCGGTCAGCGTGAAACAATGTTGGTTGAATTGAATGGTACAGGTTGTCAGGCTGCTATACCCGGTTGGGAAAACCGACTGTATGAGTTTTTAAGTAAGTGCATACGTCCAAAAATTACCCGTGTTGATGTGGCCCATGATTTTTTTAACGGCGAATACACACCCGATCAGGCATTACTTGATCATGACAACGGCCATTTTGACGTTCATAACATGAGGCCAAAAAGCGAATGCCGAGGTACTGCATGGCGCAATGATGACGGTAGCGGCAAAACCTTTTATGTAGGTAAACGCGGAAATTCTAAATTTACCCGTGTTTATGAGAAAGGAAAACAATTTGGCGATGTCAACAGTCCATGGGTCAGGTTTGAAACTGAATTTCGGGCAGGCGATATAGAAATCCCCTTAGATGTTTTGCTTTATCCCGGTTCGTATCTTGGTGGTGCTTACCCGATATGTTCGGCGATATTCAAAACAGAAGCTAAGCGGATGGATGCCAAGACAGAAACAGTAAATTTATCTTTCGATCACAAACTGTTCCATGCGCGTAATCAGGTTGGAAAAATGGTTAATTTCCTTCGCGATATAGGATGGGATGATACAAAAATCGTCGATGAACTTGTAAAAGGCATTGAAGGTTATCCCAAAGGTTTACAACCTGAACAATACGATTGTAGAGATCAGACACAAAAGATTCAGTATATCCACGAAGAGCAAAAAGCAATTGATGATTTGAATATGCAAACATTACTTGATGATTTGCTTGATGAGAAAGAAACCGCATTTCCACAAGACAGGGAAAAACAACACATTAAAGACATCGAACTCGAAGAGAAAATTATTTCAAATTTTTTAAACAAGTAAAGGAAATTCAAAATGTTTGAGCAAAGCCAAGTAACCACGTATTCAGCAACCCTGTTGGGTGCAAAACAATTCAAAGGCGAAATTGACGGTAACAAAATCGATTCTTGCACAGTTTTGGTAGCCAGCCCCATGCCTTCAAACGGCAATTCCGTAGGTTTTACCGCGGCAAGCATGAAGTTTGGCGATAGCCATAATTTCGACAAGCTGAGAAATCTTAAATTCCCATGCGCGGTTGATGTAACCGTCGCCATGGAATCAACAGGTAAAGGCCTAGTTCCTAAATTGCTTGATTTCCAAGTTAAAGGCTCAGCGCCCAAAGCCTAAGAAAGGCTGAATCATGAGTAAGTATCAGCAAAAATTTATTGTTCAAGAACTCGAAAATCATGAATTCATCTATCCCGATCCATTCGGTGATATTGGTTTCACTCCTAATATTAAATCTGCCGGTCAATATGAAAGCTATGAAGATGCTTTCAATTCGGCGATTGAAGAAATCGGCGGCGAATTTTTAATTTTCAGTTTTTATACAAAAGAAGACTAAGTTTAAGAGGCTCGGCGGGCGGTCTCTAAAACCTTCACATAGCCCGCAAACACATTTTTTTAAACATTTCGTAAAGGAAAACATCATGAAATTGATGAACACTTGCCGTAAATACGGCGCAAAACTGGCCGTTGTTGCCGCAGCTCCTCTGGCTTTGGCTACACAAGCCTATGCCGCTCTTGATGAAGGTGCAAAATCAGCCCTTGAAGCCGCAAAAACTGACGGCCTTGAAGCAGGATGGTTGGTAGTCGGCGTATTTGCCGCTTTGTTCGTTATTGCCATTGTTAAACGCTTATTGCGCTAATAGGTAATTAAGATGTACTACCAAGTCGGGAATAAATGTCTTGAGCAAAGCCAAGCTGAAAACGTCTATTTCAGCTTGGTAGTACCTCAAATTAGCCAAGACGGCAAAATTATCAAACCTGAGTACAACGGTACAGTATGGAAACTCAACGGACAGACGATTAAAGCCGATTTGCCCAAATGCGATCCAAGTGAAAATCTGAAAAGCGGTTTGGATACAGGATGGCTCTTGTTCGGCGTGATGGCTGCTGTGTATTTCGTATCCATTTTGAAAAGGGTTCTCAAATGATGGATTACTATTTTTACTTGGGTCTGGCGGTACCTGTTTTGATAGGGGCTATTTTATTTAAGGATTGATACCCTATTCGGGTAATGTCAAAATCTAACTTTCAGCAAACATTACGAAAGTTAGTATTATGCTTTTCAAAAATGAAAAAGATTTTTTCTATATCTCTGAATTTGAATTGGATGCGTTAGCTAAATTCTATTTAGATAAACCTTTATCTTATGTTTTTTATTTATTTTTAAAAGAAACTGAACATTTAAAAAAATTCTCTATGAATAAGTGTATGAATTTTTATAATAGAATTGATTTTGAGAAATCCTGTTTTGAAATTCTGTTTAAAGATGATTCAGTTTTCAGTATAGGAAATGGCGAAATAAATGTTACGGGGTTTAATAATAATTTTTCTGTTTGTATTCAGCTTTAATTCTTATGCTACAGATTTACAGGTTAGAAACGGGAAGCTAAGTTATCCGTTAACTAAGGAATTTAATGAAAATGGCTTTAGAGCATGGAAAGTAATAGGCGGAGGTATTGAGCAGGAATATCAAGCTAGATTTGATAAAAGTTTACATGTAAGAGATGTATCAACAGGCTTTAGATCTGCCTCAACTGTCCCCGTAACGTTAGAAGCTCAAGTATCCCGAAAAGTCGTTCTTCAAGGCGCATATCGCCTGGTAAAAGCAGGTGCAAAACTTGCTTTAAAAGGTCTACCCTACGTTGGTGCTGCATCATATGCTTATGACGCCTATCAAGCCGTAAACCCCACTTTAGAATCAGCCGGCTATCATTATTCTGAAAATGCCGATACATATCTTAAAGTCTATGATAATGCTCTTTGTATGAGTAAATTTAGAAGCGAACCTGGTTATTACTCATGTGTTGGCGTAGATTCATCTGTAATGCTTGCTCTTTCAAAAGGGGGAAAATCAGAAAAAGATGCACAAATCCTCCTAACAATGCAAGTTCAATCTGACTATGAAAAAATTCATAAAGGTTTAATGGATATGTATTTTGGCGATGATTATGCAAGAACGTCACCAAAATGTAGATGGAATGGTTGGGGTGTCAGTTGTGATATTCAAACATTAGCTATAGCTTATAGTTTTATAAAAAATTATAGCGAAGAACTAACCCCCGATAAGTTTTTAGAAATTGCAACACCTAAAATTGATAGTAATCCTACCCCTTTTATCGAAGGATCAGGCAAACCAGAATATAACGAAAAAGTATCAGTCCCTGCCGGTACTGTTGTAACCATTGGCCCTGTCACTCCCGAAAACGGCAAACCGGTTCAAATTACCATTACTTTCGGCAAAGACTCCAACGGCAATTCAACGGCAGATGTCGCAACTACTCAACGTCCCGATCTGACACCGGGCGGATCTGAAGCACCCAATACAAAGCCTGATCCAGATCCTGCGCCTAATCCTGATGGAAAGCCCGATAAAAAACCTGATGACAATCCTGATTCAGATGATAAGCCTGATAAACGTCCGGATGATAAACCTGATCCGGATGATGATCCATCTGATAAAAGGAAAGAAGATAAAAAAGATAACAAGAAAGAAGAATCAAAAGGCTTACTTTGTGATTTTTTTCCAGACATTTTAGCCTGTGACAAAATGGGCAAGCCTGAAGAGGGAATGTTTGACGCTATAAGTATTCCTCAAACTACCGATGATAGGACATGGTCGTCAGACGATTTCCTACCGCCAAACGGCGTTTGTCCTCAGCCAAAAAGTTTTAACATTTGGGGAAAGCCGGTACAAATCAGCTATGAACCGCTCTGCGTTTTCATGGAAAAAGTTCGTTTTGCCGTTCTGCTCGGATTCATCATCATGTCCGCGTTTATTGTTTTTGGGTCGTTGAGGAAATAAGAGGTACTTATGCCATTACTTGCAGGTCTTATACCTTTATTGGCAATTTTGCTCAAAATGCTAATTGTCAGAATAATTATTGCTACTGGCATGACGTTTGTAACGTATGCAGGCTATATTATTGCGCTGAATAAATTTAAAGATTACACATTGAATGCCATAAATTCTATGCCGTCTGATATTCTTAATTTACTTTTAATAGGTGGTTTTGGCCAAGGTCTCGGTTATTTATTCGGCGCATTCAGCTTTTATATTGGAATGATTACATTAAATAAATTAACTTTTATTATGCCAAGGTAGCGTTATGATTTATTTGTTTACTGGGAATATGGGTACCGGCAAGACTTCGCGTGTGGTATCCATGATTCTGAACAATGAAGACGGTTTGTTCAAAATGAAGCTTGAAGACGGTACGGAAGTAGATCGTCCGCTTTATTTCTGCCATATTGACGGTTTGGATAAACGTAAATTCAACGCACACGAACTCACAGAAGAAGAAATTATGTCTGCGCCTTTAAGGGATATTTTACCTACTGGTGCAGTATTGATTGTCGATGAAGCGCATTATACTTATCCTGTTCGCGCTGCCGGTCGCCCTGTTCCGCCTTATATTCAAGAATTAACCGAACTTCGTCACCACGGCCATACGGTTATCTTAATGACACAGCATCCAAGTCAGCTTGACGTATTTGTACGCAATCTCGTTTCAAAACATACGCACCTTGAGCGCAAAGCAGTAGGTATGAAGCAATATACATGGTACAAATGTGTTACCAGCCTAGATAATCCTGCCGCAGTAACAGGCGTTGAATCATCAAGCTGGAAGCCGCCAAAAGAGGCGTTTAAATATTACAAATCATCCAGCCAGCATCAGAAGTTTAAAAAGAATATTCCGCTTGCTGTTTGGGCTTTGGTAGCTATTTTTGCTTTCATGGCTTGGAAAGGTTTCAACGTTTATCAGATTTATAAACAAGGTAGCGGCCAATCTGAAGTAGTTCAATCTGTTTCTGATTCGTCTGCAATTGAACCACAGGCAATCACGGAAACTGATCAACCTAAAAGTCATCAAGATATAAAAACAAATCTTAAGCCTGAAGATTTTGTACCTACTCTAGCCGAAAAACCTGAAAGTAAACCCATCTATGACAATGTAAGACAAGTTAAAACCTTTGAATACATCGCCGGTTGCGTTGAAGGTGGTAATAGTGGTTGTACTTGTTATAGCACCCAAGGCACGCCGCTAAAAGAAGTTAATAAAGCCATGTGTAAGGACTACGTGAAAAACGGCCTGCCTTTCAATCCCTATAAGGATGAACAGCACACCGTACAACAGCCACAAACAGCACCGCAGACAGCCTACGCGCCTGAAAATGGACAAGTACTTACGATGGGCGGCAAAAGCCCTCAAAACTTGATGTATGACGGCTATGTTGAAGCAGGCGAAAAAACAGGATTCCAAAACGGTGCAAAGGTCGGCAGTTAAGAGATATTTATTTAATTGTTGATGTAGCCTAAGCGGAATCAACGGTTAAATAAATATCAACGGGGTGCGGGAACTCCCGCCTTTTTGAAATTGGGTAAATTAAATTGAAACCTGTAAATCGTTTTAATTAAGGCGGTTTACAGGTTTTTGTTTAAGCGCAAAACAAAAGCCTAGACGGTTTAGACAGTATAACGACCAGAGTTGAAAACTGAGGAAAAGATATGTCGAACCGTCCAATTACCTTAAAGATTGAATATCATCATAGCCGTATCAGGCTGAATAAATAAGGAAAATGAAATGAATGTCATAGGGTTGGACGTATCTAAAGACACGATAGACGCAACATTGATTACAACTAAAGGAAGCAAAGACTATATAAAAATATCCAACAATACAGAAGGATTTGAGAATCTGATTAATTGGATAAAAACAAAAAGAATTAGAAAAATTGCCATAAGTATGGAAGCAACAGGCATTTACTACGAACAGGCGGCAGAATATTTGAGCGCGCTATATACGATCTTTGTAATTAATCCCTTAAAAATCAAAGAATACGCAAAAAGTCAGTTCAGCAATACCAAAACAGATAAAGCAGATTCAAAACTTATCGCCGAATTTGCAAACCGACACTTAGACAAACTGACACCGTTTAGGCCGTCTGAAAATCCCATACTCTATAAGCTGGTTAATCTTCTGCAACAAATAAAAGAACAGCAAAAAGAAACACAAAACAGGTTGCATACCGCAAAAGACATATACATAAAATCAACCCATGAAGCAATCATAGAACTACTTGAAGAAAAAATAGATCAGACATCAAAGCGGATAGAAGGCATGATAAAACAGAAAGAAAGTCTAAATATCGAATATCAAAACCTGCAAACCATACCGGCAATAGGTAAAGAAACCGCAGTGATCCTACTAAGACACCTGACAGATAAAAATTTTGAAACAGCGAATAAATTTGTAGCATTTGCCGGTCTAAGTCCAAAAATTGAACAATCAGGGACAAGTGTCAATAAAAAAGGCAGATTGAGCCGATACGGACACCGCCAATTAAAACGCGCCTTGTTCATGCCTGCCCTTGTTGCCTATCGCATGAATGCATTTCCTCAACTTGTCAGAAATTTAGAAGCGGCAAAAAAGCCTAAGATGATAATCATCGTTGCACTAATGCAGAAATTGGCAAAAATCGCATTTTATATACACAAGTCTAAAAAGCCGTTTGATAAAGCGCGACATCAGACGGTTTAACGAATTTATACAAAACAAAACGGCTGTAAAAACAGCCGTTCTTTGTCGTTTCTGTTGAAAATGCAATAACTAAATATCTATTAAAAACATAAATATAGGAAATTAACTTATTTTAATAATTGACATGTCAATATATCATCTTTTCCATTATCTTATGTCTTAAGATGAATATTGCACCGAATCGCTACCGCTTTTCTTTTGAATAAATTCAATTTTGTAGCCATCCGGATCTTCAACAAACGCAATCACAGTCGTGCCGTGTTTCATCGGGCCGGCTTCGCGTACCACTTTGCCGCCCATTTCTTTGACACGTTCGCACGCCGCGTAAGCATCATCGACTTCAATCGCAATGTGGCCGTAAGCATCGCCCAAGTCATAAGACTCGGTATCCCAGTTGTGGGTCAGTTCCAAAACAGTATGGTCCGCTTCATCGCCATAACCGACAAAAGCCAAAGTAAAACGGCCTTCAGGATAATCCCGGCGGCGCAGCAGTTGCATGTTTAATACGTTTTGATAGAAATCCAAAGAGCGTTCGAGATTGCCGACACGCAGCATAGTATGAAGCAAGCGCATGATTTTGTTCCTTTCTGAATTATGTTTGGTCATGGATTATAACACATCGGGCACCATCCTCTTCAGCCTCAAAATACCGACACTGAAACTGCATAAAAATGAAGCACACACCCTGCCGTCATTTGAATTTCATGTATTAACAAGCACACCGACTGACTAAATTGCTATAATCGCCACACTTACAACACAACACTTCAAACCGTCATGAAAACCTTTGTTCTTCCAGATACCCGCCCTTATCCGCAGAGCCCTATCAAAAACTACCTTCTGCTCAATGCCTATCAGCTGGCGCACAATTCCTCCTCCGCATCACGCAAGCTTTCGGCCGGCCAACTGCAAACCGAAATCCGCACCATGCTCAGCCAAAACCATTACATCAACCTTTCATTGGCAATGACCATGGCGCCCGATGTCGGCACTTACACCAGCTTGATTCAAAGCGTAGGCGAAGTCTTGAAGGCAGAAAACGATAACGAAGCCCAATGGTTTGCCCTGCCTGTCGTTTTGGTCGCCGGTTGCAAAAAAGAACAAACCCTGCCGCTCACGCTGCCTACCGAAGCCCTCTTCGCCTGCCTGCAAAACTACCCTAATCTGCGCGCCCTCACGCAAAACACGCAATGGCTGCCCTACCTCGTCCAATCTACCGACTTGAGCAGCGTTACCCCGGGCGACTGGTTCCAAGCCAAGCAAAACGATGAAGCGGCAGGCGCATTCCTGCAAAAATTCGAATACAAACCATTGACGCTGCCTGAAGGTCAATCTGTCCATGTTGTTTACGCGCTGGGCTACGGCAATAAAGACATTCAAACGGCCTTGGGCCTCAACCTGCAACAGGCAGGCCTGCCATTGATGCAGGTTTGGCAAGAGCATCTCGCCCTTGACGGCGTTACCCTCTTTACCAACCCGCTCTCGCCCAATACGCCGCTTGACGCGCTTACCGACGGCAGCCACACCCGCCAACGCATGGCCATGGACGTTTTTGCCACCAACGCCATCCGCGCCATCCGTATGCAAAGCCCGCGTGTCGGCGTTGTTGCCGCAGCAAAAGCGGATGGCAAGCTCCAGTTCAGCTTCAACGCAACAGACAGCGCGTTTGAAATCGTTCCGCAGACCTTCACTTGGGAACTGGCTTCAACCGACAATATCGCCATCGTGCAGCAAAACTTCCTCGACCTGATGGCCGAATGCCGAATCGAGCACCTCTACCTGCTGCACAACCCATTGGGCGAAAACGAGAACATCCCTACTTATGCCCAAGCGTTGAAACTGGAAGGTCATAATCCTTTCTTCAGCAATGTAAACTAAATTGAAAATGCAACACGCCAAGGCCGTCTGAAAACGGTTTAGCGTGTTGCATTGATTTTCAAACCTTACCGCTCATTTTCACGCATATGAAAACCCACAAAATCCTTTTCGTCTGCCTCGGCAACATCTGTCGTTCCCCCATGGCCGAATACGTCCTGCGCTACCGCGCCCGCGAAGCAGGCATGGGCAATGCCGTCATTACGGCCAGCGCAGGCACATCAGGCTGGCACGACGGAGAAGACATGCACGAAGGCACGCGCCGCGCGCTCAAGCAACACGGCATCGACCCGTCAGGCTTTACCAGCAGCAAAATCAAACCCAGCGATGCCGATCATTTCGACTACATCATCGTGATGGACGACAACAACCTCAGAGAAACCGAAAAGCAGCTCGGTTTCCACCCCGGCAAAATCTTCAAACTGACCGACCTTATCCCCGATTCAGGTTACAACCACGTTCCCGATCCGTGGTACACGGGTGACTTTGACGAAACCTACCGTCTGGTCGATGCCGGCAGTTTGGCCTTGTTAGAAAAATTGAAACAGGCTTAAACCGGCTGGAACAATAAAAGGCCGTCTGAACAGGTATTTGCAAAAGCCATGCTTTCGTGATTACCTGTTCAGACGGCCTTTATTGATCACCGCAATCAACCTACGCGGTAAAACGCCAGGCTGCCCAATAAATTCGGCAGATGTTTAATCTGTTTATTGCCGGTCATGACAGCACGCTCAAGCACACGGATTTTGTTTTTGGCACACAGCAAATCAAAGTCTTTGAGGGTACACCAATGGATATTGGGCGTATCGTACCAATGATACGGCATCCGCTCGGAAACCGGCATATGGCCGCCGACCGCGATTTGAAAGCGGTTGCGCCAATAGCCGAAGTTAGGAAAGCTGACGATGGCCTGTTTGGCCACGCGCATCAGACAGCGCAGGATTTTTTCCGTGTTCTGCATGGCTTGAATGGTTTGGCTCAAGACAATCACATCAAAACTTTGATCGCCAAAAGCCACCAAACCTTCTTCCAAATCGGCCTGAATGACGTTCACACCGCGGGATATGGCGGTAATCACGCTGTCGGTATCGATTTCAACACCGTAGCCGGTGCAATTTTTATGTTCCACCAACGCGGCCAACAGTTCGCCGTCGCCGCAGCCTAAATCGAGTACGCGGCTGCCTTCGGGTATCCAATCGTAAATGAGTTGCAAATCGTCGCGCAGATTCATTTTTGGCAGTCCTTGTAAACGTTGTTCATATAAGCGGCAACCGCGCGGATATAGGCTTCGTCTTCCATCAAGAAGGCATCGTGGCCGTGATTGGATTTGACTTCAATGTATTGCACGGATTTTTGCGCGGCGATTAATGCCTTGACCAATTCATGCGAACGTTGCGGCGAGAAGCGCCAGTCGGTACTGAAGCTGGCAACAAAGAATTTGGCCTGCACATTCTCCACGGCACGCGTGAGGTTGTGGCCGTAATCGGCAGCCGGGTCGAAGTAGTCAAGCGCCTTGGTCATCAGCAGATAAGTATTGGCATCAAAGCGGCCGACAAACTTATCGCCTTGATAGCGAAGATAAGATTCCACTTCAAATTCAACGCCGTAGCCATACTGATAACCGTCTGATTTTAAATCTCGGCCAAATTTTTTACCCAAGCCGTCTTCGGCAAGATAGGTGATGTGCCCCATCATACGCGCGATACGCAAACCGCGTGAAGGAACGGTATGATGGCTGCGGTAATTGCCTTCATGGAAATCTGGATCGGTCAAAATCGCCTGACGGGCAACATCGTTAAACGCGATGTTTTGAGTGGAAAGTTTAGGCGCAGAAGCGATGACGAGCGCATGGGCAACGCGTTCAGGCAAAGAAATCGTCCATTGCAATGCCTGCATACCGCCCAAACTGCCGCCGACAATGGCAGCCCATTTTTGAATACCGAGATAATCGGCAAGCATGGATTGGGACTTCACCCAGTCTTTGACGGTTACTACAGGGAAATCCGCGCCATATTCGCGGCCGGTTTCAGGATTCTCGGACAAAGGGCCGGTGCTGCCGTCACAGCCGCCCAAGTTGTTCAAACCGACAACAAAAAAGCGTTCGGTATCGATAGGTTTGCCGGGGCCGACCATATTGTCCCACCAACCGGGGTATTTATCCTCCGCACTGTGCTTGCCGGCAACGTGATGATTGCCTGACAGGGCGTGGCAGATAAGGACGGCATTACTTTTGTCGGCATTGAGTGTGCCGTAGGTTTCAATCATCAGGTCGAAACGGGGTAAGGTTTTGCCGTTTTCCAGAGCAAGCGGTGTGTCAAACGGGATTTTCTGGGGCGTTACAATGCCCACTGAGGCATTTGTTGTCATTTGTAATTTCCAAGTGAAGCGGCAAAAGGGGTATTATAACGTTTCGTTTTTGTTTTGTGCATGAGGCTTCAGACGGCCTGCCTTAATTAAAGGCAATATTTTTGAGAGGATGTAGAATGATAGGCAGGCTTTTACGATTTTTTTTCTTTTGCGCCATCGCGGCATTGATTGTGAACCGTCTGTTCAGCCGCAAACAAAAGCGCACCATTCGGGAAATCGCCAAAATCAGCGCGTGGGTATTACTGGGCGCGGCGACGGCTACGCTGTTTTGGTATTTGATGATGCTGTTTTTCAAGCATATTCCCAATTCTTATTGAAATAAAATATAAAAGGCCGTCTGAAAACCTTAATCCAGCGTTTTCAGACGGCCTTTTGATATTCAAACTTAAAACAATTCTTCCGGAATCTTGCAAACCGGAATCGGATTGACTTTGTGCTGCATGGCTTTGTGCAATCGTGTATAGATTGCCAAAACTTCGCGCTGTCTGCCCTCAAAATCTTCTGGCTTGTGGCTGCCGTACACGCTCATCGCCCATTCGAGTTCGGGATAAGATGCGCCCATTTGCTCTTCATCGGTACGCTCGGTATCCCAAAGGCCGTCTGTCGGTACAGCTTTTTGAATGTCTTCCGATACGTCCAACTCGGCTGCCAACGCGTACACTTGAGTTTTGGTCAAATCGGCAATCGGGCTGATGTCCACGCCGCCGTCGCCGTATTTGGTGAAAAAACCGACGCCGAAATCTTCAATTTTGTTGCCTGTCCCCGCCACCAGCAAACCATGCAACTGGCCGTAATAATAAAGCGTCGTCATGCGCAGGCGGCTGCGTGCATTGGCCAGTGCCAGCTGTTTGTTAGGAAATTCAGTTTCGCTGACGTCAACGGTATCGGCAAACGTATCGAACGCCGGGGTCAAATCAACGCTTTGCGCTTTTACATTGGGATAACGCTGTTTCAGACGGCCCATGTGTTCTTGTGCGCGGTTGACTTGGTCAGACTTCTGACGAATCGGCATTTCCAACAACAAAACCGACAAACCGGTTTGCGCGGCAAGTGTGGAAACCACGGCAGAATCGATGCCGCCGGATACGCCGACGACAAAACCTTTAGCACGCGCCTGCTCGGCGTAATCTTTGAGCCATTGAACGATATGGCGGATGATGGCTTGGGTTTGCATGGGGATAAATGTTCGCTTCAAATAAAACGAATGATAGCCTGATTTGCACTTGTCTGAAAGACGACAGGGTATAATGCCCTTTTTATTTCTTGCACGCACACCATGTCCAAACCCATCCTTCTGCGCTGGCTCGCCGTCTGCCTGATTCCGCTCGCCACTCTTTTGTGGTTTGCCCTCAACCCGCCCGAAGACAAAACGCAACACCTCATCAACGGCATCATCCTTGCCTGCGAAGCCACGTTCCTATTCAAATTCGTCCTCTTTGACGTCATCAAACACCACCTCAAACAAGAGCCTGAATTGAAACGGCAAAGCATTTGGATGTTTATCCCGATTGTTTTGCTGATTGTTTATTTGTTCCACTATTTCGGCGCATTCTGATGTTTTCAGACGGCCTTGGGCATATTTTTCCATGAACACCAACCCACCTTATACCTGCTGGATTTTTTGCAACGTCATCGACAACTTCGGCGACATCGGCGTTTCATGGCGGCTGGCACGTGTTTTGCAACGCGAACTCGGCTGGCAAGTGCATTTGTGGACAGACGATTTCCCATCCCTTCAGGCACTCTGCCCTGATTTGGCCTCGATTCCCAATATCCATCAAGGCATCGGCATTCACGCTTGGCAAGCTGATCATGCCGAAGATACCGATACAGCCCCTACCCCCGACATCGTCATCGAAACCTTCGCCTGCGAACTGCCCGACAATGTTCAAACCATCATTCGCCGACACCGACCACTTTGGCTTAACTGGGAATACCTCAGCGCGGAAGACAGCAACGAGAGGCTGCACTTAATGCCCTCGCCCCAAGCCGGCGGCATACAGAAATACTTTTGGTTTATGGGTTTCAGCGAAAAAAGCGGCGGCCTGCTGCGCGAACTCGATTACGCCGAATCTGCCGGCTTTGATACAGAAGCCTTACGCCGACAACTCAAACTTCCTGCAAAAAATGCGCCCGAATGGCTGCTTTTCGGCTATCAAAGCGATATTTGGGCAAAATGGCTGACCATGTGGCAACAGGCCAACCAACCTATTACCCTGCTGCTTGCAGGTACACAAATCATCGCCAGCCTGAAAAACAGCGGCCTAGTGCCACAAAACGCCCTGCTTGAAGACGGCGATATGTATCAGAGCGAACACGTTACCCTGATCAAAATCCCTTTTGTCCCCCAACAGGATTTCGATAAACTGCTCAACCTTGCCGACGGCGCCGTCATACGCGGCGAAGACAGCTTTGTTCGCGCCCAGCTCGCCGGAAAACCTTTCTTTTGGCACATCTATCCGCAAGAAGAAAATATCCATCTCGACAAACTACACGCGTTTTGGAACAAAGCACATCAGGTTTATCCGGATGTTGTCGCCACGGCACACCGCCGCCTTTCCGACGAACTCAACAACGGAGAAGCACTCAGCGACAGCCAGCGCCTGCAAGCATGGCAAACCCTGACGGCACACCAAAACGAATGGCGCCAAAGCGCGGCAAAATGGCGGGACGGACTTTTTGCCCAAAAAAGTGCCGTCGAAAAACTTGCCGCCTTTATTTCAAAGCACAAAAAAATACGCTAAAATAGCGCGTTTTATTACAACCGATTTGATTGGAAAACTACAATGAAAACAGCACAAGAACTGCGCGCCGGCAACGTATTTATGGTTGGCAACGACCCTATGGTTGTTCAAAAAACCGAATACATCAAAGGCGGTCGCTCTTCCGCCAAAGTCAGCATGAAACTGAAAAACCTGCTGACCGGTGCCGCTTCTGAAAGCATTTACAAAGCCGACGACAAATTCGACGTCGTAATCTTGGCCCGCAAAAACTGTACTTACAGCTACTTTGCCGACCCAATGTACGTCTTCATGGACGAAGAATTCAACCAATACGAAATCGAAGCCGACAACATCGGCGACGCGTTGAAATTCATCGTTGACGGCATGGAAGACGTATGCGAAGTAACTTTCTACGAAGGCAACCCAATCTCCGTAGAATTGCCTACCATCATCGTTCGCGAAGTTGAATACACCGAGCCTGCCGTTAAAGGCGATACCTCCGGTAAAGTAATGAAAACCGCACGTCTGGTTGGCGGCACTGAAATCCAAGTGATGTCTTACATCGAAAACGGCGACAAAGTCGAAATCGATACCCGTACCGGCGAATTCCGCAAACGTGCTTAATCAGCCCGTAACACAAAAAGGCCGTCTGAATATTCAGACGGCCTTTTTATCAATCTGCCTTATTGTTTCTTCAAGCCCTTGGCTTCGACAGTCGCAATCGTACCGTCAATGCCTTTGTTCTTAATCAGCTCGCCAAATTGGTTACGGTATACCGTTACCAAGCTGGTACCGTCCACGCGGATGTTGTAAATCTTATACGCACCGCCACTTTGGTAAAGCTGGTAGGCCACTTCATACTTGGTACCTTTTTTGGTCTGAATTTCCGAGAAAACGTCAAACTTATTGCCGTTTGCCGTCATCTTTGGCAACAGGCGCACATTTGCATCCGCCGCACCAATCAGTGCAGAATGCGAGTACATCGCAATCACCATATCTTTGAATGCACGGATAAAATCGGTTTTCTGCTTGGCAGAAAATTCACGCCATGGCGCACCAACCGCCAAAGCCGAAATACGCTCATAATCCAGATAACGGTTGGCATACTGCTCAACCTGTTTCACACGTTGCGCTTCTGTCAAAGAAGTATTGCGTGCAATTTTCAACACAGCATCAATGTTCTGCTGCATCTGTTTTTGCGCAGGATGCGTTTCCGCTGCCACATAAGGCGCGGCAATTACCATTGGTGCTGCCACAATCAAAGTCTGAAGAAAACGGTTCATGACGATATCCATCCAAAATAAAACCGCATTTTAAAAACAATCTATTCCAAAAAACTTAATTCTTTGTAAAAGCTGACATGAGCAATGAAAAATCCTGCAATCAAATTTCAGACGGCCTGATAAAAATAAGATAACATGTGAACACTATTTTAAAAGGAAAAAGCCATGCCCTACGTCAACATCAAAGTAACCGGCGGCAGCGAAGCCCCGAGTGCAGAGCAAAAAGCCGAATTAATCCGCGGAGTAACCGAATTACTCTCAAGCGTTCTCAATAAAAATCCCGAGACGACCGTCGTCGTCATCGACGAAATCGAGACGGACAACTGGGGCATAGGCGGCAAAAGCGTGACGGTTCGCCGTTCCGAAGCGCGCAATAAGTAAGCTTTGACCGTCTGAAGCCCTTTTAATTTACCCACAAAAAGAGTACATTTATCCCATTGTTAACAATTTTACGGAACACACATCATGGAGAAATTCCCCAAATCATCCAAACTGGACCACGTTTGCTACGACATCCGCGGCCCGGTTCACAAAAAAGCCCTGCAACTGGAAGAAGAAGGCAACAAAATCCTCAAGCTCAATATCGGCAATCCGGCTCCGTTCGGCTTTGAAGCACCTGATGAAATCTTGGTTGACGTCATCCGCAATCTGCCGACTTCTCAAGGCTATTGCGACTCCAAAGGCCTTTATTCCGCACGCAAAGCCATCGTCCACTACTACCAAACCAAAGGACTGCTCGACGTTACCGTCAACGACGTTTACATCGGCAACGGCGTCTCCGAATTGATTACCATGTCCATGCAGGCGCTGCTCAACGACGGCGACGAAATCCTGATTCCTGCACCGGACTATCCTTTGTGGACCGCCGCCGCAACACTGGCAGGCGGTACCGTCCGCCATTATCTATGCGACGAAGAAAACAACTGGTTCCCCAACCTGGCCGACATGGAAGCAAAAATTACACCTAAAACCAAAGCCATTGTCGTCATCAACCCCAACAACCCTACCGGCGCGGTGTACAGCAAAGAAATCCTGCTCGAAATCGCCGAACTGGCGCGTAAACACGGCCTGATTATTTTTGCCGACGAAATTTACGACAAAATTCTTTATGACGGTGCCGTACACCATCATATTGCCGCCCTTGCTCCCGACTTGCTGACCATTACGTTTAACGGCCTTTCCAAAGCCTACCGCGTAGCCGGTTTCCGTCAAGGCTGGATGGTTCTCAACGGTCCGAAACATCATGCCAAGGGCTATATCGAAGGCCTCGATATGCTCTCCTCTATGCGCCTTTGTGCCACCACACCCATGCAACACGCCATTCAGACGGCCTTAGGCGGATACCAAAGCATCAACGAATTCCTCCTTCCCGGCGGCCGCCTGCTCGAGCAACGCAACAAAGCATGGGAACTGGTCAACCAGATTCCGGGCATATCCTGCGTCAAACCCATGGGCGCATTGTATATGTTCCCCAAAATCGATACCGAAATGTACAGCATCCACGACGACATGAAATTCATCTACGACTTACTCGTGCGTGAAAAAGTCCTGTTCGTCCAAGGCACAGGCTTCAACTGGATACGCCCCGACCACTTCCGTATCGTTACCCTGCCTCCCGTTCATCAAATCGAAGAAGCCATGGGCAAACTCGAACGCTTCCTGCAAAACTACCGTCAATAAACCTAAACAAAGAGGCCGTCTGAAAAAGCAAACCGCTGTTCAGACGGCCTTTTCAATCAATCGGCAACTTGGCAAAGCACGCTGACATGCGTATAATTGACTTTTCCTATCTGGGGGCGATCTTGGTTTCGACGGGGGTTGCAAAGCAGATGCGGGCATACCGGGGTCTCAGATTTCCCGTTAAACACTGAATTTAAATAGTCGCAAACGACGAAACTTACGCACTGGCCGCTTAAGGCCTGCCGTTGCAGCAGTTGGTCAATGGGCTGTGTAGCGCAAGCTACCGCAACGTCATTCTACATTGACTGGTTTTCTGTCGGGTTACTTGGCAGGAAACGAGATTTAAGGTAACTGGTTCTCTGAAGGCCTGTTGGTCGGCATGATGGGGACGAGATTCTAAATAGACACAACTAAGTATGTAGAACGCTCTGTAGAGGACTTTCGGACGGGGGTTCGATTCCCCCCGCCTCCACCAGATTTAAAGCGCAAACTTTTGATTTAAAAAGGTTTGCGCTTTTTTATAAACTTAAACAGGCCGTCTGAAACTTTTAAGACGGCCTGTTTTTGTCTCAAATATCTGAGTGAAAAACTTTTTCTTTCGATACATTGCCAATAGTACTTTGCTTTAAAAAATTTCAGCCTTACATTTTTCTATCTGATTTCATATTCATTTTACGATGCGGCCTAACCGTTACACTCAATGGCAGATGATCTGACAAATGTTGCCAGTCTTTACTGTTGTGAATTTCAGAATCGATGACATCAAGATTGCGCGTGTAAATGCGGTCGAGGCTTAGGATGGGCAGGCGCGAAGGGAAGGTTTTGGGGCGTTTGCCTGTATTATCGACAAATACTTCGTTCAAATCTAATGCACTGCCCAGCTCACGCGCTGATTTCTGCCGCCAGTCATTAAAATCGCCGGCAATAATCAAAGGGCTTTCCGGACGAATGTACCGGCCAACGTAGTCGCTGATGGCTCGGTATTGTTTGAGGCGGTCTGGCTCGCGCAGATTGAGGTGGACGCACAGACACACCAGCGGATCTTCCCAACCTTCGGGCACGACCTCGCAATGCAACAGGCCGCGTTGTTCGAGTTTATTGACGCTGATGTTGAGGTTGTTTTCCGTTTTCAGCGGCAAGCGGCTGAGAATGGCGTTGCCGTGGTGTCGTTTGGGATACACGGCATTTTTACCATAGCTGCGATGATAATCGAGGCTGTCGCCGATGATGTCGTAATGCGGCGCATCGGGGAAGTCGGTACGGCGGCTTCTGTTGAGATGTTGTCCTTGGACTTCTTGTAAAAACAAAACGTCCGAACCCAATGTACCCAGCGCGTCAGCCATACGGTTGACCTGCACTTTGCGGTTGAGCGCAGACATGCCTTTGTGCATATTGTAGGAAGTAATGGTAACTGGACGGGGAGACATGATGTGTAATGAAGCGGTTTATTTGTTTCAGTATAGCACCGGAGCGTGTGGTTTTACGGAAATTTTGGTTATACTTGTTTAAAGAATAAAACGGCGTTTTGACAGGGAATTTCCCAATCAAAACGCCTTCTGTTTTTCAGACGGCCTTGCGTCCGAATCAGTTGTTGATTACTTCAACATTGGTTTCAAAAGTAACGGCGTGCTGATATTTAGATGCAGTTTTACGTTTCGGATAAGGATATTTGGAAACGCTTTTCACTGCGCGTTCGTCCATTTCAGGATTGCCGCTGGATTGAATGATATTCACGCGGTCAACATTGCCGGCAGGAGTTGTGAAGACATCCATCAAAACGGTTTTAACGCTGCCATTTTGCGCTTTCATGGCTTCCAAGGTTTCGGTATCGGCTGCTTCTGCGGTACCGAATACAGCGGCAAACAACAGGGCTGAGGCGAGGAGTTTAGTCGTTTTCATGTTTTAGTCCTTATTAGGGTTGTGGTTAGATTAAATATTTCAGACGGCCTGATTCGTCGTTATTTGAAATTCAAAATCGGCCAACCTTTTGCTTTGGCTTCTTTTTCCAGCTCTGCATCCGGATTGACGGCGACAGGTTCGTTCACGATACGCAGCAACGGCAAATCGTTTTTGGAGTCGCTGTAAAAATAAACCTTACCGTAGCTTTCAAAGGTCTCGCCTCGCTCGGCAAGCCATTGGTTCAATCGGGTAATTTTGCCTTCTTTCAGGCTGGGCGTACCGACATAGTTGCCGGTATATCGGCCGTCTTCGCCGGTTTCAAGCTGTGTACCGATAATGTTGTGAATACCGAAAAGATGACAGATCGGGGTAATGATGAACTCGTTGGTCGAAGAAATAACCAACATTTCATCGCCCGCCATTTGATGGCTTTGCACCAACATACGCTGCATCGGAGAAATGTGCGGAACAATATATTCGGCCATAAACTCGCGATGAAACTCAGCCAATTCTTCCTTGCTGAAACGGGCTAAAGGTGCGAGATGGAATTTGAGGAAGGCATCGATATCAAGACAACCGTTTTGATAGTCTTGGTAGAACTTTTCATTTTGCGCCTCGGTTTCAGCCGCATCGACTATGCCTTTTTTAATCAGGTATTGCGGCCAAGAGTGATCCGAATCGGTATTGATTAAGGTATTGTCGAGGTCGAAAATGGCAAGGTTTTTCATTGGGTTTCCTGTTGTTTTAAAAGCTGGCGCAAAAGCGGCAAAGTAATGCGCTTGCCCATCATAACGGCGTAGTTGTCGAGGGTATCGAGCATTTGCATCAGGCTGTCCATATCGCGCCGCCAATGGTTCAGCAGGTATTCGAAAATTTCCGGATCGATGGTTACCTGACGGGCAGCCGCCATGCTGACGAGCGCATCGATTTTTTCCCGGTCGGTCAACGGTTTGACTTCGTAAACCAAGCAATACGCCATGCGTGTGCGCAGGTCTTCGCGGATAACGAGTTGCTGCGGCGTATATTCGGAACTCAAAAGCAAAAAGCCTTTGCCGCTGTTGCGGAAGCGGTTGAATATGGCAAACAGTAAAGCCTGTTCTTCATTATTAAGCTTTTCGATTTGGTCAATGGCAAGATATTCCGCATCCAATGCGGCTTCTGTCAGCGGCGTGGCGGCGGCATCAATATAGAGGGCATTTCGTCCGGCATCGAGCGCCTGTGCGACCCATGCCTGCAAGAGATGGCTTTTGCCTGCGCCCTCTTCGCCCCAAACATAGATAAATTGCCCATGTTTGTGCTGCAACACATACACCAGCTCGGCATTTTCTGTTCCCAGAAATTTGTCGAAGCCTGGATAATCATGGCTGGCAAAATCGAAGATGAGCTGGTTCACAAAGGCGCACCGGTTAGGTTGAAATCGGCTTTATTTTACGTTGTTTTGCCGTCCACCATCAAGGATAAAGGCCGTCTGAAGCCTATACCTGCAACATATCTGCACTTCTAAACATATCTTGATGCGCTTACGGCATTGGTTTTATTCCGCTTTGGTTTTACAATGTCGAACTTCTCGCCGAAACATTTGTCTGTTCTTTTTCAGACGGCCTTTTTATTTGGGAACCCTAGTGATTTCTACCATTATCGATTTCATCCTCCATATCGACCAACACCTTGTCCACCTTTCCGACCAATACGGCCCGTGGATTTACGCGATTTTGTTTATTGTGATTTTCTGCGAAACCGGTTTGGTCGTAACGCCATTTTTACCCGGTGACTCGCTGCTGTTTGCCGCCGGCGGTATTGCGGCCATCGGCGGTATGAACATCCACGTCATGGTATTGCTGCTCTTAGCGGCCGCCATTTTAGGCGATGCGGCCAATTTCATGATCGGCAAGTATTTTGGACAAAAACTGTTTGCCAATCCTGATTCCAAAATTTTCCGCCGTTCGTATTTGGAAAAAACCCATGCGTTCTATGAAAAACACGGAGGCAAAACCATCATCATTGCCCGCTTTGTGCCGATTGTGCGGACGTTTGCACCATTTGTCGCAGGCATGGGCGATATGCACTACGGCACGTTTATCCGTTACAACATTATCGGCGCGGTGTTGTGGGTATTGTCGTTTTCCTATGCAGGCTACTTCTTCGCCAATATCCCCGTCGTCAAAAACAATTTGGGCTTAGTCATGGCGGCAATCATCGTAATTTCGATTTTACCTGCGGTAGTCGAAGTCATCCGTGCCAAACTTAACGCCAAAAAATAACAATCAATCGAAAAGTTTGAAAGTTTAAACACATCAAGGAATTGTCATGCCGTTGCTGTCTATTGAGTTTGCGGTATTCTTTATCGCATTTTTGCCGTTGTACTGGGCATTTGCACGTTTGCCGCAAGTTCAAAACGTTTTACTTTTGGTTGCAGGACTGGGCTGGCTTTACCGTATCGACCCTATTTTTGCCGCGCTGATTTTGGTTTACTCGTCTGTGGTTTACCTGGTCAGCGTGCTGATGTTTTCTGAAAACGAGAATATCCGCAAATTTTGGCTGGGTTGCGGTATTTCGGCAGCATTGACTGTTTTGTGTTTCTTCAAATATTTCGACTTTTTCCGCCCGATTATTCAGCAATATACGGGGCAAAGCGCCGTCATCGACATCCTTTTGCCTTTGGGTTTGTCTTATTACACTTTCCAATCGCTGGCTTACTTGGTGTATTGCTACCGCGAGCCTAAGGGAGACCGTTTTGAATGGCACGAGCTCCTACTGCATTTGAGCTTCTTCCCCACCATCACATCCGGCCCGATTATCCGTGCAGCCGCTTTTAAAAGCATAGACGGCGAACAAGCGGGCGCATTGACGCAAATCCGCACCAAACAGGCGCGCCAGCTGATTTATCCAGCGTTGGCGGTCGGCCTGATTGTGTTGGGCGTTGCAAAAAAATGGTGGCTTGCCGGCGTATTGGCGGAAGGCTGGGTATCGCCTGTTTTTGAAAATCCGGCCCAATTCGACGGCTGGGGCGTGTTGTCTGCGATTTATGGCTACACCTTCCAACTCTTTTTCGACTTTTCCGGTTACTCGGATTTGGTCATCGGCTTGGCCATGCTGCTCGGCTTCCAACTGCCGAAAAACTTTGCCGCGCCGCTTCGCGCCATCAACATCCGCGACTTCTGGGACAGATGGCACATCAGCCTGTCCACTTGGATTCGCGACTATATCTATATTCCTTTGGGCGGCAGCAAAAAAGGCTTCGGTCGCACCCAGCTCAATCTGATGATTGCCATGTTGCTTTCCGGCATTTGGCATGGCTACGGCTGGAGCTTTTTGATTTGGGGTGCGCTGCACGGTGCGGCGTTGGTGTTCCTTAACTGCGGCGATAAAATCGTCGGCCGCAATGCCTTAGGCCGTCTGAAAATCGGCAAACCGCTTGCCTGGCTGTTTACCTTCCATTTCGTTTGTTTCGCTTTTGTCGTCTTCAACAGCGCAACGCTTGCCGATACGGAAATGCTGTTCAGCGCCTTATTTGCCAATGATAAAGGTTGGAACGCGCCTCTGCCGACCGACCTCATGTTGCTGGGTGCATTTGCGATGATGCTTTTGCTATACCCGTATTTACTCCGCTTATTTGAAGCATCGATAAAAGGCTTGGACAAACTGCCTGCATGGCTGTGGTTTATCCCCATCACGCTTATCCTCGCACTGATTATCGTCTTCGCCCCGTCCGGCATTCCCGGCTTTATTTATGCCAACTTCTAAGGAGCAAAACATGAAACGCTTTATCTCCCTGTTTGTTTCGATTCTGCTCAGTGCGGTTGCGCTGACGTGGTTTGCCCAAAACTCCATCAATGCCTATTGGCAGCAGACCTATCATGAAAACAGTCCGCTTGAGCCTTTATCCGAATATGCTTGGTGGCGTATCGGTGCGGATTGGCAACAAAAAGCCTACGAATTTTCAGACGGCCTGAAAGCCTCGCTGGAAACAGAAGACGCTTTAGCTTCGGAAGACTCTGGCATTGAAACAACAAGGCTGTCTGAAAATACGGAAAACATTGAAGTATCGGACAATCAAAAAGACTCTGCTGCTTCCGATGCGGCTAACAATACGGATACCGCCGCCAGCGAGCCAAGCAATCAGGCTGATCAGTCGGCAACGCAGGTCGTGTTGAAAAAAGGCAATAAAGTTTTCTTTGCCGGCGACTCGCTGATGCAGGGCGTTGCACCTTTCGTACAAAAGCACCTCAAGCAAGAATATGGCGTACAATCGGTCAACCTCAGCAAACAAAGCACCGGTTTGTCCTACCCCAACTTCTTCGACTGGCCGAAAACCATCGAACAAACTTTGCAAAAAGAACCCGACATCCGCGTTTTGGTTGTATTCTTAGGCCCTAACGACCCTTGGGATTTCCCGATGGGTAAAAAATACCTGAAGTTCGCCTCCCCCGAATGGGAGGCAGAATACCTCAACCGCGTCCGCCGTATTCTTGATGCAGCCTCCACACATGATGTCCAAGTCATTTGGCTGGGCATTCCTTACATGAAAAAAGCCAAGCTCAACGAACAGATGCGCTACCTCGACAAAATCCTGTCGGGTACGGTGTCGCCTCAAGCCATTTGGCTGCCGACCGACAAACTGTTGAGCAATGGCGCAGAAGAATATGCCGACTCTGTCAAAGTAGATGGAAAAATCATCCGTTACCGCAGTAAGGACGGCATTCACTTTTCCGCAGAAGGCCAAAAGCTATTGGCCGGAAAAATTATGGAAAAAATTAATTTTACACACGATACACAACCATGAAATTTAATAAAACCTTACTCCTTACGCTTCTCGCACTCCCTATTACCGCCTGCGCCTCCAATGACGGCCTGTTAAGCAACTACGACTCCAACCGCCCTGCCTGGCTGAACAAACTCCAACAGCTCAACAATGCTTCAGACGGCAAGTTTCGTATTATCCAAGTCGGCGACTCCCACACCGCCGGCGACTATTTCACCGACCGCCTGCGTCGCCGTTTGCAACAACAATGGGGTAACGGCGGCATCGGTTGGGTTTATCCCAACACCGTCAAGGGCCAGCGTATGGCTACCGTCCGTTACAACGGCAGCGGTTGGAACACCATAAGCAGCCGCAAATCACACAGCGATTTTTCTTTCGGCGGTATTGAAGCACGCGCCGATGGCGGCAGCGTTACCTTAAGCGCAGCCGACGGCAACATGGATATGCAACAAATCTCCATTTTCGGCAAACCGGTTTGGTCCGAGCAAACCCTGACCGTCAACGGCCGCGAAATCCCTGCCACACAAAACGGTTGGCAACTGATGCATACCAATGCTTCCCTACCGATGACCCTCAGCAGCAGCATGCCTTGGCAAATCGGTTTCATTAATATCGAACGCCCCGGACGCGGCGTAACTGTTTCCGCCATGGGCATCAACGGCGCACAGTTATCCCAATGGTCAAAATGGCGGCCGGGCATGTGGGAAGATTTGGCACAAACCAAAGCCGATTTAATCATCCTTGCCTACGGTACCAATGAAGCCTTTTCCGGCAACCTCGATATTTCCTCTACCGAGCGGACATGGCGCAATTACATCCGTCAAATCAAAAACACCCTGCCTAACGCAGGTATCCTGATCCTTGGCGCTCCGGAATCTTTGAAAACCGCCTACGGCAGCTGCGGCAACCGCCCTGTCTTGCTCAGCGAAGTACAACAAATGCAGCAACGTGTTGCCCGTGACGAAAAAATCATGTTCTGGTCTTGGCAGGATGCGATGGGCGGCGCATGCAGCATGAAAAACTGGATGGCTCAAGGCTTGGCAGCCAAAGACGGCGTTCACTTCTCTGCACAAGGTTATGAAACTGCAGCCGATAAGCTTGCCGACAGCCTGATCCGCTTTGCCCAATAAATTGGCAAAAGCCTAAGTGCTTTTCATTAACAGTACACAAAAGGCCGTCTGAAATTAATATTTCAGACGGCCTTTTATTTATCGCTTATTCAGCAAACTGCTTAATTTTTAAGCCAACATATTGCTGCTCATTCGTTGAGTTTGGTTTTCCGTAAAACGAACCAACCTTGCCTGCTTGTCAAAGCCTAATGGCTTGGCGACAAGACGGTTGGGCAATTTGTTTAAATGATGATTGTAGCTTCCGGCTCTACGGTTGTAAGCGCGGCGTGCCGATGCGACTTCTGCTTCTGCAGCATCCAGCATTTCCATCAAACCGGCCAATTTCTCATCAGGATGTTGTTTCAAAAGGCTGTTGACGGCGGTTTGTAATTTTTTCAGCGCATGATTCAATGCTGTTTCAGCTTCGCACAGATGTTTGATTTTGGATTCGGAAAATGTTTTGGCAGTTTGCGCCAATGCGGTTTCAACTTCGGCACACATCTGCTGAACGTTTTGATCCGATGCAATGCCCTGTTTTTGCAGGTGTTTGCTGTATGCATCCAATACATGACGGACAGCCTGATGGCGGCAGTCAAGCGCGATGCGCAAAGAGACAAAAGATTCGCGACAGTCTTTTTTACGGTCTTTCAACTGTTGTTTGAAATACAATAAGATGGCGGCGATTGATACGAAGATAAGTCCAAGACTAATAATGCCCATAGTGAGTTCCCTAATTATGATGCCACTCATATCGGTGGCTGATTTTATTAACATCGATTATAATCCAATTTCAATATTTTTCCCAATTTTCATAAAAAGGCCGTCTGAAATTCAGACGGCCTGAAATTTATATTTTTATTTCAATGCTTTGACTTGATGTCGATAACCCACACTTCTGATTGCGAACCCAAACGAAGGGGAATGCCCCAGAAGCCGTAGCCCGAAGTGGTGAAGAAATGGCCGTTGCCGATCGCCTCATAACCGTAAGCAAGACGATAAAGCGTACGGACAATAAGGTTGGCAGGGGCAACTTGGCCGTTGTGGACATGGCCGGAAACCTGCACATCTATCGGCAGCCGGGCATGGGTTTCGATTGAAGTAGGACGGTGATCCATCAATAAAACCGGTAATTGGGTATTTTGACCTTCCAAAAGCTGCTCCACACTAGGACGCTTGCGATCCAAATCATCGCTCCGCCCTACCAGCAACACACCATTCACTTCCAAAACCTGATTGGCCAAAACCGTCAAACCTGCCGCTTCCAATTCATACTTGATACGCTTCTGATCGCGGAACCAGTCATGATTGCCCAAAGTGGCATAAACGCCCATCGGCGCAGCCAGCTTCTGCAAATGCGGTTTCATGTTTTCTTTCAAGTACGCATCGACGGTATCGTCCATCAAATCGCCCGGCAGCAACACCATATCGACTTGTTCCTGCTTCATAATGTCCGTCAGCTTGTCCAATTGACGTGCGCCGAACAAAATCCCCAAATGCAAATCACTGGCCACGCCGATACGCAGCAGCTTATCCATTTTCTTATTGATGAATACGGTTTGATGGCGGACCACGGGCGTATAGGCGTTATACATCCCCAAACCGAGCAAACCGGCCACAAACAAAGGCGCAAACAGCCGCAGGCTTCGAGAAAGCGGTTGGCGTGCCACAAAACGGCGCAGCAAAAGATACAGGATAAATGTCACCAACGCGGCATACATCACAAACAGCAAGATTACCATCCAAAACGCCACCACGCGGAACATCATATGCCCCAACTCCAGCAGCAAGCCGACCAACAAGCCGTTTGTAATGAAATAGGAAATACCCATCAGCCAACGCCTGCCGACTTTGCCAATCCAAGGCGCAAACAGCCATTGCAGCGAACGCCCAAGCCCGAATGTAAACACTTGCAACAGAATGACGCTCACAAAAAACATCTTGCCAAACATGCCTTTCCGCCCTAAAAAATCAAAAGGCAGATTTTAGGCCGTCTGAAACTTTCAGTGTATAATCCCTCGCGTAAAAACCCATAATATTTTGAAAGGAATCATCATGAGCCAACCTCAATCAGCTATTATTCCTGATCACGCACAAGCCGGTATTTTTATCGAAGCAGACATTTCAGACGGCCGCAACGAAGACATCAAATCTGCCTGCCGCCTTTCTTTGGAATCCTTGGCCAAACTGAAAACCCGTTTTCCGAATGATATTTTGGGTTTGACCATTGCCTTCGGCAGCCGCGCATGGCAATCGTTCGGCCATACTGACGAAGGCAGCGAAATCAAACCTTTCCCAGAATTGGGCAACGGCCTCGCCCCTTCCACCCAACACGATCTCTATATCCACATTCAAGCCACCGAGCAAAAAGCCGCCTATGCCTTGGCACAATCCGTATTAAGCGCATTCGGCGACAGCATCCGCGTAGCCACTGAAGAACACGGTCTGCGCCTGTATGAAGACCGCGGCTTGGATGGTTTTGTCGATGGTACGGAAAATCCGCAGGGCGATGACAATGTGCGCAATGTCGCCATTATTCCCGAAGGCAAGCCCGATGCTGGCGGCAGCTATGTTTTGCTGCAAAAATACCTGCACGATTTGAAAAAATGGGATGCCGTTCCTACTGCCGAACAAGAAGCCAGCGTGGGCCGCAGCAAAGAAACCAATGATGAATTCAGCGAAGATGTACGCCTGCCCGACTCCCATCTCGGCCGCGTCAATGTCAAAGAAAACGGCGTTGGCTTGAAAATTGTCCGCCGTAGCCTACCCTTCGGCAAACTCAGCGGCGAACATGGTTTGATGTTCACTTCCTATTGCAACACGCTGCACAATATTGAAGTTCAACTGCTCAATATGTTCGGCGATGCAGACGGCAAAACCGACTTACTGCTGAAATATTTGTCTAAAGCCGTATCAGGTGCTTACTACTACGCGCCTTCTGTCGAGCGTTTGCAAAATCTTTAACGGCTCACAGGCCGTCTGAAAAAACCTGCCTTTTCAAAGGCAGGTTTTTGTTATTCAAATCCCATTAATATTTTTATGGTATTATCATAGAAATTTATCCTATCATTGCTTAATAAACCCAGATTACAGACAACGATAAAAACCAATACGCCCAAGCAGCTATTTTCGATAAAATAAACCCAATTATTATCCCTATAAAATTACGACACCATGTATAAATCCCGCCTTCTTCCCCTGCCCGTATTGATTCTCTCCGCGCTGAACGCCTATGCGGCCAATACGCCGAATCCGCTCGATCAAATCGATAAAAACGTACCCAACCAATTCGACAAAGACTTCCGCGACAACCTTGATCAGATCCATTCGGTTGAAATCCAAAAACGCGAGCAGTCGGCATGGGATTTACAGAAAAAACAAGATAACGACGCGGTTAAACAAGAGAGGCCGTCTGAAAACAATACCGAATGCTTGGATTACACGGGTATTGAGCTTTCCGGCATTACACTCATCGATTCCAAAAAGATTGAAGCCAAGCTCCCCAAATGCGTCAATCAAAACAGCATCAACCAACTGAACCGGGACATCGTTGCCGAGTATATCGCTCAAGGCTATCCGCATACGCAAATCAAATTTGAAACCACGCCCGAGCGTGTTTTGAAATTGGCCGTCATCGAAGGCAAAATCCGTGAGATTACCGGCGGCTCCCGTACAGTTAACGTCGACACCCTCTTCCCCAATCATCAAGGCAAACCGCTGAACATCCAATACCTCGACCAAGGTATCGAACAGGCAAACCATGTTGTCGGCAACAACGTCAGCATCGATGTTTATCCGCATGATGACGGCACCGCCTCCATCCAACTCAACAACGATGCCGAAAAACATTGGGGCGGCAGCATTACCATCGATAATAAAGGCAGCAAACCCAATACCACGACACTGCGCGGCAGCCTGAATATCGGCAGCCCGTTGGGATTGAGCGACTCCCTTTATCTAAACGGCTACACCAATCTAAACAACCACGACAGCCATTACAGTCGAGGCGGCAGCCTGTTCTACCAAGTTCCTTATGGCGCATGGACATTCAGCACTTACGCTGCCGCGTCGCAATCGCAAAGCATCCTAACGCCCAGCGTAACGCGCTACGCCTACCGCTCCCAATCCAAAGCGGCAGGAATCAAAGCAGACCGTGTATTCTCACGCAGTCAAAAACACATTGCCTCCGCCTATGCCGGCATCGATTATGTGAAACAGACTGCAAAATTTGCCGACAGCAAACTGGAATTGCAAAGCCCTGAAATCTATTCGGCACAAGTCGGCCTGTCGCATACAGCCATCCTGCCAAACGGCATTTGGCTCAACAATATCGGCGTAGAACAAGGGTTTGCGAAAAATACCGAACATACGCCGTTCGACAAGCGCTATACCTCTGTATCCTTGCAAAGCAATTTGATTCAAAACCGTCCATTGGGTAAATGGATCGTGCGCAACCATCACCAAATCGATGCCCAATATAGCCCGCATGATTTGTTTGCCACCAAAGAAATGGACATCGTCGGTTATCAAAATGTACGCGGTTTCCGTTCGACTTCTGTGAGCGCAAACAGCGCAGTCCTGTTGAGCAATACCGTTTATTTCCGCCGCAATACGCCCCACGGTATCTATATCGAGCCTTATCTGGGTGCAGACATCGGCGTTGCCAAAAACAATAACGAAGGTTCGCAACGCACCATGGGTGTGGTTGCAGGTTTGAATTTGGGCAAGGCGGACAAATGGCAATTTTCTGCCGACTATGGCAAAGGTTTTGCGCGCATACCCAACCAATCAAACAGCGAAATACAGGATCATGTGACTGTTTCTTTGCGCATTCCATTTTAAAGTTATGTAAATATATATCCTTTTATCCAATATATAAACCGCCCATCTTAACATTATTAATTTTTCATTAATATCAATAAGATGGGTAGTTTATATTTGCATTTGAAATAGTGCACACAAGGCCTTACTGGTGGTATGATTGTAAAAAATTTTATAACAATGTTAATACATTCAAAATTTCCTCAGCAGAAATCCCATACCCGATATGGGATTTCTGATTCAATCTCCATCACGATAAATAAGGATTAAAATCCATGAAAATCGACACTTTATATCAGCCTAAGCTCTCAGCTTCCGGCAAAGTAACTGTCGCCGTGTGCTTTGCATTCCTGGGAAATGCAGCGGTAGCGGCCAACATCGAAGCCATCGGCCAAACTTCGGTACAGCAGCAGCACAATGTTGACATCGTCAACATTGCCGCACCGACGGCCCAAGGTCTTTCTCACAACCAATATAACAAGTACAACGTTTCCCAACACGGCGCCGTTTTGAATAACGCCCTGTCTGCCGGTAAATCCCAACTGGCCGGAAACCTGTCTGCCAACAAAAACTTCCAAGGTCAGGCCGCATCTGTGATCTTGAACGAAGTGGTCAGCAAAAACCCTTCTCTGATCTTAGGTCAGCAAGAGATCTTCGGTATTGCCGCAGACTATGTTTTGGCAAACCCTAACGGCATTACCCACAACGGCGGCAGCATCCTGAATGCCAACCGCGCATCCTTGGTTGTCGGTACGCCAACCGTTTCAGACGGCGCGTTGAAATCTTTCAATATCAGCGACAATGGCAAACAATTGCAAGTAAACGGCAATTTGAGCGGCAACCGCGTAGTTGACCTGCTCGCGCCGCAAGTTGTAGTCGGCAAATCAGCCAACGTTAATGCCGCCGATGCCATCAACGTTTCTTCAGGCAAAAGCAACTTCGACTACAAAACCGCACAAATCGAAGCATTGGACGCTGCTTCAAATGCGCCGGTGCTTGACGGTCATATCTTCGGCAGTATGCGCGCCGGTACCATCCGCATCCACGCGACCGACAAACGCGCCAAACAAAACATTCAAAATGCCGCCATTACCGGCACCCGCTACCTGAATATCGACAGCAAAGGCAACCTGAGCATCCAGTCTGCCAATCTGACCGGCGCACAAATGGAATTGTTTGCCCGCGATACCGATATCAAAGGCACGGTTACCAGCCATTCTGCCAACAAATCTTCCAGCGGCAAAGAGGCAAAAAATGTTCAGCACTTCCGTTCGGACCGCAACAAAACGGAAACCTTTACCGCCAGCAATATCAATGCATCCGAGTCATTGACTTTGAACAACAGCGGCAGCCTCAACCTGATCGCTGCCAACATCAATGCCGGCGCGCTGACTGCTTCTGCTACAGGCAATATCAATTCTAACGCGGTAAAAACAACCAACCGTACAGAATCCGACCACACTCAAAGCAAAGGCCTTTGGTACAACAACAACCTGAGCTCCTCTACTGACGAAAGCCTGCATCAAACCAAAATCAATGCCGGTTCTGTCAATATTGCCACCACCGGCAAAGTCCAATTGGACGCGACCGAACTGAACTCGGCTGCTGATGCTCGCATTGCCGCCCAACAAGGCATCGTATTGAGCAGCAACAGCGAAACCGACAGCAGCTCGACTTATGTCAGCTTCAAAAATGAAACTGCCGCCCTGAAAACCGGTATCGCTACAAAATCTTCCAAAAACTCTACCGCCCATCAAACCAAAATCTCCGCAGCCGGTGATATCGGTTTGATTTCCGAAGGCGATTTGAGCACTTACGGCGCAAGCATTGCGGCAAACGGCAATGTCGTTACCGATGTCAACAACATCAACTTGGGTACTCAAACCACCATCAATACCAAAAGCCTCGATGACCAGAAAAAATACTGGGGCGGCCTGTTCGGCGGTGAAAGCCAAGTTCAAAATAACCGTACAGAAAACCTGCACGGCAGCAGCATTACTGCCAACTCAAACGTAGTCTTGGGTGCAAAAAACGGCGTCAACGTTTACGGCAGTACCGTTGAAGGCCAAGCCGGTACATTCGTCAGCTCCAAAGCAGGCAACGTTGATATTAAAAACGCCACCAGCACCGACACCTCCGCACAAAGCGCGCGTAAAGGTACGATTTT
Source organism: Neisseria subflava (assembly GCF_024205705.1). Lineage (NCBI taxonomy): Bacteria > Pseudomonadati > Pseudomonadota > Betaproteobacteria > Neisseriales > Neisseriaceae > Neisseria > Neisseria subflava. The sequence continues at coordinate 1,442,809 of NZ_CP073115.1, forward strand.
CAATATCACGACCTCTAAAACCAGCAGCAACAGCAGCATTGAAAAAGTAACCGGTTCTACCTTGGTTTCCAATGCCGACCTGACCGTTGTTTCCAACAAAGACATCAATGTGATCGGTTCTGCATTGTTTGCGGCACAAAAACTGCAACTGTCTTCCGCAGGCGATTTGACCATTGATGCTGCCAAAGCAGTAGAAAACAAACAGGTCAACGAGTATTCCATTAAAGGCTACTCTGGTATCGAAACCAATAAAGAAAACGGCAGCGTGACTGCCAAAGCCGGTATCAAATTCACCGATACCCACACCGACACCCACTCTGTCGGCCTGAACGGCAGCATTTTGACCGGTAAAAACACCCAGTTGTCTTCCAACTCAAACGTTACCGTCAGCGGCAGCCAAATCAACGGCGAAGAATCCGTCAACATTTCCGCAGCCAATGACGTCAATATTGTTGCATCCAAAGGCAGCAACACTGTGACCGAATCCGGCCGCGTAACCGATTTGGGCGTATCTGCTACTGCATACGAAAAAAATAACGTTGCAGGCATCGGCTTGTCTGTCGGCATTACCAGCACCAAAACAGATGCAACCACCGTAACGAATACATCCCATGTATCCAACATCAACACCGGTGGCAACACTACCATCACTGCAAACGGCAATATTAATCAAGAAGGTACCGTGATTAATGCGACCGGCAATGTGGTTGAGTCTGCCAAAAACGTTACCCATGCAGCGGCACACAGCGGTGCAAAATCCGATGTGAAACAAAACGGCGGCGGTTTGGTCGTTTCTGTTGGCATCAGCACCAACAAAGGCATCGGCGGTGAAATCACTGCACAAGGTCAAGGCAACTCTTCGACCCACAATGAATCCACTGCAACCGTAACCACCATCAACGCAGGCAATGCCATCGTTTTGGCAAATGACAAAGTGTCTGATGAAGGTACAAAATACGATGTTACCGGTGCGATCAACATTGATGCAGGTTCATACCACAACACTGCCGCCCACAACACCAGCAACAGCAGCAGCAAACAAGGCGGCGCTTCTTTGACTATCGGCGCATACACCAAAGACGGTTCAAACGTAGATGTGAATGCCAACCTGAACGTCAACTACGCTGATGAAAACAAAAAAGAATCTACCGCCGTCAAAGGCAATATGAATGCGACCAATGTTGTCATCAACGCCAAAGACTCTGCTGAAATCGCATCCAACATTACTGCCAACAACAACGTCAACATTACCGCAGGCAACGGCGTAACCTTCACCGAGTCAGCCAATACTGCCTCCAACCAAGGTACAGCCGTTAATGTCGGTATCGGCGCTGGTGCGACAATCAATGTTGAAACCGGTGTTGCCGTTCCTCACGTCAATGGCTCTGTCGGCGTCAACAAAACCGATAACGCTTCTTCTACCGCCGCAGGCGCAAATGTAGCGGCCGGCAACGATATTAAAATCAATGCCAACAACGGCGACGTCAACCTGCACGGTACCAACTTGGTATCCAACAACTCCGTTGAATTAGAAGGCAACAAAGTCAATACTTCCGGCGCGATCAGCAGCGTTAACGAAAAAAATCTGACCGTCAATGTCAACGGCAGCTACGCTTCAGGCAAACCAAACGGCGGCATCAACGCCAAAGGTAAAAACGACGCCAACGTGACCAATACGGCAAACGTCATCCAAAGCGACAATGTCGTTATTACTACCGGCTCTCCAACCGGTTTGAGCGTCAACAATACGGCCATCAACGGTAATAATGTTGTGCACTACTATGACAACACTAAAGCTTCTGCGGCGAACCGTTATACCTATCGTCCCCGCCAACCAAGCTACGCCAAACGCCGTTTGCGTTACTAAGATGCGCTATTGAAGTCATTTGAATAGCCATTAAGACATGCCGTCTGAAAACAGTAAGTTTTCAGACGGCATTTTTATCATCGATGCAAAACCACACACTATCTCTGTTATGATAATGCCTCGCTAATACTATTCCGTTCCAACCATGTCTTCCGCCCTTCCTTTTGACGCGCTCACCCTTTCCATCGACGGCACCAACCTCATCGAAGCCTCCGCCGGTACGGGTAAAACCTACGGCATTGCCGCGCTCTTTACCCGACTGATTGTTTTAGAAAAAAAGACATCGAGAAAATTCTGGTCGTTACCTTTACCAAAGCGGCGACGGCAGAACTGAAAACCCGTTTGCGCGCGCGTTTGGACGAAGTGTTGCAGGTTTTGAACGAAATCCAAACCTTGGGCGGTGAGCCGGAACATATTTCAGACGGCCTGAACAAATATTACGAAAAAGAGAAAAAATCTCCCGATGACTTTCTCAATCGTTTGATTCCTTTGGCTTTAGGTGAGCAAGACGGACAAGAAAGCTGCCATCGCCTGATTCTGCGCCTCAAAGCCGCGCTGAGTCAGTTTGATAACGCATCGATTTACACCATCCACGGCTTCTGTCAGCGTGTCTTGCGCGATTACGCGTTTTTGTGCGGCGCGCCTTTGGATGTCGAGCTGTCGGACGACTCTCGCGAGAGGCTGCTGATTCCTGCGCAGGACTTTTGGCGGCAGAAAGTGGCAACCGATGCCACATTGGCACAATTGGTTTTTGACCGGAAATGCACGCCTGAAGAAATGCTTGCCGAAATCAAAAGCTATACCGGCCGCCCCTATCTGAAATTCAGACGGCCTGAAGGCAATTTGGAAGAAGCCCAAGCCAACCTTCAAGAAACATGGCAAAAAGTTTGCGGCCAGTTGGAAGACTTGAAAAAAGCATTTTGGGCAATCTTTCCCAAACTTAACGGCCAAACCTACAAAAGAAATACCTTTGAAAATGTTTTTACCGATTTAAAAACAAACGCCGAATCCAACCGTTTTCCCCGCCTGAGCAAACAAACGCTAGGGAAATTAAGCCTCTTCAGTATCGACACGCTCACCAGCAAACTGAAAAAAGAATATAAAGCAGATGCCGATGCGCCGGAAATTATTCAGCTGCAAGCCTTGTCCAATCTCGGTCGTGATTTACAAGCAATGGAAAGCGCGGAAGAAGCGGTCTTCATCTGCCTGCAACTCGACCTCCTTTCCTACATCAACCAATCCATTGCCGAACAAAAAAAATCACGCCGCGAGCGCGTGTTTGACGATTTGCTGCTGGATGTCCATCAGGCATTGACCACCAATGAACACGGCAACGCATTGGCAAAAGCGGCGGCGGCAAACTGGGAAATCGCGCTGATTGACGAATTCCAAGATACCGACCCGTTGCAATACGAAATTTTCCGCCAAATTTTTATCGAACAAGGCTGCCCGCTGTTTCTCGTTGGCGACCCCAAACAGGCGATTTACAGCTTTCGCGGTGCGGACATTTACGCCTATCTGCAAGCCGCGCAAGATGCGGACAGACATTACACCCTTGCCGTCAACTACCGCAGCCATGCCAAGCTGATTAACGGCATCAGCGCCTTGTTCAAACAAAAAAAACATCCCTTCGTGTTGGAAAACATCGATTACAGCGATGTCTCCGCCAGCCGTGCCGAAAGCCGGCTGTCGCCACACCGCCCCGCCATCCAAGTGCGCTGGCTCAATACGGACGATCAAACCGGCAAAGAGATTTTGCGCGGCCGTGCCGCCGAATATTGTGCCGATGAAATTGCCTTTGCGCTCAATGAAGCAGCCGAAGGCCGTCTGAACTTCAAAGGCCGCGCTTTAGAATCCGGCGATATTGCCGTCTTGGTGCGCACCAATAACGAAGCGGCAATGATTGCCAGTAAACTGAAACAGCGCCGTATCCAAAGCGTGTTACTGTCGCGCCAGTCCGTTTTCGATTCCGCCGAGGCCGACTCACTGTCCGCGCTGATCGGCTTTTGGCTCAACCCAAGGCAAACCGACTGGCTGCGCTTTGTCTTGACCGGCGTTTTGTTCGGCTATACCGCTAAAGAAATTTACGAACTCAACCACAACGAACACCAGCTGCTGAAATGGCTGGAGTCATCTGCCGAGGCCATGGAAAAATGGCGGAAAGGCGGCATTTTTGCCGCCATGCAGCAGTTTGCCACCCTACATGACATTGAAACACGCCTGCTCAAAGGCGGCAACGAACGCAGCCTGACCAACTACTACCAAATTCTGGAGCTTTTGGCCGAAGAAGACAGCCAAAGCCGCAACCCTGCCGCCCTGCATAAATGGTTAAACGAGCAAATCAGCCGTGCGCGCAGCGGCCATTTCCCGTCAGACGCACAAACCATCCGTCTTGAAAGTGACGAAAAACTGGTCAAAATCGTTACCATGCATGCGTCGAAAGGTTTGCAATATCCTTTGGTGTACTGCCCCTTCGCATGGGATACCAAAGACAATTCCAAAGAAAACTGGAAAATCCTGCATACTGAAAACCACGAAACCGAGCTGCTGGCCAAATCGCAAACCTCGGAAGCAGAACTAAGCCATCTTGCCGACGAAAAGACGGCAGAAGATTTGCGTCTGCTCTATGTCGCCCTTACCCGCGCCGAAGAACAGCTCAACATCTACGCCGCCGCCAACAAAAGCTGTACGCCCAACAATCCTTTTGCCTATCTGCTCGAAGGTTTGCCAGATGCCGACCGCGAAAGCGTCAGCCAAAGCTATAAAAGCGCGACAGATGTTGTGGAAATGCTCAAAACCAACTGGCAGCGCTTTATCACAAACGCGCCCGAAAATACGGAGTTTGCCTTCACGGAAGAAGCCCCACCGGAAACCGTCTACCAATACAGCCGTCAGCAAGACCAAGCTTTTAGCGCTCATAGCATTAAACGCCGCGATTTTGACTTTATCCGCCACACCAGCTTTACCGGTTTGAGCCGGCACACCAAGTCAAGCGACGAACAACACGAGCCTTTGCAACCTGCTATCGATCCGGCAGAAAGCGCAGATCGTGCCACGCCGTCTGAAAACCTGCCGTCCCCACTTTCAGACGGCCTCGATATCCACCATTTTCCCCGCGGCACCAATGCCGGCGTATGTTTGCATGAAATGTTGGAAAAACTCGACTTCGCCGCCTCTGCCGAGAGCCAATCCGAAATGATTGCCGAAGTTTTGCAACGCCACAGCTTTGAAGGCAAATGGCTGCCGACGGTAAGCACCATGCTCGACACCTGCCGCCTGACTCCTTTAATCGGCGAGAGCCTGTCGCAGATTCCGCCGACCCGACGCCTGCCCGAAATGGGGTTCACCCTGTACATGGACGATTTCAAACTGGACGACTTGCGCCGTTGGTTTGCTTCAAGCGAAGCAAACCTGCCGCCCGAATGCGTCCAAGCCGCGCAACTGCTTGATTTCCATGATTTGCAAGGCTATTTGAACGGCTTTATCGATATGGTTTGCCAAGATTCAGACGGCAATGTCATTTTAATCGACTACAAATCCAACCATTTGGGCAACGATGCAAGCGCGTACACGCAACAGGCGATGAACGAAGCCGTAGCGCATCATCACTACTACCTGCAAGCCCTGATCTACGCCGTTGCCATTGCGCGCTACTATGCCCTGCGCGGCAAGCCGTTGCCCAAAATCGCCATCCGCTACCTATTCCTGCGCGGCATGGACGGCTCGGATCAAGGCATTTGGAAATGGGACATCGATACCGCCCTGCTTTCCACTTTCGTTGAACGAAAAACAAATTCTTGATAAATCATTTTGTTAAACCGTCAAAAAGGCCGTCTGAAACGTTTTCAGACGGCCTTTGATTATTTGTGCAAACCGCATTCCTTACTGTCTTTACTTTCCCACCACCATCGCCCGGCGCGGATATTTTCGCCCAGCTTGACCGGACGCGTGCAGGGTTCGCACCCAATACTGGGATAGCCCTGATGATACAGCGCATTGAGCGGTACTCGGTGCTCGTGCGCATATGCCCAAACATCCTGCTCTTCCCAATCGAAAATAGGATTGAATTTGGCAATGTTGCGACCCGTATCCAGCTCTTCAAAATTCAATTCGCTGCGCGTTTCGGACTGGCTGCGGCGTTGTCCGGTCAGCCACGCAGGCGCGTTGTGCAAAGCGCGGTTGAGCGGTTCAATTTTGCGGATATGGCAACAACGGCGGCGTAACTCGACGCTGTCGTACATCGCGGCCGTGCCAAACTCCGCTTCAAATTCGGCAGCGGTTTGTCGGTTGGGATAAAACACTTCCAATTTGGTTTGATAACGCGCATTGGTTTCGGCAATCAGCGCGGCGGTTTCAGGATTGAGTTTGCCCGTATTGAGCGTGATGATGCGGATGGGCAGTTTCAGACGGCACACGACATCGGTAATGACCATATCCTCAACCGCAAGGCTGGATGCGAACACGGCTTGCGGATAGCGTGCGGCAATGTCTTGCAAACGACGCTCCAAAGCGGCCGCCAATTCAGGCAGGCGGCGGCATTCGGCATCGCTGATTTCGGGGATTTTCCAGAATTGTGGGCGGAATAAAGACATGGCTGGTTGTTCCTAATAATTTTCAGACGGCCTGTTTAAACGGCTGCCGATATGGTTATGGAACAATATTGTCCTGCGCCCTATCTTCAAACGGAAAGAATGCTTTTCTATTTCTTTATAACCAAAGCGTCTGCTGCTGGTTTTTCGGCAGCAAATGACTCACGCCGATACCGATCAGGCGGAAGGCGTCTTCGCGTTGCGGCGGTATGCGTTGCAACAAAGTATGCGCCGCCTGAAGCAGCGAGGCGCTGTCGGGCAGGACGGAAGAATACGTCAGCGAACGCGTGATAATGCGGAAATCGTGGGTTTTGAGCTTGAGGGTAACGCCTTTGGCTTCGACGTTTTTGCGTTCGATTTGCCGCCAGAGGTCTTCGGCGAGGTGCGGCAAATGGCTTGAAGCCTGCGCCAGAGATAAATCTTCAGGTAAGGTAATTTCGGTTGAGATTTGCAGGCGTTCGCGTTCGGCTTTGACCGGCCGCTCGTCGATACCGCGTGCCAAATCGTAAAGGCGGTAGCCGTAGCGGCCGAAATGGTTTAAAAGTTCGCCGCGCTCAAAACGGCGCAAATCGCCGGCGGTCTGCATACCGAAGGCATTCATCTTTTTCAGTGTAACTTTGCCGACACCGGGAATCTTACCCAACGGCAGGCTCTCCAAAAACGCCATGATTTTTTGTGGCGGCAGCACAAACTGCCCGTTCGGCTTGCGCCAGTCGGAAGCGATTTTGGCCAAAAACTTATTGGGCGCGATGCCCGCGGAGGCCGTCAAACCGGTTTCTTCAAAAATTTCAGCACGAATCCGTTTGGCCACTTCGCTGGCGTACGGGATATTTTCAAAATTTCGGGTAACATCCAAATAGGCTTCGTCCAAAGACAAAGGCTCGATCAAATCGGTATAACGCCGAAACACGGCATGAATCTGCGCCGACACTTGGCGGTACAAATCGAAATGCGGCGGCACAAACACCGCCTGCGGACACAGCCTTTTCGCCGTTGCCACCGACATGGCCGAGTGCAAACCGAATTTGCGCGCCTCATAAGAAGCGGCACAAATAACCGACCGCGTGCCATCCCACGCCACAACGACGGGCAGCCCTTTCAGGTGCGGCTGCTCGCGCAGTTCTACCGAAGCGTAGAATGCGTCCATATCGATATGGATGATTTTGCGTTGGGACATGGGAAAAGATGGATAAGAAAAAGGCTTATTGTAGCAAAAGGCCGTCTGAAGTTTCAGACGGCCTCTATATTCAAGCCTTATTTTTTACTGGAAAGCTGGTCAAACAATCCGCCGTCGGCAAAGAATTTTTTCATGATTTCTTCCCACGGGCCAAATTTCTCATTCGGATTGAAAGTTTCAATATCGGGGAAGTCGGCTTTGTGTTTCGCCAACACTTCGGCATTGCGCGGACGCAGGTAAAGATTGGCGGCCAACTCTTGAGCCGGTTCGCTCCAGAGGTTTTGCAGATAGGCTTCAGCAGCGGCACGAGTGCCTTTTTTGTCGACTACGCTGTCCACGACGGCAACCGGCGCTTCGGAAAGAATGGTGTAGCTCGGATAGACGATTTCAAATTGGTCTTGAGTCAATTTTTTGCTGACGTAGTTGGCCTCATTTTCAAAGGTAACCAAAACATCGCCAATATTGCGTTGGCTGAAAGTCGTCGTTGCCGCACGGCCGCCGTTTTCAAATACAGGCGTGTTTTTCAGCAATGCGGCTACAAAATCTTTGGTTTTGCCTTCATCGCCGTTATTGACTTTCAAACCATAACCGTACGCACCCAAAAAGGCGTAGCGGCCGTTGCCGGTGGTTTTCGGGTTGGCCAAAACGATTTGTACGCCGTCTTTGGCCAAATCGCCCCAGTCTTGGATGTGTTTCGGATTACCTTTGCGTACCAAGAAAACGACGTTGCTGGTATAAGGCACGGCATTATCCGGCAGGCGGGTGTTCCAATCGGCTTTGACCAAACCTTTTTTCACCAAAAGCTCGATATCAGAAGTCTGGTTCATGGTTACCACATCGGCAGCCAAACCATTGGCGACAGCCAAAGCCTGCTTGCTGGAGCCGCCGTGTGACTGTTGGACTTCAACCGTTGCACCGCCGTTTTTCGCAGCATATTCTTTAACAAACAAAGGATTGTATTCTTTATAAAAATCTCGTGCGACATCATAAGAGACGTTCAACAGCTTCACATTACCGCCCTTGCCTGCGGAAGCTGCATTGTCGGCAGATTGTTCGTTTTTGGGAGAGCAGGCACTCAACGCCAGCGCGGCGGTCAATGCGGCAAAAGAAAGGGTACGGATATTCATGGTCGGCTCCTATTAAAAGTATGGCGATACTTTATCGGGATCGGAGGCAAACGGGAAATAATGTTTGCTTTTGGGTTTATCAGTTTTGGTTATATAAACCGAGGCCGTCTGAAATCAAAAAATAATTATTTATAACTATAAAATCTAAACCATATTATTTACAAAGTTAATAAAAAAGAGTACCGTTCGTATTCGCCGAATCATTAGGCGTTTTGTTCAATAATCGAAAAATGGAGTGTAGAAACGATGAAACAATGGATGCTTTTAGGATTGCTGGGATTGGGCGCAGTGGCACAGGCTCACGATGTTTGGGTGGCCGCACCGACACATCAGCCTGCCGGCCAAATCCTGCATGCGGATTTGGGTTACAGCCATGACTTCCCAAATGTCGAAAAAATCGCCGACGACCGCGTACATATTTTCAAACCGCTGCAATTGACCGGCAGCTCAAAGAAAACCGTTGATTTGGTAAATAAAGGCGAAAACTATCAATACGTTTCCAAAGCCGCTTTGCCTGAAGGTTCCTACTGGGTCAGCGCAACCTACCAACCGACTTTCTGGTCGAAAAACAAAGATGGCTGGAAACAGCAAACCTTGAAACAGCTGGCCGGTGCCACCTATTGCGAACAATCGCAAATGTTCGGCAAGAGCTTTGTCCAAGTGGGCAACGGCGCAGTTGATGAAGCGGTATTGACCCGCCCTATCGGCCAAGAGCTGGAACTGGTTCCGCTGCAAAATCCGAACAAAGTCAAAGCCGGCGGCATTTTACCGGTCAAAGTCCTGTACAAAGGCGAGCCTTTGGTTAAAGCCACCGTTACCGCCAGCTCGGACACTTTGGCCGAAATGGACTTGGAATCAACCCATGACCACCGCGAGCCTCAGGGCTTCTCCGGCAAAACCGATAAAAACGGCGTGGTCAATGTGATTACGCTGATTGACGGCTTGTGGAAAATCAAAGTCGTGAACGAGATCGATTACGGCGATAAAAGCGTATGTCAGAAAGACAATACTTACGCAACGCTGATCGTACCTGTCGGTACCAAACGCGCGGCTGCACGCCATGCCCATCAGCATTAACAGCCATTAAAAAAGGCCGTCTGAACTTTCAGATGGCCTTAATTTATTCCCATTCATAACCTAAATTTCTAAAAAAACGGGAGTATGTTTCCAATTTATCCTCATTCAATTGGGCAAACCGGATACGGTTGCAGCCGGTCAAGACCACACTTCCCATCCAGTGCGCCCCGAAGACGCGCTCTAAAGGGACATTCCTCATTCGATTGATAAACGGTACTTCTGAAGAAAATTGCGTCGCAATATTCGGAGGCGCGAATTTCAAACCTAAATCCTGCAATGTATAACGGTGTTGCGCCGTCAAAAACATATCCTCGTGGTGCAGACGCACCAGCCATTCCATACCGGCAATTTTTCCGTCTTCCGGCGGCAAAGGCGGTCGGATTTCTACATTTAAGCCCAGTTGTCGCGGCATGGTTAAAAGCCGCTTGCTGCGTAGGCTGAAACCGCCGTTCTGTGGCTCGTCCAAATTCGGAGAAGTCTGAATCAGATGTTGTTTGGCCAAATATTGGTCGGTTCCCTTCAGGAAAAACTGCCCGTCAGCTTCGGTTTCCAACAAAATTGGCAAAGGTGCGCCGATATAATCATATTCCCGATAGGCATCCTGCCAGTTTTGACCATTCAACACCCAGCCATCATTTTGAACAATCAGACAATAATCAGTATCGATGTAATACATCAGTTGGTACAAAACAAACAGATTGTATTCCAAATAACCGAATGGCCGGCAAGGCTGATGCAGGATATTTTCCGGCAAACCTTGCGGACAGCTCGGGCTGATCAGCAATCCACGGCTACCGGGCAATTCGGCACAGCTGCGGATAATGGCATACATCGTGCCCTCGGTATAAGAATCTGCGCCGGTAATACCCACCACGGTAATGTCAGCAAAACTCATTATATGTTTCTCCAGTTTCAGACGGCCTTTACGTTATTTACGACGCCTTATTGCAGATATCTTTCAAGCGATACAAGGCATCCAAGGCTTCGCGCGGCGTGAGGTTGTCGGGCTGAATTTGAGCCAACGCTTCAGTCAATTCATTGGTCTGCAAATTATCAACAGGCTCAACTTCTTGTTCTTTCCCTTCCTCATCCGCCCCATTTTCAGACGGCATGGTGCTGAAAATATCCAACTGCGGACGGTTGGCGGCAGCTTGGTTTTCCAAATCGTTTAAATGCTTTTGAGCCGATTTCAAAGCGCGGTTGGGCAGACCGGCGAGTTTGGCGACGGCGATACCGTAGCTTTTGCTGGCAGGACCTGGCTCGATGTGGTGGAGGAAGACGATGTCTTGTCCTTGCTCGAGTGCGGAGAGGTGCATGTTGACTGCTGTTGCGTGGGCTTCGGGCAGTTTGGTCAGCTCGAAATAGTGGGTGGCGAAGAGGCTGAAGGATTTGTTTTTTTGCAGCAGGTGTTCGGCAATGGCTTGGGCAAGGGCGAGGCCGTCAAAAGTCGAAGTGCCGCGACCGACTTCGTCCATGAGGACGAGGGATTGGTCAGTGGCGTGGTGGAGGATGTAGGCGGTTTCGCTCATTTCGACCATGAAGGTGGAGCGGTTGGAGGCGAGGTCGTCGGAGGCGCCGATGCGGGTGAAGATTTGGTCGATGGGCCCGATTTGGGCGGCATCGGCGGGGACGAAGCTGCCGGTGTGCGCCATGAGGACGATGTGGGCGACTTGGCGCATGTAGGTGGATTTGCCGCCCATGTTGGGGCCGGTCAGGAGCATGAGGCGGTGTTTGTGGTCGAGGCGGGTGTGGTTGGCGGTGAAGTGGCGCACTTGCTGCTCGACGACGGGATGACGGCCGTTTTCGATATGGATGACGGGGTAGTCGGCGAACTCGGGGCAGACGAAGCCGCGTTCGGCGGCGGTGGCGGCGAAGGTGGAGAGTACGTCGAGGGCGGCGGCGGCTTTGGCGGCTTTTTGAAGCTGTGGCAAGGCCGTCTGAACTTCTTTCAGCAGGGCTTCAAACAGGCGTTTTTCCAATGCCAATGCCTGCTCTTGCGCGGTCAGGACTTTGTCTTCGAAGGTTTTGAGTTCGGGGGTGATGAAGCGTTCGGCGTTTTTCAGGGTCTGGCGGCGTTGGTAGTCGGTGGGCGCTTGTTCAGCTTGGACTTTGGATAGCTCGATGTAGAAGCCGTGGACGCGGTTGAACTCGACTTTGAGGGTGGAGAGGCCGGTGCGTTCGCGTTCGCGCGCTTCGAGGTCGAGCAGGAATTCGTCGCCGTGGTTTTGGATGTGGCGCAACTCGTCGAGTTCTGCGCAATAGCCTTGGTTGATGACGCCGCCGTCTTTGAGCCAGACGGCGGGTTCGGGCATCACGGCGGCTTTGAGGATTTCGGCGACGGGCAGGGTTTCGGGGAAAACGGCTTTGAGGGTTTCCAACAGGCTGCTGCCCTCGGCGGACAGTTCGATTTCGGACAGAGCAAACAGGCTGTCTCGCAGGGCGGCTAGGTCGCGCGGACGGGCGTTGCCGACGGCGATGCGGGCGGCGATGCGTTCGATGTCCGCAATGTTTTTCAGACGGCCTTGCAGGGTTTCGTATTGCGAACCCAGTGCGGCAATGGCTTCTTGTCGGGCGCGGATGTGGGCGCGGCTGCGTAAGGGGTGGTGCAGCCAGAGTGCCAAGAGGCGGCTGCCCATGTGGGTGGCGCAGCCGTCGAGTATGGAAAACAGGGTCGGCGATTTTTTGCCGGAGAGGGTTTGCGTGATTTCGAGATTGCGGCGCGTGGCAGCGTCCATGCCGATATATTGGCTGTCGGTTTCGAGCGAAATGCCGTCAAGGTGTTGCGGCATCAGGTTTTGCGTCAGGCGGATGTAGTTCAACAGCGCGCCCGCCGCGCCGACAGCGGCTTCGTGTTCCTTGCCGTCCAAACCGAAGCCGTGCAGGTCTTGGCAGCCGAAGTATTCAGTCAACAATTTCGCGCCCGCATCGGCGGCAAACTGCCACGAGTTCAGGCGCGTGATGTTGGCAGAGGTCGTCTGAAAACCATCAGGCAGGCTTTTGCCTTCGGGCAACAGGATTTCCGCCGCCTGCAAACGCACCAGCTCGTCGGCGAGTTTGTCCGCCGTCGTCAGCTTGGTTTTGAATTCGCCGCTTTGCAAAGATGCCCACGCGATGGCGATGTGTTTTTTATCCGCGTTCACCGCCGCGATGCGGTTGGTTTCCTTGTCTTCCAAAAACGCCGCGTCGGTCAGCGTGCCGGGCGTTACGATGCGCACGACTTTGCGCTCCACCGGCCCTTTACCCGCGCCGACTTCGCCCACTTGCTCACACACTGCCACGCTTTTGCCCATCTTTACCAGCCGCGCCAGATACTGTTCCGCCGCGTGAAACGGCACGCCCGCCATCTTAATCGGTACGCCATCCATCTGTCCGCGCGTGGTCAGGGTGATGTCCAACAGCTTCGCCGCTTCCACCGCATCATCCAAAAACAGCTCGTAAAAATCGCCCATGCGGTAAAACACCAGCTTGTCGGCGTGTTGCGATTTGATGGCGAGATACTGCTGCATCATCGGGGAAACGGTGGGTTTGGACATAGAAAAGCCTTAGAAACGCAAAAGCGTTATTGTAACAAAAGGCCGTCTGAAAACCTAAATAAGCTTTCAGACGGCCTTTTATGTATGCCAAAATAAGATTAGTTATAAACGAAAATAATGTCTAAGTCTTTCTTCGGCAGGAAATTTTCTTTGACTGCTTGGAAACGGTTCGGCCCTACTTTGCGCAAGGATTTGTCCCAGCAGAGTGAAATAACAGTATTGGGCTCGCGATCTATGGTCAACGTGAATTTTCCTATCGGTTTTGCCCAGTTAGCACCTGTAGTCAAGACATAACCCAAATAGTGATAAAGCTTTGAACCTTCTTCCACAGTCTTAAAGTTTTTAAGGAAGTTTTCATCCATACAGTACTCATCTATGAATGCTTTGCTGTCTTTGGCTTTGAGCGAAGGCAGGAAGCTGCCGCCAACCAGCGGGGTGTATTGGTGTTTGATTTCGGTGACGCTGCCGGCTTTGAAGGTTTGCTTCCAGCTGTAAACAATCTGCGCCGACCAATCGGGCAGTTCATCCGTCTGTTTGGGCAGCATGGATTGGACTTTGGCGGAGCGGCAGGCTCCGATTTTGCTGCCGATTTTTTCACCGTCTTGCTTTTTCGTCCAAGGGTGCATCAGTTCCTGATCGCTCAAACCGCATTTTTTCAAATCGGCGGTCACGTCCACCAGCGAGCCGTTACGCCGTTCAAAATAGGCACGGACGTGGGTTTGCGGGCGGACAGGTTTGCCGTCGGCGTAAATTCGGAAGCTGTCAACCAAGCCCTTGGTGTCGGCAAAGTCGTAATCGATGAAAGCAGGAACAATCGGCAAAGGGAAAAGGACGGTTTCGGTAAGGTCTTGCGAGGAGGTGTTTTTAAACCGGTAATGCACGCGAATCTGGTTTTCGCTGATGTACAAATCTTCGCTCTGCATATCGATATGCGGATTTTTCAGATATTTGATGCCGCTTGTGCTGACTGTACCCATACTGTCGTTGGCATGAGCGGCCCCGGCCAGCAGAAGAAGCAAGATTAAAGCTTTTTGTTTCATGATTTAACCTCTTTGAAACAGGCCGTCTGAAAAACAGGTTTCAGACGGCCTTTAACAGTAGCTTGGTTTTAAGCCAAAGCCACTTCCAAATTATCAATCAGGCGCGTGGTACCCAACCGGGCGGCGGCAAGCACCACCAATTCTTTATCGCCAACATGAGCCACTGCCAAGCTGTGTGCATGGCGGATTTCAACGTAATCAACCACCCAGCCGGCATCGGTCAAACGGCGGATACATTCGGCTTCAAGCTGGGCGTAATCCAGATTGCCGTTTTTCAAGGCGGCGGCAATGTTTTGTAATTCTTGATAGAGACGGGGCGCTTCTGCGCGTTCTGCTTCGCTCAAATATTGGTTGCGACTGGAAAGTGCCAGGCCGTCTGAAGCGCGACCGGTATCGACAGGAACGATTTCGATATTGAAATTCAAGTCTTCGACAAAGCCTTTGATAATCGCCAGCTGCTGATAGTCTTTTTTGCCGAAACAGGCGGTATCGGGTTGAACAATGTTGAACAACTTAGTCACAACGGTCGCAACGCCGCGGAAATGGCCCGGACGGAATTTGCCGCACAATTCATTTTGCAGGTGCGGAGGCTCGACATTGAAACGCTGTTCTACATTCGGATACAGCTCTTTTTCATCAGGCGCGAACACGACGGCAACGCCCTCGCCTGTCAATTTGTCGGCATCTTGTTGCAAAGTGCGCGGATATTTGTCGAAATCCTCGCCTTGTCCGAATTGCAGGCGGTTGACAAAAATACTGACCACAACGTTATCGGCACGTTTTTTTGCTTCGCGCACCAGCGCAAGATGGCCCTCGTGCAGATTGCCCATAGTCGGTACAAATGCCACCTTTCCGGCAGTTTTGCGCCACTCGCGCAATTCTTTAATCGTATGAATGATTTGCATGGTTTGAAAAATCCTTTATCTTTTCCGCCGTTTCATCAACGGAAATCACGCGCCGATTATACGCTTTTATTCATCAAAAAGGCCGTCTGAAATAAGTTTCAGACGGCCTGGTTTTTATTTTATCCGACAAACGTATGTTCGACAGATGGGAACGTTTTTGCTTTGACTTCGTCCACATAGGCTTTGACCGCAGCTTGAACGCTGTCTTTGCCCTGCATAAAGTTCTTCACGAATTTGGCGGTTTTACCGGGGAAAATGCCGAGCATATCGTGCATCACCAAAACCTGACCGTCGCAATACACGCCTGCGCCAATACCGATGGTCGGGCAAGAAACGGTTTCGGTCACT
Organism: Neisseria subflava; assembly: GCF_024205705.1. NCBI lineage: Bacteria > Pseudomonadati > Pseudomonadota > Betaproteobacteria > Neisseriales > Neisseriaceae > Neisseria > Neisseria subflava. Next base: position 1,458,472 of record NZ_CP073115.1, read on the forward strand.
TTTTTCGCCAACTCTGCAGGAACGCATTCCATCAATACGATTGCCGCACCTGCCGCATCATGCGCTTTGGCGTCGTTGAGCAACGCTTCCGCCTTGTCGCCGCGACCTTGAACTTTATAGCCGCCGAATGCAAACACGGATTGCGGGGTCAGGCCGATGTGGGCGCAAACAGGGATACCGCGCATTTGCAGAAATTCAGTGGTCTCCGCCATCCAGACGCCGCCTTCGAGCTTGACCATATGCGCGCCGGCCGCCATCAACTCAGCCGCTGCCGCAAATGCCTGCTCTTTGCTCTGCTGATACGCACCAAACGGCAAGTCACTGACAATCATGGCATTTTTAGTACCGCGAGCCACGCATTCGGTGTGGTAGCACATATCCTGCAAGCTCACCGGCAACGTGGACTGACGACCTTGCACCGCCATACCCAAAGAATCGCCGACCAGCAATACATCCACGCCGGCATTGTCCATTAGCGCGGCAAAGCTGGATTCATAAGCGGTCAGCATGGCGATTTTTTCGCCCTCTGCTTTCATTTTTTGCAAAGTGTTTACGGTAATCATGGTGTTTTGTGTGTTCCGCCCGACGGGCAGCCCTTTGTTGTAATGGAAACGCGGTATTATAAGGTCTGCTTTTAAAATATCAAAGCATAAGCAAAAAGCCCGACTGCTTTCACAATCGGGCTTTTAATTGGTGCCGGCACCAAGAGTCGAACTCGGGACCCCCTGATTACAAGTCAGGTGCTCTACCAACTGAGCTATACCGGCTTACTGAAATGCCTTACGGCACCATCAGTCTTTAACTGGTGCCGGCACCAAGAGTCGAACTCGGGACCCCCTGATTACAAGTCAGGTGCTCTACCAACTGAGCTATACCGGCAAGGAAGTCGGCATTATGCCGATAAGTTCCCATCTTGGCAAGCATTTTAAAACAAAGTTACTCACGAAATTATAAAAACCAATGATTTTAAAGAAAATTAAATACACACCTTATCTTTCCATCCAACACACTCAAAGGCCGTCTGAAAACCGCCCCAGCGCAAAACATCATGGTTTCTGTTAAAATAACGCCTTTTATATCTTTCGTCTGCACCCATGCCACCCCGCCATCCTTACCGCCGCCTGCGCCCAGCCAAATCCCATCTGCCCGAAGTCGGCATTTCCGAAGAAGGCAATATCCGTTCCCTGCACTTGGGCAGCGACACCATTCAAAGCTCCATGAATGTCGATCATCCGTCCGAGCTGGTGTTGTCGTACAGCCGCGCCATGATGGGTTGGCTGCTGTTTGCAGAAACCCCGCCCAAACATATCACCCAAATCGGCTTGGGCGGAGGCTCGTTTGCCCGTTGGATAGACAGCTATCTGCCCCACACTAAGCAAACCGCCATTGACATCAATCCGCAAGTCATCGCCGTGGCGCGCAGCCTGTTTGAATTGCCGCACGAAGGCGAAAATTTTGAAATTATCGAGGCGGATGGTGCGGAATATATTAAAGTGTTTCGCCACAATACCGATGTGATTTTGGTCGACGGTTTTGACGGCGAACAGATTATCGATGCTTTGGTGGAAGAACCCTTCTTCCAAGACTGCCGCAATGCCCTCTCCCCCGACGGCGTATTTGTTACCAACTGGTGGAGCGGTGATCAGCGTTATCAACGCTTTGTCGAACGCCTGCTCAACGTCTTTGACGGCCGCGTACTCGAGCTGCCTGCAGAAAGCCACGGTAACGTAGCGGTCATGGCGTTCCAAAGCAGCCCCAAAGAGCAAAATCTTGACAACCTGAAAAAACGCGCCGAAAAATTAAGCGAAAAATACGGCTTGGACTTCAAACGGATGCTTGCTGATTTGAAAGCCAACAATCAAAACAACGGCAAGACTTTTTATCTGTAAACCGCTTCAGGCCGTCTGAAAAAACAAACAAGGACACACTCATGCTCAAACCCGATATCATTCAAATCCCCGGCCCGGCCGGTTTGCTGGAAACCATCTACCTGCCAAGCACACAAGAATCCGCCCGCGGCGTTGCCGTCATCAACCACCCCAATCCCTGCAAGGCGGCACCAACACCAACAAAGTCATCCAAACCGCCGCCAAAGCCCTCAGCCAGCTCGGCTTCCATTGCTACCTGCCCAATTTGCGCGGCGTAGGCAATAGCCAAGGCGAACACGACTACGGCCGTGGCGAAACGCAAGACTGCATTGCCGTTATCGACTACGCCCGTGCGCAACATCCTGACGCGCCGCAATTCGCCCTGGCAGGTTTCTCATTCGGTGGCTACGTTTCCACCTTTGCCGCACAAGCGCGCACGCCTGATTTACTGTTGCTGATGGGTGCAGCCGTCCATCACTACACCGACCGCCCGGAACCATCCAACGTTCCCGATGTCGCCAAAACATTGATGATTCATGGCGCGGAAGACGAAGTCGTCGAAATCAACAAAGCCCTGACATGGGCAGAACCGCAAGGCCTGCCTGTTGTGACCATTGCCGGTTCGTCCCACTTCTTCCACGGCAAACTCATCGTTTTGCGCGATACGATCACACGGTTTGCACCGGCTTTATTAGGTTAAAATCCGGCTACAAAATAAAACAAGGCCGTCTGAAAGCTTTTTCAGACGGCCCTGTTTATATGAAAACCTTATTATCAAATATCAGGCTCAAGTATTCAGAAATCCATCAAGGATTTTCTACTTAACATCTCAATTCTGAGTCAACCAATACTGCAAACCAATCAAAGTCTTACCATCTTTGATTTCATCGTTTGCCAATGCAGTGCGTACCTCTTCCTTGCTCATCAGGACAGTTTCTGTAATTTCATCCTCATCATTGCTCAACTCGCTGCCCAAACGCACGCCTTGCGCTTGGTAGAGATACATTTTTTCATCACAAAAACCGACTGCAGTATAAAAGGAGTACAGCAGTTTGACGCTATCGGCGACATATGGCGTTTCTTCCGCCAACTCACGCAAAGCGCATTCGGCAGGATCTTCGTCCGCCACATCCAATTTACCCGCAGGCAATTCCAACGTCGCCTGATCGGCGGCATAACGCCATTGGCGCACCAAAACAACTTTGCCGTCTTCCGTTTCTGCCAATACACACGCAGCACCCGGATGACGGATCACAACCCGTTGGCTTTCATTGCCGTTGGGCAGGCGCACCCGATCGCGGCTGATGGTAACAAAAGAACCTTCGTAGATTGGCTCACTGCTTAATTTAGTTTCTTTCAAATCCATTTTTTACCTCATTTCCAAATTATTAAATATTAAAGGCCGTCTGAAATTTTACAGAAATAAACTCAGAGGATGCCTTTTCTAATAGTTACCGCTGATGTCGTTGTTGCAAACGCTCCGTATGTGTTCGCAGCTTTTCACTATTTGCTTGGTAGTCACTTGAAGACAATACAGCAACTATTGCCTCTACCTCATGAGGAAGCAATAAGGCCGTCTGAAAATTCTTAATATAAGCCGCCGCCTGCCTAATACGGCAAACATTTGGTGGCATTTTCGATTTCAACTCACAATCACCTAAGAAAACTACCATTGAATGAAACTTCTCCTCAGGAAATTGCAATAGTTCTGACAATGCTTTGATATGAGCATAATTCTGACGCAACGGATTTTGGAAATAATGTTTCTGTTTATAGATGATTTGCGTCCATTTAGATTGTTTTTCACTACCAAAAATCCAGCCTGTGTAATTTTTAGTTTCTATCACAAATATCCCAAAAATTGAGACATAAATATGATCAATTTGTGTCGTACCATCTCGAGATGGAATAATTAAATCGTGAAACTCAAAATAAGTTTTCTCATCTAAATTTTTTCCAATTACAGAACGAACTGCTATTTCTCCCATACTTCCCTTTATTTTAGGATTTTTCAACAGTGCTTTTAATAAAAGCAAAGGAATAATGATCAGAAAAATCCAAAATATACCTGACATACTTCCCAATATTTGTTCAATCATGACGTTTTCTTTTTTATTTAAAACTAAAAATTTATATATTTATGGTTATTCCCGAGTGCGTTCAATCTCAATACCGACCTGGGCCACATCTGGCAAGATACCCGGTTTCACAATACGGACACGCACTTTGGCCGCACCAAAATCATTTAAAATCAATTGGGCGATATGTTCCGCCAAAGTTTCCAGCAGTAAAAAATCCTGTTCGGCAAGGCTGCGGCGTACGACTTCGCATACTTCGCCATAATGAATGGTGTCGCCGATATCGTCGCTCGTGCCGGTACGCTCGGGAACACTGATTTCCAAATCCAAAATCAAAGTCTGTTTACGCTCGCGTTCCCAATCATATACGCCGATTAAAGTATCGGCCTTCATGCCGTACAAAAAGATTTTATCCATTTGCCTGTCCGTTTTTTTGATAGAATAACCGTTCCCATTTTAAGTAAAGCACCCAAAATGTTCAATGTACTCGCCATTATTGCCGCCTATCTTATCGGCTCCCTGTCTTTTGCCGTCATCGTATCAAAATATTACGGCATGGACGATCCGCGCACTTACGGCTCCGGCAACCCTGGTGCCACCAACGTCTTGCGCAGCGGTAAGAAAAAAGCAGCCGCACTGACCCTGCTCGGCGATGCAGTAAAAGGCTTGGTTGCCGTCATCTTGGCACGCTGTCTGCAAGATGCTTTAAATTTATCTGATGCAACGATAGCCCTGGTTGCCATCGCCGCATTGGTCGGTCATATGTGGCCAATATTTTTCAATTTTAAAGGTGGCAAAGGCGTAGCCACCGCATTAGGCGTCTTACTCGCCCTCTCCCCCGCAACCGCCCTGCTCTGCGCCTTGATCTGGCTGGTTATGGCGTTCGGTTTCAAAGTATCCTCTCTCGCTGCACTGGTCGCCACCGTCTGTGCCCCAATCTTCGCCTTCTTCATGATGCCACACGCCTCTTGGGCATGGGCAACCGTATTCATTGCAGCATTGGTGTTGTACCGCCATAAAAGCAATATTCAAAACCTGATTCAAGGCAAAGAAAGCAAAATCGGGGATAAAGCCGGAAAATCTTAAAAGCGTAGATACATTCAAATAAAAGGCCGTCTGAAAGTATATTTTTCAGACGGCCTTTTGTATTGCTCAATGATTAGAATGGAATATCGTCGTCGATATCATCAACCGGAGCGGTCGGTTGTGCCGGAGCAGGACGACGGGCTGGGGCGGCTGGGGGTTCTTGAGCCGGAGCAGATTGGTATTGCTGTTGTGGCACTTGTTGGTAGCTGCTTTGGCTTGAATGACCTCCTTGGTTGTAGCCGTCATCGTATGGTGCGCCGCCGCTGTTGTCGTTGCGACCGCCGAGCATTTTCATTTCGTTGGCGATAATGTCGTAAGCGGTGCGCTCGATGCCGTCTTTGCCTTGGTATTTACGACTTTGGATACGGCCTTCCAGGTACACTTGGCTGCCTTTACGCAGGTATTGACCGGCGATTTCGGCGAGTTTGCGGTACATGGTGATGTTGTGCCATTCGGTACGTTCTACGCGTTGGCCGTTACGGTCATTCCACGTTTCGCTGGTGGCAACGCTGAAGTTACAGACGGCCTCGCCGTTGGGCATATAGCGGACTTCCGGGTCGCGGCCGAGACGGCCGATGAGGATAACTTTATTCAATGACATTTTACACTCCTGTGATAATTTTTTCGGCGGCCTCTTGGTCGAATCCTTTTTGCAAGGCCTTGATATAAATGGTTTGTTTGTCTGCGCTAAAGCTGATGCTTTCAACGCCTTCAATTTCGGTCAATTTTTGGTAGAGCAAATCCGGATTTTGTTGCCATTCGGCGTTAAGCGGATAGCTGAGGTTTTTGACAGGTTTAGGTGCCGGCGAAATGACTGCCAATACCAGCCACAGCAACATCAATACGCTACAAAAGGCAAATACGCCTACAAAACCGTATTTTTGGAACAATAAACCACCGGTTGCGCCGCCGACAAACAAGCCGACCGACTGCATGGTGTTATATACGCCCATCGCCGTGCCTTTCAAATCGGACGGAGCGATTTTCGATACCATAGACGGCAGGCTGGCTTCCAATACATTGAAACCAATAAAATAAACAATCAGATAAGCGGTAATCAACCATACCGAGTGCATTCCGAACAGCAGACCGATTTGCGCCGCGGCAATGCAGATGATACCAAGGATAAACACTTGTTTGAGTTTGTTGCGCGTTTCGCCGACGATAATCAGCGGCACCATAATAATCAAGCCGGTAATGGTTGACGGCAGATAGACTTGCCAGTGATGGATTTTTTCCAAACCCAGCTGCGTCATGGCAAACGGCAATGCGGTAAATAAAGCCATTTGCGCCGCATGCAAGGCAAAAATACCGAAGTCGAGATTGAGCAGTTGGCGGTTTTTCAATACCTCACCCATACGCGAAGGCTGCGCCTGCGTGTCTTCGTGCATTTTTGACACTTCCGGATCAGGTGTCATCCAGGCAACCACGCCGATACTGATTACCGTCAGAATACCGGTCAGCGCAAACAGGCCGGATACGCCGATAAAGCTGGCAATCATCGGCGCCAGCACTAGGCTGACGGAGAAGGTCAAGCCGATACTTAGGCCGATCATCGCCATCGCACGCGTCCGCACTTCGTTACGGGTCAAATCTGCCAGCAAAGCCGTTACCGCCGCACTGACGGCACCCGCTCCTTGAATGGCACGCGCGGCAACCAACATCTGCAGACTGTCGGCAACTGCGGCCAAAAAACTACCCGCCGCAAATACAATCAGGCCGGCATAAATCACTTTTTTGCGGCCGAACTTGTCGGAAGCCATGCCCAAAGGCAGCTGTAGCAAAGCCTGTGTCAGCCCGTAAATACCCATCGCCATACCGACCAGCGCTTTATTGTTTTCTGCTCCGGGCAACGAAGCGGCATACATCGCCAAAACAGGCAACACCAAAAACATCCCCAACATACGCAGTGCGTAAACGCCGGAAAGTGTGGTACTGGCACGCCACTCGTGCGGAAACATTTGAATGCGGTTATCTCTTGCCATAAATAATGTTTCAGACGGCCTTAAGTTTGCGAAAGGCCGTCTGAAAGTGTGAATTAACAGATTTCCTGATTATACAGGATTCAAAAGAATTGCATGGGGTCAAATCGCAAGCCGTTTATCGCAAACCTGCTTCATCGGTATAAAACGGTTTCAACTGAAAACCAGCATGCCCTATCCCATTTATCCCGAATCAACCCCACTGCCATCTATTCCGCCACGCGCCCAATACGGCATTCGGATATTTGTTGCTGCCCAAGCTGCCGTTAAACCTTGCCAACGCGCGGACAATATTGCCTTTTTCGATATTGTTGTAATGGCGCAGAATAGTGCAGCCGTAGCGCAGATTGGTGCGGATGTCGAAAAGGTTGTGCGACGGATTGCCGATATAGTTTTTCCAAAACGGCATCACCTGCATCAAACCGCGCGCACCCACGCCACTGATGGCATATTGGCGAAACGCGCTTTCCACTTCAATCAAACCCAAAATCACTTGAGTATTGAGTCCGGCCCGGCTGCTTTCGTATTGGATATTGATCAGCAGACGGCGGCGCTCGCCTTCATCGGGAATAAAGCGTGCCAATCGGGAAGACATCGCCGCCAACCAACGCTCCCCTTCCCTTGCATCGGTAAACACCAGCCGCGCAGGACTGGCGCTATTGATCGAACTGCGCATCACGGACGCCACATCATCGGCCAGCGTTTCTTCACGTTGCGCCCCCGCCCATGCGGCCGTAGGCGTCAGAAGCATGGCTCCGCCGACTTGCAACAGGCGGCGGCGCGATAAAAATAAGGAATCTTGGTTTTCCGATTTCATGTGTTTTCTCTTTTTAGGCCGTCAGAAAAGTTCAGACGGCCTTTGATATATTTGCTTAAAATCGGCATTATAAAATACATCTATGAGCAGAATCAAAGAGCTGTATTCCTTTTATTGTCAAGTGATACCGCCTCAAGTAACATTTAGGTTTTTCTAATCAAGCGGTATTTTTTATGACCACCACTCCCGCCAACGTTTTAGCCTCCGTCGATTTGGGTTCCAATAGTTTCCGCCTGCAAATTTGTGAAAACAACAACGGCCAGCTGAAAGTCATCGACTCCTTCAAACAAATGGTACGCTTTGCCGCCGGCTTGGACGAACAAAAAAACCTGAGCGAAGCCTCTCAAGAACAAGCCTTGGAATGTTTGGCAAAATTCGGCGAACGCCTGCGCGGATTCCAACCTGAAAACGTGCGCGTGGTGGCCACCAACACTTTCCGCGTCGCCAAAAACATCGCCCAATTCCTGCCCCGTGCCGAAGCGGCGCTGGGTTTTCCCATCGAAGTCATTGCCGGCCGCGAAGAAGCGCGTCTGATTTACACCGGCGTAGTGCATACCCTGCCGCCCAAAGGCGACAAAATGCTGGTTATCGACATTGGCGGCGGCTCGACCGAATTTGTCATCGGCTCGGATTTGCAACCGCTGACCACAGAAAGCCTGCCTTTGGGCTGCGTAACATACAGCATGCGCTTCTTCCAAAACAAAGTGACCGCCAAAGATTTCCAAGCCGCCGTTTCCGCCGCGCGTATCGAAATCCAGCGCATCAGCAAACTGATGAAGCGCACCGGTTGGGATTTCGCCATCGGCACGTCCGGTTCGGCCAAATCCATACGCGACGTTTTGGCGGCCGAATTGCCGCAGGAAGCCGACATTACCGCCCAAGGCATGCGTTATCTTGCCGATAGGATTATCGAAGCCGGTTCGGTTAAAAAAGCCAAATTTGAAAACCTCAAACCCGAACGCGTCGAAGTTTTTGCGGGCGGGTTGGCCGTGATGATGGCCGCTTTCGACGAACTCTCGCTGACCAAAATGACCGTTACCGAAGCCGCCCTCCGCGACGGCGTGTTCTACGACTTAATCGGCCGCAGCCTCAATGTCGATATGCGCGAGCAGACAACGGCAGAGTTCCAAAAACGCTACCACGTCAGCCTCAACCAAGCCAAACGTGTTGCCGATACCGCGCAAGCCTTCATGAACAGCCTGTGCCACGCCAAAAACGTAACCGTTCAAGAACTCGCCCTGTGGAACCAATACCTCAGCCGCGCAGGCCGTCTGCATGAAATCGGCTTGGATATCGCCCATACCGGTTATCACAAACACTCCGCCTACATTCTCGAAAACGCCGATATGCCGGGCTTCTCACGCAAAGAGCAAACCATTTTGGCGCAACTGGTTATCGGCCATCGCGGCGACCTCAAGAAAATGGCGGACATTATCGGCGACAACGAAATCATGTGGTGTGCCGTATTGTCCCTGCGTCTGGCCGCCCTCTTCTGCCGCTCGCGCCTGCCGCTCGATTTGCCGCCGCAAACCCAGCTTCGCGTCGATGAAAACAGCCACAGTTTCATCTTGCGCATCAATGCCCAATGGCTGGAGCAACACCCCCTCATCGCCGATGCGCTGGACTACGAAAGCGCGCAATGGCAAAAAATCGATATGCCTTTCTCGGTTCAAGCACAATAAACCGCGCTCCGTTATAATAGGCAGCTTTTCAAAATCCAAACCGCAGGCCGTCTGAAAATGACAGCCTGCCATACATCAAGGAAAACCATGAGAAAACCCCAACGCGGCTACGCCCGCCAAGACCGTGTCAAAGAACAAATCATGCGCGAGCTTGCCGAACTCGTCCGCACCGGCCTGAAAGACCCGCGCGCCGGTTTCATCACCATCAACGAAGTCGAAGTCACCCGCGATTACAGCCACGCCACCGTGTTCTACACCGTCCTCGACGACAGCACACGCGACATTACCGAAGAAGCTTTGGAACACGCCAAAGGCCATTTGCGCAGCGAATTGGCCAAACGCATCAAACTCTTCAAAACGCCCGAGCTGCACTTCAAATACGACGAATCACTCGAACGCGGCATGAGCATTTCCAGCCTGATCGACCAAGTAGCGGCGGAAAAACCGGTTGAAGACTGATTGATTAAAACATACAGGCCGTCTGAATGCCTTCAGACGGCCTGAACATTAATATTCCCTAATTAATATGACCAATAAACCTACCAAACGCTCGGTCAACGGCGTCCTTCTCCTCGACAAGCCTGAAGGCCTTTCCAGCAACACTGCCCTGCAAAAAGCACGGCGCTTGTTCCGTGCCGAAAAAGCCGGGCATACTGGCGTACTCGATCCTTTGGCCACAGGGCTTTTGCCTGTTTGTTTCGGCGAAGCGACCAAGTTCGCCCAATATCTGATTGATGCCGACAAAGCCTATACGGCCACGCTGAAACTGGGCGAAGCCAGCAGTACGGGTGACGCCGAAGGTGAAATCGTTGCCACCGCACGCGCCGATATTTCATTGTCCGAATTTCAGACGGCCTGCCAAGCCTTAACGGGCGATATCCGCCAAGTGCCGCCGATGTTTTCAGCCCTCAAGCACGAAGGCAAACCGCTGTACGAATACGCGCGCAAAGGTATCGTTATTGAACGCAAAGCGCGCGACATCACCATTTACTCCATTGATATCACTGAATTTGATGCACCAAAAGCCGTGATAGACGTACGTTGCAGCAAGGGTACTTACATCCGCACCCTCAGCGAAGACATCGCTAAACATATCGGCACATTCGCCCACCTGACCGCCCTGCGCCGTACTGAAACCGCCGGTTTTACCATTGCCCAAAGCCACACGCTCGAAGCCTTGGCAGAATTGGACGAAGCCGAACGCGATGCCTTGTTGCTGCCTTGCGATGTCTTGGTGCAACATTTCCCCAAACTTGAGTTAAACGACTACGCCGTTACCATGCTTAAACACGGCCAGCGCCCCCAGTTTACCGAAGACATTTCCGCCGAACAGCCCATCCGTGTGTACAGCCGAGACGGCACATTTATCGGACTGGTGGAATATCAAAAAGAAATAGGCCGTCTGAAAGCCTTGCGTCTGATGAATACCGCCGACAAATAACTTCCTGCAAAGAAAGCCAATCATGAAAGTCTATACCGCCGCTCAAATGCGCGAACGCGAACAAGCAGCCGTCGATAAAGGCACAAGCTTCGACCAACTGATGGAAAATGCCGGCAGCTCAGCCGCCCAAGACCTCATGCAGCGTCATCCTCAAGCCGGACGCGCCCTGATCGTTTGCGGCAAAGGCAACAACGGCGGCGACGGTTTAGTCATGGCAAGATATATGCAGGCGCAAGGATGGCACATCGATATTCTGTTTTCACTCGGAGAAAACCTCTCCCCCTTGGCTCAAACCAATCGCGAACGCCTCAACGGTTTGCCCCACATTGAATTGATATCCGCACAAGAACTGGAAGGCCGTCTGAAAAAAGGTTACGACATCATTATCGAAGGCATATTCGGTACAGGCTTCAGCGGCGCGCTTCCAACCGAAATCGCCGTCCTCTGCCGCCAACTCAATCATTCAGACGGCCTGAAAGTCGCCCTCGATATTCCCACCGGCCTCAACTGCGACACCGCCGAAGCCGCTCCCGACACATTCCGCGCAGACCTGACCTACACCTTTGCCGCCTACAAACCGGCACACTTAAGCGAGTCCGGCCAAACCTATTGTCAAGAAACTGTCTGTTTACCTATTGGCATTGATTAAAAAAGCAAATAATATGTCATATTTAAATCGCTCTATTTTTAGAAACTGCTCATTCTAAAAGAAACACGCCAATTAATTTACAAGCCAATCATCAACGACACGGAAACAGACAATGAACGAACAAGAATACCGCCAAACTTTTAAAGAAGATCAGGCTGTCGGCTGGGAAGCCATAGATGCCGCGCTTAAAGCACTTTATGGAGATGTCAAACCACGCTCCTACGGCCCTATAATCAAATATTGGTTGGGAGGCACCGATCCACTGGACAATAGCGATATTTTTGATTGCGAAGAGCAAACCTTCCATCGCCATATTGTTTCTTACGGCATGAGCGAACTTTACTTTAATCCAGAACTTGCCGGTGCAGATTACAGTAAATGGGGATTTGAATTTACTTTCCGTACTCCCCCTTACGATCAAGATCCGGATTCCGACTACAACACCAAACATGAGCCTTATTGGGCAGTCAATATGATGAATAACCTTGGCCGTTACGTTTTTGAAAGTGGCAACTGGTTTGAAGCCTACCACTTTACTTCAACTAACGGCCCTATCCGAATGGATACAGAAACCGCCATCGTCGGCGTAGCCTTCGCACCAGACCCCAAGCTGCCTGCTATCAAAACACCAAACGGCGAAGTTCAATTTCTGCAGATAGTCGGCCTTACCCAGCCCGAGCTTGACTGGCTCTGGCAAGATCCAACAACCAAACGTTGCCAAGAGCTGATCGATATGATGCGCAAAGACAATCCGCTGTTGATTACCGATTTAGCGCGTACAAAAAACTATGTACAACCCTAACTGATTAAACCGGAGGCCGTCTGAAAACAGATTTTCAGACGGCCTCCGGTTTATATTTCAAATAAAAAATAGTAACTTACTTCCAAATCTGCGCCAATTTAATCCCCAGCGCCGTCAAACCAAACGAACCGAAAACATGCAGACAGGTTGCCATCAAAGCCATGCCCCAACGTTGCGCCTGCATCAAACCTACCATTTCCACTGAAAAACCTGAAAATGTGGTCAAGCTGCCGAGAAAGCCGGTAATCCAAAGCAAACGCCATTGCGGATCGGTTAAGAGTTCCGCCAATACACCAATCAGCAGCGCGCCCAGCCAGTTTGCCGCCAATGTACCGATAGAAAAAGGCGCAGAAGACACCAGCACCAAGCCACACAGCCAACGCAATACAGCCCCGACAGCGGCACCGCAAACAATGGGAAAAATATAAGCAAACATAACAAGTTAAACATTCAATTCAAAAAACAGGCCATCCGGTCATTAGGCCGTCTGAAACCAAACAAGGATGCCTTCATATCTTATTGCCAAATTTTAGGCTCGGATTTCAAATACCTGCCGTCATCGAAAGTACAAATCCATTGTGGCTTGAGCGCGATAAAAATGGCTGTTGAAATACCGCTCAAAAATGCCTCCGCCCAAGCAATTAAGAAGAAAACAGGGAAAGCGGTTTTCCATAATACCGACGTATCAAATACATCCGCCCAGTCTAACAAACCGACCAAAATTACGCCGATAAACACCATACCGACCGCCGCAGCCCAAAAACCATTCAGAAAAATAAAGATAAAGATATTGGCAGGCAAACGCGACACCCAATGGCGGAAACCCAAGTTTACCAACAAAGGAGGAAGCAATACGGACAAGGCATTGATGGGGAACATATGCCAATCGCCCCAAAGCCACAAATATGGAAGAAAAAACAATACGCCAAGGCAGAATGCAGCAGAAGTGCCCAGCATTAAAGCCGTCAGGTTCAAGGCGAGCAAATGATAGCTCATGCCGGCCAGTTGTCCGCTTTCCGGGGAGGCATTCAAACTCCAAGCCAGCGGCAACATCACGGCAGCCACCAAAAAAGCGGAACGATGCTGCGATACCGACACCCATGCCTGCTTTGCACACAAAGCAAAAATCACCAGCAACACAGGCCATGCCGCCATCACGACACCAACGGGAAACCATCCGTTTTGAAAAATCATCATCTCATCCGCAAAATGTTCAGACGGCCTATTATACGCGTCTCAAGCCATAGCTTTGACAATCCTGTCTGCCTTTGCCGTTAAAGCTTGTTTCGGCTGGTTTTGTTTACCCGAAAAAAGCGTTAGAATAACGGACTTTGCCGTTTAATTAAGGGGATGGACGCATGCTTTGGACAATATTGGCTTTAATTCTGCTGGCTGTCATAGCCGGCTTGTTCTGGTGGCGCCAGAAACAAGAGCAAAAGTGGCGCCAAGAATTGGCCCGACTCAGTGGCGACGAACAAGAAATAAACGAAGAAGACAACCCGGTCGGTTTTTCCGACCAACTGGACAGCCTGAAACGTTTGTTCAGCATGAACAAGCGCACTGCCGACAACCATAAAATCGCCCGCATCCGCCTGCTTTCCGCGCTCGAACACAATAAAATGCAACGCGCCGAAACAAACGAAGAGCACGCAGCCGAACCGTTTACCGAAGAGCCGGAACACATCGCAGCGACCGAAGAAGAAATCAAAGTTGCACCTAAAACCCGCAAATCTGCCAAACCGGAACGTATTCCTAAAATCACGCCGTTTGCACAAATGGAAACGCCCGAATACAGCCCGTCTTTGGTGCAAAACAGCAATTTTGAAGAAATCACATTAGAAGAAGCCACCCGTTCCCTGCACGAAGCAGCAGTTGAAGAATGGAACGAGCATTTGGCTGAAAAAAATGCGCCAATTTACAAAGACGAAGTCGAAACTCCATTGTTGCGCGCCTCATCCCTGCCGATGACCGGCATGGAAATCATCGACTACAACGACCCCATCTTGCGCCGCACACGCGAACGTGCCTTGGCACGCGCCAATAATGTCCGCGTGGCAGAAGCCAATGCGCCGCATATCGAAACCGTTCAGACGGCCTTAAGAACTGCCGAAAAAGAAGCTGTCCTCCCCTATACTTCCATGCAGGCATTCCCTTCTGAAATCCAAGCGGAAGATATTCACGACAACCTTGCCCGCCGTACCGCCGCGCGCCACAAACTGGCCGCGGCCGTCGCCCCTTTGCGCGACTACTCTCCGCGCACCATCGAAAATGACGAAATTCTGGCCAACTTGGGACAAATTAGCCGTCCTGCCAGCTTGCGCCGTCAAGTCCGCCATACAGAAGCGGCCGCCGAAAGATGGGCGCGTAAACAAGCTGCCACGGAAGCTGTTGCACCGCAACCTGCCGCACCGGCAACGCCGTCCCGTCCGAAACCGGCTGCGCCTGTTAAAAAATCCCCTTATATCTCCCGACCTGCCGCGCCAAACGCAACCGTAGTCGAGCCGCCTGCCGTACCGGTTGTCCCTATGGCTAAAACCGATATTCCCGAGCCGCCCGTTTTCCAAACCTCGATTGCACCGATTGATATCCCCGAGCCGCCTGCTTTTGAACATAAAATCCAAGTGCCGATTTTTGATTCGCAAGTCAATGCGCACGTCAGCAACCAACCTGAACGCAGTATCCGCGATTATTTAATTAGCGAATCTGCCGTCGAAGAAACCGAATTCGATGGTGAGCCGGAAGCGCCTGTACAAGCGGAAGCAGAAGCTATTCAAGCGGTTGAAACCATTGAACCCTTTGAACCTGTTGAAACAATCGCAAGGCCGTCTGAATATACTCAGACAGTCGTTGAAACGCCTGTTCAAACCGTAGAATCCAGCGTTCAAAAGAGTATGCCAAGCGTAGTTCATCCGACTTCAACAACACTGACCGATGCGCTTCTACCGACCACTGCCCTGCTCCTACCGCCGCAGTTTGACCCGAGCGCCTCACAAACTGAAGAACAGTTGTTGGAAAACAGCATTACCATCGAAGAAAAACTGGCCGAGTTCAAAGTTAAAGTCAAAGTGATGGACTCCTATTCCGGCCCGGTCATTACGCGTTATGAGATTGAGCCTGATGTCGGTGTACGCGGCAGTGCCGTTTTGAACCTTGAAAAAGACTTGGCGCGCTCGCTTGGCGTGGCTTCCATCCGCGTGGTGGAAACCATCCCCGGCAAAACCTGCATGGGCTTGGAATTGCCTAATCCGAAACGCCAAATGATCCGCCTGAGCGAAATCTTCAATTCGCCTGCGTTTACCGAGTCCAAATCCAAACTGACCCTCGCGCTCGGCCAAGACATCACCGGCCAGCCTGTTGTCACAGACTTGGCCAAAGCGCCGCATCTGCTGGTTGCCGGTACGACCGGTTCGGGTAAATCCGTGGGTGTGAATGCCATGATTCTGTCTATGCTCTTCAAAGCAACGCCGGAAGACGTGCGCATGATTATGATTGACCCGAAAATGCTGGAACTGAGCATTTACGAAGGCATTCCTCACCTGCTCGCCCCTGTCGTAACCGATATGAAATTGGCTGCAAACGCACTGAACTGGTGCGTCAACGAAATGGAAAAACGCTACCGCCTGATGAGCTTTATGGGCGTGCGCAACCTTGCCGGTTTCAACCAAAAAATTGCCGAAGCCGCCGCGCGTGGTGAAAAAATCGGCAGCCCGTTCAGCCTCACGCCTGAAGATCCTGAGCCATTGGAAAAACTGCCGTTTATTGTGGTCGTCGTAGATGAATTTGCCGACCTGATGATGACCGCAGGTAAGAAAATTGAAGAACTGATTGCCCGCCTTGCCCAAAAAGCACGCGCAGCCGGTATTCATTTGATTCTTGCCACCCAACGCCCCAGCGTGGATGTCATCACCGGCCTGATTAAAGCCAATATTCCGACACGCATTGCCTTCCAAGTATCCAGCAAAATCGACAGCCGCACGATTCTTGACCAAATGGGCGCGGAAAACCTGCTCGGCCAAGGCGATATGCTGTTCCTGCCACCCGGTACCGGCTATCCGCAACGTGTACACGGCGCGTTCGCTTCCGACAATGAAGTTCACCGCGTAGTAGAATACCTGAAACAATTCGGCGCACCCGATTATATCGACGATATTTTAAGCAGCGGCTCAACCGAAGACTTTACCGGCACCAGCCGCAGCAACGACAGCGACCTCGACCCCATGTATGACGAAGCCGTTTCCGTTGTCTTAAAATCGCGTAAGGCCAGCATTTCCAATATCCAACGCCAACTGCGCATCGGCTACAACCGCGCCGCCCGCCTGATTGACCAAATGGAAGCCGACGGTATTGTTTCCCCGGCGGAAAACAACGGCAACCGCACCATCTTGGCGCAAAGCAGCGACCATCTGGATTAATTTATCCTTGTATAAATCAAGGCCGTCTGAAAACTTTTCAGACGGCCTTTTTAAATCAGATATGGTTCAGAGATTCCAATCAAATAAACAAGCAAATAAGTAATCTATAAACAACATTTCTTACAAATCTAAATGCTTTTGCATTAACGGCATTTGCTTCACAAAAATAAGGTTCAATCAACCAAACTCAACCTACAAAATACATATCTCTACCCGTTTGTCACCATTTTCAGACGGCCTTTTGTCAAGACCGGAAAAAACAGGTAAATCCATTTTTCGATTAGAAGCAATATTATTATGATTCAAGCCTTCGGCAACACCCCCACCCTTTACGAGGAAAAACAAATGAAAAAATATTTTGCAGAATTTTTCGGCACTTTCTGGCTGGTATTCGGCGGTTGCGGCAGCGCAGTATTGGCAGCAGCTTACCCTGAACTCGGCATTGGCTTTGCCGGTGTCGCCTTGGCGTTCGGTTTAACCGTACTGACCATGGCTTACGCCGTCGGCCATATTTCCGGTGGCCACTTCAACCCTGCCGTTTCCGTCGGCCTCTTCATCGGCGGCCGTTTCAACGGTAAAGACTTGTTGCCTTACATCGTATCCCAAGTCATCGGTGCGATTGCCGCTGCAGGCGTTCTGTATCTGATTGCTTCCGGTAAAACCGGTTTTGATGCTGTTGCTTCCGGCTTTGCCAGCAACGGTTTCGGCGAACACTCTCCTAACGGTTACGACATGATGGCCGCGTTGCTGATCGAATTCGTACTGACTGCATTCTTCCTGATTATCATCATGGGTTCTACCGACAAACTGGCTCCGGCCGGCTTCGCCCCTATCGCCATCGGCCTGGGTCTGACCCTGATTCACTTGATCAGCATTCCTGTGACCAATACTTCCGTCAACCCTGCACGCTCTACCGGCGTTGCCTTGTTCCAAGGCGGCTGGGCTGTTGAACAACTGTGGTTGTTCTGGTTGGCTCCTATTGCCGGCGCAGCAGTTGGCGCGGCTATTTACCGCTTTGTTTTGGCAAACAACGACGACAAATAAACTAAACGGAATGATATTTCCAGTGCGGCCGACACCTTAAACCGTCCGCACCCAAGTTGCCGAGATACAAACGCACCGCCTGACTCAGACGGTGCGTTTGTTTTTGCCATGTTACAATACTTTTTTTCCCACATTCTCAAACCATCATGCAAACCTTACCTTTTCAAACCGATATCGCCGCCAGAATGCTGGTCAATACTGAAAACGAAACCATCCATCCCGATGCCGTATTCGTACAAACGCAAAACGGCTATTGGATTGCTTGGCACGACCAACAAGCCGCCCTGCTTGCCCCCGATACACCGCCCGATATTCCCTGCTTTTGGGTAGAAGGCGCAGAAAGCCTGGAAGAGCTGGTAAGCATGGTAGAAAACGGCGAATTTGACGAAGTCGAAGAATTTGACGGCGACGATGATGCTTGGCAAGAAGCACTCGGATGCGGCCATCATCACGAAGGACACTGCGGATGCAGCCATTGAGATGTACAAAACGCCTGCTTCCGACACTTGCCCTTTGCCTGACGCTTAACGGCTGCGTTGTAGGCGCAGCTGTCGATTTGGCTGCCACAACCGTCCTGACTGCCGGAAAATTGGTCGTCAAAGGAACGGGGGCAGTGATTGACGCCGCCATTCCTGACAGCAAAAAAGACAAGGACAAAGAAAAAGAAAAGAGCACAGAAAAGCCAAAATCGGAAGAAATCATCCACAAAGAAGAATCATCCGATGAAGTACTTCAGACGGCCTCAGTAAGGTAACCAATCTTACTGAGGCCGTCTGAACATTCATCCTTACATATAGCCCTGTTCGCGCAAAGAGCAGGTTTCTTTTGCCGTTACAATAAAATGGTCCAATAGCGTAATATCGACCAAACTTAAAGCCTGTTTCAAACGCTCTGTAAACTGCACATCAGATTCAGACGGCCTTGCCGAACCGCCCGGATGATTGTGTGCCAAAATCAAACTGTCGGCATATTCATCCAATGCCAATTTGATGATTTCACGGATATAAACCGTGTTTTCCGCCACCGTACCGCGCGACAACTCCCGTACCGCAATCAATTGATTTTGACGGTTGAGCAGCAAAGCAACGCTGACCTCGATTTTTTCATGCCCAAGATGCAGGCGTAGATAATCCGCAACCGATTTCGGGTTTGACAGAACAATCTGCTCCTGCAAATCTTCACCCAAAATCCGCCGCCCGATTTCTTTGACCACCGCAAATTGAGTATAGCTCGCCAAGCCCATGCCCTTATAAGCAGCGAGTGTTTTGGCATCCGCACTCATCAGCTTCCCCAAGCTGCCAAACTCACTCAACAAATAACGCGCCAAATCAACCGCGCTCATACCGCGCGTTCCGACACGCAGCAAAATCGCCAGCAACTCCGCATCACTCAACGCCGCCGCACCGTGCGCCAAGAGCTTCTCGCGCGGCCGCTCCCCTTCGGGCCATTCTTTGATACTCATGTTTTCCCTTTTATTTATATAGCGGATTTAGTTTTAATTCCGAGTAAAACCGCCTCACCCGATATAAAACGTAATCCATTATGATTTTAGTAAATAAATGCAATTTGCGTATCTTATTCTATTTTGAATAATTATTTAAGACATATAGATAATAATTACCCCCTTTGTGCAGAAAAACAACGTTACCCATTTTTACTATCTTGTTTCCCTGCCTGCCTTTCCTTTCCTATTTGTTTCAAATCAGCCGATACAAGCAATTTCATATTGCCCCTAACAGGCTTAGGCTAATATAATATTGAGTTTGCCGAGAGCAAAAGCTTAGGCTTAAACTGCTTTCTATCCACGCTGCCCGTGCGCTTTACAAGAGTTTCAGACGGCCTCCGTCCGACTCCCGCCAGCAATCAAACAGCTTTTTATCACCCATTCGAAAATCCGTTTTGCCGGTACTCGTCTTTCTTTTTGGAGTATTGCCATTATGACCGCAACCACTGCGTCTTCAGCCAAACCTTATTTGCAAATCCAAGGCTTGGTGAAAAAGTTTGGTGACAATTACGCTGTCGATAACATCGACTTGGACATTTACCAACATGAAATCTTTGCCCTTTTGGGCAGCTCAGGCAGTGGCAAATCCACGCTGCTGCGCATGTTGGCAGGCATGGAAAGCCCAAATCAGGGCAAAATCATTCTCGACGGCCAGGACATTACCAAACTTGCCCCGTACGAGCGCCCAATCAACATGATGTTCCAAAGCTATGCCCTGTTCCCGCACATGAGTGTTGAACAAAACATCGCTTTCGGCCTGAAACAAGACAAAATGCCTAAAGGCGAAATCGACGCCCGCGTCGAAGAAATGTTGCGCCTAGTGCAAATGACCAAATACGCTAAACGCAAGCCGCACCAACTTTCCGGCGGCCAACAACAACGTATCGCTTTGGCGCGCAGCCTGGCAAAACGTCCGAAAATCCTGCTGCTTGACGAACCTTTGGGCGCACTCGATAAAAAACTGCGCCAACAAACCCAACTGGAATTGGTCAACACGCTGGAACAAGTCGGCGTAACCTGCATTATGGTTACCCACGACCAAGAAGAAGCGATGACCATGGCTACCCGTATCGCCATTATGTCCGACGGCCAATTGCGCCAAGTCGGCACACCTAGCGATGTGTACGACTACCCTAATAGCCGCTTTACCGCTGAATTTATCGGCGAAACCAATATTTTTGACGGTGTCGTTATTGACGACCGCGCCGATTTCTCTATCGTCAAATGTGACGGCTTGGAAAACCACGTCCGCATCGACCACGGCCTGGGCGTTCCTAACGAGCATGAAATCTGGATCAGCATCCGCCCTGAAGACATTGATTTGCACAAAGAGAAACCGGAACACTTGGGCGCGCACAACTGGGCTCAAGGTACAGTCAAAGAAATTGCCTACTTGGGCAGCTTCGCGATTTACCACATCAAACTTGCCAACGGCCGTGTCGTCAAAAGCCAAGTTCCCGCACCTTATTGGTATGTGCGCAACATTACGCCGCCGACTTGGGATGAAACCGTCTATATCAGCTGGCCTGAAAACCAACCTACGCCTCTGTACAGTTAATTTGAGGGAAATGCAATGGACCTTAAAAAACTGAAAAAGAAACTGTTTCGCCGTCCTGGACAGCGTGCAGTGATTGCCGTGCCGTATATCTGGCTCTTGGTGCTGTTTCTGATTCCGTTCGCCATCGTATTGAAAATCAGCTTTGCCGAACAAGAAATCGCCATTCCTCCATTTACGCCGTTGACGACGATTGATGAAGACTTAGGCCGTCTGAACATTGCCATCAGCTATCAGAACTACGCCGACATCTTCCAAAACTTTTGGAATACGCTCAATCCGTTTGGCGACAGTGAAAACAGCAATATCTATCTGATGACCTACTGGTCTTCGATTAAGACCGCGCTGACGACGACCATCATCTGCCTGTTGATTGGTTATCCGACCGCTTATGCCATTTCACGCGCCAATCCGGCTGCGCGCAACGGCCTGCTGTTGGCAATCATGCTGCCTTTCTGGACCTCTTTCCTGTTGCGTGTTTACGCATGGATGGGCTTATTGGGTCACAACGGCATCATCAATAATTTCTTAATCAAATACGGAGTCATCAGCGAGCCTTTAGACCTGTTCTACAATGCTTTCTCGCTGAATTTGGTGATGGTTTACGCCTATTTGCCGTTTATGATTTTGCCGCTGTACACACAGTTGGTAAAACTGGACAACCGTCTGCTCGAAGCCGCTTCCGACTTGGGTGCAGGTCCGATCAAATCGTTCTTTACCATTACCCTGCCTTTATCCAAAACAGGCATCATCGCAGGCTCTATGCTGGTCTTCGTTCCGGCCGTCGGTGAATTTGTGATTCCTGAATTGGTGGGCGGTTCTGAAAACCTGATGATCGGTAAAGTATTGTGGCAGGCATTCTTCGACCAAAACAACTGGCCGCTGGCTTCTGCCGTCGCCGTCGTCATGGTTGCCCTGCTGGTTGTACCGATTGCCCTGTTCCAGCACTATGAAAACCGCGAATTGGAAGAAGGAGGCAAATAATGCAGAAAACCAAATTATCCTGGTTCTTGAAACTGATGCTCCTGCTCTCGCTGGCATTCCTCTATATTCCGCTGGTGGTTTTGGTCATCTATTCTTTCAATGAATCCAAACTGGTTACCGTTTGGGGCGGTTTCTCAACCAAATGGTACAGCGCATTGATGGAAAACGACACCATCTTGGAAGCGGCCTGGCTGTCATTACGTATCGCCATCGTTTCGTCGCTTGCCGCCGTAGCACTCGGCACATTAGCTGGTTACGCTATGGCGCGTATCAAGCGCTTCCGCGGCAGCACCCTGTTTGCCGGTATGATTTCCGCGCCTATGGTGATGCCTGACGTGATTACCGGTTTGTCCATGCTGCTGTTGATTATTCAGGTGCAAATGTTCCTGCAAGGCAGTGAATTGTTGCAATCGCTCTACTTCGATCGCGGCTTCTTCACGATCTTCCTCGGTCACACTACGCTTTGCATGGCATACATTACCGTCGTTATCCGCTCGCGCTTGGTAGAATTGGATCAATCCCTGGAAGAAGCTGCAATGGACTTGGGTGCCCGTCCGCTGAAGATTTTCTTCGTGATTACCCTGCCATTGATTGCCCCTGCGATTGCTTCCGGCTTCCTCTTGGGCATCACCCTGTCTTTGGACGACTTGGTGATTACCTCCTTCCTGTCAGGCCCGGGCTCATCGACATTGCCGCAAGTGATTTTCTCCAAAATCAAACTCGGCCTTGACCCTCAGATGAACGTTTTGGCAACCATCCTGATCGGTATCATCGGTACGCTGGTGATTGTCGTCAACTACTGGATGATGCGTCAGGCAACCAAACGGGAACGCGAGGCTGCCGAAGCCTACCGCCAAGAAAAATTGGCAGCCGAGAAAGCCGCCTAATATGCAGACAGGCTGTTCGATAAAGCGTCGGAACAGCCTGTTTTATTAACTGCATCTTATCCTTTCAGACGGCCTAAATCTAAACCCACATTTAAGGCCGTCTGAAAACCAATTTCAATGAAGTGAAAACCACAACCTAAAGCTCAAATCATGATCAATCCCAGCTTCAAAGAATACCTTCCTTCCTACTATGTCAGCACTGCCAATCCCCATCCGTCTTATCCGACGCTTGAAGGCCGTCTGAAAACTGAAACCTGCGTCATCGGCGGCGGCCTGTCCGGCTTATGCACAGCCCTACCGCTTGCCGAAAACGGCCATGAAGTCATCGTACTTGAAGCCGCCCGTATCGGTTTCGGCGCATCAGGCCGAAGCGGCGGACAAGTCATCAGCGACTTTGCCTGCGGTATGGAAGAAATCGAAAAACAAGTCGGCTTGGAACAGGCTCAATGGTTTTGGCAGCAATCTCTGCAAGCCGTTGAACTGGTTGACTCGCGCATTCAAAAACACAATATCCAATGCGATTGGCAACGCGGCTACGCTACCGTCGCCGTCCGTCCTCAGCACTGGGAAGAATTGCAACAATGGCATGAGCACGCTCAAAAACATTATGGCGCAAGCCATTACCAGCTTTGGGATAAAGCCACGCTAAAGCAGCAACTTGCCAGCGATATGTATCAAGGCGCGCAATTTGATCCTTTATCCGGCCACTTACACCCGCTCAATTACACACTAGGCATTGCCAAAGCGGCAGCCGATGCAGGCGCACAACTTTTTGAGCAATCCCCTATGACGCGTATCGAGCCATGCGATAACGGCTGGCTGGTTCATACGCCCAATGGCAGCGTTGAGTGCAAAAACCTCGTTTATGCCGTCAATACTTATGCCGGTTTACACCCAAAATTCAAAGTATTGGAACAAAAAGCCATTGCAGTCAGCACCTTTATCATCGCCACCGAGCCCCTGGTCGAACGTGCCAAAGACCTGATCCGCAACAATATGGCCATCTGCGACAACCGCCACGTCCTCGACTACTACCGCCTCAGCGCCGACGGCCGCCTACTATTCGGTGGCAAAGACAACGAGTTTATCGACGATCCTGACCGCATGACCAAACTCGTCCGCCAAGACATGTTGAAAGTTTTCCCGCAACTTGCCGATGTCAGAATCGAGCATTCTTGGGGCGGCGAATGCGACATTACGCGCAACCTCGCCCCACATTTCGGCCGCCTCGCCCCTACCGTTTTCTACGCCCAAGGCTATTCCGGACACGGCATGGCGATTACCGGCATTGCCGGTTTGGCGATTGCCGAAGCCATCATGGGCGATGACGGCCGTCTGAAACCTTTTGAGCAACTGCGCCACAGCAACATCATTACCCAGCCTTTCCTGCGCAAACTCGGCTCTTTCCTCGGCTCAAAATACTATCAATGGAAAGACAGCCACTAAACCCAAGCAACAAACATATTTCAGACGGCGGCAGATTCAAGTAAAATTCAGGCCATCTGAAAGCTTAGATACGACAAAATTCAATCATTTATCAGCAAGGAAACCATCATGAGCAACCATCACAAACTCATCATCCTCGGCTCCGGCCCTGCCGGCTATACTGCCGCCGTCTATGCCGCCCGCGCCAACCTTAACCCTGTGATCATTACCGGCGTTGAGCAAGGTGGACAACTGATGACCACCACCGAAGTGGACAACTGGCCTGCCGATGCCGAAGGTGTACAAGGACCAGAACTAATGGCCCGTTTCCAAGCTCATGCCGAACGCTTCGGTACCGAAATGATTTTCGACCAAATCCACACCGTTGATTTGCAAAACCGTCCTTTCACCCTCAAAGGCGATATGGGCGAATACACCTGTGATGCGCTCATCGTTGCCACCGGTGCATCCGCCAAATATTTAGGTTTGCCAAGCGAAGAAACCTTTGCCGGAAAAGGCGTTTCCGCCTGCGCAACTTGTGATGGTTTCTTCTATAAAAAACAAGATGTTGCCGTAGTAGGCGGTGGCAATACCGCTGTGGAAGAAGCCCTCTACCTTGCAAATATCGCCAACACCGTTACCCTGATTCACCGCCGCGACAGCTTCCGCGCCGAAAAAATCATGGTGGACAAACTGATGCAACGCGTCGAAGAAGGCAAAATCATCCTCAAGCTCAACAGCTCGGTTGATGAAATCTTGGGTGACGAAAGCGGCGTTACCGGTGCACGCCTGAAACACAATGACGGCAGCACTGAAGAAATCGCTGTCAAAGGCGTTTTCATCGCCATCGGCCACAAACCCAACACCGATATTTTCAAAGGCCAACTCGATATGGATGAAACCGGCTACCTGAAAACCAAAGGCGGCACCGGTGACAATGTCGGCGCAACCAATATAGAAGGCGTATGGGCAGCAGGCGACGTCAAAGACCATACCTACCGTCAAGCCATCACCAGCGCAGCTTCCGGCTGCCAAGCCGCACTTGATGCCGAACGTTGGCTCGACCGCCACGGTGTATAAGCCTCTAAGCTACGCCCTATTCTTTAAAACATAATAAAAGGCCGTCTGAAATTTCAGACGGCCTATAATCTATCTACCACACTCAAATATTCATTTTAAAAGCAAATTTATATCAAATAAGTACTTTTGCTTTATAATAACGACAAATACCCAACAAACAGGGAACGAACATGAAAAAAACACTAATGACACTTATCCTTTGCGCACTGACTCCTGCCGCCCTGGCTGCCGATACTTACGGCTACCTGGCCATGTGGCAAAACCCTGCCGACAGCAATGAAGCGCTGCAAATCAAAACCACCAAAGAAAATGCTACCCAACTGGATGCGACAGCCGAACTCGAAACATTCTGCAAAGGCCAAGATGCCTTAGCCGGTATCAGCGCAGGCCAAGCAACAGGCTGCAAAACTGTTGTCCCTCTGCACAACACCTGTATCGCTGTTGCCTACCCTAAAGCCATGGGCAAATTGACTGCTCAAAACGTAGTGGCCATTACCTCCCCACGTTTCAAAACCGTGCATCAAATTGCCTTGAACCAGTGTATCAAAAAATACGGTTCACAAGGACAATGTGCTTTAGAAACAGTCTATTGCACTTCCGAAACCTACTATCAAGGTACGGTCAAAACCCTTTGGGAAAAAATCAAATCCATTTAAGGCCGTCTGAAAATAAAACCGGCTTGCCCGATATTCTCCATATCACGGCAAGCCGGTTTTTTATTCTGGCTTTTATTTGCTGTTTTTTTCCAACAATTTGGCCACAACGCCTTCAGCCTGTTTCACCAAATCAGGATTGGTTCGGAAGTGGTTTTCATCGTTCAAAGAGTAGCTGACAGTAGAAACCGCATACTTGGTGCTTCTCAACACAAATACGCCTTTACGCAAGATTTCATTATTGCCTTTGGTCTTGTAACGCAGATTATACGGGCAAGAAGAATCATACAGTTTGCCGCGGTTATCCGCTGTGACAATAGTGCTGCCAATGCCGCGTTTTGCCAAAGCCTTAGACAAAGCACGATCCAAATCATGCGGTCTTACTTTTGCATTTTGAATGATGCAGACATGTTTGATGCTGGTCAGCTCTTCAGGTTTCAATACTCTTTGTTCCGTAGTGGAACACGCGCCCAACAACAATACGGCTGAAGCCGCCGCTAAAATCATGGTTTTCATCTGTTTTCCTTTTTAAAATTTTCAAACAATAAATATTCAGACGGCCTTTATAAAAAGGCCGTCTGAAAAAATCAACGTACGTTTTTCATCAAACGCTGTTTCTCACGCTTCCAATCCGCTTCTTTCAGGCTTTGGCGTTTGTCATGCTGTTTCTTACCCTTGGCCAAACCGATTTCCACTTTGATTCTACCACGTGTGTAATGCAGGTTTAAGGGCACAATCGTATAACCGGCGCGTTCGGTTTTACCGATTAACTTGTTGATTTCCGATTGTTTCAACAACAACTTACGCGGACGGACAGGATCGGGTTTGACGTGTGTCGAGGCAGTGGGCAATGCGGTAATGTGACAGCCCACCAGATAAAATGCGTCTTTTTTCCAGTAGATATAGCTTTCTTTTAATTGCACGCGTGCAGCGCGGATGGCTTTGACTTCCCATCCTTCCAATACTATACCGGCTTCGATTTGGTCTTCGATAAAGAAATCGTGAAAGGCTTTTTTATTATTGGCAATACTCATTGTGCTGATTCTTTACAAACTTTTCAGACGGCCTATTTTATCAGGCATGCTTAAAAAATAAAACGGCAAACAATTTTGAAACGTTTATTCGCTTAAAACATGGCGGCGGTAAAAGCGGTCTATATCGGCAATGGCTTTTTCATCTTCAGGGCGCAAATCCAGTTTCAAATCGGCAAGGCGGATCAAGATTTGGTCTTCACGCTCGGCAACGGCGCAGCTGACCTCACCTTCGCTGCGAAAATGATGGATAAGCTCGTCTAGCTGGTTTAAAGCATTTTGATAAGATGAATTTTGATTCATAATTTTTAACCCGAACGCCCATAAAAAATGGCGGGAAACCCCGCCATGATTTTACGGCTTATGCCGCGCATTTGATTAAGCAGCTTGAATGTTAGCAGCTTGTTTGCCTTTAGGGCCGGTGGTTACGTCGAAAGATACGCGTTGACCTTCTTTCAGGGTTTTGAAACCATCCATGTTGATCGCTGAGAAGTGAGCGAACAAATCTTCGCCACCTTGATCAGGAGTGATAAAACCAAAACCTTTAGCGTCGTTAAACCATTTTACGATACCGGTTGCCATTAGAAACTTCCTATACTTAAAAATTAACAAAATCAGCAAAACAAGGCATACAGCAAACTAAAACGCAAACTAAAACGTTCAGCGTTTCTTCCACGTATTGGATACGCAGTCGAGTGCCAACTTCTGCTTAACCGTCTTTTTACATTTGTTAAGACAAAACGTCAAGCTATGTTTTCAAAAAAGTGGGAAAATAGAAAAAAATTGCCGAAATACAACAGAAAACGGTTTACACTCTAAAACAGGCCGTCTGAAAACTGAAACCTAAGATTATGAACCATCCGAATACCGACCACCAATCCGATACCCTGCTCAGCGATATCAACACACAGCCGCCGAAACGTTACGGCGTATTTTTATTGAACGACGATTACACCACCATGGAATTTGTCGTCGAAATCCTGACCGAAGTCTTTATGCTTGCACAGGAACAGGCAGTGGCCGTTATGTTGCTGGTGCACCACGAAGGCAAAGGCCTGTGTGGCACCTACACGCGCGATATTGCCCAGACCAAGCAACATCAGGTCATGGAACGTGCTAAAGCTGAAGGGCATCCGCTCAAATGTATAGTCGAAGAGGTTTAAATCATGCTTTCACCCGAATTGGAACACATCCTGCAACTGCTCTACCGTGAAGCACGCAATGCCCGTTATGAGTTTATCAGCTTGGAACACCTGCTTTTGGTGTTGATAGAAGAAGATGCGGCTGTGCCGAACGTCTTGAAACTGTGTGGTGCGGATTTGAAAGTCCTGTCCGAGCAGCTTGCCGCCAGCGTTGCTGAAAACACGCCGCAAATTCCCGATCATCTTTTGGATACGGTCGAAACCCAGCCGACATTGGGCTTCCAACGCGTCATCCAACGGGCGATGGTGCATACCCAGTCTGCCGGCAAAGCCGCAGTAGAGCCTTTGGATATTTTGGTTGCCATGATGAGCGAATCTGAAAGCCATGCCGTTTATTTCCTCAAATTGCAATCCATTACGCGCTTCGAAGTCTTGCGTTGCATTGCCCATGGTTCGCCCGATGACGAGGATAGCAATGATTCAGACGGCCTGGGACGCGAGGGCGAAGAAGCGGAACAAAAAACCGGCTCCCTTTCCGACTACACCGTCAACCTCAACGCCGAAGTCAAAGCCGGCCGTATCGACCCTTTGATTGGTCGCAAACACGAAATGGAAAGGCTGGTGCAAATCCTGTGCCGCCGCCGCAAAAACAATCCGCTTTTGGTCGGCGAAGCTGGCGTAGGCAAAACCGCGCTGGCGGAAGGTTTAGCACACCAAATCGTCAACGGCGACATTCCCGACGCGCTGAAAGATGCCGAAGTGTACGCGCTGGATATGGGTTCGCTTTTGGCGGGCACGAAATACCGCGGCGACTTTGAAGCGCGGGTCAAATCCGTCTTGAAACAGCTCGAAAAAATCCCGTACGCCATTTTATTCATCGACGAAATCCATACCATCATCGGCGCAGGCAGCACCAGCGGTGGCACGATGGACGCATCCAACCTGCTCAAACCCGCATTGGCGAAAGGTTCATTGCGCTGTATCGGCGCAACCACTTACGACGAATACCGCACCATTTTCGACAAAGACCACGCCTTAAGCCGCCGTTTCCAAAAAATTGACGTGGTCGAACCCACCGTTGCCGAGACCGTGCAAATCCTGCGCGGCTTGAAACCGATGTTTGAAGATTTCCACCAAGTCCGCTATACGCAAGGCGCACTCGAAGCCGCCGCCGAACTCTCCGCCCGCTACATCAACGAACGTTTCCTGCCCGACAAAGCCATCGACGTGATGGATGAAGCAGGCGCGGCGCAACGGATTCTGCCCAAATCCAAACAGAAAAAAGTCATCGGCAAAGCGCAAATCGAAACCGTCATCGCCAAAGTCGCGCGGATTCCCGAAAAAACCGTGTCGCACGACGACAAACAAGTGTTGCAATTCCTCGGCCGTGATTTGAAAAACATGGTTTACGGTCAGGAAAATGCCATTGATGCGCTGGTTGCCGCCGTCAAAATGTCGCGTTCCGGCCTCGCCCTGCCCGACAAACCGATAGGCAGTTTCCTCTTCTCCGGCCCGACCGGCGTCGGCAAAACCGAAGTCGCCAAACAGCTTGCCTACTCGATGGGCGTACCGCTGCAACGCTTTGATATGTCCGAATACATGGAACGCCATGCTGTATCGCGCCTCATCGGTGCGCCGCCGGGCTACGTCGGCTTTGAACAAGGCGGCCTTTTGACCGAAGCCGTCAACAAGCAGCCGCATTGTGTGTTGCTCTTGGACGAAATCGAAAAAGCCCACCCCGACATTTTCAACGTCCTCCTGCAAGTCATGGACGCAGGCAAACTGACCGACAACAACGGCAAGAGTGCCGACTTCCGCAACGTCATCCTGATTATGACCACCAACGCAGGTGCGGAGAGTCTCAGCCGACCCAGCCTCGGCTTTACCGCCAAACGCGAACGTGGCGATGAAATGCAAGCAATCAACAAGCTCTTCACGCCCGAGTTCCGCAACCGCTTGGACGCGATTATCCCGTTTGCACCCTTGTCCGAACCCTTCATCGTAAAAGTTGTGAACAAATTCCTGCTTCAGCTCGAACACCAGCTCCTCGACAAAAAAGTCGAAGCCGAATTCACGCCGGCATTGCGCAACTATCTGGCGGAAAAAGGTTTCGACCCGCAAATGGGCGCACGCCCGATGAACCGCCTGATTCAGGAAAAAATCCGCAAACCGCTCGCCGACGAACTCCTGTTCGGTAAACTCGCCGAAGGTGGCTTCGTGCTGATAGACTGGGATGCGGCAAAAGAAGAAGCCGTGTTGAAATTCAAGAAAAACAAAGCCAAACCTGAAGCAGCAGCGGTTTGACGGATAAAGGCAAAAGGTCGTCTGAAAACGAAATTTCCGTTTTCAGACGACCTTTTTTGTAATTAACATCCAATTCTCATCTATTCTTGTTCGCGGGAGCGGCTTAAGCCCAATTCCAAATCGGCATGGCGCACAGCCAACTGACGTTCAACTAATTCACGGTAGGTCATTCTTTGATACCCATTAAATATTTTATCCGTCTGTACAACTTCTTAACCCACGAAATATTTACAAATGTATAAATCTTTGTTACAACTTCGCCGTCATACTGCGCATTTTCCCGTGCAGCCCGAAATTTTGCCCGGGCTTCTTCAGGGCCGTCCGCCCAAATGCTCAATGACCAGGACTTGCCGTCAAAGCGGTAAGAAAACATGTACTCATTCATAGGAGAAACCTTATGTATTTTGAAATCTATAAAGACGCAAAAGGCGAATACCGTTGGCATTTGAAAGCAGCCAACCATGAAATCATCGCTCAGGGCCAAGGCTACACCAGCAAGCAAAACTGCCAGCACGCAGTCGATTTGGTGAAAAGCACTACCGCCGCTACCCCTGTAAAAGAGGTATAAAATCCGCTTTTACCCTAAGCCCGCGCCCTACGCGGGCTTTTTTGTCAGTCGCCGAATAGTGGTCATAAATAGCAAAATATCTAATAATTTGAGACCTTTGCAAAATTCCCCCAAATCCCCTAAATTCCTTCCAAGACATTTAGGGGATTTCTCATGAGTACTTTCTTTCAGCAAACCGCACAAGCCATGATTGCCAAACACATCGACCATTTCCCGCTATTGAAGTTGGATCAGGTGATTGATTGGCAGCCGATCGAACAATACCTGAATCGTCAAAAAACCCGTTACCTCCGAGACCACCGCGGCCGTCCCGCCTATCTCCTGTTGTCCATGTTCAAAGCCGTCCTGCTCGGACAATGGCACAGCCTCTCCGATCCCGAACTCGAACACAGCCTCATCACCCGCATCGATTTCAACCTGTTTTGCCGTTTTGACGAACTGAGCATCCCCGATTACAGCACCTTATGCCGCTACCGCAACTGGCTGGCGCAAGATGACACGCTGTCCGAACTGCTGGAACTGATCAACCGCCAACTGACCGAAAAAGGCTTAAAAGTAGAGAAAGCATCCACCGCCGTCGTTGACGCCACCATTATCCAGACCGCCGGCAGCAAACAGCGCCAGGCCATAGAAGTCGATGAAGAAGGACAAGTCAGCGGCCAAACCGCACCGAGTAAAGACAGCGATGCCCGTTGGATAAAAAAAAACGGGTTATACAGACTCGGTTACAAACAACATACCCGTACCGATGAGGAAGGCTATATCGAGAAACTGCACATTACCCCCGCCAATACCCATGAGTGCAAACATCTGTCGCCTTTATTGGAAGGATTATCCAAAGGTACGACCGTCTATGCCGACAAAGGCTATGACAGTGAGGAAAACCGGCAACATCTGGAAGAGCATCGACTGCAGGACGGCATTATGCGCAAAGCTCACCGCAAACATCCGCTGTCGGAAGCGCAAACCAAACGCAACCGATATTTGTCGAAGACCCATTATGTGGTCGAACAAAGTTTCGGTACGCTGCACCGTAAATTCCGCTATGCGCGGGCAGCCTATTTCGGACTGATTAAAGTGAGTGCACAAAGCTACCTGAAGGCGATGTGTTTGAACCTGTTGAAAGCGGCTAACAGGCTAAGTGCGCCTGTTGCTGCCTAAAAGGTGGCCGGATACCTGATTAATCAGGTATCCAAGGGGGATTAAGGGGGAATTTGGGTAGAATCAGTGGATATTTGAAACAAAAACAGCCGAAAATCTTTGTTTGGATCTCGGCTGTCGGGAGGAAAGGAATTTTGCAAAGGTCTCAGGCCGTCTGAATTTCAGACGGCCTTTTTATCTCAATCAAAAATCTGATTTACAAAACGGATTTAACAGTGGCAACCACATTGTCTACGGTAAAGCCGAATTCTTTGAACAGCAAGTCAGCAGGTGCAGACTCGCCGAAGCGGTTGATACCGACCACGGCGCCGTTCAAACCGACGTATTTATACCAACCGTCGGCATGTCCGGCTTCTACGGCTACGCGTGGCAAACCTTCCGGCAGAACGGCGGCTTTATAGGCGGCGTCTTGGCGGTCGAATACATTGGTAGACGGCATGGAAACGACACGTACGGCGATACCTTGTTCTGCCGATACTTTTTGTGCTTCCAGAGCCAATTCAACTTCAGAACCGGTAGCAATTACAATAGCTTGCGCATTACCTTGAGCTTCGCTGATTACATAAGCACCGCGTTTGATGTCGTTCAGTTGTTGCTCATCACGCGCTTGGAATTTCAGGTTTTGACGGCTGAAAATCAGGCTGGACGGATGATCGGCCGCTTTAACGGCTTCAGACCACGCTACCAAAGATTCAACGGTATCACATGGACGCCATACATCCATATTTGGAATCAGGCGCAGAGTGGCAGTTTGCTCGATAGGTTGGTGGGTCGGACCGTCTTCACCCAAACCGATGGAATCGTGGGTAAACACAAATACAGGGTTGATTTTCATCAGCGAAGCCATGCGCAAGGCATTACGCTCATATTCGCTGAACATCAGGAAAGTCGCGCCGAATGGTTTAACACCGCCATGCAGGGTAAGGCCGTTCATGATTGCGCCCATGCCGAACTCGCGCACGCCATAGTGAATATAGTTGCCGCCGTGTTCTCGGGTAACGGAAACGCTGTTTGACCAGTCAGTCAGGTTGGACGGGGTCAAGTCTGCAGAACCGCCCACCAATTCAGGCAGCTCTTTGGCCAAGATTTCGATGCTGT
Source organism: Neisseria subflava (assembly GCF_024205705.1). Lineage (NCBI taxonomy): Bacteria > Pseudomonadati > Pseudomonadota > Betaproteobacteria > Neisseriales > Neisseriaceae > Neisseria > Neisseria subflava. The sequence goes on from NZ_CP073115.1 coordinate 1,491,725, forward strand.
TTTGGCTGGCTTTACGGGTGGCGATGGTTTCCGCTTTGGCGCACACTTCTTTCAATGCGGCTTGAATGTAAGCGTCAAAGTTTTCAGGCAGTTTTTTATCCATGCGGCGCACAAATTCTGCGGCTTCAGCAGGATATTTGGCTTGATATTGAGCGAAGAGTTCGTTCCATTCGGCCTCAAGTTTCGCGCCTTTTTCTTTTGCATTCCATTCGGCATAGATTTCTTGCGGAATTTCAAACGCAGGATAAGCCCAACCCAAATGTTTGCGCGTAGCTTCGATCTCGTCCGCACCCAAAGGCGCACCGTGGGTTTTGTGACTACCCTCTTTATTAGCACTGCCTTTACCGATTAAGGTTTTGCAGCAGATAAGGGAAGGTTTGCCGGTTTCGGCGCGGGCGGCTTCAATGGCCGTCTGAATGGCATCAGTATCATGACCGTTTACATTTGGAATCACATGCCAGCCGTAGCTTTCAAAGCGTTGCGGAATATTTTCGGTAAACCAACCGTCCACTTTACCGTCGATGGAAATATTGTTGTCATCATATAAAACAATCAGTTTGCCCAAGCCCAAAGTACCGGCAAGCGAACAGGCTTCATGCGATACGCCTTCCATCATACAACCGTCGCCCATGAAGACGTAGGTGTGGTGGTCAACGATGTTCAAACCGTCTTTATTGAATTCAGCAGCCAAGATTTTTTCGGCCAAAGCCATGCCCACAGCGTTGGCAATACCTTGTCCCAATGGGCCGGTCGTGGTTTCCACGCCGTCGGTGTAGCCATATTCAGGATGGCCGGGGGTTTTACTGTGCAGTTGGCGGAAATTTTTCAGATCATCAATAGAAACGTTGTAGCCGGTCAGGTGCAACAGGCTGTAAAGAATCATGGAAGCATGACCATTGGAGAGGACAAAACGGTCGCGGTTGTAGAATTTCGGGTTAGCCGGATTATGATTGAGGAACTTCGTCCACAACACTTCTGCCATTTCCGCCATACCCATAGGCGCACCCGGGTGGCCTGAGTTGGCTTTTTGTACGGCATCGACTGAGAGGAAACGGATTGCGTTTGCCAGTTGAGACATGGTTTGACCTTCCTTGGACAAGATTGGAAATATGAAAAAAGGTGTGCCGATTATCGCCTGAATCAGCCGTGCTTTCAAGGATAGCTTTTGATATTCGCTTTGTCAGACGGCCTGTTTCCACTCGGTTGCCCGAAACGAACAGGATAGATGATATTAACTGTTATTTCGTTTTGAAACAGTGCTTTATATATTTTTATCGTGTAAATAGCAAATCACTATAAGTTTGCATACAGGCTGATTCGTAAACCTTTGAATACTGCCCTTTTCAGACGGCCCTACATCAAACGGCCACAAGGAATCCATCGTTAAGACGAAGTCCCTCTTTTGCTTTGAATAGAGTCAAATGTTATGATTTGTATGCACGCGAAAGGCCGTCTGAAAATATTCACATCAAACTACTACCATGACAACAGGCTTGTGTGCACTTCATCAAGGAACACTGAAATGTCACCAGAAAACCAAGCTGAAAACACCACACCCTCAACAGAAAAAACAGCAAAAGCCACTGCGCCCAAACCTTCCAAACCCAAATCCAGCGTGATTCAAATCCATCCCGAAGGCGAACGCATCCATCCTAAAAAGGCAGAAGGACGCTTTGCCAAACTGCGTATCGCCGCCGTATTGGCGACCCAGTTTGTATTTTACGTTATTCCATGGTTCAACTGGAGCGGCCGTCAGGCGGTTTTATTCAATATCCCTGACCGTCATTTCTTCATTTTCGGACTGTCGCTGGGCATGGGCGATTTGATCTACCTTGCCTTGCTGCTGATGATTTGCGCATTCGGATTGTTTTGGTGGACAACCATTGCCGGTCGTTTGTGGTGCGGCTATTCATGCCCGCAAACAGTTTACACCGAAATTATGCTGTGGATCGACAACTTGGTCGAAGGCGATAGAAACAAACGCCTGAAACTGGAAAAATCGCCTTGGAACTTTACTAAAATTCGCATTAAGGCCACCAAATACCTGCTGATTTTCCTTGTCTGCGCATGGACAGGTATCACTTTTGCAGGCTGGTTTATCCCGATCCGCCAATTTATTCCCGATTTATTCACCGGAGCAGCAGGCGGCGGCGCAATGTTTGCCGCAGCATTTTACGGATTCATGACTTTCTTCTTCGCCCACATCATGCGCGAAAAAGTGTGTCTGCATATGTGTCCGTATGCACGTTTCCAAAGTGCAATGTTTGACAAAGACACGCTGATTATTTCTTACGATACCGAACGCGGCGAACCGCGCGGCGCACGCAAGAAAACCGCCAACAAAGAAGACAGCGGCTTGGGCGACTGCATCAACTGCACCATGTGCGTGCAAGTCTGTCCCGTCGGTATCGACATCCGCGACGGTTTGCAATACCAATGTATCGGCTGCGCGGCGTGTATCGATGCCTGCGACGAAATCATGGACAAAATGGGCTACGAGCGCGGCTTAATCCGTTATACGACCGAAGGCGCGTTGGAACACGAATACCCTGAAAGCGACATCAAAAAACGCTTGAAACGTCCGCGTGTAGCTGGTTATGGCGCAGTACTCCTGGTGGTCATCATCGCCTTCCTGGTCGGCATTTCCACCCGAAAAATGGTCGAAGTCGATATCCTGAAAGACCGTGGCGTCATGGTTCGCGAAAACAGCCAAGGCTGGTTGGAAAATGCCTATAACCTGCGCATTATCAACAATAGTGAAAATGAACAACTGATGACTGCAACCGTCAAAGGCTTTGATGAAATCGCGCTGACCGGCCTGCCTGAAAACGGTATTAAAATTGCGCCGCGGGAAACCGTTACCATCCCGGTACAGGTATCTACCATTCCCGAATACGCCGACAAAGGCAGCCATCCGATTGAATTTACCTTTATCTATCACGAGACCGGCTCTGCTGACTCCAAACCGACTACTTTAGAAGAAAAAGCAACCTTTATCGGAGAATAAACGGTGTCCCCACAACCCAAAATCAAACCTTGGTACAAACATATTTGGCCCTGGGTGCTGATGGCTGGCCCCATCTTCGTCGTTATCGCCAGCGTTTCCATGTTCTTCGTCGCAAAAGAACATACGACAGACTTGGTGTCTGACGATTACTACAAAGACGGCAAACACATCGAAATCCAACTTCACCGCGATGAAGAAGCCGTTAAACGGCAAATTCAGGTGCAGGTCTTAATCAGTCCGGATATGAATGCCGCCAAAGTATTCGTCAGCGGACAATTCGATACCAAACAGCCATTAAACCTATTGTTGATGCACCCAACACGCAAAGCCGATGACCAAACCGTCAAGCTGCGCGCCGTAACAGCCGAACCGCAAAACGGCCGCATGGAATACGAAGCCGTCTTTAAACCTTTACGCCCAACCAATCATTGGTACTTACGCGTTGAAGATGCCTCAGGCGTATGGCGTGTTGAAAACAAATGGATAGTCAGCCAAGGCAATGCAGTCAACTTGACGCCTATGGACAAATTGTTCGACAACGGCAAACAAGCCGCTTCAACAGAACAATAAATCCCGACCCAGGCCGTCTGAAACCTTTCAGACGGCCTGAAATCTTCATACCCTTTTATATTCCCTTCCAAATATGATTTTTTCCGATTGGCGCAGACTGACCGAAAATGAAGTCCGTATGGCAAAACAAGTTTTTGCGGACAGCATAAACTTCCACCGCATCAAAATATATCGCGGCATTCCACTTATACCCAACGCCAATACCGCCATTGCGCCCAATGGAAACATATACTTTCCGCGTAAACACTGCCCCGAAGATTTCACTCAAGCCGGCATAGCCTACAAAATTTGGCTGATTCATGAGCTGACACATGTCTGGCAACACCAGCGCGGTCACAAAGTTTGGCTTTCCGGCCTATTCATCATGCTCAAAGGCGGATACAGAAAACGCAAAGCTTACGCCTACCCCATCCCCTTACCCCACATCAACCAATTAAATATCGAACAGCAGGCAGACCTTATTGCCCACTATTTCGCAGCTACTTTTCTACCCCAAAACATTTACACCCCGCAACAGCCTATTTTTCAGACGGCCTTAGCAGATTTTCTTCACAACCCACACGACAAAAATCTATGCCCAAGATACTTGTCGGCAAAAAAACAACACTTCAAAAAGCAGAGTGAACAAATAAGCTATAATAAACAACCCGACACATCATCCAAAAGATCCCAAACCATGCCTTGGAACATACCTATTTTACTTACCTGGATGCGCGTCCTATTAATCCCCGTGTTCACCATCCTATTCTATTTACCGAACACATGGATTCAACCACAAACCGTCAACTGGACAGCCGCCATCATCTTTGCACTTGCCGCTATTACAGACTGGTTTGACGGCTTTTTAGCACGCCGCTGGAAACAAACCTCCGACTTCGGTGCATTCCTCGACCCCGTTGCCGACAAGCTCATGGTTGCCGTTGCCCTGCTCCTGCTCGTCAGCCTTGGCAGAACATACGCCATCTTCGCCATGATTATTATCGGCCGGGAAATTACCATTTCCGCCTTGCGCGAATGGATGGCACAAATGGGCAAACGCGGCAGCGTTGCAGTGGCCACTATCGGCAAATTCAAAACCACTGCCCAAATGATCGCCATCTTCCTTTTGCTTATCGGCACGGACAAATATAACGACCCTTTCTATCTCATTGGTAACATATTGATGTTTATAGCATCTTTATTGACCATCTGGTCAATGTGCTACTACCTGAAAATGGCATGGAAAGAATTCAAATAAATTTTTTAAAAAATAAAAACAAAACACTTGACGCACGCGATTAAATCCATAATAATTGCGTCTTCTTCGATATACGAAGCAACAAATATCAGAGCGGGAATAGCTCAGTTGGTAGAGCGCAACCTTGCCAAGGTTGAGGTCGCGAGTTCGAGACTCGTTTCCCGCTCCATACTGATTACTTGTTGATTGTTCTTTTTCAATATGCGGGAATAGCTCAGTTGGTAGAGCGCAACCTTGCCAAGGTTGAGGTCGCGAGTTCGAGACTCGTTTCCCGCTCCAGTTTAATTTCAGATGCACTCAAATGCGGGAATAGCTCAGTTGGTAGAGCGCAACCTTGCCAAGGTTGAGGTCGCGAGTTCGAGACTCGTTTCCCGCTCCATTAAATCATGCATCCGAATACGCGGGAATAGCTCAGTTGGTAGAGCGCAACCTTGCCAAGGTTGAGGTCGCGAGTTCGAGACTCGTTTCCCGCTCCAGTTTCATACTACAACACTCAAACGTAGTTTTGGCGAGATAGCAAAGTGGTTATGCAGCGGATTGCAAATCCGTCTACGCCGGTTCGATTCCGACTCTCGCCTCCATCCCTTTCATGGCGGGGTGGCAGAGTGTTTATGCTATAAGGGGTGCAACCCTTATATAGGCCGGTTCAAATCCGCGCCCCCGCCTCCAATTTCTCAATTTACTGTCTACGCCCGGGTGGTGAAATAGGTAGACACAACGGACTTAAAATCCGTCGGCCCTAAACCGGCCGTGCCGGTTCGATTCCGGCTCCGGGCACCAATAAATATCTGAATTCATTGAAAAACCTAATATTCCAAATTTCTAATTGACAGCTTATTTGTAAGGCTGTCTTTTTTGTTTGTGCCTTATTTGTGTCTAACTTGCGCCATTTGTGTCAAATGTGACAAGATCGTGCAAAGGTCTCAGGCTATGACAATGAGGAAGACCGGTAGCATCTGGTAATCATCGTTTGCTGGACGGCATTATGCGCAAAGCCCACCGTAACCGTCCGCTGATGGAAGCGTAAACCAAACGTAACCGACATCTATCGAAGACCCGTTATGTGGTCGAACAAAGCTTCGGTACGCTGCACCGTAAGTCCCGCTACACTCGGGTAGCCTATTTCGGTCTGATTAAAGTGAGTGCACAAAGCCATCTGAAGGCAATGTGTTTAAACCTGTTGAAAGCGGCTAACAGGCTAAGTGCGCCTGTTATTACCTAAAAGGCGGCCCGGATACCTGATTATCGGGTATCCGGGGAGAATAAAGAGGGAGGGGGTTGAGTAGAATCAGTGGATACTTGGAGCGAGAACAGCCGAAAATCTATGTTTGGATTTCGGCTGCTGGAAGGAAAAGGAATTTTGCAAAGGTCTCATTTTAAAATTTCCCAAAATGATAAGGCCGTCTGAAAATCCTTTTTCAGACGGCCTTATCATTCAAATCAGAAGGACTTAAACCAAGTTCTCCAGCATCCATTTAACGTAACGGCTGACGCCTTGTTTTACATCCAAAAATTCTTCTTTATACCCGGCTTCGCGCAGCTTGGTAATATCCGCTTGAGTAAAGCTCTGATATTTGCCTTTAAGTGCATCGGGGAATGGGATATAGCGAATAAGCTCTTCTTCAACCAACTCTTTCAAACTCATTTCAGGCTTGCCTTCGGCTGTACGGCAGGCGTTGACGGTGGCAGCGGCAAGTTCGTTAAACTGTTGGCTGCGGCCTGTACCAAGGTTAAAGATACCTGAAAGCTCAGGATGATCGAAGAAGTAAAGGTTAACCTTGGCAACGTCTTCTACGCTGACAAAGTCGCGTGTTTGCTCGCCGTTACCATAGCCGTCATTAGCGCCAAACAGGTTAACATAGCCATGCTCGCGGTATTGATGAAAATGGTGGAAGGCGACGGACGCCATTCGGCCTTTGTGTTGCTCCTGTTGTCCGTAAACATTGAAGTAGCGGAAGCCGACAACTTGGGCTGTCAGACCTTCTTTCATGCGACGACGCAATACTTGGTCAAACAAGAATTTAGAGTAGCCATATACATTGAGTGGTTTTTCCAGTTCGCGCTCTTCGCGGAAGATTTCACCTTTGCCGTACACGGCGGCACTGGAAGCATAGAGGAACGGAATACGTTCGTCCTGACACCAATCTAAGAGGTCGAGCGTGTACTGATAGTTGTTGTCCATCATATAAAGGCCGTCATGATTCATGGTGTCGGAACATGCGCCTTGATGGAAAACCGCTTCAATATTGTCGTAAGGCAAAAGATGGCCGCGCACTTGGCGGATAAATTCGTGTTTATCAAGATAGTGGGCAATTTCACACTCGACAAGGTTTTTAAATTTTTCACCTTTGCTCAGATTGTCGACGGCAACAATGTCGGTAATACCGCGCTGGTTAAGTGCTTTGACGATGTTGCTGCCGATAAAGCCGGCTGCGCCTGTTACGATAATGGTCATAATGAGTTTCCTTTATTTTGATTTTTCAGACGGCCTTGAAGTAATCATGCCGTCTGAAAATAAAAACTTTTCTGTCTGGATTATTTTCCAACTCTATTTTCAGACGGCATTTAGAATTTTAAGGCCGTCTGAAACAATCATTATTGCTCTTCCAATGCCTTATTCAACTCTGCAAACGAGCAAACCGCCGTACCAAGTTTTGCCACGACAACGCCCGCTGCCGTATTAGCAAGGTGCATCGCTTCAGGCATGGTATAGCCTGCCGCCAAACCCAAGCCCATTCCGGCAATAACGGTATCGCCCGCACCGGATACATCATAGACTTCTTGAGCCCTTGTAGGCTGATAAATCGGCTTGCCCTCATTGAACAGGGTCATACCCTCTTCGCTTCGGGTCAGCAAAATCGCGGTCAAGTCGAGATGACGGCGCAGATTTTGGGCTTTTTCGGTCAAATCGTTTTCGTTTTTCCAGCTGCCCACCACTTCTTTCAATTCTGCACGGTTAGGCGTAATCAGCGTAGCGCCGGCATATTTTTCGTAATCATCGCCTTTCGGGTCGATTAAAACGGGTTTACCGGCCTGTTTCGCCCAATCGATCATATCGGAAATATGCGACAAACCGCCCTTGCCGTAATCTGAAAAAATAATGGCATCGTATTCAGGCAACACTTCTCGATATTGATGTTTGATTTGTTCCAATACCTCACGATGAGGCTGCTCTTCAAAATCAAGTCGGATAAGCTGCTGGTTGCGAGCAACAACTCGCAGTTTGACAGTAGTCGCAATTTGTTTGTCGCGCATCAGATAGGAAGAAACACCGTCTTGCACCATCAACGCATCCAGTGCATCTGCAGCTTCATCATCGCCAGTTACGGACAACAGCCCTACTTTGCCACCCAATGAGGCGATATTGCGCGCAACGTTTGCCGCACCACCCGCGCGTTGGTCGATACGTCCGATTTTCGCCACCGGCACGGGCGCTTCGGGCGAAATACGGGACACGTCGCCAAACCAATAGCGGTCGAGCATCACATCGCCGACAACCAAGACTTTGGCTTGTGCAAAACGGGATTTGAGAGTTTCTTGTTGGAACTTGGTGGGCATATTGCCTCCGTTATGTTTTTTTCAGACGACCTCAACCTGTAAGGTCGCCTGAAAATCAGTTTGCTTCAAGGTTTACCACGCGGTTCACTTCACGCAATACGGCTACCGGATCGGCAGCTTTGGTTACCGGGCGGCCCATTACCAAATAGGTTGAACCTGCAGCCAAGGCTTCAGCCGGTGTCATAATACGGCGTTGGTCGTCATTATTGCCGGCAACGTCCAAGCGGATGCCCGGTGTTACCAAGACAAAATCCTGTCCCAATTCACGGCGCAATGGTGTGGCTTCTTGAGCGGAACATACCACGCCGTCCAAGCCTGAACTTTGCGCCAGTTTCGCCAAGCGGATGACTTGTTCTTCAGGGGCAATGTTCAAACCGATTTCTGCCAAGTCACTTTGTTCCATGCTGGTCAACACGGTTACGCCGATCAAAAGCGGCTTGGTTTGATATCCGGCAACGGCTTCTGCTGCAGCTTCCATCATACGGCGGCCACCGGAGGCGTGCATATCGACCATCCAAACGCCCATATCGGCGGCAACTTTACAGGCCTGAGCGACTGTATGGGGAATATCGTGGTATTTCAGATCGAGGAAAAGTTTGAAACCTTGATTGATTAAACTTTCTGCCAAATTTCGGCCGGTTGCGGTAAACAGCTCTTTACCGATTTTGATTTGACACAATGTCGGGTCAAGATTACGGACAAATCCGAGCGTGTCTTTTTCGTTGGCAAAATCGAGGGCGACGATAACGGGAGTGCGCTGTTGCTGAGTTTGGAAGTCGGAGATCAAGGGATTCATAAGATGCCTGCGGATAAACGGTTATAGCTTCGATTTTAACAGCTTTTGTACACAAAAGGCCGTCTGAAAATATTTTTTCAGACGGCCCTCATGATTTTACTTCGGCAAAACTTATTTGCCCAAACCTTTCAATACTTCGGCTTTCACAGCCTCTACCGGTTGAGTGCCGTCGACTTTGATGTATTTAGGCGCGTGTTCGCCTTCCAGTTTGCTGTAAAAATCAACCAAAACTTCGGTTTGCTCGTGGTAAACGGCAAGGCGTTTTTTCACGGTTTCTTCTTTGTCGTCGTCGCGTTGAATCAAGTCTTCGCCGGTTACGTCGTCTTTGCCTTCAACTTTAGGCGGATTGTAGGTAACGTGGTAAGTACGGCCAGAAGCCAAATGCACGCGGCGGCCGCTCATACGGTCGACAATCACACTGTCAGGCACATCGATTTCAACCACGGCATCCAAATCCACGCCTGCTTCAACCATAGCTTCAGCTTGTGCCAATGTGCGTGGGAAACCGTCAAACAGGAAACCGTTTTTGCAGTCGTCTTGGGCAATGCGCTCTTTGACCATGCCGATGATGATGTCGTCGCGTACCAAACCGCCTTCATCAATGATTTTTTTTGCTTCCAAACCCAGCGGAGTGCCTGCTTTGATGGCCGCGCGGAGCATGTCGCCGGTAGAAATTTGAGGAATGCCGAATGCGGCGGTAATGAATTGGGCCTGAGTGCCTTTGCCTGCGCCGGGTGCGCCCAACAATAATACTTTCATGATGAGTCCTTCTTGGTTTATGGATTTGATGTTTGTTTAATTCTACACGCCTTGCGTTTATCGTTCAAAACTTCAGACGGCCTGTTCTGTGCCAAAGTGCTGCCACGCATCATCGCGCATTTCGATAAACCAGCTGTCTTCAGGGAAGCGTTCCAACGCGTCTTTCAACGTGGAAAGTAGGTTTTGGGACAAGGCTTTTGCCAAATATTCTTCCTCGTTGGCTTCTGCCGCTTTGTCCGGCTGTTGCGCTAAACCGAGGGCACGTGTCCGATGGCCGTGTGCCAGATAGTTGAGCGCAATCACTTTTTGTGCCCAAAGCTGGGGAATATCGGGGCTTTCCTGCAACAACACCGATAAAATCGATACGGCGACCGCCAACCGTCCGCCGGTCATGCGCAAATCTAAGGATTGGTTGGGCGGCAGGGTGCTGAGCATTTCTGCCATGCGAAACCAAAATTCGCCGCTGGCCTCGTCGGGCGCGGCCACTTTCAACATTTCGTAGTTGAACTCTTGATCGTCGTCTTTGACCAGCAAAGCGACATCGGCAAGCAATTTTTGTTCTTCACGGCTCAAATGGCGGAAATCATTCATGTCTTTTCCTTTCAGACGGCCTTAAGATTTAAACGCAACACGCACTCTGTCCAAATCTTCCTGCGTATCCACACCGGCAGCAGGCGCTTCTTGGGTGATTTCAACAGCAATCGGATAACCGTGCCACAGGACGCGCAATTGTTCCAGTGATTCGATGGTTTCCAAAGGAGAAACATCCATTTCCGAATAGCGTTGCAGGAAGCCTGCACGATAGGCATAAATGCCGATGTGGCGCAAAACAGCTGTTTCTGAAGGTAATTCGCGTTTTTCGGCGCGCATGGCGTCGCGCGGAAAAGGAATCGGGGCGCGGCTGAAATAGATGGCGTTGCGGTTTTTGTCGAGGATGGCTTTGACAACGTTAGGATTCATAAACTCGTCAAAATCGTGCAATTCGTGGGCGGCCGTCGCCATTTGCACATTGTTTTCAACCAAAACTTCAGCCGTACGGTTGATGAGTTCGGGATCGATTAAAGGCTCGTCGCCTTGTACGTTCACAACAATCAGATGCTGCGGCAGTTTCAGCGTATTGGCCGCTTCGGCAAGACGCGTTGTACCGCTTTCGTGTTGATTGGAAGTCATGACCACTTCGACACCATGCGCCTGACAGGCCGTCTGAATATCGGGATGGTCGGTAGCAACGACAACACGCGCGGCCTTGCTTTTCGCCGCCTGTTCGGCGACACGCACAACCATCGGTTTACCGTGAATATCGGCTAAAGCCTTTCCCGGCAGACGTGAAGAATCCAACCGCGCCGGAATTAATACGACAAATTCGGTCATGCTTTCAGTTCCTCTTCGCTTAACGGGCGCGCTTCGTTTTCCAACATATAAGGGATGCCGTCACGAATCGGATAAGCCAGCTTCGCCTGACGGCTCCACAATTCCTGTTTGTCTTGATGGTATTCGAGTTTGCCTTTGGTCACAGGACAAACAAGGATGTCTAAGAATTTTTTTCCATGGGGTTACTTTCGGGTTTGATGGTTTTAGCGAAACTTGCTGCACTCGTTTTCAGACGGCCTTTTTTGTATCGACAACATCAGCCGCCATTTTATATTTATTCATTCTACTTATTTGATGCCTTAGGGCAAGCAGGAGCAGGATTTTTCCCACTACACATTATTTGATAAAAATCCTTCTCCAACTTAGGAAGATTTTTTTGGCTGAATCTTTCGGTTTTTTTATGTATTAATGTCATAACAGGCACTACGGAAGCTTCCATATAACGCGATGTTTTATTTAAAATAGATTGCCCTTCGGGACTACTATAAAAATCAATCATAGCATCTACTTCTTTTTGTGTATAAACAGTTTTCATACCGTTCAATGTTATTTGGCGCAACTCTGCATATACTGCAGGCGTTCGAATCTCAGCATACATCTGACGCAAATATTTGCTCATCACTGCTTTCAGCTGACGTTGCTTACTCTCTGGAGCATTTGCTAACATTTCTTTTACTTGCGGAAAACTCATGACCATTTTTTCAGAATCTTGAAAAACTTGATCAAATATTAAATCTGCCTTCTGTACTTGATATAAACGCTCCAGCGACTCATCGCTCGGTGTAGCGGCAAACGCATTGGCACACAAGGCCAAAGCAGCAAAAGGCAACAATAAAGTTTTCAATTTCATTTTTTCTCCTTTTTAAGGCTTAGGGGAAATGGCAACAATAGTGAGCAGCAATTTTTTCAGGTTCATAAATTTCCTTATTATTAAAGGCGAATCACAACAAAGCATCCATTAATTTCAGGAGACCTATTAGGAATCTTCCAGCTGCTCCAACACGAACGCCGCCAAATTAGGTTCGATTATCGCACAAACAGGCAATACCCATACATGATTCAGATTAAGGCCGTCTGAAAACTTGACCGCATCCTTTTCCGTAATAATGACCACATCCGCATTGGGCAAGTCCGCCGCTGCGATGTCGGCATGGTCGGGCAAGGCAACGGTTTGATTCAAGGTAATGCCCATATTCCGCAACGAATCGAAAAAACGCTCCGGCTTGGCAATACCCGCGACGGCGGCGACGGTTTGATTTCCCAAGCCTTCTAAATCCAATTTTTCAGACGGCCTGTTCAAACAGTAAATCTGCCCTGTTTCAATATGGCTGGCAAACATATTTTCAGACGGCCTGAATGCCGTATCTGCTTGCCCCCCGCTGACGACAACCGCATCAACGGAAGCCAACCGAGACAAAGGTTCACGCAAACTGCCGTTGGGCAGTGAATCCAAATCCGTCCGACCAGTATCCGCCGCCGGAAATACAGCAATTTCCATATCGCGTTGCAAGGCATAATGTTGCAAGCCGTCGTCGGCCACAATCAATTCAAGCTCCGGATGCGCTGCAAGCAATGCCCTGCCTGCTTCTGCACGACTGCTGCCTACCGCCGTCGGCGCACCGGTTTGGCGAAACAGCAATAAAGGCTCGTCGCCTGCATCTGCCGTACTACTGGCTGTATTCAATACATGAACTGCTTTGCTCTTGCGCCCGTAACCTCGGCTGATGATACCGACCTTAACGCCCTTTTCCTGCAAACCCGACACCAACGCGGCGACTATCGGCGTTTTTCCTGTTCCGCCTGCATGGATATTACCGACCACCACCACTGGCACAGGCAATTTTTCGCTTTTCAGACGGCCTGAAACAAAATCATCGCGCCGTTTCGCCGCAATTTTGGCAAACAGCTTGGACAATGGTTTTAACAGCAAAGACAAAAACGGATTGGGGGATTGCCAATGGCGTTCGATAATTTGGTGGAGTTTGAGCATACGCACGGCTTTTGAAGCGAAAATCAAACGATAATATAACACAAGCCCGACCAGACAAAGCCGTCTGAACATTCGGCTTTGATAATATTAAAACAAAGGGCGAAAGTTTCATAAAACGAATAAAACGAATCGCTCTAAAACCCTTATAATTCAACTTTCCTAAATTTTTTCTGTTTCGCAATGTCCGAACTTTTCGCGCCCTCCTCCATTTCCGTATCCGAACTCAACGCCATTGCCAAAGCCTTGCTGGAAGACCATCTCGCAGGCTTATGGATCGCCGGCGAAGTATCCAACCTGACCCGTGCTGCCAGCGGACATTATTATTTCTCGCTCAAAGACAGCCGTGCGCTGGTGCGTTGCGCGATGTTTAAGGGTGCGGCCATGCGCTTGGCGAAACCTTTGAAAGAAGGCGACCATATCGAAGTATCAGGAAAAATCAGTATTTATGAAGCGCGGGGCGAATTTCAGATTACCGTAAACGAAGTACGGCTCAAAGGTTTGGGGCAGCTTTACGAAGCCTATGAGCAATTGAAGGCACAGTTGCAGGCGGAAGGCGCGTTTTCAGCGGAACGCAAGAAACCTCTGCCCGCCCGTCCGCAATGTATCGGCATCGTCACCAGCTTAGCGGCGGCGGCTTTACGCGATGTCGTGACCACCTTAAACCGCCGAGCGCCCGAAATCCCCGTTATCGTTTATCCGACACCCGTTCAAGGCACAGGCAGCGAGTTGCAAATTGCCCAAGCGATTAAAACCGCATCGCAACGCGCCGAGTGTGACGTGCTGATTGTCTGTCGCGGCGGCGGCAGCATTGAAGACTTGTGGGCGTTTAATGAAGAGCCGGTCGTACGTGCCATTGAAGCCTGCGCGATTCCCGTCGTCAGCGGCGTGGGACACGAAACCGATTTCACGCTTGCCGATTTTGTTGCCGACGTGCGGGCGCCCACGCCGACTGGCGCGGCGGAACTGGTCAGCCCCAACCGCCAAGAATCGTTACACCGCCTCGCCCAAGCGCAAGGCCGTCTGAAAACTGTTTTGGAGCAACGCTATTTCGATGCCAGCCAAAAACTCGACTGGTTGGCGCGGCAAATCCGTCATCCGCGCCAAAAACTTGACGATCAGCGCGCTTCAATCAGCAAGCTGGCGCAAATGCTGTCTTACTCGATGACACAAAATCTCCGCGCCCACACCTCCCGTTTCGAACGCCAAACCCAAACCCTGAAACATTGCTGTCCTGATGTTTCCGTTTACAAAAACAATATCGACCGCTTTCAGACGACCCTATCGCATTCCTTCCACCAGCTGCTTACCCACCGCCGTCAAAGCCTGACCGCCCAAGCCGCATTGCTCGAAGCCGTCTCGCCGCAGCATATTCTGGAACGAGGCTTCTCCGTCGTCAAAAACACACGCGGACAAGTCATCCGCAATGCCGATACGTTGAAGCAAGGGCAGAAACTGCACATCACTTTTGCCGACGGCGAAACCGACGTACGCGTGACCAAAGAGCAGGCGCAGGGCGAGTTGTTTGACTGACAAAATAAAGGCCGTCTGAAACTTTATGAGATTGAAGTGAAACTATGTCTGCCTTTTAAAAATCCTTAACCTGCCAATGCGGTATAATGCCTCATCTGCACACGCAGCATATACGGAAACATTATGGACAACTCACAAAATACAGAAAATCCGATTCCTCCGCGTAACTCCATCCGCAAAAACAGCATTTACCTGCTGCCCAATTCCTTTACCATCGCCGCACTGTTTTGCGCGTTCTTCGCCATTACCCAGTCCATGCACGGACGTTATGAAACGGCGGCGATTGCAGTTTTCCTTTCCATGCTGCTCGATGGCATGGACGGACGCGTTGCCCGCTTGACCAACAGCCAGAGCGCGTTCGGCGAACAGCTCGACAGCCTTGCCGATATGGTCAGCTTCGGCGTAGCGCCTGCCCTAATTGCCTACAAATGGCAACTGTGGCAGTTTGGCAAAATCGGTTATTCCATCGCCTTTATCTACTGCGCCTGTGCTGCCCTGCGTTTGGCGCTGTTCAACACGCTCATCGGCAAAGTCGATAAACGCTGGTTTATCGGCGTTCCAAGCCCGACCGCCGCAGCGTTGATTGTCGGCCTGATTTGGGTTAACCACAGCTTTGAACGCTTCCCCGGCGTGCATTGGTGGGCATTGGGCATTACCCTGTTTGCCGGCATTTCCATGATTGTGCAGATTCCGTTTTGGAGCTTTAAAGAAATCAACGTCCGCCGCCAAGTGCCGTTTATGGGCATGGTGTTGGCCGTATTGATTCTGCTTTTGATCAATTGGGAGCCCTCGCTCGTCCTCTTCCTATTTTTCCTCGGTTACAGCCTGTCCGGTTATGTGATGGCAGTCATCCGTTGGTTTAAAAAACGCCATAAAGTACACAAACACGACAAGGCCGTCTGAAATGTGGTCTTGGGACATCATCCTTTCCCTGCTCGCCGTCGGCAGCGCAGCGGGCTTTATTGCCGGACTATTCGGCGTAGGCGGTGGCACGTTGATTGTTCCCGTTGTCTTATGGGCGTTGCAGCTGCAAGGCATAGGCGGCCACCCCTATGCCCAGCATCTTGCCATCGGCACTTCCTTTGCCGTAATGGTGTTTACCACCTTCTCCAGCATGTATGCCCAGCATAAAAAACACGCCATCGATTGGGCGACCGTCCGCCGAATGACGCCGGGCATGATACTTGGCGTACTCCTCGGCGCGGTGTCGGCAAAATATATGCCGACGTTGGCTTTGCAAGTTTTCTTTATTGCATTTCTTGCCTTTATCGCACTCAAAACCCTACGCGATTCCAAACCCAAACCTTCACGCACCCTGCCTGCCCTCCCCGGCCTGACAGCCGTCGGCACGCTTTTTGGGGCGGCTTCGAGTTGGGTCGGTATCGGCGGCGGTTCGCTATCCGTTCCATTTCTACTGTATTGCAACTTTCCGGCACACCGCGCCATCGGCACATCTTCAGGTCTGGCATGGCCGATTGCAGTTGCCGGTACCATCGGCTATTTTGCCAACGGTTTGCATATTGCCAACCTGCCTGAAGGCGCGGCAGGCTTTATCTATCTTCCTGCCGTGGCCATATTGAGCGTTGCCACCATCCTCTTTGCTCCGCTCGGCGTAAAAACGGCGCACAAGCTGCCCGCCCGAAAACTCAAAATTGCCTTCGGTATTATGTTGCTGCTGATTGCAGCCAAGATGACTTGGAATTTGATACATTAAATCTTTCTTGTGAAAAGGCCGTCTGAAAATCTTTCAGACGGCCTTTTTGATTGCAAAACAACAAACTAAATAAAACCTTTTTACCTTACCCGATTTGCCCCATTGCAAATACGGCCAAGCGCCATATTGCCCATCCTGCCACCAATAATCCGGCGCACAAACGAACCATACGTTTTTGCAGAAAGGTTTTCAACTGTGCTGCAAATATGCCCATCGCGAGCAGGTTCGGCAAGGTCCCCAATGCAAACGCCAGCATATACAGCCCGCCGTGCAAGGCATTGCCGCTGCCCAAGGCATACAAAGACGCGCTGTACACCAAACCGCAAGGCAGCCAGCCCCAAAGCACGCCCACGCCGAAACAGGCAGGCACCGATTTAATCGGCAGCAATTTGTTCAGCAAAGGATTCAGGCGTTTCCATATCGGTTTGCCGATGCCTTCGATTTTGGTTGCGGCAGTCGAAATACCGGCAAGATACAGACCGAGCAAAAGCAGCAAGACATTGGCGGCAATATACAAACCGTTTTGAACCGCGCGCGTATCGTCCAAGGAAATGCCGACCTGCCCGACCAAACCGACCAACAGGCCGATGACGACATAGCTGCTGATGCGCCCCAAGTTCAACAATACAATCAGCCCGATTCGGTTTAAATGTGGCGGCAGCTGCAAAGCGAATGCGCTGCTCAATCCGCCGCACATGCCGACACAATGCGTTCCGCCAAAAAAGCCGAGCAGAAAAAGCGTAAGAAATGTGATTTCTTGATTCATGGTTTTTAATGATTCAAACGAATGGATGAGGCCGTCTGAAACTTTTCAGACGGCCCTAAGAATTCAGGACAGGCTTTTCCGCCCACCCTCTTCACGCTTTAGAAAAGCAATTAACTGCGTGCGCGTACGTCAAATGCCTGACGCAAACCTTCGCCGATCATGACCAGCAAAAGCAGCATCACCGTCAACGTAGCAACGGCAGACAGGCCGATCCACCACGCGTCCAAGTTGTCTTTGCCTTGCGCCAGCAACTCGCCCAAACTCGCCTGTGAGGCAGGTACGCCCAAGCCCAAGAAGTCCAAACTGGTCAGGGCAAGTACGGCACCGGAAATACGGAAAGGCAGGAAAGCCAATACCGGCGTCAAGCTGTTGGGCAGGATATGGCGCCACATGATTTCACGGTTGCCCACGCCCATCGCGCGCGCCGCCAAAACGTAATCGGTCTGGCGGTTTTTCAAAAACTCGGCACGGACATAGTCGGACAAGCCCATCCAGCCGAAAAGCGACAGCAACACCAGCAAAATCAACAGTCCCGGATTAAAGAACGAAGACAGGATAATCAAGAGGTACAGCTCCGGCATACCGCCCCAAACCTCGATAAAACGCTGCATCAGAAGGTCGGTTTTGCCGCCGAAATAACCCTGCACCGCGCCTGCAACCACGCCGATTACGGTAGTCACCACAGTCAACACCAAGGCAAACAGCAGTGAATCGCGGAAACCGTAAACCAAGCGCGCCAACAGGTCGCGGCCGCGGTCGTCCGTTCCCAAGATATGCCGTTCGGACGGTTTGGCCGGATCGGGTGCCGTATCAAAATCGTTTAAGGTATCGGCATCGTAAGGATTGGGCAGGTAAAGGGCAAAATTGCCGTCTGAAGTAATGTTGTGGCGGATAAGCGGATCCAAATAATCCGCAGGCGTATCGAAATCGCCGCCAAATGCGGTTTCGTTGTATTCGTTTACCAAGGGGAAGAAATACTCGCCCTGATAGCGTATCCACAAAGGTTTGTCGTTGCTCCACAAAGGCGCAAGCAAAGTGACGACAAACAAAACGGCCAAAATCCGCAAAGCCAACCAACCGCGCTTATGCTGCTTAAAGGCTTGCCAAGTAGGGTTTGAAATAGATTTTTTCTTTTTCATGGTTCGAAACATTCTTTAATAATGGGTTGAAGATATTTTCAGACGGCCTTATTTCTGTCCGCCAAAGTGAATACGCGGATCGACCCATGAATAAGAAATATCCGACACCAATTTAGCCAACAACCCCATCAGCGTGAACACATACAGCGTACCCATTACGACAGGATAATCGCGTTTCATCACAGCCTCGTAAGACAACAAACCCAAACCATCCAGCGAGAACAGTGTTTCAATCAACAGGCTGCCGGTAAAGAATGCGCCGATAAATGCGGCCGGGAAACCGGTAATCAAAGGAATCATGGCGTTGCGGAAAATATGTTTCCACAAAATCTGCTTCTCAGGCAAGCCCTTGGCTCGCGCGGTATAAACATATTGACGGCGGATTTCTTCAAGGAACACATTTTTTGTCAATACGGTCATTACCGCCAAATTGCCTGCCACCGAAGCGGTAATCGGCAAGGCCATATGCCACAAATAATCTTTGACTTTACCGGCCCAAGAGAGCGTATCGAAATCATCACCGACCAAGCCGCCCTGCGGGAACCAGGCAAAAAAGCTGCCGCCGCCAAACAACACCAGCAACACCAAACCCAAGACAAACGGCGGTACGGTATAGCCGACCAAAATGATCATACCCGTAATCGTATCGAAACGGCTGCCATCCCTGACCGCCTTGGCAATACCCAACGGAATACATATCAAATAAGTTAGGAAAAACGTCCACAAACCCAAACTCATCGATACTGGCATTTTCTCTTTCACCAATTCAAACACAGTTTGGTGATGGAAAAAGCTCTCGCCCAAATCGAAACGGGCGAATTTCCATACCATATCGGCAAAACGCGTCAAAGGCGGCTTGTCGAAACCGTATAAAGCATTCAACGCGGCCAAATCTTCCGCGCTGATGCGGTTGCCGTTTTTGGCCAAAGTTCCGGGCATACTGTGTCCCGCCGTTTCACCGCCAACCGCACCCTGCGTCAGCTGCTGAACCATCTGCTCCACCGGGCCGCCGGGAACAAACTGAATCACGGCGAAGGTAATCGCCAAAATCCCCAACAGCGTGGGAATCAAAAGGAGCAAACGTTGAAAAATATAACGCCACATGGTTAAGTGTTCCTCTATTTCTTTGATTTGAAGGCCGTCTGAAACCGCTGACTTCAGACGACATATAGTAACGGATTAATAAGCGTTTGGCCGATGATTTACTTCTCCAACGCCTCCTGCAATTTCTTCTCAATCAAATCCGCATCAAACGATTTGGCAATCAGCTCAAAGCGGGAATCACGGCGCCATGAAACTTGGTTTGCGCCCCATTGACCGTCCACCCAGTTCAGCCATACCCATGTACCGAGGACTTGGAACACGCCTTTGGCACGCACGAGGCCGTCTGTAAATTTAGGCAGGTCGTTGAAGAAATCGGTCAGCTTTTCGCCGTCGAAATCACGTCCGGCAGGGAAAGTGAAACCTTGGGACTGGAAGCCCATGGTGTTGTCTGGCAGGGCTTTGAGACGATAGCGCGATTTTTCGACAACGGGAATATCAAGCCATTGGATGTCGAGTTGCGCATTTTGGACTTCAACCACTTTGGCTTTGGGCGGGAACAGCTTGGCTGCTTTATCGTGAAATTCGGCAAGCTGCTCCGGCGTGCACAAGTCGGTTTTGCTGGCGACCAATACGTCGCAAATGCCGATTTGGTCTTTATATAAGGCTTGTTGCGCGTAATCGGGATTAATGAATTGGCGCGGATCGACAACAGTAAAGACGGCGCCGATTTCCAGCATACTGTCGAGCGGTTTGGCTTTCAGTTCGTCGATAACGCTAGCGGCGTGCGCCAGGCCGCTGGCTTCAATCATCAAGCGGTCTGGTTGGGCATCGCGCAGCATTTTTTGTACGGTCGTACCCATTTGCGCGCCGGCAGTACAGCACAAACAGCCGCCGGCGATTTCTGCCACGGGGATGCCGTTGTCGCTCAAGACGGCGCCGTCAATGCCGATTTCGCCAAATTCGTTGACGATGATGACCCATTTTTCATTCGGGTCTTTTTGTGCCATTAGACTTTTAAGGGCGGTGGTTTTGCCTGTTCCGAGGAAGCCTGAAATCAGGTGGACTTTAGTCTTTTTTACTTCTGACATTTTTTACAAATTCCTGTTAAAACAACATGTTCTTCTTTTAATGAGAAACCGGTTTCAGCCACGCCTGCACGCAAGGCTGCCCATTCTTGGCTCAAGGTCTGCTCGTCTGCCGTACCGCATTCGGTGCAAACCAAAATAAACGCGCTGTGGTGCGCTTCGGCTTCTTCGTGGTCATGGCAATGGTCATTGCACTCGTGCTGCGCGTGGCTGCACAGAATATAGCCGTTGACTGCCGCCACTTTGTGCAAAACGCCCTGCTCCGCCCAAAAATCAAGGGCGCGGTAGGCCGTCGGCGGCGCAACCACGCCCTCGCTTTGCTGCTGCATCTGCGACAGAACGTTGTAGGCTTTAATCACGCCGCTTTGTTTCAAAACAATATCAAGCACTTGCTCGCGCAAAGCGGTTACCTGCACGCCATCGCGCTGCGCTTGTTCTAAGATTTTTTGTTTGATTACGTTCATAACTGAAACAGCCTTTCAGACGGCCTTGTTAATAAAAAATTACATTATAACGTGTTTGTTCAATTTCAGATAACAAAGAGGCCGTCTGAAACGTTCAGACGGCCTGATGCCGATTACTTAAACCAAGATTTAATTTTTCCAAACAAAGACATACTTTGTTTTTCAAACGTTTCTTCCTTCACCGGAGCAGGCTCATCGCGGTAAACTTTCATGCCTGCAAAGGTCTGGGCAACCGGCATGATTTCGATGGAATTGACGTTCATCCGCGCCGGACGCTGATAGAGCCATAAAGCGGTATCAGCAATATCTTGCGGCTGGATAAACTCGACATTCTCATAAACCTCGGCCGCACGCTGATCGTCGCCTTTGAAACGGACATTGGAAAACTCGGTATCGCCGCACAAACCCGGTTCGATATTGGTAATGCGGATATTTTTATCTGCCAATTCGGCGCGCAGATTCATACTGAATTGGCGCACAAAAGCCTTAGTTGCACCATAGACATTACTGCCGGAATAAGCATAACTGCCGGCAATCGAACCTAAATTGATGATGTAGCCCTGTTTGCGCGCTACCATTTGCGGCAAAATCTGGCGGGTTAGAAAAATCAGGCCGATGATATTGGTTTGAATCATGGTTTCCCAATCGCCAAAATCGGCTTTATCAGCGGAATCCAGACCTAAAGCCAAACCGGCGTTGTTGATCAGGCAATCGATTTCAGCTAAATGCTCAGGCAGGCTGTTTAAAGCGTTTTGAATTGACTCCGTACGAGAAACATCCATTTCCAAAGGGTAAAACTGCTCGCCCAATTCCTCTGCCAACTGCTGCAATTTGTCTTCGCGCCGTGCCGCGCCAATGACATGATAGCCTGCCGCAACAAAAGTACGGCACATTGCCGCGCCGAATCCTGCCGATGCCCCGGTAATCAAAATTGCCATATCGTTTCCTTTCTGTACTCGTTTCAGACTTGGGTTTAAGGTATGATAACGCCTTATCAGACGGCCTGAGAGTTTGGCCGGCTGATTTTAAATTTAACGATAATCATATCATTACAATAGGACACACTCCATATGAAAACCCGTTTTCTCCCTGTTGCTTTGGCAGCAGTGGCGCTTACCCTTTCCGCCTGCGGCGGCAGCAGCGCGCCTTCCCAGCCTAAAGGCCCTATTTCCGAAGACCGTACGGCCGCGTTCAAATCCATGATGCCTGAGTTTACCCGCATGGGCAAAATGGTCAAAGACGAAGAGCCTTACGACGTAGAAAAATTCAAACAAGCCGCCGCAACCTTCGCCGAAAACAGCAAAAAACCGTTCACCCTGTTTGAATCCGACCCTCAAGGCAACGGCCGCGCCCTGCCTGCCATCTGGACAGACACAGCCACATTCAAAGCCGAAGAAGAAAAATTCGTCGCTGCAGTTGAGAAACTCAACGCCGCCGCCCAAACTGGCAAATTGGAAGAAATCAAAGCCGCTTACGGCGAAACCGGTGCAAGCTGCAAATCTTGCCACGACACATTCCGCGGTCCGGAATAAGGCTTAAAGCAATAAAGGCCGTCTGAAATATCATTTTTAGACGGCCTTTTCTTCAACTGCCTTCAAACCTTTCTATATCGACTTTATATTTTGCATTTCATGTTTTTTACCGGTTTCATTTGAAACCGACGGCTCAATTCACATAGCGCAATCAAATTTTCTTCTTCCGGCTGTTTAAATTCAATTAAATCTCCCCTTTTCTCGATCAACCCAATTCAAATTCAGACCTGCTTTATCTTTTCAGCCAGATTAATCATATGCGGTTGGATTATCTCCTGAAACAAGAATCTACTTTATTTTTTAACAAATAAAAACCATTATCAAAATATTTGTAAAGTTTAATAATATGTTATACAGTAGCAGCTTCGTTTCTGAGGTAACTATCATGAATCCGAATTTCAAATTAAATCTACTAACATTATCTTTACTGGCTATAACCAGTATCGCACACGCAGAAGAAGAGTTTTCAACTCAAGAGCTTGATGAAATTCAAGTCAAAGGTAAACACATTGCAAAAGAGAAAAAAGTTTTTACCGAAGGCCAAGCCAAAAGTTCGCGTGAACGCGTTTATCAATCCAGCGAAAACATCGATACCATTGTTCGGAGCATGCCCGGCGTTTTCACCCAACAAGACAAGGGATCGGGGGTATTGGCGGTCAATATCCGTGGCGATAGCGGTTTGGGACGCGTCAATACGATGGTTGACGGCGTAACCCAAACCTTCTATTCCACTTCCGCCGATGCCGGACGCAGCGGCAGCTCCTCACAATTCGGTACGGCACTGGATCCCAATTTTATTGCCGGCGTCGATGTAACCAAAGGCAGTTTCTCGGGTGCCAACGGCATCAATACCTTATCCGGTACAGCCAATTTCCGTACTTTACGGGTAGACGATATGGTACACGGAAACAATACCTTCGGCCTCTTGACCAAAGGATTGACCGGCACAAACAGCACCAAAAGCAACTTTATGGCAACCGGAGCTGTACAAAAATGGTTTGACAGCGGTGCGCGCCTTGGCGCGTTATATGGTTACAGCCACCGTAATGTCGAGCAAAACTATAAAGTGGGCGGCGGCGGTCAGCGTATCGGCAATTTTGGCGAGGAATATCTGGACCGTAAAAAACAAGAATATTTTGAGAGCAACTTATTGAAATTCGACCAAGAACAAAATCTCTGGGTTCGTGACTTTTCCAAACGCAATGCGGTCGGTAAAAGCTATTGGGACTACCCTTTCTCCAAAAAATATAACGATCCTGAGGTTTTGCAAAGAGATTATGTCGATGACTTGGAAAGAAGCTGGAAAGAGAATTTGGCACCGCAATGGGATCTGACACCTATCGACCCTACCAGCCTGCAACAACGCTCAAACAGCCATTTGGTCAAAGTGGAATACGAAAACGACAACAACAAGCTGGATCTTCAGCTTCGTACCATGAACAACCGTATCGGCAGCCGCAAAGTAGAAAACCGCAACTATCAAGCCAATTACAACTTAAACATTGGCGATTATGTCGATTTAAACGTGTTGGCCGCCCATAATTTGGGAAAACAAAAATATCCGAAAAACTCACGTTTTTCAGGATGGGGGCTGCTTGATTATTTAGAAACCAAAAACACAGCCAATCTTTTGGACATCAACAACAGCTTTTCTTTCAAACTTCCCCAAAAAACAGATTTAAAAGCTACTGTCGGTTTCAATTTCTTTAAAAACCAATACAGTAAAAACCGTTTTCCGGAAGAGCTGAGCCTATTTTACGACGGCCCGGATCAAGATGCCGGCCTGTACAGCTTTTTAGGCCGCTTCAAAGGCGACAAAGGAATATTTCCTCAGAAATCAACCATATTGCAACCTTCAGGCCAGCAAAAATTCAATACGTTCTATTTTGATACTTCCTTGAAAAAAGGCATTTATCAATTGAATTACAGCGCCAATATGGTCAACTACCGCTACAAGGGCGAATATACCGACTACTTCAATACCCAAGAAGACTTTAAAAAAGCATTTGGAGAAGATTCTGAAATTTATAAACAGCATTGCACGCCAAGCTGCGACCTTTACGAACCGGTTTATACCAAATCCGGTAAAAAGCATGCGGTAAACCATTCGGTGGCATTAAACATCAATGTCAACGACTACTTTATGCCGTTTATCAGCTATTCGCGTACGCATAGAATGCCAAATATTCAAGAAATGTATTTTTCACAAATCGGCGACTCAGGCGTCAATACCGCCCTCAAACCGGAACAGGCCAATACTTATCAAATAGGCTTCAATACCTTCAAAAAAGGGATTTTCAAGCCGGACGATGTATTGGGTTTCAAACTGGTCGCCTATCGCAGCAGAATCAACAACTATATCCACAATGTTTATGGCAAATGGTGGGATTTGGATAAAGCACCCAGCTGGGTAACCAGCACCGGCCTGCAATACTCTATCCAGCATCGAAACTACGCCAAACCTGTCCATAAAAATGGTTTGGAAGTGGAAATGAACTATGATTTCGGCCGCTTTTTTACCACCCTGTCTTACGCCTATCAAAAAACCAACCAGCCGACCAATTATAGCGATGCCAGCGAATCGCCCCGCAACTCTTCTAAAGAAGACCAAATCAAACAAGGCTACGGCTTAAGCAAAATTTCCCGCTTACCCCGAGATTACGGTCGGTTTGAATTGGGCTCACGTTGGTTGGGCAACAAATTGACCATCGGCGGCATTATGCGCTATTACAGCAAAAGTACACGGGCGACGACTGAGGAGGAATTTGTTGACGGTACAACCGGCGCCAATACCTACTCTTCACACCAAATGGGCAGAAGGGTGATCAAAAAAACAGAAAGCATCAACAGACAGCCGATGATTTTTGATTTCTATGCCAATTATGAACCGAAGAAAAACCTTATCCTTCGTTTCGACATTCAAAATGCGTTCAATAAACGCTATATCGACCCTTTGGATGCTGCAAACGATGCCGCAACCCAGCGCTATTTCAGTGTATTTGAAAGAAAAGGTGGTTTAGATGATGAGGAAGTCGAATGTGATGCCAACGGTTTATGCAACGGCAAATATGGCGGCACGACACGCTCCGTCTTGAACAACTACGCACGAGGCAGGACTTTGCTGTTTACCATCAGTTATAAGTTCTAAACCTATCTATCAGTATTCTTAATATTGCACTGATTAAAAAGCCGACAAACACAATGTTTACCGGCTTTTCTCAATATATTCTCAAAATTTTCTTCATCTATACACAACAAAAAACCTGCCCTTTCGGGCAGGTTTTCAATAATGACGGATTACAGGCCGCTCAGACGGGCAGTATCGTGTGCAATCATCAATTCTTCATTGGTAGGAATCACAACGGCAACAGCTTTGCTGTCGGTAGTGGTAATCACACCGGCATTGCCGAAGCGGGCTTTCAGGTTGGCTTCTTGGTCAATGTGCAGACCGAGGAAGCCCAAGTAACCCAATACGCGTTCGCGGATGATGTCGGAGTTTTCACCGATACCGCCGGTGAAGACCAATGCGTCCAAACCGCCTGCCGCTACTGTCATGCTGCCAATGTATTTAGCCAAGCGGTAGATGAAGATTTCTAGAGCCAGTTTGGCACCTGCGTGGCCGTTGGCAGCTTCTTCTTCGATGGTACGGCAGTCATTGGACAAACCTGAAATACCGAGCAGACCTGATTTTTTGTTCAGCATTTCGGTGATTTGGGCGATGGTCATGTTGGCATTTTCAGCCAAGAAGCTGAACACTGCGGGATCGATGTCGCCGCTGCGGGTACCCATTACCAAACCTTCCAGCGGGGTCAGGCCCATGCTGGTATCGCGTGATTCGCCGTTGGCGACGGCGGTAATAGATGCGCCGTTACCCAAGTGGGCAATCACCATGCGCAGGTCTTTTTTGTCTTTGCCGAGGAAACGGGCGGTTTCATCGGAAACGTAGCGGTAACTGGTACCGTGCGCGCCGTAACGACGCAAGCCGTATTTTTCATACAGTTCATGTGGAATAGCGTAGGTGTAGGCATGTTCCGGCATGGTTTGGTGGAAGGCGGTGTCGAATACGACAACGTTAGGCAGACCTTTGAAGATGCTTTGTGCGGCACGCAGACCCAAGAGGTGCGCAGGGTTGTGCAGGGGAGCGAGCGGGATACATTTTTCGATGCCAGCGATAACTTCGTCGTCAACGAGGATGGATTCGCTGTACAGTTCGCCGCCGCTGACGACGCGGTGACCGATGGCGCCGATGCGGCTGTCGAGACCGTGGGCTTTGAGTTCTTCCATCAGGGCTTCAACTGCGCCGGTGTGGTCAGGCTTGGCAGATAGGTCGACTTTATGTTTTTCGCCGTTGAATTTAAAGGTGATGTAGGCATCAGGCAGATTGAGCTTTTCTGCCAGGCAGCTCAGCAATACTTCGCCGCTGTCGTTATCCAATACGGCACCTTTGAGGGAAGAGCTACCGCAGTTCAAAACCAAGATTAATTTTTGTGACATTTTTATGCTCCTTGAGGTTTCAGACGGCATTTTTTGTCGGGGCCTGACTGCTGCTCCGGCTATGTTGCACCCCTTGTGGGACGTAGTGGGTAGCGGTCTGAACAGATTAACAAAGTAAACGTCGTATTCTAACAAAAAATGTAATCGGCTGCTTGACTTAATATTTGATGTAAAATGGACGGAATTTTATTTTAAGCCGTCTGAAAAAATGACGGCGTTTTTGAAGATTTCCCGATATGCATTATTTCAGTATCCACACTCAAGACGGCGAACACGCCGGATTTTTTATTATGTTAGCAGATGATGAATCGCAAAATCCGCCGCAAAGCGGACGCTTCGCAATCAAGCTGCAAAGCGAAGACGCAGCCGAAGCAGCGGTATTGTCGCCTTTTGAGCAAACCGATATCCCACAATACTGGCGCGTGGTTAAAGACCGTATCGAATTGTTTTTTGATGATAAAAATATCGGTGCGTTGCGCAACGAATATCTGACCATCAACGGTAAAACCTTTATCCTGACCGATTTGACCGGAGCGATGTAATGGAAAGTATGTTTATCCTTGTCCCCATCAGCATTATTTTGGCCTTTATCATCGGCTGGTTTTTCTGGTGGTCGGGTAAAAACGGACAGTTTGACGACCTTGAAGGACCTGCGCACCGCATTTTGATGGACGACGACTCCACTGAAAAACTGATCGAAAAAGACGAAGACAAAGAATCCAAACGATGAGCCTTAAAAAAGACAATCTGAATTTCCACACGACCCGCCGTTTTGCGCCGCTCTTTGGGACGCAGTTTTTGGGCGCGTTGAACGATAATATGTTCAAAACCGCATTATTCGTGATGATCAGTTTTTACGGTTTGGGTAAAAACGACTTTCTGCCGCCCAGCCAAATGCTGAATTTGGGTGCGATGCTGTTTATCCTGCCCTACTTCCTGTTTTCCGCGCTGTCAGGACAACTGAGCAACAAATTCGATAAAGCCGTTTTGGCGCGTTGGATCAAGCTGTTGGAAATCATCATCATGGCAGTGGCGGCGTATGGCTTCTACATCCAATCCGCGCCTTTGCTTTTAATCTGCCTGTTTTGCATGGGTACGCAATCGACCTTGTTCGGCCCTCTGAAATATGCCATTTTGCCCGATTACCTCAACGACAAAGAGCTGATTATGGGCAACAGCCTGATTGAATCGGGTACGTTTATCGCCATTTTACTCGGCCAAATTTTGGGCACTGCAGTCGCAGGCGTTCCGCCGTATATTGTCGGCGGTTTAGTATTATTGGTCGCCATCGGCGGCACGATGACCAGCCTGTTTATGCCGTCTGTACCCGCTAAAATGCCGGACACAAAAATCGAATGGAACATCATCAAAGGTACGAATTCACTGATTCGTGAAGCGGCGGCCAATCGTCCCGTATTTACTTCCATCATCGGTATTTCATGGTTTTGGTTTGTCGGCTCGGTTTATACCACCCAACTGCCGACGTTCACGCAAATCCATTTGGGCGGCAACGATAATGTGTTCAACCTGATGTTGGCGCTGTTCTCCATCGGCATCGCTATCGGCTCGGTATTATGCGCCAAACTCAGCCACGAACGCCTGATTTTGGGCTTGGTTACCATCGGCACTCTGGGACTGACCGTCTGTGGATTATTGCTGGTGTGGCTGACCCAAGGCCAACGCTTTACCGAATTAAACGGCATTATCTGGTTTTTATCGCAAGCCCAAGCGTATCCGATTATGCTCGTGATGTCGACCATCGGCTTTTTCGGCGGCTTCTTCTCCGTACCGCTCTACACTTGGCTGCAAACTGCCAGCAGCGAAACATTCCGCGCCCACGCCGTCGCTGCCAACAACATCATCAACGGCGTGTTTATGGTATCGGCTGCCATTCTGAGCGCGGTTTTGCTGATGTTGTTTGACAGCATTACGCTGCTGTATTTGATTGTTGCCGTGGGTAATCTTCC
The DNA here is from genome assembly GCF_024205705.1 of Neisseria subflava. NCBI lineage: Bacteria > Pseudomonadati > Pseudomonadota > Betaproteobacteria > Neisseriales > Neisseriaceae > Neisseria > Neisseria subflava. The sequence continues at coordinate 1,520,748 of NZ_CP073115.1, forward strand.
GTTGATTGTTTACCTCATCAAACGAGAACCAAAATTTATCGGGGATTTGACCGCTTTATTGAAAATCAGCAAATAAGACCGTCTGAAATATATCCCCACCATGCACATTTTCACTGTTCAATCGCGTGGACAGCTTGTGCATAAATCAGATTACTGTCTGATTTAAAATTAAAAAACACATCTGCCTAAATTTTAAGCACAACTTTACTCCCAAACAAAATGCACATTTTCCCCAAACAAGCGTGTGCAAAGGCTGTGAATAAATCAGCTTATTCATTGATATTTCAAAGAAAAACGATATTTGATTAATTTTTAGGCAGTTTATTAAAGGCCGTCTGAAACCTTTTTCAGACGGCCTGAGAGTATAATAACCACCTACCTAATAGTTCCCAAACGATATGATTTATCCATGGCATGAAACCCAATGGCAACAGCTCGCCGCCCATTGGCAAAACCGACCTAACGCTTGGCTGTTTACCGGCAAAGAAAATACCGGTAAAACCGAGTTTGCCCGCTTTGTCGCGCAGGCATTGCTGTGCGAATCGCCCAAATCCGGCCATGAGCCATGCGGCGAATGCGCTTCGTGCCATTTGTTCAACCAAAACACGCATCCCGACTTTTACGAACTCACGCCGGAAATTCCCGAAGGCGAGGCAACGGGACGCAAACTCCTGCAAATCAAAATCGATGCCGTGCGCGATATTGTGGAAAACATTTACCTAACCGCTGTCCGCGGCGGCCTGCGCGTGGTATTGGTGCATCCGGCGGAAAGCATGAACACACAGGCGGCAAACGGTTTGTTAAAAGCTTTGGAAGAGCCGCCGCAACACGTCGTTTTCCTGCTCGTTACCCACGCTCGCGACAAACTCCTGCCCACCATTAAAAGCCGTTGCCGCCAGATGGTACTGCCCTCGCCTACCCATGAGCAGGCTGCGGCATATCTGCGCCAACAGGGCGTGGAAAATGCCGAAGCTTTGTTGGCGTTTCACAGCGGCGCTCCTTTATTCACGCCGACTCCCGAATTGGACACACTGCGCGAAGAGTTGCTGACGCTGCTGGCTGCCCCGCGCCTGTTGGCCATACTCGACTATGCCGCCGCGTTCGACAAACAAAAACAACCGCTGGCCGTTTTCATCGACTGGCTGCAAAAGTGGCTGATGGATGTCGGCTTGGCACAACAAAGCATGGCACCGCTTTATTATCCGCACCATGCACAAGCCCTGCTTCAGACGGCCTCTAAAACCGATTCACGCAAGCTGTTTGCCCTATTGGGCCGTCTGAACGCGCTCAACCCTTACGGATACCATACCTTGAGTGTTAAAATGCAGCTTGAGTATCTGCTTATCGAATATTTAGATTTTTGGCAAAACAAACCCTAACAGGTAATAAATGATGAATAAAAAAGACATTCCGGCGAAGATGTTGGCTTTGCAACTCAAAGACCCCAATCTGCTGTACAACTGCTATATGCCGTTTTTAGAACACGGCGGCCTGTTCGTACCGACCGATGACGTATTCTCCCTAGGCGAAGACATCCTCTTGGCCGTAGAAATCGCCGACTACCCCAAACGCTTCCTGCCAACCAAAGTCGTTTGGATCAATCCGGCGCGCACTTCAGCCCACCGTCCCAAAGGCGTAGGCCTTGCATTCTCCGAACACGAAAGCTGCCTGCAAGCAAAAAACCTGATCGAAGCCGAGCTTGGTCCGCGCCTGCGCAGCGACCGCACTACTTTTACCCTGTAATACCATGTATTTAATCGATTCACATTGCCATCTCAACTTTGACGGCTTAAAAGACCGCCTACCCGAAGTCTTTGCCAATATGGAAGCGCAAAGCGTCAAACAGGCGCTTGCCATCAGCGTCAGCAAACAAAGTTTTGCCGAAGTCTTCGACATTGCTCAGGCAAACGACCACATCTACTGCACCATCGGCATACATCCTGACAGCCAAGAAGCAGAAGAATTTACCATTGCCGAAATGGTAGAAGCGGCCAAACATCCGAAAATCGTCGGTATCGGCGAAACCGGTTTGGACTATTACTGGTGCAAAGGCGATTTGTCATGGCAACATCAACGCTTTGCCGACCATATCCAAGCCGCCAACGAAAGCGGCCTGCCCGTTATCGTCCACACGCGTGATGCGGCCGAAGACACGTTGCGGATTTTGAAAGAGTGCCACACTAATTCCGGCGTGATTCACTGCTTCTCTGAAGACGTCGCCTTTGCCAAAGCCGCTTTGGATTTGGGCATGTATATCTCCTTCTCCGGCATTGTGACGTTTAAAAACGCGCCGCTGATACAGGAAGCCGCCAAATACGTCCCTGCCGATAGAATCTTGGTAGAAACCGATGCGCCCTTCCTCGCTCCGGTTCCCAAACGCGGCAAACAAAACGAGCCTTCCTACGTCCGCTATACAGCCGAGTTCTTAGCCAATCTGCGCTGCGAGAGCTTGGAAACATTGGCACAAAACACCAGCGACAATTTTTATCGCCTGTTTAAGAAAGTTCCCGATGGCCGTCTGAACAACGGTTAAGCCTAGAGCTTCTATCATCCGCTCTGCCTACCCGTCATCCGGGTTCTGCCTCAAACTCAACGGTAAACTCGAAATGGCTTGAGACAGAAACGCAATCGGCTTGCGCTATCTTCCGAACGGCAGACTTTTGAAGAATGGGAATTTTCCCATCAACACAATAAATAAGTTTAAATTCAAAATATTGCTTTCCTAAGCCCAACAAAACTCAAGGCCGTCTGAAAGTATTTTCAGACGGCCTCTTGCTTATTTTACCGATAGGATGTAAAACCTATCCTTCGAAATAAACGGTTCATCGAAACCGTACATCAATCGACACAATATGGACACAAACTCCGAAATGCACACCCACCCTAATTTTTACGCTATGCTGACTGCAGCCTGCCAAAAAAACGGTAAAGGCACGGTCATTTTCAACGACAAAGAAAAAATCAGCTATTCCTCCCTCAAACGCGAAGTAGAAACCGTCGCCGCCTATCTGCAACACCAAGGCGTACAATTTGGCGACAGAGTCGCCCTTGTCGTTTCCAACTCTCCCGAATTTATTGCCGCCTATTTCGCCATTACTTCCATCGGCGCGGTAGCCGTCCCACTCAACGTCTTTTTGAAAAGCGAAGAATTTTCCTACATCCTCAATGACTGCGGCGCACGCTTTATGTTCGCCTCCGCGCCGTTGGCCAAAGAACTCAAAAACATCAAAACCAAAACCAAAGTCAATAAAATCATCTGGATTGGTGAAACCAACGCCGCCAGTGGCGATGACAGCTATTTCGATGCCGCGCGTACATTCCCCGGCAAGCCAAATCTGAGCCGTCAGCCGTCCGTCAACGATTTGGCGCACATTATCTACACCTCCGGCACAACCGGCCACCCCAAAGGCGCATTAATCAGTTACAGCAACCTGTTTTCCAACCTTTCAGGCATCGAACAAATTTTCCAAATCTCGCAAAAAGACCGCTTCGTCGTCTTCTTGCCCATGTTCCACAGCTTTACGCTGACTGCCATGGTTTTGCTGCCGATATCTCAAGCCTGCTCGATTATTTTGGTCAAATCCGTCTTCCCGTTCTCCAACGTGTTGAAACAGGTTTTGCTCAAACGCGCTACCATTTTCCTCGGCGTACCGGCTATTTACACCGCCATGAGTAAAGCCAAAATCCCTTGGTATTTCAGATGGTTTAACCGAGTCCGTCTGTTTATCAGCGGCGGCGCGCCTTTGGCCGGACAAACCATTGACGATTTCAAAACCAAATTCCCGCGTGCCAAATTGCTGGAAGGCTACGGCTTGAGCGAATGCTCGCCCGTTGTGGCCGTCAATACTCCCGAACGCCAAAAAGCCGCCAGCGTCGGCGTCGCCCTGCCCGGCTTGACCGTGAAAGCCGTCGATGACGAATTGATCGAAGTGCCGCGCGGTGAAGTGGGCGAACTCATCATCAAAGGCGGCTCAGTCATGCAGGGCTACCTCAATATGCCTGACGCCACAGATGAAACCATCGTCAACGGTTGGCTGAAAACCGGCGACTTCGTCACCATAGACGAAGACGGCTTCATCTTCATCGTTGACCGCAAAAAAGACCTGATTATCTCCAAAGGCCAAAACGTCTATCCGCGCGAAATCGAAGAAGCCATCTACAAACTCGAAGCCGTGGAAGCCGCCGCCGTTATCGGTGTGAAAGACCAATACGCCGATGAAGAAATCATTGCCTTTATCCAACTCAAAGAAGGCATGAAACTGGAAGAAGCCGAAGTCCGCAGCCACCTGCGCGGCCTGTTGGCAAACTTTAAAATCCCCAAACAAATCATCTTCCAAGACGAGCTGCCGCGCAATGCCACCGGCAAAGTGTTAAAACGCAAACTCAAAGAACAGTTTCAAGACTAAACCGCTGTTTCAGACGGCCCCTTGATTCATGCATGCCGTCTGAAAACAACCTGTATTCCACAAACCTTTTCAGACGGCCACGACCATGACGACACCTATACTCGAAATCGAAAACCTAAACGGCTCCTTTCCGAGCAAGCAAGTCCTGCACAATATCAACCTGACCTTGCACCCCGGCCGCAAGCTGGCATTGGTCGGCGAGAGCGGCAGCGGCAAAACCGTATTGTCGCAAGGCATCATGCGCCTCAACCCGATGGTTAGCTTTGAAGGCCGTCTGAAATATTGCGGAACCGACCTGCTGACCCAGTCCGAACGCGCCCTGCAAAAGCTGCGCGGCTGCGAAATCGGCATGGTGTTTCAAGAACCCATGACCGCCCTCAACCCCGTTATGCGCGTCGGCGAACAAATCGCCGAAGTCCTGACCCTGCATTTGGGTTTGGATAAAAAACAGGCATGGGCGCGCGCCATCGAACTCCTAGACGAAACCGGCATCCACCAGCCCGAGCAAAAAGCCCAGGCTTATCCGTTCCAACTTTCCGGTGGCCAACGCCAGCGCGCCATGATTGCCATGGCTGTATCCGCCCAACCCAAGCTCCTGATTGCCGACGAACCGACCACTGCTTTGGACGTTGCCGTCCAAGCCCAAATTCTCGACCTGCTCTCACGCCTGCAGGAAGAACACGGCATGACCATGCTCTACATTACGCACGACTTGAACCTTGTGCGCCGTTTTGCCGACGATGTCGCCGTTATGCGTAACGGCCGTATCCTCGAAACCGGCAAAGCAACCGAAGTCTTCGCCAATCCGCAGCACGAATACACCAAAATGTTGCTCAACGCCGGCACAACGCGCCGAGTGGCTCCTTTGCCTGAAAACCCTGCCACCGTCCTTAAGGCCGAACAAATCGCCTTCTCCGTCAAAGAATCAGACGGCTGGTTTAAAAAACGCGACAAAACCATTCTCAACCCCGTTTCTTTCGATCTCAAATCGGGGGAAACATTGGGTATCATCGGCGAAAGCGGCTGCGGCAAAACCACGCTGGCAAAAGCCGTTATGCACCTTATCGATTCCGAAGGCAGCCTGCACATCAACGGCGAGCCATGGCGACACGAATTGCGCCGTGAAATCCAAATGGTGTTCCAAGACCCGTTCGGCGCATTCAATCCGCGCATGAACGTCTTCGATACCGTTTCCGAAGCCTTGCGCGTACACGAACCTGAAATGCCGCGCGAAGAAATGCGCCGCCGCGTCGAAGAAGTCCTCAAACAAGTCGGCCTGCCCGAAGATGCACTCGAACGCTATCCGCACGCATTCTCCGGCGGCCAGCGCCAACGCCTCGCCATCGCCCGCGCCATCATTGTCCGCCCAAAAATCCTCGTATTGGACGAACCAACCAGCGCGCTTGATGTCCAATGGCAACAACAAATCCTTGAATTGCTCAGCAGCCTGCAAAAAGAATACGGCCTCGCCTTCATCATCATCAGCCACGACCTCGCCGTGATCCGCGCCATTTCCCACCGTGTGATGGTGTTGAAAGACGGCAAAATCGTTGAAGAAGGCGAATGCGAAAACGTGTTTGCCAATCCAAGCAGCGACTATACGCGCCATTTGATTGCCCACTCCGGCCACATGGTTCAAGAGGCCGTCTGAATCTTTAAGGATTACGATAGGCACATTTCAAAAAAACTATTACCGGGTGGCGGCACTTGAAATTTTCCCTGTCTGCCACTATTCTAAACAACACATTTATTAATCCTGATTTAAAAGGAAACAAACATGAGCAGCGAATTGATTATCCATACCAGCGATGCCAACTTCGAACAAGACGTTTTGAAATCCGACGTACCTGTACTGCTGGACTACTGGGCACCATGGTGCGGCCCTTGCATAATGATTGCCCCAATCTTGGACGACATTGCCTCCGAATTCCAAGGCCGTCTGAAAGTCGTTAAAATCAACATCGACGACAATGAAGCCACTCCTGCCAAATTCGGCGTTCGCGGCATCCCTACCCTGATGGTGTTCAAAAACGGCGAAAACGTTGCCACTAAAGTCGGCGCATTGGCTAAAGGTCAACTGACTGCATTCGTTGAAGCTTCTATCGCTTAAGGTTTTAAGCATATAAAAAGGCCGTCTGAAACTTGTTTTCAGACGGCCTTTTTTGTATTCATTAAGCAGCCAATGGTTTCAAAGTCAGGCTGATATTGTCAGTCTTCACTTTAAACAGCAAATCAATATTCGGATGCTTACCCGGATTGGCTTCGGCATCGGCAACATGTTCGGCAAACCATGCCAGGCCGCGTTCTGCCGCCACTGTGTCCAGCTTGCCATCAAATTCTTGTGCCAAAGCATGGTAAAGCTTGAGCGAGCCTTGTTTGCCGGGCGCATTGGGAATGTGATGAACCACATTGCCCTCTTTATCGAGAATATCCAAGCCGCTCAAATGGTCGATGGCAGGCATGGTGGCCAGATTATCTTGAAAGCTCATGATTGTCCTTTCTGATGTGGGTTTTAAAGCAAACCATATAACAAGGCCGTCTGAAAGTTGATGTTTGACACTTTTCAGACGGCCTTAAACATTTCAATTAACGTGTACCGAAAATCTTATCGCCGGCATCACCCAAGCCTGGGATGATGTAGCCGTGTTCGTTCAAGTGGCTGTCGAGCGCGGCAGTGTAGATGGTTACATCAGGATGCGCGTCATTAACGGCTTTCACGCCTTCCGGAGCGGCAACCAATACCAATGCCTTGATATTGCTGCAACCTTTGGCTTTCAGAAGGTCGATGGTCGCAACCATAGAGCCGCCGGTCGCCAACATCGGGTCGATAATCAGGGCGGGACGCTCGGCCATGCTGTCAACGAATTTCTCAAAGTAAGAAACCGGTTTCAGCGTTTCTTCATCGCGCTGCAAGCCGACAACGCTGATTTTAGCGGTAGGAATCAGGTCGAGTACGCCGTCGAGCATACCCAAACCGGCACGCAAAATAGGGACAACGGTCAAGGTTTTGCCTTTGATACGGTCGCCTTCGATGGAGCCACACCAACCGTCGATGATGTATTTTTCGGTTTCAAAGTCGCGGCTGGCTTCGTATGCCATCAGGCGTGCCAGCTCGGTAGTGAGCGTGCGAAATTTGTAGGTGCTGCATTCCGCCTCGCGCATCAAAGTCAGTTTGTGGCGGACGAGGGGATGATTGATGACGGTAACGTTCATTTTCTGTATTTCCGAGTTTCGTTGACGGAGTGAATTATACTTTTTTTCACGAATGGCGGAAAGGGTATGTTTCGTGCGAAAGGCCGTCTGAATCAGGGTTTCAGACGGCCTTTGTCAACAATTTTACATTACGGAATATTGTGGATAATTAAGCTTTCAGCAATTCTTGCAGTTCGCCGGCTTCGTACATTTCCATCAAAATGTCAGAACCGCCGACAAATTCTCCGTTGACGTACAGTTGAGGAATAGTCGGCCAGTCGCTGTATTCTTTAATGCCTTGGCGTACGGCATCGTTTTCCAATACGTTGACGGTTACATAGTCGGTGCAACCTGCCGCATTCAGGATTTGTACGGCACGGGAAGAGAAGCCGCATTGCGGGAATTGCTTCGTGCCTTTCATGAACAATACGACGCGGTGGGTGGTTACGACTTCTTTGATTTGATCGTGGATAGAGGACATGTGTGTTCCTTTTACTAAATCGGTTGTTCGGGGAAAATCAAATTTCCTGCCATTATACGCAAATTGATGGAGTTGAGGGGGCGTTTCTCAACATCGGATCTGACCGTTGCCGTTAATATAGAATTTGGTCGAAGTCAGCGCTTCCAAACCCATCGGGCCGCGGGCGTGCATTTTTTGGGTGGAAATACCGATTTCCGCGCCCAATCCGAAAACAAAGCCGTCGGTAAACCGAGTGGACGCATTGACATAAACCGCCGCCGCATCAATGCTTTCTTGGAAAAACTCGGCATGAGCAATGCTTTGGGTCACAATCGCTTCCGAGTGATGCGTCGTGTGGCCGTTAATCCAATCGACGGCTTCTTCCACTGTTTTCACTATTTTGACCGACATAATATAGTCAAGAAACTCGGTACTGTAATCTTCCTCGGTTGCCAAAACAGCATTTTTAAACATACGCAATGCTTCCTGATCGGCTCTAAATTCGACCGGATGCACTTTGACAATGGCTTCTTCCAGTTTGGGCAAAAACGCTTCCGCTATCTTTTCGTGGACAACCAAAGACTCTGCGGCATTGCACACGCTCGGACGCTGCGTTTTGGCGTTCACGACGATATCGACCGCCATCTCAAAATCGGCACTGTCGTCCACATAAATATGGCAATTACCGACTCCGGTTTCAATGACGGGAACTTTCGATTTCTCTTTCACCGTCTGAATCAAGCGCACGCCGCCGCGTGGAATCAGTACATCAATATAATCGACTGCCTGCATCAATTCCTCAGCGGCGGCATGACTGGTATCTTCGACCAGCTGCACCACATCGGCATCCATTCCCGCTTTTACCAAAGTCTGCCTGATAACGGCAATTAATGCAGTATTGGAATGGATGGCATCGCGACCGCCGCGCAAAATAATGGCATTGCCGGTTTTAAAGGCCAGAGAAAACGCATCGACCGAAACATTCGGGCGGCTTTCAAAAATCATGGCGACCACGCCCAAAGGCACGCGTTTTTGAACAATCTTCAAACTGTCCAGATTGGTATAGCCGCGAACAACCTGCCCAATCGGATCCTGCAAATCGGCAACCTGCTCAACGCCTTCCGCAATGCCTTTGATGCGTTCGTGATTCAAGCGCAGCCTGTCGAGCATAATGTCCGAAATGCCGTTTTCTTTTGCAGCGGCCAAATCGCGGGCATTTTCCACCAAAATCATCTCAGCCTGTTCAACCAAAGCCACCGCAACCTGACGCAGCAGATTGTTTTTTTCCACGCTGCCCAAGCTGATTAACGTTTTACTGGCTTTTTGAGCATTCTTGCCCAACTGTTCGATATAGTTCATCAAACCTCCCTATTTCTCTTGTGCAAACCACGTTCCGATAGGCGCGCCATCTAAAACCTGAAGGATATCGCGCGGATTGGCGCTGTTCATCAACACCATCTGGCCATGATGTTCAAACATCATCTGCGCGCTCTTAATCTTACTGAGCATGCCGCCCGTACCAAACTTACTGCCCGATCCGCCGGCAGAAGCAATAATTTCTTCGGTAATATCGGCCACATGGCTGCGCAGCTTGGCATCGGCGTGAACAGCCGGATTTTTATCAAACAAACCGTCAATATCGGACAACATAATCAGCAAATCGGCTTTAACGATTTTCGCCACAACTGCCGACAAACGGTCGTTATCGCCAAACTTGGTCGCATGGTCCATCTCGTCCACGCTGACCGCATCGTTCTCATTGACAATGGGGATAACGCCGATGGAAAGCAGGGATTCAAAGGCATTGGTAACGTTTGCCAAACTTTCCGGATATTCGACCACATCACGCGTCAGCAGGATTTGCGATACCGTCATCCGATAATGGGAAAAAATCTGCGAATAAAGACTCATCATGGCCACTTGGCCGACGCTGGAAACAGCCTGCTGCTGCGCCATTTCCGCCGGACGTTTTTCCATATTGAGGACATTCAGCCCAAAGCCCATCGCGCCGGAAGACACCAGCACAATTTCTTTGCCCTTACTGACCAAGCTGGAAATGACAAAGGCCAGTTGGTCGATTTTTGCCAAATTGATTTTACCGTTTGGCAACACCAAAGAGCTGGTTCCAATCTTAATGACAATGCGTTTTACTGCTTCAAAATCTCGTTTCATTATTCTCCTCTGCTTTCTATTTTTATGATTGCATGCGGCATTATTTCAGCCAAACGTATCTACATCATAACTGCGAAACAATAGAAAATACAGACAAAATTAAAAACGCTTCCTTTAAAAGCCGTATTTTCAGCTCTTATCCGAATCTGTTAACAACAAAACAAAAGGCCGTCTGAAACCCGATTTCAGGTTTCAGACGGCCTTTTACCGATTGTTGAGAATCCGGCCTGCCACGATAAATACAGATCGTTCCCTACAAACGCTTATTGGTGTTCAGAAATAATTTTCAGCATTTGCGCCAATACCTTAGGATTGGCCGCAACGATGTCGCCGCTTTCCAACCAGCCTTCATCGCCGGACATATCGGTAACGATACCGCCTGCTTCTTGGACAATCAATGCACCGGCGGCAATATCCCAAGGTTTGAGGTTGAACTCGAAGAAACCGTCCAAGCGGCCGGCCGCAACGGCACACAAATCCAAAGAAGCCGCGCCTTCACGACGGCCGCCGGCGGTTTTGGCCAAGAAGTCTTTCAAAATCGCCAGATACTTGTCCATCATGCTTTGATCGACAACAGGGAAGCCGGTACCGATCAGGCAGCGGTTCAATTCGATGCGGTTGGAAACGCGGATGCGGCGGTCGTTGAGCAACGCGCCTTTGCCGCGGGAAGCCATATATACGTCGTTGCGCTCAGGTGCGTACACCAAAGCTTCTTGCAACACGCCTTTGTGCAGGAGTGCCATAGAAATGGCGTATTGGGGATGGCCGTGGAGGAAGTTGGTTGTGCCGTCGAGCGGGTCGATAATCCATTCGTACTCGGCGGTGGCTTTACCGTGGGAGCCGCCTTCTTCGCAAGTGATTTTGTGATGCGGATAGGCTTCTTTGAGCGCTTCCACCAAAATCATTTCGGAGCTGCGGTCAACATCGGAAACGAAGTCGTTGAATGCTTTGCTGTCTACTTTGACGGCATCCAGATTGCCGGCGGCGCGAATCATCATTTGCCCTGCTTTACGGGCGGCTTTGAAAGCGGTATTTAAAAACGGATTCATGGTTTTCTTCCTAATTCAGGTAAAATACGCCCTAATGCGCCGAACATGGCACACAAAAGGCTGTTAATCGTTTCCGATGCTGTTAAAGAACATTTCAGACGGCATGGAAAAAGGCCGTCTGAAAACAAAAAGATGGCGCATTATACCTGATTCCCGTACAAACAGAAAATAAAACATGACTTCCGAAAAACCCGCCCTGCCCGCTTACCTGGACAACATCCGCATCATCCTCACTCGCACCAGCCATCCTTCCAATATCGGTTCTGCCGCGCGCGCCATGAAAACGATGGGCCTGCACAAACTGACCATCGTCGCCCCAAATCTGATGGCAACGCCGATGACGGAAAATCCGCCCGTGTTCGACCCGGAGCGTCCGCAATCGTTTAAATTACCGGAAGAAAGTTTCATCCTCGCTTCCGGCGCGGCAGACGTTTTGGAAAATGCCATTATTGCCGCTTCTTTGGACGAAGCCCTTGCCGACACCACCATCGCCTGCGCCCTGACCAGCCGCCGCCGCGAAATTACTGCGCCGCTGCAAACCCCGCGCGAGTTGGTGCCCGAATTACTGCAGGCCGCCAACCGCGGCGAGAAAGTGGCGCTGGTCTTCGGCAATGAAACTTTCGGTTTGAGCATCGAAGAAGTCCAAGCCTGCAACCGACTGATGACCATCAACGGCAATCCCGACTATTTCTCGCTCAACCTCGCCCAAGCCGTGCAGGTTGTGTGCTACGAAATCTTCAGCCAAACCGATTCGCCCATGACCCATCTGCAACAAGAAGACCACGCTGCGACCCACGAGCAAATCAAAGGCATGGTCGCCCACATGGAAAGCGTGATGAACGACATCGGCTTTTTCAACCGCCGCAACGGCGAGCGCCTGATGCGCCGTATGCAGAGCCTGTTCGGACGCGCCAACACGCAAACCGAAGACATCGACATCCTGCGCGGTTTTTTCAATACCGTCAGCCACCGTATCCATAAAAAAGACTGATTAAGGCCGTCTGAAAACATTTCCAGCTTTTCAGACGGCATGACTGATATTCGGATAAGCATGAATTACGCCCTAGACGCATTATGGTGGAAACTCACCAGCCAACCCGTCCGCGACCTCGCCTCGCTGCTGACTGCGCCGCCTTTGTGGCAAAGCGGTTGCGAATTGAGCGTGCGCGAACTACTGGGAGAACTCGGTTTCCGCTACCTTTTGGCATTGGATGCCGATCCCGCGCCGCTGAATGAACACCTTGCCCAACGCGCCCCATTCGGGCACCGCCTCGGCATTTATGCCGAAGAGCTGCTGGCTTTTTGGTTTGCCAACGCGCCGCACGCCAAACTGCACGCATACAACCTGCCCGTTTTTTCAGACGGCCAAACCTTAGGCGCCGCGGATTTTGTCGTTTCCCTCAACCAACAGCCCTACCATATCGAGCTGGCGTGTAAATACTACGGCGGCAACCAAGTGCAAAACCTGCGCGGCCTCAACCCTAAAGACACGCTGACGGACAAAGCCGCCAAACTGGTGCAGCAATCCCAGCTGCTACATACACCGCAAGGCAAAGCGACCTTAGCCGCACAAGGCCTGCCGGAGAACCCTCTCCCTGCTTCCATCGTGCGCGGCATCGGATTTTTTCCACACGGTTTCCATGCTTTTGAGCCACCGCTTAATCCATACGGCTGGCGCGGCGTCTATATTCAAGATTGGGCGGAATACGGGTTTGAACGCCAAGAAGCCCGCTACCATCTGCTCGACCGCATGGCCTATCTCGCGCCTGCGCGTGTTGCCGAAACCGAAACATTAAACGCAACCGAAATCCGCCGTATCGACCAAGGCTTGATTGCCGTTTTGGAATTACGGCCGGACGGCTTTTGGCACGAAATCGAACGCATCATGAAGGCCGTCTGAAACCATTTACCCACTTTAAGAGAACCCATTACATTATGAACGCCGCACAACTCGACCATACCGCCAAAGTTTTGGCTGAAATGCTGACTTTCAAACAGCCTTCCGATGCCGTCCTCTCCGCCTATTTCCGCGAACACAAAAAGCTCGGCCGCCAAGACCGCCACGAAATCGCCGAAACCGCCTTTGCCGCGCTGCGCCACTATCAAAAAATCAGCACTGCCCTGCGCCGTCCGCACGCACAGCCGCGCAAAGCCGCTCTCGCCGCACTGGTTCTCGGCAGAAGCACCAACATCAGCCAAATCAAAGACCTGCTTGATGAAGAAGAAACAGAGTTCCTCGGCAATTTGAAAGCCCGCAAAACCGAGTTTTCAGACGGCCTGAATACCGCCGCAGAATTGCCGCAATGGCTGGTGGAACAACTGCAACAGCATTGGAGCGAAGAAGAAATCCTCGCCTTCGGCCGCAGCATCAACCAACCTGCCCCGCTCGACATCCGCGTCAATACCTTGAAAGGCAAACGCGATAAAGTGCTGCCATTGTTGCAAGCCGAAAGTGCCGATGCAGAGGCAACGCCTTATTCGTCTTGGGGCATCCGCCTGAAAAACAAAATCGCGCTTAACAAACACGAACTGTTTTTGGACGGTACACTGGAAGTCCAAGACGAAGGCAGCCAGCTGCTTGCCTTATTGGTGGGCGCAAAACGCGGCGAAATCATTGTCGATTTCTGTGCCGGCGCCGGCGGTAAAACCTTGGCTGTCGGTGCGCAAATGGCCAACAAAGGCAGAATCTACGCCTTCGATATTGCCGAAAAACGCCTTGCCAATCTCAGACCGCGCATGACCCGCGCCGGACTGACCAACATTCACTCCGAACGCATCAGCAGCGAACACGATACCCGTATTGCCCGACTGGCAGGCAAAGCCGACCGTGTGTTGGTGGACGCTCCCTGCTCCGGTCTGGGTACTTTACGCCGCAATCCCGACCTTAAATACCGCCAATCCGCCGAGACCGTAGCCAACCTTTTGGAACAGCAACACAGCATCCTCGATGCCGCCTCCAAACTGGTGAAACCGCAAGGCCGTTTGGTGTACGCCACCTGCAGCGTGTTGCCGGAAGAAAACGAGCTGCAAGTCGAACGTTTCCTGTCCGAGCATCCCGAGTTTGAACTCGTCAACTGCGCCGAACTGCTGCAAAGCCTGAAGATCGATTTGGATACCGGAAAATACCTGCGCCTCAACTCCGGAGAACACCAAACCGACGGCTTCTTTGCCGCTGTATTGCAACGTAAGGATTAAGGTTGAAAAAGGCCGTCTGAAATCCTTTCAGACGGCCTTTTTGATAGATTTTTTACATTAAAATCATTAGAAACGATAGTCGCGCTCTGCAATAATATACTTTAAGGCATGTATCTCGACCTTTTATCAGAATATTGTGAAAAGCTGGAAAAAATGCTCTATGCTTTGTAAATGTATGTGTTCTCGTTCAAAATTCGCCCGGTCATGCCTCAGGCGATACCCGATACGGACAACGATAATATATAAATCATTTGGTTAAAAATCATGTCGCATATTTATTCTTCCCCCACAAAGCCCCGTTTATTGTCATCGGCCGTTGCCGTCGCCTGCTGTCTGCTGCCGTTTCAGACGGCCTCTGCATACAGCCTGCAAGACATCCTCAGGGACGCTTTAATCAGCGATCCGATTGTGCGTGAAGCCAAAGCCACTCAAGAAGCTGCGCAAAGCACGACCAAAGCCACGCGTGCGCGCCATTATCCTGTCGTTACCCTGACCGGCACGAAAGTGCTGGCGCAACACAATAAATACAACAGCAACAATATGGATGACGGTATCGGCGTGCGCGGCAGCGTGAACATTTACTCATGGGGTGCGATTGAAGCCGCCGTCCGCCGCGACCGCAGCCGCGAAGAATACTATCAACACAAATACACCGAAAGCCAAGAGCAGCTGGGCAGCGATATCGGCCGCCTCTACCTGAGCGCATTACGTGCAAAAGAAACCCTGATCCTCAACGAACAGACTTTGGCACGCCATAACGCCCTCATAAAAACCCTGACCACAATCGTCAAACAGGATGCCGGCCGCCACTTTGAACTGATTGAAGCGCGCGCACGCCAGCTGCAAGTAGCCAACATTATCGCCCAACAACGCCGCACCATGGATTTGGCTCTGAGCCGTCTGTCCCGCTATACCTCGCGCCAACTGACCGCCAACGATTTGGAAGATCCGTTTAAAAACGACACAGCAAAATCCATCAGCGAACGCTTCAACAACCCCAACCGCAATAATAATCCGTCCTATCAGGCACAATTGGCCGAACGCGACAGCGTCCGTGCCGATTTGGACGCTTCCAAAGCCGAACGCCTGCCTGCCCTCAATTTGGAAGGCAGTGCAACGCGCAACACCAGACAGCTTTATTTAAACGTTGCATGGAATGTGCTGGATATTGCCGCAAGACACAATGTGGAACGCAATGCCAAATCATTGATTGCCGCAGAAGCCAAGTCCGAACAAATCCTGCGCGACATGAACGAACGCGTTCAAACTTCCGCCATCGATATGCAAGAAAGCGAACAGCGTACCGCATTAACAGCTCAACATATTCTCGCTCAAAAAGATGTTATCAAAGCCTATGAAATGCAATTTAGAGTTGCAAGACGTACGCTGACCGACGTTTTGAGTGCATACAGCGAGTTGTCCTCCATCGAGCAGGATTATGTTGCCGCCCGCAACGATTTCCGCGATGCGGCGCTCGACTATTTAAATACTCAGGCCAAAATCTCCGCTTGGGTCGGTTTGGCAAAAAAATAAAGCCATATCCGCCGGTTAAATCAAAAACATTACGCGAAAAAATATGAAAGCCATCATTGAACACATCGTTTTAGTGACCCGCCTTTTAGGTGCGCCCGTATCCGAAGCCGCTTTGTCCGCCGAAGTCGTGCGCGACAAAAAGCTCAAGGTCAACTATCACTCACTGGTCGAAGTCCTGCGCAGCCACGGCTTTGAAAACACCTTATCCAAACGCAATCTGGAAGACATTCCCTCGCTCGCCGTGCCGGTCATGATTATCCTGCACAACGAAGAGGCAGCGGTCATCACCCAAATCGAAGGCTCCGGTCAAGAGCGCAAATACCATATCCGCCAAGTTGACGGTTTGGAACAGGAACTCAGCCATGAGCAGCTTTCCGGCCTGTATTTGGGCTACTGCTGGTTTATCAAACCCAAAATGGCGACCGATATGCGCTCGGAGCTGCCTGAATACCATCTGCCCAAAGCATGGTTTTGGAAAGTCATTTGGCGTTTCCGCAGCTACTACTACCAAGTCATTTTGGCCACCATCATCATCAACTTCCTTGCGCTCGTCAGCTCCCTGTATGTGATGAACGTGTACGACCGCGTGATTCCCAATCAGGCCTATGAAACCTTGTGGGTATTGAGCATCGGCGTGGTCTTGGCGATTTTGTTTGAGTTTGCCGCCAAGATGATTCGCGGTCATTTGACCGATATTGCCGGTAAAAAAGCTGACCTGATCATCAGCTCCGCCCTGTTCCGTCGCGTGATGGCATTGCGTTTGGCAGACCGTCCTGCTTCCTCCGGTTCATACGCCAGCAATTTGCGCGAATTTGAAGCCGTGCGCGAGTTTATGACCAGTGCCAGCTTGTTGACCATCGTCGACTTGCCTTTCCTGTTGCTGTTTATCTTCGTGATTTCCATGGTCGGCGGCAAACTGGCACTCGTTCCCCTGACCATCATTCCGATTGTCGTGATTGTCGGTTTTGTCGTACAACGCCCGCTCTCTCGCCACATCAATGAATCGATGAAAGAAGGTTCGCAACGCTCCGGCCTTGCCGTTGAAGCCATCGAAGGCATCGAAACCCTGAAAACCAACAACGCCACATCTTGGGCGCAACAACGTTGGGATGAATACACCGCCAAAACTTCTGCTTCTTCCATCAAAGTCAAGGACACCAGCAACTTCATGGTCAACTTCGCCGTTGCCATGCAGCAGCTCAATACTGTCTTTTTGGTCGTTGTCGGTACCTATCTGATTCATGCCGACAACCATGCGGAACGAATTACCATGGGTGCTTTGATTGCCTCCGTGATTCTGTCCGGCCGCGCCTTGGCGCCGTTGGCACAAATCGCTGGTTTGGCCACCCGCTTCCAACAGGCCAAACTTGCCCTCAAAGGCGTAAACGACATCGTTACCCGCCCTATCGAGCGCAATCCGGAACGCAAATATATTACTTTGGACAACGTTCAAGGCAATATTACCTTTGAAAACGTATCGTTCAAATATCAAGCCGACAACAACAGCGCCGTCGAAGATTTGCGCCTGACCATCAAACCGGGAGAAAAAGTCGGTATTTTGGGCCGTATCGGCAGCGGTAAAAGCACCATGCTCAAACTGGCCAGCGGTCTGTACGATACCGAAAAAGGCAACGTTACCCTTGACGGCGTCGATATGCGCCAGCTTGACCCCAACTTCCTGCGCGATCAAGTCCTGCTGTTGAGCCAATCGCCACGCCTGTTCCTCGGCACATTGCGTGAAAACATGGACTTGGCGCGTACCGGTAGCTATTCTACCGACCAAGACTTACTGACTGCGCTCAACCGTTTCGGCCTCGACAAAATCATCCGCAACCATCCGCGCGGTTTGGATATGCCTTTGGGTGAAGACGGTTTGGGCTTGTCAGGCGGTCAAAAACAAATCATCGCCCTGGCGCGCATGACCTTGCGCAATCCGAAAGTCGTCCTACTGGACGAACCGACCACCAGCCTGGACCAGGCTACCGAACGTATGGCGCTCAATGCCATCGCCCAATGGGGTCGCAACCGCACCATGCTTTTGGTAACCCACCGTCCGCAAGTGCTGCAAATCGTCAACCGCATCATTGTGATGGACAATGGTAAAGTCGTAATGGACGGTCCGCGCGACCTGGTATTGCAAAAACTCATGCAAAACGAACAGGCCAAAGCAGCCAACGTCAAACAACAACAGCAACAAGCTGCCGCCGCCAAACAGCAACAACAAGCTGCCACAGCCCCTCAATCGGCAGCACAATAAAGCAAAAGGCCGTCTGAAAATCTACTTACCCTTTCAGACGGCCTGCCCTAATGGTTAAAATCCACCAAACACAATATAGATACACGATTATGAGCCGCGAAAACAACGTCAAATCCAAAGACCTGCACCTCATCAACGACCTCAATGCTGCCCTTCAAAAAGAAAAACACAGTGGCCAGTTTATTGTCATCATCCTGTTTTTTATTCTGATGATTGTCTTCGTTATTTGGGCTTACAACAGCCCTGTCGAAGAAGTTACCCGTGGCAACGGCAATATCATTCCTAGCAGCCGTGAGCAAGTAATCCAAAGCCTGGATCCCGGCATCGTAACCGAAATCATGGTTAAAGAAGGCGATATGGTCGAGAAAGATCAGATTCTGATGAAACTCGACGACACACGCAGCTCCGCCGTTTTGCGCGAAAGCAAAGCCAAAGTCGCAAACCTCGAAGCCACTATTGCCCGCCTTAAAGCCGAAGCCTACGGCACCAAGCTCTCCTTCCCAGACAGCGTGAGCCCTGAGCTTCGCCGTCGCGAAATTGCCGCCTACAAAGCACGCCGCCAAGTCATGGTGGATGCCATCAACGGCCTATCCAAAAGCAAGGCCGCACTTGATCGAGAGATTGCCATTACTGCTCCTCTTGTTTCCGAAGGTTATGTTTCCGAAGTCGAACTTTTAAGAATGCGCCGAGATTCCGCAGACTTGGCTACTCAAATCTCCGAACGCCGCAACCGTTACAAAGCCGATGCCAACAACGAACTCTTGCAAGCCGAATCCGAGCTGGCTCAATCCAAAGAAAACGTTGCCATGCGTGCCGACCCGGTTGAACGCTCGCAAATCCGCGCGCCTATGCGCGGCATCGTCAAAGGCATAAAAGTCACGACCATCGGCGGCGTTGTGAACGCAGGCGAAGACATCATGCAAATCGTCCCGGTTGACGACAAACTGCTGGTCGAAGCCTATATCCGTCCGCAAGACATTGCCTTTATCCGCGCAGGCCAACCTGCATTGGTTAAAGTCAGCGCATACGACTACTCCATCTACGGCGGTTTGGAAGGCAAGGTTACCCTCGTTGGTGCCGATACCGTCAGCAACTCCATGCAAAACCGTGCCAACGACTTGAAACTCGACCCGAACCAAGTTTATTACCGTGTTCTCGTCCAAACCGAAAACAACTCCCTGAAAGACAAAAACGGCAAACCTATGCCGATTATTCCGGGTATGGTCGCAACGGTGGACATCAAAACCGGCGAAAAAACCATCTTCCAATACCTGATCAAACCGATTACGCGCATGAAACAAGCGTTAAGCGAACGCTAATCGATAAACCGATAAAAGGCCGTCTGAAAATTTTCAGACGGCCTTTTATATTATATAATTAATCAAATTCATTTTTGATATAACATTATTAACCTAAAAGTAAATATCATTATTCTATAAATGAATAAAAATTAATTAATTTTATTAATCTATCTGCATTGCCTATGATAAATAGCATTGCTTTATTTCTAAAATGGATTTTATCACATAGAAATAGGAAAAGTTATGGATAAAGAAAATATACCCCAAGAGAACAAAAGAAATTACTTATTATGGGCATTAGCAATTTTTGCTTTAATAGCATTCCTTATTGTTCTAGGATTCTATATTTTTCATTTCAAAACATTATTTATTATCAAAGATTCTGCGACATGGGGAACATTTGGTGATTATGTCGGTGGCACCCTAAATCCTATTATTAGCTTTCTAGCACTCATTGGCCTACTCTATACCATCCATCAGCAGGCACAGGAAATGGAAGCAACGCGTAATGAATTAAAACAGTCAGCAGAACAACAAAGTCGTCAATCTGAAATTTTTAATCTTCAACAATTTGAGTCAACATTTTTTTCCCTATTAGAACAGCATAATAATATCCTTGAAAAAATCACCAATAATAACAATAAAATAATCAAAAATAAAAAATTCAATAACTTGAAATTAAGCATTGAAGATGAAAGTATTAAAGAAATATATAACAACTACTTAGAACACGAGGAACTCTATTCATTAAACCAATCCCATATAGAAAATAGCAATAGATATATAAGAAATAATATACGCCAAAATCCTGAACTAAGAAGATACTTCATTATCCTATTCCAAATTCTTAAGTTTATCTCAATAAGTTTATCTACAGATCGTCAAGCTATTACAACTTCTTTCTCCTCTAATAATGAACAATCCAGGGAAATTCTAAGTAGCTTATATATCGATCCTAAAGAAAAAATCTATAGTAATATACTTCGCTCTTTAATTCCTAATGAAATTCTTAAAATACTAGCTTTGAATTGTCTCACTCTAGATAATTCGACCGATATACAAAATTTAAAAACTTTTTTTAATTTTCAAGGGCTACTGAACAGATATAATTTTTTAGAACATTTACAATTAATATTTAGTAATGATGTATGCCCAATTAAAAATCATCATGAATTCATATGTTTATTTCTTTTAAAAACAATAGGTATTGATGATTTACAAGGATCCTTTTCAAACAATTATACACCAGAGGAAATAACAGATTTATTTATGAATTCCCAAAAAAACTTTATTTCAATATTAAATGATAAAATCTCCAAACTAACAGTAAATATTAAAAATTACAATATGTTATCATCAAATGAACAAGCTAGAGAAACAGAAACCATATTGAAAAAATTTTCAAATATGCTCTCAATTTTAAAAAGCATAGAAAACTAATTTATATATTAATATTAAATTTTACCCAATAAGTAAAAGGCCGTCTGAAAGTTTTCAGACGGCCTTTGGTTTATGTTTTAAATACCTCCTTATCCGGCAGGCAAATTACTTCTCCTTAAAAGCATTACCGACAAACGTCCTTTTCGGATTGCCGCGCTCTACTTGATAGAGTTGCGTGTGCTGCTCCTGCGCAAAACTTCCTGCCTGTCCGGCATGATGCTCCGCCAGCTTTTGCGCCAATAACATTACCGCCAATTTCTTATTGGCGTGCTGGCTGCGTTCGCTCTCGACCCGCACGAAAATGCCACTTTCTTTATGGGTAGCGCGGACAGCACTCTCGGTTTTATTGACGTGTTGCCCACCCTTGCCGCCCGAACGGCAGGTTTGAAACTCGATTCCGTTTTCAGACGGCATTTCATACATCTGCGGCATATCGGGCAAGCGAAAAACGCCTATATACCAATTTTTGCGCGGATGTTTCGGGCGGACAGGGCTGGGGCATATCCATTGGAGCGACCCCTGCCAAGTTTGTGCCAAACTTTCGGCTTGCTGCCCTTCCAATTTGAGCGTTGCCGACAAAATGCCGTGCTTATCGGCGGTTTCGGTAACAAGTTCGGCATCAATGCCTTTTACTTGAGCTTCGGCAAGCAATTTGGCCAAGACGAAACGGGCAAATATTCGGCACTCTGCCGGCCCTTGCGCGGTAGAAATTTGCAGATAAACCGCTGGTGTATTCTGTTTCATCTTTACGCTCCACACTCGCCGCCGGTTTTATAGGTCAAAACAGGTTTAAACCGCGCAACCAATTCAATCAAACCTGCATTTTTCATGGTGGCAATAACGCTGTCGATGCTTTTATAAGCCTGCGGTGCTTCTTCAAAAATCAAGGCCTTATCCTGACAAACGACCACACTGCCGAATTCGGTCTGGCGCAGGCTGTCGGCAGTATATTTGTGCGACAGCCTGCCTTTGCATTCGCCGCGCTGCCACTTCCGACCTGCGCCGTGAGCCAAGGTATTCAAAGAAATTTGGCAGTCTTCGGCAGGTCGAACCAGATAGCTGTAATCGCCGCGCGAGCCGGGTATCATGACCAAGCCTTTATCAGTGGGCGTTGCGCCTTTTCGGTGCAGCCAACCGGTTGTGCCGTCAATCTCGGTTTGTTCCAAAAAATTATGATGGACATCGAGCAGGCATATTCCTTCTGAGCGCCAACGGTCGAGCATTCTGGCTGCAATCAAACGGCGGTTAAGGCTGGCAAATTCCAGGGCTGCTTGGTGTTCGGCAAGATAGGCTGCCGCCGCTTCGCCCTCTTCCGCCAAACCTTGATGCCCAAAGGCGGCAATATGGCGTTGCAAAATCTGCTGACCCAATCCGCGCGAACCGCTATGCACCAACAGTTGCAGATGGTTTTCATCGAAATCGGGCGGAAGCAGATCGGCGCGATAAACGTTATCAACGGTTTGTAACTCGGCAAAATGGTTGCCGCCGCCAATCGTACCTACAGCAAGGCCGTCTGAAAATTGGCGCATATCGACAGCGTCGCCTAATAAATCAACCTGTTCGTCTTTGTCCAACGGTGTATCGATATTGCCCAGCTGTTTGGCGAGTTTGGCCGGTTTGAGTTTGGCTGCGCGTAAATCGGTCTGCCAAAACGCCATGCCGCAACCGATGTCGTTTCCAATCAGGGCAGGATAAAAATGACGGTCGCTGAAAAATGCCGCGCCAACCGGATAACCGCGCCCTGCGTGTAAATCCGGCATTCCGGCAACACGCAACATATGCGGTAATCGGGAGGTGGTTTCGAGCTGTGCGACAGCGTTGCCTTCAATCCATGTATTTGAATCGGCAATAATTTGAATATGATGGGGATAATTGCCCATGTGTTTATGCTTTCTTTAAAACGGATAGAAACCGTCAACAGATGACAGGTATCCACCGTCTGCGAAATGTTCAGACGGCCTGGTTTCTAGCCGATAATCGTAGGGAAAGCAGCCCGAAGCGGGCGACATGGAATGCGAAAAGCGTTATCCGAAAGTCAGACCGACGCTTGGGCTACAAAGAATGTGATTGAGCGGATTGAAGTATTGCGTGTCATGGCTTGCTCCTTTCTTTGCATGAGAATATTAAAAACGTTCGGATTATAGAAGGTTCATTTCTAATCATGCAAACTTACTGACATCAATCTGCCAATAATGTTGCATAAATGGCAACTATTGAGAACATAATTTAGGCCGTCTGAAAACTTTTCAGACGGCCTTTGATGCCCAATAATCCTTACAAAACAACGGTTGGATAAGATCCAACAACTTTCACGAAGGAAGCGCGTTCTCCCAAAAGCTGCAAGGCTTTTTGGACATTTTCATCGCTTTGATGGCCTTCGATATCGATGAAGAACAGGTATTCCCACAAAACCGATTTACTTGGGCGGCTTTCAAATTTGGTCATGGAAATGCCCAACTCGGTGAAAGGTTGCAACAACGAAGTAACGGCACCGGCACGGTTGGGGGCGGATACAACCAAAGAAGTTTTGTCATTGC
Source organism: Neisseria subflava (assembly GCF_024205705.1). Classification (NCBI taxonomy): domain Bacteria; kingdom Pseudomonadati; phylum Pseudomonadota; class Betaproteobacteria; order Neisseriales; family Neisseriaceae; genus Neisseria; species Neisseria subflava. The sequence goes on from NZ_CP073115.1 coordinate 1,544,290, forward strand.
CGCTGCGGCCGGTTTCTTGATGCCCCATCACCAAGAAGCGCGTGGTGTTGTTCGGTTCGTCTTCGATACACTCGGCAGCAAAGCTCAACTGATAAATTTCCGCGGCAATACGTCCGGCAATGGCGGCCACATTCGGGCTGTCAGACTCGGCAACCAAACGCGCCGCTTCGGCATTGCTGGCTACGGCGATACGTTCGGCATTAGGCAGATTGCGGCCAAGCCAGTCGTTGCATTGCGCCAATGCTTGGGCATGGGCGAAAACTTTGGTAATGCCGCCGATTTCGTGGCTGTCTTTACGCAACAGGTTGTGATGAATGCGGACAACCACTTCGCCGCAGGCTTTCAAAGCGGTTACGGCCAGCAAGTCCAAAGTGCGACCCACCGAGCCTTCGGTCGAGTTTTCCACCGGCGCCACCAAATAATCGGCTTGGCGCGTTTCGACTTGTTTGAAGCAGTTGTCGATGGTGGTACATGCCATGGTGTGTGCGGCGTGGCCGAAATGTTTGATGGCGGCTTGCTGGGTAAATGTTCCCTTCGGCCCTAAATAGGCAATCGTCAGCGGACGCTCTACCGCCAAACATTCGCTCATAATCTCGCGAAACAGCCGGGTAACTGATTCATCCGGCAAAGGGCCGCGGTTCAAATCCTGAATCCGGCGCAAAACGGCCACTTCCCGTTCAGGACGGTACACCGCGCCCGTCCCTTTCAATTCGCCGATAGCATGCGCATGACCGGCGCGCTCGTTGAGCAAACGGAGGATTTCCGCATCGATGCTGTCGATGGCATTGCGGTGCGGCAATAATTGTTCGTCTATGGATAAAGGCATAAGCTGTCTCGCAATTTTGTGAGGGATATTTTCATTTTAACATTAAAGACCGTCTGAATTCTGTTTTCAGACGGCCTCAACACTATCTTTATCTAACTTTATCGTCTATCAGGTTTGCAAACGCCGCCAATTCCATCATAATTAAGCCTTTTGAACGACAAGGCCTATTCCATGCACTCAAACGGACTTTACACCCGTTTTCTGCCCGATGAAGAAGCAACCCTGAAACTGGGTGAAGAATGGAGCAAGCAGCTTTCCGCTCCGCTGACCATCTATCTTGAAGGAGGATTGGGTGCAGGCAAAACCACGCTGACACGCGGGATTTTGCGCGGACTGGGACATACGGGCGCAGTCAAAAGCCCGACTTACACCATTGTCGAATCTTATCCGCTGGATGCATTCACCCTCCACCATTTCGACCTCTACCGCTTTACCATGCCTGAGGAATGGGAAGATGCCGGTTTGGACGAATTGTTTGCGCCCGACAGCATCTGCCTCATCGAATGGCCGCAGCAAGGTGGGGAATTCACGCCTCCGGCAGATATTACCATTACATTGACGTACACCGATAAGGGCAGAACCTGCACCTTTTCCGCCCACACAAACCAAGGCCGAAAAAGTTTAGAATCATGGTCAAATTAACTAGAAGACACATTCTCCGTCAAGGCACAGGACTATTTCTCACCCTCACGCCCGTGGGGGTTGCATTGGCCAAACCGGCCTCTCCTGCGCAATTCCTTGCCGTCCGCATTTGGCCGGCGAACGCCTACACACGCGTTACCCTTGAGAGCAACCACTCGATGAAATACCAACATTTTATGTTGGACAACCCCAGCCGGTTGGTTGTAGATATTCAAGGAGCTGAAATCAACAGCGTCCTGCAAGGCATTTCCAGCAAAGTGCTGTCTAACGACCCTTTTATCCGCAGCATTCGCGCCGGTCAAAATACGCCCAGCACCGTGCGTATCGTCATCGACCTCAAACAAAGCACCCATCCGCAAGTCTTTGCACTCGCACCCGTCGGCAACTTCAAAAACCGCTTGGTTATCGACCTCTATCCGCACGGCACAGATGCCAACGACCCGATGATGGCCTTGCTCAACGGCAATGTTCCCAAACAACGTCAAAATACCAATATCGCATACGACACCCCTGCCCCTAAAAACAATCGCGGCAGCGGTGGCAACCGCCGTCCCGTGATTATGATCGATCCCGGTCATGGCGGCGAAGACCCCGGCGCAATCGGCCCGAGCGGCCTCAAAGAAAAAAACGTCGTACTCTCCATCGCACGCGAAACCAAAAAACGCCTCGAAGCCTTGGGTTACAACGTATTCATGACGCGCAACGAAGACATCTTTATCCCATTGGGCGTACGCGTTGCCAAAGGCCGTGCGCGCAATGCCGACGTATTCGTATCCATCCACGCCGATGCCTTTACCAGCCCGTCCGCACGCGGTACCGGCGTGTACATGCTCAATACCAAAGGCGCGACCAGCTCGGCGGCAAAATTCCTTGCCCAAACCCAAAACAACGCCGACGCCATCGGCGGCGTACAAACCAGCGGCAACCCCAATGTCGACAACACGATTTTGGACATGACCCAAACCGCAACCCTGCGCGACAGCCGCAAGCTCGGCCATTCCGTCTTGACCGAATTGGGCAAACTCAACCAACTGCACAAAGGCCGCGTTGACGAGGCCAACTTCGCCGTCCTCCGCGCGCCGGATGTTCCGTCCATTTTGGTGGAAACCGCCTTCCTCTCCAACCCTACCGAAGAGCGGCTGCTCGGCAGCGAATCATTCCGCCAACAATGCGCCCAAGCCATTGCCACCGGTATTCAAAAATACATCAATACCGCCGTTTTACGACGCGGATAATGGCTTAATGAAACAAAGGCCGTCTGAAAATTTTTCAGACGGCCTTATCTTTTCAAACAATCTATTTAACCGCACTTCCCTACCGCAGCCGGATACACCGATACCTTCGTCTGCGTCAATGCAAACAAGTTTTCCAACTGCATTTGCGCCTGACGGTTGGCATGTTCCAAAATCTCAGCCTTACATGCGCTTTGCAATACCTGCCGTTTCGCCTCTTCCTGCACCGTCTTGAATACAGACTTATCCATAGGCAGCAAATTAAACGAGCCGGTCTGAATATCGTACACTTCGATATTTTCCAAATCCACGCTCAAGATTTCCACCGCCGGCAGGCTGATCAATACCTTGTCGTCCACAATATTGACATTGTCCGCGCCTAACTTGTCCAAATCCAAACCGGCCAACACCTTACCGCGCACAATAAAAATACCGCTTTGAGAATCCTGCCAAAGCCTGCGCCAATCCCCTTTTTTCTCCGTACGGATAATCGTATCGATATAAAACGCCGTACTTTCCAAGCGGTTCATCTGCTTAATCTGCATCAAAACCCCCTCACGGGACAAAACCTGATGTTCTTCGTTCTGACCATGCAGGGCATAAAACCAGCCGCCTGCAGCCGTCAACGCACACAACACCAGCACGACCAATCCGCGCCCAAGCATTTTCATTTCAAACATCCCCCATTAAAATAATCATCAAAGCATTCCCCATATTCTCCCAAAACCGTCAATTTCAAGCCATACCCAGGCCGTCTGAAACATTAAAACTCATTACCAAAAAGTAATAAAAAATCCCAACAAACAAAGTTTGCCTTTTGGTAAAGACAAGACTACAATCCATTACACACAATTCAATTTCATCTCATCATGAACACCACCGACCTGCGCCGCCACAACCTGCGGCAATGGATAACACAACACCACAACGGCCAGCAAACCAAGTTTGCCCAAGCCATCGCCATCAACCAAGGCGAGCTGTCCGCCCTGCTGAAAAACAAATCTTTCGGCGAGAAAAAAGCCCGAAAAATCGAGCAGGCAGCCAATATGCCCGACATGTGGCTGGATCAAGACCATCAAGACCGCCACGCCCCCACCATCAGCCAAGAAAGAAATACCATGTCCCACATCTCCACCATCCCTGAAATCCTAGCAGACATCAAAGCCGGCAAAATGGTCATCATCACTGATGCCGAAGACCGCGAAAACGAAGGCGACTTGCTGATGGCCGCCCAATTCGTTACCCCCGAAGCCATCAACTTTATGATCAAAAACGCACGCGGCCTGGTCTGCCTGCCGATGGACGGCGAAATGGTCGGAAAACTCGGCCTGCCCATGATGACCCAGAAAAACGGCGCGCAATACGGCACCAACTTTACCGTCTCCATCGAAGCCGCCCATGGCATCACCACCGGCATTTCCGCCGCCGACCGCGCCCTGACCATTCAAACCGCCGTTTCCCCATCCGCCAAACCCGAAGACATCGTCCAACCCGGCCACATCTTCCCACTGCGCGCCCAAAAAGGCGGCGTACTCGTCCGCGCCGGACACACCGAAGCCGGCGTCGATCTGGCACAAATGAACGGCCTGATTCCTGCCGCCGTCATCTGCGAAATCATCAACGACGACGGCACCATGGCGCGTATGCCCGAACTGATGAAGTTTGCCGAAGAACATAATCTCAAAATCGGCACCATTACCGACCTCATCGAATACCGCAGCCGTACCGAAAGCCTGCTCGAAGACATGGGCAACTCACCCGTACAAACCCCATGGGGCGAGTTCCAACAACACGTTTACGTCGACAAACTCTCCGGCGAAACCCACCTCGCCCTCGTCAAAGGCACACCTTCCGCCGACGAAGAAACCCTCGTCCGCGTCCACGAGCCCTTCAGCGTGATGGACTTCATCCAAGCCAATCCGCGCCATTCATGGTCACTGCCTAAAGCCCTTGAGCGCATCCAACAAGCCGAAAGCGGCGTAGTCATCCTCCTGCACCGTACCGAAGACGGCGCCACCCTGCTCGACCGCACCCTGCCCAAAGGCGCAAACCAAGCCTACAAATGGGACAGCAAAAGCTACGGCATAGGCGCACAAATCCTCGCCGGCCTCAACGTCAAAAAACTGCGCGTCCTCGGCCAGCCGTCATCCTTCACCGGCCTCACCGGCTTCGGCCTCGAAGTCGTCGGCTTTGAAGAAGCTGAAAAATAATCTTGCTTGATTAACTCTCAAAGCAAATGAAACAAAAGGCCGTCTGAAAGTTTTCAGACGGCCTTTTCATATCTCTATTTATCTGAATATGATCCAAATAAAATTATGATAAAAACGACTATTTATTAGATTATTTCAATAATGATAAACATAATCAATTATTAGATAACTGTTAATAATATTTAAAAATTTTATGTTTTTTATATAAAAGAGTATTTTAACCCCTTATATTAAGTTCTTAACAAAGAGAAACTATGTCTGCTTTTACCCCCAAACCCAAAATAATCATTCTCAGCCTTGCCAGCGCATTCAGCACATTAACCGTTGCTAATATCATCGAAACCTCAGCCCAACCCGAACAATACCAAGAATTGGATACCGTTGTTGTCAGTGGCAAACGTACCAACGACCAAAAAGGCGCGGACGACGTATATTACAAAAACGTCTCCAACTCCTATGTCGGTAAAGAATACCTCGAACGCTACCGCGTCCAATCCGCCGGCGACGTACTCAAAGGCTTAAACGGCGTGTACAACATGAACACCCGCACCGCCGGTGGCGCGATTACGCCCAATATACGCGGCATCACCGGCAAGGGCCGTATCCCCGTAACACTGGACGGCACGGAGCAAACGGTCGATGTCTGGCTCAACAACTACGGCGTGGGCGACCGCAACTATCTCGACCCCGCCCTGTTCCGCAGCATCGCGGTGGAAAAAAGCCCCGCCCTCACGCGCGGCGTGAAATCGGGCGTGGGCGGCGCGATGTCCATCCGTACCATCGAACCCGCCGACATCATCCCAGAAGGGAGAAACTGGGGGATCGAAGTCAAAACCGAGTTTTCCGGCAACACCGTAGCGCAGAAAAACGACTTGCGCCCATTCTTAGGCCGCGACTACCGCACCCTCTCTCCCATAGGCGCGACGGCGGACGGCACACCGGGTATGGCGGACGTGCTGACCGGCTATACCGGCAAACCCTCCCCCACCGCCCTGTTGTTGGACGAAGGCATAGCCGACACGAAATTCTCGGGCGGCAAAAGCCACACCAACTTCAAAGACGACAGGCAGCTGATGCTGTCCGCCGCCTTTAAAACCGACATTACAGACGGCCTTGCCGCATACAGCCACCGTCAAAAGGGCAACTACTACGCGGGCAAACGTGGCTATCAAAGCTACCTCAACAACCCCATTTACGGTGCGGATGCCTGTTACGACCAGTATCCCGATAAATCGCAACGGGAAAAAGACATACTCTGCAAATCTTCCGCCAGCCTGGTGCCGAATATGGCCATCCTGTTCAGGCCGGGCGAAGAAATCATGAACAGCCACACCGACACCAAAACCCTGCTGCTGAAAAATAACTGGTATCTGCCGGGCAATCAGAAAATCAGCCTGCAATATATGGACAACAAAATCGGCTTCGGTGAAATCAACCCCCTGATAACGGCATGGATACTCGGTTTCAGCGAACAATCCCTAAATGACCCCGCGCAGCAGGCACCAGGGATAGGGACGAAAATCGACAGTAAAACCTACAAAATCGGCTACGAATGGAAGCCGCAGGACAACAAGTGGATAGATTTTCAGGCCGATATGTGGCGGGTGAAGACCGACAGCAACCGCCATCAGAGCGGCGGCCCCGTCGTCGGCGTAACCACGCCCGACATGGACTACGATATCTGGTACTGGTGCAACATACGCAAACGGCAGTCTCCCGGTCTTAGAACGGAAAGCTGCGAAGACGCGATGACGTGGAACGCCTACGGTTCGGCACGAACCCATGAAGAAGTGCTGCGCATGATAGAAGACACGCCCGACAAAATCGCCCGCAGGCTGGCCCAGTACGATGAAAACAACCGTGCGATTACCGACCGCTGGATGGGGCATACGGGCGGCTACTACGCCATTACGCCCGCCGATAAAAATGTGATGACCGACCAGACCAACCATCTGGGCAGGCTGATGAACCTGGCCGAACTGAAGCAAAAGCTGAATCAGGAACGCTACTACATCGAACATCCCGACCGCATCATCATTCCCGGCGCGCGGCAGCGTACCGACGTCGTCCGCAACGGCTTCAACCTCAGCAACCGCTTCCGCCTTTCCGACAAACTCAGCCTCACCCTTGCCGCCGACTACCAGCGCGAAACGCTGGAAGAACGCACCGACATCGCTAACAGCGCCGACCTGATGAACACGTTCGGCGTACTGACCCGCATGGCGGCCTTGGGCGGCCCGCAGTCAGCGAAAAAGCGCGAATGGGGCGCGAACCTGGTCTTCGACTGGAAACCGACTTCCCGCCTGAACATACAGGCGGGCGTGCGCTATCAGAACTTTAAAGGACGCAATATCGAACTGGCGCGGCAGCGTGCCGCACGCAACCCTTGGTATCAGTACGGCCTGGGTTCGGACAGCTATGTTACCGGCCTGATGATGCCTTATTACGAATTGGCGGATGAAGAAGATATTGCCAGCCAGCGGCGGATGGAGCAGCTTTATGACCCTGATAGAATCGGGGGACAGGTTGAAGAATATCAAAGGCTCAACCGCCGCTTTAAGGAAAAAAACGGCTATGACTACCGTCCGGGCGATACATTCGTCTCGGGAACACGGCTTTACAGCAAAGCTGACGGCAGCCTGTTTCAAAGTTACCAAGCGGATAAAAACAACGGTGTACTCTACGTCCTGCGCCGCAAGCAAATTATCCCAATGGTCGCAGGCAAATTTGATCACGGCAAAGTGCAGATTACGCCGGAAATGTACCGCGAAAGGGTAAACAATCCGCAGGGAAAAAGCGGCAGCTACCGTCGCTATATCCCAGGATCGCATATTTACATGACCGACCCGGTACGTGAAGAAATGGAACGTATGGCCAATGAAAACCAAATTCCGTCAAAAGAAGACAATAATCAGGTACTGAAATATGGCAGCGATTACAATCGTACCGCTTGGATCCGGCATCAATTCGGCGAAGCCGACCGCTGGCGCATGCCGCAGGAACAGCGCGCGCATTCCTGGGCGCCCATGCTGTCGGTCAGCTACGATCTTGCCGACAACCACCGCCTCTTCGCCCGCTATGCCCGCATGAGCCGCTTCCCCAGCCTTTACGAACTGACCGCCGCCACCGGCAGCGGCGGTCTGTACGGCAGCGAAACCGTGGCCGAATACAGCCTGAAGCCGGAAAAAAGCACCAACTGGGAAGTCGGCTACAACTTCAATTTCGCCCCGCATTTCGCCAAGCTGCGCCAAGGCGATATCCGCCTCACCTACTACAGCAACAAAATCAAAAACCAAATCGACACCTCGAATATGGACGGCGGCATGATCCAATACGACAAGGCAATCAGCAAGGGGCTAGAACTGCAAAGCCGCCTCGACAGCGGCCGCTTCTTTGCCTCCTTCGGCGGCACTTACCGCTTGAAACATATGGTGTGCGACAAGGGCATCGCCTTCAAATTCGACTATTACCTGCAACGCGTACCCGAATGCCTTGAAGGCGGCTTCGGCCTCAGCCGCTTCTTCCAGTCCTTGCAGCCGAAATATTCGCTTACCCTCGATGTCGGCACGCGCTTCTTCAACGAAAAACTGGAATTGGGCATGCGCGCCATCCATCACAGCAAGGCGGAACGGAAAAACTACGACAAGCTGATTGCCGACGGCGCAGGTCAGGTGTATGAGCGCAACGGCAAACCCTACGGCTGGCACGCCGCCACCCTGCTTGATGCCTATGCCCGCTACCGCATAGGGAAACATATAGACTTGAACTTCGGAGTAACAAACCTCGCCAACCGCTACTACTTAGACCCCATGTCCAGCACTCCTGTCCCCGGCCCGGGCAGGACAGTTACCTTCGGCATCAAGGGTAGGTTTTAAGGCTTGACTGTATCCTATGTAGCCGACGGGCAGGAATCTGCCCGTCGGCTACAACCTGTTACCGTTACTATAATTTTTGTATTTCTTAGATGATAATGCAATGATATTAAAAATAAAATATTAACAAATGCAATCCGCACTTTACATTTGATAATGAGTTTTAATTAGATTTATATTTTTATTTATATTAATATGCGCCCTATCGGTAACACCCGATACACCTTGCCGCTCGAGACAAAACAGCGGTATCCACCATATCTTTTCTTTAAAAGGAAAAATCATGAAAGCATCACAATTAGCCCTCGCTGTCCTTTTGACTGCAACCTTCAGCTCTGCTTATGCAGTTAATGTGGAAGGTGGTTCAAGCAAACTGAACTTAATCGAACCCAAAACATCCGATTCCCTGCCCTTTGGTTCGGGTGCTGCCGGCATCAAAGTCAGCACAGGCAATGGCTTATCCAATTCTATCAACCTCCAAGCTGGTCCCGCGCAACGCATCCGCACCAAATACGGCAACGCACCCATCAACGGCAGCAATCAGAACGCCAATGTAAACGGTGCGGCCAATCCGAGATACCTCACCCCAGGTGATGTCAATCCCGTATTGGGCTGGTTCAGCTCGAAAAAACTCGGACAAGTTTGGTATGAAAAACGCGCCAACAACACCGAGGTGTTCAGCGTACGCCAAATGGCTGACCCGCTGTTGCCGATTGCACCGAAATTCGGCGGCATGACCTTTGCCAAAGTGCCGACTGCGGCAACCAACGTCTTCTTCGGCGAATGGGCACCGCGCAAAGGCAACAGCAATCAGATTGCCAACAGCACGGATTTGAATATGAACGACGGCAACCGCACGGTTTGGTTCGTGGGTGAGAATCCGACAGCTAATATGCCGAAACTGGTCAATGCGAAATACAATGTATTAGGTATTAACAAGCATACTCCAGGGAAAAATGATTTCTATACCGGCGTACTGACCGCCAACTATGGAACAGGTAAAAATGAACTGGCCGGCACTATTTCCCGCGCCGGAGACAGCATCAATTTTGCCAATACCAAAATCGAAAGCAGCGGTAAATTTGATAACCATAAAAATACCGAGCATATTACCGGACGCTTCTATGGTAGCGGAGCGGAAGCCTTGGCAGGTATCGTGGATCGTGCAGGCGCAGATAAAGACGTAGCCTTCGGCGGTGCGAAAAAATAGCCTTGTCTGCTTACGCGATTAGGGAATGCCGGTGTTTTCGGCGTTTGGCCGTCCATTCCCGCAATCAGGTAAACCGCCATTTTTTAACTACAGCCGCAGTAGGCATAAATATACTGCGGCTGACCTGTTTCTGAAGTGTCGTACAAACCTGCATTATCTTGCAGAATTTTTGCTTTACTTCTTTCAGACGGCCTCTCCGCCCAAAGGACCCTATCCCATGAAACACCACTTTTGCCTGCTTTTTCTACCGCTCTGTACGGTCTGCCTTGCCGCTCCGTCCAACGATGCCGCAGATGAACGCCGCCGCCTGCTGGATGAGAGCAGCCGCCAAACGCAGCAATACCGCGAAAGCGGCTGGCTTGACACGGAGCAGGCACACGGGGAAGTGGGAGAAAACGATGGCTACATCATGATAGACGGTACAGTCTACCAAGTCGGCGATACGGCGGAAGAACTGGAAAGTGCGATTTACTACGCCCTCAACGCGCGGCAGTGGCACAAGGTGCGACAGTTTGCCGCCCGCTACGCAAAACTGCCGCAACACAAACCCGCGCTGATTCATTTGGCCGATGGGTTGCAAAAACGGGACAAAGGGAATTTCCGCGCGGCGGGGAACAGTTTTCAGACGGCCTTGGAAGCCGAACCCGACAACCCACGCCTGCTGCTCGAAGCGGGGCGGTTTTATGCCGAAGACAACCAAAACAAAGAGTCCGCTGCCGCATTTGAAAAAGTTCTGAAAACAGATATTCCTGCTGAAACCCGCCCCATCGTGGAAAACTACCTATCCGAACTGGGCAAACGCCGCCGCTGGCACGGCCAAATCAGCCTCGGCTACGGCTACAATAGCAATGTAAACCAAGGCAACGGCATCAGCCAATGCGTGTGGGAAATCGCGGGCATGTGCCTGATGGAGCGCACCCTGCCTGCGCCAACGGATTCGACCTTCTTATCCTATAGCGCGACCGCCGAAAAAAACGTCCCGCTCAAAGGGCATCACGGTGTACAGGTGCGCGGTGTACTGTACGGCAACCGCTACACGGAAAAAGACAAAGATTCGGCGGCCATGCCGGATTACAGCTATCACAATGGTTCGCTGTACGCGGGATATGCCTATGCCGACGCACGCTCCTCCTTTTCTCTGCTACCCTATTTCGAATATAACTTCCGCAACCGCCACACCCACTACCGCGCATGGGGCGTGGATGTCGACTGGTCACGTACACTCTCCCCTCGCTGGCGCATTAACTCACATGCCGGAGCAAAAAAGACCGGATACAGTGGACAAAACAAAGATTATTTTGCCGACTATAAGCAATACGAACTGGGCGTAGGGGCAGAATTTTCTCTCACACCCCAAAGCGGCCTGTTCGCCAACTTTGATGCAACACGCAAAGCCTATCCCGAAAAATCTTCTTCCAACAAGGAATATACGACACGGCTGGGCGCATATAGTTTTTTTTCAAGCGGTACTTACCTCAACACCATCCTGCTTCACCGCCGCAGTCTTTATGACGCTGCAAGTTTTGTCAGTGATAACAGACGGCGGCGCGACAATCAATACATCATGATAGTCGCTGTAGGCTTTCCGCAGTGGAACCTTAAAGGTGTGTATCCTGAATTTCGTTTTAGACGCTCAATCTCCCATAGCAATACAGCACATTACCGCTACCGTCAGAATGAATGGCTACTAAATTTTAAATACCGATTTTAAATTGAGTCATTTAGCAATACACTAAAACAGCGATACAACCATACTGTTTTACTCGTTTCTATATCATGCCGTCTGAAAAAAGCCGATACACCTTCCTGATGTATCGGCTTTCGCTATCTGCTTAACGCTTAATTTCTGCCGGGTAATTCTTTTTCGCTCAATGGTTTAATATACCAAATATCGCGGCAGTAGTCGGCGATGGAGCGGTCGGATGAGAAGAAGCCCATGTTGGCGATGTTGATCAAGGCTGATTTGCGCCATGCGGATACGTTGCGGTAGTGCTCGTCTGCTTTGTATTGCGTGTCGATGTAGCTGCGGAAATCCGCCATCAGTTGATAGAAGTCGCCGTATGGTTGCAACACGTCGTTGTAGCGGTTTGGCTCTTCGGGAGAGAAAGTGCCTTGGCTGATTTGGTTGACGACGCGGCGCAGGTCGCTGTCTCGCTCGATATAGCTCAACGGGTCGTAACCGTTGCGGCGGATTTCTTCGACTTGCTCGACGGTGTTACCGAAGATATAGCAGTTGTCCGCGCCGACTTTTTCCAAAATCTCAACGTTCGCGCCGTCCAGTGTACCCATACAGATTGCGCCGTTGAGGGCAAATTTCATGTTGCTGGTACCGGATGCTTCTGTACCTGCCAGTGAAATCTGTTCGTGCAAATCGGCGGCTGGGATGATGATTTGGGCAAGGCTGACGCTGTAATTCGGGATGTAAACGACTTTAATCAGGTTGCGGATACGGGTGTCATTGTTGATGACTTTGGCAACATCATTAATCAGACGGATGATTTTCTTCGCCATGTAATAAGCGGAAGCGGCTTTACCGGCAAAGATGAACACACGCGGCTGCCAATCGAAATCCGGGTTTTCCAAGATTTTGTTGTAACGGTCGACGATGTGCATCACGTTCAATGCTTGACGTTTGTACTCGTGGATACGTTTGATTTGGATGTCGAAAAGTGCATCGGTATTAACCTTGATGCCCAGCTCGGTTTCGATGTATTTGGCAAGGCGCTCTTTGGCAGCTTTTTTCACTTCGCCGAATTCTGCCTGTACGGAAGCATCGTCCACTTTGTCGTTGAGCTTGGTCAGGTTGTCCAAATGCAGACGCCAGTCTTCATCGCCCAGATGTTTGTCCAAGAATTTGGTCAGGCCCGGATTGGCGATGTTGATCCAGCGGCGCGGAGTTACGCCGTTGGTTACGTTGGTAAAGCGTTCCGGGAATACTTTGGCAAAGTCGGCAAAGATGGATGTGGTCATCAAATCGGAGTGGATTTTTGCCACGCCGTTGACTTTGTGCGAACCGATAACCGCCAGCCATGCCATGCGGACGCGACGGCCGTGGGTTTCATCAATGATGGATACGCGGCGGACAAAGTCGTCGTCAAAGTTGCCGATGGCGCGTAAGGCATTGAGGAAGTAGGCGTTGATTTCAAAGATGATGTCCAAGTGGCGCGGCAGCAGACGGCCCATCAGGTCGACCTGCCAAGTTTCCAAGGCTTCGCTCATCAATGTGTGGTTGGTGTAAGAGAAAATCTTACAGCACATATTCCATGCTTCAGTCCATGCGATGCCCTCTTCATCAATCAGGATGCGCATCAATTCTGGAATAGCGAGCACCGGATGGGTGTCGTTCAAATGGATGGCGACTTCGTCCGCCAAAGTGTGGATGCTTGGGAAACGGCATTTGTGACGTGCAACGATGTCTTGAACGGAAGCGGAAACCAAGAAGTATTCTTGCTTCAGACGCAATTCGCGGCCGGAATCGGTAGAGTCATTCGGATACAGAACGCGTGAGATGTTTTCGTCACTGTTTTGTGCGCGAACGGCAGAGGCATAATCGCCTCGGTTGAAGTCGGCAAGGTCAAACAGGTTGCCCGCGTGTGCGGTCCACAAGCGCAATGGGTTGGCACATTCGCCGCCATAGCCAGGAATGATTTCATCGTATGCCCAAGCGGAAATTTCTTCGCTTGGCTGCCATTCTTTTTTGTCGCCCAAGTTCAACACTTGACCGCCGAAACGGACGGAATATTGTTTGTTCGGACGGGCAAACTGCCATGCCAAATCTTGGTCGAGCCACAAATCGGGTTTTTCAACTTGCTGGCCATCCACGATTTCTTGTTTGAACATACCGTATTGGTAACGGATGCCGTAGCCCATGGCCGGAATGCGCAGGGTTGCCAAAGAGTCGAGGAAGCAGGCGGCCAGACGGCCCAAACCGCCGTTACCCAAACCTGGATCTTCTTCTTGTTCGCAGACATCGGCAAATTCTTTGCCCAGTTGCTTGAAGGCTTCTTCAAACTCGGCATAAACTCCTTCGTTAATCAGCGCGTTGACAAACGAACGGCCGAGCAGGAATTCCATAGACAGGTAATAAACCATGCGTTTGCTGTTGTCGATGTGGGCGCGGCGTGTTTTAAGGAAATCTTCCGCAATCAGGTCACGCGCGGCAAGCATGGCGGCGTTGAGCCATTGGTGTGAAGTTGCCTCCTTCGGATCTACGCCCAAGATGAAAATCAGCTTGTAAACGATGGATTTACGGATGGTTTCGGCGTCCGGTTTAGGCATTACATAATCGTAACCGGAGATGGGGAGTTTTTTCTTAGCCATGGAAGCCTTTCTCTAGCGTGAGGCACTGGACAACGCGCCTGATGGTTTATAGAAACAACGTTATTCAGTTTTCAGACGGCCTGAAGAAGTATAAATGCCGTCTGAAAAATTTATAGGTAGGTTTGTTTCAGGTTTGATACGGATTATAACTGAAATATTCCACTCCGTATTATTTTTTCTTTATAAAACATTTAATTACAAATTAAACCACTCATCATCTCATCGGCATTTCCATTTATGCCATGCAAGCTTCGGCCCAACGGATACAGACGAAATATCAAAGAGTTAACAATATAACGGCTTGGTTTTCATTTAATTCGTTTTATGTAAAACCAAAATCCCCATGTGTTCGACAACACATTTTCCAGCCTCTTCGTAATTAAATTTCTCAGATGGTACGCAAGAAATTTCCCAGTTGCCTTGAGGCAGGTTAAATAACTGACGACTACGTTTGGCATTGACCAACAGCAGCCATTCATCGTCCAAAACAACCTGAATCGCCTTGCTGCCCCTGTTGTGCCAACAATATTCGGTCATCGGGCTGCCGTCAGCATTGAGCCATTGCACACGCTCTTTTTCCCACCAGCAATCATCTGTCAGCAGCTTGATTCGGCTGCGTACGCGTATCAGCGCTTGAGTGTAATTTTGCAACTCATAAGGCTCATTTTGCCAATCCAACCATGTAATCGGATTATCTTGGCAGTAGCTGTTGTTGTTGCCTTGCTGACTGTTGCCGAACTCATCGCCGGCCAAAAGCATGGGTGTACCGTTGGATAAAAACAAGGAGGCAAGCAGCGCTTTGGAGGTGTATTCGCGGTTGAGCAACACCTCTTCATCATCGGTTTCGCCTTCTACGCCGTGGTTGTAGCTGATGTTTTCATTATGCCCGTCGCGGTTGTTTTCGCCGTTGGCTTCGTTGTGTTTTTCGTTATAGCTGACCAAATCGCGCAAAGTGAAGCCGTCGTGTGCAGTAATGAAGTTAATGCTGGCGGACGGGTGGCGGCCGCTGTGGTTGAAAATATCGGACGACCCGGCCAAGCGTTCGGCAAATGCGCCCAAATTGCCGCTTTCCCATGACCAAAACGCGCGCATATCATCGCGGAAACGGCCGTTCCATTCGGCAAAAGGTTGCGGGAAATTGCCCAAGTGATAGCCGCCCTCGCCGATGTCCCATGCTTCGACAATCAGTTTCAAACCGGCCAAAACCGGGTCTTGATACAGGACTTGGAAAAAACGGCCGTACGATTGGAAATCGGGCTCGCGTCCCAATACGGTTCCCAAATCGAAACGGAAGCCGTCGATATGAAACTCTTCCGCCCAATAGCGCAGGCTGTCTGCCGCCCAACGGGTAACATCTCTCCGGACAATATTGAGCGTATTGCCGCAACCCGACCAGTTTTCATAATTGCCGTAAGGGGTATGCCAATACCATAAGGTGTTGTCGATACCGCGCTGACACAGCATCGGGCCTTTGTCGTCCTGCTCGGCCGTGTGGTTGTACACGACATCCAAAATCACTTCCAAACCTGCCTGATGCAGGGCTTTGACCGCTTGTTTAAACTCCGCCGCCGCACGCTCGGGATTGTCGGCATAAGACGGCTCAACGGCAAAATGGGAATAAGTGTTGTAGCCCCAATAATTGCTCAAGCCCATCTGCTGAAGATGGTATTCGTCCAAATGATAATGAATCGGCAGCAGCTCGACCGTTGTCACCCCCAACTCTTGCAGATAGGCCAAAACCCGTTTATCACTCAAAGCTTTATAAGTGCCTGCATATTTCAAATCGGGGAATTGCTTGGTCAACCCTTTGACATGGGCTTCATAAATAACGGTTTTGCCCCACGGTATTTCCGGACGGCAATCTTTGGCCCAATTAAATCGGCTACGTCCAATCACAACGCTTTTCGGTGCAACGGTGGCATTGTCGCGTTCATCTTCCGGTCTGAACCATGCCATTTCTTCGGCGGTACGGTAGCTTGGTTTGCCGTCAATTTTTTTGGAATACGGGTCAATCAGCAATTTGTTGGGATTAAAACATGAGCCGTATTCCGCGTTTTCACGTCCATACACGCGAAAACCGTATCGCTGCCCTGCCTTAACGTCCGGCACAAATCCGTAAAATACCGAACCGCGCCGCGAAGGCATCTCCAAACGGGTTTCTTTATCCTTATCAAACAGACACAATTCGACCTTTTCGGCATTGATGGAAAACAAGGTGAAATTCGCGCCCTTGCTTGTCAGGGTCGCACCCATGGGATAAGGCTTGCCTTCCTCGATATGCCATGATTTGGCAGTCATAGAATGATTCCTTGGTATGTATTTGGTTTCGTGTCCAATATAAGGCCGTCTGAAAATCTTTCAGACGGCCTTGAATCATATTGATATCACTATCTTTTAATTTTCAGCTGATTGGGCAGGCATGATGCCCACCCTCAAAGTTGATTTACGCTTCTTCTTTGACTGCCGCCTGATACAGGTACACGGTTGCCAACGGCGGTACGGTCACAGACAGGGAATTTGGCTTGCCATGCGACCAAACTTCATCTGTCTCCACCGTTGCGCCGGCAGAAACGCCGCTGCCTTTGTAATGCAGGTCGTCTGAATTGAGGATTTCGCGGTATTCGCCGGCAGAATTCACACCGAAGCGGTAGCCTTCGCGTACTACTGGCGTGAAGTTGCTGATCACGATAACGCGGTTGCCTTCACGGTCTCGACGTTCGAAGACGAATACGGAATTGTCGCCATCATCGGCAACCAGCCACTCAAAGCCTTCAGGCCATTGGTCCAATTGGTAAAGTGGCGCAGTGTCTTTATAGACATGGTTCAACTCGCGCACAAAGTCTTGTACGCCTTTGTGCCAGCCGCCCTCTTGCTCCAGCAGGAACCAATCCAATCCTTCGTTGTAGTTCCACTCGCGACCTTGTGCAAACTCATTGCCCATAAACAAGAGTTTTTTGCCGGGGAAGCCATACATAAAGCCGTAGTAGGCACGCAGGTTGGCAAATTGTTGCCAGCAGTCACCGGGCATACGTCCGAGTAACGAACGTTTGCCGTGCACAACTTCATCGTGTGAAAGCGGCAGGACGAAGTTTTCACTGTACTGGTACATCATACCGAAAGTCATTTTGTTGTGGTGATATTTGCGGTTGATGGGGTCTTCCATCATGTAACGCAAAGTATCATTCATCCAGCCCATATTCCATTTGAAACTGAAGTTCAAACCTTCTTGGCGGGTCACATTGGCGAACGAAGTAGATTCTTCGGCGATTTCAGTCGCAGCCGGAACTTCCTCTTTCAACATGGTATTGGTATCGCGCAGGAAAGCGATGGCTTCAAGGTTTTCATGGCCGCCGTATTGGTTCGGAATCCACTCGCCGTCTTTACGCGAGTAGTTGCGGTAAATCATCGAAGCAACCGCGTCAACGCGGATACCGTCAAAGCCAAAACGCTCTATCCAATACAGGGCGTTGCCTTGCAGGAAGTTTTTCACTTCGTTTCTGCCGAAGTTGTAAATCAAAGTGTTCCAGTCTTGGTGGTATCCTTCGCGCGGATCGGCGTGTTCGTACAGCGCAGTGCCGTCAAACTTGGCCAGGCCGTGGTCGTCGGTTGGGAAATGGCCGACCACCCAGTCGAGGATAACGCTGATACCCTCGTCGTGTGCGGCTTTAATCAATGCACGCAATTCTTCCGGCGAACCGAAACGGCTGGTCGGCGCATACAAACCGGTCGCCTGATAGCCCCATGAGCCGTCAAACGGATATTCGGAAACAGGCAAAAACTCGATATGGGTAAAGTCCATGTCTTTGACGTATGCCACCAATTCTTTGGCCAACTCTTCATAAGTCAGCCAGAAATTGTTTTCCGGATTGCGTTTCCACGAACCCAAATGCACTTCATAAATGCTGATCGGTGCATCAATGGCGTTGGCACGGGCTCGGAAGGCCGGTTCTTCGACTTCGTCAGGCAAACCGCGCACGATAGATGCCGTGGTCGGGCGTAGTTCCGCACCAAAAGCATACGGGTCGGCTTTTTCGCGCACATCGCCGTTGGCATCGCGGATTTCAAATTTGTAGAGGGCATTGAGTTTGACAGCAGGAATGAAGATGTCCCAAATGCCGTTGTTGCGGTGAAAACGCATCACATGGCGGCGGCCGTCCCAGTTGTTGAACTCGCCGATAACAGAAACGCGTTGCGCATTTGGCGCCCATACGGCAAAGCGTACGCCCTTCACGCCGTCCAACTCGGCAAAATGTGCGCCTAAAGTCTCATAAGGACGTAGGTGCTTACCTTCGGCCAACAGCCAGGAATCCATGTCTTGCAACGCAGAGCTGAAATGATAAGGGTCTTCTTCAATCACAGGCTCGGAGTCTTCGGTATAACGGATACTCAAAGCGTAATCGGGCGCATCATCGGGCAAAACAGCCACAAAGAAACCGCGTTCATCAATTTTTTCAGACGGCACGATGAGTTCGCCGCTGCGGCGGTTCACAATATCCACGCTTACTGCGCCGGGAATTAAAACGCGCACCACTTCATCGCCCTCTGCAAGGCGGTGTCGTCCCAGATAAGCGAACAAGTCGCTGTGGGTGGCAAGAAACAGGCTTTCGACCGTATCGCGCTCGATTTGGTCAAGTTCATGATAAGCCTTGATTTGGCTGTTTGTTTTCATGCGTACCTCGTCAATAATGGCAAGTTGGCCGCCCATAAGGCGGTGTTGTAGGAAATCTTCCAAAGAAACCGGCATTTTTTGCGCCCAGTTCGGATAGCCTTCGGTTACACCCGGGACATTCAGATTGTCAATGACGCCCAGCAGGTTTTCCAATTGTACGGCGTAAAGCTTGCTGCGGCTCAATGCGCCGTATTTGTGCAAAGCCGCCAGCAAGGTTTCATCGGCTTTTGCCGGCATTTGTACGTCTGCACCCAGACAGCCGGTATATTTCAATTTATCCAGCAAATCGGCTTTATCGTGTTCGCGTTCATCCAAGGCCGTCTGAAAAGCGGCTGCATCAGGTAAAGTACCGAGTTTGAACATCGTATCCAAATCTTTGCCTATCCAATAACCTGCCAAGGGCGCAACATCGTGGGTACTGATGACCGTAATCGCCTGCTCGGGGTATTCTTCAGGTAATTGAAAACCGTTCCAGCCCTTGCTGAAATACATCACTTTGTAGGAGAACACTTGATAGCGGTTGAGCAGATAACGCGCTTGATCGGGTACCGTACCCAAATCCTCGCCGATAATGACGCAACGGTTGCGCCGGCTTTCCAATGCCAAAATAGCAAACATCACTTCGGCATCGTAATGCACATACGCGCCGAAATCTGCTGTTTTATCGTTTAAAACCCACCACAAACGACACAATGCCATCACATGGTCAATCCGCAATACGCCATACAGGCGCATGTTTTCGCGCAACAAATGGGCAAACTTCTCATAGCCCGTATGCTTCAACATCAACGGATTAAGCGGCGGCAAATCCCAATTCTGCCCTGTCGGCCCTAAAGGATCGGGCGGTGCCCCAACCGATACGTCCATACAATAATCTTGGCGGTTTAACCAAGTATCCGAGCTGCCTCGCGCCACGCCGACCGCCAAATCGCCGTAAATACCGAGTTTGGCACCGTATTCGGCAGCGGCTTGGTTGACTTCGCGCAATTGCTCCGCGCAAAGCCATTGCAGCCACATATAAAAACGGATTTCACGTTCATGGCTGCGCGCGAATTTTTCTACCGCTTCGCCATCAGGCTGATGAAATTCAGACGGCCATGACTGCCAACCCACTTGTCCGGGACGGCTGTAATACTGGTCCAAAGCCTCAAACAAACCGAATCCCTGTAAGGCTTTGCCTTTTTCCACCACAAACGATTCAAATGCAGCGCGCTCATTTTCCGCGGCTTCACAAGTATCTTGTTCAAATGCATTAAACGCCATTTGCAGCGCATCACGCTTGCATGCCCAAACCGCCGTATAAGTCACCGTTTCCGTAACACGTAAAGCGGCAATACGCTGACGAATTTTCGGTTGCGCCAGCCAGTTTTTCAGTTGCTCGTTATAAGTAAACGCGCCGACTTTCTCTATATCCAAGTAAATCGGATTGAGCCATTCGCGCGAAGAAGGGCTATACGGGCTGGCAAAGGCGGGCTTGCTGGTAAACAAAGCGTGCAAAGGGTTGATACCGACAAAATCCAGCTTTTTCTCCGCCGCATATTTCATCAGGTTCAGCAAATCGGTAAAGTCGCCTATGCCCCAGTTGCGCTCGGAACGCAGGCTGTACAAATGCATGGTCAAACCATTCATCCGTCCGCCATTCGCAAGCAGTTTGGGCTGGTAAACCGATTCAGGTGCAACAATCAGACGTACAAGGCGACATTTGCCGCCGCTCTCGGCCGACAAAGTGTAATAACCGCAAGCCAGTTGGGGCAGCCTAATCCAAAGCGTATCGTTGTCGCCCGGATATAAAGTCAAAGTCTGGCACTCATTCGCCTCATCAATCAATACGACCGCTTCAGCGCCATGAAATTCAGACGGCATCTGTAAAGATTCTTCGCCGTTTTCATGCGCAACCATCGTATTCAGATAAAGGCCGTCTGAATCCGGTTTGCTTTTATCCAAAACAGCAACGATCGATTCCAAAACTTCAGGTTTGGTCGCATGATATGTCCCGTTGATGTCGTGGTAGCCTAAATCAATACCAGCCTGTAGCGCCTGCTGCTCCAATGTCTCACTCATTACATTCTGCCTGTTTTACCAATATCTGAATCTTAATACAGATTTTGTCGCACCGTTACATGTAATTCATTGTAGTCTCTAACAAAATCCATATTTCCCTGTTTGATTTGACCTACGCCAAAATTTCCTATTTATCTGTCTTGCAAAAACTTAAAGGCCGTCTGAAAAGGAGAATTTCATTCCTTTTCAGACGGCCTTTATCATGCTTTAAGCCTGATTAGTGATGGTGGTGACCGTGCGGGCCATGTACGTGACCGTGGGCAATTTCTTCCTCAGTCGCATCGCGTACACCTTCAACGGTCGCTTTGAACAATACTTTCATACCGGCCAAAGGATGGTTGCCATCCACTACGGCTTTACCGTCGGCAACATCGGTTACACGATAAATCAATACATCACCGGTTTCCGGATCATCAGCTTCAAACATCATGCCGACTTCAACTTCAACAGGGAATACACTTACATCTTCAATGCGTACCAGCTCAGGATCTTGTTCGCCGAAAGCATCATCGGGCGACAAAGCCACTTCGACGGTATCGCCTACATTTTTGCCGTGCAACGCTTCTTCCACCAAAGGGAAAATACCGTCATAACCGCCATGCAAGTAAGCAATCGGCTCTTCGGTTTTGTCCAACAACTGGTTGTTTGCATCGTACATTTCATAATGCAGGGAAACTACGGAATTTTTAACAATAGACATCATGTCGTCCTTAATCAATATTTATAAAGTCAAGTTCAGGCTATTCTATCACAGCTGTAACTAAACAATCGGTTTACCTTAAACAAATACTTTTAGCAAACACAACAAAACCAAAAAAGTCCATATAAAAAACAAAATTGAATGATTCCAATCCATAAAAGTTGCTTTTTCACAACACAAAGTTGCTAAATTACAAAAATTTCCCTAAACGCAAAAACATTCCAAACCCTTAAAACCTATAACAAATAAAAATACACAACTCATTGAATAAAATGTATTTTTAAAATCTTCATTAATAATGAATATTTTCAGATGATTTTTCGCGCACCAATATGATTTACATTATTTTCACTATTTTCGTATTGATTTTAGCCAACAAACGGTTACGCAACGTTGCATTGACCTATCCCGTGGGGCATAATATTAAAAAATTCAGTAATGAATTTCTACTGTACAGGCCGTTTGACGGCTATTTTTAGTTTAAATCGATTTAAAAAAGGTTCTTAAAAATGAAAAAATCTCTGTTCGCTGCTGCTTTGTTGTCTTTAGCTTTGGCCGCTTGTGGCGGTGCTGATAAAGCTGCTGAAACTGCTGCTTCTGCTGCTTCCGAAGCCGCTGCTTCTGCTACTGAAGCTGCTGCATCTGCTACTGAAGCTGCTGCATCTGCTACTGAAGCTACCGCTTCTGCTGCTACCGAAGCTACTGAAGCCGCTGCATCTGCTACTGAAGCCGCAGCTTCTGCTGCTTCTGAAGCTGCTAAATAATATTCTTTTGAATATTAAGAAAAGCAGGATACCATTGCGTATCCTGCTTTTTTACATTCCTCACACTCCCCTTCCCAACTTTTCCGCCTGACTGCTATGCACCTTCACGACCGTTTTGCTGAGTTTCTTTCCGCTTCTGAAATCATCGAAGCCACTCCGGCCTTGTTAAACGACCAACGCCGCCGCTTTGTTTCTTCGCCGGATATTGTCTTACAGCCGAACTCTGTCGAGAGCGTGCAGAAAATCATGCGTTTCTGTTTTGAAAATCGCATCCGCGTCACCCCGCAAGGCGGCAATACAGGATTATGCGGCGCAACGGTAACCACCGAAGGCGTACTGCTCAACCTCTCCAAGCTCAACCGCATCCGCGATATCAACCTTGCCGACAACAGCATGACGGTTGAAGCTGGCGTGATTTTGCAAAATGCTCAAAAGGCGGCAGCCGAAGCCGGACGACTGTTTCCGCTCAGCCTTGCCAGCGAAGGCTCTTGCCAAATCGGCGGCAATATCGCCTGTAATGCCGGCGGTTTGAATGTCTTGCGTTACGGCAGCATGCGTGATTTGGTATTGGGTTTGGAAGTCGTTTTACCAAACGGCGAACTGGTTTCCCACCTTCAGCCCCTGCACAAAAACACGACCGGCTACGACTTGCGCCATCTTTTTATCGGCAGCGAAGGAACATTGGGCATCATTACCGCCGCCACACTCAAACTCTTTGCCCAGCCCAAAACCAAAGCGACCGCATGGGTAGGTTTAGACGATATTGAATCCGCCGTCTCGCTTTTAATTGCGGTACAAGGCCATTTTGCCGAACGCTTGACCAGCTTCGAGCTGATCAGCCGCTTTGCCCTCGATTTATCCTCGGAATTCAGCCAACTCAAAAAGCCTGCCGACGCGGAATGGCATATTTTGATTGAACTTGCAGATTCCGTTCCCGATGCCGGAATGGATGAAAAACTTGCCGAATTTCTCTATCAAAACGGGTGGGAAAACAGTATCTTGGCGCAATCCGAGCAAGAGCGCTCCGACTTATGGACCTTGCGTGAAAATATTTCTGCTTCCCAACGCAAACTCGGCACCAGCATCAAACACGATATCGCCGTCCCTATCGCCCAAGTGGCCGCCTTTGTCCGCCAATGCGCCCCTGCCTTGGAAACCCGCTTTCCCGGCATACAAATTGTTTGCTTCGGACATTTAGGTGACGGCAGCCTGCATTACAATACATTCCTGCCCAACGTATTGAGCAACGAAGCTTACCAATACGAAGACGCCGTCAATACCATTGTTTATGAAAACATCCTTGCCTGCCACGGTACGATTGCCGCAGAACACGGCGTAGGCATCATCAAAAAACATTGGCTGCCCCGCGTACGTACACAGGCCGAACTCGTTCTGATGCATGCCATCAAAAATCAGCTTGACCCTTATGGCATTATGAATCCGGACAAACTCCTGCCTTCTTTGGATTAACCAATACAAAAGGCCGTCTGAAACATTTCAGACGGCCTTTTATCTTATCCAAACTATTTCAATGCCGTTTTCCAATCCAATCCGCCCAACGACGGTACCTGTATCACTTCATTGGTATCCAAATTAACCGCCGTCAGCTCTCCGCCCACAACGCGCCAGTATCCAAAGCGATAACCTGATCGGTATTAACGTAGCCCAATGACGACCAATGCCCAAACACGGTAATATAATCCAAATTTTGTCTATCAGGCGCTTTAAACCAAGGGCGCAGGTAAAGCGGCATTTTTTTCAAAGTGGATTTATATTCGTAATCCAATTCGCCTTTGTACGTCAGCGCACGCATACGGGTAAAGACGTTGATAATCATGCGTAGACGCTCATAGCCTGTCAAATCGTCTGTCCACTCGGTCGGCTTGTTGCCGTACATTTTGCCAAAAAATTTCCTGTACTTTTTACCTTGCAATTCATCCTCAGCTTCACGAGCAAGGCTTTCGGCTTTATCAACCGACCATTGCGGCAAAATGCCGGCATGCACCATCACATGCCTGTCGCCGCGCACCAACAGCGGCTGATGACGCAGCCAGTCAAGCATGGCATGACTATCGGGATGGGTCAAAATCGGCTCAACCGTATCGCTGCGCTTGAGCGTTCCTTCACCGCAACCGACTGCCAAAAGATGCAAATCATGATTGCCCAAAACCATTTGCACGCTGCTGTCATGCTCTTTGGCAAATTTCAGGGTTTCCAATGACTTCGGGCCGCGATTGACAATATCGCCGACCAGCCAAAGGGTATCCGTACCATGATTAAAGCCGATTTTGGCAAGCAACAAAGTCAGCTCGTCAAAACAGCCTTGAATGTCTCCGATTGCGTAATGTGCCATTATTATTGTTTTCCGTTGTTATTATTTTCAGACGGCCTCAAGCCCAGCCCAGGCCGTCTGAAAACATCAATTATGCGTTTAAAACCAATACTGCCTCTGCTTCAACCTGAACGCCTTTAGGCAGGCTGGCCACGCCAACCGCCGCACGTGCAGGGAAAGGTTGTTCGATAAATTCAGCCATCACTTCATTGAACACGGCAAAGTTGGCCAAATCAGTCAAATAAGCATTGAGTTTGACGATATCGTTCAAAGAACCGCCGGCCGCTTCGGCTACGGCTTGCAGGTTTTTAAATACTTGCACTGCTTCGGCGCGGAAGTCGCCATTGCCGACCACAGTCATCGTAGCCGGATCCAAAGGAATCTGACCGCTCATATAAACCGTATCGCCTGCGCGGACTGCTTGGCTGTATGCGCCAATCGCGGCAGGGGCTTTGTCGGTATGGATAATGGTTTTAGACATGATATTCTCCTCAAATAGAAATGTCAGAATCAGGTGGAAGCTTCGAATTTTACTTTCAACAGAAATACGTTTCAATAAAAGCATTCAATTAATGCGTTTAGCCCATCTTGTTCTTCCCCGATTTTAAACCTACAATCCCACACATTATTCATTTCAAAGCCGAAATTATTATGTTTTTTGTCTTATCCCCAGCCAAAAACCTCAACGAAAAAGACCCCTCCCCCGTCAACAGCTTTACCCTGCCCGACCTTCTGCCCGAAGCAGAAATCCTGATGCAGGAGTTGCGCCAGCTTGCCCCTCAACAAATCGCCGAGCTGATGCATGTTTCCGACAAAATCGCCCTGCTCAACGCCGAACGCAATGCCGTATGGCACACGCCGTTTACTCCTGAAAACGCCAAACAGGCCGTATTTATGTTCAACGGCGACGTCTACGAAGGCATCGCCGCCGATACGCTCAAACCGGAGCAAATCGACTACCTGCAACAACACGTCCGCCTGCTCTCCGGCTTATACGGCGTACTGCGCCCGCTCGACTTGATGCAGCCCTACCGCTTGGAAATGGGCACGGCCTTTGCCAACTCGCGCGGCAAAAACCTCTACGAATTTTGGGGCGATAAAATCACCGACCTGCTCAACCAAACGCTGAAGCAGGCCGACAGCGATGTCTTAATCAACCTCGCCTCACAAGAATATTTCAAATCCGTCAACACCAAAAAACTCAACGCACGCCTGATTACACCGATTTTTAAAGACGAGAAAAACGGCAAATACAAAATCATCAGCTTCTACGCCAAACGTGCGCGCGGTTTGATGGTGCGCTACGCGGCAGAACACAGCATTACCGAGCCTGAAATGCTCAAAAATTTCGACTACGAAGGCTATTCATTCAATGAGGCAGCTTCAAACGAAGCCGAATGGGTATTCATGCGTAAAGAACAATCTAAATAAAAACAGAATCCTAGATATTTTTTCTAAAATACCTCTTGGCAAAGGCCGTAAGTTCCATTAGTATTACGGCTTCAAGAACGGAAGCGTGGCAGAGCGGTTTAATGCAACGGTCTTGAAAACCGTCGAGGGTTGATAGCCCTCCGTGAGTTCGAATCTCACCGCTTCCGCCATTCTTGATAAGGATATAAAGACTTGATTGATTCAAGTCTTTTTTTATTTTTGTCCTTTTGAAATTTAAGTTTATGTTGACGGGTCAACATTATCGATAAACAAAAAGCCGTCTGAAAACTTCTTTTCAGACGGCTTTTTCCTTTTCTACAAATCAAATGCGGCGTTAATCAAACGTTTGGTGTAGTCGTTTTGCGGATGGTGGAAAATCTGATCCGCGCTGCCGTACTCAACCATTTCGCCCTGCTTCATCACAATCACATTATCGCTGACAGCGCGTACGACAGACAAATCATGACTGATGAACATATAAGTCAGACCGTATTTCTTCTGCAAATCGCGCAAAAGTTCGACCACTTTGGATTGTACGGAGCGGTCAAGCGCAGAGGTCGGCTCGTCCAAAAGGATGAATTTCGGGCGCAGGATAACGGCGCGTGCAATGGCGATACGCTGACGCTGGCCGCCGGAGAATTCATGCGGATAACGGTTGAGCGCGTCAAGCGGCAGGGACACTTCCTTCATGACTTCCAAAACACGCTGGATACGTTCTTTTTTGGTCATTTCAGGATGATGAACCGTCAAACCTTCGCCAATAATTTCGCCAACGGTCAGGCGTGGGGAAAGCGAACCGAACGGATCTTGGAACACAATTTGCCGTTGCGATTTCAGACGGCGTGCTTCTTCGGCGGTATAGTTTTTCAGGTCTTTGCCTTCAAAAGAAATATGGCCGGTATAAGGCAGCATCTGCATGACGGCTTTGCCCAGCGTGGATTTGCCGGAACCGGACTCGCCGACGACGCCCAATGTTTCGCCTTCTTTAATTTTGAGGCTGATGCCTTTAACGGCGTCAAAGGTTTTGAGCGGTTTGCCGAAAAAGTTTTGCTTCAATACGAAAGAAACATTGACATGATCGGCATCGATTAACACACCGGCGTTGTTTTCTTCCGGCTCTTTCATGCCTTTGGGAATGGCATTGATGAGTTCGGCAGTATATTCGTGCTTCGGATGGGCAAATACTTCTTTGATTTTGCCGCGCTCGACAATTTCACCGTTGCGCATGACGCAGACGGTTTTGGAATAGTGTTCCGCCAAACCCAAATCGTGGGTAATGAAGATAATCGCCATGCCCATTTGCTGTTGCAAATCGTGGAGCAAATCGAGAATCTCGGCTTGAATGGTCACATCCAAAGCCGTAGTCGGCTCATCGGCAATCAACAGGTCAGGTTCATTAATGAGCGCCATAGCAATCATAATGCGTTGCAGCTGACCGCCGGAAAACTCGTGCGGATACTGCTTCATACGGCGTTCGGCTTCTTTGATGCCCACACGTTCCAACAATGCCAATGCTTTTTGTCCTGCCTCTTTTTTGCCGAGCTTTTTATTGTGCACACGCGCCGCTTCAATCAGCTGCGCACCGATACGCATAAACGGATTGAGCGAGGTCATCGGCTCTTGGAAAATCACGCTGATGCGGTTGCCGCGCAAATCACGCAGGGTTTTCTCATCGGCATCCAAAATGGAAATGCCGTCAAAAGTAATGCGCGAATCTTTGCTGTATCGGGCAAATTTCTCAGGCAGCAGGCGCATAACGGACATAGATGTTACAGACTTGCCCGAGCCGGATTCGCCGACCAAAGCCAATGTTTCGCCCTCTGCCACTTTAAAGCTGACATTACGCACAGCATGAACGGTTTTCTCATGCAGCTCAAAATCGATATCCAGATTTTCTACAACCAGTAACTGTTTTGTCATTTTGATTATCCTTTTGGTTGCGGTTTAGCGGTCTTTCGGGTCAAGCGCATCGCGCAGGCCGTCACCGATAAAGTTGAAACAGAACAAAGTGGTTACCAAGAAGAAACTCGGCACGAGCAGCTGCCATGGTGCGGCTTCCATCGAAATCGCACCTTCTTGCAGCATCGAACCCCAACTGGTCATCGGCTCTTGCACACCCAAGCCCAAGAAGCTCAAGAAGGATTCAAACATAATCATGCCCGGTACCAGCAAAGAGGCATACACCATCACCACGCCCAAAACATTCGGAATAATGTGGCGCGTCACGATTTTACGTTTCGCCACGCCGCTCACACGCGCCGCTTCGACAAACTCTTTATGCTTCAAGCTCAAGGTTTGACCGCGCACGATACGCGCCACGTCCAGCCAAGACACCAAACCCACGGCGGCAAAAATCAAAAGCAGGTTGCGGCCGAAGAACGTAGTCAGCAGAATCACAAAAAACATAAACGGAAACGCGTTCAAAATTTCCAAAAAGCGCATCATCAACGAATCGAGCTTACCGCCGATAAAGCCGGCAATCGCGCCATAAAGCGTACCGATGACAACCGCCACTAATGCGCCGGCCACACCGACCAGCAAGGAAATACGTCCGCCGGTTGCCGCACGCGACAGCAAATCGCGGCCGAGCAAATCCGTACCCAGATAGTGATGGGTAGAAAAGGAAGGCGGAATCTGCATATTGTCCCAGTCGGTAAAGTCGTAGGTGTAGCGGACAATCCATGGCGCCACAATCACAAAAATACTGATCAGCAACAGGATGATAATGCTGTACACCGCCGCTTTATTCTGTTTAAAACGCCGCCATGCGTCACTCCACAGGCTTTTGCCGTGTACTTGGGCGTATTCTGCTGCCTCTGCGAGGGCCTGAGTCTGCTTCTTTTTGAATAACATAATGTTCTCTCTCGCTTTTTATTCTTTCTTCAGGCCGTCTGAACGTTTCAGACGGCCTTTGCGCAAATGGGATTAATAACGGATTTTCGGGTCAATAATGGCATACAGAATATCGAGGATGGCATTGAACAAAATGGTCATAATGCCGACCAGAATCGTCAAACCCAAAATCATGCCATAGTCGCGGTTGAGCGCGCCGTTGACAAACAATTGTCCGACACCGGGAATACCGAACACGTTTTCAATCACAATGGAGCCGGTGATGATGCCGACGAATGCCGGGCCTAAGAAAGAAACAATCGGCAGCATGGCAGGACGCAGCGCATGGCGCAGGATGATGCGGCTCATGGGCAGGCCTTTGGCGCGTGCCGTGCGGATAAAGGGGCTGTTCAATACTTCGATCATCGCGCCGCGCGTAATCCGCGCGATACTGGATACATAACCGATGGACAAGGTAACGACGGGTAAAATTAAGTTCATCAGTGCGCCATCGTTCCAGCCGCCTGCAGGCAGCCATTGCAGTCTGACGGCAAACACCAGCACCAATACCGGCGCCATCACAAAGCTGGGAACGACGATACCAGTCATCGCACCGCTCATCAGCGCATAATCCAGCCAGCTGTTTTGTTTTAAGGCGGCGATAATGCCGATAAACATGCCGAAGATGGCGGCGATTAAAAAGGCGTAGAAGCCAAGTTCTGCCGATACCGGCAGGGATTGGGCAAGCAACTCATTAACGCTGAAATCTTTATATTTGAACGATGGCCCCAAGTCCCCTGCGCCAACTGCTTGAGGTAGTGGAAATATTGGAGGTACATCGGATCATTGAGGTGGTATTTAGCTTCGATGTTGGCCATGACCGCAGGCGGCAGATTGCGTTCGCCTGTGAACGGGCTGCCCGGTGCGAGCCGCATCAGAAAAAACGATACGGTAATCAACACCAGCATGGTCGGGATGGAAGCACATATCCGTTTGATGATGAATTTCAACATAATCAGGCTGTCCTGTCTGAACATACCGGACTCGTGAAAACAAAGCTGACCTGAAGCGGAAATCGGATGAATGGCAGCAGGCATCTTTAACGTCGCCGCGCCGGTTTCTCTCTCTATTCCGACCGGGTTATTGTTTTTATTCGGAGTCGGGTAAGGTTTTTTAGTTCTTAGATAATTGTTGTTATAAGGCCGTCTGAAACTTTGTATCCGCCGTTTCAGACGGCCTTTCACGTTAACGCGCCAAAGGTTCGGTGCGTTCAATCAGCCATGCTTTGGCCGCGCCTTCTGTCAAAGGCTCAAGACGGCGGCGCACTTCGGCGTGATATTGGTTCAGCCATTCGATTTCGCTACCGGTCATCAGTTTGGTATCGATCAGGCGCGTATCGATTGGGCAGAGGGTAACGGTTTCAAAATACAGGAATTTGCCGAACTCGGTTTCCTCTGGGTTTTCAACTGGACGATTGATTACCAGGCTTTCGATACGGATACCCCACTTGCCCGGACGGTAAAGACCCGGCTCGTTGGAAGTCAGCATGCCTGATTTCATCGCGTGATGCGGTTGCGGTACGGCGGCAACGGCAATGCTTTGTGGGCCTTCATGCACATTGAGGAAATAGCCCACGCCATGACCGGTACCGTGACCGTAATCACATTGCGCCTGCCAGAGCGATTTACGGCAGATGGCATCAATCATCGGGCCTTTGATGTTTTCAGGGAAAATGGTTTCCGCCAGAGAAATATGCGCTTTCAACACCAAAGTGTAATCGCGCATCATGGCCGCACTCGGATTGCCGACAGGCACCACGCGCGTGATGTCGGTCGTGCCGCCCCAGTATTGGCCGCCGGAGTCAATCAACAGCATACCGTCGCCTTTAATTTTGCTGTTATTTTCCGGTGTCGCGCTGTAATGAGGCAAGGCGGCATTGGCATTGTAGCCGGCGATGGTGTCGAAACTTGGCGAAATAAAGCCGGGACGTTGGCTGCGGTGTTTATAGAGCATGCCGTCGATGTCCAGTTCGCTCAATTCGCCACCGTCTGCCAAGATTTGTTCAAACTCGGCAAAGAAGCCGCACAATGCCGCGCCGTCTTCCGCCATGGTATTGCGGATATGGGCGATGTCGGCATCGGATTTAACCGATTTGAAGAATGTGCTTGGGTGGATGGCTTCAATCAAACGGACGTCTTCAGGCAGGCGGCGCAAAGTGCCGACGGCGGTTTTGTTCGGATCAATCAGCAATGCGCCGTTAACGCCTGCCAAATAGTCCGCCGCTTGCGCATAAGGCAACACTTCAAAACCTGCCGCTTTCAAGGCTTCGGCAGATTCGGCTTTCAGACGGCCTGCATCGGTAAACAATACGGCTTTGTCTTGGCTGATAAACAGATGGGACAAGAACACGGGGTTGAACGGCACATCATCGCCGCGCAGATTGGTAATCCAAGCGATGTCGTCCAAAGAAGAAACCAAATGTGCATCTGCGCCCTGCTCTTTCATGGCCGCACGGATACGGGCCAGTTTTTCGGCCGCAGTTTCGGAAACGTAGTCGGGATGGTGAACGTAGATTTCCGGAGTCGGCAATGCAGGACGGTCGTCCCACACTTCGTCCAACAAGGTTTCAGGATATTCGAGGCGGATGTTTTTGGCGGCAAGTGCCTGTTTCAAACCGCGCTCGCCGCTGAGTGCGAACATATCGGCAGGCGCTCCGACGACTGCACCCTCGGGCAGATTTTGTGCCAACCACTCGGTATAAGGCGCATCAACACCCATTTTTTGCAGCTCGATGCCGTTTGGTGCAAGCTGTTGGCCGGCCTGCTCCCAATAGCGGCTGTCCGTCCACACGCCTGCTTTATCGGCGGTTACCACCAAAGTGCCGGCCGAACCGGTAAAGCCGGAAAAATCGCGGCGCGCCTGCCAATGCTCGGGCAGATATTCGGAAAGGTGTGGATCGGCGGAAGGAATGACAAACGCGTCCACGCCATGTTTTTTCATGGCTTCGCGTAAAGCGGACAAACGTTGTTGTACAGATTTCATGTGTTATGTCTCCTGTTGTTTCAGACGGCCTCTGTCATCAAAGCCGTCTGAAAACTTGTGCTGTCTATAATCAATCTATTTTTTCGGTGCGAACGACCAGCTCTTGACCGTGTAGTTCCGCAAAGGATCTTTGTCGGAATAGCCGATAACATCGGGTTTGACCATACGCACTTCAACCTGATGATACAGCGGAATCAGTGCAGCGTCTTCTTGAAGCTGCTTCTCCGCATCGGCATAGAGCTGGCTGCGCGCTTCCTTGCTGACGCCATCTTTCAGCGTATTGTTCATAAATGTGTCAAACGCCGCGCTTTTGTAGCGGAATGCATTGTTTGAGTTGTTGGATTTCAAGATATTGAGCATGCCCGCCGGATCGTTAAAATCAGAACACCAGCCGCTGAACGAAACCTTGAAATTGCCTTGCGCGCGCGTATCCAAATAAGTTTTCCATTCCTCGTTGGACAAAGTCGGACGGATAAACGGAATGGCGGCTTTCCACACCGACTGCACGGCAGTAATTTGTTTTTTAGACGCTTCGCTGGTGCTGTACAAAATATCGAACTCAAGCGGATGATCATCGTTGTAGCCTGCTTCGTTCAACAGTTTGCGTGCGGTTTCGATGCGTTTTTCAGGTGTCCACTCTTTCCACTCCGGATAAACAGGAATCACGCCCTGCATTTGCGGCGGCGTCAATTGGAACGCAGGCGTATCGCCGCGGCCGCCCACTTTGACGACGATGTCGCGGCGCGTCAGCATATTGAGTGCCTTACGGACGCGCGGATCGTTAAACGGCGCCGCTTCGTGGTTCGGCTCCAAATACCAGCTGCACAAAGAAGTCGTGCGTCTTACTTGGCCCGGAAACTCAATATCCGCCACTTTGACCTGATCACTAGGAATGCCGTAAGTCACATCAATTTCATTGGCGCGATAACGGTTGTACTCGCCGCTGCCTGACAAGAAAACCGCCTTCGGAATGGCCACTTTGTCTTTATCGTAATAATTGGGATTGCGTTCCATATTGATGTGGCTGTTGACTTTCCAATCCGTTAACAGATAAGCGCCACTGGAAACGTAATGACCGGGCTGCGTCCACTTGTTGCCGTATTTTTCAACAGTGGCGCGGTGAACCGGAAATGTGAATTGCTGAATCAGCATATCGGGAAAATAAGGTACGGGCGCAATCAGCGTAAATTGCAGGGTCTTCGCGTCCAATGCCTTGACGCCCAATGTCTCAGGCTTGGCTTTGCCGTTTAATATATCTTCCGCATTTTCCACTTGGGCATCGACCAAATAGCTGCCGAAAGGTGCGCCGGTGGCCGAATCGGCAAGACGGCGGAAGCTGTACACGAAATCTTCGGCAGTAATCGGATCGCCGTTGCTCCATTTGGCATCACGCAGATGGAAGGTCCAAACACGCTCACCCTCGCTCTCCCATTTTTCCGCCAAAGCAGGAATGGTTTTACCTTCGGCATCCGTACCGACCAAACCATCCATCAACTGACGGATAATCGCACCGGCCGCCATATCGCCACTCATTTGAGGATCCAGCGTACCCGGCTCAACGCCGTTGCTGACCACCACGCGCTCATAATCGGTACGTTTAAACTCAGGAGCAGGCTTAACATCGCGGCTGCACGCCGACAATGCGAATACGGCAGCCAATGATGCAGCCAACAGCGGATAGGTTTTTCCGGCCATATTTCATTCCTTCTTTTGGGTATTCTTCTTTTTCAGACGGCCTGATTATTCAAACTACACTCAACTACATTTATTTAGAAGTTTTCCAGCATAGTTAAATCATCTATTTCAAACCATGAAAATAGTGTTTTAAACCACATATTCCATCGAAATAATAATAGCCGTCTAAGATTGTCGGCAAATTAACACAAAAAAACGTAACTGAAAACTATTTTTCAATTTATCCTACGATAAGTTACAAATGTATTGATTTTTTATAATTTGTCAAATAAGATTATCCGAATTTCCCGTCCCCAATTAAGAAAAGACATAAAAGGAGAACAAAATGAACAAGTTATCTTGTTTTGTTGCCACTACCCTCATCGGTTCTTCCATAAGCTTCGCCCACGCCGAACCTAAAATGAGCGGTACCATCTACATCATGACCGAGGTCGAACACAACAATAAAACCGGCGTCACCAATACAACCATTTCCGATAAAAGTTCCAGTCTTTATCTCTCCGATGAAGTACGACTCAACAACGACTTATGGTTGAAATGGCAACTTGGCTCCTTTATTTACTTCGATTCCGACCGCTGGGGCGGCTGGGGTACTGCCGACTCATACGTCGCGCTCAACAGCTACAAAAACCTTGGCACCGTCAAAATGGGTTACATCAGTACGCCTATGAACAGCATTTATCTGAACCCGTTCGACACCAACAGCCCAATTTTAGAATTCGGCAAAATTTCCCGCTTCGGCCAACGCCGTGTTTCCATGGCTTATGAGTCGCCTTGGAAAAACGGTTTCCAATTCAAATTCAACGTTTCCCCCGGTTCCAATGCCGCGCGCAACAACAATGACTGGAATCCGGACAAAAAACGTGACGGCGACTGGGTCTTCGGCTGGGGCGTGGACTACTACCACCCAAACAACGGCTTTAACGCCCACTACGCTGCCGAATACGCACCCAACGACTCTCCAACCGAAACCAAAGACTTCCAAGCCCATGCATTCATGGCCGGATACAGCAAAGACAAAATCTCCGTCGATGCCGCGTTCCAATACGCCAAAAATACTTGCGACGGCTTCAGCTGCTGGGGCGTATGGAAAGATGCGGCAGGCAACGTAGCCGGTTCTTACGACAAAGAAATCAATAACACCAAAGAATTTATGGTGTCCGGCTCATACAAAGTGGGCAATTTCAAACCTCAAATCGGCTTTGCCTACGGTAAAAGCTCTGTCGGCGAAGACTACAAACACGTCGCCGTCAGCACCGATTACAGCTTCTCCAAACGGACAACCGCCACACTCGGCGCCGGCTGGTTGAAAGAAAACGTCAATCCGAAATACGAAGAAGATTTGCCGAAAAAATCTTCTTACGCCGTGGGCATGGTATTCAAACACCGCTATTAATGCCTGACAGATTAAAGGCCGTCTGAAACAATTTGTTCAGACGGCCTTTTCTACATCCTATAATTAAACTTGCAGCCCACCTTAAAAATCATTACATTGCCCATACTCAAGCCACAAAAACGTCATCATGAACGCCCACCGCACCCTCATCATCTCCGTTTTTATCGTCGCCAGTTGCGGCCTCGCTTACGAGCTCATCATCGCCGCGCTCGCAAGCTATCTTTTGGGCGACAGTATTTTGCAGTTTTCCTCCGTCATCGGGCTTTATCTGTTTTCAATGGGTATCGGCGCCCACCTGACCCAATATATCAAAGATAAAGACGTGTTGCACCGCTTTATCGAAATCGAGCTTCTGGTCGGCATCATCGGCGGTATTTCTGCGCTGGCATTATTTGTGGCCTTCGGTTTATCCGCCGCCCCGTTCCGCACCCTGCTCTACGCTTTTGTACTGATTGTCGGCATGGTTGTCGGCATGGAAATCCCTTTGGTTATGCGCGTGTTAAACCAAAAAGGTGCGGAATTTAAAGAACTCGTTTCCAAAGTATTGACCTTCGACTACTTGGGCGCACTTGCCGTCTCGTTATTATTTCCGCTTCTACTCGCCCCCAAACTCGGCATGGCGCGTTCCGCCTTGTTGTTTGGCATCTTCAACGCCGCCGTCGCCTATCTGACCGCGCGCGTCTTCAAAGCCGAACTGCCCCGTTACCGCGCCATCCGCCTGCGTGCGCTGATTGTTTTGTCCATCCTCGCCATCACCTTCGCCTACGCCGACCGTATTTCCTTTAAAGCCGAACAAAGCTATTTCGGCGATCCCGTCGTCTATCAAAGCCATTCACCCTACCAACGGTTGGTCGTGACCCGCTGGAAAGACGACACCCGCCTCTACATCAACGGCAACCTGCAATTCTCCTCACGCGATGAAGCCCGTTATCATGAAGCACTCGTCCTGCCTGCCATGCAGATGGTTCCCAATGCCGAACGCGTCCTGATTCTTGGCGGCGGCGATGGATTGGCGGCACGCGAAGTCTTGAAATATCCGCAGGTCAAAAATGTTACTTTGGTCGATCTCGACCCCGACATGACCGCCACTTTTAGAACCTCCGCCACCTTAAGCGCCCTCAACCAAGGCTCGCTATCCCATCCCAAAATGCACGTCGTCAACGACGATGCCTCTAAATGGCTGGAAAGATCGTCTGAAAAATTCGACGTTATCATCATCGACCTACCCGACCCGTCCAATTTCTCGCTTGGTAAACTTTACTCCGTCCCCATGTACCGCCTCGTTGCCCGCCATCTTGAGCCGCAGGGCAAGATTGTTGTGCAATCGACTTCGCCTTATTTCGCACCCAATGCCTACTGGTCGGTCGTTGCCACCCTCGAAGCGGCCAAGTTGAATACCGCTCCCTATCATGTTTACGTCCCCTCATTTGGCGAATGGGGATTTGTGTTGGCAGGGTTTGACCAAAACTTCCCCATTCCGCAAAAATTCGACGTACCCACCCGTTATCTCAATGCCCAGACCGTCGCCGAAATGTTCCGCTTTCCGCCCGATATGGCAAGGCGTAAGGTTGAAGCAAATTATTTGAACAACCAAATTCTCGTCAGTTATTTTGAAAGCGATTGGAACAATGTGATGCGATAAAATATCTAAAGGCCATCTGAAACATCTACCTTCTTTTTATCTCCGTTCTTATCTTCGTTCAGACGGCCTCATCGCCCGTTTACCCTTTTTCACACAGCATTTTCTTGAAAAAATAAGGTTTATCTTTATCTAGATAGAACACAATCGACACTATCCGTTGAATGAAGGAACAAACACTTATGCAGTATTTTGGAATCGGTTTTTTGGTTTTAATCTTTTTGGAAATCATGTCCATCGTCTGGGTTGCCGACTGGATAGGCGGCGGCTGGACGCTGTTTGTGATGGCCGTCAGCTTTATCAGCGGTATCTTTATGCTGCGCCATACCGGCATTTCCGGTCTTTTGCTCGCAGGCGCAGCCGTCCGCAGCGGCCAAAACATTTCCCTCTATCAGATGCTGTGGCCGATTCGCTATACCGCCGCCGCGGTTTTCCTGCTCAGTCCCGGTTTTATTTCAACCGCCGTTGCCCTGCTCTTGCTGATTCCGTTTAAAGGCAATGCGGCCGTTTCTTCTGCGCAGTCTTTCCAAAACCGCCAGACTTACAGCTCCGCCAAAGATGATGAAGACATTATCGAAGGCGAATATACGGTTACGCGCACCGGCAAAGCCGAGAAACCGCAAGACTATATCGAACACAAACCCGATTGACGACTGCCTTCATAACAGGCCGTCTGAATTAAGAAAACCTCAAAAGTGTTTCATATTTCAGACGGCCTTAGTCATTTCCGGGCTTTGAAAATGTAAATATCGGTTTGTAATTCGGTTATTCCGCATAAATCATTTAAAATAAGCAACTGTTTTGATTCTAAAAACGACACGGTATCCAATGAACGTTCAACGTCTTTTCCCTCTCTCCCTCAGCTTGATTACCGCCGCTGTTTTATCGGCGTGCGCCACCCAAAACACACCGACTGTTTCGAAAACCGAAACCGTCGTTCAGCCTAAATCTACTTCTATTCCTTCACGCCGCGCCGACAGCGAATCCAAAGTCCTGTCCGATTACAGCCAATACCAAAGCGCCATCGATGCCGCCAAACGCGGCGACGATGCTTGGGTACAACAATTTTTATCCCAAGCCAGCGACAGCGCAATGGCTGAAAACGTCCGCAACGAATGGCTGAAAACCTTGGGCGCGCGCGGCCAATGGGATTTGTTCCGTCAAGAATTCAGTAAATTGAACGCCGCCGGCGTCGCACAAGAAGTGCAATGTTATGCCGATTTGAGCAGCGGCAATTACAGCAAAGCCGCCGAGCTGGTTCGCGTTACAGGCAAACTGCCTGCCAGCTGTACCCGCTTGGTTGAAAGCGCGGCAGCTTCAGGCCGTCTGAACACCAACGACGCATGGCGTCGCGTACGCGGCTTGTTGAGCAACAGCCAAACCACGGATGCACGCAACCTCGCCGCCGCATTGGGCAGCCCGTTTGAAGGTGGTGCGCAAGGTGCGACCGAATACAGCCTGTTGAGCGTGATCGGCAAAGATGCACGCAAGTCTGCTTCTGCCGCCGCCACCCTGTCCGACATGGAATCCGGCCTCAGCCGCGAACAACGCAGCTTCGCATGGGGCGTATTGGGCCACTACCATGCTCAAAGCCAAAACATGCCGACTGCTTTGAGCTACTACGGCCGCGTTTCCGACCGCAAGCAATTGACCGACGAACAATTGGAATGGTACGCACGCGCCGCCTTGCGCCTGCAACGTTGGGACGAATTGGCAAGCGTGATTCAGCATATGCCTGAAAAACTGCAAAAAGACCCGACATGGCAATATTGGCTGGGCCGCAGCTTTGCCGCACAAGGCAAAAGCGGCCAAGCCAAAGAAATGTATGAAAAAGCCGCCACTTCTGGCCGCAATTTCTACGCCGTAATGGCAGGTGAAGAACTGGGCCGCCGCATCAATACGCGCAACAACATTTCCGATGCCGATGCCAGAGACGTTCGCCGCATGAACGAAGACGGCGCCATCAAACGCGCATTGGTTCTGTTTAAAAACAGCCAAAACAACGGCGATTCCAAAATGCGCCGTCAGGCACAGGCAGAATGGCGTTTTGCCACCCGCGACTTCAATGAAGACAACCTGCTGACTGCCGCACAAGTCGCTTTTGACAACCAGTTCTACGACATGGCAATCAACAGCGCCGACCGTACCGACCACAAACTCAACTACAAACTGCGCTACCTCTCTCCGTTTAAAGACCTGACCGTCCGCTATGCCGCACAGGCAGGCGTTGACCCTGCATGGGTTTACGGTTTGATTCGCCAAGAGAGCCGCTTTGTCATGGGCGCGCAATCCAGCGTCGGCGCACAAGGCCTGATGCAGGTCATGCCTGCGACCGCCCGCGAAATCGCCGGCAAAATCGGCATGAGCAGCAGCGAACTCTACACCATGGACGGCAACATCCGCATGGGTACTTGGTACATGGCAGATGCCAAACGCCGCCTGCAAAATAACGAAGTGATGGCCACCGCAGGCTACAATGCCGGCCCAGGCCGCGCCCGCAACTGGCAGGCTTCTGCACCTTTGGAAGGAGCTATTTACGCCGAGACCATCCCATTCACCGAAACTCGCGACTACGTGAAAAAAGTCATGACCAACGCGACTTATTACGCGTCATTGTTCAACGAACCGCAAACTTCGTTGAAACAACGTATGGGTACGGTTCCCGGCCGTTATTAATACCCGATAGGCCGTCTGAAAAGTGAGACAGAATCAAACGTTCAGACGGCCTGCAACCTTGACAGACCATCGGGTTTATAAGATAATCGCCCGATTGTTTTCGATCGAAAAGGTCACTTGCACGGCAAAAGCCGACTTGTTAGGAGGTGATGTTTACATCACGGCGCGTATCCCGCCCTGCCTTAGGCAAACCAGCGATACAACAACTACCCCATTATGACAAACCGTCCTCTATTTCTTAAAACGGTTTGATTGAACAAAATTTAAAGGAAATAAAATGCCTGCTATTCGTGTTAAAGAGAATGAACCATTTGAAGTTGCCATGCGTCGTTTCAAACGTGCCGTAGAAAAAACCGGTCTGTTGACCGAGTTGCGCGCCCGTGAAGCGTACGAAAAACCAACTACCGAACGCAAACGCAAAAAAGCTGCAGCAGCCAAACGTCTGCAAAAACGTCTGCGCAGCCAACAACTGCCTCCTAAAATGTACTAATTACAGGCCTGCCCTGTGATAAACGACACACCGCAAGGGCAGCTTTGCGGTGTGTTTTGTTTTTCAGACGGCATCTTTTTATTGATATAAAGTGAGAACATTATGAGCCTAAAAATACAATTAACCGAAGACATGAAAACCGCCATGCGTGCCAAAGACCAAGTCTCTTTAAGCACCATCCGCCTGATTAATGCCGCCATCAAACAATTTGAAGTAGATGAGCGCACCGAAGCCGATGACGCAAAAGTCATCTCTATCCTGACCAAAATGGTAAAACAGCGCAAAGACAGCGCCAAAATTTATACCGAAGCCGGCCGTCAAGATTTGGCTGACAAAGAAAACGCGGAAATCGAAATCCTCAACCGCTACCTGCCGCAAATGATGTCCGCAGAAGAAATCAAGACTGTCGTTGAAGCAGTCATTGCAGAAACCGGTGCATCAGGCATGGCAGATATGGGCAAAGTCATGGGTGTACTGAAAACCCGTCTGGCCGGAAAAGCCGACATGGGCGAAGTCAACAAGGTTTTGAAAGCCGCATTGACTGCTTAATCATCAATAATCAAAAGGCCGTCTGAAATATTATTTTCAGACGGCCTTTCTTATTGTGCTAATCAAGCAGCGGTTACTTTACCTTCATGACGCAACAAAGTAATCAAATCGCTGATACGTTTTTTCATAGAACGGCGATCGACGATTTGGTCGATTGCGCCCTTCTCCAACAAGAATTCTGCACGTTGGAAACCTTCCGGCAGAGTTTCGCGTACAGTCTGCTCAATAACGCGCGGACCTGCAAAACCAATCAGAGCATTCGGTTCTGCCAAAACCACATCGCCCAAGAAGGCAAAGCTGGCAGATACGCCGCCCATGGTCGGGTCGGTCAATACGGAAATAAACGGCAGACGTTTTTCAGTCAGCAAATGCAAAGCCGCGCTGGTTTTCGTCATCTGCATCAAAGAGTTCAAACCCTCCTGCATACGCGCACCACCGGAAGCCGCCACGCAAATAAACGAACAATTATCTGCAACAGCACGGCGTACACCCTGCACGAAACGCTCACCCACTACCGAACCCATGGAGCCGCCGATAAAGCGGAATTCAAAAGCAGCCACCACGACAGGCAGGCCGTTCATAGTGCCTTTCATAACAACCAAAGCATCATCTTCGCCGGTTGCTTTACGCGCAGCCGCGAGGCGGTCAGGATATTTTTTGCTGTCTTTGAATTTCAGCGGGTCTGTCGGTTTAATATTGGCTGCAATCTCTTCACGGCCTTCTTCATCCAAAAGTAGGTCCAAACGTTCGCGCGCAGAAAGCGGATTGTGATGATTACATTTTGGGCAGACTTCGCTGTTTTGTTTCAACTCGGTTGAGTAAACCGTTGCTGAACAAGATGGACATTTGTGCCACAGACCTTCAGGGACGCTGGACGAACTGCTTCGGTTTTTAATTTTCG
Source organism: Neisseria subflava (assembly GCF_024205705.1). Taxonomy (NCBI): domain Bacteria; kingdom Pseudomonadati; phylum Pseudomonadota; class Betaproteobacteria; order Neisseriales; family Neisseriaceae; genus Neisseria; species Neisseria subflava. The sequence goes on from NZ_CP073115.1 coordinate 1,585,779, forward strand.
GAGGAAGAATTTTATCTAGCCAGCTCATGAATGACTCCTTGGAATTCAGAATTCAGACGGCCTGTTGAACATGAGGCCGTCTGAAATAATGGAATAAAAAATATTAGCGAATCGCGTCTTTCAACTCTTTAACCAACGCGCCTACTGCTTCGGCCTCGCTACCTGCGTGGCTTTCAATCTCTTTGACGATACGGCTGCCGACAATAATGGCATCCGCTACCGCACCAATTTTACGCGCACTCTCCGCATTATTGATGCCGAAGCCGACACCAATCGGAATATCGATGTATTTGCGCAAAAGCTCTATTTTACGCGAAACTTCTTCAGTATCCAAACTTGCAGCACCGGTTACACCTTTGAGCGATACATAATACACAAAACCGCCGGCTACTTTGGCAATCGTTTGAATACGCTCCTCAGTTGTTGTTGGCGCAATAAGGAAAATACAATCAATACCTTGCGCTTTCAACGAGTCATGCAGCGGGGTAATGGTTTCTACCGGAGAATCCACAGTCAATACGCCATCCACGCCCGCTTCGGCAGCCGCTTGTGCAAACGCTTGATAACCCATTTTATGTACTGGGTTCAAATAACCCATTAACACAATCGGCGTTTTATCATTGGTTTGGCGGAACAAACGTACTGTTTCCAATACGTCGTGCAAAGAAACATGATTTGCCAACGCCCTTTCAGCCGCACGTTGAATAGTCGGGCCATCCGCCATCGGGTCAGAAAACGGCACACCCAGTTCCAAAATATCAGCACCATTAGCCACCAGGCGATGCATCAATGCCAAGGTTGTCTCAAGGTTGGGATCACCCACTGTAATATAAGGAATCAGTGCTTTTGCGCCATTGAGCGCTGAGAAAGTTTGTTGGATTCTGCTCATTTTCTGCTATCCATTTCATCGATTTGAATGTTGTCCGGCAGCCTATTTATTCTGCCGTTACATTTGTTTTAAAAACCTCAGTCTGCCATGAAAAGGCGGCATCTATCCGCATTATCTAATGACTGCTTCTTCCCAATCGGCAAACAAGAGGCTAAGTATAACATTTACGGCTATTTCATAGAATCATTTGCAATCAAGATTCTGATATTTTGAAAGCAATATAAAACAATAAAGGCCGTCTGAAAACAATTCAAACAGCCTTTACAATAATCAATCATGCAAATCTTTGTATGCCTTCGCACTTTTGATCACAATTTCCTTATCGATTACGGCTCGACATGGTGGTTTTGTTGTTCAGAACCCAGATGACGCTCCAAATCAGACAAAATCTGCACCAGACCATGACGGACTTCTTCCGCATTAGCGGCAGGGTTGCCGTTTGCATCCAAAGCGCCACGGCTGAACGTATCGATATACGGTTCAAACGTATCTTTCAGTTTCAACAACTTAACAACATCTGAGCGCGTATATCGTTCGCCACCGTATCCAATCACAACATTATTTTCATGTTGCCATTGGGCAAACTGGGCCGGACTGATTTGCACCAATTGGCACATCTCATCCAACGTAAAATAACGCTTGGCAGGAATAACCGGGTTATTGTTGTTTGTCATAGTAATGCTCCACCATGCCTTTAAGTTTTTGGCTGGCATGGAAAGTTACCACACGGCGTGCGGTAATCGGCACTTCTTCGCCGGTTTTAGGGTTACGACCCGGGCGTTGAGGTTTGTCGCGCAATTGGAAATTGCCGAAACCGGAAATCTTAATTTCTTCGCCACGCGCCAAAGTGCTGCGGATTTCTTCAAAAAAGAGTTCGACGATTTCTTTGGCATCATTTTTGGTGACGTTGCTGACTTTGTCGACCAAAATATCAGCCAATTCTGCTTTAGTTAGTGTCATGTGTTTACCTTCATTCAAACTGGTGCAATTATTACCAAAATTCTTTTAAAAATCAAGTCCTCACCAAAAAATCAAATATGATTGGCAATTTTTGGCGACAACTTTTATCTTGTTTTAAGCACGAAGTTGCGCATCTTTTTCGGCCGCGGCTTTAATCATTTTCGCAACCAAAGGCTCGATGACTTCATCTGTCAGCGTGCTTTCCATATCCTGCAAAATAATTTTGACGGCAACGCTCTTCATGCCTTCAGGCACGCCTATACCGCGGTAAACGTCAAATACACTGATTTCTTGAACCAGCTTGTTCGCCGCCGCTTTCAGGGCATTTAACAAATCATCATGCGTTACAGCCTCAGGCATTACAAATGCCAAATCTCGGCGTGCAGGTTGGAATTTGGATACGGACTGATAACGGGTTTTCTCACGGCCCAATACCGCATCCATATCGATTTCAAACACCAGCGGCGCTTGTGGCAAATCATATTTTTGCAGCCATTTCGGATGCAACTCGCCGACGAAACCAACTACTTTGCCGTCTGAAACAATATTGGCGGCACGTCCAGGATGCAAGGCCGGATGTTCAGTCTTCACAAAGGATACTTCTTTGTTTTTCAAAAGGCTCTCAACATCGGCTTTCATATCGTAGAAATCCACGTTGCGTGTTTTCTCGCCCCATTGCTCAGGCAGTACGGAGCCATACCACAAACCGCCGATACGTTCGTTTTGAACAAATTGATCAGCTGAATCTTTGCGGAACACGCGGGCAATTTCAAATACGCGTACACGGTTTTGCTTACGGTTCAAATTGTTTTGCAAAACTTCCACCAAACCGCCGATAAGTGTAGAACGCATGACAGCATACTGTGCCGCCAACGGATTTTGCAGGCGGATAGGATTGGTATTGGCAGCAAAATCTTGCTCCCATTGCTCATCCACAAACGCATAGCTGACCACTTCACGGTAACCGCGTGCCGCCATTTCGTTATAAACCGCAAAACGCGGGCGTTTAGTTTCAGGCAGAGCCAACATTTTCAGACGGCCTGACGTATAGTCGTCAGGGATATTTTCATAACCGTAAACACGGCCGATTTCTTCAATCAAATCGGCTTCGATTTCGATGTCGAAACGGAAGCTAGGAGAAGTGACACGGAAGCCTTCTGCGGTTTTCTCAGGCTGCAAACCCAAGTGTTGCAAGATAATTTCGACTTGCTCAGCAGGAATTTCAACGCCCAATACCGTTTTCAGACGGCCCAAACGCAATTCGACCTGTTTTGCTTCAGGCAATTTGCCTTGTGCCTCAACCATTTCACCGGCTGCACCACCGCAAATCTGCAACACCAATTCGGTAGCACGCTCAATGGCATCAGCTTGCAAGCGGTAATCCACACCACGTTCAAAGCGGAAAGAAGAATCCGAACCAAAACCGTATTGACGGGATTTACCGGCAATAATCTCAGGAGCAAACCAAGCAGCTTCCAATACAATATTTTGCGTCTCATCAGAAACCGCACTTGCCTCTCCGCCCATCAGACCGGCCAAACTCAACACACCTTTTTCATCAGCGACCACCAATGTATTGTCAGCCAAAGTAACGGTCTTCTCGTTCAGGCACGCCAACGTCTCGCCATTTTGAGCACGGCGGACAATCAAACTGCCCGACAGCTTATCAGCATCGAAAACATGCATAGGCTGACCGATTTCCAGCATGACATAGTTACCAATGTCCACCAATGCGGAAATGCTGCGGATACCGCTGCGTTCCAAACGTTGTTTCATCCAATCAGGAGTAGGCGCTTTCGCATTGACATTTTCAATAACGCGGCTGATAAAACGGCCGCAGTCAGCCGGTGCATCAATACGGACAGCCTGTTTTTTCTCGCTGCCGATAGAGGCCGTCTGAATTTCAACAGGCGTAAACGCACATTGAGTCAATGCAGAAACCTCACGCGCAATACCCTTAACGCTCAAACAATCAGCGCGGTTAGGCGTAATTTTCAATGTAAACAGCGTATCGTCCAAATCCAAGTATTCACGGATATTGGTACCGACAGGCGCATCTTCAGGCAGAATGTACAGGCCGTCTACACCGTCATCAGGCAAACCCAGTTCATTGGTCGAACACAGCATACCGTTTGATGGCACACCACGCATTTTAGTCGGCTTAATTTTGAAATTGCCCGGCAAAACGGCACCTGGCAACGAACACGGCACTTTAATGCCCGGCTTGACATTCGGCGCACCACAAACAATCTGAACCAACTCGCCCGTACCGGCATCAACTTGGGTAACGTTCAAACGGTCTGCATCAGGGTGTTTTTCAACGGATTTTACTTCGGCAACAACCACGCCACTGAAAGCAGGGGCAGCAGTATCGATTTCTTCCACTTCCAAACCGGCCATGGTCAAAAGATGTTCCAGTTTATCGGCAGAAAGATCAGGATTGGCTTGGGTTCTCAGCCATGAATAAGGAAATTGCATATTATTTTCTCTACTATCAGGCCGTCTGAAACAAATTTTTATCAGACGAAATCAGTAATATCTATTCACTTTTCAGACGGACTATCAAAAGACCATCTGAAATTTATTTAAACTGCTTCAAAAAGTTCAAATCGTTATCGAAGAATAAACGCAAGTCATTGACGTTGTAGCGCAACATGGCAAAGCGGTCGAGACCGATACCGAAAGCGAAACCGGTATATTTTTCAGGGTCGATATCGACGTTTTTCAACACGTTAGGATGTACCATACCGCAACCGCCGACTTCCAACCATTTGCCGTTTTCGCCCATGATGTCGATTTCGGCAGAAGGCTCGGTGAACGGGAAGAAAGACGGACGGAAACGTACTTGCAGGTCATCGCGTTCAAAGAAGCGACGGATAAAGTCAGTGAACACTGCTTTCAAGTCGGCAAAAGTCACACCCTCTTCTACCCACAAACCTTCGGCCTGATGGAACATAGGCGAGTGAGTGGCATCACTGTCCACGCGGTAAACGCGGCCGGGAGCAATAATGCGGATAGGTGGCTCTTTTTTGTCGAGCATATAGCGGATTTGAATAGGCGAAGTGTGTGTACGCAAAACGTCGCCGTTTTCAACATAGAAGGTATCTTGCATTGCACGCGCAGGGTGATTTGCGGGAATATTCAAGGCTTGGAAATTGTGGAAATCGTCTTCGATTTCAGGGCCGTCCGCTACTTCAAAACCCATACCGTGGAACAGCTCGACCACACGTTGCAAAGTCAAAGTAACTGGATGCAAACCACCATGCTCTTGTGCACGGCCCGGCAAAGTAATATCCAAGGCTTCTGCAGCCAATTGTGCTTGCAGCTTGGCTTCATTCAGGGCATCGCGTTTGGCATTAAAGGCCGTCTGAAACTGATTTTTGCATTCGTTGATGTGCGCACCTATGGTTTTACGCTCTTCAGGAGACATTTGACCCAAAGTTTTCAAAAGCCCGGTCAATTCGCCGGTTTTACCAAGATAGCGTGCTTTAATTTGTTCTAAGGCATTGAAGTCTTGCGCGGCTTCAATAGCGGCAATACCTTCTGCAACGATACGGTTTACATTTTCCATAGTGGTTTATCGTCTGTTTGTTGATTGCAGGCCGTCTGAAACAACAAAGCCGTCTGTTGGATTTAATTACAAACCCGTTCAGACGGCCTTTTGTCTTACAGCGGCCAATCCGTTTGATAAGAGGGGCCTATTTTATCGCAAATTAGTATAAAAAAATAGAGTTTAAAGAAAGAAAATCAACTACATAGGATTTCTTTAAGAAAAGAAAAAAGGAAGCATAAGCTTCCTTTTTAAATAATCTTATCGAATTAAGCAGCCAAAGCAGCTTTAGCTTTTTCAACCAATTGTGCAAATGCAGCTTTGTCGAATACAGCCAAATCAGCCAATACTTTGCGGTCGATTTCGATAGCAGCGCGTTTCAGGCCGTTCATGAATTTGCTGTAAGACAGACCATTTTCACGGGCACCTGCGTTGATACGAACGATCCACAGTTGACGGAATTGACGTTTGCGTTGGCGACGGTCACGGTATGCGTATTGACCGGCTTTCATTACCGCTTGTTTGGCAACACGGTAAACGTTTTTACGACGACCGCGGTAGCCTTTGGCTAACGCGAAGACTTTTTGGTGACGAGCACGAGCGGTAACACCGCGTTTTACGCGTGGCATATTCTAAACTCCTTAAGCGTAGGGCAACATTTTAGCAACAGAAGCCAAATCGCGTGAATCCACCATAGCGGTGCCGCGTAATTGACGTTTAGTTTTAGTGGTTTTTTTGGTCAGGATGTGACTTTTGAACGCATGACCGCGTTTTACACCACCGTTACCCAGTACTTTAAAGCGTTTTTTCGCGCTAGACTTGGTTTTCATTTTAGGCATTGGAAAACTCCATTCGTTATTAGATAAGGTATAAGGGGTTTTGAAATAAATTTCAAACACTTGGAACCCAAAATACCACGGTTTTTGCCGCTAATTAAACCTTATTCCGAGCGGCAATCGAAATAAGCCTTGCATTATAGCTTTATTTTTTCTTAGGCGCAATCATCATCACCATTTGGCGGCCTTCCATTTTAGGGAAGGACTCGATTTGTGCCACTTCAGCCAACTCTTCTTTTACGCGTTCAAGCAGTTGGGCGCCCAATTGTTGGTGGGCCATCTCACGACCGCGGAAACGCAATGTCACTTTGACTTTGTCACCATCGGCAAGGAAACGGTTGATGTTGCGCATCTTGATTTGATAGTCGCCTTCATCAGTACCCGGACGGAATTTAATTTCCTTGATTTGTACCTGCTTTTGGTTTTTCTTAGCTTCGTCGCGCTTTTTGGCTTGTTGGTATTTGTATTTACCGTAATCCATCAGTTTGCATACGGGCGGTTTGGCAGTCGGGGAAATTTCTACCAAATCGACATCTTGCTCTTCGGCCATAGCCAGAGCTTCACGAACTGAAACGACACCAAGCTGATCGCCTGACTCACTGATTAATCGCACTTCTTTGGCGGTAATTTCACCATTGATTCGTGCTTCGCGTTCTTGAGCGATGATGAATACTCCTATAAAAATTAATGATTGACGAGGGCGTCAGTAATTTCTTGCTGCAATTGTGCAATGAAATCATCTACATTCAAAGAACCCAAGTCTTCTGCTTTGCGGCGTACCGCAACTTTGTTTTCTTGTTTCTCTTTATCGCCGACAACGATTTGATAAGGGAAACGGTATTGGCTGTTGTCACGGATTTTGTAACCGATTTTTTCGTTACGCAAATCCAATTCGACACGGAAGCCTGCCGCCTGCAATTTGGCAGCCACTTCACGACAATAATCTGCTTGGTTCTCGGTGATATTCATAATCACCATTTGAACCGGCGCAAGCCACAATGGGAATGAGCCTGCATGGTTTTCGATCAGAATACCGATGAAGCGCTCCAATGAACCCAAAATAGCACGGTGCAACATTACAGGACGTGCGCGGTCGTTATTTTCAGTTACATATTCGGCATTCAAACGCTCTGGCAATACAAAGTCTAACTGCAGAGTACCGCACTGCCAAGAACGACCCAAGGCATCTTTAACATGGTACTCAATCTTAGGACCATAGAATGCACCTTCGCCAGGCAATTCTTCCCACTCTACGCCGCAAGCGGTCAATGCATCACGCAGGCCTTGTTCGGCTTTATCCCAGACTTCGTCAGAACCTGCACGTTGTTCAGGGCGGAGGGACAGCTTCACAGCAACATCATGGAAGCCGAATTGTTTGTAAATGCGAACCAGCAATTCATTGAATGCACGTGCTTCATCAACGATTTGATCTTCGGTACAGAAGATATGCGCATCATCTTGCACAAAACCGCGAACACGCATCAGACCATGCAATGCACCGCTTGGTTCATTGCGGTGGCAAGAACCGAACTCGGCCAAACGCATCGGTAAATCGCGATATGAGCGCAAGCCGTTATTAAAAATTTGCACATGACCCGGACAGTTCATCGGTTTAACTGCGTATTCGCGTTTTTCTGAACTAGTCACGAACATATTGTCTTTATAGTTTTCCCAGTGGCCGGATTTTTCCCAGAAGGTCTTATCCATAATCTGAGGCGTTTTAACCTCTTTATAACCGGCAGCATTCAGCTCTTTGCGCATATGCTGCTCAATCACTTGCCACAAGGCCCAGCCTTTAGGATGCCAGAACACCATACCCGGCGCTTCATCTTGCAGGTGGAACAAATCTAATTGTTTACCCAGCTTACGGTGGTCGCGTTTTTCCGCTTCCTCGATGCGTTGGATATAGGCTTTTAATTCGTCTTTACTTGCCCAGGCTGTACCGTAAATACGTTGCAACATTTCATTGTTGCTGTCGCCGCGCCAGTATGCGCCTGCCAGCTTGGTCAACTTGAAGTTTTTCAAGAAACGGGTATTGGGAACGTGAGGACCGCGGCACATATCGACGTATTCTTGATGATGATACATACCCATCGCTTCCACTTCAGGCATGTCTTCAATCAGACGCAATTTGTACTCTTCGCCGCGATCTTGGAAAATTTTGACGGTTTCTGCACGAGGCGTCATCACTTTAATGACGTCATAGTCTTGTGCAATCAACTCTTTCATGCGCGCTTCGATGGCGGCTACATCATCAGGCGTAAATGGTTTTTCAGTTGCGATATCGTAATAGAACCCGTCTTCAATCACTGGGCCGATAACCATTTTGGCATCTGGGTAGAGTTGCTTGACCGCATGACCGACCAAGTGCGCGCAGGAGTGGCGGATAATTTCCACGCCTTCTTTGTCTTTTGGCGTAATGATTTGAACATGAGCATCTTCGGTAATCGGATCGCAAGCATCCACCAATTTACCGTTAACCTTGCCCGCTACCGTTGCCTTTGCCAGACCTGCACCGATAGACGCTGCGATTTGCGCCACGGTAACGGGTGATTCATATTGGCGGACCGAACCGTCCGGCAAGGTAATGTTCAACATCAGAAAGCTCCAAAACATTAAAAAATAACGGCATAAAGCCGTTATGGAAATTTGGTAGGCACAATTGGACTCGAACCAACGACCCCCACCATGTCAAGGTGGTGCTCTAACCAACTGAGCTATGTGCCTTCATCTAAGTTGCTTATTGTAACGAAGCGTGTTCCCTTTTGCAAGCATCTGTAAATACTTTTCAGACGGCCTGAATATTTTTGTTTGATTTATACCTCATTTTTTATTTCCTCCGTCATTCAGGCCGTCTGAAGCATTGTTTTGACAAAGATAAAATCCAGCCGTCAACCAACGAAAAATCCTTTATAATCTGCCCTTTCATTTCGCACACACGCGAACGTCCAATCTATTATTACTATGCTCAAATTTACCTTACACAAAAAAGACGGTCATGCCCGACGCGGCACTTTGGAACTGAACCACGGCAAAATCGAAACGCCTGTATTTATGCCGGTCGGCACTTACGGTTCGGTCAAAGCGATGAACCCGCAAAACCTGCATGACATCAAAGCACAAATCATCTTAGGCAACACTTACCATCTGTGGCTGCGCCCGGGTTTGGAAGTCATCGAACAATTCGGCGGCCTGCACGAATTTATCGGTTGGAACAAGCCGATTTTGACCGACTCGGGCGGTTTCCAAGTATTTTCATTGTCCGATATGCGCAAGCTAACCGAAGAAGGCTGTACATTCCAAAGCCCGATCAACGGCGACAAACTGTTCCTCTCGCCCGAAGTGTCGATGAAAATCCAAACCGTATTGAATTCCGACATCGTGATGCAGCTGGACGAATGCACCCCGGGCGAGGCAACGCACAGCCAAGCGCAAAAATCGCTGCAAATGAGCCTGCGCTGGGCGGAACGAAGCAAAAAGGCTTTTGAAGACCTGAAAAACCCGAATGCGCTGTTTGGCATCGTACAAGGCGCGATGTATGAAGATTTGCGCGAAGAATCGCTGAAAGGCTTGGAAGAGCTCGACTTCCCCGGCTTGGCCATCGGCGGCTTGTCCGTTGGCGAACCCAAGCCCGAAATGTACCGCATGTTGCGCGCTGTCGGCCCTATCCTGCCGGAACAAAAACCTCATTATTTGATGGGTGTCGGCACGCCTGAAGACTTGGTGTACGGCGTGGCTCACGGCGTGGATATGTTCGACTGCGTCATGCCTACCCGCAATGCGCGTAACGGCTGGCTGTTTACCCGTTTTGGCGATTTGAAAATCAAAAACGCCAAACACAAACTCGACAAGCGTCCGATTGATGAAAGCTGCACCTGCTACGCCTGTCAGAATTTCAGCCGCTCCTACCTGCACCATCTGCACCGTGTCGGCGAAATCTTGGGCGCACAGCTCAACACCATCCACAATCTGCACTTCTACCAAGTCATCATGGCAGAAATGCGCGAAGCCATCGAACAAGGCAAATTTGCCGATTGGCAGGCACAATTCCATGAAAACCGTGCCCGCGGTGTGGATTAATCCTTTTAAAGGCCGTCTGAAATCAGATTTAATTCAAACTGCTTTTCAGACGGCCTCAATATTCTTAATTAATAAAGCACGATCATGTCCCGTTTCCATACCGAACCACCCTTAGCCTACACCGCACAAAACCGTACCGCCGTCCTGCTGCTCAACCTCGGCACGCCTGACGCGCCCACTGCTGCCGCAGTCAAACCTTACTTGAAAGAATTTCTGTCCGATCAACGCGTTGTCGAACTGCCTAAGCTCTTATGGCAACCGATATTGCGTGGCTTAGTATTGACTTTTCGCCCGAAAAAAAGCGCGCATGCCTATGAAAAAATTTGGTTTAAAGAAGGTTCGCCGCTTGAGGTTTACACACACCGCCAAGCAGAAGCCCTGGCCAAACATTTGCCCGATGTCATCGTCCGTCATGCCATGACTTACGGCAATCCAAGCGTTGCTGATGTTTTGGCGGAACTCAAAGCCCAAGGCGTGGGCAAATTGCTGGTCATTCCTCTCTATCCGCAATATGCCGGCTCTTCTACCGGCGCGGCTTTGGACAAAGTGTTTCAAGAGTTATTGCTGCAACGCAACCAAATGAGCGTCCGCACCGTCTCCCGTTATTACGACGATGCCGCCTATATTCAAGCCATGAAGCAGCATATTGAAGCCTATTGGGCTCAAAACGGACGCAGCGAAAAACTGATGTTGAGTTTCCACGGCATTCCGCAAAAGCATCACGACGACGGCGACCCTTATCCTGACGAGTGCCACCATACTGCCAAGCTGTTGGCGCAGGCATTGGGCTTGTCCGAACAAGAATACATCGTTTCTTTCCAAAGCCAGTTTGGTAAATCCCAATGGATCAAGCCCAGCACGCAAGCCCTGTTTGATCAGCTGCCGAAACAAGGCACGACCAAACTCGACGTATTCTGTCCCGGCTTCCTGGCCGACTGCCTCGAAACCATGGAAGAAATCGCCATTATGGGACGCGAACAATTCCACGCTGCCGGCGGTAAAGAATACCGTTACATCCCCTGCCTCAACGATTCCGCCGACTGGATTGCCGCACTTGCACAATTAAGTCGGGCCAATCTGCAAGGCTGGATTTGACCTAAACCAAAGGCCGTCTGAAAAATTCACTTTCAGACGGCCTTTAGCGTTATCATCAAGCTATTAAAACGCAAACCAAGCGTGTGGCCATCAAAAACACTACTCAAAAAGGAACACATCATGACTGCACTCCGCCCTATCCTGCTCCTTCTGACCGCACTCAGCATTCCAACCGCTTTTGCCGCTGATGCCGCGCTGATGAACAAAGGACAAAAAATTTACGAAACCAACTGCGCCGCCTGCCACGGTAAAAAAGGCGAAGGCCGAGGTGCCATGTTCCCGCCTTTATTCCAGTCCGACTATATCAATAAAAAACCGCAAGTGCTGTTGCAAAGCATGACCAAAGGCATCAACGGCCCGATTAAAGTAAACGGCAAATCCTACAACGGCTTCATGCCTTCTACCGCCATCAATGATGCCGATGTTGCCGCCGTTGCCACTTACATCATGAACGCCTTCAATAATGGCGGCGGTACGATTACTGAAGCAGATGTCAAAAAATCTCACGGGAAAAAATAAAACGTCTCTCCCCTAAAGGCCGTCTGAACATTTCAGACGGCCTTTTCGATACGGAACACATTTTCGTTTCTATATTTATGGTTACGCAACATCAACAAACATACGCAAAAAACCGTCAAACCAAAAAAAGCATATGCGTTTTGTGTTAAAGTAAACATTATTTAACGGCTGTTTTGCGTCCAGGCCGTCTGAAAGGTTTTCTGTTATGAACTTTTTCCGCAAGACTGTTTTATTTCTAGTCGTCCTCTCCATATTTGCCGCCTGCGGCTCCTTTATTTCCCAATACGTTTTGGGCATGAATCCGTGCGTATTGTGCATCCTGCAACGCTTGTGCGTATTGGGTGTCGGACTGTTGGCCATTGTTACGGCATTCAGTTCTCAATCTTCCAAATTTGCCCGCTCGCTCTCGGCATTATTGATTGCCGCCCCGGCCGTTTACGGCGCCGGTATCGCCGCCTATCAAATTTGGCTGCAAAGCCTGCCGCCCGGCACCGCCCCTTCTTGCGGCGCACCTTGGACCTTCCGCCTGCGCGACTGGCCTTTGTTCGATTGGTTTGAACCCATCGTCCGCGGCTTTGGCAACTGCGCCGAGCCGGACTATCTATTCGGCGTTGCCCTGCCGGTGTGGAGTATTTTGTATTTCAGCTTCGTGGTATTGCTGCTGTTTTGGGCTTGGTTGAAAACCAGAAAAATCTGATTGGTTTCGATATAAAAAGGCCGTCTGAAATTTCAGACGGCCTTTTGTTCTTTAAACTATTATTCCAAATTCAACACGGCAGAAGTGTAAACATCTTGTACGTCGTCCAAATCTTCCAATGCGTCAATCAGTTTTTGCATCTTAACCGCATCTTCGCCGCTCAACTCAGTTTCGTTTTGGGCGCGCATGGTAACGTCGCCGTCAACAGATTTATAACCTGCCGCCTCCAAAGCCGATTTTACACCGGCCCAGTCGTTTGGCGCGGTAACCACTTCGATGGAACCGTCGTCGTTAGTGATGACGTCTTCCGCACCGGCTTCCAAAGCCGCTTCCATCAGCGCATCTTCGTCAACGCCCGGTTCAAACACCAAATAGCCTTGATGAACGAAGTTGAACGCTACGCAACCGTCGGTACCCAAGTTACCGCCGTTTTTAGTGAACGCATGGCGCACATCGGCAACGGTACGGGTTTTGTTGTCGGTCAGGCAGTCCACCATCAAAGCCGCGCCGCCGATGCCGTAGCCTTCATAACGCAACTCGATGTATTCCACGCCTTCCAGATTGCCCGTACCTTTATCGATGGCACGTTGCACGTTGTCTTTAGGCATATTGTTTTCAGCGGCTTTTTCCAAAGCCAGGCGCAGGCGCGGGTTCGCGCCGGGGTCGCCGCCGCCCATACGGGCAGCAACGGTAATTTCTTTAATCAGACGGGTGAAGATTTTGCCGCGTTTGGCATCTTGTCGGGCTTTTTTGTGTTGGATATTTGCCCACTTACTATGGCCTGCCATGTTGATTCCTTTCGTTTTTTCACGCGTTGAGGCGGAATTTGCTTCATTTGTAAGGCGTGCATTTTATCATAAGTTGCCTTTACCCAAAATATTCAGACGGCCCAAACATCTGCAAAAACAGGCCGTCTGAAAACAAAAAACCTTTTTTAAATAAAGAAGCACATTTTCGGCAACCCTTTGTCAGTTTTTCGTTTTAATTCACGAAGGTTTACGGTATGATGACAAAATCGGTCAAAATTGTTAACAACTTAACCGGTATCGAATGGCAAAACGGCCTGCTCGCCGATATTGCCAAACGCGAAAAATGAGTGGGAGTAGTTACCCGTATCATTTTATTTTTATTGTTTTTATTAAAGGTTTTATTATGGAAGAAATATTGTCTGCTCTGGTGGGTGCAGTCAATCTGGTTCTTTGGGACTACCTGCTGATTTATGCCTTAATCGGTATTGGCCTGTTTTTTACCCTGTACTTGGGCGCGCCGCAAATTACCAAATTGGGGGCGGGTTTTAAAGCCGTTTTCGGCGGCTTGTTCAGCAAAAAAGACAAAGACCACGAAAGCAAATCCCTGTCTCAATTTCAAGCGCTTGCCGTAGCGATTTCTGCGCAAATCGGTACCGGTAACGTTGCCGGTGTCGCCACTGCGATTACTGCCGGCGGCCCGGGGGCCATTTTTTGGATGTGGTTGTCTGCCATTCTGGGCATGTCTACCATTTTTGCAGAAGCCGTTTTGGCGCAAAAATACCGCGTGGTCAGCCACGGCAAATACATCGGCGGCCCTGCGTTTTACATCACGCACGGCCTGACCCCGAAAATCGGCCGTGGCGCGGCGCGTTTCCTGTCCGGCTTTTTCTCCATCGCCTTGATTATCGCGCTGGGTTTCATCGGCAACGCAACCCAATCCAATTCCATCGCCTCGGCCATGAATTTGGCTTTCGATATTCCTCCGATGGCTGTCGGCATTGCTTTGGCGGTATTCGCCGGCCTGATCATCATCGGCGGTATCAACCGCATTGCCGGTATCGCGCAATTTGTCGTGCCGTTTATGGCGGTAATTTACATCTTGTGTGCCGTGATTATTTTGTTCAAATTCTCCGACCACATTATCCCGATGTTCCACAGTATCTTTGTTGCCGCCTTCAATCCCGAAGCGGTATTGGGCGGTGCGGCCGGTATCGGTATGCGCGAGGCAGTCCGCTTCGGCGTGGCACGCGGCCTGTTTTCCAATGAGGCCGGTATGGGTTCGACCCCGCACGCTCACGCGACCGCCAACGTCAAACACCCTGTGCAACAAGGTATGGCCGCGTTTATCGGTATTTTTATCGATACGCTGATGGTCTGCACGGCAACCGCGCTGATTATCCTGCTGACCGATGCCAACCTGTCCGGCGAAACCGGCGCAGCAGTTACCCAACTGGCGTTTAACAAAGCCTTCCCGGGTTTTGGTTCACAATTGCTCGCCGTCTGCCTGACCTTCTTCGCCTTCACCACCATCATCGGCTGGTACTACTTCGGCGAATCCAATATCCGCTTCCTGTTCCGCGGCAAACACTTGGGCATCTACCGCGCACTGGTTTTGGTGGCCATCGTATTGGGTACATTGGGCAAAGTGGATTTGGTTTGGAGTATGTCCGATATGTTCAACGGCTTTATGGTTTTGCCGAACTTAATCGCCCTCTTCCTGCTGCGTAAGGAAATCCGTGCGGTTTATGACGATTATCTGGCGCAAACCAAAGCCGGCAAAGAGTTGACCTACAACTACGAATTCCACGAATTCCACGACAAAAACCCAGATTAACGACAAACAAAAACCTCTCAGTCAAACTGAGAGGTTTTTTATTTCAGGCCGTCTGAAACTACAACACATAAAAATAAATACTGATAAATTGCGTCAAACTGCCTGCTAAGACAAACAAGTGCCAGATACCGTGGCCGTGGCGGATTTTCGTATCGTTGATAAACCAATAAATCCCCGCGCTATACAATACGCCGCCCAACACCAGCCAAAATAATCCACCAGCCGAAAGCGACTGTATCAGCGGCCATACCGCCACCACAATCAGCCAGCCCATCAACACATAAATCACCATCGACAGCAGCCGCTTCTCGCTTTTGCGCCCAATTGTCAGTTCCTGAACAATGCCTAGCAAAGCCAATCCCCAAGACACGCCGAAAAGCGACCAGCCCCAGCCGCCGTGAAGGGTAATCAGCGTAAACGGCGTATAACTGCCTGCAATCAAAAGATAAATCATACAATGATCAACCTTTTGCAAAATCGCCTTGGCCTTAGGCTGCGGAATACTGTGATATAAGGTTGAACCCAAATACAGAAGCAGCAGGCAGATTCCGTAAGTCAGTGCACCGGCAATCCGATAGCCGTCCGCCGATTCCACCGCTTTCACCAGCATCAGCACCAACGCCGCCACTGCCAATAAGAAACCGGCCAAATGGCTGTACGCATTAAATCTCTCGCCGTGATACATAAACCATTCTCATTTCTAAAAGACCAAAGTGTACGCGAAGACAGAGGCTTCGTCAGAGAAATCGGTTTAAAAATAAGTTAAAGCGCAAAGGCCGTCTGAAAAACACGGCCTTGCAATATAACAAAAACATCTTTGCAACAAACAAACCATTCTTTCCCTTTTTCAGACGGCCTCACTAAAGTATCGACTATCGCCAAGGTTGCAAAGAGAGAAAAAATGTCCATCCAAAACCACCACCTCGACTGGCTCGAAGCCGAGTCTATCTACATCATCCGCGAAGTCATTGCCAACGCCCAAAATCCGGCCTTGCTGTTTTCCGGCGGCAAAGACTCAGTCGTATTGCTGGCGCTTGCCGTCAAAGCCTTCCAAATCGAAGGCCGTCCGCTGAAGCTGCCGTTCAAACTCCTGCACGTCGATACCGGCCACAATTACCCCGAAGTCATCCAATTCCGCGACGACACAGTCGCGCGTACCGGCGTACAACTTGTGATCGGTAGCGTAGAAGAATCCATCCGCAAAGGCAGTGTCGTCTTGCGCCGCGAAACCGATTCTCGCAACGCCGCCCAAGCCGTTACGCTGGTTGAAACCATTGAAGAACAAGGCTTTGATGCGCTAATGGGCGGCGCTCGCCGCGATGAAGAAAAAGCGCGCGCCAAAGAACGCATCTTCTCTTTCCGCGACGAGTTCGGCCAATGGGATCCTAAAAACCAACGTCCTGAATTATGGTCGCTCTACAACACACGCCTGTTCCAAGGCGAAAACATGCGCGTATTCCCGATTTCCAACTGGACGGAATTGGACATCTGGCAATACATCGCACGCGAAAAACTCGCCCTGCCGCCGATTTATTACACCCACAAGCGCGAAGTTGTCGAACGCAACGGCCTGCTCGTTCCCGTTACCCCGTTGACCCCAAAACGCGAAGGCGAAATTGCCCAAATCCGTGATGTCCGTTTCCGCACCGTCGGCGATATTTCCTGCACCTGCCCTGTTGCCAGTACCTCCGCCACGCCCGAAGACATCATTGCTGAAACCGCCGCCGCAACCATTTCCGAACGCAGCGCCACGCGCATGGACGACCGCGTATCGGAAGCGGCAATGGAAGAACGCAAAAAACAAGGCTATTTCTAAACCGGTTTTTCAGACGGCCCATATATATTTCAAACCCGAACAACACGGCAAAACCATCTGCCCCTGCCGTGTTGTTTGCTTTATTATTCTTGCAAATATCATTTAACAACAAAAGCTTAATTAAAAATCCTTACCAAGCGACAAACAATAAAACATAAACAAACATGGTATAATAAACGCTTACAGGCAGAGATTTAGACAAAAGTCTCAGGCCGTCTGAAGGAGGAAAAACATGAATCGACGCGTTTATATCGTACATGGCTTTGAAGGCAATCCGCACGGCAACTGGTTTGACTGGCTTTGCGCCCAAATCAAAAGCACCGGCGCACAAGCAATCTCCCTCGCCATGCCCAATCCCGACAAACCAAGCACGACCGCGTGGCAGTTTACCCTTGACCAGCACATCGGCAAGCCCGATGCCCATACCTTCCTAGTCGGCCACAGTCTCGGCTGCATTACCCTCCTTCACTTCCTCAGCCGCCAACAGCCCCAAAAAATCGGCGGTCTGTTGCTTGCCGCCGGTTTTGCCGATACGCTGCCACCCCTGCCTGCGCTTGATGCCTACATTAAAGCAGCGTCGCCCGATTTCGACATCCTGCGCAAAATCGACATGCCCAAACACTGTCTGGTTTCCGACAACGACACCCATGTTCCGCCCGAATTGACTTTGGACATGGCGGCCAAACTCAAAAGCCCTGTTACCCATATTCCTGAAGGCGGCCATTTGATGGCTTCGGACGGCTTTACCCAACTGCCACAGGCTTGGGAAGCGCTGAAACCCATGTTGACCGAATAAACACGCAATATAATTTGGTTTTCAGACGGCCTTGTATGCCTCCTCTCCCCATAACAGGCCGTCTGAATGACAATAAAAAAACAACCTGCCCTTTCAAGCAGGTTGTTTCTTTTTATGTCTCATCGACGGCAAATTTAATATTGCACCGTCCATTCAATCTCGCCGCCGGCCCTCATCGGTACAAGCTCGCCATCGCCGTAAGGTACGCTGGCAGGTACGGTTTGCGTTTGTTTGACCAATGTGATGGTATCGGTATTTTCAGGCAGATCGTAGAAACGCGGGCCGTTTTTAGAAGCAAAGGCTTCCAGTTTGTCCAACGCGCCTGCTTTCTCAAACACTTCGGCATAAAGCTCAATGGCAGTCATCGCGCTGAACATACCGGCGCAACCGCAAGCATTTTCTTTGGCAGTTTTGGCATGTGGCGCAGAGTCCGTGCCGAGGAAAAATTTGTGCGCCTTATCGCCGGTAACGGCGGCAACCAAAGCCTGACGGTGGGTTTCACGTTTGAGTACAGGCAGGCAGAAATGATGAGGACGCACGCCGCCGACCAGAAGGTCGTTGCGGTTGAGCAGCAAGTGTTGCGGTGTCACAGACGCGGCCACATTATCGCCTGCTTCCAATACCAGTCGGGCGGCCTCGGCAGTGGTGATGTGTTCAAATACGACTTTAAGATTCGGCACTTGTGCCAAAACCGGCTTCATCACGCGCTCGATAAAGGCAGCTTCGCGGTCGAAAATATCAATTTCAGGATCGGTGACTTCGCCGTGAACCAAGAACAAAATGCCCTGTTTCGCCATTTCTTCCAACACAGGAATCAGTTTGAACAAGTCGGTCACGCCGGAATCGGAATTGGTGGTTGCGCCTGCTGGATAGAGTTTGAAAGCCACGATACCGGCAGCCTTGGCTTCACGCACAAGTTCGGGAGTGGCGTTGTCGGTCAAATAAAGCGTCATCAACGGCTGGAAGGTGCTGCCTTCTGGCAGGGCGGCCATAATGCGCTCTTTGTATGCTTGGGCATCGGCAACGCTGACGACGGGCGGCTTCAGGTTGGGCATGATAACCGCGCGGCCCATTTGTCGGGCGGTGTACGGGACAACGGCTTTGAGCGCGTCGCCGTCGCGCAGGTGTAAGTGCATATCGTCGGGGCGGATGATGGTCAGGGTTTGCATAGCTTACTTTCGAGTGGTTTGGTTTGATAATGTTTCAGACGGCCTCTATTCGGCGGTAACGGTTTCTATCGATTTGATGTTTTTTAATCGTCAACCGGCCTAAGGCAAAACGGCGGCCTTATTGTCGTAAGAATGATGGGTCAAATAAAAAACAGCCTGTACCGGAAAATGCTCGGACGACGTTGTTTTGACGGTCAGCAAGGTTTCTTTCGGACTGCCGGACGCGCGCCATGCGTAGGAAATCTGGCGCATAGGCAACGGGGCTTCCGACAAATTATCGGCACGCAACTCAGCGTTCAAACCTTGCGGCGGATTTTCTGCCAAAGCCAAAAATTGTTTGAAAATCAGATGATCGTCGGCTTTGGCCGTACGCACACTGCAACTGTCTTCAGTCAGGCTCAAATAATAATCTGCGCCGTTTTCCGTTTTCTTCCAAATGCTTAATGCCTCCAAATCCATCATTCCGGCAGGCAAATCGGCAATATCTTTTTTCGACAATAAAACCAGTTTGTTGGCATTGGCAAACTCGCCGACAAGGGCGGCATCGCCGTCTGCGGCCGCACAGCTTTGGCGGAACAAGTCGGTTACATTTTGGGCATAATCGGCAGTGTTCTGCGGCGAAACGCCTTCATTGCCGCATGCACTGAGGCAGACGGCCAATACAGCGGCAGACAACGCGACGGCTTTAGACATTTCAGACGGCCTTTATTTGTGCTTCAACACCAGCTTGAACACGCCGTCGGCCTCGCTCGATTCCAACAAAACATGTCCGGTCTGACGGCAAAACGCTTCAAAATCGCCGGGCGCGCCACCATCGGTAGCCAATACGGTCAGCACTTCGCCTTCCTGCATTTGCGCCAAAGCTTTTTTAGCACGCAAAATCGGCAGAGGGCATTTCAAACCAATGACATCCAGAGTTTGTGTATTCATGATGAAAACTCGTCATATTAATCAGAATTAACGTCAATTATACCGCACTTACTTGCACCCCACCCTGCAAGCCCATAAAATAAAGCCGTTTTTCACTTTGGAGCTGTCTATGCGCCGTTTTGCCCTTCTCGCTCTCAGCCTTGCCGCGACTCAAGCATTTGCTTTGGGTTTCAGCCAAAAGGATACGCTGACCAACACGCGTTATCAGGAAAGCCCTGAAGAAGTTGCCGCACGCGAATTTAAAGAACACAAAGCCGAGTTGCCGCCCCTGCCCGATACCCAATCGGGGGATTGGTTCGACCTCTATGTCAACGAAACCTACGGCAAGCAGCCCAAAATCCTGCTCAGCAGCCTGCAAATCATGCCTGCGCCGGACAACAGCATCCGCTACGTCTTGAACGTGCGCTCCGACAAAGGCTACGACAACCTCTCCGTCGAAGGCCTCTATTGCGCCCGCACATCCTTTACTTACAGCAACGACAAGCGTTCGTCTTATAAAATATTCGCTTACGGCGATACAGTAAACCGCCGCTGGATTGAGCCGCGCAAAGGCGATTGGAAGCTGATCGGCAATGCGTTCAGCCGCAACGACGCCCTGCACACTGCGCTGTATCAGGCATTCTGTATCGACGGCATGCCGACAACGGTCGAAGGTTTGGTACAACGTTTGAAAGAACGTGGCGGCCGTCACGGTACCACGCTGAGCAACCACGACAAATAAACCTGTTCAATCAACAAAAAGGCCGTCTGAAATTTCAGACGGCCTTGTCTTTCTAGACGGCTTAGAATTTGTGATACAGGCCTACAGAAGCGGCTTTTTGTTCAATACCGCCTTTGTTGGCTGCAGTCAGGCGGGTTTTATTGCCGACTTTCAGATACGCCAGTTGGGCGACTACGCCGGTGCGTTTGCTGAAGGTATATTGACCGCCGACAACGACTTGGTCAAATTTATCCACCAATTTTTCGCCGCTGTTCACGCCCTTGGCAGGCCAACCGTGCGCGTAAGTAATGCGTGGTGTAACATTGCCCAATTTGTAGCCGACAGTTACCGCTGCATCAACCACTTTTACGGCTTCCTCTTTACCTGAGTCGGCAGTGATGACACTACCCTTGTACTCATTAAAACCATCGGTGAAATAACCTAAATATTCGTTGCCTGTCTCATGGCCTTTGGCATAGTGTACGCCGCCGCCGACAAAGAGATTGTCTTTATCGTAATAAGTTTCGACTTTGGCGATTTGCGCCGCTTTGACTTTGCCTGATTTGTCGGTGTACGCGCCGTTGTAGTGGCCGTAAGCCGCATTGGCGGTAAAGCCGTTTTTAGAGAAGCTCACGCCGCCGGTGTATTGGTCTTTGGCCGGTTTGGTGTGCGTGTATTTATCTGAAGGATTGCGGTTGTCGCGCGGTGCGTAAGACACGTTGAATTTGAATCCGCCAAAATCCGGGCTGTCGTAGCGTACAGCGGCGTTACGGTTGCCGGTACGGGTAAAGATGCCCAAGCCTGCGGCATTGGTTTTATACATCCATGGATCGATGGTGTCCATTTCGTTCAGCATATTGCTGAGTTTACCGGCGCGAATCTTACCGAATTTACCTTGCAAACCGACGAAGGAATCACGAGTGGCAAAACCTTGAGAACCGCCGGTAATGGCCGTTTTTTGTTCAACTTGCCAGATAGCTTTCAAATCGCCACCCAAGTTTTCGCTGCCTTTGAAACCGATGCGGGAGGTATTGTCATTGATGCTGGTTGCGGTGGAGCTGGTTTCAGAACCTGCATCACCTTTGATTTTGACCTGACCGACGGTCACGCTGCTTTTGATTTGACCATACAGAATGACTTCTGCAGATGCAGCCAGCGGCAAACCGGCAATAACCAAAGCGATAATCGATTTTTTCATTATTCTCTCCAAAACAAAGTTAAAATCTCGTGAAAACACGTTTAGCGATATTAATATTTTCCAACGCTACAAACAACTACTTTCATCTTGATAGACACTTTTATTCATTAGAGTTTAGACTTTTTACAACATTTTTAAATAAAACAGGCCGTCTGAAAGAAATTTCAGACGGCCTCTCCCATTCAAAGTCACGGCAAGGACAATCATCCCTCTTATTGCAATCATTTAATCAAAAATGATTGCTTGATAAATGTTTGCCATATATCAACCCAACACTCCCAAATTGCCACTATCATTAACTTACTTCTTATGAAGAAGTTTTTTTATATCAATAATTTATTTGGTATAAACTTTTCCTTTTACCTAATATAAATAAATAGGAGCCTTTATGTTGAACGAACATCTCTTTTTATCTTTGCTAATGGCTGTCTCTACTGCAACGGTATCCGCCGAAACCCATCATGTACATTGGTCTTACACAGGTGAAAACGATGCTGCACACTGGGGCGATTTGAGTGAAGACTTTGCTGTCTGCAAAACAGGCAAACAGCAATCTCCAGTGGACTTCTCCACGACAAAAACAGTAAAAGGCAAACAACCGGCATACCGTTACAACGTCGCCGACTACAAAGTAGAAAATAACGGCCATACCCTTCAAGCCACGCCGCAAGGCAAAGCCCAAACCATCGTGATTAACGGTAAAACCTATACCTTCAAACAATTCCACTTCCATACGCCGAGCGAACATACTTTCAAAGGCAAACATTTCCCGATGGAAGCGCATTTCGTCCATCAAGCCGAAGACGGCACTTTGGCGGTCATCGGCTCTGTATTTAAACCGGGCAAAAACAACCCTGCCTTGTCCGCCCTCACTGCCAAAAAACTGAAAGCGGGCGAATCCGTAACGTTGAAAAACTTGAATATCCAAGCCCTGCTGCCTAAAGATAGCAAGTCATTCCAGCTGAAAGGCTCGCTGACAACACCGCCTTGCAGCGAAAACGTGACTTGGGTTGTCTTAAAAACTCCGGTTCAGGCAGATGCGGCGCAGTTTAAAGCCATACGCGACATTATCGGCGGCGAAAACAACCGTCCCGTACAACCTTTGAACGACCGCGAAGTCAATGAAGACAAATAACTTCTAAGGCTGTCTGAAAACAAAAAAGCACCCGGAAACGGGTGCTTTTTCAATCACATCAATCAGGCTTTTTTGTTACCCAACGCAGCTTTCACAAACGCGCTGAATAAAGGATGGCCTTTGCGCGGATTGGAAGTGAATTCCGGATGGAACTGACACGCGAAGAACCAAGGATGATTTGGCAATTCGATGGTTTCAACCAAACGCTCGCGGCCTGCGGATACGCCACCGATGACCAAACCGGCTTTTTCCAACTGAGGAACATAGTTGTTGTTGACCTCGTAGCGGTGGCGATGACGTTCGCGGATATGTTCGCTGCCGTAGATTTTTGCGGCAAGACTGCCCGGTTTGAGGTCAACTTCTTGCGCACCCAAACGCATGGTACCGCCCAAATCGGCAGATTCGTCACGGGTTTCTACGCTGCCATCTGCAGTTTGCCATTCGTCAATCAGGGCAACGACAGGCGCGGCGCATTTCAAGTCAAACTCGGTAGAGTTTGCACCTTTCAAGCCTGCAACATCGCGGGCGTATTCGATCAGGGCGATTTGCATGCCCAAACAGATGCCCAAATATGGTACGTTGTTTTCACGTGCATAACGTACGGCGGCAATTTTGCCTTCTACGCCGCGTGAACCGAAGCCGCCCGGCACCAAAATCGCGTCCATGTCTTTGAGCATGGAAACGTCGCCATTGCCCTTCTCAATGCTTTCGCTGTCGACGAAGGTAATTTGTACGTCAGTTTCAGTGTGAATACCGGCATGTTTCAGGGCTTCGATCAATGATTTGTAGGACTCGGTCAAATCAACGTATTTGCCGACCATCGCAATTTTGACGGTGTGTTTCGGATTTTGAATCGCGTGAACGATTTTCTTCCATTCGGTCAAATCGGCTTGTTTGACATTCAGTTGAAGCTGCTCGGTAATAATGCTATCGATGCCTTGGTTGTGCAGCATTTCCGGGCATTCGTAAATACTGTCCACATCGTAACTACCCACGATGGCACGTTCTTCAACGTTACAGAACAATGCAATCTTACGGCGCTCGTCCGCAGGCATTTCTCTGTCCATACGGCAGATCAGGATGTCCGGTTGCAAACCAATGCTCAACATTTCTTTAACGGTATGCTGGGTCGGTTTGGTTTTGATTTCGCCGGCGGCGGCAATGTAAGGAACATAGCTCAGGTGGGCAAACAATGTATTGTTGCGGCCGAGCTGGCTGCGCATTTGACGGATGGCTTCCAAGAAAGGCAACGATTCGATATCGCCGACTGTACCGCCGATTTCGACAATCGCCACATCATAACCGGCCGCGCCTTCATGGATACGGCGTTTGATTTCATCGGTAATGTGCGGAATCACTTGTACAGTACCGCCCAAATAGTCGCCACGACGCTCTTTGGCAATCACGTTTTCATAGACTTGGCCGGTACTGAAGCTGTTGCGGCGGGTCATGGTGGCGTTAATGAAACGCTCGTAGTGACCGAGGTCGAGGTCGGTTTCCGCGCCGTCATCGGTCACGAATACTTCACCGTGTTGAAACGGGCTCATGGTACCCGGGTCAACGTTGATATACGGGTCGAGTTTAAGCATGGTCACGTTCAAGCCACGCGACTCGAGAATAGTAGCAATAGAAGCGGCGGCGATACCTTTACCCAAAGAAGATACAACGCCGCCGGTTACGAAAATAAATTTAGTCATGATGTGATACCCATGTTGGAATGTGTAATTTTAACTTGAAGCAGCATATTCTGGCAAACGGCAAAAGCTTCAGGCCGTCTGAAAACAGCGTTTTCAGACGGCCTTATCATACTGATTCTGTATATCAGCGCAGCTCGCGGCGCAGGATTTTGCCAACGTTGGATTTTGGCAACTCGTCGCGGAATTCGATGTCTTTCGGCACTTTATACGCCGTCAGTTCTTTGCGGCAGAAATCGATCAGTTCTTCCTTGGTCAAAGACGGATCTTTGCGTACGACGAAAACCTTAATCGCTTCGCCGGTTTTCTCACTTTTCACGCCGATACAGGCGACTTCCAAGACTTTGTCGTTGCTGGCCACCACTTCTTCAATTTCGTTCGGATACACATTGAAACCGGATACCACAATCAAATCTTTTTTGCGGTCCACCAGCTTCAGCCAGCCTTTTTCATCCATCACGGCAATGTCGCCGGTCTCTAAAAAGCCGCGTGCATCGATTGCTTTGGCGGTTTCTTCCGGACGGTTCCAATAGCCTTTCATCACTTGCGGGCCGCGTACCCACAATTCGCCCGGCTGTCCGATAGGCACTTCTTTGCCGTCCGCATCGCGTAATTCGACTTCGGTCGAAGGAACCGGCAAACCGATACCGCCGCTGTAAGCCTCGATATTCAAAGGATTGCAACATACGCCCGGGCTGGCTTCGGTCAAACCGTAAGCTTCCACAATCGGCGTACCGGTGATTTTTTTCCATTTTTCCGCAACGGCTTTTTGCGTTGCCATACCGCCGCCCAAAGTCAGTTTCAAACGGGAAAAATCGACTTCGGCAAAATCCGGACGGTTGACCATTGCATTAAACAGGGTATTCACACCGATGAACACGCTGATCGGCTCTTTTTTCAATTCGCCGATAAACCCCTTCATATCGCGAGGGTTGGTAATCAGGATGATTTTAGAACCGGTATTGGCGAAAATCATCAGGTTTACCGTCAAGGCAAAGATATGATAAAGCGGCAACGCGGCAATAACCGTTTCTTTGCCTTCGTGCAGGCTGTTTTTAATCCATTCTTTTGCCTGCAACATATTGGCGCAGATATTGCCGTGACTGAGAACGGCACCTTTTGCCAAACCGGTCGTGCCGCCTGTATATTGCAGCAAGGCAGTATCGTCGCGTGTCAACTCGACTGGTTTGAACGTATTTGCTGCACCTTGCTTCAAGGCCGTCTGAAAAGTCACGGTATTGGGAATGCGGTATTCCGGTACCATTTTTTTCACTTTGCGGATGACGAAGTTCATCAACGCGCCCTTAATCATGCCGAACATCTCGCCGACCGATGCCACAATCACATGTTTGATTTGCGTACGCGGCAACACCAATTCTAGCGTATTGGCAAAATTCTCCAACACGACAATCGTTGTCGCACCGCTGTCTTTCAACTGATGCTCCAACTCGCGCGGCGTATAAAGCGGATTGGTATTTACTGCCACCAAACCTGCCTGCAAAATACCGAAAAGCGCAATCGGATATTGCAAAACGTTCGGCATCATAATCGCCACACGCTCACCGCGCGGCAGTTTCAATACGTTTTGCAGATAAGACGCAAAATCGGTCGCCAACTTGCCCACTTCGGCATAAGTCAGCGTTTTACCCATGTTTTGAAAAGCAGGTTTATCCGAAAATTTCTCAACACTTTGACGGAATACGTCGCTGATGGAGCTGTACTGAGAGATATCGATTTCGGGGTTGACACCTTGTTCGTAGCTTTTGAGCCAGAGTTTTTCCATATTGATCAGTCTTTTATTGAGTCGTTTTTTAGAATCGAGGCCGTCTGAAGGCTTTATTTAATCCGCCGCTTCGTTTTCAGACGGCCCTTTTATTAAGCAGTAATGATGACAGGCTTGTCGGTGGACATAATGATACCGCCGCCCAAGCACACATCGCCGTCGTACAATACCGCAGATTGTCCGGGGGTTACCGCCCATTGCGGCTCATCAAAGACAAGCTCAATGGTTTCATCATCCAAGTAACGTAACGTGCAAGGCGCGTCAGCCATACGGTAGCGCGTTTTGCAGGTATAGCGTCCTTCTTTCGGACGTTCGGGCAATGTGAAACTCAAATCGTTCATAATCAGGCTTTGCGTATAAAGCAAAGGATGGTCATGGCCTTGGACGACAATCAGTTCGTTTTTGGTCAAATCCTTGGCCGCAACAAACCATGGTTCTCCTGCGCCGCCGATACCCAAGCCTTTGCGTTGGCCCAACGTGTAAAACATCAAGCCGACGTGTTCGCCGACTACTTTGCCTTCAGGGGTAACCATTTTGCCATTATTGGTCGGTAGGTATTTTTGCAGAAATTCGCGGAACGGGCGTTCGCCGATAAAGCAGATGCCGGTACTGTCTTTTTTGGTTGCAGTCGGTAATTTGAATTCTTCGGCAAGATGGCGGACTTCAGGTTTCTCCAATTCGCCCAATGGGAAAATCGCGCGCTCAAGTTGGAAAGGCTTGAGGCGGTACAGGAAATAGCTTTGGTCTTTGTTTTGATCCAAGCCTTTGAGCAGGTAATGCACGCCGTTGCGAACTTCTTTTCGGGCATAGTGTCCGGTGGCAATGGTATCGGCGCCCTGCTCTATGGCATAGTCCAAAAAGCATTTGAATTTAATTTCGGCATTGCACAAGACATCCGGATTTGGCGTGCGGCCTGCGCTGTATTCTTTGAGAAAATAGGCAAATACGTTGTCTTTGTATTGTGCGGCGAAATTGACGATGTCGATGTCGATGCCGATGATATCGGCAACGGCAATGGCATCGAAGGAATCTTGTTTGATGCTGCAATATTCGTCGTTGTCGTCATCCTCCCAGTTCTGCATGAACACGCCGCTGATTTGATGGCCTTGCTGTTTGAGCAGGGCCGCGGTAACGGATGAATCGACGCCGCCGGAAAGGCCGACGATGATGTTTGCTGGTGTGTTGTGAGTATTCATGAGCAGAATGTGGGTTTCAAATGCATTTTTTAAAGCGTGATTTTAGCACATTTTGATTTGACGACAGGAAAGGCCGTCTGAAAGCCCAATGACTTTCAGACGGCCTTTATATGCAAATTCAAGCAATTAGTGCTGATGCGCGCCACCGTGAGCACCGTGGTCGTGACCGTGATCCATACCGGATTGTGGTGCAGTTTTCACTTCCAGCTCGACAGTTTGAGGTTTCGCGTTTTTGAATTTCAGGGTTACAGGCACTTTTTCGCCTTCTTTCAATTGTTTTTTCAAACCCATGAACATAACGTGGTAGCTGCCTGGTTTCAGCTCGGTTACGCCTTTTGCAGCCAAAGGCACGCCGCCTTTAACTTCGCGCATACGCATAACACCGTTGTCGTTAATATGGGTGTGTACTTCAACGCGTTCTGCAACAGGGCTGCTGCCGCCTACCAAGAAGTCTTGTTTGGCTTCATCGTTTTGGATTTTCATGAATGCGCCACCCATTTTCATACCTTCGACAGTGGCACGTGCCCAACCGTCTTCAATATGGATACCGGCTGCAGATACGGAAGTTGCCAAGCCTGCCAGAATCAGGGTTGCCATTAATTTTTTCATGTTTTGCTCCTTGTGTTTGCCAAATGGCTGGGATATACAGCTTTCATCTTACAACCAAAGGCCGTCTGAAAACTTTGATATAGATTAATTAATACTATCTAATCCTAATGAATTACCATATTACCACATTTTTAAGCAGTTAATGCAATAATCCAAACAATAAATAACATGAACAAAGCCATCAGTTGCGCGGCCGAACCGGCATCTTTGGCACGCTTGGCCAGCTCGTGTTTTTCAGTAGAGGTATGGTCAACGGCTGCCTCGATGGCGGTATTAAACAATTCGGTAATCAATGAAATAAACGATGCAACAATGAGCACCATTTTGGTGGCCGGGCCGAAATCAAGGAACAATGCCAAGACAATTAAAATCAGGTTCAGCCAAAGAACTTGGCGAAATGCGCTTTCATAACGATACGCGGCAGCCAGTCCGTCTTTGGAATAACCAAACGCATTGATAATGCGCTTGATGCCGTTTTTGCCTTTTTTTTCAGATGCGTAGGAGGATGGTTCCATCATATTCTCAACATAAAAAGGCCGTCTGAAAAGAAACGGTCGGGTCAATTTTCAGACGGCCTTTGGGTTTATTGTTTTGCCCAAGATGCTACGGCATTTGCGAACATGGCGGCAACGTCGAAATCTTTTTGCTTCATGATTTCTTGGAAGCCGGTCGGGCTGGTTACATTGACTTCGGTCAGGTTGTTGCCGATGACATCCAAACCGGCAAGCAAAATACCGCGACGCTTCAATTCAGGCGCAAGGGTTTCTGCAATTTCACGGTCGCGCTCGCTCAATTCCTGCGCCACGCCTCGGCCGCCAGCAGCCAAGTTGCCGCGCGTTTCGCCGTTTTGCGGAATACGCGCCAAAGCATACGGAACAACTTCCCCGCCGATAATCAGAATGCGCTTGTCGCCATGTACGATTTCAGGAATATAACGTTGCGCCATGATGGTGCGTGAATCAAGCTGCATCAGGGTTTCAAGGATACTGCCGATATTGGGGTCGGATTCGATCAGACGGAAAATGCCCATACCACCCATGCCGTCCAACGGTTTGATGATGATGTCGCCGTGTTCTTTCAAAAAGGCACGGACATCGGCGGAACGTGTGGTAACCAAAGTCGGCGCGGTAAACTGGCTGAAGTTCAAAATCGCCAATTTCTCATTGAAATCACGCATTGCTTGTCCGCTGTTAAATACTTTTGCGCCCTGCTGCTCTGCCAAAGTTAAAAACTGGGTCGCATACAGATATTGCATATCAAACGGCGGATCAGTGCGCATAATGACCGCATCGAAATCTTTTAAGGCCGTCTGAACTTTTGCTTCTGATTTAAACCATTCGTGATCGTCATCGTTCTTCGCACCGACAAACTCAAATGCTGCTGCCTGAGCCACTACCAAACCTTCACGGACGGACAATTCTCCGCTCAAGGTATGAAAAAGCTGCCAACCGCGCTTTGCCATTTCACGCATCATGGCGTAAGTAGTGTCTTTATAGGTTTTAAAACTTGCCATTGGATCGGCGATAAACAGGACTTTCATCAAAATTTCCTTGTAAACAGACGATATAATCATACCTTGTATTCTGCCTGCCTGAAAAGGTGGCAAAATATAGAAAAGGCCGTCTGAATCCTATTTTCAGACGGCCTTGAGGCTTTTAGGCGGCTGCCAAATGCAAGAGTTCGGCGGCATGGCTGCGTGTGGTATCGGTAATAATTTCGCCACCCAGCATACGCGCGATTTCCTCAATGCGCTGATGATGGTTCAACACGCTGATTTCGCTGACGGTTTGCTCCCCTTCGCTATGCTTGCGGACCTGCCAATGGTTTTCACCGCAAGAGGCGACTTGAGGAAGATGGGTTACCGCCAAGACTTGATGTTTTTTACCTAAGGCACGCAAAGCTTTACCGACCATTTCGGCGACGCCGCCACCAATACCGGTATCCACTTCGTCGAAAATCAATGTCGGCACTTGCGTGTATTGGCTGGCAACCACTTGCAAAGCCAAGCTGATACGCGCCAATTCGCCGCCGGAAGCCACTTTATTCAAAGGTCGGGACGGATTGCCTTTATTCGCCGCCACTTGGAATTGTACCTGCTCCAGACCATGTGCGGTCGGCGAAGACGGCAACAAGACGATGTCAAAACGTGCGCCCTTCATGGCCAAATGTTGCATATGCTCGGTGGTCTCTTCGCCCAAACGACCAGCCGCCTGATGACGCATGGCGGAGAGAATATGCGCGGCTTCGTGGTATTCGGCAAGATTGCGTGCGACTGTATTTTCCAAGGCTTCCAAATCGGCAGCCGCGTGCAGGTTTTGCAGGCGCTCGTCAATTTCTGCCAACTTTTGCGGCAACTCTTCCGGCTCAATGCGGTATTTGCGCGCCATGCTCATCAATTCGCCCATACGGCTTTCTTGTGCGGCCAATTCATTAGGATCGATGTCGCTGCGACCGGCCACATCACGCATATTGGCACTGATTTCACCCAATTCAGCTTCAATACTTGCCAGCATATTCAGACTTTCGGCAAAGCGCGGCTCAATGTTTTGCAGATTGCCCAGCAGTTTTTGGCATTGATAGATTCGACGTTGGATGCCGTTGTCTCCGTCTATGCTGTCGCCCACCTGCTCGGCGGTTTGTAGCAACTCGGCCGAATGCGCCAGGCTGTCGTGGCTTTGGCTTAAAGTTTCCCATTCGTTGGGTTTGAGATCTAATTGGTTCAATTCATTAAGCTGCCATTCCAAACGCTCGCGTTCGATGGCCATGGATTCTGCCTGCTCTTGCGCTTCTTGCAATGCCTTTTTCGCATTGACCCAATTTTGATAAAGCTGTTTGACCGTTTCTGCCTGCTCTTTGCTGCCGGCAAACGCATCCAATAACTCGCGTTGCGCAGACTCTTGATTCAACGAATGATGGGCATTTTGGCCGTGAATATCGATTAACTGCTCGCCGATGGCTTTCAGCTGCACCAATGTTGCTGCCTGATTATTGATATAACTGCGGCTTTTACCCTTGGCATCGATAATACGGCGGATGCTGAGCTCTTCGGCATCTTCTTCCAAAAGGCCTTGCTCCTGCAGCTGCGCTTTCAGCTCAGGCAAACCGCTGATGTCGAACAAAGCCGACAACTGCGCTTCTTTGGCGCCGCTGCGCACTTGGCTGTAATCGGCTTTATCGCCCAACAACAGGCCAATCGCATCCAGAGTAATCGATTTGCCTGCGCCGGTCTCGCCCGTCAATACGGTAAAGCCGTTTTGAAAATCAAGATTCAGGTTTTCAACAATGACAAAATCACGCAAAGAAAGTGCCAACAGCATTGCAGTATTCCTTAGTAAATCACCCGCATCTATGCGGAATAGCTTTAGATAAGTTGATTATAACTAAGATTTTTTATAGTTTAAATCAGATTTTTCTTATAATTTATCTAAGATATTTATTTTAAACAAATTATTTTTTAAGCGGGCAATAAAAAGGCCGTCTGAATATTGCTACATGTTCAGACGGCCTAAATTTATTTTACTCTGCCAGTTCCACTTGTTCATGCCCCATCAATTCCTGCCCTACTCCTGCAAGCAGGTTCAGATAACGCTCATACTGCTTGAGCATATCGGCAATCAATTCTTTTTGCGTCATATATTGCACATCGTATCCATCGCGCCCATCCGAAAAATACGTCAACGGTATGAACGTTGCCGCATATTTGAAATGAGGCAGGCTGTCTTCACGAATCAACTGGTCGGTAATTTCCCGCTTTACGGATTTAATCCCATAGACAAAATCCCTTACTGTCCCTTTATGCACCACCAGCTCCACCGACGGCTCATCCTGTTGCAACAGGCAACGGATTTCTACGTCCATATTGTATTTTTCGGTCAATTCGTCTTTCAATTCCTGCATTGCCGGAAGCGCCGTATTTTTCATAAATTTGATGATATCGACTTCCTGCGTCTGATTCATCATTTGACCAAGGCGTTCCCTCCAATGATCACCCGACCAGAAAATACTGCCCGGATTGACGGCGGTTGCAAAATAGTTGGCATCGTTGTTCAGGGCTTTCCACAAAGAAACCATCATAAAAATCATCAACACCGCAAACGGCAGAGACGCAATCAGGGTCATGGTTTGCAAAATAGGCAAACCGCCGGCACCCAACAACACAATAGCCACAGCCGAAATCAACACACCCCACATAACCGATTGCCACTTGGGCGAAGCCAGCCCTTTATCACGCGAAGCAATATTGTTCAGCACATAAATGCCCGAGTCGGCAGAAGTGATAAAAAACAGCGAAATCACCAGCAATGCTACCAAGCTGCTGACAACCGGCCACGGCAAATAATTCAAAAAGGCAAACAACAATTTTTCAGGCTCGTTGGTCAAGGCAGACAAGGCGCCGTTTGCCACATGCGTGTCCAGCCACAAGGCCGAATTGCCAAATACAGTAAACCACAAAATACTCATCAGGCTAGGCACTGCCAATACGCCAAAAATAAATTCGCGGATGGTCCTGCCTCGTGAAATTCGGGCAATGAACAAACCGACAAAAGGCGACCACGAACACCACCAAGCCCAATACAGCACCGTCCAGCCGGTAAACCATTTTGTATGCTCAGGCTCATAGGTATATGACTTAAAGCTGAACGAAACGAAGTTGCTCAAATAAGTGCCCAAATTGTCGCTGAATGCGAAAATCAAATACGTCGTCGGCATACTCAACAAGACAAACAACAGCAATGACAGTGCCAAGACCAAGTTGGTTTCACTCAAAATTTTGACGCCTTTGCCTACGCCCGAAGTTGCGGAAAATATGGCAATCGCCATCACAACAACGATAATGCCGACCTGCAAGACATAGCTGTTGTCCTGCACCCAGCCCATCTTCAACAAACCGGAACCCATTTGTGCCGCGCCAAATCCCAAGGTTGTGATAATACCGAACAAAGTCGCAATCAAAGCCATCACATCGATGGCATCGCCCATTTTGCCGTTGATTTTGTCTTTTAAAATCGGATAAAAGCAGGAGCGCAACGCCAGCGGCAATTTATAGCGGAAACCGAAATACGCCAAGGCAAGCGCAATGATTCCGTAGATTGCCCAGGCATGAATCCCCCAGTGGAACACCGTATGCAGAATCGCCTCTTGCGCATTGCCTTTGGCAATCGGGGAAGAGAAATGCGATAAAGGCTCGGCCACCCCGAAAAACATTAAGCCCACGCCCATACCGGCCGCAAACAGCATGGCCAGCCATGATAAAAACGAAAACTCAGGTTCGTCCTCGTTTGTACCCAGCCTAATACTGCCGAAGCTGCTGATGGGAAGCGCCAATAAGAAAATAAGGAATACAGAGAAAGTCAGAATGTAAAACCAACTGACATTTTGAAAAATAAACTGCTTCATGGCATTTAACAAAGCCTCAGTATTTTGAGGCCAAACCAAAGCAGCTGACAAAAGCAAAAGGACGAAGAAAAGCGTAATACCGACCACGCTTGGGTTGAAAGAAGATTTGTTTTGAATGAATTGTTTGAATTTCATATCGGTTCCGTAGTTGATACAGCGCATATTTGAAGAACAAACGGGCTGCCGATTGATAAAGAGGGAAACGTTTCCGTATGCCTTCTCAAACTATTACAGAATGAGAGATATTTATTCTAATAATTTTTAAATTATATCATAAAATCAATAAGTTATTAAAATAGATGAAAATTATATTTAAAATCATGATGTTATACAACAATAAAGGCCGTCTGAAACATAATTATTTCAGACGGCCTTTACATTCAAATCAGTTAATCAGTCTGCTTCCTGATTCTACTGCTTCTTCAGCCTCCTCATCGCCTGTCGGCGGCGTTTCCATCAAATCAGGCAACACCAGCTCGCCCAATTCAGTCAGTGGCGGCAATTCTTCCAAACTTTCCAAACGCAAATCGCTTAGGAATGTTGCTGTTGTCGCCCACAAAGCCGGACGGCCGACAGAATCACGGTGGCCGATGACTTCAATCCAGCCCCTATCCTGCAAGGTTTGCATGACATTTTGCGACACCGCCACACCGCGTATGCCTTCAATATCGCCACGCGTTACCGGTTGCTGATAGGCAATAATCGCCAGCGTTTCCATCACGGCACGGGAATAACGCGGCGCGCGCTGCTCTTGCAGGCTGCCCAGTCGTTCAAAGGCGGCTTGGGCGATTTGGAAACGCCAGCCCTCATGGGTATGCACCAGTTGCAAAGCCCTGCCCTGCCAGCGGGCCTTCAGTTGCGCCAACACGTCAATCAGCTTGTCTTGCGACAACGGCGGCACGCACAATTCGCGCATGGCTTTTTCGTTTAAGGGTTCGACTTGCGTCAACAGCGCCGCTTCAATCAGCGCATCGGGAGAAAGTTTTTCAGTCATAATAAAATCAATGTTCAGACGGCATAAACAGCCAAAAGCCGTCTGAAAGATAATATGGTCAACGGTTTGTTACGCGCTCAAATGCGCTTTCAGTTTTTCTTCGTCCAAAAACCAATGGCAGATTTCGGTATCGCCATCCAGCAAAACAGGCACCAGCTCATTGTACTTTTCTTCTAAAACCGGATCTTCATCAACATCGACAACATCCAGCCCAAATCCAAACTGCTCCTGATAAGGCTTTAATTGTTCGCGCATTTTGTGGCACAGGCTGCAATATTCCCGAAACATCAAGGTCAGTTTCATGGCGGTTACTCTCGGAGGGACAAAAGCGGCCATTGTATAGCAAAATGCCGCCAAACCATACAGGCATAACAAAGGCCGTCTGAACAGGCGCGAGATAACGCCTTCAGACGGCCTTTGTGTGTATTCTGAAATTAAGACTGAACGTTAATACCTGCAGTCACGGTATTTTGGGCACTGCTTGCTGTCAAAAACGATGCAGCCAATTCGCCGCAGCAACCGCAACAAGTCGCCACGCCCAATTGAGCCTGCAAATCGCTCATGGTGGTTGCACCGGCGGCGATGGTCTCTTTGATGTCGTGGTCAGTAATGGCGTTGCAGATGCAGACAAACATGATGTGCTCCAATAATTTTGTTACCCTCTGTAATTGAGAGTAGGATTTATTCTTGAACGTAAATATAAATAAAAACGGTTTGCATTGCAATATTGGCACTGTCCTTTTGTTTTGAAATTTTTCTATGAAATTTTATATTATGATTGATATTTTATAATTTTAAATTTTGATAACCTTTCAGACGGCCTCAATAACAAAAAGCGGCATCTTCGAGATGCCGCCTTTATTTATGAACGGGAATGGTGTTCATCGACCATGTTTTTCAAACGGATATTGGCAACATGGGTATAAATCTGCGTGGTGTTGATATCGGAATGTCCCAACATCATCTGGACCGAACGCAAATCGACGCCGTGATTGACCAAATGCGTGGCAAAAGCATGGCGCAAACCGTGTGGGCTGAGCGAAGCAATACCGGCCGCTTCGGCATATTCTTTGACTATCATCCATGCAAGCTGACGGCTGATGCCGCTGCGTTTCTGGCTGACAAATACTTCGTCGCAAATTTTGTTTTTCAGCAACAACGGACGCGATTCGTTGCAATAGCGTTCCACCCAATATGCCGCTTCCTGTCCCAACGGAACCAGACGCAATTTGTCGCCCTTGCCTATGGTACGGATACTGCCGCGATGTAAATCGATATCGCTGAGCGTCAATTTGACGGCTTCGGTCACGCGCAAACCTGTTGCATACATGACTTCAAGCAAGGCTTTGTCGCGCAGTCCATGCGGCGTTTCCACATCCGGCGCAGCCAGCAGTGCGTCGATTTGGGCTTCGGTAATCAGCGTGGGCAGTTTGCGTTCTGATTTCGGCGCCTTGAGAAAACGGGTGGGATTGTCTGCTCTTTGGCCCGTTTCTTCCAACCAGCCGTACATACGCTTGCAAGCCGACAAGGCCCGTGCTTGGGACGTGTTTTTTTCGCCCTCCGTATACACAGCATCAGACAGGGCAAATTCATCGGCACTCAACCAATCCTGCCCGCCCTCGGCCAAACGCGCTGCGACTTTGACCAAATCACGGCGGTAACTTTGTAGCGTATTGTGGCTGAGCCTGTCTTGCAGCCAAAGGGATTCAAGCAACTTGTCTATTAAATCGTCCATATTCATCAAACTGTATTGAAAGGCCGTCTGAACGGCATGACTTTACATCCGTTCAGACGGCCTTTAGGTTTTCAAAGCTCTATCAAGAGGCTTGAGAAATTGTATCCAAAACTTCCTGCGCGTGTCCGGCCACTTTGACTTTGCGCCATTCATGGGCGATTTCGCCGTTTTCGTCCAACACAAACGTGCTGCGCTCAATGCCGAGGGATTCTTTGCCGTAAAGCTTTTTCAACTTGATCACGTCAAACAGTTTGCAGACGGTTTCTTCTTTGTCGCTCAACAATTCAAACTGAAAGCCTTGTTTGGCGCAGAAATTCTGATGCGACTTGACGCCGTCGCGCGAAATGCCGACAACGGTATAGCCTAATGCTTTGAATTGCTC
Organism: Neisseria subflava; assembly: GCF_024205705.1. Taxonomy (NCBI): domain Bacteria; kingdom Pseudomonadati; phylum Pseudomonadota; class Betaproteobacteria; order Neisseriales; family Neisseriaceae; genus Neisseria; species Neisseria subflava. The sequence goes on from NZ_CP073115.1 coordinate 1,622,522, forward strand.
CAATCGGGCATTGAAATCCAAGCCTTCGGTGGTACAGCCGGGCGTGCTGTCTTTAGGATAAAAATAGACAACCAACGGCAAATGTTCGGCGGAGTTAAAATCGCTACCGGAAGAAGATGGGAGTGTGAATTGATATTTTGACATATTATTCCTTTCAGACGGCCTAAACCTAGCCTTCGTTTATTTTTCGCTTAAATTCAAATAACTGCGCGTACCTTGAAAATCTTCCAATGCGCGCAACAAAAGCTGGAAGTGGTCGTCATTGCCGGCCAAATCCAACTCATCGGCATTGACGGTCAGCAAAGGCGCGCTTTGATACAAATGGAAGAAATGGCTGTATTCGTCATGCACCCGTCCCAAATAGCCTTCGGGGAACAAGCTGATAATGCCTTCGTGACGTTTTTGCAGACGTTTGCGGTTGTTTTCGACGGCGGTTTGCAGATAAATCACCACATCGGGCTCTGCGTATTGCGGCAAAATACGTTGCTTCATATCGGCAAAAAGCTGCTGCTCGTCATCATTCAAAACGATAGGCGTAAAAATACGGTCTTTTTCCAATAAAAAGTCAGCCACAACCATTCCGCCTTGCGCGCATTGCTCTTCAATAATATTCACGCTTTCAGCGCGGCGCGTCAGGAAGAAAAGTTCGGCAGCCAAGCCATTATTGGAAACATTGCTGTAAAACTTCATGAGAAACGGATTGTGATCCGGATTCTCCGACAACAGCAACGCACTGAAATGCTCTGCCAAGCGGCGGCTCAAAGCAGTCTTGCCGCTACCGATGGCGCCTTCGACAACAATATAACGAGGATTCATAGTAACTCTTTGTAATGTGTTTCCCAACAATATTTTATAGCAAAAAAGGCGTGTCTAACACGCCCTTTCTTGTTTTAGTCCGTTTTTCAGACGGCCCTTATTCTTTCAACAGGCGAATACCCTGCCCGCCCAAAGCCTGAGCCAAATCAGCCGCACGGCCATGCTCGCCCAACTCGAAATCCGGAAGGATTTCGGCCAACGGCAACATAACGAAACTGCGTTCATGCGCGCGCGGATGCGGCAAGGTCAGATGCAGGTCATCGCTGCGGATACCGTCAAAATCGATGATGTCCAAATCCAAAGTGCGCGGCGCATTACGGAAGGTACGCTCGCGCCCAAATTCGGCCTCGATGCGGTTTAACTCTGCCAACAGCGCTACGCCGTCCAATGATGTTTTCACCGCACAAACCGCGTTCACAAAATCGGGCTGATCATCATAACCGACCGGCGCAGTCAGATACAGGGAAGAAGTCTTTTCAAGCCGGATATGCGGATGCGCGGCCAATTCGGCCAAAGCGGTGCGAACCTGTTCGGCAGGATTGGCAAGATTGCTGCCCAAAGCGATAACGGCAAAATGCGGATACATTTCAGACGACCTCTTTTAAAACGGCAGCGTTTTGGTTTTGGCAAGGAAAACAATCGTGGCAACACACGACATGGCCAAAACGTAGACGATATAGAACTTCGGCGAACGCGGACGCGAACGCATCATAATCATGCCCAACACAATATAAACCAGCAACAGCAGGATTTTCATGCCGAGCCATGGCGCATTAAACGGCGAAAAATGAGTAATCTTCATCAGCCACAAGCCGGTAAACAGCAACATGGTGTCGTTCAAATGCGGCATGGCTTTCCAAATGCCTGCCAACGGTTTCTCAGGATGACGCCAGAGCAGGAAAAAACGGATGTTGAACAACAGGATGGTAATGGCAACGAAAATCTGATGGCTGTATTTTACAAACAGATATTGCATGGCAGTTTCTTATGTTAAAGGTTGAAAAACAAAGCAGCTATTTTACCGCAAACATCTATTTCTGACGCAACTTTTCAATCGCCAGCAGATAGGGAGGCGCATTGCGGCGGTTGACAAATCCATAGCGTAACACGGCAAATGCTTCCTGCGGCAAAGTTTCCGCCCATTGCACAATCGCTTCAGCCTCTATTCGGCCGGCTTCATGCCCCGGATACAATACCGCCACGGCAAGCCCACCCTCTTTCAGCAAACCCAAAGTATCCGTCAGCGCACGGATACTGCTTGCCGCCTCAGTTGTACAGCTTTTATCGCCGCCCGGCAGCCAACCGAAATTAAATACTGCGGCATCTAAAGGCTCGTCGATATAAGATAAAACGTTTTCATGGCCGTCATGTATTAGGGCTACCCAACCATCTACGCCATTTTCTTTCAGACGGCCTTGAGTCTGCTCCAGTGCCTTGAGTTGCACATCAAATGCCCACACCCTACCCGTCTCGCCAACCAACTGCGCCAACAGCAAAGTATCATGCCCATTTCCGGCCGTCGCATCCAAAGCGCGGCCGCCTGATTTTAAGGCTTGTCGTAACAGGGAGTGGGCAAAAGGAAGAATGTTTTCAAGCAGCATGATAAAGGTCGTCTGAAAATAAAAATACCCTACCGCAAAAGCGGTAAGGTATTGAAAAACAGGAATGCGTTACATCATTTATTCGGCAGGTTGTTGCACAGTCTCAACTTGAACCGGAGCAGCTGCAGCAGCGGCTTGAGGTTGCTTGTTTTCGTGTTGCAGGCTGACTGCGCGTGCAGGAACGATTGTTGAGATAGCGTGTTTGTAAACCATTTGAGTGACGGAAGTATTACGCAGCAGAACAACGTACTGGTCGAATGATTCCACTTGACCTTGCAGCTTGATGCCGTTTACCAAGTAGATTGAAACCGGAACGTGCTCTTTACGCAACGCATTCAAAAAAGGATCTTGTAACATTTGTCCTTTAGCTGTCATATTCTTGAGCTCCATTATTATGATTGTAAAGACGCCAAAATCGGCGTTTGATGGGATTGTAGCCCCGAATAGGATAAATTACCAACTATTTTTTTCTATCACACCGTTTAGGAATCCAGCAATAAGGGAACTTCCCATCAAACCGACTGTTTCATTTTCATATTCACAACAATTCCAAATTCAAATTTGATATTTTTTAAATTCGGCAAACCCTATCGAAAATATGCCATGAAACTCTAATGAGCTGTTTTTTATTATAAAAAGGCCGTCTAAAATTGTTCAGACGGCCTTTGTGCTTATTTGCTGAATTGTTTTTTCACGCTGACTTTGGTTTTCTTCTTGAAGCGGTTTTTCTCTTCCTTGCGGCCTTCGCGTTTCTCAATACGGTTGCTCAGGCTGACACGGCGCAGCGGTTTTTTCTTCGGTTTGTCTTCCGCATTTTCATACGGGTTTTCCGAAACATTGTATTGAATTCTGAGCGGCGTACCTTGCAGATTGAAGGCTTTACGGAACGTTTGTGTCAGATAGCGTGTGTAGCTGTCTGAAATCGCGTGCAGCGAATTGCCGTGAACCACAATCACTGGCGGATTCATGCCACCCTGGTGGGCATAACGCATTTTCGGACGCACCAAGCCAGCACGTGGCGGCTGTTGACGCTCGATCGCGCTTTGCAATACGCGCGTGATTTTCGGCGTCGGCATCTTAATCATCGCCGCATTGTAGGCAGCCTGAATGCTTTCAAACAAACCGTCTATACCGCGCTCTTTCAATGCAGAAATAAAGTGAAACTTAGCAAAATCAAGGAAATACAGTTTGCGGTTGATATCGCGTTTCACTTGCTCGCGACGCTCTTCACTGATGCCGTCCCATTTATTGACCGCCACCACCAAGGCACGGCCTGCCTCTAAAGCAAAACCTGCAATCGTCGCATCTTGGTCGGCGATATCTTGTTGCGCGTCCAATACCAAAACAGCAACGTTTGCCGCTTCAACCGCCTGCATGGCTTTGATAACAGAGAACTTTTCCACCGCTTCATCCACTTTGCCGCGACGGCGCACACCTGCGGTATCAATGATGGTAAACGGCTTGCCTTCACGTTCAAAATCGATATGGATACTGTCGCGCGTCGTGCCTGCCATATCGAAAGCAATCACGCGTTCTTCGCCGAGGATGGCGTTTACCAAGGTCGATTTACCGACATTTGGACGGCCGATTACAGCAAAAACAGGATGTTTCGCTTCTTCCTCTTCCTTTTCAGGCTCAGGGAAGGTTTCCAAAATATCTTCAATCAGATAATACACGCCATCGCCGTGCGCACCTGAAATAACATAAGGGTCGCCCAAAGCAAGTTCGTAGAACTCGGCGGCAAGTACGGCCCTATTGCCGCCTTCGCCTTTATTCACGGCCAAATAAACGGGACGCGGACTTTGGCGCAAACGGTCGGCAATGATTTTGTCTTGCGGCGTCAAACCGGTGCGGCCGTCCACCAAAAACACCACTGCATCGGCTTCATCGACAGCCTGCAAGGTTTGTTTTGCCATTTCGTGCAAAATGCCGCTGTCCACAACTGGCTCAAAACCGCCGGTATCGATGACCAAATAAGGTTTGCTGCCGACTTTGCCATGACCGTAATGTCGGTCACGCGTCAGGCCGGGCAAGTCATGCACGAGCGCGTCTTTGGTGCGCGTCAAACGGTTGAATAAAGTAGATTTGCCGACATTGGGGCGGCCGACAAGCGCGATGGTTGGTTTCATGATGGAGTCTTTCTGTGTCAAGTGCCGCCTAAAAACGGGAGCGGAACACAAGCAGGTGTTTTAAAAACACGGTTGATAAGGATAAGTGTAGGCCGTCTGAAAAGTCATTGCAACTTCAGACGGCCTTGATTTTAAACAAACTTATTTCAAGCTGTCGATTTTCATTTGCAGCAATTCTCGGCCTACTGCGGTTTGCGGCATTTTGCTCAAAGCAGCTTCGTAACTTTGTACGGCTTCTTTGGTTTTATTTTGGGCAACGTAAACATCGCCTTTGGTTTCCAGCATCAAAGGCTCGAAATCAGCCTCAACCTGAGTATTCAGGGCATTGATGGCGGCATCGTATTTTTTCTGTTGCAACAGGACAACGCCCAAACGCTGCGCTGCCAAAGCTTGAACCAACGGTGCGTTTTGGTTTTTCAGCACCCAATTCAAATGACCTTCCGCCACATCATAACGGCCGGCATCAAACTCGGTCGCCGCTACCATCAAAGTAGCTTGGGCTGTCGAAATGGAATCAGGATAGTTTTTTTGCAATTCGGCCAAATCGGCGTTGATGGCTTTTTGGTCGGTTTTTTGCTGCGCCTTTTCCACCATTTGCGCCAACACGGCGGCGGCTTCCTGATCTTTTGAAGCTTTTTGGCCTTGGTAAATGGTGTAACCCAAATACCCCAAAGCCGCCACGATCAGCAAGGCAAAGATCCAACGGCCTGTTTTTTTCCAAAAATATTTAAAGTTGTCTAACTCTTGTTGTTCTTCCAAATGGGCTGCCATTTATGCGTTCTTCCATTGTTGTAAAGTGTCTGTCAAATCAGCGGCGGCAACGGTTTGTTGTTCATGTTTGCCCTGCATATCTTTCAGGGTAACCGTACCGTTTGCCAGCTCATCCTGAGCCACAATCAGGGCAAAGCTTGCGCCACTGTTGTCTGCTTTTTTCATTTGCGCTTTCAGGCTCTGATAGCCGGAATGCTGCATCACATTGAAGCCTTGAGCGCGCAAGGCTTGCGCGTATTTCATCACCTGCAAGTCCGCACCTTCGCCTTGGTGCATTGCATAGACATCAGGCGCGGCGTTCACTTCCAGTGAGCCGTATTCGCTTACCAAAAGCAGCAGGCGCTCAATACCCATCGCAAAGCCGATAGACGGCGCAGGCTTACCGCCAAGCTCTTCAATCAAACCATCGTAACGGCCGCCACCGCACACAGTCGCCTGCGCGCCGAGTTTGTCGGTCGTCCACTCAAAAACCGTCTGATTGTAGTAATCCAAACCGCGGACTAAGCGCGGATTTTCAATATATTGAATACCCAAACCGTCCAACATCGCCTTGAAGCGTGCATAGTGGTTTTGCGAAGCCTCGCCCAAATAATCCACCAAACGCGGCGCCGCGTTGCAGATTTCCTGCAAATCAGGGTTTTTCGTATCCAAAACGCGTAAAGGATTGGTTTTCAGACGGCGTTTGCTGTCTTCGTCCAACTTATCTTCATAGCGGGTCAAATATTCAACCAATGCCGCACGGTGTGCCGCGCGTTCTTCACGGTTGCCCAAGCTGTTGATTTCCAAAGTCAGGTATTCGCGAATACCCAATTTTTCCCACAAATCGGCAGACATCGCGATGATTTCCGCATCAATATCCGGCCCTTCAAAACCCAAAGCTTCGATACCGACTTGATGGAACTGACGATAACGGCCTTTTTGCGGACGCTCGCGGCGGAACATCGGCCCCATATACCACAGCTTTTGCGGGCTGTTGTACAGAAGGTTGTGTTCGACCACCGCACGCAGACAAGAAGCCGTACCTTCAGGACGCAGGCTCAAACTCAAAGAATCGTTTGAATCGGAGAAGGTGTACATTTCCTTGCCGACCACATCGGTTTCCTCGCCGATGGAGCGGACAAACAAACCGGTTTGCTCGACAATCGGCGTACGGATTTGCTGATAGCCGTAAGCGCGTGTCCAACGACTAACCGTATCTTCAAACGCCTGCCAAAACGCAGCCGTCAGTTTGAAATCTTTTTGTTCGACAGGTAAAAGGTCGTTCATACCTTTTACAGATTGAATTTTTTGTGCCATTTCAATATGGGATAAGCGAAAATCAAATAGTTGGGCATTATAGCTGATTTTTAAGGGTTTGTGAGGTTGAGAACAAATCAAAAGGCCGTCTGAAAATCGGTTTTCGCATTCAGACGGCCTGTAAAGCAGATTGCAGAATCATATTCAATGGTTCCCATCCTTCCCCTTCTTTTCAACTTAAATTTCTTAAAAATATATTCAATATAGATTCAATGTCGTTATACTTGGATTCTTTTCATCCCGTCCCTATGCACATCATGAAAACACTACGATCTCTTTTTGTTATCGGCTTGTTAACCACCAGTTTACCCTACCAAGCGATGGCTGCAAATAACGCCACAAATAATCAAGCCAAAATAGATTTAGTCAAAAAGGTTTATCTGTCTAAAGTGGATTTAGGCTCTGAACACAATCATGTTACCACGCCTGAATTACAAAAAATCATCCGACAATTTAATAATTTTGACACTAATATCCGTAATCAACCCGATATGGAGATGGGATGTGACATGCCGATATATTACTACTTGGGCTTTGGTCAGGATCATCCTGACAACTTCCATAAAACCTTGCAAGTCAAGGTCACTTCTCCCCATACCGTCCGGGCAACATTTAAACAATTTGACGGCCACAGGGTCGGTGCAGATTTCACGTTAAAATGTACAGAAAACCGTTGTTTGATAGATGATTTTAAGATGATTGGCGATCAAACCAGCATCAAAACTGATTACAAACTTGTTTTGCGCAAACAAAAATGTGAGTGAGCCAACAAAACAAAAGGGCTGTCCAAACAAATGGAGCAGCCCTTTGATTTTGCAATCAAGGTCGTGAAGGATGCGGATTTAAGCGGACAGGCGGCAAATTAGGTTTTCCGTATTGGGAAACAGCTTGTCTGCCTGAAGCAGCTTTCCCTGACTGCATGACGCCGCTATCGTTACGTATTGGATGTGCGGCATACTCGTCTTGATTTAATTGTGAAACTTCTTCATTTACTTCATGCTCTACCATAAGCTCATACTCATTATCGTATGTCTCACTCTTACCGAGCCGAACTTCCCCTCCCGCCATAGCGGATACGGAAAATGCGGATAACATAATGATTATGCTGATTTCTTTCTTCATAATATTCTCCTTTTCTCAAATATTGCTTCTTTATCATTTCTTTAATTCATGCCACAAAAGCAAGTTCCAAAGAAACCAGTTTCTTTGGTCATTTGAAGAATCTATTTAAGCACAAAACCTGCATCAATACATATCTATTATTAGAAGTTTATTTTCCATATAAACAAGGCCGTCTGAAAAAATCCTTAAAACCGAGTACAATCCGCCGCATGAAAAAACATACCAATCCCCTCCCCCTTTTAGACGGTGTCAAACCCAGCTACTTGGTTTTGCCGCATGAAAAGCAGTTTTACGGCTTGCCGCTGCTGCATTTTTTATGCACTCATTTTCCCTTTGTCGGCGAAGAAAACTGGCGGCGACGGCTGAACAGCGGTTTTGTGGTGGGCGCGGATGGCGTACCGTTTGATGAAAATACTTTATTCGAGCCCGGCAAGGCGATGTTTTATTACCGTGAAACCAGCCGTGAGAGCGAGCCGCGTATTCCGTTTGAAGAAAAGATTTTACATATTGATGAGCATTTGCTTGTGGTGGACAAACCGCATTTTCTGCCCGTCATCCCCAGCGGCAGGTTTTTGCGGGAAACCCTGCTCACGCGCCTGCGTTTGCGGCCTGAATTGCAGCATTTGAATGTTGAAGACATTACGCCGATTCATCGCTTGGACAAAGATACGGCAGGCGTTATGCTGCTTTCGCTCAACCCTGCCACGCGTCGCGATTATCAGACCATGTTCCAAGAAAAAACCGTCCAAAAAACTTATGAAGCGGTGGCGCCGACGCGGACGGATTTGGACTATCCGCTGGATATTTCATCCCGAATGGAACGCGGCGAAAAATTCTTCCTCACGCGGGAAACAGAAGGCGAACCCAACGCCCACACGACCATCGAACTTATCGAAAACCGCGGCGCGTTCAGCCTCTACCGCCTCACGCCGCATACCGGAAAGAAACACCAGCTCCGCGTGCATATGATGAGTTTGAATATGCCGCTGATGAACGATGCGCTTTACCCTACCCCATTGGCGGCCGGTGATGAAGACTACGACAAACCTTTAAAACTTCTGGCTAAAAAAATAGAGTTTATCGATCCTATCAGTGGAGAAATCCGTGCATTTGAAAGCGGCTTTACGCTTTAAATTTCCCAATCCAATGAAAAAGGCCGTCTGAAAAGTTTCAGACGGCCTTTTTGTCATAGAATCATTTGATTAGTGATGAATGCAGCTGCACTCTTTATTCATATCAATCACCATACGGCCGGTAATTTTACCTTCGCGCATTTCTTGGAAGATGGCAGGCGCTTCATCCAAAGCACGCAACTCGACTTTAGGCACAACCAAACCTTCTGCGCCGAATTGGAATGCTTCCTCCAAATCTTTGCGGGTACCGACCAAAGAGCCGACCACTTCGATGCCGTCCAATACCAAGCGAGGGATAGACAAATCCATAGACTCAGGTGGCAAGCCAACTGCAACGACACGACCGCCTGCGCGGACGCAGTTAACACCTGAATTGAAGGCAGCAGCGGATACGGCTGTTACAACGGCTGCGTGTGCGCCACCGGTTTTCTCTTGGATGACTTGAGCCGCATCTTCTTTGGCAGCATTGATTACCAAATCCGCACCGGTTTCTTTGGCAAAAGCCAGTTTGTCGTCATTAACATCAATGGCAACAACGTGCGCGCCAAACACTTTTTTCGCGTATTGAACCGCCAAGTTGCCCAAACCGCCTGCGCCGTAAATCGCAATCCATTGGCCCGGACGGACGCCGGAAACTTTAATGGCTTTATAAGTAGTTACGCCGGCACAAGTGATACTGGAAGCTTGCGCAGGATCCAAGCCTTCAGGAACTTTGACCGCATAATCGGCACTCACGATACAGTGGGTCGCCATGCCGCCGTCGGCAGTATAGCCTGCGTTCAATACAGAGCGGCACAAGGTTTCGCGGCCGGTATTACAGTATTCGCAAGAACCGCAGCTTTGGAACAGCCATGCGATGCTGACACGGTCGCCGACTTTCAGATTTTTCACACCGTCGGCAACTTCTTTAACCAAACCGATGCCTTCGTGTCCCAATACGCGACCCGGTTTGTCGCCGTAATCGCCTGCCGCAACGTGCAAGTCGGTGTGGCACACGCCGCAATACTCGACTTCCACCAACGCCTCACCGTATTCCAGCGGACGCAGTTCGCGTTCAACAACTTCTACATCACCTGCTACATCTTTATTTACTACCACAGCATGCATTTTCATGAGAGAGTCTCCTAGGGTGTTGAAAAACTGTTTAGCTATGAATGAGAATACTCCCCATACCCTAAGCCGTCAACCCATAATCTTTTTCAAAACAACGAGTTATGATGTTATACCATAACAAATCCTATTCAGGCCGCCTGAATCTTTAAATATATTAACAAATGCACTTTCATTTCAATCAAATCCTTAATTTTTCAGACGGCCTGCTACATGAAACAACATTGCAAATGTAAATTTTAAGAACATTCTCATTTTTAGTACTTGAACTTAAAAAGAAAAAAGCATAAGCTGCTTTCATGGTGTTGAACCACCTATTCCCATTCATTAAGGAGACAGCATTATGGCAAAAGATTTAAATGTGTTTGATAAAGAATATGGTCTTTTAATCAACGGCGAATGGACGAAAGGTAGCGAAGGCAAACTTTTATCCTCTTACAACCCTGCCAATGGCGATGAGTTGGCCAAGTTCACAGACGCAACCGATGCTGATGTCGATGCTGCCGTAGCCGCTGCACAAGAAGCATTCAAAACATGGCGCAAAACCACGACTGCCGAACGCGCGGCCATTTTGAACAAAATCGCCGATGTGATTGATGAAAACGCCGAATTGTTTGCCCTGCAAGAAACCTTGGACAACGGCAAACCGATCCGCGAAACCCGTGCCGCCGACGTGCCTTTGGCTTCCGACCATTTCCGCTATTTCGCCAGCGTGATCCGCGGCGAAGAAGGCACTGCGACCCAGCTTGACGCCGAAGACCTGTCCATCGTTTTGCGCGAACCGATCGGCGTTGTCGGCCAAATCATTCCTTGGAACTTCCCATTCTTGATGGCCGCATGGAAAATCGCTCCGGCATTGGCCGCAGGTTGTACCATCGTCATCCACCCTTCTTCCAGCACTTCATTGAGCCTGTTGTCCCTCGCTCAAAAAATCAACCACTTGCTGCCTAAAGGCGTGTTGAACGTGATTACCGGCCGCGGTTCCAAATCCGGCGAATACATGCTGCACCACAAAGGCTTCAACAAACTGGCCTTTACCGGCTCAACCGAAGTCGGCCGCCGCGTCGGCATCGCTGCTGCTGAATTACTGATTCCGTCCACTTTGGAATTGGGCGGCAAATCTGCCAACATCTTCTTCGACGATATGCCTTTCGACAAAGCCCTCGAAGGCGCGCAAAAAGGTATTTTGTTCAACCAAGGCCAAGTGTGCTGCGCCGGTTCGCGCATTTTTGTACAAGAAGGCATTTACGACAAATTCGTCAATGCTTTGGCTGAAGAATTCAAAAAAATCAAAGTCGGCCTGCCTTGGGAAGACGACACCCAAATGGGTTCTCAAGTCAATGCCGGTCAACTCGAGACCATTTTGAAATACGTCAAAATCGGCGAACAAGAAGGCTGCCGCATCATTACCGGCGGTAAAAAAATCGAAGGCGAATTGGGCAAAGGCGAATTTGTCGAACCGACTTTGATTGAGGCCAGCAACGAAGCCCGTGTTTCCCAAGAAGAAATCTTCGGCCCGGTTGCCACCGTGATTAAATTCAAAACCGAAGAAGAAGTCATCAAAATGGCCAACGACAGCGAATACGGCTTGGGCGGCGCAGTTTGGAGTACCGACATCAACCGCTGCCTGCGCGTTTCCAACGCATTGGAAACCGGCCGCGTTTGGGTAAACTGCTACAACCGCCTGCCTGCCGGCGCGCCGTTTGGCGGCTACAAAACTTCAGGTATCGGCCGCGAGACCCACAAAATGATGCTCGCCGCCTACACCCAAGTGAAAAACATCTACATCAGCACCCGTGAAGAACGCGAAGGCTTCTATTAATCCGCCGTTTCACATTAATCTGATTTAGAAAATATAAAGGCCGTCTGAAACCTGTTTCAGACGGCCTTGTTTTATTCTGTTTCGCAATAAATGCTTCATATCTTTCTCAAAAAAAGCCCCATCACTTTCTCTCCGGCCACAGCCAACAATGCCCCGGCTACAACCACCATAGCACCCACATAGCTGACGATATTCATATCCGAAGCGGCAAAATAATCGGGGGCGAGATGATGGCCAATGGTGGAAAATATCATAGTAAATACAGGTATCAACGTGGTGACGATACTGACTTTTGAAGCGTCCCAATGGTTGAGCGCTTCGCCGAATGAACCGTAGCCGATCAGCGTGTTCAAACAGCAATAGATAAAGCAGCCCCATAAAAACGGATTGCCGATATGGGCGATTTGAGACGGTTCGGCAAACGGCAGGAAGACAAAGCTGCTGCAAAAATAAATCATGAGCAGGATTTGTTGCGAATTGAAATGTTTGGACAGAAGTTTTTGCGCCACACCGTAGCACACCCAAATCATGCTGCCCGAAGCCGCCATCATCACGCCGACCGCGTAGCTGCCCAAGCTGAAAAGTTCGCCGAATTTGTCGTTAAAAAACATGACCAAACCCGTCAGCAAAAGTATCAAGCCGATTTTTTGCCAATGCGTAAAGGCTTCTTTAAACACGCCAACACCGACCAAAATCATGGTAAAGGGCGAGAGTTGCCACAACACCTGCGTGGTTGTCGGCGAAATATAGTGCAAACCCAGGGCAACGAGCACGAAGTTGGCGGAAATGCCGATAATGCCCAACAACAATAAAAATAAGGTTTGCTTAGAAAATTCAGATGGCCTCGGCAGCTTGCCGGTCAGTCCCAACAGCACAAACAACACCAGCGAAGCCACTAAAAAGCGTATCCACACCAGCGTGGGCGCATCGACGGCTTTTAATGCCTGTTGGGCGATGACCGGCAGCGAACCCCAAGTCATGGTGGCAAGCAGCGCCAATGAAAAGCCGAGCCAAGGTTTTTGTTTCTTCATTATTCAGACGGCCTTTGTTTACGCGACTTCCCAGTAGTCGATATAAAGCTGCAATTCGAGATTATTCCGCCATTCGTTGGCAACGGGACGGTACACCGTGCGGATGTATTCGGGAATGTCTTCGCTGCAACGCCAAAACATGGCTTCAAATTCGTAGCCGTCTTTTTGCAGCCAGACTTTTTTGTGTTTGCCTTCCGCACCCAAAGGCTGCTGGCGGACAACATGAAATTCGTCGGTAAAACTCGGCGGCGCGAAGCCCTGCCCCAAACGTGTCGGGCAAGGTTTTGCGCCTGTTCCAGCGTAATATCGCGGGCAGGCAGGCTGCCGTCGGTGATGAAGGTTTGCGACAAATCGTCTTCGCACACCATCTCGCGCACGGCTTCTTCAAATGCCGTCTGAAACGTGGGAATATTGTGTTCAAGTATGCTCAAACCTGCCGCCATTGCGTGTCCGCCGAATTTCAAAATCAAATCGGGATGGCGTTTTGACACCAAGTCCAAAGCATCGCGCAGGTGCAAATTGGGAATGGAGCGTCCCGAACCGCGCACTTCGCCGTTGTCGGCAGGCGCAAACACGATGGTCGGACGATAAAAACGGTCTTTGAGGCGGCTGGCAACGATGCCGACCACGCCTTGATGGAAGTCGTCGCGATACGCCACCAAAGTCGTCTGCCCTGGAGGCAAGGTTTCAGGAAAATCATTCAGCGCGTCTTGCAGCATAGACTGCTCGATTTCGCGGCGCTCGATATTGAGATTGTTTAACTGAGCCGCCAGTTCCTGCGCTTCGGTATCATCTTGCGCCAACAGACAGGCAATACCGACCGACATATCGTCCAACCGTCCGGCCGCATTGATGCGCGGCCCCAACGCAAAGCCCATATCAAACGGCTGGGCCTTGCGCCAATCCCGTCGCGCCACTTCAAACAAGGCGCGGATGCCGGGGCGCATTTTGCCCAAACGCATCCGTTTCAAACCTTGAGACACGAGGATACGGTTGTTGTGGTCTAGAGTGACGACATCGGCAACGGTACCGAGTGCGACCAAATCCAAAAGGTCGCCCAGATTCGGCTCTTTTAGGCCGTCTGAAAAATAATTGCGGCGGCGCAATTCGGCACGCAACGCCATCAATACATAAAAAATCACGCCCACGCCCGCCAAGCTTTTGCTTGGGAAACCGCAGCCTTTTTGGTTCGGATTGACGATGATGCAGTCAGGCACGGTCTCGGCAGGCAGATGGTGGTCGGTCACAATCACATCCAAACCCAACTCCTGCGCACGCGCCACGCCTGCAATGCTGGCAATACCGTTATCCACCGTCACCAATAAATCCATACCTTGCTCGGCCGCGATTTCAGCCAATTCGGGCGTTAAGCCGTAGCCGTGTTCAAAGCGGTTGGGCACGAGAAAATCCACTTTCGCCCCCATCGCCGCCAAACCGCTCATACCGACGGAACACGCCGTCGCACCGTCGGCATCGTAGTCGGCGACAATCAGGATTTTTTCCTGACGCTCAACCGCATCCGCCAAACGGCCGGCGGCGGCTTCGCAGTTTGTCAGCGTTTGATACGGCAAAAGAGCTGCAAGCTTGTCGTCCAACTCGGCCGGACTTTGCACATCACGCGCAGCACACAGCCGGGCAATCAAAGGATCGGTACCGGCAGTGAGCAAGTCGTTGAAAACAGTCGGATTAATGGAACGTGTTTGGATTTTGACGGACATGGTATGTGGGATTAAATAGAGAGAAAATTAATATATTTTTGAAGCGTTTATTTTAAGGTAGGGAAGGCCGTCTGAAACCTGCAATCCGTTTTCAGACGGCCTTGGATATTATTTGCGTGAAGCATCGATAATTTCACTGACTACGACATAGGGGACTGCTATCACTGCGCCGACTGCATCCAAAGCCAATGTGAATGGCGTTTGCAGGATATTCTCCGTCAACTTCTGAACGTCAGTGCTTTTTTTGGTTTCCGTATAATAAATTCTGACCGGAACGGCAGTGTCAAAACGGCGGTCTTCGGCAACATTTTTTGGCGTTGCGTAATAATGACCTTCGGTAGAAATACACCGCGTGTAGACAGTTTTGTCATCGAGTTCGACCGGCTTGAACGCCAGCTGTTTCAACTTGGCAATCTCGGCAGCTTTTTGAGTATCGTAACGCAGGCAGAATTTTGAGCGGAAAGTTTGCGATTCAGGGGATTTCAATTCGACCGGCAAAGCCTTATACGCATATCTTGGGTTTTGCTGAACCATTTGAAACTGTTTGTCCAATTTAACATCCAAGACCGCCTTCAACTTGGTCGAATCTCTAGGATTAACAACAAACCAATATTTTTTACCCATCATGACCAGGCTGCCTGTTTCCAGTTGCGTGTTGTCTTTGGCAACCACGCCAAATGCTTGAATATTGTCTTTGGCAACGGTTTTTTCGGTTGTGGTTTTATGGAACGGGTTGTTCTCTCCCCAAAGAAAGACAGTACAACCATTCAGGGTTAGTGCACTGATTAACAAGGCGAGTACAGAGCAGCGAAATTTCATGGTTATCCTCCTTCGGCATTACGATACAGGCCGTCTGAAAACCGCAATCCGTTTTCAGACGACCTCGATATTTATTCTTCCCAATCCTGCCCTTCTTCTGAAGCATCGGATTGACCGACCTCCATCACTGCTTTAATTTCTTGGAACAGCGCGCGGAAGTTTTTCGGCGGTTTGTTTTGTTCCTGCTCTTTTTTGGTGTTGCGGATCAAGGTGCGCAATTTGCCGACGTCGGCTTGCGGAAAATCAGCCATAAATTGGGTAATTGCGCCATCGTCTGCCAACAGTCGGGTACGCGCCTGCTCGACGCGTTGCAAAAAGGCATTGTGCGCCGTATTGTCGCCGCGCAGTTTGGCCAAATAGGCTTCGATGGGCGCAGGGTCGGTATCGCGCATCAGGCGGCCGATAAATTGTGCTTGACGTTTGAGTGCGCTGTTGGACGTGATTTTTTTATAGGTGGCAATCGCCTCGAACAGCTCTTCGTCCAAGCCGATTTTTTTCAACGTATCGCTGGAGAGTTTGGTCAATTCCATACCCAAAGCCTGCAAATCGTTCATTTGCTTTTTCATTTGGGTTTTGCTGACCCATTCGTCTTCTTGTTCAAACATTGTGTTTCCCTGATTTTCTGAATCTGCCTATTTTATCAGTTTTCAGACGGCCTTTCCGTGCGATTTTTGCAGAGGCCGTCTGAAACGGTTAAAATGCCGCAAAACCCTGTCAGGAAACCTTTTTATGCTGTTTAACCACACACCGGACGAGCTGTTGCGCTTGTGCGGACACACGCTGGATTTGGCCAAACAATCCGGCGCCACCGCGGCCGAAGCCGATTTCAGCGAGTCGCTCGGTCAAAGCGTCAGCGTGCGCCTGGGCGAAATCGAACAAATCGAGTTCCAACAAGATAAATCTTTAGACATTACGGTCTATGTCGGCCAACGCAAAGGCCGCGCCAGCACTGCCGACTTTTCCGAACGCGCCCTGCAAGATACGGTCAAAGCCGCCATCGATATTGCACGCTATACCGCCGAAGACGATTGCGCCGGCCTTGCCGATGCTGCCTTGATGGCAACCCATATCGGCGACCTCGACCGCTACCACGAATGGGATTTGAGTACCGAATCCGCCATTGATTTGGCCAAGCAATGCGAACAGGCCGCACTGTCAACGGACAACCGCATTGAAAATTCCGAAGGCGCATCGGTTCATACCGGCCATTACCAATATGTTTACGGCAACACCCACGGCTTTGCCGCACACCAGCAAAGCACGCATCACAGCATTTCTTGCAGCGTGGTCGCCAGCGACGAGCATGGCATGCAGCGCGACTATTGGTACGATTCCTCCTGCCGTCACGAAGACATGGACACGCCCGAACTCATCGGCCAAACCGCAGCCGAACGGACTTTACGCCGTCTGAACAGCCGCAGCGTTCCGACCGGCAGCTATCCCGTACTGTTCGACACCACTGTCGCCGTCGGCTTAATCGGCCACCTTATCGGCGCACTCAGCGGCGGTGCGCTCTACCGTCAAAGCAGCTTCCTGATTGACAGCATCGGCAAACAGGTACTGCCCGAGTTTCTCAGCCTGCGCGAAGAACCGCATATCCTGCGCTCGTTCCGCAGCACTTATTTCGATGCCGAAGGCGTCGCCACGCAGCCGCGTTTTGTGGTGAAAGACGGCATAGTCGAAGGCTATTTCCTCAGCAGTTACAGCGCGAAAAAACTCGGTATGCAGACAACGGGCAACGCCGGCGGCGCACACAATCTGTATCTGAACCACACCCATGCCACGCAGGCCGACCTGTTGAAAGAAATGGGGACAGGTTTGCTGGTTACCGAATTGATGGGACAAGGCGTCAACACCATTACCGGCGACTACTCGCGCGGCGCGGCCGGATTTTGGGTGGAAAACGGCGTCATTGCCTATCCGGTTCAGGAAATCACCATTGCCGGTCGTTTGCAGGATATGTACCGCGACATCACCGGCGTGGCAGACGACGCATTACGCCGTTCGTCCAACCAAATCGGCTCCATCTTGGTTTCTAAAATGACGGTTGCCGGCAACTGATTGAACTAAATAGACAAAAGGCCGTCTGAAAGATATCTTTTCTTTTCAGACGGCCTCGCCGTTATCTACCTCCATAAAAAACACATCATGCATATTGTTGTCATCCCCTCTTGGTACCCCTCTTCCGAAACCGACGTGGACGGAATCTTTTTCCGCCTCCAAGCCCAAGCCCTGCAACGCGAAGGCATGAAAATCGGCATGGTCGTTCCCATGTTCCGCTACTTGAGAAGCCAGCCGAAAACCATCTTCTCGCGCTTCTACGGCCTGCGCCGCCATCAGCAAGGCGGACTCAACACTTACGCCTACGACAGCATGTATTTCTTCCCGCGCTGTCCGGTTGTCGATATCGACCGCATCCGCTGGGTCAACGCAGGCATGAAAGCTTTTGAAGCCTATATCGCCGACAACGGCAAACCCGACGTAATTCACGCCCATTGCGTCAACTACGCCGCCATTTTGGCCTGCGCCATCTTCAAAAAATACGGCATTCCCTATGTGATTACCGAACACAGCAGCGCCATTTCACGCGGCCTTGTCCGCAAAAACCAATGGCCGTCCATGCACGAAGCCGTGCGTCACAGCGCGGCACGGTTCGCCGTCAGCCGTGATTTCTGCCGCATTCTCGAAAAAACCTACGCCGGTACAGACTGGCAATACCTGCCCAATATGCTGGGCGGCAATTTTGAACAGGATTTCGAGTTCCCCGAAAAAAACCATCAAGACTTCACCTTCTGCAGCGTCTCCCACCTGCGCCACCTCAAAGGCCACGACCTGCTCCTGCCTGCTTTTGCCGAAGCTCTCAAAACCTATCCGCAACTCAAACTCAAAATCGGCGGCGGCGGCGCAGAAGAAGGCCGTCTGAAACAACTGGCAAGCGACTTGGGTATCAACCACGCCGTTACCTTTACCGGCGCATTGACCACCGACCAAACCTTAGACCTCATGCGCCACAGCAACGCATTCGTCCTCGCCAGCCGTACCGAGACCTTCGGCGTCGTCTATATCGAAGCACTGTCGCAAGGTTTACCCGTTATCGCAACACGCTGCGGTGGCCCCGAATCCATCGTTACTTCCGACAACGGCCTACTGGTGCCAATCGAAAACATACCGGAACTGACCAAAGCATTGCTCACCCTCTACGAAAACCATGCCAACTACGATCCCGTCCGTTTGCGCCAAGATTGCCTGCAACAATTCGGCAGCCGTGCCATTGCGCAACACCTGATCGACACCTTCCAAAAAGTGCTTAATAAGTAGGCATAAACCATACAGGCCGTCTGAAATCCTTCAGACGGCCCGTCTTCTTCCAACAAGACAAATCTAGTGTAAAATTAAGACAATAACTAAACTTTTTGATTTAAAATCAGTCCAAGGAAAAACTGTTACCTATAATAATATCCCCACATACATTATGCGCTATTACGGAACGATTACTCGCTGGAACAGCAAGCGCGGCTTCGGCGCCGCTACCATAGAAGACACAGGCCAAGAAATCTTTCTTGCCCTTGCCGCCTTCACCACCCTTACCCGCCTACCGGCCGAAGGGCAACACATCTCCTTCAACATCACAGAAGGCCGGCGCGGCCGCAAAGAAGCCGAAAACGTCTGCTTCGCCCTCGATTGCGCCGACTGCTTCGATGTCCTCGTCCCTCCCCCGAAAAACCCCTCGCCGGCAAACAGGCCATCGTCGGCCTGATCGCCGTTATCTTCGTCTGCAGCATTTTCGCCGCCTTGTGGTACGGCCTCCACTTTTCCGACAACACACCGGAAGAGCCTGTCGTCAAAAAACAAGAAACCATGGTTCACGAAGTAGCCGCCAAAATCGAAGCCGAACGCAAAGCATGGCGCGATGCCGTCAATGGCAGCAACCAACGCTCGGGGCAGCCTCAACGCGCCAAAGATAATACATCAAAACAATAACGCTTTATCCAATACAAAAAGGCCGTCTGAAAAATGGGAAGATGAAATGATAGATTTCTTCCTCATTCTTTCAGACGGCCTTTGCCTTCATTCTTACCTCAATTCGGCTCAGCCATTTCTAACGCCTGTTTAATGTCCACGGCGACGACGCGCGATACGCCTTTTTCCTGCATGGTTACGCCGACGAGCTGCTCTGCCATTTCCATGGTCAGGCGGTTGTGGGAGATGTAGAGGAACTGGGTTTGCGCCGACATTTCTTTGACCAGGTTGCAGAAGCGCGAGGTGTTGGCGTCGTCCAGCGGGGCGTCGACTTCGTCCAGAAGGCAGAAGGGGGCGGGGTTGAGGCTGAACAGGGCGAACACGAGGCTCATGGCGGTGAGGGCTTTTTCGCCGCCGGAGAGGAGGTGGATGGTGCTGTTTTTCTTGCCGGGCGGGCGCGCCATGATGGACACGCCGGCAGTCAGGAGGTCGTCGCCTATCATTTTGAGGGTGGCTTCGCCACCGCCGAACAGGGTCGGGAAGAAGGTTTGGACTTTGCTGTTGACGGCGTCGAAGGTCTCTTTGAAACGCTCTTTGGTTTTGTCGTCGATTTGGGCGATGGCTTCTTCCAAAAGGGTGATGGCGGCCTGCACGTCTTCGCTTTGGCTGCGGTAGTAGCCGTCGCGTTCGCGCGCTTCTTCGAGTTCTTGCAGGGCGGCGAGGTTGACGGCGCCGAGTGCTTCGATTTGTTGCGAAAGGCTGCCGATGCTGCTGTTCAATACTTTCGGCGATTCTTTCGCCAACGCTTCGAGCGTGTCCAAATCGGCGGCGCGTTCGGTCAGGTTTTGATGGTAGCGTTTGGCGTTAATCAGGGCTTCCTGTTGTTGCAACAGGGCGGTTTGGGTGGCGGCCTGAAGCTGCGGCAGCTTGGTTTGCAGGGTTTGTACGCGGGCGTATTGCTCCCTGCCCTGCTCCTGAATCTGAGCGAGTTTTTCCTGCACGGCGATGTATTCTTCGTCCAGCGTGTGCACGGCTTCGGTCAGCTCGTCGAGCTTGATGTGCTGCTCGTCGTTTTGGAACTCGGTTTCATAGGCGAGGGCAAGCTCTTGCTGGCGTTCCTGCCAGTCCAGGGTTTGCTGTTCGAGCCGGGCGATTTGCTGCTGGTAGTTTTGTTTTTGCTGGTTGAGTTTGTGGACGGCGACTTCGGCCAGCCCGTATTGGCGGTTGGCTTCCAACAGGGCAAGCTGCGCCTGTTTCAGACGGCCTTGCTGCTCTTGGCGGCTGTGCGCGGTGGTTTGCTGCTGGTGTTCGAGTTCGGCGGCGGCTTCCTTCAAAGTAGCGATGTCGTCTGAAAGCCCGTCGGACGTGTGTTGTAATACGGTCTGTTCTTCCGCCAACTGCGCCAGTTCGCGAGCGATGTGTTCGCGGCGTATTTGCCCTTGGTTGGTGCGCGCCAGAAGCTCGGCGGCGCGTTGCTGCGCTTGGCTGTATTGGCGCGTGTGCTGCTGTTGCTGCTGTATCAGGTTTTTGTGCTGCACTTCGGACGAGCGCACGGCAGCCTCCGCCTGTTTGAACGCGGCTTCGGCGGCGGAGAGTTCGGGGGCGAGGTTTTCCAGTTCGGACGCAATGCCGTCGAGACGCGCTTTTTGGGCAATCAGGCTTTCCTGCGCGGGTTTGGCATAGAGCAGGACGCTGACTTTATCGACCTGATGGCCTTCGGGCGTGAGCCAGATTTGGTGTGCGCCCAAATCGCTTTGATGCGCGAGGGCATAATTCAAATCGGGCGCGCACAATACGCCGTCGAGCCAGTGGTGCAATGCCGTCTGAAACGGCGGCTGCGCTTGGATTTGGTTCAGCAATGCCTGTACGGGCAGGGATTTCTTGATACCGCCGGAGAGGTCGTCTGAAAGCCATGCCGCCTGCCCCTGCGGCAAAGGCGTGGGGGGAACGAAGCCATGCGGTACGGCGCGGGCGTGCAGGCGTTCGGCAAGGATGACGGACAAGGCGTGCTGCCACTCGGCGGGCGCGGTGATGTGTTGCCACAGTTGCGGCACGGTGGCGTGGTCGGTTGCCTGCCAGAAGTCGGCGGCTTCCTGCTGTTGCGACAGGATTTGCGACAACGCCTGCTGCTGCGCCTGCAAGGTAATGTGTTGCTGTTTCAGGCTTTGGAAGCGGTTTGAGGCCGTCTGAAACGCCTCGCGGGCGGCGTGTAGGGCTTCTTCGGCGGCAATAATTTGTTCTTCGTAATGCTCTTGCTGGCTTTGCAACAAGGCGGCGGCTTCCTGCGCGGCGGCGGTTTCGGCTTCGTCGGGCAGGTTCAGGGCTTGGTTTTCCTGTTTCAGACGACCTTTGCGCTCTTCGTGCTTGGCAACGGTTTGTTCGGCATGGGCAAGCTGCTGCTGCTTCAACGCCAACTCGCGACGGATGCGGTTTGCCTCGTCCTGCTGGGTTTGGAAGGCGGCATTGAGCGTGGCTTGGGCTTCTTCCAATGCGGGCAGACGCTCTTCGTGTTCGGCAACCTGCATCGCCCATTCTGCCAACTCGGTTTGCTTTTCTTCCGCCTGCAACTCGTTTTCTTCAAGCTGCACGCGGATTTGCTGCTGCTCCTGATGGATGCGCTGCATCTGCGCCTGCGCCGCCTGCTTGTCGCGTTCGATGCGTTGATGCAGGTTTTGCTGATGGCGGATTTGTTCTTCCAAACGGGCAATCTGCTCGCGCAACACGCCGCGTTTGTTGCTCAGTTCGTGCACTGCCTGCTGCTGCGCCTGTTCGGCGGCCTGCAAGGCGTGTACTTCGTCGTTTAACGCCCGAACCTGCGCGGCGGTTTCGTCCTGCTGCGCCTGCAAAGACTGATGCTGCGCGGTCGCCTTGTCGGCGGCGGCAAGCGATTGCTGCCATTGGGCGTAATCGAGCAAATCCTGTTGCTGGTTCAACTGCGTGGTCAGGGATTTGTAGCGTTCGGCGGTTTCCGCCTGTTTCTCCAGCTTTTCCACCTGACGCGCCAATTCGTTCTGCAAATCGCCCAAACGCTGCAAATGCTCGCGCGTGTCTTTCAGACGGCCTTCCGTCTCCTTGCGGCGTTCCTTATATTTGGATACACCCGCCGCCTCCTCGATATAGGCGCGCAACTCCTCCGGCCGCGCTTCGATGATGCGCGAAATCATCCCCTGCTCGATAACGGCATAACCGCGCGCGCCCACGCCTGTACCCAGAAACAAATCGGTAATGTCGCGGCGGCGCACGGTCTGATTGTTGATGAAATAAGTCGATTCGCCCTGACGCGTTAGCTGCCGCTTGATGCTCACCTCGGCATACTGCCCCCACGCCCCTGCAAACTGTGGTCGCTGTTGTCAAACACCAGCTCCACCGAAGCCCTCGGCGCAGGACGGCGCGTCGCCGCACCGTTAAAAATCACATCCTGCATACTCTCGCCGCGAAGCTGCTTCGCCGAAGCCTCGCCCAACACCCAGCGCACCGCGTCAATCACATTCGACTTGCCGCAGCCGTTCGGCCCGATAACCGCAACAAGCTGCCCCGGCACATGAATCGTGGTCGGGTCGGTAAAAGATTTGAAGCCGGAGAGTTTGATGTGGGTAAGGCGCATGGCAATGTTTCGAATCGGAAAAGAAGGCGTATTTTAACGGAAATACGCTTATCCGTTGAGAGAAAATCTGACAATTCAAATCAAATAAAAAGGCCGTCTGAAGTTTCAGACGGCCTTCTGTTTTTTAACTTGAATTACACCGATACGGCTGCTTTGATATGTGGATGTGGATCGTAGCCTTCCAATTCGAAGTCTTCAAATTTGAAGGCAAACAAGTCTTTGACTTCAGGGTTGATTTTCATGGTCGGCAGTTTTCGGAAATCGCGGCTTAATTGCAGCTGGGCCTGCTCGATATGGTTGCTGTACAAATGCGCATCGCCAAACGTATGGATAAACTCACCGGCTTCCAGTCCGCACACTTGCGCCATCATCATGGTCAACAATGCATAGCTGGCGATGTTGAACGGTACGCCAAGGAAGATATCGGCGCTGCGTTGGTAAAGTTGGCAGGACAGTTTGCCGTTGGCAACGTAAAACTGAAACAGCGCGTGGCAAGGTGGTAAGGCCATTTCGTCGACCAAAGCCGGATTCCATGCCGATACAATCAGACGGCGCGAGTCGGGATTTTTTTTGATTTGTTCCAGCACATTGGCAATTTGGTCGATATGGCGGCCGTCGGGTGCAGGCCAACTGCGCCATTGGTAGCCGTAAACCGGGCCCAAATCGCCGTTTTCGTCCGCCCATTCGTCCCAAATGGAAACGTTGTTCTCTTTCAGGTATTTGATGTTGGTATCGCCTTTGAGAAACCAAAGCAGCTCATGAATAATCGAGCGAAGATGCAATTTTTTGGTAGTCAACAACGGAAAGCCTTCACTCAAATCAAAACGCATTTGGTAACCAAACACGGAACGCGTGCCGGTGCCGGTACGGTCGGATTTGTCGATACCATTGTCGAGAACATGGCGCATAAGGTCGTGATAGGCTTTCATGTGTTTCCTTAATGTATGTGTTGTGGGAATTTCGTGTGTATTGTACCGAATTTTCAGACGGCCTGCCTCTCTGTCTTCAATGGGGAAACCTTCCCTATATTCGCGTAGTACACTCATTAACAATGTTGACAATTCAGCGCTAATTTACACAAATTTATGAGCTGAATTAAATTTTTACAAAAAAATTTTCAACATTTTCTAGTTTAATTACTCGGCATTTTATTTTTATTTAAACATATTTGATGAAATATTTTTATATATTTTTATTTATATTTAAAATATAATTCCATTTTTACAAATTGGTAAAAAAATAATGTCAACAATCTAGGTAAAATTTTTCTTGGCAAGTAAAATTTTTACAGCTATATTTCAAAACATAAATATTGAAATATCTCACTCAATAGGAGTAGAAAAATGACTGACCTGAACACCCTGTTTACCAATCTCAAACAACGCAACCCCAACCAAGAACCCTTCCATCAAGCCGTTGAAGAAGTGTTCATGAGTTTGGATCCGTTTTTGGCGAAAAACCCGAAATACACCCAACAAAGCCTGCTTGAGCGTATTGTTGAACCGGAGCGCGTGATTATGTTCCGCGTCACTTGGATGGACGACAAAGGCCAAGTCCAAGTCAACCGCGGCTACCGCATTCAAATGAGCTCCGCCATCGGCCCTTACAAAGGCGGCTTGCGCTTCCACCCTACCGTCGATTTGGGCGTATTGAAATTCCTCGCTTTTGAACAGGTCTTCAAAAACGCACTGACCACCCTGCCTATGGGCGGAGGCAAGGGCGGTTCCGACTTTGATCCTAAAGGCAAATCCGATGCCGAAGTAATGCGCTTCTGCCAAGCCTTTATGACCGAACTCTACCGCCACATCGGCGCCGACACCGACGTCCCTGCCGGCGACATCGGCGTAGGTGGCCGCGAAATCGGCTATCTGTTCGGCCAATACAAAAAAATCCGCAACGAATTTGCTTCAGTCCTGACCGGCAAAGGCCTCGAATGGGGCGGTAGCCTGATTCGCCCTGAAGCCACCGGCTACGGCTGCGTGTATTTTGCCCAAGCCATGTTGGAAACCCGCAACGACAGCATCGAAGGCAAACGCGTGTTAATTTCCGGCTCCGGCAACGTGGCGCAATACGCTGCCGAAAAAGCCATCCAACTGGGTGCAAAAGTATTGACCGTTTCCGACTCCAACGGCTTTGTCCTCTTCCCTGACAGCGGTATGACCGAAGCGCAACTGGCCGCTTTGATCGAGCTGAAAGAAGTACGCCGCGAACGCGTGGCCACTTACGCCAAAGAACAAGGCCTGCAATACTTTGAAAACCAAAAACCGTGGAACATCGCGGCCGAAGTCGCCCTGCCTTGCGCCACCCAAAACGAATTGGACGCAGACGCTGCCAAAATCCTGCTGGCAAACGGTTGCTATGTGGTTGCCGAAGGTGCGAACATGCCGTCAACTTTGGGCGCAGTCGAACAATTTATCAAAGCCGGCATCCTCTACGCTCCGGGCAAAGCCTCCAACGCCGGCGGCGTAGCGACTTCAGGTTTGGAAATGAGTCAAAACGCCATCCGCCTGTCTTGGACTCGTGAAGAAGTCGACCAACGCCTGTTCGACATCATGCACAATATCCACGAATCCTGCCTGAAATACGGCAAAGTCGGCGACAAAGTGAACTATGTCAATGGTGCGAACATTGCCGGTTTCGTCAAAGTTGCCGATGCCATGTTGGCGCAAGGTTTCTAAACCCCTATCCAGCCAAACCAAAGGCCGTCTGTTTTCAGACGGCCTTTTTCTTTTCATGCAAATTTTATACGCCCAAATACCCTTCCCTGCTGGCAAGCCACCTTTCCAGATGCGCTTCGACGATTTCGGGGTTTTGTTCAATCAGCAAGGGGGCGATTTCGCGCGCTTGTTCCAAGAGGTGCAGGTCTTCTTCGAGGTTGGCGAAACGCAGCATGGGGACGCCGCTTTGACGCGCGCCGAGAAACTCGCCGGGGCCGCGGATGTTGAGATCTTGGCGGGCGATTTCGAAGCCGTCGGTGTGTTCGTAGATGACTTTCAACCGCGCTTTGGCGAGTTCGCTCAAGGGTTCGGCAAACAGGAGGACGCACACGCTTTCTGCCGCGCCGCGCCCTACCCGCCCGCGTAATTGGTGCAGCTGCGCCAAGCCCATGCGCTCGGCGTGTTCGATCACCATCAGGGCGGCGTTGGGCACATCTACGCCGACTTCGATGACGGTGGTGGCGACCAAGACGTTCAGACGACCTGCCGCAAATTCCGCCATGACTTCGGCTTTTTCGGCAGCCTTCATGCGCCCGTGTACCAAGCCGATGCTGAGTTCGGGCAAGGCCGTCTGAAGCTGCTCGAGGGTTTCAGTGGCGGTTTGCAGTTGCAGGGTTTCGCTCTCTTCAATCAGCGGACAGACCCAGTATGCCTGCTGCCCTTTGCGGCAGATATTGAGGACGAAGCCTTCGACTTCGGTGCGGCGGACGTTGTTGACGAGGCGTGTTTTAATCGGGGTGCGCCCGGGCGGCAATTCGTCGATGACGGACACGTCCAAATCGGCGAAGAAACTCATGGCAAGCGTGCGCGGAATGGGCGTGGCGGACATCATCAGCTGATGGACGTCGCGCCCTTTGTTTTTGAGGGCGAGGCGTTGGGCGACGCCGAAACGGTGTTGTTCATCCACAATCACCAAGCCCAGATTTTGAAACTCGACGTCGTCTGAAAACAGGGCGTGCGTACCGACGGCGATTTTGACAGAGCCGTCAGCAAGTTTGGCTTTGGCTTCGTCTTTGGCTTTTTTGCGCTGACTACCGGAGAGCCAAACGACTTCAAGACCTAACGGCTCAAGCCATTGTTTGAACTTGATGAAGTGCTGTTCGGCAAGGATTTCGGTCGGCGCCATTACAGCCACCTGCGCGCCAGATTCAATGGCGGTCAGCGCGGACAAGGCGGCGACGATGGTTTTGCCGCTGCCGACATCGCCTTGCAGCAGGCGGTGCATGGGGTGGGTTTGCGCCATGTCTCGGCAGATTTCGGAAACAACTTTTTCTTGCGCATCGGTCAGGGCAAACGGTAAGGCATGGCGCAGGGCTTGAGTCAACGTACCGTCGCCACCCAATGCTGCCGCGGTGCCGCTGACGCGCTTCTGTCGCGCCAGCCGCATGGACAACTGTTGTGCCAAAAGTTCGTCGAATTTGAGTCGCTGCCATGCAGGCAGCGTACCGTCTGAAAGTTGATGAATGGTGAAGCTCGGCGGCGGCGAGTGCAAAAGGCGCAGGCTTTCGGCAAGGTGCGGCAGTTTCAGACGGCCTAATAAAGCATCGGGTAAGGTATCGTGCAACGGCGTAACGTCCAAGGCCGTCTGAATAATACGGCGCAATGTAGGCTGGTTCAAACCGTTTACAGTCGGATAAATCGGCGTGAGGCTTTCTGCCAAACCACTGCTCTCGGCATCGCGAATTTTAGGGTGAATCATCTCGTCGCCGTGAAACCCGTGCTTGATTTCGCCTACGGCACGGATGCGCTTGCCGACCGCCATCTGTTTCTGGTTGCTGGCGTAAAAGTGGATGAAGCGCAGAAAAAGGATGCTGCCGGAACCATCGGCGATTTGAACAATCAGCTGCTTGCGCGGCTTAAAAGTTACTTCCTGATGAATGACCTCGCCCTCAACCTGACACGGCACGCCGATCGGCGCATCCTTAATCGGCATGATGTGCGTCTCGTCCTCGTAACGCAACGGCAGGTGCAACACCAAATCCCATGCGGTATGGAGGTTGAGTTTTTCAAGCTTCTTGGCGGAAACATCGGTAATTTTGAGCTGTTTTTGGGTTTCGGGCGTCATCTTAAAAGGCAGCTGATTTAAAGTTTGCTGTATTTTATCCGAAAACAAAAAGGCCGTCTGAACGCAATGTTTCAGACGGCCTTCAAAGCTGAATACTTGAAACAAATTAATATTTGAAAATACGCCGGCTATCGAATCAACTTCAGCCATTGTTAGTAAACAGCTTTCAAAAAAGAAGGATATTCAACCCATACTTTTATCAGGAATTTGGCCAATAATGTTTACATACCCAATCATTACCCACTCTCCTAAAAATGCCAATCCAATTTCAATTTGACTGTCCGCGGTTCGCCATAGAAATTGTTTTGACCTCGCGTACGGTTGTAGTTGTTTTCAAAATACGTCCTGTCAGCCAGGTTAGTTCCAATCAGGCTGATTCTGCCGTGTTTGTGGAAGTCATATTGAACAAAGCCATCTATAAGTCCGTAGCCTCCTTGGCGAATATTGTAAAGGCTACTTGTGCGACTTTGCGCGGATATTCCGCCACCCAAGGTCAATTTAGTTTGAGGCAAGCGGTAGCTTGTACCGAGGCGGAACATATGTACCGGCGTGAAGTTACTGAAGTTATACGGGTCGGCAGTCGTATTTTTCTCCAACCGCTCCGCATTGACTTCTGCAGCATTTTTATACTTACTTTTGTTATATGTGTAGCCAACAAAAATACGCCAGTTTTCCGACAATTCGCCAGCCAATTCAAGTTCTGCACCACTACTCTTAACCTTACCCACAGGTTTAGCGATGGTTTGGAATGAACCTCCGTTACGACCAGTATCAGGAACAAATCCGAAATCGACAACGGTACGGTTTTTCTGCTGTAAGACAAACAAGGCAAGCGAAGCATTCAGACGGCCTTGCAAGAACGACCCTTTCCAACCTATTTCATAGTTAGTCCCGATGAGTGGTGGAAGAACGGATTTGCTGGTTACATCAACGTTATCCTGTTGTTTAAAAATCTTAGTATAGCTGGCATACAAGCTTTGTTGCGGTGTCAGGTCGTAGGTAATGCCTGCATATGGCGTAAACCGATGACTTTGCATTTTTGAGGTGTAGTGTTCTTTGTCGATTTTGTTACTGCTCTCAGTTTGAAATGCCGTAGCAGGCTGGCCGTAGCGTACAGGCATTTCTTTGGCTTGTGTGGTTTCATAACGTGTATAGTGCATTCCACCCAAGAGATGCAGACGGTTGGTTGCATTAAAGCGGGTGCTGACAGTCAAAGAATGTGTTTTATTCGTGTTAAGGTATTTCGAATAATTGTATAACGCCGGAACATGATCATCTGCAACCTGAACAGTTTTCCACAGCGGCGTTTTCAGATATTGGTTTGCCCATTTCAAATTTCCCTCTTCATCCCGCTCCTGTATTTTGTTTCCATTTGCATCCAATTCGTAAACAGGATCTTGCACCATTACGCGCTCACCATTGTCGTTGACTGTCCAGACAGGCTTGCCCTCCGCATCCAACCGGGGAGTATATTTGGTAATATGCGCGCCACTGCATTCCGGCACATAGATTTTGTTATTACCTTTTTCGTTATAAATATGCCAATCTGGTTCGACAATGCCTTTTTCTAAAGGATTACGCTCCGGACCATCGGGATGAATGCCGCAACTGCCTGCACCTGCATAACCTTGAGGACGGACAAAATAACGGTTTTGATAGATTTCTGTATAAGCAGAACGGATTTTTTCATTGTTATACGCATAGCCGACAAAGAAATCATGTTCACGCCCAAGCAGGCGGTAGTTACCTGTCAGATCCAGCTTAAAGCCCCATTGCACATCGTGTTTGGTATAGTGCAACGGCATGAAGTTGTAACGGCGGTTGTATGTGTGGCGAAGATTGTATGCTGAGTCGTATAGACGGTTGGGAAACAGACCTTCTGCATTGTTAATAATTCCTTGCTTTACAAGCTCCTTATCAACAAACTCTTTTTTATCTACTTCTACACCCGGATCCTGCCAGTCGTTGCACAGGAAATCCAAACCAATGTCCTGCATACATTGATCAAAACCTGCCCGACGTGCTGCCGCCCTTTGGGAGCGATATTGTTCAAAAGCAGATGAATCGAAATGATGGGCAACGTAATCTGCTTTTTTCTCTTCATATGTTTTCGTGACGCCATCACGATATTCTTTTAATTTTGCCAACGCCTTGTCTTTAGGCTCAAAAGGGATAACCTCTCCCTTCTCGGTTAAGAAACCCGTTGCCGCAGATGCTGAAATACCTGCCGCGTGTTCGTTTTTCAGAAAAAATTGTCCGACTTTGGCATCTGAATCATTATGCGTATAAGAAATTTCAGCATTGAGTTGCCATCCATTGTCAAAGACATGTTTGAAACCGGAAAAAATATTGTATTTATCAGCCTTCAGGCGTGACCATGAGGTTTCACCCAAATAAGTTTTACGTGGCAATTTCAAAGGATTGTTACAGGCCGGACTGGAGCTGAAGGCCGCAGTTTTTTGATCCTCACAAGGTAAAATCACGCCGGCAAAATCGGGAATGTCTTTATTTTTCTGATAAGTACCACCCAAAGTCAGCATACTGTTATCACTCAAATCCGTATCGATCACGCCATAAACCATGTCTTTCTTGTTCCATACACCCTCTTTAAAAGAGCGGTGGTCCTCATGAACACCAACCAGCCTACCGCGTACCGTATGTTCATTATTCAAGCTTCCAGATACATCCAAAGCCAAACGCTTGCTGCCCCTATGGTCAGTGCTGATTTCACCTGTATGCTTAAACAGGGCTGTTGGCCGCTTACGGATTAAATTAATGGTTCCACCCGGTTCAGAATTGGACTGAGTAAGACCGGTTGCACCTCTGACAACCTCAATGTGATCATAAACAGCAAGGTCTGTACTGGGTGAGACATCGATTTTTGCCGTATAGCCCGAACGTCCAGACACATTCGTGGTAATACCGTCTTCACCAATCTGATCAACATAGAAACCACGAGACAAAAAACGAGTTTGTAGGCCCGAATCCCGAACTACGTTGATTCCCGTAGTATTTTTCATTGCATCTTCTAAAGAATATATTGCTTTATCATCTAGCTGCCGACGCGTCATTACGCTCACCGACTGCGGCGTATCCTTGCCTGAAATATGCAAGCCAGTCGCCGTTGCCATCGTTCCGATTGTATAAGACTGACTGCGCTCGGTATTCCTTTGTGCCTGCCGTTTGCCACTGACCTTGACCGTATCCATATCTACATGTTCAACTTCTTGATGTCCCGTATCTGCAAAAACGGTTTGGCAAGGCAGCACTAATAACAAACAAATTGTTTTCATTTGAAAATCAGGTTTCACAACTATTTCCTTAATTAATAGAATCTACTTACTGGATAAAATTCTAATTCATTGATTTTAAATGGTATATAAACCCATAAAATTAAAAATATTATCGTAATGATAAGCGATATCATTATATACTTATTACATTAATATATGAACTTTTTTATTATAGATTTTTCTTATATCCTAATTTTCAAATAAAAAAAGGCCGTCTGAACGCAATGTTTCAGACGGCCTTAATTTAGGTATAACGCGATTAAGCGTTAGCTTCCTGTTGTTGTTGGTAGATTGCTTCGAAGTTGATCGGAGCAAGCAGTACAGGTGGGAAGCCGGCGCGGGTTACGCTGTTGGAAATGGCTTCGCGTGCGTAAGGGAACAGGATGTTCGGACAAGCAACACCCAACAGCAGTTGTACGTCTTCTTCAGGAATGTTTTCCAGACGGAAGATGCCGCTTTGGGTAACTTCGTTCAAGAACATGGTGCGCTCTTCGTTCAGTTTGGCAGTCACGGTCACGGTAACGTCAACGCTGTAGAAGCCGTCTTCCAGTTTGGTGTTGCCGGTAGAAACGCGCATATCCACTTCAGGCTCGCCTTGTTCCAAGAAGATTTGTGGTGCGTGAGGCACTTCCAAAGACAAGTCTTTTACATACAAACGCTCAACGCTGAATACGGGTTGCAATTCTTCGCTCATTTTATTTCCTAAGTTAAGGGTTAAGGATTCAGTAATTCGTCCAACTTGCCTTCCTGCTGCAAGCGGTACAAATCAGTAAAGCCACCGACATGGGTGTCGCCGATAAAAATCTGCGGCACGCTGCGCTGGCCGGAAAGCTGCTGCATTTCGGCAAAAACTTCCGGATTGCCGTCGATGCGGATTTCGTTGATTTCTTTCACGCCCACCGCCTGCAACAGCCTTTTCGCCATGGTGCAGTACGGGCAATATGGACCGGTATAAACAGTAACGGTTTGCATGATTTCTTCCAAAATACCAATGTTCATGACTATATGGGCATAGGTGTGATTTTACAAGTGTTCCCGCCGTACGGTTGTAAAAAACATTCAGACGGCCTCTTGGCCATAAACATTTGTGCAGATGCGGAAAAACCATAATTAAAGTATGATAAGCGCTTTCGCAGAATGACTTTTGCCATTTGTTTTTTGGAGAAGAACACATCGCAAAAGTTTTTCTATTCAAAATCAGGTATCCCCATGCTTTCAGGAATTCCCATCCCCAAGGACGCCGTGCGTCCGTCCGAAACCGTCCTCGTCAACATCACGCCGCAAGAAACGCGTGTGGCTGTTTTGGAAGAGAACAATATCTGCGAGCTGCACATCGAGCGCAACAGCGGCCATAGCTTGGTCGGCAATATTTATTTGGGCGTCGTCAAACGCGTTCTTCCCGGCATGCAAAGCGCGTTCATTGATATCGGCTTGGAACGCGCCGCGTTTCTGCATATCGTCGACGTCCTTGAACAACGCCGTAATCCGGACGAAACCCAACGCATCGAACATATGCTCTTTGAAGGCCAGTCCGTCTTGGTTCAGGTCATTAAAGACCCCATCAACACCAAAGGCGCACGCCTATCCACCCAAATCTCACTGGCCGGCCGTTTCCTCGTCCATCTTCCGCAAGAAGACCACATCGGCATTTCCCAACGCATTGAAGACGATGCGGAACGCAGCAATTTGAGGGAGCGCCTCAACAACCTACTGCCCGAAAATGCCTGCCACGGCTACATCATCCGCACCAATGCTGAAAACGCCTCCGATGACCAACTGCAATCGGACATTAACTATCTGACCAAAGTGTGGGAACACATTCAAAAACAGGCAAAAATTCAGCCGCCCGAAACCCTGCTCTATCAAGATTTGCCTTTGAGCCTGCGTGTATTGCGCGATATGTTCAGCCTCGATACGCACAAAATCCTGGTCGACTCGACTGAAAACCACCGCCGCATGACCCAGTTTGCCGAACAATACGTTCAAGGTGCATTGGGCAGAATCGAGCTGTTCAAAGGCGAACGCCCCCTATTTGAAACCCACAACATCGAGCAGGAAATCGCCCGCGCCCTGCAACCGCGCGTCAACCTCAACTTCGGCAGCTACCTCATCATCGAGTCCACCGAAGCCATGACCACCATCGATGTCAACACCGGCGGCTTTGTCGGCGCGCGCAATTTTGATGAAACCATCTTCCGCACTAACCTCGAAGCCTGCCACACCATCGCCCGCGAACTTCGCCTGCGCAATCTCGGCGGCATCATCATCATCGACTTCATCGATATGGCGCAGGAAATCCACCGCGAAGCCGTCCTGCAAGAGCTTGCCAAAGCCCTGAGTTTCGACCGCACCCGCGTCACCCTCAACGGCTTTACCAGTCTGGGTCTTGTCGAACTGACCCGCAAACGTTCGCGTGAAAACTTAAGCCAAATCCTCTGCGAACCCTGCCCTTCCTGCCAAGGCAGGGGCCGTCTGAAAACACCGCAAACCGTGTGCTACGAAATCCAACGCGAAATCGTCCGCGAAGCGCGCCGCTACGATGTCCAAGCCTTCCGCATTTTGGCCGCTCCGAATGTCATCGACTTGTTCCTAGACGAAGAATCACAATCGCTGGCGATGTTGATAGACTTTATCGGAAAGCCGATTTCGCTGGCAGTCGAAACCGCCTACACGCAGGAACAATACGATATTGTGTTGCTGTAAAGATAAAAGGCCGTCTGAAAACTTTTCAGACGGCCTTCTTGTGTTTGAGTAAATAAAGATTACGGTTTCACTACTTTACCGTTGATTTTAACGGAAGTCAGTTTCAGGTTGTAGGTTTTGCCGTCATCGGTATAGCTGATTTGCGCCGGGATATTGTCGATATCGGAAGCAAAAGAGTAAGTAACGGTATCGTCGCCGCGGCGGACACGATATTTGCTCACAGGCGTTGTGCCGCCGTTCAGCTTATAGCTTTCGCTACCGATTTTGTTCATGCTACCGACGGTATACAGTTTTTTACCGTTGGTAATTTTCAAACCTGACGGCAGGCGCACGTCATTGGCAGCCAGTTGCCATGCCAAAGTGAACAAGTCCATGGCCGGGCCGGATTTTTCGGTTTTCAAATCACCTGCTTTACCATAAGTGATGTTGCCGCCGGAGAATTTGGCCTCGGCATACAATTTACCGCCGCGTACATCTTTGTAGTAAGACGGATGCAGGGTCGTGCCGTTGATGCTGCCGCCGGATTCAAAGCGGATATTGTAAAGCGGTACTTTGATGGTAGAGACGATTTTGTATTGGCTGCCGCTGCGTGTGAAGGTCATGGTCGCCGGAATACCGTAGCTGCCTGAGTATTGCAAAACGGCAGATTGCGGCAATTCAGCGGCTTGTGCGCCGATGGAGGCAGTGAGCAGGGAAAGTGTCAGCAGGGTTGTTTTAATCGGATTCATGATGTTTTCCTTGTGTGTATCGTGTTTTAATTAAGCCAACAGGCTTTGACCGGCGGCATTACGTTGTGCATTCAAAACGCGATTGCCTTCGATTTTCAGACGGCCTGCAACAAAGTCGGCAACGGCTTGTGGGAAAAGCTGGTGTTCAACCGTCAGCACGCGT
Source organism: Neisseria subflava (assembly GCF_024205705.1). Lineage (NCBI taxonomy): Bacteria > Pseudomonadati > Pseudomonadota > Betaproteobacteria > Neisseriales > Neisseriaceae > Neisseria > Neisseria subflava. Next base: position 1,657,123 of record NZ_CP073115.1, read on the forward strand.
GCGGCAACATCGTCAGCGGTATCGCCGTCCAAAATAGGAACAATGCCTTGAGAAATAATTGGGCCGCAATCCAGCTCGGGCGTCACGAAATGGATGGTGCAGCCTGCCACTCGGCAACCTGCTTCCAATGCGCGTTCGTGGGTGTGCAGACCGGTGAAAGAAGGCAGAATGGACGGATGAATGTTGATCAGGCGGTTTTCATAATGTTCGCAGAACTCTGGAGTCAAAATGCGCATGAAGCCCGCCAATACGACCAAATCGGGCTGATAGGCATCGATTTTCTCCATCATGGCCTGATCGAATGCCAGACGCGAGTCGAAGTTTTTATGGTTCAAACTGTCAGTGGCAATACTGCGCTCTGCCGCCCATGCCAATCCGGCAGCGGTCTCGCTGTTGCTCAATACGGCTGCAATGTTGGCATCGGGAATGTCGGCATTCACAATCGCCTGCATATTACTGCCGCGTCCGGAAATAAGGATGACGATATTTTTCATCATAATTCCTTGTTTGTTTGGAACAAAGGCCGTCTGAAACGGAATTTTTCAGACGGCCTTTTATCCGTTGTTTAAGGGCGTAAGCCTTGATTCGGATTATTGAACTTTTTGTACGTCAACTTGTACTGGTTGTTGTGCAGCAGCATCAGGCGCGCCGACTTTAACCAGTTTTACATCGAATACCAAAGTAGCGTTCGGGCCGATTTTATCGCCGGCGCCCACTTCGCGGTAAGCCAATTTAGCCGGGATGTAGAATGTTGCTTCCCCGCCTTCTTTCAAAAGTTGGATACCTTCAGTCCAACCAGGGATTACTTGGCTTACAGGGAAGCTGACTGGGCCGCCGTTGGCTTTGCTGCTGTCAAATACGGTACCATCAATCAGACGGCCTTCGTATTCAACGGTAACCATGTCGTCTTTAGTCGGTTTTTTACCTTCGCCTTCTTTGGTGATTTTGTATTGCAGACCGGAAGCGCTGGTTTTCACGCCTTCTTTAGTCGCGTTTTCTTTCAAGAACGCTTCGCCTTTTTCCAAGTTTACTTTGGCATCTTCAGCACGTTTGGCAGCCGCTTTTTCTTGTTGCTCTTGCAGGAATTTCATCATCACTTCCTGAGCTTGGGCTTCAGTCATTTTGACTTCTTTGCCTTCAAACATGGCTTCCATGGCTTCGGTGAAGACTTTCAAATCGATTTCTGTGCCTTGGTCTTTCATTTGTTTCAATGAACGGCCGATGTCCACACCCATTGCGTAGCTGGCTTGTTGGGCAGTAGAACCGATGGCGGAAGCATCTGCAGTCGCATTTGAAGCTGCGGAAGCAGCAGGAGCATCTTTGGCGGCAGTGTCTTTTTGTTGGTTGCAAGCAGTCATCGCCAACAGAGCAGACAAAGCCAATGCGCTGAATTTGAAAGTTTTGTTCATGATTATGTCTTTTCCGGAAAGGTCAAAGAAGGGGATTATAGCTGAGTTTGATTGAAATGGAATCAAGGTGGATTAAAATTTGTAAAGGCTCTTATTAAAAACATCAAGGCCGTCTGAAAACAGGTTTCAGACGGCCTACTCTTAGCTATCGGTCAACCGATTAATACCAACCGCGCAGTTTCATTGCTTTTTCAACACGGCGGATACTCATCATGTAAGAAGCGGTACGCAGGTCAACATCGTATTCTTTAGCCAAGTTCCAAATATCGCGGAACGCACGGCGCAGAACCACGGTTTCTTTCTCTTGAACTTCGTCAAACTCCCAGTAGTAGCCTTGCAGGTTTTGTACCCATTCGAAATAAGATACAACCACGCCGCCGCAGTTTGCCAAAATGTCAGGAACAACCAATACGCCGTTTTGACGCAGGATAACGTCGGCTTCAGGAGTAGTCGGGCCGTTTGCGCCTTCAACCACGATTTTCGCGCGGACTTTGCCTGCATTTTCGGAAGTCAATTGATTTTCCAATGCACAAGGGCGAGTACGTCCACATCCAAAGCCAAAAGTTCGGCATTGCTGATTTCTTTACCGTAACCGGCTTCGTTGGTGATGAAGCCTTTTTCTTGGTATTCTTTGAACAGCGCTTCCATATCCAAGCCGTTTTCGTTGTAGATAGCAACGTCAACAGTAGATACGGCAACGACTTTCGCACCAGATTTGTGTGCATAGTAACCGGTGTGGTAGCCCACATTACCGAAACCTTGAATGGCGTAAGTGGCACCTTTCACGTCTTTGCCCAGTTTTTCCAAAGCTTGGACGGCAGCGAAGTTTACGCCGTAACCGGTGGCTTCGGTACGCGCCAAAGAGCCGCCGAACTCAACCGGTTTGCCGGTGAATACGCCCGGTGCGGAATGTTTCACCACGTTTTCATAGGCATCAACCATCCAAGACATGATTTTGCCGTTGGTGTTCACATCGGGGGCGGGAATGTCGATTTTCTCGCCGATCAGCGGAGAAATGGCTTCAGAATAAGCGCGGGCGATGCGTTCCAATTCTGCTTCGGAATAATTGCGCGGATCCAAAGTGATGCCGCCTTTGCCACCACCGTAAGGAATACCGGCTACGCAGCATTTGATGGTCATCCAAATAGACAGGGCTTTGACTTCGTCCAGATTCACATTGGGATGGAAGCGCACGCCGCCTTTGTAAGGGCCGACGGCGTTATTGTGTTGGGAACGGTAACCGGTGAAATTTTCTACTGTACCGTTGTCGAGTTTGACAGGGAAGTTCACTTCCAAAACACGTTGCGGCTTTTTCAAGATTTCAAATACTGCCGGGTCGGCATTCAGGCGATCGCAGGCAATTTTCACTTGTTTTTGTGCAATTTCAAACGGATTCAGCGTTTCTTTTACAGCAGATGCGGACATGTATTTTTCCTTTTCATACACATGATTAGACGAGAGCCATACTTGTTACTATATACAAAAACAGGAAAAAATGTAATAGCATGTAGTCGATAAAAAGCAAATCCATTCATTTATATATAAATTTAGTTTGAGGCCGTCTGAAAATATCGGCATGCCGACCAAAAAATTTTCAGACGGCCTAGTATAAATGCTCATCAAACCATTCAAAAAAACACACAAACCCTTTGTTTTTTAATGCCTACCAAACTACCCTTTTTGTTGACAAAATCCCTTCCATATTCCAAATAGGCTAACAGCCTTACACCAGCAAAAATTGTTAACAATTTAAACAAATATCCCTTTAAAGAATCAGCAAAACATCGGCAAATCAGGCAAACAATGTTAAAATAAGCGCTTAAATAATATGACAGAAAGCTACTCAATGACTACTGCTGCTTTAGAACACGTTCAAGCCGTTGCCTTTGATTTGGACGGTACCTTATGTGATTCCGTTCCCGATTTGGCCGCAGCAGCCCAAGCCATGTGTGCGCACTTGGGTTTACCTGTTTTGCCCACCCAAACGGTTGAAAGTTATGTCGGCGACGGCATCAGCAAGTTGGTTCATCGCGTCATTACCAATGATCGTGAAAAAGAAGCCGATCCTGAAATCTGGGAAAAAGGCTTTGTGTTCTTTATGAAATATTATCGCGAGCATTTGAGCGACTTTACCCGCCCCTACCCTGAAACCGAAGCCGGTCTCGGCCTGCTCAAGTCCTTGGGTATTCCATTGGTTGTCATTACCAATAAAAATGAAATTCTGGCTGCTGAGTTACTGAAACAACTTAATCTCGACGACTATTTCAGCCTGGTTCTCGGCGGCGACAGCCTGACTGAGAAAAAACCCAGCCCATTGCCGCTTCAACATGCGGCCGAAGTTTTGGGCATCGACGTTGCCAATATGCTGATGGTGGGCGATTCTAAAAATGACATTATTGCTGCTAAAGCGGCCGGTTGCTTCAGCGTCGGCGTAACATTCGGCTACGGCGACATGACCTTGCTCTCTCAAGACAAAGCGACCAAACCTGATTTGTTGATTCGAGCCCTGCCTGAAATCTACGAAAATCTACAACCACAAAAGAACAAAGACGAAGAATAGTTCGGCTTTATTTTCAGACGGCCTTTTCGGTGCTTTCACCTAATCAGGCCGTCTGAAATGTAATTCAATGTAGTTAAACTCCCTCCTCTTCCATATCCCCATGAAACCTCCCAAAACCTTACGCGCCCGCGCCTTGGATATTCTTTCTCGTCAGGAAGTCAGCCGTGTCGGCTTGAAACGCAAACTGGCTCCGCACGCTGAAAGCGAAGAAGAATTGGAAAAGGTTTTGGACGAATTCGCCGAACGAAATTGGCAATCCGACCAACGTTACGCAGAAGCCTATATTCACAGCAAAAGCAACCGTTACGGCACGCTCCGCCTCAAGCAAGCCTTGGCGCAACAAGGCATCGATGCAGACGACTGTCGGGAGTTCCTACCCGACAGGGAGGACGAGCTGCAAACCGCTATTTCCGTCTTGCGTAAAAAATTCAAGCAAGAAGCTCAAGATTTGAAAGAAAAACAAAAACAAGCACGTTTCCTTGCTTATCGCGGCTTTGGTGCCGACACCATTCAGACGGCCTTAAAAACGGCGTGGAATGAAGACGAAGACTTCTATCAATAATCATTCCCACTTGAATCTTTGCTTCTATCGGCGTACCCTTACGTTTTTATTCAATAATTCAATCAGAGCTTCATCATGTCCGACAAACCGCACGATACACCAAATCCCCTACTCGAAGACGAACGCAAAAATCCTGTTTACCGCTTGGGTCAGGCAGTAGCCGGATTCATGTTGCTGGTTTGGGCCGGCGTTTTGGCCTTGGTTTTCTTCTTGGTTTTCCGTTTTTGGTTGAATTAAACCCAATCCAATTACAAAATGCCAGAAACCCCTTAAAAAAGCCAACAGCTTTTATTTGTAACCATCAAAAAGGCCGTCTGAAAACACTTTCAGACGGCCTGAGACCTTTGCAAAATTCCTTTCTTTCCGACAGCCGAAATCCAAACACAGGTTTTCGGCTGTTTTTGTTTCAAATATCCACTGATTCTACTCAAATACCCTCTTAATCCTCCTTGGATACCTGATTAATCAGGCATCCGGCCGCCTTTTAGGCGGCAACAGGCGCACTTAGCCTGTTGGCGGCTTTCAAAAGGTTCAAACACATCGCCTTCAGATGGCTTTGTGCACTTACTTTAACCAGCCCGAAATAGGCTGCCCGGGCATAGCGGAATTTACGGTGCAGCGTACCGAAGCTTTGTTCGACCACATAACGGGTCTTCGACAAATACCGGTTGCGTTTGGTTTGCGCTTCCGTCAGCGGATGGTTACGGTGTGCTTTGCGCATAATGCCGTCCAGCAGCCGATGCTCTTCCAGATGTTGCCGGTTTTCTTCACTGTCATAGCCTTTGTCGGCATAGACGGTCGTACCTTCGGGCAGACCTTCCAATAAAGGCGACAACTGTTTGCACTCATGGGCGTTGGCGGGGGTAATATGCAGTTTCTCGATATAGCCTTCCGCATCGGTACGGGTATGTTGTTTGTAACCGAGTCTGTAGAGGCCGTTTTTCTTTATCCAACGGGCATCGCTGTCTTTACTCGGTGTGGTTTGGCCGCTGACTTGTCCTTCGTCATCGACTTCTATGGCCTGGCGCTGTTTGCTACCGGCGGTCTGAATAATGGTGGCGTCAACGACGGCGGCGGATGCTTTCTCTACTTTTAGGTTTTTCTCGGCCAGTTGGCAGTTAATCAGTTCCAGCAGTTCGGACAGGGTATTGTCTTGCGCCAGCCAGTTACGGTAGCGGCATAAGGTGCTGTAATTGGGGATGCTCAGTTCGTCAAAACGGCAAAACAGGTTGAAATCGATGCGGGTAATAAGGCTGTGTTCGAGTTCGGGATCGGAGAGGCTGTGCCATTGGCCGAGCAGGACGGCTTTGAACATGGACAACAGGAGATAGGCGGGACGGCCGCGGTGGTCTCGGAGGTAACGGGTTCTTTGACGATTCAGGTATTGTTCGATCGGTTGCCAATCAATCACCTGATCCAACTTCAATAGTGGGAAGCGGTCGATGTGTTTGGCAATCATGGCTTGTGCGGTTTGTTGGAAGAAGGTACTCATGGAAAATCCCCTAAATGTCTTAGTGGGAATTTAGGGGATTTTGGGGAATTTTGCAAAGGTCTCGGCCTTTGCTTATAACGAGATCATCCTCGAATCACTTTGCGGATATTCGGATTGGCATGCATTGCATGAATAATCTGATTAACCTGATCCAAGTCTTTGACTTTAATTGTGAATTTAAATTCTACAAAACCTTCCGTTCCTGCTTGCGCTTTGGTTGGCGTATCGACAGATTCGATATCCGCACCGGAATTGGAAATCGCTTGCGCCATTGAAGCCAACAAACCATGCGCATCTTCGGATTTGACGTTGAGGATGGTGCGGTACGTTTGATTGCGCAAACTGTCCCAGCCCGCATCGAGTTGCTCTTCCGGATCGGCTTTGACCAAAGTTTGACAGGTATCACGGTGGATAATCATACCCTTGTCTTTGACCAATAAGGCGCGGATCGCATCGCCGGGAATCGGATGGCAACATTCGGCAAAATGAATCCGGCCGGTTTCTTGATCGTTGACTTTGATCGGGCTGAGTTTGACCGCGCTGCCAAAATGTTGGCCCGCCAACTCGGCAATGTGCATGGCAACGTGTACCGGCAAAGTATGCCCCATACCGACATTGTAGAGAACCTCTTCAAACGAGGTTTGTTTGGTATTCAAATCGGCAAGGTATTTTTCTTTGAGGTCGTCTGAAAGCAGGATGTCTTTAGGCAACAGGCTGGATAAAGCTTTTTGCAGCAGGTTTTCACCCAAAACAACGGCATCGTGACGATTCAGATTTTTGATGTATTGACGGATGGCGCTGCGCGCACGGCTGGAAACGGTAAAGTTCAACCATGCCACATTAGGCTTGGCATGCTCGGAAGTAATGATTTCTACCGTATCACCGGTTTTCAGCTTGGTGCGCAACGGCATCATGACGTTATTGATACGCGCGGCAACGGTTTTATGACCGATATTGGTGTGAACTGCATAAGCAAAGTCAATCGGCGTCGCACCTTTAGGCAAGGTAAGGATATCGCCTTTCGGGGTAACGATATAGACTTCGTTGGGGAACAAATCGACTTTGACATGCTCTAGAAACTCGATGGCATTTGAACTGCTGGCTTGCAGGTCAAGAATATTTTTCATCCACCGGTTCATATGGAGGACGGCTTGGTCCGGAGTATTTTCACCGGATTTATAAATCCAATGGCCGGCAATACCGCCCTCAGCCACTGCATCCATTTCACGCGTACGGATTTGCACTTCGATCGGCAAACCGTAAGGGCCGACCAAGGTCGTGTGCAGGCTTTGATAACCGTTGCTTTTCGGAATGGCGATATAGTCTTTAAAACGGCCGGGCTTGGGGTGGTATAAATTATGTAATGCGCCCAACGCGGCATAACAGGCAGGAATGTTGTTTACGATGACCCGAAAGCCGTAAATATCCATCACTTCGGCAAAACGCAGTTTTTTAGCCAGCATTTTTTGATGGATGCTGTATAAGTTTTTCTCGCGGCCTTTGATTTTGGCTTCAATATTGACACCGACCAAACGCTGACCGAATGCACGCAACACTTTGCCGACAACATCGCGGCGATTTTTGCGGCTGTTGTCCATGGCTTTTTTCAGGGTTTCGTAGCGTCTTGGGTGGAGGTTTTGGAACGATAAGTCTTGAAGCTCTTGATACGCATTGTTCAGACCAATGCGGTTGGCGATTTGAGCATAGATTTCGAGGGTTTCTTTGGCGATGCGGCGGCGTTTTTCCGGACGCATAGAGCCAAGGGTGCGCATATTGTGCAATCGGTCGGCAAGTTTGACAACGATGACGCGCACGTCTTTAGTCATGGCGAGGATAAGTTTGCGGAAACTTTCCGCCTGATGCTCGGCATGATCTTCAAATTTGAGTTTTTCCAGTTTGGAGAGGCCGTCTACCATTTCGGCAATGGTATCGCCGAATTCTGCCGCCATTTCGACTTTGGTTACACCCGTATCTTCCAATACATCGTGCATAACGCCCGCGCAAAGACCTTGAACATCCATGTGCCAAATCGCAAGCTGCGTGGCAACGGCGAGAGGATGGGTGATGTAGGGTTCGCCGCTTTTACGGGTTTGTCCGTCATGGGCGTGGAAAGCGTAGGCAACGGCTCTTTCAAGCTCGGCCTGCTCATTGGTATTGAGATAGGATGCGGTGCGAAACAGAAGCTCGCGCGCTTCTGCTGTCAGCGGGTCATAGGGGGCGGTAGGCAGTGGGGCTGGCATTTTCAGACGGCCTTTTATGGCTATTTTTTTAAGCCGTCAGACTGTATCGGTTGTGATATCGCACCGATACAGTCCGCGCGGCGGTTTTATCGGTTTGCCGGTTGGTTTATTTGTTGCGGGTCAGCAGCTCGGTTCCGATTTGCCCGGCTGCGATTTCGCGCAGGGCGGTTACGGTTGGTTTGTTGTTGCGGATGTCGTCAACCAAAGGCGTGTTGCCGTTTTCAAGCTGGCGTGCGCGACGGGCGGCAACGAGGGTAAGGTCGAAGTGGTTAGGGATTTTACCTGTGCAATCTTCAGTAGTAATACGGGCCATGTTTGCTTGCTTTCTTTCTATGTTTCAAATAAAACGGTTATTTTCGCTGTTTTTTACGAATTTTCCAACAGGTTTGAGATAAATCCCTGTTGAGAGGATTTTTTCAGACGGCCTGCTTTAATAATGTGGAACAAATCGGCTTCGGCACGATCCAAATCGTCATTCACAACGACGTAATCGAACAAAACGGATTGCTCAATCTCATGACGTGCTTTTGAAAGGCGTGTTTGAATAACTTCTTCGCTGTCTGTACCACGGCCGATCAAACGTTGCGCCAATACTTCAAAGGAAGGCGGCAGGATAAAAATACTGCTGGCTTCAGGCAACGATTTACGCACTTGCGCCGCACCTTGCACATCAATTTCCAAAATTACGTCATAGCCCTCTTCGCTCAACGAATTCACGCCGGCGATGCTGGTGCCGTAATAATTACCGAACACATTGGCGTGTTCCAAAAAGGCTCTTTGCTCAATCAGCGATTCAAATTCTTCTTTGGGAACAAAGTGGTAATGCACACCATGTGCCTCACCCTCACGTGGCTGACGCGTGGTATGAGAAATGGAAACACGGATGTCGTCATGATTTTTCAACAGGCGCGACACCAAGGTCGTTTTACCTGTGCCGGAAGCGGCAGAAATGATGTAAATATTGCCTTTTTTATGATTTTGCATGGTGGTTCAGCCGATGGTATGTACCTGTAAATTATAACACAACACAATGTTTCTCGGAATTTCAGACGGCATGTTGCAAAATTTGGCTATTGTATCGATTAATTTGGCAAGTCCGCATATGACCGCTACAATATCGTGTTAAAAACTTTTTGATTTCGGAATGTCGAGATGTTGATTCATCCTGAAGTAATGGGCGTAGAGGCTTTGGCGGACAAAATCCGTAAAATTGAAAACTGGCCTCAAAAAGGGATTTTGTTTCATGACATTACTCCCGTTTTGCAAAGCGCAGAATATTTCCGCCTGCTGGTCGATTTACTGGTTTACCGCTATATGGGGCAAAAAGTTGATGTTGTTGCGGGCTTGGATGCGCGCGGCTTCATCATTGGTGCAGCTTTGGCCTATCAACTGAACGTCGGCTTTGTTCCCATCCGTAAAAAAGGCAAACTACCGTTTGATACGGTTTCTCAAAGTTACGCTTTGGAATATGGCGAAGCAACGGTAGAAATCCATACCGACGCCATCAAGCCGGGCGCACGCGTTTTGTTGGTAGATGATTTGGTGGCAACCGGCGGCACAATGCTGGCAGGCGTCGAGCTGATCCGCAAACTGGGCGGTGAAGTAATCGAAGCGGCTGCCATTTTAGAATTTACCGACTTGGACGGCGGCAAAAAAATCCGTGAAAGCGGCGCGCCGTTATTTACCCTATGCCAAAACAAAGGCTGCATGTAATAAAAAAACCGCAAGCTGTTCAGCCTGCGGTTTTTTATAATCAAAATTATTCGAGGACGTATCCGTCCGTATCCCAAAAAGTTTTTTTCACCAACTGGTCGTCTTTATAAACCAACTCGGATTTCTTCGCACCATCATCATACCAATCCAAAATGATGCCGCTGCGTTTGCCGTTGCGAATACTCAATTCAGACACGATGCGGCCATTTTCATCCCAACTGATGATCTCCGTTGGTTTGTCATTGCTCATCATCATTTCGGTTTTCGGGCTGCCGTCTGAATACCATTGTTTCCAATAGCCATTGGCTTTATCGTGCTTAAACTGAATTTCGCTTTCTTTCACGCCATTTCGGTAATAGCGGGAACCCACGCCCTCACTCAGGCCATTTTGATAAGGCATCACCGCAGATTTTTTGCCGTTTGGATACCAGTTAATCCACTCACCGTGCGGCTTGCCGTTGCGATAGCTGCCAACCATCTTTTTCTGCCCGTTAAAATGCCACAGGGTCAGTGTGCCATTGTCCAGAGCCGGCACAAAAACCTTAATCTGACCGGCAGGTACTTCATAAGGATCAGAATATTTTTTCATCGATGGATAGTAAAAATCCTGCACCTGCGCCTTACCTGCCTCAATCTTGTATTGGCGGACATAAGCAACCGAAGGCATGGTCGCCGTCAGTTTACCGTTTTGATTGAAATAAACGGTATGTTGCTGGGCAAAGGCGGCAACGGGCATACTGAACAAGGCAGCAGCCAACAGGCCTGATTTTAAATAATTATTCATAATATGGAGTTTGGCAGTATATGTTCTACAAAAAGTCAGTAATAAAAATCCACTGACATTAGAAACTATGACAAATATTATAAGCCATAGTTTCAAAGCCTGCTTGGATTTCACAGCCGACATATCATAGGCATTTGTATTTTCTTAAAACATTAAAGACATTACAAAATAGAGGCCGTCTGAATTTTTTTTCAGACGGCCTCTGTTTCAATTACATTAAAACAATTTATTCTTCACCCAACAATTGCTCACGGGTCAATAAGAATACAAACCCGTCGCCACCGCTGGTTTCCAACCAAGTAAACGGTAATTCGGGATAAGCCGCTTCCAATACCTCACGGTTGTGACCGATTTCAACCAACAATACACCTTTTGGATTCAAATATTTCGCCGCTTGCAGAATAATTTGACGTGTAGCGTCCAAACCATCTTCACCACTACCCAAAGCCAATTCCGGCTCGTACAGGTATTCATCAGGCAACGCTTCCACAGATTCCGCATCGACATAAGGCGGATTGGAAACAATCAAGTCGTAGGTTTCATCCAGACCTTCAAACAAATCGGTATGCACCAAGCTGATGCGGTCTTCCAAGCCATAATCTTCGATATTGATGGCGGCCACTTCCAGCGCATCCAAGCTCAAATCAACGGCATCGATTTGTGCATCGGGATAGTGGTGCGCCATTTGAATGGCTAAACAACCGCTACCGGTACACAAATCCAAAGCTCGATGTACCAACTCATCATGTTCAATCCAAGGACGGATACCGTCGCCCAGCAATTCGTAAATGAAAGAACGAGGCACAATAACGCGCTCATCGACATAAAAATCAAACTCGCCCTGCCATGCCTGATGCGTCAGATATGCGGCAGGAATATGTTCCACTGCGCGGCGTTCGATAATCGACAACACTTCTTCCTTCTCACTTTGCAACAATTTGGCATCCAAATAAGGCTCCAACGTATCCAAAGGCAGGTTTAAAGTGTGCAAAATCAGATAGGCTGCCTCGTCATGGGCATTATCACTTCCGTGTCCGAAAAACAGTCCGGCATCATTAAAACGGCTGACGGCGAAACGCAATAAATCGCGAACAGTGGTCAGCTCTTGAGCAGCTTGGTTGAACATAATGTTTTGTCTTGTCAATTTAAGAATATTGAAATTATAACAGAAAGGCCATCTGAAAACTTTTCAGACGGCCTTCGATTTAATTCAGCTTAAGATTATTTATCGCGGCTGAATACGATTTTGGTAGCTTGGATAGCAACGCAGACAGCACCACCGATGAAGATCAAGTCAGCAGCGGTACGAACCCAACGCAGGGTATCCAAGATTTCCATTTGCAGGAACTCTTCGCTACGCGCATACCACAGACCGTGAGTGATAGAAGCGTAAGCTTGAATCACGCCAACTGGCAACAGGCTGATGGCAATCATACCCACCAGACCGCCGTTCAGCAGCCAGAAGCCCCAAGTCATCAGTTTGTCGTCAAATTGAGCATTAGGTTTCAGGTAGCGTGCAACCAGCAATACGAAGCCCAGAGCCAAGAAACCATACACACCGAACAGAGCCGCGTGAGCGTGAACTGCAGTAGTGTTCAGACCTTGGATGTAGAACAGGGAAATCGGCGGGTTAATCAGGAAGCCGAATACACCGGCACCGATCATGTTCCAGAAGGCAACTGCTACGAAGCACATCAGAGGCCAACGCAGACGTTTCGCCCAGTCGGACAGGTGTTGGTAAGACCAGTGTTCGTAAGCTTCACGACCCAGCAGAACCAAAGGCACAACTTCCAAAGCGGAGAAACATGCACCGATTGCCATAGAAGCAGAGGTAGAGCCGGAGAAGTACAAGTGGTGTAATGTACCTGGGATACCGCCCAACATGAAGATGGCGGCGGCGGCCAGAGTAGAAGCAGTAGCAGTACTACGGCGAACAAAGCCCATGTTGTAGAAGATGAATGCGAAGGCTGCAGTAGCGAACACTTCGAAGAAGCCTTCTACCCACAGGTGAACCACCCACCAACGCCAGTATTCCATCACTGCAATTGGAGATTTCTCACCGTAGAACAGGCCAGGAGCATAGAACGCACCCACACCGACCATAGAAGCTACGAAGATAGCCAACAGGTTTTTGTCTGTACCTTTTTCTTTAAAGGCAGAGATGGTGCAACGCAACATCAGGAACAGCCACAACAGCAAGCCGACCATCAGCAGAAGTTGCCAGAAGCGACCCAGATCCAAGTATTCGTAACCTTGGTGACCGAACCAGAAGTTCAGCTCAGGCGGAATGATGTGGGTCAAAGCAAAGAAGTTACCTGCATAAGAACCGCCGACTACGATGAACAGGGCGATGTACAGGAAGTTCACACCGGCACGTTGGAATTTAGGATCTTTACCGCCGTTCACAATCGGAGCCAAGAACAGACCTGCTGTCAGGAAGCCGGTTGCAATCCAGAAAATAGCGGATTGGATGTGCCAAGTACGGGTCAGCGCATATGGGAACCAGTCGGCCATTTCAAAGCCCAAGGCGGTATCGATACCGTAGAAGCCTTGACCTTCGACAGTATAGTGAGCGGTCAAACCACCCAACAGTACTTGTACGACAAACAGCGCAACAGTCAGGAATACATATTTGCCCAACGCTTTTTGAGAAGGAGTCAGTTGTACTTTAGAGATAGGATCTTCAGTAGGTACTTCAACCTCTTCATGTTTGGTCAAGAAAGAGTAACCCCACATCAGCAAGCCGATACCCATCAGCAACAATACCACGCTGGTGAAAGACCACATATAGTTTTCAGTAGTCGGTACGTTGTTGATCAAAGGCTCGTGCGGCCAGTTGTTTGTGTAGGTAAAAGTTTCGTCAGGACGGTTGGTCGAAGCAGACCAAGAAGTCCAGAAGAAGAAGTTGAACAGTTTTTCACGCGCTTCTGGGCTTGGCAATGTGTTGTTTTTCATTGCAAAGTGTTCGCGAGTGGTTTGGAACTTAGGATCGTCGCTGTACACACCGTGGTAGTAAGGCAGGATGCTTTCGATCGCTTTCACGCGGGTTTCGCTGACAACGACAGAACCATCTTCCTTAACACGGCTTTGGTTGCGGTATTCGTCAGCCAAACGGGTTTTCAGAACAGCTTGTTCCTCAGGAGAAACTTCGTCAAATTTTTTGCCGTAAGTTTCTTGCGCAGTCAGATCCAACCATGCAACCAGCTCGCGGTGCAGCCAGTCGGCAGTCCAGTCCGGAGCTTGGTATGCACCGTGACCCAATACAGAGCCAACTTCCATACCGCCGGTAGTTTGCCATGCAGATTGACCTGCCAAAATATCGTCTTTGGTCATCAGGACTTTGCCGGATGCAGAAACGACTTGTTCAGGGTATGGCGGAGCCTTTTTATAGACCTCGCTACCCATATAACCAAGAATGGTAAAGCATACTGCCAGTACGGCAAACAGCAAGTACCAAAGCTTCTTGTACTGTCCCATTTTGAGTACTCCTTGATTTTGGTAAAAAGTGGTTGGGTATTAATTCATCAAATATGAATGTTAAAGATTGTATCACGGTTTTAAAAGTAAAGAAATATTTTGTCAATAATATTCCTTTAAAACCATTAACTTACATGATATTGATTCCTATTATCCTGTATAACTCCTCCTTTGTTATATTTTGTGTTAAGCCCACACTAACATTTTCACACAAAAATAAACTTTTCGGTTTAGTTTTTTATACTACTAAAGGAGTATTTAAGGATTAAAAGATTCATATTCATTGAACAATTTGATTTATATCAAAATACACCCAAACAAGCGCCTACATAATCATACAAAATTTCAAACCATCCTATCAGGATACTTAACTTTTCTTACAATAAGGAAACTTTAAACATGAAACGCCAAACCTTAGCTGCACTTATCGCTTCTGTATTTGCACTGGCCGCATGCGGCGAACAAGCTGCTAAACCAGCTGAAACTCCGGCTGCCACCGCTTCTGCCGAAGCTCCTGCTGCTGCTTCTGACTCACAAGCTGCTGCCGAGACTCCTTCTTCAGAATTGCCTGTAGTCGATGCCATCATGACTCACGCTCCGGAAGTTCCACCTGCAATCGATCGCGATCATCCGGCTAAAGTACGCGTTAAAATGGAAACCGTCGAAAAAACCATGACTATGGAAGACGGTGTTGAATACCACTACTGGACATTCAACGGCGACGTTCCGGGCCAAATGATCCGTGTACGCGAAGGCGATACCGTAGAAGTAGAATTCTCTAACAATCCTTCTTCTACCGTTCCTCACAACGTTGACTTCCACGCTGCTACCGGTCAAGGCGGTGGTGCAGAAGCTTCTTTCACTGCCCCAGGCCACACTTCTACTTTCAGCTTTAAAGCTCTGCAAGCCGGTTTGTACATTTACCACTGTGCCGTTGCTCCTGTAGGTATGCACATCGCCAACGGTATGTACGGTTTGATCTTGGTTGAACCTAAAGAAGGCCTGCCTAAAGTAGATAAAGAGTTCTACATCGTACAAGGCGACTTCTATACTAAAGGTAAAAAAGGCGCTCAAGGTCTGCAACCTTTCGACATGGATAAAGCCATTGCCGAACAACCTGAATACGTTGTATTCAACGGTCACGTAGGCTCTATCGCCGGTGACAACGCCCTGAAAGCCAAAGCTGGTGAAACTGTTCGTATGTACGTTGGTAACGGTGGTCCTAACTTGGTATCTTCTTTCCACGTTATCGGCGAAATCTTCGACAAAGTATATGTTGAAGGTGGTAAACTGATTAACGAAAACGTACAAAGCACTGTGATTCCTGCCGGTGGCGCCGCCATGATCGAATTCAAAGTCGATATTCCAGGCAGCTACACTATAGTTGACCACTCTATCTTCCGTGCGTTCAACAAAGGTGCTTTGGGTCAATTGAAAGTTGAGGGTAACGAAAACCCTGAAATCATGACCAAAAAACTGAGCGACACCGTTTACCAACCTGCCGGTGCTGCCGCTTCTGCCCCAGCCGCTGCGTCTGCCGCACCTGCTGCTTCTGAAGCCGCTAAATAATCCCTCGGTTTAATACGCCAAGCCACTGCTACTCTTCTCTTAGAGTCGCAGTGGCTTCCATCACAATTAATCTTCCTATTCAATCAGACAGATTGATTTTTCAGACGGCCTTGTTATGATTAGGCTATCTTAAAAATAAATTTTCTGTTTTCAAACGATAATAAGGGCGTACCATGAAACTCATACGACTCCTCCTCTTAGGCAGTGCCTTAATCTGCGGCAATACATTTGCAGCCGAAATGGTAAAAATCGAAGGAGGCAGCTATCGCCCTCTCTATCTCAAAAAAGAGACTTCCCTTATTAAAGTCAAACCCTTCCAACTTGACAAATATCCTGTAACCAATGCCGAATTTGCCGAATTTTTGAAAACACATCCACAATGGCAAAAAGACAAAATCAGCTCCAAACAAGCTGAAAAAGCTTACCTGAAACATTGGGTAAAAAACGGCAGCAACAGTTATGCGCCTAAAGCCAGCGAACTCAAACATCCGGTAACCAATGTTTCATGGTTTGCCGCCAATGCCTACTGCGTTTCCAAAGGCAAACGCCTGCCGACTATTGACGAGTGGGAATTTGCAGGCTTGGCCTCTGCCACTCAAAAAGACGGCTCTGCCGAACCCGGCTACAACCGTACCATCTTGGATTGGTATGCAGACGGCGGCCGCAACGGCCTGCATGACATCGGTAAAAACAAACCCAACTACTGGGGCGTATACGATATGCACGGCCTGATTTGGGAATGGACTGAAGACTTCAACAGCAGCCAACTCTCAGCCGGCTCATCCAACACACAAATGTTCTGTAGCGGCGCATCCGTAGGCTCAAGCGACCCATCCAACTATGCTGCTTTCTTGCGCTACGGCATCCGTACCAGCCTGCAATCCAAATATGTTTTAAATAACTTAGGCTTCCGCTGTGCAAGCAAATAAAGTTTAGTTTTATCACCAAAGCAGCTTTGGCGGTACTGGAAGGTATCGCCGCTTTTTTTGGCCGTCTGAAAAGATGTGGCACACAGAGACAAATTGTGGCATAATCCGCCCGTCTTTATAAAAAGGCGCTTAGGAGTTTGCTTAGGTCGTTTGGCTTGGCAAACTTGTCCGAACCTGAAAAGGTTCTTTTATTTTCGGAGTTATCCATCATGGCATTGACCGTAGAACAAAAAGCACAAATTGTTAAAGATTTCCAACGCAAAGAAGGCGATACCGGTTCTTCTGAAGTACAAGTCGCTCTGTTGACTTTCCGCATCAACGACCTGACTCCTCACTTCAAAGCCAACCCTAAAGACCACCACAGCCGTCGCGGCCTGTTGAAAATGGTTAGCCAACGTCGTCGCCTATTGTCTTACCTGCGTCGTACTCAGCCTGATACTTACCGTACACTGATTACCCGCCTGGGTCTGCGTAAATAATTTATGCTTAAATCAACACCGCCTTCGGGCGGTGTTTTTTATTAACATACCGATGCCGTCTGAAACACAGGCCCACGCTCTGTGTTATACTTCCACACGCTTAAGCAGCAAGGCTTAAACTTCCAATCACTCCTTAAAGCTCCCATCAAAGCGAGAATCTGAATTGTCTGTTCATTCCATGTTGCACTCAGGAAAATTTTGGCTGAAATCCCTGGTTTTCAGCATTGCCGCGCTTTTATGCCTCGCGGCGGTATTGAGTGCCTTAATGTTCCGCATATTCAACACAGAAAACATCGACGCATTTATACAAAAAAACTTTTCCGCCCATGGCTGCCAAATCAAATACAACGCCACTATCGGCAGAAAATGGCTGCCGCGCCCCACGCTAATTTTAAAAGACCTCAGCCTTTCCTCTTCCGAACCTGACACACCGACGCTGAACATCGCCGAGTCCAAAATGGGCTTTGGTTGGAGCAGCCTATGGTCGGATGCGCCCATACTTGAGAAATGGATTCTTTTAAACCCGACACTGACACTGGACTCAAAACACCATCTGCCCGTCTGCCTACAACAAGACCCATCGTCAAAAGAAAGTTTTCAGCTCAACCGCGTCATCATCAATAACGGCAGCATCCGTTATCACAATAAAGAACAAGATATTGCCTTAAACGATCTGCAATTTTCCCTGCGCAGAGCTGATTCAGACGGCCGTCCATTCGATATGAGCGGCACACTGCAAAACATCGGTAACCCCATCAGTTGGCAAGGCATCGGCCATCTTGTACAAGATGATACCGGCTGGAGCGTTCCCGCCCTCAAATTAAACCTGCAAACCGTATTACTCAAAAACAAGCTGGATGCCCAAATCGCAGGCAGCCTTAATTGGCAAAACCAAACCGCCCTTTTGCGCGACTTCAATCTGCAAGCCGAAAGCGACTATCAAAACTTGCATATCAACGCACGTTCTCCCCTCTTGCAATTCAAAAACGGCTATTTGCACCTCAACACACTCAATGGCGCATTGACCGCAGGCAGTGAAAACAACCAATGGGACGGTTCATTCAAACTGGACAAAACCAACCTCTATCCAACCGTTTTGACCGCCGCCAATTTTGAACTCAAAGGCAGCCATAAAAACGACCGCCTCCAAACCAACTTTACCTTTTCCAGCCCGTTGGTTTGGCAAAAAGGCAAAGGCATCGATGCACCCAAACTGCACCTCAGCACCCTACAAGACACCATCAACCGCCTTCCCCGCCCCCGATTCATCAGCACCCTCGAAGGACAGGCCAATTTCAGCCTCAATACATGGGAAGGCCGTCTGAAAGGCGCATTTGACAGACAAGCCCTCGCCTTGGCCTTTAAATACCAACGCGATGCCCAACCGCGTCCGCACCTTGACGCCGGTATCGCCTTACAAAAACTCAATCTGACCCCTTACTTGGAAGATCTGAAAACCCAGCCATCACTGAATCTTCCTTCCCTGCTGGCCAAATCCTGGTTGCCCGACATTGAGGCCAACCTCCAAATCGGCAGCATTCAAACTGCCGGCCTGCAATTAGAAAACATCGAATCCCTGCTCACCGCCGATAAAGAACATATCGCCCTACACCGTTTCAAAGCCGGGCTTTATGGCGGCAAAACTGAGGGCGGCCTGAGTATTGCGGCGACCCAACCTGCTTCCTACCACCTTCAGCAAAACGCGAAAGGCATACAAATTCAGCCGCTGTTGCAAGACCTGTTCGGTTTCCACAGCTTTAGCGGCAGCGGCGATGCCGTTATCGATATTCAAACTTCCGGCAACGACCGCGCTCAAATGATACAAGCCCTAAACGGCAGCCTGCTCCTCGATATTACCAACGGCGCATGGCACGGTATCGATATGGACAGCATTCTGAAAAACGGCATCTCTTCGGAAAAAATCGACAACAGCAACCTCAAAACCCCTTTCCATCATTTCACCCTCAATAGCGAAATTGAGAAAGGCATCAGCCATCATATCAATACCGAACTGTTTTCCGACAGCCTGCACGTTGTCAGCAGCGGCTATACCGATTTGAATACCCAAAAGCTATCGGAAAACCTGCTTATCAGCAACGTACTGCAGCCAAAAAACAAACCGATTCCTCTCAAAATCGGCGGAACCGTGCAAAACCCTTCCATTACCCTTGATTACAGCCGCTTGACCAATGGCATGACCACGTCTGCAGAAAAACAAAAAGCCCTGCAAGAAACCATACAAGAACAATGGAAGTGGCTCAAACCACGATAAGTTTTCAAGTCAAAGGCCGTCTGAAACCCAAAAAGTTTCAGACGGCCTTTTAACAGATATATATGTCAGAATAAGATGTTTATTTAGGAATGACTATATACACAATCAGTGCAACAATGATAACAAACCATATAGCCAACATTATCAAGCCTTTTTTGGAGAGTTTTCTTTTTCTCCAATCGAGCCTCAATATTTCTATCGTACCCTCAAACATAGACCCAATAATTTCCATCAATATTTGAAGTAGAAATTCCAATAAATCCGACATCTACAAACCCAAACTCTCCCAAATCTCATCGATTTTGGCCGTAACGGCAGGGTCTTTTTTGATCACACGTCCCCATTCGCGGTCGGTTTCGCCCGGCCACTTGTTGGTCGCATCCAAACCCATTTTGCCGCCGAGTCCGCTGACGGGGCTGGCGAAGTCGAGGTAGTCAATGGGCGTGTTTTCCACCAACACGGTATCGCGTACTGGGTCCATGCGCGTGGTTACCGCCCAGATAACTTCTTTCCAGTCGCGCACGTTTACATCGTCATCGACCACGATGATGAATTTGGTGTACATAAACTGGCGCAGGAACGACCAGCAGCCCATCATCACGCGCTTGGCGTGTCCGGCGTACTGTTTTTTCATGCTGACCACCGCCATGCGGTAGGAGCAGCCTTCTGGCGGCAGGTAGAAATCAGTGATTTCGGGGAACTGCTTTTGCAAAAGCGGTACGAACACTTCGTTCAACGCCACGCCCAAAACGGCAGGTTCATCGGGCGGTTTGCCTGTGTAGGTAGAATGGTAAATCGGGTTTTCACGCATGGTAATGCGCTCGACCGTGAATACGGGGAAATGGTCCTGCTCGTTGTAATAGCCGGTGTGGTCGCCGTATGGGCCTTCCAACGCGGTTTCGTTCGGATGAATCACACCTTCCAACACGATTTCGGCACGGGCTGGCACTTGCAAATCGCTGCCGATACATTTCACCAGTTCCGTCCGCGAACCGCGCAGCAGTCCGGCAAACTGGTATTCGCTCAAGGTATCGGGAACGGGCGTTACCGCGCCCAAAATGGTGGCGGGGTCGCAGCCGAGCACGACGGCGACGGGATACGGCGTATCGGGATTGAGTTTTCGGAATTCCTGATAATCCAACGCGCCGCCGCGATGCGACAGCCAGCGCATGATCAGCTTGTTTTTGCCGATTAATTGCTGACGGTAAATGCCGAGATTTTGGCGTTTTTTGTACGGCCCGCGCGTGACGGTCAAACCCCATGTTACCAGCGGCGCAACGTCTTCCGGCCAGCAATGCTGAATCGGAAGTTTATACAAATCAACGTCTTCACCTTCCCACACGATTTCCTGACACGGCGCATTTTTCACCACGTTCGGCGCCATGCTCCAAATGTCTTTCAGCAACGGCAGTTTGGAAAACGCGTCCTTAATGCCTTTGGGCGGTTCGGGTTCTTTCAGATACGCCAACGTCTGCCCGATTTCTCGCAGTTTAGACACACTGTCCGCACCCATGCCCAACGCCACGCGCTCGGGCGTGCCAAACAAATTCGCCAACACGGGATAATCATAACGCGTACCGTCAGGCTTAATCGGATTTTCAAACAACAACGCCGGCCCCTCGGCGCGCAGCACGCGGTCGGCGATTTCGGTCATTTCCAAATGCGGCGACACCGGATGCTGAATGCGCTTGAGTTTGCCATCAGCTTCCAATCCGGCGATAAATTCTCGCAAATCTCTGTATTTCATGATTTCATTTTCCTGAACAGGCCGTCTGAAAACAGACTGCCATTTCGGGTTTGAAAGATAAACCAGCGGCTATTGTACCTGCCAAATCTGTTCAAATCCCAACTTTCCACGTGCGAATTTTGAGATTTTTTGCAAACTACCGTCAAATTTAAACAATATCTGCTTGTGATTGCTTTCAGACGGCCTTATCTTTGGTAAAATTCCAACTTAATCCAGTCATCAATCAATATTTATCGTGGGACGGCGGCCATGTTTGCAATTTTAGAATCTTTTTTCGTTGAATACGGCTATGCGGCCGTGTTTTTCGTTTTGGTTATTTGCGGCTTCGGCGTGCCGATTCCTGAAGATTTGACGCTGGTAACCGGCGGTGTGATTTCCGGCCTGGGTTATACCAACTCGCATATTATGTTTGCCGTCGGCATGCTTGGCGTATTGGTAGGCGACGGCTTTATGTTTGCGGCCGGCCGAATTTGGGGGCAAAAAATCCTTAAATTCAAACCGATTGCGCGCGTGATGACACCCAAACGCTACGCCCAAGTACAGGAAAAATTCGACAAATACGGCAACTGGGTTTTATTCGTCGCCCGTTTCCTGCCCGGCCTGCGTACTGCCGTTTTCGTGACCGCTGGCATCAGCCGTAAGGTTTCCTACCTGCGCTTTATCCTGATGGACGGCTTGGCCGCGCTGATTTCCGTTCCAGTTTGGATTTATCTGGGCGAATACGGTGCACGCAATACCGACTGGCTGATGAAAAAAATGCACAGCCTGCAATCAGGTATCTTTACCGTACTGGGCATCGGTGCAGTCATCGTCGGCTGGATTTGGTGGAGAAAACACCGCCGCCATACCTTCTTCCGTGAAAAACTGCACGAAAAACGCGCTGCAAAAGCCAAAAAACAAGCCAATCAATAAACCATTCCAGGCCGTCTGAAACACTTCCCTGCTTTCAGACGGCCTCAATCATTCATCAGAAACACCATGAAACAAAAAATCTTCGTCCTCTACACCGGCGGCACCATCGGCATGACCCAAAGCAGCGCAGGCCTGCGTCCCGACACCGCCCTCGTCGATAAAGCCCTTGCCCCCTTTTCAGACGGCCTTGATTTCGAATGGCACGTTTGCCAGCCGCTCATCGATTCTTCAGCAGTAACGCTGCAAAACCAACGCGACTGGCTGGAGCTTATTATCGCCAAACTGCCTGACTATGACGGCATTTTGGTGCTACACGGTACAGATACCATGGCATACACCGCCAACCTCTTCGCCCTTTCGCTGCAAGGTTTGGACAAACCCGTTATCCTGACCGGCTCACAATGGCCTTACGATGCCACAAACAGCGATGCGCCGCGCAACCTTGCCACCGCCGTTTCCGCCTTCTCGCTCAAACTCAAACAAGTGGCGATTGCCTTTGACGGCAAACTCTTCCCCGCCGTCGGCAGCAGCAAGGTCAGCACTGAAACCGCCGCAGGTTTTGACAACCTGCATTTTGGCGCGCTTGCCGAATGGGAGGAAAACAAAGGTTGGCACAATATCCGTACCGCCCCGACCCAACATTCAGACGGCCTCAAACCGCGTCTTCCAAATCCCGAAGCCAAAGTTTCCGTCCGCACGCTGATTCCCGGTTATGCCGCACAAGAGCTTTCAGACGGCCTGCCCCACCTTTCCACCCAAGCCCTGATTTTGCAAAGCTACGGTCACGGCAATGCGCCAAGCAACGATGCGTTTGTCCGAGCCGTCCAAGCCTTTACGCAACAAGGCAAATTGCTGCTCAACATCAGCCAAGTGCCGCAAGGTTGCGCCGCCGCCGTCTATGCTCAAGGCGATGCTTTGCGTCAGGCAGGTATCATCAACGGCGGCAAATGCAACCTCGAAACTGCCACTGCATTGATGACCCTTGCCGTATCGCACGACTGGAATGCAGATAAGGTGCAACAAGAATTGCGACAATTAAATCTGCTGTAAACCGCTATTTAATATGACTTTCACCGACACCCACTGCCATCTTGCCGACCCCAAACTTGCCGACACGCTGCCAGCCATACTTGCCGAAGCGCAAGCCGTCGGCGTTGCGCGTTTTGTCGTACCGGCTACATCCCCCAAGGATTGGCATTCCGTTGCGCAGTTGGAAAGGCCGTCTGAAAACATCCATATCGCTTTAGGCATTCATCCGTGGTTTTCAGACGGCCTCAACGAGGCAGCATTCCAAGAGTTAGAGAAAGAATTAATCCGGCATCCGCAAGC
The DNA here is from genome assembly GCF_024205705.1 of Neisseria subflava. Lineage (NCBI taxonomy): Bacteria > Pseudomonadati > Pseudomonadota > Betaproteobacteria > Neisseriales > Neisseriaceae > Neisseria > Neisseria subflava. Next base: position 1,680,597 of record NZ_CP073115.1, read on the forward strand.
ATGGGTTGGCGAAATCGGCTTGGATTTTTATGGCAAAAAGCAAACCCAAGCACAACGCGATACGCAAACCGACGTCTTTATCCGCCAACTCATCCTCGCCCAAAACCTCAACCGCCGCGTCATCATCCATAATCTGAAAGCCACCGCTGCCATTGCCGCCGCCGTCAAGACCACCGGTTTCACACGAGGCGGTATCGTTCATGCCTTCTCCGGCAGCGTAGAAGAAGTGCGGATTTTGGTGAAACTCGGCTTCAAAATCGGCATAGGCTCACTGCTGCTCAACCCGAATGCAAAAAAAGTCCGTGCCGCCTTACAAGCCTTAGATGACAGGGATTTTGTTCTCGAAACCGACAGCCCTTTCATGCTCGGCCATGAAACCAATACACCAGCCAACATCCGCCGTATCGCCGAAATTGCCGCCGAATTGCGCGGCGTACCGCTGGCACAACTGTCTGAAATCACCGAGCAAAACGTGAATTCCCTGCTCCATACTTCCCCTTAATATGCCGACCTCAAGGCATCAAAAAGCCTTGCACAGCCATTTCGTTTCCAAACCGACACACTCTGCCCTCCCTACCCCATATTCATGAATAAAAAGCGATACAAGGCCGTCTGAAAAAATGTTTTTGGCACAAAATTATCGTTCACTCCGTCATCTCGGCTTTTTAACACCGTATTTTCCCTTTGATTGATAAAAAGTATTACGCATATTATTGGGCAAACTTTTTATTTACGTTAAAATGTGCTTTTTTTTGATAATAAGGCCGTCTGAAAAAGACGGAAACTAATTATGGCTGAACAACATACACACGCTTCCACCTGGAAGAGCAAAATCAATGCTCTCGGCCCGGGTATCATGATGGCTTCGGCGGCAGTCGGCGGCTCGCACCTGATTGCCTCCACGCAGGCAGGCGCACTTTACGGCTGGCAGCTTGCGTTGATTATTATTCTGACCAACCTGTTCAAATACCCATTTTTCCGCTTCAGCGCACATTACACGCTGGACACGGGCAAAAGCCTGATTGAGGGCTATGCCGAAAAAAGCCGCGTTTATTTGTGGGTATTTTTGATTTTATGTATTGCATCAGCAACGATTAATGCCGGTGCAGTCGCCATCGTTACCGCCGCCATCGTCAAAATGGCGATCCCGTCGCTGACTTTCGATGCCGGCATGGTGTCCGTCATGATTATGGTTTCCTGCCTGCTGATTTTGGCAAGCGGCCGCTATAAAGCATTGGACAACGTTTCCAAAATCATCATCGTCAGCCTGACGATCGCCACCGTCGCCGCGGCAGCCGTGGCCATGTCTCGCGGCATGCAGATGAAACCCGACTTTATCGAGCCTACCCCGTGGACACTGGCAGGCTTGGGCTTCCTCATCGCGCTGATGGGCTGGATGCCTGCGCCGATTGAAATTTCCGCCATCAACTCTTTGTGGGTTACCGAAAAACAACGCATCAACCCTTCCAGCTACCGCGACGGTATTTTCGACTTCAACGTCGGCTACATTACCAGCGCGATTTTGGCAGTCGTCTTCCTCGCCTTGGGTGCATATGTCCAATACGGCAACGGCGAAGAAGTGCAAATGGCGGGCGGCAAATATGTCGGCCAACTGATTAATATGTACGCTGTGACCATCGGCGACTGGTCTCGTCCATTAGTGGCATTTATTGCTTTCGCCTGCATGTACGGCACCACCATTACCGTAGTGGACGGCTACGCGCGCGCGATTGCCGAACCGGTACGCCTGCTGCGCGGCAAAGACAAAACCGGCAACGTCGAACTGTTCGCTTGGAACATTTGGGTCGCAGGCTCAGGCTTGGCAGTGATTTTCTGGTTCAACAGCGCAATGGCTGAGTTGCTCAAATTCGCCATGATCACCGCCTTCGTTGCCGCCCCTGTGTTCGCTTGGCTGAACTACCGCCTCGTCAAAGGCGACAAACGCCACAAACTGACCATGGGCATGAATTTCCTCGCCATTATCGGTTTGATTTATTTGACCGGCTTTACCGTTTTGTTCCTGCTGAACCAAACAGGCATCTTGGCTGCTCCTAAATAAGCCCATATGAAAAAGGCCGTCTGAAACTCAAAAACAAGTTTCAGACGGCCTTTCCAATCAATCATATCTTGTTGAATTTTCATTCAAACCCATTATAATGACTCCTTATTTCGCCGTTGCAGACCACTCGACGGCATCCGTATTTTGGAAAATTTATGAAGCCGTCTATCTTAGAAAAACTACAACAACTCAGCGACCGACTGGAAGAAGTCACGCACCTGCTCGGTCAGCCTGAAGCCACGTCCGACATGGACAACTACCGCAAACTCACACGCGAACACGCCGAACTGACCCCCGTCGTCGAAGTCTTCCAAAACTATCAGCTGGCGCAAAGCGACTTGGCAGATGCCGAAGAAATGCTGTCCGACCCTGAAATGAAAGACTTTGCTGCCGAAGAAATTGAAACGGCCAAAGCCAAAATCGACGAACTCGATACCGAATTGCAAAAACTACTACTGCCAAAAGATGCCGACGACGATAAAAACATCTTTATCGAGGTACGTGCCGGTACCGGCGGCGACGAAGCCGCGCTGTTTGCAGGCGATTTGCTGCGCATGTACAGCCGCTACGCCGAGCGCAACCGTTGGCAGGTTGAAATCGTTTCCTCCAACGAAAGCGAATTGGGCGGCTATAAAGAAGTCATCGCCCGCATTATCGGCTTGGGCGCATACAGCCGTCTAAAATTTGAATCCGGCGGCCACCGCGTACAACGCGTCCCCGCGACCGAAAGCCAAGGCCGTATCCACACTTCAGCCTGTACCGTCGCCGTCATGCCCGAAGCGGACGAACTGGAAGACATCGAGTTGAACCCGGCCGATCTGCGCATCGACACCTTCCGCGCATCCGGTGCCGGCGGTCAGCACATCAACAAAACTGACTCCGCCGTCCGCATTACCCACTTGCCGACAGGTATGGTGGTCGAATGCCAAGACGGCCGCAGCCAACACGCTAACAAGGCGCAGGCGATGAAAGTCCTCGCCGCCCACTTAAACGATGCACAAAAACGCGAAGCCCAAGCCAAAGAAGCCGCCGAACGCAAATCCCTAATCGGCAGCGGCGACCGCAGCGAACGCATCCGCACCTACAACTACCCACAAGGCCGCGTGACCGACCACCGCATCAACCTTACCCTGCACAAACTGGATTTTGTGATGGACGGCGATTTAGAAGAAATCACCAATGCCCTGATTGCCGAGCATCAAGCCGAGCTTTTGGCGGCAATGGGGGATTGATGAATTTGGTCCATTGCGTTTATACTTTTCAGACGGCCTGATGGCATATGTCAATATGACCGTGAATACATTAAAGAAACTTCAATCCTGAAGTATTAAATGCAGCACCAGCTGCGCCACAGCAACACCCTTCTACAATTAACGAAAGAGAGGACACAAAATGGCAAAAATCCTGATCGCACCGGTATCTACCGGCCTGAGCGCCGATGCAGCGGCAAAAGCATTTGCAGCGGCATTGAATGCGCAAGTTTTCCAAGCCGTTGACTCCACTACAGAAGCCCTGCTGGCTCAAGGCAAGAGCGATGACTGGTTTGACGCGCTTGTCGGTAAAGTTGCAGCATTAAATGCAGATAACCTCGTTATCGAAGGCATCACTCCTGATGCGGACAAATTGTTCCTGGCAGGCAAAAACGTCGAATTGGCGCTGTCTTTGGATGCAGGCGTTGTATTGGCACTGAAATCCGACAACACCGACGCAGCCGCCGTCGCCCAACAATTAAACCTTGCCAAACAGCTCTATACCAACTCTCCAGGCTTATTGGAAGGTTTCATCATTGACGGCGCAGCCGCTGCTTTAGGTGCACAAATTGCCGAGCAAACCGGCCTGACTTTCTTCGGCTCCAGCGACAAACTGCAAGACGTATCCGCTTTGGCAAAACGCGAAGCCAAACGCCTGTCTCCAGCCCAATTCCGTTACAACCTGATCGATTTTGCCCGCAAAGCCGATATGCGCATCGTTCTGCCTGAAGGTGCAGAACCGCGCACCGTCGCCGCCGCCGCTATCTGTCACGAAAAAGGCATCGCCCGTTGCGTACTGTTGGCTACCCGCGAAGAAGTTGAGGCCGTAGCGAAAGAACGTGGCATCAACCTGCCTGATTCTTTGGAAATCATCGATCCTGCTTCTTTGGTTGAACAATACGTCGAGCCGATGTGCGAATTGCGCAAATCCAAAGGCCTGACTCCTGAAGATGCACGCAAACAGCTGCAAGACACCGTCGTACTCGGCACCATGATGATGGCTCAAAACGACGTAGACGGTTTGGTTTCCGGTGCAGTCCACACTACTGCCAACACCATCCGCCCTGCCCTGCAACTGATTAAAACCGCTCCGGGTGCAAGCCTTGTATCCAGCGTATTCTTCATGTTGCTGCCTAACCAAGTATTGGCATTTGCCGACTGCGCGGTTAATCCAAACCCAACTCCGGAACAACTGGCCGACATCGCCATCCAATCTGCCGACAGCGCCAAAGCCTTCGGTATCGATCCAAAAGTAGCCATGATTTCCTACTCTACCATCAACTCAGGCAGCGGCCCTGATGTCGATGCAGTGATCGAAGCCACCAAACTGGCGAAAGAAAAACGCCCTGATTTGGCCATCGAAGGTCCGTTGCAATACGATGCGGCTACTGTTCCATCTATCGGCCAATCCAAAGCTCCGGGCAGCGCTGTTGCCGGTCAAGCAACCGTTTTGGTTTTCCCAGACCTCAATACCGGCAACTGTACTTACAAAGCCGTACAACGCAGCGCCAACATCCTGAGCGTAGGCCCGTTGTTGCAAGGTTTGCGTAAACCAGTTAACGACTTGTCCCGCGGCGCATTGATTGAAGACATCGTCTTCACCATCGCCCTGACTGCCGTTCAAGCCAAACAAATGCAAGGCTGATTGACAAGCTGATGCTTTGAAATCAAAGGCCGTCTGAAACCGATGTTTCAGACGGCCTTTCGTATCTTTGCGCCAACTATATTATAATTCGCCATTATTTTTTGAAAGACTGCCCCAATGACTGCCTACCAGCACCAACTAGCCGACAAAAAGCAATATCTTCAGCAACTTTTCCAAGGACTGGATTTCCCTGAAATCGAAGTCTTTGAATCTCCGGAACAGCATTACAGGATGCGCGCCGAGTTCCGTATCTGGCATGAGGGCGGCGAAATGTTTTACGCCATGTTTGAACGCGGACAAAAGGCAAGTGGGGCAAGCCTGATCCGTTGCGACCAATTTCCTGCTGCGTCCGAATCCATTAATGCCTTGATGCCGAAATTGATTGAAGCCGCATCCAATCATCCCGAGCTGAAAAACCGCTGGTACGCCGTCGAATTTTTGTCCACTTTAAGCGGTGAAATGCTGGTTACCATGATTTACCACAAGAAGCTGAACGAAGCATGGCAACAAGCCGCACAAGAGCTGGCGCATACTTTGGGCATCCACATCATCGGCCGCAGCCGCAGACAAAAAATCGTATTGAGCCAAGATTTTGTAACCGAAGCGTTGGAAGTCAACGGCAAGACCTTCCGCTATCGTCAAATCGAAGGCAGCTTTACCCAACCCAATGCCCAAGTGTGCCAAAAAATGCTGACGTGGGCGTGTGATGCTGCGCAAAACTTAGGCAAAGACCTGCTTGAGCTGTACTGCGGCAACGGCAATTTCACCCTGCCGCTTTCGCAACATTTCAATCAAGTATTGGCGACCGAAGTTTCCAAAACCTCCGTCAACGCCGCCCAATGGAATATTGAAGCCAACCAAATTACCAATCTCAAAATCGCCCGCCTGTCTGCGGAAGAATTTACCGAGGCATACACGCAAAACCGTGAATTCCGCCGCCTGCAAGAACAAGGCATCGACTTGAAAAACTATGATTTTTCAACTATTTTCGTTGATCCTCCACGCGCCGGTGTTGATGATGAGACGCTCAAATTGGTTGCCCGATTCGACAACGTCCTCTATATTTCCTGCAATCCTGAGACCCTGCGTGCTAACCTCGACACGCTCTGTCAAACCCATACTATAGAACGCGCCGCCCTGTTCGACCAATTCCCATTTACCCACCATATCGAAAACGGCGTTTGGTTGAAGAAAAAATAAAACCATACAAAAAGGCCGTCTGAATGTTCAGACGGCCTTTAATTAACGGCATATTAAGCGATTTTCAAATCAATCCGCTTCCAAAACCACTTTCATGGCTTGGTTTTCAGCAGCGTGTTTGAATACATCGTAAGCTTTTTCCAATTCGCTGAATTTGAAATGGTGGGTCATCATTTTGGTGTAATCCACTGAACTGCTGGAAATGGCTTTCATCAGCATTTCGGTGGTATTGGCGTTAACCAGGCCGGTAGTGATGGCAAGGTTTTTAATCCACAGTTTCTCCAGTTTGAAATCAACGGATTGACCATGTACACCGACCACAGCAATATGGCCGCCGGGTTTCACGAGGTCTTGACACATATTCCAAGTCGCAGGGATACCGACCGCTTCAATGGCGCAATCTACGCCGTCTTCGCCAACGATAGCGGCAACTTGCTTGCTCACATCGCCGGAAGCAGGGTTGATAGTATGGGTCGCGCCCAATTCTTTCGCCAGTTTCAAGCGGTTTTCGTCCATATCGCAAACGATAATGGCGGCAGGACTATACAGTTGTGCAGTCAACAACGCAGACATACCGACAGGGCCGGCACCTGCAATGAATACGGTATCGCCAGGTTTCACATCACCATATTGCACGCCGATTTCGTGGGCGGTCGGCAAAGCATCGCTCAACAGCAGGGCAACTTCTTCGTTGACGTTGTCAGGCAGCGGAACCAAGCTGTTGTCGGCATAAGGCGTACGGACGTATTCGGCCTGAGTACCGTCAATCATATAGCCCAAGATCCAACCGCCGTTGCGGCAGTGTGAATAAAGTTGGATTTTACAGTTGTCGCAAGTACAGCATTTGCTGACACATGAAATAATGACTTTATCACCGACTTTGATGTTTTTTACAGCATCGCCGACTTCTTCTACAATACCGATGCCCTCATGACCGAGGATACGACCGTCGGCAACTTCAGGGTTTTTTCCCTTCCAAATACCCAAGTCGGTACCGCAAATCGTAGTTTTAACGATTTTGACGACTGCATCGGTCGGATCGATAATTTGAGGGCGGGGTTTTTCTTCGAAACGGATGTCGTTTGCGCCATGATAAACCATTGCTTTCATGTGAATCTCCTTGAGCGGTTAATAAACTTTAACAATACAGCGTAAATCCACGTTAACTATATTTATATACCCTCCACTATATAAGTCAATTCTGATTATTATTTCGTATGTTATATTGCAACATACTGTTTTAAAAATAAATAATTAAAAAGTAAATATTAATGAACACACCCACATCCTTTGCACGACGACTCATCGATTGGCAACGGCAGCATGGTCGTCACGACTTGCCTTGGCAGGTCAAAGACCCCTATTCCGTCTGGCTTTCAGAAATCATGCTCCAACAAACGCAGGTTGCTACCGTATTGGACTACTATCCGCGTTTCTTAACCAAATTCCCAACCGTGCAATCGCTTGCCGCTGCGCCGCAAGACGAGGTTTTATCCTTGTGGGCAGGCTTGGGCTATTACAGCCGCGCACGCAACCTGCACAAAGCCGCGCAACAAGTCGTCGGACAATTCGGCGGCATCTTTCCTTCCGAGCGCAAGGACTTGGAAACACTCTGCGGCGTAGGCAGAAGTACCGCCGCCGCCATTTCTGCCTTTGCTTTCAACCGACGCGAAACCATCTTGGACGGCAACGTCAAACGCGTTCTCTGCCGTGTCTTTGCCCAAGATGGCAATCCGCAAGACAAAAAATTTGAAAACTCGCTTTGGACGCTTGCCGAAAGCCTGATGCCGTCTGAAAACGCCAATATGCCTGCCTATACACAAGGACTGATGGATTTAGGCGCGACCGTCTGCAAACGGACAAAACCTTTGTGCCATCAATGTCCTATGGCAGAAATCTGCGAAGCAAAAAAACAAAACCGCATTGACGAGCTGCCCCACAAAAAAACCGCTCCCGAAGTGCAAACTCTGCCGCTTTATTGGCTGATTATTCATCACACTGACGGCGCATTATTGCTTGAAAAACGCCCTGCCAAAGGCATTTGGGGCGGTCTGTATTGCGTACCCTGTTTTGAAAAATTAGACGATTTGTATGCTTACGCCGAACACTTCGGCATTGTTTCAGACGGCCTTGAAGAACAAACCATGTTTACCCACCGCCTGACCCACCGCTTATTGATGATTACCCCTTTTCAGACGCAACAAAGGCCGTCTGAACATCTTTCAGACGGCCTTTGGGTATCATCAGAACATTTAGCGGATTATGGTTTGCCCAAACCTTTAATCAAATATTTGGCTAAAGGCTAAACCGCCCTATTCCACAATCTCTTTAAATACAACTTCTTTTCCGCCGCGAATCAGTACGGCAAACCCATCGCCAATTTGCCAACGCGAGCTGGGATTGGCGTACTCGACGCCCTGACTCCGCAAGCGGACTTGCACCAGTTTCTCAACCGTATTGCCTTCACGCAGCTCAACCATCATCGGGCTGTGGCTGTTGATATAAATTGCAGTAATCGTCCGACCTTGTGCGGATTGATAACGAACAGAATACGTCTGCGCCTGTGCAATGACCGGTAACGGCGCGTCAGGGCGCACGGCCTTATACGAGCCGCACGCAGCGCACAAACTCACGCACAAAGCGCAGATGATTTTGTTCAACATAGGCATAGATCAGTAATGGTGATGCGGAATCTCGCCATCAAGACGGTAATAAGTGCCGCAATACGGGCATTCAATCTCACTGTTGGACTGAATCGGCAAGAACACACGCGGATGGCCGTTCCACGTTTCATGATTAGGGCCGGAGCAATGCAGCGGCAAATCCTGCGGCTTGATGACTACAACGTTTTTTTCAGACTGTGTACTCATGGTTTGGTTCCTCACTATGTTTTCTTATCTTCCGATATTGTAAAGCAAAACGGCCGCTAGGTTCAGACTGAAAACATTATATAATCACTTTTTTCAGACGGCCTTTGATGATTATGACCACCCTGCTCCGCCTTCAAGATTTCGATACTTCCGATTCCGCTTCATTTCTTTATACACTCAGCGCAGCCTATTTGGACCACACCGAACAGACAGGCGACGAGGACATGTCCAGCCTCAACGACGAACAGCATACATTAACCGCTCTCTGCTACCTCGACAGCCAGGTTCAAGAAGGCGGCTTCGTACAGCTTATCGCTTCAGGATACGGAGAATACATCTTCGGCAATCCAGTTGCCGACAGTCTGCGCCGCTGGCGCATCAAACCGATACCAAAAATCTTAGACAAAGCCAAAGCCCTGTACGAAAAACACGGCGAAGCCATTGAAAAAATGGCAGATGAGCAAAGAGATTTCGATGAAATCCGCAAAGCTTTTCCCGATTTTGAAGAGCTTGACGGCGATTATTATGACGTTGCCGACGAAGACTTGGAAACCGCAGCAGCCTACGTTCAGGCAAATTGGGATAAATTTGCCAAACTGTCAGGCTAAGAATAAAACTTTGCCGGTTTGAATCATCTGTTCAAACCGGCAAAATCATCAATACGTCAAATTAACGTTTGTTTTTCTGATAAATCGGCATTACTTCAGGCAACATTTTGCGGATTGCATTGATACGTGCCTGATTGGTCGGGTGAGTCGACAAAATAGATAATGAGCTGCCGCCCTGTACTTTGTTCATTTTTTCCCACACGCTTACCGCAGCCTCAGGATTGTAGCCTGCTTCAGCCATCAAACGCACGCCGCCGGCATCCGCTTCGCTTTCCTGATGGCGTGAGAACGGTTTGGTTGCCAACAAATCTGCACCCAATCCGACCAAATCACCATCCACACCGGTTGAGCTGGCCAAAATCGAACCGCCCAAGCCAGTCAATACTTGTCCGCCCAAAGCTTTTTTACTGTGTTCCAACAAAGCATGGGTCATTTCATGGCCGACAACGGCGGCAATTTCATCATCTGTCAGCTTCAATTTTTCTACTATGCCGGTGTACACGGCCATTTTACCGCCCGGCATTGCCCATGCGTTCATTTCATCACTGCGGATAACGTTCATCTGCCAGTTGAAAGGCACGCCGGTTTTGTTGGCGCGCTCAGCATGAGGACGCAGACGTGCAAACACGCGTTGAACGCGTTGCGCGGTTGGAGATGAAACATCCAAAGCTTTTTGACCACGCGCGTTTTGAATGACTTGTGAGTAACTTTTAGCCGCGTCTTCATTTAAAGTCGCAGTATCGTAGCCAACCATATCCGCTACAGAAGTACAGCCGGTCAACGCCAAAATCACTCCCATGCCGGCCCAATATTTTTTATTCAGTTTTTTCAACATGTTTTCTCTCTGTGTTTTTAAGTTAATGTAACGACATTGTACCCAAATTCAATACATTTTACATAAAAGGCCGTCTGAACGGTTTCAGACGGCCTTTAAGCGTAACATTTAAGAACGGCGCTGCAGCATCCAAGATTCAATCTTACGCGCATCATTTACGCGGGTTGTAGAAGACGGAGAGTTGAGCAATACAATGGTAATCGGCTGATTCTGTACATTGGCCTTAACCACCATAGAACGTCCTGCTTCACGAATATAGCCGGTTTTCTGCAATTCGATATTCCAGCTGCCCTCACGCACCAAGGCATTGGAGTTTTTGTAGTTTTGACGACCGTTTGCCGTCCAAACCGAGCCGTAATTTGAAGTCGAATTTTTACGGATCAGCGGATACTTACTGGCTGCCGCAACCATACGGTTCAAATCGCGTGCAGTGGAAACGTTTTGGAAATTCAAACCGGTAGGCTCATAGAAACGGCTGCTGGTCATACCCAGGCTTTGCGCTTTGGCATTCATAGCCGCAACAAATGCGCTCATACCGCCCGGATACGTACGGCCCAACGCATGAGTAGCACGGTTTTCACTGCTCATCAGGCTCAGGTGCAACAGTTCGCCGCGTGTCAGCGTCGTGCCGATGCTCAAACGGCTGCCCGTACCTTTCAGACGGTCGATTTCAGCCTCGGTAATCGTAATCGGCTCGTTCATATCCAGATGCGCATCCAACACCACCATCGCGCTCATCAATTTGGAAATAGAAGCAATCGGCATGACACGATCAGGGTTTTTCTGATACAGCACTTCACCGGTTTTATTATTGAAAATCAAAGCAGATTGCGAAGAAAGCAGAGGACCTGCCAAAGCGGCTTGAGCTTCGACTTGGTCGGCATGACTCAACGCAAAAGCTTCCATCGGGTCATTTTGCACTGGGAAATTTTGCTCCAAAAATTGTCCCAATACATCCATATCATCGGCAACGGCAGGCGTAGAAGCAAAGGCCAATGCCACACCTGTCCATACCATTCCTAAAGTTTTATAGAATTTCATATCTGCCAATTCAAAAAAAATACATTTAATTCAACATTCTGTTAAATTTTTCGCTAATTGTAAAGCGAGTTGAGAAAACTTTGCGTTTGTTTGCGAGATATTCAAATCCAGCGCCCGCATCTGTTTCTTAGACGATACAGCACAATGCCTGCTCTGATTTGAAAAAACACAAGATAGTCATTATACTTAGGCTCCTTTGTCAGAGGCATTCCCTCAATTCGGCAATACGCCCGAAATATCTGTTCCCCTTTACAACACAGCCTCCATACAACCATACGAAGAAATTATTATGTCTGAAGAAAAACGCACCTGTTCATTCTGCGGGAAGTCCGAAAACGACGTTAAAAACCTGATCGAAGGCGAACACGCCTTTATCTGCAACGAATGTGTAGAAACTTGCGGCATAATGCTGCAAGACAACGAATCCGGCGAAATTGAAAACGAGCTTGCCAAAGCGAAAGAAGAAAACGCCGAGAAAAAACTGCCAACCCCGGCCGAAATCGTTGCCAACCTCAACGACCACGTTATTGGTCAGGAACACGCAAAAAAAGCGTTGGCAGTATCGGTTTACAACCACTACAAACGCCTGCGCCATCCAAAAGCAGAGGGCAAGGTTGAATTGTCCAAATCCAACATCCTGCTTATCGGCCCTACCGGCTCAGGTAAAACCCTGTTGGCGCAATCTTTGGCGCGCAAACTGGATGTACCTTTTGTCATGGCGGATGCCACAACTTTGACCGAAGCCGGTTATGTCGGTGAAGATGTCGAACAAATCATCACCAAACTTTTGGGCAAATGTGATTTTGACGTTGAAAAAGCCCAGCGCGGCATCGTTTATATCGATGAAATCGATAAAATTTCACGCAAAAGCGACAATCCGTCGATCACGCGCGACGTATCCGGCGAAGGCGTGCAACAAGCCCTGCTGAAACTGATTGAAGGCACGGTAGCCAGCGTTCCCCCTCAAGGCGGCCGCAAACATCCGAACCAAGAATTCATCAACGTTGATACTACCAACATCCTCTTTATCTGCGGCGGTGCATTTGCCGGCTTGGAAAAAGTCATCCGTCAACGTACTGAAAAAGGCGGTATCGGCTTTGGTGCGGCAGTACACAGCAAAGATGAAAACGCTGATATTTCAGCCCTGTTTGAAACCGTCGAGCCTGAAGACTTGATTAAATTCGGTTTGATTCCCGAGCTTATCGGCCGTCTGCCCGTGATTGCCACATTGGCAGAATTGGATGAAGATGCTTTGGTCAACATTTTGACCGAGCCGAAAAATGCCTTGGTCAAACAATATCAAACCTTGTTTGAAATGGAAAATGTCGGCCTTGAGTTTGAAGAAGACGCCTTGCGCAGCATCGCCAAACTGGCGATGGAACGTAAAACCGGTGCGCGCGGCCTGCGTTCTATCGTCGAACGTTGCCTCTTGGACACCATGTACACTCTGCCAGATTTGAAAGACGTAGCAAAAGTTGTCATCAATAAAGAGGTTGTTGAAAAAGGCGAACAGCCAAAACTTTTCCGTGAAGACGGCAGCGAATATAAGCAATAAGGCTCATTCTCCGAAAAAGACGTGTACCCGTTACACGTCTTTTTTTATTTTTTAATAAAACCAAAAACATATCTCTGAATAATGGCCTTATACATAAAAAACAAAGGCCGTCTGAAACATATTCAGACGGCCTTTGTTTTCAAGTTGCTCTAAGTCTACCTTCATCCGGAGTATTGATGAGAGTAACTTCCTTGAATTTTATGACGCTTATTTTTTTGCTTTCTTAACGCTGCTTTTTTAGCAGGAACAGCAGTTTCAGAATCAGCTACAGGCTCGCAGCAGGATCGGAAGCAACTGATTCAGCTGTACGTTGATAGCCTTTGCCTTTCATGCAAGCATCAAACACAGCGCGGTCAGCATTTTCACCAGATGCTTGATGGCATTGAGTCATTGCTTCTTCAACAGTAATGCGTGGCGCTGCCGCTTCTTCAGGTTTGGAAGAAGAACAAGCTGCCAACATCAGGCTACCGGTTACAAGAGCGATTAATAAAGTTTTCATAATTGTATATTCCTAAATTTTGATTTTATGGTTTACCGTTAAACGGGAGATACAGGCTACAAAACAAGCTCTGTACCTCAATATTGAGTACATGAGTGCAATTTAGTTTCATTTCAACCTGTAAGTTTTTGATAAATTAATTCTATTGAAGTTAAGACAAATGCTTAATCCTCAATAAACTCAAAATCTTGCAGACCAGTCATTTTTTCTGTTTTTTTTCACTGTAAAAATATCAAAACTTGGCTGTTCCTAGTCGCAACCATCATTTGGGGAGTCCCTCTTTTTATGGCATAATGGACTACTTGACGGATTATTCCGCTCCCCATTTTTTTCAAACCGCAGAATCAACATCATACTGCGGTTTGTCCATTTCAGAATCAGATTTTTCAGACGGCCTATCATTCAAAAGGCCGTCTGAACAGAAAGCCACCATCATGAATCCTTTCTCTTCACTCGGTTTAGGCAGCGAATTAGTCTCTGCCCTGACTGATCAGGGTTATGAAAACCCGACGCCTATTCAAGCAGCAGCGATTCCTAAAGCCTTGGCAGGACACGACCTTTTGGCCGCAGCACAAACCGGCACAGGTAAAACCGCCGCCTTTATGCTGCCCAGCCTCGAACGCCTGAAACGCTACGCCACATCCAGCACCTCCCTGCCATGCACCCTGTCCGCATGTTGGTATTGACCCCGACCCGCGAACTGGCCGATCAAATCGATCAAAACGTGCAGGCATACATTAAAAATCTTCCTTTGCGCCATACCGTCCTCTTCGGCGGCGTCAATATGGACAAACAAACTGCCGACTTGCGCGCCGGTTGCGAAATTGTTGTCGCGACGGTTGGCCGACTGCTCGACCACGTCAAACAAAAAAACATTAATTTAAACAAAGTTGAAATCGTTGTACTCGATGAAGCCGACCGTATGCTTGATATGGGTTTCATCGACGATATCCGCAAAATCATGCAGATGTTGCCCAAACAGCGACAAACCCTGCTTTTTTCCGCCACTTTCTCACCGCCTATCCGCAAGCTTGCACAAGATTTTATGCACACGCCTGAAATGGTCGAGGTGGCCGCGCAAAACACCACCAACGCCAATGTCGAGCAACACATCATTGCCGTTGATGCACTCAAAAAGCGCAACCTGCTCGAACGTCTGATTGTTGATTTGCATATGAATCAAGTCATTGTATTCTGCAAAACCAAACAAAGCGTCGATCAAGTTACCCGCGACCTCGTCCGCCGCAACATTGCCGCCCAATCCATCCACGGCGACAAATCCCAACAAAGCCGACTGGAAACCCTCAATGCCTTTAAAGAAGGCACATTACGCGTTTTGGTTGCCACCGACGTTGCAGCGCGCGGCTTGGATATTGCCGAGTTGCCTTTCGTCATCAACTACGAGCTGCCAACCCAACCTGAAGACTACGTTCACCGCATCGGACGTACCGGCCGGGCCGGTGCCGACGGCGTTGCCATTTCCTTGATGGATAAAACCGAACAGAAAATGTTTGAATCCATTAAAGAGCTGATCGGCAGCGATTTGAATGTGGAACGCATCGAAGGCTTTGAGCCGCATTGGTGGGGCAACGACAATCAAGATGAAGCCAAAGCGCAACCGGTTCAACACAACGACAGCCGCTCTCGCCGCGATGATAGAAACAAACGCAACGAATACGCGAGCAAGTCAGACAAAAGCTCGAAAAAAGCAGAAGAGAAAAACGATCCGGGTATTGTCTGCGGCAAAATTGCCGGCAGAACACGCCGCAGCCGTCACGAGCGTCAGCCTTGCGCCCTGCTCCAACCTGGTTTTGGCGTAAAGTAAACAACGCTGATTAATCGGTTTCTGATTATTTATCCTAAGCAAAGGCCGTCTGAAACTTATCTTTCAGACGGCCTTTTATTAAACTAAAAATAAAAAGGACGTGATGAACACGCCCTTTATTTTTCCGTTTCAGACGGCCTTTATTATTTAAGGTCGTCTGAAAATCGGTTTACCTTGTTACATTAAACATTCACGGTTTCGGCTACTTCATTGTAGCTGTCGATTTCGTTGAAATTCATGTAACGGTAGATTTGGTCGCCCTGCTCGTTGATGATACCGATATTGGCTTGGTATTCTTCAACAGTCGGGATTTTACCCAGTTTAGAGCAGATCGCCGCCAACTCAGCTGAGCCGAGGTAAACAAAGGTGTTTTTACCCAAGCGGTTCGGGAAGTTACGGGTAGAAGTGGACATTACAGTCGCGCCTTCGTGTACTTGTGCTTGGTTACCCATACACAATGAGCAACCCGGCATTTCCATACGCGCACCTGCACGGCCGAGTACGCCGTAGTGACCTTCGTCAGACAACTCTTTCGCATCCATTTTGGTTGGAGGTGCCATCCACAGACGTACCGGGATGTCGGTTTTACCTTCCAAGAGTTTGGAGGCTGCGCGGAAGTGGCCGATGTTGGTCATACAAGAACCGATGAACACTTCATCGATTTTGGTGCCGGAGCGTTCAGACATGAAGCACACGTCATCTGGGTCGTTCGGGCAAGCAATAATCGGCTCTTTGATGTCGTCCATGTTGATTTCAATCACGGCAGCGTATTCGGCATCTTTATCCGCTTCGAGCAATTCAGGATTTGCCAACCATGCTTCCATGGCTTTGATACGGCGTTCCAAAGTGCGCGAATCTTGATAGCCGTCGGCAATCATGTTTTTCATCAACACAATATTGGATTTCATGTACTCGATAATCGGCTCTTTGTTGAGCTTCACGGTACAGCCTGCAGCAGAACGTTCGGCAGACGCGTCAGTCAATTCAAAGGCTTGTTCCACTTTCAAATCAGGCAGGCCTTCGATTTCGAGGATGCGGCCGGAGAAGATGTTTTTCTTACCGGCTTTGGCAACAGTCAGCAGACCTTGTTTAATCGCGTACAACGGAATGGCGTTCACCAAATCGCGCAGGGTTACGCCCGGTTGCAGTTTGCCGCTGAAGCGTACCAATACAGACTCAGGCATATCAAGCGGCATTACACCTGTGGCTGCTGCGAAAGCAACCAAGCCGGAGCCGGCAGGGAAAGAAATACCGATAGGGAAACGAGTGTGGCTGTCGCCGCCGGTACCGACTGTATCAGGCAACAGCAGGCGGTTGAGCCATGAGTGAATCACGCCGTCGCCCGGACGCAGGGATACGCCGCCACGGGTAGAGATGAAGGCAGGCAATTCTTTATGGGTTCTCACATCGACAGGTTTTGGATAAGCCGCGGTGTGACAGAAAGACTGCATCACCATATCTGCTGAGAAGCCCAAGCAAGCCAAGTCTTTCAATTCATCGCGAGTCATCGGACCGGTAGTATCTTGCGAGCCGACAGTAGTCATGCGTGGTTCGCAGTAAGTACCCGGACGCACGCCTTTGCCTTCCGGCAAACCGCAGGCACGGCCAACCATTTTTTGGGCCAAGGTAAAACCGGCTTTGCTTTCAGCAGGCGCTTGAGGCAGACGGAATTCGGTAGAAGCAGGCAGTTTCAGTGCTTCGCGTGCTTTGGCAGTCAGACCGCGACCGATAATCAGGTTAATACGGCCACCGGCTTGCACTTCGTCCAGCAATACTTGAGATTTCAGGCTGAACTCGGCAACAGTTTCGCCGTTTTTCACGATTTTGCCTTCGTAAGGCAGGATATCGACGACATCGCCCATTTTCAGAGCAGATACATCGACTTCAATCGGCAATGCGCCGGAGTCTTCTTGAGTATTGAAGAAAATAGGAGCAATTTTGCCACCCAGGCATACGCCGCCGAAACGTTTGTTCGGTACGAACGGAATATCTTCGCCTGTATGCCAAATTACAGAGTTGGTAGCAGATTTGCGTGAAGAACCGGTACCGACCACATCGCCAACGTAAGCAACAGGATGGCCTTTGGCTTTGAGTTCTTCCAATAATTTAATCGGACCGACTTCGCCCGGTTTGTCAGGATTGATGCCGTCGCGCGGGTTTTTCAACATCGCCAGCGCGTGCAGAGGAATATCAGGACGGCTCCATGCGTCAGGTGCAGGAGAGAGGTCGTCTGTATTGGTTTCACCGTCAACTTTGAAGACGGTAACAGTGATTTTTTCTGGAACTTTGGCGCGAGAAGTGAACCATTCGGCATCTGCCCAAGATTGCAATACTTCTTGCGCGTATTTATTACCTTTTTCGGCTTTTTCTTGAACATCGTGGAAAGAGTCAAACATCAACAGAGTGTGTTTCAGACCATTTGCAGCAATAGGTGCAAGTTTGTCGTTGTCCAAGAGTTCGATGAGTGCATGAATGTTGTAACCGCCAAGCATGGTACCTAACAGCTCGGTAGCATACTCAGGGGAAATCAGCGGACTGGATGCGCTGCCTTCGGCAACGGCAGCCAAAAATGAGGCTTTAACTTTGGCGGCATCGTCCACACCGGGTGGTACGCGGTGAGCCAACAGCTCAACCAAGAACTCACCTTCACCGGCAGGTGGATTTTTCAGCAGCTCAACCAAATCAGCAGTCTGCTGAGCAGTCAGAGGAAGGGCGGGAATACCAAGGGCGGCGCGCTCGGCGGCGGCTTTACGATAGGCTTCTAACATCTCTTTGTTCCTTTTTCTGTTTTTTCTTCTGGACAATTGCAAATGATTTGCAATTAAGGATTGTAAACAATCCTTTTAAGTATCATAGACCAGTTTTCAAAAAATGGGAACAGTTATGTTACTGAGTGTAATAAATTTAAACTATTTTGTTTAATGTATTAATAGTCCAACCTATCCAAAGCCGCCCTCTTCTAAGCGTTTTAGCCAAACAGACGGGAAACTTCGGCTGATTTTTTACGGTACGGCAATATGATTTCAACGCGGAACAGGCCGTCTGATTGGATGTTTCTGATTTTCGCATCGGTGTCATACATCAAAGTCAGGCGCTCTTTCAGATTGCGCAGAGCCATAGAATTGCCTTTATGCGGCTTGGTATTTTCGTTAGGTTCTGTTCCGCACAGATTTTCGATACTGATGAAAATAGATGATTTTTCCAATTTTGTTAATACCGTAATTATCCCTGGACGGTGGATAGATTCGACACCATGAAATACGGCATTCTCCAAAAGCGGCTGCAGCAGCAGATGTGGCGTTTCGGCATCATCGGGCGCATGATGCTGCCACATGACCTGTACGCGCATATGTCCCATTCGGATTTGCTCGATGGCAATATATTCCTGTGCCCACTCGATTTCCTGCCCTAAGGTGCTGTTTTGACTACCGTCGCGCAGTTGTGCGCGGAACAGGTTGGCCAGATTTTCCAGCAAAGTTTCCGCATCATACGGACGCAGACGGATTAAGCTGATGGCGGCATTCAAGCTGTTAAACAAGAAATGCGGACGGATACGCGCCGTCAACGCGCTCAGTCTGGCTTCGGAAATGGAAGGCGCAAGGCTGTTGCGACGGGCTGCTTCGATGTACATGAAACTGAAACAAAAAAAGGTCAGCAAGAAGAAGTGTTGAATCAGCGGCCAAATTTCCGTCTTCAAAATCACTAGATCGACAAACAAGAAAATCAGCAGGTTGGAGACGTAGGAAACCACGACGCTATACTGTGAGCGAAGCAGGGACGGCGCAAATGCCTGTAAGAAATAGACCTTGAGTAAAATTAAGAGGATGACGGGGCAAGCCCATGAAAAATGTTGGAAAATCTGTTCCGGATAAGGCACACCCGATACCGTCATCAACGGAAAGATAAACAAACTGATTAACAAAACAATGAGCAGGCGCACCAGAGTTGCGGAATTGCGCAAATCCGGCACTGCGAAATTCTGGTTTATTTGACGTATAATAGACATGATTTCAACCGTTTTCTTTCATAATGTATAGACGGGTCTGCTATATTGAAGACGTAGACCCTGTTTTTTATTTATATTTTAAGGATGCTGATATGAGCAAGGACAAAACCTGGTCAGGCCGTTTTAACGAACCTGTTTCCGAGCTGGTCAAAAAATATACCGGCTCGATTGATTTTGACAAACGACTGGCAGAATGGGACATCCAAGGCTCGCTGGCACACGCGCAAATGCTGACACAGTCGGGCGTTTTGAGCGAAGACGACCTCTCCGCCATCCGTCAGGGCATGGCCGAGATTATAGCAGAAATCAAAGAAGGAACGATTCCCTGGTCGCTGGATTTGGAAGATGTCCACATGAACATCGAACGCCGCCTTACCGACAAAATCGGCGATGCCGGCAAACGCCTGCACACCGGCCGCAGCCGCAACGATCAAGTCGCTACCGACATCCGCCTGTGGCTGCGTGATCAAATTACCGTTATTCAAAGCCTGATTCAAAACCTTCAGACGGCCTTGGTCGATTTGGCAGAACAAAACGCCGAAACCGTCATGCCCGGCTTTACCCACCTGCAAGTTGCCCAGCCGGTCAGCTTCGGGCATCACATGCTCGCCTACGTTGAAATGCTCGGCCGCGATTTCGAGCGCATGGCCGACTGCCGCAAACGCGTCAACCGTATGCCGCTCGGTGCCGCCGCACTGGCCGGTACCACCTACCCGATTCAACGCGAAATTACCGCCGAGCTGTTGGGCTTTGAGCAAATCTGCCAGAACTCGCTTGATGCCGTATCTGACCGCGATTTTGCCATTGAGTTCACAGCTGCTGCTTCTCTGATTATGGTTCACCTGAGTCGTCTTTCCGAAGAATTGATTTTGTGGATGAGCCCGCGTTTCGGCTTTATCGATATTGCCGACCGTTTCTGCACCGGCTCGTCCATCATGCCGCAAAAGAAAAACCCCGACGTACCCGAACTTGTGCGCGGTAAATCCGGTCGCGTGATTGGCCACCTGATCGGCCTGGTTACCCTAATGAAATCACAACCTTTGGCATACAACAAAGACAATCAGGAAGACAAAGAGCCTTTGTTTGACACTGCCGACACGCTTATCGACACCCTGCGCATTTACGCCGACATGATGCGCGGCGTGACCGTCAAACCCGACAATATGCGCGCCGCCGTAATGCAGGGTTTTGCAACGGCTACCGACTTGGCGGATTACTTGGTGAAAAAAGGCATGCCTTTCCGCGACAGCCACGAAGTTGTTGCCCAAGCCGTGCGCCATGCCGATGAAGCTGGCGTTGATTTGAGCGAATTGCCGCTTGAAGTCCTGCAAGGTTTCAGCGGTTTGATTACCGACGACGTGTACAGCGTGCTGACACCCGAAGGCAGCTTAAACGCGCGCAACCACTTGGGCGGTACCGCGCCTGAACAAGTCCGTTTCCAAGTCAAACGCTGGCGTGAATTATTGGCTTAAATCCATCTAAACACATAATAAAAGGCCGTCTGAAAATTTTCAGACGGCCTTTTGATTACCTGTGTTACACTCAACCTCACAATAAAAACAGATAAACCTAAACTTACCTTCAAACGAGAAAACACGCCTCCTGACTTTGCCGCCATCTTCAAATAAAAGGAGCAAGGATGAAAAACATTGTCTTAAAATTGATCATGATCTGCCTATGCTGCGGATGCTATGCCGTATTCGTCGCTTGGGAAAATGGCGGATTCAGCCAGCTCCATGATTTTCAAGCAATAGAGAGCAACGGCATGAGCGCATACCTTCATCAAACCTCCCCCGCAGCCATGCAGGCTGAAAAAAACGAGCTGTCGATTTTGCAAAACAACCAAAACAGCTTAGCCTCTTGCGTCGGCATTGAATCTTTATGCGAACAGGCCAAGCCAGGAATCTGGGTTGAACATGCCAAATTCTTGCAACACAAAGACACGGGCAAATTATTGGTACTTTCGTTGGACTATTTGGAAAACAATGACACCGCAAAAACCCTACACAACCGCTATACTGCATCGCTCCTCCCCCAAGCAGACAGAACGGAAGCGTGGCATTATGCCTGGCGTACATTTTTGAGCTCAATGATGTTTCTAATGGTCGTCAATCTGACGCCAATGATTTTTACCCTATTCGAGGAAAAAACAACCGCAGCATAAAAACATGCCGTCTGAAAACATTTTCAGACGGCATGTTTCATTATTAAAGCTTAACGCGGATGAACCATATCGGCAGGAACGACCAATTCGTCAAACTCTTCGCCTGTCAGCAAGCCCAATTCGATGGCGGTTTCACGTAACGATTTGTCGTTTTTGTAGGCGGTTTTGGCGACTTTGGCGGCGTTTTCGTAGCCGATTTTACGGTTTAACGCAGTAACGAGCATCAGGGAATGGTGCAGGAAATAGTCGATTTTTTCTAGTACGGGTTCGATGCCGACGGCGCAGTTTTCGTTGAAGCTGTTGCACGCATCGCCCAACAGGCGGATGGATTGCAAGAGGTTGTAAGCGATAACGGGCATATAGACGTTCAGCTCGAAATTGCCCGATGCGCCCGCCATGCCGATGGTGACGTCGTTGCCGAACACTTGGCAGCACACCATGGTCATCGCTTCGCATTGGGTCGGGTTGACTTTACCCGGCATGATGGACGAACCCGGCTCGTTTTCGGGGATTTTGATTTCTCCCAAACCGCAGCGCGGACCGCTTGCCAGCCAGCGGATGTCGTTGGCGATTTTGTTCAGGCTTGCCGCCAGCGTTTTCAGTGCGCCCGAAGCGGCAACGGCGGCATCGCGTCCGCCCAAGGCTTCAAATTTGTTCGGCGCGCTGACAAACGGCAGGCCGGACAATTCGGCAAGTTTGGCAGCGGCTTTTTCGGCGTATTCGGGATGGCTGTTCAAACCCGTGCCGACCGCCGTGCCGCCCAAAGCGAGTTCGTACAAACCTTTGAGCGCGTCGTTCAGACGGCCTAAGCCGTGATCAAGCTGGGAAACGTAGCCGGAAAATTCTTGTCCCAAAGTCAGCGGCGTCGCGTCCTGCAAGTGGGTGCGGCCGATTTTGACGATGGGGGCAAATTCTTTGGCTTTTTTATCCAATGTGTCGCGCAGGGCTTGGACGGCGGGAATGAGGTGGCGGTTGATTTCAATCGCGGCGGCGACATGGATGGAGGTCGGGAATGCGTCGTTGGTCGATTGCGCATGGTTCACATGGTCGTTAGGATGGACGGGCTGGTACGCCGCCAAACCCGTACCGGCGATTTCGTTGGCGCGGTTCGCCAGCACTTCGTTCATGTTCATATTGGACTGCGTGCCGGAGCCGGTCTGCCACACTACCAATGGAAACTGCCCGTCGAGCTTGCCGTTCAACACGTCGTCCGCCGCCTGCGTAATCAAATCCGCCTGCTCAGGCTTAATCCTGCCGAGGGCGACATTGGTGGCGGCTGCGGCTTTTTTTACCAGCGCCAAAGCATAAATCAACGGCTGCGGCAGGGTTTCGCCGCCGATTTTGAAATTGTTGCGGCTGCGCTGGGTCTGCGCGCCCCAATAGGCTTCGGACGGGACTTCAACATTGCCCATGGTGTCGTGTTCGGTACGGGTACTCATGCATTTCTCCTATATTTAAACAGAAATAATAATGATTCGTAAATTTATTATACCCAGCAAAAGGCCGTCTGAAAAGGGAGGGGTTTTCAGACGGCCTTTTGCTTTATCAACCTGAAATATTAATAGAAGATAAAACCCGATTTCGGAGCAAATACATCCTGCGCCGCCGCTCCCCTCTTCTAAAAATTTTCCTCCTTGCCGATTTGTATTTTGCGCTAGGTATTTATCGACAATAAATACCTTATCGTTTCTTTACTTTGCTTCTCTCCAAGAGCATAATGAATAAAAATGATTATCAGGAGATGAAGATGAAACGAAAACATTTGATTTGCTTGTTAATGAGCAGTTTTGCCGCCGCAAACGGCTTTGCCGAAACCTTGGCAGACCCTGATGAAATCCAGCCTGTCAAAACCTTCTCCCCTCCCAAACCGATTGCACCGACCGCCGCACAAGGCTATTTCCCCGAAAACCAATTCGACCGCACCGACCGCAGCGATCATTACTTTGTTACCGAAAACATAGACCAAGCCTTCCGTCCGTTGAAAGCAAACAGCGGCTTTTACGGCAAAAGTTTTTACAATTCCATTACCGCGCAAGCGCGTGGGGCAAAGGTGTACGGCGTAGCCAACCTCAATCACACCAAGGCCAACGGCTATAAAGACGGCGATGGCAATCAGACCGATTGGAAATACAGCCGTTTCAATCAAGCTTTGGTACTTGGTTTCGTGCCATCTGAAAATCAGGAATACCGCCTCACCTACCTACACGACGACATCAACAACGACCGCCAGCCGCAGTTCGTCAACGATGCATTGGACACCGAACGCCACATCGCCAAACTCAACGCGCGTTGGGGCAATGCCGATTTGAGCAATACAGTCAGCGCGGAAGCAGGCATCATCAAACTCAAACGCCACGCCGACAATTACTCCCTGCGTCAAAACAACACGCCGCAACAAGTATTCGTAGAACTTGACCGAAAAGTGTACGACTTCTCGCTCAAACACGATGCGGACTTCGGCAAATTCCACAACACGGCCGCCGTCAGCTACCGCAACGACAGCCAAAACGGCGAGCGCAACGCCCACACCGCCATGCGTGATTTCCTCAACGGCTACCGTTTCGCCGATGTGCACCTCGACCGCTGGCGCATTGCTGATACCCTGTCTTACAAGTTTGACGACCAACACAAACTGGGCTTGGGTTTGAACTACGAACTCAATGAAGCGGACGTTCGCAAAAATACGGCGCAGCCCGCCCATCCGATGAACCGTAACCTTGCCTTCGCCTCATCACAACAAATCTGGAAAACCCATTACGGCTACGACTTCAACGGTAAAGTGCGCCGTCATGCCTTTTCCGGCGAACTCAAATACGATTTCACGCCGTCTGAAACGCAAAAATACAGCGTTTCCCTTGCTCACTTAGAACGCATCGGCGACAACACTGAACGCTTCAACTCGCTTGCCGCCATCGTGCAAAACCGCATGAACGGCGCGCTGATGAACCAAAATCCAACCGCCGCCATCGCAGGCAACCCCCTGCTGAAAACCGAAAAACACAACCGCATCAAGCTTACCGCCGACAGCCGCAACGACTACTACAACGGCTACATGAACTCGTTGGCAGGCGCAGGCTGGAACGTGGGCGGCACGCTTGTGGCGGACAAAGTCAAAGACCTGATTATTTTTGACCGCGCACACGGACAAAGCGGCACGGCTTCCAAAGGCGGTGGCATCATCACACGCAACGTGGACGCGCGATTGTTTACCGCTCAGGCCTATGCGCGTTACAACTTCAATCCGCATTGGGCGGCAGGCATCAAAGCCACCTACAACTATGGACACAACGAAACCGACGGCAGGCCGCTCTATCAAATCCGTCCGTTTGAAGCCGCCGTCCAAGCCGACTACAAAAACTACTTTGCCCACGGCAGCTACAACATCGGCGCCGCAACACGCTTTGTTGCCAAACAAACGCGCGGCGATTTTGACGCGGCAAGCGGTCTGGGCATAGACAAACGTGAAGCCGCCAAAGGCTTTACCGTTGCCGACGTGTACGCAGGCGTAAACT
This sequence comes from Neisseria subflava, assembly GCF_024205705.1. Lineage (NCBI taxonomy): Bacteria > Pseudomonadati > Pseudomonadota > Betaproteobacteria > Neisseriales > Neisseriaceae > Neisseria > Neisseria subflava. The sequence continues at coordinate 1,705,666 of NZ_CP073115.1, forward strand.
TCAAAGACAAATACGGCTTACGCTTGGGCGTGAACAACGTGTTCAACAAAAAATACGCCGAACACATCAGCGGCGACCACGTCCTCGCCCTGTCGCCCAGTGTAGTGTACGCACCGGGCAGGACATATTGGTTGAGTTTGCATGCGGCTTTTTAAAATCAGGCCGTCTGAAAGAATGCCTGCATTGACTTATTAAGAATTAGGAGATAAAAAATGGATATGAAAAGACGCGATTTCTTAAAAATGACCGCCGCGCTGGCAGCCGCAGGCGTTTCGCCTTCATTGTTGGCAGCCGGTAAAGAACAATTTACCGTGTACGGCGCACCGGCAATGCCCAGCGTTACCATCGCCGTAGCGGCGTTGCAAGGCAAGCTGGCGAAGCAGGCAGATGTATCGCTAAAAATTTGGCGTTCGCCTGACCAACTGCGCGCGGGCGTGGCAAGCGGACAATTTAAAGTGATGATGAGCCCGAGCAATGTCGGCGTAAACCTGCGCAACCAAGGGCAGAAAGTCGGCATGGTGAATATTTTAACCAACGGCATCACGCAGCTGATGTGCAAAGGCAGCGCGATTGCCTCGCCGCAGGATTTGGTCGGCAAAAAAATCCTCGTGCCGTTTAAAAACGACATGCCCGACATCGTGCTGCAAGCCTTGTTGAAAAAACTGAAAATCGACGCGCACAAAGTCGGCATCACTTACACCGCCACGCCGCCCGAAGCAGTCGGACTATTTTTGAGCAAGGATTACCACGCCGCCATCCTGCCCGAACCGATGGCGACCGCCAGCCTACTTAAAGGCAAAACCATGGGCGTAAACGTCGTGCGCGGCTTTGATTTGGTGAAGGCATGGGGGCAGGCGTTTGACACCAAACCGCTGATTCCGATGGCGGGCATCATTGCCAATGAAGAATATTTCCACGCGCACAAGGCGCAGTTCGACATCTTCCATCAGGATTTGAAAAACGCGCTCAACTGGATACTCGCCAACCGCCAAAGCGCGGCGAAAATCGGCAAAAACTACCTCCCCGCCCCCGAACCCGCCCTAGTCATGGGCCTGGACGGCGCGCGGCTAACGGTAACTAAAGGCAGCGAAGTGAAGAACGAGATTTTGAAGTTTTACGAAATCCTGATGCAGTTCAACCCGAAACTCTTGGGAGGCAAGCTGCCGGATAATGGGTTCTTCTTGGCTTAAAAGGAGGAGAGGTCGTCTGAAAATAGTGAAGTAGCCATGAAATCTGACTTGTCATTTTCAGACGGCCTATAAGGACATTATCGGCAGCGCAGGTCGGATTCTTGAATCCGACATTTCGGCTAAACGGGGCTGTCGGATACGAGTATCCGATCTACTCTTTTCAGACGGCCTATCAGATAATAGTTAGAACAGTACACAAAGAGCCGTCATTCCCGCGCAGGTGGGAATCCAGTCTTTGATATTGCAGGAATGTTTTAAAATTGCGGCAACGTCAAACTTCTGGATTCCCGCCTGCGCGGGAATGACGGCGAGTGGTAACTGTAGGTTGAGTTGCCAAACCCGACAAAACCGTTGAATTGTCTGAAATGTTGGGTTATGACACAATCTACGCTTGCTGGGAAAAAGGGATTGGTTGGTAGGGTATGTAGCTGGGGTTGTGTTTGGAAGAAATAGAATTAATGATTAAAGATTAACTTTTTGAAATAATTTATGAGTTTTATAATGCTAAATTATGGGAAATTTCTATATCCACCTACTGTAAAAGTTATAGTTACTGATGAAAAAAATGTCACAAAGCCATTTTCTGATGATTATGAAATTAAATGTAGAATATTTGGTTATAGTTTAATTGATATTTTATTAGAAGAATCTGCAATAAAATTAAGTGAAAATGATGGGTCGGTAATTCTAAATAGAATTTTTACAGGCAATTCTCATGGTGATGCAACAAGACTTATGGGAAGTATTGCTGAGATATTGGTTACTAAATTTTGCAATGAGTATCAGGAAGTTAATAGGCGATTGGGTATGTATGCTAAAGGTGCGTCAAGATTAAATAATGATATGGATAATTTTATTGCTGTTGCGACAGGTGCTCAAAAAACACAGCAATTGTATCCTAATTGGTATAACCCTTCGGATACACAGCGAGATATTATATGGGTACGAAAAGATAATCTTGATAGTCAGCTTTTATGCGTAAAATCAAAAAGTTCCTTTGGAAAACCAGCAGGACTACAAATAAAAACTAGCCATAATTACCAATATGTACTGAATTCTATAGAAAGATATCATTATCCTGTTTTATATTTTGATTTAAACAATGATTGGTGGAAATTGGATAATGCTTTAAAAAATATTAACTTTACAGGGGTTCTAATCCAGCATGATGATATTACAAATGAAATAAAAAAAATATTACTGAATTATTTTGATGTAGTAGTCAAAATATTTTCTGGGGAGATTAGTTTGAAATATTTAATTGATATGTCTAAATATGAAGGAATGACTGATATTCTAAAAGGATTGGAATTAGCAGATCAAAATTATGATAAGAAAATTATTATCCCATAGGATATGCAACTGTAGGTTAGGTGGAACGCCGTATCCCAATCAAAACACCGAAATCCCAACCAAAGGTCGTCTGAAAACACTATTTTGGGCAATCAAGCTGTTTCGTTGGGTTACGGCGTTCCATCTAACCCAATCAACCATTTTTCAGACGACCTATCGTCCCCAAACTATCCCCATCAACCCACACTAATACCATGATTAAAACCGATAAAATCCGTAAACCTCAGCCTGCGCTGTTTTACATCATCGACTACCTTTGGAGCGGCTTTGCCGGTCTGGGCGTGGCGATGGTGGTGGTGGCGTTGTGGGCGTGGGGCAGTGCCGTGTTCGGTGAGTTTATGTTGCCTGCGCCGGTGGAGGTGTTTCAAAAGTCTTTGGATTTATTGAAACATTTTCAGGAAAACGAAATCGGGATTTCGCTGTGGCGGTCGGTGGTGGGCATTTCGGTCGCACTGGCGGCGGGATTGGCGGCGGGGCTGGTGGCGGGCAGTTTTAAGACGGCGATGGCGTTGCTCAAGCCTGTGATTACAATTTTGTTGGCGATGCCGCCGATTATTTGGGTGGTGATGGCGTTGTTTTGGTTCGGTTTCGGCAATCCGAGCGTGCTGTTTACCATCATTGTGTTGGTCGCGCCACTGACGTTTGCGAGTGCGGCGGTCGGGATGGCGAGCGTGAACAAGCAGCATGAGGAGTTGTTTGACGCTTATAAGTTAGGCCGTCTGAAAAAAATCCGCTATCTGTATATCCCGCATCTGACGGGCTATGTGATTTCCAGCATCGGCGTGGCGGTGGCGATGGGGGTGAAGGTGGTGATTATGGCGGAACTCTTGGGCGCAAGCGAAGGCGTGGGCGCGCGGATTGCGGACGCGAGGGCGATGTTGGAGACTTCGACGGTGATGGCTTATGTGGTGTTGGTTATCGTGTTTGTGTCGCTGTTTGAATACCTGATTACCAAGCCTTTGGAAATTTTGTTTATGCCGTGGAGGAGATGATGCTCAGCCTTGAAAACGTGCGTTTTGAAATTCTCCGCGACCCCATCGTGCGCGATTTCAGTTTGAACCTGCAACATGGCGAAGTGAAGGCCTTGTTCGGGCCGAGCGGCTGCGGTAAGACGACGGTTTTGCGGCTGATTGCGGGCTTGGAAACGCCGAAATCGGGCACGATACGCAATACTTTCCGCAAAACGGGTTTTCTGTTTCAGGAAAACCGCCTGCCGGAAAACTTGACCGCGATGCAGAATATCGCTATTTTTATGGACAAACCCGATGAAGGCGAAATCATCGCGCTGGCGGCGAAAGTCGGGCTGACTGCGGGCGATTTGAACAAATATCCGACCGAATTGTCTGGCGGCATGGCGAAACGGGTGGCATTTTTGCGCCTGCTGTTGTGCGGCTGCGACCTTGCCTTGCTGGACGAGCCGTTTGTCGGTTTGGACCGCGATTTGCGCGATATTTTGGTTGCCATGCTGGTGGAAAAAATCGAGCAGCAGGGCATGGCGTGTATGCTGGTAACGCACGACCGCTTCGAAGCCGCACGCCTGAGCCATGAAATCATGCTGCTTTCCACTAAGGGCATGAACGTGCAAAACGTGATTACCCTGCCTACGCCGCTGTCCGAACGTGATTCGGCTTTTGAAGAAGCTGTGGTGGCAAGGGAGTTTCAGGGGATTCATTATTATGAGTGATGAGGGGATTTGAGTGTCTGACAAACCTTGCGGTTCGTTGCCCTCTCCCTAACCCTCTCCCACGGGGAGAGGGGATCAGGTTTCTGAAAATCAGAGAGCCGTAGAATTGGGAATCAGATGTCAGGTAAACCTGAAAATGTTCAGGCTCGACAGCCCAACTCCCTCTCCCCGTGGGAGAGGGCTAGGGAGAGGGTAAGCAAGCCGCAGGCTTGACTCTTTAGCGAAAGATACGAATCTGTTATCCGAACGCGATTCGGTTTTTGAAAAAGCCGTGGTGCCAAGGGGGCAGAGGATTCATTATGAGGTGCTTTATGTTTTCGACTGTGATTACTGCTGCTGTTTTATATATTGCTACAGCAGTAGATTTGTTGGTAATACTATTAATATTTTTTGCTAGAGCAAATACTAGAAAAGAATATCGAGATATTTATATCGGACAATATTTAGGTTCTGCAATTTTAATATTAGTTAGTTTATTTCTAGCTTTTGTTTTGAATTATGTTCCGGAAAAATGGGTGTTGGGTTTATTAGGTTTAATACCGATTTACTTAGGTATTAAAGTTGCTATTTACGACGATTGTGAGGGCGAAAAAAGAGCTAAAAAAGAATTGGATGAAAAAGGGTTGTCAAAATTAGTCGGTATTGTTGCTTTGGTTACAGTTGCTAGTTGTGGTGCAGATAATATTGGACTTTTTGTTCCTTACTTTGTGACTTTAGATCTTGTCGACTTATTAGTTACTCTTCTTGTATTTTTAATATTGATTTTTGTTTTAGTATATACAGCACAAAGATTGGCTAATATTTCAGGTGTTGGTGAAATTATAGAGAAGTTTAGTCGTTGGATAATGGCTGTTATTTATATTGGTTTAGGATTATTTATTATTATTGAAAATAATACAATTCAAACAATAATATCAATATTATGAATGATACGGGCATTTGAGTATCTGACAAACCTTGCGGTTCGTTGCCCTCTCCCTAACCCTCTCCCACGGGGAGAGGGAATCAAGTTGCTGAAAATCAAAGAGTGCAGGATTGGGAATTAGATGGCAGGTAAACCTGAAAATGTTCAGGCTCGACAGCCCAATTCCCTCTCCCCGTGGGAGGGGCTAGGGAGAGGGCAAGCAAGCCGAAGGTTTGCTTCTTCAATACAAGATACAACCCTGTCCTCCCAATAAATCTATATCCGAAAGCATCTTCATGCAGAATCAAGCCAAACCATGAATAAGTTTTTCACCCACCCCATGCGGCCGTTTTTTGTCGGTGCGGCGGTACTTGCCATACTCGGCGCATTGGTGTTTTTCATCAGCCCCGGCGCCGTCATTTTGCACCGCCAAATCTTCTTAGAACTCATGCTGCCTGCGGCATACGGCGGCTTCCTGACTGCAGCCATGCTCGAATGGACGGGCTATCAAGGTCGTCTAAAACCCGTTGCCACCGTCTTGGCGGCATTGTTGCTCGCCGCATCCGCCATACTGCCCTTTTCTCCACAAACCGCCTCGTTTTTCGTCGCCGCCTATTGGCTGGTATTGCTGCTGTTCTGCGCCTGGCTGATTTGGCTCGACCGCAACACTGATAACTTCGCCCTCTTAATGCTGCTTGCCGCGTTTACCGTTTTTCAGACGGCCTATGCCGTCAGCGGCGATTTGAACTTACTGCGCGCGCAAGTGCATTTGAACATGGCAGCGGTCATGTTCGTATCCGTGCGCGTCAGTGTCCTTTTGGGTGCGGAAGCGTTGAAAGAATGCCGTCTGAAAGACCCTGTTTTTATTCCAAATATCGTTTATAAAAACATCGCCATTACTTTCATGCTCTTGCTCGCCGCCGCCGAACTTTGGCTGCCCGCGCAAACCGCCGGTTTTACCGCGCTTGCCGTCGGATTCATCCTGCTCGCCAAGCTGCGTGAGCTTCACCATCACGAACTCCTGCGCAAACACTACGTCTGCACTTATTACCTGCTCCAGCTTTTTGCCGCTGCAGGCTATCTCTGGACAGGCGCGGCGAAACTGCAAAACCTGCCCTCCTCCGCTCCATTACACCTGATTACCCTCGGCGGCATGATGGGCGGCGTGATGATGGTGTGGCTGACCGCCGGTCTGTGGCACAGCGGCTTTACCAAACTCGACTACCCCAAGCTCTGCCGCATTGCCGTCCCCCTGCTCTTTATGACCGCCATCTCACGCGCTTTCTTGATGAACGTGAACCCGATATTTTTCATTACCATTCCTGCGATTCTGACCATTGCCGTGTTCGTACTGTATCTTTTCACGTTTGTACCGATATTTCGGGAAAATGCGTTTACGGATGATCCGGAATAACACAAAAGGCCGTCTGAAACTTTCAGACGGCCTTAGCTTTAAATAAATGCTTTATTTGTTGGCGTTCAAATAAAGATTAATCAGGCGTGTAGTGGAGCTGTCGTGTTTTTGCACTTCGGTCTCGCCGGTCAATTCGGCAAGAATGGTTTTAGCCAGTTGTTTGCCGAGTTCTACGCCCCATTGGTCAAAGCTGTTGATGCCCCAAATAATGCCTTGAACGAAGGTTTTGTGTTCGTACATGGCAATCAGGCTACCCATATTGCGCGGGTTGATTTTGTCCATGAGAATGAGGTTGGTCGGACGGTTGCCGGAGAAGGTTTTGTGCGGAACCAGCTCTTCGATACGCTCTGCTTCCATGCCTTGGGCTTGAAGCTCGGCGCGGACTTCGTCAGGCGTTTTGCCACGCATAAAGGCTTCGGCTTGGGCAAAGACGTTAGCCAACAGGATTTCGTGATGGCCTTGCAAATTGCTGCGTTTTTCAAGAGAGGCGATGAGGTCAATCGGTGTGATGTGCGTACCTTGGTGCAGCAGTTGGAAGAATGCGTGCTGGCCGTTGATACCGGTTTCGCCCCAAATAATCGGGGAAGTTTCGTAACCGACCGGTTTGCCGTCAAGGGTAACTTGTTTGCCGTTGCTCTCCATATCGAGCTGCTGGATGAATTTGGGCAGGCGGTGGAGATGTTGGTCGTAAGGCGCGATAACGTGGCTGCCACCGCCGTAGTAGTTGATGTACCAGATGCCGATAAGGGCGAGGATGACGGGCATGTTGCGCTCTAGCGGCGTATTGATGAAGTGTTGGTCCATCAGGTGCGCGCCGTTGAGCATTTCGATGAAGTTTTCTTCGCCGAGGTACAGCATAATCGGCAGGCCGATGGCTGACCAGAGGCTGTATCGTCCGCCGACCCAGTCCCAAAATTCAAACATATTGGCGGTATTGATACCGAATTCGGCAACGGCTTTTTGGTTGGTCGATACGGCAACGAAGTGTTTGGCCACGGCGCTTTCATCGCCTGCATGATCCAAGAACCATTTACGCGCGGTCAGGGCGTTGGTCAGGGTTTCTTGGGTGGTAAAGGTTTTGGAGGCGATGATGAAGAGGGTGGTCTCGGGGTGGACTTTGGACAATACGTCGCGCAGTTGGGAGCCGTCCACATTGGAGACGAAGTGCATGTTCAAACGCGGATGGCCGAAAGACTTGAGCGCAGTACACATCATCAGAGGGCCGAGGTCGGAGCCGCCGATACCGATGTTGACGACGTCGGTAATGACTTGATTGGTATAGCCCAACCAGCTGCCGCTGCGGACTTCATGCGCGAACTCGCCCATGCGTTGCAGGACATGGTTGACTTTAGGCATTACATCTTCGCCATCCACGACGATAGGGGCGTTGGTGCGGTTGCGCAGGGCGACGTGGAGAACGGCGCGGTTTTCCGTCGTATTGATTTTTTCGCCGTGGAACATTTGCTGCATCCGCTCCGGTACGCCTGCTTCACGCGCCAACTCGAACAAAAGCGACATGGTTTCGTCGTTGATACGGTTTTTAGAATAATCCAAAGTCAGGCCGCCAACCTGCAGCCAGTAGCGCTCGGCACGTTCGGGATCTTGCTCGAACATTTCGCGCATGTGTTGTTCTTTGGTTTCGTCAAAATGTATCCATAATTTTGACCAAGCTGGTAAATCGTGAAGGTGTTTCATCGGATGCTCTCCTGGATAGTGGACAGTTTTGTTGAGAAAACGGCCGTGAGGTCGTCTGAAACGGGAACGGGGTGGTTTCCGTTTTTTGAGGTTTCAGACGGCCTTGATGTGGGTTGGGGCCGTCTGAAGATATCAGTGAAGAATCAATCTTTATCGTATTCGATATGTTTGTTATGTATGCTTTTTTTACTTTTTTGCAGTTGCGTGCTGGCAGTGTCACCCAAACGCAAGGCCAAGCCGATGGCAAGAATGTCGATAACGGCCAGCTGCAGAAGGCGGGACACCATAGGCGTATAAAGCTCGGCATTTTCCTGAGTGGCAATGCTCAATACGCAGTCGGCCATTTGAGCCAACGGCGAATCATTGCGAGTCAGCGCGATAACGGCTGCGCCGTTTTCTTTGGCGATACTGGCCGCGTCCAGCAATTCGATAGACGAGCCGGTATTGGAAATCGCCACCAACACATCCTGCTCGGTCAATACGGAAGCTGCCATCAGCTGGGTATGCGTATCGACATAGGCAACGGTGGACATACCGAAGCGGAAGAATTTGTGTTGCGCATCTTGGGCAACGATGCCGGAGTTGCCGACACCATAAAACTCAACGCGTCGCGCGTGCATCAGAATGGCAATCGCGTTTTCCAGCTCGGATTCTTTCAGGAAACGGCGCTCGCCCAAGAGGGAGGCTGCGGCATTGCCCAATACTTTTTCGACCACGCTGCCCATGTTGTCATCGGCGTTTAATTCCTCATGAACGTAAGGCATGCCTTCGTGGCCGATGCTGGCAGACAAAGCGAGTTTGAACTCAGGCAAGCCTTTGTAACCCAAGCTGCGGCAGAAACGGATTACAGTCGGCTGACTGACGGATGCACGCTCGGCGATTTCCGCCACAGCAGCATGAACGAACCATTTCGGCTCGGCCAGCGCAGATTCGGCAACTTTGCGTTCTGCGCCGGAGAGGTTGGACAATGATTCGCTGATTTTGCTTAACATATACTCTACCCTTTGATTCTTTGACGTTCAGGACAAGGTACTTTTTTGTACCCTGCCCTGCACCGCCGTTTGTGTGTCTAAACGTTATTTAAATGATTGTCTAATGCGACCGCCGCGCCGACGATGCCCGGAAATTCGCTCAATACGACATACACGGGAATAGCGGCAAGATAAGCCTCAAAGCGGCCTTTGTTTTCAAAGCGGCTGCGGAATGGAGACGTTTTAAAGTAATCCAACACGCGCGGGATAATCCCGCCGCACAAATACACGCCGCCGCGCGCACCCAATGACAAAGCCAAATTGGAAGCAACCGTACCCAGCATGGCGCAGAAAATATCCAAAGTCTGACGGCAAATCGGCGATGTTCCGCTCAATGTCTTATCGGTGATTTCAGAAGGCTTCAGACGGCATTGTTTGATGTTGTCGCGTTTGGCCAATGCTTCGTAAATCAGGCTCAAACCTGCGCCGCTCAAGAAACGCTCGGCAGAAACATGGCCGTATTTGTTTTTAGCGTATTGCCAAATCAATACTTCCATATCGTCAAACGGCGGGAAGCTGGTATGGCCGCCCTCGCCTGCCAACGCCACCCAGCCGGCAGCGCTGTGCACCAAACCGCTGACACCCAAACCGGTACCCGGACCGATAACGGCTTTAGGCGCAAATTCGATGGGTTTTTGACCGCCGATTTGTATCAAGTCTTTCTTATCGGTTTTTGTTACTGCCAAAGCCTGGGCGGTAAAGTCGTTCAACAGAATCAACGTTTCAAAACCCAAAGCCTGGCGAGTGGTTTCGATGGAGAATGCCCAGTGGTGGTTGGTCATCTGCACCCAGTCGCCCAAAATCGGATTGGCAATCGCAAAGGCGGCGTGCAAGACTTTCGGACTGCCTGCGCGTTCCAAATAAGTTTTAGCGGCATCGACAATGGTGTCGTAATCCTGGCAAGGTAAGACTTCAGCCTTTTCAATGACCTGTGGTGCAGTTTCAAGTGCAAAACGGGCATTCGTACCGCCGATATCGGCAACCAAACGAGGATAAGCTTCAGTGTGCATAGTAGACATGGCAGTTAATTCCTTGGTGATTGAGAATCAGACTGGTCGGATATTCGGTATCGGCCCTTGCAGCAGCTTTGTCGAATACCGCTTTTTTCTCTGCGCCTTGAATAGCCAAAAATACATTCGGCGTTTTGGCAATCGCACCCAAAGTCATGCTCACACGCTCATGCGGCGCGGTAACCGGCGTAGTATGAATCAATGTTGGATCATTAGCTTCATTGATTGCGGCCTGTAATTGAGGCGCTTGAGGGAACAACGACGCCGTATGTCCGTCTGAACCCATGCCCAACACCAGCACGTCAGGTTGCTTGTAATGTTTCAATGCGTAAGCAACGACAACTTCAGGTTGTAATTCAGTTTCAGACTTTCCGTCTTCAACAACAGGAATCCATGTGGCAACGGCCGCGTTATTTTTGAGCAGATATTCGCGTACCAAGCCTGTATTGCTGTCGGCATGCGTGGTCGGGACGATACGCTCGTCCACCAAAGTAATGCCGACATTTTGCCAATTTAAATCTTTTTGCGACAAAGCCTCGAAAAACGCAATCGGCGAACGACCGCCGGAAACGGCCAAAACCGCATGGCCTTTCTCATTCAACGCGGCTTGCAATGCGGCGGCAACAGCATCGGCGAGAGCTTGCGCGGCAGTTGCAGCGTTTTCTTGTTCGTGCCAAACAAACATGTTTCGTCCTTTCATGGTTTCAGACGGCCTTTTGTTGGAAAACAAGGCCGTCTGAAAGAAATATTATTGCTCTTCGTGCCACTTGTTGCCGTCACGGGCCAACAGCGCGCGCGCAGCTTCAGGACCCCAAGAATGGGCTTCGTAAGCATGTGGAGGCGTTGTATTGTTCGCCCAGTTTTCCAAAATCGGCATCACATATTCCCAAGCGGCTTCGAGTTCATCACGACGGTTGAACAAAGCGAGTTTGCCGTTAATCACATCCAGCAGCAGGCGCTCATAAGCCTCGGCGCGACGGCCCTCTACGGCTGTGCCCAAGTCCACGCCAATCGGTGTCACTTCGACTTTGTTGCCTGCACCCGGGGTTTTCACTTGCGTGTAAAGGCGGACGGATTCAGTCGGTTGTAGTTCAATAACCAAACGATTCGGCGCAGGTTGGCTGTTGTCGAAAATATGGTTTTGCAGCGGACAGAAGTTCAACACGATTTCCGCCACTTTTCCTGCCATGCGTTTGCCGGTACGCAGGTAGAAAGGTACGCCTTTCCAACGCTCGTTTTCAATTTCGGCTTTGATGGCGACATAGGTTTCAGTGAAACTGTCTTTCGGTACATCGACTTCTTCCAAATAGCCGTTCATACCGTTTGCTGCAACATATTGACCGCGAATAACATTTTCGTTGACGGATTCGATGGTCAGCGGTTTCAGCGATTTGATGACTTTCACTTTTTCATCACGCACGGCATCGGCATCCAAGCTCGCCGGTGCTTCCATCGCAGTCATACAAAGCATTTGCATCAAGTGGTTTTGCACCATATCGCGCAACGCACCGGTAATGTCGTAAAACTCGCCGCGTTCTTCCACACCCAACTGCTCGGCGATGGTCAGCTGTACACTTTCAATATATTTGTTGTTCCACAAAAGCTCGAACATCACATTGGCAAAACGCAAGGCCAGCAGGTTTTGCAGGCTTTCTTTACCCAAGTAATGGTCGATGCGGTAGACTTGTTCTTCTTTGAAATAACGGGCCACATCTGTATTGATTTGTTGGGAAGAAGCCAAGTCCGTACCCAACGGTTTTTCCAAAACTACGCGCACGTTATCGGCATTCAAACCGATTTCAGCAAGGTTTTCACAGGCTTGCGCAAAGAATTTCGGCGCAGTTGAGAGGTAGATCACGACACTCTCAGTATTCTTGCGCGCTTTTACCAACTCGCCCAAAGCAATGAAGTCGTCTTTCTTTGTCACATCGACTTTCAAATACTCAAGACGTTGAATAAACGATGCCCACGCTTCTTCTGAGAAGTTTTGTTTGACATGGATTTTAGAATTCGTTTCCACTTTGGCCAAAAAGCCGGCGGTATCCAATTCGCTGCGGCTTACACCCAAAATACGACCTTCGGGATGAAGCAAACCGGCTACATGCGCCTGATACAGGCAAGGCAAAAGTTTACGCATTGCCAAATCGCCGGTCGCGCCAAACAACACCAAATCAAAATTTGTCTGTGTACTCATCGTTTCATCTCTCGTTGAGGAAGCTTGCTTCAAAACTTTTGGACTGTCATCATCTATAAAAATCGATTAAAATCAAAAGCCTTTAAGCAATAAGCAGTAAAAAACCAATCGCCTGCACCAAAATTTCAAACAAGCGGGCTAATGAGTAGTAATACTACACATGGCTACAGATTTTGTCCATTCTCATTTTTACAAATTGTTTGATTTAACATAAAAGTTTGATGACTTTTGCAGCCTGCCATTTTACGAATTGACCATACCTCGATTTAAATCAAATTTCTTCCACTTAGTGAATTATTTTGTAACAAAATTACAGATTTTGTACTATAATACGCAGACGCTTCGAAGAGAAATCTTCAAATATTCAGACGGCCCATATTATTCATTCCCACAGCTCAAGGCCGTCTGAAACATACCCAATACAAAAATCAGAAACGCGCAAACAAAATCCCTATCATATCGTTTTGCCAGGAGACAGCCCATGAACCCCACTCCTATTCACCCTAAACTCGCCGAGATTACCGAGCGCATCATCGAGCGCAGCCGCCCGACGCGTGAAAAATATCTGGCGAAAATCCGTAGTGCCAAACAGATGGGACGCTTAGAGCGCAACCAACTCGGCTGCAGCAATTTGGCGCACGGCTATGCCGCCATGCCTAAAAGCATCAAAATTGAAATGCTTCAGGAAACCGTTCCCAACTTAGGCATCATCACTGCCTACAACGACATGGTTTCCGCACACCAGCCGTTTAAAGACTTTCCAGACCAAATCAAAGACGAAGCACAAAAAAACGGCGCGACCGCACAAGTCGCCGGCGGTACACCCGCCATGTGCGACGGCATCACCCAAGGCTACGCCGGCATGGAATTGTCGCTGTTTTCCCGCGACGTGATTGCCATGAGTACCGCTGTCGGTCTGTCGCATCAAATGTTTGACGGCAGCCTGTTTATGGGCGTGTGCGACAAAATCGTACCGGGTTTGATGATTGGCGCTTTGTCTTTTGGCCATATTCCGGGCATCTTCGTTCCGGCAGGCCCGATGTCCAGCGGCATCGGCAATAAAGAAAAAGCCCGTACCCGACAGCTTTTCGCCGAAGGCAAAGTCGGCCGCGACGCCTTGCTTGAAAGCGAAATGGGTTCTTACCACAGCCCGGGCACTTGCACTTTCTACGGCACCGCCAATTCCAACCAAATGATGATGGAAATGATGGGCGTGCACCTGCCTGCCGCCGCCTTTGTCCACCCATATACCGACCTGCGCGAAGCCCTGACCCGCTACGCTGCCGGACACCTCGCACGCGGCATTAAAAACGGCACCATCAAACCATTGGGCGAAATGTTGACCGAAAAATCCTTTATCAACGCCCTGATCGGCCTGATGGCAACCGGCGGCTCGACCAACCACACCATGCACCTCGTCGCCATGGCGCGTGCCGCAGGCGTGATTTTGAACTGGGACGACTTCGACGAAATTTCTTCCATCATCCCATTGCTGATCCGTGTGTATCCAAACGGCAAAGCCGACGTGAACCACTTTACCGCTGCCGGCGGCCTGCCTTTCGTTATCCGCGAATTGCTGGACGCAGGCCTGTTGCATGACGATGTCGATACCGTCGTCGGACACGGTATGCGCCACTACACTAAAGAACCTTTCCTCATCGACGGCAAACTCGAATGGCGTGAAGCCCCTGAAACCAGCGGCAACGACGATATCCTGCGCAAAGCCGACAACCCATTCTCCCCAGACGGCGGTCTGCGCCTGATGAAAGGCAACATCGGTCGCGGCGTGATTAAAGTATCTGCCGTGCGCGAAGGCTGCCGCATCATTGAAGCGCCCGCCATCGTATTCAACGACCAACGCGAAGTGTTGGCTGCGTTTGAACGCGGCGAGTTGGAACGCGATTTTGTCTGCGTTGTCCGCTACCAAGGCCCGCGCGCCAACGGTATGCCCGAATTACACAAACTGACCCCGCCTTTGGGCATTCTGCAAGACCGCGGCTTCAAAGTGGCGCTGCTGACCGACGGCCGTATGTCCGGCGCGTCTGGCAAAGTTCCGGCTTCCATCCACATGACGCCTGAAGCCTTGATGGGCGGCAATATCGCCAAAATCCGTACCGGCGACCTGATCCGCTTCGACTCCGTTACCGGCGAACTCAACGTCCTGATCAACGAAGCCGAATGGAACGCCCGCGAAGTCGAGCGCATCGATTTAAGCGCGAACCAACAAGGCTGCGGCCGCGAACTCTTCGCCAACTTCCGCAGCATGACCAGCAGCGCAGAAACCGGTGCCATGAGCTTCGGCGGCGAATTTGCCTAAACCCTTTTCAGACGGCCTCTTAAAACAAACAGGCTGTCTGAAACCATGTTAACGACCCTATTACGATACAGTCCCCAACGGAGACCTAAAATGTCTAAACTGACCCCTCGTGAAATTCTGACTGCCGGCGCAGTTGTGCCTGTAATGGCGATTGACGACTTGAGTACTGCTGTCGATTTATCCCATGCCCTTGTCGAAGGCGGCATTCCCACCCTCGAAATCACCCTGCGTACCCCTGTCGGCCTCAACGCCATCCGCCTGATTGCCAAAGAAGTGCCCAACGCCATCGTCGGCGCGGGTACAGTAACCAATCCAGAACAGCTCAAAGCCGTCGAAGATGCAGGCGCAGTTTTCGCCATCAGCCCTGGTTTGCACGAATCCCTCGCCAAAGCCAGCCACAACAGCGGCATCCCCCTGATTCCCGGCGTTGCCACTCCGGGTGAAGTCCAACTGGCTTTGGAACACGGCATCGACACCCTCAAACTCTTCCCTGCCGAAGTCGTTGGCGGCAAAGCCATGCTCAAAGCCCTGTACGGCCCTTACGCCGATGTTCGCTTCTGTCCGACCGGGGCATCAGCCTGGCATCCGCACCCGAATACTTAGCACTGCCTAATGTCTTGTGCGTCGGCGGCTCATGGCTGACTCCGAAAGAAGCCATCAAAAACAAAGACTGGGATACCATCACCCGTCTGGCTCGCGAAGCTGCCGCTTTAAAACCAAAAGCCTAATCAGGTTATAGGTTAAAAAAAAGGCCGTCTGAATATGATTTCAGACGGCCTTTTTATATCAATTAAGCCAACACTTTCCGTGCCGCTTCCACACCCCAATACAAAGCCTCTTCAAATACCGAATAGTTGCTTAAATCACTGTGTGCGAACAACAATCCGGCATTTCGGTTTCTGATTTTTAATAAAGCCTCATCGCTTAAATACCCGGGTTTCGGCACGCTCATGCCATGCCCGCGAACGGTAATGTCAACATGGGAAACGTGCCGCCAAAAGCCTTCGCCGTAAGCGGTAAGCAGATCTTGGGCGGCAAGCTGGAGCAGCTCTTCATCGCTTGCGTCAAGCAGCTGGCGGCGGACGGCTTGTGGCGTATCGTGGTTGAGCGCGGCGTAGGTGGTAAAAATCGTACGTTCAGGACGGGCAACCCGAATAAGCTGATTGGTCGCAACAACATAGCCCAGCCCTTGGCTACCGTAAACCACATTGTCCCACGCAAGTTCGCTGTTGTTTTTTTCTTTCGGGAAACTGTGCAGTTCAAAATTGGAAACCAGCCATGGCGCGTATTCGGGAATGTCCAGACCAAATTGTTCGGGAGATTCAATAATGCGGGCGGCAACCATCAGCGGCATGGCGGAGATAACGTGTTGCGCGGTGACGGCAACGGTTTCCCCTTTTGCATTATCACGCAGCCACACTTCAATCCGGCCGTCTGAAAGCGGTTTGATTTTGACGGCTGAAGCATTAACCGAAGCAGGTTTCTCCAAACGGATACTATTTTCAGACGGCCATTGCCAACCTTCCTGCAAACCGGCATGACGGCGCAGGTTTTCAGAAAGATGTGCCAAACCTTCGGGCCAAGTGAGGACGGTTTCCGCGCTGTTGCGGGCGGCAAAATAATGCAGTCCGACAAAGGCGGATACTTGCGCTATGCCCTGTCCGTAATCGTCGCGGCAACAATAATCGAGATACCATAAAAGCTCGGTCGAGTGGTAATCTTCTTGCTCAAGCCATTGTTTGAACGTCAGATTATCGAGTTTGCGCCATGTCTCATCTGCCGATGACAGCGCGATCGGAATGGCAAAAATTTTCTTACCGTCATTGCCGTAAGCCTGTTTCAGACGGCCTATCAAATCAAAAAACCGTTTGGAATCCGCATCTTCTTTCGGCAATAAATGTTCCACCCATTTATCCTGATATAAGAGGCGCGATTCGGGCGCATAGACCAAATCGGTTTCCCTAAAGCTGCCGTCCGGCTGCAAAATACCGAAATCCGCCAACATCTCGCGCACATACACGCTTTCTTTCGACGGCAAAGCCAAATAATGCGCACCACTCGGCGCTTTCAGGCCGTCTGAAGACGTATAGGCGGCATTGTTGCCATTACGTTCAAACCCTTCTGCCAACAATACATCGCGGTGATTATGCTTCGCAAAATACCACAATGCTCCCAAACCCGCCGCACCGCCGCCGAGTATCAGCGTATTGCATTCATAACGACGGGTCGGCGCTTGCAACAATTTTCGATCGCGCAACAAATGCCCCAACGGCAAGCCGACACGGTTAATAGAAACCGGCGGTTTGCGGTTGAGGTACTTATAAGTCTGCCAAGAGAAAGCAGAGGCGGCACCAAGCACGGCGGTATAGCTGAGAAATTGACGGCGGGTTAGCATGTTTTATAAAAAGGTCGTCTGAAAAAATAAAAGTAAAACGGTACAACGAGGTTAAGCAGATCTCACGTTATTTATGCCCTGCCGAATAACCATGATAGGATCTGCCGGAATGCGATGAATCACTGTCTTCCGCTTGGACATAGTTGAATAAGACGGTAAGAAAAATGATGAAAGCAAAGAAAATAATCATCCCTACCCGTTCTTCTTCGTAATCACGATCGTTTTTATATCTGTCAGAAATCCATATCCATACCAACGCACATAGACTGACCACTATGCCGACAGGACTACGTAGATGCGGCGACAGCCAGGCCGGAAGGTTGACGATGATAAGAATCAGCATAGCAATGATACGGGCTACATTATCTCTACTCCCAACATTTCTATTGTCGCCCTTCAGCCAGTAAGAGAGCATCTCCTTAGTATCAAAAGACAGACCGAATGCCTTTCTCATTTGACGGTAAGACACAGGACTGCTTTTACTCCAGACAATTTCATCCTTGCTCTGCTCGGAACACAGAATGACATTCCGGCCATAACTTTTCTTGCCGCTATATTCCTTGTAATGAAGCAAATCGCCTTGTTTGACTTTCCAATAAAAAGCACCAGCCGCTGCCTCGACCTGCCCACGGTAATGATCAATCAACATTTCACCGGCAGGATTGCCACTTGAATCAAAGTCCGGCCATGTTTGTAAGGTTTCTGACAGCCGCCAGCGTTTTCCAGACTCAATCAGCCAGGCAAACCCTTGTTGAGTGTTATAAAGCAGATATTCCGTCCAGTATTCGGACTGATTTTGGTTATAGGACGATATCTCGGCAAATCTTACAGCCCCGATAATCAGATATTCTGTATCGTTCAGACGGCCTTTCGTACCAATGGAAAGTGTAAACAGGTTTTCTTGTTCTTTTCTTTGGACATTTGCCTCCATCAACGCAACAGTATCTTTTGTCGTGCTCAAACTGCTGCCGCAAGACTGACACAAAAGGAAAGAAGTAACACCCCTTGGCCAATGAACAGGAGAGCCGCAATGCAGGCAGTTTTCAGAAAGAATCTCTCCTTTCAGACGGCCTGCACTTTCACGGATTTCATCATCACTGCGCTTATTTTCCAGCTTCAAACTGTCCAAACTGACTATGCGTCCGAAGTAGGAGTCCATTGGAAAAGTCGAATAATCCAAGGTCAAAAACAAATTGCCGCGTCGCCAGTCGCAAACCTCGCCTGTCGCTTGATTCCCAGATAAATTGAACGGCAATTCGCCTTGCGCATCGGTATTACGGTAATGTATGGTGCGGACGTCTGACGCAATAAAGGTTTGGCCATTAAAGACCAACGAACTGGAGCCGGCTTTCACCGACTTAAATTTTTTCGGCCCCCGTCTCCTCTTCTGGGAAAGCAAACAAGTCATCGCATATAAATCGCCAACCTCGGAAAGCCAGCCGGTCTGCCCGTCATCAAACAAGACATACCATTCATTCCATGCGCCGACATCGTAATGCACCTGCAATCGCCCAATCAGCGTAAATTTCCGATCATCAAAAACGCCTCGCGTTCCAATCTGCAACGGACTGAAATCTTCCAGCAACGTTGAATCATGCCCTGAATTGGCAACAAAATATCCGCTCCTCCCTTACCGCTTCTAGCAACCAGCATACTGTGACAATGGCCACACACCAGCGTCACGGCAGTAGCGGAATACGCCTCCACAGGCGCACCACAGCTTGGGCAATCGGTTTTAAAAAAAGGCGTTTTTTCCATATAACGTCAATATTTCAGTTTAATCAGCACAAGGTTTAAGGCCGTCTGAAAACGGATTGAATATGCTTTCAGACGGCCTAACAGATTTTATTGCTCAACCAATGGTTGTATATCGTCCAGTATACCTTCGCCACGTTGCACAACCGTCCAAACAGCCCTTTCTGCCACCAACTCCCTGCACAAGATTTCCTTCACTTTTTCCAATTTCATACCGCCACAGATAAATGCGTCTATAGCGGCGAAGCGGAGTTCAGGCCAAGTATGGATACTGATATGGGACTCGGCGAGCAGTAAAACGCCGGTTACGCCGCCAGCTCCGCCGAAGATGTGGAAGTGTTCGGTTAATATGGTGGCTTCTGCAGCCTGTGCGGCAGCTACCAAAGCGGTTTTCAGACGGCCTTCATCTTTTAAGATGGCTTCATCGCAGCCATATAAGTCCAATAAGCCATGATTACCGGGCATGTGGGTCATTTATGGCCTCCGGAATAACCTCTGCCGCCGTAATAGCCGCCGGAGTGCATACGCGAGCCGTCGGAGTCAGAAGAGCCGTAGCTGATGATCATGGAGATGACGATGATGATGGTGCTGAAAATGATGTAAGTGATTCTCGACATGTTAATCCTCGTCCTCGTCTTTTTTGCCCATGGTCCACAACAACCAGCATCCTACAAAGATGACGGAAAGTGCGGCAGAGCTGTCGCCGGTCAGAAGCGTAGGGAGATTGACGACAACCAAGATGGCGGTCATTATGATTCTTAATGACTTATCAATACCGTCTGCCGCCATGTTTGCAGTGTAATGCGGAGCGCGGCTGGTCAAATTAAATGCATCTGCAATTTCCCGATAAGCAATGGGGGTACTTCTGCTCCATGCCATTTCGTGACTGTTTAGTTCGGAACCAAGCTTACGGCTTTGTCCGTCTCGGTAATCGCTGTAATAGTTCAAATCACCGCTTCGGACACGCCAATAGAAGGCGCCGGCAGCGACTTCTACCCTGCCTCCATAGTCATAAAGTTTGCCATAGCCTTGCGGTTGGCGGTTGCGGTCGAGGCGCGGCCATGTGTTTTGGGTTTGGGAAAGGCTCCAGCCGTCATCGGATTCGACCAGCCACAGGAACCCTTGCGTCGGGTTGTAAAGCAGATACTCCGACCATTGTCCTTCGGGCGTGAGCGTGCGGTCGGCGCCGTTGAACAGGTTGTCGAATGTTTCCTGTGCGTCGGTTTCGGCGTATCTGACCGCCCCCATAACGTAAAATTCGCGGTTTTTCAGACGACCTTTCGAACCGACGGGCAGGGTAAACAGGCTTTGCTGCGCCGTGCGCATGGCGTTGGCGGTAATGAGTTCGGCTTTGTCTTTGCCGATTGCCAATTCGCTGCCGCAGCTTGGGCAGTTGAGATGGGCGGTGAGGCCGTTGACCCAGTGGACGGACGAGCCGCAGTTGGGACAGTTTTCTGAGGAAATACTGCCTTTCAGACGGCCTGCGCTTTCTCTAATTTCATCTTCGTGGCGCGTGTTTTCCAGCTTCAAATCATCTAGGTTTACCATCCGTCCGAAGAAGGCTTCGGGTGTTTTTCCGCTGTAATCAAGCGTGATGAAAAGGTTTTCGCAACGCCAGTCGGAAACCCGATTTTCTGTATCCTCTTTCAAAACAAACGGCAATTCGCCCTGCGCGGCGGCGCGTTTCAAGCTGATTTTGCGGACATCGGAGGCAATATAGTGCTTATCTTGAAAAGTCAGCTCGCTAAATCCGGCTCGCGTGTCTTCAAATTTCGGCGGATTATCGATTTCGATCGGCATGGTCATCACATACAAATCACCCGCCTCAGAAAGCCAACCGGCCCTGCCGTCGTCAAACAGCGCATACCATTCATTCCACGCACCATCGTCGTATTGCACCTGAAGCCGTCCGACCAAGGTAAAGCGTTGCGCGACAAATGTGCCGCTGGTTCCGATTTGCAAAGGACTAAAATCTTCCAGCAATGCGGAATCGCGGCCGGAGTCGACAACGCCGTTATCTTGCCGCACCAGCATGCTGTTGCAATAGCCGCACACCAGCGTCACGGCAGAAGCAGAATGCGCTTCGACCGGTGCGCCGCAGCTTGGACAGTCGGTTTTGAAGAAAGGAGTTTGAGACATGAATTTGCTTTTCCAGAATGGGTTGGAGTGTTTCAGACGGCCTTAATGTTTATATCAACTGGTTTTATCAATGATTTCAGATTAGAAACAAACCAAATCGCCGAACGGACTCAATCAAATGATTCGAAAGGCCGTCTGAAACCTTTTCACAGAAGCAGCTACGCTTCTTTTGAATGATATTTTTCAGACGGCCTTCAATTGATTAACCAATCAGCTGCTTCAACACTTCAGCCTTGGCTTTATCAAAATCTTCTTGCGAAATCAAACCGCCATCCAGCAAAGACTTGAGTTTCACCAATTTCGCCTGCGGATCTTCGGCAGCCGGCTGAACATTTTGCTGAGCCTGTTGCGTATTCGGCTGCATCATGCCCGCCATGGCACCCGCCATCGCTTGACCAATACCGGCACCTACGCCCAAACCTGCACCAATTCCGGCAAGTCCGCCTTCATTTTGTGCCGCAAGCGGGATAGATTCGGCGGTTTGATATTGGGTGTAGCGTCCCAAATCGCCGATAACGCCCATCGAAATTTTCTTATCCAACGCAGCCTGAATAGACGCGGGCAAGGTAATACTTTCAACAGTGAAGTTTTCCAGCGCCAAACCCAGCTTGGCAAATTCCGCGCCAAGCAATTCGCCGATTTTTTGCGACAGCAAAACTTGGTTCGCCGCCATATCCAAGAACGGGATACCGGAGCTGCCAAATGCGGCCGCCAATTGGGTGACTGCAATATTGCGCAGTTGGTTTTCCAAGTCTACGCCGCTATATTGCGCCGCCACGCCGCTGACTTCTTTGAAAAATTTTGCCGGATCGCTGATGCGGTAAGAATACATACCGAACGAACGCAGTTGCACCGCGCCAAACTCGGCATCGCGCACGGTAACAGGTTGGGACGTACCCCATTTACGTGCGAGCTGTTGTTTGGTATTGAAAAAGTAAACATCCGATTTAAACGGAGACTCAAAAAGCTTGTCCCAGTTTTTCAAGTTGGTCAGCACTGGCAGCGTTTGCGTATTGAGCGTGTAACGCCCCGGCCCGAACACGTCGGCGGTCACGCCTTCATCGACAAACATCGCCATCTGCGCCTCACGCACAGTCAGGCTCGCACCGTTTTGGATCTCCTCATCGGCAATCGGAAAACGCCACATCAGCAGGCTGTCATCGGGATTCGGCCATTGAATGACGTCGATAAACTGTTTCTTGATAAAGTTGAACATCGCAGTTCCTTATTTGAAGAAGAAGGGATAACTTAATGGGCAGTCAGGTCAATTTGCCTGGTCGGTAATATCGCTTATTTTATATAAATAGAATGTCATACGATATTAACATTCAAAATGTCTTTATGCATGGGAATAGAGTGGGTTGCTCTATCTATTTTTAGTGTTAAACCCACTAGCCGACCCAGAAACATTAACATATTATTAAAATTCATGCAGACTCTGTTTTACACTATTTTTCTGCTTTTACCTGCGCTATATCATAAAAAAGACAAATACAGGTAGAAAATCATTAAACACCATACCAAGCGTTCACTACACCTGTTAATATTTACCAAATCCTAGAAATTCATCATGCTGTATTGTCAAATTATCACATTGGCTTTCATAAAGTAAAAGGAATTTATATGAAAAATTCTGCTCATTTCTGTTTTGCAGTGTTAGCACTCTCTGCTGCCGTAAGTACACAGGCTGCCCGCCCTGTTGAATTTACCGTTGGTAGCGAATATTACAACGAGACCTATCGCGAATACGAAAAAGATGGTAGTCGCTTAATGCAGCAAAAAGGCAACTTATGGTCTATTAATGCCGGCGTAAAATACCGTTTCAACGATCGCCATGCGGCAAAATTAGAAGGCCGTTATTCGCGCGGTAAAACAGATTACACGGGAAGCGTACAATATATAACTGAGGATTATATCGACGATTCAGCAAGTTATGGCTCAGCCACACTCAAAAATGCACCACGCCGCGCATACGATATCCGTGCCTTATACGAATATACACTCCCGATTAACGATCGCTTTAGCATTACTGCCGGAGCCGGCTTGGGACACCGTGTTCTGAGAGACTTAAGCAGCCGTATTGATCCTAATGATTATGACCGCAAAAACCGAACCATATATGCGCAAATCAATACCGGAGTAAATATCGCCCTTCCTGCAAACTTTGAGATATCTCCCCGCATTGCCTACAATCGTGCCGTGAAAGGCCGCCAATATTCTTACGAACCCGACCAGGCAGAAACCCGAATGAAACAAGGTGGCGGACAAGGTATTGAGGTTGAAGTACCTGTATCTAAAAAATTCGCTAACGGCTCCAAAATCAGCCTCACTCCATTCTATCGCGGCTGGAAAGTTAAAGAATCGAACCTTACCGTTACGGAAGAGTATGACTCATATGGATTGGGATCTATAGAACCTAAAAACCACACCCACGAAACGGGCATAAGATTGCAATACTCTTTCTAATTTGACGAATTTAAGTAGTTAAAACGTTTCAGACGGCCTTGTATATACAGGCCGTCTGAATTTTCTGATACTTTCAGAATTTCACTATAACGCCAATACCATCAGACATAAGACATTATCAGTCAAAAAATCTACCGATAATTTCTCCAGGTAGGAGTTAGGATCAACACATCTTTGCTATCCAACCGACCATCAAAATCAAGTCAAGCAAGCCGCATTCAAAATGCCGATCGAGATGGACACTGCACCAAACAGCGCGCCGACGGCGACATTATTGCCAATGAGTTCTTCGGTAGCGTCTTTAATCATCATTGTTGCAGCGAAATAGACAAAAATCTGAATCACTGCTGCGGCAAGGGCCCACAGGATAAAATCGATGAAGCTGACGCTGTGGGCAATACTTGACGCCAGTGTCAGACAAAAACCGACCAACGCGCCGCCAAATGATAAGGCGCAGGCAAGGTTGCCGTTTTTAATCAGGCGCAATTCTTCAACGGGTGTAATCCGCAGATATACGGCAGCAAAAACAACGGTCATGGCGATACCTGCCAACATGTATTGCAGGTAGAGCAGATATTGGGACAGAGAAATACTCACGATAAGATTCCTTGGTTTGCAATAAAGTGATTATGCCATATTTTTGAAGATAAACCCTTCGGAAAATATGGCATTTTTAGAAGCGCTTCAGGCCGTCTGAAACGGTCTGTTTTTTAATTCATGTTTTATTGTGATAATTGTTGACGATTTTTGTATGTTTATGTAACTATTGCGCACCGCTATTTATTAGAGCAAAGAGGAGAATTATGAGCATACTCGCCGTCATCCGCCCTAAAGAGCCTTTGCGCCATCTGCGCTGGTTTGACATGCTGATTGTGACCGCTATCCTGTTCGGTCAATTTGCCTACCGTTCTACCCAACTTTATATTGCCAGCCTGATGCCGAAAGTAGAAACAGCCGCTGTTGCCGAAGAAGTGCGCGATACTGCGGTAACCGGCGTGGCTTATTCTGAAAACATGAGCCTGCAGTTGACTCTGCTTGCTATTGCTCTGATCTACCTCATTATCCGCCGTTTCGACTTTAAGCAGTTGCCAATTCGCTTTAATTTAGGCGTATTGTTTTGGACGCCTGTGATTTTTATCCTGATGGGTCTAACCGCCGATGCGGTAACTTCGTTAAGCGGCGGCTACAATTACTTCACCACTGAAATCTTCCAATACATCAAACCATTATCCATCTTCGATAAATTCGCCGCCCTTGCGCCGATGGCCATCCTCTACGGCCTTTTAAACGGCTTTTATGAGGAATTCTGTTTCCTCGGTCTTTTAACCTGCGTGGAAGACAAATACAAATGGCAGGCATTGGCCTATTCGACCTTGGTGCGCATCTCCTTCCATACTTATCAAGGTATGCTTTGGGCGACCGTTATCGGTGTTGTTTTCGGCTTGATGTACTACTTCTTCTACAAATACAAAGTTAAAAACCTGCTGCCGTTTTTCCTGATTCACGCCTTGGCAGATATATTCGGCTCCGGCTTCATCTATTTGATTTGCGCTTAATGCCAACGGTTGACTGAATAAACAAGGCCGTCTGAAACATCATCTTCAGACGGCCTTTTATCCTCTATCGGTTTACTTAATCAAAGTAATTGCTACATCGGCATCTTCGGTTGCAACTGCCTCAATCACTGCATCGCCGCCAAACCGCAAAACCGAGCCTGCGCCGACAGTATGTTTTTCAGTCTGATTCAACGTCACGTCAAAGCTTCCTTTTCCAATGGCAAAAATCAGCGTTTTAAAACCCGGATGATCGTGCGGCTTAATCTGCTCCCCTTTCTTCATGTCCTTCTTAACGACCATGTAATTTTCGCCGCTGAAAATCTTACCGTTTTCGGAAGAAACTTCTCCCAAAGGTGCGGCAGAAACGGCAACGGAAAACAAAGCGGACAGCAATACGGCAGAAATATTGGAAACTTTCATGACAAGCCTTTCTTGAAAATAGGGCTTCCATTCTATAAAAAACCACTTTATTATTCAATAATAATTCTTATTTCTAATAAAAAGGCCGTCTGAAACCCAACGATATTTTTCAGACGGCCTGATTGACCTGTATAATATTTTCTTATTAATAAAATCGCTTTACACACCCATCAAATGGAAACCGTCAGAAAAGATCCGCTCGGCTCGGCATGGATGGTTATTGCCGCGCTCGGCTTTACCGTCATGAACCTCTCCATCAAAGCCGCCTCAACGCAATTCGGCTTTTCCAGCGGCGAGCTGGTCTTTTGGCGCATGCTGGTCTCCACCCTGTTCTTAGGCATCATGGCCAAAGCGCAAGGCAACACGTTTTCCACGCCGCATTGGAAAACCCATCTCAACCGTAGCGTCATCGGCACGCTTGCCATGATGTGCACGTTTTATTCCGTCATGCACCTGCCGCTAGCAACAGGTGTCACGCTCAACTACACGTCCTCCATCTGGCTTGCCATTTTTTCATTTTTCATTTTAAAAGAAAGAATTACGCTTTATACTCAAGCCATCTTGGTCATGGGCTTTATCGGCGTTATCCTGTTGCTCAACCCATCTTTTCAAGGCGGACAGGAATTTGCCGCGCTGGTCAGTTTGGCAGGCGGCGCCATGTCAGGCTGGGCGTATTTGCAGGTGCGCGAACTCTCGCTTTTGGGCGAACCGGGCTGGCGCGTGGTGTTTTATTTGTCGCTTACCGGCCTGATTATGGGCGCAGTCTGGAGCACCATCACAGGCTGGCATCCGCTGACCGTGTCTTCCCTGCCCTATCTGGCCGGCATCGGCATCTCCGCCATGATTGCACAATTGGCCATGACCCGCGCCTACAAGGTCGGTAAGAAATTTACCGTTGCCTCGCTTTCCTACCTGACCGTCGTTTTCTCCGCCCTGTCCGGCGTACTGCTTTTCGGCGATAAAATCACTTGGCAGGAAGCCGCCGGCATGGTTATCATTGTTGCAGGCGGCGTGTTCAGCAGCTTTACTCCGGCCTCAATCAAAAAATTTCTGATGAAGCAATAATTTAACAAGGAGAACACCATGATTTCCATCCGCGAACAATCTTACGGCTTAAACGTAGCGCTGTACAACGAGTTCACTTTGGACGATTTCCGCCAATTGGAAGAAGCCTTGTTGGCCGCGAAACAAAAAATCCATCTGCCCGACATCCTGTTGGACTTGTCCATGCTGAAAGACTTCACCATCGATATGGCGGTTGAGCAAATCAAATTTCTCAACCAACACGAAACCGACTTTGGCCGCGTTGCCGTCATTACCGACGACATCTGGATCAAACTCGGCGCGCGCCTTTCCAGCCTCTTGACCAACCAACATCCCAAATATTTCAGCGATGCTACCGAAGCGCAGGCTTGGTTGTTGGCAAGCAATTTGAAATAAAGACAAGGCCGTCTGAACACATTACCTAAGCAAATTCAAAACCGCTTAGGCTCAAAATCAACGGTATCACAATATTTTTCAAAGCATAAAAAAGGCCGTCTGAAACCTTGCAACCTGCAAAGTTTCAGACGTCCTTTCATCATTTTATTCAAAAACTTACATCACATCCAATACATCAATGCCCAACAATTCCAAGCCTTGTTTCAGCGTGTCGCCGGTCAGCTTCGCCAGTTGCAGGCGGCTGTTACGAGTTGCACCTTCTGATTTCAGGATTGGGCAGGCTTCGTAGAAGCGGCTGAACAAAGTGGCGATTTGATAGAGGTAGGCGGCGAGGTAGTGCGGATATGCCGTGTCCGCCACGCTTTGCAGCACGTCTTCGAATTTCAGAAGCTCGGCGGCCAGTTGTTTTTCCAAAGGTTCGGTCAAAATGGTTGGCGCGGTTGCGTCCCATTCGCCTGCTTTGCGGAACACGCTTTGCACGCGGGTATAGGCGTATTGCAGATAGGGGCGGTATTGCCTTCAAACGAAAGCATGGCGTCCCAGTCGAACACATAATCGCTGGTGCGGTTTTTGCTCAAGTCGGCATATTTGACCGCGCCGATGCCGACGGTTTTACCGATTTTTCCTGCTTCGTCTGTGCCCAATTCAGGATTTTTCTCTTTTACCAAAGCAGTGGCGCGCTCGACAGCTTCGGTCAGCAGGTCAACCAGTTTCACGGTGTCGCCGCTGCGCGTTTTGAACGGTTTGCCATCTTTGCCCATCATGGTGCCGAAGCCGATAAACTCGGCTTTTACATTTTCCGGCAGATAGCCTGCTTTGCGGGAAGTGGTGAAAAGTTGCTCAAAGTGCAGGGCTTGGCGGTGGTCGACGACGTACAGCAGGCGGTCAGCATGAAGCGTGCCAACACGGTAGCGCAAACACGCCAAGTCGGTGGAAGCATAAAGGAAGCCGCCGCCTTGTTTTTGCACGATAAATGCGGCGGGTTCGCCTTCTTTGTTTTTAAATTCGTCCAAGAACACGACTTTCGCGCCGTCGTCTTCGACTGCCAGACCTTTTTGAACCAAATCATCGACCACGGGCTGCAAATCGTCGTTATATTTCGATTCACCCGCCACGTCTTCGGGGCGCAGTTTCAAGCCCAATGTGTCGTAAACGGCTTGGGCGTGCGAGAGCGAAATATCGACAAACTGTTTCCACAACGCCAAAACGGTTTCATCGCCGCCTTGCAGCTTCACAACGTATTCGCGCGCGGTGTCGGCAAAGGTGGGGGCTTCGTCAAAGCGCACTTTAGCGGCGCGGTAAAACTGCTCCAAGTCCGCCAGCTCAAACGCGGCATTGTCTTTTTGCTGCTCAACCAGATAAGCGACTAACATGCCGAACTGCGTACCCCAGTCGCCGACGTGGTTTTGGCGGATAACGGTGTTGCCCATAAATTCCAACACGCGCGAAATGCTGTCGCCGATGATGCTGGAACGCAGGTGGCCGACGTGCATTTCTTTGGCCAAATTAGGCGAAGAATAGTCGATAACGACGGTTTTCGGCTTATCGGTTTTTGCTACACCGAAACGTGCGTCGTTCAAGGCCGTCTGAATGTTTTGGGCGAGGAACTCAGGACGCAGGCGCAGGTTGATAAAGCCCGGGCCGGCTACTTCCGCGCTTTCAATCACGGTATTGTCAGCCAATGCTTCGGCCACTTTTTGCGCCAACTCGCGCGGATTTTGTTTGGCTTTTTTCGCCGCACCCATTACGCCGTTGATTTGGAAATCGCCGAAGTCGGGATTTTTCGCCGCCTGCAATACGACGGGGCTGTCGGACAAACCGGCAGCGGCAAAGGCTGCTTGGGCTTCACGTTCGACGGTTTGGTATAAATTCATGTTGTCGGTCTCTATCAATTCAAATCAGGCGGTATTTTAAAAGAATTTCAGGCTTTAAAACAGGGCAAGCTGCAATACTTTTCCAGCAGCTTGTTATATGATTGCATTCTGATTCAACGATTTTGCTGTAAAGGCTGTCTGAAAGGAAAAGCCATGAACCCCAAAAATACGCTTTGTCTGATTGTCGATATTCAAGAACGCCTGCTGCCCGCCCTTTCCGGCACGGACGAAATGTTGGAACGCTGCCGCCTACTGATTCAAGGCTTGACGGCTTTGGACGTACCCTTTGCCGTAACCGAACAATACCCGAAAGGTTTGGGCAACACCGTATCCGCCGTATCGCTGCTGTTGCCCGAAGGCACACCGATTGTCGAGAAAACCCAATTTTCGGCGTTTTTACCTGAAATTCAGGAAATCTTACGCAAAAACGACATTAAAACCGTTATTTTGGTGGGGGCGGAAGCGCATATCTGTATGCTTCAGACGGCCTTGGATTTGAAGGCGCAAGGTTACGCCGTATCCCTGCCTTTTGAATGCACTGCCTCGCGTACAACGGCCAACCGCGACAATGGTTTGGCGCAACTGAGCCGTCAGGGCATTATCATTTCCAATGTCGAAAGTATTTTGTTCCAACTGCTCGGCGATGCCAAACATCCAGCCTTTAAGATCATCTCCAAACTGATTCAATAAC
This sequence comes from Neisseria subflava, assembly GCF_024205705.1. Classification (NCBI taxonomy): domain Bacteria; kingdom Pseudomonadati; phylum Pseudomonadota; class Betaproteobacteria; order Neisseriales; family Neisseriaceae; genus Neisseria; species Neisseria subflava. Next base: position 1,735,194 of record NZ_CP073115.1, read on the forward strand.
AGGCCGTCTGAAATGCAATACACCATCCGCCCTGCCCTGCGCCAAGACTTGCCCGCCATCGTCGATATTTACAACAGCACCGTGGCCACGCGCCAATCCACGGCCGATTTGTCGCCGACCACGGTTGCCGAACGCGAAATGTGGTTTGCCGCGCACACGGACAAACGCCCGATCTACGCTCTTTACGATGCCGACGGCACCGTATTGGCCTGGGGCAGTTTCAGCGACTACCATCCGCGCTACGCCTACCACATCAGTGCGGAAGTCAGCGTTTATGTCCGCCACGATATGCGCGGCGCAGGCGTGGGCAAAATCCTGTTGCGGCACATGCTCGAACGCGCACCGTCCTTAGACATCCGCAACGTCATCGCGCTTGTGTTCGGCCACAACTATCCGAGCCTGAATCTGTTTCACCGTTTCGGATTTGAAGAATGGGGGCGGCTGCCGCAAGTCTGCGATTTGGACACCATGTTGGCAGACGTGGTGATTTTGGGCAAAAGGATTGTGGATTGATTACGACAAAGGCCGTCTGAAAACTGAATTCAGACGGCCTTTTGACGGCAAAACCTTTATTCCGGTTTCTTCGCCAGCATGGTAACGAATTTGAACTGAATCGGATTGCCGAATTCGTCTTTTGCGTGCATCGAACCCAGCTCTTCCTTGTATTCCACCAATTCCCAATCCTTATAGTATTCGCGCAACTCGCCCTCTCCAAACTTGAACGGGAACGGCATCGGGCAAGGGAAATCTTCCGTATCCATCGCAGACACGATCAGGTTGTAGCCGCCGGGGTTGGTGTGTTCCTTCATATTGGCAATCACGTCAGGAACGTAACGCGGCATCAAGAACATAAACACCACGGTCGCCACCATATAATCGAAGTTTTCCTGAATATTGGCGGCGTTGAGGTCGTATTCAAACGCGCGGACATTCAGTTCTTCGATACGCGCCAGCTCTTCCACGTTTTGAACCGCATGGGGATTATTATCGACAGCGGTAACGTCAAAACCTTTCAAACCTAAATACAGCGCATTGCGCCCCTGACCGCAGCCCATATCCAAAACCTTGCCGACAGGTACGATGCCCTCGGCGGCACGGACGGCCGAATGTGTTGCGCTCATGCCGTATTTCTTATTGAAATAGTCCGCCGCCTCGCAGTAAAACGACAGTTGGATTTCCGTATCTTGCGTTTGCGGCGCGATAAAGTGCCATGCTTGCGGATGGATAACCCAATCATCGCTTTCAGGCGTCAACTCGTGCGTGGCCGTAATATTGCCCGCCTCGTCCACTTCGTTGAAGTTCAGACGGCCTTGGAGGACATTGAGGCAGCCCCAAGTACTGGCGGCAGTATTGTGTTTGGACAACAAGGCTTCGGGAATCTCGTCCGCCGTCCATACCGGCATCTGTTTGTAACAAAACAATTCTTGCTGTTCGCTCATCATATTTCCTTTCTATTTTGACGGTTTCAACACGGCTTCTGCCAAGGCTTTCTGAATGGCAATCACGCTCTTGTCGCTTTTAAACTGCAAGGTTTCAGTCGGTGCCTCGCCGGAAGAAACCCAAATCTTCAGCTCGGCATCCAAATCGAAATGACCCGAGGTTTCTACCGAAAAGCGCGATACTGAACGGTACGGAATCGAACGGTAAGACACTTTCTTGCCGGTCAAACCCTGTTTATCCACCAACACCAGCCGATACTCGGTAAACACAATCAAATCGCGCACCAGGCTGAATGCCATTTTTACCTGTTCGCCATCAATCAGGATATTCGCCAAATCGCGTTCCACCGCATCGGCGTCTTTTTGCGAAGCATTGCCCAAAAGGCCACTGAATAATCCCATATCTGCCTGCTTTCTATACGAGTGATAAGTGCAGGGTATTTTACACGCGCAAACCGTATTTGCCGATATTTCAGACGGCCTTATGTTATGATACCGCCTTATTCGACAAAGACATGCCCATGGATAAACCCGTTTACCTCTACACAGACGGCGCATGCAAAGGCAACCCCGGCGCAGGCGGCTGGGGGTATTTATGCGCTACGGCACACACGAAAAAGAACTGTTCGGCGGCGAAGCCGAAACCACCAACAACCGCATGGAGCTGACCGCCGTCATCGAAGGCCTGAAATCCTTAAAACGCCGCTGCCAAGTCGTCATCTGCACCGACTCGCAATACGTCAAAAACGGCATGGAAAGCTGGATACACGGCTGGAAAAAAAACGGCTGGAAAACCGCCGCCAAAAAACCGGTCAAAAACGACGATTTATGGAAAGAGCTGGATAGCCTGGTTCAACAGCACGATGTCCGCTGGACGTGGGTAAAAGGCCATGCCGGACACCCTGAAAACGAAAAAGCCGACGAGCTTGCCAACCGCGGTGCAGCAAAATTTGCATAACACTTCGTCCATGACTGCACTCAAACATCTCAAACCATTCTTTTGGATTGTCGTCATTGCATTGGTTTGTGTGACGCCAATGGCACTTAATGTTCGCCTATTCGCCGTTTCATGATATCAATGATTTTTTTTAGCTTTAGCTTGTGCGATCACGTTAAGAGTGCCGAAGAATGTGCCGACTGAATCACGCCCTCCTATTTATTTTGGTGGTTTATACCCAAACCGTGGCTTTTCGCATTCATCACGCTGACTGCTATTTACCTCATTCTAAAAATCCTGATTGAAATCATCCGATTCCTATTCAGACTGAGAAAGAAAAACCCATGACCTGCCCCATCTGCACTGCCGACAACGAAGACATTTTGCTGCAAACGCCCAATCTGCGCGTTATCGCCGTCCACAACGAAGCCGGCGCACCGGCATTCTGCCGCGTGATTTGGAATGACCATGTTTCCGAGATGACCGACCTTTCCCCTGCCGAACGCAACGAAATCATGGAAATGGTGTATCAGGTTGAAGCCGCAATGCGCCAAGTCTTCCGCCCGGCCAAAATCAATCTGGCCAGCCTCGGCAATGTTGTGCCCCACCTGCATTGGCACGTCATCGCCCGTTTTGAAAACGACGCCAACTTCCCCGCGCCGATTTGGGCCGCGCCCGTCCGCGAACACGGTATGGCCTTGCCCGAAAATTGGCCGGAACAAATCAAAAACTTAATCGCTTAAACTTTCAGACGGCCTGTAAGGTCCGACACGCCAAATTCAGGCCGTCTGAACATATAACGAAAGGAAAACCTCAATGAACTCCACCACGCGCCGCCATTTCCTGCGTACCTGCTCTGCCGCGGCAGGCGCAGGGTTGTTGCAAGCCTGCGGCACAGGCACGACCACCACGCCGCAAACCAAAACCACTTCTACCACCGCGAAAGCCAAAACCGTGCAACCTAAGCAACCCCATCCGCCACGTTCCGGCGACAACCTCCTGCGCGTTGTTGCGCCGTCAGGCTTCGCCGAAGACCCCAACCGCGTGACCACCGGCCTGACCCGCCTCTACAACGCAGGCTTTACCGTGACCAACCAACAGGCAGGTAGCCGCCGTTACCAACGCTTTGCCGGCAGCGACGCCCAACGTGCCTCCGACTTCCAAGAAGTTGCCAGCGGCCGCGTCGAAACGCCTAAAGTCTTGATGGGCCTGCGCGGCGGCTACGGCGCGGCACGCATCCTGCCGCAAATCGATTTTGCCTCACTCGGCGCTAGAATGCGCGAACGCGGCACATTGTTCTTCGGTTTCAGCGACGTATGCGCCGTCCAACTCGCCCTGTTGGCCAAAGGCAATATGATGAGCTTTGCAGGCCCGATGGTGTACAGCGAATTCGGCAAAGCTGACCCCAGCGTCTTTACCATGGATTCTTTCATCCGCGGCACGACCAACAATGTCAACATCGTTGATGTTCCGACCATCCAACGCGCCGATGTCAACGTAGAAGGCACATTGTGGGGCGGCAACCTCAGCGTTCTCGCCTCCCTCGCCGGCACGCCTTACATGCCCGATATTCAAGGCGGCATCCTCTTTATCGAAGACGTCAGCGAGCAACCCTACCGCATCGAGCGCATGCTCAATACGCTTTACCTGTCAGGTGTTTTGCAAAAACAACGCGCCATCATCTTCGGCGATTTCCGCATGGGTACCATCCGCGACGTGTACGACTCTAGCTACGACTTCTCCGCCGTCGTCAACCACATTTCGCGCACCGCCAAAATTCCTGTGTTGACCGGTTTCCCATTCGGCCACATCACCAACAAAACCACTTTCCCGTTGGGCACGCATGCCAAAGTCCGCAGTACCGGCAACGGCGGTTATTCCGTTACCTTCAGTGGCTACCCTACGCTGAACCCGTCCGCGCTGACACTCGACAACCTGCTGCCGCCTCCTGTTCCGACTTACGACAGCACCATCTACCGCGACAGCATTACTGAAGAAGTCACTGAATAAGGCTTGTTCAAATTAAAAAGCCGTCTGAAACCCAGTTTCAGACGGCCTTTTTATCTTAAGTCTTAACCGTAACGTCGTTGAAAATCTTTCATAAAGTCAGCCAACGCGTTCACACCTTCAAGCGGCATCACATTGTAAATACTGGCACGCATACCGCCGACGGTTTTATAACCCTTGAGCAGGCACAAGCCCTGCAACTCAGCTTCCAACACAAAGCGGCGGTCCAAATCTTCGCTTGCGGTTTTGAAGACCACGTTCATTTTGGAGCGCGCATCAGGATGGATATCGTTGATGTAAAAACCGCCGCTGCTGTCTATCACCTCATACAAGGTGTGCGCCTTTATTCGATTGACCGCTTCAATTTTTTTCACACCGCCCTGCGTTTGCAGCCAGCGGAACACCAAACCCGACATATAAATCGCATAAGTGGAAGGCGTGTTGTACATACCGTCGCGGTTGATGTGCGAACGGTAGTTGAACACATCGGGAATATCTTTTGGACAACGCTCCAACAAATCCTCGCGGATAATGACCACGGTCGCACCGGCAGGGCCGATATTTTTTGCGCGCCGGCATAAATCAAGCCGTAATCAGACACATTAAACTCACGCGACAAAATCTCGCTCGACATATCGCATACCAACGGCGGCAGGCCGTCTGAAAGTTTGGGGACGTTTTGATACTGCAAGCCGTTTACGGTTTCATTAATCGCAAAATGAACAAACGCAGAATTCGGGTTGACATCCCAATCCTCAACCGCAGGCAGGTTTTTATAGGCATATTGCTCGCCGCCATGCGCGGCCAAACGGATTTCAGCATTGCTCAAACGGCTCATCTGTTCATAGGCAATGCGGCTCCAGTTGCCCGTTACCACCGCGTCGGCAGTCGCAAAACCATGCGCCAAATTCATGGCCACCATATTGAATTGCGTGGTCGCACCGCCCTGTAAAAATAGGATTTTATAGTTGGACGGAATATTCAAAAGCTGGCGCAAGTCTTGTTCGGCATGATGCAGAATACTCAAAAACATATCCGAACGGTGGCTCATCGCCATCACGGGAAAGCCCGTACCGTTGTAGTCGAGCATTTCCTGTTGCGCGGTACGCAATACCGCTTCCGGCAATACGGCAGGACCGGCGGAAAAATTGTAAATCGGGTGTGCGGACATGGCGGCCTTCTTTCTTATTCGGTGGGTATGAAGAAATTGTAGAACCGCCTTGCACATTGTGCAAGCACGAAAAATCTGGAAATACAAGGCCGTCTGAAAATAAAGCAATACCAATTATTTGTTTTTCAAAACAATTTCAGAAGTACTATATCAAAACTTGTCAACAATTTCCTTTTCAGACGGTCTCACCCCTATCCTTCCATTTACGCAATCACTTCAAAAAATCCACGCCAAATCAACACTTTTCTTTTATCTTGAAAACAGTTATAATAGGCCAATTTTTCAAATCACACGAAAAATGGCCGCGCGGCCATTTTTTTGTTTATATACTTCTGGAGAAACATGGATATTCAAAGCATTCTTGATAAAACCCTGCCCGGCTTGGGCTACGAGCTGGTCGATTTCGAACTGACCGCACAAGGCGATTTGCGCGTTTTTATCGATAAAGAAGGCGGCATCACCGTCGAAGACTGCGCCACTGTCAGCAACCATCTGAGCCGCGTGTTTATGGTTGAAGACATCGACTACAAACGTTTGGAAATCTCCAGCCCGGGCCTTGACCGTCCGTTGAAAAAAGCCGCCGACTTCGTGCGCTTTGCCGGCCAGAACGCCAAAATCAAAACACGCCTGCCGATTGATGGTCAGAAAAACTTCATCGGCCGTATCGAATCTTGCGAAAACGACATCGTTACCGTCTCTTTCGACGGCAAAACTGCCCAAATCGAATTGAGCAATATCGACAAAGCCCGTTTGCGCCCCGAATTTAAATTTTAAAAACCGATTACTTGGAGATTCTAGAAAATGAGTCGCGAAATGTTACAGCTGGCCGAAGCGCTGGCAAGTGAAAAAAACGTTGAAACGGAAGTCGTATTCAAAGCCCTTGAATTCGCCCTCTCTACTGCTGCCAAGAAAAAAGCCGACCGCGAGCACATGGACGTGCGCGTCGAAATCGACCGCGATACCGGCGAATACCAAACCTTCCGCCGCTGGCTGATTGTTGCCGATGAAGACTACACCTACCCCGACATAGAAAAAACCATCGAGGAAATCCAAGAAGAAATCCCCGGCACAACCATCCAAATCGGCGAATACTACGAAGAGCAGCTGCCAAACGAAGGCTTCGGCCGCCAAGCAGCGCAAACAGCCAAACAAATCATTCTGCAACGCATCCGCGATGCGGAGCGCGAGCAAAACCTGAACGAGTTCCTCGCTTCTAAAGAAGACATCGTTTCCGGTACGGTAAAACGCGTCGAGCGCCACGGCATCATCGTTGAAGTCGTCGCAGGCAAACTTGATGCACTGATTCCGCGTGAAGAAATGATTCCGCGCGAAAACTTCCGCAGCGGCGACCGCATCCGCGCCCTCTTCCTGCGTGTGGACGAAATCGGCAATACCGGCCGCAAACAAGTCATTTTGAGCCGTACCAGCGGCGACTTCTTGGCCAAACTCTACGCCAACGAGGTACCTGAAATTGCAGACGGCCTGTTGGAAATCCGCGAAGTAGCACGCGACCCAGGCCAACGCGCCAAAGTTGCCGTTAAAGCCAACGACCAACGCATCGACCCGCAAGGTACTTGTATCGGCGTGCGCGGTTCCCGTGTTAACGCCGTGAGCAACGAATTGTCCGGCGAACGCATCGACATCGTATTGTGGTCTCCTGAGCCAGCCCAATTCGTGATGAACGCGCTGTCTCCTGCCGAAGTGAGCCGCATCGTGATTGACGAAGACAAACACGCCGTTGACGTGATTGTTGATGAAAACCAACTGGCGCTGGCCATCGGCCGCGGCGGTCAAAACGTCCGCCTGGCTTCCATCCTGACCGGCTGGCAGCTGAACATCATGACCGTTGAAGAAGCCGACGAGCGCAATGCCGCCGAAGACGCCGTTATCCGCAACCTCTTCACCACCCACTTGAACATCGACGACGAAACCGCCGATATCTTGGTTGAAGAAGGCTTTGCCACTTTGGAAGAAGTTGCTTACGTTCCAGCGGCAGAATTGCTCTCGATTGACGGCTTTGACGAAGAAATCGTTGAAACCCTGCGCAACCGCGCACGCGACGCGATCCTGACCATTACCATCGCCGCAGAAGAAAAACTGGGTGAAGTGTCTGAAGACATGCGCAATCTGGACGGCGTAGATTCCGATATGTTGCGCAAACTGGCCGAAGCCGGTGTTACCCAACGCGATGATCTGGCCGAATTGTCTGTTGACGAATTGGTCGAAATTACCGGTGTTGACGAAGAAGAAGCCAAAAAAGTGATTTTGGCTGCACGCGAACACTGGTTTACTGAAGAAAACAACTAAGGGGGTACTGAATGAGTAATACAACCGTAGCGCAATTTGCCGCCGAACTAAACCGCCCCGTTGATGATTTGCTTAAACAATTAAAAGAAGCCGGGGTCAATAAAAACAGCGGTAATGACAGCATAACCACTGACGACAAACAACTGTTGACTGCTTACCTGCAAAAGAAAAACGGCAGCAACAGCGGCACCATCAGCATCCGCCGCAAAAAAACCGAAGTCAGCACCGTTGACGGCGTAAAAGTGGAAACACGCCGCCGCAGCCGTGCCGTTGCCATTCCTTCTTCCGAAGAATTGGCAGCGGAAGCCAAAGCCAAAGTAGCAGCGGAAAACCAAAAAGCCGAAGCAGAAAAAGCAGCCGCCCAAGCTGCCGAAGAAAAAGCCAAAGCTGAAGCAGAAGCTGCCGCAAAAGCCGAAGCACGTGCCAAAGCTGAGGCCGAAGCTGCCAGACTGAAAGCAGCCAAAGCCGCACCAAAAGCGGAAGGCAAACCTGCCGAAGCCCAAAAAGAAGAAGCAAAACCGGTTGAAGCCGTAGAAGCCAAGGCCGAAGCAAAAGTTGAGGCTAAAGCAGACAACAAGCCGTCTGAAAAATCCGTTGAAGCTGAAAAACCAGCCGAAGCCAAAAAACCTGCCAAAGCCAAACAAGACAAAGGCGGCAAAGGCAAAGAAGCGAAAAAGGCAGCCAAACCTGCTGCTCCTGCCGTACCGCAACCTGTCGTCAGCGTGGAAGAACAGGCTCAACGCGATGAAGAAGCCCGTCGTGCCGCCGCCCTGCGTGCGCATCAAGAAGCCTTGTTGAAAGAAAAACAAGAGCGTCAAGCGCGCCGCGAAGCCATGAAACAACAGGCCGATCAAGACTCAAAACCTACTAAAGGAGCCAAATCAGGCGAACGCAACAAACCTGCCGAGAAAGCCAAAGCAACATCCGGCGAAGGCAAATCCGAACACAACGCGCGCAGTAAAAAAGAAGACCGTCGTGAGCGTGATGAAGACACTCAAGGCCGCAATGTTAAAGGCAAAGGCGGCAAAGGTGGTCGCGACCGCAACAATACACGCACTAGCGACGACGAGCGCGTACGCGGCGGCAAAAAAGGCAAAAAACTCAAACTTGAGCCAAACCAACACGCCTTCCAAGCGCCGACCGAGCCTGTCATACACGAAGTTTTGGTGCCTGAAACCATTACCGTTGCCGACTTGGCACACAAAATGGCCGTTAAAGGCGTCGAAGTGGTTAAAGCCCTGATGAAAATGGGCATGATGGTAACCATCAACCAATCTATCGACCAAGACACTGCCCTGATTGTGGTAGAAGAACTCGGCCACATCGGTAAACCTGCCGCAGCCGACGATCCTGAAGCATTCTTGGATGAAGGCGTTGAAGCAGTAGAAGCCGAAGCATTGCCGCGTCCTCCGGTTGTTACCGTGATGGGTCACGTTGACCACGGTAAAACCTCCCTACTGGACTACATCCGCCGCGCCAAAGTGGTACAAGGCGAAGCGGGCGGCATTACCCAACACATCGGTGCATACCACGTTGAAACCCCTCGCGGCGTGATTACCTTCTTGGATACTCCGGGTCACGAAGCGTTTACCGCCATGCGTGCACGCGGTGCGAAAGCCACCGATATCGTGATTCTTGTTGTAGCAGCCGACGACGGCGTGATGCCGCAAACCATCGAGGCGATTGCTCACGCCAAAGCCGCGGGCGTACCGATGGTGGTTGCCGTCAACAAAATCGATAAAGAAGCCGCCAACCCTGAGCGTATCCGCCAAGAGCTGACTGCGCACGAAGTCGTGCCTGACGAATGGGGCGGCGATGTACAGTTCATCGACGTTTCCGCTAAAAAAGGCCTGAACATCGATGCATTGCTCGAAGCGGTATTGCTCGAAGCCGAAGTTTTGGAACTGACTGCCCCAGTCGATGCACCTGCAAAAGGCATCATCGTTGAGGCACGTTTGGACAAAGGCCGCGGCGCGGTTGCCACATTGCTGGTTCAAAGCGGTACGCTGAAAAAAGGCGATATGCTGCTGGCAGGTACCGCATTCGGTAAAATCCGTGCGATGGTTGACGAAAACGGCAAAGCCATCAATGAAGCTGGTCCGTCTATCCCTGTCGAAATCCTCGGCTTGTCCGACGTTCCGAACGCAGGCGAAGATGCAATGGTATTGGCCGACGAGAAAAAAGCGCGCGAAATCGCCCTCTTCCGTCAAGGCAAATACCGCGACGTGCGCTTGGCCAAACAACAGGCCGCAAAACTGGAAAACATGTTCAACAACATGGGCGAAAACCAAGCCCAATCCTTGTCCGTCATCATCAAAGCAGACGTACAAGGTTCTTACGAAGCTTTGGCGAGCAGCCTGAAAAAACTGTCCACAGACGAAGTGAAAGTGAACGTGTTACACAGCGGCGTTGGCGGCATTACCGAATCTGATGTCAACTTGGCCATCGCTTCCGGCGCATTCATCATCGGCTTTAACGTCCGTGCAGATGCTTCCGCACGCAAACTGGCTGAGAATGAAAACGTGGAAATCCGTTACTACAACATCATTTACGATGCCATCGACGATGTGAAAGCCGCCATGAGCGGTATGCTCTCTCCGGAAGAGAAAGAGCAAGTCACCGGTACGGTCGAAATCCGTCAGGTTATCTCCGTTTCCAAAGTCGGCAATATTGCAGGCTGTATGGTTACCGACGGTGTGGTCAAACGCGATTCCCACGTCCGCCTCATCCGCAACAACGTGGTTATCCATACCGGCGAGCTGTCTTCTTTGAAACGCTACAAAGACGACGTCAAAGAAGTCCGCATGGGCTTCGAGTGTGGTCTGATGCTCAAAGGCTACAACGAGATTATGGAAGGTGATCAACTCGAATGTTTCGACATCGTCGAAGTTGCCCGTACTCTGTAATCAGACAGGCCGTCTGAAAAATCAGAAGCAGGTTTTGCAATGCGAAACCTGCTTCTTTTTTTCAGACGGCCTTTTTACAACTATTCATAGTTTGAAACTATGAAAATTGATGTGTGGTATATAAGAAACAAAACAGACATACAAGGCAAAGCCATTTAGCAAAGGAATAGACGGCAGACAAAGCCTGATAAAGCTCTCTATATATTGTCATATCTTAACGTTTCTGTTGTTTTTATCAAATTTCGGCACTAGTATATACAGCCTAAACACAATACAAATTAAGCAATACCGGCCATATGCCGGATACGTTTACTTCCTTGTTACTCTCATCAATATCTAAAGAAAATATCATGACAATCGAAAAAGCAATGCGCACCTCCAATGCGCAATTTGAATTACGACATTTAGAGCAATTACAACCTTCCGCCCTTGAACAAGTAACGACAGGCACGTCGGAAGATTACGTTTATTATGTAACCCTCACTGACGATACAATCATTGAAAACCCAAATGGCGGCGATGATACGGTTTGCAGCAACGTCAGCTATACCCTTCCAAACCACGTTAAAAACCTTGTTTTGACCGGTACAGCCAACATTTTCGGTGCTGGCAACAACAGCAACAACATCCTCATCGGCAATGAAGGCCACAACCGCCTCAACAGCGGGCGCGGTGACGACATCGTTTACGGCGGCGGTGGCAACGATGTCATCAATGGTGGCGAAGGCAACGACCTTCTTTTCAGCGAAACAGGCAATGACATCCTCAACGGCGAAGCAGGCAACGATGTGCTTGAAGGTGGCGAAGGCGATGATACCTACCTTTTCTCTGCCAAAAGCGAGCAAGACACCATCATCGACAATCAAGGCCACAACAGCATCCGCTTTCATACCGACCTAAGCCTTAACGATTTAACCGTCGAAGTCCGAAACAATGAAACCGGCGGCCATGACTGGCTGATTGCCGTGAAAAACAGCAACGCCGTTTTAACTATCAAAAACCAATACACTCAAAACGGTACAACACCGGCAGTCTCCCAATTCATCATCGGCACACAAAAACTGGATGTAAACAGCTTTGCCAAATATTTCAATATTTCCCTGACTGAGCATACCGAAAGCGGCAAGACCATCGCTGGCAGCGGCGGCAATGACCATCTGATCGGCACATCCGGCGATGATATTATCGATGGCAAAGCCGGTGCCGACATTATGGAAGGTGGAGACGGCAATGACACTTACTACATTGATGATGTAAAAGACGTGGTGATTGAACAGGCTGACGGCGGAGAAGACACCGTATTCAGCAGCATTTCCCATACCGCCGCTACCTACGTCGAAAATGTTACCTTGACCGGCTCGGCCAATATTTTTGCCGCCGGCAACAACAGCAATAACATCCTGACCGGTAACGAAGGCCGCAACCGCCTCAATAGCGGACGTGGTGATGATACCGTTTACGGCATGGGTGGCAACGATAACCTCAACGGCGGCGACGGCAACGATTATCTGGATGGCGGCGACGGCAACGATGTCATCAACGGTGATGCAGGCGACGACATTTTAGTGGGCGGCAACGGTAAAGACATTCTGAAAGGCGGAGCCGGAAACGATACCTATATCTACGGCGACAACGATACCATTATCGACAACCAAGGCATCAATACCCTCAAGTTTTCAGACGGCCTGAACAATGCCAAGCTCAACCTGAAGACCATTCATAACGATGATGGCAGCCAAAGTTGGGAAATCACTTCGGAACAAGGTTCAGCCCTGATTCAAAACCAAATCGGTGCGGATGGCAGCATTTCCATCGACCGTTTCCAGTTCAACGACCAAACCTACACTGCCGCACAGTTCCAACAAACCTTCCAAGCGCTGAAGACCGAAACCATTAAACTCGTCGGCACAAACGACGATGATACCTTGCATGGCAATGCAGGCAACAATGAAATCGACGGCGGCAATGACGGCCATGATACCCTTTATGGCCACGATGGCGATGACATCTTGCGCGAACACAGTGCAACCTATTACAGCACTGAGCCGGATTCCGACGATAAACTTTATGGTGGCAACGGCAATGACAAACTCTATGCCCATGTAGGTGCCGACCTGCTTGACGGCGGCGCAGGCAATGATTATCTGGAAGGCGGCGAACACAACGATACCTATATCTTCGGCAAAGGTTACGGTCATGATACCATTTTTGACTTCAACTTCGGTTTTGATAGCGAGGCAAGCCTACACAGACTCAACGCTAATGTCGTTAAATTTACCAGCGACATTACCCTTGACGACCTCGAAATTACCGTTGAAAAAGGTTACGACAAAACCGGGATTGCCGACATGCCCGACAGCAACCAATTTGTATCTCCACCCCTGCTGAATGGCGACACTTGGCATATCCGCATCAAAGGCACAGACGATGTTTTAACCATCAAAAACCAAAGCGGTATTTATGGTGCGATTTCCGAGTTTCAGTTTGACGGCAATACCTCATACAGCACCGGCGAGCTAATCAACCACTTCAAACTGTCTATCCCGCACATGATCGGCAACACAAACATCGTCCAATACACCGGCCAACCCGTTGAAGAACTCAACCGGGATGTGTACAACAACTTCAACCACACCATCCATGCCGATAGCGACAACAGCGATTTAGATTTGTCGCGTTACACTTCTGTTGTCGAATACAGGGGCAACCGCAGTGATGAAACCATTACTTTGGGCCGAGGCATCAACATCGTTGATACGGCCGGCGGCAACGATACCATTACCGACCCCGGTTCCGAGCGTACGGTGATTATGTTCGGCAGAAACAGCGGCAACGACACCTTTAATCCGTATGGTGGCAGCGATACCCAAGTCCTTTTCAAAGAAGGGATTACGCTGAAAGATTTACAGTTAAAAACCGGCGATGATTGGGTATTAACCATCAAAGATACAGGCGACACCCTGACCATCCATGACATTGCCAACAATAATGTCGACAGCTTTGTATTCGGAAACGGTAAGAGCTACACCGCCGACGAAATCAGCAAAGCTCTGATTACTGAAAATACACAAAACAACGGTATCCTGTAAAACTCAAAGGCCGTCTGAAACCTTAATTCAGACGGCCTTAGTCCTTTGCTGATTTATTTATCGTTCTGTTATATAATTATTCTCATTCGAATCCACAAGAAAGAATAAAAATGGATGCCTTAAATCTCCTCACCACGCGTCGTTCTTCCAAAAAACTGGCTGCTCCGGCACCCAATGCCGAGCAACTGGAACAAATGCTGCAAGCGGCAACACAAGTACCTGATCACGGCAATATGCGCCCTTACCGCTTTACTGTGATTCAAAGCGAGGCTGGCTTACAACGTTTCCGTGAGCTTTTGAGCAAGACCGTTACCGAACTCAACTTCGGCGATGATGCCATGAAAAAGGCCGAACGCGTCGGCAACATGGCGCCTATGATTATCGGCGTTACATTCGCGCCGAACCATGAAGTGGCAAAACCCAAACCTGAATGGGAACAAATGCTGACTGCCGGCTGCGCCGCCTATGCTTTACAACTGGCTTCTTCTGCTCAAGGCTTCGACAATGTTTGGATTACCGGCATGTGGGTCAACAGCCCATTGTTGCGCGAAGCATTTGAGTGTGCCGACAAAGACAAAATCATCGGCCTGATGATGATTGGTTCGCCGACCGAAGAAGGAAGTGGCCCGAAAAATACCAACTTAGAATGTTTTACAACTTATTGGTAAAGCCTGAAAATACTAAGGCCGTCTGAAAAACCTGATTTAATGGTTTTCAGACGGCCTTTTTATGTCTCTTGTCAAAATATCAAGCCGGATTCATAAACGCTTCAACTTCTTCCAAAGAAATATCCGCCGTTGCACCATGACGCGAAGCAACCAATGCACCCAGCGCACAAGCAAAAGTAATGGCTTCTTGAGGAGGCGCATTATTGAGCAGCTTGTAAGTCAAACCGCCAAGAAAGCTGTCGCCGGAGCCGACAGTATCCACCACTTTGACGCGGAAACCGCAATGACGGTACAACTCGCCGTCCTTATACAAAACCGCGCCATGACTGCCCAAAGTCACGCAAAAAATTTTGACGCCGCTCAACTCAACGAGGTAGCTGATATTTTGCTCGATACTGTGATAAGGAGAGCCATAAGCCGCAGCCAATTCATACAACTCATCATCGTTGAGTTTGACCATATCAGACTGTTTCATGGTCTCCAACAAGCGGTCAATATCGTAATGAGGCTTGCGCAGATTAACATCAAAAATTTTGAATTTGGCTTCTTTCAGCAAAACTGCCAAACTTTTACGCGAAACTTCATCACGGGTTGCCAAGCTGCCAAAAACGAAAGCATCGGATTCTGACACACGTTTGATTGCCGCATCATCAACCGCAATCCTGTCCCACGCGCAAGGATAAACAATCTCATAAGACGCACTGCCAGACTTGTCCAAGTGTACTTTCACCAAACTGGTCGCGCATTCCTGGCAAACCTGCAAATAATCAGTGTTGACGTTTTTGCTTTGAATCTTGCGTAGCAATTCTTCACCATCGGCATCATCGCCGCGACGACTGATAATGGCAGTATCGATACCCAAAGACTGCAAACGAACGGTAACATTCAGGGGTGCACCACCCAATACCTTTCCGTTTGGAAAATCGTCCCACAGTACTTCGCCGAAACTGGTTACTTTCATTCTTGGCCTTCCTTTTTTGAGGTTGATTGGCAGGGTCTGCACTCCCGACAGATTTTTTGCAAATCATGTACTTGTAGTAAAACTCCAGCATCGGGGGCAAAAGTATTATGTTTTAAAATATTGGGACTGACAAGCAATTAAGGGAACATCAGACAATAAACTTGATTCATCACAAAATTATATTGTTCCTATTTTTTCTTTTTCTTTCATATTTATCCCCTCATATTTCATTAAAACAAAACATTCTGAAATTTAAATACAAAAGGCCGTCTGAAAACTGATTCAATCAATTTTCAGACGGCCTTTATCGCAGCATTGCAGCGATTAAACTACAACTTCTTCTTTTTTCTTCACTTCTTTGGCAATGTTCTCACGACTCAAGCCAAACATCAGCAAGAGCGGGCTGGCAACCAATACGGAAGAGTAAATACCGAATACGATACCGATGGTCAGCGCCATAGAGAAACCGTGCAAGGCTGCACCACCGAACACCAGCATAGAAACAACCATTGCTTCGGTCGAACCGTGGGTAATAATGGTACGGCTCATGGTCGCGGTAATCGCGTTGTCGATGACTTCTGGCACAGTGTGGCCGCGCATATGCGGCTTACGGAAGTTTTCACGAATACGGTCAAACACGACCACAGATTCGTTCACAGAATAACCCAGAACTGCCAAAATACCTGCCAAGACAGTCAATGAGAATTCCCATTGGAAGAAGGCGAAACAGCCGAGAATAATCACGATATCGTGCATATTCGCAATAATCGCGGACACTGCAAAACGCCACTCAAAACGCATGGACAAGTAAATAATAATACCTGCCACCACGAAGCCTAATGCCATCAAACCATTGGTGACCAATTCTTCGCCGACTTGAGGGCCGATGAATTCGACTTGGCGCAAGGTAACGTCAGGATTGTCTTTTTTCAGCAAATCCATCACTTGGTTGGACAATTGGGCGGAGGTTACGCCTTCTTTGTTCGGCAGGCGAATCATGATGTGTTTGTTCGTACCCAATGCCTGAACCTGTACATCACCCATTTTCAGCGTATCGAGGCGTTCGCGCGTTTTATTCACATCCACGCCCTGCTGATATTGGACTTCCATCACCGTACCGCCTGTAAATTCGACGGAGAAATTCAGGCCTTTGGTTACCAAAAAGAACACGGCGGCGATAAACGTAACCAACGAAATAAAAGTCGTCAGTTTGCCGTAGCTCATAAACGGAATATCGCGTTTGATTTTAAATAATTCCATGTTTTACTCCTTGCCTTCTGCCATTTCAGCTTTCGGCTTCCATACCGAACCGATGGAAATATTTTGCAATTTGCGGCGACGGCCGTACCACAGGTTGACCAAAGCACGGAACACAACCACGGATGAATACATCGAAGTCAGAATACCGATACAGTGTACAACCGCAAAACCGCGTACCGGGCCGGAACCGAATACCAACAAAGCGATACCGGCAATCAGGGAGGTCAAGTTGGAGTCGACAATGGTTGCCCAAGCGTGTTGGAAACCGAGGTTAATGGCCTGCTGCGGTGCGACACCGGCACGCAGTTCCTCACGGATACGTTCATTAATCAACACGTTGGAGTCAATCGCCATACCCAAGGTCAAAGCCAAGGCGGCAATACCCGGCAAGGTCAGCGTTGCCTGCATGGCAGACAAAATACCCACCAAAAACAAGATATTGGTACTCAAGGCAATGGTAGAGAAGAAACCCATCAAGCGATAGTAAATCACCATGAATGCAGCAACAGCGGCAAAGCCCACAAGGTAGAGTGGAAACCTTTTTCAATGTTTTCTTTACCCAAAGACGGGCCGATGGTACGTTCTTCGACAATCTGCATCGGCGCGGCCAGCGAACCGGCACGCAGCAACAATGAAGTATCGTTGGCTTCGGCTGTCGTCATGCTACCGGAAATCTCCACGCGGCCGCCGGTAATGGCGGCACGGATGACTGGTGCGGTCACGACTTCGGATTTACCTTGGTCGATCAACACCATAGCCATACGTTTACCCACATTGGCCGAAGTCAATTCGCCAAAAATGCTGCCGCCCGCACTATCCAGGCTCAGGCTCACGGCAGGCGCACCCATTTGGTCAAAGCTAGGTTGCGCATCGTTGATGTTGTCGCCGGTCAGTTCAACTTGTTTGTTGACCAAGATAGTTTCCGGATGATCGCCACCGCTTGACAGCAATTCATAACCAGTCGGTACATTACCGTTTAAGGCTTCCTGCAATTTAATCGGATCGTCTTCCACCATGCGTACTTCCAAAGTCGCGGTACGACCGATAATGTCTTTTGCTTTGGCAGTATCTTGCACGCCCGGCAGCTGTACGACAATGCGGTCAAGGCCGGATTGTTGGATAACCGGTTCGGCTACACCCAATTCGTTCACACGGTTGTGCAACGTATTGATGTTTTGTTTAACCGCATCAGAACGTACTTTATTGATTGCCTCTTCAGACAAAGTCAGCACGATATTGTTGCCGTCCGGCAGCAGCGTGGCTTCAGGGAACAATTTTTGCAACTGAGGCAATGCTTTTTGTACATCGGCAGCATCTTGCAAAGGCACGGTCAGACCGTTTTCAGTCTGATGCACCGTGCCGGTACGGATTTTTTCGCGGCGCAATTCGCGGCGGATATCGCCGGAATAACGTTCAAACGTTTTCTGCATCGCGGCTTTCATGTCCACCTGCATGGTGAAATGCACGCCGCCACGCAAGTCCAAACCCAAGAACATCGGATTGGCTTTAATTTTCGCCATCCACTCAGGACTGTCCGCCAAAAGGTTGAGCGCGGTAATATAGCCTTCGCCCAAAGTGTTTTCAATGACATCACGCGCTTTCAGTTGCGTTTCAGTATCTTTAAAACGCACTTTCAGCGAGTTATCGACAATGAACATACCGTCAGTCTGAATACCTGCGCTTTGCAACGCAGAAGACACTTTAGACTGGGTTTGCTCATTGATAACGATGGCTTGTCGGTTGGTCGATACCTGTACCGCAGGCGTTTCACCGAAAAGGTTGGGCAGCGAATAAACAGCCGCAACCACAATCGTGAACGCAATCAGCAGGTATTTCCATAAAGGATAACGGTTCATGGTAAACCTTTGCTTTATTTATAAAGGCAAACAGCCGCACTCGGAAAATGAGGCGGCTTTTCGCAAAAAAACGGATTATTCGGCTTTCGCGGCAATCGCGTTGCGTTCCACTTCTACTTCGATTCTCGCACCTTGGCCGATGTCGACAGTGTAGAATTGCTCGCCGACTTTGGTCACGCGGCCTTTGAAACCTGCAGCCAAAACGACTTTATCGCCTACTTTCAAAGCAGCCAGCATAGCTTGATGTGCTTTGAATTTCTTTTGTTGAGGACGCATAATCAGGAAGTAAAACACCACCATAATCAACAGTAAAGGGGCAAATTGAGCCACAGCTTGATTCATAATATATCCGTTCTTTTGAGTTTTAAGATAAAGTAAAAAACTGCATACAGTCCAAAACGCAGTTGGTCGGACTGTAAAATTGAGCTATTCTAAAGGCCGTCTGAAAAATTTCCAAGCATTTCCGTATTTATTAACCATATTTAGCAGTCCGTGCGACTCGTTCGATACACACTTTCCATGCTTAAAAAAATCATTTGGCGCGTACGTACCCTGCTGCGTCGACTACTCGGCAAAAATGCCCGCACCGTATGGATTTCCCATCCGATATTTCTGCAGCACCAGCCGGGACCCAACCATCCCGACAGGCCCAAACGCATCAGCGCCATTCAAACCGCCTTAAAACAAGAAGGCATTTGGCGTCGCCTGCAAACCGCCGAAGCACCGGAAATCAAAGATGCGCAGCTGGCATTGGTCCACTCGCGCAACTATCTACACGAGTTGGAAGCCGCCCAGCCGCTCCCCGGTAAAATCCACCGTATCGACGACGATACGGTCATCTGCCACGACTCCCTCCAAGCCGCCCGTTTTGCGGCCGGAGCCGTTGTTAAAGCAGTCGATATGGTGATGCACAAAAAGGCCTGGCATGCTTTTTGCGCCATCCGCCCCCCGGCCACCATGCCCACAGCAACAGCGCCGGCGGATTTTGCCTGATCAACAACGTTGCCGCCGGCGTGATGCACGCCATTGCCCAATACCGCTTGCAACGCATCGCCGTCATCGATTTCGACGTCCACTTCGGCGATGGTACGGCGGAGATTCTCCAAGACGATCCGCGCGTGATGTTTTTCAACCTGTTTGAAACCGACATCTTTCCCTTCCCTCAGGCGGAACAATACGCCGGCAATAAAAATATGCTGCATACGCCCCTCAAACCGGGCACAGGCAGCCGTATCTTCCGCACGACCATCCGCGAACAATGGCTGCCCAAGCTCACGGCTTTCCGTCCCGAGTTGGTGTTGCTTTCGGCAGGTTTTGACGGGCATAAACAAGACGAAACAGGCCGTCTGAACCTGCATGAAGCCGACTTTGCCTGGCTGACGCACAAAATCGTCCAAGCAACGGCAAGCTGTCAAGGACGTGTCGTTTCCGTGCTGGAAGGCGGCTATACCTTGGAATCCATGTCCAAATCCGCCGCCGCCCATATTCGCGTATTGGCGGGCTTAAGCAAGGCCGACTACGTCATCGCCTACCAAAAACATCTGAAGCGCGGCAAAAGTAACAATCCTACACCATAACGCATTCAAACTATTGCCCCAGTCCGTCTGAAAATAGATTATCCATTTCAGACGGCCTTTTTTTTCATTTACAAACTTTAATTTGAGCAAAGACAAACCATTTCCATATTATTAGTAGTAAAATAACAAACATAAAACATATCAATAAAACCATTTCACACGCCACACTGCTTCCCTTTCCCTAATTGACCGTCTTTTTCAGACGGCCTCCACTTTAAAAAAGGAGCGTTACAATGAAAGCAGCACGTTTTTATAACAAAGGCGACATCCGCATCGAAGACATTCCAGAGCCAACCGTAGCTCCGGGTACTGTCGGCATCAATGTTGCTTGGTGCGGTATCTGCGGTACCGACCTGCACGAATTCATGGAAGGCCCGATTTTCATTCCGCCTTGCGGCCATCCGCACCCAATCTCCGGCGAGTCAGCCCCTGTAACCATGGGTCACGAGTTCTCCGGCGTGGTTTATGCCGTAGGCGAAGGCGTGGACGACATCAAAGTCGGCCAACACGTTGTTGTCGAACCCTACATCATCCGCGACGACGTACCGACCGGCGAAGGCAGCAACTACCACCTCTCCAAAGACATGAACTTCATCGGCTTGGGCGGCTGCGGTGGCGGCTTGTCTGAAAAAATCGCCGTCAAACGCCGTTGGGTACACCCTATTTCCGACAAAATCCCATTGGACCAAGCTGCTTTGATTGAGCCTCTGTCTGTCGGCCACCATGCTTATGTACGCAGTGGTGCGAAAGAAGGCGATGTTGCATTGGTCGGCGGTGCAGGCCCAATCGGTTTGCTGTTGGCTGCCGTACTGAAAGCCAAAGGCATCAAAGTCATCATCACCGAATTGAGCAAAGCACGTAAAGACAAAGCACGCGAAGCCGGCGTGGCCGACTACATCCTCGACCCATCCGAAGTCGATGTCGTCGAAGAAGTGAAAAAACTGACCAACGGCGAAGGCGTAGACGTCGCATTCGAATGCACCAGCGTCAACAAAGTGCTGGACACCATGGTCGAAGCATGCCGTCCGACTGCGAAAGTCGTCATCGTATCCATTTGGAGCCACCCCGCCACCATCAACGTCCACAGCGTTGTGATGAAAGAGCTGGACGTGCGCGGCACCATCGCCTACTGTAACGACCACGCAGAAACCATCAAATTGGTTGAAGAAGGCAAAATCAACCTTGAGCCTTTCATCACCCAACGCATCAAACTGGACGAATTGATTTCCGAAGGCTTCGAGCGTCTGATTCACAACAACGAATCCGCCGTAAAAATCATTGTCAATCCTAATCTTTAATCCTAAGGCTTAAAGAATAAACAGGCCGTCTGAAACTTTTCAGACGGCCTGTGTACTTGATAATTTCCCGAATAGCCCAATTCTCTGCCAACCATTCACTTATCAAGAGCAAAATCTCATGAATCCAAAATACGCCCCACTCTTTCAAACATACACCCTCAATAACGGCGTAACCATCAAAAACCGCCTTGTCGTCGCCCCTATGACCCATTTCGGCTCACAAACCGACGGTTTAATCAGCGACCAAGAGCGTACCTTCCTCAGCAACCGCGCAGGCGATATGGGCATGTTTATCACTGCCGCCACTTTGGTTCAAAAAGACGGTAAAGCCTTTCACGGCCAACCTGAGGCCACAGGCGAACACTGCCTCGACAGCCTGAAAGAAACTGCACAAATCCTGCAACAGCAAGGCGCAAAAGCGATTTTGCAAATCCATCACGGCGGTTCCAAAGCCATTGATGACCTTTTGGACGGTCTCGACAAAATCAGCGCTTCCGCCAGCGAAGCTGAACACGCACGCGAAGCGACCGCAGAAGAAGTCGAAGCGCTCATCGCCTCTTATGCACAAGCCGCCGATTTGGCGCTTCGCGCCGGTTTTGACGGCGTGGAAATCCACGGTGCCAATGCCTACCTGATCCAACAGTTTTACTCTGCCCAAAGCAACCGCCGCAACGACCAATGGGGCGGCAGCTTGGAAAACAGAATGCGCTTCCCGCTTGCCGTGATCGATGCAGTAGTTGCCGTCTGTGAAAAACACCAGCGCAACGACTTCATCATCGGCTACCGCTTCTCCCCTGAAGAACCGGGCGACGACGGCTTAACCATGACCGAAACCGGCGCATTGATTGACGCATTGGTACAAAAACCGCTGCAATATCTGCACGTTTCCCTGTGGGAATTTGATAAAAAAATCCGTCGCGGCGGCGATACCGCGCAAACCCGTATGCAGTTCATCCACGAACGCATCAACGACAAACTGCCGCTTATCGGCGTGGGCAACCTGTTTACCGCCGACCAAATTTTGGCCGCCTATGAAACCGGCTGGGCAGAATTTATCGCATTGGGCAAAACTGTGATGATTAATCCGCACATCGCCACGCAAATCCGTGAAGGCCGCGAAGATGAAATCGAAACGCAACTCGACCCGACGCGCGCCGACCATTACGGCCTCCCCGACACCTTGTGGGGATTTTCCTCCAGCGGTACGCAATCATGGCTGCCGCCGGTAAAAGGCGCGGAATGGAAACCGATGGATATTTAATCATCGATTCATAGCATAAGGCCGTCTGAAACTTTTCAGACGGCCTTTGTCTTAGTGCAAACATTGAGTTATCAAGCATTTTTTTGTACAATTCCGCATCTTTCAATCTATTGCAGGGCGTGTTGCACACCCCTTATTTTAGCCTGTTTTCCAACACCCATATCCTTCAGGCCGTCTGAAAAAGCGGCCTGAAACCTTTTTACAAAGAAAACCATGTCCCAAGAAATCCTCGACCAAGTGCGCCGCCGCCGCACGTTTGCCATCATCTCCCACCCTGACGCGGGTAAAACCACGCTGACCGAAAAACTGCTGCTGTTTTCAGGTGCGATTCAAAGCGCGGGTACGGTAAAAGGCAAGAAAACCGGCAAATTCGCCACCTCAGACTGGATGGACATCGAGAAGCAGCGCGGCATTTCCGTGGCCTCATCCGTAATGCAGTTCGACTACAAAGACCATACCGTCAACCTCTTAGACACGCCGGGACACCAAGACTTCTCCGAAGATACCTACCGCGTATTGACCGCCGTCGACAGCGCCTTGATGGTGATTGACGCAGCAAAAGGTGTGGAAGCGCAAACCATCAAACTCTTGAACGTCTGCCGCCTGCGCAATACGCCGATTGTCACGTTCATGAACAAATACGACCGCGAAGTACGCGATTCGTTGGAATTGCTGGACGAAGTGGAAAACATCCTACAAATCCGCTGCGCGCCCGTAACCTGGCCGATCGGCATGGGCAAAAACTTCAAGGGCGTGTACCACATCCTGAACGACGAAATCTATCTCTTTGATGCCGGCGGCGAACGCCTGCCGCACGAGTTCGACATCATCAAAGGCATCGACAATCCTGAATTGGAACAACGCTTTCCGTTGGAAATCCAGCAGTTGCGCGACGAAATCGAATTGGTGCAGGCGGCTTCCAACGAATTTAATCTCGACGAATTCCTCGCCGGCGAACTCACGCCCGTGTTCTTCGGCTCGGCGATTAACAACTTCGGTATCCAGGAAATCCTCAATTCATTGATTGAATGGGCTCCTGCGCCGAAACCGCGTGACGCAACCGTACGAATGGTCGAGCCGGACGAGCCGAAATTCTCCGGATTTATCTTCAAAATCCAAGCCAATATGGACCCGAAACACCGCGACCGTATCGCCTTCTTGCGCGTCTGCTCCGGTAAATTCGAGCGCGGCATGAAGATGAAACACCTGCGTATCAACCGCGAAATCGCCGCCTCCAGCGTGGTAACCTTCATGTCGCACGACCGCGAGCTGGTGGAAGAAGCCTACGCGGGCGACATCATCGGCATCCCGAACCACGGCAACATCCAAATCGGCGACAGCTTCTCCGAAGGCGAACAACTGGCGTTTACCGGCATCCCATTCTTCGCACCCGAACTGTTCCGCAGCGTCCGCATTAAAAACCCGCTGAAAATCAAGCAACTGCAAAAAGGTTTGCAACAGCTCGGCGAAGAAGGCGCAGTGCAAGTCTTCAAACCGATGAGCGGCGCGGATTTGATTTTGGGCGCGGTCGGCGTGTTGCAGTTTGAAGTCGTTACCTCGCGTCTCGCCAACGAATACGGCGTGGAAGCGGTGTTCGACAGCGCATCCATCTGGTCGGCGCGCTGGGTATCGTGCGAAGACAAGAAAAAGCTGGCGGAGTTTGAAAAAGCCAATGCAGGCAATCTGTCGATAGACGCAGACGGCAACCTCGCCTACCTCGCGCCTAACCGCGTCAACCTGAATCTGACGCAAGAACGCTGGCCGGACATCGTATTCCACGAAACACGCGAGCATTCGGTTAAACTGTAAAACGCAAAGGCCGTCTGAAACTTTCAGACGGCCTTTTTTTCATTCGATATCAACCCAATAAATCCCAAGCAAACTTTCCAATGGTCAGGCACAGCAGCAACATAAATCCGTAACGCAGCTCAAATATTGTCTTATTTTAGCTTTTAGCACCTCACCAAACATTTTCGGAATAAATGTTGACTTTAACCTTAGGTCAAAGTTTATAATTTATACTCATTCAGCTATCACATAGGCGAAAAACATGAAAAAACTTATGACTTTTATCACACTTAGCGCTGTTGCAATTTCAAATTATGCCCAAGCTAATGAACAACCGCATCAAGCACACATGAATATGCCAATGTCGACAGATTCTGCAATGCAACAAGAATTAATGCAAGGTATGAATCAAATGAATCAAGACATGATGGCAGCTGCGCAATATAAAGATCCTGATGTTGCTTTTGCAGCAGGTATGTTGCCACACCATATTGGCGCAGTAAAAATGGCGGAAGTTGAATTAAAATACGGAAAGGATCCTGAGATGCGTAAGCTTGCTGAGGATATTATTAACGCACAACAAGCGGAAATTGAACAAATGCAAAAATGGCTTAAAGCACACAACAAAAAAAGCTCCGTAAAATGATCTGACCCCAAAAGTTAGACTGATTTAGTTCAAGGACTGAGTTCTGTAATTCACAGAGCTCAGTCCTTTTAGTTTCCCCTGAATGCGCTCATGGTTGTAATAATGAATGTACTCATGAATCGTTTTTTCCAGTTGTTAGAACGTCTCAAATCATTTACCGTAATAACATTCCATTTTTAATCGTCCAATTGATGACCTTTGCCGAAGCGTTGGCCGCTAAAAAATCATAGCCGTAAAAGCGGACGAACACAAAAGCCAGCAGGCTGCCCGTCCCCGGCCCGAACATGCCGTCGTAAAACCCGATTAATGCGCCAAAAAACAAGCCCCATAAGGTTTCACGGCGCGTCAGCTTTTCAGTGCGCGCCGTCTGCCCCAAGTCTTTTTTCAAAAAAGTGTACAGGCACATGGCAATCATGGTGACCAACATTGCCGGTTTCATGTATTGCACAGGAAAATACACCACCGTTTTCGCGCCCAAATATGAAGCGGCAAACGCCAACACCGCGGCAGGCAGCAGCATTTTCCACGGCACGGGGATTCGGCGCAGATATTGCCCCGTCGCAGTCAGCGTGCCGCAGCAGGAAGCAAATTTATTGACACCCATCACCGAGGCCACAGGCGTAGCGTTTGGCAAGAGGTTGAACAATCCGGGAATCTGCAACAGCCCGCCGCCGCCAACCGCCGCATCCATCAGCCCGGCGGAAAAACCGACCAATACCAGATAATAAAAAAACGAATCTGCAAACATAATGTCCATCTCTAAAAAGCAAAGCGATTTTGCGCGTGTTTGCCTGTCCTGACAACCTACAAGGCCGTCTGAAAAACAAGAAACCATATCCTGTTTTCAGACGGCCTTTCTTTTTCAATTCAGCCGCTCAAATTGCAGCCTGAAAATTTTTCCATTAAAATGCCGCCCCTTATCTTTCCTACACACAACACATTTTATGGAACATTCCACCCCAACCAAACGCACAGCCCACGACCGAATGGGCATCTTCGCGCATTTCATTTTTGCCAGCCGCTGGCTGCAACTGCCGATTTATATAGGCTTGATTATCGCCCAAGTCATTTATGCCTGTAAGTTCCTCAAATCCTTGTGGCACTTGGTATCCAATTTCAGCATCATGGATGAAAACACCATCATGATCGCTGTATTGAACCTGATTGATGTCGTGATGATTGCCAATCTGCTGACCATGGTCATTGTCGGCGGCTACGAGACCTTCGTCTCCCGCCTTCACGTTGACGAACATCCCGACCAGCCCGAATGGCTCAGCCATGTCAATGCTTCGGTTTTAAAGGTTAAGCTGTCGATGTCCATCATCAGCATTTCCTCCATCCATCTGCTGCAAACCTTCCTCAACGCCGCCAATCTGTCGGAAAAACAAATCATGTGGCAATGTATTACCCACATCTGCTTCCTGATTTCCGCCCTCGCCATGGCTTTAACAGACAAAATCGTGTACAGCACGACACATAAAGCGCATTGATAAAAAGCAATCAAAAGGCCGTCTGAAGTGTTTCAGACGGCCTTTTATTATCTGGCAATGTTTACAGCTTATTGCTTACGCTTGTCCCACCAGGCAAACAAGTTACCCAAAACCGTTCCTGACACAGAGTGCCAAACGCAGGCAACGGCGGCGGCAACGGCAGACTCGGCATTACCGGGGAAGAATTTAGCGCTCAAACCAGTCGCAAGTCCGGCGTTTTGTACACCGACTTCGATGGCAAGGGTGCGTTTTTTAGCAGTATTCATGCCAGTCAGCGCACCGCTGTAGTAGCCGAGGATGTAGCCGCCGATGTTGTGGGCAGCGATGGCGAGTACCATAACAAAAGCGGATTCAGCAAAGCGGTGGCCGTGAACGGCAGCAACGCCGCCGACGATACAGGCAAACGCGACAACGGCAACGGCAGGCATAATCGCGCGCACGTCTTCAAACCAATGTTTTTTATGCAGCAATATATTGGCGGCAGAGCCGATAACGACAGGCAACAGGGTAACGAGCAGCATAAATTTGAACATACCCCAGCCGTCCATTTCGACGGTTTGTCCGACCAAATAAGTCATCCACAGCGGCGTCATCACAGGCGCGAGGACGGTGGAAACAGTGGTCATGCCAACCGAAAAGGCAACATCGCCTTTAGCCAAAAAACTCATGATATTGGACGAAACACCACCCGGGCAGGTACCGACCAAAACCAAACCCAGCGTCAATCCGGGCGAGAGGTCAAAGGCTCTGGCAATGCCGATGGCGAGCAAGGGCATAATCGTGTATTGGGCGATGGCGCCGATAAAAATATCGAGCGGACGTTGCGCCAGAATTTGATAATCTTCTTTGCCCAAAGTCATGCCCATGCCGAGCATGATGATGCCGAGTACGACGACTTGCGTATCGCCTTTTACCCACGAAAAAGTGGCAGGTTCGATAAAGGCGATGATGGAGGCAAGGACGATAATCAAGGCGGTGAAGCGGGTCATTTGCCGACTGATAGCGGTCAGAAAGTTCATATTTTACTCCTTTGTATGTTTTTATCATGACAATAATTGCCATAATTTAACACATGTTAACTCTTATGCGCAATTACAGTAACGAAACAGGAAATCCATCATCCAATAATGTTTAAAAACAAACCACACTAACTCCACCCAATATCAACACAAAGGCCGTCTGAAACTTTTCAGACGGCCTTGTTTTATCTATTCGTTATCGATTTATTCGATATTTTGAACCTGTTCGCGCATTTGTTCGATTAAGACTTTCAGTTCTACCGACGCTTGCGTGCATTCGGCGGCGATGGCCTTGCTGCCCAATGTATTGGCCTCGCGGTTGAGTTCCTGCATCAGGAAATCCAAGCGTTTGCCTGCGCTGCCCTTGCCTTCGGTAACGATGCGGCGTACTTCGGCGATATGGGTGCGCAAACGGCTGAATTCCTCATCCACATCGGATTTCTGGATGAACAAAGCAAATTCCTGTTGCAAGCGGTCGTTGTCGATATTGCCGACGGCTTCTGCCAAACGGGCTTTGACTTTGTCCATATGCGCCTGCAGCAGGCTTGGGAACAGTTCGTTCAAAGCATCCACAATCTCTTCCATGCCGTCCAGACGTTGCAGCAGGTGCTCGCCCAGTTTTTTGCCTTCACGTTTGCGGGCAGCCGTGAACTCTTTCAACGCGCCGGTCAATAAATCTTTGACACCTTTCGCCAAGGCCTCGGCGTCTTCGCCCTGCCCTGCCAAAACGCCGGGGAAACGCAAAACATCGGCCACGCTCAGCTTGCCGAAATTGTGTTCCTTGCGCCATTCTTTGTTCAACTTCGCCAGCTGTGCGACCAAGTCCTGATTGACCTCCAAAGTCTGACCGCCAGAAGCCGCATCTTGCAGCTGAACACGGCATTCCAGTTTACCGCGAGCCACAGCCGCGGCAATCTGTTCGCGCAACGCACCTTCCAAATAGCGCAACTCTTCCGGCATACGGAATTGGACATCCAAATAACGATGGTTGACCGCGCGGATTTCCAAATTAATCCGCTTGCCGCCGCATTCGCCTGCGGCATTGGCAAAGCCGGTCATGCTGTGGATTTGAATAGTTCGTCTTGTAGCCATGGTTTTACTCCGTTTCCAAATACGAGTGAAAGTATGGACACTATAACACACCCGACCGACGATTTTCAGACGGCCTTTGGTGCCAAATTCCTCTATAATTCAAGGCAACCTATTTTTCATTCCGCCCAAAGGATCATCATGAGTAACTACACCCGCACCGGCCGCGCCGCCAACAGCCTGCGCAACATCAAAATTACGCCCAATTTTCTCCCCCACGCCGACGGCTCCTGCCTTATCGAGTGCGGCAACACCAAAGTGATTTGCACTGCCTCTATCGACGAAAATGTCCCACCGTTCCTGCGCGGGAAAGAACAAGGCTGGGTAACGGCCGAATACGGTATGCTGCCGGCTTCCACCGCCTCTCGTATGCGCCGCGAGGCCACCGCAGGCAAACAGTCCGGCCGCACACAAGAAATCCAACGCCTGATTGGCCGCTCGCTGCGCGCCGTTGTCGATATGGAAAAACTCGGCGAACGCCAAATCCTGATTGACTGCGACGTTATCCAAGCCGACGGCGGCACGCGTACCGCCTCCATTACCGGTGCCTACGTTGCCCTGCAAATCGCCGTGGACAAACTGCTTTCAGACGGCCTTATCAGCGAAAATCCGATCCGTGAAGCCGTCGCTGCCGTTTCCGCCGGCGTGGTTGGCGGTGTACCGCTTTTGGACTTGGACTATCCCGAAGACTCAGGCTGCGACAGCGACGTTAACATCATCATGACCGCATCCGGCAAAATCATCGAAATCCAAGGCACGGCCGAAGGCGCACCGTTCAGCATCGAAGAATTGGGCAAGCTGATTGCCTTGGCACATAAAGGCATTGCCGAATTGGTTCAACACCAGCAGGCCGCCCTTTTGGCCCTATAATCAGCAAGGCCGTCTGAAAGATTTCAGACGGCCTTTTTTAACTAAACCCCTTTATGCGTATTTACTCAAAAAAGCGCGTTCTATCCTTGAATTCCATGTAAAAAATAGTAATAATAACCCTTTTTCCAGCAAACCAAGCTGCCCGACAACCCCCACAAGAAAGCACGAAACATGGCGTTAATCGTACATAAATACGGCGGCACATCAGTAGGCTCGCCCGAACGCATCAAAAACGTAGCCAAACGTGTCGCCAAAGCCCGCGCCGAAGGACACGACATCGTAGTCGTCGTATCCGCCATGAGCGGCGAAACCAACCGACTGGTCGCCCTGGCGCACGAAATGCAAGAACATCCCGATCCGCGCGAGCTGGACGTCGTCCTTGCCACCGGCGAACAAGTAACCATCGGCCTGCTGGCCATGGCCCTGAAAGACATTGGCGTTGACGCCAAAAGCTACACCGGCTGGCAAGTCGCCCTCCAAACCGACACTTCCCACACCAAAGCCCGCATCGAAAACATCGACGACGAAAGAATGCGTGCCGATTTGGCCGCCGGTAAAGTCGTTATCGTAGCCGGTTTCCAAGGCATCAGCAGCGAAGGCAATATCTCAACCCTCGGTCGTGGCGGTTCCGACACCTCCGCCGTTGCCATCGCCGCAGCCCTCAAAGCTGACGAATGCCAAATTTATACCGACGTAGACGGCGTTTACACGACCGACCCGCGCGTCGTACCCGAAGCGCGCCGTATGGACACGATCACTTTTGAAGAAATGATCGAATTGGCCAGCCTCGGCTCAAAAGTTTTACAAATCCGCTCCGTAGAATTCGCCGGAAAATACAAAGTGCGCCTGCGCGTACTCAGCAGCCTGCAAGATGGCGGCAACGGCACCCTGATTACCTTTGAAGAGGACGACAACATGGAAAGAGCAGCCGTAACCGGTATCGCATTCGACAAAAACCAAGCCCGCATCAACGTACGCGGCGTACCTGACAAACCCGGCGTTGCCTACCAAATCCTCGGCGCAGTTGCCGATGCCAACATCGAAGTCGACATGATCATCCAAAATGTCGGCAGCGAAGGCACAACCGACTTCTCCTTCACCGTTCCACGCGGAGACTACAAACAAACCATCGAACTCCTGCAACAACGCCAAGACAGCATCGGCGCCGCCTACATCGACGGCGACGACACCGTATGCAAAGTCTCCGCAGTCGGCTTGGGCATGCGTTCACACGTCGGCGTGGCCGCCAAAATCTTCCGCACCCTCGCAGAAGAAGGCATCAACATCCAAATGATTTCAACTTCCGAAATCAAAGTATCCGTCCTGATTGACGAAAAATACATGGAACTGGCTACCCGCGTTCTGCATAAAGCATTCGACTTAGGCAACTAATTTCAACCAGTCAAAAAGGCCGTCTGAAACTTTATTGTTTCAGACGGCCTTTTTTATTTCCATTACATAAATCAACAATATCTTAATAAAAAAATCTACTTTAGCTCAAAACAGTGTAGCCTTGCTTATTATTACCCTTGTTAATTTCATTATATGTTCAATATTTTACAACCATCCACCTTCGCCGTTTAATTCCAAAAACATACCACTTAACCTAATTTGAGAAAAATAAACAAATCTGTAATAAAATAGAACAAAAGTACAAACAATTATCTACGCTCATCAATAAAAACAAATTTCCCCCAATTTTCTCTTAACTTAAGAAGGAATCCTAATATGAACGTATTAAACAAATTCGGTATGCTAATCTTGACCGCTTCCCTGCTGGCAGCCTGCGGCGACTCCGGCAATAAAGGCAGCAGCGACAAACCAGCCGAACAAGTCGCTCAAAGCGAATCTAGCCCGGCCAATAAATACGAAAAAGCTTTGAGTGAATTCCCGGAAGCAGATCCTAAACTGGCTGAACCTATTGTTATTTCCGATAAAAAATCTCCAGAAGGTCTTGCCGAATTGCAAAGATTTATTCACTTCACCACCAGTGAAGAAGCTCAAAACATCGGTAAGATGGGGCAAGAATTACAACAACTGGCCAGACAAGGTAAAGAAGCCGAGACTTTAGATCAGATGAAAAAACTGACTGACGCTCTGGAGCAATTCCATCAGAGCGCAACTGCCCTCGATATCAAAGATCCTGAAATCAAAGCAGTTATGGATCGTACACTGCAAGTCAGCAGTGCTGCCAACAACCTGATGATTTATGCAGGCAAGTATTCTTCTGAGCTGACTATCGACGGCAAAGATAAAGATGCAGTCAAATTTGCCAAAGATTTCCAAGAAAAATCTCAAAAATTGCAAGAAACCCTGCGTGCAGCCAATCAAGAAGTAGAAAAGGCTGCCACAGCCTTAGGCAAGAAATATTCCCAATAAGCCCTATTGTTTCCAATAAATAGCAGAAAGGGACATCATCAAAATGTCCCTTTGTTTATATTCAGACGGCCTTGAATATCTCCAACACTCAATCCTTCCCTTCTCTAGAAAAATGCTCAATCTCGAATCCACTCTGACGATAAGCTCGGAAACGGTCTCGGGCTTCGGCCAAATCTTCCAAGCTGTTGCCCACAATTTCAAGGATACGGTTTGGAATGGCCGGGGCTTGACTCCAGAAATCAGCAGACAGGTTCAAAACCGTGCAATCTTGCGAAATATTCGGCAATGCGTTTCCAAACGCAAGCAATACCGGCGTTTCAGACGGCATGGGGTCGGTAGACAGCCAGATTTCATGCGGAATAAAGCTTTCGGGAATCTGCTGCCACAAATCAATGTCGAGTTGCTGTACTGCCGCGGCAGAATCCGACCACACCAAAATCTGCCCGCCATCGCGTATGGCGCGCGAAATCAAGCGACAGGCAAAGGCGGCCGGTCGGGCGACGTGTGTATAAAAAGTGGCTTTAGGCATGGCGTATTCTTTCGTTTAGGCAATAAATTTGCCGTTTTCAGACGGCCTTTTTGGTTTTCAACAATCTCAAGGCATTGCCCAACACCAGCAGCGAGCTGAAACTCATGCCGAGCGCGGCGATCCACGGGGTCACGTAACCAAATACGGCCAGCGGAACGGCAACCAGATTGTATGCGCTCGCCCAAGTCAGGTTTTGGCGGATGATTTGATGGGTGCGGCGTGCCTGTTCCATCATCACGGGCAAAACGTTCAAATCATCATTGAGCAAAACCACATCGGCACCGTCGCGCGCCACATCGGCACTCGTGGCCACAGCGGCCGACACGTCGGCTTGGGCAAGGACGGGGACGTCGTTGATCCCGTCGCCGATCATCATGACTTTACGTCCTTGTTTTTGCAGACTTTCTACATAAGCCAGCTTGTCTTCCGGCGTGGCTTCGGCACGATAGGCATCCAAGCCCAGCTCTTGCGCGACTTGGGCGACGGCAGCCTGTCGGTCGCCGCTTAAAAGGTGCAGACGGATGCCGTGTTGCTTCAGGTTTTGCAGCATTTCAGCGGCGCTGTCTTTGATTTGGTCTTCCAGCAAAAAGGCCGTCTGAAAACCGCTTTGATTGCCCAAGAAAATAATGCCGCCCGTGTGGTCGATATGGGTAAAGGCTTCGGGCAGATTCCCGGCAATTTCCGAAACAAACGCCGCTTTGCCCAAAGCCCACACTTGGGTTTCGCCATCCAATTCAATTTGCGCGCTGACACCGTGTCCGATACGGTTGACCCGTTGCTGCACTTTCACATCAAGCGCGGATACAGGGCCGTCTGAAAGCATATGGTTCAAAATGGCACGGGCGATGGGGTGTTCCGATTGCTGCTCCAATGCTTGGGCAATGGCAAGGGCTTGGGCTTCGTTCAGACGGCCTGCACTCAACATCCGGCTGACGGAAAGCTGCCCTTTGGTCAGCGTACCGGTTTTATCGAACACGACGTCGTCAATTTGGGCGAGGGTTTCCAGGCTTTGTTTGCCGCTGATGAGAATGCCGTCTTTGGCAAGCGCACCGGTCGAAGCGGCCAGCGCGGTCGGTGTGGCAAGCGATAAGGCGCACGGGCAGGTAATGACCAGCAGGGCGACGGTAATCCACAAGGCGGTGTGCGCGTCGGCATACCAAGCCCAGCCGATAAAAACGGGAATAGCAAGCAAGAGCTCGCCAAACACGAAACTGGACGCGTATTTTTCGGCCAACTCGGCGGCACGCGGTTTTTGCGCCAGCGCGCGGTCGAGCAGTTTGACGATATGGGACAGGCGCGTGTTGCCGCCGGTATGGTCGGTGCGGATGATTAAAGGGCTGCTGGTGTTAAGCGTGCCGGCGGTTACTTTTTCAGACGGCCTTTTCACAATGGGCAGGCTTTCCCCGGTCAACATGGCTTCGTTAACTTCGCTCTCGCCGGACAAAACCGTACCGTCCACCGGAATGACTTCGCCAGGTTTCACAACAATCGTATCACCGATATTGAGGCGGACGACTGCGGCTTCCTCAATGGCTTCGCTTTCCGGATAAGACGGCAAACGGTGGCAAAATGCCGGAACCAGCTTGACCAACCGCTCCGCCGCATCGCCTGCTTTGCGTCGGGCAATCTGTTCCATAAAACGCCCGCCCAACAGGAAAAACAGCAGCATGGCGATGGATTCGAAATACATGCCCTGCCCTGCGTTGGTGATCAGGCTGTAAATACCCGCGATAAAGGTCATCACAATGGCAATGGCAATCGGCGTATCCATGCCGACACGGCGGTTTTTCCAGTCGCGCCATGCGCCGCGGTAAAACGGCAACGCGCTGTAAAACACAACGGGCAACACCATCAAAAAGCCGCCCCAATGCAGGATTTCCAAATAAAGCGGCTCGATGTCGCCACCGTAAAAATAAGTCGGCAGGGCAAACATCATCGTCTGCATCATGCCCAGACCGGCCACGGCCAATCTGACGATAAACTGCTTGCGCTCTTTCTGCGCCTGCGCTTCGATTTTTTGCGCATCATAAGGCGCAGCGGTATAACCGGTTTGGCGGATTTTAAGCAAAATGTCCGACAATTCGATGTGGGCGCTGTCCCACACCACGCGGCAGCGGTGGGTGCTGTAATTCAAATCCACACGCACCACGCCCTTCATGCGCAACAACTGCTGCTCAATCAGCCACACACACGCGGCGCAGGTAATGCCACCCAGCATCAACACCGCCTCGCGTTCATCCCCAACGCCTACCTCGACAAAGTCCGCCTGTACTTCGGGCAAATCGTACAGCTTTAATTGCGACAATACTTCCGGCGGCGGCAATTCGGATTTTTCCGCGTCGGCAGTACGCTGTTTGTAATAATTGCCCAAACCGGCATCAATAATACTCTGCGCCACTGCTTGGCAGCCTGCGCAGCAGGTTTCGTGTTCTTCGTCTTCAAAACGAACCGTCAGATGCAGATGCTCGGGGACTTCAAGCCCGCAATGGAAACAGTTTTTTTTGGGATGTGTGGGAGATGTCATCATGTGTTCGATTTATTTTTCAGACGGCCTGAAACAACCGTCCCTGGGTGTTACATTTTAGCAAAAAGCGTTTTTCCGCCTCTTTTCATTCAATTTTGAATTAACAGGCTGTCGGATTTTGTAAAAAATATGGAAAACAAAGTATTGCCCGTTCATCAAACGATGAACGGTAACATATAAATACCGTTTATCTTTAAAAACTTCCGATTATTTTAATGTAAAAATGGAACTTTTTTAAAAATCCCGATACATTCTTTGTTGACCTCAATCCATTTAAGCAGCATACTTTAGGCATTCCGCGAAGACGGAAATCAAAAAACACACATTTACTTATAAAACTAACTTATTGGGAAACCTCACCATGATTGATCGCCTTATGCCTATCTTCGCCGTTATCGGCATTTTGTCCAGCACCGTATACCTGAGCCTCGCCGCTTGGATGCTTTACGAAAACGTGTTCAAAAAGAAAAGCCCTCTGTCGGCATAATCCTCGGATTTAGAATTTTACGGTAAGGCCGTCTGAACATTCAGACGGCCTTGTTTCATTCCATACCATCAAGCACTTGGCTGTACGGCCAATTCAATCATCGCTTCGCGCAAACCGTCCAAACCCAAACTTTCAGCAACGGAAACATTCACGCCGACGGCATGCCCGGAATTGTCGCGCAAAATGCCTGCTTCACGCATACCCGACGGCAGCAAATCGATTTTGTTGTACACCACCAATTGCGGAATTTCATGTGCGCCGATTTCTTCCAAGACTTCGTTGACATCGTCCATCTGCCGTTCAAAATCGGGATTGGAGGCATCAACGACGTGCAGTAGCACATCCGCCATCGTCGTCTCTTCCAAGGTAGCGGAAAACGCCGATACCAGCTTGTGCGGCAAATCGCGGACAAAGCCGACGGTATCGGTCAAAATCACGCTTGCCTCATGCGACAGGAAAAGCCGTCGCGCAGTAGTATCCAAAGTGGCGAACAACTGGTCTTTCGCCAATACGTCCGCTTTGGTCAAGCGGTTGAACAGGCTGGATTTTCCGGCATTGGTATAGCCGACAATGGCAAAGGTTTTCAGACGGCCGCTCATGCGCGATTTGCGGCGTGTGGCGCGTTGCTTGCGGACATCGGCAAGCTGTTTTTTCAATGCCGTGATTTTCTGTCCGATTAAACGGCGGTCGGTTTCCAACTGGGTTTCACCCGGCCCTTTCAAGCCGATACCACCCTTCTGACTTTGCAAATGCCCATAACCGCGCACCAGCCGTCCGCTCAAGTGATTCAACTGAGCCAGCTCCACCTGCAACTTACCTTCCTGCGACTGGGCGCGTTCGGCAAAAATCGCCAAAATTAAACCCACTCTGTCGAGGACGCGGCATTGAAGCTCTTTTTCCAGATTACGCTCTTGTGTCGGCGTGAGTTCGTGGTTGAACACGACCAGCCCGACATCATGCTGCTTAACCACTGCCGCCAACTCTTCCGCCTTGCCCGTACCGACAAACAAAGCCGGATGCGGTTTATCGCGGCGTGAAGTTTCGATAGAAACCAAATCGCCGCCGGCCGCGCCCACCAATTCTGCCGCTTCGGTCAAAGCCGTCTGAAAGCCGCGTTCGCGCGTTTCGTTTGCGCCGGAATAGTCCGCCGTCAGCATCACGCCGACCAAGAGGACGCGTTCGGGCTTTTCCAAAGATTTATCGACGGAAAACAGATTGCGCTTGCTCAAAGAATTTCCTTTCAGACGGCCTGACGGCTGGGTCAAAGTGCTGATTAACGGTTTTTCAAAATATCGGCGAAATATTCGGCCACTTCTGCCAAACGTCCGCCTTGCACGGCATAAGGCTGCATGACGGCCACCAGCTGCTCCAATACTTCGCGCGTTTCGGTTTGCGCGTGTTCGCGGTAGAGCCACATATTTTGCATGGTCACAGTGGTCAATTCCTCGCGTACATCCAGCAAGAGCAAGTGTCGGCAAGACTCATAGCCTTGACGCAAATCGCCGGCCGCATAGGCGGTAACCGACAATTCATAGTCGATGTCCAACTGATAAACATTGCTTTGGACAAAAAGAATATCGTCTGTTGGGAACGGAATGCGTTTCGCCATCAGGCCGATTGCATGGGAAATGCGGTATTTTCCTTCCTGACGCAGCATGGTTTGCGCAAGGTAGAGACACTCGGCACGGCGCGGATTGTAATCGTAGCCTGCCAACCAAGTCGCCAAGGCTTCATCGCGTTTGCCCATTAATTTGTAGCACTCGCCCAGCTGTTGGTAAGAAACCGTCACTTCCTCTATCCAACCGCCCAACTCGATGCGTTTTTTAAACCATTCGCTTGCACGCTCGGGCATATCAGAATCCCAATAAGAGCGTGCCGCATAAAAGGCGTAACGCGGTTTCAGGTCTTCGTCTTCAGGGCTGTAAAACGCTTTTTCCAAAGAAACGGCGTCAAGCAGGTATTTGTTCGCCATATTGCTGCGTGCGCCGAAACGACCGCTGAGAACCGTATAGTCGCCATGAAGCGTGGCTTCGCTGGTATCTTGTTTGTCGGTTTCAATAAATTCGTGCAACACGCCGCGCCAGTAGAATGTGCCGTCATTGCGTAACAACAGCGGACGATAATAAACCACGCTGCCCATGGCATTTCTCATGCGGAGGCGGTAGCGGTCGGCGGTCAGCTCGGGCAATTCCAATTTGCCTTCAAAGCGGTCGTCCGCATCAAAAATCAACACGTAATCGGTTTTGTCTTTTGCGTGTTTCAACGCTTGATTGCGGTTGTATGCAAAATTTTGCCAACCATCATGATGAATCTCGCCTGCGATGCCCTTTGCATCGAAAAAGCGGCGGATCACGCCGGCGGTATCATCGGTCGAGCCGGTGTCGCTGATGACATAGTAGTCAAGTTTGATGTGGTCGGTGATGTTGGCCAGTGTTTCTTCGATGATTGCCGCTTCGTTTTTGACAATCATATTCAAGCAGATGGTTTGGGACATTTTCAATAGCCGCATTGGTTTGGAAAGGTATTATTTTACTTTAGCATTTTGTTTTTTGCACACAAAATACTCAGGCCGTCTGAAGATTGCCTTTCAAACGGCCTGAAGTTTATTTTGCCTTATCTTTTTTCCTGACGGCGTATCAGATACACCGCCAACAGTGCAAACAAAACCGTCGGCAATGCGCCTGCCAAAAACGGCGGCACGCCGTACAACTGGCTGGTAAAGCCGAAGAGCCGTCCGGCAAAGTGAAACAGCAAACCGAGACAGATACCGCCGAAAAGTTTCAAGCCCATATTGCCGTGGCGCGTGGTTTGCGGGGTAAAGGCGAAGGCAACAAGCGCCATCACCCATGCGGCAACGGGATACACCAGCTTGCGCCACCATGCGATGGCATAGACTTGGGTATTTTGGTTGTTTTTTTCCAGATGGTCGATGTAGGTAGTCAATTCGCCGACAGACATTTGGTCGGGCTTGACGAGCAATACATCCATCAGGTTGCGTTTGACGGAAATCGGCCAGTTTTCTTCGGCGGCAGTAGAAACCTCGACTTTATCTTCGCCCAATATGCTGCGGCGGATATTTTTCAGCTGCCAGCTACCGTCTGGATTCAAAACAGCGGATTCGGCTTCTGCCGCTTGGATCAGTTCGTTTTTATCGTTGCGCTGCCAAATTTTGATGCCCAAAAGCGTATGGTCGGGCAACATTTCGCGCACGTTGATAATGCTGTTTTTTTCTTTCAACCAAAGGCCGGTATTGCCGGTGCTGATTTTGCCGTTAATGGCCGCAGCTTTGATGTTTTCGGCTTTTTGGCTCAGAGTGGGAGCAACCCATTCGCCAAGTGCGACGGTGGCAATGGCGAAAATCAAACCGAACTGCGACAGAATCAACAGCAGCTTTTTGGTACTCATGCCGCTGGCTTTGATAACGGTCAGCTCGCTGCCGGAAGCCAGTTGGCTGAGGGAAATCAGGCCGCCGATCAAAACGGCTAACGGCATCAGTTCATATGCGCGCGCAGGCATCTGCATTAAAACATACTGCCCCAATTTTGCGCCGTTATAGCTGCCTTTTCCAAGATCGCCGACTTCGTTGATGATTTCAAAAAAGCTGTACAAAGCGAGGAAGGCAAGGAGGGCGTAAACCGCCATAACCGCCATTTGACGGATGATGTAACGTGAAATCAGGTTCATTTTCCGCCTTTCAATGTCAGACTTTTGGCAACCGCCTGCCAGAAGGGTTGGCTGGGCATACTGCGCACGCGCAGCAGGACGACGGCAATCACAAACATGATGATGTGCATAGGCAGCAGCCCGAGCCAGAAATGGATTTTGCCGTCTTCCACGGCGTTGCGCAGGAAGGTCAGCCCGTTTTGGTAAACCAAAAACAAACCGATGGCAATCAGGATATTGTAGGTATGGCCGCTGCGCGGATTGAAATAGGAAAGCGGCACAGCAAGCAGGCACAGCAACAAAACACTGACGGTCAAGGAAATACGCCACATCAATTCCGCCTGGTGTTGGGGATTGCTGCTGCCAATCAGTTGAGCAGTCGGAATGGTACGGCGGTGTGAAACAGGGTCGATAAGTTTGGGCGTGGTGCTGATAATCAGGCTGAGGTGTTGGAAAGAAACGCGGTTGTAATCGGCTTTGCCGGGCGTACCGCTATAACGGTAGCCGTCGCGCAATTCAAGCGTGCGTTTGTTGTCGGTCAGCGAAAAATTGCCCTCTTTGGCAAAAACGATGTTGTCGTTACCGTTTTTGTCCTGCTCGCGCAGGAACAGGTTTTTCATGATGCCGGATTCGGTATCGAAGGTTTCGACAAAATAAACCCTGCCGTTGCGCTTGCCCAAGCTATTAAACTCGCCGGCTTCCACCAAAGACAATTCCTGCTTCTGCTTCAAGATTTCGGCATATTCGCGGCTGCGCAACTCTGCCCACGGCATTACCCAAAGCTGCATGACGGCAATCAAAATGGCAAACGGCACGGCAAACTGCATGACCGGGCGTATCCATTGTTTCAATGCCAATCCGCAAGAGAGCCAAACCGACATCTCGCTGTCGCGCCAATAGCGGGTCAATACGGTCAACGTACTGATAAATGCGGTCAACACCAGCAAAAGCGGGGTCATGCCGATTACCCAAAAGCCGACCAAGGCCAACACGGCATCGATGGCGACACGCCCGTCGGCTGCGCGGCCAAGCAGGTTGATAGCCTGCGTCGACACCAATACTGCCAAGAGGACGACAAAGATGCCGACGGCGGTAAAGGAAAGTTCTTTAATAAAGTTTCTTTGGTAAATCATAAGATTGAGCGTGGTATACGGTTTATGGGAAACCTATATTTATTAATAAGGCTTCAGACGGCATGACACAAATGGAGTACAATGATTTTCATCTGTTCGGACGGCTGGTCAACAGGCCGTCTGAACAACCGACAACCGTTCCAATCAGGAGAATAAACGTGAAATTTAGCACAAAAGCCGAAACTTTGCAGGCTCAACAGGCAGGTGCGCAATTATTTGTCTGCGCCGACGCATCGCAACTGAGCAACCCGACTGCCCTCGCCCTCTTCGCTTCCCTTGAAGAAGGTCAAAATTTCGCCGACACCAAAATCCCGACGGACAACGGTTTGCAAGCCATTGCCGTCGTCCGCCTCGAAAAAACCGACCGCGCCGCATTGAACAAAGCCGCAGCCGAAGCCGCCAAATGGGCGCAAAATCAAGAAACGGTCAATGTGGACGTTCACGCCTTTGAAGAAGCGCAAGCCGCCGCCGTTGCCGAAGCGTTTGCAATTGCGTTCGGCAATGCCGCCTACCGTTTCGACCGCTACAAAAAAGAAGCCAAACCGGCCAAATTTGCAGAAGCCGTGTTCCACAGCGCACACGAAGCCGCCGTCAAAGAAGCCCTGCGCGTTGCCGAAGCGCAAGTTTACGGACAAAGCCTCTGCCGCGACTTGGGCAATGCCGCACCAAACGAATGCACGCCTGAATTCCTCGCGCGTACCGCCAAAGCCGAAGCCGAAAAACTGGGCGCACACGCTAAAATCATTGAAAAAGACTACATCAAAGAAAACATGGGTTCGTTCTGGTCTGTCGCCAAAGGCAGCGTCGAAGACCCATATTTGGTCGAACTGAGCTATTTCGGTGCAGCCGACAAAGAAGCCGCGCCTGTGGTATTGGTCGGCAAAGGCATTACCTTCGACACCGGCGGCATTTCCCTCAAACCCGGCCTAAACATGGACGAAATGAAGTTCGACATGTGCGGCGCGGCAACCGTCATCAGCACATTCTGCGCCGCCGTCAAACTGCAACTGCCGATCAACCTGATTGCCATCGTCGCCACTTGTGAAAACATGCCTTCCGGCGTGGCCAACAAACCGGGGGATGTCGTAAAAAGCATGAAAGGCTTGACCATCGAAGTGTTGAACACCGATGCCGAAGGCCGTCTGATTTTGTGTGACGCTTTAACTTACGCCGAACAATTCAAACCCCAAGCCGTCATCGACGTCGCTACCCTGACCGGCGCGTGCATCATCGCCTTGGGTCATGACGTCAGCGGCGTGATGGGCAACAATCAAGATTTGGTCGACAGCCTGCTGGCCGCTTCCCGCAACGTGGACGACAAAGCATGGCAACTGCCGCTCTTTAAGACTTACAAAGACCAACTCAAATCCAACTTTGCCGACATTCCAAACATCGGCACGCCGGGTGCAGGCACGATTACCGCCGCAACATTCCTGTCTTACTTTACCGAAGACTATTCATGGGCACACCTCGACATCGCAGGTACCGCATGGAAATCCGGCGGTGAAAAAGGCGCGACCGGCCGCCCTGTTCCTTTATTGTTGAACTATCTGCGCAATGTGAAATAAATCTTGGGGGAAGCCTGCGGGGTTACACATTTCAACCCCGCAGGCCGTCTGAAAACGGAATCGGCATTATCTGACTCAACCTGACAAACGGAGAACCACCATGAAACCACTATTTGCCGCATTATCTGTCGCCCTTCTGCTCGGCACATCCATAAGTGCTCAAGCTGCCGAACAAACCACCCCACCGACCGCAGCATCCAAGTGTACAAAAAAGCCGACTTAGCAGAATGGAACCGCGAAAACGCTGCCGGAGGCCAAGGCCCTCTGCTCGGCAGCTTTGCCTTCACGCGCCATCAAACCGCCGACCAAGACGCATTCAAAGAAATCGGTTGGCTCACATTACCGCCGGGCGCTTCCATCGGCCAACACAAACATACCGGCAATGAAGACGTTTACATCATCGTATCCGGCAAAGGCCTGTTTACCGACAGCGAAGGCAAACAAACCGAAGTCGGCGCCGGCGACATTACCATCGC
The DNA here is from genome assembly GCF_024205705.1 of Neisseria subflava. NCBI lineage: Bacteria > Pseudomonadati > Pseudomonadota > Betaproteobacteria > Neisseriales > Neisseriaceae > Neisseria > Neisseria subflava. The sequence continues at coordinate 1,777,592 of NZ_CP073115.1, forward strand.
CCGCCCCGGCCAGTCCCACGCGTTGAAAAATATCGGCAGAAAGCCGTTAGTCTTCCTTGATCTGATTGCAGAGACCGCTGGCGCTAAAGCCGCCGAAACCAAGTAATGCTTTCAATGAAAGCAAACCATCTGCCATGACTTTCTGCTTTACCCAAACCAGGCAGCAGAGAGATTGTTCCGTTTTCATTTAAACCTACATACAAGCTAAAGGCCGTCTGAAAACCACGCTTCGTTTTCAGACGGCCTTTTTTTCTCAAAAATCTTATCATATAAATGATGCAATGTTATATAATAACAGCCTTTCGAAATATGATGAGAAACTAAAATGACACAAACCACACTCAAGCCCATTGTTTTATCTATTCTTTTAATCAGCACCCCCATCCTCTCCCAAGCGCATGAAACTGAGCAGTCAGTTGACTTGGACGAGGTTACCGTCGTCGGTAAAAGCCGTCCGCGCGCTACGTCGGGGCTGTTGCACACTTCGACCGCCTCCGACAAAATCATCTCCGGCGATACCTTGCGCCAAAAAGCCGTCAACTTAGGCGATGCTTTAGACGGCGTACCGGGCATTCATGCCTCGCAATACGGCGGCGGCGCGTCCGCTCCCGTTATTCGCGGTCAAACAGGCAGACGAATTAAAGTGTTAAACCATCATGGCGAAACGGGCGACATGGCGGACTTCTCGCCCGACCATGCCTTGATGGTGGACAGCGCCTTGTCGCAACAGGTTGAAATCCTGCGCGGCCCGGTTACGCTCTTGTACAGCTCGGGCAATGTGGCCGGTTTGGTCGATGTTGCCGATGGCAAAATCCCCGAAAAAATGCCTGAAAACGGCGTATCGGGCGAAGCCGGATTACGTTTGAGCAGCGGCAATTTGGAAAAACTGACATCCGCAGGCATCAATATCGGCTTGGGCAACAACTTCGTGCTGCATACTGAAGGCTTGTACCGCAAATCAGGCGATTACGCCGTACCGCGCTATCAAAAAGAAGAAGGCCGTCTGAAACGACTGCCCGACAGCCATGCCGATTCAAAAACAGGCAGCATCGGCCTGTCTTGGGTTGGGGATAAAGGTTTCCTCGGCGTGGCGTACAGCGACCGTCGCGACCGCTACGGCCTGCCTGCCCACAGCCATCTCTACGACGACTGCCACGCCGACATCATCTGGCAGAAAAGTTTGATTAACAAACGCTATTTGCAGCTTTATCCGCACCTCTTGACAGAAGAAGACGTCGATTACGACAATCCGGGTTTGAGCTGCGGCTTTCACGACGACGATGATGCACACGCCCATGCCCACAACGGCAAACCGTGGATAGACCTGCGCAACAAACGCTACGAACTCCGCGCCGAATGGAAGCAGCCGCTTCCTGGTTTTGAAGCCCTGCGCGTACATCTGAACCGCAATGACTACCACCACGACGAAAAAGCAGGCGATGCAGTAGAAAACTTCTTCAACAACAAAACACACAACGCCCGTATCGAGTTGCGCCACCAACCCATAGGCCGTCTGAAAGGCAGCTGGGGCGTGCAATATTTGGGACAAAAATCCAGCGCGCTTTCCGCCATTCCCGAAACCGTCCAACAACCGATGTTGATTGACAACAATGTGCGCCATTACAGCTTTTTCGGCGTAGAACAGGCAAACTGGGACAACTTCACACTTGAAGGCGGCGTACGCGTGGAAAAACAAAAAGCCTCCATCCAGTACGACAAAGCATTGATTGATCGGGAAAACTACTACAACCAACCCTTGCCCGACCTCGGCGCGCACCACCAAACCGCCCGCTCGTTCGCGCTTTCCGGCAACTGGTATTTCTCGCCCCAACACAAACTCAGCCTGACCGCCTCCCATCAGGAACGCCTGCCGTCAACGCAAGAGCTGTACGCACACGGCAAACACGTCGCCACCAACACCTTTGAAGTCGGCAACAAACACCTCAACAAAGAGCGTTCCAACAACATCGAACTCGCGTTGGGCTATGAAGGCGACCGCTGGCAATACAATCTGGCACTCTACCGCAACCGCTTCGGCAACTACATCTACGCCCAAACCCTCAACGACGGACGCGGCCCCAAATCCATCGAAGACGACAGCGAAATAAAGCTCGTGCGCTACAACCAATCCGGCGCCGACTTCTACGGCGCAGAAGGCGAAATCTACTTCAAACCGACACCGCGCTACCGCATCGGCATTTCCGGCGACTATGTACGAGGCCGTCTGAAAAACCTACCGTCCCTGCCCGGCAGGGAAGATGCCTACGGCAACCGTCCTTTCATCGCACAGGACGACCAAAACGCCCCTCGTGTTCCGGCTGCGCGCTTTGGCGTCCACCTGAAAGCCTCGCTGACCGACCGCATCGATGCCAACTTGGACTACTACCGCGTGTTCGCCCAAAACAAACTCGCCCGCTACGAAACGCGCACGCCCGGACACCATATGCTCAACCTCGGTGCAAACTACCGCCGCAATACGCGCTATGGCGAGTGGAATTGGTACGTCAAAGCCGACAACCTGCTCAACCAATCCGTTTACGCCCACAGCAGCTTCCTCTCTGATACGCCGCAAATGGGTCGCAGCTTTACCGGCGGTGTAAACGTGAAGTTTTAAAATCGGACAGGCAAACAAAAAAGGTTTTCAGACGGCCGTCTGAAAACCTTTTTCTTGTTTTAACCAATCATTCAAAACCGGCAATTAATCTTTCAACACATCTTGCACAGCCGCTTGAATCTTAGCCGCCGCTGCTTCGATTTGCTGTTGTTCGGTAGATAGGTTTGCCACTGTTTCAGCCGGAGCCGCTTGTGAAGCTGGTGCAGCTTGTGGAGCTGCGGCTTTAGGCTCAGATTCAGTTTGCGGCGCAGTCAGCGGCAAACGCGCCAATACAGTGCTGACGCCGGTAACTTTATCACCAATCGCCACTTGCGCCTGAGCATCGACAGGCAGATACATATCCACGCGCGAGCCAAAACGGATAAAGCCATAGCGTTCGCCGCGAGACAGTTTCGCACCTGCTTGGGTGTAGCACAAAATACGGCGCGCCACCAAACCGGCCACTTGAACAAAAGTAATTTCACGACCTGAAGCCGTAGTCGCCAAAACCGCATTACGTTCATTTTCCGTGCTGGCCTTATCCAAATCCGCATTCACGAATTTGCCTTTGTTATAGACCACTTTCGTTACCGTACAATCGGCAGGCGATTTTTGCGAATGCACGTTGAACACGTTCATAAAAATACTGATTTTCAAAGCATCGACATCACGATACGGATCGCGTGCGCGCTCGACCACCACGATACGGCCGTCAACTGGGCTCAACACCGCTTCAGGATTTAGCGGAATCTCACGCGCAGGGTCGCGGAAAAACTGCAGGGCAAATACGGTAAACACCCAAAACGGCAAAGACCACCAGCCGCAGCACATCGACACCAGCAGGCTCAAAGCCAAACCGCCGCCGATAATCGGCCAGCCCTCACGGGCGATAATCGGGTGGGGATACAAACGGTTCATCACTTATCCTTCATTTAATAATTTCAAAATTGCCACCATTATATCTGAAACTCCAAATATTGAGGCCGTCTGAAATGTTCAGACGGCCGGTGTCTTTTGTAAAAAATACTCAATATAGATAAAGTTTCAGTTTCGGCAACACAATGACGCAGCGTCCTCAACCAGCGGCTCACACGAGCCAACAATACGCTGCAAATATCATTTAGACCAAACCTCCGCCCTCGATTATCTCGACAAGCCCAGTATGACCGCCAATACCAGCCAAATCCAATGCCGACGGCGTGATGTAGAGAACAAAGAGCGTTGAGACAGCAAACGCGTTTGGCTCAACTGATACGCCACATCTGCGAGCTTAATCAACTGATTGCCCTGTCGTGTTTTGCTTTCTTCCGCTTTACGCAGTTTCAAATTTTCCGCTTCAATCCGCAGCCGCACCAGCTTAGCCTCTAAAAGCAGCAGCTCACGCTCTTCTTCATACTCCTGTCGCTTCATCGTCCGTATCCTTGTCTATCTCACCGCGCAAATACGCAATATCCGATCGAATATCCTGCAAGGTTTCAGCCACACGACTGCCCTGCTCCCGATAATCTGCCGATACTTTGCGGAACAATACGGCAATAATCAGCAGGCTTACAAAGAAAATGCCGAAAAACACCCACAAAGCGGCCACATCCGACAGCACGCGGTTCAAGCCGAACAGCAAACCAACCAAGCCCACCATCAACAGCGCGCCGGACAACACCAGCCAGATCGCCAACCGGAACACATTCTCCGCCTGACGCGTCAAATCCAAGCTCAATATCTGCAAACGCAGCAGCAGCAAATCCGCGCCCTGATTCAACAAAGCCTTGCCATGTTCAAAACGCTGGCGAATTCCCATCTCGATTATCCTTTTTTCCAGGAAAAATAAGGCTAAGGCCGTCTGCACAGCGCAATGAAATCCATGATTTCATGTACACGCCTGTTCAGACGGCCTTAACATATTCACATTAACGGCGGTTCAACAACACACCGACAACCAAACCGGCCAATGCGGCAAAACCCATCGCATAATATGGTTTTTCATGCACCACTTCATCAGCTTGTTTGGCACCGCGTTTCAAGCACGCCCCAGCATCTGATTCTAAATCGGAAAAAAGCTCTTTACCATCTTTAAATCGTTCGCTAATCTCTTCTTCGAAGCTGCTAAAACGCTCTTTGGCTTCTGCCAATTTTGCTTCCAATTTAGCGCGAATTTTACTACCTTCTTCCGAACCGGCTTCAACACCATTGCGGTACAGTTCGTCCACATCATCCATTACTTCTCGGATATCTTCCAACAAAGCATCACGACGTTTTTCAAAATTATGTTTTTTCATAATACATACTCTCCTATAGATTGATATGGTTACAGATTATTCATCTGTTAATAACATTATAACCATTTATTTCCAAATAAACGTTAATTTAAATAAAATTAAGTCCTTATTCTGAAAAAAAACGAATGAAATTTAAAAAAGGCCGTCTGAAAACTTCAGACGGCCTTTTCCATTCAGCTTAAAGACTTAAGTCTTATGCCAAACCTTTTGCTTTCAACACTTCCAGCATGGTAGTGCCCAACTCGGCAGGGCTGCGGGTGTAAGCGATACCGGCTTTTTCGAAAGCGGCGAATTTTTCTTCGGCAGTACCTTTACCACCGGAAATAATCGCACCGGCGTGGCCCATACGTTTGCCTTTAGGAGCGGTAACACCAGCGATGTAACCGACAACAGGTTTGGTTACGTTGGATTGGATGTATTCGGCTGCTTCTTCTTCCGCAGTACCGCCGATTTCACCGATCATGATGATGGCATCGGTATCTGGGTCTTCTTGAAAGAGTTTCAGTGCGTCGATTTGGTTCATACCAGGAATCGGGTCGCCGCCGATACCGATACAGGTTGATTGACCCAAGCCCAGTTTGGTTGTTTGTGCCACGGCTTCGTAAGTCAACGTACCGGAACGGGAAATAATACCGATGCGGCCAGGTTGGTGGATGTGGCCCGGCATAATACCGATTTTGCACTCACCCGGAGTAATCACGCCCGGGCAGTTAGGGCCGACCAAGCGAGTACCGTTGCCGTTGGTTTCCAAGTAACGTTTAGCTTTGAGCATGTCCAGAGTAGGCACGCCTTCGGTAATCACAACGACCAAGCCTACGCCTGAATCAACGGCTTCAACGATAGAATCCAAAACAAACGGAGCTGGAACGTAAATTACAGATGCGTCAGCGCCGGTTTCTTTAACGGCTTCTTTCATGGTGTTGAATACAGGCAGATCCAAATGGGTTTGACCGCCTTTGCCTGGGGTAACGCCGCCGACAACTTTAGTGCCGTAAGCCAGAGCTTGTTCGGAGTGGAAAGTACCGTTTTTACCGGTGAAACCTTGAACCAATACTTTGGTGTCTTTATTAATCAATACGCTCATTCTTTTCTCCTTAGGCGTTTACGGCTGCAACAATTTTTTCGGCTGCGTCATTCAGGCCGTCTGCAGAAGTCAGTTTCAGACCTGATTCGTTCAGGATTTTCGCGCCGAGTTCGGCGTTGTTACCTTCCAAACGAACAACGACAGGAACGTTGACGTTGATTTCTTTAACGGCTGCCACGATGGCTTCCGCAATCATGTCGCAACGTACGATACCGCCGAAGATGTTGATCAATACGCCTTTAACGGATTTGTCTTCCAAAATCAGTTTGAACGCTTCAACCACGCGGTCTTTGGTTGCGCCGCCACCAACGTCCAAAAAGTTGGCAGGTTGGCCGCCTTTGAGTTTGATGATGTCCATAGTGGCCATCGCCAAACCGGCACCGTTAACCATACAGCCGATGTTGCCTTCCAGAGCAACATAGTTCAGGTCGAATTCAGAAGCTTTCAGCTCACGTTCGTTTTCTTGAGATTTGTCGCGCAATTCAGCGATTTTTGGCAGGCGGTAAAGCGCGTTGCTGTCGATACCGATTTTGCCGTCCACGCAAGCCAGCGCACCGTTTTCGCGAACTGCCAATGGGTTTACTTCAAACAGGGCGAAGTCGTTTTCGATAAACGCTTTGTACGCGCCGGTCATCAGTTTGACGAACTCGTTGATTTGTTTGTCTTTCAAGCCCAGTTGGAAGGCAACTTCGCGAGCTTGGCAAGGTTGCAGGCCGACCAGCGGATCAACGGTTACTTTGAAGATTTTTTCTGGAGTTTCGGCAGCAACTTTTTCAATTTCCACGCCACCTTCGGTAGAAGCCATGAATGTAACGCGGCGGGTAGAACGGTCAACCACTGCGCCCAAGTACAGCTCGGTTTGAACAGGATACATGTCTTCACAAACCAAAACGCTGTTGACAGGTTGGCCGTTAGCATCGGTTTGGTAAGTTACCAAGTTGGTGCCAATCAGGCTTTCAGCCACTTCTTTAGCTTCTTCGCGGCTTTTAACGACTTTTACGCCGCCCGCTTTACCGCGGCCGCCGGCGTGTACTTGTGCTTTGACAACAGCGAATTTGCCGCCCAATTTGTCGTAAGCTGCAGCGGCTTCTTCGCCGTTGTGTGCCAAAATACCGCCTTGTACGGGCAAACCGTAGCTAGCCAGCAGTTCTTTAGCCTGATACTCGTGTAAATTCATGGATTTCTCCTTAAGGTGAGTGGGTTTTAGGAATCGCCCTGCGGCCAATCCCATATTTTCAGACGGCCCTACTATTTACTGAAGGGCAACCACATCCGCGCCAGCAGATACATGGTTGCGCCGCCTCCCCCGAGAATAAAAAAGACGATGCCTTTTTTACGCGAATTCGGGCAGAGCAGATAAACGGCAAGGCTGAAACTGATAAACAACAATGCCACGCGCCAAACCAATTCTTTATCTTTGAAACGGTTGAGCGTATAAGTTTCGGTCATCATCACATACATCTGCCACAATGCGGCCATACACATGCTGATGATGCCCATCGGTATAAAGAAAATACCGACTATTTCTTTGTTCATAACGAATGTAAATGCTGTTTGTTTGTCTGATGGAATTATAAATCAGAAAACGAAGCTCTCGAAACATTCAATTTGTCGGAGGCCTTAAGGCCGTCTGAAAAGTTTCAGACGGCCTTAATGTCTATCAACCGTGCAAAGCGCGTTTGTCAGCCGCCAATGCAGCTTCGTGAACCACTTCGGACAAGGTTGGGTGGGCATGGATAATGCGGGCGATGTCTTCGCTGCTGGCGAAGAATTCGAGCGCAGTCACGCCTTCGGTAACCAATTCGCTGACAACCGGGCCAATCATGTGTACACCCAAGATGCGATCGGTTTTGGCATCTGCCAATACTTTAACCGTACCTTTGGCTTTGCCCATTGCCAATGCGCGACCGTTTGCACCGAAACCTGAAGTACCTTTTTTGTACTCCACGCCTTCGGCTTTGAGCTGCTCTTCGGTTTTACCCACCCAAGCGATTTCAGGGTCGGTGTAAATCACGAACGGCACGTTGTTGAAGTCGATATGCGGTTTTTGACCAGCAATGCGCTCGGCAACGGCAACGCCTTCGTCGCTGGCTTTGTGTGCCAACATCGGGCCGCGAACCACGTCGCCGATTGCCCATACGTTAGGCAGATTGGTACGGCATTCGCCATCTACTTTGATAAAGCCGCGTTCGTCTTTTTCCAAGCCTACGGCTTCCGCGTTCAGGCCTTTGGTGTTTGGAATACGACCGATGGCAACGATCAGTTTGTCGAATACTTCGGTTTTGGCTTCGCCGGCAGCAGTTTCGTAAGCAACGGAAACGCCTTTGCCTTCAGACTTGATGTCACCGATTTTCACGCCCAATTCAATGCTCAGACCTTGCTCTTTGGTGAAGTATTTGAAGGCTTCTTTGGCGATTTGTTGGTCGGCAGCAGCCAGGAAGGTCGGCGCAGCTTCAAGAATGGTAACTTCTGCACCCACGCGGTTCCATACGGAACCCATTTCCAAACCAATCACGCCGGAACCGATCACGCCGAGTTTGGCAGGTACTTCGGTCAGGTTCAATGCGCCTTCGTTGTCCAATACGTTCACGTTGTCGATAGCGACTTGTGGCAGCGGACGCGGTACGGAACCGGTCGCTACGATGACGTGTTTGGCTTCGATAACGGTTTTCTCGCCTTTGTTATCGACTTCGATTTGGTAAGCATCGCCATTTTTACCGGCAAAAGAAGCAGTACCAAACAGGCTGGTTACTTTGTTTTTTTGGAACAGGAATTTCACGCCGCCGGTCAGTTTGGTCACGATGGCATCTTTACGCTCAATCATTTTGGCCGCGTCGAATTTTACGTCGCCGACAGTGATACCGTGTTCGGCAAAATCGTGTTGCGCAGCGTGGAAATGTTCGCTGGATTGCAACAGGGCTTTGGAAGGGATACAACCTACGTTCAAGCAAGTACCGCCCAATGCAGGGGCATTGCCTGCTTTGTTAACGCCTGCGTCAACGCAAGCGGTTTTGAAACCGAGTTGCGCGGCACGGATGGCGGCAACGTATCCACCCGGGCCTGCACCAATCACTACTACATCATATTGAGACATCGTGTCATCCTTTGCTTTTGCAGTATCTCAAAATAAAAACGATACTTTTTGTTTCTTTTTTATTTTGAATGACTGCTTTTGATGGTTTTAAGAAAAGGCCGTCTGAAAGTCCATATCTGCCGATTCATTCGAATCAAATGTTTCAGACGGCCTCAATCGTTTGTTGAGCCTATTGTAGCACGATACTACATTACGCTACATCTAAATAAAAATTCAGACGGCCTTTTCATTAATAAATAAAAGGCCGTCTGAAACGATTAAAGATCCAACAACAGGCGAGCTGGGTCTTCCAACGCGTCTTTAATGGCTACCAAGGTCAATACAGCTTCTCGGCCGTCAATAATACGGTGGTCGTAGGACAGAGCCAGATACATCATTGGACGGACAACAACTTGACCGTTTTCAACCACAGCGCGCTCTTTAGTGGCGTGCATACCCAAAATCGCAGATTGAGGCGGGTTGATGATCGGGGTAGACATCATAGAACCGAAAGTACCGCCGTTGGTAATACTGAATGTACCGCCGGTCAGATCTTCGATAGCGATTTTGCCGTCTTTGGCTTTTTTCGCGTAATCAACAATTGCTTGCTCGATGTCGGCAATGCTCATTTGGTCGGCATCACGCAGGATTGGTACAACCAAACCGCGTGGGCTGCCAATCGCGATACCGATGTCGAAGTAGCCGTGGTACACGATGTCTTTGCCGTCAACAGAAGCATTCACAACCGGGTATTTTTTCAGGGCGGCAACAGCGGCTTTAACGAAGAAGGACATAAAGCCCAGTTTTACGCCGTGTTCTTTCTCGAATTTATCTTTGTACTTCGCACGCAAGTCCATGATTGGTTTCATGTTGACTTCGTTGAATGTAGTCAAAATGGCGTTTTCTTGTTGAGAAGCCAGGAGGCGTTCTGCAACACGAGCACGCAGACGGCTCATTGGTACGCGTTCTTCAGGACGTGCGCCTGCAGGAAGTGCAACAGCAGGAGCAGCGGCTGCGGCAGGTTTGGCAGCGGCATTTTGTACGTCTTCTTTCAATACGCGACCGTCACGGCCGGAACCTTGCAATGCGTTCACGTCAACACCGGTCTCGGCAGCTAGTTTGGCGGCGGCAGGCATAGCGGCGTTGTTTTGTGCAGCAGCAGGAGCGGCGGCTGGAGCTGTGGCGGCGGGGGCTGCTTCGGCAGGCGCAGCGGCTGGAGCTTCGGTGGCGGCAGTAGCAGCTGTATCGATACGTGCCAAAACTTGGTCGGCAACAACGGTTTCACCGTCTTGCGCTACGATTTCAACCAATACGCCGGCTTGTGGAGAAGGTACTTCCAAAACCACTTTGTCAGTTTCGATATCGATCAGGATTTCGTCACGGGCAACTGCTTCGCCAACTTTTTTCTTCCATTCCAAGAGCGTGCCTTCAGATACGCTTTCAGACAGCATAGGTACTTTTACATCAATAATCATTTTGTGTCTCCAATGGCCCTTTCAGACGGCCTGTTGTGTGTTTTTAATTCTGCATATGGGCATTCCGCCTGAGCAGCCTCAGACGGAATGCCACTTGGTTTACAACGCCAAAGCGTCTTCAACCAATTGTTTCAATTGAGCAATGTGTTTGCTTGAGTAGCCCACTGCAGGCGATGCGCTGCTTGGACGACCGGCATAAGACAGTTTTTGCTCTTCGCTGATAACGTCTTCGATGCGGTGGCGGATTTGGTAGAACGCGCCTTGGTTTTTCGGCTCTTCTTGTGCCCAAACCACAGATTTTGCGTTCGGATATTTCGCCAGTTCAGCTTTAACCTCGTCGTATGGGAACGGATACAGCTGCTCAACGCGGACGATAGCAACATCATCTTCCAGTTTACGCTCGGCACGGCCGGCTTCCAAGTCATAGTAAACCTGACCGGCACACAATACCACGCGTTTCACGCTGTCGTTGCTTGCGCGTTCGGCAGTATCGCCGATAACCGGACGGAAGGTCGAACCTTCGGTAAAGTTTTCCAGCGGGCTCATTGCACCTTTGAAGCGCAACAGGCGTTTGGACATGAAAATCACCAGCGGTTTGCGGTATGAACCCAAGACTTGACGTTGCAAGAGGTGGAACATTTGCGACGCTTCAGACGGCATGATGACTTGCATATTGTTCTCAGAACACAGTTGCAACCAACGTTCTACGCGTGCAGAAGAGTGCTCAGGGCCTTGACCATCGTAGCCGTGCGGCAGGATGGTGGTCAGACCGCACAAGCGACCCCATTTGGTTTCGCCTGAAGACAGGAATTGGTCAATAGTCACTTGCGCGCCGTTGGCGAAGTCACCGAATTGAGCTTCCCAAATGGTCAGCTTGTCAGGAGCTGAGCAGGCAAAGCCGTACTCGAACGCCATCACGGCTTCTTCGTTCAAAATGGAGTCGATAACCAGGAATTCGCCCATGCCTTCGCCCATATGGCGCAAAGGAACATAAGTACCGTCGTCCCATTTTTCACGGTTTTGATCGTGCAATACTGCATGACGGTGTGAGAATGTACCGCGGCCGGAGTCCTCACCGGAGATACGCACGCCATGACCTTTGGTCAGCAGGCTTGCGTATGCGAGGGTTTCGGCCATACCCCAGTCGATGGCTTGTTTGCCGGATGCCATGGCTTTACGCGCTTCGATCACACGTTTTGCAGTCGGATGCAGAGCAAAGCCTTCCGGTACGGCGGTAAATTTCTCGGTAAGGCGCTCGATGTCGGCGGCAGGCAAACCGGTTTCGATTTTTTCGCGCCAATCTTTGCCTTGGTATTTGCTCCAGTCGATTTGTGTGCGTTGGAAGTTGCTCAAAGTTGTTTGTTCAACATGTTCGCCTTTGTCCAAAGCATCACGGTAGGCTTGGATGTAGCCGTCAGCCTCAGCTTGGGTTACCACGCCTTCGGCAATCAGTTGTTCGGTGTACAAAGCACGCGCACCCGGGTGTTGCGATACTTTTTTGTACATCATCGGTTGGGTCAGGGTCGGATCATCGCCCTCGTTGTGGCCCCATTTACGGTAGCAGACAACGTCGACCACGATGTCTTTATGGAATTTTTTGCGGTAATCCAAAGCGGCTTGGATGGCAAAGCAAACGCGTTCAGGATCATCGCCATTCACATGGATAACCGGAGCGGAAACCATTTTCGCAATATCGGTACAGTGTACGGTTGAACGAGTATCGCGGGTATCGGAAGTCGTAAAGCCGATTTGGTTGTTGATCACGATGTGAACAGTACCGCCGGTGGTATAACCGCGTGTTTTAGACAGGTTGAATGTTGCTTGGTTAACACCCAAACCGATAAATGCGGAGTCACCGTGAATCAATACCGGCAAGACTTTATCGCGGCCGTTTTCGCCCAAACGTTTTTGTTTGGCGCGCGCAGAACCTTCCACTACTGGGTTAACAATTTCCAAGTGTGACGGGTTGAATGCCAAAGAAACGTGCATTGGGCCGTGTGGCGTAGCGATGTCGGAGCTGAAGCCCATATGGTATTTCACGTCGCCACTAGGCAATTTGATTTCGGCACGGCCTTCAAATTCAGCAAACAGATCAGCCGGTTTTTTGCCCAAAATGTTAACCAAAACATTCAGACGGCCACGGTGTGCCATACCGATGATGACTTCTTCCACGCCGTCTTTACCAGCGTTTTGAATCAGGTAATTCAAACCGGCAATAGCGCTTTCGCCGCCTTCTACACCAAAGCGTTTTTGACCGACATATTTGGTATGCAGGTAGCGTTCCAGAGTTTCGGCAGCAGTCATTTCTTTCAAGATACGGCGTTTCTGTTCAACGTTGTAGCTTGGCGTAGACAGTACGCTTTCAAAATAATTGCGAACCCAGCGGCGCTCTTCGGTATTTGGAATGTAGATGTACTCTACCGCGATATGGCCGCAGTAGGTTTGTTTGAGGTTGCTGATGATTTGGGACAGAGGCAGTTTGCTCTGACCGGAAAAATCGCCCTCACCCATATTGAACTGAAGCGCCATATCGGCATCTGACAGACCATGGAATTTAGGATCGAGAGCTTCGATATTTTGAGGAGGAATACGTTTGAGCGGATCAAGTTGGGCTGCACCCACGCCTTGGATACGATAAGCAGAAATCAGTCGCAAAACGCTGACTTGCTTTTTCATCATTGCCTCATCCACACCGCCTGCGACGGCTGCGGCAATTTTCTTTTTAGCCAAAGTGGCAAATGATTCACGAATCGGTGTATGGGCAACATCGACAGCGACTGCGCCCGGCTGTTTACTCAAATCGGTAAAGTACTGTTTCCATTTTTCATCGACAGATTCCGGATTATCCAGAAACTTTTCATACAACTCCTCGATGTATGGCGCATTAGAACCAAACAGATAAGAGAAATTGAGTTTTTCGTCCATCATGGCGTGAGCTCTTTTCTTTAAAATATAAATAAAGGGTAGAATCCCGTGTTCTCCGAACGGAATTCAGGCCGTCTGAAATGACACTTTATTCTACCCTATTTCAAATCAAATTACCTGCTATCAACTTAATTAATTACGACCAACCTCATTGAAAACGGCAATTCGATTTTTTCAAACGACTTTTCAACAATATATTAATGTATTGTCTATTAGCGTTTATCTACCGGAACGTAATCACGACGTTCTGCACCGGTATACAGTTGACGTGGGCGACCGATTTTCAGTGCCGGATCGCTAATCATTTCATGCCAATGAGAAATCCAACCTACACTGCGCGACAATGCGAAGATAACGGTAAACATTTCAGTTGGAATGCCCAATGCGGACAAGACGATACCGGAGTAGAAATCGACGTTTGGATACAGCTTGCGCTCAACAAAGAATGGGTCTTTCAGTGCAATTTGTTCCAATTCCATCGCCAGCTTGAATTTAGGACTGTCTTCCAAGCCCAATTCTTTCAAGACTTCATAACAGGTTTCGCGCATGATGTTGGCTCGTGGATCCATATTGCGGTATACGCGGTGACCGAAGCCCATCAGACGGTATTTGCGTTGTTTCACACCTTCCATGTATGCGGCAACATTAGATACATCGCCGATTTCGTCCAGCATCTTCAACACAGCTTCGTTTGCACCGCCGTGTGAAGCACCCCACAGACAGGCGATACCGGCAGCGATACAGGCAAATGGATTTGCACCAGAAGAGCCGGCCAAACGTACAGTCGAAGTAGAAGCGTTTTGCTCGTGGTCGGCATGCAAAATAAAGATGCGGTCGAGCGCGCGAGCCAATACTGGATTAGGTTTGTATTCTTCACATGGTGTCGCAAACATCATGTGCAAGAAGTTTTCAGCATAGGAAAGGTTATTTTTTGGATAATTGAACGGCAAACCGTTGGAATAACGGTAACACATTGCCGCAATGGTCGGAATTTTGGAGATTAAGCGGTAAATCGCGATTTTGCGGTGTTCAGGATTGGTAATATCCAAGCTGTCTTGATAGAAAGCAGACAAAGCGCCAACCACACCCACCATCATCGCCATCGGGTGCGCATCGCGACGGAAACCGCGGAAGAACCAAGTCAACTGTTCATGCACCATAGTATGGTGGCTGACTGTAGCATCAAATTCTTTTTTCTGTTCAGGGGTAGGCAGTTCGCCGTAAATCAACAGGTAGCAAACTTCCAAGTAATCGGATTTTTCGGCCAACTGCTCGATAGGATAACCACGGTAATACAACAGACCTTCATCGCCATCAATATAAGTGATTTTGGATTCGCAACTTGCAGTTGACACGAATCCGGGGTCGAAGGAAAACAGACCTGTATTTTTTGTCAAAGCACGAATATCAACCACATCATGGCCGATACTTGCTTCCAATACTGGCAGTTCCAAGGTCTCTTGATTTGGGGTGGTGAGCTTGACTGATTTAGACATTCTTAAACTCCTTTGTAAGTTGGGGCTTTCGTTGCCGCCCAAGCGGCACGGTCCTTTTTTTCAGACGGCCTCCGTATGGAAAGAGCTTGTTCGGATTGGCATCGCAAACAAGCTCTATAACACGTCATGCCTGTCTGATTTTTTCAAGCATGGGAATCAGGTGTTTCTTGTCCGTCGCCGAATGTCCGTTAATCAAGGCAAGCAACTCTTGGTCTTGAAATTCGAGGATTTCGGAAAATTCGGACAACTCCTGATCACTCAGGTGCTCGAATTCTTTTTCCATGAACCTGCCGAAGATTAAATCTAATTCCAATAATCCCCGGCGGGTTTGAAAACGGATTTTCCGTTTGGCAATATCGTCAAAAACCATCATTTCTTAAACGGCTCGTTTCAACATAATCTCTTTAATCTTACCGATGGCTCGGGTCGGATTCAAGTGTTTAGGACATACGTCTACGCAGTTCATAATGGTGTGGCAACGGAACAAACGGTATGGGTCGTTCAGATTATCCAAACGCTCGTTAGTAATGGTATCACGGCTATCCGCAATGAAACGGTAAGCATTCAGCAAACCAGACGGACCAACGAATTTATCAGGGTTCCACCAGAATGACGGGCAGGCAGTCGAGCAGCAAGCACACAAAATACATTCGTACAAACCGTCCAACTCTTTACGCTCTTCCTGAGTTTGCAGACGCTCTTTGTCCGCATCGATAGGGTTATCGTTGACAACGTAAGGTTTGATGGAGTGATATTGTTTGAAGAATTGGGTCATATCCACAATCAGGTCGCGGATAACAGGCAGACCTGGCAGAGGGCGGATTTTAACCGGCTGTTTCAAACCACGCAGATCGGTCAGACATGCCAAGCCGTTTTTGCCGTTGATGTTCATACCGTCAGAACCGCAAATACCTTCGCGGCAAGAACGGCGGAAAGACAATGTATCATCTCGTGCTTTCAGACGCACCAAAGCGTCCAAAAGTTTAACGTCCGTTGGTTCCAATTCCAACTCGTAACGTTGCATATAAGGTTTGGCATCAACGTCCGGGTTATAACGGTAAATTTCAAAACTCATTTTTTCCATGAGAAGTGTTCCTTTTCTCATAAACTGCCCAATGATTTTGTATTATGAATTCAAGCAGTTCAATGTGGGTATGGTTAGGTTTCAGACGGCCTTTAAGATAAAGGCCGTCTGAAAACTCATCAATAAACGCGTTTGGCCGGTTTGATGTATTCCACGCTCAAAGGCTTGGTATGTACCGGTTTGTAAGACAAAGTATTGGTATCTGAATGATACAGGGTATGTTTCATCCAGTTTTCGTCATCGCGCTCAGGATGGTCGTCTGAAGCGTGTGCACCACGCGATTCTTTACG
Source organism: Neisseria subflava (assembly GCF_024205705.1). Lineage (NCBI taxonomy): Bacteria > Pseudomonadati > Pseudomonadota > Betaproteobacteria > Neisseriales > Neisseriaceae > Neisseria > Neisseria subflava. The sequence goes on from NZ_CP073115.1 coordinate 1,793,888, forward strand.
CGCTTCGGCGGACACCAAAGTCGCTTTCGCTACTTCAATCAGATTATCCAATTCCAAAGCTTCGATACGCGCGGTATTCCACACTTTGCTCTTATCTTTGATTTCAGTACGTTTCACGCGCTCGGCAATCGCCATGATTTCTCGAACGCCTTTGCTCAGAATCTCATCGGTACGGAACACGCCGGCATGCAGTTGTACAGAGCGTTGCAGTTCGCGACGCAATGCATCAACGTTTTCGCCACCGGTTTGGTTATCCAAACGCTCGATACGTTGGCGGGTCAATTCACCGGCATTAGCAGGCAGAGGTTTCCAGTCGCTTTGCTCTTGGATGAATTTAATCATGCTGTCGCCGGCAGCTTTACCGAATACCACCAAGTCCAACAGGGAGTTGGTACCCAAGCGGTTCGCACCGTGTACGGAAGCACATGCACACTCACCTGCTGCATACAGACCTTTTACAGGCACTTCGTAATCTTCACCTTGCGGAACAACAACTTCGCCATGGTAGTTGGTCGGAATACCGCCCATCATGTAGTGAGTAGTCGGCACAACAGGAATCGGGTCTTTAATTGGGTCAATACCAGCAAACTGAATGGAAATCTCGCGGATGCCCGGCAGTTTTTCCATAATTTTTTCTGCACCGATATGGTCGATTTTCAGCAATACGTGGTCTTTGTTTTTACCGCAACCGCGACCTTCGTAGATTTCCATTGCCATTGCGCGGGAAACCACGTCACGGGAAGCCAAGTCTTTTACGGTTGGAGCATAACGTTCCATAAAGCGTTCGCCATCGGCATTCAACAGAATACCACCCTCACCGCGCACACCCTCGGTAATCAATACACCAGCACCGGCTACACCAGTCGGGTGGAATTGCCAGAATTCCATGTCTTCCAACGGAATACCTGCACGGGCACAAATACCCAAACCGTCACCGGTATTCATATAAGCATTGGTAGAAGAAGCATAAATACGACCGCCACCACCGGTAGCAAACATCACAGCTTTAGCGTGGAAAATATAAACCTCGCCGGTTTCCATTTCCATGGCAGTTACACCGACTACGTCGCCATTTTCATCACGAATCAAATCTTGCGCTGTCCATTCCACAAAGAATTGTGTATTGGCACGGACGTTTTGTTGGTACAAAGTATGCAACATCGCATGACCGGTACGGTCGGCAACCGCACATGCACGTTCTACCGCACGTTTACCATGTTCGGCAGTATGGCCACCGAAAGGACGTTGGTATATTTTGCCACTTTCCACACGGTCAAAAGGCATACCCATGTGTTCCAACTCAATTACGGCTTCAGGCGCGGCGCGACACATAAACTCAATCGCATCTTGGTCACCCAACCAGTCGGAACCTTTTACGGTATCGTACATGTGCCAATCCCAACGGTCTTCCTGCACATTACCCAATGAAGCAGAAATACCACCTTGAGCCGCTACAGTATGAGAACGGGTTGGGAAGACTTTAGACAAAACAGCACAATTCAGGCCGGATTTAGACAATTGGAGGGCTGCGCGTAAACCTGCACCACCACCGCCAACAATCACGGCATCAAACTTGCGAACAGGAAAACCCATATTTACCCCCAAATTACTTTAACTGAATACACCAAGCAGCCTACCAACCAAACGATGGTGGCAACTTGTAAAAACAAACGCACGCCGAAAGGCTTAATGTAGTCCATCCACAAATCGCGGATACCTACCCATGCATGCAGGAATACGGCCAAGAAGCTCACTTGGGTAAATACCTTCACCCAAGTTTGATCAAAAAATGCCTGCCATGCCGAATATTCTTTAGGCAATGTGAACAAAACAACCAAAAGAACTACGGTGTACACCAACATGATGACCGCAGTTGCACGTTGCATTGCCCAATCGCGCAAACCGTAATGCGCACCTGTCAATTTACGTTCTACCATAACAAAGCTCCCAAAACGACGGTCAGAATCAAAGCAGAAGCAAATACAACTTTAGCAGTAGCACGGGCAGTATTTAATTCCAAGCCTTTATGTACATCCAAAAACAGAAAGCGGATACCGGCGAAAAAGTGGTGCAGATATGCCCACAACAGACCGATAAGGATCAGCTTCACAAACGGATTGGAGATAGCAGAACGATATGCTTCAAACGACGCTTCGCGATCCAGCGTTCCAGAGAAGAAATACAAGAGAACAGGCAGCATCACAAACAAGCCGACGCCGCTGATACGGTGAAGAATAGATACAATCCCCGGTATGGGCAATCGGATATTCGGAATTTCCAAAAATACCGGGCGTGATTTGGCGGACATGGTCAGTTCCTCTAGATTTATTATCAGCTCAAAACCTATAGCTCAGCACTACAATAAGCTACATAAACCATAATTTACCTGTTTTATCTCATTTTGAACAGTGCAATTTATGAATGCTCTAATGATTTTTACCAAAAGACTAATAAAATCAAACAATCATTCTTAGATTTTTTTTTGCGTGGCTAGCCTTTTTTGTTACTTTCCTGCAATTAAGCCATCTCCCCATCAAAGCACTTACGATAACATCATTATTGTTTGAGAATTGTATCTATTGTGAGATAAATTCTCACTCTTGATACCTAATCTTTACAAAGGCATAAGCCATTCTTAACTTATTACCATTGCATTATCATCATTACTCTTACATAGTTATACATTCAAAGACATTTCATCTATCCCTAGATGGACTAAAATACAGTGCAATACCAACAATGTTTCCATACCTTATAAGGAAGCTGCATCATGACACACTCTCCTCATCAAAACACACCCAATCCGGAAGACTACATCCCCTCCTTCCGCCGTCGAAACTTGGACGCATCCGGCTTTATGAAAAAACTCGGACGCTTTGCCGGCCGCCTGGGCAAACCTGTCGTCCGACAGCTTTATGCACTTTATTACCTTTGGAAATCCGAACACACACCCAAACGGGCCAAAATGATTATTGTCGGCGCACTGGTTTATTTCCTCAGCCCTATCGACAGCATTCCCGACCTTCTGATTCCATTTGGCTTCAGCGATGACATTGCCGTCATTGCGTTGGTTTATTCTCAGATGAAAAACTATCTGACCGAAGATATTCAAGAAAAGGCCCGTCAAGCGGCTGACAAGCTGTTTGGTTCTTAACAACATGCACCGACCACAAGTCGGACACACTTTTTCTTCAAATACACCTAAATCGCCTATGAAAAACCACTCTGCACTTTCTGCCTACCTTAACAACAGCCAGGGTGAATCCCTGACCTTAGCTCTCGCAGTGTAAGAATTTCACTTCGAAAAACCTTATAGGCTTATTACTGGCGATATCGTGCACCACTAGAACAGACAGTCTCGTGTTGCATCGGCAAACAACGTTTACAATACAGCAAAATAAAAGGCCGAGACCTTTGCAAAAAAGCCCTTCCCCAACAGCCGAAATCCAAACACAGGTTTTCGGCTGTTTTTGTTTCAAATATCCGCTGACTCTACTCAAATACCCTCTTAATCCTCCTTGAATACCTGATAATCAGGCATCCGGTCACCTTTTAGGCGGCAACAGGCGCACTTAGCCTGTTGGCGGCTTTCAAAAGGTTCAAACACATCGCCTTCAGATGGCTTTGTGCACTCACTTTAATCAGCCCGAAATAGGCAGCCCGCGCATAGCGGAATTTACGGTGTAACGTACCGAAGCTTTGTTCGACTATATAACGGGTCTTCGACAAATACTGGTTACGTTTGGTTTGCACTTCCGACAGCGGACGGTTGCGGTGGGCTTTGCGCATAATGCCGTCCTGCAGCCGATGCTCTTCCAGATGTTGCCGGTTTTCCTTACTGACGTAGCCTTTATCGGCATAGACGGTCATACCTTCCAGCAAAGGCAACAGGTGTTTGCACTCATGGGCATTGGCGGGGGTAATGTGCAGTTTCTCGATATAGCCTTCCGCATCGGTACGGGTATGTTGTTTGTAACCGAGTTTGTAGAGGCCGTTTTTCTTTATCCAACGGGCATCTTTGTCTTTGCTCGGTGTGGTTTGGCCGCTGACTTGTCCTTCGTCATCGACTTCTATGGCCTGGCGCTGTTTGCTACCGGCGGTCTGAATAATGGTGGCGTCAACGACGGCGGCGGATGCTTTCTCTACTTTTAGGTTTTTCTCGGCCAGTTGGCAGTTAATCAGTTCCAGCAGTTCGGACAGGGTATTGTCTTGCGCCAGCCAGTTACGGTAGCGGCATAAGGTGCTGTAATCGGGGATGCTCAGTTCGTCAAAACGGCAAAACAGGTTGAAATCGATGCGGGTAATAAGGCTGTGTTCGAGTTCGGGATCGGAGAGGCTGTGCCATTGTCCGAGCAGGACGGCTTTGAACATGGACAACAGGGGATAGGCGGGACGGCCGCGGTGGTCTCGGAGGTAACGGGTTCTTTGACGATTCAGGTATTGTTCGATCGGTTGCCAATCAATCACCTGATCCAACTTCAATAGTGGGAAACGGTCGATGTGTTTGGCAATCATGGCTTGGGCGGTTTGCTGGAAGAAGGTGCTCATGGAAAATTCCCTAAATGTCTTGGTGGGAATTTAGGGGATTTTGGGGAATTTTGCAAAGGTCTCAGGCCGTCTGAAACCTAAAATCTAGGTTTCAGACGGCCTTTTCTCCATCATATCTCAACTTATGATGACTTCCTATTTTTTTGAACCTTCTTAGAATACAAATAGTCAATAATAATCCCACATGAAACAACGAAATATACACCTGAAATAAACATATACAGCATAGTAATCAAACCCTGCCCCATATCTCCGCAACAAGGGGGTGTAGAAAACGTCCAATACGAATACAGATATACTCCATTAATAATCGATGTAATCGCAAGAGAAGTAAAAATATATCTCTTGAAACAAAAATAGGGTAGGCATAAAAAAAACTGCAATAACAGACTCAATCCTGCAATCTCTACAGCCTCTCTTGACTCATTCGCTCCTAAATCAAAATATTTCGACCATGCATAAGACCATATAACCATAACGACCGAAATAAACACAGCCGTAGTCAATAAATAGAAAAAACGCTGTTGTTTGTTTTGAAATTTTAAAAACATAATATTAAATAGAATTCAACGATACACATACATATAAAAAGAAGGCTGCCTGAATATTCAGACAGCCTTCTCGGTTTATGACTTTTTATTTCAAAGGCTGCATACCCATCACTTCCATCAGGAAGTTGGTAAACGCAGGATTGCTTGGCTTGGTATCCATGTTTTTCCAACGTTGCTGCCAACCGCGCAAAGCACCTTGGATGTACTGTTTGGATTGCTCGGTAGTAATTTCACCACGTTGGCTGTCAACGGCGGAACGCAGATAAACTTCATACATACTGTCATCGACAGAGTTGCGTCCCACTTGTTGGATACGGAAGCGGTTCAAATATTGTGCAGCCTGAACTTTGGTCAGACTACCTTGGCTCACTTGGGTACTCAAGCGACGTGCTTCATCATGAATCTTGGAAACATCTGCCCAATGCGAAGGAGCCAAATGATAACCGGTAGCTGAAACTTGTGAATCAGCCTTAGGTTTCTTAACGTTGGTTGGTCGAACTGGCACTTCTTTCAATGTTGGAACATAAATCGATTCACAACCGGCAAGTGCCGCTACAGCAAGGATAGGAAGAATGTATTTTTTCATAATGCGCATTATAAGCATGATTCGTTGAAGAAACCAACTTTTGAATAACGGTATTCAAAGCTCATTAACTGAATTACAACAGATTTCATACGATATCTCAAGCCCATACGCAAAAAAGGCCGTCTAAAAACGGCCTTTTAACGACAATCCTATATTATGCCAAATCGGCAAACAGAGGTGTAGAAAGATAGCGTTCGCCATATGATGGCAACAAGACAACGATCAGCTTACCTTCGTTTTCAGGTTTTTTAGCCAGTTGCAATGCGCTCCATACTGCGGCACCTGAAGAAATACCCACCAAAATGCCTTCTTTTTCGGCCATAGCGCGCGCAGTTTCAAACGCTGCCTCGTTAGGTACTTTGGAAATGCTATCGTAAACAGTCGTATTCAAAACGCTGGGGATAAAGCCTGCACCCAAACCTTGAATCGGATGCGGACCTTTCTCGCCACCGCTCAATACTGGGGAAGCTTCAGGCTCGACAGCCACGATTTGAACTTCGGGTTTGTATTTTTTCAACACTTCGCCCACGCCGGTAATTGTACCGCCCGTACCCACACCGGCCACGAAAATATCCACTTTACCGTCTGTATCACGCCAAATCTCTTCGGCAGTGGTTTTACGGTGAACTTCAGGATTAGCCTCGTTATCAAATTGGCGCGGCATGAAATAAGTATCTGGATGTTCGTCCACTAAAGATTGGGCTTTGGCAATAGCGCCTGCCATACCTTCGGCAGCAGGAGTCAAAATCAATTCTGCACCAAACGCACGCAGCAGCATTTTGCGTTCTTTACTCATGCTTTCAGGCATGGTGATGGCCAATTTATAACCGCGGGCCGCACACACCATTGCCAAACCGATACCGGTATTGCCGCTGGTCGCCTCAACGATAACGGTATCTTTATTGATTTTACCGGCTTGCTCGGCCGCTTCAATCATGGCTTCGGCAATACGGTCTTTTACGCTGCTGCCCGGATTGAAAAATTCAAGTTTAACGGCGATTTGCGCTTTTAAACCTTCGGTCAGGCGGTTCAGTTTCACCAGAGGTGTGTTGCCGATCAGCTCGGTAATATTATTTGCAATTTTCATTTCCTGCTCCTGATTTAGATGTAATACAGCCTGCATATTAAACTCAGGCCGTCTGAAAAACCAATATCGAAAATTTCTTTCTTTATAACTTTTGGTTCAAGCGCGGTCAATATCCACTTCGCTCAAAAATCAATGCAACAGCAACCACAGCCTGCATCACGGCGGCAACCATCCAGCCTGCCCACATCTGCCGCATACTGAAAAGAGAGGCAGGCTGCTTGCAAACAACCACACGGTGCAGATAAAACACCAGCATCAACACGCCCTGCAATGCAAACCAATAAATGGGTTTCAAAGCATAAATTTTCAGTAAGGCCGCCCATGCAAAAACCGCGCCAGCCAGCGGCAAGATGAAATAAACTACGCCTGCCAAGAAAACAAAAGCAAAAGTCATGACGACATTGGAAACCGCAAATAAGGTCAAACCGGCATATTCGCCTGCCGACCAAAACTTTTTGTCTTCCGTTTTACTGCAGTCATCGATAAAGAAGAAAATACTGGCGATTGTCAGATAAAAATGAGGGATGAACAAAGGGCCTGTATGCGTAAAACCCCACATTCCGGGCAACAAGCGTGCGCCCAGTGCCGAAATCCCCAGCCACAACAACACCGTAGCCCAAAGCCATTGAAACCGCTGTGCGCGAAAAATAAATGCCAACGATACCGCAGCATACGCGACGGCAAACCAAAAATCCAAAGAAACCATCATGAATACTGCAACTCGCCTTCAAAAACGGTTTCAGCAGGGCCGGTCATTTGCACATCGCCGCCTTCTTCCCAACTGATAAACAATTCGCCGCCAGGCAAAGTAACACGCACAGGCGTACCCGCTTTCAGCAAACCATTGCGCACGCCTGCCACCACCGCCGCACACGCTCCAGTGCCGCAAGCCTGAGTTTCCCCCACCCCGCGCTCAAACACGCGCAGGCGGACTGACAATTCATCTTCAATCTGCAAAAAGCCGACATTGACCCGTTCAGGAAACTGCTCGTGCGATTCAATAGCGCCGCCCCAATGCTCCACCGGTGCGGTTTCAACATTATCAACCAAAATCACCGCATGCGGATTACCCATATTCACACAGCTTACCGGTACAGACTCCAAACCGACTAAGACAATATGTGTCAGCGCATCTTCATTTTCACCATGTGCAGGCACAAACGGAATTTCAGACGGCATGAAACGCGGTTTACCCATATTAACGGTAACCAAACCGTTATCCAACAGCTTCGGTACAATAATCCCTTTGGCCGTTTCGACCAAAATTTCCGTTTTATCCGTCAAACCCTTATCCGCGACAAAACGCGCAAAACAACGCGCTCCATTGCCGCACTGCTCTACTTCCCGACCATCGGCATTGAAAATGCGGTACCGAAAATCGACCGCATCAGAAGAAGGCTTCTCCACTACCAAAAACTGATCAAAACCCACGCCGCGATAGCGGTCTGCCCATTGGGCAAGCGGCGCAGTCAACGGATCAAAGTCCTGATTGATGGCATTGACCACCATAAAATCATTGCCCAAGCCGTGCATCTTCGTAAATTTTAAAGTTTTCATTATTCATTCACATTCTTATTAAATCATTATTCCGGCACATTCTACACCAGAATGATATATTCGTTTCTATCTTGTTTTTCAGGCGGCCTTGCGCCCTTTTACCAATACTAACACCAGCCACCCCGCAAAAATACTATACTTCCAACATTACAAACATTTCTTATTACAAGGATACACATTATGAAAAAAGTTCTCTTACCTGCCCTTTTGGCCGCTTCACTCAGCGCATGTACAGTCGGCACGCCCGGTGTTTCCGTCGGCTTAGGCGTCGGCACCAGCATCGGCCGCCATGTCGGCCTGGGTACATCCATCAACATCCCTGTCGGCTTGGACAAAACCAAAACCACCAAAGGCACGGATTCAGACGGCATCCGTATCTCAGAAGAACAAATCGTGACCTATTTTGATGCACACGGCACACCCAGCAACAGCGCAGTCAAAGGTGGCTTCCATCGCCAACTGATCAGCAAACGTAACAACGAATACGTCGTCCAAGACTTTTACAGCGACAACAGTCAAAAACGCACGGACCCCTACGTTCTCAGCCGTAACCAACTGATGCAGTTCCGCGCCACGCCAAGCAATGGCTCGTTAACCACTTACGCCTACAACGGCACAGTGATGCAGCAACAAGTATTCCAAAACGGCAAATTGGTTAACGCCAAATACTAAAGGCCGTCTGAAACGGCTGGGGAGCATGTGAAACTTGATTACAAAATATTTTTAACATTCAAACATTTGAAATATTTTGCACCATTTCCTTAAAAATATTGATTGACACATTTTTTCCAGCCATTATAATACGCCCCATTCCCCGATAGCTCAGTCGGTAGAGCGACGGACTGTTAATCCGCAGGTCCCTGGTTCGAGCCCAGGTCGGGGAGCCAAATTTAAAAGCCTGAACTTCTGTTCAGGCTTTTTTACATCAATAAGGAACGCTTGTTCTTTCCCAAAGAAAGCCCATGAATCCTCATAATAAAAAAGGCCGTCTGAAACCCAAATCTGGCTTCAGACGGCCTTTTATTTATTTTTAAATCAACGGAAGAAGTCGCCCATGCCTGCCGGCAGGCCTTGGGTAAATGCACCCATGGTTTTGTTGGTCGTTTCTTCGGCTTTTTCAGAAGCGGCATTGATAGCGGCCAATACCAAATCTTCCAGCATTTCTTTGTCGTCTGCGGCTTCTTGAATCAAATCAGGGCTGATTTCAAGTTTGCGAACAACGTGCGAACACGTCATCACAACTTTCACCAAACCATTGCCTGCTTCACCTTCAACTTCGGTTTCAGCCAGCTTGGCTTGTGCCTTTTTCATGTTTTCTTGCATTTGTTGAGCCTGTTTCATCAGGCCGCCTAATCCGGCTTTTCCGAACATGTTTTACTCCTATGGGTTTGAATAAATGGGTTTCACTCATGCCGTCTGAAAAACGCTATTGCCTTTCAGACGGCCTTGTATGTCAGTATTTTAAGAATGCCCTACTAACTCTAAAGAATCCGGCAGCCATTGCGCTTCAAAGATTTGCAAAATTTTCTGCGCCGTTGTATCCGCTTCCAGCAAATCTTGCGCCTGCTGCCGTCCTTCTTCTTGAATACGTTTGCGGCGCATCACCGGCGTTTCCCAGCCTTTATCATCCTGCCAAGGCTCGGTTTGCAGCCTTAAATTGCCAAGATGGTAAGCCTCGCTCAACGTCTGGCAGATTTTGTCCAAGCGCTCTTTATTGGCAGTAGCTTTGGCCTCATCCGTCAACGACAGCATGATTAATCCTGCTTCCGTATCATAACTCGTCCATGCCGCATTTTGTGCCAACATCTGCGCCGCGCCTAATTTACGGGCAAATCGTTCGATAATGCTGTGCCAATTCTCAGTTTTAAACTCAGGCAAAGGAGCGAACTGAAGCTCTTCTTCATCTCCCTCCTCTTCTTCAGACACAACCGGCTGCAGTACTTCCATCACATCAGCACGGTGTGAATCTTCATATGCATATGCTTCATCAAAATACGGAGGTGGAATTTCCTCATCTATGTGCGGATATTCTTCCGGTTCAGGGGCCGTCTGAACTTTTGCAACAGGCAATGGCTCCGCAGTTTCTTGCATCTGCGCCGTTTGTGTTTGAGGCGGCTCAGCCGATACTTGGCTCGGCATGTCTTCCCAAGGCGGGACATCCCCCTGTTGTTGAGCAGACTGAATAGTTTCTTCAGACGGCCTTTCAACGATATCCTGTTTAGTCGGAACAGCCTCTTTCTCAACCGCCGGTGCTGCTATCGGCTCAGATTTCGGCAGCTGAAAAGGCTTTTTTTCGGCCTCAGCTTTCTGATGGTCGGAATGCAAATCCGTGTGTTCAATCTGACTTTGCGTATCGCAACCCGAAGCGGCCAACGGCGCAAATGCAAGCATGCGCAAAAGCGTCATGACAAAACCGGCATACTCGTCTGGAGCCAGCGGTAAATCCTGTTTACCATGAATAGCGCATTGATAATAAAGCTGAATCTGCTCGCCACTCAAAGCCTGACTTAATCGCTGCAAAGTTTCACGTTCAGGATCGTCATTTGCCAAGGCGGAAGGAATGGTTTGAATCAAAGCCAAACGTTGCAACAACATGGCCAATTCTGCCAACGCGCTGTCAAAACCAATCGCTCTGGCGGACATTTCCTGAGCCTTTTCCAGCAAGGCTTCCCCGTTTTGATTGATGATTCCTTCAAGCAATTCAAACAAGTATTGTTTATCGACCGCTCCGATCATCTGGCGGACATCTTGTTCGGCCACTTTACCCGAACCCATGGCAATCGCCTGATCTAAAAGGCTCAACGCATCGCGCATCGAGCCGGCGGCGGCACGGCCTAAAAGTTGCAAAGCCTGTGGCTGATAAGGAACGTTTTCACGATCCAAGACATGCGCCAAATGCTCGGCAACCTGCTGGGTTGTCATGTTGCGCAACACAAATTGCAAACAGCGGCTCAATACAGTAATGGGGACTTTATGCGGATCGGTGGTCGCCAAAATAAATTTAACGTGTTCAGGCGGTTCTTCCAAAGTCTTCAGCATGGCATTGAACGCGCTTTTGGAAAGCATATGCACTTCGTCGATGATATAGACTTTGTATTTACCCGCAGTCGGCGCGTATTGCGCGTTTTCCAACACTTCGCGGATATTGTCGATACCGGTATTCGATGCCGCGTCGATTTCCAATAGATCCACATAACGGCCGCTGTCGATTTGCGTACAGCTTTCACACTGACCGCACGGCTCACCATGCACGGCATTTTCGCAGTTCAGGCTCTTGGCCAAAATCCTGGCAATCGTGGTCTTACCCACACCGCGTGTCCCTGTCAGCAGATAGGCATGGTGCAGACGGCCTTCGTCCAGCGCGTTACGCAGGGCTTTGACGACGTGTTCCTGACCGACCAAATCGGCAAAGGTTTTCGGACGCCATTTTCGTGCAAGAACTTGATAAGCCATGTTGTTTCTCTACGGGAAATAAATCGGAAGGCCGTCTGAAAAGAATTCTCCGCTTTTCAGACGGCCTCAGAAAATGGCATATATTCTAGCATTTTTTTGATTTTTATTAAGGATTTTCTATCAAACCGACAGCGACAGCATGTCATTGCAATGTTAGAATGCTACATAAATGATAAGTAATTTGAAGTTTGAAACATCATGTCCGAAATCATACTACGCAACCAATCAGCCACTATGCAAGTAAATACAATGGGCGGATATATTGATTCCCTGATTCTAAAAGGATGGGAAGTCTTATTTCCGAAAACCAGCGTTCAAGTGGGCGATGATACAAAATTACGCGGTGGCATGCACGTTTGCTTACCCCAATTCGGACCAGACAGCAAAAATCATCTGGCCCAACATGGCTTCGGTAGAACTTCAGACTGGGAAATCCGCCATCAAAATGAATCGGATATCGGCTTGAAATTAATCAGCACAGAAAAAGGCTATGAACACGTCGAATGGTTGCTTGATTACAGTCTGCCTAACGAAAATGAAGCCATCGCCATCCTAACCGTCTGCAATTACGGCGAATCGCCCGTCCGCACATCCCCAGGATTCCACCCCTACTTTACCGCTGCCGGCACACAATTTGATTTCAATGGCGCGCCATACGATGCCGACTATATCTCCCATACCGAATTTGTTTCCTCCGACCAGGATGCACACGTTGCATTTGACGGCTTGAAACTGGATATCCGCACCCACAATCTGCCTGTGTATGCCCTCTGGAGCGATCGAAACGGCCAATATACTTGTGCAGAACCAACCGCAGAAGGCAATGCGTTTTTATCCCCTGCAAAAGGCGGACAGTTTGTTTCAGGGCACAGCAAAAAACGTTACGCCATGAAAATCAAACTGATGGCTTAAAATGTTCTGTAAAAGCCCCAAATACTTAAAAACCACCCAAATGGGTGGTTTTCTTATGGCTTACAGGCCATTGTTATTGATTGCATTCGCAATATCGCGTACCGCTGTTACATACATGCGGCTGTGGTTGTATTGCCATACAGTGTAGAAGTTATTCAGGCCCAAATAGTATTCAAATACGCCCGGGCTGGTTTCCAAAGCATACAATACAGCCTTTTCATTATCCGCAACAGCAGCTTGAGGCACGACACCCAAGGCTTTGAAATCCGCAACAGTACGTGTCAAAGCAGTTTTCTCATCGATAATCGCCTGCAAGTGCGGAGTAATCGTCAGACTTACCGGCACAACCATCCTACCGCCGGTCTGCCAGCCATGCTGTTTCATATAATTGGCAACAGAAGCCGCCACATCGCCAACATTATTCCAAATATCGCGATGACCATCACCATCATAGTCCACCGCCCATTTACGGTAGCTTGAAGGCATAAATTGCGGCATGCCCATCGCGCCGGCATAGCTGCCTTTGAAGTCAAAGATATTTTCTTTTTCTTCTTTTGCCATCTGCAAAAGTTCACTCAATTCATTTTGGAAAAACTCGGCACGGCGAGGATAATCAAAGGCCAATGTACTCAAAGCATCGGCAACGCGGAAGCTGCCCGTATTTTTGCCGTAATTGGTTTCGATACCGAGAATCGCCACAATCAATTCGGCAGATACGCCGTATTTGCGTGCCACATCATCGATTATGGCACGGTTTGCCGCATAGAATTGTCTGCCGCCATTAAATTTGGCTGCACCAGAGTTACCGGTGCGGAATTCATACCAAGGACGCGAAGTGCTTGGACGGTACATAATGGTAATAATGTTGCCTTTATACACCACGCCATTAAAGAAATTGCGCAATTCTTCCGCACTGAAACGACGGTTTTTCACTTCATATTGGATAAACTGCTGAACATTGACGTTTTCATTAAAACCGCTGCTGGCAACAGATTCAGCCGCAGCATCAAATACAGGGCGTTTTACAGAGGAAACAGGCTCAACCGGTTTTGCCGTATCAACAGCAGGCTTTTGCGGGGTACTACATGAAGCCAGAGCCAAAGCAGCCAGACCCATCCCAAAGATTTTGATTTTATTCATAAATAATCTCTTTATTAATATACTATGACAAATCCGAATACGAAAGAATATTCGTCCAACACACTATCTCTCTATGCCAACGGCCATACTTTTTAATCAGCCAAAAAATATAGAAACTCGGCACTGATTTGCTTTGGCTCAAGCACATAAACAAGGCCGTCTGAAATCCAAGGAAACCCTTGATTTTCAGACGGCCTTGAATGAATCAATTACTCAGCGGCTGCAACAACAGCAACGGTAATTTTAGCAACAGCGTCAGTGTGCAGAGCCACTTCAACTTCGTATTCGCCAACAGCTTTCAAAGGACCGTTAGGCAGACGTACGTTTGCTTTAGCAGCTTGGATACCGGCAGCAACAATCGCTTCAGCGATGTCGGCATTGGTAACAGAACCGAACAGACGACCATCAACACCGGCTTTTTGAGCAACAGTAATGGTTTGGCCTTCCAGTTTTTCTTGCCGTGCTTTAGCATCAGCCAAGATTTCAGCTTGTTTGGCTTCCAATTCAGCGCGGCGTGCTTCGAATTCTTTCATGTTGGCTTCGGTTGCACGTTTTGCTTTACCGGCAGGGATCAGGAAGTTGCGTGCGTAACCGTTTTTAACGGTAACGATGTCACCCAAGTTACCCAGACCGCCGATTTTTTCTAACAGAATAATTTGCATGATTTAAACTCCAAAATTATTTGTGTTGATCGGTGTAAGGCAACAGAGCCAGGAAACGGGCACGTTTCACAGCAGTAGCCAACTGACGTTGGTAGTGTGCTTTAGTACCAGTAATGCGGGCAGGGATGATTTTGCCGTTTTCAGAGATGAAGTCTTTCAACAAATCAACTTGTTTGTAATCAACTTCTTGGATTTTTTCAGCCGTAAAGCGGCAGAATTTTCTACGTTTGAATGATTGACGAGCCATTGTCGTTTAACCTTTATATTCTTTAATGTTCTGTATGCGTAGTACCGGCTTGGGGAAGCGTTGGCTGTGTTGCGCCAAAAAACCTTCCGACTCGATGATAGCATCTTGCCGATACTGCCATTCCTCAGCCTGCTTACCTAAAATCCGCGCGGGAATCTCAAACTTGACCAGACATTTCTGTCCGTTTTCTTCCTGCCAAGACTCATGTTGCAACACAACATCTAAAACAGGAATCCCTGCCGGCGTATATCTCAAAGGCTGAATCTGCAAGATACGGGCGGTAAGCTTAATCAGATTGTTCAATCTTATTCGGCTGCTGCAACTTCTTCAGCCGCACCGTTCAGCAAGTTTTTTGCTTTTTCGCCGCCCAGCATTGGGGAAGCTTCAGTTACAGCATGTTTTGTTTTGATGGTCAGGTGACGCAGTACGGCATCATTGAAGCGGAAAGCAGTTTCCAACTCTTCAACCACTTCAGGAGTAGTTTCGATATTCATCAAAACATAGTGTGCTTTGTGGATTTTGTTGATTGGGTAAGCCAATTGACGACGGCCCCAGTCTTCCAAACGGTGAATTTTACCGTTGGCTTCAGTAATCATGGTTTTGTAACGCTCAACCATAGCAGGCACTTGCTCGCTTTGATCAGGATGAACGATAAACACGATCTCGTAATGACGCATGTTATCTCCTTATGGATGATTAAAAACAGCCTTTCACCATGCGAAGTAAAAGGCAAGGCAAAGAGGCTGAATTTTATCCGCATTTCTTAAAAAATACAAGTCCGGATTCAAAATCCACTTTCTTTTCAATCAAAAAACAACATTAGGCCTTATGGTTATTTCCTAGCAATCCACTCAACTATCTGCCAAAAATCTGCTAAAATCTGCCCCATCCTAATAAATACAGCATCAGAAGGCACACAATCATGGCTCTTTTGCAGATTTCCGAACCCGGCATGTCCGCCGCCCCCATCAACACCGCCTCGCCGTAGGCATTGATTTAGGCACAACCAACAGCTTGGTGGCTACCGTACGCAGCGGCAGCGCAGTCTGCCTGCCCGATTCAGACGGCCGCACCACCCTACCTTCAGTTGTCCGTTATTTGGATGGCGAAGTTGAAGTCGGCAAAAACGCCCTTTTTGCCCAAAAAACCGATCCGCTAAATACAGTCAGCTCCGCCAAACGCCTGATCGGCCGTACCCTTACCGACCTCGCACAAGAGGCGCAATACCTGCCCTATCGATTTACACCCAATGAGCGCGTGGTCGAGTTAAACACCCGTCAAGGTGCCAAAACGCCTATCGAAGTATCGGCAGAAATCCTCAAAGCCCTCAAATCGCGTGCTGAAGAATCATTGGGCGGAGATTTGGTCGGTGCCGTCATTACCGTACCCGCTTATTTTGACGATGCCCAACGTCAAGCCACCAAAGATGCTGCGCGTTTGGCAGGCTTGAATGTATTGCGCCTCCTCAACGAGCCGACCGCCGCCGCAATCGCCTACGGACTGGACAACGCATCAGAAGGCACGTTTGTCGTTTATGACTTGGGCGGCGGCACATTCGACGTATCCGTATTGCAACTGACCAAAGGCCTGTTTGAAGTCAAAGCCACCGGAGGTAACAGCGCATTGGGCGGCGATGACTTCGACCATCGTTTGTTCTGCTACCTGCTCGAACAAAACGACCTTTCCAAACTCAACGAACAAGACAGCCAACTTCTGCTTTCCCTTGTCCGTACCGCCAAAGAAAAACTGACCACTCAAACCGAAGCCGTCATCGAAACCACACTTTCAGACGTCCATAAAGTTCATACCGTCATTACCCGCCAAGAGTTTCACAATCTGACCCAAAATCTGGTACAAAAAACCATCGAGCCCGTCAAACAGGCTTTGAAAGACGCAGGCGTAACCAAGGCAGATGTCAAAGGCGTGATTATGGTTGGCGGCTCTACCCGCATGTTGCACGTTCAACAAGCAGTTGCCACATTCTTTGGCCAAACCCCGCTGAACAACCTCAACCCAGACGAAGTGGTCGCACTAGGTGCCGCCATACAGGCAAACGTCCTTGCCGGCAACAAAACCGACGGCGAATGGCTGCTGCTTGACGTTACACCTTTGTCGCTCGGTTTGGAAACCTACGGCGGTCTTGCCGAAAAAATCATTCCTCGCAACTCTACCATTCCTACTGCGCGCGCGCAGGACTTTACCACTTTCAAAGACGGTCAAACTGCCATGACAATACACGTCGTACAAGGCGAGCGCGAACTCGTTTCTGACTGCCGCAGCCTTGCCAAATTTACCCTGCGCGGCATTCCGCCCATGGCAGCAGGCGCAGCGCGTATCCGCGTGACCTTCCAAGTTGACGCCGACGGTTTGCTGTCTGTTTCCGCACAAGAACAAAGCACTGGCGTACAGGCGCAAATCGAAGTCAAACCTTCCTACGGCTTGGACGACAGCACCATCACCCAAATGCTCAAAGACAGCATGAGCAACGCAGCCGAAGACATGGCAGCCCGCGCACGCGCCGAAGCCGTGGTCGAAGCCGAAAGCCTGACCAACGCCGTCAACGTCGCCCTTGAGCTGGATGGCGATTTATTGGAAGCCGAAGAATTGCAACAGATTCAACAAGACATCGCCGCTTTGCAAGGCCGTCTGAAAGACGGTAAAGCCGAAGACATCCGTGCCGCCGTCGCCAAACTCAGCCACAGCACAGACAACTTCGCCGCCAAGCGCATGAACCGCAACATCCAACGTGCGCTTACTGGCCAAAGTGTTAATAATATTTGATGGCGGATGGTTTCAGACGGCCTTTGATAAAAAGGCCGTCTGAAAAGATGTCATCTCACAGAAATGAAATAAAAATAAAGGACAACAATGGAAAAAGCAGGCATTGTCTACCTAATGAAAACCGTCATCAAAGGTGTATATAAAATTGGTATTACTGACGAAAATAATTTTGAAATTAGAATGCGCCATTTGGAAAACAACGGCTACGCAAATGTTGGCGGGTTAGAGCGCATTCTAGCCATTAAAACCGACAACTATAAAGAAAAAGAAACCTTACTTCATGAAATTTTCGGCAAAAGCCAAATAGGAGAAACTGAGCTTTTTGCAATTGATGAAAATCTTGTAAAAAGGCTTTTTCTCTCGTTAAGAGGCGAAATTGTATTTCCTAAAAATGAAACAGCAGAGTTAGGTTTTGAAAAAACCGTCGAAGAACATCATCAAGAAAAAATTTTTGAAGTAACCAGAAGTGCATTTGTCTCCTTTATCAAGGAAAAGCACCAACAAAATCCTTCCATATTACGAAATCTCATCTCTTCAGAAAATGCATATAAACCCAAAAATTCCAAAGTCCGTTTATATAAAGACGAATACTTTGGGACAAGCGGTTCAAAGCTAACTACTGAAATTGAAGAAGGTCTTCATATTTATACTACCTATTCAAAAGAAAATTTAGAGAAAGCTTACACAGAATATTCAAAATTATTTGAATCACAATGAGACTCTGGCACCAAACCCTTATCCCCCTACTCCCCCGCGCCCAGCTTTTGGGGCAACACCGTGAATGCGCCGCTTTACGCGGAGCAGGCTGGGGTAGACCGCATGCGACGGTTAATTACGTTTTTACCCATTCTCCCCACAAACTCTATCTATATCACGCGTTGATTATGGAAGAGATGGAAAGGCGCGGTTACAAACCCAATGCTTTATGGAAAGACCCGCTATATCGCGGTAAAGCCGTTGCCCCATATCACGCACACGCAGCTGAAGCGTCCACTTTGCCGATTTATGCCGAACATAACGATGCCTATCTGGATGAGTGTTTGGAAAATTTACGAAGTAAAGGCATCATGTTATAAACCCATTTTTCAGACGGCCTGAATATTGAATATCCAAGGCTGTCTGAAACCGCTTTAACCACAACCACTCTTAAACAACTGAGACAATAAAAATGCCAAAAATTACCGTACTCCCACACGCGACATTATGCCCTGAAGGCGCGGTTATCGAAGACGCGCCGGAAGGCCAAACCGTCCTTGACGTACTGCTTGACCACGATATCGAAGTCGATCACGCCTGCGAAAAATCCTGCGCCTGCACAACTTGCCACGTGATTATCCGCAAAGGTTTTGACAGCCTGGAAGAACCGACCGAATTGGAAGAAGACCTGCTCGACCAAGCATGGGGCTTGGAAGCCGATTCACGCTTGAGCTGTCAGGCAGTCGTTGCCGATGAAGATTTGGTGGTGGAAATCCCCAAATACACCATCAACCACGCGCGTGAAGACCATTAAAACAAGGTTTAATGAAAAAGGCCGTCTGAAACCATGTACGTTATGGTTCTCAGACGGCCTGAGACCTTTGCAAAAAAGTCCTTTCCCCAACAGCCGAAACCCAAACACAGGTTTTCGGCTGTTTTTGTTTCAAATATCCGCTGACTCTACCCAAATATCCCCTTAATCCCTCTTGGATACCTGATAATCAGGCATCCGGCCACCTTTTAGGCGGCAACAGGCGCACTTAGCCTGTTGGCGGCTTTCAAAAGGTTCAAACACATCGCCTTCAGATGGCTTTGTGCACTTACTTTAACCAGCCCGAAATAGGCTGCCCGGGCATAGCGGAATTTACGGTGCAGCGTACCGAAGCTTTGTTCGACCACATAACGGGTCTTCGACAAATACCGGTTGCGTTTGGTTTGCGCTTCCGTCAGCGGATGGTTACGGTGTGCTTTGCGCATAATGCCGTCCAGCAGCCGATGCTCTTCCAGATGTTGCCGGTTTTCTTCACTGTCATAGCCTTTGTCGGCATAGACGGTCGTACCTTCGGGCAGACCTTCCAATAAAGGCGACAGCTGTTTGCACTCATGGGCGTTGGCGGGGGTAATGTGCAGTTTCCCGATATAGCCTTCCTCATCGGTGCGGGTATGTTGTTTGTAACCGAGTCTGTATAAACCGTTTTTCTTTGTCCAACGGGCATCTTTGTCTTTGCTTGGTGTGGTTTGGCCGCTGACTTGTCCTTCGTCATCGACTTCTATGGCCTGGCGCTGTTTGCTACCGGCGGTCTGAATAATGGTGGCGTCAACGACGGCGGCGGATGCTTTCTCTACTTTTAGGTTTTTCTCGGCCAGTTGGCAGTTAATCAGTTCCAGCAGTTCGGACAGGGTATTGTCTTGCGCCAGCCAGTTACGGTAGCGGCATAAGGTGCTGTAATCGGGGATGCTCAGTTCGTCAAAACGGCAAAACAGGTTGAAATCGATGCGGGTGATGAGGCTGTGTTCGAGTTCGGGATCGGAAAGGCTGTGCCATTGCCCAAGCAGGACGGCTTTGAACATGGACAACAGGGGATAGGCGGGACGGCCGCGGTGGTCTCGGAGGTAACGGGTTTTTTGACGATTCAGGTATTGTTCGATCGGTTGCCAATCAATCACCTGATCCAACTTCAATAGTGGGAAGCGGTCGATGTGTTTGGCAATCATGGCTTGGGCGGTTTGCTGGAAGAAGGTGCTCATGGAAATCCCCTAAATGTCTTTGTGGGAATTTAGGGATTTTGGGGAATTTTGCAAAGGTTTCGGCCTTTTCGTACAACTGAATATTGGAAATATATGCCCCTCTTAATTCAGACGGCCTTTTTACTTTCCAAATATTCCGACAAACCGCGCTCGCGCAAAATACAGCTCGGACATTCATGACAACCGCCAACCACGCCATGATAACAGGTATGCGTATGCTCGCGAATATAATCCAATGCACCCATTTCATCCGCCAATGCCCAAGTTTGCGCCTTGGTTAAATACATCAAGGGCGTGTGGATTTGAAAAGCGAAATCCATGGCCAGATTCAATGTAACATTCATCGACTTGACAAACACATCGCGACAGTCGGGATAACCGGAAAAATCGGTTTCGCACACGCCGGCAATGATATGGCGTATCCCCTGCCCTTTGGCGTAAATAGCGGCATAAAGCAAAAACAAAGCATTGCGTCCATCTACAAATGTATTGGGCAGGCCGTCTGAAGCTGTTTCAATGGATACCGTATCATCCATCAAGGCGTTATGCGTAATCTGTTGCATCAGGCTCAAATCGAGTACCGTCTGCTTCACGCCCAAATCTTGGGCAATCCAACGCGCTCGCTCCAATTCGATGGCGTGGCGTTGCCCATATTGAAAAGTGATGGCCTGCACATTTTCACGGCCATATGTTTGAATTGCCTGAATCAGGCAGGTTGTTGAATCCTGCCCGCCCGAAAAAATAACGAGTGCCTGCTGTTTTTCCATAGTAAATTCCTAGTTTTGTTAACGCGAGAGGTTTGCGAACCGCGTGATTCGAAGATTGACGGATTATAACGGATTTCGTCTATAATCACGGCACTTCATTTTCTTTTATATAGCATAATTATGAGCATCTACGCCCTGAAACCAAAATTTCAAAACCTGTTGCGCCCTATTGTTAAGCGACTGTATCAAAAAGGCATTACTGCTAATCAGGTCACTCTGTTTGCCTGCGCCATTTCCATTTTGATCGGTTTGCTTTTAGCATTGTTTGCAGGTGTATCCACATTATTCTGGCTTTTGCCGATCTGGTTGTTTGTCCGTATGGCACTGAATGCAATGGACGGTATGCTGGCACGGGAGTTCGGCCAGCAATCGGCATTAGGCGGTTATTTGAATGAAATCACCGATATTGTCGCCGATGCTGCTTTGTATCTGCCTTTTGCCTTTATCGCGCCCTTCGGCGGCGTACAAATTGCCCTGTTTATTTGGCTGGCGGCAATGACTGAGTTTTGCGGAGTTTTGGGACAAGTTCATGGCAACGGCCGACGTTATGACGGGCCATTTGGCAAAAGTGACCGTGCATTCTTTATCGGCGCATTGGCCGTATGGTATGCAATCGACGGCAGCTTCCATTCGACTTTCTATATCCTTATGTGGCTGGCCTGCGCGGCATTGGTTTATACCTGCTACAAACGTGTCATCAATGGCTTGAAGGCCGTCTGAAACTTGTCCACGTTCTTGGGTTAATCATCATTGATCAGATTATTTAAAACCATCAACCTGTTTTACTGAAAACAAAAAGGCCGTCTGAAACCATAAACTATCGGTTTCAGACGGCCCTTTATTCAGCAGCCAAGATAACTTACTGTTTACCTAGCTGACTGTAATCTACCAACATATACTTGGCTGTAATTTTCTGTGAAGCATTACCTTCATCCCCCATCAGAATCATTTGAGGCTTGCCGTTAATGATAATTGAATCAACGGCTTCAACGTTGGTGATGTGTTGAAGATTAGGCAGAGAGATTTTTTGCGGTTCATCGGTCGGATTACCGCTCCAAGTCCACAGTTGTGAGAATTTCTGTCCATTCTCATCCTTCACTTCATTGGCAATCACGTAGGTTTTCAACACAGGATCATAGTTGAGGGAACGGATACCGCCGCCATCAATATCAATCACCGCCACTTCATCAAACTCAGGCTTGGCATTGCGCTCAAATACATCTTTCGGATTGCTGATAAACGCGACCAAAGCCATGTTGTTGAACTCAGGATCACGGAAGCCCAAAACAAGACGTTTTTTCACTGGATCAAACGCCATGCCCTCAATATTGATTTCTTCAAAAGAAACCTCTGCCTTGGTTCGCTCGCGAATCAAATCATGCAGCTTATGATCGGTTTCCAAAACTTGCGTCAGATTGTCGTAGCTGGTTAGCCCCAACACATTGCCGTCTTGGATTTTAAAGCGCATCAAGTGTTCGCGGTCAGGCGAGCGGTTGCCTTTACGGGTGCGCGAGTGTGAAGTCATCGCGTAGATAAAGCCTTCATCGTCACGCGCCAAAGCCTCCAAGTCGCTGAGACGGCGTTTGAAACCGGTAATCACGCGCGTATCCAATGCCTCGTCTTCCACAAACCTGCCGGTTTTATCAATGCTGATGATACTGAACGCATGGTTGGGTTCGTCTTCCGCAATCAGCAACTTACCATCCGGAAGCTGTTGTACGGCAGAAGGCTCAAATACGCCGTTAAACATATTGATACCCAGCGAACGCAACTCTGCCGCGTTGTTGGCCGGAGGCGTCAGTAATGACGGCAATGTTTTTACGCCGATAAATGCCGCCAGCGAAGCCAGCAAGCCCCAGCGGAATACCGCGTAAGATAAGTTAATGTATTTGAACTGTTTATCCGCCAACAAACCGAGCCAATAAAGATGGTCGCTCATCTTTTCATAGATTTGTTTACGGTCGCCCATAATCTTCTGCATCATTTCCCAATATTGATCTTTTTGCAGTTTCACACGGTCTTCATAAATCAAAATATTGGGTTGGCTGCCGCCAAAAAAGCGCGTTTCGGTGCTGCTGAGGCGGGTTTTCAAATCCTTCAGCTTAGAACGGCCGCGGATAAAATCCTTAAACCATGTCCGCGCCGCCTGCATTTTGCCGATACGTTCCGGCGAAGCAGAAAGCAACGCAAACACGATAGACGCGGCGGCAGTAATCATAAACGTACTGGCCGGAATCAAAAACTCGGGTGACGATGAAAAAATAAACGCGCCCGAAATCATCAGTGCAGACACGATAAAACCATTCAGCGAAATCATAATATTCGCTTTGGTTGCCGCCAGCGCCAACAATTCCATCTCCGAGCGTACGGCATTGCGGAACATGGTTTCCACGCCCTTATTCGTACCTAACAAATCAGGCGCATTCAAATCCTCGGCTTTATTTTTTTCTTTTTCGCCTTGTCTTTTTTGCGTTTGGCTTTCTTTTCACTTTTTTCAGACGGCATCTCAGAATGTTCAACTGCTTCCTGACCTTCTACCGCCTCCTGAATTTCTACCATTTCAGCCGCAACCTTAACTTCGTTTTCAACAGTATTGTTTCGATTGCGATCCCAAAAATCAACGTCCTGTTGGGAATCGGCAGATACGCCGTCGTTTAAAGGTTTGCCTTGGTCGCCCATCTGCTTCGGCCGGCCGTCTTCCTTCCAATCATTCAAATCCATATCATGACTCCCAACATCAAACACTTTGAATTAAATGGAAAATAAAAACCATATTTAGTTCATTTATTTTAGGTAATTTACATGCCGCTTACATTCTTTAAATACCTAAATAGCAAACTGCCGCAGAACCCCAAAGTCCTGCGACAATCCGCTTTGCATCAAAATATTAATAGTCGATGCGTTCTTTAATAATTTTCAAATCAGGATAAGACAAAACAATGTCGTACTCACGGCCATCTTTAAAAGCCTCGATATCCAACACAGGCTGGCCTCGATGACTATCGGCTTCAACATCGTGAACTTGATAGCCGCGTTGTTCCAACATTTTTACGGCTTTAGCACGGTTTTGCTCGAAGTTTTTGTCGCTGTAGATTTTTTGTTCGATGTAATCGCTGGCACCGGCAGTAGCAGCAGACAAAGCAACGATGGCGGTCAATAAGAATTTTTTCATGTTTGATTTCCTTTTCAAATGTGTATTCGGGTTTCGATGGATGTATTAAAACACAGTAAAATTAGCAGTTAATTAGTGCTTGGTTAAGCGCAGTAAAGGACGTCTGAAAACTATTTTTCAGACGTCCTTTAACCTTAATCATCAAATTTTAAACGTATTACCCAAGTGTAAATCCGGAGGGTTAGAAAAAATGAAAAGCCTGCAATGAATATTCACCCAACAAACAGACAAATCATGAACAAATTTTGCGAAATCACCTTTTGCCAACAAATCGGCAGCAATAAACAACACAACCAAGATGCCCTTTTTAACGGCGAACAAGTGTTTCAATATAAACTCAAGACCGCTGAAACACGCCTTGAAACCCGTCCACGCTTTATCATCGGGATAGCCGACGGTATTTCCAATAGCAACCGTCCCGAAAAAGCCAATAAAGCAGCCATGCACCTATTAAGCCGTACAGCCAAACTCAGCCGTCAAACCATCAATCATGTACAAGCCGCTTTATCTAAAGAGTTGGCAGAGGATTATTTTGGTTCCTCAACCACTTTTGTTGCCGCCGAAATCGACCAAACCACCGGCAAAACCAAAATCATCAGCGTAGGCGACAGCCGCGCCTATTTGATTGATACACAAGGAAAATGGAAACAACTGACCCAAGATCACTCGATACTCTCCGAATTGCTGGATGATTTGTCGGATAAAAAAGAAGAAGAGTTCGCCACCATATATGGCGGCGTTTCTTCTTATCTAGCAGCAGATTATTCCGAATTCCAAGACAAAATGTGCCATATCGAACTTACGCTTAAAGCAGGAGAAAGCCTGCTGCTTTGTTCAGACGGCCTAAGCGACGCTCTTTCAGAAGAAATAAGAGAAAAAATTTGGCAACAATATGATAACGATAAGTCCCGTCTGACTGTATTTCGTAAATTAATTGCGAAACAAAGAGTTTATGATGATATGTCGGTAGTAGTTTGCCGATTGTAGTCTATAATTTTTACCTATTTTTCATACTAAGGGGTATCTATATGAGCATAGAAAAAGCAGAAATACTCAAGATTGATGACATATTTAAATTAAATTTGAGTATCCCTAATTATCAAAGACCATACAAATGGACAATCAAAAATGTACAACAATTAATCGATGACCTGCTCCAAAATTTTAGGGAGGGGAAAAAAATATACCGCATCGGAACAATTGTTTTAAATAAAAATAACGACTGTTCTGAAATAGTAGATGGCCAACAGCGGCTTATTACACTCTCGTTATTGCTTCATAAACTGGGGAAGGATGTGTCTCTTTTAAAGGAAAAACCGAATCATAGCATCAGCAAAAATAATATTACAACGAACTATAATTTTCTTAAAAACTATAATTTCACAAATGAATTTAAGGATTACCTCCTTAACAGGTGTGAAATGGTTTGTATTGAATTAAATGACTTAGATGAGGCTTTTCAATTTTTTGATTCACAAAATGCCAGAGGCAAACCTTTAGAATCTTATGACCTCTTAAAAGCCTATCATTTAAGAGACATGAGGGATAAAGACGAGAAGGTCATTCACCAATGTGTCGAACGCTGGGAAAAATCTGCAATGTCTAATGATATAAATAATTTAGATAAAATTATCAATTATATCTTATTTAGACTTCGCCGCTGGCATTACAAAGAGAATGCAGAAATATTTACATCAGATGAATTAGATACATTTAAAGGCGTTCATGAAAAAGTTGATTATCCTTATTTACACGGAATATTAGCTACTCATACCATACAAAAATTATTACATGAAAATCCATTTTTATATCGATCAATATCAGCATTTCAGGCCACACAAGTGTTAATCAATGGAAAATATTTCTTTGATTATATTGAACATTATACAGCCATCTATGAAAAACTATTCAAAGAAAAGGATGGATTGTTAGATAAAATTCATTCTATTAATGGAATTGATTTAGAAAAAGGAGTAATGGCTTTTTTAAACAATCATAAATACAGCTATCGAACTGGTGATAAATTCATTAGAAATTTATTTGAATGTACCGTATTGTTCTACTTTGATAAATTTGGAGAAAGCCATTTTGAAGAATTTATAACCAAAGCTTTTCTATGGGCTTACCGTACTCGGGTAGAATATCAGCGCATTACCTTCACGACCATTGAGAAAAAGGCTAGTGCTCCAGCCGGATTAATTTCTTATATTGAAAGATCCATTACTCCCGAACAAATAATGCGTTTTATTCAACAAACCGGAAAAGTCAATTTTTCAAAACATGTAGACCCTAAAATAAAAGAGATTTTGGAAATTAAAGATGAAAACAAATAATGATTACGTAAAAACATTAACCATAAATGAATTATTAAATTTAAATAAAGACAAATATATTATTCCTATTTATCAACGTAATTACGCATGGGGAGATGATGAGATCAGCCTTCTTATTCAAGACCTATGGAATGCATATGAGAAAAATGAGAAAAATGAGAAAAATAAGAATAATAAGAATAATTATTATATTGGCAGCTTAGTCATTTATAAAAGAGGAAATGGAGGTTTAGAAGTCATAGACGGACAACAACGATTGACCACACTGACTTTAATCATGCACTACTTAAAAATCATGCACTACTTAAAATCAGATACCTTTGTTAGAAATGTATACTTTGAGCATAGAAATGACTCCGACGATGCCTTAGGAGATCTTGACTCCGACTCTATACCTGATGTTTTTAAAAATGCTTTAAAATCAATAAAAAAATATTGGGAAACAGATAGGACAAAAGAAGAGAGAATGAGTTTGGCAGAGTTCTTACAAGAAAACGTCAAAATTATTAGAACCGAAGTACCCAAAGACACCGACCTCAATCATTACTTTGAAATTATGAATACGCGGGGAGAGCAACTAGAAAAACATGAGATTATCAAGGCTGCTTTAATGGAGGTTTTAGACACAGATAGTGAACGCTCTATTTTCGCCAAAATTTGGGATGCGTGTTCTGACATGAGCCGATATGTTGTAATAGGAATTAACCCGCCACTTAGGGAAAATATTTTTGGCAAGAATTGGGAAAATACTATTCCAAAAAAATTTAATGAAATTATTGAGAATATTTCTGATACAGAAAAAACTCAACATTCAGATAACAGCTCCGCAAATGAAGAACAATCAATTCTTCAATTGATAACCGCCGATAATGGAGATATTCACTCTTCTCAAGAAAAAACAAACGAGCAGACAGATGGGCGTTTTAATTCCGTTATTGATTTCCCTAACTTCTTAATGCATATCTTGAAAATTTATCTAGAAAAATTTCCTACCGGCATTAACAAAATTACCTTTAAAAAGATTCCTCTGGATGAAAAAGAACTTTTGCATGATTTTTTCAATGAAGACTGGAACAAAGAAAAGATTGTAAATTTCATAGATACATTGCTATCTTGTCGATATTTATTTGATAAATATATTATTAAGTCAAATTCACTACGTTCAGAAAATGAGCATTGGTCTTTATGGGAAATCAAAAAAGAAGAATCAAAGAATTATTACTATAGAAATGTTTTTGGTATCGACAATGGAAATTCCATTGATACTCAAGAAACCAATGATAAAACCAAGAATGCAATAATGTTGCTTTCTATGTTTCATGTTTCTAATCCATCCCGAATCTATAAAAACTGGCTATATGCTACATTGCGTTGGTTATTCGAGAATAAGAAAAGTATTACTCAAGAGACATATATTCAGTTTCTTGAAAATCTTTGTGATAAATTTTATTTTGAAAACAACTGCAATGAAAATAGGGATTTTATGAAAATTATCTTAAATGATAATTACACCACCCCTTCAGTACATAAGTCTTGGAATGATGGAGTAAACGTCCCAAATTTTGTATTTAATCGATTGGATTATCAATTATGGAAATATCAAGACAAGGTAGAGGTCTTTTCAGCTATTGACCAATCTAAACAATCTATCTGGAAAAATTTTAGATTTAGTTTTAGAAGCTCGGTTGAGCACCATTACCCACAAAATCCCTCTCAAGATTTTGGCCTAGATAAATTAGATACAAATGTCTTAGATAATTTTGGCAATCTATATTTGTTATCTCAAAGTAAAAATTCCAGTTTCAGTAATAAACTTCCAGATTGGAAACGGCAGTATTACAAAGAAAAGGATACTTATGATAGCTTAAAACAAGCTATTATGATGAGTTATGAAAACTGGACAGAAAGCGAGATAAAAGATCATGAGAAAAAAATGCTAGAAATCTTAAATGAACCACTAACTGACTCATCGTATCAACCATAATCGGCACTTAACATATCTCCCTATCATTTCATTCGTCCGTCTATCGGATAATCATTGCATTTATTTGATATGTCATGATACTGTTCAAAAAATATGACTATTAGGAGTTTCTCATGTCCGAACAGCAAAAATACTTTTCTACCCAAGACAGTACTTCGCTTTTCTACCGCTATCGCCCTGCTGCCGATGGTTCTTCCGACAAAGCCATTGTGCTGTTCCATCGCGGACATGAGCATTCCGGCCGGATGATGTTTGTGGCGGATGAGCTGGGTTTCAACGATTTTTCCTATTTCGCTTGGGATGCGCGCGGTCATGGTTATAGTCCCGGTGAACGCGGCGATAGTCCGAGTATCGGCACTTCGGTTTCAGACGTAGATGATTTTATCCGCCACATCCAAAACGAATACGGCATCAAACCTGAAAACATCTGCGTGATTGCGCAAAGTGTCGGAGCGGTATTGGTTTCTACTTGGTTGCACGATTACGCGCCGAAAATCCGTTGCGCCGTATTGGCTTCGCCTGCGTTCAAAGTCAAACTCTATGTTCCGTTTGCCCATACCGGTTTGAAAATCATGCAAAAATGGCGTGGCAATTTCTTTGTCAACAGCTACGTCAAAGCCCACTATCTGACCCACAATGTCGAACGTCAAAAAAGCTACGACAATGATCCGCTGATTGCCCGCGCTATTTCTGTGCGCATCCTGCTGGGTTTATATGAGGCGGCCGAGCGCGTCGTGGCCGATGCACAAGCGATTACTACGCCTGTACAACTGTTGATCTCAGGCAGCGATTGGGTTGTTCATCACAAACCGCAACACGATTTCTACAACCGCTTAGGCAGCCATATTAAAGAGCGCCATATCCTGCCCGGTTTCTACCACGATACTTTAGGTGAGCAAGACCGTGAAATCGCGTTTGTCGAAATGCGCCGTTTTATCCGCGAGCGTTTCAATCAGCCTTTACAACAAGTCGATCTGACTCAAGCGCACTTATTTGGAGACAGCCGTCGTGAAGCCGACGAACTGGCTACGCCTTTGCCTGTTTGTACGCCTCGCGGCGCATTTTGGGCAACATATCGCGCCTCGCTCAAGCTGGGTTCACGCTGGAGTGAAGGCTTGAGAATCGGTCAAGAAACAGGTTTTGATTCGGGTAGCACGCTGGATTATGTCTACCGCAATCAACCGCAAGGCAGCAATGCTTTCGGTGTATGGGTGGACAAATACTATCTCAACGCCATCGGCTGGCGCGGCATTCGCCAACGCAAAGTCAATATCGGCAAAGCCATTCAGACGGCCTCAGCCAAACTACGTGAAGCAGGCAAACCTGTACACGTTTTGGATATCGCGTCCGGTCATGGCCGCTATGTATTGGATGCTCTGACTACCGACACATTGCCTGATTCCGTACGCTTGCGCGATTACAGTTCGATTAATGTCGAAGCCGGTCGCAAGCTGATTGCCGAGCGCGGCTTGCAAAACACGGTAACCTTCAATGAAGTCAATGCCTACGACCGCGCCAATTATCACGATTTACAGCCTCGACCAACGCTTGGCATCGTCTCCGGCCTACATGAATTGTTTGCCGACAACGATTTGATTTTGAACTCGCTCTATGGCTTCGGCGAAGCCATTGAAACCGGCGGCTACCTGATCTACACCGGCCAGCCGTGGCATCCCCAACTGGAAATGATTGCCCGTGCTCTGACCAGCCACAAAGCAGGCAGCCCAAACTGGGTAATGCGCCGCCGCAGTCAGCAGGAAATGGATCAGTTGGTTGAAAAAGCCGGTTTTGAAAAAATCCATCAATGGATAGACGAAGACGGTATTTTCACCGTGAGCTTGGCAGTGAAGAAATAAAAATAAAGGCCGTCTGAACAATTTTTTAACTTTCAGGCGGCCTTATTTAAACCATGTACCTATCCATGAAACCCTCCCTCAAAACTTCCCTGCTCAAGCTGATTTTAGTTGGCGCACTGTTCTACACCAGCTATGGCTTCTCCAACCATTACGCGGCATCGCTGGACTATGTGCCTGAAATCGCTTTTGCATGGGAAAGCAATATTCCGTTTTGGGCATGGACGATTGTGCCTTATTGGTCGCTGAACCTGATGTATGCCGCGGCATTTTTTCTTTGCCGTGATACACATGAACAAAACCGATATGTAGCGCACCTTGTAGCTGCCCAACTGATTGCGACTGCTTGCTTTGTGCTGTTTCCGCTGCGTTTCGGGTGGCCTAAACCGCCTGCCGATGGGCTGTCAGGCTGGCTGTTTGATTCATTGGCTGCATTTGATTTGCCGTACAACCAAGCACCATCTTTGCATATCGCGCTGGCGATTATCGTAGGTGCATTTTATTGGACGCGCTTTCCAAAAATCCGCCTGCCGCTTTTCTTATGGCAAGGCCTGATTACCTTGTCGGTACTGACGACTTATCAACATCATTTTATTGACGTGCCGACCGGAGCATTGCTCGGCTGGCTAGTGTTGTGGGCTTTCCCGTGTCAGATGACTTCGCCGTTAAAACTGGGCTTGAGTGATGTACGCTCAAGAAAGATTGCGTTGTTGTATTTGCTTGGTGCGTGTTTGGCGGCGTTACCCGCGTTGCTGGGTGGCGCGTGGCTGTGGTTAATATGGATGAGCGTGTCTTTGCTGATGGTGGCTTTTGCCTATTTGACTGGAAATGCAAACGTATTCCAAAAACAGGCTAACGGTAAATTATCGGCGGCGGCGACAGTTTTGCTGTTGCCTTATCTGGTGGGCGTACGGCTAAACATGGCGTATTGGTTACGCGGTAAGGCGAAAACGGCACAAGTCCGCAATGATGTATTGATTGGCAGCGTTTTGAGGATTTCAAACCATTTGCCTGCCGTATTGGATGTATGCGCCGAATATCCCTGCCGTAGCTATCAGGGAGCATATCGCGCCCTGCCTTTACTGGATATGGTAACGCCGTCTGAAAACGATTTAGTTCAGACGGCCTTGATATTGGAAACCTTGCGCCAAAAACACGGCAAAGTGCTGGTATGTTGCGCTTTGGGTTATGGAAGAAGTGCCGCAGTGGTGCTGACGTGGCTGCTGGTCTATGGTGGCTGCAAAGACTTGACGCAAGCGAAGGCTGAACTCAAACAGGCTCGGCCGCAAATGGTATTATCGCCGGCCACCGCCCAAGCAGTTGAAGCTGCGGCCAACCGTTTAAAACAAGGATAATGATGGACAACGCAACCGACAGCCGTATTACTGCCCACCTGCTCTCTACCGCACATTATGTTGCCGCCTGCAATGCTTTGCTGCTCGCCTTGTCGGCAAAATATGGCGGCGCATGGTTTGCGGTGCAACTTGTCTTGGCAGCAGTTTTGTTGTACTGCCATATCCGCGTTCACTTCGACCGCCGCGTGTTCCAAGACTTTGCCGACAACCGCTACTCTCCTGAAGACTTCGACCACGCCTTACAGCAAAACGGTTTACGTCAAACTTCAGGCAGCCGTACTTTGACCCAACGGATAAACGGCGCACTTTCCCTATGGCGCAAAAGCTTATACCTGACCGCCGTACAATTTTTAATTTTGCTTATCCAAAGCATTTGATTATTTTGGCTGATTTACCAAAATCGAATCCTTAGCGGTATCTCACTCCCAAAGGCAGAAAAAATGAAAAACTTCATCAAAAAACAACTTGCCTGGCTGACCGACCAAGCCTTGTGTCTGTCGGTCTCTTTTCTTACGGGCGTACGCCCTAAAAGCCCGCACGAGCTGACATTCAATCAGCACCAAAAAGTCTATTACGCCAATCACGGCAGCCATGGCGATTTTGTGCTGGTGTGGATTTCCCTGCCCCGCCGCTGGCGCTTGTCCACGCGCCCAGTCGCCGGTTCGGATTACTGGCTGACAAGCAAACTCAAACGCTTCATCATTCAAAACGTTTTCAATGCCTTGCTGATTCCGCGCCATAGCGATAATCCGCAAGCGATTACCGAACAGATGAAAGACGCGCTGAACGCAGGCGACTCTTTGATTATTTTCCCTGAAGGCACGCGCAACACTGACGACAACACCATCCTGCTGCCATTCAAGTCCGGCATTTATCATCTGGCGAAAAGCAAACCCAATACCGAATTTGTGCCGATTTGGATAGACAACATCAGCCGCGTACTGCCCAAAGGCAAAATCCTGCCTATACCGCTTTTGTGTGAAGTCCATATCGGACAACCGCTTACCTTGCAGGAAAACGAAGATAAAGGCAGCTTTTTGACACGCAGCCGTGAAGCATTGCTGGCACTCAGGCCGTCTGAAAACGACCGCAGCGAGCTTCGCCAAAATGAACCTGAAGTTCAGCAAAACAAAGGAGGACAAGCATGAGCCTTTCTACGACTTCCCAACAAATCATCGTCGAACAAGCCGCCGCTCATCTGACTCCGCAAGCCAGCTATATTTTTGTCGGCGTGTTTGCCGTATTGTGTTTTGCCAGTATCATCGGACAATGGCTCAAGCGCAAAAACGGTGCAGATAATGCCACCATCGCCAACCTCAATGCCCGTATTTACGCATGGTGGCTGATGACGCTGGTGTTGCTGGGCGCATTTTGGTTCGGCAAAATCGGGACGGTTGTACTGTTTTTCCTGATTTCATTTGCCGCACTGCGCGAGTTTATGACCCTCGTCTATCGCCGCCGCAGCGACTATTACAGCATGGTGGTCTGCTTTTACCTGCTACTGCCGGTGCAATACTATTTTGTCTATGACGGCTGGTATGGCATGTTCAGCATTTTTATTCCGGTTTATGGCTTTTTGATACTGCCGATTATTGCCAGCCTCAGCGGCCAAACCGCGCATTTTTTGGAACGAGCCGCCAAAACGCAATGGATGGCGATGATTTGCATCTTCTGTCTGTCTCATGTTCCGGCGCTGATGTTTCTAGACTTGGACGGCTTCGATAACGGCAACAATATCCTGTTGCTGATCTTCCTGATTGGCGTGGTGCAAGTATCGGATGTGTTGCAATACGTTTGGGGCAAACTGATTGGCGGTGCAAAAATCATGCCTTCGCTTTCGCCGTCCAAAACCATTTCCGGCACTGTCGGCGGTATTTTGTCGGCCACAGCCATTGCCGCGCTAATGGCGCCGATTACGCCGTTCTCCCACGGCCAAGCTGCTGTTATCGGCTTTATCGTCTGCCTGATGGGCTTCTTTGGCGGCCTGGTTATGTCTGCTATCAAACGCGATTACGGTGTCAAAGACTGGGGCAATATGATACGCGGCCACGGCGGTATGCTTGACCGCGTGGATTCGATTTGTTTTGCCGCACCCGTGTTTTTCCACATCACCCGTTATTTCTGGAACGGCTAAACTTCAGGCCGTCTGAAAGCTGTTTTCAGACGGCCTTGAATGTCTATAAAACTTCCAGCCCTACCAATT
This sequence comes from Neisseria subflava, assembly GCF_024205705.1. Taxonomy (NCBI): domain Bacteria; kingdom Pseudomonadati; phylum Pseudomonadota; class Betaproteobacteria; order Neisseriales; family Neisseriaceae; genus Neisseria; species Neisseria subflava. The sequence goes on from NZ_CP073115.1 coordinate 1,827,803, forward strand.
CGTTATACAATACGTAACCATTGTTATTACACACACAAAATGAATAAACCCTCTCCAATCTTTCCCATTTTTCTTGCTACGATTATCTTCGCCCTCATTGTTTGGTCAGGCATTAATCCCCATGACCGCGCAGTCTGGTATGCCGAAATCATTCCCGTAGCATCCGTATTCTTCCTTCTGGTTGCCACCTACCGCATTTTCCGCTTCAGCAACCTGGCCTACTTATTCATGAGTTTCTGGCTGATCATGCATTCCATCGGTGCATACTACACTTTTGCCGATGTACCGTTTAAATCCATCAACCGCTTTGTCGAACCAATTTTGGGCGAAAACCGCAATCATTACGACCGTATTGCCCATTACATCATCGGCTTTTATGCCTACCCGATGGCTGAATGGCTGCTGCGCCGCAAGCTGTGCAACCTGCCGTTGGCCTTATTTTTCTCCCTGTTCTTCATTATGAGCGTGGCTGCCGCCTATGAAATCATCGAATGGCAATATGCCGTCATCGACGGCGGAGAGGCCGGACTGGAATTCTTGGGTTCTCAAGGCGATATTTGGGACGCGCAAAAAGACATGCTTGCCGATACTTTGGGCGCGTTAACCTCGCTGTTTATTTTTGTGTTTACCCGACCCGATAAGCGTTTGGGTCTCTCTTAAATATATCCCTTTAAAGCAAAAGGCCGTCTGAAACCAGATTTTCAGACGGCCTTTTTTCATTTTTCTATCGCCATTATTGTAAAAATTAATAAATGCGATAGTTAAAAACATAAGCCGATTTTGAAACAAAATTCGTCATCAAAATTTTTAAGCACATGAAATATATAAAAAACAACGTCTGTTAAGATTTTGTAAACAATATGCCTACGTCAATCTGAATTTTTCGATTTGATTTAAGTCAGCATATCTTGTGTCATTAATCCATAAAATATTCGGAATTCTACAAAATATTGATTAACCCGATAGAGGTTATCATCAAGACGAGGAACACAAAATGCAGAAAATTCCAGAATTGGTCTGCCCCGCCGGCAACCTGCCTGCACTGAAAACCGCTGTGGACAACGGTGCGGACACGGTTTACATGGGTTTGAAAGATGCGACCAATGCACGAAACTTTCCGGGACTGAATTTCGATATGAAATCTGCGCGGGAAGGCGTAGCTTACGCCCATGCGCGCGGACGCAATGTACTGATGGCCATCAATACATTCGCACAAGCCGGCCAAGTGGAGCGTTGGCACGCTGCTGTGGATACGGCGGCGGATTTGGGTGCCGATGCGATTATTGTTGCCGACCCCGCCATCATGGCGTATGCGGCAGACAAACATCCGAATTTACGCCTGCATATGTCGGTACAAGGTTCGGCCACCAATTACGAAGCCATCAATATGATGAAAGAGCTGTTCGGCATCCGTCGTGCCGTTTTGCCGCGCGTGCTGACCATCGATCAGGTCAAACATGTGATTGACAATACTGATGTGGAAATTGAAGTCTTTGGTTTCGGCAGTTTGTGTGTGATGGTGGAAGGCCGTTGCATCTTGTCGAGCTATGCAACAGGCGAATCGCCCAATATGCAAGGTGTCTGCTCTCCGGCAAAATCCGTCCGCTGGGAACAACTGCCCGACCGCATGAACGTACGTCTAAACCAGGTATTGATAGACCAATACAAACCCAATGAACCGGCAGGTTATCCAACCTTGTGCAAAGGCCGCTTTGAAGTCAATGATGAAACCTACTATGCTTTGGAAGAACCGACCAGCCTGAATGTTTTGGAAATGTTGCCCGAACTCATCAAAATCGGTGTATCCGCCATCAAAATCGAGGGACGCCAACGCAGTCCGATGTATACGGCTCAAGTAACCAAATCCCTGCGCCAAGCACTGGATGCAGCCGCAGCCAACCCGTCGCATTTCAAAGTCAATCCGTCCTGGAACAATGCCTTGAGCAAAGTTTCGGAAGGTCATCAGACAACTTTGGGCGCATACAACCGCCCATGGAAATAAGGGGAAGAAAATGAATTCATTGAAATTGTCGCTGGGCCCTATTTTATTTTTCTGGCAAAAAGAAGCCCTGCTGGAATTTTACGTTTCAATGCTGGATACGCCGTTGGATACGGTCTATTTGGGCGAGGTAGTCTGCTCACGCCGTCAGAAAATGCGCTTTGCCGATTGGTTCGGACTGGCTGGAGACTTGGCGGAAAGCGGTAAGGAGATTATTCTTTCTTCACAAGTCCTGCTCGAAAGCGAATCCGATCTGAAACGCCTGCGCAAAATCACGGAGCAGGGAAAGTTTAAAGTTGAAGCCAACGACATGGGTGCGGTCAAATTGGCACGCGAACACGGCATCCCGTTTGTTGCCGGCGCAAGCCTGAATATCTACAACGAAACTACTTTGGACGTATTCCGAAAATTAGGGGCATTCCGCTGGATTGCACCGTCCGAGCTGAGCCGCGATAAGATTGCCGAAATCATCAAGGCTTCAGACAGCATTGAAACCGAACTCTTCGCTTGGGGTAAAATGCCGCTCGCCTATTCATCACGTTGCTTTACCGCCCGCCATTACAATCTGAATAAAGACAGTTGCGAGTTCCGCTGCCTCGACCACGAGCACGGTATGGCCATGAATACGCGAGAAGGCCAGCCGTTTCTCACCATCAACGGCATCCAAACCATGTCTTACGGCTGCCAAAACCTACTGCCCCACCATGAAGACTTGAATAAAATCGGTGTGAATATGCTCAGACTGTCGCCACAAATGCACAGCATGGCTGAAATTATCCAAATTCACCGCGATGTATTGGACGGAAAAGCCACATGGGAAGATGTCCGCCCCGAGTTGGAACGACTGACTACCGGAACACTGGTTGACGGCTATTGGCGCGGTCAGCCCGGTATTGAAACCGTGAAGGAGGCATATTATGGCGCTGCCTGAAATCATATTACCCAAATGGATGGCAAAAATCGGTACCAAACTTCCCGGCAAACCTCCACGCTTTGTTTTGGTCTCCGTATTGAATACCATGCTGAAAAAAGGTTTACTGCCTGCCGATATGGAACTTTTTGCCGGAAGAAAATTCGAAATCGAAGTTTTGGATGCCGGTATCAAAGTGCGGTTTAGTGCCAATACGGAAAAATTCCTGGACGACAACTTCAGTGGCGTCCCCGATCTGAGGCTGGCGGCCAACGGTATAGACTTCATGCGCATGATGATGCGCGAGGAAGATCCCGATACCTTATTTTTCAACCGTAAATTGCAAATCGAAGGCGATACGGAACTGGGGCTAATTACCAAAAACTTACTCGACAGTGTTGAGTGGCCTTTCAGCGAATGGTTCCTGAAACGCAGCACGTCCACTTTGGATTGATTAATTTTGGTTGAACCAAGAACAAAGGCCGTCTGAATGTTTCAGACGGCCTTATATATTTCACCTCTTTGATATGTCTTCTCTTATTGGTTTTATCAAATATAAAAAAGCGTACCTTGTTAGGTACGCTTTTTTCAATCCGACTCAAAATTAGAATTTTGCACCGGACTCATTTGCCATAAAGTCTACAGCCGCTTTAACTTCATCGTCACTCAAGCTGCTGTTGCCGCCTTTGGCAGGCATTGAATTAAAACCTTCAAGCGCGTGTTTGTGCAAAGTGTCTTTACCTTGCTTAATTCGAGGAGCCCAGTCGTCTTTTTTACCGACAGCAGGTGCACCCGGAATCATACCGCCATGACATGTTTTACAGTTGGCTTCAAAAACAGCTTTGCCGTCTACCTTAACCGGAGCTGCTTCTGCTTTTTCAGCAGGTTTGGCTTCAGCAGCCGGAGCAGCTTTGGTATCTGAAGCAGCTTTATCGGCAGCAGGAGCCGAAGCGGCCGCCGGAGCAGAAGCATCGGCAGGTTGAGCTACCGGAGCAGGCTCGGCTTTTTTAGCAGGAGCTTTTTTACCGTCTTTGTTGGACAAACCCCAAACATAAGCGGTCATGATGTGCAGCTTGTCTTTGTCGAGGAAGTGACCCCAAGCAGGCATTTGGCTGCTGCGGCCGTTGGTAATGGTTTCGGTAATCGCTTTTTGAGTACCGCCCCACAACCATACATCGTCGGTCAGATTCGGGCCGAGGCCTTGGATACCTTGACCTTTGTCGCCGTGACAAGTGAAACAGTTGGCAGGTGGGCCGCTAAACAGGGCTTTACCACGCTCTGCACGTTCTTCGTCGTATTGACCTTTAGGTTTAGAAAGAGACATAACATACTGTGTTACGTTTTTCACGCCTTCTTCACCCAAAGCAGGACCCCATGCCGGCATAGAGGCAGTACGGCCTTTTTCAATGGTTTCCTGAATTTTTTCAGGTTCGCCACCCCACAACCAATCGTCGTCGGTCAAATTCGGGAAGCCTTTGGAGCCTTTGGCATCTGAGCCGTGACATTGGATACAGTAGGTATTGAAAAGGTTTTGTGCAATAGCACGGGCTTCAGGGTCTTTAGCCACTTTCTCAATCGGCATATTGGAAAATTTAGCATACACTTTACCGTATTGCTGATTGGCTTTGGCAACTTCTTCTTCATATTGACCATGGCTGCTCCAGCCCCACAGGCCTTTGTAATCGCCGATACCTGGATACATAATCAGGTAGCCGACGCCAAACAGCCATGTGCAGACATAAAGCCAAAACCACCAACGTGGCAGAGGGTTATTGTACTCCGAAATGCCGTCCCACTCATGACCTGTGGTTTTTACTTCTTCGCCTTTTTTAGGGCGTTTCACAACGTTTTGCGAAAGCAGAAGCCAAGCCAGGCCGATGAAGCTGAGCACGACGATAACGGCAATATATATACTCCAGAAACTACTGGTAAATTGGGATGTTGTGTTCATTATTTTGCTCCGTGATCACGGACTGACTGAGCTTGATCGTCCTTTTCAGACGGCCTTTGTTCGTCATTATCGAAAATACTGCTGGCTGCATCATCATAGTTTTTCTTATTGCGTCTATTGAACACAATATAGAGGACTAAAATAAAGCTGATGAATACCCAAACAGTAAAGAGCGAGCGAGCCCAGTTAGCGTCCATGATGTTACCTTACGTTTTTCAATGCCAAGCCCAAGCCTTGCAGGTAGGCGATAACAGCGTCCAGCTCTGATTTGTTGGCCAGCATTTCAGGTGCTTTGGCAATTTCTTCATCGCTGTAAGGTGTACCCACTTTACGCAGGGCTTTCATATGCGCCACAGTTGCCTCGGCATCGACTTTATTGCGTGCGAGCCATGGAAATGCAGGCATATTGGACTCCGGCACAACGTCGCGCGGGTTCAGCAGGTGGATGCGGTGCCATTCATCGGAATAACGGCCGCCGACACGAGCCAAATCCGGACCGGTACGTTTAGAACCCCATTGGAACGGATGGTCATAAACAGACTCACCGGCAACGGAGTAGTGGCCGTAACGTTCAGTTTCTGCACGGAATGGACGAATCATTTGAGAGTGGCAGTTGTAGCAGCCTTCGCGCACATAAATATCGCGACCGGCCACTTGCAGGGCGTTATATGGTTTCACGCCGGGTGCAGGTTCGGTAACTGCCTTGGTGAAGAACAGCGGAACAGCCTCAATCAGAAGGCCGACGCTGACTACAAGCAGGGTGAATACAATCAGTACACCGACTTTTTCTTCAGCTAATTGTTGTAATTTCATTTTGGTAGCCTATCTTTCTTGTCATTAGTGGTGTTGAGTTTGAGAAACCGCAGGAATCTCAGCATCAACTGCTTTACCACTGATAGCAGTACGGTAAACGTTATATGCCATGATGCACATACCGCTCAGGTACAGAAGACCGCCGGTGAAACGAATCATGTAGTAAGGCATGGTACGTTTTACGGATTCAACGAAGGAATAAGTCAGCGTGCCGTCGTCATTCAAAGAACCCCACATCAGACCTTGCATTACGCCGGCAATCCACATTGCAGCGATATACAGAACCACGCCGATGGTCGCGATCCAGAAATGCGCCTCAACCAATTTGGTGCTGTACATTTCATTTTTGCCGAACAAGCGGGGAATCATGTAGTAAACGGAACCGATGGTTACAAAGCCCACCCAGCCCAATGCACCGGCGTGAACGTGTGCAACAGTCCAGTCAGTATAGTGGCTCAGAGCGTTAACCGTTTTGATAGACATCATCGGGCCTTCAAACGTAGACATACCGTAGAAAGACAGAGATACGATCAAGAATTTCAAAATCGGGTCGGTACGCAGTTTGTCCCATGCACCAGACAGAGTCATGATACCGTTGATCATACCGCCCCAAGAAGGTGCGAACAGGATCAAAGACAATACCATACCCAAAGATTGAGTCCAGTCAGGCAATGCGGTGTAGTGCAAGTGGTGAGAACCTGCCCACATATAAGTGAAAATCAAAGCCCAGAAGTGGACGACGGACAAGCGGTAAGAGTAAATCGGACGGCCTGCTTGTTTAGGTACGAAATAGTACATCATACCCAAGAAGCCGGCTGTCAGGAAAAAGCCCACCGCATTGTGGCCGTACCACCATTGAACCATCGCATCAATCGCACCTGCGTAAACCGGGTAAGATTTCATCAAACCGGCAGGGATGCTGATATTATTGACGATGTGCAACAGCGCAACGGCCAAGATAAAGCCGCCGTAGAACCAGTTGGCAACGTAAATATGTTTGATTTTACGTTTGGCAATCGTACCGAAGAATACGATAGCGTAGGCAACCCACACCAGCGTAATCAAAATGTCGATAGGCCATTCCAACTCGGCGTATTCTTTACCTTGGGTGTAACCCATAGGCAAGCTGATGGCCGCAGCCACGATAACGGCCTGCCAACCCCAGAAGGTAAATGCAGGCAGCCAACCGCCAAACAGACGGGTATTACATGTACGTTGAACAACGTAGTATGATGTACCGATCAAACCGCAACCGCCGAATGCAAAAATAACCGCATTGGTGTGCAGAGGACGCAGGCGGCCGAAGTGGAACCAAGGTCCGATATTGGATAAATCGAGGGCCGGAGCAAAAAGCTGGGCAGCGACGATAACGCCAACCAACATGCCCACAATACCCCAAACTACAGTCATGATGGCGAACTGGCGCACCACTTTGTAGTTATAAGTTTGTGTGTCCATGGAAGTCTCCATAAATTATGGGTATAAAAAATTTTTATCTCACCTCAACCATTACGTTTATGAAAAGCGCAATACAGCTAAGGCTCAAATTTTTCTAAATTTAACATAGACACCACAACATGCCAAGCAAAATTACATTCCATATTGCATAAAACCTTTAGTAAGACATAATCTCATTTCTTTTATAATCAATAAATTATTTAAACATATCCAATAAATCGGGCACAGTATTTTTTCAAGCCCCCTTTTTCGTACAGTTTTATTGATATAGATTAAGCCTACCCTTTAAAACCCCTTCCTCTTAATAAACTTTAGCAAATTAACCAATAGCCATGATTAATTACAAAATCACCCCCAACTTTCTGTCTCATGAATGGCACATCACCTTATCATTCACTCAAACCAATGATTCAGAAACAGAAATCAGCTTACCCAACTGGGTGCCCGGCAGCTACCTCATCCGTGACTTTGCCCGCCACATCACACACATCAACGCGCGCTGCAACGGCAAAGCCCAGCCGCTGACACAAACCAGCAAAAACCATTGGCAAACCCCTGCTCTCAGTGGAGCGTGGGAAATTTACTACACCGTCTACGCATTCGACTTGTCTGTACGCGGCTCATTCCTCAGTACAGAGCGCGGCTTTTTCGACGGCGCATGCCTCTTCTTAAAAGTACACGGACAAGAACAACAACCACACCAAGTCGAATTTCCTACCCTGCCGCACACATGGCAGATAGCCACCACCCTGCCCCAAACCTCGGCGACCACTTTTCAGACGGCCTCATACGCCGAGCTTATCGACCATCCGGTTGAAACAGGCATCATCGAATTCCTCGACTTTGAAGCACAAGGCATCCCCCACCGTATTGCATTAAGCGGTATCTATCCTGATTTCGACCGTGCCCGCTTCCTCGCCGATATTCAAAAAATCTGCGAAACCGAATTGGCGATGTTCCCCTCCCCTGCCCCGTTTACCGAATACCTTTTCCTACTACATCTGGGCGACAACCTCTACGGCGGACTGGAACACATCAGCAGCACCGCCCTACTCGCCGACCGCCACAGTCTGCCATCTTACGATATGGGCGAAGCCGACAAAGCTTATACCGAACTGCTCGGCCTCTTCTCCCATGAATACTTCCACGCATGGAACGTCAAATCCATCAAACCGGCCGTATTCGCACCTTACAACCTCGACCAAGAAAACTACACCGAGCAACTTTGGGCATTTGAAGGCATTACTTCCTACTACGACGACCTCTTTCTAGCCCGAAGCAAAACCATCAGTCCCGAAGCCTACCTTACCCTGCTTGCACAAAGCATCACACGCGTACAGCAAACACAAGGCCGTCTGAAACAAACACTTGCCCAATCCAGTTTCAGCGCATGGGACAAGTTCTACAAACAAGACGAAAACAGCCCCAACGCCATCGTCAGCTACTATCAAAAAGGCGCACTGGCCGCACTTTGCCTCGACCTCATCATCCGTGAAAAAAGCCAAGGCAAATACAACCTCGACAGCGTGATGCAGCAACACTATCGCGACTGGTGCAACACCCATCAAGGCATACCCGAAAAACACTGGCAATCCCGTTGTCAAGAAATAACCGGTTTAGATTTAGAAACCTTCTTTCAGACGGCCTTATACAGTACCGAAGACCTTCCGCTCGCAGAATGTCTGCAAAGCGTAGGTGTCAAACTCGACTTTATCCCCCTGCCACGCCAGCACGGCGGAGCATTTGCCAACGAACCCCAATCGGTTGCCCCCGCCAACGATTTGGGCGCACGTTTCAAACAAAACGGCGACCACGCTATCCTGACTCATGTATTTAATGGTGGCAGCGCAGAAAATGCCGGACTCTGTCCGCAAGACAAAATCATCGCCTTAGGCGGCTATGCCTGCAACGACCTTGCAGCGCAGTGGAGCAAACTGCCTATCGGCACACGCACCACCATCCATTTCTTCCGCCAAGGCCTGTTGCGCGAAACCAGCATCACAGTTCAAGCAGCAGAAGCCAATACCGCCCTGCTGCACATTACCGACCGACAAAAACTCGAAAACTGGTTGTACAATCATCAAATAAAACTTCAAACGGCCTGACACTTCCTAGGCCGTCTGAAATCAACATATCCGCTTAATATAAAGAAAGGAAAAACTATGCCCATCCGTAAACTGACCGACTCCCTCTATATCGCCCCCCAACTGACCGAAGCTGATGTCCAAGAAGCCGTACGTCTCGGCATCCAAACCATCATCTGCAACCGCCCGGACGGCGAAGAAGAAAACCAGCCGGCTTTTGCCGAAGTGCAAAACTGGTTTAAAGAGGCCGGCATCAACCAATTCTCACACCAGCCCGTCGTTGCGCCTCAAATCAACGCAGCCGATGTTGCAGCCTTCCAAAATCTGTTGCAACAATCTCCGACTCCTATCCTTGCCTTCTGCCGTACCGGCACTCGCTGCTCCTTGCTTTGGGGTTATCATCAAGTGCAACACGGCGCATCCGTAGCCGAAGTAGTTGCCGCAGCCGAACAGGCAGGCGTCAATCTCAGCAACTTTGAAGCCCGCCTGCAAGAAGCCAAAGATAAAGGTTTAGCTTAATTGTATAAGTAGTAGCCTTTAAACCAATCAGGCCGTCTGAAACCCATTTTTCAGACGGCCTAATGCTTTTATTCACAATCAAACCTTATTTTTAATTTATTTCCACTATCCTAAAAATATATTTTCTAAATCAAGCCCGAATTGACCTGTATCAATACCCCAACCCTATTTTCATTTATAATACCTTTCAATACTTCAGGGCCAAGCCCGAATCCTCCAGTTTTCCCCTATAAGAGCCAGCTCTCTTATTAAATGATTTTTCTTTCCTCTTGATGTGTGTGTGTTTGGGTGTGGCCGAAAGCCACCCCCTTTTTTTTATACCTACCCCTTTTAAGGCCGTCTGAAAACTTTCAGACGGCCTTTCCTTTCCCCTCACAAAAATAGTATAAAATCCCCTTATCGTTCAAACCACAAACTCAAAATACCATGGTCAATAAACTTACTCCCCCTCCAAGCCTGCCCGATCCGCAAGACCTCCGCGCCGTTATCGCTTACAACATGCGCCTCTATCGCGTTAATCATGGCTGGTCGCAAGAAGAACTGGCGCGCCAATGCGGACTTGACCGTACCTACGTCTCCGCCGTCGAGCGCAAACGCTGGAACATCGCCCTTTCCAATATCGAAAAAATCGCATCTGCGCTTAAAATCGCCCCTTACAAACTTCTCCTTCCGCCGCAAGAAATGCTCCGTCAAATGACCGAGCCTGCCGATACCCAAGCCTAATTCACAGCCAGATACCATCATGACCGCCACCCAACAAGCCATCCAAACCTACCAGCAGCAAAAAGCCGCAGCAGAAACTGCCTACCGCAAAAACAACCGTCCCACTGTTTACTTCCGCGACCATATCGCCGCTGCCGAAACCCTGCTGCAAACCCTCTGGCAAATCCACTTCCCCGACAGCAACGACATCAGTCTGATTGCCATCGGCGGCTTTGGGCGTTGCGAACTCTATCCCCATTCCGACTGGGACTTAGCGATTATTTCATCCATTCCTTTTTCAGACAGCCTGCAACAACAAACCACCCAATTTATCCAAACCCTTTGGGACGCACGCCTCAATCCCGCCATCAAAAGCGGCAGCATAGAAGAAATCCTCCAAAGCACCCAAAACGACATTACCGGCGAAACCGCCTTTCTAGAAGCACGCCATCTCCAAGGCAATGCCAACCTTACCGCCCAACTTCTAAACAAACTCAACACACGCCGCGACACAGCCGCCTTCATCGAAGCCAAACTCCTCGAAATGGAGCAACGCCATACCAAATCCCAAGGCACAGGCGCACAACTCGAACCCAACATCAAAACCTGCCCCGGCGGCCTGCGCGACATCCACACCCTTATCTGGACAGCCAAAGCACAAGGCATAGACAGCAACCCCACCGCCCTCGTTACCGCCGGCGTCCTCACACGCACCGAAGCCGGCATGCTAGCCCATGGCTACCGCCGTCTCGCCAACATCCGGATTCATCTCCACCTTACCGCCGACCGCCCCGAAGACAGACTGCTTTTCGACTACCAGTCCCAAGTTGCCGAAAGCTTAGGCTATACCCAACCCGACATCCGCGGCCGAAGCGAAGCCCTGATGCACACCTTCTACCGCGCCACCAAAGCCATCAAACAACTCAACGGCATCCTCATTCCGGTTCTCAAAAACCATCAAACCTCCAGCCGTCCCCAGCATATCCATCCCATCGACAGCCACTACAAACGCATCGGCCACCAAATCGCCGCCAACGACCTTGCCCTGTTCGAGCAAAATCCCGAACACATCTTCACCATCATCCAAACCATGCAGGAGCAAAACATCACCACCATCGAGCCGCAAACCCTGCGTGCATGGTGGGCGGCCACACGAAAAATCAACGCCCGTTTCACCCAAAATCCAGAAAACCGCCGCCGCTTTATCCAATTCTTCAAACACGGTACCGGCCTCACCCAAACCCTCCGTTTTCTCAACCTCTACGGCGTACTTGGCCGCTATCTTTCCGCATGGGAAAAAATCACCGGCCTGCTCCAACACGACCTCTTCCATATTTACCCCGTAGACGACCACATCCTGACCGTCGTCCGCAATATGCGCCGTCTCGCCATCGAAACCCACAGCCACGAAATGCCCGAGGCCAGCGCCATCATGCAGGCCTACCCACGACCGCATGTCCTCTACACCGCCGCCCTGCTGCACGACATCGCCAAAGGCCGTGGCGGCGATCATGCAAAAGAAGGCATCAAAGACGCACAACAATTCTCCGCCAACCACTACTACACCGAAGAAGAAAGCCACCTCCTCGCATGGCTGGTTGAAAACCACCTGCTCATGTCCACCGTTGCCCAAAAAGAAGACATCCAAGATCCTCACGTCCTCCAAGCCTTCTGCCGCCGTATTCCCACACGCGAATACCTCGACGCACTCTACCTGCTTACCATTGCCGACATCCGCGGCACCAACCCCAAACTTTGGAACACATGGCGCGCCAGTCTGCTCCAAACCCTCTACCACAGCACCGCCGCCGTTTTAAACAGCAAACACCACGATCCCGAACGCCTCCCCAACCGACGCGAACAAGCCTCGACCGATCAGCTCACGCGTGCGGCCGTTCCCCTCAAAAACCAACAAAAACTCCGCCGCATCCTCGGCAGCGCATACTACGTCCGCCATCAAACACGGGAAATCCTCTGGCACACCGCAAACCTCGCCTACGACACCCAAAGTCCGGCCGTCCGCAGCCGCATCCTTCCCCAAAGCAACAGCCTTCAAGTCATGGTGTTCATGCCCAATGGCGACCGCCTCTTCGCACGCCTCTGCCGCATCTTCAGCAGCCACCGCTTCGACATCCAAGCCGCCCGTGCCTTCATCACCGAGCACGACTACATCCTCGACACCTTTATCCTCCAACTTCCCGACAATCTCCCGCCCGAAGAATATCCCGACCGCCAAAGCGCACTCGAAGCCGAACTCAACAGCTTCATCCACGGCAATACCACCGTCCAAAAACAAAGCGGCCGTCCACACATCAGCCGCCGCATCCGCCACATCCCTATTCCGCCTACCGTAATCATCACCCCCGAAGAAGATTATCCCGGCTGGCACACCATAGACATCACCGCCGTCAACCGCCCCCATCTCCTCGCCGACATCGCCGAGACCTTCTTCGCACACAACATCAGCCTGCGCTACGCCAAAATCACCACCTTAGATCAACGCATTGAGGACAGCTTCATTACCTACAGCCCATCCCTACAAGACCCGCAAACCCAAAACACCCTAAAACAGGCATTGATCGAAGTCCTGACCCCATAAAGGCCGTCTGAACATCTTAAAAACATAGGGTGAGCATTTTTTACTCACCCTAATCGCACCCAAAAATATAAACATCCTGAATATACCCTTCTCAAACACTCAAGAAATCCAAAGCCTTAAAATTCGAAACCAAAACTTCCTTCTGACATAAAACTACATTTAAAAATCATAACCCATATGAATATAATTCTAATAACAAATTTTCATTCACCTATTACACCAAACCCTCTTCAAAAATCCTTCCTTCCAAATCTTTTCCTCATCCATATTCAAACAAAATACGCATACAAAATAAAACCCATAAAAACAAAAAAATAAAATCACAAAATATTAAACTCACCGATTAATCCATAAAAATACCGCCCATCCAAACCAATTAACATATTATTAAATTAAACTAAATTCTGACAAAAAACGTCACACACCCAAACTTGTCTCCCTTCCCTGTCACAAAAAACACAAAACTGACAAAAAACGTCAACCCCCTAATTTCCCTAAAATCCTGAAACTTTCAAACAAAACCTCATAAAACTTAAAAATTAAAAAATAAACCCAATAAAAACAATAAACAAAAAATAAAAAATAAATTTTTTAATCAATTTTGCGCACTTGGCACACCAACTGCTTGAAACAACACGTCCGATAAGGCCCAAGCCTCAAAGCAGCAAGCCCGACGGAAGCTGTATATTCCTTCTTACTTTATGGTTTACTCATAATACATAGTGCCAAGCACATTACGGACTTTTTACTTAAACATAATTATTCACACTTTCAAACTGGAGTTTTAATCAATGAAAGCAATCCAAAAAGGTTTCACCCTGATCGAATTGATGATCGTCATCGCGATTATCGGCATCTTGGCAGTTATCGCACTGCCTGCATACCAAGACTACACTGCACGTGCCCAAGTTTCTGAAGCCATCTCTTTGATGGAAGGTCAAAAGTCTGCTGTGGTTGAATACTATGCAGATAAAGGTAAATGGCCTACTAGCAATGAAGAAGCAGGTATCGCAACAAATACAAGCATTCAAGGTAAATATGTTGCACAAGTAGATGTCGGAGCTAATGGTGTTATTACTGCCAAAATGAAAGGCGAAAATGTAAATAACGAAATTAAAAATAAAACCGTATCTCTTACTCCTCATGCTACCACTAACAATGGCTCCTTTACTTGGACTTGTGCCCCAGGTAAGGCCGAAGGCACCACAGGCGTAGATACAAAATTCTTACCTTCTTCTTGCCGCCCAGCTGTGGAAAAAAAATAAGTTAGCTAATCCAATTTAAATATCTAATAAAAGATATTCGTCTCAAAGCAAATCCCATAAGAATTATGGGATTTGCTTTATAAAATAAAAATAAGAAAACGACATACTCAAAAAATGAAAAAACTACGCAACGCCCAAACCGGCTTTAGCCTGATTGAGTTGATGATTGTTATCGGCATCATCGGCATTTTGACAATAGCGGCTCTTCCTGCATACCAAAACTATGTTGCCAGAGCACAAGTAGCAGAAGGCATTATGCTGGCAGGAAGTATGAAAAGCTACGTCGAAGAAGCCTATGCGGATAAAGGCAGCTTGCCGCTTGACCTCAATATCAAACAACTCGCTTCAGACGACAATAAAGTCGGCAACTATGTAAAGATTGTCCGTATTGAAGATAACGGCACTATTGTTGCCGCCATCGGTAATCAAGCCGCTGTACCTGTGAAGAATACCGAAATTCACCTAATACCAAGCTTTGCGAAAACAGGTAATACCAAAGGCACAACAGTTTGGTCTTGCGGCGGCACCATGGATACATACTTCCTTCCCGTATCCTGCAAACAAAGCTTGTAAGCTTATTTTCCAAAATACAAAAATACATTGCGAAGAAAACACCCCAAACAAAGCCAAATACAAACGCGGAAAACGAATCAAAGCAAAAAAACAAAACTCTCCAAAACAAGGTCATTAAGAGCCTGAATAATCACATTACGAAAATAAATGCCGTCTGAAATTCATTTTCAGACGGCCTCTTTATATCTAACAGTCACTAAAGATAAGAGTATGTAATCTTATAAAAATGTATCAAACAAGTCATTACCTTAAATGCTACCCCTCCTCTTCCCTCTAAAATTCTCAAGACTCCAATTATTGATAGTCTAGGTCTCATAAATGGCTTATTTTAAAGATAAGTCCAAGGCAATCATGACTAGATACACTCTTACTCTTTCCCCGTTAGCAACCTGCTTTAGCTCTAACTCAGTCAACACAATTTTTATCTAATGCCCTCCCCCGCTGGAACCGTTAAATGGCGGCTTTGCCAGCCAAATAATGGGAATCATGCTGATAAATATGATGCTGCCTGCCAAAAAGATTTCATTTGAACCAATAATAAAGCCTTGTTGGGAAATGGTACTATTTATCGCAGCCAGGGCTTGTTCTTTGCTCAGGCCATTGGCCATCATGCCTTGAATAGATTGGTTGCTGATTGAGGACAATGAATTAATATGTTCGGTCAGCTGAGTATGGTGCAGAGCTTCGCGTCGTTCCCACATGGTGCTGACAACAGATACTCCGACACCGCCCATAAAGACACGCAAGAAGTTAGACAAGCTACTGGCCGAAGCAATTTGATTGCCTTTCATATGCGACAAGGTGATACTGGTCAGAGGCAGGAAGAACATGGCTACGCCTAAACCCTGCCAAAACTGCGGCCAAACGACGTTGCTCATATCCATACCGGCATAGAAATCGGTGCGCCAATGGAATGTATAGGCAAATACCAAGAAGCTGGCACTGACAAACAGGCGCATATCGACGCGATTGCCAAACTTACCAATAATCGGCGATAAAATAATCGGCAAAAAACCCACCGGTGCAGCAGCCAAACCTGCCCAAGTAGCGGTATAGCCGAGATTTGATTGCAACACTAAAGGCAACAGGGTCAATGTGCCCATATAGACCATAAAGCCCAACGATGTAGCAACAACGCCTATCGTGAAGTTTCTGTTTTTAAACAATGACAAATCGACAATCGGGTATTTCTCGCCCAACTCCCAAACAATAAAATATGTTAGGAACACCAAAGCGGTAACGCCCAAAACGATAATCTCTCCCGAGGCAAACCAGTCCAACTCCTTACCCCTATCAAGCATCATTTGCAATGCGCCGATACCGACAATCATCAACACCAGCCCGACGTAATCAATCGGCGCCCTGACGATTTCGGTTTCCCTGTGTCTAAGCTGTTTCCAAGCAATGGAGGCGGATAAAACCCCGATTGGGATATTGATAAAGAAAATCCATCCCCAATGCCAGTTGTCTGAAATCCAACCGCCCAAAATCGGTCCCAATACAGGGGCAACGACGACAGTCATCGCCCATAAGGCCAGTGCCAATGTTCGTTTTTCAGGCGGATAGGAAGCCATCAGAAGACTTTGGGACAAGGGAATCAAAGGCCCGGCGATAAAGCCTTGCAACACTCGGAAAAAAACCAAGGCTTGAAGATTATGCGCCATACCGCACAGCCATGACGTTACGACAAACCCGATCACGGCAGCAATAAAGATTTTAACCTCGCCAAACCGCTTGGCCAAAAAGCCGGTCAGAGGGACGGAAATGGCATTGGCTACGGCAAATGAGGTAATCACCCAAGTGCCCTGCGTGGTCGCCGCACCCAAATCCCCTGCGATAACGGGCACGGCGACGTTGGCGATGGTGCTGTCCAAGACTTCCATAAATACGGCCAAGCTGAGCGCCAACGTTGCCAACACCAGCTTAAACCCTTGTAACGGCGGATAATTCATATTTTTAAACTATAAGACAACCGCCAAAGCGGTTGATTGAAGAGAATCAATATTTCAGACGGCCTGAGCCTTCAATAAAAGACCCAGGCCGTCTGAAAAGATTATTTTGCGTATTGCTCGAAGATTTTATCGACTAAAGCATCGGCGGCCTTCCAATCCACACTTTCCGTTTCCGCCAGCGCAGTATTTCGTTCTGCCTCGGCAGTCATGGCTTTACCGCTGCCCTTCTCGGCAACATCGACTTTAACAGTCATCGACAAACCGACACGGAGCGGATTTTTTTGCAATTCTTTGGCATCCAAACTGATGCGCACCGGCACGCGTTGTACGACTTTAATCCAGTTGCCCGTTGCATTTTGCGCCGGCAGCAATGAGAACGCACTGCCCGTACCTGCCGACAAACCCATGACCTTGCCATGGTAAACTACTTTACTGCCGTACAAATCGGCTGTCATTTCAACAGGCTGGCCGATTTTCATTTTACGCAGTTGCGATTCTTTAAAGTTGGCATCCACCCACAATTCAGACAGAGGCACAACGGCCATCATCGGCGTACCTTGCGCGATACGTTGGCCGACTTGGACATTGCGTTTGGCAATTTGGCCGCTGATTGGCGAACGGATTTGCGTACGTTGCAGATTCAGCCAAGCGTCTTTGATGTGGCTGATGGCCGTCTGAACCGCCGGTTGTTGGCGCAGCGGAATATTGCTGCCCAATGCTGCCTGAGCAGAAACTTCTTCCGCCTCAACCGCTTTTAATGCAGCCTGAGCCTGAACCACAGCGGCACGGGCATGGCTGAGTTCTTCGCCGGAAACCGCTTCCGTACCCGCCAAAGATTCGCGGCGGCGCAAATCGGCTTGCGCACGGGCCAGATCGGCTTTGCGCAACAATACTTGCGCTTTGGCTTTTGAATTGACCGCAGTTTGCTGTTTGTTTTGACGGATGGCCTGAATCAATTCATTTTGCGCGCGATCGTATGCCAGCTGAAAATCGCTGTCATCCAAAGCCACCAACACATCGCCTTTTTTCACGACGTCCGTATCGTCATACATGACTTTGCGCACCGTGCCGTTTACCTGCGGCGTAATCATCACCAAATGACCGGCCACATAAGCATCTTCCGTTTCTTCTTCATGCTGCCAAAACAGGAAATACGCCAAAGCAACTGCGGCTGCCGTAATAAGAAATAAGAGTGTAACGATAACCAAATTGCGTTTGCGATGCGTTTTAGCGCCGGAAGTGGCTACTTCCGTTTCATTTTGGACATTATTTTTTTCTGATTGAGTATCCATAAGTCCCAACTTTAATTCTGTACATGTGATAACGATATTATTGTCTTGCCGGGCTGCTGGCTCTACCCTCAACCCAATACGCGCACGAAACGCGCTAAGGGTCATATTCTATAGTTACACTCTATTCATTACAATAATTTCTTCCGGTAGCAAATGTAAATCAGGTAAGGAAAAGGCCGTCTGAAATCCCTTTCAGACGGCCTGCCGTTTGATAAAACGTTTATTTCTTATTTAATTTAAAGCCTCCGCCCAACTGGGTATTGAGGTTACTCCAAGCTGTCAGATATTCTGCATGGTATTGGACTGCCGACATTTTCGTACGCACAGCTTCGTCTTGTTTTTGCAAAGCAGTCAAGCCGTTATCCAAGCCTGCACGAACGCGTCCTTTCGCATTTTGCACAGATTTATCTGCAATATTGACCATCTTGCTCCAAGTATCTTGTCGGCTTTTCAGGCTTTGATAGTCCACGACGGCATCTGCCGCCGCACGCATGGCGTTCAAAACAGTTTGGTCGTACACGGCAACCTGCTCGTTATATTGGGCGCGTTTGCCTGCCAATTTGGATTGCAGCGCGCCGGAAGTAAACAATGGCAAATTCAAAGCCGGAACAATGCCCAACATACCGGATGTCCGTCCGCGAATCAGATTGAACGCATCAATGTGCGTCATACCTGCCAAAACTTTCAACTCGATATTCGGGTAAAACTCTGCTTCGGTCGATTTGACGATATGCCATTTCTCTTCAAGCAAGGCTTTTTGTGCCGCGATATCGGGACGAGCCGCCAGCAAATCCGCTTCAATACGGCTAACCGGCAATGACGGCACAGCGGCCATTTTTTCCGGAACCTGTCCATTTAATGCACCCGGTACACGGCCGGTTAATACAGCCAGACTGTTGCGGATTTTCTCGTTTTTCTGAGTCCATGCCGATTTTTCAAGCTGCAATTGTTGTTGCGCCATTTCCAGAGCGTGCAACGCATCGGCAGGAGCCAGCTGCGCTTTAACGCGTTGTTGCATCAGTTTTAATGCTTTATCCGCCAACTCTATGCGCGTATCCAGCAGTGCCAGTTGTTCTGTCGCCATCTGCCACGCAAAATATTGTGCGGCTACGGCATGAGCCAGCTCGGTGCGGATGTGCTGCGCCTCATAAACCGCAGCCCGGCTTTTTCCCAAAACGGCTTGAATCTGCTCTCGGTTTTTACCCCAAAAGTCAAAAACCAAGCTGCCTTGCAAGGCTGCGTTCGCCAAAACCAATGTATGGTCGGTATCGACCATACCGGCCTGAGGCTTGGGTGAAACATAAGCACCCAGACCTGTAACGCCCAAGCCGACTTGCGGTTTGTTTGCGGCCCCTACAACGCCCAGCTGCGCCTGAGCCTGCTCAAACCTTGCTTTGACAACACGCAGATTGGTAGATGTCTGAATAGCGGAAGCAATCAAATTGTTTAATTTTTGATCTTTCAGCTTCATCCACCAGCCGTCTTGGGCAGCAGCGGCAGATTGGCCTTGCGGCAGCGGATAGGCTGTTGTCTCATCCAAAGGCGACTGTTTACCGAAGGGCGCACATGCCGCCAACAGCGAAACTGCGGCAACGCATACGCTTGATTTGACCAAACCTAATTTCATACAGACTCCGTTTATGTGTGCCTGCCGCAGACCATCAGGCCGTCTGTTGTCAATTGCCCAAACGGTTCAACAGTTTACCCAACAGGTGTTGCAGCGTATCATAATCCTCTTTCGTGAAATCTTCCCACGCTTGGCCGCTCTGACGGGCAATTTGCGGCCATACTTCGTGGATAAAGGTCTCACCCGAAGGGGTTAATTTTAGCACAATCTGACGGCGGTCTTTTTGATTGATATAACGCTCCACCCAGCCGCGCTCGACCATGTCATCCGACAGGCGTGTGGCACTGGTGCGCGTCAAGTCCATCAAGTCGCTCAAGCGCGAAGGCAGGATTTCGCTGTTTGGGCTGACGTAAACCGCCATCAGGGAAAACCACAGATTTTCATTGATGCCGAACGCTTTCAGGTTTTCATTCAAATGGCTGCTCAAACGTTCGGTTACAATGCGCAACATGCGGGATACTTGGTTTTGCTGCTCGGGAAATTGAGGCAGGCGGGTGGAAAGCAAATGCATTGCATTGACTAATTCGGTTTGTGAAAAACTCATAAATTCCTTCTTTCTGAGTGAATTATTTTATCCGATACCAATCAGAATAAAATATGATGTAATAATTTACTTTAAGATACCAATTACTTACTTTAAGACGTTATACTAATTCAGATGATTATTTTAGTGTATGAAAATCTGATAATCGGTTACATGATCCTACTAAACGGATTTTTCTATGCCTAAATCATGAAAAATCGACCCCAAAAAAGGCCGTCTGAAACCTTGATTTCATCTTTCAGACGGCCCCGATGACAGATTAAAATAAGCTTTTCCATTTAAAACCGGATGCAAACCATGAACACTTCCGCCTTTTTCCCCCACATTACCCTTATCGGCGTCGGTTTAATCGGCGGATCGTTCATGCTCGACCTCAAACGCTTGGGACTGGTGCAAACCGTTACCGGCATCGACACCAATGCCGACAACCTCAATTACGCACTCGAATGCGGCATCATCGACCATGCCTATCCGAATATTTGCGCCGAAAGCATCGGCAATGCCGATTTGGTTTTAATTGCCACGCCTGTCTCCGTCCTGCCTGACGTATGCCGCAACATCAAGCCCTTCTTAAAAGACACCGCCTGCGTTTCCGATGTCGGCAGCACCAAACAATCAGCACTCAATGCCTTCCGCACCCACCTATCAAACCGCCTGCCGCAATGTTTTGCCGCCCACCCGATAGCCGGCTCGGATCAAAGCGGGGCAAAATCCGCGCGTTGCGGTTTGTTTCAAAACAGCCGCCTTATCATTACGCTACACGGCCAAGAGGTTTCAGACGGCCTGAGACGGCTGAAAAGCCTGTGGCAGGCGGTTGGTTCGCAAATTTCGACCATGAGCGCCGAAGAACACGACAATATTTTTGCCGCCGTTTCCCACTTGCCGCACTTGGCCGCCTTTGCCTATGTCCACGCTTTGGTTGACCATCCGCACGGCAAAGACTATCTCCCCTATGCCGCCACCGGCTTTCGCGACTTTACCCGCATCGCCTCCAGTCATCCTGCCGTTTGGACCGACATCTGCATGGCCAACCGCCCTGCCCTGCTCAAACTGACCGGAGATTTGAAAGAACAATTATCCAAATTGGAAAAGCTCCTTTCAGAAGGCAACAAAACCGAGCTTTACCGCTATTTTGAAGAAGCCGCACAAATGCGTAATGACTGGCTGAAAAACCGTTAACCCTGTTTTCAGACGGCCTGATGCCTTATCGGCCAAACCTTCATCACAATAAAAAGGGCATCTGTTTAGATGCCCTTTTTTGATTTCTTACGACTTCAACGTTTCACTCAGTCTTTCAAACGGAACTCAGCCGCTCTGGCGTGCGCGGTCAAGCTTTCGCCATGCGCCAACACGCTGGCGGTTTTACCCAACTTCTGCGCACCTTGTTCCGAAACCTGAATCAGACTGGAGCGTTTTTGGAAATCATATGTTCCCAAAGGAGAAGAGAAACGCGCCGTGCGGCTGGTCGGTAAAACGTGGTTGGGGCCAGCGCAATAGTCGCCCAGGCTTTCACTGGTATAGCGTCCCATGAAAATCGCACCTGCATGGCGGATTTTTTTCGCCCACTCTTGCGGATTTTCGACCGACAGTTCCAAGTGTTCAGGAGAAATATAGTTGGCGATTTCGCAGGCTTCGTCCAAATCTTTAGCCAAAATCATTGCACCGCGATTGCCCAATGAAGCTTCAATAATCGCACGGCGCGGCATGGTTTCAATCAGGCGGTTCATGGCCGTCTG
The DNA here is from genome assembly GCF_024205705.1 of Neisseria subflava. NCBI lineage: Bacteria > Pseudomonadati > Pseudomonadota > Betaproteobacteria > Neisseriales > Neisseriaceae > Neisseria > Neisseria subflava. Next base: position 1,849,827 of record NZ_CP073115.1, read on the forward strand.
AACTTCGTCCAAATACGCTTGAGAAGTACCGATCAAAATCGCTTGTGCAATTTCATCGTGTTCCGCCTGACTGAACAAATCCATGGCCACCCAATCGGCAGGCGTCGTGCCATCGGCAATCACCAAAATTTCAGACGGCCCTGCCACCATATCGATACCGACCACACCAAACACGCGTCGTTTAGCCGCAGCGACAAAGGCATTGCCCGGGCCGGTAATCTTATCGACTTGAGGCACAGATTCCGTACCATAAGCCAAAGCCGCAACCGCCTGCGCGCCGCCAACCGTAAACACTTTGGTTACACCGGCTACAAAAGCAGCCGCCAACACGATATCGTTGCGCTCGCCTTTCGGAGTGGGAACGACCATGATGATTTCTTTCACGCCGGCAACGTGGGCAGGCATGGCGTTCATGATGACGGAACTCGGATAAGCGGCTTTACCGCCCGGAACATAAATACCGACACGGTCAAGCGGCGTAATCTGTTGGCCCAAAAGCGTGCCGTCTTCGTCTTCGTAAGTCCACGACTCCATTTTTTGGTGTTTATGGTAGCTTTCTACCCGTCTCGCGGCCGTTTTCAAGGCCGTCTGAATGTTTTCAGGCAAACGCTCAAACGCAGACTGCAAATCGTCTTGCGTCAGAATTAAATCGTCGATGGTTTGTGCGGATGTGCCGTCAAAGCGGTTGGTATATTCAACCAGCGCCGCATCGCCGCGTTTTTGAACATCGGCGCAGATGTCGGCAACAATACGGTCGATTTCAGGGTTTTGTGCGGTTTCAAAAGCGAGTAACGCTTTGAGTTCGGCTTGAAAATCAGGGGATTGGGTGTCGAGTTTCTTCATGGTTTGCTCTCTTCCTTGTTTCGTTCCTATTGTTTTCAGACGGCCTCAGCCACACATAGGCCGTCTGAACATTATTTTTTCAAAAAACCTTTTTTCTGCAAAAACGCCAACATATGCGGCCGCACAGGATTGCCCAAGGTTTTGGCCAGCGACTCCTTCCAAGGTATCGGACTGCCCTTGCGTAACTCATAATAATCCGCTACTGCCTGATTATAGGCTTCAACGGCATCGGCATTCAGGCTCGGACAGACGTTTTCGGCATATAACATTTCCTTAGGTAGGCGCGGTTTGAGCGGTGGGTCTTGATCGGGATAACCGAGGCACAACCCCACCAAAGGCACGCAATAATCCGGCAGGTTCAACACATCCGATACTTTTTGCGCATTATTGCGCAACGCGCCGATATACACGCCACCCAGCCCAAGCGATTCGGCGGCAAGCAATACATTTTGCGCCATAATGCCCGCATCGACCGCACCAATCAGAGTTACTTCCGCCCAATCAATTTGCGCATCGGGAAACATTGCCTTGTGTTTGGAAAAATCGATGCAAAACAATAAAAATTCCGCACAATGGACAATATAAGGTGCGCTTCCTGCCGCTTCATGTATTCCTTGTCTCAGCGCAAGGTCGGATACGCGGATGATGGAAACGCATTGCAGGTTGTTGGAAGTCGAAGCCTGCTGCCCGGCGCGCACCAGCGTATCGAGGATTTCATCGGTAATCGGTTCGGAAGTAAACCTGCGGATGGAGCGATGGGAAAGAATCGTATCGAGTGTCGATTTGCTTTGCATCATGACGGGGCTTTCAAACTGGGTTGGCAAACAGGTTTTACCAAAAACTTTTCAGACGGCCTTAGCGGCATTTTCAAATGCCTGAATAATCGGATTCAACAGCGCATATTTGGTTTTCAAAGCAGCTTTGTTGACCACCAAGCGGCTGGAAATATCAGCCACATGTTCCACAGCTTCCAAACCATTGGCCTTCAATGTATTGCCGCTGGAAACCAAATCGACAATCGCGTCGCTCAAACCAACCAAAGGCGCAAGCTCCATCGAGCCGTACAGTTTGATGATGTCCACATGCACACCTTTGCCAGCAAAATGTTCGGCGGCGATGTCGGGATATTTGGTGGCAATCCGCAAGCGGCTGCCAGGTTGGGAAGCAGCGGCATAATCAAAACCTTTTTTAACCGCAACCATCATGCGGCATGAGGCGATGTGTAAATCTAAAGGTTGATACAGGCCATCTCCGCCATGCTCGATCAGCACGTCCTTACCGGCAATACCAAAATCCGCCGCACCATATTGCACATAAGTCGGCACATCGGTCGCGCGCACAATCACCAAACGGATATTGTCATGATTGGTACCAATAATCAGCTTGCGTGATTTTTCGGGCTCTTCTGCAGGCACAATACCGGCGACGGCCAACAGCGGCAGGGTTTCCTCAAAAATTCGCCCCTTGGATAAAGCAATCGTTAAAAGTGTGTCGGTCATTTTTTTATTCTCCTTTGCCGTATCATAAAGCAAGAAGGCCGTCTGAAATCTACAACCCATTTCAGACGGCCCCAACTACGGTTTTACAATAAAGTTTTCACATCAGCCGCAATCGTTTCCGGCTCGCTGCCATAAGGCGAGAAAATCGCCACTTCGCCGTTTTTATCAATCAAATATGCACCTGAAGAGTGGTCGACCAAATAGTTTTCGCTGTCTTCTTTTTGGTTGACTTTAGCCGATACCACACGGTATTGCTGTTTGATGACAGGCAGGCTTTGATCGCCGGTTGCCGTCAGGCCGATAAAATCAGGGTTGAACTGTTTGGCGTATTTGCCGATTACTTCAGGCGTATCGCGCTCCGGGTCGATGCTGACAAATACTACTTTCACATCTTTAGCCTGATCGCCCAATTGTTTCAAAGTATCGCTGTAAGTCAGCAACTCGGTCGGGCACACGTCAGGACAGTGGGTATAACCGAAAGACAGGATAACCACTTTGCCTTTCAAGTCGCTCAGGCTGAAAGGTTTGCCGTCGCCATCGGTCAACGTAAAATCGCCGCCAATGTCTTCTTTGCGCATATCGGTACCACGCGCTTGCGCTTTGGCAGTAGATTCACCGGAAGCGGCCGGTGCGGCAGAAGCTGCAGGCGCCGAAGAAGCCTCTTTGGCTTCCTCTTTAGGCTGACAAGCAGCCAGAGCAGCCAACGCAAAAGCACTGAGTAGGAAAGTTCGTGTAACGGAAAGCATAAATTTTCTCCAAAACCGTTTCAAATAAGTGCGGCCAAATAACTGCCCGGCCGATATAAAAACAAAACATCTTCATATTAACGCGTTTGACACATTAAATGTAGCCCTTTTTGCATATAAATACTGCTTTTTTTGTTTTAAAAATCTGACTTCCATTTAGATAGCCATCAAACGTAAAAAGTTTAATTCATTAAAAATCAAACAAATATAAAAATAATCCAATTTTTTTTCAATTACTGCTTTACAAGATTCAAGAACCCGCTATAATGACGACTTCTTCGCTAGCCCAGGTGGCGAAATTGGTAGACGCAGGGGACTCAAAATCCCCCGCCGCAAGGTGTGTCGGTTCGAGTCCGACCCTGGGCACCAAATTAAAAAAACCTCTTGATTCGATCAAGAGGTTTTTTGCTATTCTTCATTTGCAAAACCTTCTCCTTACTCAAACTGTCAACAATCTCCCCACATCAAGCTCAATAAAACTATTTTTTATTTCTTTAAAATCAAACGACAATCTATTTTCCCGTTTCAAATGTTAAAAGATGAAAGATTTTGTCTTGCTTGTACAGTCGGATTGCGTTATCGTTTCTACTCTTTTTCACAAACTCTGTGTTCCTTTCCAATTGTTTGGACAGTCTGACTGTCGCCGTATTCCCTCAATGCGCGTACCCTAAATCGCTGCTTGGTGGAATTGCATTACAGGTGCTGTGGTGAGGCGGATTGTTCCTATTGGTTTGAGACCATATAAAAGAGGTCAATATGCAATTATCTGGCGCACAAATCATCGTGCAAAGTCTCAAAGCCGAAGGTGTCGAGTATGTATTCGGCTATCCGGGCGGCGCGGTTATCGAAATCTACGATGCCCTTTTCCAACTCAATAAATTCAAGCACATCCTGGTTCGCCACGAGCAGGCAGCCGTACATGCGGCAGATGCCTATGCCCGTGTCAGTGGCAAAGTCGGCGTTGCCTTGGTAACTTCCGGCCCAGGCGTAACCAATGCACTGACCGGCATCGCCACCGCTTACAGCGACTCCATTCCGTTGGTAGTCATCAGCGGCCAGGTGGGCAACTCCCTTATCGGGACAGACGCATTCCAAGAAGTGGACACAGTCGGCATTACCCGCCCTTGTGTCAAACACAATTTCTTGGTAACCAATATCGCTGAGCTGGCAGACACCATCAAAAAAGCTTTCCAAATCGCCGCAAGCGGCCGTCCAGGTCCCGTTGTTGTCGATGTTCCTAAAGATGTCACCCAAGCAATGGCTAAATTCAGCTATCCTCAAGAAGACATCTTCATCCGCTCTTACCAACCGGTTGTACAAGGCCACATCGGTCAAATCAAAAAAGCCGTACAAATGCTGGCTTCCGCCAAACGCCCTATTGTTTACTTCGGCGGCGGCGTGGTTTTGGGCAATGCCTCTGAGGAAATGACCAAATTCGTCCGCATGATCGGCGCTCCTTGTACCGGCACATTGATGGGCTTGGGTGCATACCCTTCCAGCGACCGCCAATTCTTGGGCATGCTGGGTATGCACGGTACTTACGAAGCCAACCTCGCCATGCAGAATGCAGACGTTGTACTGGCAATCGGTGCGCGCTTCGATGACCGCGTGATTTCCGTACCGTCCAAATTCTTTGAAAAAGCCAAAAAAATTATTCATATCGACGTTGACCCGTCCAGCATTGCCAAACGCGTCAAAGTGGATATTCCGATTGTCGGCGACGTGAAAAACGTATTGTCCGAAATGATTCAATTGTGGGGCAAGCAAGAGTCTGCACCTACAGCCGATTCATTGGATAAATGGTGGAAAAGCATTGAAGAATGGCGTTCACGCAACTGCCTGTGGTTTGATAATGAAAGCGAAATTATCAAACCGCAATACGTCATTCAAAAACTGGCCGAAATCACCAATAATTCTGCCATCATTACTTCCGACGTCGGTCAACACCAAATGTTTACCGCCCAATATTACCCATTCGAGCGTCCTCGCCAATGGCTCAATTCCGGCGGTTTAGGCACAATGGGCGTCGGCTTGCCATATGCCATCGGTGCGAAACTGGCCGCTCCTGATCAAGATGTATTCTGTATCACCGGCGAAGGCTCGATTCAGATGAACATCCAAGAGTTGTCGACCTGCTTCCAATACCGTGTTCCGGTTAACGTCGTTACCCTGAACAACGGCTACCTCGGCATGGTTCGCCAATGGCAAGAACTTTATTACGGCAACCGTGAATCAGAAACCTATTTCGACTCATTGCCTGATTTTGTCAAACTGGCTGAAGCCTACGGCCATATCGGCATCCGTGTAGACAAGAAATCCGATGTAGAAGGCGCATTGCTGGAAGCATTAAACCAAAAAGACCGTCTAGTATTCCTCGATTTCTTGACCGACAAGAAACAAAACGTACTGCCTATGGTCGGCAACGGCAAAGGGTTGGACGAGATGGTTCTGCCGCCACATATGCGCGAAACATTGTCAGCGTAAGGAGAGAAAAATGCGACATATCTTATCTATTCTGATGGAAAACGAATCAGGTGCGATGAGCCGTGTGGTAGGTTTGTTCTCCGCACGCGATTACAATATCGACTCTCTTGCCGTAGCCCCAACCGAAGACAAAACCTTGTCCCGTATGACCATTGTTACCCACGGCGATGAGCACGTCATCGAGCAAATCACCAAACAACTCAACAAACTGATTGAAGTTGTCAAAGTGGTTGACTTGAACGAAAGCCGTTTTGTCGAACGCGAGCTGATGTTGGTAAAAGTCCGCGCCGTCGGCAAAGACCGCGACGAATTCCTGCGATTGACCGAAATCTACCGTGGCAGCGTCATTGACGTAACAGACCGCAGCTACACCATCGAAATCACAGGCTCCACCGAAAAACTCGACTCTTTCCTCGAAACAGTCGGTCGTGCCCAAATTTTGGAAACCGTACGCACAGGCGCAGCCGGTATCGGTCGTGGCGAGCGTATTTTGAAAATTTAACGCTGTATCGTTCAGACGGCCTTTTACTTTCAACAAAGGCCGTCTGAAAAACAGTAGGAGACAAACATGTCAAGCATCCAAATCGTTGCATTAGTTACCGTCAAACCCGAATACACCGAGGCTCTGGCTGCCCAGTTTAAAGAATTGGTCAAAGCCAGCCGTGCAGAAGAAGGCAACATCAGCTACGACCTGCACCAAGAAATCGGCAAACCCAACCGTTTCGTATTCGTAGAAAGCTGGAAATCCCAAGCAGCTATTGACGAACACAATGCCAGCGAACATTTCCAAAACTTCGTCAAATCCATCGAAGGAAAAACCGAAGCATTGGAAATCGTCTTGATGAACCAAGTCCCCGCTTAAGTCCCTATTACTTTTAACTCAACCCGGATTATCCGGAACCCTCTTACACTAAGGAAATAAAATGCAAGTTTATTACGATAAAGACGCTGACCTTTCTCTGATCAAAGGCAAAACTGTTGCCATCATCGGTTACGGTTCACAAGGTCACGCACACGCAGCAAACCTGAAAGATTCCGGCGTAAATGTCGTCATCGGTCTGCGCCAAGGCGGCTCTTGGAAAAAAGCCGAAGCAGCCGGCCACGACGTGCGCACCGTTGCCGAAGCAACCAAAGCAGCCGACGTTGTAATGATTCTGTTGCCTGACGAAAACCAACCTATCGTATACAAAAACGAAATCGAGCCTAACTTGAAAGAAGGCGCAGTATTGGCGTTTGCCCACGGCTTCAACGTACACTACAACCAAATCGTACCCCGTGCCGACCTCGACGTTATCATGGTTGCCCCTAAAGGCCCAGGCCACACCGTACGCAGCGAATTCCTGAAAGGCGGCGGCGTACCTTCCCTGATCGCCGTTTACCAAGATAAAAGCGGCAAAGCACGCGACATCGCCCTGTCTTACGCAGCAGCCAACGGCGGCACCAAAGGCGGCGTAATCGAAACCAACTTCCGCGAAGAAACCGAAACCGACCTGTTCGGCGAACAAGCCGTATTGTGCGGCGGTGTGGTTGAACTGATCAAAACCGGCTTCGAAACCCTGACCGAAGCAGGCTATGCGCCCGAAATGGCCTACTTCGAATGCCTGCATGAAATGAAGCTCATCGTTGACCTGATTTACGAAGGTGGCATTGCCAACATGAACTACTCCATTTCCAACAACGCGGAGTACGGCGAATACGTTACCGGTGTGGAAGTCATCAACGACAAATCCCGCGAAGCCATGCGCAATGCCCTCAAACGCATCCAAACCGGCGAATACGCCAAAATGTTCATCCAAGAAGGTGCCGTCAACTACGCCAGCATGACTGCTCGCCGTCGCCTGACTGCCGACCACCAAATCGAAAAAGTCGGCGCGCAACTGCGTTCCATGATGCCTTGGATCGCTAAAAACAAACTGGTTGACCAAGATAAAAACTAATCTGTCTTTCAAGCAAATGAAACCTGCCTGATCACTCAGGCAGGTTTTTTATAATTTTAAAACCCAATACACTATAAACCTCACTCAGCAAGGCCGTCTGAAAACAATATAAACGACATTTAATCCCCAACTTCAATAAGCCGTCTTTTATGGTTTTCCTAAAATTTCCTTTTAGAAAAACATATTACGAAATAAACGACTATTTCCCATACCTACTCTGTCTGTAAAAAACAACGTTTCCCAACAAGAATACGCCTAAAACAAGAGGAAAATTTGTTTTCTTAAGCCATAACCTTTATATTATGGTCATGGAATCGTTGAAATAGAACGATATCGTAATAAGAAGAACGAATACTCGCTTCTTCACACTTAAAAAAGGAAAACAGCAATGAAAAAATCCCTGATTGCCCTGACTCTGGCGGCTCTGCCTGTTGCAGCTATGGCTGACGTGACTCTGTACGGTCAAATCAAAGCCGGCGTTGAAGTATCCAAAGTAAAATTGGGTGAAGAAACTGCTGCTAAACTGGGTAAAGAGAAAAGCTCTAAAACTGCTACTGAAATCGCTGACTTCGGTTCACGCATCGGCTTCAAAGGCCACGAACACTTGGGTAACAACCTGAATGCCATCTGGCAAGTTGAACAAAACACTTCTATCGCCGGTGGCGACAAAGAGTGGGCTTCTCGCGAATCTTTCATCGGCTTGGAAGGCGGCTTCGGTAAAGTCCGTGCCGGTAAATTGAACTCTACTGTTAAAGACTCTAGCGACAACGTTGATCCTTGGGAAGGCAACAATGGTGCCTTGCACATGGGTGTGTTCAAACGTGTTGACGAGCGTGCAGTATCTGTACGTTACGACAGCCCTGTATTCTCCGGCTTCAGCGCAAGCGTACAATACACTCCACGTGACAACGCTAACCCTTCTGACAAATACACTCACAACGACGCTACCCGTGACACTTACTACGCTGGCCTGAACTACGAAAACTCTGGTTTCTTCGGCCAATATGCTGGTGGTTTCCGTAAAAATGCCGTTTCTGAAAAAGACGGCCACGTACACCGTTTGGTAGGTGGTTACGATGCTAACAACCTGTTCGTATCTGTAGCCGGCCAATATGCTAAAAACTGGGAAACTTTGGGTGACTACGCCGAAGCCCAATCTAACGGTGTTGTAACTTCTGCTATGCGCGCTGCCGGTACTAACGCTTCTAACGTAGTATTTGGTACTGCTGCTGGCTTGGACAGCCGTCCTGCTGAAACTATCGAAGTTGCTGCTACTGCCGCTTACCGCGCTGGTAACGTGACTCCTCGCGTTTCTTACGCTCACGGCTTCAAAGCTAAAGTTGACGGAGAAAAACTGAAAGGCACTCAATACGACCAAGTTATCGTTGGTGCTGACTACGACTTCTCTAAACGCACTACTGCTCTGGTTTCTGCCGGCTGGTTGCGTGGTGCTGAGTCTGGCCCTCACAAAGTTGAAACTATCTCTGGTTTGGTTGGCCTGCGTCACAAATTCTAATCTTCGGATTAGTATGAAAAAGAGCCTGTTTTATGCAGGCTCTTTTTTTATTCATATTCCCTACCCTCAACGAAAATTAATTTAAGCGTTGATATATAAAAAGGCCGTCTGAAACCAATCGGTTTCAGACGGCCTTTAGTCTATCTACCCCTATTGCCAAATGACAATAAGGTCAACAGACAAGCTTTATTTTTCATTCAGAATCTTACCGACAATCTCGCCCACATCTTTGGACAAACCTTCTTGTGCATTGATGCGTTGCAATTCTTTGGTCATGACGGCTTTGCGGTTGGCTTCCAATTTGTTGCAGATGTTAAAAGCCTGCACCAGTCGGGCGGCAACTTGCGGATTAAAACGGTCGATTTCCATCACTTTATCGGCTACAAAGCGGTAGCCGCTGCCGTCTTCTGCATGGAAGTGCGGAATATTGCGGCTGAAGCTCATCAATAAAGAACGGGCTTTATTTGGATTTTCAATACTGAACTTAGGATGATTCAAGGCCGTCTGAACTTGCTGTAAAGTATCTTTGCGGCGGCTTGAAGCAATCAGGACAAAGTATTTGTCCATTACTAAGGCATCATCGGCGAATTTATCGGCAAATTTCGTCAACAAACGATCGCGAATTTCGCTTTCATTGCTGTTGATTGCAGATAAGATGCCCCATTCGTGGGTCATGTTTTGCGCCATTGCTTCGTAATTCTCCGCAACGTGTTCGATATGCGCAGCGTCAGCACGAAGGATAAATGCCCTGCAAGCATTACGCAAAGTACGCCAGCCGGCCAGTTCCGGGCTGTATTCATAACGAACAGCAGCATCGGCTTGGTTTTCTTGTTTGGCAGCTTGACGGTTCAGCTCGCGCCATTGAGGCAGGAACTTGACGGCAACAGCATTGAGCAAGGCTTCTCGCGCTTGATGAACCTGAATCGGGTCAATATTTTCTTCTTCCGCCCATATATCGGTTTCAGACGGCATTTGCAGCAAAATGGCACGGAATGCCGGATCAAAGTCACCAGAAACCACCAAAGCCAAAGCATCCATCAATGCTTTATGTTCCGGCAAAGGACGGCCTTCCGCCAATGCCTGACGGTTGGCGTTAATGGCACGATGATACAAGGTTTGGGCAGCCTCCCAACGGGCAAACTCATTTTCATCTGCCGCCAGTAAAGTTGCTAATTCTTGCTCGCTGTACGGATAGTTCAGGGTGACCGGCGCAGAGAAATCTCGCAGCAGAGACGGGATAACCGGCTCATTGACGCCGCCCAATACAAAAGTCTGCTCGGCTTCGGTCAATACCAAAACTGCCTCTTTCACCCGTTCACCTTGATATTCAAACTCAACCGCTTCGCCTTTTTCATTCAGCAAACCGGTTTTGACCGGAATCATCATCGGCTGTTTGTCTGCCATATCGGGCGTAGCCGGAATGGTTTGTTTGATGGTTAATTCAAACGCACCATCTTTCAGACGGCCTTGGGCATCTAAAACCAGCGTACCGGCTTGGCTGTACCACAAAGCAAACTGATCAAGATTGATGCCGTTTGTGTCTGCCATTGCGGCACGGAAATCATCACAAGTCACAGCCTGTCCGTCGTGGCGTTGGAAATACAGCTTCATGCCTTTTTGGAAGCCCTCTTCTCCGAGCAAGGTGTGATACATGCGCACTACTTCCGCACCTTTTTCATAAACGGTCATGGTGTAGAAGTTGTTCATCTCTTCATAACTGGCTGGGCGGACAGGATGCGCAGTCGGGCCTGCATCTTCAGGGAATTGGAACAAGCGCAGCATACGGACATTGTCGATACGGCGTACCACGCGGCTGGCCCGGTCGCCGGAAAACTCTTGATCGCGGAAAACGGTCAAACCTTCTTTCAGCGACAATTGGAACCAATCGCGGCAGGTCACGCGGTTGCCTGTCCAGTTGTGGAAATATTCGTGGCCGACAACAGATTCGATGCCTTCAAAGTCGGTATCGGTCGCGGTACGGCTGTTGGCCAGCACGAACTTGGTATTGAAAATATTCAAACCTTTGTTTTCCATCGCGCCCATATTGAAATCGCCCACGGCAACGACCATGAAAATATCCAAGTCGTATTCCAAGCCAAAGCGTGTCTCGTCCCATTTCATCGCATTTTTCAACGATTCCACTGCAAAACCGACTTTAGGTTTGTCTATCTCCGTGGTGTAGAACTCGATTTTGACCTTACGGCCGCTCATGGTCGTAAAATAATCTTCCGTTACCGCCAAATCGCCTGCCACCAAAGCAAAAAGATAGCTCGGTTTGGCAAACGGGTCTTCCCATTTCACCCAATGACGGCCGTCTGAAAACTCGCCGCCATCGATTTTATTACCGTTAGACAGCAACACCGGATAGCGTTTTTTGTCTGCAACGATGGTGGTGGTAAATTTAGACATGACATCCGGACGGTCAATATAGAACGTAATTTTGCGGAAACCTTCCGGTTCGCATTGGGTAAACAGGTTGCCGCCGGAAGCATACAGACCCATCAGAGATTTGTTCTCAGCAGGCAAAATTTCAGTTTCCACTTCCAACGTGAAGTTTTCAGACGGCGCGCCTGCAATCGTCAGTTTTTCGTCTTCCAACACATAATCTACGGCCCGGCCGTTTACTTTCACAGACAGCAGTTTTGCCGAACCATCCAATACCAATGTCTCCCCTGCTCTTTCAGGTTGAACGGTCAGACTGGATTTGACGATGGTTTGCGGTTCTAAAATATCGAAATGCAGGTCGGTTTTCAGAATACGGTACGCTGGCGCGGCGTAGTCTTTCAAATAATGGATGGTTTTGCTCATTTGTTCTCTTTCAGAGTCATGCGGTAAATAGATGAAGCATATCGTTTCAGATAGCCTAAATTCAAGTGTTTTCAGAAAAAAAGGCCGTCTGAAACCTAAAATTTCAGACGGCCTCCCTATTTAGGCAGTAAATCTAGTTGCCTGTCATTGCCAACTTACCACTGATACAGCGCACCGGCACCGACACCGACATGACCGTCGGTATTGGCCGAGAAGTTGCCTTTGACAATCCAGTTGCCACCGTCGCTCATCGCAGACACGCCGATGGCCATGGCAGACTGACCACCGTAGTAGCCGCTACCGACACCAATACCGGTCGCACCCGGACGGGTTACTTGCGGAATCGAGCCTTGGGCAATCGCACCGGCCACACCTGCGTAGGCTTTCTTACCTACTTGGTTGATGTTGTTTTGCAATTCGTTGCCCAAACCAATCAACTGATTCACGTTTGCCGCGTCTGTACCGTCTTTACCCGGAGCCACATTGGTAATGCGTTGGCCGCCGTTGTTCAGACCGACAGGAGACAGTTTGACTTGGTTGTTCGGATTGTTTTCAGTCGGTGCAGCGATGGTTACGCCATCGTTGTTGACCACGGTATTGCCTGCGGTCAGACCGTCTTTGTTCAACGCAACTTTATCGCCGACTTTCACACCGTCGTTATTCATCACAGTATCGCCTGCTTTGAATGTATCGGCATTCACTGTCTTCACGCTAATCTCGTCAGCCAGCTTCAGTTGAGCGCCACCGGCAACGGTTTCGCTGATGATGTTGCTGTCGCCTTTAACATTGATGGTAGAACCCAACGCGTAGTTGTTGCTGCCGGTCGTACCGCCGAAGTTGATGCCTTTGGCGATAGTCGCAGCATTGTTGGCTACGTTTTGGTTGGTTGCGTACAACTGGCTGCCGTTGACGGCATCCTTGCTGTTCGCATTGAGATCGCCATCAGCTACGTTGGTTACTTTGTTACCCGCATTGTCCAAGCCGTCTTTAGTCAGGTTTACCTTGCCTGCTTTCAAGCCGTCTTTGTTCAATGCAACATCGTCACCAACTTTGACACCGTCAGTATTCACTGCGGTATTGCCAGCTTTCACGCTGTCAATATCCAAGTCTTTATCAGTTGCCACCTCGTAAACAGTTTGACCCTTGTCGCCTGTTTTCTGAGTGACAACGATGTTCTTACCTTGAACGACTTCAGTCTTAGATGCAGCAGCAGCTTGTTTCAGTTGAGAAACATTGACTGCATCGGTGTCATCCGTACCGTCTGCAATGTTGGTAATCTTATTGCCGCCGTTGTTCAAGCCAGCTTTGGTCAGGTTAACATCGCCTACTTTCAAGCCGTCTTTGTTCAATGCAACATCATCGCCAACTTTCACACCGTCATTATTCATCACGGTATCGCCTGCGGTAACGCTGTCTACTTTCAAGTTTTTATCGGTAGCCACTTTGTAAATGGTTTGGCCATTGGCTCCGACATCCTGAGTAACAACAATGTTATCGCCTTGAACAACTTCAGTCTTAGCCGCAGCCGCAGCTTTGTTCAACTGAGCAACATTCACCGCATCAGTATCATCGGTACCGGCTGCAACGTTGGTAATCTTGTTGCTGCCATTGTTCAAACCGGCTTTAGTCAGATTGACATCGCCAACTTTCACGCCGTCAGTATTGACTGTGGTATCGCCGGCTTTCACGCTGTCAACTGCCAAGTCTTTAGCCAATTTGACTTCCAACTTATCAGAGCCATTCGCTACAACGCCGATATTGCCGTCTGAAAGTTTGGCTGCATCGGTTTGACCGCCAACAATATTCAGCTTCGTACCCGGTTTGCGTTCAACGTCTTTGCCACTGTCGCCGCCGAAAGTCAAAGGCAGATTGGCAGTTGCATTAACGGCTTTGATTGCATCGTGGATATTGTTCTCACCAGTACCGCCAATATCGGTCATGCTGATGTTGCCGCCATTATTGGCCGCATTGCCACCCAATACATTCACCAACTGATCTTGGGCTGCATTCAGCTGCTCTTCGGTCGCTGCACGTTTGCCTTGTGCAAAGTCACTGCCGCCCAAAGTCGTATTGCTCAAGCCGCTGACTTCGCCTTTGTCGCCATCGATTTTCACCGGAGCCGCTTGACCAACATTCAATACATCGGCCAGTTTCAGCTGTGCGCCACCGGCTACGGTTTCGCTGATGATGTTGCTGTCGCCTTTGACATTGATGGTGTCGCCCAATGCGTAGTTGTTGCTGCCGGTGGTACCGCCGAAGTTGATGCCTTTGGCAATATTGGCGGCGTTGGTCGCGACGTTTTGGTTGGTCGCAAACAGTTGGCTGCCGTTAACGGCATCTTTGCTGTTGGCGTTGAGGTCGCCGTCGGCTACGTTGGTCACTTTGTTGCCGGCGTTGTTCAAACCGTCTTTGGTCAGTTTGACATCACCCGCTTTAACACCGTCTTGGGTCAATGCGACATCGTCGCCTACTTTCACACCGTCGTTGTTCACGGTGGTGTCGCCGGCTTCGACGCTGTTCACTACCAGGTCTTTTTTCAGCTTAACGGTCACTTTATCGTCTTGGGCTTCGGTGGTGATGTTGTCGTCGCCGGCAACGGTCACGGTGGAGCCGAGTTTTTCGATATTGGTGCTGCCGCTGTCGCCGCTGAAGGTCAGGCCTTTGCTGTCAACGGTGGTTTTGGCATCCACGCCTTTTTGGATTTCGGCTTTGGTGTTATCAGCCAAGTCGATGCTGTAGTCGGTCACGTTGTCGGCCTTTTCAGCGGCAGTAACAGTCAATTTGCTCGAACCGGCGCTCGCAGTCGTGCCTTTGGCGTTGACGGTGTAAACGTCTTGGCCGTTGGTGTCGACGGTTTTAACCACGTCTTTGATGTTGGTACCGGCACGTACTTCGGTACGGGCGGCGGCGCTTTGCTGTTTCAGCTGGCTGTAGTTGACGGCGTCGTTGTCATCGGTACCGGCGGCAACGTTGGTGATCTTGTTGCCGGCGGCATTGATGCCTGACTTGGTCACACTCGGGCCACCGGTAATGGTGAGGCCGTCTGAATTCAGTTTGCTGTCGCCTGCGGTGACGCTGTCAACGGTGATGTCTTTGGCCAGTTTCAGCTGTACGCCACCGGCTACGGTTTCGCTGATGATGTTGCTGTCGCCTTTGACATTGATGGTGTCGCCCAATGCGTAGTTGTTGCTGCCGGTGGTACCGCCGAAGTTGATGCCTTTGGCAATATTGGCGGCGTTGGTCGCGACGTTTTGGTTGGTCGCAAACAGTTGGCTGCCGTTAACGGCATCTTTGCTGTTGGCGTTGAGGTCGCCGTCGGCTACGTTGGTCACTTTGTTGCCGGCGTTGTTCAAACCGTCTTTGGTCAGTTTGACATCACCCGCTTTAACACCGTCTTGGGTCAATGCGACATCGTCGCCTACTTTCACACCGTCGTTGTTCACGGTGGTGTCGCCGGCTTCGACGCTGTTCACTACCAGGTCTTTTTTCAGCTTAACGGTCACTTTATCGTCTTGGGCTTCGGTGGTGATGTTGTCGTCGCCGGCAACGGTCACGGTGGAGCCGAGTTTTTCGATATTGGTGCTGCCGCTGTCGCCGCTGAAGGTCAGGCCTTTGCTGTCAACGGTGGTTTTGGCATCCACGCCTTTTTGGATTTCGGCTTTGGTGTTATCAGCCAAGTCGATGCTGTAGTCGGTCACGTTGTCGGCCTTTTCAGCGGCAGTAACAGTCAATTTGCTCGAACCGGCGCTCGCAGTCGTGCCTTTGGCGTTGACGGTGTAAACGTCTTGGCCGTTGGTGTCGACGGTTTTAACCACGTCTTTGATGTTGGTACCGGCACGTACTTCGGTACGGGCGGCGGCGCTTTGCTGTTTCAGCTGGCTGTAGTTGACGGCGTCGTTGTCATCGGTACCGGCGGCAACGTTGGTGATCTTGTTGCCGGCGGCATTGATGCCTGACTTGGTCACACTCGGGCCACCGGTAATGGTGAGGCCGTCTGAATTCAGTTTGCTGTCGCCTGCGGTGACGCTGTCAACGGTGATGTCTTTGGCCAGTTTCAGCTGTGCGCCACCGGCTACGGTTTCGCTGATGATGTTGCTGTCGCCTTTGACATTGATGGTGTCGCCCAATGCGTAGTTGTTGCTGCCGGTGGTACCGCCGAAGTTGATGCCTTTGGCAATATTGGCGGCGTTGGTCGCGACGTTTTGGTTGGTCGCAAACAGTTGGCTGCCGTTAACGGCATCTTTGCTGTTGGCGTTGAGGTCGCCGTCGGCTACGTTGGTCACTTTGTTGCCGGCGTTGTTCAAACCGTCTTTGGTCAGTTTGACATCACCCGCTTTAACACCGTCTTGGGTCAATGCGACATCGTCGCCTACTTTCACACCGTCGTTGTTCACGGTGGTGTCGCCGGCTTCGACGCTGTTCACTACCAGGTCTTTTTTCAGCTTAACGGTCACTTTATCGTCTTGGGCTTCGGTGGTGATGTTGTCGTCGCCGGCAACGGTCACGGTGGAGCCGAGTTTTTCGATATTGGTGCTGCCGCTGTCGCCGCTGAAGGTCAGGCCTTTGCTGTCAACGGTGGTTTTGGCATCCACGCCTTTTTGGATTTCGGCTTTGGTGTTATCAGCCAAGTCGATGCTGTAGTCGGTCACGTTGTCGGCCTTTTCAGCGGCAGTAACAGTCAATTTGCTCGAACCGGCGCTCGCAGTCGTGCCTTTGGCGTTGACGGTGTAAACGTCTTGGCCGTTGGTGTCGACGGTTTTAACCACGTCTTTGATGTTGGTACCGGCACGTACTTCGGTACGGGCGGCGGCGCTTTGCTGTTTCAGCTGGCTGTAGTTGACGGCGTCGTTGTCATCGGTACCGGCGGCAACGTTGGTGATCTTGTTGCCGGCGGCATTGATGCCTGACTTGGTCACACTCGGGCCACCGGTAATGGTGAGGCCGTCTGAATTCAGTTTGCTGTCGCCTGCGGTGACGCTGTCAACGGTGATGTCTTTGGCCAGTTTCAGCTGTGCGCCACCGGCTACGGTTTCGCTGATGATGTTGCTGTCGCCTTTGACATTGATGGTGTCGCCCAATGCGTAGTTGTTGCTGCCGGTGGTACCGCCGAAGTTGATGCCTTTGGCAATATTGGCGGCGTTGGTCGCGACGTTTTGGTTGGTCGCAAACAGTTGGCTGCCGTTAACGGCATCTTTGCTGTTGGCGTTGAGGTCGCCGTCGGCTACGTTGGTCACTTTGTTGCCGGCGTTGTTCAAACCGTCTTTGGTCAGTTTGACATCACCCGCTTTAACACCGTCTTGGGTCAATGCGACATCGTCGCCTACTTTCACACCGTCGTTGTTCACGGTGGTGTCGCCGGCTTCGACGCTGTTCACTACCAGGTCTTTTTTCAGCTTAACGGTCACTTTATCGTCTTGGGCTTCGGTGGTGATGTTGTCGTCGCCGGCAACGGTCACGGTGGAGCCGAGTTTTTCGATATTGGTGCTGCCGCTGTCGCCGCTGAAGGTCAGGCCTTTGCTGTCAACGGTGGTTTTGGCATCCACGCCTTTTTGGATTTCGGCTTTGGTGTTATCAGCCAAGTCGATGCTGTAGTCGGTCACGTTGTCGGCCTTTTCAGCGGCAGTAACAGTCAATTTGCTCGAACCGGCGCTCGCAGTCGTGCCTTTGGCGTTGACGGTGTAAACGTCTTGGCCGTTGGTGTCGACGGTTTTAACCACGTCTTTGATGTTGGTACCGGCACGTACTTCGGTACGGGCGGC
This sequence comes from Neisseria subflava, assembly GCF_024205705.1. Classification (NCBI taxonomy): domain Bacteria; kingdom Pseudomonadati; phylum Pseudomonadota; class Betaproteobacteria; order Neisseriales; family Neisseriaceae; genus Neisseria; species Neisseria subflava. The sequence continues at coordinate 1,867,419 of NZ_CP073115.1, forward strand.
GGCGCTTTGCTGTTTCAGCTGGCTGTAGTTGACGGCGTCGTTGTCATCGGTACCGGCGGCAACGTTGGTGATCTTGTTGCCGGCGGCATTGATGCCTGACTTGGTCACACTCGGGCCACCGGTAATGGTGAGGCCGTCTGAATTCAGTTTGCTGTCGCCTGCGGTGACGCTGTCAACGGTGATGTCTTTGGCCAGTTTCAGCTGTGCGCCACCGGCTACGGTTTCGCTGATGATGTTGCTGTCGCCTTTGACATTGATGGTGTCGCCCAATGCGTAGTTGTTGCTGCCGGTGGTACCGCCGAAGTTGATGCCTTTGGCAATATTGGCGGCGTTGGTCGCGACGTTTTGGTTGGTCGCAAACAGTTGGCTGCCGTTAACGGCATCTTTGCTGTTGGCGTTGAGGTCGCCGTCGGCTACGTTGGTCACTTTGTTGCCGGCGTTGTTCAAACCGTCTTTGGTCAGTTTGACATCACCCGCTTTAACACCGTCTTGGGTCAATGCGACATCGTCGCCTACTTTCACACCGTCGTTGTTCACGGTGGTGTCACCGGCTTTGACGCTGTCTACTACCAGGTCTTTGTTCAGCTTAACAGTCACTTTATCGTCTTGGGCTTCGGTGGTGATGTTGTCGTCGCCGGCAACGGTCACGGTGGAACCCAGTTTTTCGACATTGGTGCTGCCGCTGTCGCCGTTGAAGGTCAGGCCTTTAGTGTCAACGGTGGTTTTGGCATCCACACCTTTTTGGATGTCGTCTTTGGTGTTTTGTGCCAAGTCGATGCTGTAGTCGGTCACGTTGTTCGCGTCTGCTGCGGCAGCAGTAACGGTCACTTTGTCAGAACCGGCGCTGGCAGTCGTGCCTTTGGCGTTGACGGTGTAGATGTCTTGGCCGTTGGCACCGGTCGTTTTCACCACGTCTTTGATGTTGGTACCGGCACGTACCTCGGTACGCGCGGCGGCGCTTTGCTGTTTCAGCTGGCTGTAGTTGACGGCGTCGGCGTCATCGGTACCCGGGGCAACGTTGGTAATCTTGTTGCCGGCGGCATCGATGCCTGACTTGGTCACACTTGGGCCACCGGTAATGGTGAGGCCGTCTGTATTCAGTTTGCTGTCGCCTGCGGTCACGCTGTCAACGGTGATGTCTTTGGCCAGTTTCAGCTGTGCACCACCGGCTACGGTTTCGCTGATGATGTTGCTGTCGCCTTTGACATTGATGGTGTCGCCCAATGCGTAGTTGTTGCTGCCGGTGGTACCGCCGAAGTTGATGCCTTTGGCGATATTGGCGGCGTTGTTGGCTACGTTTTGGTTGGTCGCAAACAGTTGGCTGCCGTTAACGGCGTCTTTGCTGTTGGCATTGAGGTCACCATCGGCTACGTTGGTCACTTTGTTGCCTGCGGCATCGATACCGGACTTGGTCAGGCTAGGACCGCCTGCGATCTTAACACCGTCGTTGTTCACGGTGGCGTCGCCGGCTTTGACGCTGTCTACTACCAGGTTTTTGTTCAGCTTGACGGTCACTTTATCGTCTTGGGCTTCGGTGGTGATGTTGTCGTCGCCGGCAACGGTCACGGTGGAACCCAGTTTTTCGACATTGGTGCTGCCGCTGTCGCCGTTGAAGGTCAGGCCTTTAGTGTCAACGGTGGTTTTGGCATCCACACCTTTTTGGATGTCGTCTTTGGTGTTTTGTGCCAAGTCGATGCTGTAGTCGGTCACGTTGTTCGCGTCTGCTGCGGCAGCAGTAACGGTCACTTTGTCAGAACCGGCGCTGGCAGTCGTGCCTTTGGCGTTGACGGTGTAGATGTCTTGGCCGTTGGCACCGGTCGTTTTCACCACGTCTTTGATGTTGGTACCGGCACGTACCTCGGTACGCGCGGCGGCGCTTTGCTGTTTCAGCTGGCTGTAGTTGACGGCGTCGGCGTCATCGGTACCCGGGGCAACGTTGGTAATCTTGTTGCCGGCGGCATCGATGCCTGACTTGGTCACACTCGGGCCACCGGTAATGGTGAGGCCGTCTGAATTCAGTTTGCTGTCGCCTGCGGTGACGCTGTCAACGGTGATGTCTTTGGCCAGTTTCAGCTGTGCGCCACCGGCTACGGTTTCGCTGATGATGTTGCTGTCGCCTTTGACATTGATGGTGTCGCCCAATGCGTAGTTGTTGCTGCCGGTGGTACCGCCGAAGTTGATGCCTTTGGCAATATTGGCGGCGTTGGTCGCGACGTTTTGGTTGGTCGCAAACAGTTGGCTGCCGTTAACGGCATCTTTGCTGTTGGCGTTGAGGTCGCCGTCGGCTACGTTGGTCACTTTGTTGCCGGCGTTGTTCAAACCGTCTTTGGTCAGTTTGACATCACCCGCTTTAACACCGTCTTGGGTCAATGCGACATCGTCGCCTACTTTCACACCGTCGTTGTTCACGGTGGTGTCGCCGGCTTCGACGCTGTTCACTACCAGGTCTTTTTTCAGCTTAACGGTCACTTTATCGTCTTGGGCTTCGGTGGTGATGTTGTCGTCGCCGGCAACGGTCACGGTGGAGCCGAGTTTTTCGATATTGGTGCTGCCGCTGTCGCCGCTGAAGGTCAGGCCTTTGCTGTCAACGGTGGTTTTGGCATCCACGCCTTTTTGGATTTCGGCTTTGGTGTTATCAGCCAAGTCGATGCTGTAGTCGGTCACGTTGTCGGCCTTTTCAGCGGCAGTAACAGTCAATTTGCTCGAACCGGCGCTCGCAGTCGTGCCTTTGGCGTTGACGGTGTAAACGTCTTGGCCGTTGGTGTCGACGGTTTTAACCACGTCTTTGATGTTGGTACCGGCACGTACTTCGGTACGGGCGGCGGCGCTTTGCTGTTTCAGCTGGCTGTAGTTGACGGCGTCGTTGTCATCGGTACCGGCGGCAACGTTGGTGATCTTGTTGCCGGCGGCATTGATGCCTGACTTGGTCACACTCGGGCCACCGGTAATGGTGAGGCCGTCTGAATTCAGTTTGCTGTCGCCTGCGGTGACGCTGTCAACGGTGATGTCTTTGGCCAGTTTCAGCTGTGCGCCACCGGCTACGGTTTCGCTGATGATGTTGCTGTCGCCTTTGACATTGATGGTGTCGCCCAATGCGTAGTTGTTGCTGCCGGTGGTACCGCCGAAGTTGATGCCTTTGGCAATATTGGCGGCGTTGGTCGCGACGTTTTGGTTGGTCGCAAACAGTTGGCTGCCGTTAACGGCATCTTTGCTGTTGGCGTTGAGGTCGCCGTCGGCTACGTTGGTCACTTTGTTGCCGGCGTTGTTCAAACCGTCTTTGGTCAGTTTGACATCACCCGCTTTAACACCGTCTTGGGTCAATGCGACATCGTCGCCTACTTTCACACCGTCGTTGTTCACGGTGGTGTCGCCGGCTTCGACGCTGTTCACTACCAGGTCTTTTTTCAGCTTAACGGTCACTTTATCGTCTTGGGCTTCGGTGGTGATGTTGTCGTCGCCGGCAACGGTCACGGTGGAGCCGAGTTTTTCGATATTGGTGCTGCCGCTGTCGCCGCTGAAGGTCAGGCCTTTGCTGTCAACGGTGGTTTTGGCATCCACGCCTTTTTGGATTTCGGCTTTGGTGTTATCAGCCAAGTCGATGCTGTAGTCGGTCACGTTGTCGGCCTTTTCAGCGGCAGTAACAGTCAATTTGCTCGAACCGGCGCTCGCAGTCGTGCCTTTGGCGTTGACGGTGTAAACGTCTTGGCCGTTGGTGTCGACGGTTTTAACCACGTCTTTGATGTTGGTACCGGCACGTACTTCGGTACGGGCGGCGGCGCTTTGCTGTTTCAGCTGGCTGTAGTTGACGGCGTCGTTGTCATCGGTACCGGCGGCAACGTTGGTGATCTTGTTGCCGGCGGCATTGATGCCTGACTTGGTCACACTCGGGCCACCGGTAATGGTGAGGCCGTCTGAATTCAGTTTGCTGTCGCCTGCGGTGACGCTGTCAACGGTGATGTCTTTGGCCAGTTTCAGCTGTGCGCCACCGGCTACGGTTTCGCTGATGATGTTGCTGTCGCCTTTGACATTGATGGTGTCGCCCAATGCGTAGTTGTTGCTGCCGGTGGTACCGCCGAAGTTGATGCCTTTGGCAATATTGGCGGCGTTGGTCGCGACGTTTTGGTTGGTCGCAAACAGTTGGCTGCCGTTAACGGCATCTTTGCTGTTGGCGTTGAGGTCGCCGTCGGCTACGTTGGTCACTTTGTTGCCGGCGTTGTTCAAACCGTCTTTGGTCAGTTTGACATCACCCGCTTTAACACCGTCTTGGGTCAATGCGACATCGTCGCCTACTTTCACACCGTCGTTGTTCACGGTGGTGTCGCCGGCTTCGACGCTGTTCACTACCAGGTCTTTTTTCAGCTTAACGGTCACTTTATCGTCTTGGGCTTCGGTGGTGATGTTGTCGTCGCCGGCAACGGTCACGGTGGAGCCGAGTTTTTCGATATTGGTGCTGCCGCTGTCGCCGCTGAAGGTCAGGCCTTTGCTGTCAACGGTGGTTTTGGCATCCACGCCTTTTTGGATTTCGGCTTTGGTGTTATCAGCCAAGTCGATGCTGTAGTCGGTCACGTTGTCGGCCTTTTCAGCGGCAGTAACAGTCAATTTGCTCGAACCGGCGCTCGCAGTCGTGCCTTTGGCGTTGACGGTGTAAACGTCTTGGCCGTTGGTGTCGACGGTTTTAACCACGTCTTTGATGTTGGTACCGGCACGTACTTCGGTACGGGCGGCGGCGCTTTGCTGTTTCAGCTGGCTGTAGTTGACGGCGTCGGTGTCATCGCTACCGGCGGCTACGTTGGTGATCTTGTTGCCGGCGGCATTGATGCCTGACTTGGTCACACTCGGGCCGCCTGTGATGGTGAGGCCGTCTGAATTCAGTTTGCTGTCGCCTGCGGTAACGCTGTCAACAGTAATGTCTTTGGCCAGTTTGAAGTCAATCTGGTTGTCGGACACTGTGGTCACGATGTTGCGGTCGCTGCTGCGGTAGGCAACGGTTTCGCCCAGTTGGACGTTGTCGTCGCTGCCGTTATCGGCGGCAATGTTCAGACCTTTGGCGATGTTGGCGGCGTTGTTGGCGACGTTTTGGTTGGTCGCAAACAGTTGGCTGCCGTTAACGGCGTCTTTGCTGTTGGCATTGAGGTCGCCGTCGGCTACGTTGGTCACTTTGTTGCCGGCGGCATCGATGCCTGACTTGGTCAGGCTAGGACCGCCTGCGACTTTCACACCGTCGTTGTTAACGGTGGTGTCGCCGGCTTTCACGCTGTCTACCACCAGGTCTTTGTTCAGCTTGACGGTCACTTTATCGTCTTGGGCTTCGGTGGTGATGTTGTCGTCGCCGGCAACGGTCACGGTGGAACCGAGTTTTTCGACATTGGTGCTGCCGCTGTCGCCGTTGAAGGTCAGGCCTTTGGTGTCAACGGTGGTTTTGGCGTCTACGCCTTTTTGGATATTATCTTTAGTACTTTGAGCGAGATCGATACTGTAATCAGTTGTTACTGCACCATCGGCTACAGTTGTAGTATTGGAGGTCAAATTCAAAGCATTGGAAACTTGTACCGTTGCTTTATCTGCGCTGACGGTATAAGTGGTTTCTTTGCCTGAAGTTGTCTTATTGACATGCGTGTTGCTGCCTGCCGCCACCTTGGTTGTGGTTTTGGCATTATTGATGGCATTGGCTACATCGCCGGCAGTCGCCACACCGGCAGTCGGTGCGGACACTGTGCCATTATTATCGACAGACAATGTGCCTTGAGTGACATTAATTTGAACTTTTGACGCATTTTCGCCATCGGTGACCGCAACGGTCGTCAAGTTGCCATCGGCGTAGTTGACTGTACCATTGTTGTTGATACGGGATTTGTCTGTACCGTTTTGTTGGATATTGTGACCAACATTGTTCATAACTGTGTACAGTTGGCTACCGTTGACCGCATCGGTCGAAGTGGCAGAAATACGGCCTGCAGCGACATTGTGGATTTGGCGTTCATTGCCTGCGCTGCCTACAGAAACCGCGCCTGTTTTGGCGGATGAAGAAGCCGCATAGCTGACATTAGTCGTCGCACCGCTATCGTTTTTGAATGTTGCATTTTTAGCTGTTGCATCAAAATTATTGGCGGTACCAACAGCACCATTACCCAATGCAACAGAGCTACCGATCGTAGTCGTCGCGCCACTACCCAAAGCAACTGAATCGCTTCCAGTTGCTTTTGCATTATTACCGCCGGCAAAACTATTCTGCCCGGCAGCTTGGGCTGAGGAACCAATAGCGGTGGAATAAAGGCCTGAACTGTTTGCCTGTTTACCAATGGCAATAGAATAAGATTGAGCAGTCTGCGCCTGATGACCAATTGCAACAGAATCATCACCGACTGCATTTGACAAATAGCCCATTGCCGTACCGTTATTTTGTGCAGATGCCCTCGCACCGACAACAGTTGCATTTTCGTAGTTGGCTCTACTGTGTGCACCGACGACTATAGAGTAATTGCGATCATTTTCTGTATTCAAACCTATGGCAATAGAGCCAGTACCGCGGGAATTAGCATTAGAACCTAAAGCCACGGCACCCACAGTTCTTGAAGTTACAGTCGCATTTGGGCCAACGGCAACAGAAGATGAACCAAGTACGTTAGCATTATGCCCTAAGGAAATACTGCCCGTCGCACCAGTGCTTGTTGCCGCATTCGGTCCGATGGCAATCGAATTGGTTGCTTTTGCGCCGTCATTGTTCCAGTTTTTCGTACCGTCAGTTTTGCCTTCTTCTGACTTAACAGAAAAATAACGAACGCGTTCAAGCGCATTCAATACGCCATAAAGTTGAGAGCCGTTGATGGCATCAGTAGAAGTAGCAGAAATATCGCCAGGGGATACATTAATGATTTGGCGTTCGTAACCTTGAGAACCGACAGACACAACATCACCGGCATCGGTAGTTTGACCGCCTGCCCAAGTGTAGGTTACACCCATAATTTCGCGTTGAACGTATGCCCGACCTTCTTTATCGGTTTTAGAAGCCGTACCCAAAGCCACAGAGTTCAGCAAAGTTGCTTTTGCACCTGTACCCAAAGCTACACCACCAAAGGCAGTGGCTTGAGATTTAGTACCAATAGCCAGAGACAAATCGGCAGATGAATTAGACTGCACACCTAATGCAACAGAACCTTGACCGGCAATGGTATTACCATAAACCCCGCTATTCATTGTATCTCCGGTCATTTCTTTATAGATATCCCGCAGATTTTTACCACGTAGCGCATATTCACCAACTTTCGCACCTTGGGCATTGTATTTGATGAATTTGTCCGTTGCGCTGCCTGAATATTGGGTACCACCAACACTATCAAGGTCATCACCACCCACCGAGATAGATGAATTACCCTCAGCTACAACATTACCACCAACCGCAATAGATTGGTCACCCTTTGCCCACGCGCCCTCAGGTCTGCCCTGTGCATCGACACGGTTACCTGAACCAATAGCAATAGCCTGAGTTATCTTAGGACTACTTGAATCGCCTACTCGAGCCGTATTACCAATAGCAATATTATTGTGAGTTAAACCCGGGTGCATAATGTTTTGGGAAAGAACCCCAGATGCACGTCCAATAGCAATCGTACCAAGGCCGGTTGCATTCGCGTCTGTACCAAGTGCAATAGCACTTGATGGCGCACTACCCGAACTTGGAGAATTTGCCACTGCACTTTTACCGATGGCAATGGTATTTCCAGTTTGAGCTTGGGTTGAATTACCTATAGCGATAGACTCACTTTGATAACCCACTGCATTGGTACCGATCGCAATGGCATTTTGCGCATTGGCTGCAGCCTGACTGCCGCTGCCAATTGCAATGCCGTCTTGACCTCTTGATGTGCTGGATTGGCCCAAAGCCATTGAGCCTATACCAAATGCTTGCGCCGAATTACCCAATGCTGTTGTGTTCGTATTATTGGCAAGAGCATTCTTACCTACCGCTGTCGCTTGCGTACCATTTGCTTTGGAATCTGCACCCAATGCTGTTGAATCTGCAGAAACAGCATTGGCACTTTTACCTATCGCTGTTGCATGTGAACTACTTGCACTTGTATCTGCACCCATCGCAACAGCATGATTTTGAGTAGCCTTGGCATTTGTACCAACAGCAAGACTGTTATTATGTGTTGCATTTGCACTCGTACCTACCGCAACTGCACCATTAGCCGTGGCATTGGCTGATGCTCCTACTGACAGAGCACCAATACCGGTCGCTGTTGCACCGCTGACCGCAGTAGCACTGGTTGGAGGATCAACCGCAATTAGCCCACGTCCCGCAGTTGCCGCATACGAATTACCTGCACCCAAAAGAGCTGCCGAAATCACTGTCAATCTAAAAACTGCCGCAATACCATTTTTACCGGATTCGGCAGATACATCTGTACTGTTTTGTTCTGCAGACGATTTCACACGGCCTTTGGCCAATTCGGACGTTACGACGAAAGATTGAATCGTACGGTTCCAAACAACTTTAAATATCTTATTCATTAGTGTGTCTTTCTCTTTTTATGATGGATAAAAGCGTAGGCGTGAGCATGACGCGACTTAAAAAAATCATTGCGGAAGATTTCCCAGCAAATACTTGCTTCGAGCTGACGTTTATTGTCACTTTGAGACGAAATTTAGGTATTTTACTATCTCGAAGAGGAATAGTATTTCATAATTACAAAATATCCGCTAGTCTGAAATATCAACCGATTATCTTTAATTTCTAAACAAAATTACAGCCTTCAACCAGAAAAACCAATTATTAAAAGGGCTCCAGCCATGTTTTTATTAATAGCGGTGTGTTGTATTCCTTTGACAAGTCATAAGTAAACACAGTAACCATGCAAACCATATGCCAATTATTTGAAATATTATTTAAAATGAATTATTTATTGAAAAAACGAAAGGGAAAGGCCGTCTGAAATATTTCAGACGGCCTTTAATGAAATGATATTGAACAACTACTTGTTTGAATAATTTGTTTTTTAAGTTATCAATAAAATCGGCAATATGCTTTTAATACGTCATAGAAAGAATATACATATCCCTACTTATACAAATATGGATAGTTTTACAAACCGAATACGGCAATATCGCCCTTGCCTTGACGAATCAGCTCGGTGCCATCGGTCATATCGATAACCGTCGTCGGCTCAGTACCGCACCAGCCGCCATCAATAACCAAATCGACAGCATGCTCAAGACGATCTCGGATTTCGTATGGATCGGTTAATGGCTCGTCATCTTCGGGCAGCATGAGGGTGCAACTTAAAATAGGTTCGCCCAATTCTTGCAAAAGTGCCAAGGCAGTAGCGTTATCGGGAACACGCAGGCCGATGGTTTTGCGTTTGGGATGAAGCGTGCGATTGGGTACTTCTTTGGTTGCCTGCAGGATAAAGGTGTAACTTCCGGGCGTAGCTGCTTTGAGCTGGCGGAATTGGGCATTATCCACTTTGGCGTAAGTACCCAATTCGCTCAAATCGGCACACATCAGGGTCAGATGGTGTTTTTGATCGATTTTGCGAATCGTGAGAATGCGCTCCATCGCGTTTTTGTCGCCAAGTTTGCAACCCAGTGCATAGCAGGAATCCGTAGGGTAAACGATAACGCCGCCACTGCGGACAATATCGGCGGCTTGTTTGATGAGGCGGTCTTGAGGATTATCGGGATGGATGGCGAAAAATTGTGCCATGTTTTTTTTCCTTATCATTCTAATGGTTTGTTGTTTGACATTTTAAAACTTATTTGGCCGTCTGAATATTGGATTTCCATCAACATGAATGGATTTAGCCTCAGGTACAACACGGTTGCACCCAGTGATACCTTATATAATTTTGATTTACCGGCCGATATCGAAAGTCAATTTAATACACTATATAATGCGTTATTTTGTTTGAAAGTCATCTCAATGTCTGCTTCTTCCCTACCTTACCGCCGCTTGTCTGTCGCCCCCATGCTCAATTGGACAGACCGACACTATCGCTTTATGGCGCGACAAATTACACGCAATGCTTGGCTTTATAGCGAAATGGTCAATTCAGGCGCGGTGGTTTACGGAGATGAAGACCGCTTTTTGAGTTTCAACGAAGGCGAGCAACCGGTAGCTTTACAGCTTGGTGGCTCAGATCCGCATGACTTGGCAATCGCTGCCAAAGCGGCTGAAGCGTATGGCTATAATGAAGTCAACCTAAATTGCGGCTGCCCCAGCCCACGCGTTCAAAAAGGTGCTTTCGGAGCTTGCCTGATGAATGATGTAGATTTAGTGGCAGATTGTTTGAATGCGATGCAGGATGCAGTTGAAATTCCGGTGACGGTCAAACACCGCATCGGTGTAGACAGACAAACAGAATATCAAGTCGTAGCAGATTTTGTGGGAACATTACACAAAAAAACAGCCTGCCGCACATTTATCGTCCATGCGCGCAATGCTTGGCTGGACGGTTTATCCCCGAAAGAAAACCGCGAAGTCCCGCCACTCAAATATGAATACGTGTATCGCTTAAAACAAAATTTTCCCGACTTGGAAATTTTGATTAACGGCGGCATCACCACCAACGAAGAAATCGCCGAACATCTGAAATTTGTCGATGGGGTCATGATCGGGCGCGAGGCTTATCATAATCCAATGCTGATGCGCAATTGGGATGTACTGTTTTACAACGACACACACGCACCAATCCAATACGCAGATTTAGCAGCTTGGCTATACGCATACAGCCGCGAACAAATCGCCTTAGGACGCGGCACCATCCTACGCCATATCGTCCGCCACGCACTAGGCTTGATGCACGGCCTAAAAAATGCCCGCACTTGGCGCCGTATGCTCTCAGATGCTACCTTGCTGAAAGACAACGACGGTAGCCTGATTTTAGACGCATGGAAAGAAGTCGAACGCGCAAATATTTGAGATTAATGCCATATAGTGCGAATAAATGAAAGGCCGTCTGAAACATCTATTTGCAGACGGCCTTTATCTTTTCACAATTACATAAAACAAATTCGCAACACTCCTTATAAGACAATTTGTCGCCTATCTGAACTCAATATATAATTTAACCATACAAGTCTTTATTTTTAAGCATTTTTCATTTTTAAAACATACATTGTCTACATTGGGAGAACCATCATGCCTCATCTAAACTTGGATAAAACGGATTTAAAGATTCTGCAGGTTTTGCAGGAAAACGGGCGGTTGAGCAATGTTGAGCTTTCTGAAAAAGTGGCGCTCTCCCCTTCTCCCTGCCTGCGCCGTCTCAAACAGCTTGAAGATGCGGGCATTATTCAAAAATACGCGGCCCAGCTTTCTCCCGTATCTTTGGGCTTGGGCTTGCAGGCTTTTATCCGTGTATCGATTAGCAAAGCAAAAGATGCGCGTGAGGATTTTTCCGAATCTGTCCGCGCTTGGCCTGAAGTATTGAGCTGCTTTGCGTTAACGGGTGAAACCGACTACCTGCTCCATGCCTTTTTTACCGATATGAACGCGTTTTCCCATTTTGTTTTGGACACGCTGCTTTCACACCACGGCGTGCAAGATGCGCAATCGAGTTTTGTGTTGAAAGAAATTAAAAACACGACCGCTCTGCCTTTGGTTCATTTGGTTCAGGATTAATGATTTGAAACTGATAAAGGCCGTCTGTTGTTCAGACGGCCTTTTAAATTCCAATGGTTTGCTTTCACGCCCATACACTTGTATACTTTTTAAGAATAATTCACATAAGCTTTTACTATGACAGACACCACCCATCTCGATACCAATACTGTTTCAGAACATACCAAACAATGGCTGGAAAAAGCCGTTATCGGGCTGAATCTTTGCCCGTTCGCCAAAGCGCCTCACGTTAAAAACCTGGTTCGCATCGTTGTCAGCGAAGCCCGTCATTTGGACGGTTTCCTTGAAGACTTGGATCGTGAATTGCAGCTTCTGGGCAATACGCCCGCTTCGGAATTGGAAACCACTTTACTGGTTCATCCTACGCTGTTCCCTGATTTTGAAACCTTCAACCAAATGCTGGAAATTGCGGATGATGCCGTTGTAGAAAACGAATTGGAAGGTATTCTCCAAATTGCGCCGTTCCATCCCGATTTCCAATTTGAAGGCACAGAAGCCGACGACATCAGCAACTACACCAACCGTTCACCCTACCCGACCTTGCATCTGATTCGTGAAGACAGTATTGCCAAAGCGGCTGAAGCATTTCCCGACGCCTCGGCAATTTTCGACCGCAATATCGCGCTGCTGGAAAAAATGGGGCACGAGGGCTGGGATAAGTTAGATATTCCGCGTTGTCCATTTCCACATCACAAGCTGTCTGAAAACAAATAATTGGTGATGGGAATATGGTTCGCTATTTGTTGATTTTTTGCGGCGCATTGTCGCTCGTCTTGGGCATTATCGGCATTTTCCTGCCATTACTGCCGACTACGCCTTTCATTTTATTGACCGCCGCCTGCTGGGCAAAAGCTTCGCCGCGCTTTCACAATTGGCTCTATCATCACCGCCATTTCGGCCCGATCATACAAAACTGGGAAAATAACGGATCCGTTCCACGCAAGGCAAAGTTTTTCGCTATCGGCATGATGGCCCTTTCTTGCCTGTTTATGTTTTGGCAATTTCCAGAACGCTGGTGGATTGGTGCCGTATCATCAGTCTTCTGTAGCTGCGTGGCTGTGTGGATGTGGTTACGGCCGGAGGCATAAAATAAAGCAGGTGGGCATTTTCGCTTACCTGTTTTTTATTTTCATATCCAATTTTTCCATGAAAACAATCAGTAAGAACTAAAACACCTTATTTCATCCTCATTTTTCAGACGGCCTCCATTTATTCAATCAAATGTAAATTTTAGCTAAAATTAATCTAAAGTGTTTTTTTGATAGGATTATTATTAAAAATTCAAACCCCTGTTTCAAAAACACTTTTCTACCACTTTCGACTACTTCCCTCTCTTTTATTTCTTTATTTGTATCAACATTTCTTTTGATTCCAATATTCTAAACCGTCCCTTAACACTTGCTTTGCGTTATACTTTCCCCTGACACAACCGCGCAGTTCGTCTGGATATTTCAGACGGCCTGAATATTTCACCGCCGTGCTCTCTCAACGAAGTTCATCACGGCGCCACAGAATAAAAAGGAAATACTATGCGCTATCTCTCATTTTTACTGCTTCTTGCCGCCTTTCCTGCTGCGGCATCCGATTTTGACGGCTCATCCGCAAGCCTGCTTTGGGGTCTGCCGTTTGCACTGATTCTCTTGTCCATTGCACTCGGACCTCTGTTTTTCTCCCGTATTTGGCACCATCACTTCGGCAAAATTACAGCGTTTTGGACACTGCTGTTTTTAACGCCGTTTATCCTAACCTTTGGTTTCGGTGCCGGCGTACATACCGTTGCCCATGCGTTGGTTGAAGAATATATTCCCTTTATCCTGCTGCTTTTGGCGCTATATACCATTTCAGGCGGTATTTTTGTTAGCGGCGATTTGCACGGCTCGCCCAAATTGAACACAATCCTGTTGGCAGTCGGCACGGCTTTGTCTTCCATCATGGGCACGACAGGCGCGGCGATGTTGATGATTCGTCCACTTTTGAAAGCCAACCATAAACGCCACTACCGCGTTCACATCGTGATTTTCTTCATTTTCTTGGTAGCGAATATCGGCGGCGGTTTGACTCCTTTAGGCGATCCTCCGTTGTTTTTGGGTTTCCTGAAAGGCGTAGATTTCATGTGGACGGTCAAACACATGCTGATGCCTGTATTGATCAGTTCTGTGGTTTTGCTGGCCGTTTTCTACATCATCGACAGCCGACACTTCAACCGTGAACAAAGCGAGCACCTTGCTCCTGCTCCTTCCGATAAAGAAGAAAAAGTCAAAATTTACGGCAAATGGAATTTTCTGTTACTGGCCGGTGTAGTCGGCGCGGTTTTGCTGTCCGGTTTGTGGAAACCAAATCATCCGGGCTTTGAAATCTTGGGCAGCCATTATGCCTTGCAAAACCTGATGCGCGATGGCATTTTGCTGGCTTTGACCGCCATATCTTGGATTATTACGCCCAAACAGGTACGCGCAGGCAATGAGTTCAACTTTGAGCCGATTGCCGAAGTGGGCAAACTGTTTTTGGGTATTTTCATTACCATTTCGCCTGTTTTAGCGATTTTGAAAGCCGGCGAAACAGGCGCATTGGCTTCCGTTGTTTCTTTGGTTCACGACGCGGCAGGCAATCCGATTAATGTGATGTATTTCTGGATGAGTGGCATTTTGTCAGCATTCTTGGATAACGCGCCGACTTATTTGGTGTTCTTCAATATGGCAGGGGGCGATGCCCAAGCTTTGATGACAGGCCATCTGTTCCATTCGCTGTTGGCAGTATCCATGGGTTCCGTATTTATGGGTGCGCTCACTTATATCGGTAATGCGCCGAACTTCATGGTCAAAGCCATTGCCGAGCAGCGCGGCGTACCGATGCCTTCCTTCTTCGGCTATATGGCATGGTCGGTGATTGTATTGGTACCGCTGTTTGCCCTGCATACGATGATTTTCTTCGTTTGGCAGCTCTTTTAAACTTAGAGGCCGTCTGAAACTCAGATGGCCTTTTATTTTCAGCTATATCATCAAACATAGCGTTTAAATATCAATCAGTTAAAAATTATTTCTCTTAACACTCGATTACATACTCCTACTTTTTTCCCACTTTTCCCGTAAAAATAAGCGTAAAACTGACATAAAGCAGCCTATACCTGATAAAATCTAAAGCCTTGTTGTTTGCGTTTATTCGTTGTTTTTATAGCAAACCTCTGCTTTTTCCAGACGGCCCATCCTTTGTTTCAAAGCATTACATGCCGTCTGAAAAAACAATCCGACATCCGAATCTCAACCCACCAAAAAGTAACGCATCCTTATGATTAAGATAAAAAAAGGCTTAGACCTGCCTATCGCAGGCAGACCGGAGCAAGTCATTTATGACGGCCCGGCCATTACCGAAGTCGCGTTGCTTGGCGAAGAATATGTCGGCATGCGCCCCTCGATGAAAATCAAGGAAGGCGAAGCCGTCAAAAAAGGCCAAGTGCTGTTTGAAGACAAAAAGAATCCGGGCGTAGTATTTACTGCTCCGGCTTCAGGCAAAATCGCCGCTATTCACCGTGGCGAAAAGCGCGTACTTCAGTCAGTCGTGATTGCCGTTGAAGGCAACGACGAAATCGAGTTCGAACGCTACGCACCTGAAGCGCTGGCAAAATTGAGCAGCGAAGAAGTACGCCGCAACCTGATCCAATCCGGTTTGTGGACTGCGCTGCGCACCCGTCCGTTCAGCAAAATTCCTGCCGTTGATGCCGAACCGTTCGCCATCTTCGTCAATGCGATGGACACCAATCCGCTGGCTGCCGATCCTACGGTCATCATCAAAGAAGCCGCCGAAGACTTCAAACGCGGCCTGCTGGTATTGAGCCGCCTGACCGAACGTAAAATCCATGTATGTAAAGCAGCAGGCGCAGACGTGCCGTCTGAAAACGCTGCCAACATCGAAACACATGAATTTGGCGGTCCGCATCCTGCCGGTTTGAGTGGCACGCACATTCATTTCATCGAGCCAGTCGGTGCGAACAAAACCGTTTGGACCATCAATTATCAAGATGTGATTGCCATTGGCCGTTTGTTTGCAACAGGCCGTCTGAACACCGAGCGCGTGATTGCCTTGGGTGGCTCTCAAGTCAACAAACCACGCCTCTTGCGTACCGTTTTGGGTGCGAAAGTATCGCAAATTACTGCGGGCGAATTAGTTGATGCAGACAACCGCGTGATTTCCGGCTCGGTATTGAACGGCGCGATTGCACAAGGCGCGCACGATTACCTCGGCCGCTACCACAATCAGATTTCGGTTATCGAAGAAGGCCGCAGCAAAGAGCTGTTCGGCTGGGTTGCGCCGCAGCCGGACAAATACTCCATCACGCGCACAACCCTCGGCCATTTCCTGAAAAACAAACTCTTCAAGTTCAACACAGCCGTCAACGGCGGCGACCGCGCCATGGTACCGATCGGCACTTACGAACGCGTGATGCCCTTGGACATCCTGCCTACCCTGCTCTTGCGCGATTTAATCGTCGGCGATACCGACAGCGCTCAGGCATTGGGTTGCTTGGAATTGGACGAAGAAGACCTCGCTTTGTGCAGCTTCGTCTGCCCGGGCAAATACGAATACGGCCCGCTGTTGCGCAAGGTGCTGGAAACCATTGAGAAGGAAGGCTGATTATGGGCTTGAAACATTTTCTTGAAAAAATCGAACCGCACTTCCTGCCGGGCGGCAAACATGAAAAATGGTATGCCCTCTACGAAGCTGCGGCGACGATTTTCTATACATCCGGCGCGGTAACGCGCAAAGCGGCCCACGTCCGCGATGCGCTCGACTCCAAGCGCATGATGATTTTGGTGTGGCTGGCTTTGTTCCCCGCCATGTTCTACGGTATGTACAACGTCGGCGCGCAGGCATTCGGTGCGTTAACGCCCGATTTGTTGCAACAAAATATCGCCAACGACTGGCATTACGCCCTTGCCAACGCTTTGGGCATCAATATGTCGTCTGAAGCGGGCGTGCTGGGCAAAATGCTGTTCGGCGCGATTTTCTTCCTGCCGATTTACGCGACTGTATTTATTGTGGGCGGCTTCTGGGAAGTCTTGTTCGCCACTGTACGCAAACACGAAATCAACGAAGGTTTCTTCGTAACTTCGATTCTGTTTGCTTTGATCGTTCCCCCTACCCTGCCTTTGTGGCAAGCGGCTTTGGGTATTTCTTTCGGCGTTGTGGTTGCAAAAGAAGTATTCGGCGGTACAGGTAAAAACTTCATGAACCCTGCTCTTGCAGGCCGTGCGTTCCTGTTCTTTGCCTACCCTGCCAACATTACCGGCGATACCATTTGGACTGCGGTTGACGGCTATTCCGGTGCCACTGCTTTGGCGCAATGGGCGGCACACGGTGCAGACGGCCTGAAAAATGCTGTAACCGGTCAAAACATCTCTTGGATGGATGCGTTTATCGGTAATGTGCCCGGCTCAATCGGCGAAGTATCCACTTTGGCGCTCTTAATCGGCGGCGCGTTTATCGTGTTCACCCGTATTGCCTCATGGCGCATTATTGCCGGCGTGATGATCGGTATGATTGCCATGTCTTCGCTGTTTAACTTCATCGGTTCGGACACCAACGCCATGTTCTCCATGCCTTGGTACTGGCACTTGGTGGTAGGCGGCTTCGCCATCGGTATGCTGTTTATGGCGACCGACCCTGTTTCCGCTTCCTTTACTAATGTCGGCAAATGGTGGTACGGCGCACTTATCGGTGTGATGTGCGTATTGATCCGCGTGGTCAACCCTGCTTACCCCGAAGGCATGATGTTGGCGATTCTGTTTGCCAACCTGTTTGCCCCGATTTTCGACTATTTCGTCGCACAAGCGAACATCAAACGCAGAAAGGCGCGCAGCAATGGCTAAGAAATTCGATAAAGACAGCTTCAGCGGCACGCTGATTGTGGTATTGGTTGTCAGCCTGATTTGTTCCATCATCGTTGCTGGTGCGGTCGTCGGCTTGAAACCAATCCAAGAGAAACAAAAACTCCAAGACAAACAAGGCTATATCTTGAGCGTAGCCGGTTTGATGGATAAAAATACCGACATCAGCAAAACCTTTGCCGAGCGTATCGAGCAACGTGTCGTGGACTTGGCAACCGGCGAATACGTCGCCGATGCGCCTAAAGACTTCAGCGCACGTGTTGCCGGCAAAGACCCTGCCCAAAGCATCCAAATCAAACCTGAAGACGATTTAGCAGGCATCAAAAGCCGTGCTAAATACACTGAGGTTTACTTGGTAAAAGGCGAAGACGGCAAAGTCAGCCAAATCATCCTGCCTATGCACGGCAACGGTTTGTGGTCTGTCATGTACGGTTTTGTCGCCATTCAACCTGACGGCAACACCATCAACGGCATTACCTATTACGACCAAGGCGAAACCCCGGGCTTGGGCGGCGAAATCGGCAACCCTCTGTGGCAACAAAAATTCGTCGGCAAAAAACTGTTTGACGAACAAGGCAAATTTGCCCTGCACGTCGGCAAAGGCGCAAGCTCAGACAAAGAACACGGCGTAGATGCCCTCTCCGGCGCATCGCTGACGTCTAAAGGTGTGCAAGGTTCGTTCGACTACTGGTTCGGCGAAAACGGCTATATCCCCTACCTGAACAAATTGAAATCAGCAGGAGCACAATAATGGCTGACATGAAACGCTTGAAACATTTGATGTTTTCACCCTTTATCGACAACAACCCGATTGCCTTGCAGGTTTTGGGTATTTGTTCGGCTTTGGCGGTTACCACCAAACTTCAGACGGCCATCGTAATGGGTATTTCCGTAGCTTTGGTAACCGGTTTTTCCAGCTTCTTCATCTCGCTAGTACGCAACTACATCCCCAACAGCATCCGTATTATCGTGCAAATGGCGATTGTTGCTTCCTTGGTAACGCTGGTTGACCAACTGCTTCAAGCCTTTGCTTATGAGCTGTCCAAACAGCTGTCCGTATTCGTCGGCCTGATTATTACCAACTGTATCGTGATGGGCCGTGCCGAAGCATTCGCCATGAAAGAGCCTCCTTTGGAGAGCTTGGTTGACGGTATCGGCAACGGCGCAGGTTACGGCATGATGTTGATCATCATCGCCACCATCCGCGAACTGATCGGCTCTGGCAAGCTCTTTGGCTACACCATTTTCCAAACCGTACAAGATGGCGGCTGGTATCAAACCAACGGCTTGTTCCTGCTCGCCCCTAGCGCGTTCTTCATCATCGGCTTCTTGGTATGGGGTCTGCGCACTTGGAAACCTGAACAGGCGGAGAAATAACACATGGAACATTACTTAAGCCTCTTTGTAAAATCCGTCTTTCTGGAAAACATGGCACTTTCCTTCTTCTTGGGGATGTGTACGTTTTTGGCGGTATCTAAAAAAGTATCCACTGCATTCGGTTTGGGCGTGGCTGTAACTTTCGTACTCGGCCTGTCCGTCCCAGCCAACCAACTTGTTTACTCGCTGTTGAAAGACGGCGCGCTGGTTGAAGGCGTGGACCTGACCTTCCTGAAATTCATCACCTTCATCGGTGTGATTGCCGCTTTGGTGCAGATTTTGGAAATGTTCTTGGACAAATTCGTCCCTGCCCTCTACAACGCATTGGGTATCTACCTGCCTCTGATTACCGTAAACTGCGCGATTTTCGGTGCCGTATCGTTTATGGCGCAACGCGAATACAACTTCGGCGAGTCCGTTGTATATGGTTTCGGTGCAGGTTTGGGCTGGCTTTTGGCTATTGTCGCTTTGGCGGGCATTACCGAAAAAATGAAATATTCGGACGTCCCTAAAGGTCTCAAAGGCTTGGGCATTACCTTTATCGCCGCTGGCCTGATGGCAATGGCGTTTATGTCGTTCTCCGGCATCCAGTTATAAGAAAGGAATCGGCATGGAGATTATTTTAGGTATCGTGATGTTTACCCTCATCGTCTTGGTTTTGGCACTGATGATTCTGTTTGCCAAATCCAAGTTGGTGAGCGAGGGCGACATCACCATCAAAGTCAATAACGAAAAAGAGCTGACGATGCCTGCCGGCGGCAAACTGCTGGGTGCGCTTGCCAGCCAAGGCATCTTCGTTCCTTCCGCCTGCGGTGGCGGCGGCTCATGCGGTCAGTGCCGCGTTGTCGTGAAAAGTGGCGGCGGCGACATTCTGCCGACCGAGCTATCCCACATCAGCAAACGCGAAGCGCGCGAAGGCTGCCGTCTGTCTTGTCAGGTCAACGTTAAAACTGATATGGACATCGAAGTACCGGAAGAAGTATTCGGCGTAAAAAAATGGGAATGCACCGTCATCTCCAATGACAACAAAGCCACGTTCATTAAAGAACTCAAGCTTGCCATTCCAGAAGGCGAAGAAGTTCCTTTCCGCGCCGGCGGCTACATCCAAATTGAAGCTCCTCCTCACACCGTTGCCTACAAAGACTTCGACATTCCTAAGGAATACCACGAAGACTGGGACAAATACAATCTGTGGCAATACGTTTCCAAAGTGGATGAGCCGATTTTGCGTGCCTACTCTATGGCTTCATACCCTGAAGAAAAAGGCATCATTATGCTGAACGTGCGTATCGCTACGCCTCCTCCGCGCGTACCTGACGCGCCTCCGGGACAAATGTCGTCTTACATCTGGTCGCTCAAAGCCGGTGACAAAGTAACGATTTCCGGTCCGTTCGGCGAATTCTTCGCCAAAGATACCGATGCCGAAATGGTATTCATCGGCGGCGGTGCAGGTATGGCACCGATGCGTTCCCACATTTTCGACCAACTGAAACGTTTGAACTCCAAACGTAAGATTACCTTCTGGTATGGTGCCCGTTCTAAACGCGAGATGTTCTATGTCGAAGACTTCGACCAACTCGCAGCAGAATTCCCGAACTTCACATGGCACGTCGCCCTGTCCGACCCATTGCCTGAAGACAACTGGGACGGTTACACAGGCTTCATTCACAACGTGGTTTACGAAAACCACCTGAAAAACCATGAAGCACCGGAAGACTGCGAATTCTATATGTGCGGCCCTCCGATCATGAACCAGTCCGTGATCAAAATGCTCAAAGATTTGGGCGTGGAAGACGAAAACATCCTCTTGGACGATTTCGGCGGTTAACAGACAAAAAGGAAGAAACTTCGGTTTCTTCCTTTTTTATTGCCAGGCCGTCTGAAAACCATACTTTCAGACGGCCTGAACCTTTCTTTTACGATACAATAAAGGCTTCAAAAAATAATCCGCAAATCCCCTATGCCGTTTCTTTCCAATTCGTTTTACCGTCCGATAATCGGTTGCACCGTTGCCATCCTTTCCTCACTCACACTCTCTGCCTGCCAACCTGAAAAACAACAAACCATTACCCTGCAAGGCGAGACCATGGGCACGACCTATACCGTCAAATATCTTTCAGACGGCCAAGATAAACTCCCCTCCCCTGCCGAAATACAAAAACGCATTGATGACGCGCTTAAAGAAGTCAATCGGCAAATGTCTACCTACCAGACCGATTCCGAAATCAGCCAATTCAACCAGCTGCGCACCGTCAATCAGGCCATGCCCATTTCCCAAGACTTTGCCTATGTGACCGGAGAAGCCTTGCGTTTAAACAAACTGACACACGGCGCACTGGACGTAACCGTCGGCCCTTTGGTCAACCTCTGGGGATTCGGCCCGCAAAAAGAAATCACGCACGAACCGACTGCACAAGAAATCCAACATGCTTCAGAAATGGTCGGTACGGACAAACTCAAACTTTCCCAAGACGGACAGCAGCCTACACTCGCCAAAACCCATCCCGAAGTCTATTTAGACCTATCCTCCATCGCCAAAGGCTTTGGTGTGGATAAAACCGCCGCCGAACTTGAAAAACTCAATATCGGCAATTATTTGGTAGAAATCGGCGGCGAGTTGCATGGCAAAGGCCGCAATGCGCAAGGCAACCCTTGGCGTATCGGCATCGAGCAACCCAATATCGTTCAAGGCGGTGCCACTCAAATTACCATTCCATTGGACAATAAATCACTGGCCACGTCCGGCGACTACCGCATTTTCCATGTCGATAAGTCAGGCCGTCGCCTTTCCCATATCATCAACCCCAAAACCAAACAACCCATCAGCCACAACCTTGCTTCCATCAGCGTAGTAGCAGAAAACGCCACACTTGCAGACGGCCTTTCCACCGGATTGTTCGTTCTCGGAGAAACCGAAGCGCTTAAACTTGCCGAGCAAGAAAATCTCGCCGTTTTCCTTATCATCCGAACCCCGCAAGGCGGCTACCATACTAAAATGTCTAGCGCATTCAAGAAATTATTAAACTAACCTTCAGGAATACACACATGAAAACCCTCCTTCTGACTTTCGGCATCTTTATCATTGTCATCCTCGGCATGGCAGTCGGCTATATCTTCTCCAAACGCACCATCAAAGGCAGCTGCGGCGGCATTTCCTCTCTCGGCATGAAGAAAATGTGCGATTGCGACACGCCATGCGATACTTTGCAAAAAGAGCTGGATAAAAAACAACATTCCGACAATCAAGGCATCAAGGTCGATCATTAAGTCTTTGTTGAATGTTTATTCATAACTCAAGGCTGTTTATCCCCCATCAGGCCGTCTGAAAAACAAAAGAGCGTGAACCCTATGGATACACGCTCTTTTGTTTTGCCTCTTCCAAAGCAATCCAAAAATATCTTGCATACACATTTGAAACAAGCCCTCCAAAACCAATCATGAAACAAAAAGAAAAGCTCCTGCAAAACAGGAGCTTTTTCTTGGAAGAAACCGGATTATTTCAATTTAGTTTCTTTGTAAATAACGTGTTTACGGGCTACTGGGTCAAATTTTTTGATTTCCAGTTTGCCAGGCATAGTACGTTTGTTTTTAGTAGTTGTGTAGAAGTGACCAGTACCAGCGCTGGACTCCAGTTTGATTTTATCGCGCATTGCAGTAATCCTTAATTAATGGTGTTTAAATTAAGCTTCGCCGCGAGCACGCAAATCAGCCAATACGACATCAATGCCTACTTTATCGATGGTGCGCAATGCAGCGTTAGAAACGCGCAGGCGAACCCAGCGGTTTTCACTTTCTACCCAGAAACGACGTGATTGCAAGTTAGGCAAAAAACGACGTTTGGTTTTGTTGTTGGCGTGTGATACGTTATTGCCAGACATCGGGCGCTTACCGGTCACTTTGCAAACTCGTGCCATGGTTAGTCTCCAAACTTCTAAAATAGTAAAACGCGATTTATACCACGAAATCCGCCTTCAGTTCAAGTCGTTTACTGAAAAAACGGAATTTGTGGAAATAAACCTTCTCAATATGTTGCATCTGCGAAACGGTATCTCGCAAAGCCTTAACTTTTCAATTATAACGGATTTCTTCAAAAAAATCATCTGTCGTTTGCGAGGTCGGCGAAATAAACAGGCCGTCTGAACATTTCAGACGGCCTGTTTGTCATCATGCTTTTTTCTTCAACGCCGCATTCAAAATGCAGCCGAGTATAAAGCAGGCTAAAGAAGGAACAACCCACCCCAAACCGATATTGTAAAACGGCAATGCGCGCTCGATGGCGGCAGCGGTATCGGCATCCAATCCAAACGCGGCCTTATAGGCATCGAGCAAACCGACCATAAGGGCCGCCATCATGGTGCAAAAATAGACAATACGGCCGCCGCCAAACAGTTTATCTGTCAAGGCCAGCAGAATAATAACGATGGTCAGCGGATACAACAGCATCAACATAGGGATGGAAAACTGCAAAATCGCTGACAGGCCTTTGTTGGCCAACAGGATAGACACCACCGTATTCAGTATCACAAAGATTTTATAAGAAATACCCGGGCAAAGACGGTTGAAATATTCGGCGCATGAAGTAATCAAGCCAACCGCCGTACTCAGACAGGCAAGCAGCACCATGACGCCAAGCAACACAATACCGGCCGTACCGAAATAGTGCTGTGCGGTTTTAGACAAAACCGACGCGCCGTTTTCCTGCAAGCCGATACCGGCCACACCTGTCGCGCCCATATAGCCGATAAACAGGTAAACCACTGCCAAACAAGAAGCCGCCAACACACCGGAAATCGTCGTTGTCTTCAGCAAGTCCGCGCGGTTGTCCACGCCCATGGCGCGAACGGCATCGATGACGATAATGGCAAACACCAGCGAAGCCAGCGCGTCCATGGTGCCGTAGCCTTCCAAAATACCTTTAACCAACGGATGAGTGGCAAAATCGCCTTGCGCTGCCTGCGGCATACCCATCGGATTAATGGCGGCATAGCCGACCAATATCGCAATTGACAGCAACAAAACAGGCGTGAGGATTTTACCGATACGGTCAACCAGCTTCCCCGGAGAAATCGACAGCCAATAAGTCATGCCGAAAAACACCAGGCTGAATACGGCCAATGCGATATTTTTCCAAGATTCATCAATGAAAGGAGAAATTGCAGTTTCAAAAGATACCGTTGCTGTACGCGGCATGGCAAACAAGGGGCCGATTGCCAGATAAAGCGCGGCGGCAAAAGTCACGCCGTACCAAGGCGCAACACGGGAAGCCAGCGCTTCCACATCGCGCGAGCCGGAATAGCCGACGGCAATCACACCCAGTAATGGCAACCCCGCCCCGGTCAACAAAAAGCCGAACATTGCCGAAAGCCAGTTTTCGCCGGCCTGCTGTCCCAAAAAAGCAGGAAAAATCAGGTTTCCCGCCCCAAAAAACAGGGCAAACAGCATTAAGCCCACCGCCCATAAAGAAGCTTTGGTATGACTCGTCGTCGAATTCATTTTAGTTCTCTTTTTTCAAATTTTCGTTATCGTTTTCATCGGCTTCAAGGCCGTCTGAAAGCATTTCGGCTTCGTTTATTTCCAAACCGTCTTTCAGGCTGATTTCGATTTCACCATAATTTTCCGGCTGTACGATACGCACCAAGCCTTCTTTAGCCAATTCCAGCAATGCAATAAAATTGACCACCACATATGTCGCACCCTGCTCAGGCTTAAACAAATCGCTGAACTTGCTGATACCGCTTTCGTTCAAGCGACGCAAAATCGCCGTCATCTGCGCGCGCACGGAAATGGTTTCCCGCACTACTTCATGACTGCGCGTATGCTTGGAACGCGACAAAATACCCAACCAAGCCTGCGTCAAATCGGCAACATATACTTCCGGCAACTTCGCTTCGACCGCAATTTCCAGCGGCAAATACGCCCAAGCAAAATCACGTCCGGCACGCGGTAATGCGTCCAAGCCCTGAGCCGCCAGTTTCATTTGTTCGTAAGCCAACAGACGGCGCACCAGCTCGGCACGCGGATCCGCCTCTTCATCCTCAACTTCTTCAGGACGCGGCAACAGCAGGCGCGATTTAATTTCAATCAACATCGCCGCCATCAGCAGGTATTCTGCCGCCAAATCAAACTGATACGCTTCCATTTGGGCAATATAGTGCAGATACTGCTCAGTAATCTTCACCATCGGAATATCGAGGACATCGATATTTTGCTTGCGGATAAGGTACAGCAGCAAATCCAACGGCCCTTGGAAGCTGCTCAATACCACCTTCAACGCATCAGGCGGAATAAACAAATCCTGCGGCACATCGGTAACAGGCTGACCGAACACCCACGCAACGGTATGTTCAGACGGCGTTGCGGCAGTGGAAGAAATAAGGTGTTCTGAAGGCATGGTTAAAGGGTCTTTTTCTTTTTAAGTTTAGTAAGAAGTTTCATCAACAAAAGGCCGTCTGAAACAAGGACAACCCGTTTTTAATATAAAAATCAGCGGTTTTTACGATTGATTTGCAAAGAAACAATGGCGACGGCAAAGGTCTGGGCCAAGGCCATACCCAACAGCGGCAGGCTGGCGAAAACCGTACCCGTCAGTACCGAGCCAATATCGCGAGAAAACACAAAACCATCCCTCGCAAGCATCGCCACCATCAAAGCCAACAACAGCAAACTTTCGCAGCCGACCAAAAGCCAAATCATTTTAACCGAACGGCGTTTGCGCCATTTCATGATACCGGCGTGTAAAAGGCTGAATATCACGACGGACAGAAACGGATAAAGAAAAGTGGTGAACGGGCGGTTATAACCGCTTTGCACACACAAATAATCGCCCGGCAGCGTATTGCATTCCATCACATCGAGAAACATCGGATCGACAGCATACATCAATACGCCGAACCATACCGCATAAAT
Organism: Neisseria subflava; assembly: GCF_024205705.1. Classification (NCBI taxonomy): domain Bacteria; kingdom Pseudomonadati; phylum Pseudomonadota; class Betaproteobacteria; order Neisseriales; family Neisseriaceae; genus Neisseria; species Neisseria subflava. The sequence continues at coordinate 1,893,204 of NZ_CP073115.1, forward strand.
CAGGCTGGCGATAAAGTAGGCTTTAAAAAATCGGTTCTTAACCATCTTCCTCTACCCCTCACTTCCGCCCCGCGATATGCTCCACCGCAGCCTGTGCACAATACAATCCAAACGAAGCCGTTACCAGCATACTCGCGCCGTAGCCCGCGCAGGACAAACCTTGCGGTGCGGCATCGCTCGAACACGCTTCGCCGGATTGCGGCGGCGTAATATTCTCGATTGAATAAACGCAAGGCACGCGCATTTTTTCTTTGGTATCGCGGCTGAAGCCGTAGCGTTTGCGCAAGGTATAGCGCAAATTGGAAAGTAGAGGGTCGTGGGTAACGCGGCTCAAATCGGCGGTTTGGATTAAAGCCGGATTTTTCTGTCCGCCCGCGCCGCCGCTGATAATAAACGGTTGTTTATGCTGCACGAAATACGCCGCCATCGCCGCTTTGACACGGATTTGGTCAATGGCGTCAATGACAAAGTCAAAAGGCCGTCTGAAAAGCTCGTCCAGATTGTCTTCGGTTACAAAATCTTCGATTTCCGTCACTTCGCATTGCGGATTGATTTGGGCGATGCGTTCTCGCAAAGCGGTAACTTTTGCCTTACCGAAATCATCGGTCAAGGCGTGCAACTGGCGGTTGACATTGGACTCGGCAACGTTGTCCAAATCAATCAGCGTTAAACGACCGATACCGCTGCGCGCCAAAGCCTCCACCGCCCACGAGCCGACGCCGCCGACGCCGACCACGCACACATGCGCACGCGAAAAGCGCGCCAGTGCTTCGTCTCCGTAAAGTCTGGCAATGCCGCCAAAGCGGCGCGAAGAAAGAAAAGCGGCGTCCTGCATAAGTAACCTTGTGATATATCAATAAATTAATGAAAAACGCCACAGGCGAATCGGACTGACATTATACTTGAAAGCAGATGGGCTGTTGTACCCGCCCGAAAGAGTTTATAATCGTTTCACATTCAGACAAGTTCTGATTTCATATTAAACGAAAGTGCCGCTACTCGGCGCAAAAGGAGAATAAATATGTACAAACATCTGGTTGTAGCCGTTGACGGTAGCGAGACTTCCCTCAATGCATTGAAACACGCCGCCGAACTGGCAAGCCTCAACAAAGCCCAACTGACTTTGGTTCACGTTGCCAACCCTGCCGAATACATGGCTTTGGCGCCTGAATTCCTGCAACACGAAAGCTACGAAGCCGCTGCAGTGGCTCAAGGCAACGAAGTTTTGGATTTCGCAGAAAAAACAGCGCGTGAAAGCGGCGTTGAAAACATCGTGAAACACCTGTTGGTTGCCAACAAAGGCGCGCGCGAAATGGCGCAAGACTTGGTTGACTACGCCGACAACAACGGCGCAGACCTGCTGGTACTCGGCACACACGGCCGCACCGGCCTGATGCACCTGCTGATGGGCAGCTTCGCCGAGACCGTAATGCGTCAAAGCCACCTGCCTCTGCTGATTATCCGCAGCAAAGCCGAAGAAGCATAATCAAGCATTGATTTAAAATAGCGAAAGGCCGTCTGAATATTTTTCAGACGGCCTTTTTTCACATGACAGCTTCAGCTTTTATTTTGCCATTTCTTTGAACACTTCGTGTGCCACAGCAATGGTTTCGTCAATCAGCTCAGGCGTATGCGCGGCGGAAACAAAACCGGCTTCGTAAGCTGACGGGCCGAATGCGACATTGCGGTCGAGCATACCGTGGAAGAAATGTTTGAAACCGTCGATATTGGAACGCGCCATGTCAGCATAGTTTTGCGGCGTATGGCTGGCAAAATACAAACCAAACATACCACCCACGCTGTCCGCCGTAAATTCAACGCCATGTGCTTTAGCCGCATCGGCAATACCGTTGGCAAGGCGTTGGGTTAAGGCAGTCAGGTTTTCATAGAAGCCTTCGCGCTGAATGATTTCCAGCGTTTTCAAACCGGCTGCAACCGCAATCGGATTGCCGGACAATGTACCTGCCTGATACACGCCGCCCAACGGGGAAATACATTCCATAATGTCTTTACGGCCGCCGAACGCCGCCAAAGGCATACCGCCGCCGATCACCTTACCCATGGTGGTCAAATCAGGTTTGATGCCGTGCAAAGATTGCGCGCCGCCCAGCGCCACGCGGAAGCCGGTCATCACTTCATCGTAAATCAACACAGCACCGTGTTTTTCAGTCAATTCGCGCAAGGCTTTGACAAAGGCTTCAGACGGCCTAACCAGATTCATATTGCCGACAAAAGGCTCCAAAATCACACAGGCAATGTCATTGCCGCTTTGCGCAAAGGCTTCTTCCAGTTGGGCGATATTGTTGTATTCAAGTACCAAAGTGTGTTTGGTAAAGTCGGCAGGCACGCCAGCGGAAGAAGGATTGCCAAACGTCAGCAGGCCACTGCCTGCTTTCACCAACAGGCTGTCGGAATGGCCGTGGTAGCAGCCTTCAAACTTGATGATTTTGTCGCGGCCGGTAAAACCGCGTGCCAAACGGATAGCGGTCATCGTTGCTTCCGTACCGGAGCTGACAAGGCGCAGCTGCTCGACGGACGGCATGATTTTAGCGATTTCTTCGGCAATGACAATTTCGCCTTCAGTCGGCGCACCAAACGACAAACCGCCCAATGCTGCTTCGCGTACGGCCTCAATGACTTCAGGATGGGCATGGCCGACAATCGCAGGGCCCCAAGAGCCGACATAGTCGGTATAACGCGTGCCGTTTTCGTCCCAAACATATGCGCCTTCTGCCTTTTTGATAAAGCGCGGTACGCCGCCGACGCTGCCGAATGCGCGCACAGGAGAGTTCACGCCGCCGGGAATAATGGCTTTGGCGCGGTTGAACAAGCTTTCATTACGGTTCATAGTCAATTCTTTCGTAAGAGGTCGTCTGAAAATCAAATCGGAGCCATTTTAACACCAAATCCTTTTCAGACGGCCCAAGCTTCAAAATAAGAATCGGGCGCAAAATCAAAATTATTCTTTAAAAACAAACACTCTATCCACATTTTTCCTGCTTGTGCTATAATCCGCGACCTATTGAAACAATAAAAGAAAAGCATCATGTTACGCGGATTCATACTCAGCCTCGCCCTTTTGGCGTCCTCCCTCGTCCATGCACAACGCAGCCTGCCTGACGATATGGATGTGGCCGTTTTAAAGACTGTCGATTTGCCTTATCTGAAAGTCAGCAAAGGCGGTTTTTCTTGGACGCGCCTGCTGACCTTGGGCATTGTGGACGGCAACGCGGCCAAACTGCAAATCACCCGCTTCACCAAAATCCACGATGAAAACGACCGTTTCATTCCGATGGGCCGCCTGCTGAATCAAACCGGCAAAGCCGTTGCATTCAAATACAACGAAGAAAGCCGCCTCGTCCGCGAAATCTGGATTTTGACCGACGCCGAAGCTGACAGATTCATCGAACACGCCAAAAAGCAGAAAAAGGCGGAAGAATAATTTTTCAGACGGCCCGAGTATTTCACAGGCCGTTTGAACCCTTTTACAACAAGCAAGTCAATCAAAACAAACCATGAAAAAAGTATTTATCCGCACCTTCGGGTGCCAAATGAACGAGTACGACAGCGAAAAAATGCTGTCCGTCCTCGCCGAAGAACACGGCGGCATCGAGCAGGTTACCCAACCTGACGACGCCGACATCATCTTGTTCAATACCTGCTCCGTGCGTGAAAAAGCGCAAGAGAAAGTCTTCTCCGACTTAGGCCGCGTACGTCCGCTCAAAGAAAAAAATCCCGACCTCATCATCGGCGTTGCCGGCTGCGTTGCCTCTCAAGAAGGCGAAAATATCGTCAAACGCGCTCCGTATGTGGACGTGGTTTTCGGTCCGCAAACGCTGCACCGCCTGCCCAAACTCATCGTCGACAAAGAAACCACCGGCCTGTCTCAAATCGACATTTCCTTCCCCGAAATCGAGAAATTCGACCACCTGCCGCCTGCGCGCGTAGAAGGCGGTTCGGCATTCATTTCCATTATGGAAGGCTGCTCCAAATACTGCTCTTACTGCGTCGTCCCTTACACCCGCGGCGAAGAATTCTCCCGCCCACTTAACGACGTATTGACTGAAATTGCCGGTTTGGCGCAACAAGGCGTTAAAGAAATCAACCTCTTAGGCCAAAACGTCAATGCCTATCGCGGCGAAATGGAAAACGGCGAAATCTGCGACTTTGCCACTTTGTTGCGCATCGTCCACGAAATCCCCGGCATCGAACGCCTGCGCTTTACCACCAGCCATCCGCGCGAATTTACCGACGCGATTATCGAGTGCTACCGCGACCTGCCGAAGCTGGTTTCCCACCTGCACCTGCCGATTCAAAGCGGTTCCGACCGCGTATTGAGCGCGATGAAACGCGGCTACACCGCCTTGGAATACAAATCCATCATCCGCAAACTGCGCGCCATCCGTCCTGATTTGTGTCTCAGCTCCGACTTTATCGTCGGCTTCCCGGGCGAGACCGAGCGCGAGTTCGAGCAAACTTTGAAACTGGTGAAAGACATTGCCTTCGACTTGAGCTTCGTCTTTATTTACAGTCCGCGCCCTGGCACGCCTGCCGCCAACCTGCACGACGACACGCCGCACGAAGAAAAAGTGCGCCGCCTCGAAGCTTTGAACGAAGTCATCGAAGCCGAAACCGCGCGCATCAACCAAACCATGATCGGCACGGTTCAACGCTGCTTGGTTGAAGGTATCTCCAAAAAAGACCCTGACCAACTGCAAGCCCGTACCGCCAACAACCGCGTGGTCAACTTTACCGGCACACCCGACATGATCAACCAAATGATAGATCTGGAAATCACCGAAGCCTACACCTTCTCCCTGAAAGGCAAACCGGTATAAGCACACACAAACAAAGGCCGTCTGAAACTGTTCAGACGGCCTTTATCTTGGTTCGGCCCGGCATTATCTGATTCATGTATTTTTATTACCCGAACAAAAGGCTTTTCAGTATAATACCGCCCGAAAATTCCCTTATCTGTTGAGAAGTTAAGGCCAAAAACCAAACTTTTTGCAGACCAATCCGACGATGCCGTCCCGCAAGCGGCTTTCCCAAAAGGAATATTTTTAAATGAGTTCTTCAAATCAAAGCGTTTTGGAACGATTGTTCAACCTGAGTGCCAATCAGACCAACGTCCGCACTGAAATCATGGCCGGTTTGACCACCTTCCTCGCCATGTGTTACATCATCATCGTCAACCCCCTGATTTTGGGCGAAACCGGCATGGATATGGGCGCAGTATTTGTGGCCACCTGTATCGCTTCCGCCATCGGCTGTTTCGTGATGGGTTTTGTCGGCAACTACCCGATCGCCCTCGCGCCGGGCATGGGCTTGAACGCCTACTTTACCTTTGCCGTCGTCAAAGGCATGGGCGTGGACTGGCGTGTGGCTTTGGGTGCCGTTTTCATTTCAGGCATCATTTTTATCCTGTTCAGCTTCTTTAAAGTGCGTGAAATGCTGGTCAACGCCCTGCCTATGGGCTTGAAAATGTCGATTGCCGCAGGTATCGGCCTCTTCTTGGCATTGATTGCGCTCAAAGGCGCAGGCGTGATTGTGGCCAATCCTGCCACATTGGTCGGTTTGGGCGACATCCACCAGCCTACCGCCCTGCTGGCTATGGCAGGCTTTGTGATGGTAGTTGCACTTGGCCATTTCCGCGTCAAAGGCTCCATCATCATTACCATTCTGACGCTGACCGCTATCTCCACCATCTTGGGCTTGAGCGAGTTCAAAGGCGTGGTCGGCGAAGTTCCGAGCATTGCACCAACCTTCATGCAGATGGACTTTAAAGGCTTGTTCACCGTCAGCATGGTCAGCGTGATTTTTGTATTCTTCCTGGTTGACCTGTTTGACTCTACCGGCACATTGGTCGGCGTTTCCCACCGCGCAGGCCTGTTGCAAGACGGCAAACTGCCACGTTTGAAACGCGCCCTGCTTGCCGACTCTACCGCCATTATCGCAGGCGCCGCCTTGGGTACTTCTTCCACTACCCCTTACGTTGAAAGCGCGGCAGGCGTTTCTGCCGGCGGCCGTACCGGCCTGACTGCCGTTACCGTCGGCGTACTGATGCTGGCCTGTCTGATTTTCTCCCCGCTGGTTCAAAGCATTCCTGCATTCGCTACCGCACCCGCCCTGCTCTATGTTGGCGCGCAAATGTTGCGCAGCGCGCGTGAAATCGATTGGGACGACATGACCGAAGCCGCACCGGCATTCCTGACCATCGTCTTCATGCCGTTTACCTACTCGATTGCCGACGGTATTGCGTTTGGCTTTATCAGCTACGCACTCATCAAACTCTTGTGCAACCGCACTCAAGACGTACCGCCTATGGTATGGATTGTCGCCGTGTTGTGGGCACTGAAATTCTGGTTCTTAGGTTAAGCCGTTCAAAAGAACAGGCCGTCTGAAAAGTTTTCAGACGGCCTGTTTTATTTTACCCAGCGTTTAAAGCTGTCGGCAAAGATTATTTTTTCACTTTTTTAGCAGCTGGTTTAGCGGCAGCTTTCGCACCTTTGTCCAATGCGCAGAAGCGGGTAACGATTTGATCAACCACTTCTTGTTTGCCGTTTACTTCGGTAGTACCGCGGATAGTCAGCATGTTGCCGTCAACTTTGTCTACGTTGGCTGCAGTAGCTGCTTCAGCAACCCAAGCGACATTACCGCCCCAGAATGCGTTTACATCTTTGCTGCTGTCAGTGATACGGAACAGGTTTTCAGTTAATTGGCCTTTGTATTTTACTTGTGCAGCAACAACTTCGTTGCCTTTGAAGCCGTACATTACGCTCAGAGGCTCTTTGCCGTCTTTACCGCATTTGTAGTGAACTTCTTTAGTACCGTCGATAGAGTCTACTTTCAAAGTATTAGGCACTGGAGCTTGAGCTTGTTGAGCCTGAGCTTGAGTTTGTTGTTGCGCAGTAGGCGCAGCTTTAGCTTCAGGTTTGGCTTTAGAACCGCTGCTACATGCAGTCAGGGCAACAGCCGCCAAAACGGCAGGAACGATTAATTTAACATTCATATTCATAATTGACTCCCAAATGGTTTCAATAAAAAACCGGCAAACGCCGGCTGACATTTACACATTAACAGAGATATTCCGTCTTGTCTTTATCTCAGACGGCATTTTTTAAGAAAAGTTCAAATAAATATTTTTATTTTCTAAAATCAAGAAATTATAAATATGAAATCATGTAAATTCAGGTTTAGGAACTCTTAAGATGAATACTGTTGTCAATAAATCGGGTTTTGACAATGGTAAAATGAGATTGAAAAGCGCATAGAGATGACAAAATTCAGGGCAATTGATTTTACACACTTCTGTCTCTTGAGTTGCTGAGCATTTCAGACGGCCTTAGAACACAAACAGTAAATGCAATAAAAAAACGCAATCTGAAACAGATTGCGTTTTTTTTGAAAACTGGCACGCCCACGGGGAATCGAACCCCGGTTACCGCCGTGAAAGGGCGATGTCCTAACCGCTAGACGATGGGCGCGGATAAATCTTGTGGCGCACCCGGAGCGATTCGAACGCCCGACCCTCTGGTTCGTAGCCAGATACTCTATCCAACTGAGCTACGGGTGCATCCTCATCACTTCGCAAGTGCGTTGTGAATCAAGAAGACCGAATGATATAGGCTTTACTAAAGCCTGTCTACTCTTTTCACAGAAACTTTTTATATTTTTATTTAACCAATTGAAGTTAAACAATATAAAATTAACGTAAAATCCCTACTCCTGACAAATCCTGCGCCATTTTAGCGGCGGAGTTATCGGTCATGCCGCCGACAAAATCCAAAATCTTCATATAGGCCTGATACAGACTGTCTTCAGGAAGAATCGGATTGTGCTTTTTCAATAATTCCAACGCCAAAGACTGACGCGTTGCTAACTGTTTTTCTGCAATCAGGGCATAGGCGGCAGGGACGAGCAAATCTAAGATGGAGCCTAAGCATGGGAACGTGGCAATCTCGGTCAAGAGCTTGGTGTGATGGCGGAAAATCCGTGTTTGTGCCAATTCTTTCGCTTTTGCCAAAGTGTTTTGCACTTGCGGGCTGCACAGAGCAAGCAGGTCTTTGCCTTTGAATGTTCCGTCCAACAAGTCGGACTGATGCAGCATAAAGGTTTGCGCGACATCATCAATCGCCTTGCCGATCGCAATGCCGCGCAACATGGCGCAACGCTGACGGCTGGAGCTGGCGTGCCATGCGCTTTCGGCAAAGGTCAGCTCGGACAAAATACTTTCTACTTCCGTATCCGTGAGCAAATCCAATTCGACGGCATCTTCCAAATCCAGCAAGGCATAGCAAATATCGTCGGCAGCCTCCATCAAATAAGACAAAGGATGGCGCGCCCAGCTGTCTACTCCCGCGGAAACCAGCCCCAATTCGTCGGCAACTTGACGGATAAACGGCAACTCGGTTTGATAAATATTGAATTTCTTTCTGCCGTTTGGATGTTGCGTTGTCCACGGATACTTCAGCAATGCGCCGATGGCTGCCGCAGTCAGGCGCATTCCGCCTGCCTCCGGATACATTTCAAGGCTGGCGACGATACGCAGGCTATGCGCATTGCCTTCATAGGTTTGAATATCGTTGCGTTCCGCTTCGTTTAATGTGTTCAGATAAATTTGATGTTCAGGCCGTCTGAACCAATCACGCAAAGCATCTTCGCCGGTATGGCCAAACGGCGGATTGCCCAAATCATGAGCCAAACAGGCAACCTGCACCACGGCACCAATATCGCTGGGCGTATTGCCCTGCGGCAGAAAACCGCCGTTATGCAACATCACGCCCACGCGGTTGCCCAAGCTCCTGCCCACGCTGGCAACTTCAACGCTGTGCGTCAGGCGGTTGTGCGTCAAGTCATGTTGCGCCAGCGGATGCACCTGTGTTTTACGGCCAAGGCGGCGGAAGGCTCCGGAAAAAACAACCCGGTCGTAGTCGATGTGAAAATCCGTACGCAAGGCATCGGCACCTTCTTGAGTCGAAGGGGTAACGGTCGGCACGATTTCGCCGTTTTTAGTACGGAAGCGTTGGGTGGATAATAAGTTTTGCCAATTCATTCGGATGGTCATAAAGGTTCCTCAAGCAAAGTAAAGGCCGTCTGAAACATATTCAGACGGCCTTATGCTTATTTACCGCGCATCAATTCAAAGAAATCGTCGTTATTTTTAGAGTCTTTGAGTTTGCCCACCAAAAACTCGGTCGCTTCGATTTCGTCCATAGGATGCAGGAATTTGCGCAAGAGCCACATGCGTTGCAACTGATCGTTCGGCACCAGCAATTCTTCGCGGCGCGTACCGGATTTATTGATACTAATGGCCGGGAACAGGCGTTTTTCGGCCATACGGCGGTCAAGGTGCAATTCCATATTGCCCGTGCCTTTGAACTCTTCGTAAATCACGTCGTCCATGCGGCTACCGGTTTCAACAAGCGCTGTCGCAATAATGGTAAGCGAACCGCCCTCTTCCACATTACGCGCTGCGCCGAAGAAGCGTTTCGGACGGTGCAAGGCGTTGGCATCGACACCGCCGGTCAAGATTTTGCCCGAAGTCGGCACAACGGTATTGTAGGCGCGCGCCAAACGGGTAATCGAATCCAGCAGGATGACCACGTCTTTTTTGTGTTCAACCATACGTTTGGCTTTTTCAATCACCATCTCGGCCACTTGTACATGGCGTTGCGCCGGTTCATCAAACGTAGAGGAAACGACTTCGCCGCGTACAGAACGGCTCATTTCGGTCACTTCTTCCGGACGCTCGTCAATCAACAGGACAATCAGCTCGACATCGGGATAATTGGCGGTAATAGCGTGGGCAATGTTTTGCAACATCACGGTCTTACCGGTTTTAGGCGGCGCCACCAACAATGCACGTTGGCCTTTACCGATTGGGGAAACCAAGTCGATAGCGCGGCCGGTCAGATTCTCTTCGGCTTTGATGTCGCGCTCAAGTTTGAATTGTTCGGTTGGGAATAAAGGCGTGAGGTTTTCAAAGAGGATTTTGTGTTTGCAGACTTCAGGCTGATCGCCGTTGATGGTATCGAGGCGGACAAGTGCGAAATAGCGTTCGTTGTCTTTAGGTACGCGCACGCTGCCTTCGATGGTGTCACCGGTGTGCAGATTGAAGCGGCGGATTTGCGTGGGCGAAACATAAATATCGTCAGGACCGGCAAGGTAAGAAGTATCTGCGCTGCGCAGGAAACCGAAGCCGTCGGGCAGGATTTCGAGTGTGCCGGAACAGGTAAAGCTGACATTTTGCTTCATCATCTGGCGGACGATGGCAAAAACGAGGTCTTGTTTGCGGAAACGGTTGGCGTTTTCAATGCCATGTTCTTCTGCCATTTCCAAGAGTTTGGAAATGTGGAGGGTTTGGAGTTCTGAAACGTGCATAGTATTGATATATTTTGAATAGTATCAGAGAGATGGCACAAAGGCCGTCTGAAAGTATGAAATCGTGCCGCAGGATACGGTAGATTTTTGAGAAAGTTGAATTTTAGGCAGTTGGAGGCAGGGTGTCAAATTTTTAAATCGAACACTGAGGCCGTGACTTGGTCTTATCCTGCAATAAGATTACAGCTGGAAGTAACGTGGCAACCGCAATCTTATCATCAAAAATCCAAGTATTTGCCCAACTTCAGACGGCCTTCTGCCCATACCGCATCAGCGTCATGCCGCCGACTGCCGCCGCACAACCTGCAACCAGTGAAATATGCAGCGGTTCGCCCAAAAACCACGCCGAAGACAGTACACCGAAAATCGGCACGAGCGTAATATACGCCGCCGCACTGCCTGCACCCAAAGTCTTCACGCCTTCAAAATACCACGCATAGGCCAATACCGTCGCACCGATAACCAGCCACGCCAAGGCCGTCCAGCCGCGTCCATCCATTGCCGCTATCGCCTCAAACGGCAATCCGTCCGTCCACGACGCCACCGCCGACAACATCAACGCACCAATGAATGAAGTTGCCGTCGTTACCGTCAGCGCATCTATCCCGCGCAAAACCGCACGCCCGATTAAGGTATAAGCTGCCCAACAAACTACGCAGCCGAAAATCAACCACTCTCCTGCCTTGATACCGCCCGATAACACCGTCAACGGCTGCCCTTGCGTTACCACCATAATGGCGCCGCCGACCGCCAGCAGCATACCCGCCAAAATCTTCGCATTTAAACGCTCGCCGAAAAACCAAGTCGCCAACAGCAGCGTCAGCACGGGATTTACCGCCACAACCACCGCCGCCTTTCCCGCCGGCATCGCCTGCAAACCCAGCATAAAAAACACCGCGTAGCCGCACACGCCGACGGAAGCAGCCACCGCCAAACCTAGCCATTGCCGCGCCGACAAAGCCGCCAAAGTCGCAAACCTGCTGCGCGCAAACAACCAGCCCAACAGCAAAACCGAAGCCAGTACAAACCGAACCGCCCCGCCCGTCAACGGCGGCAGCGACTGCCCCAGCATCCGCCCCATCGGCCAAGACGCACCCCACAACACCGCCATTCCCAGCAGTTTCAAATGTACAGAATAACGTTCCATCTCATCCCTTTTATCGACAAAGGCCGTCTGAAAACCGGATTCCAAGTTTTCAGACGGCCTTTATCCACTTAGGATTTCACAACACGACCATTAGGGTAAATACTGCGGTAAGCAATATAAGGAGCCAGCAGTAAAACTACGCTGACAGGTAGGAATAGTAAAAGTATGATAAAGGTAATCCACTGGCCAAACATGATGCCTAATACGCCCGACATAAAAGAATAGAGAGCCACACCTACAACATAGACTAACATTGCAGGAATATTGCACATAAGCGCTTTGACATTAGCTTTAATAGCCTCCCATGGCTTCAGACCATCTAAAACAATCAAAGCAGGGGTTAATAAAAAGATAGACAAAAGGACAGTAACAATCAATACAACACCAATCATCATTGCCCAATAACCTGCAAAATATAGCGGAATAATAAGTAAGCTAACAGCTATACTGAATAGCACCTGAAGTAACAATAAAATGAAAAAACTCATTTTTTTATCTAAAAAAACAACAAAAAAATCTTTTACATCAAATGCTTTTCCATTATTAGTATCATTAGCAACATACATGGCTCCGCCTAATAAGCATAATCCTACGTAGCTGAATACAATGTTTTTTAAACTAGAAAGCGCATTAATTCCTAGCAAGTCAGTAATAGAAACCACAAAACCTACGATCATATAAGCCAATAATACGCCTACCCATTTCCATGGATGAAGTTTGAAAATACCGAAAGCATCGGTAATCCATTTTATACCAGCAAAAGCAGAAAGGCGTTTGGGTTCGTGATATTGAACTTCCTGTGAAATGGGTATTTGGTTTTCCATAAAATTCCTATTATAAAATCAAAAATTTAAACACAATAAAGGCAGCCAGTGCATACTGACTGCCTTTGGACAATTATTTTGCTTGCCAAGAATCTTTCAGCGTCACCGTGCGGTTAAACACCGGCATGTCTTTGCTGTGGTCTTTGCGGTCGGTTACGAAGTAGCCGATGCGTTCAAACTGCCAACGGCTTTCTGCCGGCAGATCTTTTGCGACAGGTTCGGCATAGGCAGTGATTTCCTTGATGGATTCTGGATTGAGGAAATCGGTAAACGGCAGATAGTTGCCGTCTTCGCCGCGCACGGCATCGGGACGCTCGACGGTAAAGAGGCGGTCGTACAGGCGGACTTTGATTTCGGCGGCGTGTTCGGCGGAAACCCAGTGAATCACGCCTTTAACTTTGCGACCTTCGGGATTTTTGCCCAAGGTATCGTGGTCGATGCTGCATTTGAGTTCAACCACATTGCCTGCCTCGTCTTTTACTACTTCATCGCACTTGATGACATAGCCGTGGCGCAAACGCACTTCGCCGCCGGGAATCAGACGTTTGAAGCCTTTAGGCGGATTTTCGGCAAAGTCGTCGGCTTCAATGTAGATGGTTTGTGAAATAGGTACTTCGCGATCGCCCATTTCCTCGTGGTTCGGATGGAACGCGGCACGGCGGCTTTGTGTTTTGCCGGCTTCAAAGTTGGTCAGGGTTACTTTGAGCGGATTCAAAACCGCCATCAGGCGCGGAGCGGAGTTTTCCAACTCTTCACGAATCGCGCCTTCCAACACGCTCATGTCGACGATGTTTTCAGATTTGGAAATACCGGCGCGTTTGGCAAACAGGCGCAGGCCTTCTGGCGTGTAGCCGCGGCGGCGCATACCGGAAATGGTCGGCATACGCGGATCATCCCAACCGGCAACATGGCCGTCTGAAACCAGTTGGTTCAGCTTGCGTTTGGACGTGATGGAATACAAGAGCTCCAAACGGGAAAACTCGTATTGGCGCGGACGTGTAGCGTGCGGCGCAGGAATGTTGTCCAACACCCAGTCGTACAACGGACGGTGTGCTTCAAATTCAAGCGTACACAAGGAATGCGTGATGCCTTCGATGGCATCGGAAATGCAATGCGTGTAGTCGTACATCGGATAGATGCACCATTTGTCGCCGGTGTTGTGGTGATGGGCGCGGCGGATGCGGTAGATGACGGGGTCGCGCATATTGATGTTGCCCGAAGCCATATCGATTTTCAGGCGCAGGGTTTTGCTGCCGTCGGGGAACTCGCCGTTTTTCATGCGTGTGAACAGGTCGAGGTTTTCTTCGATGCTGCGGTCGCGGTAAGGGCTGTTTTTACCTGTTTCGGTCAGCGTACCACGGTATTCGCGCATTTCTTCTGGCGTCAAATCATCGACATACGCTTTGCCGTCTTTGATTAAACCGACGGCGTAGTCGTAAAGCTGGTCGAAATAGTTGGAAGCGAAACGCGGCTCGCCCGCCCAATGGAAGCCCAACCACTCAACGTCTTCTTTGATGGCGTTGACGTATTCGTCGTTTTCTTTTTCAGGGTTGGTATCGTCAAAACGCAGGTTGCACAAGCCGTCGTAAATATAAGCCAAACCGAAGTTCAAGCAGATGGATTTGGCGTGGCCGATGTGCAGGTAACCGTTTGGCTCGGGCGGGAAACGGGTTTGGATGGCTGTATGTTTACCGCTTTTGAGGTCTTCTTCAATGATGGTGCGGATAAAGTGGTTGTCCGCGAATTGGTCTTTATTCAACATAATATTTCTTTGATGGGAAAATGATTTTCTGTTTTCAGACGGCCTGAACATTCAATCAGGCCGTCTGAAAGGAATGGAATGATGGCTCAATTGTACCCGACTTGGCTACTTTGATACAGGGTCGGCAACCTGCCACGCTACGCCGCGCTCGTTTAGGGTTTTCTGCATGGCGGCGGATGGTGTGCGGTCGGTAAACAGCTTATCGAATGCGCCGATATCGCCCAGTCTGACCAAGGCATTGCTGTTAAATTTGCTGTGGTCGACACCAAGATAGCGCACGCGGGCATTGTTTACCATCGCCTGCATGACGCTGACTTCCTTGTAATCGTCATCCAAAAGCGAGCCGTCGTTTTCTATGCCGTGGGTACTCATGATGGCATAGTCGACTTTGAATTGGTTGATGAAATCGACGGTCGCCACGCCGGTAATGCCACCGTCCAAAGGACGGACCACGCCGGAAGCGATGATGACCGTGTAATCGGTACGCGCCGCAGTGATGGAGGCGGCGTAGATGTTGTTGGTGATAATCCGCAGGTTTTTACGCTGTCTGACCAACTCGGCGGCGACGGCTTCCATGGTGGTGCCGATGCTGATAAACAGCGAGGCATTGTCGGGAATGGTGGAAGCAATCAGTCGGGCAATGGCGTTTTTTTCCTGCTGCTGATGGTTGCGCCGCTCCTGCCCTGCCGTTACGACTGAAACGTCGCCCAAAGATGCGCCGCCGTGATAGCGTTTGAGTTGTCCGGTCTCGCTTAACTCTTGCACATCGCGGCGTATGGTTTGCGGCGTAACATCCAAATTTGCCGCCAATTCTTCCACCGTCATAAAGTTATGTTCGCGGACAAGGGTGAGGATCTGTTCGTGTCTTTGGATTTTTGGTTTCATGGCGTTTCGCTTTGTAGGGATAAACCAATGGCCGTCTGAATATTTCAGACGGCCTTGTTATTGTCAAACCGATTATATCTCGAGTTTCTGTTCCAAGCGTTCCATACACGCGCCCAAGTGGCGGCGCATGACTTTGGTCACACGGTTGCGCTTGCCGGCCACCAATAAATCGAGGATTTCTCGGTGTTCATGGTGCGAATTGGAATCGATGTTGCGCTTTTCTTTGCGAAGCGGATCGGAAACGGCCACAATCAATGAAGAGCGCGCGCACAAGGTATTCATGATTTCAAACAGGACATCGTTGTCCAACAGCCGCGCCAATTCGACATGGAAGGCATTGGACAGGCGGTTCCAACCCACGCGGTCGCCGCTTTCGGAGGCTGCGCCCTCTTGCTCAATCATGGCGTAAAGCGGTTGCAGACGCATTTCCAAGTCAGGCATATCGATAAGGACGCTCAGAATCATACTTTCCATTTCGATACGCGTGTTGAACACGTCTTTCATTTCTTTCAAGTCCGGCACATGGACAAATGCGCCGCGATTGGGCTGCAAATCGACGATTTTATCGTGCGCCAAAAGCGATAATGCGCCACGCACGGTATTGCGCGAGCAAACCATTTGTCGGCAAAGCTCGGACTCGGTCAGTTTTTTGCCCGGCAGCAGCAGATGGTCGGTAATGCCGTCCAAAATCAATGCGTACACGCGGAAGAGTTCCGAATCGTGACGCTCTTCCAAAATAAGCGATGAAGTTGCAGGCGCAACGTTGGTATTATTTTCGTAATCCATAATGTTTCCCCAGTATCCGTATTAAGGCGCAAGCGTTTACAAACCTGCATCTTTCGGGGTTGTTTAAAATATAATTAAAAATTGTTGACAATGTTAAACGAAACTTGCACAATGAGATCAACAAGCCAAGTTATAAAGGCTGATAGAGAGAGAGAAAAAGGAATAAAAAGCAAGCAGATATATTCATGTTAATGCGTGAATATATCTGCTTTTTTGTGTGCAGCCGTCTCACGCTCCGGCTTTTTCCTTGAAAACCGCCTTATTCTGTTTCGACGATCTCGAAGCTGTGGCTCATTTTTGCCACTTTACCCAGCATAATCGATGCGGAGCAATATTTTTCGGCAGACATCTGTACGGCGCGCTCAATCGCGCTTTCTTGCAAATCTCGACCATACACTTTGAAGTGGATATGGATTTCGGTAAACACGCGCGGCGCGGTGTCGGCGCGTTTGGCAGTCACTTCGGCACGGCAGTCGGTGATTTTTTGGCGTTGTTTCTCGGCAATCATCACGACATCGATGCTGGAACAGCCTGCTACACCCAACAACAGCATTTCCATCGGGCTGGGGCCGCGTTTGACTTCGCCTTCAGCCGCCGCGCCTTCCATCACAACGCTGTGTCCGTTTGCCGTTGTACCGACGAAGCACATTCCGTCTATCCATTTTGAGGTAACTTGCATGGTGTCTTTTTTATCCGTAAAAGCATTAATCTGATATTGTAAACAATTTCAAGTGATAAACCTAGTCAGGCCGTCTGAAAAATACAATCAATTACAATTGGCCTAAACGCATTATTTGTCCTGATACGCCCAATGGTTGACCGGCCCGTGTCCTGCCCCAATGCCCAAAGGATGGGAAATGGCGGCGGCAATATAGTTTTTTGCCGTTTGAACCGCCTCGGGCACGCTAAACCCTTTTGCCAACTCGGCAGTAATGCAGGCCGAAAACGTGCAGCCCGTGCCATGCGTATGCGGCGTTGGGAAACGTTTGCTGTTCAGCTCAATGGTTTCGTATGGCGTAAACAGCCAGTCGGTGCAATATTCGCTTTGGCTGTCGGCAAGATGGCCGCCTTTAATCACCACATTTTTCACGCCCCAATCCTGAAGAATTTTGGCGGCGCGTTCCGCATCTTGGCGGTTTTCAATATTGATACCCGTCAATGCCTGCGCTTCGGGCAGATTGGGGGTCAAGACGTCCGTATGCGGCAGCAGCAGGCGTTTCATGGCTTCGACGGCCGAGTTTTCCAACAGCGGGGCACCGCCTTTGGCAATCATAACCGGATCCAACACGCGTTTGCCGAAGTCACATTCGGCGGTTTGTTCCGCCACACATTCGATGATTTCCGCCGTACCCAGCATGCCGATTTTATAGGCGCGGATTTGGAAATCTTCCTGAATCGCAGCAATTTGCGTGGCAATCATGTCGGTCGGTATCGGATGCACTGCCGATACGCCCAAAGTATTTTGTGCGGTAACCGCGGTCAGTACGCTGGTGCCGAACACGCCGCGCATTTGAAATGTCTTCAAATCCGCCTGTATGCCTGCGCCACCACCGGAATCGGAGCCGGCAATCGTCAGCGTTTGAATAAAAAGTTCGTCCATCGTGTCCTCCTGTTTTTCAGACAGCCTTTTGCTTATCGTTATGGGAAGCCGTTTTGGTTTTATCCGCAAGCAAAGGCATGCGCCGTTTATCTTTCCGAATGCCTTATCTATTGTTTTACCAAAAACAAATGTATGTTCTCGGGTGGAATATCTTAACAAACAAAAGGCCATCTGAAAACTATTTTCATTTTCAGACGGCCTGTTCAATTTTAAACCTATTCAGGCTTATTCTTCGTATGCGTCAATCGGCAAGCAGGAGCAAACCAGATTGCGGTCGCCATACACTTCATCTACCCGTTTGACGCTCGGCCAGAATTTGTGTTCGCGGACGAACGGCAATGGGAAGACAGCTTCTTCGCGGGAGTACGGATGCGCCCATTCGCCGGTTACATCAGACGCGGTATGCGGAGCATTCACCAGCGGATTGTCCTCTTTCGGCCACTCGCCGCGCTCAACTTTCAGCACTTCCTGTTTAATTTGTTTCAGGGCGGCGATGAAGCGGTCGAGTTCGGCTTTGCTTTCGCTTTCGGTCGGCTCGATCATCAGCGTACCGGCAACAGGGAAGGAAACCGTCGGCGCGTGGAAGCCATAGTCCATCAGGCGTTTGGCGATGTCAGTTTCAGTGATGCCGCTTTCGGCTTTAAGCGGACGCAAATCAACGATACATTCGTGCGCGACGCGGCCGTTTTTGCCTGTATACAGAATCGGATAGTCTTCGCTCAGACGTTTGGCAACGTAGTTGGCGTTGAGCAATGCCCAGCGTGTTGCCTGCTCCATGCCTTGTTTGCCCATCATGGTCAGGTACATCCAAGTAATCGGCAGGATGGACGCAGAACCGAAGGCCGCAGCAGCAACGGCGGTTTGGTCGGCACTGGCGCTGTAGGTGTCGGTCAAAGCGTGTCCCGGTGCAAACGGGGCAAGGTGGGCTTTCAAACCGATAGGGCCGACGCCCGGACCGCCGCCGCCGTGAGGGATACAGAAGGTTTTGTGCAGGTTCATGTGCAACACGTCCGCGCCGACTTCAGCAGGCTGCATGATGCCGATTTGGGCGTTGAGGTTGGCGCCGTCCATGTAAACCTGTCCGCCGTTTTCATGGATGATGCGGCAGATGTCGCGGATGCCTTCTTCGTACACGCCGTGGGTGGACGGGTAAGTAATCATGATGGCGGACAAAGCGTCGCGGTATTGCTCGGCTTTGGCTTTCAAATCGTCGATGCTGACGTTGCCGTGTTCGTCGGTATCGACAACGACGACTTTCAAACCCAGCATAGCGGCAGTCGCAGGGTTGGTGCCGTGTGCGGATTTGGGAATCAGGCAGATGTGGCGGTGTCCCTCGCCGTTGGCTTCTTGATAGCGGCGGATGGAGAGCATGCCGCTGTATTCGCCCTGCGCGCCGGAGTTGGGCTGGAAGGAAATCGCGTCAAAGCCGGTGATGGCTTTCAGGCTGTTTTCCATATCAGCAAGCAATTCGCGGTAGCCTGCGGCTTGGTCTTTGGGGGCGTAGGGGTGGATGTCGGTGAACTCTGCCCAAGTAATCGGCAACATTTCCGCAGTCGCATTGAGCTTCATGGTGCAGCTGCCCAATGAAATCATGCTGCGGTTCATCGCCAAGTCGCGGTCTTCGAGTTTTTTCAGGTAGCGCAACATTTCGTGTTCGGTGTGGTAACTGTTGAACACAGGATGTTGCAGAATGTCATCCTGACGCAGCAATTCGGCATTCAGACGGCCTTTGACATCATCGGCAAATGTAGCCGTATCTTTGCCGGTAAACGCACGGTACAAATCGACCAAATCTTCGTATGCCGACGTTTCATGGAATGCAGCCGCAATTTGAGTATCGTTGACGCGGCGCAGGTTGTAACCCGATTCCAAAGCAGCGGCAAACACTTGGTTTGCTTTCTCTTTGCTGCCGAAATCGACGGTAACGGTATCGAAGAAGACTTTGTGAACCACATTCAGGCCGTCTGAAACCAGCGCATCGGCAAAGGCAGAAGCCAGCGCATGAATGCGGTTGGCAATGCGTTTCACGCCTTCAGGGCCGTGGTAAACGGCATACATACCGGCCAAGTTCGCCAGCAATGCTTGTGCGGTACAAATATTGGATGTCGCTTTTTCGCGGCGGATGTGTTGCTCGCGTGTGGACAACGCCATGCGCAGCGCGGGTTTGCCCGATGCGTCTTTGGATACGCCGATGATGCGGCCCGGAGCGGAACGTTTGAACTCGTCTTTAAACGCGAAATAAGCAGCGTGCGGACCACCAAAGCCCATCGGCACACCGAAGCGTTGGGTATTGCCCAAAGCAATATCTGCGCCCAATTCAGCCGGAGACTTCAGCAAAACCAAACTCATGATGTCGGCGGCAACGGCCACGATTGTGCCTTTGGCTTTCAGACGGCCGATAACGTCCTGCAAGTCTTGCACATCGCCATCTTTGCCGACGTATTGGAACAGCGCGCCGAAGTATTCGCCTTCATCCGCTTGGGCAAAATCGCCGACCACCAGTTCAAAGCCGAAATATTTGGCGCGGGTTTTCATCACGTCCAAAGTTTGCGGATACACGCGCGCATCCACAAAGAAACGCTCGGATTTCACTTTGCCCACGCGGTGCGCCATCGCCATCGCTTCGGCCGCGGCAGTTGCCTCGTCCAACAAAGACGCGCCTGCCACAGGGAAACCGGTCAAATCGATACACACTTGTTGGAAGTTCAACAAAGCTTCCAAACGACCCTGCGCGATTTCCGCCTGATACGGGGTGTAGGCGGTATACCAGCCTGGATTTTCCAATACGTTGCGCAAAATCACATTCGGCACGCGGGTCGGGTAATAACCCAAACCGATATAGGACTTATTGATCACGTTTTTAGACGCAATGCCTTTCAATTTCGCCAACGCATCCGCCTCGGTCAGGGCTTCGGGCAGGTCGAGTTCGGACGGCATACGGATGCTTTGCGGCACAGTATTGCCGACAAAATCATCCATGCTCTTCTCGCCGAGCGCTTCCAAAAGCGCAGCCTCGTCGCCAAAGCTCAAATGGCGCGCGGCAAATTCGTTCGGGTTGAACAATTCAGATAGTTTCATTTCTACTCCTTCGGTGTTATCGATATCAACACTGTTTTTTCTTGCAGATGTTGTTTCAGACGGCCTCCGCCCACTTTGGACGACATGCCAATATTTCCCTATAAACCGGACAGGTTTCCACATGCGCGCCGGGTAGGTAGCCGGTACTCATCAGAAATTCGCCGACGATTTCGCCGCCGACAAATTTGAAATGTTTTTTAAACAGCTTCACCCATTCAGCCTTGTCGAGCGGATGGTTCGCATCCAGCCAGTTTTTAAATGAGCCGTATTCTTGCTGTATTTGTTTGATTTGTCGCGCGTTATAAATGGCTGCGTTGATTTTCAGGCGGTTGCGGACGATGCCTGCATCGGCAAGCAGTCTCTCAATATCGGCCTCGTCAAATGCGGCGACCGTATCGATGTCGAAACCTTTAAATGCCGTCTGAAATGCCTGCTGCTTCTTCAGCATCAGCGTCCAGCTCAATCCTGCCTGATTGATTTCCAACACCAGCCGCTCAAACAATTCATTGTCGTCCTCAATCGGAAAACCGTATTGCGTGTCGTGATAATGTTGGTTGGGGTTGTCCGTATCGTCGGGTAGCGTGGCGACAAATTCGCAGTAATTCATGTTTATTGAGGAAAAATTGAAACAAAGGCCGTCTGAAAGCATTTTTCAGACGACCTAAGACCTGCAATATCAAACAGATAAAAAACCTGTTTGGATGTTTGCAAAAATCAAGCTACTTCGCCTGCATATTGTTCGGCAGTCAGCAGACCGTCGTAATCGGCAGGGTTGGCAGGTTTGATTTTGAAGAACCAGCCTGCGCCGTAAGGATCGCTGTTGGCAGTTTCCGGAGCGCTTGGCAAATCTTCGTTGACGGCAACGATTTCGCCTGCAATCGGCGCGTACACGTCAGATGCGGCTTTTACAGACTCAACCACACCGGCTTGTTCTTCGGCAGCCAGGTTTGCACCGACTTCTGGCAGCTCGACGAACACGATGTCGCCCAACAGCTCTTGCGCATGGTGGGTAATGCCGACGGTAACGGTACCGTCGTCTTCAAGGCGCAGCCATTCGTGGCTGGCAACGTATTTCAGTTCGGCTGGGATGTTGTTGCTCATGGTTTGATACTCCATTGATAGGGGGTTATTTTCAGACGGCATCTGCTCAGCTTAGCGTGCGCAGATACCTCGTGCGATTAATTCTTCCAAGCGTCCGTAATGGACGGCAATCATATTGTTTTTATCTTGTTCCAATTTTTGCTTTTGGGCGGAAGGAAGTTTAGGGGATGCAGAATAATCCAAATATGCTTCGTTTATCTTGCGCTTGTTACTTGCCATTACGCCGCTTGCGCGGAATACAACGATTCCTTGTTTGGACCTCATATTGTCTGCAACGGCAACCTTCAGGCCTTTGTTGCGGTAATCTGCACAAATGCCTGTAACTGCCGATACTTTATCCACTTCAACTGTTCCCGCATAACGGCTGAACGCATACAGGGTAAATGATTTCGCTTGCGACAATGATTTCAGGTCGGAAGCACGGCTTCTACCCTTATTATCTTGCACGGCAATACTCAAATCATCATTCATGCGGATAATATCAAGGGCATATTCCCCGTCTATCGTCACCTCACCGGCAATCTTTCCATTGCCGCCAACGGTTTTCATAAATGTTGCAGTACGAGATTTTCCTTCTGTATCGAAAAACATCAATCCGCGCTCGCCTGCAGACGAAGCGCAAGCCGATAACATAAATACCAACAATAAATTGCAGAAGGTTGCTTTCATAGGAAATAACAATTCCTTAAAACCTGCTTTCAGACGGCCCTTAACAAATAAAGGCCGTCTGAACCGATATTAATCAAACTGTTTTTGACCGTTGCGGACGAACGGCAGCTTCAGTACGCGCACGTCTACTTCTTTGCCGCGAATCAGGACTTTGGCGGTATCTCCATCAAAATCTTTCGGTACGCGCGCGATGGCGATGGATTGTTTCAGGCTTGGAGAGAATACGCCGCTGGTGGTTTCGCCTTGGCCTTTGTCGGTCAACACTTCCATATGCGCGCGCAGGATGCCGCCTTTTTCGAGCAACAGGCCGACCTGTTTCACGGTAACGCCTTTTTCTTTCAATGCCAGCAAGGCGGCTTTACCTACGAAGTCGCGGCTTTCATCTTTCAAGTCAACGGTCCAACCCATGCCTGCTTCGAGCGGGCTGGTATTGTCGTCCATATCGTTGCCATAAAGGTTCATACCGGCTTCCATGCGCAGGGTGTCGCGTGCGCCGAGGCCGCAAGGCTGTACGCCTGCTGCTTGCAGGGCTTTGAAGAATGCGACGGCTTCAGTGCCGGGCAGGATGACTTCGACGCCGTCTTCGCCGGTATAGCCTGTACGGGCGACAAACCAGTCGTTGCCCAAGTCTGCACCTTGGAACGGTTTGAGACCGTGAATCACGTCCGCCCATTCAGGTTTGACGGTCAGGAGTTTTTCGATGGCTTTCGGGCCTTGTACGGCGAGCATGCCGAGGTCGTAGCGCGGATTGAAGGCAACGCCGAACTCTTGTCCGACTTTGTGGAATTGCGCCGTATCTTTTTCGCGGGTCGCGCCGTTGGACACGATGCGGTATTGGGTTTCGGCTTCATTGGTGCGGTAAACAATCAAGTCGTCAATCACGCCACCGTTGTCGTTGAGCAAAGCGGAATAAAGGGCTTTGCCGACAAAAGCGAGTTTGGCGACATCGTTGGCAATCAATTTGCGAAAAAAGGCTTTGGCATTTGCGCCTGCTACGTCGGTAACGAGCATGTGTGATACGTCAAACATACCGGCGTCGGTGCGCACGGCTTCGTGTTCGGCGATTTGTGAACCATAATGGATGGGCAGCTCCCAGCCGGCAAAATCGACCAGCTTCGCGCCTGCATCTTGATGGGCTTGATGAAATGGGGTGGTTTTCAGAGCAGTCATTCTCAAGTTTCTCCGGATTTTTTGTTCAGATGCCGCCCGCGCACCTGTGCGCGGATGACCCTATCTGTCCTTGAACCTGAGATTTTCGGCCGTATCCGCATGATGGCAAACCAGTCTGCTCACTGCTTTGCGCGGTTGTCTGAATGGTGGTTCAGACGGCCTTCTCCCCTTCGGTGGACGTTATTCTAACGCCGCTCTCCAGATTGTTTGTTTCAATGTGCAGTCCCTGATACCTGAGCGATTTAAGGGTGTCTGCGCCTTCGGTGGTTACATTGTAGTTGGGTGTAACACTCTCCTGCACATTTCCCGATTATGTCTTGAATCGGCAGTTTGGGCAAGTAGCCGACGAATATTTATGATGTGAATATTCGTCTTTTTATTGGGGCGGCAAAATCTGAGCCTTTATAAAATTGTTCACTATGCGGCAAATGTTTTTGCAAAAGTCTCAGGCCGTCTGAAGCCCTTACCTGTTTTTCCTATATAATTCTGTTTTTCGATTTATCTGCGTCCATCATGAACCGCCTCAAACGCATTAAAACCATCCTCTGCACGCTCTACCGCTACCGCCTTGCCGAGCTGATTGCCTCGCTGGTCCATCCGGGTTGGGCGCGGACTTTCCTCAATATGCTGCCGCAGTCGTCCAAGTTCAAACACGAGACGCCTGCCGTACGCCTGCGTTTGGCGTTGGAAAGCCTGGGGCCGATTTTCATCAAATTCGGACAGGTATTGTCCACGCGCCCCGATTTGATTCCGCACGATTACGCGGTCGAACTGGCAAGGCTGCAAGACAAAGTGCCGCCGTTTGACGCGCAGCTTTCGCGCTCGCAAATCGAAAAATCACTGGGACAATCCATCGACACTTTATACGCGGAATTTGAAACCGAGCCTGTCGCCAGCGCGTCCATCGCCCAAGTACACAAAGCCCGCCTGCATTCGGGCGAACAAGTCGCAGTGAAAGTCTTGCGCCCCAACCTTTTGCCCGTTATCGAACAGGATTTGTCGCTGATGCGCTTTGGTGCAGGCTGGGTAGAGCGTTTGTTTTCAGACGGCAAGCGTTTGAAGCCGCGCGAAGTGGTGGCCGAATTTGATAAATACCTGCACGATGAATTGGACTTGATGCGCGAAGCCGCCAATGCCAGCCAGCTCGGTCGCAATTTCCAAAACAGCAATATGCTGATTGTGCCGAAGGTGTTTTACGACTACTGCACCAGCGACGTGCTGACCATCGAATGGATGGACGGCACACCGGTATCCGATATCGCCAAACTCAAAGCAGACGGCATTAATTTGCACAAACTTGCCGATTACGGTGTGGAAATCTTCTTCACACAAGTCTTCCGCGACGGTTTTTTCCATGCGGATATGCACCCCGGCAACATTCTGGTCGCCGCCGACAACCGCTACATCGCCCTCGATTTCGGCATTGTCGGCACGCTGACCGACTACGACAAGCGCTATCTCGCCATCAACTTCCTCGCCTTCTTCAACCGCGATTACCACCGCGTCGCCACCGCCCATATCGAATCGGGCTGGGTACCTGCCGACACGCGTGCGGAAGAATTGGAAGCCGCCGTCCGCGCCGTGTGCGAACCGGTGTTCAACAAACCGATTTCGCAAATTTCCTTCGGCTTGGTGCTGATGCGCCTGTTTGAAGTCAGCCGTCGCTTCAATGTCGAAATCCAACCACAGCTGGTATTGCTGCAGAAAACACTGCTCAACATCGAAGGCTTAGGCCGCCAACTCGATCCCGATTTGGACTTGTGGAAAACCGCCAAACCGTTTTTGGTGCGCTGGATGAACGAACAGGTCGGCCCCAAAGCCCTTTGGCGCAACCTCAAAAACGAAGCCCCCGACTGGGCGCAAATCATCCCTTCCCTGCCGCGCAAAATCAGTGCGCTGATTGATGAAAACCGCCAGCAGGAAATGCGCGATGCCTATGTGCATCTGGTCAAAGTACAGCAACGCCAAAGCCTGTGGCTGGGTGTGATTGCGGTTGTTTTGTTGCTGATTTTGCTGTTTAAGTAAAACTGAAATACAGCTTTAAACGACATAACAAAGGCCGTCTGAAATCGATTTTCAGACGGCCTTTTATATGCCGACCTATTCTTTTTTCTCGTGCTGAACATGTCCGCTTTCGGCTTCAATATGCCGTCTGAAGCGCAAACCTGCAGCATGGTAAAACGGATGCGGCGAGAATTGGCGCGAGACTTGCGAAGCGAAGATGCAAGTCAGCAGCATCCAAAACAGCAAATTCTGTCCGCCCGTCATTTCCATTACCACCACGGCGGCGGTCAACGGCGATTGGGTCGCGGCGGCAAGGAATGCGGCCATGCAGAGCAAAACCGCGACATTGGACGCGTCGCCCAGTTGCACGAAAGAAGCCATGTGTTCGCCTATCATCGCACCGATGGTTAAAGACGGCGTGAAGATACCGCCGGGAATACCTGCCCAATAGCTGAACACGGTCGCCGCCCATTTTGCGGCGGCCAAGCCGATCGGCGCTTCATACGCGCCTTTGAGTGCGGCTGCGGCTTCGTGATAACCCGTGCCATAGGTTTTGCCTTGATAAAACGTACCAAGCAACGCCAGCAAAATACCCATTGCAAAGGCAACTACCAACAAATGGCGGCGGATGAAACTGCGCCAGCGTACCGGTGCAAATGCCGCTGCGCCGCGATACAAAAAGCTGCTGAACAATCCGCCTGCTACACCGCAGATGATGCCCGACACCGCGGCCCACATCAGCATGTTTGGCAGCTCATGCCCTTGAAACCCTGAGAAATACGGGTTGTTGCCCTGTATCGCCACTTGAATGAAACCGGCCGCCAACACGCCCATCAGGATTTGACGTTCCCAACGCAAAAGCACGCCGCGCCCCAATTCTTCGATGGCAAAGACCACGCCGGCTAAAGGCGCGTTAAACGCCGCCGCCAAACCGCCGGCCGCGCCTGCGGCAATCAAATCGTTTTCCTGCATGCCCCTAAACGCCAGCCCGTGCTTTTTACACCACGCGCCCCAAGCGTTCATTACCGCCGCGCCCACTTGCACAGACGGCCCTTCCCTACCGACAGACGCACCCAACAGCATGGCGCAAAACGTCAGCGGAATTTTGAAAAAGGTTTCGCCCAGACGAATCAAACGGGTTTTCTGCGCGCCATAAGGCAAAGACAAAGAGGCGATGACCTGCGGAATACCGCTGCCGGAAGTGTACGGCGCAAATTTGCGCGTAAACCACGCCAAAAGCGGCAAACCCAGCGGCAAAGCCACCCACGCAAACCACGGATATTTCCCCACCAGCAAAGCGTTCCATTCCAAAGCCAAATCCGCCAAGTACGCAAACATCAAAGCCGTCAGGGCAACCAGTGCCGATCCTGCCAGCAAAAACAGAAGGGCAATGCTCTTTTTCGACAGGCGTTTGGTTTGGCGGATTTTGTGGGCAAGGCGCGCCGCCCAAGTCTGGGGAAATTTCATAATAAACACGCAGTCAATGTGTTCAGACGGCCTTGATACTTTTCTCAAAGGCCGTCTGAAAACAAGGATAAAGGTTTTTAAGAACGGTAATCCGCGTTAATCGACACATATTCGTGCGACAAATCGCAGGTATAGACGGCCGCCGTCGTATCGCCGCGTTGCAAATCGATGCGGACGGTGATTTCCGGACGGTTCATCACTGCTTGTCCTGCTTCTTCAGTATAGCTTTCCGCGCGGCCGCCGTTTTCGGCCACCAACACGTCATCCAGCCACATTTTCAAAGCATCGACATCCAAGTCTTCAATACCGGCATAGCCGACGGCTGCCAACAGACGGCCCAAGTTCGGGTCGGAGGCAAAGAAAGCGGTTTTCACCAAAGGCGAATGGGCGACAGCATAAGCCACTTTGCGCGCCTCTTCGCGGGTTTTCGCGTTTTGCACTTCCACCGTGATGAACTTGGTCGCACCCTCGCCATCACGGACAATCGCCTGCGCCAGTTCCAAAGCCAGCGAACCGAGTAAGGCTTTGAGCTGCGCATAGCGCGGATCGGCGGTATTGTCGATTTCGCTTTGACCGCAACGGCCTGTCGCCATAATCACGAAGCTGTCGTTGGTGCTGGTATCGCCGTCCACGGTAATCGTATTGAAACTTTCGTCTGCGATTTCTTGCGTCATCAGCTGCAAAATCGGTTGGGACACTTTGGCATCGGTGGCGATAAACGACAACATGGTCGCCATGTTCGGATGAATCATGCCCGAGCCTTTGGCGATGCCGGTAGCGCGGACTGTGTGTTTCTCGCCGACCAAGCCTGTGCGTGAAGCAGCTTTCGGTACAGTATCCGTCGTCATGATGGCACGAGCCGCGTCCGACCAGAATGCAGGGCGCACTTGCGGCAAAGCGGCCACGATTTTATCCACAGGCAGTGGCTCTAAAATTACACCGGTCGAAAACGGCATAATCTGATTGGATTGGCAGCCGACCTGTTCCGCCGCCGCCGCGCACACTTTAATCGCGTCCAGACGGCCTTGTGCGCCGGTACCTGCATTGGCATTGCCCGTATTGACGACTAAAGCACACACGCCGTCTTGGTCAAACAGATGCGACTTGGCGATATGCACCGGCGCGGCGCAGAAACGGTTTTGCGTAAACACCGCGCCCACCGTATGGCCGCCGCCCAACACCATCAGCGTCAAATCGTCGCGGTCTTGTTGCTTGATGCCGGCACGACCTGTAAACAGACGGATGCCGTCGATTTCCAACAATTCGTCTGCACGTTTTTTAGTCAAATTTACAGCCATATCATTTTCTCCTGTTTACACTATTTTCAGACGGCCTGAACGCTATACGCCCAATAAGGGAATCAAAATAGGCACCAATACCGCCGTCAATACGCCGTTGAGCGTCAAACCCAAACCGGCATAGGCGGCCATACGGCGGCCGTATTCCAAAGACGCCGCAATCCCCATCGCATGGGAGGCCGTCCCTAAAGACATCCCCACTGAAGAAGGCATATACAACGCCCCTTTCAACACTTTATATCCGGCCATCTGTCCAAAAAGTCCGGCGATAATCACCGTTGCCGCCGTAATCGCCGGAATACCGCCGACCGATGCCGTGATTTCAATCGCAATCGGGTTGGTCACCGATTTGGAAGCCAACGACAAAACCACATCGCGCGACGCGCCCAGCCATTTGGCGAAATACACGCCCGTAACAATGCCCGTCACGCTGCCCACCAATTGCGACAACACCACCGGCAACCACTGGCTGCGGATACGGTCCCAATTTCGATAAAGCGGCACGGCCAGCAATACGACCGCCGGTTTCAACCAAAAATCGATAAACTGCGCCGCGTCGTGATACAGCTCGTAATCGATGGCAAATACCTTCAAATACCCCATCAACACCAGCGTGCTGATCAATACCGGATTGCACAAAACGTTTCCCGTGCGCACCCGAATCTGCACCGCCAAAGCATACACGGCCAAAGTCAAAAACAGCATAAGCACGGGCATACGCAACAAATTGTCGATATCGCCCATCACATCAGCCTCCTGACCCACTCATGCACTTTGCCCGTGACCAACAACACGCACACCGTACTGGCGATGGTGGCCGTCAAAATCGAAAACCAGTCGTTTGCAATCACATCCAAATAACTGATGACGGCCACGCAAGGCGGCACCAAAAACAAAGTCAGGTTCGCCATCAAAATGTCCGCCAGCTCTTCCACCCAAGACAATTTGACCCAGCCGGCCTGAAGCGCGGCAAACAGCAAACCCATGCCGACAATGCTGCCCGGCAGCTTCAACCCCAAAATCCAAACGGCCGCTTCGCCCAAAGTCAGGCAACCCAATACCACCAATAAGGCACGAATAATATTCATTAAGCCGGTTTCTCCCTATCTTTTTCAGACGGCCTCAAAAAATTTATTAATCATTGAATCATATCGTGCCACAGGCCGTCTGAAAAGGGAAGAAACGCCTTCTTTCAAGTTTAATGAAAGATAAGCATGATTGCTCCGGCGGATTGGCTTCGGAGCATTGAAACCCTTGCCCTGCTTTTGTCTTTAACGGCCGCCGCAAACCGGGCATTCAGGATTGTGTCTCACCCCGTATTGCTGCCATTTTCCGCTCAATGCGTTATAGGTAGAAAGTTTACCGTGCGACGGCGCACCGATACCGAGCAGCATTTTAAGCGCTTCGGCGGCTTGGGTCGTTCCGACAACGCCGACCAAGGGCGAAAAAACGCCGAACAATGCACAAGCGCCGTCGCTGGCTTGTTCGCCATCAAATAGGCAGGCATAGCAGGGCGTATCGGGAAGGTCGGGGCGGTACACGGCGATTTGTCCGTCAAAGCCGACGGCCGCGGCGGAAACCAAAGGCGTGTGCGTGGCAACGGCGGCGCGGTTGACCGCCTGGCGCGTGGGATAGTTGTCGGAACAATCGAGGATGATGTCGGCGGCGTTTGCCAATTCGACAAGCCTGACCTCATCGAGAAATTCGGCCATGGCGGTAATGTGTGTTTGGCTGTTGATCTGTTTCAGACGGCCTTGCATCACCAAAGCCTTGTTTTTGCCGATATCGGCTTCGGTAAACGTGATTTGGCGTTGAAGGTTGGTCTCGTCGATGGTATCGGCATCGGCAATCGTCAGGCGGCCGATGCCGGCGGCGGCAAGATACGGCAAGGCCGCCGCGCCTAGTCCGCCGCAACCGACAACGAGCGCATGGGCGGCCAAGAGTTTTTCTTGGCCTTCGATACCGATTTCATCCAGCAGGATATGGCGGCTGAACCGCAAAAGTTGTTGATCGTTCATCATAACAATAAGGCCGTCTGAAACCGAATATTCAGACGGCCTGAGTAATTTAGAAATTGATATTTTCGTAGGCGTTGTCAAACAGGAAAGGACGGCCTTCGCTGCTGGTTTCGGATTCGAGGCGGATGCCGCTGAGCATCATATTGCGGTCAACGTCTTTCATCATGTCGTAAACGCTCAAGAGTGCCAGATTGAGGCCGGTCAGGGCTTCGGTGGCAATGCTGCCGTTGCTGTGCGCTTGGACGGTCAATGTGGCTTTCAGGCAGGCCAGCTCGACGTTAATATCGAAATCAACCTGCACGCCGATGATGCGGCCGGGCAGGTGCAGCGGAATCAGGTTGCCGCTTTGTTTGATGTTTTGAATGGCGGCAACGCGGGCGATGGTCAGGATGCTTGCCTTTTCGGTTGCATTCTCTATCAACACCCGTACCGCCTGCTGGCTCATGTTGATGGTGCCGACGGCGACGGCGGTGTGTTGCTCAGGAAAATCGGGCTGGTTGGGGAATTCAATCATGGGGTTCTCGCCTCTGTTTTGACAGTCAATATTTTACGGCATTTTACAGACACCGGCCACGCGGCGGATACGGACGGCCGTTTTCCGGTTTGAAATGTATCGGACGGCAGCATTGGCAGTTTACAAAAATTTGCTATACAATGGATTCGGGACAAACCCAAATTAACATTTAAATAAGAGAAAAATCATGCAACTGCATATCTTAAACAATCCCAAAGATGCCGCTTTGGCAGCGGATGCGGAATTTTTAAAACAGTCTCTGTTCAATCTGCTGCATGAAGAAGCATCGCCTTTGGTGGTCGAAACCGTTAAGTTGTTATCGACTTCAGACGACAGCGCCGCCTTGATTGAGAAGGTGTTGCCGCAACTGGACGAACAGCAAACCCACGATTTAACCCTGGCCTGCGGCCTGTTCGCACAAATTCTGAACATCGCCGAAGACGTGCACCACGAACGCCGCCGCCAAATCCACGAAGATGCAGGACACAACAGCGCCGAAGGCAGCCTGACGGAAACCGTGCGCAAGCTCAAAGCCGGAAAAGTCAACGGCAAAGCGGTGCAACAACAACTGGACAACACGGTCGTTACCGCCGTTTTGACCGCGCACCCGACCGAGGTGCAACGCCAAACCGTCTTGAGCTTCAACCGCCGCATCCGCGCGCTGCTGCCGCAACGCGAACGCTGCACTAATCCTGATGCACTGGCTCAATTGCGCCGCGAAATCGACACAGTCCTTTTGGGCTTGTGGCAGACCAGCGAAACGCGCCGCCACAAACTCAGCGTCAACGACGAGATCAACAACGGTGTATCCATCTTCCCGATGAGCTTCTTTGAAGCCCTGCCTAAACTCTACCGCACAATGGAACGCGATTTTCAGACGGCCTATCCCGGTGTCCGCGTTCCGAATATTCTCAAAATCGGCGGCTGGATCGGCGGCGACCGCGACGGCAACCCGTTCGTTTCTGCCGAAACCTTGCGTTTTGCGTTCAGACGGCATGCCGACGCCGTATTCCGTTTCTATCGCGGCGAACTCGACAAACTCTACCGCGAATTGCCGCTCTCCATCCGCCGCGTCAAAGTCAACGACGACGTGATGGCACTTTCCGCCCAGTCTCCCGATGAAGAAATCGCCCGCGCCGAAGAACCCTACCGCCGCGCCATCGCCTACATCATGGCACGCGCTATGGGCAAGGCACGTTCACTCGGTTTGGGCATGGGCTGCAAATTCGGCTTCCTCGAGCCTTATGCCACGGTTGAAGAGTTCCTCAACGACCTGAAAAAACTGCAACGCTCGCTCCACGAAAACGGCAGCCAACTGCTGGCAGAAGGCCGTCTGGCCGACATTATCCGCAGCGTGTCCGTGTTCGGTTTCCACATGATGCCGCTCGACCTGCGCCAACACGCAGGCAAACACGCCGATGTGGTTGCCGAACTTTTCCAACACGCAGGTTTGGAAGACTACAACAGCCTGAACGAAGAGCAAAAACAAGCCGCCCTGTTGCGCGAATTGAGCCATCAACGCCCGCTATACAGCCCGTTCATCACATACAGCGACCATACCCGTCACGAACTGGCGATTTTCAACGAAGCGCGCAAAATCAAAGACGAATTCGGCGAAGATGCCGTTACGCAAAGCATTATTTCCAACTGCGAACAACCCAGCGACCTGCTCGCCTTGGCATTGCTGCTGAAAGAAAGCGGCCTGTTGACAGTGGGAAACGGCAAACCGCGCAGCCGCATCAACATCGTGCCTCTGTTTGAAACCATCGAAGCGCTCGAAAACGCTTGCCCGGTCATGGAAACCATGTTCCGCCTCGACTGGTATGACGCCCTGCTCGAAAGCCGCGGCAACATTCAAGAAATCATGCTCGGCTACTCCGACTCCAACAAAGACGGCGGCTACGTTACCAGCTCATGGTGTCTGTATCAGGCCGAATTGGGCTTAGTCGAACTCTTCAAAAAATACAATGTCCGCATGCGCCTGTTCCACGGCCGCGGCGGCAGCGTAGGTCGCGGCGGCGGCCCGTCTTACCAAGCCATTTTGGCGCAACCTGCAGGCAGCGTTGCCGGACAAATCCGCATTACCGAGCAAGGCGAAGTCATTACCGCCAAATACGCCGACCCAGGCAATGCCCAACGCAACTTGGAAACCTTGGTTGCCGCGACTTTGGAAGCCAGTATCCTGCCGGATAAAAAAGACCCTGATGCCAAACTGATGCAGGATTTGTCGGACGTATCGTTCAAATACTACCGCGAACTGATTACCCACCCCGACTTTATCGACTACTTCCTGCAAACCAGCCCGATTCAGGAAATCGCCACCCTCAACCTCGGCAGCCGTCCCGCCAGCCGTAAAACCCTGGCGCGGATTCAGGACTTGCGCGCGATTCCGTGGGTATTCTCCTGGATGCAAAACCGCCTCATGCTGCCGGCTTGGTACGGTTTCGGCAGCGCAGTGGAAACCTTGTGCGAAGGCAAACCCGAAACCCTCGCCGCCCTGCGCGAACACGCCCAAAACAACCCGTTCTTCCAAGCTATGCTCTCCAATATGGAGCAAGTGATGGCGAAAACCGACATCACCTTGGCGGAAAACTATGCCGGCTTGAGCGAATCGCCCGATAAAGCAAAAGTCATCTTCGGCATGATCAAGGAAGAATACCAACGCAGCCGCAAAGCACTGCTCGACCTGCTGCAAACCGAAGAGCTCCTGCGCGACAACCGCAGCCTTGCCCGTTCGCTTGCCTTGAGGATTCCATACCTGAACGCCCTCAACGGCCTGCAAGTCGCCATGCTCAAACGCCTGCGCAAAGAGCCCGACAATCCGCACGCCCTGCTGATGGTTCACTTGACCATCAACGGCGTAGCGCAAGGTTTGCGTAATACCGGTTAAAGCAGTACGGAAAAAAGGCCGTCTGAAACAGTTTTCAGACGGCCTTTCAACCAACTGCGAACCATAGCAAAGGCTTTATCCATAAGCCTCATAATGTTTTTCAACCTGCTTGCCACTCTTACCCTATTCATTTAACTTGCCCGTATTTCGGACTATTTTGGGCAATAGCAGATAACCCGCTACAAAATCAATGTGCTCAATGAAGCATGGCAACCGCTTCAGCACGATGATAGTCAACTACTGACATACCTTAATGCGGCACTGCCCCATATCGCAGCACAATAAGCTTTCAGACCACCCAGAGGCCGTCTGAAAAATAAAAACACCTCACACCAAGGCAACCATCATTATGTTTGACATTGTATTTATCTTGTTATTCGGCAGACTTCAGCCCCACAAAACAGCCGATTCATCCGACACGCCTGTCACTTTTGGGAGTTCGGCGGCAGGCTCGGCTTTAATTTATTTATGCATACGCATAGGGACAATCATCCTTTATGGGTCGATTTCCGAAGCCATTGACAGCCTCCCCCTCATTCTGTTTCAAACAATCTGCATGTTCGGCTGTCTGGTTTTGTATTTCAAAATGTTGCGTACCGCATCCGACCCGAAATACCGTCAGATGATTTATTGGGTACTGGGCATTCTTTTAGGTTTAATCTTAAGCCTCCTGTCCGTAAAATTGTTTTATTTAATGGCTTTATTCATTTACTCATTCTTCGGAAGAACAATAGGCTGAATGCCTGCCCCTCTTTTTTCAGACGGCCTTTTATTATAAGAACACACCAGCATTGCGGCTGTTTTGAGTACCTCCACAATATGCTATAATCCGCCGTTAAACTTTTATCTTTTCAGGAAAAACCATGAGCTTGAAATGCGGCATCGTCGGTTTGCCCAACGTCGGCAAATCCACCCTCTTTAATGCGCTGACCCAATCGGGTATCGAAGCGGCAAA
This sequence comes from Neisseria subflava, assembly GCF_024205705.1. Classification (NCBI taxonomy): domain Bacteria; kingdom Pseudomonadati; phylum Pseudomonadota; class Betaproteobacteria; order Neisseriales; family Neisseriaceae; genus Neisseria; species Neisseria subflava. Next base: position 1,927,755 of record NZ_CP073115.1, read on the forward strand.
CTATCCTTTCTGTACCATCGAACCCAACGTCGGCATCGTTGAAGTCCCCGATCCGCGCATGGCCGAATTGGCAAAAATCGTCAATCCGCAAAAAATGCAGCCTGCCATCGTCGAATTCGTCGACATCGCCGGTTTGGTCGCAGGCGCGAGCAAAGGCGAAGGCTTGGGCAACCAGTTCCTCGCCAACATCCGCGAGACTGACGCGATTGTTAACGTCGTACGTTGCTTTGACGACGACAACATCGTTCACGTTGCAGGCAAAGTCGATCCGATTGCCGACATCGAAACCATCGGTACCGAATTGGCACTTGCCGACCTCGCCAGCGTCGAAAAAGCCATCGTCCGCGAAGAAAAACGCGCCCGCTCAGGCGACAAAGACGCGCAAAAACTGGTCGAGCTGTGCAAAAAACTGCTGCCGCATCTGGACGAAGGCAAACCCGTCCGCTCCTTCGGTTTGGACGCGGAAGAACTCGCCATGCTCAAGCCGCTGTTCCTGCTGACCGCCAAACCTGCCATGTACGTCGGCAACGTTTCCGAAGACGGTTTTGAAAACAATCCGCACCTCGACCGCCTGAAAGAATTGGCTGAAAAAGAAAACGCGCCTGTCGTTGCCGTTTGCGCCGCGATGGAAAGCGAAATCGCCGAGTTGGAAGACGATGAAAAAGCCGAATTCCTCGCCGAAATGGGCTTGGAAGAACCGGGCCTGAACCGCCTGATTCGTGCCGGCTACGACCTCTTGGGCCTGCAAACCTACTTCACCGCCGGCGTGAAAGAAGTCCGCGCCTGGACTATCCACAAAGGCGACACTGCGCCGCAAGCCGCCGGCGTGATTCACACCGACTTTGAACGCGGCTTCATCCGCGCCCAAGTTATCTCCTACGAAGACTTCATCGCTTTAGGCGGCGAAGCCAAGGCCAAAGAAGCCGGCAAAATGCGTGTGGAAGGCAAAGAATACGTCGTACAAGACGGCGATGTGATGCACTTCCTGTTTAACGTATAAACCCGGTAAAACGCTTTTTCAGACGGCCTTTTCTAAGATTAAGGCCGTCTGAATTTATTTTCAGACGGCCTCACGTCTTGAAATATCAAAAAAACAAGACATTATCTCCATAATAAATACGGGCATAGCCCGTAATTTTTCTTTCTTAAAATCTCCCATTTCTTACCGACGCCTCACCTAAAAATAGCGTAAGGTTACATCATCAATAACAATATCATTGATATGACAATAAATAATTAAACAATACCACATCGTATTGATTCATTATAAAAACAACATATTAAATATTATGTTGAAACTATCAACTTTATTCCTACTCTAATCCATTACTATTCAAACGCATATCATCAGCAATCATTCTAAGAAGGCAAACAAACTGCCCTGTTCCGACAAACGATGGCCGACCTCCGAAATACTGCCATTCTCGGCAGGAATCACTTTTCAGACGACGCCATTAATATAAACTAATTAAAATCAAAATATTATGAGCAAAGTTTTATCTTACCGCCCAGATATTGATACATTGCGTGCCGTTGCTGTTCTATCCGTTGTCGTTTTCCATATTGAAAAAAACTGGCTGCCTGGCGGCTTTCTTGGTGTTGATATCTTTTTTGTCATTTCCGGCTTTCTGATCACGATGATTATCCATCGTGAAATGAGCAGTGGGATTTTCTCGTTCAAAAAGTTTTACATCCGCCGTATCAAGCGGATACTGCCCGCATTTTTTACCGTATTGACGGTAACGCTGATATGCGGCTTTCTTTTATTCACCAAAGATGATTTTTCCCTTTTATGGAGGACGGCACTGTCCACCTTGGGTTTCATCTCTAATATCTTTTTTGCAAAGGGTCAGGGCTATTTCGATCCCATACAAGAAGAAAAACCTTTGCTTCACATTTGGTCTTTATCGGTCGAAGAGCAATATTATTTCGTCTTTCCGATATTGCTGTTATTGGTTGTCCGCAAAAGTTGGCGCACCCAATTTGCCTTCCTCATCACGCTATGCGTATTCAGCATTTTGGCTTCTTTTATACCGACTTCGCTGGATAAATATTACCTGCCCCATCTGCGCGCCTGCGAAATGCTGATCGGCTCATTAACAGCCGTGTGGATGCAATACCGGCAACAGCAAGGGCTGGATACCGGCAAACCATATGCAGCGGCAGGCGCATTACTTTCCGTCTGCGTACTGTTTGCCTGCCTGTTTGCCTATACGGAAAAAACCGCCTATTTCCCGGGACCTGCCGCCATCATTCCTTGTTTGGCCGCCGCCGCATTCATTTATTTCAATCAATTTGAACACCGGCTGAAAAAATTCTTCCAATGGAAGATTACTGTCGGCATAGGCTTGATTTCCTATTCGCTGTATCTGTGGCATTGGCCTGTATTGGCTTTTATGAGATACATAGGTTCAAACAATCTGCCTTCGTATTCGACTGCGGCCGCGATTGTCTTAATGTTTGCACTCTCTCTGCTTTCTTATTATTTTGTCGAGAAGCCGTTTAAAAAGTGGAAAGGCTCTTTTGCCCAGTCTGTGGCATGGATTTATGCCGTCCCCATGCTTGTTTTGGCCATTACGCCTTTTCTTGCCATGAAGCTCCCGTTTATGGAGCAGTACGACCGTATGGGATTGGCGCGTTCCTACACTTCTTGCCACAACAATACCGACAAACAATGTGTTTGGGGCGATACCGACAAACAGCCGGAATTACTGATTTTGGGCGATTCGCATGCCGACCAATATAAAACGTTTTTTGATACCGTCGGCAAAAAAGAAAAATGGTCGGCAACGATGGTTACTGCGGACAGTTGTGCCTATGTAGAAGATTATGCTGCCCCCGTATTCAAACAAAACGCCTCATGCCGTGCCGTTTATGAGTATGCCAAAGAGCATCTGCCCCAATACTCAAAAGTGCTTTTGGCCATGCGCTGGGGCAGCCAAATGCCTGAAAACAGCCACTCCCTTGCTTACGATACCGATTTTTTCAAAAAATTCGACCTCATGTTGCAAAAACTTTCTTCGGAAAAACAAGCGGTTTACCTGATGATAGACAACCCTAATCTGTCATACAACGGCTTACGTGCCTATATTCTGTCTTACCGCATACCGGGATTTAGTCAGAATCTTGCCATTGATGAAACAGTCACTTCAAAAGGAAATGAACGCATCAAAGAATTGGCAGAAAAATATGCCAATGTGCACATTATCGATGCTACTGCCTATATTCCGGAGAACTTCAAAATCAACGGATTGCCGGTTTATTCCGATAGAGACCACATCAACCCTTACGGCGGTAGAGAACTGGCCAAGCGTTTTTCTGAAAAACACACGCTTCTTCAGTAAGCCATAGCCATTCATCCGATGAAATTTGCTACAATTAGCAGTTTGTAAAACTGCTAATTTTTTTGGAAGACATCAATGAGCGTCATCAAAGACCTACAATCGCGTGGCTTAATCGCGCAAACTACCGACATCGAAGCCTTAGACGCTTTGTTAAACGAACAAAAAATTTCCCTCTATTGCGGTTTTGACCCGACGGCCGACAGCCTGCACATCGGCCACTTGCTGCCTGTATTGGCATTGCGCCGTTTCCAACAAGCCGGCCATACGCCGATTGCTTTGGTGGGCGGCGCGACCGGTATGATCGGCGACCCAAGCTTTAAAGCGACAGAACGCAGCTTGAATTCCGCCGAAACCGTTGCCGGCTGGGTAGAAAGCATCCGCAACCAACTGAAACCGTTTTTGAGCTTTGAAGGCGATAACGCTGCTATTATGGCCAACAACGCCGACTGGTTCGGCAGCATGAACTGCCTCGACTTCCTGCGCGACATCGGCAAGCATTTTTCCGTCAACGCTATGCTGAACAAAGAGTCCGTCAAACAGCGTATCGAGCGCGACGATGTGGGCATTTCCTTCACCGAGTTCGCCTACTCCCTGCTGCAAGGCTACGACTTTGCCGAATTGAACAAACGCCACGGCGCGGTTTTGGAAATCGGCGGTTCCGACCAATGGGGCAACATCACTGCCGGTATCGACCTGACCCGCCGTCTGCACCAAAAACAAGTATTCGGCCTGACCCTGCCTTTGGTAACCAAATCAGACGGCACCAAATTCGGCAAAACCGAAGGCGGCGCGGTATGGCTGAACGCGAAGAAAACCTCGCCGTATCAGTTCTACCAATTCTGGCTGAAAGTGGCCGATGCCGATGTGTATAAATTCCTGAAATACTTTACCTTCCTGTCTATCGAAGAAATCGATGCCATCGAAGCCAAAGACAAAGCCAGCGGCACCAAGCCAGAAGCGCAACGCATTCTTGCCGAGGAAATGACCCGTCTGATTCACGGCGAAGAAGCCCTTGCCGCCGCCCAACGCATTTCTGAAAGCCTGTTTGCCGAAGACCAAAGCAGCCTGACCGAAAGCGACTTTGAACAGCTCGCTCTCGACGGCCTGCCGACTTTTGAAGTTTCCGAGAGCCTCAACGTGGTTGAGACTTTGGTAAAAACCGGTTTGGCATCTTCCAACAAAGAAGCGCGCGGCTTTGTAAACAGCAAAGCGGTTTTGCTCAACGGCAAACCTGCCGAAGCCAACAATCCGAACCATGCCGCTGAAAAACCTGACGACGCCTACATGCTGACCGACGAACACAAACGTTTCGGCAAATACACCATCGTCCGCCGCGGCAAACGCAACCACGCTTTGTTGGTTTGGAAATAATCTTTAAACATTAAACGCATCGTTTAAAACAATCATGCCGTCTGAAATCAGCCCACGCTTTTTTCAGACGGCATTTTTTATTGATGATATTCAATTCTCCCAAAAAGAAAGGGCAGGTATTACACCTGCCCTTCTATTAAATAATCCAATTTTTTAAGCAACTTTTATCGCGCGATTACTGCAAACGCTCATTTTCTTGACGGACGGCATTCACCACATCCGCACCAAACAAAGCGTTGACATCGGTTTCATCAAACACATACTTGCTATGGCAGAAATCGCAATCAATTTGAATACTGCCTTGTTCTGCCACCACGCCGCCGACTTCCTGACCGCCAAGCATCAACAGCATATCGCTGACTTTACCGCGGGAACAGGTGCAGGCAAATTCAATGGCTTCCGGTTCAAAAACGCGGGGCGGGGTTTCATGGTAAAGGCGGTAAAGGGCGTGATGAGCGTCCAAACCGGTCAATTCTTGCGGAGTAAGCGTTTGCGCAAGCGTGGTCACATGTTCCCACGCAGCATCATCCAATTCTTCTTCCGGCAGACGTTGCAGCAACAATGCGCCTGCGGCTTGGTCATCGGCGGCAAGCGTAATATAGGTATCGAGCTGCTCGGAACGTTTCATATAGTTGACCAACATTTGCGCAATGCTGTCGCCTTCCAGCGGTACAACACCTTGCCAAGGGTCAGCATCTTTAGGCTGATGAGTCAAAACGAACACGCTGTTTTTGCCCAACAGCGCAGTCAGGCTTTCGTCATCACGGATTTCAGCGGTTTCGTCCCAACGCGCGGTAGCACGGACAGTATTTTCAGAAGTCGCTTCCACCACCAACATTTTCAGACGGCCCTGACCTTGAACCTGAACAATCAGCGTGCCTTCGTTTTTAAGGTTGGCAGACAATAAAGAGCCGGCGGCCAACAACTCGCCCAAAGCGCGGCGGATGGCGACAGGATAATGTTTTTGGTTGACGATGTGGTGCCAAACCTTTTCGAGGCGGATGTGCATACCGCGGATAGGCATATCGTCAAAGATAAAGCGTGTACGGATATCGCTGTGATTTTGTGTCATGTCAGTCTCTGAAAATAAATCAATGAATGCCGCTTATATGGTTGCAGCGGCGGATAAATCAAGCGAAACCGCGCCTGATGTTTTTCTAGTTCTTTTGGAAACAAGGGTTTAACGCAAAATAACAGCAGTTTTTTTGCCAAAAAGACAGTTTTTGAATACAATCAAGCAGATAACAAGAGAATGATACGGGATAACATCTCAGAAACCGGCAATGTGCCTGCAATCGGCAGGGAATGCCTTCTGAAACGGAAGTTTTTATAATGAATTTTTTACTCCGGCTCGCAGCAGTTTGGACTTCGGTCGCCATGCTCGCGAGCGTCAATTTTTCTTACGCCGATGATTTGGAAAACCTGATTACCACCCGTCAGCGTGTTTTAAACCAATTCAACGACAACGCCAACGTTTACGGCAATACGCGTCAGGCAACCCCTGTCCATCCCACCAATACCTATCCTGCCGCAAGCAACAATACGCGCGCACCTTCGGGCAATGCAGATGAGTTAATCGGCAGCGCCATGGGCCTGCTCGGCGTGGCCTACCGCTACGGCGGCACATCAGCCTCTACCGGCTTTGACTGCAGCGGCTTCATGCAACACATCTTTAAACGCGCCATGGGCGTAAACCTGCCGCGCACCTCTGCCGAACAAGCGCAAATGGGCGTTGCCGTGAGTCGTTCCGAATTGCAGCCGGGCGACATGGTCTTTTTCCGCACCATGGGCCGCGGCCGTATTTCCCACGTCGGCCTTTACATCGGCAACAACAATTTCATTCACGCGCCGAGAACGGGTAAACGTATCGAAATTACCAGCCTCGGCCACAAATATTGGAACGGAAAATACGCCTTTGCCCGCCGCGTGAAGAAAAACGACCCATCCCGTTTCTTGAATTGAGGTGCACGATGGCGATGCCGCAAATGCCCAAATGGTATGACGACGACGGTCAGATTGTTTCCTGCACCGAAAAAGTCAAAGTCATGACCGAAAACTTAAACGAACTGTACCAAATAGCGCAGGACGCATTTGAAGACGCGCTGCTGATGGGTTGCTCCGAAAAACAGTTGCGCGAATACTTCCGCGACTTAATGGCCGGACTAGAAAACCCTTATCAAAAAAACGGTTAGTTATTCGATCCATACAAAAAAGGCCGTCTGAAGATTTTTCAGACGGCTTTTTTTATCGGGCAGATCCCCTACCCTATTGCTAACATTCCACCACGCGCACGGATACCGGTACGGCTTTTTTCTGCAAGGTAATAGCCAAACCTGCGAGTGAGGTTTCTTTATAAGTTGCCTTCATATCGCGGCCGGTTTGCAACATAGTTTGAATCACTTCATCAAGTGAGACTTTTTTGTCTGTGCCGTCTTCCAAAAGCGCGAGGGTGGCGAGCTTGAGGGCTTTTTCGGCGGCGATGCCGTTACGCTCGATACAGGGGATTTGCACCAAGCCGCCGACAGGGTCGCAGGTCAGACCCAAGTGGTGTTCCATGGCCATTTCGGCGGCGTTTTCCACTTGTTTCGGGGTACCGCCGATAACTTCGGCGTATGCGCCTGCCGTCATGGAACACGCCACGCCGACTTCACCTTGGCAACCGACGTCCGCGCCAGAAATCGACGCGTTGGTTTTATACAAAATACCGATAGCGCCGGCAGTCAGCAGGAAATCTTCGACACGCGATTGGTTAGCGTGCGGATTGAATTTGCGGAAATAGTGCAATACGGCAGGAATAATGCCTGCCGCGCCGTTGGTCGGTGCGGTGACGACACGTCCGCCGGCGGCATTTTCTTCATTGACCGCCATGGCGTACACCATCGGCCAAAGTTGGGTATTGACGATTTCGCTCTCGCGCAGGACTTTGAGTTTGGCCGCCAACTGCGGCGCGCGTCGGCGAACGTTCAAGCCGCCGGGCAACTGCCCTTCCGCGCCCAAGCCGCGCTTGATGCAGTTTTCCATCACATCGGCTACGGCAGCCACACGGCGGCGCACTTCCACTTCATCGCAACCTGCCAACGCTGCTTCATTGGCCAACACGACTTCGGAAATATTCAACTGGTTCAGACGGCATTGTGCCAGCAACTCGTCGCAGTTTTTGTATGGATACGGCACATCACCATTTTCCTGCGCCTCTTGTGCAAATCCTTCGTCTGTTACGATAAAACCGCCGCCAACCGAATAATAAATCTGCTCTTTCAGCTTCTGGCCGTCTGAATGGTAGGCGATAAAGTTCAAACCGTTCGGATGTTTGGGCAACACTTTGTCGCCGCGGATATCCAAATCTTTTTCGGGATTGAAGGCCATTTCGCGGCCGTTGAGTTTTAAAACGTGCTGCGTGCGGATGCGTTCCAAGCGTTGGGGATGTCTGCAAGCGGAATATCGTGCGGCAGGCTGCCTTCCAAACCGAGCAATAATGCGTCGAATGTGCCGTGTCCGATACCGGTCAAAGCAAGTGAGCCGTACACTTCAATGACAATGCGCGCCACTTGTGTATCCAAGTTTTCGGCATGCAGCAAATCGGCAAAAGCGGCCGCGGCCTTCATCGGGCCGACGGTGTGCGAGCTGGACGGGCCGATGCCGATTTTAAAAATATCAAAGATACTGATCATAAGGTTTTCCTATCATTGTGTGTGCGGGCTGGCTGTTTTTCAGACGGCCTTAAAGCCTAAAGAGGAATCTTTTGCACCGCTTGCCAATGCAAGTACCAAATGTCCGACAGTCATCAAAGGATCGCCTGCTTCCGGCGATGTGTATTTCAGCATCAGCGGTTTTTTACGCAAGGGTTCGTAATGGCTGACTTTACAATGCGGGTCTTCCAAACTTGTAGAACCGGCGCGGTATCTGTATGCCAACAGCCGTAAATCGTTCAAGTCCATCTTCATGCCGTTATCCAACAATTCGCGCAACTGGTTTTCCCAGGCAATATCGGTACTTCCGTCTTTAATGGCAATCAAGATGGACTTTTCGAGGATTTTTTTGATGTGCTGGTTCAAGGAGCGGATTGGGAAATGCCCCAGCCACAACAAATCGGTCTCTGCAAATTGTGCGGAAAACTGCTCGATAAACCAGGAATGTAAGCCTCGATAATCCGGCGAATGAAACAGGGTTGATTTAACCTTATTGCCATCTTTATCCAACATGTAATGGCTGCCGATAATCATGCTGCAAGATTCAGCAGCCCATCTGGGAACAATGACTTTGGGAGTAAAGAGCGTTTCGAGGCGTTGCTCGGTAAATTGTGTGGTGAAATTGGGGTTGTATTGCAACGATGTCGGCAAATAGCCGCGCCAAAGGTACATACCGATCCTGTTTTCTCCGATGACATCCAAGAGTTGTTCCAGCATGGTACGGCTAGGACATGAAATAAATTCGTCCGCATCCAGCGGAAAAACGAAATCTATCGCTTCATCTTTTGCTACAAGCTGCTTCATAAGCAGGTTTACCAATTGCTCATGATTGAACTTGAGCGCTTGATATTGATAGATAAATACCGGTAAACCTTCTTCTTTCAATTGAATCAGGATTTCCCTTGTGCCATCGTTGCTGCCATGATCGATGATGTGCATTTCATCCATCAGCTCGAGATTATGACGGACAAACGATTCGATAACGTCGTTTTCGTTGCGCACCATACTGATGCTGATTAATTTTTTTCTCATAAATTACGCAATGTATTGAGATGTTCTAATATTTTTCAGACGGCCTCTATCCAACCGGCAATGCGTTTTTCAACGGCTTCGGCATTCAGCCCCAAATCGGCTAAAAGTTTTTTCGGGTCGCCGTGTTCGGTAACTTTGTCTTCTACACCCAGAAGCAATACCGGTTTGCAAATGCCGTGTTTCGCCAACACTTCCAACACTGCGCTGCCTGCGCCGCCTTGTTCGGCATTTTCTTCAGCAGTAACGATGTAATCATGACTTCGGGCAAGACGGACGATCAGTTCTTCATCTATCGGTTTGACAAAGCGCATATCGGCAACGGTCGCATTCAGCTTGTCGGCGGCGGCCAATGATGGGGCAACCATGCTGCCAAAGGCGATAACGGCAATTTTTCCGCCTTCGCGACGGATGATGCCTTTGCCGATTTCAACGGTTTCCAGGCCACCTGAAACAGTTGCGCCCGTGCCTGTACCGCGCGGATAACGGACGGCGGACGGCGAGTTTGCCTGATAGCAGGTTGAGAGCAGCAAGCGGCATTCGTTTTCGTCGCTTGGTGCGGCAATAATCATGTTCGGAACGCAACGCAAAAAGCTCAAGTCATATAAACCGGCATGGGTCGGGCCGTCTGCACCGACAATACCTGCACGGTCGATGGCAAACAAAACAGGCAGGTTTTGTAAGGCAACGTCATGTACCAACTGGTCGTAAGCGCGTTGCAGAAAAGTGGAGTAAATCGCCACGACAGGCTTAATGCCTTCGCATGCCAAACCGCCTGCAAAGGTAACGGCGTGTTGCTCGGCGATTCCAACGTCGAAATAGCGGTCGGGGAATTGCTGTTCAAACTCAACCAAGCCGCTGCCCTCGCGCATGGCAGGCGTGATGGCAACCAAACGCTCGTCAGCCGCCGCTTGGTCGCACAGCCATTGGCCGAAAACTTGCGTATAAGTTGGTTTGGCCGCGGCAGGTTTGACTTCCGGCGCAGGCACTTCGCTCGGCAGCTTGGCAACAGCGTGATATTTGACAGGGTCGTTTTCGGCGAATTTGTAGCCGTTGCCTTTTTTGGTGATGACGTGCAACAACTGAGGGCCTTTTCGGCCGCGCAAGTCTTTTAATACGTCCACCAGATTTTCAACGTTGTGGCCGTCCACCGGGCCGGTGTAACGGAAACCGAAGTTTTCAAACAAAGACAGCGACTGTTTGGCGTGTTCCGCTTCGCCTGCCAAGGTTTTGATTTTATTTTCGACTTTTTGGGCAAGCTCCATTGCGCCGGGCAATTTGTCCAACACTTTGCTTGATTGGGCTTTGATGGTGCTCAACAGGCCGTGCATATCGCGCACGACGTTACTGGCGAGATATTTCGGCAGCGCGCCGACATTGGGGGAAATCGACATTTCGTTGTCGTTGAGGATAACCAGCAAATCGACATCCATATCGCCTGCGCAGTTCAGGGCTTCAAACGCCTGACCTGCCGTCATGGCGCCGTCGCCGATGATGGCGACGCTGCGGCGGTTGTTGCCCAACTGTTTGTCCGCAACGGCCATGCCCAATGCCGCGCCGATGGATGTGGAAGAATGGCCTACGCCGAACGCGTCGTATTCCGACTCGCTGCGTTTCGGAAAACCCGCCAAACCGCCGTATTGGCGCATGGTGTGCATTTGATTTTTGCGGCCGGTTAGGATTTTGTGCGGATAGCTTTGATGGCCGACATCCCAGACCAGATGGTCTTCGGGCGTGTCGTACACATAATGCAGTGCCACCGTCAGCTCGACCGCGCCCAAGTTACTGGCGAAATGGCCGCCCGTCTTACCGACGGAATCCAACAGAAATTCGCGCAATTCGGCGGCGACTTGCGGCAGCTGTTTTTTCTCCAGACGGCGCAAATCCTGAGGCGTATCGATAATATCGAGCAAAGGGCTTGGGTTCATGATTTTTGGCGGTGAATTTTTGTGTAACGGACGATTATATCAAGAGATTGCACAACTTGTTACAAATGCTTTCAGACGGCCCGAACCTTTATCCTTTATAATACTGCCAACTGAAAACATAAGGCCGTCTGAAATGACCCAAAACGCAAACAATCTCTGCTGGCTCGATATGGAAATGACCGGCCTCAACCCGGAACACGACCGCATTATCGAAGTCGCCATGATCATTACCGATTCCGATTTGAACGTACTGGCGCAGTCGGACGTTTACGTCATCCATCAAAGCGACGAGTTGCTCGACGGCATGGACGAGTGGAACACCGCCACCCACGGCCGCACCGGCCTGACCCAACGCGTGCGCGAATCCAAACTGACCGAAGCCGAAGTCGAGCAAAACCTGTTGGACTTCATGTCCGCATGGATACCCGAGAAATCCACGCCCATGTGTGGCAACTCCATCCATCAAGACCGCCGCTTCATGGTCAAATACATGCCGCGTTTGGAAGCCTATTTCCACTACCGCAACTTAGACGTATCCACGCTGAAAGAATTGGCCAAACGCTGGAATCCGGCCGTCGCCAAAAGCGTGGTCAAACGCGGTTCGCACAAGGCATTGGACGACATCCTCGAAAGCATCGAAGAAATGCGCCATTATCGCGAGCATTTCCTCAAACTTCCTTCCGAACAATAATCTTAAGGCCGTCTGAAACAGGTTTTACACCGTTCAGACGGCCTCATCGGCTTCCTTCATCTCATGAAAATCACCAAAATCTTTACCTTCGATTCCTCGCACATGCTCGACGGGCATGACGGCAAGTGCCAAAACCTGCACGGTCACACCTACAAACTCGAAATCACCGTCTCCGCACCCGTTATCCAAGGCGGAGCAAAAGACGGCATGGTGATGGACTTTACCGACCTGAAAGCCATCGTCAAACAACACATTACCGACCCGTTCGACCATGCCTTCATCTATCACGGCAACAACGAACGCGAAAGCCAAATCGCCGCGCTTTTGGAAGGCTGGAACATGAAAACCCTGCGCTTGCCCTGCCGCACCACCGCCGAAAACATGAGCGTAGAAATGTATGGCCGTCTGAAAAACGCCGGTGTCAAAGTGTGCAGCGTGAAATTATGGGAAACGCCGACTTCGTGTGCAGAATATGAAAGTGAATAAACTGCCATCCTGTATTTTTCAGACGGCCTGTTCCCCAAACACACCCATCCGCTAAACATCAAAAGGAATCTTCATGAAACTCCTCTCCACCCTCCTCGTCCTCTTCGTCGCTGTCGAACATCTCTACATCGCCTGGCTCGAAATGACGCAAATCCCAAGCGAAAAAGCATCAGAACTGTTCAACATGCCTTACGAATTTATGGAACAAAAACACGTGCAAACCCTGTTTTCCAACCAAGGCCTGTACAACGGCTTCCTCGCCATCGGCTTGGTATGGGCGCGCTTTGCTGCCCCCGACAACGCCGTTTACGGCGCGACCATCCTGTTCCTCGGCTTCGTCCTCATCGCCGCCGCATGGGGCGCGTTTTCATCAGGCAACAAAGGCATTCTGCTCAAACAAGGCTTGCCGGCATTTTTGGCCGCCGCAGCCGTCATTAACGCTTAAACACACCAGCCATTCTTTCCCCTCAAACTAACAGAAAGAATGGCTGCCTCAACCGATTTCTCAAAACGCTTCACCACAACAATTAAATCCCGCACATCCGACATTCATGACCATTCAAATCACACCAAACAATCCCCAATACCGCATTGTCGAAATCTTTGAAAGCCTGCAAGGCGAAGGCTGGAACACAGGCATACCCGCCGTTTTCATCCGTTTGGGCAAATGTAATCTTGCGTGCAGCTGGTGCGATACCGACTACCTCAAATTCGGCATGATGAGCCTGTCCGATATTTTGGGCCGTCTGAAAACCTATACGGTGCGCAACATCATCATTACCGGCGGCGAACCCACCATCCAACCGCATTTGGATACCCTGCTCAATGCACTCAAAGCCGAAGGCTATTTTCTGTGTATCGAAACCAACGGCCTCAACCCCGCTCCGCCGCAAATCGACTACGTTGCCACCAGCCCTAAGGCCTGCTACGCCGCCAAATATCAATCTAGTTGCATTGAGAAAGCCGACGAAGTGCGCATTGTTGCCGACGGCGATGTCATTGCGTTTTGCCAAGAGATGGAACGCAAAATCCTTGCCCAGCATTACTACCTCTCGCCTTGCGAACAAGACGGTGTGATGAATATCTACGACACCATCCGCCAAATCGGTGTTTTAAACAGCCGACCCGACGCCCCCGTCCATTGGCAACTGAGCGTACAAACGCATAAATGGGCAGGAATAGAATAATTCGTTTGAAATCAATTAAAAACAAAACCTTTACAAAATATTGAATGTAAATACCATTCGATATTCGACCAAATGCACTACTGGCAATGCTCTCAGGCCGTCTGAAAACCCAATTTCAGACGGCCTGTTTTTTTACAAACCTCTTGACCGATTACATAAGATTACGTAAAGTGTGCAACAGTTTTCATAAATTGGTAAAACTAATTTACCTGATAACTGATTGCATCTAAAAAAGTGGCAATCCTTATTCGAAAAACATCTATTACTCAACACATCGCATCAAACCGCCATTGATTGACGGTTATGATGCCCGTTGCCCCGAGGACAATCCCATGGCTCTCTTTCTCAGTATTTTTCCCATCGTGCTGCTGATCTGGCTGATGGTTAAGAAAAACAGTATGCCGTCCTACGTCGCACTGCCGATTACCGCCGCGCTGATTTATGCCATCAAACTGTTTTATTTCGGCGACGACGCCATGTTGCTCAATGCAACGGTCGCGTCAGGCCTCGTTTCTACCCTGACCCCGATTACCGTAATTTTCGGTGCCATCATGTTTAACCGCATGATGGAAACCACCGGCTGTATCGACGTCATCCGCAAATGGCTGGCTACCATCAGCCCGAATCCGATTGCCCAGTTGATGATCATCGGCTGGTCTTTCGCCTTTATGATTGAAGGCGCATCCGGTTTCGGTACGCCTGCCGCCATTGCCGCGCCGATTCTGATGAGCTTGGGCTTTAATCCGCTGAAAGTAGCCATCTTCACTTTGGTGATGAACTCCGTGCCCGTTTCCTTCGGCGCGGTAGGCACACCGACTTGGTTCGGCTTCGCGCCGTTGGGCCTGGATCAAAAAAGCATTATGGAAATCGGTATGCAAACCGGTGTCATGCACTTCTTCGCAGGTTTCGTGATCCCTGTTATCGGCTTGAGCTTCATCGTTCCTTGGGCTGAAATCCGCAAAAATTTGGGCTTCATCGGCATCGCCGTATTCTCCTGTACCCTTCCTTATGTTGCATTGGCGATGGTTAATGAAGAATTCCCATCTCTGGTTGCCGGCGCAATCGGTCTGATGGTGTCCGTATTCGCGGCCAACCACGGCTGGGGCTTGAGCAAAGACCATCCGAAAGACCCGAATGCCGAAAAAGTACCTTTCGCCCAAGTTGCCAAAGCACTTGCCCCTCTGGGTATGCTTATCGGTATGCTGGTGGTTACCCGTATCAAACAGCTCGGCATCAAAGGCCTGCTGACCAGCAAAGAAGAATGGTTCAGCTTCCAACTGCCGTTTGATTTGTCCAAAATCACCGTCAGCGACTCTCTGACCATTACCTTCGGCAACATCTTCGGCCAAGGTGTAAACGCTTCCTACCAAACCCTCTACGTTCCGGCATGGATTCCGTTTGTCTTCACCGTTTGGATTTGCATCCTGCTGTACAAAACCAAATTCAAAGATGCGTGGTCTTTCTACGCTGCAACCTTCAACCAAACCAAAAAACCTCTGCTTGCCCTGATGGGTGCGTTGATTATGGTTCAACTGATGATGGTTGGCGGCGACGACTCCATGGTGAAAATCATCGGTAAAGAATTTGCCAATATGGCCGGCGAACATTGGGTGTACTTCTCCCCATACCTGGGCGCAATCGGTGCATTCTTCTCTGGCTCAAACACTGTATCCAACCTGACCTTTGGCCCGATTCAACAACAAATCGCGCTTGATACCGGCTTGTCCGTCACCCTCATCCTCGCCCTGCAATCTGTCGGCGGCGCAATGGGCAACATGGTCTGCATCAACAACATCATCGCCGTGTGCAGCGTGTTGAACGTAAACAACGCCGAAGGTGCCATCATCAAGAAAACTGTCATCCCGATGACCATCTACGGCATCATCGCCGTGACTGTGGCTGCAATTTTCTTCTTGTAAACCGCTTCATATCAAAGGCCGTCTGAATATTCAGACGGCCTTTTTTGTATTCTTTCGCTATATTTCTTAAAGAATCATTAATGTATATATTCCGCAACAACCCCCATAACCACTTTGCAACACCAAATTACAAACAACTTTCTATTAATAAACAATCGGGTAATCATAAGTAAACACTGTTTTGCAATTTACCTAATTGCCACTACCGACAAAACGCCTAAAATACGCTTCATCTGCAAACGGAAACCCTTTCTCATTTTGCAAGATAACACACAACCCTCATATGGAGCTTAGATCATGAAATTACTTTCTGTTATCACTGCAGCCGCATTGGCTACTGTTTCCTTCTCTGCTGCCGCTGCACCTGCCGGCTTCGTTTCTTACCGTTGTGACGGTGGCAAATCACTGAACGTGATGTACGGCTTTGACCGTAGCGGCCGTGCAGTTACTGCTGACGTAAACGCCGGTGGCAAAAAAGCCTCTTTGGTTGTCGACAAAAAACGTTCTGACAGCACTGGCACTACTTTCACCAACCGTAAAGGCTATGTAATGTCTGCCGGTTTCATCGACAAAAACACCCACACTACTTCTGAAGTAGTTGGCGTGAACGCCCCTAACGGCTCATTCTTGGTGAAAAACTGCGAACCACGTCCACGTTAATCCCAGTTTTCCTATTTAACCGAATCATCCCGGTTTGATAGAAAGGCCGTCTGAAAAACAATTTTCAGACGGCCTTTTGATTCAAGCCTATAAAAAAGAGCGTGTACCGTACACGCTCTTTTTGTTTGTTCACACACCAATTAAATACGCATCGGCATTACGATGTATTTGAAGTTCGGATTGTTCGGCACGGTAAACAGCGTTGAACGGTTGGCATCGCCGAAGGCAAGCTGCATATCGTCGGAGTGGATGTTACGCAACACATCCATCAAGTAGCCGATGTTGAAACCGACTTCGAGTTCTCCGCCTTGGTAAGCGATTTCCAGCTCTTCGCGTGCTTCTTCCTGCTCGTTGTTGCTACATACGACACTCAGCAAACCAGGCTGCAGGAACAGTCGCGCGCCGCGGAATTTTTCATTGGCAAGAATGGCAGCACGTTCAAGCGCACCCAAAAGCTGGGTACGGGATACGAGGAAAATCTTGTCGTTATCCAAAGGAATCACGCGGTTAAAGTCAGGGAACTTGCCGTCGATGACTTTGCTGACAATGGTTGTACCATTGCATTGGAAGCGTACTTGATTGTCCAAAAGCTCAACGGTGATGGACTCGGACGGATTGTTCAACAGCTTGAAGAGTTCCAATACCGTTTTGCGCGGCAGGATCACTTCCGTTTTCGGCAGTTCCGCTTCAATTTGGCTGGCCGCATAAGCAAGGCGGTGGCCGTCGGTTGCAACAAGGCGCAGTTGGTTTCCTTCAACCTGCATCAGCAAGCCGTTGAGGTAATAGCGGATATCTTGAACCGCCATGCTGTATTGCACTTGCGAAAGCATGGTTTTGAAGGTCTCTTGAGTCAGCGAGAAAGTCGCGCTGACATCGCTGCCGACGTTCATCAACGGAAAGTCTTCAGCCGGCAGGGTTTGCAGGGCAAAACGGGATTTGCCCGCGCGCAGAGTCAAACGGTTGTCTGCCCAATCCAGTGACACCAGCGCACTGTCAGGCAGGGCGCGCAAAATGTCTTGGAATTTTTTAGCGTTGGTCGTAATACGGAAATCGCCTGCCTGACTTTCAGGGCCGGCGGTATTGATTTGGATTTCCAAGTCGGTTGCCAAAAGTTTGGTCTGTCCGTCTTTGCTTTCCAGCAACACATTGGACAAAATCGGCAGAGTATGGCGACGTTCGACAATACCAGTAACGGCTTGCAACGGCTTGAGCAGACTGTCGCGATCGGCTTGTAAAATCAGCATGTTCCATTCCTTTGAATTTGAAATCGGTTGATTTGGGTATTTTAAAATATTTTTTGTTTTCAGACGGCCTCATATTGACATCAGGCCGTCTGAATATTGCATTGGGTCAGTTCTGAATCAAAATCAGCAGTTTTTCGTAGTCTTGCGCCAATTCGGGATCTTCTTCACGCAGTTTCGCCACCGCTTTGACGCCGTGCATCACAGTCGTGTGGTCGCGACCGCCAAAGGCATCGCCGATAGAAGGCAGGCTGAGCGTAGTCAGCTCTTTGGTCAGGCTCATGGCGACTTGGCGCGGACGGGCAATATTGCGCGTGCGTTTTTTGCCTAATATATCGCTGATTTTAATACGGTAGTATTTGGCTGTCGCATCGATGATGATGTCGGCAGTAATGACTTTGTGTTTCTCGGCAATAATATCCTGCAAAGCCGTACGCGCCAAATCCATGTCGATGACAGGGCGATTCATAAAACGGCTGCTGGCACTGACACGGTTAAACGCACCTTCCAGCTCACGCACATTGGAGCGGATCAGATTGGCAATAAACAGAGCGGCTTCGTCTTCGATACTGATACCGGCTGCTTCTGCCTTTTTCTGCAAAATCGCCACGCGCATTTCCAATTCGGGTGGTTCGAGTTCCAAAGTCAAACCCCATGAGAAACGGGACTTGAGACGGTCGTCCATACCCTCGATTTTGGCAGGCAATACGTCGCACGTCAGGATCAGTTGTTTTTTCTCGTTGTGGAAATGGTTGTACAGATAGAAGAACTCTTCCATCGTACGGTCTTTACCTTTGATGAACTGAATATCGTCGATAATCAGCAGGTCATATTGTTTGTATTGTTGCTTGAACACATCATAAGTGTTGTTGCGCACAGCCTTCATAAAGCTGCGGATATAGTCGTCCGAGTGCATATAGCGCACTTTGGCATCAGGACGGTTTTTCAGCAATTCGTTGCCGATGGCCTGCACCAAGTGGGTTTTACCCAAACCGGTACTGCCGTATAAGAAAAACGGGTTGTAGCCCTGCCCCGGATTTTCAGCAATCGCTTGGGCAGCTGCGGCGGCAAGGCGATTGCCCTTACCTTCCACCAAAGTTTCAAATGTATAGTCACGCGACAGATTGGTCTGTTCGTAGCGCGCTTCTTCCGCATCGTGTTGCGCGTCGGTTTTGGCTTTGGCAACTGCTTTAGACTCAGTCGGAGCGGCAGTTTGCACTTGAGGCTCATGCGGCAGTTTTTTCATGCGTTGCGCCAAAATCTCGGCAGCCGTCATAGCAGCGGCAGGCTTGGAAACCGTTTCAGACGGCCTATCTTCTTCCATTGCAGCAGTTTGCAAAGGCATTTGAACAGGCTCTACAAACTCTTCAACTTCAATAATCTCTTGCACTTGCACCGGTGCAACAGCCTGAGCCGCCATTTCATAATGCGCACCTACGCCCGGCTTAAACGTGAAAGCAGCCTGCTGAGGCACCAATTCGGCACGCACGGCGTCAATTTTGGCGGCAAACTGGCTTTTGAGCATATTGCAGGCAAATTGGTTTTTACCATACACCACCCATACGCCGTTTTCTTCGCCCACGGTCAAAGGCGCAATCCATTGCGCAAACTGCCCGGCAGGCAACATTTCGTGAAGGCGGCAAAGGCACAGCGGCCAAAATTCAGCTAACGTCATGAGATTAAGCTCGGAAAAATGGAAGATTTGGGAAATACAAGAAGGTAGAGCAGACAGGCAATTCGATAAAAATCAAATTTTTACGATACTCCCGCTGCTTTCAGACTGCCTTGCGCACAGAGAAAAGCAAGGTTGGGCGATTATACCCATTCCGCTCTTTTTTATCCACAACCGCCGCAAAATTTTATCCACAAATTCTATCAATGCATAAAACCCGTTGTCACACTTTAGCCAACGAAAAGTTTTTATATTGATTGACAAAAGCGGCAAATTGGAGTGTAATTCACGGTTTAATTATCTACCAATTTTTAGGAAACATCATGAAACGCACTTATCAACCTTCCGTTACCAAACGCAAACGCACCCACGGCTTCTTGGTTCGCTCCAAAACCCGCGGTGGTCGCGCAGTATTGGCTGCCCGTCGCGCCAAAGGCCGCAAACGCCTGGCTGTATAATTTTGAATTACGGCTTCTCGAAGCAGTATCGCTTATTAAAAACGGATGATTTTTCATCCGTTTTTGCGTTGAAAAACCGACGCAGCCGCGATTTGCTGCAAGTCTCCCAGTCCGCAGACAATGCGCTCGGCCATCCGCGCCTTGGCTTGGTCGTCAGTAAAAAGACCGCCAAACGCGCCCACGACCGCAATTATATGAAGCGCGTCATCCGCGACTGGTTCAGGCTGAATCAACACCAGCTGCCGCCGCATGATTTTGTTGTGCGCGTGCGTCAGGCGTTTAATCGGGAAACTGCTCCGGAAGCCCGAAACCAACTTGCCCAGCTGATGAAAAAACGCCGATGAATACCCTGCTTTCCAAGCTCTTCCTTGCACTCATCCGCTTTTACCAATACTGCATCAGCCCCCTCATTCCGCCGCGCTGCCGCTATACCCCGACCTGTTCACAATATGCAGTCGAAGCCGTCAAAAAATACGGCGCATTCAAAGGCGGATGGCTGGCAATCAAACGCATCGCACGATGCCATCCTTTCGGCGGACACGGACATGACCCTGTTCCATAATGCTGCTGTCAACCATTTAAAGAACACGATTTCCTTTAATTTCCCGTCGGTTTCTATATAATGCCGTCTGAAGCAGTTTTCATCTCGATTACCTATCCGTCAATTCCAGGAATCTCTTATGGATTTTAAAAGACTAATGGCGTTTTTTGCCATTTCAGTGGCAATCTTTGCCGGCTGGGAACATTTTTTCCCCAGCCCCAAACCTAATCCGGCGCAACAAGCTGCGCAACAGCAAACGGCCGCCGCTCCGGCAAAAGCCGCTGCCGAAGCCGCGCTTGCCCCAGCCACCCCCATTACCGTTACCACTGACACGGTTAAAGCTGTCATCGACGAGAAAAGCGGCGACCTGCGTCAGCTGACCCTCTTGCAATACAAAGCAACCGGCGACGAACACAAACCTTTCGTCCTGTTTAACGACGGCAAGGAATACACCTACGTTGCCCAATCCGAGCTTTTGGACGCACAAGGCAACAACGTTCTAAAAGGCATCAGCTTTACCGCTCCGCAAAAACAATACAGCTTGGAAGGCGACAAAGTTGAAGTCCGCCTGAGCGCACCTGAAACCAACGGCCTGAAAATCGACAAAGTTTATACTTTCACCAAAGGCAGCTACTTGGTTAACGTCCGTTTCGACATTACCAACAGCAACGGCCAACCCGTCAACCTGAGCGCAGACTACCGCATCGTCCGCGACCACAGCGAACCTGAAGGCCAAGGCTACTTCACCCGCTCTTATGTCGGCCCGGTGGTTTACACTCCTGAAGGCGGCTTCCAAAAAGTCAGCTTCTCTGATTTGGACGACGATGCCAAATCCGGCAAACCCGAAGCCGAATACATCCGCAAAACTCCGACCGGCTGGCTCGGCATGATTGAACACCACTTCATGTCCACTTGGATTTTGCAGCCTAAAGACGGCCAAAGCGTATGCTCTGCAGGCGAATGCAACATCGACATCAAACGTCGCGGCGACAACCTGTACAGCGCAAGCGTCAGCGTGCCTTTAGCCGCCATCCAAGCCGGCGCAAAAGCTGAAACCGCCATCAACCTGTATGCCGGTCCGCAAACCACTTCCGTTATCGCCAACATCGCCGACAAACTGCAACTGGCCAAAGACTACGGCAAAGTACACTGGTTCGCCTCCCCGCTCTTCTGGCTCTTGAACCAACTGCACAACATCATCGGCAACTGGGGTTGGGCAATCATCGTTTTGACCATCATCGTCAAAGCCGTACTGTACCCATTGACCAACGCCTCTTACCGCTCTATGGCAAAAATGCGTGCCGCCGCACCTAAATTGCAAGCCATCAAAGAGAAATACGGCGATGACCGCATGGCGCAACAACAAGCCATGATGCAGCTTTACAAAGATGAGAAAATCAATCCGCTGGGCGGCTGTCTGCCTATGCTGTTGCAAATCCCCGTCTTCATCGGTCTGTATTGGGCATTGTTCGCCTCCGTAGAATTGCGCCAAGCGCCTTGGTTGGGTTGGATTACCGACTTGAGCCGTCCGGATCCTTTCTACATCCTGCCTTTGATTATGGCGGTAACCATGTTTGCACAAACTTATCTGAATCCGCCGTCAACCGACCCTATGCAGGCGAAAATGATGAAAATCATGCCTTTGGTTTTCTCCATCATGTTCTTCTTCTTCCCTGCCGGTTTGGTTCTGTACTGGGTAGTCAACAACCTCTTGACCATCGCCCAAC
This sequence comes from Neisseria subflava, assembly GCF_024205705.1. Lineage (NCBI taxonomy): Bacteria > Pseudomonadati > Pseudomonadota > Betaproteobacteria > Neisseriales > Neisseriaceae > Neisseria > Neisseria subflava. The sequence continues at coordinate 1,949,698 of NZ_CP073115.1, forward strand.
AATGGCACATCAACCGCAGCATCGAAAAACAACGCGCCCAAGGCGAAGTCGTTTCTTGATAAAAGCTTAGGCAACACAAAGGCCGTCTGTTGTTCAGACGGCCTTTTTTATTTCCTCAAACAAATACAGTTTGAAATTGAACCCAATCCAGTTTTAAGCGGCATGCAACACAAAAATCGTCGGACGTTTTTTCAAATTCGGCATTTCTTTTCTTTTTCGCCACTGCGCAATCGTCTGGCTGATGATTTCCTGTGTCGGCAAGGTCAAGTCCGTAGCCACACATAAGCGCGTTTCAGGATGCAGGTTTTCCACCGCATCAGCCAACAACGCATCGTTGCGATACGGCGTTTCGATAAACAGCTGCGTTTCATTCTGCTGGCGTGAACGTTGCTCCAAAACCTTCAAACTCTGAATCCGCTCATTTTTTTCAGACGGCAGATACCCCTTAAACGCAAAGTTCTGCCCATTCGCACCCGAAGCCATCAGCGCCAGCAGCAAACTAGACGGGCCAACCAAAGGCCGTACTTCAAACCCGTGTTTATGCGCCAATGCCACCAAATTCGCACCCGGATCGGCAACAGCCGGACAACCCGCCTCGCTGACAATGCCCATACTGCGGCCTTCTTGCAAAGGTTTCAGCAATTCCGGTAAAGTCTTCAAATCCGTGTGTTCATTCAACGTTTGCAGATTCAGCTCACGGATAGGCGTAGTCACGCCCAAATGCTTCAAATGCGCGCGCGCTGTTTTTTCCGCTTCTACGACAAAATCCGTCAGCCCGACAATCGCCTGTTGTTCATGCGGCAACAGGCATGGCGTATCAGGCGCACCCAAAGGGGTAGGAATCAAATACAAAATCGGTTTCATTCTTGCAACTCCAAAAAATCTCAGGCCGTCTGAACATATTCAGACGGCCTCAAACTATAAAACTTCCACACCTTCGTTTTTCAAAAAATCAATCAGACGGAAAATCGGAAGGCCGATCAAAGCATTCGGATCCGTACTTTCAATCCGCTCCAACAAAGCGGCGCCCAAACCCTCGCTCTTCGCCGCGCCGGCACAATAAACCGCATCCGGCTCGCGTTCCAAATATCGGCTGATTTGTTCCTGCGTCAACTGTCGCATGGCAACCACCGTATGATCGACATGATGCTGAACCTCGCCCGTAGCAGTATTCAAAAGCACGATTGCACTGTAAAATTCAATCCGTTTTCCGCTCAAGTCCGCCAGCATCTGTTGTGCATTTGCGACGTTCATCGGCTTACCCAACTGCCGTCCTTCACACCATGCGACTTGGTCTGCGCCGATAATCAGCGCAGCAGGGAAAGCTGCCGCCAATGAACGGGCTTTGCCTTCCGCCAAACGCAGCGCCGTTTCGCCCGCATGCTCGCCCACAATAGGCGTTTCGTCAAAATCAGGCGATGCCGTCTGAAAATCGATACCCAAACGGCGAAGCTGTCCGCAGCGGAAAACCGAACTCGACCCTAAAACCAAAGGCAGTTTTACTTCCATATTTTTACTTAAAAACATTGACGTTAGACTGCCGAAATTATATCATACTCCGTTTATGTCATACCCTAATTTGATTGATCCAGAAGTTTTCGCCGCCGAAGGGCAGAATCTGCAAGGCAGCTTCCTGCTCGAAGAATTGGATGAACGAGTCAGTTCGCACGATTATCCGGCCGACAAACAGACATGCGTGTCGTTTACGCTGCAAGGCGGTCGCGACCGGCTGCAACGTCTGTTTCTCGATTTAAACGTCAAAGCCGACATGCCCCTGATTTGCCAGCGTTGCATTACGCCCATGCCGTTTCTACTCGATGAAACCAGCCGTATCGTCCTGTTTGCCGATGAAGAGAGTTTGGACGAAGCCATGCTTGCCGATGAAGAATTGGAAGGCATGCTGCTCGAAAAAGAGCTTGACGTACGGACTCTGGTTGAAGACCAAATCCTGATGTCGCTCCCTTTCTCCCCTCGACACGAAGACTGCGGCAACAATGGAACACTGGACGAAGTCAATCGGGACAAACCAAACCCCTTCGCTGTTTTAGCAGGTTTGAAAAGCAGTTAATTAGGACACAGTTTATTTATCTAGGAGCTTGAAATGGCCGTTCAACAAAACAAAAAATCCCCTTCTAAACGCGGTATGCACCGTTCACACGACGCTCTGACTGCGCCTTCTCTGTCTGTTGACAGCGCAACCGGCGAAGTGCATCGTCCACACCACATTTCCCCAAACGGTATGTACCGTGGCCGCAAAGTGGTAAAAGCTAAAGGCGAATAATCCGTTCGTCTGACTGAAAAAGCCAGAATATTGCCATGCAATGACTGGCTTTTTTGCATTGCACCCTGTATTTTCCTCTTCGGAAGCACACCATGAAACATAAAATCTGGTACACCTACGACGATATCCACCGCGTAATCAAAGGATTGGCGGAAAAAATCCAAAACTCCGGCACCAAATACGATGCCATGATTGCCATTGGCGGCGGCGGTTTTATCCCTGCCCGCATGTTGCGCTGCTTCTTGGAAATTCCGATTTACGCCGTCACCACAGCCTACTACGACAGTGATAATGAAGGTCAAGTTACCGAGGAAGTGAAAAAAGTCCAATGGCTTGATCCCGTTCCAGATGCCCTGAAAGGCAAAAACGTACTGGTTGTTGACGAAGTGGACGACAGCCGCGTTACCATGGAATTCTGCCTGAACGAATTGTTGAAAGAAGATTTCGGCACTGTCGGCGTGGCAGTATTGCATGAAAAAATCAAAGCCAAAGTCGGTAAAATTCCTGAAGGTATCCCTTATTTCAGCGGCATTACCGTTGAAGACTGGTGGATCAACTATCCTTGGGACGCGCTGGACATTGACGAACACAACAAATTGGCCGCGCAAAACCAATAAATCTGGCACGACCGTCGCAACAAGCCTTTTCATCTGATTTTCAATTCAATCTCCTGAAAATCAGATGAGAGTGCTTGTCCGATTGTTTGAGGCCGTCTGAAACACACAAACCGGAGAACAACATGATTACACTGGCCGTAGATGCCATGGGCGGAGATGCAGGCCTTGCGATGACCGTCCCCGGTGCAGTGGATTTCCTGAAACAGCAATCCGACGTACACCTGATTATGGTCGGAGATGAAGCAGCAGTACGCCAAGCATTAAGCTCGGCAGGCGCGCCTATGGACCGCATTACCGTCTGCCATGCAGCGCAAGTCGTCGAAATGGATGAAGCGCCGCAATCCGCGCTGAAAAATAAAAAAGAATCATCCATGCGCATCGCCATCAACCAAGTCAAAGAAGGCAATGCGCAAGCCGCCGTATCGGCAGGCAATACCGGCGCACTGATGGCGACCGCCCGATTCGTCCTCAAAACCATTCCCGGCATTGAGCGCCCTGCCATCGCCAAATTCCTGCCTTCCGACAGCGAACACGTTACCCTGGCTTTGGATTTGGGTGCAAATGTCGATTGCACACCCGAACAACTGGTTCAATTTGCCATCATCGGCAGCGAGCTTGTACACGCTTTGCACCCCGAAAAAGGCAGCCCGCGTGTCGCCCTTTTGAACGTCGGTACAGAAGACATTAAAGGCACGGATGCCGTCAAACAAACCTTTAAACTGTTGAGCAGCAGCAAACTCAACTTTATCGGCAATATCGAAAGCAACAGCGTTTTGTATGGCGAAGCCGATGTCGTTGTCGCAGACGGATTTGTCGGCAACGTTATGCTCAAAACCATCGAAGGCGCGGTTAAATTCATGAGCGGCGCCATCCGCCGCGAATTCCAAAGCACCCTGTTCAACAAACTTGCCGCCATTGCCGCCCTGCCCGCGCTCAAAGGTTTGAAAGGCAAACTGGATCCGCGTAAATTTAACGGCGCCATCCTGCTTGGCTTACGCGGTATCGTGATTAAGAGCCACGGCGGAACCGACGAAGTCGGCTTCCGTTATGCTTTGGAAGAAGCTTATCACGAAGCCAAATCTGCCGGTCTCGCCCAAATCGAACAAGGCGTAGCCACCCAGTTGGCTGCTTTGGAAGCCGCCAAAGCAGCAGCCGAACTGGAAGAAACCGCTGCTCCAACAACGGAAGCTTAAGGCTGATATATACAGGCCGTCTGAAACTTCACAATGTTCAGACGGCCTGTTTTTATCTTTAATCACCGACTTCATTCTTAATATTGGGAATTTTCCCATTTTCGCTTACAATACCCGACTATCTGAATTAACTCTCTAAAAAGGCCGTTCTCATGCAATATGCCAAAATTTCCGGTACAGGCAGCTACCTTCCTGCCAACCGCGTCAGCAATGACGACCTTGCCAAAAAAGTGGACACTTCCGACGAGTGGATTACCACGCGTACAGGTATCAAATTTCGCCATATTGCAGACGACAGCGAAAAAACCAGCGACTTGGCCGCCGAGTCAGCGCGCCGCGCCTTGGCAGATGCCGGTTTGCAGGCTGACGATATCGACCTGATTATCGTCGCCACAGCCACTCCCGATATGCAGTTCCCTTCCACTGCGACCATCGTGCAGCAAAAATTGGGTATTGCCAATGGCTGCCCTGCCTTTGACGTACAAGCCGTGTGCGCCGGTTTTATGTATGCCCTGACCACTGCCAATGCCTACATCAAAAGCGGCATGGCAAAAAACGCTTTGGTGATCGGCGCGGAAACCTTCAGCCGTATCGTCGATTGGAACGACCGCACCACCTGCGTCCTCTTTGGTGACGGCGCAGGCGCGGTGGTCTTAAGCGCATCTGACGAACCGGGCATCATCCACGGCAAACTCAAAGCCGACGGCAACTACCTCAACCTTTTGAACGTCCCCGGACAAATCGCCAACGGCCAGATTTGCGGTTCGCCCTACATCAGCATGGACGGCCCCGGTGTATTCAAGTTTGCCGTCAAAATGCTGGCAAAAATCGCAGATGACGTTATCGAAGAAGCCGGTTACACCACCGATCAAATCGATTGGCTTGTGCCGCACCAAGCCAATAAGCGCATTATCGACTCTACCGCCAAACACTTAGGCTTGAGCATGGACAAAGTGATCTTGACCGTCCAAGACCACGGCAACACTTCCGCCGCCTCCATTCCGCTGGCACTGGATGTCGGTATTAAAAACGGCCAAATCAAACGCGGACAAAACCTCTTGCTTGAAGGTATCGGCGGCGGTTTTGCCTGGGGTGCGGTTTTGGTGAAATACTAACGGTTAGGCCGTCTGAACATCCTTTTCAGACGGCCTATTCTGCTCAAACCCATGGAATCTCTAACGTTTGCACTCTATATCAGTAGCCTGTTTTTAAGCATAACAGCTGTAATATTGCCCAAACTGGCAATCGCCTATCTTGCACTGAGCGCATACGTTTTCCTGCTTTACTACCTAGACAAACAGCGCGCATGCAACCACGGCAGACGCATACCCGAAGCAAAATTGCATCTGCTCAATCTGCTTGGCGGCTGGCCGGGCGGTTATTGCGGCAGCCTCGCATTCCGGCATAAAACCAGCAAACCTGAATTTGTCCGCACCTTCCGGCTGACCACCGCAACCAATACTGTCGCCACCCTTCTTCTGCTGGCGGACACCCTCAAACATTCAAACCAATAAGGAATTACCATGTCTTTCGCATTCTTTTTCCCCGGACAAGGCTCACAAAGCCTAGGCATGATGAACGGCTTTGCCGAGCAAGCCATCGTTAAAGCCACATTTGACGAAGCTTCCGCCGTATTGGGTCAAGACCTGTGGGCAATGATTAACGGCGAAGATGCCGAATTAATCGGACAAACCGTCAACACCCAGCCCATCATGCTGGCTGCCGGCATTGCCACCTACCGCGCCTACTTGGAAGCCGGCGGTAAAATCCCTTCCGTCGTTGCAGGCCACAGTCTCGGCGAATACACCGCCCTCGTCGCTGCCGGCGCATTGGATTTCGCAGATGCGGTCAAACTGGTTCGTCTGCGCGCCGAGCTCATGCAATCCGCCGTACCGCAAGGCGTAGGCGCAATGGCCGCTATTTTGGGTTTGGAAGATGAACAAGTAAAAGCCATTTGTGCCGAAGCTGCACAAGGCGAAGTCGTTGAAGCCGTCAACTTCAACTCTCCAGGCCAAGTTGTGATTGCCGGCAATACCGCCGCAGTCGAACGCGCCATGGCCGCCGCCAAAGAAGCCGGAGCCAAACGCGCCCTGCCGCTGCCTGTTTCCGTTCCCTCACATTGCAGCCTCATGAAGCCCGCAGCGGAAAAACTTGCCGAAGCATTGAAAGATATCACCATCAAACAACCGCAGATCCGCGTCATTCATAACGCCGATGTTGCCTCTTATGATGATGCCGACAAAATCAAAGATGCCTTGGTACGCCAACTGTACAGCCCGGTACGCTGGACAGAAACCGTCAACGCGCTTGTTTCCGAAGGTATTACCGAGTCCGCCGAATGCGGCCCCGGCAAAGTCCTCGCAGGCCTCGCCAAACGCATCAATAAAGAAGCCGCGTGCAGCGCATTGACCAATGCCGATCAAGTGACTGCATTTATCGAAGCCCACTAAAAATGTTTTCAGACGGCCTTATCCTGTCAGGCAAGGCCGTCTGAAAAATCAGCCCACTCCAATCCGAATACATTATGAAAAAAACCATTATTCTTGCCGTTCCCTACATGTACGGACTGGATCAATGTATCGAAAAAAATCTGCGTTTTCTTGGTTTTGATGTCATTAATCTGTGCTATGACGACCGAGATTCCTATTATCCGAACTTGGGCAGCAGACTCAAAAACTTCTACCACAAACACATCACCAAAGACGGCAACTATAAAAAATACCTCAAATACAGCCGCCACCTCGACGACATTCAGCAAAAATTGGCCTTGCTAAACGGCAAAAAAGCCGATTATGCGCTCTGTATCCGCGCCAATATTTACCCCAAAGAGATTATCGCCACCATCCGCGAACACAGCAATGTTTGCGTGAATTATCAATGGGATGGCGTAGGCCGCTTCCCAGACATCATTGAATATTTGGATTATTTTGACCAATGCTGGGTTTTCGACCCCGACGATATTCAAAAATATCCGCAATGCCGTTTCAAAGCCACCACCAATTTTTACTTTGACTTTCCCGTAGCGGAATATGCGCCCACCAACAAACTCTACTTTTTAGGTGGCTACGAACTCCGACGCGAAGAGCAAACCAAACGCTTTATCCAAGAAACCGAACGCCTCAACCTACCCTTGGATTTTCATATCTACTGCAAAGACGACAGGGCTGAAAAAGCCTTCGGACACAACGGCATCCGCTATCTCGACCGCAGCAGCATCCTCAGCTTTGAAGAAAACCTCAGCCAAGTGCAAAGTTGCGGCGCAGTCGTAGATTTTGCACAATTCGAACATTACGGCTTATCATTCCGTATCTTTGATGCGTTGCGTTTCGATAAAAAACTGATTACCACCAACAAACATATCTTGGAGATCGACCTATACCACCCAGACCGTGTGTTCGTATGGGACGGCGGTGATTTAGACGCATTGCCTGAATTTTTGGCACGCCCGTATCAGCAACCTGACCCTGAAATCAAAGCCTATTATTCGTTTACACAATGGCTAAACCGCCTGCTCGGCATTGATTAACCCTATTGCCTATGGCAAATATAACCTGCCTGACAAAATATTATATTGAATACATTATGAGTAAGAAAAAAGTCATTCTCGCCATGCCGGAACTCTTCAAAATCCACGAACTCATTATTGAGAACTTGGAAAAATGCGGATTTGAAGTGCTGTCTCTGACCTATGAAGAAAAAGAGTTCAAATACAAAAATGTATTTCAACGGCTGAAAAAAATCTGGTATCGAAATATTCTTGGACAAAAAGACTTCAAAAAACGGACCATGTTCCGCGCCGTAGAAGAACGCCTCAATACCCTGTTAAGCGAACATCCCGAACAAGCGGATTATTGCTTCATGATTTGGCTGGGGGCCTATCCGAAAGACTTCATCGCCAAGCTCAGAGCGCATTCAAAATTAATGGTGTATTACAACTGGGAAGCCCTGACCTTCTTAAAAGAAGACTTCGACAACATCGAATTTTTCGACAAATTTTACTTTTTCGATCCGTTTGACCAAGGCAAACATCCCGAATACACCGAAAAACTCTTTCCAACCACCAGCTTCTACTTTGACAGCTTCAGGCCGTCTGAAAACCCGCAAAACAAAATCTTGTTTATCGGCTCGTACGCTGCCGACCGCAACAATGACATCCGTGCATTTTGCGAAGCTGCGCGTTCAATCGGTTTAGAAATAGATTTCCGCTTAGCCAGCAAGAAAATTGAAGAAGAACAAGCGGCTTTAGGCATTCCTGAAGTCGAGTTCTTCTCATTTGAAAACGCCCTCTCCTATCGTCAAAACTTAGAAGAAGCGGCCAAATCCTCCGTATTGGTAGATTTCCTCAACCGCAAGCACTACGGCCTCTCTTTGCGGATTTTCGAAGCGATCGGTTTGGAAAAAAAACTGATTACGACCAATCCGACCATCGTACATTACGATTTTTATCACCCGAACAATATGTTCTACTGGAATGGAAGCAACCTTGACGAACTCAAAGCCTTCCTGACCTTGCCGTATGTACCGCTTGCCCCCGGCCTGAAACACAAATACAGCTTCAGCAACTGGATCAGCTGCGCATTTGATATTGAACCGAATATCCCTATCGGATTACCTGAAATCGATAGAGAAGTTGTGGAGAATTTAAATGTTTAATCGAGAAAAATTAGTATTAGAAACTGTTCATATCCGCAAAAGAGAATTCATTGAACAGCCGAAACATATTGTTTATGCAGCCGATCAAAACTATATCAAACACATCGGCACTGCGTTACTTTCTGTATTGCAAAACAATACCAGCCCAATACATTTTCATTTGTTAGTTAGTGGTTCAGAAGGTTATGATTTTAATATTTTTAATCAAATTGAAACATCAAATCAAAACTACTCAATAAGCGTTTACCATTTAAATACAGAATACTTTTCTACCCTGCAAACTACCCATTATTTTACTATCGCTATGTATTACCGTATGAGTATCCCTTGCTTATTAAAAGGTATTGCTCATACTGCACTTTATCTAGATACTGATGTACTGTGCTTGGGTAACATTGATGATTTATTTGAAATCGACATTTCAAATTCTTTGATTGCCGCCGTACCTGATGCAATCTTATACAGAGCATATATAAAACAACTCAATCAATTTGGTTTTACAGATACTGAGCCTTATTTCAACTCCGGGGTCATTCTATTCAATATTGACAAATGGAATGATATGGCAATAGATAAAATTTTGTCTGAAAAAATGCAAGCCGTAGAAAAACAGAATTTTAAACTCTCCTGTCCAGACCAAGATATTTTGAATTTAGCCTGTATAGGTCATGTACACTGGCTTTCAGAAAACTTTAACTGGATACATTGGCATCAAAAATACAGTGAATTAATCGACAATCCCAACAATATCCGCTTAGTCCATTTTGTTGGTCATATCAAACCGTGGCATCAATTAGGCTTCCACCCTGCATATGATCAATATTTTAAGAATTCCCCATGGAATAACGGATATCTAGAACAACCTCTATCAACTTGGTTGCCCTTTCCAAATCCTAAAAGGAAATTTAGACAAGCAGCCAAACGGCTTTGGAAACAAGGACAAAAAAAGCAAGCATGGGCATACTACAAAGAATATTTATTACGAAGAATCAACAAACGACGGTATCAAGCACCCTCACTAGGTAAATAAGGCCGTCTGAAACCATTTTTCCCAATCGCAATTAAGGAATAAAACATGAGTACACAAGATTTAAGCGGCAAAATCGCTTTGGTAACCGGCGCATCGCGCGGTATTGGTGCGGCGATTGCCGATACTTTGGCTGCGGCCGGTGCAAAAGTTATCGGTACAGCCACCAGTGAGAGCGGTGCGGCTGCAATCAGCGAACGCTTGGCACAGTGGGGCGGCGAAGGCCGTGCATTGAATTCTGCTGAACCTGAAACCATCGAAAACCTGATTGCCGACATCGAAAAAGAATTCGGCAAACTGGATATTTTGGTCAACAACGCCGGCATTACCCGTGACAACCTCCTGATGCGCATGAAAGAGGAAGAATGGGACGACATCATGCAGGTCAACCTCAAATCTGTGTTCCGTGCCTCCAAAGCCGTATTGCGCGGCATGATGAAACAGCGTACCGGCCGCATTATCAACATCACATCCGTTGTCGGCGTGATGGGCAATGCCGGTCAAACCAACTATGCGGCGGCAAAAGCAGGCTTAATCGGCTTCTCCAAATCTATGGCACGTGAAGTCGGCAGCCGCGGCATTACCGTCAACTGCGTCGCCCCCGGCTTTATCGACACCGATATGACCCGCGCCCTGCCGGAAGAAACCCGCAAAACCTTTGAAGCGCAAACTTCTTTGGGCAAATTCGGTGAAGCGCAAGATATTGCCGATGCAGTCTTGTTCTTGGCTTCTGATCAGGCAAAATACATTACCGGTCAGACACTTCATGTCAACGGCGGCATGTTGATGCCTTAAACCGTTTGTTTATTTAAAGGCCGTCTGAATATTTCAGACGGCCCTTTTTGTCAATCAAAACACTACTTTACATTCTATCTTGATATAATCTTAATAATCCGTTAGATAACGCTCGAAACAGTAAGTCCAAATAAGCATGATACAGGAAATCAAATCGCAGAAATGAAGTTCATTCTGTGCGTTTTTATTTGGGTTTGCTGTCGGTTTTCGACGTGTTTCAGACGGCCTATATAACAATAGCTACTTTTAACGAAAGGCCGCCCACTCTATGCACGAATTCTCCCTCGGTCCCATTGTCATTGTCCTGTTGGTTTCCGTCATTACGGTTATCTGCTGTCGCAAGTTCAACATTCCTTCCATGCTCGGTTATCTTTTGGTCGGTTTTATTGCCGGTCCGGGTATGTTCAAACTGATTCCGCAAAGCCACGCCACCGACTATTTGGGCGAAATCGGCATTGTGTTCTTGATGTTCAGCATCGGTCTCGAATTCTCCCTGCCCAAACTCAAAGCCATGCGCCGCCTCGTATTCGGCTTGGGCGGTTTGCAAGTCATCATTACCATGCTCTCAATTATGGGCATTTTGATGGCAATGGGCACGCCGTTTAACTGGGCGTTTGCCACTGCGGGCGCACTGACCATGTCGTCCACCGCCATTGTCAGCCGCATTCTGTCGGAGAAAACTGAGCTGGGTCAGCCGCATGGTCAAATGGCCATGGGTGTTTTGCTGATGCAAGATATTGCCGTTGTACCGCTGATGATTCTGATTCCGGCACTTGCCGGCGGCAGCGAAGGCAACTTATGGGTAGAGCTGGGCTTGGCCGGTTTGAAAATGTTGCTGACCTTGGGCATTTTGTTCGTTGTCGGCAGCCGTGTGATGTCACGCTGGTTCAGACTGGTTGCCAAACGCAAATCGTCCGAACTCTTCATGATCAACGTTTTGCTGGTTACTTTGGGCGTAGCTTATCTGACAGAGCTTGAAGGCCTGTCTATGGCATTGGGCGCATTCGTCGCCGGTATGCTGCTTTCCGAAACCGAATACCGCATTCAGGTGGAAGACGACATCCGTCCATTCCGCGATATCCTGCTGGGCTTCTTCTTCATTACCGTCGGTATGAAACTCGATATTCAGGCGCTGATCGGCAACTGGCAGCAAATCCTGATTTTGTTGGCAATCCTGTTGATTTTGAAAGCACTGGTCGTCTTCATCATCGCTTTGCGCATGAAAAACCCTACGAGCGACAGCCTCAAAAGTGCGCTTTATTTGGCACAAGGTGGCGAGTTCGGCTTCGTAATGCTGGCTATTTCCAGCAAAATCAATATGGTTTCGCCCGAATTGGAACAAGCAGCCACTGCTGCCGTCTTGCTCTCCATGATTGCCGCACCATTTATCTTGGGCAGCAGCGATGCCATCGTCAGCCGCTTCGTCAAATCCGACTGGGACATGAAAGCCTTGGACTTACACTCCATGCTGGTGGAAACCATGAGCAAATCCGAACACGTCCTGATTATCGGTTTCGGACGCGGCGGTCAATCGGTTGCCCGTGTATTGGCGCAAGAAGGCATCCCCTACTTTGCCCTTGACTTGGATATTGCCCGCGTACAAGTGGCACGCAACGCAGGCGAACCGGTTTCCTTTGGCGATGCCAAACGCCGTGAAGTCTTGGAAGCCGCCGGCTTGGGACGCGCCAAAATGGTGGTCATCACGCTGAACAATATGCACGAGACCCAACATGTTCTCGGCAACATCATGTCCATGCATCCGAGCATGCCAGTTTATGTTCGAGCCACCAATGACGATTACGTCAAAACCTTTACCGAAATGGGTGCGGAAGAAACCGTCTCCGATACCAAAGAAACCAGCCTGGTGCTGGCAAGCTATGCCATGTTGGGTCACGGTCTCTCTTACAACCATGTTTATCAAACCATAACCCATATCCGTCACAGCCGCTATGCATCTTTGCAAGACTTGTTTGTCGGCAGTGATGATGACAGCTTCTCCGACGAAGACAGCAAGGCCGTCTGCCGCCATGCTTTCCCATTGCAAGGCGAGGCACACGCCATCGGCAAAACCATCCGTGAATTGCCATTGGCAGCGCATTATCTGAAACTATTGTTTATCCGCCGCAATACCGGAAAAATCCAAGACCTTGACCCTGATTTCGTTCTGGAAACCGGTGACATTTTGGTTGTTGCAGGCAAGCAGGAAGAAATTATTTCCTTTGAAAACTGGTGCTTGCAGGGAGACATCTAATTATCGGCAAATAAATCTTGCGCGCATCAGGATTTTTTGGTTTAATAGCGTCTTCGCAAATTTGCGCATGGGTGATTAGCTCAGTTGGTAGAGCGTCTGCCTTACAAGCAGAATGTCGGCGGTTCGACTCCGTCATCACCCACCAAGTTTCTTTTTCATTGTCTTTGACAGTGGATGCGCGGTGGTAGCTCAGTTGGTTAGAGTACCGGCCTGTCACGCCGGGGGTCGCGGGTTCGAGCCCCGTCCGCCGCGCCATTATTTTAAAATACTGATTCTTCAGTATCTCCCTTTTTCGGGTGATTAGCTCAGTTGGTAGAGCGTCTGCCTTACAAGCAGAATGTCGGCGGTTCGACTCCGTCATCACCCACCACTTTCCTTTTCATTGTCTTTGACAGTGGATGCGCGGTGGTAGCTCAGTTGGTTAGAGTACCGGCCTGTCACGCCGGGGGTCGCGGGTTCGAGCCCCGTCCGCCGCGCCATCAAGTTAAAAATAAAAAATACCGGTTTTTACCGGTATTTTTTTCGTCTGTACCTTATGCCTTTTCATAAAAAATCCAGCTATTTAGATAATATAAAACAGAGTAACTTAATAAGGCTGAAAGACATATGGTTTAAATCCTGAAAGATCATCCATCTCAAGCTGACTCACACCAAACGTTTATTCATAAAATCCCTAAATCATCTTTCAAAATAGACATAAATACTTGCCTCCCCTTCTTACACAAAGGCCGTCTGAAAACGTCAATACATTTTCAGACGGCCTTTTTTAGCTTATCAAGCCTGATACCTAATCATGCAGGAGGCCTTAGCATCAATCCAATGTTCGCCACCGGGCTGAACAATTTTAGACACCAGCTTATCCAAGTCGCGTAAATAATCGGTTGATTTTTGGCTGTTGATAATGACGACAACCAGCAACGGCTTTTCGCCCAACCAATACCCAGCCAATGCGCGGACATCTTTAAGCGTACCGGTTTTGAGGCGCAGGTTTTCACCGGGCTGCTTCAAGCGTGTTTTAAGCGTGCCGTCTTTACCGGCAATCGGCAGCGTACTGATAAACTCGTTTTTAAACGGGCTGAAGTAGGCTTTTTCCAACATTTGCGCCATCATTCGCGCATTGAGCCGTTCAACGCGGGACAGGCCTGAGCCGTTTTCCAACACCAGCCCTTCCGTATTAATACCGGCAACCGCCAGCTCGCTTTTTACGATAGACGCAGCCTTGGCCTGCGCCAGCTTGTAATCAGACATGTTTCCGGCAAATTTAAGGAAAACCGAACGGGCAATCAGATTATTGGAATGCTTGTTCATATCGGTGAGGATATCGGTAAGCGGTTTGGATAGATGACTCGCCAACACATGCGCGTCATGAGGCGCGACACCTGTTGTCAGGCCGTCTGAAACCGTGCCGCCTTGTTGGCGCCATTGGTTCACAAAACTTTTGCCGATAAATTCTTTCGTGCTGTACATATTCAGATACAGTTCTTTGCCCAAGCAGCTTTCCGGCAGCTTGCCCGATACGGTCAGCGTATTGTTTTTATAGGAAGTCTTCATGTGGTTTTTTAAAACACTGCACTTCCCTTCTTTATTCTCAAGCGTCAATTTGTTTTGAATATTCAGATTCGGCAGCGGCGGATTGGTACGGATGACCAAGCTTCCGTCCTCTTCTTTTTCAGCACGGAGTTCAACGGTTTTATACGCCAACATATTAGGATCGGGCGGCGTCATAAAGCTTTCGGCAGAATCGGAAGCAAAATCATCCGGATTCTTCACATCGCCCCACAGGCTGCGGTCGAGTATCAGATGTCCGTCAATATGGCGTATGCCCTTATCGCGCATCTGTTGCTGCATTTGCACCAGATCATGCTGGTCAAACACAGGATCGCCGCTCCCCACCCAATACACGTTACCTTTCAACGTATCGCCTTTGATTAAGCCGTTGGTTTTAAACTCAGTTTTCCAACGATAATCGCCGCCCAACATACGAAACGCGGTAAACGCCGTTACCAGCTTCATGGTCGAAGCAGGATTGCGCAATTCATCGGCACGGTGCTCGGCAATCACTTTGCCGCTGTCCAATTCCTGCACATAAACGGAAATTTCATTTTCAGGAATACGCCCGAAATCCAAAGCCCATGACGGACAAACCGCCATCATCAGGCCGACTGATAAAATACTTTTCAACTTCATTGTGTTACAAAATCTTATAAATTCTTACGAGGTACTTAGGCCGTCTGAACGTTTCAGACGGCCTTTTTATTTATTTCTGATGCGCTTTCAAACGCAAAGCAAACATGACAACTACAACACCGACAACCAAAGCGCAACCCATCGCCAAATGGATACCGTCCAGCATTGCCTGTTGCGGCATATCTGCGCTGGAAAGTTTCTCGCCGATATTGGTCGCACCGACAAAAAACGCCGCGCCGATGGCACCGGCAATCGGATTAATAGTAGTCAGAATCGCCGCACCGTGCGGATTAAGCGTTTTCGGCAACGCGTTCAGACCATGGGTTTCGCCGGTTACACAAGCAGACACGGAAAGCGCCAATAGCGTAAACATCGCCGTCAACATCACCACTTGCGTATCAATCCGCAAAAACAGCCACAATACTGCCAGCGACACCACCAGCATCACTGTTGCTGGCAAGACGACAAAACGTCCACCCTTTTTGTCCAACAATTTGCCGAACAAAGGCGCGGCAACCGCTTGGGCAATGCTGGCAGGCATCAGAATCAGACCGGTTGCCGTACCGGTCAGCATCAACACTTGCTGCGTGTACATCGGTACCATCAGCTCCAAGCCCAAAAACAGGAATACCGCACCGGCCAAAATCACAACGCAATATCTGAACTGTTTGTATTCAAACGCACGAAGGTTCAACAACGGCGTGGCCAAACGGAACTGCCGGTGCGCAAACCAACCCACCAGCACAACGGAAGCGGTAAAGAGCAGGACAAATTCCACCAGCGGCATATGGGCAAAATTACTGCTCGCATAAACCAGCCCGCCAAAACCCGCAATTGACAACACGACCGACAACATATCGATTTTCGGACGGCTGATGTTACTCAAATTGACTGTCAAATATTTACCCACCAGCACCATCGCCGCCAACATAAACGGCGCGGTAAAGCCGAACAGCACGCGCCAATGCGTATGGTCGATGATGATGCCCGACAGCGTCGGCCCCATTGCAGGCGCGGCGGTAAACATCATGGTAATCACACCCATCGCCGTTCCGCGCTTGTTGGGCGGGAAAATCGACAATACGCCGTTAAACAGAAGCGGGACAAAAAACGCGGCAGACACTGCCTGCACCATCCGACCGACCACCAATACGCCAAACGTCGGTGCAAACGCGCAAATCAGCGATCCTGCTAAAAACGTTGCCTGCGTAAACAGCACCATTTTGCGCGTTTCAAACCATTGAATCACGCCTGCCGTAATCGGCGTAAATGCCCCCATGACCAGCAAAAAGCCCGTCGTCAGCCATTGGACCGTGGTCTTATCGACACCAAAATCCTTCATAATCGGCGTGAGCGCGACATTCAGCAGCGTGTCGTTGAGATAGCAGAAAAATGCGCCGATGAATAAGGTGGCGACAATGGTTTTAGCAGGAAAGTCGGGATTGTCGGCGAAGTATTCGTGTGCCGTTTCGCCCTCTTGCAAATCAGAAGCGTGCATAATAATTTGAAATATCAGCAAAACCGTTATTTTAGCATAAACCGTTTTGACAGGCCGTCTGAACCCTTGACCGCATCCCCAGACAACACTAAAATTTAGAATCGTTTTCATTTTTATTATTAAACAGGAGAAAAACATGTCAAAGAAAGTCAGCATCTTGGTCGGCAGTCTGCGTAAAGGCTCGTTTGCACGAAAAATCGCACAAAACGTCATTTCCATGTTCCCCGAAGGCTACGAAGCGCAAATCGTCGAAATCGGCCATTTGCCTTTATACAACTTCGACTACGACGATCCTGCCGTTACCGACTTCCCTACTCCGTCCAGCTATACCGAGTTCCGCGAAACCATCAAAGCCTCGGCCGGCGTATTGTTCGTGACTTCCGAAAACAACCGCACTGTCCCGGCCTGTCTGAAAAACGCCATCGACATCGGCTCCAAACCCAATGCCGATGTTGCCTGGAAAAAAACACCGGCCGGCATCATCAGCCATTCCGTCGGTAAAATGGGCGGTTATAGCGCGCAAAAAAATCTGCGCCTTGCCCTTTCGTATTTCGATATGCCGCTGACCGGCCAGCCGGAAGTGTTCCTCGGCAACTCGCCTACCCTGTTTGACGACAACGGCCAGCTCATCGAATCTGCACGCGGATTTGTTCAAGGCTATATCGACCAATTGGTTACCTTGATTGAGAAAAACCCTAAATAATCGGGATTGAAGCATACAGGCCGTCTGAAAACCGAATTTCAGACGGCCTCATCTTTTGCAAAAAATCAGTTTTTCGACAGTTCCTAAATTTTTACTAATTGAGTGCGGTTATAATCCCTATCCACCCATCCTCCGGAGAACTTCCATGCGTGTATTATTGGTTGAAGACGATGCCATGATTGCCCAAGCCGTCAGCGCCAACCTGAAAGACACCGGCTACGCTGTCGATTGGGTCAGTCGCGGTTCGGAAGTTGCCGCAGCAGTGGCTGCGCAAGCATACGATTTGCTGCTCTTGGATTTAGGTTTGCCCGGCAAAGACGGTTTGGACGTATTGGCGCAAATCCGCAACGGCGGCTGTACCGTCCCTGTCTTAATCGTGACCGCGCGCGATGATTTGCACAGCCGCCTCAACGGCCTGGACGGCGGCGCAGACGACTACATCGTCAAACCCTTCGACATGGCGGAACTGCAAGCCCGTATGCGCGCCGTATTGCGCCGACACGGCGGACAGGCGCAAACGCTGCTGAGCAACGGCATCATCACACTCAACCCTTCCACCCATCAGGCGGAAGTGGTCGGGCAAGAGCAGGCCATCATGCTCAGCAACAAAGAATTTGCCGTCCTCCAAGCCCTGCTGCTGCGTCCGGGCATGATTCTGTCGCGCAGCGATTTGGAAGACAAAATCTACGGCTGGGGTGAAGAAGTCGAAAGCAACGCTGTTGACTTCCTGATTCACGCCTTACGCAAAAAACTCGGCAAAGAAGCGATTCAAAACGTCCGCGGGGTCGGCTGGCTGGTTGCACAAAACAACCAGGCCGTCTGAAAAACCAAAACAACACCAATACACAAACCATGCAACGCCTTATCCACACCATCAAACAATCCCTGCAAGTCCGGATCAGCCTCGCCCTGATCTGCATGCTCCTGCCCCTCTCCATTCTTGCAGGCATATTTTCATATTACGATACTTATCACGAGACCCAAGAGGTTCAAGACGACCTATTGCGCCAAGTCGCGAACTATCTCGACCCGAGCGATGCCGATGACGAGAAACACTCTCTCGACAACGACAACAAGATTTCCGTTCAATTTCCCAATACGCCCAACCCCATTGTCAGCCTGCCTGAGCAGATTTCAGACGGCCTGCACACCATTCAGGCCGATGACGACGACGATTACTACCGCGTTTATACCCGCAACACCAAGCAAGGCCGCATCGCCGTCATGCAGGAAAGCGACTACCGCGAAGAGCTGGCCGAAATGGCCGCCGTGCAGAGCATCCTCCCCATGCTCCTCGCCCTGCCCCTGATTATCCTGCTCACCGTCTGGATTACCCACCGCGCCATGCGTTCCGTCAAAACCCTGTCCAACGATTTGGAACAGCGCCAAATCAACAACCTCTCGCCAATGGACACGCAAAACATTCCCAGTGAAATCCAAGGCTTTGTCGTCGCCATCAACAACCTGTTGCAGCGTACCGACGAAAACGTCCGCCAACAGCAACGCTTTATCGCCGATGCCGCACACGAATTGCGCAGCCCCATGACTGCCCTTTCCCTTCAGGCAGAGCGGCTCAACAATATGCAGCTGTCCGCCGAAGCGCGCGAGCAGTCCGCCCTGTTGCAACAAAGCATACAGCGAAACCGCCACCTGCTTGAGCAACTCCTTTCCCTCGCACGCGCCCAAGCACCCGAAACCCAACGCCCCAAAACCCTGATCAGCCTGCAAAACCAGTTCCGCCGCGTCTTGCAGGAACTCATGCCGCTGGCGCTGGCCAAAGGTCAAGACATCGGTGTTGCCGTTGAAAACGACTGCCAAATCCACGCCGACGACACTGAAATCTACACCCTTATCAAAACCTTTACCGACAACGCCATCCGCTATACCCCTAAAGGCGGCCGCATCGATTTAGGCTTTGATGAAACCGCAGAATACCTCAACATCTGGGTGGAAGACGACGGCCCCGGCATTCCCCCAAGCGAATGCCAACGCGTTATCGACCCCTTCTACCGCATTCTCGGCACCGAGCAACAAGGCACCGGCTTGGGCCTATCCATTGCAGACACCATTGTCAAACGCCATCAAGGCCGTCTGAAACTGGCCGACAGCCGACGCTTTGACAGCGGCTTGTTGATTATTGCCGAGTTAGATAAAAAGACGCTTTAAATAATTGACCCGCTCAAATTGGTTTATCTAACTTTAAGCCGATGAATCAAAACGCTTAAAAAACCAAAGGCCGTCTGAAAATGACTTTCAGACGGCCTTTTTATATTTTAAAGCAAACCTCATTCATTCTTCACAAATACGGCTGCAAGGTTTGGCGGAGGATTTCCATATCGGTAATTTCGGTGATATTGGCTTTGCCCAAGTATTCCAAACCGACAAAACGCATGATGCCGCTGCTGACTTTTTTATCGTGGCTCATGTGTTCAATCCATTTTTCAAATGAGAAAACAGGCGGCACAGATGGGAGGGAGGCGGCTTCCATTAAAGCGGCAATGCGGTCGGTATCGGCTTGTTGGGTTTTGCCCAAAATTTGCGACAAACGAGAAGCGAGGACGCAACCGGCGGCAACGGCTTCGCCGTGCAGCCATACGCCGTAGCCCATTTCGGCTTCGATGGCATGGCCGAAAGTGTGGCCGAGATTAAGCCATGCGCGGATGCCCTGCTCGGTTTCGTCTTGGGCAACAATATCGGCCTTTATTTTGCAGCAATGATAAACGGCTTCTGCCATTTTTTCTTGGTGTTGCGCCATCAGGTCGGCCATATTTTCTTCCAACCAAGCAAAAAATTCGGCATCGCCCAAGGCACCGTATTTGATGACTTCGGCCATACCTGCGGAAAGTTCGCGCTGCGGCAGCGTTTGCAGGGCGGTCAAATCGGCCAGCACGGCTTGCGGCTGGTAGAACGCGCCAATCATGTTTTTACCGAGCGGATGGTTGATGGCGGTTTTACCGCCGACCGAGGAATCGACCTGACTGAGCAATGTGGTCGGCACTTGGATAAAAGGTGCGCCACGTTGATAAGTTGCCGCGGCAAAGCCGACCATATCGCCTATCACGCCGCCGCCCAAAGCGATTAAAGTGGTTTTGCGTTCGGCACGGTTTTGCATCAGGCCATCGTAAATCAGGTTGAGCGTCTGCCAGTTTTTATATTCTTCGCCGTCGGGAAGGATGATGCTGAAATGCGGTACACCCAGTCTGTCTAAGGCCGTCTGAAGCTGTTTGAGATAAAGCGGCGCAACGGTTTCGTTGGTAATGATGGCTGCTTTTTTGCCTAAATAGGGCTGCAGCAGCGTATCTGCCTGCTCAATCAGTTTATGCCCGATAAAGATGGGGTATTGATGGGACGGGGTTTGGACAGTCAGTGTGCGCATAGTATTCCTTTGCAAAGCGTATTTATTCGCCTAAAGCCTGTATCAGGCGTTTGAGCGTTTTGTGGCAGCTGTCGGATTCGATGACGAGATGGGCGGTTTGACGGTACAGCGTATCGCGTTGGTCATACAGCTCTTGCAGTTTGGCCAAAGGGTTGGCAACTTGCAACAGCGGCCGGTTGCTGTCGTAACGGGTACGCTCCAGCAAGGTTTCGGGGCTGGCATGCAGATAAACAACCGTGCCGTTTTGGCGCAAAATCTGTCTGTTTTCACTGCGCAATACGGAGCCGCCACCGGTCGATAAAACGATGTTGCGCCGGGAAGCGAGCTTCTTCAGCATATTGGTTTCACGGTTGCGGAAGCCTTCCTCCCCTTCCATCTCAAAAATGGTCGGAATGGTTACGCCCGAAGAAGTGCAGATTTCGTAGTCGCTGTCGTAAAACGGGCATTCAAACATTTGGGCAAGCTGCTTGCCCAAAGTGGTTTTGCCCGCGCCCATCAGCCCGATTAAGATTAAATTGCCGTTGATTTTTTCCATGTGGGTCATTTTATACGATATGGTGGTTTCGTGGAAAAGTTCGTCGTTTTTCAGACGGCCTGAAACGAAAGGCCGTCTGAAAACGAAAACAGGCATACCTTTGCAGATATGCCTGTTTGTCATTCTAAAATCAATAACGCAGATTGTTACCCACATTATCCATAATGCGCGGCGTGATAAAAATCAACAGTTCGCGGCGGTTTTCACGCTTGCCACGTGATTTGAACAGATTGCCGACAACAGGAATATCGCCCAAAACAGGTACTTTGTTCACTGCATTGGTGCTTTCTTCTTCGTAAATACCGCCGACAATCAGCGTGCCGCCATCTTCAACCATAGCTTGGGTATTCAAGTGTTTGGTGTTGATACACTTGGTTGTCAGAGAATCCACGGTACAGTCGATCGGGGTATCGCGATTAATCTTCACAGTCATGATGATTTGACCGTCAGGCGTAATGTTCGGCGTTACGGTCAAGCCCAAAACGGCTTTCTTGAAGGTAATCGAAGTTGCACCGCTGGAAGAAGCCTCTTGGTAAGGAATTTCCGTACCGGATTCAATTTTGGCTTCTTTGCGGTCTTGCGTCAGCACGCGCGGATTGGAAATGGTTTTGCTCTTACCTTGTTCTTCAGACGCGCTGATTTCTAAACCCAATGCGCCGGACGAGAACGCACGCACCAGTGCAATGCTGTTGACTGCAGCTGCGGTCGGCAGACTGACGTTCGGATCCAAAGTCCATGTGCGGTAGCCTACATCGCCACGGTTAAACGAGGCATTGGTATTGTAGTTGGTTTGTGCATTGCTCCAGTTGCTGCCCCATGCATTACGACCACTTGCACCACCGGAACCGAATTTAACGCCCAAGTTGCGGAAGAAGGTATCTTCTGCTTCCACAATACGCGCTTCCACCATCACTTGACGGGTTGGAACGTCCAATTCATCAATCAGTTTGCGGAATTTCTCAATCACGCCGCGGTTATCGGTCACGATCAGCGTATTAGTGGCCGGATCGATTAAGGCGCTGCCTCGGTTGCTCAACAGAGTATTACGGGTATTGGAATTATTGCTGTCGTATTCTTCCAAGCGCAGAATTTTGCGGAATTCTTCCACATTTTTGTATTTCAACTGGAAGGTTTGAGAATACAGCGGACCCAATTCGGCAATCTCTTTTTCAGCCTGCAAGAAGGCTTTGTCTTTTGCCAATAATTCATCGCGAGGTGCGATATTGATAATGTTGCCTTGACGGCGCATATCCAAATTGCGCGCCTGCATGACCAAATCCAGAGCCTGATCCCAAGGTACATCTTTCAGGGATAAAGTCATGGTGCCTTTGACGGTATCGCTGGCAACAATATTCACACCGGATTCTTTTGCCAAAATCTGCAAGATGGTACGAACTTCTACATCTTGGAAATCCAAAGAAATTTTACGGCCTTTGAACGATTTGTTCGTATTTTGGTTCAAACCGCCGGATTCGGTATTGGCGGCTTTAGGCGATACTTCAAATACAAAGCGTCCGGAAGAAGCTTTGGTATTAATGTCCCAATTCGCATTATTGTTGCGGATAATGAGCTGGGTAGAATTGCCGATACGTTTGAGCGTAACGTTTTGTACAGGGGTATTGAAGTCAGCCACATCCAAACTGCGTTGCGCTTGTGTCGGCAGAGTATGGTTTTTCAAGGTAACAACCACGCGGTCGCGCTGTTGTTTAATATCCGGCTGCCCGCTGAAACCTGGGACGGACAATTCAATAATGCCGGAATTGCGTGCGCCTTTGCGGAAATCGATATTGGCTGCTGAAACGGCTTGATAAGTCTGAGCAGCGCGCGCGGTAGACGGCGTAGCCGCACGTTCATTTGCAACGGCTGCATTGGTTTGGTCAGTAGATTCGTTTACAAACACCCAAACTTCGTTGCCGCGAATCTCAGTATTGTATTGGCTGATTTTGTTCAAACCCAAAACTACGCGTGCGCGGTCATTGTTCTGTGCCGCAGTAATTTGATTCAGCAATGGGTCTGCATATTCCAAAACAGGCTGAGGCAAACGGATATTGGTGTTGGCAAAATCCAATGCGATACGCGCCGGAGTAGATGTTACAAAACCATGAGGTGTAGTGACGTCTTTGTCGAAACGGATTTTGATGATTTTTTGGTTGTCAGGCAAAGTGGAAACGTTGATATCGGTAATATTGCCTGCAAAGGCCGTCTGAACAGCGAGGGCAACGCTGAAGCCGGCAAATAATTTTGTCATGTGTTTGGTTTTCATAATCGAGTGAGACCCCTAAATTAATTTGAATTCGAACTATCTGAGCTATTGGAAGAATCCGCCTCTTTACTGCTCAATGGCAATTCGGCCTTCCGGTACACCCAGTTGCCGTAGCTGTCTTCAACTTGCTCGGTCAAGATAATTTTATCTTCGGTAATACTTTGGATTCTGCCGTAATTCTGACCGATGTAGTTTCCGGGATAAACGGTATAAACATGGTCGTTGACCTTGATAAATCCGGAAACTTTGCCGCCGCTTTGCAGCGTTCCGACAAAGGCCATATTTTCCAAACTGAAGGCTTCCAATGTTTCTTTCGGACGGTTCACATCCGGCGCATTACCGCCTTTAGGGGCGGTATCCAAACGGCGGGAATCAAACGCATTCATGCCTTTAAAGTTCGGCGGGCTATACGGTTTAGGCAATGTAACCGTCGGCTCTTCAAACGGAATAATCTTGGATTTTGCTTCCTGACGGGTTTGCGTCATCCATTGAGTCAAATCTTCATAGCTTTGCGTACAGGCTGCCAAGGGAAGAAGACTTAAGAGTAAGATGATTTTTTTCATGATTTCCCTATTCTTTTATTTTTGCTCATTCTCGGCAGGTTTGCCTTCTTCTTGTGCCTGTTGCGCAGCCAATTCGGCAGCAATCTCTTCGGCCGGACGTGCTTTGTAAGTCGTCGCAATCGCACTCAATGTCAACTCGCCTTTATTACCTTTGCCTTCTTTGTCCTCGCCTGCGTTCACGAGTTTTAAAGAATCTAACGTAATAATGCGCGACAAATCGCCTACATCACGGGTAAATTGGCTGATCTGAGAGTATTTGCCTGTGATGGAAATCTGATACGGCAGTTTTTGAATCGGACCATCGTTTTCAGGTTGGAGCGGTGCAACGCTGTCCAAACGCAATCCGTTGGTTGAACCTGCCTGATGCAATTCTTGAATCAGGTTCGGAATTTCTGCGTCGGTCGGCAATTGTTTCAACAAAACGTCGAATGCAGAACGGATCGAAGCCAATTCGGCCTTCAGATTATTCAAGCTTGCTGCCTGAATGCTTTTACGCGTAAAGGTTTCCTTCAGCTCTTCCTCTTTAGCTTCCTGCGTATTCAGGGTTTCAATCTGATCTTTAAATACGCCGACATAGCCCAAAGCCAACATACCGACAATCAATAAACCTGCCAGCAAAAGTTTTGAAGGCATATTGAGCAGGTACAGGTTTTGTACGTCCAATTGTTTTAAGTTTTTAGATGCCATTATTGAACCTCCGGAGCAGGTTCGGCCACAGGTTCGGCCATTTCACCGCTGCTTTGGGCAGTCGGTGCAGGAGCCGGTGTATTTACTTGGTTGATTGAAGATTTCAAAGTAAATTCTTGGTAGTTATCTACTTTTTTAATGCTCAACAATTCAGGCTGCAAGAAAATACCTGTACTTGGCAGGGAGCGCATCATAACGGCGATTTTATTGTCGCTGATGGCATGACCGCTGATTTTATAGCTGGTCGGACTTTCGGCTTCCAACGCGGTCAAATAAGTATTATCGGGCGTAAGTGTATTCAAAGAATCAAGGATATAGGCCGCTTGATAGCGTTTTTCCTGTAACTCTTCAACTTTCAGTTTTTTGGCCAAGAAGGCTTCTTTTTCTTGCTGAAGTTTATCGATTTCGCCCAATTCTCTATCAAGTCTGTCGATTTCGGTTTGCAGGAAGTTGTTGCGGCCTTCTTGATTGCTGATGGCGCTGTCAATACCAAGATAGGTAGCGGCCGCCAAGCCCAAACCTACTGCAAAAGCGCCAAGCATCAATATTTTGAATTGCTGCTGCTTGCGCTGTTTAATCTCTTCCCGATATGGGAGAAGGTTGATTCTGGTTAATTCGATCATGTTCTCAAAGTCCCCTTAATGCCAATCCGAACGCCAAAGTCAGTGACGGCGCATCAATTTGAAACTGCGGCAATTCTACTTTTGCACTGCGTTCCACATATGAAATCGGATGCAGATATTCTGTTGGCGTATTGGTTTGCGAGAAAATGCTTTCTGCCAAACCTGCCTGCTGCGCGGTAAAGCCGGTCAGCAGGATGTGTTTGATATTGTGAAAAGAATCAGTGGCCTGTGTGGTATAGTAAAATTGCAGAACACGCTGAACTTCTTGCGCAACCTGTACATTAAAACGGTCGGCAATCTGAGACTGGTAGTCGGAAGGCTTGTTTTGAGAAGCCATCATTTGTGCGGCTTTTTCTTCCGTTACCTGATAAGTACGCTGAATCAGCTGATTAAGCTGCTCAGTACTGACCGGCGTTTCTTGTTTGTAAAGAATACGGCCGTTTTGCAGAATCAGGGCATACATTTGAGTCGCATGAATGCCGAACACGGCAACTTTTTCCTCTGCCATTTCGGGAGCATGCGTATTCATCCAATAGACGAAGGCATTGCGTTGCGCCAGCAAGTCCAAGTCCAAAGCAGACAAAGGCAGACCGGCATTTTCAAACATTTCAATGCGTGGCTCGACATCGTCTTTTTTGGCGGCAACAGCTAAAACATGCTGACCCGAACCGACTTCTTCGGCTTGAAAGTCGTAGTTCATTTCTTCAATAGGCGCAAATTGGCCGACTTCCGCCTCGATAAACTCTTCCAAGTCCAAATCGGTATCACGCGGGTTGTAAATAATTTGCTCGACTGTCGCCAAATTTTGTGGCACGGCAGCAACAATATTTTTGCAAGAACTGCGTAATTGTGTGTAAGTATGTTGGATGTAAGTAGCAAGCTGATCGTAGTCTTGAATTTTGTTGCCTTTGACAATATTTTTAGGCAATTTGGTAATAACGTATTTTTCCAGCTGAATTTGGTTTAAACTACGGCCTGTCAGTTGTACCATCTTAATGGCATGTTGGCTGATGTCGACGCCGATGGCAGAGCGGTTGTTCAATCCGCTAGAAGCCTTGCCTGTTTTGGTATCTTTCGTGCTTTTAAATAAGCGCATGATTTGACTTCCCTGTATCATTTAGGAGTGAGTAACTGTTTCGTTATCCGTAAAGGACTTCTTATTCTTTACACAGTATTGACTGTGGCTGATAGAAATCGTTTCCCATTTTACTTTATTTATCGCCATTAATGGCAAAATTATTACTTAGTCATGATTAAAAAGATTATAACGACCTGCATGGGTCTCTTATTAGGACTGGCTCTTTTCGGTGTAGGTCTGATTGCAATTGCAATTTTGGTCACCTATCCGAAGCTGCCGTCTTTGGACACTTTACAACACTACAAACCAAAAATGCCGCTGACGATTTATTCTTCAGACGGCCAAGTCATTGGCGTTTACGGCGAACAACGGCGTGAATTTACCAAAATCGGCGACTTCCCGAAAATTTTGAAAGACGCCGTGATTGCCGCCGAAGACAAACGCTTCTATGACCACTGGGGTGTGGACGTTTGGGGCGTGGCGCGTGCCGCGATCGGCAACGTCATGGCCGGCGGCGTTCAATCCGGTGCCAGTACGATTACGCAACAGGTTGCCAAAAACTTCTACCTGAGCAGCGAGCGTTCATTCACCCGTAAATTCAACGAAGCCCTGTTGGCCTACAAAATCGAGCAGTCTTTGAGCAAAGACAAGATTTTGGAGCTGTACTTCAACCAAATCTATTTAGGTCAACGCGCTTATGGTTTTGCATCTGCAGCCCAAATTTATTTCAATAAAAATGTTAATGAATTAACATTGGCCGAAGCCGCCATGCTGGCCGGCTTGCCCAAAGCCCCTTCCGCCTACAATCCGATTGTGAACCCTGAGCGTGCCAAACTGCGTCAGGCTTATATTCTGAACAATATGCTGGAAGAAGGCATGATTACCCTGCAGCAACGCGATCAGGCTTTGAAAGAAGAGTTGCATTACGAGCGTTTTGTACAAAACATCGATCAAAGCGCCCTGTACGTTGCCGAAATGGTGCGTCAAGAGCTGTTTGAGAAATACGGCGAAGATGCCTACACTCAAGGCTTCAAGGTATATACCACCGTCGACACCGCACACCAGCGCGTGGCCACCGAAGCCCTGCGTAAAGTTCTGCGCAACTTCGACCGCGGCAGCAGCTACCGCGGTGCAGAAAACTACATTGACCTAAGCAAAAGCGACAATGTAGAAGAAACCGTCAGCCAATACCTTTCTACGCTTTACACCGTCGATAAAATGATTCCGGCGGTTGTATTGGAAGCCTCACGCAAAGGTGTACAAATTCAGTTGCCGAGCGGTCGTAAAGTGACGCTGAACAGCCACGCTTTAGGCTTTGCCGCCCGTGCCGTCAACAACGAAAAAATGGGCGAAGACCGCATCCGCCGCGGCTCCGTCATTCGCGTTAAAGGCAGCGGCGATACCTTTACCGTCGTTCAAGAGCCTTTGTTGCAAGGCGCATTAGTGTCTTTAGATGCGAAAACCGGTGCAGTCCGTGCATTGGTCGGCGGCTATGACTACCACAGCAAAACCTTCAACCGCGCAACTCAAGCCATGCGCCAACCCGGCTCGACGTTCAAACCGTTCGTTTATTCCGCCGCTTTGGCAAAAGGCATGACTGCTTCCACCATGATTAACGATGCGCCGATTTCCCTGCCGGGCAAAGGTGCTAACGGTAAAGCGTGGAACCCGAAAAATTCAGACGGCCGCTATTCCGGTTACATCACGCTGCGCCAGGCTTTGACCGCTTCGAAAAACATGGTGTCCATCCGCATCCTGATGTCTATCGGTATCGGTTACGCGCAACAATACATCCAACGCTTCGGCTTCAAGCCGTCTGAAATTCCTGCCAGCCTGTCTATGGCTTTGGGTACAGGCGAAACCACGCCGTTGCGTATTGCAGAAGGTTACAGCGTCTTTGCCAACGGCGGTTACAAAGTATCTGCCCACGTCATCGACAAAATCTACGACAGCCAAGGCCGTCTGAGAGCGCAAATGCAGCCTTTGGTAGCCGGTGAAAACGCACCTCAAGCCATTGACCCGCGCAACGCTTACATCATGTACAAAATCATGCAGGACGTTGTCCGTGTCGGTACCGCACGCGGTGCAGCCGCACTCGGCCGCGCCGACATCGCCGGTAAAACCGGTACCACCAACGACAACAAAGACGCATGGTTTGTCGGCTTCAACCCTAGCGTTGTGACTGCCGTCTATATCGGCTTTGACAAACCACGCAGCATGGGTCGTGCAGGTTACGGTGGTACAATCGCCGTACCGGTATGGGTAGAATACATGCGCTTTGCCCTGAAAGGCACCAGCGTCAAACCGATGAAAGCCCCTGAGGGCGTGGTTTCGAACGGTGGCGAAGTGTATATGCGCGAACGCATGACCACCAGCTCCGACCTGGCCTTGGACAACAGCGGCGTTGCTCCGCATCCCGCTCAATCTGCCCGTCGTGCCGTTCCGAATGAAAACCGCCGCCGTGCCGAGAGCAACACTGCGCCAGCCCGCGAAGAATCAGACGAAACCCCAGTTCTGCCAAGCAATACCGGCAACAACAGACAACAACTGGACTCTCTGTTCTAATGTTCTAAAGCAAGGCCGTCTGAAACGTTCAGACGGCCTTTTTTGAGAAAATTCAAAGCAAAACCATGATTGATTTACACTGCCATTCGACCTTTTCAGACGGTATGCTGTCCCCAACCGAAGTTGTCCGACTCGCCCATCAAAACGGTTGCACCCTGCTCGCCCTGACCGACCACGACCACACCGGCGGACTTGCCGAAGCACGTGCAGAAGCCGATACCCTCGGCCTCCCCTTCGTCAACGGCGTGGAAATATCCGTCACTTGGCGTGGCCGCACCATCCACGTTGTCGGGTTGGACTTTGACGAACACAACGAAACCCTGCAAAACCTGCTTGCCGAAGTCCGCAAAGGCCGTCTGAAACGATTGGAAGCCATCGCGGCCAAACTGGAGAAAAAAGGCATCACAGGCGCGTATGAAGGAGCGCTGGCATTGGCCGCCAACAAAGAAATGGCCAGCCGCACCCACATTGCCGAATTCCTCATCCGCGAAGGCCATGTCAAAAACAAACAGCAGGCATTTACCAAATATCTGGGCGACGGCAAATCCTGTTCCGTCAGACATGAATGGGCCACATTGGAAGACTGCGTAGCCGCGATTACAGGCGCGGGCGGCATGGCCATTATCGCCCACCCGATGCGCTATGAATTATCCGCCACCACCAAACGAAACCTGTTTCAAGAATTTAAAAACCTCGGCGGCGCAGGGATTGAAGTGCACAGCGGCAACTGCTGTAAAAACGACCGCCTCAACTATGCCTTGCTTGCCGACCGTTTCAACTTTCTCGCCAGCGCAGGCAGCGACTTCCACCGCCCCAACGACTTCAGCGGCGGCATACTCGGCGCCTGTCCCGACTTACCCGAACAATGCCGTCCTGTATGGAAACGCTTTAAGGCCGTCTGAATTTTTGACAGCAATTTTTCAGACGGCCCGCCAAGTATGAGACAGTTATAAACATATCACACTCTACATATTGAAACTGCCTGCCCGATACACCATAATAACCCTATAAATACCCCAAAAATAAAGGTTAACACCATGTGCCAACTGCTCGGCATGAATTGCAACACGCCCACAGACATCATGTTTTCTTTTGAAGGCTTCCGCCGTCGCGGCGGCATTACTGACCACCACGCCGACGGCTTCGGTATCGGCTTTTTCGAAGGCAAAGGCGTGCGCTTGTTTCACGACGACAAACCCAGCGCCAACTCGCCCGTTGCCGACTTGGTACGCGCCTACCAAATCAAATCTGAAAACGTTATCGCCCATATCCGCAAGGCCTCACAAGGCCAGACCTCATTGGCGAACACTCATCCCTTCATGCGCGAGATGTGGGGCGAATATTGGCTGTTTGCCCACAACGGCCATTTGATTGATTTTTACCCCGAGCAGGGCGAGTACTACCATGCCGTCGGCACGACCGATTCCGAACGCGCGTTCTGCTTTATTCTCAACCGCCTGCGCAGCCGTTTTGCCACCAAGCCCGAACCTGAAGTTTTGTTTGATGCCATCGCCGGTCTGACCCATGAAATCCGCCGCTATGGCTTGTTTAATTTCGTGATGTCCAACGGCGACTGCCTGTTTGCCCACGCCAGCACCTTACTGCACTACATCGTGCGCAAAGCCCCGTTTGGTAAAGCGCGTTTGCTGGACGATGATGTCATGGTCGATTTTTCAGAAGTGACCACCCCGAACGATAAAGTTTCCGTCATCGCCACCCTGCCCCTGACGCGAGATGAAACCTGGTCGCAATTGGCAGTCAATGAATTAGTGATGTTTCAAGACGGCGACATTGTCCTCAGCGACCGCCCCGACAATCCGGTTTACATGAGTGCGGAAGAAGGTTTGGAAATCGCCCGTGCCGTCGGTGTATCGGTTTGACGTTTGATTGACTGAAAAACTCAAGGCCGTCTGAAAAGCCCAACTTCGCCAAAGTTGCCCTTTCAGACGGCCTTTTTATACCTAAATTCTACGCAAAAGCCTTTACTATACGAAAATAACGCAATCCGCTACAATAATAGTTCACAAACAATAAATTCAATTGCTTAGCGACCTTGCCGAGCGTATGACAAGGAAACCCGATGAAGTGCCCGTTTTGCCAACACCCCAACACACAAGTAACCGACTCGCGATGGCTGGAAGACACCAACAGCATCCGTCGCCGTCGCAGATGCTTGGAATGCGGACAACGCTTCAGCACTTTTGAAACTGTTGAAATGCGGATGCCGCAAGTCATCAAATCCAACGGCACACGGGTTCCCTTCAATGCGCACAAACTGCAGACCAGCCTTGAGCGTGCGCTGCACAAACGTCCTGTCACACAAGAACAAATCGATGAAACCGTTGCCCTTATCGAGCAGCGCCTCTACCGTTTGGGCAAAAAAGAAGTCGCTTCGCACATCGTCGGCGAAATGGCGATGGAGGAGCTGGCAAAAATCGACCAAGTTGCTTATGTCCGCTTCGCGTCTGTCTATAAAAGCTTTAAAGACGTTTCCGAATTCACCCAAGTCATCGCCGAATGTAAAGCCAAATAAGGCCGTCTGAAACCATGTTTTCCGCACTTGATACCCAAATGATGCAAACCGCCCTCGAGCTGGCCAAGCTTGGGCGGTTTTCTACTTCCCCCAATCCCCGCGTCGGTTGCGTGATTGCACACGGCGCACAAATCGTCGGACAAGGTTTCCACGTCAAAGCAGGCGAGCCGCACGCTGAAGTTCACGCATTAAGGCAGGCCGGAGCGGCGGCAAAAGGCGCAACAGCCTATGTCACACTGGAACCTTGCAGCCATTACGGCCGCACGCCACCGTGCGCCGAAGCGCTGATTCATTCCGGCGTAACGCGCGTGGTCGCCGCCATGACCGACCCCAACCCGTTGGTCGCAGGCAAAGGTTTGTCCATGCTGGAAGCCGCCGGAATACGTACCGAAAGCGGTTTGTTGGAAGCTCAGGCACGCGAACTCAACCGTGGTTTTCTGTCGCGTATCGAACGTGACAGACCGTTTATCCGCCTCAAATGCGCCGCCAGTTTGGACGGCAAAACCGCCCTTTCAGACGGCCGCAGCTTTTGGATTACCGGCGAAGCGGCGCGCGAAGACGTACAAATTCTCCGTGCCGAAAGTTGCGCCGTTTTGACCGGTATCGGTACCGTGCTTGCCGACAACCCGAAACTCAACGTTCGCAGCTTCCCCACCCTACGTCAACCTGCGCGTATCGTCTTGGACAGCCAACTGCAAATCCCTTTGGACTGCCACCTCGTGACCGATACCGACAGCCCGACCGTTATCGTTACCCTTTCCTCAGACGAACAACGTTTGCAGGCGCTGGGTAAATTTGAACATATCCGCATCATCAGGCCATCTGAACACATCAACGGTCGCATCAATCTTCTTTCCCTCATGCCGCAACTGGCAGAGCTTGGCGTTGGCGAAGTTCTGGTAGAAGCTGGCTCAACACTTGCTTCAGCCTTCCTGAAGGATGACTTGGTGGATGAAATCGTCCTCTACCAAGCGCCGAAACTGTTAGGCGCAGGCAAACCTCTTTTCTCCCTCCCTGAAAATCCGGCCGCCATACTTTCAGACGGCCCTTGGCAAAGTCAATCGGTAGAAATCATCGGGCAGGACATTAAATGGATTCTCCGGAAAAAATCCGTCTAATTGCCTCAGCTTGATAATTAAACCATTTTCAATAGAATCTATCTATCATTTGCATAGCAATAAATGTGTTTTTCATCGAAATATTATAATGACTACAACGTATTCCAACTTAAAACTTTGACTTGTGTTAACTATCCTTAAGCTGATTGTCGACAAATTTTCCTTTTTTTCATCACGAAAGAATGAATTATTAAGATAAGTTAAGCCATGAAAATTTATTAAAAGTTTTTATTCTAGAAGGGTTTTAAACGGCATAAACGGTAGTTTAATTTCATGAAACATGTATTTGACAAAGCAATATTTAAAATTAAAACATTTAGTTGAATGTAACTTCTAAAAGTTCAATATTCAAAAATACCTTTTTCATACCTTACAGGCCGTCTGAACGACCGTTAAACTTTTTTGATTGAGACGAATCAGATAAGTGCTTATGATTTTGTCTAATGTAATTATAAGTATGGTTTTAAGGCTTCACACGATACGGCAGCCGGCTATGGCTATGCGGTTGCAGCAAACAACTCAGGCATCGGGCAAACACTCCCGATTTACTCATTCATTAAACGAAAGACATCATGAAAAACATTACGATACAAAAATTTGCCGATAAGACCGCAAAAATCGGCATCGTTGGCTTAGGCTACGTCGGTTTACCACTGATGTTGCGCTATGTGGATATCGGTTACCAAGTTTTGGGTTTCGACATTGACACCAACAAAGTCGACAAGCTCAACAAAGGTGAAAGCTACATTGAGCATATCCCTTCCGACAAAATTGCCGCTGCTTCCAACAGCCTGTTTGAAGCAACGACCGACTTCTCCCGCATCGGCGAAGTAGAAGCCGTCATTTTGTGCGTACCGACTCCGTTGAACAAATACCGCGAGCCGGACATGAGCTTTGTGATTGACACTACCGATGCGGTAAAACCTTACCTGCGCGCCGGTCAAGTGCTGTCTTTGGAATCCACTACCTACCCCGGCACTACCGAAGAAGAATTGCTGCCGCGCATGGAAGAAGGCGGCTTGAAAGTCGGTCAAGACGTGTTCTTGGTTTACTCTCCTGAGCGTGAAGACCCGGGTAACCCTAACTTTGAAACCCGTACCATTCCAAAAGTCATCGGCGGCCATACCCCTGCGTGTTTGGAAGTCGGCCTGGCGCTGTACCAACCTGCCATCGATAAAGTTGTTCCAGTAAGCTCCACCAAAGCAGCCGAGCTGACCAAACTTCTGGAAAACATCCACCGCGCCGTAAACATCGGCTTGGTGAACGAGATGAAAATCGTTGCCGACAAAATGGGCATCGACATTCACGAAGTCATCAATGCCGCTGCAACCAAACCGTTCGGCTTCGTTGCTTATTACCCAGGCCCTGGCTTGGGCGGCCACTGTATCCCTATCGACCCGTTCTACCTGACTTGGAAAGCACGCGAATACGGTGTAAACACCCGTTTCATCGAGCTGGCCGGCGAAGTGAACTCCCACATGCCCGACTACGTTATCGAAAAAGTCGGCCTGGCTTTGAATGACCACAACCGTTCTATCAAAGACAGCAAAATCTTGGTATTGGGTATCGCCTACAAGAAAAACGTGGACGATATGCGTGAGAGCCCGTCTGTGGAAGTTATGGACCGTCTGCACAAACTGGGCGCAGTGGTTTCCTACTCTGACCCGCATGTTCCAGAGTTCCCACACATCCCCGGCCACCACTACTTCGACCTGAAGAGCGAAGCGCTGACTCCTGAAACTGTCGCCCAATACGATTGCGTGGTTCTGACCACCGATCACGACAAATTCGACTATGACATGATCACCGAACATGCCAAGCTGATTGTCGATACACGCGGCAAATTCCCAGTGAAAAATCCTAAAGTCATCAAAGCATAATCTTGCTTCAGACGCATCCGGCTGCCTCCGGTTTCCCCAGCCGGGACGGCGGCCGGTTTCCCAAGGCCATTTGTTTTTCAGACGGCCTTGGCAAACCGGCAACGGTAACAACGCATACCTTACGAAAAACGCTCAGCTCGAACTTCTGGCCGTCTGAAAACAAATAATATGAACGCAAAAAAAATCCTCGGCTACGCATTGGGCCCGGTAGGAAGCGCCGCCTTCGGCCTGCTTTCCCTGCCACTCATCTCATGGTACTTCCCTGCGGAAGACATCGGCCGTATCGTACTCTTGCAGACCATTGCCGGACTGAGCATTCTGCTCTTGGGCTTGGGGCTGGACCAATCCTATATTCGCGACTATTACGCCGTTAAAGACAAGGCTGCGCTGTTCAAATCCGTTTTTTTATCGCCATTGATTCTAACTGTGGCGGTTGTGGTTTTAGTGTTACTGATAAACGCATCATGGCCGTCTGAAATCATTTTTGACATCTCCAGTGCAAATTTGGGGATTCTCTTTCTGATTTTCTTGGCCACCACGCTGATTACTCGTTTTTTAGCTCTGATTTTGCGGATGAAAGAGCAGGCATTGGCTTTTTCCGTCAGCCAGCTTGCACCAAAATTCTTGATTTTGGTGTTGGTTTTTGCCGTGATTGCTTCCGGCTTGCCTGCCAATACCACTTCACTGGTTTTTGCCTACACTGCCGCCCAAGTACTGACCGTTGTACTGCTGATATATCAGCTGCGCCAAGACCTGCAAGCCGTTTCCCATGCGAAATGGTCGTCCGAGCTACATCGAGACGGCCTGCGCTACGGCCTTCCGCTGGCATTCGGCAACTTGGCCTATTGGGGCCTGACTTCGATTGACCGCTTTGTCCTCAAGAACATCTCGGGTTTGGACGAGTTGGGTATTTATTCGATGGCGGTCAGCTTTGGTGCCGTCGCCCTGATTTTCCAAAGCGTGTTTTCCACTATTTGGGCGCCTTTGGTGTTCAAATGGGTAGAAGAAAA
Organism: Neisseria subflava; assembly: GCF_024205705.1. Lineage (NCBI taxonomy): Bacteria > Pseudomonadati > Pseudomonadota > Betaproteobacteria > Neisseriales > Neisseriaceae > Neisseria > Neisseria subflava. Next base: position 1,985,134 of record NZ_CP073115.1, read on the forward strand.
AACCAATCTGGATAAAATCGGCGACATCACGCTTTCCATGACCGTCCTCATCAGCGCAATGATTTGCCTCATCGGGATTTTCTCGCCGATGGCGACTTGGATACTGCCGGAAAAATACACGCAGGTTCAATTTATCCTGCTCTCGTGTATGCTCTTCCCCCTGTTTTACACGCTGACTGAAGTCAGCGGCATCGGTTTGAACGTCGTCCGCTCGACTTGGCTGATTACCGTCATCAACATCGTTGCCTTTATCGCCAATACCGCCCTGCTCTATCTGCTGGTGCCGAAATTCGGTGCAAAAGGTGCGGCTATGGCCAGCGCAACAGCTTTTTGGCTGTTTTTTATCTTTAAAACCGAATTCTCTTCACGCCTGTGGCAACCTTTGCCGCGCCTGAAGATTTATACCAATTCAACGCTCTGCCTGATGATCTGCCTTGCCTACACTTGGCTGGGTACGCGCGACAACTACATTTGGTTTGCGCTGGCATGGGCAGTCGGACTGGGTTTCCTGTTCCTAAAATACAAACACGCACTATTTGCCGCGACCGAAAAAATCAAAGCCAAATTAAACCGTTCGGCAAAATAGCCAACCTGAGATCCACGTCTCTACGATAACAACAGAACGACCATGAAAATAAAACGTCTGAACTTATACACTTACATCCTATACATCATGCTCGCAGCCTATATGCTGGGGCCCGCGCTGTCCTTTAAGGTCGGCGTGCCGCGTATCGACAACCCGTTGACCCTGATATTTGTACTGCTTGGTTTTGTCGTATTTTTTCTGGAAAGCAAGCATATTCCGCGCAAGATTTTTGCCATGCTCTGCGCCCTGACCGCCATGTGCATCTGGCCTGCCATCCACATGGGCATTACGTCGCTAACGCCGACGCAGTACATGGATATTTTGTTTTTTATGGCGGTTCCGGCTTTCTTCTACTTGTTTTACCAAGTATTGAAGCGCGCCGAAGACCCTTTGAGGACAATTCAGAAGTTCCTCATTGTATTTACGCTGTTTATCGCCGTACCGCCGTTTGTAGAGCTGGCTACCGGGATTCAGTTTGTGAGTGCCAGCGATGAGTTGGCTATTGATGAAGGTTCGCTCAAAGGCTTGTTCTTTAATCCGAACAACCTTGCCGCCACTGCAGTCTGCCTTGCGCCCGCCATTTTGTTTTTCTTCCAACTCCAAGGACGCAAACACAAAGAAAAATTACTGGGCTGGGGTTTGTTCCTGCTATTGGGCATGGCCATTTTCGCCAGTGTATCGCGTACCGCCATCGGCTGTTATCTGTTGATTTTGCTGGTTTATACAGCCTATCGCAAAAACGGTTTTATTACTGTCGGCGTAGCTGGTTTGCTGGCTTTAGTGTTGTCGATGATTCCGTCACGCGCGATTGCGGAATTTTTGCTGTCGCTCAACGGCAACCAGTTCTTAGAACGCTTTTCCAGCCGCGTGTACCTCTTCCTGTACGACTTGGGTAGCGACAACTCCGTGTCCTACCGTCAGGAGATTTACAACTACTTTTGGAATAATCCGCCCCTGCTGCTGACTGGCTACGGTCCTAAAAACTTCCGCGAATATTTCGGCGGCCATTTGAGCGACAGCTTGGGCTTTGAAAACCCGCACAGCTTCATCATCGAGCTGTATCTGGGTTTCGGCATGATTTCCTTGCTCGGCTTTATTGCTTTTGCAGCGTTTTATTTCCTTTACACCGCCTCAAACCGCGCAGTAACAGGCAAATCGCGCGTACTGGCTTGGGTTGCCTTGGGCATTTTCCTGCTGGCCGGTTTTATTCCGTCCACCATTTTGCGTATGCCGTTTATCTGGCTGCCCTGCCTGCTGATTTTTATTTACAGCGTATTTGTTGCGCCCAAGCTGAAAGATATGGCCGCTTACGCATACAACGAAACACTATACGATACGAAGAAACCATCATGAAAATCATCCTGACTACCTCCATGTCCGGCCTCGGTGGCACTGAAAACGCCACTTTCCGCCTCGGCCGCCTGCTCAAACAACGCGGACACGATATCGTATTGGCCTCTTCAGACGGCCCTTTGATTCAGGAAGCGCAAGCATTGGGCATCCGTTGGCAGCCGATCGATTTTTACCAAGGCGGTCTTTTGGGTTACGTCAAAGGCATGTTTGCCTATATGAAACTGCTGAAAAAAGAGAAACCTGATGTGATTCACTGCCAAATGGCGCGTATCGTTCCGGCCTGCGCCATTGCGGCCAAGTTCGCTTCGCCGAAAACCAAAGTGTTCTACCACGCGCGCGGCCTTGATCCAGAAACTTATCCAAAAATTGCCAAGCTTTTCGACAAGCTGGGCGTTTACATCATCGGCAACTGCAAACACGAACGAGAAAAACTCATCCGTTACGGTTTCCCTGCCAACCGCATCACCTACACTTACAACGCCCTGCACAAAGCGGATTTCGTTCCTGAAAAAACAGTCAAAGACTATGTCCAACTGGGCACGCTTTCCCGTTTGGACACCGTCCGCGCCGTGCATCTGATGTTGGATATTTTGAAGAAAATGATTGACCGCGGTATGCCTGTACGCCTCAACGTTGCAGGTATCGGCGAAGAAATGGACAACCTCAAAGCCCAAGCCAAACGTTTGGACATTGAAGACAAAGTCACCTTCCTTGGCGGTGTCCGCGACTTGACCGGCTACTTCAAAGAAGTCGATATTTTGGTGAACACGCCGCATTGCGTAGGCGACCACGGCGCAGGTGTCGGCAACAATATTTTGGAAGCCGGCCTTTACGACACGCCTGTCGTGACCTACAACATGGCGGGCATTTCCGAAATGGTCATCACCGGCCAAACCGGCTACTGCATTCCTTTCGGCGATGACGAAGCTTTTATCGAAGCCGTCGATACACTCATCAAGCATCCGGAGTTGCGCGGTCAAATGGGCAAAGCCCTGCACAAACATGTCGAAACCTTATGCTCCGACGACGAAATCTACCGCACCACCATGGCTGCGTACGAAATGTAAGGCCGTCTGAAACATGAACATTACCATCGTCGCCCCTTATTGCTCGCTGCCGTCCGAGCCGCATTTCAACCGCTTCTGGTATCTTGCCGAGCTGTTGTCGCAGTCGCATGACGTGTTGCTGATTACCAGCAACTTCAAGCACTACGACAAATCTTTCAGACGGCCTGAAGATGCCGAGGCCGCCTCACAAGGCCGTCTGAAAGTCATGCTGTTGGAAGAAAGCGGATACAGCAAAAATGTGTCTTTGGGACGCGTGACCAGTCATCACCGCTTCGTCAAACATTTTGAAAAATGGTTGGAAAACTGCCGTCCGGGCGAACAAAACGTCGTCTTTTCCGCCTATCCGCTGATTGCCACCAACCTGCTGTTGGGCAAGCACAAGGCGCGTTTGGGTTACAAACTGATTGTCGATGTGCAGGACGTATGGCCGGAATCTTTCTCCTCAGTCGTACCGTTTTTGAAAAAAGTACCGCACAACCTGCTGCCCTTTGCTTCACGAGCCAACCAAGCCTACCGCTATGCCGACGCGCTGGTTGCCGTATCGCAGACCTATCTCGACCGCGCCAAAGAAGCCAATCCGAACGTACCCGGCGAAGTCGTCTATATCGGTGCTGATTTTCCGAAACTTGATGCCGCGCCTGCCAAAGATTTTGGCGACGACAAAACCCGCTTTTTCTACTTGGGCACGCTCAGTTACAGCTATGACGTGGAAACCGTGTGCAAAGGCGTTCGCAAGCTGTTGGACGCCGGCGAAAACGTCGAGTTGCACATCATGGGCGGCGGCCCCGATTTGGACAGGCTCAAACAATACGCCTGCGACGGCATCAAGTTCTACGGCTACATTCCTTATGCCGAAATGATGTCGGTCGCCAAGGGCTGCGACATTTCCGTCAACGCCATCCACTCTTACGCCATGCAGTCGATTACCAACAAACTCTCCGACTATATGGCTTTGCAAAAACCGATTCTGAACAGCCAGGTCAACGACGAAGTTGCCGAAGTCCTTACCCTGCTGCCGCATGCGAACTACCGTTCTGGCGATGTGGACGGTTTCGTTCAAGCCGCCAAAGATATTTTGAAGCGCAAAAACGATCCTGTTCAGTCCGAAGAAATCGTCCGCCGCTTCAAACGCGACGTTGCCTATCAAAAAATCGTCAACCTGATTGAAAGATTAGCTCATGAATAAATTTTTCAAACGCCTGTTTGACATTGTTGCCTCCGCTTCAGGGCTGATTATCCTGTCGCCTGTGTTTTTGATTTTGGTGTACCTCATCCGCAAAAACCTAGGCTCGCCCGTGTTCTTCATCCAAGAGCGGCCGGGCAAGGATGGCAAGCCGTTTAAAATGATTAAATTCCGCTCCATGCGCGATGCAATCGATAAAGACGGCAACCCACTGCCGGACAGTGAACGCCTGACCGATTTCGGCAAAAAATTACGTGCCACCAGTTTGGACGAACTTCCTGAATTATGGAATGTCTTAAAAGGCGAGATGAGTCTAGTTGGCCCTCGTCCGCTGCTGATGCACTACCTGCCGTTGTACAACGACTTCCAAAACCGCCGCCACGAAATGAAACCGGGCGTGACCGGTTGGGCGCAAGTCAATGGCCGCAACGCCATTTCATGGGATGAAAAATTCGCCCATGATGTTTGGTACATCGACAACTTTAGCTTTTGGCTGGATATAAAAATTTTGTTCCTGACAGTTAAAAAAGTCTTCGTCAAAGAAGGCATCTCAGCCGAAGGGGAAGCCACAATGCCTTATTTCACGGGTAACAAAACTGATGAAAAAAAATAATATACTGATTCTGTCGGCAGGTCGCCGTGTCGAATTGGTGCAGGACTTTCAAACCGAAGCCGCACGTTTTTCAGACGGCATCGGCGTTTTTGCCACTGACCTCAACCCCCACATGTCTTCTGCCTGCCATGTTGCCGACCAAGCTTTCAGCGTACCGCGTATCGATGCAGCCGAATACATTGACAGCATTTTCCAGCTGGCCAAACAACACGACATCGGTCTGATTGTGCCAACCATCGATACCGAGCTGCTCAAACTGGCTGAAGCACGCGACCGTTTTGAAGCTGAAGGAATACATATTGTCATTTCTGATGCAAAACTGATTACCCTGTGCCGCGACAAGCGCCTGACCGCAGGCCTGTTTGCACAATACAGCATCCGTTCGCCTGAAATTTACGAACGTGACCGCTTGGTTTTCCCATGTTTTGCCAAGCCTTATGACGGCAGCCGCGCCATCGGTGCGAAAAAAATCAACACACCGGCTGATTTGACTGTCGACATTACCGAAGACCCGAAAATGATGTTCGCCCAATACATCGATATCGAGAATACTTTCTCCGAGTTTACCGTCGATATGTATTACGACCGTCAAGGCCGTCTGAAATGCGCCATTCCTCGCGAACGTTTGGAAGTGCGCACCGGTGAAGTCAGCAAAGGCGCAACCCGACGCAATGCCCTGTATGAGGAGCTGATTGAAAAAATGGCCGTATTGGAAGGCGCACGCGGCTGCATTACCGCGCAATTCTTCGTCAGCAAAACCGACAGCACAACCTACGGTGTGGAAATTAACCCGCGCTTCGGCGGCGGTTTTCCACTGACTTACGCCGCAGGCGGCAACTATCCGGGCTGGCTGATTCAAGAATACATCGGCGGCCAAGACGTCCCCTTCTCCGACGACTGGGAAAACAATTTAATCATGCTTCGTTACGATGCTAAAGTTTTGGTAAGAGAACATGATTAAGCCGGAAGAATCCGTCATCGTCTTTGATCTTGACGATACGCTTTACTCTGAGTACGACTACAAATGCTCTGGAATACAGGCAGTTGTAGGGATAATTACGTCGCTTTACCCGCAATATGATGCCGACGTACTAAATGAAATTGTAGACAATAAAAGTAAAGACTGGCTCAACAATTTGTGTCATCATTGCAAATTAAACGAACTAGAGAAACAATCACTTTTGTGGCAATATCGACTACACCGACCTGTTATCCGACCCTATGTCGAACCGTCTTTTTTACGGAAGCTGATGCGCCCTTTTGCCGCACGCGCCCTGATTACAGACGGCCGCAGTCTGACACAGCGTTTGAAAATACAGGCCTTGGGTTTGACCGATTTGTTTGACGACATTTTGATTTCAGAAGCCATGCAATCGGAAAAACCCGACGATAAGCGTTTTGTCTTCCTGCAAAACAAATATCCGGCTGCAAAACGTTTCATCTACATCGGCGACAACATCAAAAAAGATTTTGTCGCACCCAACAAACTGGGTTGGCTCTCCATAGGCATCATGCCTAAGCCGCACAATATTCATCAAGCCGAGCCCGAGCAATACGGTCGTGAATACCAGCCTACCCTTTGGATAAACACCCTGGAAGAATTGACTACACTGACAACTTCCGCCACCGAAAAAGCAAATGCATAAGGGACATTTCTCCATGAAAATCTTATTTATGGGTCGCAAACAGGTTTCCGCCAACCTGCTTCGTTTTTTGACCAAACAAGACCATATCGAAATCGTCGGCGTCTTGACCGACAGCCATCTGCAAGGCTCGCCGACCACGGCCGCCGCACAGGAATTGGGCTTGCCCCTGTACACCTTCGATACGGCTTTGGAAGCAATGCGAGAAGGCCGTCTGAAATACGATTTGGGCTTGTCCGTCCTTTACTGGCGCAAGCTGCGTGATGAATTCCTGAGCATTCCGACTTTAGGCACGATCAACTTCCACCCTGCGCTGTTGCCCGAATACAAAGGCACAGGCGGCTACAATCTGGCCATCATGGACGAGTTGAACGAATGGGGCAATACCGCCCACTACGTCGATGCTTCCATCGATACCGGTGAAATCATCGAAGTGGACCGTTTCCCTATCGACGCCGAAACAGAAACCGCCCAATCGCTTGAACGCAAAACCATGCAGGCATTGGAAGATTTCGCACGACGCATCATCACCCGCGCCATCGAGTCGAAAACCAAATTGCCAACCACGCCAAACATCGGTGGCCGCTACGTCAGCCGTGACGAAATGGAAGCCATGAAGCAAATCCGCGACGGCGACAATATCGAGAAGAAAATCCGCGCCTTCTGGTTCCCTCCTTACGACGGCGCATACGTCGAAATCAACGGTCAGAAATACACCCTGATCAACCGCCAACTGCTGGAAGAAATCGCCCCCAAAGGCTCAACCAGTCTTTTCGCAGGAAAAACAAATGCTTAATACATCACTCTCCCCATGGCCAAGCTTTACTCAAGAAGAAGCCGATGCCGTTTCCAAAGTCCTGCTGTCCAACAAAGTCAACTACTGGACAGGTACGGAATGTCGCGAATTTGAAAAAGAATTTGCTGCTTTTGTCGGCACTCAATACGCCGTCGCCCTTTCCAACGGTACGTTGGCTTTGGACGTAGCGCTCAAAGCAATGGGCATCGGCCAAGGCGACGATGTGATTGTCACTTCGCGTACTTTCTTGGCTTCCGCATCCTGTATCGTGACCGCCGGTGCAAATCCGGTGTTTGCCGATGTCGATTTGAACAGCCAAAACATCAGCGCCGAAACCATCAAAGCCGCTTTGACGCCAAACACTAAAGCCATCATCGTGGTTCACCTTGCCGGTATGCCTGCCGAAATGGACGACATCATGGCTTTGGCAAAAGAACATAACTTGTGGGTTATCGAAGACTGCGCCCAAGCGCACGGTGCGAAATACAAAGGTAAATCCGTCGGCTCTATCGGCCATGTCGGTGCTTGGTCGTTCTGCCAAGACAAAATTATGACCACCGGCGGCGAAGGCGGTATGGTAACCACCAACGACAAAGAGCTATGGAGCAAAATGTGGTCGTACAAAGACCACGGCAAAAGCTACGATGCCGTGTACAACCGCGAACACGCACCCGGTTTCCGCTGGCTGCACGAAAGCTTCGGTACCAACTGGCGCATGTTGGAAATGCAGGCGGTCATCGGCCGCATCCAGCTCAAACGCATGCCTGAATGGACTGCCCGCCGTCAAGCGCACGCCGCCAAACTGGCTGAAAGTTTGGGCAAATTTGCCAGCATCCGTTTGGTTGAAGTGGCCGACTACATCGAACACGCACAATACAAGTTCTACGTTTTCGTCAAACCCGAACACCTGAAAGACGGCTGGACACGCGACCGCATCGTCAACGAACTGAACGCGCGCAAAGTCCCCTGCTATCAAGGCAGCTGCTCCGAAGTGTATTTGGAAAAAGCCTTCGACGACACGCCTTGGCGTCCGAAAGAGCGTTTGAAAAACGCTGTCGAGTTGGGCGACACCAGCCTGATGTTCTTGGTGCACCCAACCCTGACCGATGAAGAAATTGCGTTCTGCAAAGAAAACATCGAAGCCGTATTGACTGAAGCCACGGCATAATCATTTTCAGACGGCCTGCAACTTCAGGCCGTCTGAAAAAAATAAAACAGCCTGCTTCAAACAATCCGTACCAAGCCACATTACAACACTCAGACACAAGAAATATAAAATGAACTTGGAAACCCTGCTGGCTCTGCCGCGCAACCTTAAAAAAACCTTCTTCGTCATCCACGATATCTTGATGATATTCGTGGCGTTTTGGTTTGCCCAAAGCCTCAAAGTGCAATATTCCGACGAATGGTTGAGTATCGCCAACTGGCTGGCTTTCGGCAGCACCGCGTTGCTGACCATCATCCTTTTCATCCGTATCGGCCTCTATCGTGCCGTCACGCGCTTCGTCAGCATCCGCGTCCTGACCGCCGCCGCATTCGGCAGCATCATTTCAGCGGTCTTGTTCTGCCTGACCACCCTGATTTTTGAACAAAAACTACACCTTGCCCTGCCCATCGTCTATTTCTTGGTTCTGGTGGTCGGCGTGACCAGCTCGCGCATGATCCTGCGTGCGATTCTGACCGATCATCACCGCAAACAGATGACCCCCGTCATCATCTACGGTGCAGGCCAATCCGGCCGCCAGTTGTTGGAAGCCATCAAACAGGTTAACGAATATTCGGCCATTGCCTTTGTCGATGATAACCCGAAAATCCAACGTACCGTCATCTATGACCTTGCCGTCCACAACCCCAATGAAATCCCGATGCTGATCAGCCGTTACGGCGTCCGCAAAATTCTGCTGGCAATTCCAAGTTCTACGCCGGAAGAACGCAAAGACATCATTCGCCGCCTCGAAGCATACAAATGCGAAGTCCTGACCATTCCGGGCATGAAAGATTTGGTCGACGGCAAAATCAACGTCAGCTCATTGAAAAAAATCTCTGTGGTCGATTTGCTAGGCCGCACCCCTGTGGCACCTCGCCCTGAATTAATGAGCGCCGACATCAGCGACAAAGTCGTGATGGTGACCGGCGCAGGCGGCTCTATCGGCTCCGAGCTTTGCCGTCAAATTCTCAACTGCCGTCCGACCAAACTGCTGTTGTTTGAATTGTCCGAATTCGCCCTGTACAGCATAGACAAAGAATTGCGCGAAACCCAAGCCGCGCAAGGCAGCCAAGTCGAAGTCGTACCGCTTTTGGGTTCGGTTCAAAACAAAGAACGCCTTAGCAGCGTCATGAAGGCCTACCAAGTCGATACCGTCTATCATGCCGCAGCCTACAAACACGTCCCTATGGTCGAATTCAACACCATCGAAGGCATTCAAAACAACGTATTCGGCACACTCTGCTGCGCGCAGGCTGCCGTAGATGCAGGCGTTTCCACCTTTGTTTTGATTTCCACCGACAAAGCCGTCCGTCCGACCAACACCATGGGCGCCAGCAAACGCATGGCCGAACTCTGCCTGCAAGCCCTTGCCGCCGAGCCGGAACAAAAAACACGCTTCTGCATGGTGCGTTTCGGCAATGTATTGGGTTCGTCCGGCTCCGTTGTCCCTGTATTTGAAAAACAAATTGCCGAAGGCGGCCCGATTACCCTGACCCACCAAGACATTACCCGCTACTTCATGACCATTCCCGAAGCAGCGCAACTGGTTATCCAAGCCGGCGCAATGGGTAAAGGCGGCGACGTATTCGTCCTCGACATGGGCGAATCTGTCAAAATCATCGACCTTGCCCGTCAAATGATCGTTCTCAGCGGACTCAAAGTCAAAGACGAGCAACACCCGCACGGCGACATCGAAATCAAGATTACCGGCCTGCGCCCGGGCGAGAAACTTTATGAAGAACTGCTCATCGGCGACGAGGTGCAAAAAACCACTCATCCCCGTATTATGACCGCCAGTGAAGTAATGCTTCCATGGACGCAATTATCTGACATACTGTCGGAACTCCAAACCGCTTGTCTCCAAAGCGACCAAAACAGCCTGCGCCAGCTTCTGTTGCGCGCACCGACAGGCTTCGTACCTAAAGACGGTATCTGCGACTTGGTTTGGCAACAAAACAATAAGGCCGTCTGAACATTTTCAGACGGCCCGGACACCATCCCGCAAGGACTACTACATGAAAAAAACGCTCTCCCTGCTTACTCTATTCGCACTGACTGCCTGCAACAGCACGACTGTCATTCCCGGTTCAACCATCAAAACCAGAACCAAAACCATTGTTTACACCGATACCGACACCGCCGCCGATACCAACCTCGACAGCCGTGTTGCCGTTTACCCCATCACGCCCAACCTGATTGAAAAAATGCGTACGCCGCCCGTACTTTCCCAATCCAACCAAGGCTTGGAGCAAAGCAAAAGCGCTTACCGCTACCGCATCGGCAGCGGCGACGTCCTCAATATCATGGTTTGGGCGCACTCCGACCTCAACTCCCCTATCCAGCAAAGCAATCCGCAAACCAACCAAGTCAGCCGCGGTGCCTGGGTAGATGAGAGCGGTTATATCACTTACCCGTTGGCAGGCAAAATTCAAGCCAAAGGCAAAACTTTGGACGAATTGCAAAATACCCTGACCAGCCTTCTGAAACGCTACATCAAAAACCCTCAAGTAGCCATCAACGTTACCGAATTCCGTTCGCAACGTATTTCTGTATCCGGTGCCATCAACCAAGCAGGTCAACTGCCGATTACCAATATCCCGATGACCATTTTGGATGCTATCAACCAAGCAGGCGGCGTTACCCAAAGTGCCGACACCCAACACATCAAATGGACGCACAACGGCGTCGACCGCACCATTTCCCTACAAGACATGCTGCAATACGGCGATATGTCGCAAAACCATCTCCTCAGCCATGGCGACATTGTTTACGTTCCTAATAGCAGCAACAACAAAATCTACATCATGGGTGAAGTCGGCAAACAAGCCACCCTGCCGATCGGCAACCACGGCCTCAACCTGACCCAGGCGCTCGGCGAAGTGGGCGGCATGAACCAAGCCTATGCGGATGCAACCGGCGTATTCGTGATCCGCCGCGCACCAGAAGATGCGGCCAAACCTATCCACATCTATCAGCTCAACCTGAAAGATGCGACTTCTTACGCGCTGGGCAGCGAATTCAAACTGCGTTCGGAAGACACCGTTTACGTTACCGCCGCCCCGGTTACCCGTTGGAACCGCGTAATGTCACAAATTACCAACTCCATCAGCAACGTCAACACCCTCGACAATACGTTTAAATAAACAGTGGTTCCTGCTGTCAGACCCTTGTTTGACAGCAGGATACAAAATCACGCACAATCCGACCAAATTACATAAACGGCATACAAAAGCCGTACACACCGCACAAACGGAAAAGCAGTATCTTATAGTCTGACTCACGCTTTTTTTCAGACCATAAACCGAAAACAATATCATGTACCACAACATACTCATCGTCTGCCTAGGCAACATCTGCCGCTCCCCCACTGCCGAGCGGATCATGCAGAAAAAACTACCCGGCCACCGCATCAGCAGCGCCGGCATAAAAGCACTGGCAGGTAAGGATGCCGATTTCCAAGCCATCAAAACCGCACTCAAACACGGCGTTATCGTTGCAGGCCATACGGCACGCCAACTGACTGCCCAAATGTGCGAACAGGCCGATTTGATTCTCGTCATGGAGCCCTGTCAAATCGACATGGTGGCCGACATCCATCCGCCGGCACGCAGCAAAACCATGCTGTTTGCCCAATGGTTGCCTAAAAAAACCGTACCTGACCCATACAAACAAAGCAGCGAAATGTTTGAAGCCGTTTTTGAACAGCTCAATGCTGCCGCAGACACTTGGAAAACCAAACTAAACGGAAAAACTCAACCGGTATAAAACTGGCATGAACAAGAAAGCAAGCAATGAAAAAAACGACCTACACACCTTACAGCGCAGACAACGACGAAATCGACTTCGGCCAACAGCTGCGCGTAATTTGGACAAATAAATACAAAATCCTCGCTGCCCTGCTTGCAGGCGGCATTCTTGGTGCGGCCTTCAGCCTGGCATCCACTCCGCAATACCGTGCCGATGCCATGCTGGAAATTGAAACGCGACAAAACCAAATCCTGACCGAAATCAACAGCATCTTCAACAACCAAACCACGCCGTCTGAAGCAGAAGTCGAGCTGGTTCAATCACGCTTGGTGCTGGGTAAAACCGTTGATGACCTTCAGCTTGACCAAGAAGTCAAAGCCAAATACACACCCGTTATCGGCAGCCTGATGCACAACATCAGCGGCGACCCCGATCCTAGATTGACCGTCGGCAGCTTTACCGTACAAGACGAATGGTTCAACAAAACCTTCACGCTGACCACCAAAAGCAACAAGGCCTATACCCTTACCCTGCCTGACAAACGCGTTGTAGAAGGCAAGGTCGGCGTGCCTCTTAAAATCAACAATCAAACCACCCTTAAAATCGATCAAATCCTGGCCAATCCAGGTCAAGAATTTGCGTTGACCAAGTTCTCGCGCATCAGCGCCATCGAAAATATCCAAAACAAACTGGCGGTCATCAGCAAAGGTAAAACCAGCCCCATCATCAACCTTGCCTTTACCGGCACCGACCCTAAGCGCACCAGCGTCATCCTCAACAGCATTGCCGACAACTACGTTGCGCAAAACCGTGAACGCGACGTTCAAGTTGCATCCAGCGGTTTGGCCTTCATCAGCGAAGAATTGCCACGCTTGAAAGAAACCTTGCAAGACGCTGAAAACAAACTCAATGCCTACCGCCAACAATCAGGCTCTCTCGACATTCCGCTCGAGTCCAAAGGCGCATTGGAAAGCCTGACCGGCATCGAAACCCAAATTACCCTGCTCAAAACCGAAGAAGCAGGTTTGGCCGAGCTGTACATGCCGGAACACCCTTCCTATAAAGCCGTATTGGACAAACTTGCCGTCCTCGAGCGCGCTAAAAACAAAATTAATCAACAAATTGCCGAGTTACCGAATACCCAACAAGAAGTTATCCGCCTGACCCGAGACGTAGAAACCAACCAGGCTACCTACGTCCAACTGTTGAGCAAACAACAAGAACTCAACATCATGAAAGCCAGCGCGCAAGGTAATGTCCGCATCGTCGATTATGCCTATGTCCCTGAAAACCCCGTTGCACCGCGCAAAGCCGTCATCACGTTCCTGAGCGCACTTGCCGCAGGCTCATTGACCGCTTTGTGGCTCATGATCGGCAACCGCATGAAAAACGGCATTACTTCATCTGCAGAAATCGAAAACCTCAATTTGGAAGTCGTCGCTCTTGTTCCGCACTCCAAAACCCAGCAAAAACGCGACTTCTTCAAAAGCAAATTCAAGAAAACCGGCGGCCGTTCCAACTATCTGCTAGCTAGCGAAGACCGAGCCGATACTGCCGTAGAAGCCATCCGCGCCCTGCGCACCAATATCTACTTCTCCATGCTGGACGCGCCTAACAACGTCCTCATGATTACCGGTGCCGCGCCTGAAGCAGGTAAATCCTTTATCTCCGCAAACCTCGCCACCGTAATGGCGCAGTCAGGCAAACGTGTTCTGCTCATCGATACCGATATGCGCAAAGGCTACCTTGACCGACTCTTCGGCCTTACCCCCGAGTTCGGCTTGTCTGACATCCTCAACGGCAAAGCGGCTCCGGCCAAAGCCGTACAAGAGACCGGCATTGAGAACCTCCACCTCATCAGCAGCGGCAGCTATCCTAGCAATCCGTCCGAGCTTTTGATGGACAACCGTTTCAACGAGTTGCTCGCCCACGCGCGCCAACGCTACGATTACGTCATCTTGGACACGCCGCCCGTATTGGCCGTGACCGACGCCGTCATCATCGGCCAACATGCAGGCACCGTCCTGATGATCAGCCGTTATGCGCACACGCGTGCACGAGAGCTTGAGGCCAGCGTCGAACGCCTCAAACAAAATCACATCAACATCAAAGGTGTCGTCCTCAACGGCATGAAGCGCGAAGCCAACAACAGCTACGACTACTACGCCTACGATGCCTACCATTCCGGTAACAATAAATCATAAACCGAAACAGGCCGTCTGAACTTTCAGACGGCCTAAGGCTTTTTAAACGGCACAAAATATTTTTCACAAACGCCGCCCTTGCACCCCAAAGCCGTTTGTTTTAAAGTAAGCCCCGTTCCCATATGGAAGAGAAACATGAAAATTACCGTCATCGGCGCAGGTTCGTGGGGTACAGCTCTCGCGTTGCACTTTGCGCACCACAACAATGAAGTTGCCCTTTGGACACGCAATCCCGACCAAATCCGCACCCTGCAAGCAGACCGCGAAAACAAACACGGCCTGCCCGGCTTCCCTTTCCCTGAGTCCCTGACCGTTCACGCCGATTTGGGTGAAGCGCTGAAAGACAGCCAACTTGCCCTGATCGTTACCTCCGTAGCCGGCCTCAGAAGCAGCGCCGAGCTGCTCAAACAGCATAACGCCGCCGATATTCCCGTTCTTGCAGCCTGCAAAGGTTTTGAACAAGATACCGGCCTTTTGACTTTCCAAGTACTGAAAGAAGTCCTGCCTAACAATAAAAAAATCGGCGTTCTCTCAGGTCCGAGCTTTGCCCAAGAACTTGCAGCACAACTGCCTTGCGCCGTCGTGCTTGCTTCCGAAAACAAAGATTGGGTAGAAGAAACCACTGCCCAACTGAACACCAACATAATGCGCCTGTACGGCAGCACCGACGTCATCGGCGTCGCTGTGGGCGGTGCCGTTAAAAACGTCATGGCAATTGCCACCGGCCTTTCAGACGGCCTCGAGTACGGCCTCAATGCACGCGCAGCCTTAGTAACACGCGGCCTTGCCGAAATCACCCGCCTTGCCATCGCCATGGGCGCGCAACCCAAAACCATGATGGGCTTGGCCGGCATCGGCGACCTTATCCTGACCTGTACCGGCGCACTCTCGCGCAACCGCCGCGTCGGCCTCGGCCTTGCAGAAGGCAAAGAATTGCATCAAGTACTTGTCGAAATCGGCCACGTTTCCGAAGGCGTCAGCACCATCGAAGAAGTCTTCAATACCGCCGCCAAATACCAAATCGATATGCCCATCACCCAAACCCTGCTGCAACTCATCCGCAAAGAAATGACCCCGCAGCAAGTCGTTGAACGACTGATGGAACGAAGCGCGCGCTTCGAATAAACGGTCGCGCCGTCTGCCATTCAGACGGCCTGACACATAATATGACGGCCATCAGGCCGTCTGAAGGGAAACACATGAACCAATCACTGAACAATCTGGAAATCAACGTTTACCAACTTGTCCAAAAATTTGAAACGCTGGTTTCAGAAAACCGCCGTCTCAACGAAGAAATCGACAGACTCAAACTCGAGCAAGAGCAACAAAAACGCCAACACGACGCAGCCATTGACGAACTCAGCGAAGCCTTGCTGGTTCAAGTCGGCAAACTCAAAGAAGACCTGCAAAGCAAAATTGACAGCCTGACCGTCGAAAAAGAAAGCTACCGCAACGCACTGGCCCAAAGCGCAGACCAAATCCGCAGCCTCATTGCCCGACTGCCCCAAGAAACACAACAATAAAAGGACGCCCCGTGAGTATCGAACAAGTCAATCTCGACATCATGAATGTCAACTTCACCATCAACACGCCGAGTGAAGAAAAAGCCACCCTCCTGCAAGCCGTTGAAATGCTCAACAAAAAAAGCGACGCGATTAAAGAAAGCGGCCGCATCGTCGGCACGGACAAAATCGTCGTCATGACAGCCCTCAACGTCGTACACGACCTCTTAAAAACCACCCTCAACGACGATTTGGCAATCGGTGAATTTGAGCGTAGAATAACCGACATGAACAACGCGTGCCAAAAAGCACTGGCGCGCTTGGAACAAAACTGATTTTCCCCTTTTCCCTGCGGTGTTCGCGAAGGCATATATTCCTTTGAACCAATACGTTCGCTTTAGGTTGCCGGGAGCTGTAGTGGGCGCGAGCGTCCGTTTATCGGACGCACCCGAAACTACCCGAGGTGACCGCCTTGTCAGCAAGGTTCAAGCGGATTCAGCCTAAACGGCACTCGTGGGGATTCCCTAAAAAAAGCCATGCCGACAGGTGTGGCTTTTCCCTTTCCAAGTAAAGACTTTCGTAAAGATTTCCGACCGTCTGAAAAAACCGCATATTCATGCATCAAACACACTCAATTAAGATTGACAAAAACCAATCTCCTCTTTAAAATCCATAACTTTCTATATATATCTGGATTCCAACCATGAAAACCTTCTCTGCAAAACCCCACGAGGTGAAGCGCGAATGGTTCGTCATTGACGCAGAAGACAAAGTTCTGGGTCGTGTCGCAGCCGAAGTCGCACACCGTCTGCGCGGCAAACACAAACCCGAATACACCCCTCACGTTGATACCGGCGACTACATCATCGTCATCAACGCAGACAAACTGCGCGTGACCGGTGCTAAATTCGAAGACAAAAAATACTTCCGTCACTCTGGTTTCCCAGGCGGCATCTACGAGCGTACTTTCCGCGAAATGCAAGAGCAATTCCCAGGCCGCGCTTTGGAACAAGCCGTAAAAGGCATGTTGCCTAAAGGTCCTCTGGGCTACGCCATGATCAAAAAACTGAAAGTGTACGCCGGCGCCGAACACGGCCACGCTGCACAACAACCTAAAGTTTTGGAACTGAAATAATAAGGACACGACATGAACGGTAAATACTACTACGGCACAGGCCGCCGCAAAAGTTCAGTGGCTCGTGTATTCTTGACTAAAGGTACCGGCCAAATCATCGTAAACGGCCGTCCCGTTGACGAATTCTTCGCACGCGAAACCAGCCGCATGGTTGTACGTCAGCCTCTGGTTCTGACTGAAAATGCCGAATCTTTCGACATCAAAGTTAACGTAACCGGTGGTGGCGAAACCGGTCAATCCGGCGCTATCCGTCACGGCATCACCCGCGCCCTGATCGACTTCGATGCAGCCCTGAAACCAGCTCTGTCTCAAGCAGGCTTCGTTACTCGCGATGCTCGTGAAGTTGAACGTAAAAAACCAGGTTTGCGCAAAGCACGTCGCGCAAAACAATTCTCCAAACGTTAATACGTTTTCAGAATCGAATCAAAAGGCCTTGCTTTGCAAGGCTTTTTTCATTTATAAAACGATAATCCAATATCCCCCGTAATATATGACGAAAACCCTGCTCCACTACGCCAAATCATTGCTTCAGGCTGTGATTATCTTCATCTTCTTATCCCTGATTGTCGACTGGGTGCGCAAGCCTGACCAACCCTTGCAGTCAGCAGCACAAACCATCACTTTAACCGATGGGCAAACCACTTCCCTTCAATCCTTCAGCCAAAATCGGGTTGCCGTCATTTATTTTTGGGGCAGCTGGTGTCGTATTTGTTCATACACATCATCAACCATAGAAAAGCTGCACCAAGACAATATCCCAACACTGGGCGTAGCCTTGCGCTCCGGAAGCGACGCAGACATTGCCCACCATATGCAACAAAACAATCTATCCTTTCCAAACTTCAACGATTCAGACGGCCTGATGGCTCAAAAATGGAACATAGCCGTTACACCGACCATTATCATATTAAAAGATGGCAAAATGATTCATCACACATCCGGACTTTCCAGTTATATCGGCTTAAAAATCAGAATTTACTTGGCAAATATCTTCAGCTAAATTCATTGAAAATCCACTAAAAATAGAAAATTTAAAGAATAATTTCACCTGAATATATTCAACCAATTCCATTTCATAAATAAATAAACTATCTCTTTCCCAATAACATATGATTTTGTTGAGATTATAAAGAAAATAGACTAAGATATAACCATAAGAACAATTGGAAACATTATTATCAAAACAAACTGTTAGAGATCTTCATCTAATATTGTGGCAGTGATGCTTTTGTTCCCATGACCCGGCGGCCGACGGCAGCCTTAAAACAGCAATATTCGCCTTTATCAATCTACCTCACGCTTCAACGGTTTGATTTTTGATAACACCGGAGACTTAGTAATGCCCAACCAATCTAAACATGCATCTATCAATATCGGTCTGATTCAGGCACGGGAAGCATTGATGACCCAATTCCGCCCTATTCTGAACCAAGCCAATATTACTGACCAGCAATGGCGTATCATCCGGCTCTTAGCGGAAAACGGCACACTCGACTTTCAAGATTTGGCCAATCAGGCCTGCATCCTTCGCCCCAGCCTGACAGGCATTCTAACCCGCCTGGAAAAAGCAGGTTTGGCCGTTCGCCTGAAGCCTTCCAACGACCAACGCCGTGTTTATCTAAAACTGACGCCCGAAGGTGAGAAACTCTATGAATCCATCGGTGCATTGGTTGACGAACGCTACGATGCGATTGAAAAAGTTCTGTCCAAAGAAAAAATGGCACAACTTAAAGAACTCTTGGCAGAGCTGGCAAAAATCGAACAGGCATTAAAATAAAGAAAGCCGGATGACAGACTCAACACACACACTCAAGAGACTATTTCGAGATGCCATGGCCTCCTGTGCCGCCGGCGTACACGTTATCACGACAGACGGCGAAACGGGACGCTATGGCATTACTATGACTGCCGTAACTGCCGTTACCGACGAGCCGCCGACGGTCATGCTGTGCATCAACCGCCAATCCGCCATCATTCCCATCCTGCAAGGCAACCGTGATTTGTGTATCAACACGCTCAACGACAGCCAGCAGGATGTTGCCGAACACTTTGCCGGACTGACCGACCTCTCGCCCGAAGAACGCTTCGAATACCATATTTGGCACAGGGGACAAACCGGACAGCTCGAGGTAGAAGGCGCGCTGGCGCACCTGCACGGCAGCATTGTCGATCAACGCGAAATCGGCACGCATTACGTCTTTTTCGTTCAGATCAACGAAATCCGCAATACCGACACACAAGCACCGGCATTGCTGTATTTTCGTAGGAAATTCAAATATTTGGCATAAATAAAGGTCTCAGGCCGTCTGAAACATCGGTTTCATTTTTCAGACGGCCTGAGACCTTTTCTGGCTCATACATTATAGGCACCCTCATGAAAGCAATGATACTGGCCGCCGGTCGCGGCGAACGCATGCGCCCCTTGACCGACCACACACCCAAACCCTTACTCGAAGTAGCAGGCACACCGCTTATCGGCTGGCACTTGCGCCGCCTGCAACAGGCCGGTTTCACTGAAATCGTCATCAACCATGCCTGGCTTGGCCAACAAATCGAAGATACCTTGAAAGACGGTTCGGACTACGGCGTGCGCATTGCCTATTCTCCAGAACTCGCCGGAGGCCTGGAAACCGCCGGTGGCATTGCCACTGCCCTGCCTCTTTTGGGCGACGAGCCGTTTTTGGTCGTCAATGGCGATGTGTTGACTGACATTGATTTCCAAGCTGCACGACTGGCTGCCCAGCGTATGCAGGAACACAACCTTCTCGCCCATTTATGGCTGGTGGACAATCCACCACACCATCCCGAAGGCGACTTCGGCCTGCTTTCAGACGGCCTGGTATCCGCCTCATCTGCAGACGGCCAAGCCCTGACTTTCAGCGGCGTGGGCGTTTATCATCCCGCACTTTTCAAAGATACCCCGGCGCATCAGGCTGCCAAACTTGCCCCTCTGTTGCGTCAAGCCATGAGCCAAAGCCAAATCAGCGGCGAACACCACAACGGCCTTTGGTTGGACGTCGGCACAGTCGAACGCCTGCAAGAAGCCGACCGTGTCGCCCAAAGCTGGTAAAACAAAAGGGGCGTATCCGATACGTCCCTTTCAATATCAAAGGCCGTCTGAAAATATTGACCAACTCAGTTTTCAGACGGCCTTAATCTATCATCAAGCTTTAGCCAATTTCTTTTCTTTCTTCATTCCCAACAAGCCATTGACAATCATCACGCACAATCCCGACCAAATCAGGCCATAGCCGATCAATGCGCCTTTTTGCACCGGATCGCCCAGCCACACAATCGACACAATAAAGAGCAATACAGGTTCCAAATAGCTCAACATGCCGAACACCGCAACCTGCAACAACTGACTCGCCTTCAAATTCAAATGCATAGATATTGCGCTATTGAAGCCTAGCAACACAATAAAGAAAATTAAAACCGGTTTGGCCGCAATCATCGCTGGCGTATCCGTTGCAAATATAATATACGCCAACGCAAACGGCGTAATCATCATTAAATCAAAGGTCAGACCGATTAAAGAAGGCACACCCAGTTTTCGGCGTGGCAGATAATAAAACGGATAGGTACCGAACACCCACACCGTCGTCCACGAAAACGCACCCGACCGTACCAATTCACATGCTACGCCTGCACATGCCAACGCAACGGCAACCATCTGCAATCGGTTTAAACACTCTTTAAACCAAATCCGTCCACCCAGCATCATCGCCAAAGGAAACAGGAAATAACCCATGGCGATGTTTACCCCTTCCCCGTTGACCGGCCCCCAGACAAACAGCCACAACTGGCTGGCAAATATCGGCGTCGGCAATACAATCAACAGCCACCGCTTCCAATCACGGCCGATATTGTTTGCAAACCGCGCCGCCGCCTGCCAACCGTTGACCATCGTCATCAGCACGCATAAAGCCGACAGCATCGCCACCATACGCCACGCAAAAATTTCCGTGCCGCTCATCGGCTGCATCCATACGCCGTACAGAAACAGCATGGCAAACAACACATTGGACGTTATGGCCGCCAGCAAACCTTTGGATAAATTCGTCATTTCAGACGGCCTTCCTAGATAAATCAATATTGATATTGTAAAGAAAATGTGTGAAAAAATTTCTCATATTTTTTTATATAACAAAGATAATTTTCCTATTATGATTAAAAAATCAAAAAATATTACATTCAAAGGCCGTCTGAAATGGAACTGGACAAACTCGACCGCAATATCCTCAACATTCTCCAAACACGCGCGGACATTCCGCTGAAAGAATTGGCCGCACAAGTGCATTCATCGATTGCCACTTGCCAGCGGCGCATCAAAAACCTGACCGAACAAGGCGTCATCATCCGCCAAGCCGCCATCGTCTCGCCGCAGGCAGTCGGCTTGAACATCAGCGTCTTTGTCCAAGTTGACCTCGAACGCCAGTACCACGATGTGCAAGAGGCATTTGAACGCAGTATGCAGCGCGATCCGCAAGTTGTCGGATGTTATGAAATTTCCGGCAATTATGATTTCTTGCTGTTGGTGCATTGCACCGATATGCCTGCCTATCACGCCTTCACGCGCCGCGTGCTTACGTCCGTCAACAGGGTGCGCAATTTCAAAAGCCAATTTGTAATGAATTTCGCCAAAACGGAAACTAAAATCGAAATTCCGGGATAACTGCTCTTCTTTATTTACAAAGAGACTTCACAACATAAATCCATTTAGTTAAAGGCCGTCTGAAAACCATATCTTCAGGTTTTCAGACGGCCTTTCATTGCATCGAAGCAGTCTAATACATCAGCCCTGCTTCACAATATCCGACAGCGGCCAGCGCGGTTTGACATTGAATGCACCGACAGCCTGACGCTCGGCAAGACGCATCGCGCCGGCAAAGGCAATCATTGCGCCGTTGTCGGTACAGTATGCCATCGGCGGGAAATAAATATTGATTTTTTCTTCCTGCGGTTTGGGTTTGCCTTTTTCAGACGGCATTTTGACGGTTAAGCGTGAAAATTCATCACGCAGTTTCCAGTTTGCACCCACACCGCCGGCAACCACCAAAGTTCTGAAGCCGGTATCCAACAACGCTTTTTTGGCTTTGGCCGCCAATACGTCAACTACCGCATCTTGGAAAGCGCGGCAAATGTCGTTGCGTGTTTGTTCCGGAATTTCATCGCTGCCGGTTTCGGCGCGGACTTTTTCGACAGCGGTCAAAACAGCGGTTTTCAAACCGGAAAAGCTCATCTGCAAATCGTGCGAATGGAGCATGGGGCGTGGGAATGTGAAGGCATCAGGCGTACCGAGTTTGGCCAGCTCGGATAATTTGGCACCGCCGGGATAAGGCAGGCCCAAGAGCTTGGCCGTTTTATCAAATGCCTCGCCTGCCGCATCATCCACACTTTCACCCAGCAAGGTGTAATTGCCGATACCGCGTACAGCCATAAATTGTGTATGCCCGCCCGACACCAGCAAAGCGACAAATGGAAATTCAGGCTTGTCGTCTGCCAACAAGGGCGAGAGCAAATGGCCTTCAAGATGGTGAACGGGGATAACGGGCTTGCCGATGGCAAATGCCAAGGCATTGGCGAAGCCTGAACCGGCCAGTAATGCGCCACCCAAGCCCGGACCTTGCGTAAAGGCAACCGCGTCGATGTCGGCATAGCCTACGCCTGCTTCCTTCAAGCAACCTTGCGTCAACGGCACCACACGGCGGATATGGTCGCGACTGGCCAATTCGGGAACAACGCCGCCGTATTCGGCGTGCATCGCCATCTGGGTGTGCAAATGATGCGCCAACAGGCCGCGCTTGGTGTCGTAGAGCGCAACGCCGGTTTCGTCGCAAGATGATTCAATTCCTAATACCAACATGGTTTGAGGCCGTCTGAAAAAATGATTAAAAACGATTCAGACGGCGTTTTCCCCGAAAACGGAAAAAGGCCGTCTGAAATAAAGTGCAGAATAAGCGATTTACAAAGTGCCGTAAGAGTGCAGGCCGCTCAAGAACATATTCACGCCGATAAAGGCAAAGGCGGTAATGACCAGGCCGATGACCGCCCACCAAGCCAACACTTTGCCGCGCCAGCCTGCCACCAGCCGCAAATGCAACCAGACCGCGTAATTCAGCCAAACGATGAATGCCCAAGTCTCTTTCGGGTCCCAGCTCCAATAGCGGCCCCACGCATCGGCCGCCCACAATGCGCCGAGGATGGTGGCAATGGTGAAGAACAGGAAACCGACGGCAATCGCTTTGTACATGACTTCTTCAATAACTTGAGATTGCGGCAGCCATGATTTTTTGCCCGCATCTTCTTTTCTGAGCGCCAACAGTTCGGCAATACCCAGCATGGCGGCGATACAGAATGCGCCGTAGCCGATAAAGTTGGCCGGAACGTGGATTTTCATCCACCAAGACTGCAAAGCAGGAATCAGCGGCTGAATGGTATGCGCCTCGCGCGAAACGCTGTACCACAAGACAAATCCGACTACAACCGCCATAAAGCTGAAGACAAATCCGCCCAGTTTTTGTACGGCAAAACGGCCTTCGTAATAGAGATACATCAGCGCCGTAATGACCAAGAACAAGATGAATACTTCGTAAAGGTTGGAAACCGGAATATGGCCGGCATCGGGACGCAACAGATAGCTTTCATGCCAGCGCACCAGCAAGCCAACAAAGCCCGCCATCGCGGAAACCCACGCAAACACGCTCCCCATGCCCAAAAGCGTATTGGTCGGCACATTCTTGCGCACCGCCGCTATCGCACCGACGATATAGGCAAACAAGGCAAAGAATACAAACGCGCATTGCCACATAATCGCCGACTGGCTGCTTAACAGGTATTTGAGCAGGAAGCCGTCTGCGCGTTTGATATCGCCGCCATACAAATCAACGGCCAAATACGCCAGGCACACGCCCACAGGGATAAACCAGCGCATCGGTTTAAAAAACCAACCCAGAAAAACGGCAATACCGGCACTCGCCCACAAAATCACCATTTCGTAGATGTCCATATGCAGACCGGCCTGGGTTTGGGCAATAAACGCACCGATGGCAATCAGCAGTGCGAATGCCCAGTCGAAGAGGTTGAGGTTTCGGATAAATGATTTGTGTGTCAGAAGCTCATGCTCGGGCAAGGCCTGATGTTTGTTATTCATGGTTCAAATCCTTGGCAAGCTGCTGCAATTGCCGTGTGTGTTGCGGAAATTCTTTCTGCAAGTCGCGTTCGTTGCGGCTGGAAGACATGGCAAAACGGATACGGCCGTCTGAAAACAGCAGCCAAGCACGTTTTTCACGAATATAGAACATAAACACCGTACCCAACACCAGCAATACCGACCCCAAATACACCAGGAATGCACCCGGCGAACGGGTCATCTGCAGGCCGGAAGAGCGCACTTCGGCAAAACTATCCAGTTGCAGCATCATTGGCGCGGGATATTCGGTCAAACCTGTGTAAGCATCCATTGCATGCAGCAGGAAGCGGTTGCGTTTTTCATCTTGCGGCCAAGCCGGCAGATTGTATGTGCTGATCGTGTCTTCCAAAGCGGCATTCATCACGCCATAGAGCATCTCATAGAAATAGCCCTGCATTTTTTCCTGCTGATCTTTCGGAATGTTGGTGGTAACAAATTCGTCCAAAGCCAAATAGCCGCCTTTGGCAAAAATCGACAAAGTGTTTTCCGCCGCCGCCATGAATTGCTCACGGATTTCGGCAGGCGCGCCTTTAACGGCGTTGACAACGGTTTTACGGCGTGCTGCATCATCTTTCAGATATTGGCGCAAAGCCATAAAGGTGTCGATTTGGCCGTTGTTATCCATCGGAATGCGCAACCAACGGTATTGCTGCGCCAAGCCGCTGCGTGTGCCGGTAATGAAGAAATAGTCTTCATCTTGTTTTACCGGCAACATATAGTTTTTATATTCGACCGCCTGCCCTGCTTTGTCGCGGATGCGGTAAACGATAGACGGGCCGATATTGGTGTATTTTTTGCCTTCTTGACGGACGGAGCGAACATCGTTGAGGGCGGATTTCAAGTTCTGCTCTTTTTCAGACGGCTCGCTCATGTCTTCGACGTTCATCGAAGTAAACTGGTCGAATTCCAGTTTATAAGAGGTCTTGCCCAAATCCAGCGGAAACTCGCGCATGGAAGTCGCTTTGAGTTTGACCGGAGTACGGTCGGCATCAGCCAGATTCCACGCTTTAAACGTCAAGTCCGAGCCGCCGTCGGCGAAACTTGCCTGATAAACCGTAATACCGTGCAGCGTCAAAGGATGGTTGACGCGGATAGTGTGTTCGCTGACTTTGCCGGTTGCCTTGTCCGTGACTTCCAAGTCGCTGGCGAAATCGCGCGGCATACCGGTATCGTAAAAATCAATATGGAATTTCTTCAATTTGACCGAAAACGGCAAGTCTTGCACGAGCATGCCGTTATCCGCATTCAGAAATACCACGTCCGCGCTCTGACCTTCCGAAATATTGACATTGCCCCTAAACGACAAATTAGACGTACCCAACACGCTTTCGGGCTTAAAGTCTTTGGCGTAAACCGCCGTATTGTCCGGCACGACCCGGCCGGTAAGCATACCGATTTTCAGCAGAATATTGCTGTCTATCAAACCGCCCAAACAAATCACAATCAGCGCGGCATGGGCAAAGATATAGCCCCATTTGTTCATCGCACCTTTTTTCGCCGCCACCAAAACCGAACCGTCTTCACGCGTAACGGTTTTACAGCCGTAGCCCTGCACTTCCAAATACCGTTGTGCGACTTTGGGCGTCACCTGTCCGTCTAAAACGATGGAATGGCGCATTGCCGCCAGCGATTTTTCCTTCGCGTTTTCACGGAAGGAACGAATCTCGCGCAAAAACGGCGGAACATTGCGAATCAAGCACAATCCGGTGGAAACCACCAAAAACATCATGATGACAACGAACCACGCCGAGGCGTACACGTCGTACAGACCCAAAAAGCCGAAAATCTGCGACCAAAACGGGCCGAATTTCACCAAATAATCGACTTGCGGCTGGTTTTGCTGCAAGACCGTACCGATAATCGAAGCTACGCCCAACAGGCTGAGCAGGGCGACGGCAAAACGCATGGAGCTGAAAAAGGCAAACCACGGTCTATGGATGAGTGGGACGGATGATGAAGATTTACTCATGTCTCAAATGTCGGCTTGGGGCAACCCGATCGGTAGAACGGACTGCTATGACGTGTGATGCGAAAGGAAGAATACTGCATATTGTAGTAAAAATCTTGCTATCGCTATTTGAAAAAACCAATCAGGCTTATCGGCCTATATTGGCTAAGGCCGTCTGAAGAGTTTTCAGACGGCCTGTATCAATAAGCTCGTTTCAAAACGAAATTAGTGCAAACCTTGGATGAAGTTGGCTACTGCGTTCAACTCTTCTTCGCTCAGGCGGTTGGCAATATCGGCCATGATGGCGTTTTTGCGTTGACCGGATTGGTAAGCTTTCATTTGCTCGACAACGTAAGCTTTGTGTTGGCCGCCCAGACGAGGATAGGCTTGGATTTCAGTACCGCCGCCAGGGATACCTGCGCCGCTAGGACCGTGGCAAGACATACATGCCGGCAGTTTTTTAGCGCTCAGGCCGCCGCGATAGATTTTCGCGCCCAGCTCTGGGTTTTCTTTAGGATTGGCTTCGCCCGGTTTGCCTTGTTGTTTAGCGTAGTAGGCGGCAGCGTCGCGGATGTCTTGTTCGGACAAGTTCATCACCATCGGTTTCATCACGCCGGCAGCACCGTGGGTACGGGTACCGTCTTTGATGGCCATGGTTTGACCGTAGGTGTAGGCCGCAGCCTGACCTGCCAGTTTAGGATAAGTTGCGATACCGCTGTTACCATCGGCTGCGTGACACGCCGCACAGATAGTAGTCGCTACCTGTTTGCCTTTTTCAGCATCTGCTTTAGGGGCAGCGGAAACCGCACCGGCAGCCAATACCAAGGCCAATAAAGTCAATCGTTTCATGGAGTGCTCCTGATTACAGCATTGCGTACCGCGTCAATGCCTTTTTTATACTCAAATACCGGGGAATTTTCCCGATTAAAACCGATAATTCTATAAACGTGCTATTCTATACCAAGTTTACATTAAATTACTACTCAAATTACCAAACTGCTGCAACATAAATGCCCGATACAAATTATGATGTTGCAGTTTTGTTTCCATGCAAGGAAATACTGATGAACCTTTTTCAAAACGCCAAATTCTTTACAACGGTCAACCATCTGAAAGACCTGCCCGACACGCCGGCCGAGATTGCCTTTGTCGGCCGAAGCAATGCCGGCAAATCCAGCGCCATCAATACCTTAACCAATCATGTGCGCCTTGCCTACGTTTCCAAAACACCGGGCCGCACCCAACACATCAATTTCTTTGAACTGGAAAACGGCAATTTCATGGTCGACTTGCCCGGCTACGGCTACGCGCAAGTACCGGAGGCCATTCGTGCACACTGGGTAAAACTCTTGGGCGACTACCTGCAACAACGCCGCCAACTGATCGGCCTGATTCTGATTATGGACTCGCGCCATCCACTCAAGGCTTTAGACATTCAAATGCTGGACTTCTTCCACATCACCGGCCGCCCTGTGCATATCCTGCTGTCAAAAGCAGACAAACTGTCTAAAAACGATCAGATTAAAACTTTGGCGGCGGTAAAAAAATCACTCAAACCCTACACCGAGCGTCAAAAAATCAGCGTTCAACTGTTCTCCAGCCTGAAAAAACAAGGCATGGACGAAGTCAATCAAGTGGTCAGCTCATGGTTTGACGCGCATCGCGAAGAAATCGAGAATCTTGCAGGTGAAGCATTGCCTGAGTGATTGTAAAACAAGGTGGAATGAGATGAGTTGACCAACCGCAAATCTTATTCCGTCATTTGTTTTTCTATAATGCCGTTTTCTATCTGACTTTCAAAGGGTATGTATACGTATACCCTTTTTTATTGCGTTTTTTTATTTTCTTATCGCAAACTAAAAATAACGACGTGTCAGTGAAAAATTTTAAAAAGCATGGTCTTATTCAACTAAACCTTTTTCAGACGGCCTTTGCCTCATCTTCGCCATTCGTCCAACCAGCTTCTTTCAATTTCCGCTGTTGCGCGTCATAACGTGCTTTTTCCGCCCAATACATTGTCTGAATACAGGCATCGCCGCACTCGCTGCCGCAACATTCCCACGACTCGGGACGGACGGGTTCGTCTAATAACGGCTCGCCCAAGATGGCTTCGGCTTTATTCTTCAGAGTCGTATCCATCGGCGATTTCCAAGCGCGCACCGTCAAACTCAATCACTTCGCCGCCGCGTATTTTGGCGGTTTTACGGGTTTCAGTTTCGCCGTTACGCAATACCAGCCCTTCGGCGATAAACGCTTTTGCCTGTCCGCCGCTTTCGGCAAGGCCGGCCAATTTCAACAGGTCGCACAACGCGATGTATTCGTTGTCTTCAAGATAGACGGTTGCTTCCATCATTTAATCCTTTTCAATAATGGCGATATTTTAACATGGCCGTCTGAAAGAAAGCCCCCCTTCTGTTTGATTTGCTTTATCCAACCCCATTACATTTGGTTTTCAGACGGCCTTTAGCTGCCAACCCTGCTACAATACGCCTTTTATTGTTTACGCCGATTTTGCCATGACCGAGCCGACCTACATCCCCTGCGCCTGCATACTGAATTCTCGATTACCGACGGTATGGTGCGGATTAAAAAACTGATTGCCAAAGCGCAGGAATACGGTTTGCCTGCTTTGGGCATCAGCGATTTGATGAACGAATTCGGCTTGGTGAAATTCTATAAAGCCTGCCGCGGCGCTGGGATTAAGCCGATCGGTGCAGCAGACGTGTGGATAGGCAATCCGAATGCGCCCGACAAGCCGTTTCGTGCCATGCTGATTATCCGCAACGATGCGGGCTATCTGCGCTTGAGCGAACTTTTGACGGAGGCCTATGTCGGCAAAGACCGCAATATCCATCATGCGGAACTTAATCCCGAATGGCTGGAAAACGGCGACAACAGCGGCTTGATTTGCTTGAGTGGCGCACATTACAGCGAAGTGGGCGTGAATCTTTTGAACGGCAACGAAGACGCAGCGCGTGCGGCGGCGTTGAAATATGCGGCATGGTTTCCCGATGCGTTTTATTTAGAGCTGCAACGCCTACCCGAACGACCCGAATGGGAGGCTTGCGTTTCCGGCAGCGTGAAACTGGCAGAGGAATTGGGTTTGCCGGTGGTAGCGACGCATCCGACTCAGTTTATGAGCCGCGACGATTTCAACGCACATGAGGCACGGGTGTGCATCGCAGGCGGCTGGGTATTGACAGACAAAAAACGTCCGCGCGATTTCACGCCGAGCCAGTTTTTCATTCCGCCGGAAACCATGGCCGAACGTTTCGCCGATTTGCCCGAAGCCTTGGAAAACACGGTAGAAATTGCCAAACGCTGTAATCTGCACATCACATTGGGCAAAAACTTCCTGCCGCTCTTCCCTACCCCGGACGGCCTGTCGCTGGACGATTATTTGGTGAAGCTGTCCAACGAGGGCTTGCAGGAACGTATGGTTCAGCTTTATCCCGACGAGGCGGAGCGTGCGGCAAAAATGCCGGAATATCAGGAACGTTTGGATTTTGAGCTGAACATCATTATCCAGATGAAATTCCCCGGCTATTTCCTTATCGTACAAGACTTTATCAACTGGGCAAAAACACACGGCTGTCCGGTAGGACCGGGCCGTGGTTCGGGTGCAGGCTCATTGGTGGCGTATTCATTGAAGATTACCGACCTCGACCCGCTGAAATACGCGCTGCTGTTCGAACGTTTCTTGAACCCCGAACGCGTCTCCATGCCTGACTTTGACGTTGACTTCTGTCAGGCAAACCGCGGCCGCGTGATTGAATATGTGCGCGAGAAATACGGCGCGGATGCGGTAAGCCAGATTGTTACCTTCGGCACGATGTCGTCCAAAGCGGTGATTCGCGACGTGGGGCGTGTGCTGGAACTGCCGTTTATGCTGTGCGACAAACTGTCCAAGCTGATTCCGTTGGAAGCCAATAAACCCCTGAGTTTGGAAAAAGCCATGGAGACCGAGCCGCAGATTCAGGAATTGATTGAAGCAGAAGAAGCGGACGAACTGATTACGCTGGCGAAAAAGCTGGAAGACTTGACGCGCGGTTTGGGTATGCACGCAGGCGGCGTATTGATTGCGCCGGGCAAGATTTCCGATTACAGCCCCGTGTATCAGGCGGACGAATCCGCCTCGCCCGTATCTATGTACGACAAGGGCGACGTAGAAGACGTGGGTTTGGTGAAGTTCGACTTTTTGGGTCTGCGCAACCTGACCATTATCGAAATGGCGCAGAACAACATCAAAAACACCACCGGCGATATCGTCGATGTTGGCAAGATTCCGCTTGACGACCAAGCCGCCTACCAAATCTTCCGCGATGCGAACACCACCGCCGTCTTCCAGTTCGAGTCGACCGGCATGAAAAAAATGCTGAAAACGGCGCACACCACCAAGTTTGAAGAACTCATCGCCTTCGTATCGCTCTACCGCCCAGGCCCGATGGACAACATCCCCGACTTCGTCGCGCGCATAAAGGGTCAGGAATTCCAATATATTCACCCGCTGCTCGAAGGCATCCTCGCGCCGACCTACGGCATTATGGTGTATCAGGAACAAGTGATGCAGGCGGCGCAGATTATCGGCGGCTACTCGCTCGGCGGCGCGGACTTGCTGCGGCGCGCCATGGGTAAGAAAAAACCCGAAGAAATGGTAAAACACCGCGAAATCTTCGCCGAAGGCGCGGCAAAACAAGGCATTTCGCGCGAAAAATCCGACGAAATCTTCAACTACATGGAAAAATTCGCCGGCTACGGTTTCAACAAATCCCACGCCGCCGCCTACGCCCTGATTTCCTACCAGACCGCATGGCTCAAAGCCCATTATCCCGCCGAATTTATGGCGGCAACCATGTCGTCTGAATTGGACAATACCGACCAGCTCAAGCATTTCTACGACGACTGCCGCGCCAACGGCATCGAGTTCCTGCCGCCCGACATCAACGAATCCGACTACCGCTTCACGCCGTATCCGAACATGAAAATCCGCTACGCACTCGGCGCGATTAAAGGCACGGGCGAAGCCGCCGTCGAATCCATCATCGCCGCGCGGCAAAGCGGCGGCAAGTTTACCGGCCTCTTGGACTTCTGCGAGCGCGTCGGCAAAGAACACATGAACC
This sequence comes from Neisseria subflava, assembly GCF_024205705.1. Taxonomy (NCBI): domain Bacteria; kingdom Pseudomonadati; phylum Pseudomonadota; class Betaproteobacteria; order Neisseriales; family Neisseriaceae; genus Neisseria; species Neisseria subflava. The sequence goes on from NZ_CP073115.1 coordinate 2,016,430, forward strand.
GCCGCACCCTCGAAGCTCTAATCCGCGGCGGCGCGTTCGACAGCATCGAACCCAACCGCGCCATGCTCTTGGCGAACATCGACCTTGCCATGAACAACGCCGACCAAAAAGCCGCCAACGCCAATCAGGGCGGACTTTTCGACATGATGGAAGACGCCATCGAACCGGTGCAGCTCGTTGACGCGCCCATGTGGAGCGAGTCGGAAAAACTCGCCGAAGAAAAAACCGTCATCGGCTTTTATCTGTCCGGACACCCGTTCGGCCCATATGCCCAAGAAGTCCGCCAAATCGCCCCGACCAAGTTAGGCCGTCTGAAACCGCAAGACAGCGTGCGCCTCGCCGGGTTCGTGACCGCCGTGCGCACCATGATGGGCAAGCGCGGCAAAATCGCCTTCGTCAGCCTTGAAGATTTGAGCAGTCTGGTGGAAATCATGGTCAGCGGCCACACGCTGGAAAACTGCGCAGACTACCTCAAACCCGACCAAGTACTGATTATCGAATCCAAAGTCAGCCGCGACGACTACGGCGGCGGCGACGGGCTGCGTATCATGGCCAACCAAGTCATGACCCTGCAAATGGCGCGCGAACGCTACGCCCGCAGCCTCAGCCTCGCCCTCGCACCCGGCCACGACATCACGCGCCTCGCCGCCATCCTTACTGCCCACCGCCTGCCCGACACGTCGCACATTCCGCTGCAACTGTCGTACAGCAACGGCAAAGCATCAGGCAAATTGAAAATTTCACCCAAATGGATGGTAACGCCAAGCACCGCCTTGTTTGACGAACTGGAAACATTGCTCGGCAGCAGGGCCGTCCGCGTGAATTGGTAAAACTAAAGGCCGTCTGAAACCATATGTTCAGACGGCCTTTAATTTAAAAAGCGCTTTAAAAACATAAATCGGATAAAGATTTAGGCTTTCAGACAGCCTTATTGAATAGAGTGATTATCTGAAAAGTTTATTACACAAAGCCTTTGATTAATAAGGAAAGATAGCCCACAACAAAGGGGAGCGACAATGCCGAAACAATGCCAAGCACCCAGTAAATACATTGGCTCAGTACAGATTTTGAGGCGGTAAGCCGCAGCAGTTTTAAATACAGGGCAAACGAAGCAAAGGGGGTGAAAATACACCCCCTTTTTCTATAGAAGCCCCATATTAAAGGCCGTCTGAAAAACAGTTTTATTTAACGATTTCAACCGGGCCGTGGTCGTCGCAGTGGTTGCCGTGTTGGTGATGCAGACGGCCGTTGACGATGTAGTCGACGTGATCGCCGTGCGGTACGGCTTCGTGGCCGCAACCTTCGCCGTGAACGTGGCCGTGGCAGGTATCAACCGGATGGCAGCCGTCAGGGTTGGTTTCATTGACGCTCAGTGCATGCTCGTCGTAGTGGCCGTTGTGCTCATGGTGCAGGTGGCCGTCGTGCAGATAATCGACGTGGCCTTCGTGCTTGATGGCAGTGTGGCCGCAGTTTGCGCCGTGAACGTGGTCATGATGTTCGTGGGTTTTACAGGTCATTTTTCTCTCCTAAATGTTCAGTGAATAGCAATCTTTCTCGATTGATTATTCCATCTTACCTTTTTTTGATGCAAGCGTAAAAAATTTTACAGTTATTAATATATTGTTACGATATATCATCTATTGATATATCAGCCTATTTTGTTTTTCAGACGGCCTTTCATTCATCATTCATTCATTTTCAGCGGGTAATTTAACCCTTTCCGCCTATGTTGAATATCGAATTTTTCAGCCGTAACGGGTAATATTGAAACCAAGGGATGAATCCTTCAAACAAACAGGTACTGTAATGGGAAAACAAGCCAGACTTTATATGGTTCGCAGCACGCAAGGTGCGCTTTATGATGTATTTTTTGAACGCGGTGTGGCGGCGTTGGCCTGGCCCATGCTGGCCGAAGCGGCGGCCAAGGGTTTTGGCCGTGAGAAACTGACGGATATTTACCGTTCGGCCGTGCCGGATGTGAAATTGAGAACAGCGCAATCGGGTGCGGCTCAGATGTGGCGGTTTGCCAACGAGTTGGCCGATGGAGATGCCGTACTGACCTACTCGCCTGCCTTACGCCGTTATCGGGTCGGCAGGATTACGGGCGGCGCGGTGCATTGTCCGCAATGGGACGATGAAAAAATGTCGCTGGTGCGGCCGGTTGAGTGGCTGGGCGAAGTGTGCCGCGACGATTTGAGCGCGGCGGCGCAACGGGCTTTGGGCAGCGTAGCAACTTTGTTTGCGGTATCGGAAGCGTGTGCGGCAGAAATTTTTGAACGCATGGGTTTTCAGACGGCCTAAGAAGGGAAAGGAAACAGGATTATGTGGAACACCATGCATGAATGGCTGAACGCTTTGCCTGTCAGTGAAGAAATCATCAAATCGGCATTGATGTCGGTATTGATGATTGTGGCCGTCATTGCTGGGCGCAGCATCTTGCTCTCGGCGCATTTTCGCAGCCATCCGGATTTGAGCATTGAAAACAAACGCCGCTCGCTGGTGTTCAGCCGCAACGTAACCATGTTGCTGATCCTGCTCGGGCTGGCGATGATTTGGGCGGCGCAGATTCAAACTTTGGCCTTGTCGATGTTTGCAGTGGCCGCGGCGATTGTGGTGGCAACCAAAGAGCTGATTATGTGTTTGTCCGGCAGCATCCTGCGCTCGGTAACCAAACAATACTCCATCGGCGACTACATCGAAATCAACGGCCTGCGCGGACGGGTGGTCGATATCAATATGCTGAACACGCTGATGATGCAAATCGGCCCTAATCCGTTGATCGGCCAGCTTTCCGGCAAAACGCTCTCGTTTCCCAACAGCCTGCTTTTGAGCCATACCGTACGCCGCGACAATATTTTGGGCAATTATGTGATTCATACGGTGGAAATCCCCGTGCCGATTCATTTGGATTCGGACGAAATCACAGGCCGTCTGAAAGCCGTGCTTGAGCCGTTGTGCGCGGCCTATGTTCCCGTTATCCAACAATATTTGGAAAACGTTCAAGCGCAAAAACTCTTTATTACCCCCGCCGCCCAGCCGCGCGTGTCCCGCGTGCCGCACGATGATAAGGTGTACCACATCATCGTACGCTTCGCCTCCCCCGTTTCCAAACGGCTGGAAATACAACAGGCCGTCTTAGACGAATTTTTACGCACGCAATACCGACTGATCAACCAAACAAAATAGTACGGTTTGTTTATTGATACAATCAAATCCCTTACAATAATGAAGTTCACAATCAACAATAAGGAAAAGCCATGTTGCCCGAATCAGCCCTTGCCGAAATGTACCCCGTCATTATGACCCCCAGCCATGACGGCAAATATTTCCACAACTACACCCTCTCGCTTCTGAACATCGTCCACACCAACGCCTCCCTCGGCCTGCCGCTGCAAGTAATGATGCAGCGCGGCGAAAGTCTGATTACGCGCGCGCGCAACAACTGCGTGGCCAAATTTTTGGAAAACAAAGAATGGACGCATTTATTCTGGATTGACTCCGACATCGGCTTCTCTCCCGACTCATTCTACCGCCTGCTCTTGGCCGATAAAGACGTTGTGGCCGGCGTTTATCCGCTCAAACGCGAAAACTGGCCCCAAGCAGGCCTTCCTGCCGGCATGACCCAAGCCGATTTCGAGCGTATGTACACTTCTTACACCGTCAACACCAACGACAAAAATGAAAACGGCGAAATCGTCCTGAAAGTCGATGAAGAAGGCTTTATGAAGGTTCATGACGCGCCAACCGGCTTTATGGTCATCAAGCGCAGCGTATTTGAAAAAATGATAGAGGCTTATCCCGAGTTGAACTACGTCTCCGACAGCGACTACAGCCCGGAAAACAAAGGCCTGCACTACCGCTTCTTCGACTGCATGGTCGATCCCGAAAGCAAACGCTACCTGTCCGAAGACTACACCTTCTGCCACCTCTGGCGACAAATCGGCGGCGAAGTGTACGTCGACGTACAATCCAACCTGACCCACCAAGGCGCAAAAGTGTATCACGGCTCGTTTGCCGAATCCTTGCAAACCAATGTTGCCAATGCGGTTTACGCCCCCGAAGGCACCACCATGCGCCTCGAACTGGCCGCCCCGTTGCACGCCAATCCGCGCGGTCCGGAATAAGGCTGACCGACAGGCAGGCAAAACACTTTAATTCTGCCTGTCTGCCACCATATAACGCCTATCGTTTTCTTTTCAGACGGCCCCAAGGCCGTCTGAAACCATCTTATTCAGGAGAAACCATATGAGCGACAACGTCCTGCTCCACTTGGGCGAAGAACCCCGTTTCGACCAAATCAAAACCGAAGACATCAAACCCGCCCTGCAAACCGCCATTACCGAAGCACGCGAACAAATCGCCGCCATCAAAGCACAAACGCACACCGACTGGGCAAACACTGTCGAAAAACTGACCGACATTACCGAACGCGTCGGCCGCATTTGGAGCGTGGTTTCCCATCTCAACTCCGTAGTCGACACGCCCGAGCTGCGTGCCGTATACAACGAATTGATGCCCGAAATCACCATCTTCTTCACCGAAATCGGTCAAGACATCGAGTTGTACAACCGCTTCAAAATCATCAAAAACTCTGCCGAATTCGACACCCTTTCCCCAGCGCAGCAAACCAAGCTCAACCACGACTTGCGCGATTTCATCCTCAGCGGTGCCGAATTGCCGCCCGAACAGCAGGCAGAACTGGCGCAACTGCAAACCGAAGGCGCGCAACTGGGTGCCAAATTCGCACAAAACATCCAAGACGCAACCGACGCTTTCGGCATTTACTTTGACGATGCAGCGCCGCTTGCCGGCATTCCCGAAGACTCCATCGCCATGTTTGCCGCCGCCGCGCAAAGCGAAGGCAAAACAGGCTACAAAATCGGCCTGCAAATTCCGCACTACCTCGCCGTCATCCAATACGCCGACAACCGCGAACTGCGCGAACAAATCTACCGCGCCTACGTTACCCGCGCCAGCGAATTGTCCGACGACGGCAAATTCGACAATACGGCCAACATCGACCGTACCCTCGAAAACGCATTGAAAACCGCCAAACTGCTCGGTTTCAAAAACTACGCCGAGCTGTCGCTGGCAACCAAAATGGCCGACACGCCCGAACAGGTTTTAAACTTCCTGCACGACCTTGCCCGCCGCGCCAAACCGTTTGCCGAAAAAGACTTTGCCGAAATCAAGGCCTTTGCGCGCGAAAACCTGAATATCGAAGACCCGCAATCGTGGGATTTGAGCTACGCCGCCGAAAAACTGCGCCAAGCCAAATACGCCTTCAGCGAAGCCGAAGTGAAAAAATACTTCCCTATCAGCAAAGTATTGGCAGGCCTGTTTGCCCAAATCAAAAAACTGTACGGCATCGAGCTGGCTGAAAAAACCGTCCCCGTTTGGCACAAAGACGTGCGCTATTTCGAGCTGAAACAAGACGGCCAAACCATCGGCGGTGTTTACATGGACTTGTACGCACGCGAAGGCAAACGCGGCGGCGCATGGATGGACGGCTACAAAAGCCGCCGCCGTTTCGCCGACGGGACGCTGCAACTGCCGACCGCTTACCTCGTCTGCAACTTCACCCCGCCTGTAGGCGACAAAGAAGCGCGTTTGAGCCACGACGAAATCATCACCCTCTTCCACGAAACCGGCCACGGCCTGCACCACTTATTGACCCAAGTTGACGAAGTGGGCGTATCCGGCATCAACGGCGTCGAATGGGACGCAGTCGAGCTGCCCAGCCAATTCATGGAAAACTTCGTCTGGGAATACGACGTATTGGCGCAAATGTCCTCGCACGAAGAAACCGGCGCGGTATTGCCGAAAGAGCTGTTCGACAAAATGCACGCAGCTAAAAACTTCCAACGCGGTATGTTCCTCGTCCGCCAAATGGAATTTGCCATCTTCGACATGGAAATCTACCATCAGGAAGATGAAGGCCGTCTGAAAGAATGGCCGCAAATCTTGGACAAAGTGCGTCAAGAAGTCGCCGTAACCCAACCGCCGACATACAACCGCTTTGCCTTGAGCTTCAGCCACATCTTCGCCGGCGGCTACGCCGCAGGCTATTACAGCTACGCATGGGCGGAAGTTTTGAGCGCAGACGCTTACGCAGCGTTTGAAGAAAGCGACGACGTGGCCGAAACCGGCCGCCGCTTCTGGAAAGAAGTGCTGGCCGTCGGCGGTTCGCGCAGCGCAGCCGAATCCTTCAAAGCCTTCCGCGGCCGCGAACCAAGCCTGGATGCCCTGCTCCGCCACAGCGGTTTCGACAACGCAGCTTGATTTGAAAATCCGCCGTTTTAAACAGAACGGTTGCTGATTCAAAATTAAAGGCCGTCTGAAATGTTTCAGACGGCCTTTCGGTTGGCACAATTAATGAGGAACAATAAATACGTCCAATCTCTAACAACTTTTTCGGAAGAAACTGAAGTCCGTATTTCAAACCCCAATCTCCCCCGGCCCATCGCTAAAATTAGTTTTTGCCCTTTTTATCGCTGGCGGCCAAACGCATATTGATAAATTCCATCATCAAATCTTTTTTCGTCCAGAAAAAGGATTTCATTTTTTCCAAAGAATAGATTTTCCGAATCATCGCCGGCAATCCTGCGTGAACGATGGCCGCGACTTCGCCATTGGTTGTTTCGTTGTCCATGGCGGCTTTGAGGTTTAGATTGCGCGTATTCAGGTAGTCGCAAAGCGCTTTTCTGACGCTGTGGCTGATTTCAAATTGTTTCATGTTTTCCGTCCATAATGCTTTTATAGTTAAATAGCATAGAATTCTAGCAAGTTTTTTGCATTGTGCATATCTCAATGTGCATATTATTGCGGAATTTACAATTTGGCTTTTGGGTAAAATCATGCCTGCAACACATTGTCGCGGCGCACCCTGTCGGATTGTTTTGACTATTTTGTTTCGGCTTGGGCCGCATTGCGGATAAAATAACGGTTTTAGGTGTTGAGGCCGTCTGAAATGTATTTGTGGTTTAAGCTGTTGCACATATTTTTTGTGATTTCTTGGTTTGTGGGACTGTTTTATCTGCCGCGGATTTATGTGAATCTGGCGCAATTAGAGCCCGGCAGCGCGGAATATGTACGGCTGACGGATATGTCGCGGCGGCTGTACCGCTTTATGTCGCCTTTGGGCTGGGGAACGCTGATATTCGGCGCGGCCATCGGCTTTGTCAACAATTGGTGGGGCAACGGCTGGCTGGCGGTTAAATTATTGTGCGGCCTGCTGCTCTTGGCCTACCAGCTTTATTGCGGCCTGTTGCTGCGCCGTTTTCAAAACGGCAGCAATGTGTATTCGCACCGCTGGTATCGGGTATTCAACGAACTCCCCGTTTTGATGATGGTGGCCGCGCTTTATATGGTGGTTTTCAAGCCGTTTTAATCTTCAGACGGCCTGTTTGGTAAATAAGGAAAGAATTCATGACGGTTGAAATCGAACGCCGCTTTTTGCTGGCGGATGACAGTTGGCGCGAAGCGGCAGGCGAGCCGCTGGTGTTACAACAGGGCTATTTGAGCGTGGAAAAAGAGCGCACCATCCGTGTGCGGATTATCGGTTCGCAAGCATGGCTGACCCTGAAAGGCTATATTTCCGACATGACGCGCAGCGAGTTTGAATACGAAATCCCGTTGGCTCATGCGCAGGCGATGATGGCGGACATGTGCCCGTTTAAAATGGAAAAATACCGCTATCGTGTCGAATTTGAAGGCTTTGTGTATGAAATCGACGAATATTTCGGTGACAATGCGCCCTTGATTGTGGCGGAAATCGAATTGCCGTCTGAAGATACCGAGTTTCCCAAACCGTCTTGGCTGGGCAAGGAAATCACGTCTGACGGTAAATTCACCAATGCGTATTTGAGCAAACATCCGTATTCGTCTTGGACGGAATAACGAGTACAACCCACATACAAAAAAGGCATGTATCGCACATGCCTTTTTTCTTTTCAGACGGCCTGATTTGCCTTACCGATATTTGTATCGAGCTGCTTTCGACATACCGTTTCAAATATCGGGCAAGCCCGTGTATTTTATCCGTGTAGTCTTATGCCGGACGGCAGGCAACCATGTAGTTAACTTCGGTCGAATCGCACAGGGAATAACGGCCGCTCAACAAATTGTAGGTCATGCCCTTGCTGCCGACGGTATCCAATCCGGCTTGGCGGCACATGCGCGCGAGTTCTGCCGGCGTGATGAATTTTTTCCAGTCGTGCGTGCCTTTGGGGACGAATTTCAACAGATATTCCGCGCCGACAATCAGATGCAGATAAGATTTGGGATTGCGGTTGATGGTGGAGAAAAACACCATGCCGTCGGGTTTGACCAGTTTCGCACAGGCTTGAACGATGGCGGCCGGATCGGGAACGTGTTCCATCATTTCCATACACGTTACCACATCGAAGCTGTGCGGCTGCTCGGCGGCGAGGTCTTCGACGCGAATGCAGCGGTAATCGATATTGGCAACGTGTTGAGCGGCCGCATGGGCAGCGGCGGTTTGCAGGGATTTTTCCGCCATATCGATGCCGGTAACGTGTTCTGCGCCGCGTTTGGCCATGCTTTCCGACAAAATCCCGCCGCCGCAGCCTACATCCAGCACGCATTTGCCTGCCAATCCGGCATAGCCGTCGATATAGTCGAGGCGCAAGGGATTGATGTCATGCAGGGGCTTGAATTCGCCGTTTTTATCCCACCATTTATCGGCGATTTGGCTGAACTTGGCGATTTCGCCGGCATCTACGTTGTCGTGTTGATTGCTCATGGTTTGCTCCTGCATAAAATAATTCGCCTGATTTTAGCCGATTGTGCTTCAAAATAAAATGTTTCAGACGGCCTTTGCCCGTTTATCGGCCCTATTTCAACTTTCATCCGTCTGCCCATAAAAAACGCACCTTGTGACAAGGTGCGTTTCAATCGGTGCGGTTTAGAATTTAGCGCCGGATTCGTTGGCCATGTAGTCAACTGCGGCTTTCACTTCATCGTCGCTCAAGCTGCCGTTGCCGCCTTTGGCAGGCATGGAATTAAAGCCTTCGAGGGCGTGTTTGTGCAAGGTGTCTTTGCCTTGTTTAATGCGAGGCGCCCAGTCTTCTTTTTTGCCTACGGCCGGAGCGCCGGGAATCAAGCCGCTGTGGCATGCTTTACAGTTCGCTTCAAAAACAGCTTTGCCGTCCACTTTGGCGGATTCGGCAGGCTTGGCTTCAGCGGCAGGCGCTTCGGCTTTCTCTTCGGGCTTGGCGGCCTCTTCAGGTTTGGCGGCTTCCTCTGCTTTGCTGGCAGCGGCTTCAACCTTATCAGCTGCTTCTTGAGCGGCGGATGCAGTCGCATCGGCAGCAGAAGCGGCTTCGGTTTTAACTTCAGATGCAACGGCTTGAGCAGCCTCTTGAGTCTCCTGTTTAGCCTCTTGGGAACAAGCTGTCAAACCAGCCATCATCATTACGGCAATCAGTAATTTGTTCATGTTCTGTCTTTCCTTAGTTTTAGTTTAAATCACTGTTTTATATAAACAGCTCAAAAATTCTAGCATAGAAACTAATACTTTTGACCTACACTATAATAAATATTGGTATAAATCAGATTTTGTCACAAAAACAGGAAAAACATATTGACACCACCTCTCTACTCGGATAGAAATTTACGCCATTTGTCATGAAGCGCGATAACTTTTATTTTATTGTTCAAGCAGTTACTCATTTTATTTTCAAAGTTTCCTTTAGAATTCAAATTTTTACCGACTTCTCCATGAGTAGCGTCAACCTGAAAGCCATCCCCATCCCAAAAAGGCCGTCTGAACCCCGATCAGGTTTCAGACGGCCTTTTTGAATCATGTTAATAAACATTTGCCGCTTGCCTATGTAAAAGACGCCAGCAGGCTTACCTATTTATAAGGGTATTCATATCCCGACTACAATTTAATCCATTGCCGCCATTAACCTTTTGCCAATGTTTCAGCTTCAGCCCACAATCCCCGCTTCTGCTCTGCCATCAATTTCTTAATGCCGAGTTCCCGTTTCAGCGCTTCACTTTTGTTCAAGCCGTCTGAAACGATGCGCATCTCGACAGGCTTGTTCAAACGCGTGTATTTCGCGCCTTTTCCTGACAAATGCGTTGCAAATCGCTCTTGCGGACGTTTGCTGATGCCGCAATAAAACGCGCCGTTTTCGCACAAAATCAGGTAAACGCTCCAATTTTCCGCGTTCATAAATCCCCTTCCTTGGCAAAACTCTCGGTAAAAATGCGCACGGCAGCCTCGGTTTTGGCAGACTGCACACGATAAGGCGTGACCAAATAAAGGCTGACCGGCGGCAATGTCCATTCAGGCAAAACCGCTTTCAGACGGCCTTGCGCAATTTTCTCCCTCACTTCGCCTCCCACCTGCAAAGACAAACCGAAACCGCTTTCGGTCAGACTACACACTGCGGCAAGATGCGTGCAGGCAATGCTGTCGGCGACGTCGAGGAAATAGCTTTCTTCACCGTTTTGCAAGGTCGTGCGGACGGGCAGGAAGTGCAGCCAGCGATGGGTATGAAGCTGCGCGGGATGGGTAATGGGCGGATACCGGTCGAGATAATCGGGCGCGGCGCAAATCATGTACGGCCACGTCACGAGATGGCGCGCAACCAAGTTGGGATCGTCCAAAGCACGGTCGCCACCGCGTATAGCGATGTCGGTCTGATTGTGTTGCAGGTCGTCCAAAGTATCGCTGAAATTAAGGATAGGACGGATTTTAGGGAACTCAGTTTGCAATCGCGAAAAGGCCGTCTGAAAAGCGCGGGATTTGATGACCGTAGAAGTCAGGGAAATGCGCAATTCGCCGACAGGTTCGGTCTTCAGATTGTCGATAACGGTACGCGTATCGGCAAGGGTGGCGGCGAGGCGGTGGCAGTATTCGCCCAAGGCGCGGCCGGCATCGGTAGGCGTAAGGCTGCGCGTGCTGCGGTTTAACAGCTTGATGCCGTGCAGGGTTTCGAGGCGGTTGATGTGCTGGCTGACGGCAGACGGAGTCATGCCCAGCGCGGCCGCAGCGGCGTTCATGCTGCCGTGTTCGAGGACGGCGGCGAAAACAAGCAGGGGGTTGATGTCTTGCATTTGGAAATAATTGTTTAGTTTAACTTCACAATCATAACAGTAAAACAGGGATTATCAAGCGTTTCAGACGACCTTACAATGCACTCATCTAATCAATCACATCCCTACAAGGAGTCAAATATGAAAATCGCAGTTATCGGTGCAACTGGTTATGTCGGCAACGCAGTCGTTCAAGAATTGGCAGGCCGCGGTCATGAAGTGACCGTTTTCGCCCGCAACACAGACAAAGTGTTCCAAGCGCAAAATGTTGCCGCAGTCTCCGCAGATGTCAACGCAGCAGATTTTGCCGACAAACTGGCCGGTTTTGATGCCGTAGTCAGCGCGTTCAACCCGGGCTGGACCAATCCCAACATCGGCGCGGATTTCACACGCGGCGCAAACAGCATCGTCGAAGCGGCAAAAGCAGCGCAAGTGCCTTATTTATTGGTCATTGGCGGCGCAGGCAGCCTGTATGTGGCACCCGGTTTGCAAGTTATCGATACGCCCGACTTCCCGAAAGAAATTTTCGACGGCGCCAATGGCGCACGCCATCTCTTGGCAGAACTCCTGCCGCGCCACGACGTGAACTGGTCTTTCGTTTCCCCTCCGGCACGGCTAGGCGCAGACGGCGGTTTCAGCGAAGACAAAACCAGCAAATACCGCTTGGGCAAAGACGATTTGCTGATGGACGGTGAAATTCCGGCAGGCATCAGCGTGGCCGATTTGGCAGTCGCCATCGCCGACGATGTGGAAAACAAAGCGCATTTGTTTGAACGCTTTACCGTCGCCGCCGTTTAATCATCTTAATTTAAAGGCCGTCTGAAACCCAAAGTTTCAGACGGCCTTTTCATATTCGGATCGATAGAAATAAATATTTAATTACAATTTTGCTATAGCAAACATAACTAACTTCCGATATTTCAAGGCTTCCAACCTCGTCAGTCCCACCTGCGCGGAAATGACGGCAATAGGTATTGCGTATCGAAAATAAAGTAATTGGGCTATATAAAACAAAAACCACCGTTTCCACCCACCTCAAACGGCAGGCGGTTTTAATTCAATTTGATTTTTCGAGCCCCCACCAATTTCGTTATCTATAAAATCATTGAATTGTTGACGGAACTCCATTGGTCGGGCGATATAAGGAATCGGAGCATGACTACCGCCCGTCCCTCTGACCACTACGGAGCCATAATTGAAAATCCTACCCCAAAAACCTTGATTTACCGAAATACTTTCGATACGGTTGATATTTATCTCAATTGTTTGCCGGCGGATAAAGCCAAACTTAGCGATAACCCTTTTGTTAGTTAAAGCAAGCTCGGTTGTCATTACATTCAATACCGCGAACACTATAAATACGATACCGATTACCCACATCAACAGCAGGATACCGAAAAAAATCCTCCAGAATTGGGAAAACCACGATACTTGCGCTTTATAAACAATACGTTCACCTCGCCCTAAAGAGCTTTCAATATAACTTGCCATTTAACGTTCTCCACATTTAGATATTTTCCAAAAATACGGATTATAATCCGTGGATAAATAAGCGTCAAAATTGGATATTTTGAGATTTGTGAAGACAAATCTCATGAGTAAAATCAGTGTTTTGATAGGTATAAAAATCCGAGAAATCCGCAAACAGTCTAATATCAACCAAGAAAGCTTAGCCTTACTTGCCGATATAGACAGAAGCTATATGGGTAGAATAGAAAGGGGGGAGGTCAACATAACGGTTGATAAACTATATCAACTGTCTTCTGCTTTAAACTGCTCCGTACACGACTTACTACCGGATGATTTGGAAATTAAAAATACTTGAACCGTTCAAGTAGTACGCCCACATTGCCAATCTGCTAAAAAGGTCGTCTGAAACCCCAAAACCCAAAGTTTCAGACGGCCTTTTGCTATAATACGCCCATTAAATTTATCTATACGCGAGTTCTCATGTCCGCAACCCAACCCACCATCGCCGCCATCGCCACCGCCCCCGGACGCGGCGGCGTCGGCGTTATCCGTCTTTCCGGCAAAAACCTGCTGCCTTTGGCACAAACCCTCAGCGGCGGCAAAATGCCCAAACCGCGCACTGCGCTTTACACCGACTTTCTCGGCGGCGACGGGCAGCCGATAGACAATGGTATCCTGCTCTACTTCGCCGCCCCTGCCAGCTTTACCGGCGAAGACGTGATTGAATTGCAGGGACACGGCGGCCCAGTCGTGATGGACATGCTGCTCTCGCGCTGCCTCGAACTGGGTGCGCGCATGGCGGAACCGGGCGAATTTACCAAACGCGCCTTCCTCAACAACAAACTCGACCTTGCCCAAGCCGAAAGCGTCGCCGACCTCATTGATGCCTCCAGCAAGTCCGCCGCGCGCATGGCGTTGCGTTCGCTCAAAGGCGCGTTTTCCCAACACATACACGAGCTGGTGGACGATCTCATCACCCTGCGGATGCTGGTTGAAGCCACGTTAGACTTCCCCGAAGAAGACATCGACTTTCTCGAAGCCGCCGACGCGCGCGGCAAGCTCCAAGCCCTGCAAGGCCGTCTGAAAACCGTGCTCGCCAGTGCGGAACAAGGCGCGATTTTGCGCGAAGGCATGAACGTCGTCCTCGTCGGCGCGCCCAACGTCGGCAAATCCAGCCTGCTCAACGCCTTGGCGGGCGACGACATCGCCATCGTAACCGACATCGCCGGCACCACCCGTGACACTGTGCGCGAACAAATCACCCTCGACGGCGTGCCCGTCCACATCATCGACACCGCCGGTCTGCGCGAAACCGACGACGTGGTCGAACAAATCGGCATCGAGCGCAGCCGCAAAGCCGTCTCCGAAGCCGATGTCGCCCTGATTCTGATTGACCCGCGCGAAGGCGTGAATGCCAAAACCCAAGCGATTTTGAACAGCCTGCCCGAAGGTTTGAAAAAAATCGAAATCCACAACAAAGCCGACCTGACCGGCGAACCTGTCGCCGTCCGTTCAGACGGCCTCGCGCAAACCGGCGCGGACACCGTCATCAGCCTGTCCGCCAAAACCGGTGCGGGTCTCGACTTGCTCAAACACGCGCTGTTGCAGGAAGTCGGCTGGCAGGGCGAAAGCGAAAGCCTGTTCCTCGCCCGCAACCGCCACCTCAACGCCCTGCACGAAGCCGAAACCGAGCTGGAAAACGCCGCCCTCTGCGACAACAACCAAATCGAGCTTTTCGCCGAACACCTGCGCCTCGCCCAAAACGCGTGCAGCGAAATCACAGGCGAATTTACCGCCGACGATTTGCTGGGCGTGATTTTCTCGCGCTTCTGTATCGGCAAATAAAACGGTTTGCCATCAAATACAAAGGCCGTCTGAATGTTCAGACGGCCTTTTTTATCACCAAAACAAGCTTAATTTCACTTGCGTTTATTTATTGGCAGCTTCTGCCATATTTTTTGCGATTTTGGTTGCGCCAACTGTCAAACCGGACATGCCGATCAAAGAAGCCGCAGCCAATTTGATTAATGTTTTCATTTTAACTCTTTTCTGTGTATTTAAGGGTGTGTTGTGTATTTTTTATTTGTCGGCATCAGCCATATTGTGGGCGATATTGGTTGCGCCGACGGTCAGGCCGGACATACCGATTAAAGAGGCTGCTGCCAGTTTAATTAAAGTTTTCATTGTTTGTCTCACTTTCTTGTCTGTCGGCCGAAAAACGGCCTAAGTTGCGTTTTCTGAAGTATTGTAATCAATTCGTTTATAATTGAATTATTTGTGTACTACCGTTTCAATATTGTAGGCGACGCCGAGTGCGGAGGCCGGTATCCCCGACATACCGATTAAAGAAGCGACGGCAAGCGTTATTAAATGTGCCATTTTAAGTAGTCCTTTTTCATAGATACAAAATGTTATTTAACAACATACACATTTTTTCGCCGGCATCTGCGCCGCCGACAGGACGAATCATACCGTGTTAATCGTTAATTAATACGACTTTTTCGTAAAGATAAAATGATAAAAATGTACATAATGAAGATTTTAGTTAATTTATATTTTGTTTTGAAAATGACACCGATGTCTTTTTCAATGACACCGATGTCTTAATTACATATACACTACAAACGTATCTTTCTGCGCCCATAAAATCCCTCCTTTTTTGTTGCAAAATTGCACTCTAAATTAAATATATTTTTAAATTCAAAATGTTACAAAATTATATTTTTTGCAAACCAAATATTCATTTAGTCAAAACCAATACCTTTGATAGCTTCTTTTAAAGAAAACACACGTTTCTAGCGCATATCCGACCATAAAATGCGCTGCAAATATATGATATAGTGAAACATTCTGCATATTGACTATTTCCAGCATGAACAACACCCTAATCCTGACCGGTGCGGCCGCATTTTTTATCGGCGCGCTGTTTGCTTGGCTGATAACACGCTACCAAACCCAAAGCCGACACTTTATTGTTTTACAAGAATTGGCCGAAAGCCGCCGCCTGCATGAGTTTGCCGAACAGGTGCAGGCTCAAACTGCGGCGGACTTGGCGCAAAGCCGCCATACCGTGCAGGAATTGCAAGACGAATTGCAGGAGACAGGCAACCGCTTTGCCGCAGCCGAAAAACAGATTGCCTATCTGCAAGATTGCGAGGCCGAAGCCGAAGCTTTAAAACACGAATGTGCAAAATGGCAGCAAAGCGCGCAAAACCTGCAAATCAACAACGAACGCCTCAACACGCAACTGATTCAAGAACAGGCATTGAGTGCGGATAAAAATACGCTTTTACAACAGCAGGAAACGGAAAAAGGCCGTCTGAAACAAGACTACGACACGCTGTTGGAGCAAAACCATGCGCTGCAAGTCCAAAACGAACGCCTCTCCACACAACTGGCGCAAGAAAAAGCCAATATCGACGACAAAAACAGCCTTTTACAGCAACAGGAAGCTGAAAAAGGCCGTCTGAAACAAGAATACGCCGCCCTTTTGGAGCAAAACCACGCGCTTCAAGTCCAAAACGAGCGCCTCAACACCCAATCGGAAAAAGACCGTCAGGCTGCCGAAGAAAAACTAACCCTGCTGGCAGATGCTCGTAAAAACCTGAGCGACCAGTTCCAAAACCTCGCCAACACTATTCTGGAAGAGAAAAGCCGCCGCTTTACCGAACAAAACCACGACCATCTCCAGCAACTACTCAATCCGCTCAACGAACGCATACACGGCTTCAGCGAGCTGGTTCAGCAGACTTATGAAAAAGAAGCCAAAGAACGCCTGACCATCGAAAACGAGCTCAAACGCCTGCAAACACTCAACACCCAGCTCCACCACGATGCCAAAGCGCTGACCACCGCGCTGACCGGCACGCAAAACAAAACCCAAGGCAACTGGGGCGAGATGATTTTGGAAAGCGTATTGGAAAATTCCGGCCTGCAAAAAGGCCGCGAATACATCGTTCAAGCTTCCAGCGTCCGCCACGAAGCAGACGGCACCCAACGCCGCCTCCAGCCCGACGTCCTCATCAATCTGCCCGACAACAAACAAATCGTCATCGACTCCAAAGTATCGCTGACCGCCTACGTCCGCTATACGCAAAGCACCGGCGCAGAAGCAGAGCGCGAGCTTGCCAACCACGTCGCCAGCATCCGCGCCCACATCAAAAGCTTGGCAGCGAAGGATTACACCGACCTTGAGGGTGTCAAAACGTTGGACTTCGTCTTTATGTTCGTCCCTGTCGAACCGGCCTACCTCCTCGCCCTGCAACACGATCCGAACCTCTTCCAAGAGTGTTTCGACAAACGCATCATGCTGACCGGCCCCAGCACCCTGCTCGCCACCCTGCGCACCGTTGCCAACATCTGGCGCAATGAGCAGCAAAACCAAAACGCGCTGGCCATTGCCGAAGCAGGCAGCAAACTCTATGACAAATTTGTTGGCTTTGTCGAAAGCATGGACGGCATCAATAAAGCGCTTGGTCAGGCTCAATCCCAGTTTCAGACTGCCTACAGCCGCTTGGTTTCCGGTAGGGGCAACCTCATCAGCAGCACCGAAAAACTGCGCAAATTGGGCATCAAAGCCGGCAAACAACTGCAACGGGATTTAGTAGAAAAGGCCGTGTCGGAAACCGAAGACCATGCCGCTTTACCCACCACACAAAATCAAGAAAATAACTGACCAACTCCAAAACATTGTAAAAAAGGGAATTTAACCAATGAGCAACATCACCATCGTCCTTGCTGCCGATACCGGCTACGCCGAACAAGTCCATACCCTGATGAAGTCCATCTGTACGCACAATACAGGTGTCAATTTCTACCTTATGCACAACACCTTCAGGAAGGAATGGATCAACTATACCAACCAAAAACTCGCCGCCAGCGGCAGCCGTCTGAATGATGTCAAAATTGAAATGGACTTCAGCCAATATCGCCGCCTGTCCCATATTTCGGATGCCGCATTTTTCCGCCTGATGATGCAGCACCTGCCCGTCGACCGCGCCCTTTACCTCGACAGCGATATGGTGGTTACCCAGTCCCTGCACGATTTGTTCAACCTCGATATGCGCGGCTATCCCGTCGCCGCCGTACAAGATTCCTATCTTGCCCGTACCGATTGGAACCATCCGACCGGCCTGCACACCACACCCTATTTCAATTCCGGCATGCTGCTGGCCGATTTGGGTCAATGGCGCAAACACAATATCGCGGAGCAACTGCTGCAAACCGCCGCCACCATTGATAAAGCCATCCCCTTTGGTGACCAATGCTTTCTAAACACCGTATTTCAAGAAAACTGGCTGCAATTGGAAGAGTCTTGGAATTACCAAACCGGCGCCAGAAGATTTTTCCAAACATACGACCTTGACGAAATGTTCCCTCTGCCGGATACCGCCCCGCCCATCATCCACTACACCACACGCGCCAAACCGTGGCTGTGCGATTACGGCGAGATTCCTTTTATCGAAGTCTATTGGCAATACTATTGCGCCGACTGGCCGAAAGCGTAATTTCAGGCAAAGAACCCCTCTCCTTCGATTATCTTAAACAACCCGTCATCAAAAACAAAAGGCCGTCTGAAATTATTTCAGACGGCCTTTAAGCCATAAAAAACAGGCAGAACATTCTGCCTGTTTTGTATTCACACCCGACCGTAAAGCAGGCTTTGCCACCCACCCTCAGTCGGCGTTATCGTTATCCGATTAGATACCGCGCAACAATTCATTCACGCTGGTTTTCGCACGGGTTTGCGCATCCACGCGTTTGACGATAACCGCACAGTAGAGGCTGTGGCTGCCGTCTTTGGAAGGCATGCTGCCGGATACGACAACCGAACCAGCCGGTACGCGGCCTTGATAGATTTCGCCGGTCGTACGGTCAAGGATTTTGGTGGATTGACCGATGAATACGCCCATAGAAATCACGCTGCCTTCTTCGACAATCACGCCTTCGACGATTTCAGAACGCGCGCCGATGAAGCAGTTGTCTTCAATAATGGTCGGGCTGGCTTGCAGAGGCTCGAGTACGCCGCCGATGCCGACGCCGCCGCTCAAGTGCACGTTTTTACCGATTTGTGCGCAAGAGCCGACAGTCGCCCAAGTATCAACCATCGCACCTTCGTCAACGTATGCGCCGATATTGACATAAGAAGGCATCAATACGACATTTTTCGCCACAAAGCTGCCGCGGCGGGCAACCGCACCCGGAACTGCGCGGAAACCTGCGCTGCGGAATTCGTCTTCAGACCAATCGGCAAATTTAGTCGGCACTTTGTCGAAGTATTTGTTTACACCGTCGTTGAGGATTTCATTGTCCTGAATGCGGAAAGACAGCAATACGGCTTTTTTCGCCCATTCGTTGACTTTCCATTCGCCCACACCCAAACGCTCGGCAACGCGCAGTTTGCCGGAGTCGAGCTGGTGGATGGTTTCCAAAACCGCTTCACGCACTTCGGGGGTAACGGTATTCGGATTGATTTCGGCACGATTTTCAAAAGCCGTTTCAATGATGTTTTGCAAAGACATGTTGATTCCTTCAAGAGATCAGGGCCGTCTGAAACCTATTCAGGCCGCCCTATTACAAATATTTAACTCGTTATTTTGCCATGTAAAAGCGATTTCGTCAGCTATTAACATGATTAGCGCCGAGCGTTACACGACGGGATTTTGGTTAAGCCAAGATTTTCAGACGGCCTGTTCAAGAGAGTTGAATCGTATTTATTTTCCAACCGGTTTCCCAATCACAATATGCAGACTGTCGATTCTGACGACACGCCGTGCCGATAAATCAATCTTCGCCGCCAATCTTTTGCAGAAGATTTTCAGCCACCACGCGGCATTCGATATTCCGCTTTAACGGTTTCGCGTTCAAATCCTTCAAGGCGGTCTGAAAGTCGGCAAAATCCATCAGCTGCGAACCGAAACGGCGCATATGTTCGGTATCCTGCTGACAGTCTATCAGCGCAACGCCCAAATCCTCCAGAAATGGGACGGCGCAGGCAAACGCAATCTTTGACGCATCGGGACGCAAGGCAAACATCGATTCGCCATAAAACACGCAGCCGATTTGCACGCCGTAAAACCCGCCTGCCAACTGCATTTCGCCTTGTTCATCCGGCAGCCAGCATTCAAACGAATGCGCATGCCCCTGATGGTGCAGCTTCAAATAGGCCGTCTGAAACGCTGGTTCTATCCACGTTCCGTCCTGTTCCGGACGCGGCACATTGGCGCAATGGGCAATCACTTTTTCAAAACAGCGGTTGACCGTTACCCGATACGGCTTGTGGCGCAAAGTTTTGGCGAGCGATCGGCCGATACGCAGGTTTTCCGGCACAATCACAGCTCGTGGCGCAACCGCATACCAGAAAAACCAACCGTCGCGGCTAAACCACGGAAAAATCCCCTGCCCATACGCCGACAACAGCCGCCCCGTATCCAAATCGCCGCTGACGCCGACCAAGCCGTCGCATTCTGCCAAAGCGTAAGACGGGTCGGGGAAACGATAATCCCGTGGCGCAAGAAAAGGAATCTTCATCGTAAAGCCCATAAAGTTTCAGACGGCCTCAAGCTGAAAATGCCCAAGGCCGTCTGAAAAATCAACATACAAACTGCTTAACGTTTGGTTTTGGTTTGGCATTCGCCACATACGCCGTACATATACAGCGCGTGATCGACGATGCGGTAGCCGTTTTCTTCGGCGATTTTGTCTTGCAGCGCTTCGATTTCCGGATTGTGGAATTCGGTTACTTCGCCGCATTTCACGCAGACGATGTGGTCGTGGTGATCGCCTTTGTCCAATTCGTAAACCGCTTTGCCGGTTTCAAAATGGTGGCGTTGCAAAATGCCGGCCTGTTCAAACTGGGTCAACACACGGTAAATCGTCGCCACGCCGATTTCCACGCCCTCTTCCAACAGGATACGGTACACATCTTCCGCACTCAAATGCTCCTCGGCATGAGTCTCGAACAAGTCCAAAATTTTCAAACGTGGACCAGTAACTTTCAAACCGCTGTCTTTCAATTGCGCAATGTTGCTGAATTTTTCCATAATATTCAATATCCCTGTAAGGTAATAACCGTTATAATACGCACTTTCCGCCCGTTTGCCCACTATTGGGCCGTTAAAGGGTGGCAATCTGCCGCCGGTCTTGCAATTGAAAATCGGCGAAAAGAAAAATTAAGAAGATGATTATCGTTTGCTTTTTAAAAATATTCAAGCGATGATAAACATCTTTCCCGAAATGACACAGAAAGGTAAGCCCGTGAATAAAGCCTTATGCCTTGCCATCGCCGCTATTTTAGGTCTGGCCTCATGCAGTGCCGAGCGCGTATCCAACTTTCCATCCTACAAACTCAAAATCATTCAAGGTAACGAGCTCAATCCCCGCGCCGTGGTTTCCCTGCGCCAAGGTATGACCCGCGACCAAGTCCAACTGCTGCTCGGTACACCGCTCCTGCGC
The DNA here is from genome assembly GCF_024205705.1 of Neisseria subflava. NCBI lineage: Bacteria > Pseudomonadati > Pseudomonadota > Betaproteobacteria > Neisseriales > Neisseriaceae > Neisseria > Neisseria subflava. The sequence goes on from NZ_CP073115.1 coordinate 2,037,421, forward strand.
GACGCCTTCCATGCCGACCGCTGGGATTACACTTTCAACACCAGCCGCAACGGCATCATCAAAGAACAAAGCAACCTGACCCTGTACTTTGAAAACGACGTCCTCGCACGCGCCGAAGGCGATGCCATTCAAAAATCCATCGAAGCCGTTCAAGCCGGACAAAACGTCGTTCCGACCACCGAAACCAACGCGAAATAAGGAAGCCCCATGAGCGCATTGAAAATCGCCATTGCCGGCGTCAACGGCCGCATGGGTCGCGTATTGGTTGAAGCGGTCAACAACCATCCCGATACCGTCCTCTCTGGCGCACTCGAGCATTCCGGTTCGGAAGTATTGGGTTTGGATGCAGGCTTCGCCTCCGGCCTCAAAACCGGCGTTGCCATTTCAGACGACGTGGATGCCGTACTGGCTCAAAGCGATGTCCTTATCGACTTTACCCGTCCCGAGCCAACCCTGAAACACCTGCAAAAATGCGTGGAAAAAGGCGTCAACATCATCATCGGCACGACCGGTTTTGACGATGCAGGCAAAGCCGCCATCCAAGCCGCAGGCGAAAAAATAGGCGTTGTCTTTGCAGCCAACTTCAGCGTCGGCGTCAACCTGACCTTCCATATCCTCGACACTGTTGCCCGCGTGTTAAACGAAGGCTACGACATCGAAATTATCGAAGGCCACCACCGCCACAAAGTCGATGCCCCAAGCGGTACCGCGTTGCGCATGGGTGAAGTCATTGCCGACGCCCTCGGCCGCGACCTCAAAGAATGCGCCGTTTACGGCCGCGAAGGCCACACCGGCCCGCGCGATCCATCCACCATCGGTTTTGCCACCGTCCGCGCAGGCGACATCGTCGGCGACCACACCGCCCTCTTCGCCACCGACGGCGAGCGCGTGGAAATCACCCACAAGGCCAGCAGCCGCATGACCTTTGCCGCCGGTGCCGTACGCGCCGCAGTTTGGGCAAACGGCAAAAAAGGCCTGTACGATATGCAAGACGTATTGGGTTTGAAAAACCGATAAACCCGCATCATCAGGTTTCATACCTTACAAGGCCGTCTGAAAGCACAACATCGATTTTCAGACGGCCTTATTAAAAAGAAAGCCCCACCATGTCCTATCAACAAATCACCATCAACGTCAACGATGCCGTCGCCGAACGCCTTGCCGACGCGCTGATGGAACACGGCGCATTGTCCGCCGCCATTGAAGATGCCTACGCCGGTACAGAAAACGAGCAGGCCATTTTCGGCGAGCCGGGCATGCCGACCGAACAAATCTGGCAACAAAGCAAAGTCATCGCCCTTTTCGGCGAAAGCGACGATGCCGCTTCCATTATCGAAGCCGCCGCGCAGGAATGCGGTTTGAACGATTTGAAATACACCGGCGAAATCCTTGAAGATCAAGACTGGGTACGCCTGACCCAAGCGCAATTCGACCCGATTCAAATTTCCGACCGCCTATGGATTACCCCGTCTTGGCACGAAGCGCCCGACGGCAACGCCGTCAACCTGCAACTTGACCCGGGTCTTGCCTTCGGCACAGGCAGCCATCCGACCACCCGCCTCTGCCTCAAATGGCTCGACACACAGCTCAAAGGCGGCGAAAGCGTATTGGACTACGGCTGCGGCTCAGGCATTTTGGCCATTGCCGCCCTCAAACTCGGCGCAGGCTCCGCCATCGGCGTAGATATTGACGAACAAGCCATCCGCGCCAGCAAAGACAATGCCGCGCAAAACAACGTTGACGCGCAGTTCTACCTGCCGGACGGCTTGCCGCAAGGCCAGTTTGATGTCGTTGTCGCCAACATTCTGGCAAACCCGTTGCGTATGCTCGGCGAAATGCTTGCCGCACGCACCAAACAAGGCGGCCGCATTGTTTTATCCGGCCTTTTGGACGAACAAGTCGAAGAACTCAGCGGCATTTACAGCCAATGGTTCGACATCGAGCCTGCCGAAATCGAAGAAGGCTGGGCGCGATTGAACGGTGTCAAACGCTAAACCTGTTTTCCAATACAAAGGCCGTCTGAAATTTAATCTTTCAGACGGCCTTTTTGCACTTAAAACGCTGAATATTCCAGCAAAATCAGGTATAATTGCCTATTATTTTGACCTTTCGGAACACATCCGCCGCGCCCGTTTGACATTTCATTGTGCGTACGGAAAAATTCCTTGAAATTCAGCAAGAAAAGACCATGACTGACCAAAAACACGAAGAATACGGCGCCGACAGCATACAAGTGCTGGAAGGCTTGGAAGCGGTACGCAAACGCCCCGGTATGTATATCGGCGACACGCAGGACGGCAGCGGCCTGCACCACATGGTGTTCGAGGTGCTCGACAACGCCATTGACGAAGCGCTCGCCGGACATTGCGACAAAATCACCGTAACCATCCATGCCGACAATTCCGTCAGCGTGGCCGACAACGGCCGCGGTATGCCGACCGGCATCCATCCGAAAGAAGGCCGCTCCGCCGCCGAAGTCATCATGACCGTCTTGCACGCAGGCGGCAAATTCGATAACAACAGCTACAAAATCTCCGGCGGCCTGCACGGCGTGGGCGTCTCCGTCGTCAACGCACTGTCCGACTGGGTAACGCTGACCATCTACCGCGACGGCAAAGAACACTTCGTCCGCTTCGTACGCGGCGAAACCGAAGAGCCGTTGAAGGTTGTCGGCGATTCCGACAAAAAAGGCACGACCGTACGCTTCCTCGCCAGCGCGGAAACCTTCGGCAATGTCGAATACAGCTTCGACATCCTCGCCAAACGCATCCGCGAACTTTCCTTCCTGAACAACGGCGTGGACATCGAATTGATTGACGAGCGCGACGGCAAACACGAAAGCTTCGCCCTTTCCGGCGGCGTGGCTGGTTTCGTGCAATACATGAACCGCAAAAAAACACCGTTGCACGAAAAAATCTTCTACGCGTTCGGCGAGAAAGACGGCATGAGCGTGGAATGCGCGATGCAATGGAACGACAGCTACCAAGAAAGCGTGCAATGTTTCACCAACAACATTCCGCAACGCGACGGCGGCACCCATCTGACCGCGCTGCGCCAAGTGATGACCCGCACCATCAACAACTATATCGAAGCCAACGAAGTGGCTAAAAAAGCCAAAGTGGAAACCGCCGGCGACGATATGCGTGAGGGTCTGACCTGCGTTTTGTCCGTCAAACTGCCCGATCCGAAATTCTCATCGCAAACCAAAGACAAACTGGTTTCCAGCGAAATCGGCCCCGTTGTCAACGAAGTCATCAACCAAGCCTTGACCGACTTCCTTGAAGAAAACCCGACCGAAGCCAAAATCATCACCAGCAAAATCGTCGATGCCGCCCGCGCGCGCGAAGCCGCACGCAAAGCCCGCGAAATTACCCGCCGCAAAGGCGTGATGGACGGCTTGGGTCTGCCGGGCAAACTGGCCGACTGCCAAGAAAAAGACCCTGCCCTGTCCGAACTCTACCTCGTCGAGGGCGACTCCGCAGGCGGTTCCGCCATGCAGGGCCGCGACCGCAAATTCCAAGCAATTTTGCCGCTCAAAGGTAAGATTTTGAACGTCGAAAAAGCACGTTTTGAAAAAATGCTGGCCAGCCAAGAAGTCGCCACGCTGATTACCGCTTTGGGCGCAGGCATCGGCAAAGAAGAATTCAATGCCGAAAAACTGCGCTACCACCGCATCATCATCATGACCGATGCCGACGTGGACGGCGCGCACATCCGCACCCTGCTCCTGACCTTCTTCTACCGCCAAATGCCCGAGCTGGTCGAACGCGGCTACATCTACATTGCCCAGCCGCCTTTGTACAAAGCCAAATATGGCAAACAAGAGCGCTATCTCAAAGACGAACTGGAAAAAGACCAATGGTTGCTCGGTTTGGCATTGGAAAAAGCCAAAATCGTTTCAGACGGCCGTACCATCGAAGGCGAAGAGCTTGCCAATACCGCCAAACAATTCCTGTTGGCAAAAACGGTTATCGAGCAAGAAAGCCGCATCATTGACGAACTCGTCCTACATGCCATGTTGCACGCTTCGCCGGTCGATCTCAGCACGGCAGAAAGCGCAGACCGCGCAGTTGCCGAATTGAGCGGCCTCTTGGACGAAAAAGAAGTCGCACTCGAACGCATCGAAGGCCACGAAGGACACCAGTTCATCAAAATCACACGCAAGTTGCACGGCAACGTGATGGTGAGCTACCTAGAGCCTAAGTTCCTCAACAGCAAAGCCTACCAAACCCTTACCCAAACCGCCGCCGCACTCAAAGGCATGGTCGGCAAAGGAGCGAAGCTCTACAAAGGCGACAACGAATACGACATCGACAGCTTTGAAGGCGCTTTGGACATCTTGATGAGCGTTGCCCAAAAAGGCATGTCCATCCAACGATACAAAGGCTTGGGCGAGATGAATCCGGAACAACTTTGGGAAACCACGATGGATCCTACCGTCCGCCGCCTCCTGAAAGTCCGCATCGAAGACGCCATCGCCGCCGACGAAGTGTTCGTAACCCTGATGGGCGACGAAGTCGAACCACGCCGTGCCTTCATCGAAAACAACGCCCTGCTGGCACAAAACATCGACGCCTAAGCATGGAAAGATAAAAGGCCGTCTGAAAAACTATTTTCAGACGGCCTTTTTGTTTTCATTTTATTCACAATATTCTTTTTATAATCCAAAGTCCGATAACTTTTTGTGTTTACTTTCAAATAAATCATGAATAAATTGCGGTTCTATTTCTAATAATGATTTTACAGTATCATGGATTTCCCAATACCGTTTACTTGGATAGTCAATAATATGCCGTAGATACTCCTTAACGAGCGGCACATACTCCATAAACTGCATTTTCGTAACCAGCCAAAACAACTCACTGATAGAAAAATCTGCCGATGATGCTTTACGAATAATTCTAGCCACAGAAGGAAAGATTTTCTGACGTGCATCATCACCTTTTTGCTGACTCTGATCTGCTTTAGATGCCCAGTAACTGATAAAAGCAGACAAGATATGCCGATCTGTATCATCATAACCATGTAAACGATGATCAATCATTCCCTCTGTCTCCCCTTTCTCAAACATCAAAACCAAAGTATCAAAACCTTCATCAATACCCCAGTGAACAAGCAGGCGTGCTGAATCAAATTGCAATACCTCATTTTCATTGGATAGCAATTTGATTAATCCATCTATCCTCTCTTGCGGCACATCCTCCAAGTCAAGCTCTTCTGGAATCGTCGTATAGTCCACATTTTCAGGTACGCTATACAGCAAAAAATCTATTTTTTTCTCATCCATTAATTTGACCCTTAGATAACTTGCTTCAGCTGCATATTTTAATAGAGCGTTTCAACTGATTTGGATTCTGGACAATCCCAAATAACCAGTTTGAAACGCTCCAATCCGTTTCCGATTTATTCCGCTTTCCCCAAAATCATCGCATCGCCATAGCTGAAAAAGCGGTATTCCTGTTCCACCGCATGACGGTAAACGCTGCGGATATGTTCCATGCCCGAAAACGCGCTGACGAGCATTAGCAAGGTTGATTTGGGCAGGTGGAAGTTGGTAATCAAGCGGTCGGCAACATTGAAGCGGTAGCCCGGCGTAATGAAAATATCGGTATCGCCGCGACCGGCTTTCAGACGGCCTGTCTCGCGTGCGGCGGATTCCAAGGCGCGCATGGAGGTTGTGCCCACAGCCCACACTTTATTGCCGCGCGCTTTGGCGGCTTCAACGGCGGCAACGGTCTCGGCCGGTACATCAAACCACTCGCTGTGCATTTTGTGTTCTTCAATTTTATCGACGCGCACGGGTTGGAATGTGCCGGCACCGACGTGCAGGGTCACTTCCGCAGTTTCTACCCCTTTGGCTTTCAGACGGCCCAACAATTCATCGGTAAAGTGCAAACCCGCCGTCGGCGCGGCCACTGCGCCTTGATACTTGGCGTACACGGTCTGATAGCGGCTGTCGTCTTCATCATCGGCCGCGCGTTCGATATAAGGCGGCAAGGGCAGATGGCCGTTTTGCTCTAAAAGTTCGTAAACGGTTTGCTCGCCTTCAAATTTCAGGCAAAACAATTCTTCCGCTCGCTCCATCATGACGGCACGGATATCACCTTCAAAAATCAATTCTGTACCCGGTTTCGGCGATTTGGACGAACGGATATGCGCCAATGCGGTATGTGCGTCCAATACCCGCTCAATCAGGGCTTCGATTTTGCCGCCACTGGCTTTTTGGCCGAACAGGCGTGCCTTCATCACTTTGGTATTGTTAAACACCAGCACATCGCCCGGTGCGACATAATCGGGTAAATCGCCGAAATGTTTGTCTTCAATCGGCAATGTAGGCAAGGCAACCAGAAGCCTGCTACTGCCGCGCACTTCCGGAGGATGCTGGGCAATCAGTTTTTCGGGCAATTCAAAATCAAAATCGGAAATATCCATTGTCGTGCATACTTTAAAAAAACAGGCGCCATTATACGCGCAAAGTTGGTTTTCAGACGGCATGTTTTGTCGAAAAACCAATAAATTAGAATAAACGCTCTTGAAAAAATCACTTTTTAACGAAAATCAGCGTTCCTTTCTTTTTTCGCCGAAAAACGCCTTTTTTCTATCTTTTACTGGACATTTACCGACAAGTTCGGGAAAATAACCAGATTCATTTCTCAGGCTCCGCCCTGTTCCGACATTATTTAAACGCCGGATGGCAAACCTACCTTCCGACGTCTCAGGAAATCATCTAAAACCACAGCGGCGCATACCCAATATGCACTTTATGCCGCGCTAAAAAGGAAAAGCAATGGATTTGCGTAAATTAAAAAAACTGATTGATTTGGTCGAAGAATCAGGCATTGCAGAAATTGAAGTTACCGAAGGCGAAGAAAAAGTCCGCATTACGCGTACCACTGCCGCCGCAGCGCCTATTTATGCTGCTCCGGCACCTGCCGCAGCCGCTCCGGTTGCCGCCCCTGCTGCTGCTGCTCCGGCCGCAGCCGCTCCAGCCGCAGCCCCTGCCGCTCGCGATTTGTCCAACGCGCAAAAATCGCCTATGGTAGGTACGTTCTATCGCGCTCCCGGCCCTAACGCCGCAGCTTTCGTTGAAGTAGGTAAACAAGTAAAAGCCGGCGATACTTTGTGCATCATCGAAGCCATGAAGCTGATGAACGAAATCGAAGCCGAGAAATCCGGTGTCGTTAAAGAAATTTTGGTTGAAAACGGTACTCCGGTCGAATACGGCGAGCCGCTCTTCATCATTGAATAATCCGCTTTTTCAGACGGCCTTTATCTTCAAGGCCGTCTGAAATTCCTTTTTCTGTTCATTAAGGACAAACCATGCGTCTGATTTTGGCTATTTTCTTGCCTTGGTTGCAGTTTTTCACCATCGGCCGTCCGTTTGCAGGCATCATCTGTCTGATTCTGCAGTGTACGCTGGTTGGCTGGATACCGGCAGCCATGTGGTCGGTTTACGCTTTGAGCCAATACAAAACCGACCAGAAAATCCGCAACGCATTAGGCGGCCGCTGAGGCCGTCTGAACCATCCGGAAAGATTATCATGCTGAAAAAAGTATTGATCGCCAACCGGGGCGAAATCGCCCTGCGCGTCCTGCGTGCCTGCCGTGAAATGGGCATCGCCACCGTCGCCGTCCATTCCGAAGCCGACAAAGACAGCCTGCACGTCAAACTCGCCGACGAATCCGTGTGCATCGGCCCTGCCGCATCTGCACAAAGCTACCTCAACATTCCCGCCCTCATTGCTGCTGCCGAAGTCACCGAAGCCGACGGCATCCACCCGGGCTACGGCTTCCTCGCCGAAAACGCCAACTTTGCCGAACAAGTCGAACAATCCGGCTTTGTCTTCATCGGCCCTAAAGCCGACACCATCCGTCTGATGGGCGACAAAGTATCCGCTAAACACGCCATGATCGAAGCCGGTGTGCCTTGCGTTCCCGGCTCTGAAGGCGCATTGCCGGACGACGGCGAAGAAATCCTCAAAATTGCCGATAAAGTCGGTTATCCCGTCATTATCAAAGCATCCGGCGGTGGCGGCGGTCGCGGTATGCGCGTCGTCGAGAAAAAAGAAGACCTCCTCCAGTCTGTCGAAATGACCAAAGCCGAAGCAGGCGCGGCATTCGGCAACCCGATGGTTTACATGGAACGCTATCTGCAACGTCCGCGCCACGTCGAAATCCAAGTGATTGCCGACGAACACGGCAACGCCATCTACCTCGCCGAGCGCGACTGCTCCATGCAGCGCCGCCACCAAAAAGTCATCGAAGAAGCACCGGCTCCGTTCATCACTGAAGAAGAACGCGCCAAAATTGGCAAAGCCTGTGCCGACGCTTGCAAACGCATCGGCTATCGTGGCGCAGGTACGTTTGAATTCCTGTACGAAGACGGCGAATTCTTCTTTATCGAGATGAACACACGCGTTCAGGTTGAGCATCCGGTTACCGAGCTCATCACCGGCGTGGACATCGTCCAAGAGCAATTACGCATCGCATCCGGCCTGCCTTTGCAATACAAACAGGAAGACATTCAAGTCGAAGGCCACGCGTTTGAGTGCCGTATCAACGCCGAAGACCCGTACAACTTCATTCCAAGCCCGGGCCTGATTGAAAGCTGCCACTTGCCCGGCGGCTTCGGCGTCCGTGTCGACAGCCATATTTACCAAGGCTACCGCATCCCTCCTTACTACGACAGCCTGATCGGCAAAGTCTGTGTCGTCGGTAAAGACCGCGACCAAGCCATGGCAAAAATGCGCGTAGCCCTTGCCGAGCTAGCGATTACCGGCATCAAAACCAATACGCCGCTGCACCGCGACTTGTTCAGCGATCCGGGTTTCCAAAAAGGTGGTGTCAGCATCCACTACTTGGAACATTGGTTGGAAGAACGCAAAGCCAAACAGGATAAATAATCCCTTGTTTTGACTAAAAATAAGGCCGTCTGAAACGCAAAATAAAGTTTCAGACGGCCTTTTTTAAGGCGAAGCAGGCTTCTTCAAATACCACGTGGACTTTGACGCGCTGGAAAGCCTGCCCGAACTCAAAGCAGGCAAAATCGGCGCGATTTGCCGTTCGCGTCCGACCAACCCGACCGGCAACGTGCTGACCGACGGCGAAATGGCGCGGCTGGCCGCTTTGGCGCAAGAACACGGCATTCCGCTGATTATCGACAACGCCTACGGAATACCGTTCCCCAACATCATTTACAGCGACGTGACGCTGAATTGGCACGAAAACATCATCCTCTGCTTCAGCCTTTCCAAAGTCGGCTTACCGGGCGTGCGCACCGGCATCATCGTCGCCGCACCGGAAGTGGTCAAAGCCGTCAGCAGTCTGAACGCGATTGTGAACCTGTCGCCTACCCGCTTCGGCGCAGCCATTGCAACGCCGCTGTTGCGGGACGGTCGTCTGAAACAGCTTTCAGACGACGTCATCCGGCCGTTTTACCGCAATGCCGTCTCGCTGCTCAAGCGCGAGCTGGGCGCATATCCGCTGAAAATCCACAAGCCCGAAGGCGTGATTTTCCTATGGCTCTGGTTTGAAAACCTGCCCGTTTCGTCGCAAACTCTGTACGAAATGCTCAAAGCCGAAGGCACGCTGATTATTCCGGGCGAACATTTCTTCGTCGGCATCGACACGCAGGATTACCCGCACACCCGCGAGTGCATCCGCATGAGCATCGCGCAGGACGCGGAAACGCTGGAAAAAGGTATTGCCGCCATCGGCAGGGTGGTGCGCAGTTTGTACGATGCGGTGTAAACGGTAAAGTTGATAGCCATTCAGTCAAAAGGTCGTCTGAAAACAGTTTCAGACGACCTTTTGTCATTTATTTATTTTTTTTGAAATGAAATTAATTTTCTTTTAAAATTAACCGTTACGATCGACTTTTGAAAGAAAATACAAATGACTAAGCCCGCTTCCAGACTCAGCATCCTCAGCCTCTCCCTCTTTGCCGTTTCGGCGGCATTTGCCTCAGACGAACCCCAAGACCGAGAAATCGCCGAACTCGAAACCATCACCGTAACCGCCAGCGCGGACGCATCCAAGGGCGGTTTGATTCCTGCATTTAAGGGCGGACAGGTGGCGCGCGGCAGCCGCGTGGGTATTTTGGGCAATAAAAAAAACCTAGAATCGCCGTTCTCCAATACTGCTTACACCAATAGGCTGATTCAGGACAAACATGCGCGCAGCGTCGGCGACGTACTGCAAAACGACCCGACCGTCCGCGTTGCGCGCGGTTACGGCAATTTTCAGGAAGCGTATTTCATACGCGGCTTTGCCGCCGAATCGGACGATACCATGTACAACGGCCTTTACGGCATCCTGCCGCGCCAATACATCGCCACCGAGCTTTTCGAACGCGTGGAAGTCCAGCGTGGCGCATCCGCCTTCTTAAACGGCATGGCACCGGGCGGCAACAATATCGGCGGCACGGTATCCGTATTGCCCAAACGCGCGTCCAATGAAGGATTGAACCGGCTGACTGCCAATTACGGCGCGGGAAAACGCGGTGGTTTGGCGGCGGACGTGGCGCGCCGTTTCGGACAAAATCAGGAATTCGGCGTGCGCGTCAATGCGGCGCACCATAACGGCAAAACCGCAATAGACGACGAAAAGTCCAAACTCAGCCTGGTCAATGTCGGCCTAGACTGGCGCAATGAAAATGCCCGCCTGTCCGCCGATTTGGGCTGGCAGGACAACAAGCTCAAAGCCACGCGTACCAATGTTACCCTGTCAGGTCTGACCGCCGTGCCGGCCGCGCCTGATGCCTCGTCCAACTGGGCGCAGCCTTGGACGTATTCCAACGAGCGCGACTGGTTCGGCACAATGCGCGGCGAATACGATTTCAACGACAACCTGACTGCCTACGCCGCCTACGGCTTCCGCCGCAGCAAGGAAAACAATTCTCTGGCAAACCTGACTGTCGGCAATGTCAACGGCAACGGATCGATTTACCGCTTTGACAACGCGCGTAAGGATAAAATCGACACGGGCGAAATCGGTTTGCGCGGCAAATTCAATACGGGCGCGGTAGAGCACGAATGGACCGCCGCCGCCAACCGGTTCCAATCCTCGCGCAAAAACGCTTACATCATGGATTGGGGCAACCAATATACGACCAACCTCTACAACCCGTCCCGCTATCCGCAACCTGCAGCCGCCAACCCGCTGTATTCGGGCAACGACATGGGCAATCCTGCTGTTACCGGCAAAACACGCCTGACCAGCTTCGCCTTGGGTGACACCTTCAGCCTTTGGGACAAACGCCTGCAATTCATGCTCGGTGCGCGCTGGCAGCAGGTGCATAACAAGGCTTACGCCTATAATACGGGCGCGCAAACCGAAAATTACAAAAAATCGCGCCTCAGTCCCGCCGCCGGCGCGGTGTACCGCATCACGCCGAATTGGTCGGTGTACGGCAACTACATCGAAAGCCTGGGACAAGGCGCGACTGCAGGCTCGACTGCCTCCATCAACGGCCGGGTCTACGCCGTCAGCAATACCGGCGAATCGCTCAAACCCTATGTTTCCAAACAAAAAGAAATCGGCACGAAATTTGAAGCCAACGGCTTCGGCGCGGGATTGGCCCTGTTCCACACCGACAAACCGCGTTCGCTTTACGTTGCCGAAAGCAACAACACCGCCCGCTTCACCTCCGAAGGCAAAGACCGCCACCGGGGCGCGGAAATCACCGTTTACGGGGAAGTCGCACAAGGTGTGAGGCTCTTGGGCGGCATTACCCTGCTCGATGCCAAGCAGAAATCTACCGGCTCATCTTTAACTGACGGCAAACGCACCATCGGCGCGGCTAAAACCCAAGCCAACATTGGCTTGGAATGGGAAGTGCCGAAAGTGCAGGGTTTGGCATTTGACGGACGCATGGTTTACACCGGTTCTTCCTACGCCGATGCGGCCAATACGCTTAAAGTCGGCGGCTGGACGCGCTTCGACATCGGCGCGCGCTACCACACCCAAATCGGCAGGCACGAAGCCACCTTCCGCGCCCGCCTCGATAATGTTGCCAACAAGAAATACTGGGCATCCGTCGGCGGATACCCTAACAGCGGCTACCTGAACGCCGGCGCACCGCGCAGCTTCACCCTGTCGGCTTCGGTCGATTTTTAAGGGACGGGCGGCAAACGGCCTCCAACGGTCCAAAGGTCGTCTGAAACGTTTTCAGACGACCTTGGAGCCTGGGGCGTCCGACTTTGCCCTACGCTTTCGGACAACTGCCGTAAAACTCCGCCTTTGCGGCATTGGCACCGACAACGGGCAATGGATTTTGCTGCGCCGCCGCTTTCTCCGAATAACGTCAAACCCACTAAAAGGTCGTCTGAAACGTGTTCCAAATCCAAAACGCCACCTTCGCCATACCCGGCCGCTCGCTGCTGCACGACATCAGCGTCAACTTTTTCCCTAACCGCGTGTACGGCCTCATCGGTCATAACGGCTCGGGCAAGTCCACGCTGTTGAAACTGCTCACCCGCCAGCATGAACCTGCAGGCGGCAGGATATTGCTAAACGACAAAGAAATACGCGCCTATTCCGCCCGCGCATACGCCAAAGAAGTCGCCTATCTTCCGCAGCAACTGCCCGCCGCTACCGCGCTGACCGCGCGCGAGCTGGTTATGATGGGGCGTTATGCCTGGAGCGGGCTTTTAGGGCGCACGAACGATGCGGACAGACAGGCGGTGGAACAGGCGTTGCGGCTGACGCATACGGAAAAATTTGCCGATCAAATCGTCGATACGCTGTCGGGCGGCGAACGTTCGCGCGTCTGGCTGGCGATGTGCCTGGCGCAGCAAAGCCGCTTTTTGCTGCTGGACGAACCGCTTGCCGCTTTGGACATCGCCCACCAAATCGACGTGATGGCACTGGTGCGCAAGCTGTCTCGCAATTTGGGTTTGGGCGTCATCATCGTCATCCACGATATTAATCTGGCGGCGCAGTATTGCGATGAACTGGTCGCGCTCAAACAGGGATGGCTATTAAAAACGGGCAAACCCGCCGACATCATGACCGCAGAAGTGTTGAAAGACATTTACAGCGTCGATATGAACATCATCGCCCATCCTGAAAACGGCCGACCCGTGGCATTGCCTTGACGCAGGCAAGCCGTCCTGCCGCATAAGCTCCGATCATAAAATCCGCCACCCGAATCCAAACCGGATGACATTGCAGACCATTGTAGAATACCTGTATCCGATATGTTTCAGACGACCCTTTATTCAAAAACCGAAAAACCTTCCAAGCTGATGTCCCACCGCTTTTCAGACGACATTCCCCGCCTTGCCGCACGGCTGTTTTTTACCGCCGCCCTCCTGTTTTCCCTGCCTGCACCCGCCGCACCGCGCGTGGCGACTTCGGACTGGACGGTCGCCGAAACACTGACGGCGATGGGGCATCCGCCCGTCAGCGTCGCCGACCGCCGCGTGTACGATACCTGGGTGAACCATCCGCCGCTGCCCGCTGCCGTCAAGGAAGCGGGGCTGCGCTTCCAGCCGAATTTGGAGCGGCTGTATCAGATAAAGCCTGATTTTTTCGTGCAATCTTCCTGGTATGCCGCCGCCAAGTCCCAGTTTGAAAAAATCGCCCCGGTACGCGAAGTGGATTTCGGCACGGCAAAAAGCATCGAATATGCCCACACGGTCGAAGCCACGCGCAGGCTGGGTAAAATCATCGGCGACCCTGCCGCTGCCGAAAAGCTGATTGCCGGTACGGAAAACCTGTTTGCTCGCGCCAAACCCGCGCTTTCGGCATATCGCGGCCGCCCGTTTGCGGTGGTGCAGTTTGCCGACGGGCGGCATTTGCGGATTTACGGCAAGACTTCGCTGTTTCAGGCTGTGTTCGACAAATTGGGGCTAAACAATGCCTGGACGGGCAAAAGCAACGAATGGGGTTTCGAAAACATCACGCTTTTAGATTTGGCAAAGCTGCCGCCGAACACGCTGCTGATCATCGTCAAACCGCATCCTCAAAATACACGTGCAACGCTCGAAAAAAGCGCGCTTTGGCAACGTCTGCCGTTCAGCCGCCCTGCAAACCGCCGCATCTTCGAGCCGTCGTGGAGCTACGGCGCGCTGCCATCCATGCAGCGTTTCACTTTGCAACTGATGCGTTCGATGTCGTCTAAAAACCCGTCCGCACAAAAGGAAGTCGCATGGTAAAGATTTTCAGACGACCTCTGCCTATCCTTGCCGCCACGTTGGCAATATCGTGCGCGCTGACGGCGTTTTGGATATTGAAGCTGGAATGGACGCTGCCGTGGCTGCGGCTGTTTGATCGTCCCGACAGCCTGCCTTTGGACGCGCTGATGGTGCAGAACAACACCCTGCCCCGCATGGCTATGGCGCTGCTCGCGGGCGGCAGTACGGCGATGGCGACCATGCTGATGCAGCAGTTGATGCGCAATCCGCTCGCATCCGACAGTACACTGGCAGTCAGCAGCGGCGCGCAGGCGGCTTTGGTGGCGGCGACCGTGTTCGCCCCTTCCTTCCTTGCCTACGGCACGTCCGCCGTGGCATTTGCCGGCGCAGCGGCGGCTTTGGGCGCGGTATTGCGGCTGTCGGCACGGCGCGCCCTGCAACCGCTCAGCGTCGTGCTGGCGGGTTTGGTGGTCAGCCTGTATCTGGGTTCCCTCACCGGTATCGTGATGCTGTTTTTCAGCGAAGAGACGCGCGGCGTGATGCAGTGGGGCAGCGGCTCCCTGGTGCAGGACAGTTGGCGCGATACGTTAGGGCTTTTGTGGCGGATTGCTGTTGCCGCCATACTTACCGCCTTTTTAATCAAACCGTTAAACATCATGAGCCTGGGCGACACGCAGGCGGAATCGGCAGGCATACCGGTGAAGAAAATCCGCCTGCTGTCTTTGGCGGTTGCTGCATTTTTGAGTGCGGGCGTGGTCGGCTTTGTCGGCATGATGGGCTTTGTCGGATTGGCGGCGGCGACGCTGGTGCGGCAAATGGGCGTACGCACGCTGTCCATGCGCCTGATTTGTTCCTTCATCGTCGGCGCACTGCTTTTGATGCTGACGGACAACGGCCTGATGCTGCTGAAACACTACCGCGGCACCGATCTGCCAGCCGGCGCTGTAACTGCCCTCGTCGGCGCGCCGCTTTTGTTGTGGCTGACGGCTAAAGCACCTCCGCGTCCTTCGTTTCAGACAACCTCCGATATTTCAACCGCCGCGCCGCACGTCCCGCACCTCTTGCGTTTTCTGCTGATTATCGCCGTCGCCGTATCGGTATTGGCGTTTACGGTTGGACGCTATGACGAAACCCTGCGCCTGACTATAGACCCGGAATATTTCGTATTCCGCTACCCGCGCGTGCTGCTCGCCGCCGCCACCGGCACCATGCTCGCGTTGACCGGCGTCATACTGCAAAGGCTGACGCAAAACCCGATGGCGGGACCCGAACTCTTGGGCATCAGCTCTGGAACGGCATTCGGCGCGATGTCGGTAGTGATGCTGTTCGGCATTACCTCGGGCAGTGGCTGGTTTTGGCTGACAGGTATCGTTTCCGCTCTCGTATCCTTGGGGCTGTTGATGCTGTTCAACCGCAAAAACGGATTTACTCCCGAAAAAATCCTGCTTACCGGCATGGCGCTGGCCGCACTCGCCGATGCCGCCATCCGCATTTGGATGGCAACCGGCGATTTCCGCGTACAACTGCTTTTATTGTGGATGTCAGGTTCAACCTATCAGGCAACGCCCGAATCCGCCCTTACCGTCTGCCTCCTCGCCGCCGCCTCACTCCTCCTCATCCTCACGCTGCAACGCTGGCTCGGACTGCTCAGTCTGAACGCAACAATCGCCCGCTCCGTCGGCATCAACGTCCCCCTTGCACGGCTGGTGCTGATCGTCTCAAGCGCAGCGTTAACCGCCTTATCCACACTGCTTATCGGCCCCTTGAGCTTCGTCGGACTGCTTGCGCCGCATCTGGCCCGTATGCTCGGCGCACGCCTGCCCAAACAGCAACTTGCCGCCGCCGCACTCATCGGTGCATCGGTTATGATGACGGCCGACTGGCTGGGCAGGCAGGTAATGTTCCCTTACGAAGTCCCCGCCGGAATGATGGCCACGCTCATAGGCGGCGCATATTTCATGATGATGATGCGCAAGCTTTAATGCGAACGGAGATACAAAAAGGTCGTCTGAAAACAGTTTCAGACGACCTTTTTGTTTAACATGTTTATTCGATAATAAAAATCTAACAAAAATAAAATCTCAATTAATAATAACAATATTAAATTGAAGTCATAGTTCCAATAGTTAAAACCTTTCTGTATAGTTCTTTTCATAGCTTAAGCAAAAGGAAAAACAAATGTCGATACAAGAAATTTATGAATACCAAGAAACCGGCTACGAATATGCTTTTCGGCAAATCGTTTTATAAATCACTGACCATTTTGCAAAGGAAATCATCATGACCGTCTCTAAATGCCCTGTTACCCACCTGACCATGAACAACGGCGCGCCTGTTGCCGACAATCAAAACAGCCTGACTGCCGGCCCACGCGGCCCGTTGCTGGCGCAGGATTTGTGGCTGAATGAAAAACTCGCCGACTTCGTGCGCGAAGTCATCCCCGAACGCCGTATGCACGCCAAAGGTTCGGGTGCGTTCGGTACGTTCACCGTAACACACGACATCACAAAATACACCCGCGCCAAAATCTTCAGCGAAGTCGGTAAGAAAACCGAGATGTTCGCCCGTTTCACCACCGTGGCAGGCGAGCGCGGCGCAGCCGATGCGGAACGCGACATCCGTGGCTTTGCATTGAAGTTCTATACCGAAGAAGGCAACTGGGATATGGTCGGCAACAACACGCCCGTGTTCTTCCTGCGCGACCCGCGTAAATTCCCCGACCTGAACAAAGCCGTCAAACGCGACCCGCGCACCAATATGCGTTCCGCCACAAACAACTGGGACTTCTGGACGCTGCTGCCCGAAGCCCTACACCAAGTCACCATCGTCATGAGCGACCGCGGCATCCCCGCCAGCTACCGCCATATGCACGGCTTCGGTTCGCATACATACAGCTTCTGGAACGAAGCGGGCGAGCGTTTTTGGGTGAAATTCCATTTCCGCAGCCAACAAGGCATTAAAAACCTGACCAACGAAGAAGCCGCAAAAATCATCGCCGACGACCGCGAAAGCCATCAGCGCGACCTGTACGAAGCCATCGAGTGCGGCGAGTTTCCGAAATGGACGATGTACATCCAAGTCATGCCTGAGGCCGATGCGGAAAAAGTGCCGTATCATCCCTTCGACCTGACCAAAGTTTGGCCGAAAAAAGACTATCCGCTGATTGAAGTGGGCGAATTCGAGTTGAACCGCAATCCCGAAAACTTCTTCGCCGATGTGGAACAATCCGCCTTCGCACCGAGCAACCTCGTTCCCGGTATCGGCGCCAGCCCCGACAAAATGCTGCAAGCCCGTTTGTTCAATTACGCCGACGCGCAGCGCTACCGTTTGGGCGTAAACTTCCGCCAAATTCCCGTCAACCGCCCGCGTTGCCCTGTTCACAGCAACCAACGCGACGGGCAAGGCCGTGCCGACGGCAACTACGGCAGCCTGCCGCACTACGAACCCAACAGCTTCGGCCAATGGCAGCAACAACCCGACTTCGCCGAACCGCCTTTGAAAATCAACGGCGACGTGGCGCACTGGGACTACCGCCAAGACGATGACGACTACTTCAGCCAACCGCGCGCCTTGTTCAAGCTGATGAACAATGAGCAACAACAAGCTTTGTTTAACAACACCGCCGCAGCCATGGGCGATGCACCAGACTTCATCAAATATCGCCATATCCGCAACTGCTACCGTTGCGATCCGGCATACGGCGAAGGCGTAGCCAAAGCCCTTGGACTGACTGTCGAAGATGCCCAAGCGGCAAGAGCTAACGACCCGGCTTTAGGTCAACCTGGTTTACTGTAAGGAGGCATTATGTGGATAGAAATTGAAGAAATCTTGTCTCAAGCTGTCCGATACAGCCGTTCGGGCAAAAAGTAACGGTTTAGATCATTAAGCAGGCCGTCTGAAATACAAAATAAAGTTTCAGACGGCCTTTTTCGATGATGAAGTTTATTTAACTGCTTCAGATTCAATGGAACTGGCTGCCCTTATTTCTCCGTAAATCATGGCATACCCCTCACCATCTCACGCTTCTTTCTGGCAAATAAAAAACCGCACGGCTGCTTGCCGTGCGGTTTTGCTTTTTGTCTGAAGGTTTCAGACGGCCTTACATCATGCCGCCCATACCACCCATGCCGCCCATATCAGGCATAGCAGGTTTTTCTTCAGGGATTTCAGCGATCATGCAGTCTGTGGTCAGCATCAGGCCGGCGATAGATGCGGCGTGTTGCAGCGCAGAACGGGTTACTTTGGCAGGGTCGAGTACGCCCATTTCGATCATGTCGCCGTATTCGCCGGAGCCTGCGTTGTAACCGTAGTTACCTTTGCCTTCCAATACTTTGTTCACAACCACGCTAGGTTCGCCGCCTGCGTTGGCAACGATTTGGCGCAGTGGAGACTCAACGGCGCGCAATACGATTTGTACGCCTGCGTCTTGGTCGGCATTGCCGGTGTGCAGGTTTTCCAAAGCAGCACGTGCGCGCAACAGGGCTACGCCGCCGCCTGCAACCACGCCTTCTTCAACGGCTGCGCGGGTAGCATGCAACGCGTCTTCCACGCGGTCTTTTTTCTCTTTCATTTCGACTTCGGTAGCAGCACCGACTTTGATCACTGCTACGCCGCCGGCCAATTTAGCCACGCGCTCTTGCAGTTTTTCTTTGTCGTATTCGCTGGTTGCGGTTTCGATTTGTTGGCGGATTTCGGCAACACGCGCTTCGATTTGGGCAGCGTCACCGAAGCCGTCGATGATGGTGGTGTTTTCTTTACCGATTTCGATGCGTTTGGCTTGACCCAAGTCGTCCAAAGTCGCTTTTTCCAGAGACAGGCCGACTTCTTCGGAAATCACCACGCCGCCGGTCAGGGTGGCGATGTCTTGCAACATGGCTTTGCGGCGGTCACCGAAGCCAGGGGCTTTCACAGCAACGGTTTTCAGAATGCCGCGGATGTTGTTCACCACCAAAGTTGCCAAGGCTTCGCCTTCTACGTCTTCAGCGATAATCAACAGCGGACGGCTGGCTTTGGCTACTTGTTCCAAAACAGGCAACAGGTCGCGGATGTTGCTGATTTTTTTGTCGAACAACAATACAAACGGATTGTCCAAAGCAGCAATTTGTTTTTCAGCGTCGTTGATGAAGTAAGGAGACAGGTAGCCGCGGTCGAACTGCATACCTTCAACCACGTCCAGCTCGTTTTCCAAAGATTTGCCGTCTTCAACAGTAATCACGCCTTCTTTGCCGACTTTTTCCATCGCTTCGGCAATAATCGCGCCGACTTGTTCGTCAGAGTTGGCGGAAATAGAGCCGACTTGGGCGATTTCTTTAGAAGTGTCGCAAGGTTTGGCGATGTTTTTCAGCTCGTCAACCAAAGCGGCAACGGCTTTGTCGATACCGCGTTTCAGGTCGGTCGGGTTCATGCCGGCGGTCACGTATTTCATGCCTTCGGCAACGATGGATTGCGCCAATACGGTTGCAGTAGTGGTACCGTCACCGGCTACGTCGTTGGTTTTAGACGCCACTTCTTTCACCATTTGCGCGCCCATGTTTTCGAATTTGTCTTTCAATTCGATTTCTTTTGCAACAGACACGCCGTCTTTAGTGATGTGCGGGCCGCCGAAAGCGCGGTCGAGTACCACGTTGCGGCCTTTAGGGCCCAAAGTTACGCGTACGGCGTTTGCCAATACGTTGACGCCGTTTACCATTTTTTGGCGAACTTCATTGCCGAATTGTACGTCTTTTGCTGCCATTTAAATTCTCCAAATCAATATTAAAAATCTGTTTGAGGCCGTCTGAAAACTTCATGTTTGATTCAGACGGCCTTTGGTTCTGAAACTTAATCCAACAATTATTCAACGATACCGAAGATGTCTTCTTCGCGCATTACCAACAGCTCTTCGCCGTCGGCTTTTACAGTTTGGCCGCTGTATTTGCCGAAGATCACTTTGTCGCCGACTTTGACATCCAGCGGACGGCGTGCGCCGTCTTTACCGATTTTGCCCGCACCCACGGCGATCACTTCGCCCATATCGGGTTTTTCAGCGGCCGCACCCGGCAAAACGATGCCAGAGGCGGTTTTTTCTTCAGCTTCCAAGCGTTTGACGACGACGCGGTCGTGTAAAGGACGGATAGTCATGTTTTATGCTCCGATAAATAGTTTGAAAACAATCATCTGCCTTCATCCGGCAGATACGGTTTGAAAAAGTAGGCGGCAAGTTTGTCGACAAACTTACCTGAACACAGCGACAAATTAGGGTTCGACCCGATAAATTCAAGAGAATAATGTAAAAATTTTCTATTTAAGGCCGTCTGAAAACAGACACGATAATTTCGCACCCTCTTTCCCTATTTTCCACGCCGGCCAAACTGGCAAATATTTTCAGACGGCCTTTTACCAAAAGCAAACGCCAAACGTCCCAATCAGAAAAAGACGCTGTTAAGTACAAACCTATGCACACCTTTACAAAATAATATCCTAACTTTAAAATAATAAATAGAAATTATTATTAATAAATATTTTTCACTGAAGAATTAAACTTATCCCGAAAAGGAAATTTCTATGACTTCACCCCTGTTCCGATTCAGCCTGCTTTCACTGGCACTCGCCGCCGGCTTTGCCCACGCGGAAGACGAAGCGAAAGAAAGCGTTACCCTTGATACCGTTACCGTAAAAGGTCAGGCTACAAGCGCCACACACCGTGTAACGACAAAACGTATGGAAGAAACGACTTCCACTGATTTAAAAGACGTATTGTTCAACGAGCCTTCTATCAGTTTCGGCGGTGGCAACGGTCAGTCGCAGTGGGTAACCATCCGCGGCATGGGACAAGATCAAATAGACTATAAAGTTGACGATACTTACACCGACAGCCAGATTTTCCACCACAACGGCCGCTTTATGCTTGACCCTGCATTGGTAAAAGTCGTTGCCGTGCAAAAAGGTACAGGTTCGGCCTCCGCAGGTATCGGTGCAACCAGCGGCGCGATTGTTGCCGAAACGGTTGAAGCCAAAGATTTGCTGAGAGAAGGTCAAAATGTCGGTTTCAAAGTCAATGCCGGCATCAGCAGCAATAAAGGCTATTCTCGCGGCGTAAGCGTTTATGGTCAGGCAGGCGGTTTTGACGCTTTGGTTTCAGGCAATTTCGTACGCGACAAAGAATACACGGCAGGCAAAGGCTACCGTAATCTGCTCGGAAGCGATAAGGTTTTAAACAGTGGACTGGGTTCGCGCGGTTTGCTGGGCAAAATCGGCTATCGTTTCAACGAGGACAACCGCATTGAATTAAGCCACCGCCAAGAGAAACAATATGGGGAACGCGCCCTGCGCGAAGAGTTCGATTTCTCGCAAGTCTTCCAAACCGACCGCCGCACGGGTCAATACGTTTTGGATGCCAACGGCAACCGTATTCCGAATACCGCCAACAACGCGCCGCGTTACCGCACGCTGACCCAAGACACCACCAACTTGGAATTCAAAGGCGGAAACTGGGGCTTTATCGACAAAATCAAAGCCAATGTTTACCGTTTAAATACCAAACGTGACGAAGTCCCCAATCCAAATTATGAATTGGACGGCGAAGTACGGACATACGGAGCCAACCTCAATCTCGACAGTCGTCTATTTGACCGCCATACCCTGAAATACGGAGTAAACTGGCGCACTCAAAAAAGCAGCTCAAACGGAGAAAACAACGAGAAGAAAAGCGATGCCGGCGTATATGTAGAAGGCATTTGGGATTTCTCTCCAGTTACACTGACCACAGGTTTGCGCTATGACCGTTGGAAAATGAAAACCAGCAGCAAAACAGAAAATTCAGACGGCAACCTCAATCCAAGCATTGGCTTAGTTTATGACATTACCCCTGATTTTTCCATTAACACCAGCCTGAACTATGCAACCCGCAGCCCCCGCCTGTACGAAGCAGCTTTAGCAAACAACAGGCCGATTGTTTCATCGCCTGATTTGAAAGCAGAACGCTCGCGAAATGCAGAAATCGGCTTTAACTACCACTGGAATTCTGCCCTGACGCTCTCCGGCAGCTATTTCCATCAGCAAATCAAAGATGTACAGGCCATCCGTCAAGAAGGGCGAAACAACGTCTGGTATAACGGCGGCAAGCTGAAAAACACAGGTTACGAACTGAACGCAGCCTACCGCTGGAAAGGTCTGACCGCACGTGCAGGCGTAGCCTACAGCAAACCGAAGCTGAACGGCGATACCGCCGACAAAGTAACGACCGCCATCCCGATGGGACGCACATGGACAACAGGTCTGTCTTACCAATTCGACAATCCGAATCTGGAAATCGGCTGGCGCGGACGTTATGTCCAAAATGCAGGCTACGCCCCAACCTCGCGCGGCTCTGATGTGGCTCTGAATGTCGTCCGTGCAGGCTACGGCGTCAACGATATCTTCGCCAACTGGAAACCGACAGGCAAAGACGACTTGAACGTCAACTTCTCCGTCAACAATGTCTTCGATAAAAACTACAAGCCGCACAGCCAGCGCGCAGGTGCCAATTCTCTGCCTGAACCAGGCCGCGATGTCCGCTTGGGTGTGAACTACCGCTTCTAAGCAATCAGCTTGAAAAAGCCGTCTGAAAACAAAAGTTTTCAGACGGCATCTAGCTTTATAATCCGATACAAGTTATCATTTCGATTTACTTTATTTCCGACTACGGAGAAACTCTATGTTACGTTTGACCGCTTTAGCCGTATGCTGCACCCTCGCTTTGGGTGCGTGTTCACCGAAAGATTCTGCTTCCAATCAGGCACAAACTGCTTCCGCTTCTGCCGCACAAACCGAAGGCGCAAGCCTGACGGTGAAAACCACGCGCGGTGATGCGAAAGTGCCGCAAAATCCGGAGCGTATCGCCGTTTACGATTTGGGCATGCTCGACACTTTAAACAAACTGGGCGTGAAAACCGGTTTGTCCGTCGATAAAAACCAGCTGCCTTATTTAGACGAATATTTCAAATCCACGAAACCTGCCGGCACGCTGTTTGAGCCTGACTACGAAGCCTTAAACGCTTACAAACCGCAGCTCATCATCATCGGCAGCCGTGCGGCCAAAGCGTTTGACAAGTTGAACGAGATCGCACCGACCATCGAGATGACCGCCGAAACCGCCAATCTGAAAGAAAGTTCTAAAGAGCGCATCGATGCACTGGGGCAAATCTTCGGCAAACAGGCCGAAGCGGACAAGCTGAAAGCGGAAATCGATGCTTCGTTTGAAGCGGCAAAAACCGCTGCTCAAGGTAAAGGCAAGGGTTTGGTGGTATTGGTCAACGGCGGTAAGATGTCGGCTTTCGGCCCTTCCTCACGTTTGGGCGGTTGGTTGCATAAAGATATCGGCGTTCCCGCTGTTGATGAATCGATTAAAGAAGGCAGCCACGGCCAGCCTATCAGCTTTGAATACCTGAAAGAGAAAAACCCTGATTGGCTGTTCGTTTTAGACCGCGGCGCAGCCATCGGTGAAGAAGGTCAGGCTGCGAAAGATGTTTTGGACAATCCTTTGGTTGCCGAAACAACTGCATGGAAAAAAGGCCATGTCGTGTACCTCGTGCCGGAAACCTATCTGGCGGCCGGCGGCGCACAAGAATTGCTGAATGCTTCCAAACAGGTAAGCGATGCGTTTAATGCAGCCAAGTAATTCGGCGCTGGCATAACAGCCCGCTTCTTTCAGACGGCCTGAACGGTTTGATGATCCACAGGGTCAAGCTGCTTGACCTGAATTCATTGGATTTAGGCCGTCTGAAAATACATGGTGCAAATGGACAATTTTTGCCTGTTTGCATCTGTTTTTTATGATGGGCGAACCTGCTTTTTTTCTCAAAACACCTTAACCCTTCTTTCAGACGGCCTTATTTTTCCGAACCATTTTATGTTTCACAAACCTTCATTTTTAAATGCGGTCAACGGTGTGGCGCTGCTGATATTGTTTGTCGTCAGCCTGTCGGTCGGCGTGGCCGAATTCAAATGGTCCGCCCTGTTTTCGCTATCCGACAGCCAGCAAGTCATGTTCATCAGCCGCCTGCCGCGCACGTTTGCGATTGTGCTGACGGGTGCGTCGATGGCGGTAGCCGGCATGATTATGCAGATTTTGATGCGCAACCGTTTTGTCGAACCGTCGATGGTGGGCGCAAGTCAAAGCGCGGCTTTGGGTTTGCTGTTGATGACCCTGCTGCTTCCGGCCGCGCCGCTGCTGGCAAAAATGTCGGTTGCCGCCGTTGCCGCGCTGATTGGGATGTTGGTCTTTATGCTGCTGATCCGCCGCCTGCCGCCGACCGCGCAACTGATGGTACCTCTGGTCGGGATTATTTTCGGCGGTGTGATTGAGGCGGTGGCCACCTTTATCGCGTATGAAAACGAAATGCTGCAAATGCTGGGCGTGTGGCAACAGGGCGATTTTTCCGGCGTGTTGCTCGGGCGGTATGAATTGTTGTGGGCAACGGGGATTTTGGCTTTGTTTGCCTATTTAATTGCCGACCAGCTGACGATTTTGGGTTTGGGCGAAACAGTAAGCGTGAATTTGGGGCTGAACCGGACGGCGATTCTGTGGTCGGGGCTGATTATTGTGGCGCTGATTACGTCTTTGGTGGTCGTAACGGTCGGCAATATTCCGTTTATCGGCCTAGTCGTGCCGAACATCATCAGCCGCCTGATGGGCGACAAGCTGCGCCAGAGCCTGCCGGCGGTGGCCTTGCTGGGCGCGTCTTTGGTGTTGCTGTGCGATATTGTCGGACGCGTGATTGTGTTTCCGTTTGAAATTCCGGTCTCTACGGTTTTTGGTGTAATGGGGACGGCTTTGTTTTTATGGCTTTTATTAAGGAAACCTGCTCATGCCGTCTGAAAAAAATATCGGTTTTATGGCAGGAAGCAGCCGTCCGTTGTGGGTCGCCTTTGCGCTGTTGCTGGTTTCCTGCGTCCTGTTTATGACGCTCAACGTCAAAGGCGATTGGGACTTTGTCTTGCACCTGCGCCTGACCAAGCTTGCCGCGTTGCTGATGGTCGCCTATGCAGTCGGCGTGTCCACTCAACTCTTCCAAACGCTGACCAACAATCCGATTCTGACCCCTTCGATTTTGGGTTTCGATTCGCTGTATGTGTTTTTACAGACCTTGCTGGTGTTTACGCTCGGCGGCGTGGGCTATGCTTCCCTGCCGTTGACGGGCAAATTCGGCTTTGAACTGGTCGTCATGATGGGCGGCTCGCTGCTGCTGTTTTACACGCTCATCAAACAGGGCGGACGCGATTTGTCGCGCATGATTTTAATCGGCGTGATTTTCGGGATTTTGTTCCGCAGCCTGTCATCGCTGCTTTCGCGCATGATTGACCCCGAAGAATTTACCGCCGCGCAGGCGAATATGTTTGCCACCTTCAATACTGTCCACTCGGAATTGTTGGGTATCGGCGCAATCGTGTTGCTCATCAGCGCCGCCGTGATCTGGTGCGAACGCCACCGCCTCGATGTTTACCTGCTCGGCCGCAATCAAGCCATCAATTTGGGCATCAACTACACGCGCAATACCTTATGGCTGCTGTTGTGGATCGCCGCACTGGTTGCAACCGCCACCGCCGTTGTTGGCCCGGTAAGCTTTTTCGGCCTGCTGGTTGCCGCGTTGGCCAACCACTTTTCCCCGTCGGTCAAACATTCCGTCCGCCTGCCCATGACTTTTTGTGTCGGCGGCATCCTGTTGGTCGGCGGGCAAACCATCTTCGAACACTTCCTCGGCATGCAGGCCGTATTGAGCGTGGTCGTCGAATTTGCAGGTGGATTGGTATTTTTATATTTGGTGTTGAAAAAGAAATAAATTAAACGTGCCCAAACGTTCGCAAAAATAAACTCAGGCCGTCTGAAACCTTCAGACGGCCTAAGCAAACCCATAAAGGACAACCCTCATGACACAAGAACGCCTCCCTTCATTCTTCGATAATGCCCCGACCATTACCGTCCAAGACGCATTGGCCGACTTCCTCGGCGCAGCCGAAAACGGCATCCTCACTTACCGCTACGCCGATGCCGTGCGCCTGTGCGGCCATTCCTGCCCGACCGTCGCCGGCGCCTACCTGATGGTGGTCAAAGGCCTGAAAGCCCTTTACGGCGAAGAGCTGCCGCAACGCGGCGACATCGAAGCCTTTATGCAGGGCGAGCGTGACGAAGGTACAACCGGCGTTACCGCTTCCGTCGTCCAACTCCTTACCGGCGCGGCACCTGAAACCGGCTTTGGCGGCGTAGGCCCAGCCGGACGCTTTGCCCGCCGCCACCTCTTATCCTTTGGTGCAGGCGAAATCAACGGCACACTCGCGCTCCGCCGCCGCGATACCGGCAAAACCGTTGCCATCAGCCTCAACGCCGCGCTTCAACCCTTTGCGCCGCAAATGCGCGACATTATGCCCAAAGCCGTCAGCGGCAGCGCAAATGCCGACGAACTCAAACAATTCGGCGAGCTTTGGCAAGAACGCGTCCGCGCCTTCCTGATTGACCAAGCCGACAATCCCGAATTTGTCACCGTCAGCGAAATCTAATCACACCATACAGGAATAAAATTCAGACGGCCCCATGCTGAAAGGCCGTCTGAAACCCCAACTTCCCATTTTCGGACCCGCCTATGATTACCATCCGCAACGTCAGCCACACCATCGGCAGCAACCCCATCCTCAACGACGTCAGCCTCGACATTCCCGAAGGCGGCATTACCGCGCTAATAGGTCCGAACGGCGCAGGCAAGTCCACCCTCCTCTCCTTTATGGCGCGCCTGCAGCCCTTGGTACACGGCGACATCAGCTACGCAGGCAAAGACATCAAAACCACCCCTACCGCCGAACTCGCCCGCACGCTTTCCATCCTCACCCAAGAAAACAGCATCATGAGCCGCATTACCGTGCGCGACCTGCTCATGTTCGGCCGCTATCCCTACCACCAAGGCAGGCCGTCTGAAACGGATAAAACCATCGTCGAAGAAGCGCTCACCGAGTTCCACCTGCAAGACTTCGCCGACCGCTACCTAACCGAACTTTCCGGCGGCCAACGCCAACGCGCCATGATTGCCATGGTGTTCTGCCAGCGCACCGACTACGTTTTGCTGGACGAACCGCTGAACAACCTCGACATGTATCATGCCCGCTCCCTCATGCAAATCCTGCGCCGGCTGACCGACGAACACAAGCGCACCACCGTCGTCGTACTGCACGACATCAACCAGGCCGCCGCCTATGCCGATTACGTCGTCGCCATGAAAAACGGCCAAGTCGCCATGCAGGGCAAGCCCAACGATATTTTCACCGCCGAAAACATCAAAATCCTATTCGATATGGACGTCAACGTCCTCGATTACGAAGGCAAAAAACTGGTTATCCACCATATCTAAATTCGACAAAAAGGTCGTCTGAAACCCGATTGCTCATGTTTCAGACGGCCTTTGTCTATTCAAAGCGTTTATTTTTTATCGTACAAACCGCGCACCACGCGACCGATCGCGGCAATGCCTTTTTCCAGCGTTTCCGCGTCTTGCGCAATACTCATACGGATGCACTCGTGCACGTGCGGATAGTCTTGCCTATCAATGCCGACAAAGAAATGCTCGCCCGGAATAATCAGCGTGCCTTCGGCTTTGAGCATTTCGTACAAGGTTTGCGATGAAACAGGCAGGTTTTCAAACCAAAGCCACAAGAAAATCGCACCTTCAGGCTTGTGGATTTTCAACGGATACGCGCCCAATTCGCGTTTGAGCAGGGAGACCGCCGTTTGCGCCTGCTGACGGTAAAATGGCTGAATCACTTGGTCGGCCAGCTGTTTCAGACGGCCGTCGTTTAACAGCGGAGCCGCAATCGCCGCGCCGAAACGGGTTGGCGACAAATTCACAATCGCATTCAAACTGCTGACGGCTTTGACCACTTCCGGCGCAGCGACAATAATGCCGGTGCGCACGCCGGGCAGGCCGATTTTAGAAAGGCTGAAGCAGAGGATGATGTGTTCGTGCCAGTTGAGCGTCACATCGCTGTAAATAATATTCGGGAACGGCATTCCGTAAGCGTTGTCGATAATCAGCGGAATCCCGTGTTCCTGCGCCAAAGCGTCCAAACGCGCCATCTCACCGTCGGTCAACACATTGCCGGTCGGGTTGGTCGGGCGCGAACAGCAAATCGCACCGATTTTGCCCTCTTTCAATTCAGGCAGGCTCTCCAGCGCGTCAAAGTCCACGCGGTATTTGAAGAAGCCCGCTTCGCCTTCGTGTTCGACATTTTCGATTTTCGGTTTTACCGAAATAAAATGCTGCCCCTCGACATGCACGTCAGCATAACCGATATATTCAGGCGCAAGCGGCAACAAAATGGCTTTCTCAGCCGTTTGGCCGTCTGAAAGATTGAATTTGCCGCCGAACAGGTTAAACAAATAGAAAAACGCGTTTTGCGAACCATTGGTCAGCGCGATATTGTCCGCCGTCAGATTCCAGCCGTATTCACGGTTGAGAAACTCCGTCAAAGCCGCAATCAGCGCCGCATCACCCTGCGGATTGGAATAATTGCCGATATTCTCAACAGCGTGTTCCGCCGCCAACTTGGAAAACACATCGGCGAACACCGCATTGACTTCAGCAATCTTCGCCGGATTGCCGCCGCCAAGCATATTGACGGGCTTGTCACTTTTGAGCGCGTCGCCCAAATCGTCCATCAACTGCAAAATGCCGCTGTGTTGCGTGAATTTTTCGCCGAATGCTGAAAATTGCATGGAAACTCCGTTGCTGAGTGTGTAAAAAAATAAACCGCTATTATAAGAACAAAGGCCGTCTGAAAACCAGTTATCCTGATTTTTCAGACGGCATATTTGACGGAATGGTGACTTGATACAACCTTATTGGCCTACAGGTATTATTTCTTCCTGCCAAAAATCAATGATATCACCGACAAGATCAAGAAACCGGCAAATAAAATTTTGGCTATGCCTGCCGCACTACCTGCAATACCACCGAAACCTAATACAGCTGCAATAATAGCGATGATAAAGAAAACGATCGAATAATGAAGCATGATTTTTTCCTTTCGGTTTAATATAAAAACGGTCGAGGGAAAGACGACCGTTTATTGTGAAATTCAACGGTCTTAGTTGTTCAACCAATCATCAATTTCTTTTTCAACTTCATCTTTAGTGCGACCGTAACGCTCTTGGATTTTATCAGCCAACTGATCGCGCTTGCCTTCGATGATGTCCAAATCGTCGTTTGTCAGCTCGCCCCATTTTTCTTTGGCTTTACCTTTAAGTTGCTCCCATTTTCCTTTGATAATATCTTTATTCATGGTTATATCATCCTATCTTATTGATTAATATTTAACTCACGGATAAAACCGCTTACATTTAACCTTACTTGATAATTTATTAATTTTCAAGTAAAGACAATGCTAATTTTTTAATCAATCAACAAATATCTTATTAATCTCTTAATTAATCAATAAGTTATACAAAACCGTTAAATTTTGAAAATATTAAGATATTATTGATTGCCGCCTTTTAAGTGTATTCTTTAAATCAAACGGCCTCACTATAAAAAACAGGCCGTCTGAAAACCAGTTATCCTGATTTTTCAGACGGCCTTTACTATTCAATCTTTCCTTTAACGGCCAAAATTCTCGCGGCGTTCACGCCAGTCTTGGCGGATGGAGCCGCTTTTACCGACCGGAGTATCTTGTTCGACTTCCCAAATAAAATTCGTTCCGCCACCAATCGGATGCGAGCCGCGCAGGCCGATGTGGCTGCCTTGGTCGGCAACGGCGGTGTTGCTGCGTGTTTGGCCGCGGAAACGGGTTTGCGAGGTTTCGATGCCGCTTTTGATGCTGCCGTAAAGCTGTACGTCGGCATGTGCGGCGAGTGCGGCGGTGGAAAGTGCGGCAGTGAGGAGAAGTTTCAAGTTCATGGTTTATCCTTTTTTGGAGAGGAATTGTGAGGCGATTGTATCGGCCTTGTGCGTAAACAAGTTACAATTCTTGCAAAATCTGACAGGAGTTTTGATGATGCGCTCTTTACGCGCTGCCGCGGTGCAAATGGTGTCGTCCACCGACCCCGAAACCAATATTGCCACGATGAAACGCCTTGTCCGCGAGGCGGCCGAACAAGGGGCGGATTGGGTGTTGTTGCCCGAATATTGGCCGCTGATGGGCAAAAACGATACGGACAAGCTGGCATTTGCCGAGCCTTTGGACGATGGACGCGTTGGCGAAACCTGCGACACCCGTTTTCAGACGGCCTTAAGCGAAACGGCAAGGGAATGCGGCGTGGTGTTGTTTGGCGGTACGGTTCCGCTGCAAAGCCCAAACGCTGGCAAGGTGATGAACACAATGCTGGTGTATGACCGCAACGGCAACCGAATCGGGCTTTACCACAAAATGCACCTTTTCGGCTTTTCCGGTTTGGGCGAACGCTACGCCGAAGCCGATACGATACTGGCGGGCAGCGATGTGCCGAAGTTAAGCGTGGACGATGTTCCGCTGGCGGCCGGTGTCTGCTACGATTTGCGCTTTCCTGAGTTTTTCCGCGCCCAGCAGCCGTTTGATGTTTTATTGTTGCCGGCCGCGTTTACCCACACGACCGGCAAGGCGCATTGGGAATTGCTGCTGCGCGCCCGTGCAGTGGAAAACCAATGCTACGTCATCGCGTCGGCACAGGGCGGACTGCATGAAAGCGGCCGCCGCACATTCGGCCACAGTATGATTATCGACCCTTGGGGCGATGTGTTGGCGACGTTGCCCGAAGGCGAAGGCGTGATTTTGGCCGATTTGGATACCGCGCGCCTGCAAAGCGTGCGCACGCGCCTGCCTGCCCTGAAACACCGATTACTTTAAACACGCACTATGTCCCACTCCCAACCCACACGCATTCTCGGCATCGACCCCGGCAGCCGCGTGACCGGATTCGGCGTTATCGATGTCCATGGCCGCGAGCATCATTATGTTGCTTCCGGCTGTATCAAAACGCCGACCGGCGCGTCGCTTTCCGAACGCATCGCCGTGATTGTCCGCCATATCGACGAAATCATCCGCCACTATCAGCCGCATCAGGCGGCCATCGAACAAGTGTTTGTCAACGTCAACCCGGCCGCAACTTTGATGCTCGGTCAGGCGCGCGGTGCGGCGATTGCTGCTTTGGTCATGCACGATTTGCCCGTATTTGAATACACTGCGCTTCAGGTCAAGCAGGCGGTGGTCGGCAAGGGTAAGGCCGCCAAAGAGCAGGTGCAGCATATGGTGGTCCAAATGCTCGCGCTTTCAGGCACGCCGCAAGCCGATGCCGCCGACGGACTCGCCGTTGCCCTCACCCATGCCCTGCGCAATCACGGATTGGCTTCGCAATTCAACCCTGAAGGCCTACAGGTCAAGCGCGGCCGTTTCCAATGGTAAGCCGACATCCAGGCCGTCTGAAATCGTGTTCCAGCCCGTTTTCAGACGGCCTTTCGGTTATAATAACCCTTTGCCCACATACAGCGAGCCTTCATGAAAGCCGCCTTCCTTTTTCTCTACCTCATCCGCCTGCTGCCTTTTTGCGTGTTGCATAAGATTGCCGACGCGATCGGTATTCTCGCCTATTACGCAGTCAAACCGCGTCGCAAAGTCGGTGAGGTCAACCTCAAAAAATGCTTTCCCGAGCTAAACGACAGCCAGCGCACTGCCCTGCTCAAACGCCATTTCCAACACATGGCGAAGCTGATGCTCGAATACGGCCTCTACTGGTACGCGCCTGCGGATAAGCTGCGCTCGTTGGTACGCTATCAAGACAAACACCATCTTGACGAAGCCCTCGCCGCCGGCGAAAAAGTCATCATCCTCTATCCGCACTTTACCGCATTTGAAATGGCGGTTTACACGCTCAATCAGGATGTGCCGCTGACCAGCATGTATTCGCACCAAAAAAACAAAACCCTAGACGAGCAGATCCTGAAAGGCCGCCACCGCTACAACAATGTTTTCCTGATCGGCCGCACAGAAGGCCTGCGCGCCATCATCAAACACCTGCGCAAAAGCGATGCGCCCTTTCTTTATCTGCCCGACCAAGACTTCGGCCGCAACGATTCCATTTTCGTCAATTTCTTCGGCATTCAGACGGCCACGATTACCGGCCTCAGCCGTATCGCCGGCATGACCAAAGCCAAAATCATTCCCGCCATCCCCACGCGCGAAGCCGACAATACCGTAACCCTGCGCTTCTATCCGGCTTGGGACAATTTCCCGACCGAAGATGTCGAAGCCGATACCCAGCGCATGAACGACTTCATCGAAGAGCGGGTACGCGAGCATCCCGAACAATATTTCTGGCTGCACAAACGCTTCAAAACCCGTCCCGAAGGCGAAAACAGCTTTTATTGACTACACTGAATTACAATTTAAATATGTAAAAAGCGGAGAAAACTTTCTTTCGCCGCTTTTTCATTTTAATTGAATCAAACCGAAACTCATGTTTGACTTCAAACAATCAAATAATATTCCGCTTTAAATGCTTTAAAAACAACTTTTTTCATCGCGATTGAAACTTTCAAACAACCCTATATTTTTTCTCAAATGAAAAACATCCGGTTTAACACACTTTTCATTCACATATTAAATTTAATTTCTTTTAAAAACAACATATTACAAAATAGTTCATCTAAAAAAATACATTTTAATCATTCAAAATATGAAATAAAATTAAATTAAAATTTAAAAAAATAAAATAAATATCTAACTTTTGAACAATTATGAAATATAATTGCAAAAATATGACAACACCTGAAATTTATACCGAAACCAGCCTTCAGAAAAAAATACTTGGCAAACTGTAAAAATTCGCGTAAATTTCACTACATCAAATTACAAGATGTTCAGACGGCCTTCGCCGGTTTTAGATCTTTTGTAAGCAGTTTTCTGATATTGCAAGAAATTGCGGTATTTTAGAAGATTTCGGTGCAATGCCCGAAATGAAAGTTTACCGATGCAGAGTTGAGCTGCATCTGTAAAGCCGCAGGTGAAAGCCTGTATTGTTTGTGAAGCGTAAATCTCTGATTTGAGGTATTGGGGCAATCCTGTGGGGGATTGCCTCTTTTTTTATCTGCGCTGTCATGCCACAATGACATCATCCCTTATCCAACCCGATCACGCCATGACTCCGATACTCGCCTTCGACATTGAAACCATCCCCGACGTAAACGGCATCCGCCAGCTTTACGATTTACCTGCCGATTTGCCCGACAACGAAGTCGTCCTGTTTGCCCAACAACAACGCCGCGCCAAAACCGGCAGCGACTTTATGCAACACCATCTGCACCAAGTCGTCGCCATCTCCTGCTGTATGCGCTGGGGTCAGGACAAAATCCGCGTCAGTACCATCGGCGATCCCGAAGACAGCGAAGAAGTCATGATTGCCAAATTCTTCGAAGTCATCGAAAACTATACGCCGCAACTCGTCAGCTGGAACGGCGGCGGTTTCGACCTGCCCGTCCTCCACTATCGCGCCCTGATACACGGCATCAGCGCCGCCCGCTATTGGGACACGGGTGACGGCGACTTTGGCGACAGCCGCGACTTTAAGTGGAACAACTACATCAGCCGCTACCACACCCGCCATTGCGACCTAATGGATTTACTCGCCCTCTACCAACCGCGTGCCAGCGTGCCTTTGGACGATATGGCCAAACTCTGCGGCTTCCCCGGCAAACTGGGCATGGACGGTAGCAAGGTCTGGGACGCTTATCATGCAGGCCGTCTGAAAGACATCCGCGATTATTGTGAAACCGATGCCGCCAATACCTACCTGATGTATATGCGCTTTCGCATGATGAGCGGCGCGCTCGATGCTGACGAATACGAAGTCGAAATCAAACGCATCAAACATTATCTGGCCGCACAAGCCGAAGAAAAACAACACTGGGCGGAGTTCGTCGCTGCTTGGCATTAAACCAGGCCGTCTAAACAGCTAAACCAGAAAACCAAAAGGGCGTGATCGACACGCCCTTTTTTATTTCCGACAAACCATGCCCACTAAGCTGGCAAACGCCCCAGCGTGACCCTGTCCAATCCAGCCAAATCCTGCTCTGTTGCCACTTCTGAAAAACCGTTCTCCAGCATAATGTTTCGCACTGCTTCTCCTTGGTCGTAGCCGTGTTCAAACAGCAGCCAGCCGTTGGCTTTCAAGTATTTGGGGGCTTCTTGGGTAATGTAGCGGATATGGCTGAGGCCATCTGAAAAGTCGGTCAACGCATTTTGCGGCTCAAACCTCAAATCGCCTTGCGACAAATGTTCATCGCCATTCTCGATATACGGCGGATTGGAAACAATCACATCGTATCTGCCTTCAGACGGCCTGTCGGTATCAAACCACGAACCCTGCGCAAACTCGACTTTTGCGCCCAATTCGGCCGCATTTTGACGGGCAGTATCCAAAGCACCGACGCTGATATCGGATGCGCGAACATCGGCATCAACGCGTTCAAGCGCGACGGTCACGGCAATGGCGCCACTGCCCGTCCCCAAGTCCCACACGCGGCCTTGCGGCGGCAAGCGTTTGAGTACGGCTTCCACCAAATGCTCGGTTTCAGGGCGTGGAATCAGCACATGGGGATTGACGGCAAAACGTCGTCCGTAAAACTCGCGTTCGCCCAACAGATAGGCCATCGGCTCGCCTTTCAGACGGCGTTGGACCAAAGCCGCCAAGGTTTGCAGGGCAGATTCCGCTAAATCGTCCGTACCACGTGTAACCAGCTGCGCACGCGTGTAACCCAGCGCATATTGCAACAACATCCGCGCTTCGTTTTTGGGCAGTGCCGATTGGCGCAACCATTCATCAAGCGTCATTTTTCATCCCATCTGCCAGCGTTGCGGCTTTTCTTTCCTTAATCTTTCCGGCAAACGTGCCGATGGTGGCAACCGCAAATGCGGCATACCACAAATAAAATCCGGCACCGTAGCGCACGATATCCGCCGTATTCCCTGCTTCATCGACGTGTACGGCTTTCACACTGAAAGCCACCAGCGCCAAGCCCCAAAGTGCCGCATGGACAGGCACGACCTTCTTCCGCAACGCCAGCAACACAATGGCCGCCAACCAAACATAATTGGCATAGGCCGCACAATACCTGATATCCAAAGAAGCAAATATCGACCCCAAAATTAAAACGGTCAAACCCTTCATGCTTTCATGATTGCCCAAATAAAATGCAACATTGGACAAAGACGCTATCCACAAGGCAACCGACACCAGCAACATCACGATGGGAAAACTTGATTTCCGATTCTCTTCCTGCATGGTTTTATCCTAATGTAAAAGGCCGTCTGAAAACCTTTCAGACGGCCTGCCGTTTAAATTTCGCTACCGCCGACGGTCAGCCCGGCATCAATCCTCAGGGTCGGTTGTCCGACACCGACAGGAACGCTCTGCCCTTCTTTGCCGCAGACGCCGATGCCGCTGTCGAGTGCGGTGTCGTTACCTATCATGGAGACGTGTTTCAACACCTCAGGACCGTTGCCGATAATAGTCGCGCCTTTGACAGGATATTGCAGTTTGCCGCCTTCCACCCACCACGCTTCGGATGCACTGAACACGAACTTGCCGCTGGTAATGTCCACCTGTCCGCCGCCGAAGTTGACGGCGTAAATGCCCTTGTCGATGGACGCGATGATTTCTTCCGGCTCATAGCCGCCGTTTTCCATAAAGGTATTGGTCATGCGCGGCATAGGCGCAGAAGCGTAACTTTCGCGGCGGCCGTTGCCGGTCGATTGCGTACCCATCAGGCGGGCGTTGGTTTCGTCCTGCATATAGCCGACCAAAATCCCGTCTTCAATCAATACAGTGCGGCGAGTTTCGTTGCCTTCGTCGTCGATATTGAGCGAACCGCGTCTGTCGGCAATATCGCCTTGATCCACAACGGTAACGCCTTTGGCGGCCACGCGCTCGCCAATACGGCCGGAGAAAACGCTGGTTTCTTTGCGGTTGAAATCGCCTTCCAAACCATGTCCGACCGCTTCGTGCAGCAACACGCCCGGCCAGCCGTTGCCCAAAACGACGGTCATCTCGCCGGCAGGCGCAGGACGGGATTCGAGATTGGTCAGGGCTTGTTTGACGGCGGAATCGACAAACCGATGCACCAAGTTTTCATCGAAATACGCCAAATCATAACGCCCGCCACCGCCTGCGCTGCCCTGCTCGCGACGCTCGCCCTGCTTGGCAATGACGGTTACATTCATGCGCACCATGGGTCGGATGTCGGCAGCGTGTTTGCCGTCCAGACGGGCGATGTACACCATGTCGTATTCGCAGGTCAAACCGGCCATCACTTGCACGATACGCGGATCGGCGGCTTTGGCCAGCGTTTCGACTTTGTTCAACAGCGCGACTTTAGCAGCGGAATCAAGGCTGGCAATAGGGTCAATCGCCATGTGGACAGGCTTGCCGTAGGCAGGTGTCGGCACTTTGACGCTGGCCTCGTTGCCAGCCGCACCAATCACGCGAACTGCTTTGGCAGAGCGGTTGATTGAATCGATACACAGGCTGTCGGCGTAGGCAAAAGCAGTTTTATCGCCCGAAACGGCACGCACGCCCACGCCCTGATCGATTTGAAAGCTGCCCGATTTGACGATGCCCTCTTCCAAATGCCAGCTTTCATAGGCAGTGCGCTGACAATAGATGTCGGCATAATCGACATGGTTGGCGCCAATAATGCTCAGGCTTTGGGCGAGCAAATCGGGGGAAAGATGGTTGGCTTCGAGCAAATCTCGCTGTACGGCGGCGTAGGTTTGTTGCATAATTTTTCAGACGGCCCGACAAGCAGGCAAAGTTAATTTGGCCTTGATTATACGGTATTTTATATGGCTTTGGATATGTTGATTGCTTGGGTTTATGAGTGATTGAAGCAAATCAAAAGGCCGTCTGAAAGATAGGGTTGAAATGCTTGCCTTACCCTAGTTCAACGTCAGCCGCGTAATTAAGATAACAAATCATCGCATGACTGATGCAGCGGCAGACTGATCAAGATTCGAATAATAAATAGATTGGAATTAAAATGAAAAAATTACTTGTTGTATTGTTAGGACTGGCAAGTCTTAATGTTTATGCCAACGGCTGTGGCGGTGAATACCAACCGGCGACTGGAACTTGTCGTATTATCGACAGCTCAGGCAAACAAATTATATATAACGTTGGCAGACCACAATCTTCTAATAATGGTTATGCTCAGAACCAACCAAGGGTTGTTAATATCGATGTCCCTTCAAGATACGGTGCATGGGCATTAAATTCTAAAACTGGTATTGCAGGCGGCGCACTTGAGATGGATTCACTTGAAGCTGCCAAAAGAGAAGCTATTAAAACCTGTGAACAAGGTGGACAAAACAAACCATGTAAAGTTTTAGTTTGGGTTCGAAATGGTTGTATCGCTGTTGCTCAAGGAAAGGATAGTAAATCATGGAGAAATTTTTTCGGAACAACTCCACCAGGCATGGCTGAAATAGAAGCATTAAGGAAATGTCAAGAACATGGACTCTCACAATGCAAAGTTGTTGTAAACGAAGCCTGCTCACTGCCTAAATTCTAATAGACAAAGTGCCATTATTTTATATGGCTTTGGATATGTTGATTGCTTGGGTTTATGAGTGATTGAAGCAAATCAAAAGGCCGTCTGAAAGATAGGGTTGAAATGCTTGCCTTACCCTAGTTCAACGTCAGCCGCGTAATTAAGATAACAAATCATCGCATGACTGATGCAGCGGCAGACTGATCAAGATTCAAATAATAAATAGATTGGAATTAAAATGAAAAAGTTACTTGTTGTATTGCTAGGACTGGCAAGTCTTAATGTTTATGCCAACGGCTGTGGCGGTGAATACCAACCGGCAACTGGAACCTGTCGTATTATCGACAGCTCAGGCAGACAAATTATATATAACGTTGGCAGACCACAATCTTCTAATAATGGTTATGCTCAGAACCAACCAAGGGTTGTCAATATCGAGGTTCCTTCAAGATACGGGGCTTGGGCATCTAACCCTAAAACTGGTATATCAGGTGGGGCACTCGAGATGGATTCACTTGATGCTGCAAAAAGAGAAGCCATTAAAACTTGTGAACTAGGCGGGAAAAATAAGCCGTGTAAAATTTATGCTTGGGTCAGGAATGGCTGTCTTGCCGTTGCCCAAGATCAAAATGGTACAATTTTTTTTGGATCAACTACCCCTGGTCTTGCTGAAGCGGAAGCCTTAGAAAAATGCCAAAAAAATAGAAAAGCACAATGTAGAATTATTGCCACCGAAGGCTGCTCTATGCCTAAATTCTAATAGACAAAAGGCCGTCTTTGTTCAGACGGCCTTTTCAATCATGGCAAAGCCAATACAGAAACTTAATTCCCATACAAAACAATCTATTACAGAAAAATCCCTTATTTTTTTTAGTTTTGCTATTGATAATAGTTATTATTAGCGTATAATCAAAACCACTCGGAAGACGTCCTAATCCGAGCCATTAAACGACAGATTTTATCCCCCTCTTCCCCATTATCTCTTGACACTCGGAGTGCGCATATACGAAACATACCTGTTCCCCTTTATATCAGATACTCAAAACCGAAAAACATGAAACCCACTGCCGATACAGTGGGTTTCGTGTTTTGCAGCGTTCGGTTTATCAGGCCGTCTGGAACCGAATAGGCCTGATTATCGGCAGGTTTTCATGTTCAATTTGCCATAACGGCCGACAATGTTTCTGATGTCTTGGGCATCGCGCTCGTCGACCGCCATAAAGACCACGGTCATGCGCGCCACGCTCAAACCGGTATCGGGTACGCTTCTGTCTTCCTGCTCAACAATGCGCGCGCCGCCGAAACCTGCGCTGGACAAGCGTGAAATCAAAACTTGGGCGGAAGAGCGGCTGCGTGTTACGTCAATGCTGATTTCGCCGTTGTGAATACTGCCGCTAAAGCCTCGGCTGCCCAAGGCATCAAGCTGGGCGGAAGTGTCGCCGTCGGCAGGCAAGACCACGCGGAAGGTTTTGGAAGAAGTCTCGCCACCGGATGCGCCGTTGCGTTTTTCGATACTGCGGCTGGCCGCATGAGGCCATTTGCCCAACAGGCCTTTGATGCGGTGGTAATCGTCTTCATCCATCACTACGGTGGCGCTGCTGGTACACAAGCGTTCCACGCCGGCCGCGTCCATCTCTTCTTCGGCGGCACGGCGCTCTTGCGCTTCTTTCTCGCGGCGCATTTTTTCTTTTTTCTCTTTCAACTGCTGCGCTTCTTGCTTTTTACGCAAGGCTTCTGCTTCTTCGGATTCAGGTTCTGCCATAATCAGGCCGTCTGATTCATCCGCCACCCAATCGGGTTGCGATGCCTGCTGAGGCTCAGCTTTGGGCGCGTCCAAAGAAGACGGGCGCAATAATTCGTGCGTACCGCCTTCCAAAGCAGATTCGGGCTTGGCGGTTTTATGTTGTGTCCGATAGGCAACCATGCTGCCAAAAACAATGATGTTGAGTGCGACCAAGACCGCAAACAGCCATTTCATGATGCGTTTTCCTTTTTATTGTCCGTTGCGATGGGCAATCCAATGCAAGAGTCCGTGAATCACGAGATTATCGACGATTTTCACTTGATTGTCATGAACGAATGACTCTGGCAGCGCCTGCACGACTCTGGCGGCGCCGCCGCCGGTGATAATAATATCGACCGGTTTGCCCTCGCCCGTTTTGTCTTTCAGACGGCCATGCATCATCATCAACGCGCCGCAAACGGCATCCATCATGCCGCTGGCAATGGCGTTCGGCGTTGTGGTTGGGAACGGATATACCTTGCCGATGGGGCGGTTGAGGTTGGCGGTTTTGAGCGCCATCGCCTCTTTCATCAAGTGGAAACCAGGCATGATGGTGCCGCCGAGATAATGATTATCTTCCGTCAGTGCGTCGGTGGTTACGGCGGTGCCGCAGCTGACGACGACGCAAGCGTTTTGCGTAAAGCGGCGGCTGCCCAGCGCATTAAACCAACGGTCGGAGCCATGTTCTTCAGGGCGGCGGTAATGGTTGCGGATACCCAAAGCCTGCGGCATGGAAGACAACCATTCGACCGGACGGGTTAATTGTTCTTCTACCATTGCTTTTTTGACCGAACCGCACACGGCGCAACCGACAATCTTCACATCTTCATCGGCAAATCGCAGCCATTCTTCGCCCAGCTGGGTCAAATCACGATACGGCGCGCGGCCGACTTCGGAAAATGTGCCGTTCTCTACCCACGCCCATTTCAACTGACTGTTGCCGCCGTCCAGCAGCAAAAAGCGTTCCGGCTTGGCGGCTGCAGGTTGTGCCGGGCGGTTATCCGGGCGCAAGCTGATCTCGCCACTGACAATCGTTTTCTCGCCCTTGTCCGTCAGCAAACGCAACGCGCCTTGTGCATCCACGCCTTTGACTACGCCCTCGTGGACAATGCGCCCTTCCTGAAGCAGCAATACCGGCCTGCCTGTGTCGCGGTTGGCGGCATCGTATTCGCCGATACATGACGCAAATCCGTTTTGCGCGTATTCGCTCAACAGCGCATCAAGTTGCGCCAATACTGCATTTAATAAAGTTTTGACACTTACGCCCTGCTTAGAGGCCGTCTGAAACAAGGCCTGCACGGAAGTGGCGTTTTCAACTTCTTTCGGCAATACAAAATTGATGCCGATGCCGATGACGGCGACGGTTTTATTCTCTACCCGCGCCGTTTCAATCAAAATACCGGCCAATTTATCGTTGGCCACGACCAAATCGTTCGGCCACTTGATATTTACGTCCAAACCGATATCGGCAAGCGCGCGTCGGCAGGCCAATGCCACCACCAACGCCAGCGAACCCAGCTCATACTGCGGCTTGTCAAACGCCCAGCCCAAGCTGAACATCAAACATTCGCCCTGTCGGTTGACCCAGCTTCGCCCTTGCCGTCCGCGGCCTTTGGTTTGAAAATGCGCCACACACAAGGCCTTATGCGCCAAATCTGCCGACTGGCGCGCCAATGCCATGATTTCATCATTGCTGGACGAACATTCGTGTTTCAACTGCGCACGAAAACCCTGTTTTCCGGCCATTTGTTGCAGAGATTCTTCGGCAAACACAGCCAAAGGGCGCACCAAGCGCCATTGCCCGTCATGCTGGCGCAGCAAACCACGGATATGGCCCGGCATCTGCTGCCAGAATCCGTTTAATTGTTGCGGCTTCATACCGACCACTCGCGCCAACTGAGAAACGTGTTGCGGCAGGCCGTCTGAAAGCGCAGCGAGCAAGGCCCAATGGCGGCTGTTCAAATCCGTCATTCGCCTCCTCCGGCTTCGCGGATTTTCGCCAAAGTTTTGGTGGTCGAAGTCTGGTGTAAAAACGGAATCGAAAATACTTTGCCGCCACGCGCAAACGTTTCGGCCGCACCGACAATCTTATCCACAGGCCAATCGCCGCCTTTAATCAACACATCGGGTTTGACCATTTCAATCAACGCGGCAGGCGTATCGTCATCAAACCAAGTGACCAAATCCACGCTCGCCAATGCAGCTGCCACTGCCGCGCGGTTTTCCAAAGGATTAATCGGACGGTCGTCCCCTTTGCCCTGACGGCGCACCGAAGCATCGGTATTCAACGCCAGCACCAAAGCCGCACCGGCCGATCGTGCCTGCGCCAGATACGTTACATGGCCCCTATGGAGAATATCGAAACAACCGTTAGTAAACACCAGCGGACGGGGCAATGCCGCCAAACGTTCCGCCAGCTTTTCAGGCGGACAGATTTTGGATTCAAATTCTGGAGCTGACCATTCGGACATGATGCGGTTCCTTTGGGAATGAAACAGAAAATAATCGGGGTATTATAAAGGATAACGGCGAAACGCCATAAAAAGATACCGAACGGTATAATATTCGGGCTTGACTGCGTATTCATTGACATTTGATAACACAGCAAATGCCATCTTTGCCAATGCCATGATGAAACGGTTTGATAAATACTTTTTTGAAACCCAATTAAATCTGAAGTAAAATTCGGGTATAAACGGAAAAAAGCCTGCATATAATATGCAGGCTTTCATCTGGGGTGGCTGATGGGGCTCGAACCCACGACAACTGGAATCACAATCCAGGGCTCTACCAACTGAGCTACAGCCACCGTAAAAATTGGCACGCCCGACAGGAATCGAACCTGTAACCCCCGACTTAGAAGGTCGGTGCTCTATCCGGTTGAGCTACGGGCGCTCATGCCGATTCGTGCGAAGAATTTTGTGGTCGGGGCGGTGGGATTCGAACTCACGACCCTCTGCTCCCAAAGCAGATGCGCTAACCGGGCTGCGCTACGCCCCGACTGAAGACCTGAACTATACAGACCCTTTTCAGTCCGGTCAACACTTACTTTGCTTTATTTTTTCATTTTTTGGTTATCTTATTATTTTTAATCGTTATTTATTTTTATGTTTCGTAATTGAGGCACTCTTTTGTGTCAGGCCGTCTGAAAAATGCGATAATTTAAACGCAATATTTATCCCTATTGAGGAGGAAAAATCATGGCTGCACAACTTATAGACGGAAAAAAAATCTCCCAGCAACGCATCGAGGCGGTCGCGCAGGCGGTAAAAGCGCGTCAGGAAAAAGGTTTGCACACGCCTTGCTTGGCGGTGGTATTGGTTGGCGACGACCCTGCCAGCGCGGTTTATGTACGCAATAAAAAACTGGCCTGCCAAAAAAGCGGCATCGAATCGCGCTCTTACGAGCTGCCGTCTGAAACCACGCAAGACGATTTGCTGAAACTGATGGACGAATTGAACGGCGACCCTGCCGTCGACGGTATTTTGGTGCAACTGCCGCTGCCGGCACACATTGACAGCCAAGCGGTTTTGGAGCGTATCGAGCCGCATAAAGATGTGGACGGCTTCCACCCTTACAATGTCGGCCGCCTGGTCGTCAAAATGCCGCTGATGCGCCCTTGCACACCCAAAGGCGTGATGACTTTGTTGGAAGCCTACGACATCGACCCGAAAGGCAAAAAAGCCGTCGTCGTCGGCGCGTCCAATATTGTCGGCCGCCCGCAGGCATTGGAATTGCTGCTGTCCCGCGCGACGGTAACCATTTGCCACAGTGCCACGCAAAACCTTGCCGATGAAGTTGCTGCCGCAGATATTTTGGTGGTCGGCGTAGGCATTCCGAATTTCGTTAAAGGCGAATGGGTCAAACCCGGCGCAGTCGTTATCGATGTGGGCATCAACCGCTTGGACGACGGCAGCCTGTGCGGCGACGTGGAGTTTGATGTTGCCAAAGAACGCGCATCCATGATTACGCCCGTTCCCGGCGGCGTCG
Source organism: Neisseria subflava (assembly GCF_024205705.1). Lineage (NCBI taxonomy): Bacteria > Pseudomonadati > Pseudomonadota > Betaproteobacteria > Neisseriales > Neisseriaceae > Neisseria > Neisseria subflava. Next base: position 2,080,845 of record NZ_CP073115.1, read on the forward strand.
GCCCGATGACGATTGCCACTTTGTTGGAAAACACGCTACACGCGGCCTCATTGCACGATTAATCGCTGTCATTAAGTTAGGCCGTCTGAACATGGTTTTTCAGACGGCCTGACCTGTTTTTTTGCTTTTTACCTTATTGGCTTCACATGTCCTTACTCTCTTCCCACACCGACAACCCGACTTTCCGCAACGCTTCCTATATCCTGATGGGCTTGGCCTTGCTGATTGTCTTGCACTACCATTTGCTGCCGCTGCTGCTGTCGGTTATCCTGACCTATATCTTTATTACGCGCACCAACGGCGTCATCCTCAAGCTCCGCCGCCGTGTTTTGCCGCGCAACACGCGGCTGCATAAATCGCTCAACGCGCACAATATCAACCTGATTTCCACTACGCTGACGCTGGCCATCGTGTTCAGCATCATCACAATGATGTCTTTAGGCATTTACCACCTGATACACGGCGGCCATGTCGGCTTTATGTTGGCGAAGCTGGCGGCAATTTTGGAAGACACCAAAAACAGCCAAGACCTGCCTGCGGCCATTCTCAATATGCTGCCCAACAATATGGCCGAAATCAAAGCCTCGGCGATCAAGCTGATTGAAGAATACCGCGCCGCGCTGACCCGCATCAGTAAAAACAGCATCACGTCCTTCGTGTACATCCTCATCGGCATCATCATCGGCGCCATGCTCAGTTTCCACCGCCTGGAAATGCGCAAAAACCGCCACAAAATGCCATTGTTTAAAGCCGAATTGATGCGGCGCATCATCAATTTTGAAACCAGCTTTGAACGCGTGTTCCTCGCCCAAGTCAAAATCTCGCTGATCGACACCTTCCTGACCGGCCTATACCTTTACTTGGTTTTGCCGCTGTTCGGCGTTGAGCTGCCGTTTAAAATGACCGTCCTGATCGTCGCCTTTATCGTCGGACTGATTCCGGTGGCGGGCAACCTGATTTCCAACACCATCATCATTATTTTGAGCCTCGGCGCATCGCTTTACGTCGCCCTCGCCTCGCTGGTTTTCCTCGTTGTCATCCACAAGCTCGAATATTTCCTCAACGCCAAAATCATCGGCTCGGAAATCGAATCCAGCGCATGGGAATTGCTGGTGGCGATGGTCGTCTTTGAACGCATTTTCGGCATCGGCGGCATCATCGTCGCGCCGGTTTATTACGCCTATTTGAAAAACGAATTGAAACTGCGAAAATTGATTTGATCAGTTGCATTTATACACATCAAAGGCCGTCTGAAAACGACAATCGGGTTTTCAGACGGCCTTTGCTTTACCTTTTCTTACACTTTACGGCATAATGGCAGCCACGCATTTCTAGAAGAAAGATAAACAATGTCAACCAAAACCCCTTCCCTATTCGGCGGCGCGATGATTATCGCCGGTACGGTTATCGGCGCAGGCATGCTTGCCAACCCGACCGCCACTTCCGGCGTATGGTTTACCGGCTCGCTGGCCGTGTTGCTGTACACCTGGTTTTCCATGCTCTCCAGCGGCCTGATGATTTTGGAAGTCAACACCCATTATCCGCACGGTGCCAGCTTCGACACCATGGTTAAAGACCTGCTCGGCCCGACTTGGAACGTCATCAACGGCGTTGCTGTCGCTTTCGTTTTATACCTGCTCACCTACGCCTACATCTTCGTCGGCGGCGACCTGACTGCCAAAGGCATCGGCAGCGCGGTAGGCGGCGAAATTTCGCTCACCGTCGGCCAACTCGTCTTCTTCGGCATTCTCGCCTTTTGCGTTTGGGCATCCGCACGCTTGGTTGACCGTTTCACCAGCATCCTCATCGGCGGCATGGTACTCACCTTCATCTGGGCAACCGGCGGCCTGATTGCCGATGCCAAAATGCCTGTCCTGTTCGACACCCAAGCCCCTTCCGGCACCAGCTACTGGATTTATGTTGCCACCGCCCTGCCCGTCTGCCTTGCCTCATTCGGCTTCCATGGCAACGTTTCCAGCCTGCTCAAATACTTTAAAGGCGACGCGCCCAAAGTGGCCAAATCCCTGTGGTCGGGTACGCTGATTGCCTTGGTGATTTACGTCCTCTGGCAAATCGCCATCCAAGGCAACCTGCCGCGCAGCGAGTTTGCACCGGTTATCGCCGCCGAAGGCCAAGTTTCCGTCCTGATCGAAACGCTGTCCAAGTTCGCCCAAACCGGCAATATGGACAAAGTGTTGACCCTGTTCTCCTACATGGCGATTGCAACGTCCTTCCTCGGCGTAACGCTCGGCCTGTTCGACTACATCGCCGACATCTTCAAATGGAACGACAGCATCTCCGGCCGTACCAAAACCGCCGCGCTGACCTTCCTGCCGCCTTTGATTTCCTGCCTGCTCTTCCCTACCGGCTTCGTTACCGCCATCGGCTACGTCGGTCTGGCCGCAACCATTTGGACAGGCATCATCCCCGCCATGCTGCTCTACCGCTCGCGCCATAAATTCGGCGTCGGCAAAAACTACAAAGTTTACGGAGGATTCTGGTTGATGGTTTGGGTCTTCCTCTTCGGCATCATCAACATTGCCGCCCAAATACTGAGCCAAATGGAACTTGTCCCTGTATTTAAAGGTTAAATTCCCTTAAGGCCGTCTGAAACACCCTCTTTCAGACGGCCTAATTCATTATTTTCCGCTACAATACCCCCTTTCCCCCAACGAACACCGTCCATGTACGACAATATCCGCTTCCATCTCGACGAAGACTATCCCGACCAGCTCCCACCCGAAAACGCCGCCACCCATATCGGCATGTACTGGCAGTGGGCGGCGCATGCAGGCCTCGTCAACCCCGTCTGGCAAACCGCCCCCGAAACCGCGGCTGACTTCGCCGCCATGGCCTCGGGCAAAATCAGCGGACGGCACTTTCTGCTCAAACACATGGACGGCGCATTAACGGCGGACGACTTTACCGAACTCGGCCAACGGTTTACTGAGTTCTACTACACCGACGAAGAAGACGGCTACGGCGCATTTATGGAAGACTACGTCCTCGCCCTCGACACGCCCTCGCTCGGTGGCTTCTACCACGTCAAAAACACCCCGGAAACCTTCGCCAAACTGACACCCGTTTTTCAGACGGCCTTTGAAAAATGGAAAAGCAGTTTGAAAGCAGAAAAATAAGAGCCCACACCATGAAACTCATCATCCTCGACCGCGACGGCGTCATCAACCAAGACCGCGACGATTTCGTCAAATCCGTTGACGAATGGATTCCCATCGAAGGCAGCATGGATGCCATCGCCTTTTTAACGCAGGCAGGCTACACCATCGCCGTGGCCACCAACCAATCCGGTATCGGCCGCAAATACTTTACCGTGCAAGACCTGACCGAAATGCACGCAAAAATGCACCGCCTTGCCGTTCAAGCAGGCGGCACCATCGACGGCATTTGGTTTTGCCCGCATACCGCCGTTGACAACTGCGAATGCCGCAAACCCAAGCCCGGCATGATTATCGACATTATCGAACGCTTCAAGGCCAATGCCGCCGAAACCTGGCTGGTCGGCGACAGCCTGCGCGACCTGCAAGCCATTGATGCCGCAGGCGGCAAATCCGCGCTCGTCCTGACCGGCAAAGGCAAAAAAACGCTGGCCAAACACGAGCAAGACCTGCCCGAGCACACCCAAGTCTTCGACAACCTGCTCGCTTTCTCGCAATACATCATGCGTGAAAACACACAAATCGAAGAAGCCGCGCAAGCCATCCTATAAACGACAAGGCCGTCTGAAAACTGCCGACAACGGTGTTCAGACGGCCTTCAAACGACTGACTTTCCCCCGATATGCTGATTATCCGCAACCTGATTTACTGGTTCATCCTTTCCTCTAGCATTATTTTGCTGTTCCCCTTTATGCTGCTTGCCCTGCCCTTTCAAGGCGGCGCGCACAAAATGGCGCAAGTTTGGGTGCGTATCCTCAACTGGTCGCTCAAGCACATCATTGGTTTGAACTACACCTTAAGCGGCGCGGAAAACATTCCCGATCGCCCTGCCATCATCTGCGCCAAACACCAGAGCGGCTGGGAAACCCTTGCCCTGCAAGAGATTTTTCCGCCGCAAGTCTATGTTGCCAAACGCGAACTTTTCAAAATCCCTTTCTTCGGCTGGGGTTTGAAGCTGGTCAAAACCATCGGCATTGACCGCAGCAACAGCCGCGAAGCCAACAAACAACTCTTAGAACAAGGCCTTGCGCGTAAAAACGAAGGCTATTGGATTACCATTTTCCCCGAAGGCACACGCCTGCCGCCCGGTGAAAAAGGCCGCTACAAGCTCGGCGGCGCGCGCATGGCAAAAATGTTTGAGATGGACATCGTCCCCGTCGCGCTCAACAGCGGCGAGTTTTGGCCGCGCAACTCCTTCCTCAAATACCCCGGCACGGTCAGCGTCATCATCGGCAAACCCATTGCCCACAACAACGGCAATGAAGCCAAACTCATGGCCCAATGCGAGCAATGGATTGAAAGCCAGCAGCCCCTGATTACCGGACAAGGCCCGTTCGCGCCCCAAACCAAATAAATCATTCCATCGGGTGGGCCGCTATGCCCACCCTTTCCATGCCGTCCAATCTTTCCCACAACACCATGCCCCGCCTCCATACCCACACCCTTTCAGACGGCCTCACTATTCATATCCAGCTCAAACGCAGCGCCAAGAAAAACCTCATCTTGCGCCCCGTTTCCGCCGATACCGTCAGCATCAATATCCCTCCGTTTGTTACCCGGCACACCTTTACCCAATGGCTGAACGACAACGAAGCCATCCTGCGCCGTACCTTAAACAAAACACCGGCCCGACAAACACCTACCGACACGCTTCCCGAATGGATTTGGTATCAAGGCGTTCAGACGGCCTTGTCCGTCCACGCAGCAAACCACATCCAAATCAGGCCGTCTGAAATCCTGTTGCCCGAAAAAGAAAACGCCACCCAACTCACCCATTTGCGCCGTTTCCTACACGAGCGTGCGCACGAATATCTGCTGCCGCGCCTCGAAGGCCATATCCGAACCACCCGCCTGACTCCGAGCGCCATTTCCCTTTCCAACGCCAAAACTTTCTGGGGTGTTTGCCGCCACACCACCGGCATCCGTCTCAACTGGCGGCTCATCGGCGCACCCGAATATGTCGCCGACTATGTCTGTCTGCACGAACTCGCCCACCTGCGCCATCCCAACCACAGCCCTGCGTTTTGGGCTCTGACCCACTCGCTCACGCCGCATGTCGACCAAGCCGAACAATGGCTGAAGGTGCACGGCGGCGAATTGTTCCGACTCGGCTAAGTCTTTACTTTCAGTATTTTTCTGCAAGCAAACACCAGCCCAAAGCAAAGAACCAACGTCCTCCAAACAAATCATGTAGCCGTGCGTAAAATCGAGTTTATCTGCTTGCCGCCCCTCATACCTGCCGATAAGATGATGTCGTTCTCAAAACCCTTTTCAGAAAGGAAAACCGATGACCAAAGCAAAATCGTTACTGGCCACCGGCATTTTGGCTCTTTTCTCCGCCACGGCATTCGCCTCCCCGTTGCCTTCCGAAATCTACCGTCCGGATGGCGCGCACACCATCAAAGCCGATCATCAAGGCGACGGCGAATTTGAATACGAAGCCGAACTCTCCGGCCAACGCAATTCCATTCCTTCCCTGGCCAAAAAAGTGATCGCCCACGCGCGCAGCAAAGGTTTCCATGTGGTTGAGTCTGAAATCAAACACGACGATGCCGATCTGAAATTCAAACGCGGCAAACAAGAGCTGGACGTTTCCATCGAAGACAAAGGCCAAGGCCGTATCGAATACAAAGCCGATTTGGACTTGGACAAAAACTAAATCCGACTCGCAAATAAAGGCCGTCTGAAATCCCATCGGGTTTCAGACGGCCTTTTATCGTCTTTATCAGATAAAATGGCACTCAGTTTGCAAAATTTCCGGCTCAAAACATTGTACAATCTGCCCACTTATACCGATAACATCCCAAACATTGCCATGAAAAAACGTCTGCTCCTCCTCGCCATCCTTCCCCTTTCCCTTCACGCCGTCGATGTGCCTCCCGATGTAAAACCCGAGCTTCAAGTCAACACAGCCGAACCCGAACAGCCCGAAGCGCACAACATCCCTGCCGAGCAAACAAACAGGCCGTCTGAAAAAATCATCAACGTCGATGCCGACACCCTGCTTGCCAACACTGAATTACTGGCACGCGCCATGTATTCCGCCGTCGTCGCCCACAATATCCCCGGCATCAAAGCCGTTTTGCCCATTTACGAACAATGGCCCGAACACGACCGTGCCATGGCGCGCTACGCCAAAGGTTTGCTTGCCCAATCCGAAGGACGTGCCGCCGAAGCTGTCGGCCATTACCGCCGCTTTATCGCCGAGCAGCCCGATGCTTCCGCCGTCCGCTGGCAGCTTGCAACCGCCTTGTTTGAAGACAAACAAAACGAAGCCGCAGCCGATCAGTTCGACAAACTGCAAACCGAATCCCTCCCGCCTGCCTTGCAAGAACGCCTCGAAACCTACCGCAAAGCCCTGCGCGAACGCGACTCATGGCAATTCAACGCCGGCTTAAACATCACGCGCGAACAAAACATCAACCAAGCTCCCAGCCAACGCCGTCTGGGCAACCACCTGAGCGACGAACAATGCCGCGCCGTGCGCCTTGTCTATCCAGACGACGACTGCTTCCGAGGCTGGACATTCCCCGAGCCCATCAATGCCACAGCCATCCATTACCAAATCGGTGCAGAAAAAAAATGGTCGCTACCACGCGGCTTCTATGCCACGGCAGGCGCAGACCATTACGGCAAAATCTACCCCAAACACACCAACTACAACGACCTCACCACACGCTTCTCAGCAGGCATCGGCTATGCCGACCAGCGCAACGACGTCGGCATGACCCCGTTCCACGAACGCCGCTTCTACGGCAACGACCCCTACACCTACACCAACGGTGCACGCCTCCACTACAACCATTGGTGGCAACCCAAGCTGCAAACCCTCAGCGCATTTGAAGCAGGCCGTCTGAAAAACAGCCGCCGCGAGCATTCCAACAACACCAGCCAACTGCTCAGCAACTCCATCGTGTACTACCGCAACGCGCGCCAATACTGGGTGGCCGGTATCGACCTCTACCGCGAACGCAACCGCGACGACAAAAGCGACAGCTTCAACCGCTACGCCCTGCGCACCACATGGGGACAAGAATGGCCCAAAGGCCTCTCCACCGTCCTACGCCTCAGCGCCGCCCAACGCCATTACCAAGCCCCCGGCTTCTTCAGCAACGAACAAAACCGCCGCGACAAAGAAGCCTCCGCCTCCCTGAGCGTATGGCACCGCGCCCTCCATTTCAAAGGCATCACTCCGCGCCTGACCATTGCCCACAACAAAACATGGAGCAACGACAAGTTTTACGAATACGGCAAATCCAGAATGTTTGTCGAATTGAGCAAAACGTTCTGACAAGTACGTTGAATCCGCGAATCAAGCATAAATACCGCCACACCTGCTTATTTTCAAACCGTTACGCATACTAAACGAGTATCTTGTCGAGTGCGTTTCAATATATAGAAAATATGTTTATCGAATAGATATATTAACAATCTGAGAAATATTACATCATCGAGCGTTATGTATTCAAAAGCATCGTCTCAATAGTAACAGGAAGTGGCCTCTGCCTAATGATATTTAATCAATAACATCATTATTATACTTTAAACGGCATGTTTGTTTTTCTTTATCTCCATCAAACCAAAAACGAAAATAATAGGGAGAATAATCAGGAGCATTACCTAATTCATATTCTGGATTAGGGCTTTCAAAAAGGTAATTTGGAATATTTTTAAATACCTCAATATGGGCAGAAGATCCATCTAATAGTTTAATTTCAAAAAATTTATTATCAGAAGAAACATAAACTGCACCAACTTTTTTCATTGAGATAGGATTCTTACTTTTACTATTTAATGAATATGCATTTAATACTAGATATTCTGATTTCAAATCTTGAATATTCATATTTTTTGACTTAATGAGCTGCTGAATTTCTTTGTATGTATCTTTCCAATACTCCAGTTCGTGTATATATCCATCAGATATACTTCTGAATTGAATAGACATTCTAGCTGTAGGATACAGAAAATTTTTAACTCTTTTACCTTTTTCATCTTTACATTCAATCCACTCTGAATCCGTAGCATTTAGTAAGTCTAAAATACGATCCTGAGCGAAATCCGAAAGAATATTTTCACTTTTTGTTACTTTATTGATTGGAATTAATGGCTTAGTGTCAGGCTTCTGTTGTCTGTTTTCTAAAACGGTATCAGTACGTCTCTCCTGCGCCTGGTTCTTTTGCCCATCATGTTCAGACTGAGTGCAAGCAATACCAAATAAAAAACAACAAGATAATGCTATTTGTTTAATTCTCATAATATCTCTCTTAGAAATGTCAGCTACCCGTTACAGACCAACGAGGATTATATCTTTTATTTTTGGGCGTGATGTCCCAGTGAAAAACTTTATAGGTTTTACCTACTTCGATAATGTCCCTTTTTGATTTAATTACTACTGGTTGGCCTGAAGAAACCTTTGCAAAATATCCCTCTTCATCTTTACCCAAACAGCCGAAACCCAAACACAGGATTTCGGCTGTTGGGGAAAAGGAATTTTGCAAATGTCTTGGTCGATGTGTTTGGCAATCATAGCTTGGGCGGTTTGCTGAAAGAAGGTACTCATGAGAAATCCCCTAAATGTCTTAGTAGGAATTTAGGGGATTTTGGGGAATTTTGCAAAGGTCTCGGCCTTAGTATTGGTTATCATATCCATTCACACCTCTTCAGAAAGTATGATGATGAACGCCCTAAACAAAACCCTCTTATCCGTTTCTGTCGCGCTGGGATTGAGCGCCTGCGCTTCCGTCAAAACCGCAGATACCTACGACCTAGACTTCTCCAAACAAAAATACACCGAACAAAGCATCGAAGTGAACGGTCAGGCGGTTAAATTCCGCGCTTACGAAGGCGTGGTTTACGTCCGCAATCCTGTCGATACCCGTTACGAAATCATCAATATTTATGTACCCGAAGCCTATTACAACGGCGGCGAGATAGACGGTTTCAACGCCGAAACCGCACCGATTTTTCTGCCCAACCAAATCGGCGGATATATGCCTGCCGAACCGGGCAAACCCGCTTTAGAAGGCAAACGCGGCGAGCCTGAAGACGGCCAAAAATCGCCTAACGCCGCCCTGGTTGCCCTCTCCAAAGGCTACGTCGTCGCCTCCCCTGGCGCACGTGGCCGGACAGAACCCACCGGTAAAGCACCTGCCGCCATTGTCGATTTGAAAGCCGCCGTCCGTTACCTGAAAGCCAACGACAAAGTCATGCCTGGCGATGCCGAAAAAATCATTTCCAACGGCACAAGCGCAGGCGGCGCGATGTCCGCCCTCTTAGGCGCAACAGCCGACCAAAAAGATTACGAAAACCACCTAAAAGCCTTAGGCGCAGCAGACGGCAGCGACAAAGTTTTCGCCGTATCCGCCTACTGCCCGATTACCGATTTGGACCATGCCGACATGGCTTACGAATGGCAGTTCAACGGTATCAACGACTACAAAAAATGAACATTTCCATGCTCGACTACCGCGTCAAACGCGAGCTGGTCGCAGGTACACTGACCGATGACGAGAAAAAACTGTCCGACCTCCTCAAACCCCTATACCCCGCATACCTCAACAGCCTGAACCTGAAATCCCCCGAAGGCAAACCCCTGACGTTGGACGCCCAAGGCAACGGCAGCTTTAAAAACCATATTGCCGGTTTACTTGCCAAATCCGCACAAGCCCAGCTTGATGCAGGCAAAGACCTGAGCGACCGCACTTGGCTGACCGTCCGCAAAGGCAAAGTCGTCTCCGTCGATTTCGATGCCTACGCAAAAGCCGCCGGACGGCAAAAAACACCGCCAGCCTTTGATGGCGTAGATTTGAGCGCAGGCGAAAACCAACTCTTCGGCACCAATACCGTCGACAAACGCCACTTCACCGCGTTCTCCATGCAGCACAACACCGCCGCCAACGCCGAAATCGCAGATGAAGAAACCATCAAAATCATGAACCCGCTCAACTACATCGGCAAACCGGGCGTAAATCTGCCGCAAAACTGGCGCATCCGCGTCGGCACCAACGACCGCGACACCTCACTGGCAGTCTCCGCCGTCTTAGCCGCCAAACTGCAAAACAACGGCCAAACCGTCGACTACGCCCTGCCTTGGGATGTCGGCCACAGCGGCGATTATGACTTAGACGAACTGTTTGCCTGGATGAAACAAGTCAGCAGCTCTGCAAAATAATCAATCGTTCGCAACATAGATTGAGATGAGATTTGGTATCCCGTTTTGATTGTAAAAAGGCCGTCTGAATATTTCAGACGGCCTGAGCCCTTTTTAAATAAAACCTTCTGAAAGCTAAATTTTTAACCTAATCTATGCTTACTGTACACACGCATCCATATATTTCAAGTTTTATATAGTTTAAAAACTTATCCGATTTTCAGAATTCAATAAATACAGAGTATTGATGCAATACAGGCTTTTAATTTTCTGATGAAATTTCTTGATCTTCAAATTTCATACTTTTCTGATTTAACTTCCAAGTAGTCTTATTTGTAGAAGATATGGATTTTTTACCCTGATGAAATTCATAGCAGACCCTATCTGTTTTTAATACAAACTCTTTGCTGAGTTCAAATTCCATCACACACTTTCCTTGCGGCTTCAAGGACAAGGTATCTTCTACATGGTAACTCAGTATTCCATCTATTTTTTTAAAATTGAAGGGCGGGCGCAACAACTTTTTATTATCATAGAATGATTCGTATACCAAATCTATTGAGCCTAAACTTGGAAGGCCGGTATGATCTTGGCCGATGCTTCCATCCTTTCTATTAATCAAATAAATATTATAATTTTGCTCAATAATACTATTTTCTTCAGACTCTTCTGACTCTCTATTAGTTGCAACAACAAGCCATGCAAATGAATCATTATAGGGAATCACGCCCAGAACTTTTGCATACTCGGGGATACTTGTTGGAACAGCATATATATATTCTTTAGAATCCTTAGGCGCCTTAATCTTATTTAAATCAAGAAAACCATTTGATAATCTAGGATAGGACTGAAACCAGATTTTAGATGAAATCGGTAACGTTAAACATTCCGCCTCCGCCAAATGTCCCTACTCCTTAGGATAATTAATATAACAATTATCCCTACTGCTTTTTTGAAGAGATACAACAGGCTCTTCTTTGATGTTTCTATCAGCAAGTGTTCCTTCAGTAACTACTGCCTCTTTCCCACAAGCTAATAACGCTCCCAGAAAAGAAAAAAATAATATCATGTGATGACATTTAGAAAAAATCATATATTTACCCTTTAGAAATTACTCTAACTTTTTGAAATAAATACTCCTTTTTTCTCCATATTTAGCAGTATTGCGAAAAAAACTATCAGTATCACAGGCCATCTCGAGAATTCCTCCAAATGATGCTTTATCTTCCACATTTAATTTTTTCATATCATTTAAATATTTTTTACAATCTATTGAAAAGTCACTACCTTTTACCAACCTAAAAGATACTTTTTGATTTAAGTAATATTCTTTCCCTTTAGGGGTATCTCCAATTTTAACTATTGAATTATCATGGCCATTTGTGTTTGAAACGTAAAAATTATTTATATCTCCATCATCATTCAATCCAAAAACAGTTGTATTTTTACTTATAGTATAAGTAAATGGACTATTTCCATCTCTCTTCAACTCAGACCAAATAATTGTAGGTATCATTTCTTCATCATAATAAATAAGTGAATACATAATTATCAAGCTGTCCCGTACATATATATACATTCTTTCTTCATTTGGTTCTTGATTACCAGATAAATAATATGAATCATTATGTCTATCAGCTTGTAACTCATGACACTTATTAAAACTTAAATTACATTTTTTATATAAAAAATATATACCATTATCTAATTTATCTTTTACACTTACCTTTTCACTTGAATATGCCAGTAAATCTTGATGATCTCCTTTCATATCAGAAAAGTAAATAAAATATAAATAAAAAAACAAGAATACAAAACCTATTCTGTACATATAACCCTCAATTATTGATTAATTTCCAAATGAAATGCCCCTTCTCCTGGATTATTTCCAGGATATAAAATCGTTTTAATTAAACCTTTATTACTCAGTTGAATACAATATTCATAAAATTTTTTTTGTTCAGCAGCAGAAGAAAGTCCATTTGAGTTAATTCCCAAATCTATGACATTTAACTTTTTATATGCTTCTTCTGATACACAGTGAAGAGATACTTTTCTATTCTGTTTTTGAAATTCTAGTATTTTTTGTACCATTTTACCCAAAGTGACTTCTTTACTTTCTCCTTGTCTTTTTCCTGCATTTGCAATTTTAATAATTTCAGTACCATATTTACCATAAGTTGCCGTAGGGTTGTACATTAGCTCAGCCTGCTTTCTTGGTGTCCTAATTGTACTAGTAATAACAAGTTGTTTTTTACCTGATAATTTTGCTAAACTTTCAAGCACTTCTTTTGTTTTATTACTTACGAGACTTCTCTGATATTCATTAACAGAGCTGGAGAAAATAATCCTTACAGATGAGTTAGCCTCTCTCTCACGACCAACAACAGTCAATGGTTTTCCTCCCTGTTCTGTATGGGTATTTTTTTGACGGGGGGGTTCTTTTTGTTGAGGTTGAGGTTTAACTTTCTCTTCTTGCTTTGGCGGGGGAGTTTTTTGTGTCGTAGTTGGTTGTTTTTGTAAGGGCTTATTTTTCAATACCTGCCCTATAGTATTAAAAGCAGTTTGTTGCACCACCTGTGTTACAGCTGTTATTGGATTCTCCCTAAAGTATCCCTTGCATTCTGTCTTGCTGTATGATCAACAGTAATTTTTCGAATAGAAACAGATTGTAAACATCTCAACAGTAATAGTGGTTTACCTTTATTACCAAGCCCATATACGAAACCGACTAAGGCCTTTACTTTTAAACGACCTTCACTATCAGTCTTTTTACTTTTTTCCCTCTTACGGTAAAATATACTGAATTCCGTATTAGGTACAGGTTTCCCTTGAGTATCTACAACTATAATTGTAAATGTATGTACCGGAAGTAAAACCTTTACTACGGTATCACGTAAACTTTCTGTGACAGTAAAAGAGGTAATCGGTTGCAGTCTTCCTTCTCCAGCAATGCAAACCTGGATAGTCTGACCTATTTCGGCACGAAGATTTTCTTTAATCCCTTCCGTATTTGTAATATGTTGTTTAGGAGTTCCCTTATAAACCAAAGTAAATTTAACATTACTGATTGGCTTTTTTGTATCTCCTTCCAAAATAGTAAGGTGAAAATTGACATCTTTAGAAGCAGCATCTTCCAATTCTGAAGCAGGATTTTTTGTTTGCTGAGTAATTTCATCTTGTTTTTTGGGTTCTGGAGTGCCTTTTGCAGCCAATGGAGCCGAAACTTTCATATCTGAAGCTGTGATTGTATATGGCTGTACCTGATCAACTTCTTGAGTAACTTTTTCACTTTTAATGCCATCAATTTCTAAAATGATTTCAGCTCCAGGATGTCTGACTATAACAGGTAGCTCCCCATCTGTATCAGTTTTATGAGTAACTTCAAATTTGCTATTTAAATGTTTACCATCATATGAAGATAGTATTTTAACGGCCTTATCTTTTACAGGAAGACCGTCAACATCTTGCAGTTTTACTCGAATTTTACGTTTGCAACAGGTTTCCAAATCGTAGTTGGCAAATAATTTCAGATATTCGCTGATATGAGTTTTATTGCCATCAAACTCGCTGTGTCGTTTTCCTGTTTTTTTATCAATTTTGTAATTTCCAGGCATATCTAAAAAAGATGCTAAACCACCAGAACCAACTAGGTGGCAGCCGGCAATACAACCGGATTCGGTAATTTCTATCCCCTTAACAATTTTTCCATAATACTCATTAAACCCCCATACCCGTAATCTTTTACACCATAAATCAATAGATAAATTAATTGCTGCTACTTGAATTTCACGAGATGATCTAAATGCTTCTTCTGATACTGCTCCATTTTTTCCTGTCCATTCGCCTTGTTTTTTATATCCTATATCAATTAGAGCGCCTTCTCCATACTGGAACAAACCAATATACCCTCTTTCGTTAATTTCATGAATAGCTTTTTTGTTTACTAAATCGTTCTGATTTAAATCAGCACTACTTTCTCTTCGTGCTAATGCATAAATGAACCCTTTTCTATTAGAAGGATAGGATATGTCAAATACAGCCTTATTTTTTCTCATAATTAATTTCCTAAATAATTATTATTAATAATAAATTTAATATTTTCCTAAAACAGTATTTCTAAGTATATTAATTTCCGAATTGGTTGTAATCTTCTAATAAATTATCCTCGACGACTTCTTCTGTCTCAGATATTTCTTCACAATCATGATCTTCTTCATCACAGGCACAACAGTGATCTTCATGTTCTGTCTCATTATCTGGGATGAGAGCCCATTTTTGCTCTTTGGTCAGCTTACCTATCACAGAAATTTCGATTTCATCTTTCGAATCTCCATAAAATCTTGATGTTCTCCCATTTTTATCAAAAGTTTCTATACGCTCTGAATTTTGCCCCCTATTAATTACTTTATAACTAATACCTCCTGATAAAAAATCAGAAGTGAATACACTACTAAAATCGAAACGCCTACTAAACAAACCTGTTTGTGGAAGTAATGGTAGCCGTGCATTGATCCCATTCGCCCCATTCACCACCAACGGTGCCCTCACCCGCACCACCTTCGGACTCCCGATCTCAACTTCCCCGTTGCTCAGTTTGATATACGCCCCTTGCAGGTAATCAGAATCTCTTCCTTCGCCGCAATGGTGATCTTCCCTGCACTGCTGGTTAACGTCGCATCCTTCAGTGCATTCAGCTGCAGCTCGTCATTCTGTGCCTGTACTTCCACTTTACCCTGATTGGCCTGTACCTTGATGCCGCTGCTTTGCGCAAACAGGTTCAGACTCTCTGCCGCATGGGCGGTCAGGCTTTGTCCGGCGCTGATGTCGGTATGGCTGCCGCTGACGAGGTGGATGTTTTCATTGGCGGTGTGCAGTTGGCTTTGCTCTGTCGCGGTGGCGATGCCGGCCGGGGCGGTTTGGATCAAACCTGCCTCTTTCAGGTCTTTAAGGGCGTCTTTCAGACGGCCCCTTTGGGTTTCTTCATCGGTGTTGTGGTTGTTGGCGGTTTGGGCGGCTTTGTTCAGGCTTTTGGCCAGGGAGAGTGCCTGTTCGATCTGTGCGATGGCATCGTCCATATCCAACACTTTGCCGTTGGCATCCTGGTTTTGTGCGCTGACGAGTATGCCCTTACCTGCCCGTACGGCCCCCCAACCGTCGGTTCTGAGTTCGAAGCCTTCGCCGTTCTCTCCGCGTTTGTTGCGGGTTGAGTCGACGATATGGCCGAGGTTGAGTTGGGATTTCTGATAGTCGGTGGCAAGTTTGATGTGTTCCTGTCCCTGCAGGTCTTCCATCCTCAGTTTGTTGTTCGCCCAGGTACGGATGACGTTTCTTGTGTTCCAATCGGCAGGGATATGGTCGGTATGGGCACTGTCGTGCATGACACCGGAGATATACGGACGGTCGGGATTACCTTGTACGAAGGACAGCATCACTTCGGTGCCTTCGTGTAAGGGGAAGTGAATGCCGTATTCGGGACCGGCATAGGGTTTAGCCAGTCGGACGGGACGGCTTTCCCCGCCGGGACTCCATTCGTCCAGGTCAAACGGGAGTTTGACGCGGTAGCGGCCCATATCGTCGATATAGGCGTAGGTGCAGTTTTCTGCCGCAGTTACCCGTGCCGGTAAGGTACCGTCGATATGCGGACGCGGGGTGATGCGTTCAGGACGGTAGGCGAGTTGGGCGGGGATGGCGGTAAAGGTATGGCTGTAGGCGGTATCGCGGCTGCCGCTGTGCTCCATGGAAAGTACCAGCCAGCCGTCGGGGGCTTCGGGGAAGGAGACATCGGTTTGGAACACCTTCATCGGCGTCATGGAGACGACGTTGCCGCTGCCGGCTGCGACGGTTTGGCGGCAGAGGTTGGCTTCGTTCAACAGGGTCGTCTGAACTTGGGCTTCGTCGGTTGTTTTGGGATGAAGGCCCCAATGCTGTTGTTTGCCCAATAAAACGGTATTGTCGGCTGATTCTTCCGACTGTTTGTTGTCGGTTTCGGCAAATAGGTCGGTATCGGCACTGCGGTAGTTGTAGTCGGCCGTGCGTATGCCTTCGACAATGGGGTTGTGGCGGATGCTTAAGTTAAAGAGTGCTTCGGTACCGACACTCTCCAATCCGGCATGGGGTCGGTAGGATACGGGTAAGCCTTGGCTGCGTAAGTAATGTTCGGGACTGTCGCCGAAGACGACTACGTCGCCATGTTGTTCATGCTGTTCGAAGGCATACCAAATACCCTCTTCTTCACACAGACGGTTGATAAAGTCGAAGTCGCTTTCGAGATACTGGGTCACATACTCGCGTACGGCGTAGTTGCGGCTCTTTTGGAAACGGTAGTCGACGCCGGAGAAACCGTGGTGTTTGAAGACGGCGGCAACGATGTCGGGGACGGTTTGGTGTTGGAACAACCGGGAGGTTTGGAAATGCTTTAAAGCCGCGAAACGCGGCTCTAAAACAAAGCGGTAAACGGTTTCATCCTTGGATACCGACAACTTCTCGCATGAGGTGATAATGCCCTGCCATTGCTTTGCCGGGGAGTCGTCTAAAGCAGACCCGAATGCCCCGGCCACTTCCGACAGTAAACCTTCTTGCGGACGAATCTCAAACGCTGCGCGCTGGTTGAGGTAGGAAGAGAGAGGCAGTGAGGAATCGGTCGAGGTAGCGGTGATTTCGACACGGTAAGCGGTATTGACCGCTTCGGATGCGCTGAAGGAACGGACTGAAAGTGACGGAGAGAAACGGGCGAAGGTAAGGTGGTAGGATTGGCGGGCGGTCATGACGAGACAATTTTAGAATGACATTGAATTTGATATATTAACTTGGATTATACTGATGGTAAAGCAAATGGGATAAATGGAAAAAAGGCCGTCTGAAAGGTAATCAATCTTGTTGACTTCCCCTCCAGACGGCCTTTAATCCGCCTTACTCAAACAAGACGTCTATACCTTCTTCTCCAACCTCCAAGCTCGCTCGCTCCGGCATATGACCCGCCGTCTGCTGCCATTGTAAAAAGCTTTGGGCTATCGCCGGCATCACCTGACGGTTCAGCAGGTGGTCAATGTTGCGCGCACCACTGTCGCCGGTCGTACAGGAATCGGCCAGCAGCGCTGCAAAGTCCTCACTGTAGCTGAGGCGCGTTTGATGGGCTTCATACAGCCGGTCTGCTATTTTATCCAACTTCAATCTGACGATTTGAGCCAATGCTTCTTTTTCCAACGGACGGTAAGGAACGACCTGCATACGCGCCAACAATGCGGCCTGGAAGTGGTCTGTCAGTATCGGACGGATGGCTTCCGCCAGTTCTTCCAAGCTGTATTCGGGTGCTTCTTCGGCTTCGGCAGGGCCGTCTGAAACTTCGGTGTGCTCAGACGGAGTTTCCGGCATTTGTGCAGAAAGTTCTACTTCGGTATCGGCGATCTGTTCTTGTTCGTTTGCTTCTTGGTTTTCTGCTGCGGCTTCTTCTGCCTCTTCTGGCTCTTGCGGTTTCAGCAACTGGGTCAGTTCGTTTGCCCCCAAGTTCGAAGTCATCAGGATAACGGTGTTTTTGAAGTCGATTTCCCGGCCTTCGCCGTCACGCATCATGCCTTTGTCGAAGACTTGGTAGAAGAGGTTGAGGATGTCTTTGTGGGCCTTTTCGACTTCGTCCAGCAATACGACGCTGTATGGTTTTTGACGTACGGCTTCGGTCAATACGCCGCCTTCGCCGTAGCCGACATAACCCGGAGGCGAGCCTTTAAGTTGGGAAACGGTGTGTGCTTCGCGGTATTCGGACAGGTTGATGGTAATCAGTGATTTTTCGCCGCCGAAGAGTGCGTCTGCCAATGCTAGAGCGGTTTCTGTTTTGCCGACACCGGATGGGCCGCTCAACAGGAATACGCCCAACGGGGAGTCGTTGGTTTTCAGGCCGGCTTTGGCGGCCCTTAAACTTTGCGCAATCGCATGGATGGCTTCGCTTTGTCCGACTACGCGTTGCTCAAGCAGGCTTTCGAGCTGCAGCAGGTTGGCCAGTTCGTCTTTGAGTACGCTGCCTGCGGGCACGCCTGTCCAGTCGGCGATAATGTCGGCAATCACGGTTTCATCGACGCTGGTAAAAATCAGCGGTTTGCCTGCGACGACGGCATCCAGCTGTTGCTGTTTCTCGGTCAGGCTTTGTTGTGCGGCTTCCCGCTCTTCGGAAGTCAATTCTGTATTTTTGGCGGCTTCCATTAAGGATTGGATTTCGTCCGCCAATTGTTTTTCTTCCTGATAGCGGCGGTTCATTTCTTCGCGTTGTTCGTTCAGCTGGGCAATTTCCTGCTCGACTTGTCGGATGTTTTCTTCTTGCGACGCGTTCAGACGGCCCAGTTGTTTGTCGGCATCCAATGCTTCCAATTCCCGTTGCAGCGAGGAGGCCTGTGCCTCCATCAAGCCGAAGATATGGGGAACGGTATCCAAGCTCATGCGGACGCGGGCGGCGGCTGTATCCAACAAGTCTACGGCTTTGTCGGGCAGTTGGCGGCCAGTAATGTATTTTCTGGAGAGTTGCACGGCTGCGATGACTGCGGAATCCTGAATATGGACTTTATGGTAGGCGGCATAACGCTGTTTCAAGCCGCGCAGCATGGTAAAGGCTGATTCGTCATCGGGCTCTTCTACTTTGACCATTTGGAAACGGCGCTCCAATGCGGCATCTTTTTCAAAATATTGTTTGTATTCGCTCCAGGTTGTGGCGGCAATGGTGCGCAATTCGCCTCGTGCCAAGGCCGGTTTTAAGAGGTTGGCGGCATCTGCGCCACCGGCGCTGTTGCCAGCGCCGATTAAGGTATGCGCTTCGTCAATGAACAATAAGATAGGCTCTTCGGAATTTTGAACGGCTTCAATCACGTTACGCAGGCGTTGTTCAAATTCGCCTTTGACGCCCGCACCTGCCTGCAGCAGGCCTAAATCCAAGACCAATACCTGTGTGTTTTCTAATATTTTAGGCACTTCGCCTGAGGCGATTTTCAAGGCCAGGCCTTCTACCAGTGCGGTTTTGCCGACACCCGGCTCGCCGACCAAAATCGGATTGTTTTTACGGCGGCGCGATAAAATATCCATCATTTGGCGGATTTCTGTTTCGCGGCCAAATACGGGGTCGATGCCGCCTTGGGCTGCTTTTTCAGTCAGGTTGACGGTAAAGCGCGCCAATGCATCGTTTTGTCCGGTTGCTTTAACCGGTTGTGGTTTGGATTCGGCCTGAGTGCCTTCCTGGCCTTCTTCGGCAGAAGTTTGGGCAAACGTATTGTTGGTGCCTTCGATTGAGACTTCATCCAACCATGTTTTCAGACGGCCTATTTGGGTTTCCGTCAGACTCAACAGCGGCCATGCATCCTGCGTCATCAGACGGTAAGGGGATTTCAACAATGCCTGATACAGATAAGCGGAACGGATTTCCGATGCGCCTTCGTCACTTGCCAGTAGCCATGCGTCTGACAATAGGCTGACCAGTGATTTGGACAGTGAAGGATTACCGCGGACATTGCGCGGCAGTTTATCCATCGTGTCCAGCAAAGGGTTCCAGATGTTTTCCGAATCTATTTCGTAACGTCTCAATAAGGCGCCGACATCGCCATCCCCTAATTCCAATAGCTTGATAAACAAATGGTCAACCGTAATTTCGGCATGACCCCGTGTTTGACATAAACCGGCGGCGGCTTCCATTGCCTGTTGGCAATGCGTATTCAGACGACGTAATAATAAGGCTTGATCATGTGCAGACATTTGATATCCCTGATGTAAAAATGTGTTATAAAAAAGTGCTACCTTTATCAGGCAGCACTTTATGTGGATGATTAAGCGCGGCTTTCGTTCCAGCTGTCGGAATGAATGATGTTGCCGTCTTTATAAGTCCAAGTGATTTTTTCGTAGCGCAATTCAACGCGTTCCAAGTGGTTGTAACGCTCGCGTGCAGGGTCTTTGATGTTGTGCATTACAGGACCTACTGCGACAACTTTAACGTTGTCCAGTTTGGTATTGAAGTACTCTTTCTCTTGACCGGATGCATCAATTTGATACCACTTGATTTCTACTTCTTTTAAAGTTTGGCCGGTGGTCACGGCTTTGTACAAGTATGGAGAAGACGCATCGTATTCTTTGTACAATACGATAGGTTCATGAACGCGGGTACCTGTCAGTTTGCCGGTGTTGGCATCTGTAGGAATGCGGACATTGTGTTGGAACTCAACGATCTCAACACTGTCTTCACGGCCGTTAACGTCAACGGAACCTTTAATAGCGGAACCGCCATCGTCTTTCAGCCACATATAAGCAGGAATTGCCATATTTTTACTCCTTAGTTTTATTAAAAACGCTTTAAGTTTTAAGGCTTAAAGCAACTTGTGCTGCATTGAATTACTGTGTTGCCGAGGGAATAAGGATAATCTCAACCCTGCGGTTCTTGGCCTTACCGTCTTCTGTCTGATTGTCTGCAATCGGTTTGGTATCGCCAAAACCTTTGACTTCAAACCTGCCCTCCGGAACATTGGAGGAAATCACCAACCAGTCTTTGACGGATTGGGCCCGTTTTTCTGACAACTGCTGATTGGAAACAGGATTTCCGACATTATCGGTATGGCCTTCAACTAAAATGCGGGTATCAGGATGTGATTCGATTGCCTTCAATACGCCAATCAATGCTTTATTGGCATTATTTTTTAATTCAAACTGGCCGGTTTCAAAGAGTGCCAAACTGTCCAGGGTAAGAACCACCGGCTCCGGCTTTTTGACAGGCTTGGGCGCTTTAGGAACTTCGGCGGGAATTAAGGCTTTTAATTTGGGGGTATAGGCCTGCGCACGATACAGCCCTAAACCCAAATACGCAGGAACACCGTGATCACGGTATCCTTCAAGCAATTTCAAGTCCTGCTTCAACAGCCCTATTTTTTTATCCTGTTCAGCTTTATCCGTTTCCATGCGGAAGTCCGCTATATGCGTGCCGATTTGTTCCAACAAACGGCTGTTGTTGACAGTTGAAAACGACGCGGCCAGAAAAAAACCGGCAACACCAATGAATAATACCTTAAAAATCATATCTGAAATATGATTTCTATGATAAACGGCATATTTATCCAGATATTCGGATAGGATGTATCTTACCGAATCATGTTGAACGCTTTTTGCCGTCGGAATAAGACCATCTGTATTTTTTACCAGATAAGCTGCCCATTCAGATGTATTTTGAAAATTTCCGCAATCGGCAAGGCTTAAACTGCATATGTCCACATACTCCCATCCGCTATCTGTATTTTTTAAGAATTTTTCTTCTAAAAAATTCAGTGCCTCCATCAGATAAATATATTGATGGCTATACTGGGCATTGCTATCATGCAGGAATTTAAGGGACAGGGCGTTTTTCAGGTTCTTTAAGAATTCGTTTATCTGCAGACGGTTGTGTTCTTTCTTATTGATGATAGAAAAAACGGAATGACTGTTTTTTCTATCAAACAAAAAAGACACCGGCGTTTGAATCAACCAGTGCACTGGGATAGTCAAACCCGTGCTCTTCTGCAGAAAAAGTATATTACGCAACCATGTGCGCAAAGTGGTCGCAATATCGGTATTTTCCGCAGGGGAAAGCCACAGCTCCAGACTCACAGAAACATACTTATGGGCTGTATTTTCAAGCAAATTGGAAACGACCGGATGCAGATTTTCCGAACCCGACATATTGATATAGACGGTTTCATTTACCCTCTCTACCAACTTTCTCGGCACAGAAGAGTCATGCAGACGAATGGTATAGCAACCCAAATCTCCGTTGGAATCCAATTCTTCTGTGATTTTCTTCCAAAAATCCGTATTGATTTGTTCGCGTTTTTTCTTTAGATAAAAACGCCAATAATAAAAGGCAGCCCCAACGGACAATGCCCAAGCACAGCCTTTGATTATCCAACCTGCCTGCCAATATACTGCGAACACATACAGTAAAACGAGCTCAAAAACAGCCAAGGTTGCCAGAACCGAAATTTTCCGATAAGTCATTATATAAACACTTGAAATTACAATGCTTGTATTTGTTCAACCAAACCATCCAGATAATATCTAAATGCAAAGTATGCAACCGCTGCTACAACAATGCTTCCCACAAGCAGCCAGGCAGGACGGAGGCTGAATGCTTTTTTCAGCGGCGTTCCCTTTTGATCTATATAAAACAACTTACCGTCTTCCGATACGGCATTGCTTGGAAAGGCGGGTGTGATTTTTTTCAACTGTTCCTGTGCGGTGTGTAATGCATCTTCATCCAGAACATATCGGCCCCTGAAGCCCAAATTAATCACACTCAGATAGGTTTCCGCCACTAAGGGGCTGGCATCCTTGTGGTTTTTACACAAAGATTCGATTCGGTCACACAGGATATCCCCTGCATTATATGATTGGAAAAAACAAACCTGCATAGGGTTTCTTTCCCATACTTCCCTGTCGTTACCTTTCAGCGTGCGCAGTGCAACCTCATCCAAAAGGGCGCATTGTGCATATGAAACTTCTTCAATATCCGCCTCTTTCCATCCAAGCTCAGCTAATTTTGCCTTTAAATCTTGAATCAGATTTTTGCAATGAGCATACCATGATTCGGAATGGTCAGGTGTAAAGCCGGCAGATAATGCGGATACCGCCAAAGCAGTATCTCTCAAAACGGTTCTAATTAAGGGTTGGTTATTCATATTAAATACTCACTACTGCAAATAGGCTTAAATGTAAATCAGAAATAGAGGCCGGAACATAAATGCTGCATACTTGGGACTGCATCATCCTATCAAACGCGACATGCCGTTTATCCAACCTAAAATACACATTGTCCATTCTAAAAGGCAGGCCCGGCGGAGTCTGATGAAGGTGATGTAAAGGTACGCCGACCACTGCCGTATTAATTACCCGCTCCACATCATCGGGCGCACCGATTTTGCTGACCAAAGGCAGCTGTTTTTGCAATTCCAAAAAGTCGACGGAGTCGGAATGGGCGGAAAGATAAAACTCTGCATCAGCATTGATTCGGTCATCAAATATCTGGGCGCGCCAATGCGTCGATTTCAGATGCTCCAGTGACAATTCGATAACAGGGGAAGGAATAACCTCATCCAGCAAATCACGGATTTTTTGTTCCAAACGGTTGAATGTTCCAAACAAATCAAAGTGATCATATGAGTCTATCTCTTTAACGGACTCGTTGGCTCTAAAGGTATACAGCATACCCAGCAGGCGTACCAAAAGTTTATAAAACTCTTCCGGATGCTTCTGCGGGTAGTCATTCAGGTGCTTCAATTCCGGATAAATGGTATTTAAGCCATGCAGAAACCAAAACAGCATCGAATCGGAAACTGAAAAATCAACGACACTTTCGCTCCGAGAGCGGCGGCGGGCAGACAAATTCTCTATACGGGATAATACCATCAAAGTGATGCGGTTAAGACAAGAGAATAAAGTTTCCGATCCTGTTATGGATAACAATGGCGGGATATAGTTTTTAGCCCAAACGAAAGCACCCGTCTCATCTTTCTCTATTGCACCGATAGGACAGGTAATATAGTCGTCATTTTGTTCAAAATCGAAACGAATGGTGAGATTCAATCCCTCCACCGCAAACTCTGTTTCCTCGGTAGAGAAAATATCCTCCACCTTCTCAAAGCTCTTAACAAAGCGCTTGGGCGTATCTTTGGTTTCATCCTCATCTACCAAGTTTGAAACATGCGCCTGATAGACGGGCAGTGCCAACAATACAACATTTCGTTGCTGTAAAGGCAGACCTTCAATATTGCGCACATTGACGTGGCGTCCGCCGGCCTGCAAATCAATTAAGGTGCCATCCGGCAAGCATGCCTGAAGTGTATCTAATTTGATTTTTCCAACTTCTAATGCCTGACGGTCAAATTCACATTGAAAACAGCCCCACCTAAAATCCCCCATCATTCTCATTAACAGGGCATGCATATGATTATTGAATTTGTCTTGTTGTTGAAAATGTTGAGGCGATAGGAGTACCCCCTCTTCCCATAACGGCTTGTGAAATTTCACTGAAAAACCTTTTTCCGGTAAATTTGAATACGATAGACAAGCTATCTGTCTAACATTTATACTAACCAATCAGGATATTTCCTGACCCCATACCTTGCATTTTATTTGAAAAAATGACATAAGTGTCATTTAATCTATCAAAAAAGGATAAATTTCATCGTGAGCAAAAGTTTTCAAAACGAAGTTCCGCCTTCCCGTATCAATATTAAATTGGACTTGCATACCGGCGGCGCACAAAAAAAGGTTGAGTTGCCGCTTAAGCTTTTAGTAACCGGCGATTACAGCAACGGCCAAGATAAACGCGATCTTGCCGAAAAAGAAAAAGTCAATATCAACAAAAACAACTTTGATTCAGTATTATCCGATTTCAATCCTAAAGCCAATCTGACCGTCAAAAACACACTCTCTCCTGCCGGCGGCGAGATGAATGTGAATTTGGATTTCAAATCCATGCGCGACTTCCATCCGGAACAAATTGCCCAGAATGTGCCGGAATTGCGTGCCTTGCTGGCTATGCGCAACCTGCTTCGCGATTTGAAATCCAACTTATTGGACGACTCTGCTTTCCGTCGCGAATTGGAAGCCATTCTGCGTGACGAAAACCTGTCTGCCGAACTGCGCGACCGTCTTGAAAAAATCGCACCTATCAATAATAAGTAATATCAAAGGCCGTCTGAAATACCCGTAAGGATTCAAATATGCAAAAAAGCCAAAAGGCCCAAGCCCAAACTACAGTTATCGAACAAGAAAGCACAAACAGTGTTTATGAAGACCTGTGTAAAAAAATCAATCTGAACGCCGTTGACTCCGTCATCGATATCGAGCAATTCCAAAGTGCCGAGAAAATGTCGGAAGCCTCTGCCGACGAGCGTATCGCCGCAGCCGTCAGCGTCTTCATGAAAATGATCCAAGACTCTTCCCAAAAAGTGGAACGCCTGGACAAAAGCCTGCTCGATTACCACATTGCCCGTATCGACGAACAACTCAGCCGTCAACTGGATGAAATCCTCCATAACGAAGAATTTCAAAAAATCGAATCCGCATGGCGCGGTTTGAAATTCTTGGTCGACCGAACCGACTTCCGTCACAATGTCAAAATTGAAATTCTTGATGTTTCCAAAGAAGATTTGATTCAAGACTTTGAAGATGCGCCTGAAATCGTGCAAAGCGGACTGTACCGCCACACTTACAGTAACGAATACGACACCCCGGGCGGCGAACCTATCGGCGCCGTGATTTCAAACTACGAATTTGACCGCAGCCCTCAAGATATGGCTTTGCTGCGCAATATCTCGCGTGTTTCCGCTTCTGCACATATGCCATTTATCGGCTCGGTCGGTGCATCTTTCTTCGGCAAAGAAAGCATGGAGGAAGTGGCCGCCATCCAAGACTTGGCCAACTATATGGACCGTGCCGAATACATCAAATGGAAAAGCTTCCGCGAAACAGACGATGCACGCTATATCGGCTTGACCCTTCCCCGCTTCCTTGCCCGTCTGCCGTACGGCAGCGATACCGTGCCTGTCCGCAGCTTCAATTACGAAGAACAGGTAAAAGGTACGGAGCATAACCGCTATTTGTGGGCAAATGCATCATTTGCCTTTGCCGCCAATATGGTACGCAGCTTCATCAATAACGGTTGGTGCGTCCAAATTCGCGGCCCGCAGGCCGGCGGTTTGATTGAAGATTTACCTATTCACATGTACGACCTGGGCACCGGCAATCAAATGAAAATCCCGACAGAAGTCCTGATTCCGGAAACCCGCGAATTCGAATTTGCCAACTTGGGCTTTGTTCCGCTGTCTTTCTATAAAAACCGCGATTATGCCTGCTTCTTCTCCGCCAACTCGACTCAGAAACCTGCGTTGTACGAGACCAAGGAAGCAACCGCAAACAGCCGCATTAACGCCCGTTTACCTTACGTCTTCCTGCTTTCCCGTCTGGCACACTACCTCAAACTGATCCAGCGTGAAAACATCGGTACCACCAAAGACCGCCGTATGCTTGAGTTGGAACTGAATAATTGGATCAATACCCTGGTAACGGAAATGACCGACCCGAGCGACGAGCTGCAGGCAACACATCCGTTGAGGGAGGCAAAAGTATTGGTGGAAGATATCGAGGACAACCCGGGCTTCTTCAAAGTCCGCCTATTTGCCCGCCCGCACTTTCAAATCGAAGGCTTGGATGTCAACTTGTCATTGGTATCTCAAATGCCTAAAGAAAAGAAATAAGCAATTAGGCAAACTTGAAAAATCCTCTTTCCAAAAAGGAAAGAGGATTTTTTTAATCACTCCCAACACTGGGCAAACTACTAATCAAAGCACATCCGCATGCAGTTTTACAACCATCGACAGCAACTGCTTTACCTTCAAACATCATATACTGACTGCCTTCAATAATCGGATTGTCACCATGACCGGTTATAGGGCAACTAACCAAATCTCCAACTAGTGCCGCAGGTTTTCCTTCAATAGTCATTTGGGAAGATGCTTGAATGACCATACCACCATGCGTAGTAGAATCGCCCAATCTAATAATACCCTTCATTTTTACATTCCTTTACCGTCAATTCCTATAAACCAGATAGTAGATCTCAGACATTACCATAAGCCTGAATCAAACGCCCCATATAAAAACCATTATCCGTATTCCAACCAAATAACTGATTTTTCTGATCAGTATTTTCAACAGCCAAACCTAACATGAGCAATTGATTTTCCGAAGCAAGAGGTCCCATAAAAAGTCCAGGATTATGTCTTAAAACACTATTTCTGTCGTAATTCCAGTCTCCTCCTGCTGCCTTAATCCCATCCATATATTGCTGGATTTCCTCATGTGAAGAAGCAAACCATACTGCATCAACTGCTTCACCATGTAATCCATAATCCACATATTTTTTCAATAACTGTGGTTGTTTTCCATCATCCAGCGTAATAGGTCGTTGTACCCATGCACGAATTGGTAGATTATTCTGTTTAGCCAAATACAGAGAGGAAAAAACTATCCAGGTTACTGTTTCAGTAAATTCTAAATCATCTATATCTGGATTTAACCAAGCCGATAAGACAGCATGGATACCTTCAGGTTCAGATTTCTCAAACCAATTATCGATAAATCCACTCATATCCTGTAGAGGCATGATGGCCAGATCCAAGTTTTCTATACCAATAGTTTCCGACATATTGATTAGCTTATTTTGCCAGGCTTCATAAATATCGTTGTCAGGAGTATGGATATGTACGGTCAATTTTTTTGAAAACTCAGCCAAAGATCTAATTCTTTCTTCTAATTGCCACACCGTTGTTTCATGACACAATGGTCGTTCAAAATTATCTTCTCCATCAATAAAAGCAATACAATCAAATCTCTCATTACCTTTAGTTTCAGCAATTACATCATTCAGTGCAATTTCAGACGGCAGAGCTACATAAGCGTCTATTACAGCAACCCTCTTACCAGCCCACTCTGTCCACTTCCTACGAATATTGTCTTTTTCTTTCTGCCATGCCTCCATAGCGGCATAACGATGGACTGAAGAAATATAGCGGTAAGAAAGTGCTGCAAACCATATAACAGGAAAGACCAACGAATAAATTGCATACTTTTTCAGCAATAAAATCCATAGCAATGAACAGCAACATGCAAATGCCAAAGTAGCGG
This sequence comes from Neisseria subflava, assembly GCF_024205705.1. Lineage (NCBI taxonomy): Bacteria > Pseudomonadati > Pseudomonadota > Betaproteobacteria > Neisseriales > Neisseriaceae > Neisseria > Neisseria subflava. The sequence goes on from NZ_CP073115.1 coordinate 2,108,853, forward strand.
CCCACATCCATGGTTTTCCCCACTTATTTTTGACTTCTGGAACTAATGTTGCGGGAACTTCAGGAATATTCCATTGCATTTTAAATAGCCTTATACTCAAAAAATCAATTATATATAAAAATAATTATATTGGTTAAACATTAGCACATAGATTCTTAATATTATCTATGTAACTATCTAACCATTTATTAATTAAACGTTTAATATAGAACTATACAGGCTCTTCTAAAAAATTTTCACATCCTATATACAAGCCCATTTAACCATAAGCTTAATTATATTCAATATATCAAACTTAGCTTCAAAAAACTTCCAAGTAAAAAGTTTAACCAGCTATTTAATAAAATACGGCATTTTAAACTAAAACTGAAAATGTTATCCTCAACCTAAAATGCTTATCCTCTAAGATGGGTAAGTTTCTCCTAAATTTATTCCGATCCAAACAATAAGTTCTCTTTAATATTCCTAATTTTATCGCGTAACACAGCAGCCTCTTCAAACTGCAAATCCCTAGCCGCCTGCTGCATGGCTTTTTCCAGTTTGGCGATTTCTTTAATCGCGTCTTCTTCGTTGTGAATCTCGCCGACTTTAACCTTGTTTTTACCTTTCAGACGGCCTTTGCTGCTGTCTTCTTCGTGGTACACGCCGTCAATGATATCTTTGACTTGTTTTTTAATCTGCTGCGGTATGATGCCGTGCTCTTCGTTAAATTTAATCTGTTTTTCGCGGCGGCGTTCGGTTTCGTCGATGGCGGCTTTCATGGAGTCGGTGATTTTGTCGGCGTACAAAATCGCAACGCCGTTCACGTTGCGCGCGGCCCGGCCTATGGTTTGAATCAGGCTGCGGTGGGAGCGCAGGAAACCTTCTTTGTCGGCGTCGAGGATGGCGACGAGGGAGACTTCGGGGATGTCGAGGCCTTCACGCAAGAGGTTGATGCCGACGAGTACGTCAAACAATCCGAGCCGCAAATCTCTAATAATTTCAACACGCTCTACGGTGTCGATGTCGCTGTGCAGGTAGCGCACTTTGATGCCGAGTTCGCTGTAATAGTCGGTGAGTTGCTCCGCCATGCGTTTGGTGAGGGTGGTAACGAGTACGCGTTCGCCTTTTTGGATGCGGTCGTTAATTTCGCTCATTAAGTCATCGACTTGGGTGGCGACGGGGCGGATGATGATTTGGGGGTCGACCAGCCCTGTGGGGCGGACGACTTGTTCGACCACTTGTCCGGCGTGTTCTTCTTCGTATTTGGCGGGGGTGGCGGAAACGAAGACGGTTTGCGGCATGACTTTTTCAAATTCGTGGAATTTGAGCGGGCGGTTGTCGCGGGCGGAAGGCAGGCGGAAGCCGTAGTCCACGAGGTTTTGCTTGCGCGATGCATCGCCTTTGTACATGCCGCCGATTTGGGTGACGGTAACGTGGCTTTCGTCAATGAACATGATGGCGTTGTCGGGCAAGTAGTCCATCAGCGTGGGCGGCGGTTCGCCTTCTTTTTTACCGGAGAAGTGGCGGGAGTAGTTTTCGATGCCTTTGCAGAAGCCCATTTCGTAGAGCATTTCGAGGTCGAAGCGGGTGCGCTGTTCGATACGTTGTTGCTCAACGGGACGTTGTTCGCGGGCGAAAAATTCGATGCGTTCGCGCAGTTCTTCTTTGATGGACTCGCAGGCGCGCAAGACGGTGTCGCGCGGGGTAACGTAGTGGCTGGATGGGAAGACGGTGTAGCGGCCGACGCGCTGGATAAGGCTGCCTGAAAGCGGGTCGAACATATCGAGGCGGTCAATTTCGTCGTCAAACAGGCTGATGCGCAAGGCATTTTCGGAGCTTTCGGCGGGGTACACGTCAATCACGTCGCCGCGCACGCGGAAGCTGCCGCGTTTGAAGTCCAAATCGCCGCGTTCGTACTGCATGGAAACGAGCGTGGCGATGATGTCGCGCTGCTCAATGGTGTCGCCTTCTTTGACGGACAATACCATTTGTTGATATTCGGTCGGGTCGCCGATACCGTAAATAGCGGACACGGTGGCGACGATAATCACGTCGTCGCGCGTCATCAGGTTTTTGGTGGCGGAAAGGCGCATCTGTTCGATGTGTTCGTTGATCGCGCTGTCTTTTTCGATGAACAAATCGCGGCTGGGCACATAGGCTTCGGGCTGGTAATAGTCATAATAAGACACAAAATATTCCACCGCGTTTTCGGGGAAAAACTCGCGCATTTCGGCATAGAGCTGGGCGGCAAGGGTTTTGTTGTGCGCCATGATGATGGCGGGGCGGCCGCTTTGGGCGATGACGTTCGCCATGGTATAGGTTTTGCCCGAACCGGTTACACCGAGCAGGGTTTGGTAGGCAAGGCCGTCTGAAAGCCCTTCGAGCAGGCCGGCAATGGCAGTGGGCTGGTCACCGGCAGGTGGGAAGGGCTGGTGGAGTTTAAACGGAGAATTGGGATATTGGATGACTTCCATAAGACGGCCTGTTTTATGTTCAGGTAAAGAGAGGATTATAACAAAGGGCCGTCTGAAAATTGATAGTGTGCCAATCTGATAAGACTAAATATTTCATCTCCTTCCTTAGCTAAAGCTAACTGAGGTTGGTTGTGTTGGCAGGAACAATTAAACTCCCCTCTCCCCCAAAGACGTGCCTGTGCACGTCCTTTTTACTTTTTTATCTCCTTTCCACTCTATTGTCACCCCATAAAAGGCTTACACTCCGCATCATTGCCCCTAAATATCTCCTCACCGTCCGTACAACTGCCCTTCCCCTTCATCTTCCCGCACACCACCGCCGTCAGCGACTCATTCAAGCGCAGCACCCTCGGCTCCGCCTCCCTGTCCAGCGCCACCGCCTTCAAGGTAAACTTACCCTCCAGGATACCCTTAGCCTGGCCGCTCATCCTGATACAGAAACCGCCCGCCTCCTTCACCGGCAATTCCGGCCACTTCGTCGACGTCAGCTTAAAGCTGCCCTTTTTCGTATAGAACTGCTCCATAAAGCGCGCATTTTCCAGCAGTGCGGCATGAGCCGCACGCAGGTTGGCCGAGCGGACCGATTCCCGATAGACCGTAAAGGCCGCCGTCGCCAAGATCGAAACCAGCAGCATCACCACCAGCAGCTGTATCAAGGAGTAGCCCCTCTGCACAGTTGCCCTATCCCGTTTTCTGTCAAATGCTTTTAAGTACATATCTTTCTTCCCTTTATCTTCTATATCCCTATCCAACAAGAGGCGCCCTATCCGTTTATCCCTTCACCCCATGTAAAGTCTCCACTGGTTCAAGTTTTATTCCCCCCCCAAACAAAGCCGCCCCGTGGCCCAACCGGCAAACGGTTCGGCCGCAGGGCGGCATTACGGTACGATCGTCCGTCAGGTTATTTTTTCACGGCAGGCTGGGCAGCCTTAGGCGCGGCAGAAGAAACCGTCGCCTCCGCCTTCAACTTGTTCAGCACCGCATCACCAATGCCCTTCACGTTTTTCAGCTCCTCCACCGATTTGAACGCACCGTTCTTCTGGCGGTATTCTACAATCGATTTCGCCTTAGCCGGGCCGATACCCGGCAAGGCCTCCAGTTCGGCAGAAGATGCGGTATTGATGTTCACGGCGGCCAAAGAGAATGCTGCACAAACAGCGGCAAATGCACCAAATAAAAATTTCTTCATCAGATTTTTTCCCATAACGTGTTTGATTGAATCAGTCAGGAAGTCTACCGAATGGTTTTATTCCACTCTGTAAACACTGTCACATACGCAGATAGGGCAACAGCCCATACCACATAAATGCTTACGACATATTAACTCAAATATCGTTTGATTTCAAATATTCTAAACAGTTAACCGTAACTTTCGGTACTTTTGTGCAAGAATAACAACAGGGTAAATATTTCCGATCCCAATACCAAGATGCACGAATACTCCATAAACACCGGCACATTACTACCCCAATGTTTGATCCCAACACCTGTTACCCCAATTCTGCCACCAAACCGACAGAAACAACAGGCATGTAAAAAGCCCCCGACATCAGTCGGGGGCTTCGGAATGGTTGTTTGGCGGTGACCTACTTTCACATGGAAGAACCACACTATCATCGGCGCTGAGTCGTTTCACGGTCCTGTTCGGGATGGGAAGGCGTGGGACCAACTCGCTATGGCCGCCAAACTTAAACTGTTACAAATCGGTAAAGCCTTAATCGGTATAAATGGTGATGACTGAATCAGTCAGTAAGCTTTTATCTTTGAAGTTCTTCAAATGATAGAGTCAAGCCTCACGAGCAATTAGTATGGGTTAGCTTCACGCGTTACCGCGCTTCCACACCCCACCTATCAACGTCCTGGTCTCAAACGACTCTTTAGTGTGGTTAAACCACAAGGGAAGTCTCATCTTCAGGCGAGTTTCGCGCTTAGATGCTTTCAGCGCTTATCTCTTCCGAACTTAGCTACCCGGCTATGCAACTGGCGTTACAACCGGTACACCAGAGGTTCGTCCACTCCGGTCCTCTCGTACTAGGAGCAGCCCCCGTCAAACTTCCAACGCCCACTGCAGATAGGGACCAAACTGTCTCACGACGTTTTAAACCCAGCTCACGTACCACTTTAAATGGCGAACAGCCATACCCTTGGGACCGACTACAGCCCCAGGATGTGATGAGCCGACATCGAGGTGCCAAACTCCGCCGTCGATATGAACTCTTGGGCGGAATCAGCCTGTTATCCCCGGAGTACCTTTTATCCGTTGAGCGATGGCCCTTCCATACAGAACCACCGGATCACTATGTCCTGCTTTCGCACCTGCTCGACTTGTCGGTCTCGCAGTTAAGCTACCTTTTGCCATTGCACTATCAGTCCGATTTCCGACCGGACCTAGGTAACCTTCGAACTCCTCCGTTACTCTTTGGGAGGAGACCGCCCCAGTCAAACTGCCTACCATGCACGGTCCCCGACCCGGATTACGGGTCTGAGTTAGAACCTCAAAGACACCAGGGTGGTATTTCAAGGACGGCTCCACAGAGACTGGCGTCTCTGCTTCAAAGCCTCCCACCTATCCTACACAAGTGACTTCAAAGTCCAATGCAAAGCTACAGTAAAGGTTCACGGGGTCTTTCCGTCTAGCAGCGGGTAGATTGCATCTTCACAACCACTTCAACTTCGCTGAGTCTCAGGAGGAGACAGTGTGGCCATCGTTACGCCATTCGTGCGGGTCGGAACTTACCCGACAAGGAATTTCGCTACCTTAGGACCGTTATAGTTACGGCCGCCGTTTACTGGGGCTTCGATCCGATGCTTGCACATCTTCAATTAACCTTCCAGCACCGGGCAGGCGTCACACCCTATACGTCCACTTTCGTGTTAGCAGAGTGCTGTGTTTTTAATAAACAGTCGCAGCCACCTATTCTCTGCGACCCTCCAGGGCTTACGGAGCAAGTCCTTAACCTTAGAGGGCATACCTTCTCCCGAAGTTACGGTATCAATTTGCCGAGTTCCTTCTCCTGAGTTCTCTCAAGCGCCTTAGAATTCTCATCCTGCCCACCTGTGTCGGTTTGCGGTACGGTTCAATTCAAACTGAAGCTTAGTGGCTTTTCCTGGAAGCGTGGTATCGGTTACTTCATGTCCGTAGACACTCGTCATCACTTCTCGGTGTTAAGAAGACCCGGATTTGCCTAAGTCTTCCACCTACCGGCTTAAACAAGCTATTCCAACAGCTTGCTAACCTAACCTTCTCCGTCCCCACATCGCATTTGAATCAAGTACAGGAATATTAACCTGTTTCCCATCGACTACGCATTTCTGCCTCGCCTTAGGGCCGACTCACCCTACGCCGATGAACGTTGCGTAGGAAACCTTGGGCTTTCGGCGAGCGGGCTTTTCACCCGCTTTATCGCTACTCATGTCAACATTCGCACTTCTGATACCTCCAGCACACTTTACAATGCACCTTCATTGGCCTACAGAACGCTCCCCTACCATGCCAGTAAACTGGCATCCGCAGCTTCGGTTATAGATTTGAGCCCCGTTACATCTTCCGCGCAGGACGACTCGACCAGTGAGCTATTACGCTTTCTTTAAATGATGGCTGCTTCTAAGCCAACATCCTGGCTGTCTGGGCCTTCCCACTTCGTTTACCACTTAATCTATCATTTGGGACCTTAGCTGGCGGTCTGGGTTGTTTCCCTCTTGACAACGGACGTTAGCACCCGCTGTCTGTCTCCCGAGGAACCACTTGATGGTATTCTTAGTTTGCCATGGGTTGGTAAGTTGCAATAACCCCCTAGCCATAACAGTGCTTTACCCCCATCAGTGTCTTGCTCGAGGCACTACCTAAATAGTTTTCGGGGAGAACCAGCTATCTCCGAGTTTGTTTAGCCTTTCACCCCTATCCACAGCTCATCCCCGCATTTTGCAACATGCGTGGGTTCGGTCCTCCAGTACCTGTTACGGCACCTTCAACCTGGCCATGGATAGATCACTCGGTTTCGGGTCTACACCCAGCAACTGTTCGCCCTATTAAGACTCGGTTTCCCTACGCCTCCCCTATTCGGTTAAGCTCGCTACTGAATGTAAGTCGTTGACCCATTATACAAAAGGTACGCAGTCACACCACAAGGGTGCTCCCACTGTTTGTATGCATCAGGTTTCAGGTTCTATTTCACTCCCCTCCCGGGGTTCTTTTCGCCTTTCCCTCACGGTACTGGTTCACTATCGGTCGATGATGAGTATTTAGCCTTGGAGGATGGTCCCCCCATATTCAGACAGGATTTCACGTGTCCCGCCCTACTTTTCGTACGCTTAGTACCACTATTGAGATTTCGAATACGGGACTATCACCCACTATGGTCAAGCTTCCCAGCTTGTTCTTCTATCTCGACAGTTATCACGTACAGGCTCCTCCGCGTTCGCTCGCCACTACTTGCGGAATCTCGGTTGATTTCTTTTCCTCCGGGTACTTAGATGGTTCAGTTCTCCGGGTTCGCTTCGCTTATCCTATGTATTCAGATAAGGATACCTCCTAAGAGGTGGGTTTCCCCATTCGGACATCGCGGGATCATAGCTTTATTGCCAGCTCCCCCACGCTTTTCGCAGGCTTACACGTCCTTCGTCGCCTATCATCGCCAAGGCATCCACCTGATGCACTTATTCACTTGACTCTATCATTTCAAGAACCTCTTTGACTTCGTCTGCCTACCCGTTGACTAGGGAAGCAAACTTGAAATTCCTACTTTGATAAAGCTTACTGCTTTGTTGTGTCTTAATCCTGCCTTTTGTGTTTCAGGATTAAGTCGATACAATCATCACCCAAATACTGTGTTTGTTTTCTTTTCTCTTGCGAGAGATTTTTTATCCTTTGCAAAGAACAAAAAATCAAAACAAACTCATTGTCTTTGTTTGTTGATTTCGGCTTTCCAATTTGTTAAAGATCGATGCGTCGATATTTCACTTCGCAAATCAAAATAAGCTGCTAAGTATAGCAGGCTTCCTTTGATTTGTAAAGTTCTTGGTGGAGGCAAACGGGATCGAACCGATGACCCCCTGCTTGCAAAGCAGGTGCTCTACCAACTGAGCTATGCCCCCGTTCTTGGTGGGTCTGGGAGGACTTGAACCTCCGACCCCACGCTTATCAAGCGTGTGCTCTAACCAGCTGAGCTACAAACCCGGATTCTCTTCTTAAGCGAATCTTGTCTTCACTCAAGCTTTTCTCTTCCGCATCTTTTACAGTTTACCGATAAGTGTGAATGCATCAGACCTCTTCTTTCTCTAGAAAGGAGGTGATCCAGCCGCAGGTTCCCCTACGGCTACCTTGTTACGACTTCACCCCAGTCATGAAGCATACCGTGGTAAGCGGGCTCCTTGCGGTTACCCTACCTACTTCTGGTATCCCCCACTCCCATGGTGTGACGGGCGGTGTGTACAAGACCCGGGAACGTATTCACCGCAGTATGCTGACCTGCGATTACTAGCGATTCCGACTTCATGCACTCGAGTTGCAGAGTGCAATCCGGACTACGATCGGTTTTGTGAGATTGGCTCCACCTCGCGGTTTGGCTACCCTCTGTACCGACCATTGTATGACGTGTGAAGCCCTGGTCATAAGGGCCATGAGGACTTGACGTCATCCCCACCTTCCTCCGGCTTGTCACCGGCAGTCTCATTAGAGTGCCCAACTAAATGATGGCAACTAATGACAAGGGTTGCGCTCGTTGCGGGACTTAACCCAACATCTCACGACACGAGCTGACGACAGCCATGCAGCACCTGTGTTACGGTTCCCGAAGGCACTCCTCCGTCTCTGGAGGATTCCGTACATGTCAAGACCAGGTAAGGTTCTTCGCGTTGCATCGAATTAATCCACATCATCCACCGCTTGTGCGGGTCCCCGTCAATTCCTTTGAGTTTTAATCTTGCGACCGTACTCCCCAGGCGGTCAATTTCACGCGTTAGCTACGCTACTAAGCAATCAAGTTGCCCAACAGCTAATTGACATCGTTTAGGGCGTGGACTACCAGGGTATCTAATCCTGTTTGCTACCCACGCTTTCGAGCATGAACGTCAGTGTTATCCCAGGAGGCTGCCTTCGCCATCGGTATTCCTCCACATCTCTACGCATTTCACTGCTACACGTGGAATTCTACCTCCCTCTGACACACTCTAGTCACCCAGTTCAGAACGCAGTTCCCAGGTTGAGCCCGGGGATTTCACATCCTGCTTAAGTAACCGTCTGCGCTCGCTTTACGCCCAGTAATTCCGATTAACGCTCGCACCCTACGTATTACCGCGGCTGCTGGCACGTAGTTAGCCGGTGCTTATTCTTCAGGTACCGTCATCAGCTGTCGGTATTAGCAACAGCCTTTTCTTCCCTGACAAAAGTCCTTTACAACCCGAAGGCCTTCTTCAGACACGCGGCATGGCTGGATCAGGCTTGCGCCCATTGTCCAAAATTCCCCACTGCTGCCTCCCGTAGGAGTCTGGGCCGTGTCTCAGTCCCAGTGTGGCGGATCATCCTCTCAGACCCGCTACTGATCGTCGCCTTGGTAGGCCTTTACCCCACCAACTAGCTAATCAGATATCGGCCGCTCGAATAACGCAAGGCCCGAAGGTCCCCTGCTTTCCTCCTCAGAGAATATGCGGTATTAGCTAATCTTTCGATTAGTTATCCCCCATTACTCGGTACGTTCCGATATATTACTCACCCGTTCGCCACTCGCCACCCAAGAAGCAAGCTTCTCTGTGCTGCCGTCCGACTTGCATGTGTAAAGCATGCCGCCAGCGTTCAATCTGAGCCAGGATCAAACTCTTATGTTCAATCTCTAACTTATAACTTCTGGTCTGCTTCAAAGAAACCGACAGGACAATGTCTAAAACATCATCTTGTCTGTCTTTCAAACAGTGTGAGGCCTAATGCACTCACACTTATCGGTAATCTGTTTTTTAAAGAGCGAATCGAATTATACAGTACATTTAGCAAATGTCAACTAAAATTATCGAAAATTTTAACTAACTGTGTTATACTGTCTGCTTCGTTTTCTTCACCGCGTCAGCAGCGAAGAACCGAACTATACGCCTCACAATAAAACCAGTCAACACCTTTCGCAAAATTATTTTCAGAAATTTAACCACCGCCCTGTTTTAACAGGGTTTTTATTTTATAAAAAAACTCCAACAACCTTTCTACACAATCCATACATACAAAAAAACACAAAAAAAGGCCGTCTGAAATTTTGGTTTCAGACGGCCTTTTTTATGGTTTCTATTTATCCAATACGTTGAAGGACAATTTCTAGGACGAATTTGCTGCCTACATAGGCAAAAATCAGACTGACAAATCCGACAATAGTCCAAACTGCGGCTTTTTTACCCCGCCATGCGGTCATGCTGTGTTTCAACAATAATGCGCCATAAATCAGCCACGACATAATACTGAAGATGGTTTTATGCGTGAAGGTCATGGGTTTGCCGAAAACGGCTTCGGCAAAAAACGTACCGCTGATAACGGAATAGGTCAATAAAATGAAACCTGCCCACATACCTTGGAACATGAGTTTCTCCAAACTCAATAAAGGTGGCAAGAAGCTGACCAATGCAGAAAAACGGCGTTTGTGCAGATTGCGGTCGAGCAAAAGGATCAGGATGGCAAATAAGGTAACGATGCCAAACAGTCCGTATGCGAGCAATGATGATGCAATGTGCGACAGCGGCAATAAGTCTACAATTTGACGGCCTGAAAAATCTCCCGGGAAAAGGAAACCCAACAATAAGGTCAATGCGGCACAGGGATACAATAAGAGTTGCACTCCGCGCAGACAATAAAAGAAGCTGCCCAAACAGTACATCATCAGCATCAGCCAAACTATCAGGCTGAGCGAATAACCAAAACCGGTAATCAATACCCTATCCTGCAATACAGGGAACATCAATGCTGCGCCATGTACCAATAATGCGCCGCTCAAAATCAGCAGTTCGGTTTTCAGCGGGTAAGACTTATTATTGTGCTTTTTATGTTGCAACCAGGAAAATGCGCCCAATCCGGCATACACCAGCATAAGGCAGATTAAGACAATCGGCATAAATATCTTTCTCAATAGACATGTGAACACTAGACGGACAGCCGGCAGGGTTTCAGACGGCCTTGGTGTCGTGTTTGTGTTCTTGAAGCATAACTTCGGACTATCGTGTAAAATAATCCGAATTTTATTTTAACAAAGAATGCCCTGTATTGGGCAGCTATTCTCATTATCAAGGATAAGTATGTTAGACAACCTGACCAACCGCTTCAGCAAGGTACTTAAAAATATTCGCGGCCAATCAACGCTGACCGAAGACAATATTAAAGAAGCCTTGCGCGAGGTTCGTCTTGCCCTGCTGGAAGCCGACGTTGCATTACCCGTCGTTAAAGAATTCGTCAACACAGTCAAAGAACAGGCTCTTGGCCAAGAAGTCGTCGGCAGCCTGACGCCTGACCAAGCCTTTATTGGTGTGGTCAACCAAGCCTTAGTCGAATTGATGGGCAAGGAAAACAAAACACTGGATTTATCGGTTTCACCGCCTGCCATCGTTTTAATGGCCGGTTTGCAGGGTGCCGGTAAGACAACAACCGTCGGCAAACTCGCCCGCCTGCTGAAAAACGATCAGAAGAAAAAAGTCTTAGTGGTATCTGCCGACGTTTACCGCCCTGCCGCGATTGAACAGCTGCGTCTGTTGGCCGAACAGGTCGGCGTGGACTTTTTCCCATCCGATACCAACCAAAAACCGGTTGAGATTGCAACTGCCGCCGTCGATTACGCCAAAAAACATTTTTACGATGTCTTGATGGTCGATACCGCCGGCCGTTTGGCAATCGATGAAGAGATGATGAACGAAATCAAAGCGCTTCATACGGCGGTCAACCCGGTTGAAACTTTGTTCGTTATCGATGCCATGTTGGGTCAGGATGCAGTAAACACTGCTCAAGCATTTAATGAAGCCCTGCCGCTGACCGGTGTCGTATTGACCAAGATGGACGGCGACTCGCGCGGCGGTGCGGCATTGTCCGTACGCCATGTAACCGGCAAACCGATTAAATTTATCGGTGTCGGCGAAAAAATCAACGGCCTCGAACCTTTCCACCCCGACCGTCTTGCCAGCCGTATCCTCGGCATGGGCGACGTATTAACCCTGATTGAAGACGTTCAAAAAGGTATTGATGAAGAAGCCGCCGCCAAAATGGCGAAAAAGCTGCAAAAAGGCAAAGGCTTTGACCTCAATGACTTTAAAGAACAAATTCAGCAGATGCGCAATATGGGCGGCTTGGAAAACCTGATGTCGAAAATGCCGGGCGAACTGGGCCAAATATCGAAACAAATCCCCGAAGGAACGGCTGAAAAAGCGATGGGCAAAGTAGAAGCCATCATCAACTCGATGACCCCTAAAGAACGCGCCAACCCTGCCCTGCTCAAAGCCAGCCGCAAACGCCGTATTGCGATGGGTGCAGGTACAACCGTGCAGGAAGTGAACAAATTGCTCAAACAGTTTGAACAAATGCAACAAATGATGAAGATGTTCAGCGGCAACGGTTTGGGCAAACTGATGCGCTTGGCCAAAGGCATGAAGGGAATGAAAGGCATGTTCCCGGGTTTGTAAGCCGATTTGACCGAAAACGCCGTCTGAAATTTCAGACGGCGTTTTGTTTTGTATTCAAATTTAAAACCATAAGGCTTTAAGCAACCATTTATTCTATAGATCCTAAATATAAAAGGCCGTCTGAAATCCTATTTTCAGACAGCCTTTGCTCATTCAACCTTTAAATTATTGCGGCTTCTTCTGCTCTTCGCGTACTTTGTCCACCAACTGATCAATCGTGGTCATGCCGGACTGCCAGTCTTTAAATTCGACTTGGTATTTGCCACCGACAATAACGGTCGGCGTGCCGCTGATTTGGAATTTATTGGTCAACTCTTCCATTTGAGCCGCACGCGCTTGGCTTTCAGGAGCTTCAAATGCAGCCAATACTTTTTTGCCGTCAAACGCTGTTTGCTCGGACAGCCATTTTTTCAGGGTATCGGTATCGGCCAAGTTGATTTTTTGGTTAACCATCGCATCGAAAATATGGCTGTTGGCTTTATCTGATTCACCGGCCATTTCCACTGCGGCCGCCAAACGTGCCAAAGGTTTCATTTCGTCACCCCACACGACATGCTCCCGGCGCATATAGGTATCGTCTTTAAACGTTTTGATGTGCTCGCTCAAGACAGGCTCAAGATGGGCGCAATGCGGGCAGAAGTAGCCGAAGAATTCCAATACTTCGATTTTGCCGGCCTGCTGTTGCGGAATCGGATTGGACAATACGGTGTAATTGACACCTTCGGTCAATGCGGCAGGGGCTGCCGGAGCGGATGTGTTGCTTTGGGCGCTGTCTGCTGGAACGCTGGTTTCCGCCTGTTTGCCGCAAGCGGCCAATGCCAACAGGGTTAATGAGGTCAAGGCTAAGGTTTTCAGTTTCATAGGTATCTCTTTACATTCAAATCAATGGGCGGATTTTATGGCATTTTGTTGGAGGCGTGTTCAATTTGAGTGAAAAAATGTGTTTAGTTTTATTTCAGTCTTTATAAAAGGCCGTCTGAAATATGGCTTAGATCATAGCCTTATTTTCAGACGGCCTTTGCCTGATTTCATCAGAAACGGTAATTTACCCGAGCAGTATAGCCGCGCGGATTACCCGGCATGGCATCCGAACGCCAATATTTTTGATTGAGCAGATTGGCCGCGGCAAAGGTAACGTTAACATTTTTATGGTTCCAGCCGAGCATAGCATCAACCCGGGCAAAGCCTGGAAGCGTGGTAACTTCTTTATTTCTTGAGTCGTAACCGTAGCGTTTGCCCGTACCGGTTACACCGATTTCGCCGTAGAGGTTTTCGGTTGGTGTGTAACGGAAAAACAGGTTGCCGGTAACGTTGCTGGTGTTATTCAAATGGATGCCCACTCGGTCGGGATTGTCTTTGTCTTCAACGACTTTCGCCTGCATCACGCCCAACGAACCGCGCAGATAGAGTTTTTTGGGAATGATTTGCCCGATGGCGGACAATTCCACGCCACGCGAACGATGTTTACCGCCGACTGCCCAAGTATAGGGATCATTTTGCGCGTCGGGGCGGTAGCGGATATTGAAGCGTTCGATTTGGTAGGCGGACAATGTGGTGCTGAGGCGGTCGTCCAGCCAACTGCTTTTGACGCCGGTTTCGTATTGGCGGGTGTACTCGGGATCGGCGTTGAACACGGCGGAAGACGAAATGTCGATGCTCAAATAGCCGCGTCCGCCATAAGGTGCGAAGCCTTTGTTATACGAGGCGTAGAGCGTGTGGGCGGGCGTTACGTTCCACACTGCGCCGATGTTGGGGCTGAATGAGTGACCGCTGTATTGGCGGCGGCTGCCGGTGAGTTTGTTTTCGGAATTAAAGGTGTACTTGTCGTAACGACCGCCGAGGACGAATTTCAAATCGGGCGTGGCGGAGAAGATGTTTTGCACAAAGATGCCGTAGGAGTCGGCTTTGTGGCGGTTTTGGGTCAGAATAGGCTGCAATCTACCCGAAGCCGGCCAGCTTGCGCGGTCGTAAGGGTCGATGGAGGCAGTAAAAGCGCTGCTGTAACCCAATGTCGGGTTGCGGTTTTCGCGGCTGTAATCCATGCCTACGGTCATGTGGTTTTCAAAACGGCCGATGTTGTAGTCGCCGTTGAGTGTGAAGTTGGACGACAGGGTTTTGTTGTCGGTTTGCTGCCAGGCGTAGTTGCGTTTGATTCGGCTGCCGTTTTCGCTGCCTGCATAGAAATGGTCGAAATCCTGCGCCGCCGTGCGGTGGGCGAGCTGCCATTGGGCACGCCATTTGTCGTTGAAGGCGTATTCGAGGTCGGAACGCCAAACTTGCAGCTTGTCTTTGACAAAATCGTTCGGGTGGGCAAAACCCATGCGGTAAGGCAGTCCGAAGCGGTCGTACACGGATTTGGTCGGGCTGCGGTCGGGCGTGCGCTCCACATTGTCGTAGGTGTATTGCCCCGTCCATTTCAAGCCGTTGTCGAGTTTGACGGTAATGCTGGGCGAAACCATGACGTTTTTGCTGTCTATACCGCTGCGGAACGAATTGGCGCGCCCGACTTCGCCGGTGAGGCGGATGGCGACGTTTTTGTTCAGCACTTCGTTAATGTCCATATTCAGGCTGCGGTTTACCCACGATCCATAAACCGCACCGATGTTGCGGCTTTGTTTGAAGTTGGCGTATTTGCTGACCATGTTGATGACGCCGCCGCCGTTGGTGCGGCCGTAAAGGACGGAAGACGGGCCTTTCAGGATTTCCACGCGCTCGATGTTGGCGGTGCTGCGGCGGACCTGCCCGCTTTCACGCACGCCGTCACGGTAAATATCGGATGCGTCGGCTTGAAAGCCGCGCAGGAAAATGCTTTCGCCGCGCATATCGTAGGCAGCGTCGATGCCGGCGTTGCCTTCAAGGATAGAACTCAAATCGTTCGTGCCGTAATTTTTGTTTTTCTGGATATTGAGCGTATCGACGGTTTGCGGCGTTTCTTTAATGAGCTGTCCGTTGCGGGTAACGGCGGCTTCGTCGTAGTTGATGTAGCCTTTGAGTACGCTGGTATCGGACTGTCCGACCACAGAAACAGTGGGCAAAGTAGCGGTGTAATGTTCACCATTGTCCTGCGTATCGGCGGCAGCAACAGGGAAGGAAGCGATAATCAGCGTGGGTAATAAAGCCAAATGAAATGGTATTTGCATTTTTATACTCAATTTAACGAAACAACCGAATTATATTGCTTCAAAAAGAAATGAGAATAGTTTCTTTTAATTATATTTAACATGATATTTGTAAACAAAGGCCGTCTGAAATACATATCGGTTTCAGACGGCCTTCGTTTATTAATATTAATAGATACTGCTACACTACTTACTCAACAACATTTCCTGCATCAGCTTCATGCCCCATTGCCAGCCGCCGAGTGCGCCGTTTAACCGGCCGGAATGCGGCGATTGAAGCAGGCGTGCATGCCAGCGGTCAGCCTGTTCTTGCGCCCAATCGCGTGGCGTGCCGTTTGTTTCGGCAATAACCAGCGCTGTACGGCAAGGGCAGCGGACGCGCTGGAACGTATGGATTTCGTCTTCGGGAAAAGCTTCTGGACGCGGCGAGACCAAAATAATATTGGTCAGGCGTTTTTGCGTCATGATGTCGGCTTGATACAACCATGCCAAAAATGCGGATACGCCGGCACCATGAGCTACAACGGCAATACTTCTGCTGACGATATGCTCGAAGGCCGTCTGAATGGCGTGTTGCCATTCGGAAATGGTTTGCCGACTATCGGCTTCGGCAGTTTGAACAATCGGATAGCTAACCGCCCAGCGATCTATCCACATTTCTGCTTCATCCGCATCGCGTATCAGAAACAGTGCCATTTCTTCGAGTTCGAAGCTCTGCATTTCAGACGGCCTATTTGAGCAAGTCGTTGAGAGTAAATGCAATCAGCAATGCGGCAGGCACGCTGAGGATGGCACAAGTCGCCAGACAAAGTACGATGTTAGCCACCAGCCGCCAGCCCTTCCAAGCAAAGCATTTGGCCGCAATCAGCAGGCAAGGCAGGGAAAACAGCAGCCATACCAACGCCCACGTCGGATTGGCCTTGGTCGGCGCAACCCAGCCGGACATCCGCGCCAGCATAAACACCGCCCACACCAGCATAGGCAGCACAAATGCCGCTACGACCCACGCTGCGCCTACGCCGGTTTTGCCGTTTATATTCCAATCATATTTACCAAAAACCTTATTCGGCAACATAGTCATACTCCACAACTAAAGGGGCGTGATCCGAGAATTTTTCGTCTTTATAAACATGTGCGGAAACAGCTTTTTCGGCCAACTCCGGCGTAACCATCTGATAATCGATACGCCACCCGACATCTTTCGCATACGCTTGTCCGCGATTGCTCCACCAGGTATAGCCCGGCACATCGGTATAAAGTGTGCGCCACATATCCGTCCAACCGAGCTTGTGGATGACTTTGCCTATCCATTCGCGCTCTTCAGGCAAGAAGCCCGAATTTTTCTGATTGCCCTTCCAGTTTTTCAAGTCGATGTTTTGGTGGGCAATGTTCCAGTCACCGCAGACGACGATGTCGCGCCCTTCGTTTTTCATGGCTTCGAGCATGGGATAGAACGCGTCCAAAAAGCGGTATTTCACTTGTTGGCGCTCTTCCGCACTGCTGCCGCTGGGCAGATACAGCGAAATTACCGACAAATTGCCGAAATCGCAACGGACAAAACGGCCTTCCCTGTCAAATTCTTCAATGCCCATGCCGATTTGCACATTGTCGGGCTTGCGTTTGCTGTACACCGCCACGCCGCTGTAACCGCGCTTTTCGGCGCAATGCCAGTAGCCGTGCATACCGTGCGGATTTTTCATATCGTCTGACAGATCAGCCTCTTGTGCTTTCAGTTCCTGCACGCAGACGATGTCGGCACCGGAAGCGGCGATGTATTCATAAAAACCTTTTTTATAGGCGGAGCGGATGCCGTTGACGTTGGCAGAGATGATTTTCAACATAAGATTTGAGTGATTTTTAAAAACGGATAATAGGATTGAGGTTTTCAGACGGCCTGCAAGTCATAAACAAATACTTTGGAATTGCGGCCGTTGGCATTGTATTCCTGCCGGCGTTCGGCAGGCAGGTCATCGGCTGAGGCCGTCTGAAAGCCCCGTTCGACAAACCATTCGCCCGTATGCGTGGATAAGGCGAAGAGCGTTTTAATATTTAAGGCGCGTGCTTTTTGAAACAGATGTTCCAACAGCAATTCGCCGTAGCCGCCATCACGCGCTTCGGGCGACACCACCAGGCAGGCCAATTCGCCGCAGTCCGGCTCGGAAAAGGTTTTCAACGCCACGCAGCCGTAAATGTTTTGATCGTGTTCCAATACGGAAAAACTGGAAATATGGTTTTCCAAATACTCGCGGCTGCGGTGTAACAAGATGCCTTGTTCCGCCAAAGGACGGATTAAGGCGATGATGTGCGGAATGTCGTCGCTGCGTGCCTGACGGATGGAAACAAACGGCTCACGGGCAATAGATGTACCGCTGCCCTCGCGGGTAAACAGCTCACGCAGCAGGCTGCCGTCTTCACGGCCGTTGAGAATCTGCACCCGCGATACGCCGTTTTCCAACGCGCCTACCGCCGCATGCAGCAAATCGGCCGGCGCATCGGGATTGTCGTGTATCAATTCCTGCACTTCGCCGACAGACAAAGTATTGGCCAACGAGCCGTCGGCACGACGAATACCGGCTTCTTCGGTCAAGAAAACCAGTTTCTCCGCCTGCAAAGCCATGGCCACTTCCTGCGCGGTTTCGCACATACTCAGGTTGAAGGTTTTGCCGCTGTACGAATGCCCCAAAGGACTGATAAGCACCACCGCGCCGCCATCCAAACGCAAACGGATTTCTTCCGCGTCGATTTTGCGGACGGTACCGGTATAGCCCATGTCCACACCGTCGATAACGCCCAACGGACGGGCGGTAATAAAGTTGCCGCACGCGATAACCGGCGGCTTACTCCGTTGCTGTGCGGATACGCTGCTGAACAAGGCGGCTTCCACATCACTGCGGATAATCCCTGCCACCTGCTTCACTTCCATCAAAGTCGCTTCATCGGTAATCCGTCGGCTGCCGCTGTATTTCGGAACAAAATTCCGACCCGAAGCCAATTTGTCGAGCAAATGCCGCGAACCATGTACCAAGACCAAACGCAAGCCCAAGCTGGCCAACAGGTTCAAATCTGCGGCCAAACGAATCAGGGTTTCGCCTTCCAACAAGCTGTCGGTCACGCCGACCACCATGGTTTTGCCGCGCAAATATTGTATATAGGGCGCGGCCTCGCGAAAGCTGGCAACAAAATAGGCGATGGCACTCATAGCAGGGCAAGATAAAAGAGTTGCATAATCAAAACCGTCAGCGCAATCAGCGATGCCAACGTCCAGTTGAAACCGTCCTTGCGCGTTTTGACTGCCGCCTGCTCTTCCGCCTTAGGCTCTTCCTTGAGCGCGCTGTTGAGCAAATCGGAAATTTCTTTGCGCGAAAGTTTGGAATGCTTGAGGATTTGCGCGCCGATGTTATGCACGAGGCGCACATCCGTTACCGCCACAGGCAGATGGGCCGGATCGGCCGGCAGGTTGCCCGACAGATAATCCTTGGCCTTAAACATCCCCGAACAACGCGTGCAGACCACGAAACCCTGCGCTACGTTCAACTGGGCATCTTTCACCCAATGCGGCGTTTTACAATGAGGACAAGAACAAGCAGGCATGAGTATTTTCCGTAAGTGTATTGAATCAAAAATATATTTTAGCCAATGTTTCAGGCCGTCTGAAAACTGTTTCAGACGACCTGAGCATGATGTTATGGTTTAAACCGCGCCGTAACGTTCGCGATAGGCTTTGACCGGCTCGAAGAAGCCGCCAAATTCGGCATTGTTTTGCAAGAGCGTGAACAAGTCGTTCAGGTTGGCAATCGAAACCACCGGCAGGCCGTATTGTTTTTCGACTTCCTGCACCGCCGACAATTCGCCCGTGCCTTTTTCCATACGGTCGAGCGCAATGGCCACTGCAGCAGGCGTTGCACCTTCGGCCTCAATCAGTTTGACTGACTCGCGCACAGATGTACCGGCGGAAATCACATCATCGATAATCAGCACGCGGCCTTTTAAAGGCGCACCCACCAACACACCGCCCTCGCCGTGGTCTTTGGCTTCTTTGCGGTTGTAGGCAAACGGTACGTTTACGCCTTTTTCCGCCAACATCATCGCTGTTGCCGCCGCCAAAATAATGCCTTTATAGGCTGGGCCGAACAGCATATCGAACTTCACGCCGCTGGCAATAATGGCCTCGGCGTAAAACTTCGCCAGCTGCAAAGTCGATGCGCCGTCATTGAACAAACCGGCATTGAAAAAATAAGGCGACTGACGGCCGGCCTTGGTCGTAAATTCGCCGAATTTCAACACGTTTTGTGCCAAAGCGAATTTGAGGAAGTCTTGACGGAAATCGGACATTTGGGTTCTCCCGAAAGATGTTGATTTATCAAAGAAACGATTATAAAGGATTCATGCGGAAAAATCAGGCCGTCTGAAAGCAGGTTCAGTCCCGCTTTAAACCGACTTGCCCTATTCCCTTTCAAACCGACAAGGTGGCATTGCCGTCTTATCCCAGCGACCAAAACAGATTATTCCCGATGATACGGATGATTGTGCAAAATCGAAACGGCGCGATAAAGCTGCTCGGTCAGCAAAACGCGCACCATGCCGTGCGGCAAAGTCAGGCTGGAAAGGCGCATCATCATGTTTGCCTGCTGTTTCAAACGGTCGGTCATGCCGTCTGCGCCGCCGATAATAAAGCAGACGTGTTCGCCGTTTTGCTGCCAGCTTTTCAGATGTTGTGCCAATTCGACCGAAGTCGGCGCTTTGCCGCGTTCGTCCAATACCACCAAAAACGCGCCCTGCGGTATGGCTTCCAGCAGGCGTTTTTCTTCAGCTGCCATGCCCTGAGCCGCATTCACACCCGCGCCGCGTTTTTCGGGCTTGATTTCTTTCAGCGCATAATTGACATCGCGCCCGAAGCGTTTGGCGTACTCGCCGACGGCTTCATCCACCCAACGCGGCATTTTCGTGCCGACAGCCAAGACGGTGATATTCATGGAGTATCCTTTGTTATCGAATTGTCGGTTGGGCATTATGGTCAAGCAAGTTCTCAACCTTTTCAAACCATGAGCCAATGCCCACGCAACCGACTGAAAATAAAAGGCCGTCTGAAAGCCGAATGTATCCCGTTCGGCTGTTTCAGACGGCCTTTCAATGATTAGCAGTGAACCAGCGTACCTTCGTTTTCGCCGGTTACCACGCGTTTGAGCGAGCCTTCTTTAGCAATGCCGAATACCACGATATTGAGCTTGCGTTCGCGGCAGAGGGCGAAAGCAGTGGCATCCATCACTTTGAGGTTTTTCAATAAGGCTTCATCAAAAGTAATGGTTTCGTAGCGTGTTGCAGATGGGTCTTTTTTCGGGTCTGCGGTGTACACGCCGTCGACGTTGGTGGCTTTGAGCATCACGTCGCAGTTCATTTCCGCGCCGCGCAATGCGGCGGCAGTGTCGGTCGTGAAGAACGGATTACCGGTACCGGCGGCGAAAATCACGACTTTGCCTTCTTCCAAATATTGAATGGCTTTAGGACGGGCGTAAGTTTCAGCGATTTGCTGCATAGACAGTGCGGATTGAACACGCGCTTTGATGCCCAAGGTTTCAAATGCGTCTTTGAGTGCCAAGGCGTTCATAACGGTCGCCATCATGCCCATGTAGTCGGCAGTGGCGCGGTCCATGCTGCCTGCTTGGGCGGATACGCCGCGGAAAATGTTACCGCCGCCGACAACGATACCGACTTGCACGCCCATTCTCACGATTTCGGCAATTTCGCCGACAGTTTGAACGATGGTATCGTGATTGATACCGAATGGATCAGAGCCCATCAGGGATTCGCCGGAGAGTTTCAGTAATACACGTTTGTATTTGATTTGCTGTGTCATGGGATACCTTGCTTTCTTGAATGTCGTCGGTCGGAGTTGGGCCGTCTGAATTTCAAACGGTCGGATTACAATGATATGGTGTGTCGTTCTATTATTGTTTTGTTTTCAGACGGCCTTTATATTCGGTCGTCTTAAAATAGGTACCGTAAACGGTTTTCTCAAAAAAAAGCACCCTGATTCGTTTGGAATCTAGGTGCTTTCTTTTTCATAAGTGCCTTACACTTTAGCAGCGGCAGCAACTTCGGCTGCGTAGTCAACAACGGCTTTCTCGATACCGTCGCCTACTTTGTAGCGTACGAAGCTAATCACTTCAGTGCCGTTTTCTTTAGCGAATTGGGCAACAGTTTGGTCAGGGTTCATCACGAATGCTTGGCCGTTCAGAGTGATTTCAGCCAAGAATTTGCGGATACGGCCTTCAACCATTTTAGCGGCGATGTCGGCAGGTTTGCCGGAAGCGATAGCTTGCTCGGTGTAGATATGGCGTTCTTTTTCAACGGTTTCAGCATCTACTTCGGCTTCGCTTACGCATTGAGGTTTGGCGGCAACAATGTGCATACCGATTTTGCGTGCTACGTCTTCAGAGCCTTTGTACTCAACCAATACGCCTTCGGTAGCCAAAGCACCGTGGATGTAGGCAACCAGTTGGTTGGCAGTGTCGATCACTTGGAAGCGGCGAACAGACATGTTCTCGCCCAATTTAGCGATGATGGCTTTACGTTCTGCTTCAACCAGTTCGCTCAGTTCTTCAACAGAAGCCGGTTTTTTCTCGGCAGCAGTTTTAGCAACGAAGTTGGCAAATTCTACAAAGCCGGCGTCTTTAGCAACGAAGTCGGTTTCGCAGTTTACCTCAACCAATGCGCCGACATTGCCGTTGATCGCGTAAGCCAATACGCCTTCGGCAGCAGTACGGCCAGCCAGTTTACCGGCTTTCGCACCAGATTTAATACGCAGGATTTCTTCGGCTTTGTCGAAGTTGCCTTCAGCTTCAACCAAGGCTTTTTTGCATTCCATCATGCCCAGGCCGGTAGCGGCGCGCAGGTCGGCAACCATTTTTGCAGTAATTTCTGCCATTTTGAATCTCCTAGATTTTTGGGAACACGGCCATCGCCGTGTTTGGAAATAGTGGCCGTCTGAAACGGATTTCAGAACGGGATTTGAGAAAAGGGGCATAACGCCCCTCTTCTGTGTACCGAATTACTCGGCAGCAGCTTCTTGGGCAGCGGCTACAGTTTCTTGCAGCGCTTGGTTTTTGCCTTCCAAAACTGCGTCAGCGATGCCGCGGCAGTACAGGCGGATAGCTTTAGCGGAGTCATCGTTACCAGGGATAACGTATTTCACGCCGTCAGGGCTGTTGTTGGTATCGACTACGGCGATAACAGGGATGCCCAATTTTTCAGCTTCAACCAGAGTACCTTTTTGGTAGCCGGTATCGATAACGAAAATCGCGTCAGGCAGGCCTTTCATGTTTTTGATACCGCCCAAAGAACGTTCCAGTTTTTCAACGTCGCGTTGCATTTCCAGAATTTCTTTTTTGTTGAAACCGCCTTCAGCAGCGTTTTCCAGGGCAGCAGTTTTTTCTTCCAGGCGTTTGATGGATTGCTTAACGGTTTTGTAGTTAGTCAGCATACCACCCAACCAGCGGTAATCAACGAAAGGCATACCGGCACGGGTAGCTTCTTCGCGGATAATGTCGCGGGCTTGGCGTTTGGTACCTACGAACAATACTGTACCTTTGTTGGCAACCAGACGACGTACGGCTTCTTGCGCCTCTTGGAACATTGGCAGAGTTTTTTCCAAGTTTACGATATGGATTTTGTTGCGCGCACCGAAAATGTATTGAGCCATTTTCGGGTTCCAAAAACGGGTTTGGTGACCGAAGTGAACACCGGCTTCAATCATCTGACGCATAGTAATTTGAGACATGTTATTTCCTTGAAAGGGTTAAAGAGCACACATTCAATCGCATAGAACTTGATAGGCGGCGCCTATTGTCAAGCACCCTTCGGCGAAAGTGGGCATAAGTTTAAAAAAATAAAAGAGTGTTTCCGAAATGGAAAACTGACGGATTATAGCGGATAAGAGGCCGTCTGAAAAGGGATTTTATACCTTTCCGTCCTGTTTTTTATCCGTCTGTACCGCCTTTTGGCGGGCCGCTTCAAACTCCGCCTGCTCCTGTCGTTTCATCAAGCGGTTGCGGCGGCGGATGGTCACGACGAAGACCGTGAACACAGTGGGCAACACCGCCCAAAAAACCAAATAAATCAACGCGCGCGCAATACTCGGCTGCGCGGCGGAAAACATCACGGCAACAAAAAGATAGCCGATGGCGACAATGTGCCACATTGTGTGCGTCCTGTTTGAATGTTAACAAAATCGTTATAATCGCAACATTCTACCGCAATCCTGAAAGGCCGTCTGAAAATGAGGAATCCCGAAAAATCGGCATTACGCAAACAGTTTCGCCGCGCACGCGCCCAAATGAGCGCAGACGAGCGAAACGCCGCCACCGAAACCATCAACCGCCTGCTCAAGCCCTACATCAAAAAAGGACGGAAAATCGGCGTGTATTGGCCGATGGGCAAGGAATTGCGATTGGACGGCTTTGTCCGTGCCGCACAAAAACGCGGCGCAAAACTCTACCTGCCCTATATCGAACCGAACACACGGCGGATGTGGTTCACCCCCTACCCTGCCGACGGTGCCAAACAAGAACGCAAACGCGGCCGCGCCAAATTGCATGTCCCCCAATTCACCGGCAAAAAAATCCGCGTCCACCAACTCAGCCTGCTGCTTGTCCCCATCGTCGGCATCGACAAACGCGGCTACCGCCTCGGACAGGCCGGCGGCTATTACGACGCCACCCTCTCCGCCATGAAATACCGCCTGCAAACCCAAACCCTCGGCGTAGGCTTCGGCTGCCAACTGACCGACACACTGCCACGCGAACCGCACGACCTGCCGTTGGACGGGTTTGTATCGGAGTCGGGCGTGCTGGTGTTCAAACATCATTAATCAATAGCTTTCAGACGACCTCAGAGATGCCGTCCGTTAAGACACTATAAAAGGTCGTCTGAAAAATCAAACCATCAAATACAAAGGAAACCACATGGCTGATTTTTCATCCGCTCCCGTTTTGTCCTTCGACCGTGTCCGTCTCGAACCTTTGACGGCGGCACACGAAGCTGGTTTGCGCGAAGCAGTTTGCGACGGCGAAGTCTGGAAGCTGAACGTAACCAGCGCGCCCGAACCCGACCAAGTGGCGGACTACATCCGCACCGCCACGCAAACCCGCCTCGCCTTTGCCGTCATCAACGAAGACACGGGAAAAATTGTTGGCTCGACTTCGCTTTACCACATCGACCCCGCCATCCCCCGCCTCTACATCGGTTTCACATGGTACGCCCTGTCGGCACGGCGCACACGCATCAATACCGCCTGCAAAATCATGTTGCTCGACTACGTTTTCGACACTTTAAACTGCCGCTGCGCCTGCTGGCAGACCGACAACCTCAACACCGCCTCCCAACGCGCCATCGAACGCTTGGGTGCACACCAAGACGGCATCTTGCGCTGCCACAAGCTGCGGAAAGACGGCAGCGTGCGCGATACGGTTGAATACAGCCTGCTGCGTGAGGAATGGCCGCAGGCAAGGGTAAAACTGCTCGAAAAAGCGGCAGCTTATGACGCGTCCTGAAAAAACGTTTTCTTCTTCATTTTTTCATCAGAACACGCCCATCTTGCTGACAATCCGAACTCTTTAAAAAATTAATGAAATAAGGTGCAACACCGTCAATCTCCTGATAAATAAAGGCCGTCTGAAAGTTTCAGACGGCCTTTATTCGGATTAAACCTTACTTAGCATCTTTAAATCCGCGTTTCAAATGCACCATCAGCAATGCGACGGCGGCAGGCGTGACGCCGGAAATTCGGCTGGCTTGTCCGACGGTTTCGGGTTTGTGCTGATTGAGCTTTTGCTGCACTTCTGCCGACAAACCTTTGACTTTGCTGTAATCAATATCCTCAGGTAGTTTCAAGGTTTCGATGTCGCGACGGCTGTCGATTTCTTCGTTTTGGCGGTCGATATAGCCTTGGTATTTGACTTGGATTTCGACTTGTTCGACCACGCTGTCGGCAAGCGCAGTTTCAGGTTGTGCGTCGGGCAGAGTCATCAGCGCGGCGTAGTCGAGGTTCGGGCGGCGCAGGAGGTCGTGCAGGTTGGCTTCGCGGCTGAGTTTTTGGCCGAATACGCGCAGCTGCTCTTCTTCGGCGAGTTTTTGCGGCGTGTACCACGTTGTTTTCAAACGTTGGATTTCGCGTTCGATGGCTTCGCGTTTTTCGTTGAACATGCGCCATTGCTCTTCACCCACCAAGCCGATTTTGTAGCCGTCTTCGGTCAGGCGCATGTCGGCGTTGTCTTCCCTGAGTTGCAGGCGGTATTCGGCGCGGCTGGTGAACATGCGGTAGGGTTCGTTCACGCCTTTGGTGATGAGGTCGTCCACCAATACGCCGAGATAGGCTTGTTCGCGGCGCAGCAGGAGCGGATCTTGTTCGCGGATATATTGCACGGCGTTTGCGCCTGCGAGCAGGCCTTGTGCGGCGGCTTCTTCGTAGCCGGTCGTGCCGTTGATTTGTCCGGCGAAGAAGAGGCCTTGGATGGTTTTGGTTTCGAGGCTGGCTTTGAGGTTGCGCGGATCGAAATAGTCGTATTCGATGGCGTAGCCGGGGCGCAGGATATGGGCGTTTTCCAGGCCTTTCATGCTGCGCACGAGCGCGATTTGGATGTCGAACGGCAGGCTGGTGGAGATACCGTTAGGATAGTATTCGTGCGTGGTCAGGCCTTCGGGTTCGAGGAAAATCTGGTGGCTGTCTTTGTCGGCGAAGCGGTTGATTTTGTCTTCGATAGACGGACAATAACGCGGGCCGACGCCTTCGATTTTGCCGGTAAACATCGGGCTGCGGTCGAAGCCTGAGCGGATGATGTCGTGGGTTTGCGTGTTGGTATGCGTAATCCAGCAGGACACTTGGCGCGGGTGCATATCGGCGCTGCCGCGTACGGACATTACGGGCACAGGCGTATCACCGGGCTGTTCGGTCAGTTGGGAGAAGTCAATCGTGCGTCCGTCGATACGCGGCGGTGTGCCGGTTTTCAGACGGCCTTGCGGCAGCTTCAATTCGCGCAAACGGCCGCCCAAGGATTTGGCAGCTGGATCGCCGGCACGGCCGCCTTCGTAGTTTTCCAAACCGATGTGGATTTTGCCGGACAAAAACGTGCCTGCGGTCAACACGACGGCGCGTGCTTTAAACTCCACGCCCATCGCGGTAACCACGCCGCTGATGCGTTCGCCATCAAGCGTTACGTCTTCGACGGCTTGTTGGAAAAGGTCGAGGTTTTCTTGGTTTTCCAACATTTCGCGGATGGCGGCTTTATATAGGATGCGGTCTGCCTGCGCGCGCGTGGCTCGCACTGCTGCGCCTTTGCTGGCGTTCAAGCGGCGGAACTGGATACCGGATTTGTCGGTGGCCAACGCCATCGCGCCGCCCAATGCGTCGAGTTCGCGCACAAGGTGGCCTTTGCCGATGCCGCCGATGGAAGGGTTACACGACATTTGGCCGAGGGTTTCGATGTTGTGTGAGAGCAGCAGGGTTTGCGCACCCATGCGTGCGGCGGCAAGTGCGGCTTCGGTACCGGCATGGCCGCCACCGACGACAATCACGTCGTAGGTTTTGGGGTAAATCATGTAAGTCATTTTTATGTGTTCTGTAAAGGTTTCAGACGGCCTTTTATTGATCAGGCCGTCTGAAAAGTGGAATCAAATCTTAAAAAACCAAGCTTAAAAGGTATAGCCTGTTTCCAATTCGTCATCGCCGACCAATTCGACCAGCAACGCATAGAGCGGCGCCAAATCGTTGTAGCGGCGCGATACGCGGCGCAAGTAGTTCAAGAAGCGCGGGATTTCAGGACGGTATTTGTCTTTGCCGTCGCGGTAGTACAGGCGGGCAAAAATACCAACCACTTTCAAATGGCGTTGTACACCCATCCATTCAAACCAGCGGTAGAACTCGTCAAACTCGGCAGGCACAGGCAATTGAGCAGCGCGTGCTTTTTCCCAGTAGCGGATGACCAAGTCCAACACAAATTCTTCTTCCCATTCGATAAACGCATCGCGCAACAGCGACACCAAATCATAGGAAATCGGGCCGTAAAGCGCGTCTTGGAAATCCAACACGCCCGGACGGCCTTTTGCCAGCATCAGATTGCGGACAATAAAGTCGCGATGGACATACACTTTGGGCTGTGCCAACAGGGGCGGTAGCAGCGTATCGACGGTTTGCTGCCACAACTGGCGTTGTTTGAAGGTCAACTCGCGGCCCAATTCTTTGGCCACAAACCATTCGGGGAACAAGTTAATCTCGCGCAGCATGACTTCGCGGTCGTATTCCGGCAGTTTGCCGGGTTGGCTGGCTTTTTGCAGCTCGATCAGTTCGTCGATGGCTTCGAGCAGCAGGGCTTTGTGGGCGGTTTCACTGTTTTCCTGATTCATGGCGGTCAGGAATGTGGTATTGCCCAAATCGTTCAACACCATAAAGCCCAACGCTTCATCCACATGAAGCACTTGCGGCACATTGACCATGTTAAACAGTTTTTGCACTTTCAAATAAGGCGCAACACTCATCTTCTCAGGAGGCGCATCCATACAGATAACGGTCTGGCCGTCTGAAAACGTCGCGCGGAAATAACGGCGGAAGTCGGCATCGGCTGCCGCAAAGCTCAATTCGAACGGCTGGTTCGGGTAAACAGACGCCAGCCAGTTTTGTAATTCGGTTTGTCGTTGCATAGCGGTATCGCAGAATTTCAGGTTACAATAACCGCTATTCTAACTGGCAAACCGATTTAAGGGGCGATTTTGGCTCGTTTATTTTCACTCAAACCCTTGGTACTCGCCTTAATTATGGGCTTTGGCGCAACAGCCGTGCGCGCGGAAGATGCTTCTGTTCCGCAGGCGGAAGACTATACCCCTGCCCACGCCGCCGAATCCAAACCGGCAAAAACAGGCCAAAGCGAAGCCGATCCGCTTTCCTTGGGCAGCACTTGCCTGTTTTGCGACCATGAAGATGCCAAGCCGGCCGAAACCGCCGAAATCAAACGTAGCGGCGAGCCTGCCCTGCCTGCCGATTACACCCGCGTCAACGCCGATAAAATAGAAGGCCAGACCCAAGTCGGCGTCCGTGCCGAAGGCGACGTCATTGTCGAGCGCAATGCCGATGTTCTCAACGCCGATTGGGCACAATACGACCAAGCCGCCGATACTGTTACCGCCGGCGACCGCTTTACCCTGTATCAAAACGGTTCGACCGTATCCGGCGACCAATTGGTTTACAACCTCAAAAACCAAACCGGTTCCGGCACCGCCGTGCGCCTCAATACCGAACAAGGCGGCCGCCGCCTTCAAAGTGTCAGCGAAAAAGCCGAACTCAAAGGCAAAGGCCTCTATAAACTCATCAATACCAAATTCAACACCTGTTCGCCCGGCGACGCCAGCTGGTATATCCAAGCGCAAAGCATCGAAGCCGATGAATCGACAGGCATCGGCGTGGCCAAACACGCTTCACTGGTATTCGGCGGCGTCCCCGTCCTCTACACGCCTTGGGCGGACTTCCCCATCAACGGCAACCGCAAAAGCGGCCTGCTCGTTCCGACCATTGCCACCGGTTCAGACGGCCTTGAGCTGAGCCTGCCCTACTACTTCAACCTTGCGCCGAATTTGGATGCCACCTTCCGCCCGGGCATTATCAGTAAACGCGGTGTACAACTGGGCGGCCAAGTGCGTTATCTGCAACCGAATTACAGCGGCGAAGTCGATGGCGACTGGATGCCGAACGACCAAAAAAGCGTCCACAACAACCGCTACCAGTTCAAATGGAAACACCAGCAGCAGCTGAACAGCAAAATCAGCGGCGGCATCAACTACAACCAAGTTTCCGACGACGATTACTACCGCGACTTCTACGGCCGCGAAGACATCGCGCGCAACGTCAACCTCGACCGTCAGGCATGGCTCAATTACAGCGACAAACTGTTGGGCGGCAGCTTCGACGGCTCGTTACGCGTACAAAAATACCAAACGCTGGCCAACCAAGACGGCTATAAGGACGAACCTTATGCCATCATGCCCCGTCTGACCGGCCGTTGGCAAAGCCATCTCGGCAAAGCGCAACTCAACGTGTTCGGCCAATTCACCCGTTTTGACCACGATACCAAGCAAGACGGCAGCCGCGTGGTACTCTACCCGAGCGTTAAATGGGACTTCCACAACCAATGGGGCTACATCCGACCTAAAGTCGGCGTACATGCCACTTATTACAGCCTCAACAGCTTCAACGGCCAAAGCAGCCGCAATGTCAGCCGCGTCCTGCCGATCATCAACGTCGACAGCGGCCTGACTTTCGAGCGCAGGGCCCGTCTATTCGGCGGAGAATACCTGCAAACGCTTGAACCGCGCATGTTTTACAACTACATTCCGACCAAGTCCCAAAACGACCTGCCTAATTTCGACAGCTCCGAAAACAGCTTTACCTATTCGCAGCTGTTCCGCGAAAACCTGTATTCGGGCAACGATCGCATCAATTCGGCCAACAGCCTGACGCTGGCTACACAAAGCCGTATCCTCAACCCCAACACCGGTGCGGAACTCTTCCGTGCAGGTATCGGCCAGAAGTTTTATTTCAAAAAAGACAACGTCCTGCCTGACGGCAACGTCAGCAATTATCCGCGCAGCCAATCCGACTGGGTAGCCTTTGCACACGGCAACCTTACTCCGAGCACCCGCATTGATTTGGATATCCACTACAACCAAAACCTAAGCCGTGCCGAAAGCTACGCCGCTGGGATTACCTACAACCCCGAGCCCGGCAAAGTCTTAAGCGCGCGCTACAAATATGGACGCAACGAGCGCATTTATCTGCAAGCCAACGGCGACTATTTCTACGACAGACTCAGTCAAATCGACCTTGTCGCCCAATGGCCGTTGAGTAAAAACCTGTACGCCGTCGCCCGTTACAACTACGAAATCGAAGCCAAAAAACCGCTGGAAATGCTCATCGGTGCAGAATACAAAAGCAACTGCGGCTGCTGGAGCGCAAGCTTGGTCGGCCAACGCTATGTTACCGGCGAAAACAGCCACAAAAACGCCGTATTCTTCAACCTCCAACTCAAAGACTTGAGCAATATCGGCAACAACCCATTCGAAAAACTCCGCTTAGCCATCCCCGGTTACAGCAAAACCAACGAGGTAGTCAAACAATGAACTTCAAACCCCTGATTCTCGTCGCCGCACTCACTCTCGCAGCAGGCGCACACGCCGCTCCTAAAGCCAAAGCGACCAAAGCGCGTACCAACAAAACTCCAGTCGTCAGCGCCACTACCATGCCTGCCATACAAAGCGGCGTACATCTTTCAGACGGCATTGCCGCGGTTGTCGACAACGAAGTCATTACCCACCGCCAAGTAGCGCAAGCCGTAGCGCAAGCGCGTCAAACCATGCCTAAAGGCACGCAAATGGACGCCAACGAGCTGCGCCAACAAGTTTTGGCACAAATGATCAACCAATCCCTGATCCTCCAAGCAGGCAAACGCCGCAACATCCAAGCGACCGATAGCGAAATCGAAGCCGTTATCGCGCACAACCCCAACATCAAAAATCCGTCTGCCGCCGTCCGTCAAGATATCGCCGACAGCATTATTGTTGAAAAAGTGCGCCAACAAGCCATCATGCAAAACAGCCGCGTCAGCGACTCCGAAGTGGCACGTTACATCGAGCAGGCCAAACAACAAGGCGTGACCCTGCCTGAAGCAGACCCTGTGCGCCAATACCATGCCCAACACATCCTCATTAAAGCCGACAACGACAATGCCGCCGTCGGCGCAGAAAGCACCATCCGCAAAATCTACTCACAGGCCCGCAGCGGCGCAGATTTCGGCGGTTTGGCACGCCAATACTCGCAAGACAGCAGCGCCGGCAATGGCGGCGATTTGGGCTGGTTTGCCGACGGCATGATGGTTGCCCCATTTGAAGAAGCCGTCCACAAACTCAAACCCGGCCAAATCAGCGCCCCTGTCCGCACCCAATTCGGCTGGCACATCATCAAGCTGAACGACGTCCGCGAAGCAGGTACGCCTGAAGAGCGCCAACAAAACGCCGTCCGCCAATATCTGTCCCAACAAAAAGCACAACAGGCGACCACCAACCTCCTACGCGAACTGCACAGCAGCTCATACGTTGACGTACGCTAATTGCGCGTATTGTTAAAAAAGCAGAAATCCGTACAATAAGGCCGTCTGAAATCCATTGTTCAGACGGCCTTCTCTCCTTTTACTTAAGCAACCCATTGATTAAAGCACCCCATCATGCCCATCCGTCCCAACTGGCAAACCGCCACCCTGCTGCAAGCCGAAGAAACCTCCGTTACCTCCGCCCACACCGGCCGCACCTACCGCATTCAAGCCGCGGCACTCGGCGAGCGTCCGGCAGACGGCTATCCCGTACTGTATATCCTTGACGGAGATGCCTTTTTCCCCGCCATCCTCAATATGGCGCAATCCCTGCTCATCAACCCCATCACCAAAAGCCATGCCGCCTGTCTGATTGTCGGTATCGGCTACACCGGCGGCAACATCCGCGACTTAAGCCAACGCGCCCTCGACTACACGCCGCCGCTGCCCGACAACGCGCCCGAATCCGAACGCAAACAATACGGCCAAGCCGACCGCTTCAGTCGCTTTATCGATGACGAACTCTCCGCCCTGCTCAACAGCAAATACCGCATCGATACCCAAAACCAAGCCGTATTCGGCCATTCGTTCGGCGCACTGTACGGCCTCTATTCCCTGTTCACCCATCCCGAACGATTCCGCCATTATTTGCTGGTTTCGCCGTCTATCTGGTGGCAAGACCGCCGCGTACTCGATTGGCTGCCCGACGCTTTACCGCAAGGAATCGGCATCCGCCTTGGCGCAGGCGAACATGAAGGCAGAAACAACCGCCCCGACCAAACCAGCCGCGGCATGGTCGCACAAGCCAAAATCCTTGCCGGCACTTTGCACCACCTCGGCGCAGATGTCCGCTTCACCCTCTACCCCAACGCCAATCACGGCAACGCCCCGTTTTACTCCCTGACCGACTGCATCGAATATTTGCGCAGCGCATGGCAGCGTTGAAGCAGGTTTGCCAAACATCGCGGCCGTCTGAAACGCAAACTTAGAAGCGTATTGAACCTATTGGATCAATCTAAAATCCAATTATAAAAAGGCCGAGACCTTTGCAAAGGTCTCGGGGCATGAAAAAGGGAGAGGCTACCTGAAAAATAGATTTTCAGGTAGCCTCAAACCGGTTTGGCATGCATCCGAAACGGAAAATTTGAGCGGTTACATACCTTGGGTTGGTGGCAGTGTTATTTCAACTTGGCTGCCAATTCGTCGAATTTTTGTTTGATGTCGGCCTTGAAGGCTTCCACTTTCTCTTTGCGTTCGGCTTTGCGCTGTTTTTTCCAAGCTTCGTGTGCCTGACGTGCCACTTCTTCCTGCGCTTCTATTGCTGCCAATACGTCCTGTTGGGCAACGGCTGCATCTTGCCGGAGAATAACGGTTTTGAAACGGTGGAAGAAAGCATCCAATACAGCCTCGTCGGATTCTTGCGCCAAAATAATGATTGCAGTACTGCCGTTATCCAGTTTTTTGGCTGTATTTTCCAGCAACGCCCCCTCTCCCAATGTTTGGGCAGTGCCTACATCACTGCCGATGAGTGCGCCAGTAGCTCCACCCAACAGAACACCGATAGGACCGCCGAGGATGCCGACCAGCGAACCAATGAGGCCGCCCGTCCATGTGCCTTCGACCGTATTGGCGGTAAAGTCGGTGCTTTCTGCTGGGATAATCAGACCATTTTCCTTTTTAACCAAAACGGCTTGTGCCACCAAAGCATCTGTTATCTGCGAGTAAGCTTTCAATTCAGAAAAGGCTTGATAAGCTTCGCTGGAGATGTCGAAT
Source organism: Neisseria subflava (assembly GCF_024205705.1). Taxonomy (NCBI): domain Bacteria; kingdom Pseudomonadati; phylum Pseudomonadota; class Betaproteobacteria; order Neisseriales; family Neisseriaceae; genus Neisseria; species Neisseria subflava. The sequence goes on from NZ_CP073115.1 coordinate 2,141,961, forward strand.
AAGGCAACGATGATGTTTTGTTTCATAAGTCCACTCCCGTAGATTGAAAGATTTAAGAACATACTAGTTGTATGCAGTGTCATTGTAAATTACAAGGGGGGGGGGAGCAATGCGGCAAACAGAACTTTACCTATATAAAGCCTGTAGAACCGGCAAACGGATAACGAACAATACCCAGCCTTACCTGTAGGAAATCGTCGCGTTGTTTACACCACAGGTTGAGAGAAATAAGCCTGCAAGACCTCAAGCGTCGTCTGAAATCCGTTTCCATTCCAAAGCCAAATCATACAGCGCCTTTTTATTCTCGCCGGTAATCTTGGCGGCAAGCTCGGCAGCTTGTTTGGTCGGCAACTCGGCCGCAAGGATTTTCATGGTGTTTTGCGCCGCCTCGGGCAAATCGCTGTGTTTCTCTTTCACCGCAGGATGCAACACCAGCACCATTTCTCCACGCGTTTGGTTGCTGTCGTTTTTAAGGGCGGCTTGGATTTCGGCAACCGTGCCACTGAGGAAGGTTTCAAACGTTTTGGTAATTTCTCGCGCCAATGTTAAACGGCGATCGGGGAACTGCGCGGCCATATCCGCAAGGCTTGCCTCGATACGGTGCGGCGTTTCAAACATCACAATCGGAAAATCGGCTTCCGCCCATTTGGCCAGCAGCTTTTGGCGTTCTCCGGCCTTAGGCGGCAGGAAACCGTTGAAGTAAAAATCGGATTCCGTCACACCGGCCACGCTCAATGCCCCCATGACCGCGCTTGCGCCGACCACAGGCACCACTTTAAATCCGGCTTCGCGCACGCGGGCGGCAAGTTTCGCACCGGGATCGCAAACCGCAGGCGTACCCGCATCCGAAACTTGGGCGACGCTCAGGCCGTCTGAAAGATGGGCGATGATTTTATCGGCCATTTGCTGCTCATTGTGTTCGCGCACGCTCACAAGTTTGCCCTGAATGCCGTACGCACTCAAAAGCTGGGCGGTAACACGGGTGTCTTCGGCGCAGATCATGTCGGCCTTTTGCAGCACGGCCAGTGCGCGCAACGTTATGTCGGCTAAATTGCCGATGGGTGTGGCGACAACGTATAATGTCTGTTTTTCGATGCTGTCGACGGCTTTTTGCAGGTGTTTTGTGTACATAGATTCAAGGCCGTCTGAAACGGCGTCTCTTTAAAAACAATGATTATATAACGGGTAAACTTTTCATGCGTTTAAACCACAAACAGGGGGCGGTGGCCGAAGATGCGGCGCTGGTATTCCTGCTGGGCAAAGGCTGCTCGCTGCTGGCACGGAACTGGCATTGTGCCTACGGCGAAATCGATTTAATCGTCAAAAACGGCGGTACGATTGTGTTTGTTGAAGTAAAATACCGCAAAAACCGAGGTTTCGGTGGTGCAGCATACAGCATCTCGCCGTCCAAATTATTGAAATTGCAACGAAGTGTAGAGTATTATCTGCAAAAGCACGGGTTAAACCATGCGCCCTGCCGCTTGGATGCGGTACTGATTGAGGGCGACGGCCAACCCGAATGGATTCAAAATATTACAGGTTAACCTCATGACAACATTACAAGAACGCGTTTCCGCACATTTTGCCGAGAGCATCCGCGCCAAGCAGGAAGCTGAAAAAGTACTGGTCGAGCCGACTGCACAGGCTGCCGAGCTGATGCTGCAATGCCTGATGAACGACGGCAAAATCCTGGCCTGCGGCAACGGCGGTTCGGCTGCCGACGCGCAACACTTCGCCGCCGAAATGACCGGCCGTTTTGAAAAAGAACGCATGGAATTGGCCGCTGTCGCACTGACAACAGACACTTCCGCCCTGACCGCCATCGGTAACGACTACGGTTTCGACCACGTATTCAGCAAACAAGTGCGCGCGCTCGGACGTGCCGGCGACGTATTGGTCGGCATCTCCACCTCCGGCAATTCCACCAACATCATCGAAGCCATCAAAGCGGCACACGAGCGCGACATGCACGTCATTGCCATGACCGGCCGCGACGGCGGAAAAATCGCCGCCATGCTCAAAGATACCGACGTTTTGCTCAACGTCCCTTATCCGCGCACTGCCCGCATTCAGGAAAACCATATTTTGCTGATTCACGCCATGTGCGACTGCATCGACTCCGTCCTGCTTGAAGGCATGTAACCCTTTCTTTTCAGACGGCCCATCCCTTAAAGGCCGTCTGAACACCCAACCGTCCATACCCAAGGAAAAGGATATGAAGAATATCAAACGCTACGCCCTCCCCGTTCTGACAGCGACCCTCTTGAGCCTGAGTCTGAGCGGCTGCGTCGGCGCACTGATCGGCGGTGCAGCCGTGGGCACCAAATCCGCCGTCGACCGCCGCACCACCGGCGCGCAAACCGACGACAACGTTATGGCCTTGCGCGTCGAAACCACTGCACGCTCGTATCTGCGCCAAAACAACCAAGTCCAAGGCTACAAGCCCAAACTGAACGTTGTCGGCTACAACCGCCACCTGCTCCTGCTCGGCCAAGTGGCTACCGAAGGCGAAAAACAATTTGTTGAACGCATCGCCCGTTCCGAACAAGCCGCAGAAGGCGTGTACAACTACATCACCGTTGCCTCACAAGCGCGTTCGCTCGGCGATGTGACCAACGATACCTGGGGCACATCCAAAGTCCGCGCCACCCTGTTGGGTCTCAGCCCGGCCACCCAAGCACGCGTCAAAATCGTGACTTACGGCAACGTGACCTATGTGATGGGCATTCTCACGCCTGACGAACAAGCCCGCGTGACCCAAAAAGTCAGCACGACCGTCGGCGTACAAAAAGTCGTGACCCTCTATCAAAACTACGTTGCCAACTGATTCACAGGCAACCTGGGGCCGTCTGAACATTCAGACGGCCATTCCTCCAACAATTACCTGCCACATCATGTCCAAGAATAATAAAACCCCTTTCCAACTTAAGCCCAAACACTTAATCCGCGCTTTATTCCTTGTCAGCTTTATCGCCGTCGCAGCCCTTGTTGCCGGCGTATTCAGCACCCTAAACTCCGGTAAAACCGACGTACCCGAAAAAAGCCCTGCCGAACAAACCGACACACGCATTGAAGTTTGGCGCCCCAACGGCACTGTCGAACCTGAAACCGTTCAGCCTACCAAAGACAGCGACGCAAAAACCGCCTCCGGCAATCCTGTCGTCCCACAGAACGAAAAAAGCGACAACGCCGAAGAAGGTGCAAAAAACGACCGTCCTGCCGCACACCGCGGCAAACGCACAGAAAACAAACGCGCCGAAACCGACAAATCAGAAAAAACACAATCCGACAACAGCAGCCCTGCCGCCCAAAACACACCTCAAGCAGACAGCCAGCCGGTAGCAAACAAAGCCGCAGACAGCAAACCTGCCGCACAAGCAGCAGAAAACAAACCGGCAAAAACCAAAGCCCCCGAGTCCAAACCGACTCCGAAAGCCGAGCCTGATGCCAAACCACAAGCCAAACCGCGCAATAAAGACAATCTCGACAACCTGTTTTAAACAGACGGCATACCCGTCCCGTTCAGACGGCCTCCATACTGTCTGAAACAAGAAGGAAACCTCATGGACAAAGTCATCATCAAAACCCCCGAAGAAATCGAAAAAATGCGCGAACTCGGCCGCTTGGTCGCCGAAGCCCTCGACTACATCGGCCAATTCGTCAAACCCGGCGTAACCACCAACGAAATCGACAAACTCGTTTACGACTACCACGTCAACGTTCAAGGCGGTTATCCAGCCCCCCTCAACTACGGCAACCCGCCCTACCCGAAATCCTGCTGCACCTCCGTCAACCACGTTATCTGCCACGGCATTCCCGACGACAAACCGCTGAAAGAAGGCGACATCGTCAACATCGACCTGACCATTAAAAAAGACGGCTTCCACGGCGATTCCAGCCGTATGTTTACCGTCGGCAAAGTCTCCCCGATTGCCCAACGCCTGATCGACGTGACCCACGCCTCCATGATGGCAGGTATTGAAGCGGTCAAACCCGGCGCCACCCTCGGCGATGTTGGCTATGCCTGCCAACAGGTTGCCGAAAATGCCGGCTACTCCGTAGTACAGGAATTCTGCGGACACGGCATCGGCCGCGGTTTCCACGAAGCGCCGCAAGTGGTCCACTACGGCCGCAAAGGTCAGGGTCTCGTCCTCAAACCGGGCATGATTTTCACCATCGAGCCGATGATCAACCAAGGCAAACGCCATCTGCGCATCCTGAACGACGGTTGGACAGTGGTCACCAAAGACCGCTCCCTCTCCGCCCAATGGGAACACGAAGTTTTGGTTACCGAAACCGGCTACGAAATCCTCACCATCAGCCCTGCCAGCGGTAAGCCTTAACCTTGAAAAAACCTTCAGGCCGTCTGAAAATACAGATTCAGACGGCCTGAAATTTATTCGCATTCTCACCCTAGAAAACCGAATAAAAACTCGAAATTAAGTTTTTACCTAAATTGAATTGTTTAATTATGTAAAAATTTGCTTACGCCATATTTAAGATAAACGCATAATTAAATGATTTATATAATGAAAATTTACCGAAATAATGAATTAAGAAATATTTACACAAATTATGGTAGACAGCAGAAAACTTCTTTCGAATATACTGTCTAATTATCTAGATCAGTCATTTGCAATACGCCTACATATCACCCCAAAAGCCTACAGGAAAGGGATGCCGGCATTCTTGCAGACCCATTTTTATGCCTAGAGGCATGCAACAAATACCACAATAAGGAAGATTCATGAAATCGTTCGAAAAAATTGAAAACATCCGCGATATCCGTAAAAAACTCGGCCTGAACCAAATGGACTTCTGGAGCCGCATTGGTGTGACTCAATCCGGTGGTTCCCGTTACGAATCCGGCCGCAACATGCCTAAACCTGTACGCGAATTGCTGCGTTTGGTACACATTGAGCGCGTAGATTTGGCTAAAGTCAACCGTGACGACTTGGCCGTTGCGTCCTTGCTGAAAAACCGCGACCCTGAGTTGTACGCTTCTCTGAAAAAAGAAGCTAAAGCCGACAACAAAGGCAAATAATCAAGCCATTCAAAAGGCCGTCTGAAATTCGTTTTCAGACGGCCTTTTTACTTTCTACACACTAAGGGTATGTCGCATACATGCCCTTTTTCATTTACGGTTGATACTGTTTGAAATAGTCCAACACCGTTTGCGGCAGCCATTGCAGATTCAGACGGCCTTGATCGCGGCTGACGAAGCCGACATGCCCACCGTATGCCGGTTGCAGCAGCGTAACGGCCGAGGACACGTCCCGCCCGGTCGGCAGGGCTTCCGGCGGCAGGAAAGGGTCGTTGACGGCATTGAGCAGCAGCAACGGCGTATCCACGCCTTTCAGGAACGGTTTGCAGGAATTGCGGCGATAGTAATCGTGGCGGTCGGCAAAACCGTGTAGCGGCGCGGTAAAGCGGTCGTCAAAATCGCCAAGCGTTTTGCAGTTTTGCTGGCTTAAGGCCGTCTGAAACCGGGGAATCGCTCGGGCTTTCGGCAACAGCGAGTTTAAAAAATAGCGCGTGTAAATCAGTCGCGTCATGCCCTGATCAAAACGCGTACCGGCCGCCACGGCATCAACCGGTGCGGAAACGACGGCAGAAGCGCGCGGAACGGCATTGCTGCCCTGCTCGCCCAAATATTTGGCCAGGGCATTACCCCCCAAAGAAACGCCGACAGCGTAGATGGTTGAATAGCGTTGTGCCAGCGTGTTGAGCATAAAAGCGATTTCGGGCGTATCGCCGAGATGGTAGAACACGGGCGCGGTGTTTTCTATGTCGCCACAACTGCGAAAATGGGCAACCACGCCGTTCCAACCGCGCTGCTGTACGGCTTTCATCAACTCGACTGCGTAATGGCTTTCGCTGCTGCCTTCCAGTCCGTGGAACAAAACCACCAACGGCGCATCGGGGTCGGCGCTGTCGACAAAATCGTAGGCAACTTGGGTTTTGCCGGTACTGTCGGGCAGAAGCTCGCGGCGGTAGTCGGGCGCTTTGCCTTGCAGCAGCTTGGCAAACAGGGTGTCGGCATGGCCGTTTCTGAGCCAATAAGGCGTGTTGGGTGAACGTGTATTCATAATTCGTTTCTTCTATTTTTCAGACGGCCTGAAGATGAGTATATACACCAGCAAGGCAGTCAGCGTGCCGTTTGTCCAGCCTGCCCAAACGTCGGTGGGATAATGCACGCCCAAATAAATGCGTGAAAACCCGGTCAGCAGGGCAAAGGAAATACCGCCTATCCAAGCGGCGCGGCGGTAGCGCGTGCGGCGGCAAAACAATATCAGCATGACGGCAATGGCGGCGGAAAACGTACTGTGGCCGCTGGGGAAGGAAAAATTGCTCTCTTCAATCAGACGCGGCCAAAGCAGCGGACGTTCGCGGGCAAACCAAACCTTCACAATCAGCATATTCAAAGTCGGTACCAATGCCGCCAACACGCAAAACAGTGCCTCGCGCTTCTTATCGGCAAAATACAGGGCTGCGGCGACTGCGCCGATCAGCGGCACGGCAATCGCGGTTTTGCCCAGATAGTGCAACACGGTGGCAATCGGATCAAACCATGTGCCTGCGTGAGCATGGACGGCGTGCATCAGCGGCGGCTCAAAAGCAAAGCCGCCATATTGCGCCAGCCAAATGCCGATGATGAGGGTCGGCGGCAAAAACAGCAAAGAGGCAAAAGTCAGTACGCGTTTGGATTGGGCCGGGGATAAGTGCATTATTCCACCGTTTCTTTCAAAGTCGCGCCAATCGCCTGCAAACCCTGCAACGCATCTTCCCACGCAGCATCCAGCAAGCGGCAGGCCTCGCCTTCCGCTTTGATGCCGAACTCGATATGCGGCGGAGTATAACGGCCGTCTGAATCGGTACGGCCCACGGTGGGCAGGCTGTACGAACGGATACCGGCGTAGGTACGCTCAAGATGTTCCATAATCGGCGTAATGCGCGATTCGGGTTGGTCGAACACATACACGCTGCGGCTGCCGCGTTCGGTTTGGTTGAAGCGGTCGGCGTAATAAGTTTCCAATACCCATTCGGCCATCGGGTGCGCCATCACGGGGAAACCGGGGAAGAAATAATGCTCGCGGATGGAAAATCCGGCGATGTTGTTAAACGGATTGGGCACCAATTCCGCGCCTTCGGGAAAATCCGCCATCTTCAGGCGTTGGGCGTGTTCCGGCGAATCGAGCGGTTCGCCGCGTTTCTGGGTCACGCCTTCGATAAACTTGGCGGCTTCAGGATGACGGACGACAGGCAAATCCAAAGCAGCCGCTGCGGCTTGGCGCGTGTGGTCATCAGGCGTAGAACCAATACCGCCAGTAACGAAAGTCGGCAGGCCGTCTGAAAAACTGCGGCGCAGTTGTTTGACCAACAAATCGGGTTCATCAGGCAGATATTGCACCTGATTGAGCTTCAGCCCGTGCGATTCCAATAAAGATTTAAAAAAGGCGAAATGCTTGTCTTGACGGCTGCCGTGCAGGATTTCGTCGCCGATGATGATGAGGTTAAAAGCGTTCATGATGAGGTTTCTTTAATACGGCCCTCCGAACATTCAGACGGCCTAATTGCTGACAATGTATTCCATTTATAAGATAATGGTTTCAACTTTTCAAGTCTGGAGGAATCCCAATGAGCCAAAACCATACCATTTTACAAAATCTCCCCATCGGTCAAAAAGTCGGCATCGCCTTCTCCGGCGGTCTTGATACCTCTGCCGCACTGTTGTGGATGAAACTCAAAGGCGCGCTGCCTTACGCCTACACCGCCAACCTCGGCCAACCTGACGAAGACGATTACAACGCCATTCCTAAAAAAGCGATGGAATACGGTGCGGAAAATGCCCGCCTGATCGACTGCCGCGCGCAGTTAGCACACGAAGGCATCGCCGCCATCCAATGCGGCGCGTTCCACGTTTCTACCGGCGGCATCGCCTACTTCAACACCACGCCTCTGGGCCGCGCCGTTACCGGCACCATGCTCGTTTCCGCCATGAAAGAAGACGATGTGAATATCTGGGGCGACGGCAGCACCTACAAAGGCAACGACATCGAGCGTTTCTACCGCTACGGCCTCTTGACCAATCCCGCGTTGAAAATCTACAAACCTTGGCTAGACCAACAATTTATCGACGAACTCGGCGGCCGTCACGAAATGAGCGAATTTCTGATTGCCAACGGCTTCAACTACAAAATGTCGGTTGAAAAAGCCTACTCTACCGACTCCAATATGCTGGGTGCCACCCACGAAGCCAAAGACTTGGAATTCCTCAACAGCGGCATCAAAATCGTTAAGCCTATCATGGGCGTTGCCTTCTGGGACGAAAACGTCGAAGTCAAACCTGAAGAAGTCAGCGTACGCTTTGAAGAAGGCGTGCCGGTTGCACTGAACGGCAAAGAATACGCCGATCCTGTCGAACTCTTCCTCGAAGCCAACCGCATCGGCGGCCGTCACGGCTTGGGCATGAGCGACCAAATCGAAAACCGCATCATCGAAGCCAAATCACGCGGCATCTACGAAGCCCCGGGCATGGCATTGTTCCACATCGCCTACGAGCGTTTGGTGACCGGTATCCACAACGAAGACACCATCGAACAATACCGCATCAACGGCCTGCGCCTCGGCCGCCTGCTCTACCAAGGCCGCTGGTTTGACAGCCAAGCCCTCATGTTGCGCGAAACCGCCCAACGCTGGGTTGCCAAAGCCATTACCGGCGAAGTCACCCTCGAACTGCGTCGCGGCAACGACTACTCGATTCTGAACACCGAATCGCCTAACCTGACCTACCAACCGGAACGCCTGAGCATGGAAAAAGTCGAAGACGCAGCGTTCACACCGCTCGACCGCATCGGCCAACTGACCATGCGCAACCTCGACATCACCGACACACGCGCCAAACTGGGTATTTACTCGCAAAGCGGTTTGTTGGCATTGGGCGAAGGCTCTGTATTACCGCAGTTGAATAATAAGGAGTAGAATGAGGGGCTTTAAAGCCCCCTTATTTTTTAAAGGAATAAAATGAAAGAATATAAGGCCGTCATTTATCAAGAGAACCTGCTTTCCAGTTTGGTTTTCGGCAGTGCCAAAATCAATCCGGTCAAATTCAGCGATTTCCTCAACAGCCACGCTTCGCAAGGATGGAAGGTCGTTACCATGGAAAAAGACCAGCGCCGCATGCTGCTGTTTTTCGTGCGTGAAGCCTACGTCGTTATTTTGGAAAAAGAACGTGTTTAAACTCGGCGTCTATGCCTGTCTCGGATTGTTCGTCAGCTGGGTGTTGCTCTTGATTTTGCAACTTTGGTTTTCCTTCATCGATGCCGATATGTTTCTCAAAATCACCCTGACCATGGCAGGTTTTTTCATTATCATTCTGGCCAGCTTACTGGTCATCAGCCAGTATTTTTCCGAAAAGAAAATGAAGGACGACGGATTTATCAACTGATACTACTTCAGGAAGCGCCATGTATGCTTTATCCGAAACCTTGACGCAACATCCTTGTTTAATAGACGAGGCCGTCTGAAATGTAAGTTTCAGACGGCCTTATTACCCTTCCCAAATTTATCAAATACCATGAAATTCTTTTCTCACTTTTATCTTGAAAATCATATGTATTTCCACGACTACTTGAAATATATCCTGATTTTCGCCGCCCTCGTCATCCTCCTGCTCACCGTATCGCAATACCTGCGCCACCGCATGGACACCAAATACCGCGACCTGAGCATTATTGCGCTGTTGTTGCTCATCCTCATCTGCGGCACGCAATATCTTTCATACAGCGAGCGTCAAAACTTTGCCGCCGATACTTCGCGCATGGTAGGTTTTCTCAATGCCTTGATTGAAAACCAAAAAGTTGAAAAACAAGACATCATCGTCAACAGCACGCGCCTGTTCAACGGCATGATTATCGGCATCAAAAACCAATACTACGAAGTCCATTTCAATCAAGACTTCTCCGCCTACACGCTGACGCCCATCAATTTGGTCAACAACAATATCGAACTCATCGATAAAGAATAACAGGATACACACACATGGAAGCATACTCCCTGCTCGCCCTCAAACTACTGATGGGTATTTTAGGTTTGATTTTGCAAATCAACCTCTTAGGTAAAGGCAACCTCGCGCCGACCTCTGCCATGGACCAAGTGCAAAACTATGTACTCGGCGGCATCATCGGTGGCGTGATTTACAGCGACAGCGTCGGCCTGTTGCAATTTTTCCTCGTACTGATTTTGTGGACGCTGTTGGTCTTAAGCCTGAAATTCATCAAAAACCACAATCGCTGGGTCAAATCCATCATTGACGGCAAATCCGTCTGGGTTATCGTCAACGGCAAAATCCAAACCGATGAATGCATGAAAAACGGCATCAGCGCACACGACCTCATGTTCAAACTCCGCGCCGCCGGCATCTACGAAATCTCTGCCGTCAAACGTGCCGTGATGGAACAAAACGGCCAGCTCGCCGTCATTAAGTACGGCGACGAAAGCCTGCGCTATCCACTGATTACAGACGGCCAAGTTGACCCCGACATCCTCGAAATCATTAAGCGTGATGAAGAATGGCTGCAACAAGAGCTTGCCCGCCTCCACCTTGAAGCCTCGCAAGTCTATATCGGCGAATACATAGACGGAAAATTGGTGGCACACCGTTATCCTTCTTGATTTGAAAATAGCAGGCCGTCTGAAACCTTGATTTCAGACGGCCTTTTTGTATTCAGCCCAAACACTGATTTTTTAATCGCGATATTCAAACGTTGCGCCCAAAAATTGAGCCAGTACGGAGACGTGGGAATGTCGAGGGTCTTTGATGGCGGTCAGCAACAAGATATTGCCGTGTTGTTTTTCCAAATCCAGCAGCCGCTTGATGGCGGCTTGCTCCGTATCGCCATGCAACTCTTCATGATAACGGCTGACAAAACCGTCGAAATTTTGAGCCGGATTTTCGTGATACCAGCGGCGCAGGTTTGCACTGGGCGTAATGTCTTTCAGCCAAAGTGCAGTAGCGAAAACCTCTTTGCGGACGCCGCGCGGATAGAGGCGGTCGATAAAGACGGCGGTTTGTTTAGAATCGGGTTGATAGGCGTAAATGCGCTGTACGGTAAACATTTTTTTCGTCTCCAATGGATTCAGGCCGCCTGAAAATTCAGACGGCCTGATGTTTTTTAGGGTTTAGAACAGTTTTTTGACTTCGGCTTCGATATCGTCGGCTCGCATAAAGGTTTCGCCGATCAGGAAAGTATGCACGCCGTGGCCGCGCATGAAATCGACGTCTTCTTTGTTGCGGATGCCGCTTTCGGTTACAACGGTTTTGCCGTTTAATTCGGGCAAGAGGTCGAGGGTTTGTTGCAGGGTCACTTCAAACGTACGCAGGTTGCGGTTGTTGACGCCCCACAACGGCGTGGTCATGTTGCGGCATTTTTCCAGCTCGGACGCATCGTGCAACTCCAACAATACAGTCATGCCCAATTCGTGGGCAACGGCTTCAAAACGCTCAAGCTGCTCGGCTTCCAAGGCAGCGGCAATCAGAAGAACCGCATCCGCACCCCACGCGCGCGCCTGATAGATTTGGTATTCGTCGATGATGAAATCTTTACGCAAGACCGGCAGCGCCGCAGCCGCACGCGCCTGTTTCAAATATTCGGGCGAGCCTTGGAAATAAGGTTCGTCCGTCAACACGGACAAACAGGCCGCGCCGGCTTTTTCATAGGCAGCGGCGATTTCGGCAGGATGAAAATCAGGACGGATCAGGCCTTTGCTCGGGCTGGCTTTTTTGACTTCGGCAATAATGGCAGGCAGATTCTGCGCGTGTTTTTCACGGATCGAGCCGATAAAGCTGCGAACCGGCGCAGCAGCCTGCGCTTGGGCTTTGATGTCTTCCAAGGAAACGGCGGCTTTTTGGGCGGCCACTTCTTCTGCTTTGGTGGCAAGGATTTTGTTGAGAATATCGGTCATGGCGTTTTTCTATTGGGGCTGATTTTCGGGTTTGAATCGTGCAACATGCTGCTGCAGATTAGATTTCAGACGGCCTGAATGCCGCTATTTTAATGGTTTGAAAAAAGGCGGGCAAGAATGCCCGCCTTTGTGTCTGCTTCAATTTAGTGATGAATGCCCAAAACGGACGCGTTGTGGCTGATGATTTCGTCCGCCAAAGACGGATTGTCGTTCAGCTTGATACCGTAGCCGGGCACCAATTCTTTCAGACGGCCTGACCATGATTCGGCATGATCTGGGAAGCATTGGTTGATCAGCTTAATCATCAAAGGTACGGCGGTTGATGCACCTGGGGACGCGCCCAGCAATGCGGCCAGCGAGCCGTCGGCATGGGCGACGATTTCGGTACCAAATTGGAGTACGCCGCCTTTTTTCGGGTCTTTTTTGATGATTTGCACACGCTGACCGGCGGTAATCAGTTCCCAATCGTCAGGATTGGCTTCCGGATAATACTCTAAGAGCGAAGTGAAGCGTTCTTCTTTGGTTTTACGCAATTCGCCCAAGAGGTATTTGGTCAGCGGCATATTAGCCCAACCGGCGCGGAGCATAGGATAGAGGTTGTCCATGTGGATGGACATCGGCAAATCCATGAGCGAGCCTTGTTTGAGGAAGTTGGGACGGAAGCCTGCATACGGGCCGAACATCAAATGGCGTTGTCCGTCCACGTTGCGGGTATCCAAATGCGGAACGGACATAGGGGGCGCGCCGACGGAGGCTTGGCCGTACACTTTGGCGTTGTGTTGCGCGGCCGTTTCGGGATTGCTGTTGCGGAAGAAGAGGCCGGAAACCGGAAAGCCGCCGTAGCCTTTGCCTTCGGGGATACCGGATTTTTGCAGCAGAGTCAGTGCGCCGCCGCCTGCGCCGAGGAAGACGAAACGGGTGCGGAGTGTCAACGGGTCGTCATCGTCTTTGGTGCTGCTGGTTTTCAGCACCCATGCGCCGTCCGATTCGCGGTTGAGGTCGTCGACATGGCGGTTGAATTTGATTTTTACGCCTTTGTCGCTCAAGTATTTGACCATCTGGCGGGTCAGGCTGCCGAAATCGACGTCTGTGCCTTCGGCGGAGTAGTTGGCGGCGATGGATTGGTTTTCATCACGGCCGTTGATAACCAGCGGCGCCCATTCGGCGATTTTGGCGCGGTCGGTAGAAAACTCCATTTTTTCGAAGAGTTTTTGGTTTTTGAACACGTCGAAACGTTTTTGCAGATAATCGCAATGATCGGCGTTCATCACCAGCGACATGTGGGGGACGGAATTGATGAAAGAGCGGTCGGTCAGTTTGCCTTCTTCGACCAAAGTCGACCAAAATTGGCGGCTGATATGGAATTGTTCGGCAATATTAAGGGCGCGGGTCGGATCGATCGTGCCGTCGGCAGTCAGGGGCGCATAGTTCAATTCACACAGCGCAGAGTGTCCCGTACCGGCATTGTTCCATGCATTTGATGATTCCAACGCTACATCTTCCAAGCGTTCGATCAGGGTGATTTCCCAAGATGGTTCGAGTTCTTTGAGCAATACGCCCAAAGTGGCGCTCATAATGCCGCCGCCTACTAATACGACATCGGTTGCTTCAGCCATGGTTTTACTCCTACTAAAGTCAGGCATGGTTTGCCTTGTGGTTATCTATCATTATAAACAACTGATTTCAGAGGAATTATTTTGTATTTTTGTTGTGCATGAAACTTTTGTTGCCTGCTGAGTTTCCGAGCGTAAATGGCGGAAGGCAGTTTCGGTTTGGGTTCCAGATTTCAGGTCTTTATAATATGTTATTGAGAATTTAGTAGATTTTACGGAGAAATGCAAAGATTTTCTGTTCGGTTCATATAAAAATAAGAGACTAGGCCATCTGAAAACGTTTTCTTAACCTTTATCCGCCAACGTTTGCCAAGAAAAAGAATTTTTCATTTCTTTTTTAATTGACCGTTTTTGTCAGCAATTTCAGCGCTAACAAACGTGAATCAACCGCCAATCTGCTATCATTTCGACTTATCCCACAACAAGGCAAACCGCCATGTATCTGACACAAGAAAAACCCTACCGCCCCCTATTGGTCGCACTGATGTTCCTCACCCTGCCGTTGGCGATGATATTGCACAATATCGTGCAAATCGCCTTTTCAGACGGCCAAGGACTGCTGGTCACGGTCAAAGACGGCGCATGGGCATGGCAAAGCGGCTGGCAGGATTCCGTCGCATGGTTCGTCTGCGGCATGTTTGCCTTCCTCAACCTGCCGATTGCCGGCGGACTGACTAAGCTGGCGTATAAAAAATGATGCGCCGGCATTCGCGTTACGCCATCTTCCTTGCCGGGGTCGCAGCGTGTGCCTCGGCGGCGGCAGGATTGATTTTTGAAGCCATCTTAGGCAATGCCGCATTGGCAGGCTTGCGTGGGCAAGGCGTGTTCTACTACACCCTCTCCGTATGGATCATCGCCATGCTGGCCCTGCCCAAACAGCTCACGCGCGCGCCGGAGCAGCCCATCGTCTTTCACAAGATGAAACGTTGATTCAACAGGCACAAACATTTTCAGACGGCATGCTTTCCGTTACCATTACATCCAACGCGTTTTAACCAATAAGGAATAACAAATGAATCAGGCGCAACAGCTCCGCGACGGCATACAGGCACTGGGTTTGGACATCGACGAAGCCAAACAGGCCAAACTTCTAGACTATGCCGCCCTGCTGCAAAAGTGGAACAAAACCTACAACCTGACCGCCCTGCGCGATCCCGCCCAAACCGTCAGCCATCACCTGCTCGACAGCCTGACCCTCCTGCCCTACATCGAACACGCGCAAACCATGCTCGACGTCGGCTCCGGCGGCGGACAGCCCGGCATACCCACCGCCATCTGCCGTCCCGACCTCGACATCACCCTCCTCGATGCCAACACCAAAAAAACCGCCTTTCTGCAACAAGCCGTCATCGAACTCGGCCTAAAAAACGTCCGCGTCATCAGCGGCCGCGTAGAAGCCGCCGCCGACTGCCGCGCCGACGTTATCACCAGCCGCGCCTTTGCCGAACTCGCCGACTTTGTCAACTGGACAGAGCACCTCCTCAAAGACGGCGGCTACTGGGCGGCCATGAAAGGCGTATACCCGCAAGAAGAAATCGACAAACTGCCCGAAAGTGTCGCCGTCGAAAAAGTCGAAGCATTGCACGTCCCCCAACTCAATGCCGAACGCCATATCGTCATCATCCGCAAAAAGGCCGTCTGAAAACAACCCAAGCATACCGAATAACGGTACAATCCAGCCATCCACACTTAACACGACAGCAAAGCACATGAGCGCACAAATCCTCGCCGTCGCCAACCAAAAAGGCGGAGTCGGCAAAACCACCACCACCGTCAACCTAGCCGCCTCCCTGGCCTCCAAAGGCCGCCGCGTCCTCGTCGTCGACCTCGACCCCCAAGGCAACGCCACCACAGGAAGCGGCATCAACAAAGCCACCATCGAAAACGGCGTTTACCAAGTTGTCCTCGGCGAAACCGACATCCCCAACGCCGTCGTCCGCAGCAAGGAAGGCGGCTACGACGTATTGGGCGCCAACCGCACACTGGCCGGCGCAGAAGTCGAACTCGTCCAAGAAATCGCACGCGAAATCCGCCTCAAAAACGCCCTGCAGCTCGTTGCCGACGACTACGACTACGTCCTCATCGACTGCCCCCGTCCCTGACCCTGCTCACCCTCAACGGCCTGGTCGCCGCCAACGGCGTCATCGTCCCCATGCTTTGCGAATACTACGCCCTCGAAGGCATTTCCGACTTAGTGGCCACCGTCCGCAAAATCCGCCAAGCCATCAACCCCAACCTTGACGTAACCGGCATCGTCCGCACCATGTACGACAGCCGCAGCCGCCTCGTCGTCGAAGTCAGCGAACAGCTCAAACAACACTTCGGCAACCTACTCTTCGACACCGTCATCCCCCGCAACATCCGCCTCGCCGAAGCCCCCAGCCACGGCCTCCCCGCCCTCGCCTACGACGCCCACGCCAAAGGCACCCAAGCTTATCTGGACTTAGCTGATGAACTGATTGCACGGTTGGAAAAATAAACAGAAATATGAATATAAAAAGGCCGTCTGAAAGTTGGGAAATACTTTCAGACGGCCTTTGGTTTGATTGGAAAGAACATTTTTAAAAGACCGCGTGCGTGCGTACCGCACACACCCTACACATAGATTTCAAACTCTTTATGATTCATAGGTAGGGTGTGTGCCCAAAGGCACGCACGCGGTTGCATGGAGGCTACGGCTTGCTACATATAAATTTCAAACTCTTTATGATTCATAGGTAGGGTGTGTGCCCAAAGGCACGCACGCGGTTTGATGTTGGCTACAGCTTACTTATGGATATCTTCATACGACTTAGACTTAATATTTCCACTTATATTTTCTGACTGTATTAAATATTCATAAACTTCGAGTAATCGATACGTTGAATATGTGTAAGGATTTTAAGCCTATTTGGAAAGATCCATTACATAAAGTGAAGATGAACAGCTTTTTCCTAAAATCCCGCCCGAACCAACTCCTCCAACAGCGCAGGTCGGCGTGGTTTTTCGCTATATTGCTCCCTAACTTTGTCGGCAAAGTCTTCCATCGCCTGCCGTTGTGCGGAATATTGGCGGCGGAGGGTCTTTAATTGGTTCAAGAGCTGGCGGTATTGCTTACGGTTGCTTGCCTTATTGATTTCAGCCGCAAAGATTTTCAGGTAGCAAGCCACGATTTGGTCGTGATACGGCTCGGGGAAAGACGGGGCAAAACGATCCATTGGGTACAACAACAAGAGGTGTTGCTGCAATAGGGCGAGCAGCCGGTCGAATTCCTGTTCATGCTCCAATATTTCAGCTTGCAGCGAATATTGACCCGACAAGCGCGCAAGCAGGCGGTTGAATTCATGCGGCCATTCGGCGGCGGAAAACGTGGCTTTCCATGCTTCATAATGCGGCAATGAAAGGGGACGGAAAACGCCAAATCCGCTGCGATTTCGCGTACATTTTTACCGGTTTCCTTCAATACATCAAAAAGTTGCAGCTTCCATTTGTGCGCTGTGCCGAGTGTTCCTTCAGCTTCGGCAATACTGATGCCTTCGCGCAAGAGGCGTTCCGCTTCTGCCCGGTCTCGCTGCCCGACTGCTTGTTCTACCGCAATTTGTCTGAATTTCGGCAAGCGCAGATGTCGTCTGAAATAATCCTGCGCGGCAGCAGTATCGCCTTTCGCCTGCAAAACCTGCCAGCCTTCGAGTGCCCAAAATTCATAATCCCAATCCAATTTGGCAACTGCCAAACGTTTATTCACGCAATCTTGCCACGCCTGCCATTCACCGCGCAGCCGCCAGATTCGGGCGCGGATTTGGTAGATTTTATTGCCTGCCTCCGAGAAATCAAAATAGCGGCTGTCGTCCAAACATTTGTCTAAAAAATTGATCAAACGCTTTGGGACGTTTTCCATGACCGCTTCTTCCAGAAGGTCAATTGCCATATACATAGCATCGACCAACATACCGTCCGAATCGTCCGCCTTTTCAAAAGCATCCTGCAAACGCGGTATCAACAGAGGCAAAGCCTGCGCCAACGCTGCCGTTCCCTCTTGCGCCACATCTTCCAACCAGTTTTGCAGCCTGATACCCAAATCAGCGGCTTCGTAGTAATCATAATATCGGGTTCGGGAAAAGATTCGGGAGAGCTGCTGCCGATACGGATTGCCGCCCTTTTTAGGCTGTTGCGCATCGGATTCGTCCGGCTGCCCATCCAGCATTTGAGCGTGCACCGCATACCACAACGCCGCCATATGCTTGCACGCCCCGCCATAAGGACAATCGCAGCCCCCATCCTTAATGTACAAATCACTATCCAACTTCAGCCATACCCAATAGTTTTCCGAACCGCACACCTCCGCCCGATAACGCCCGGAGGAAGTTTTTTGGACATCGCGAACCTTGCCCTGCTGAAAATACAGCAGGCCGCGTTCGGCAATGTGGGGCGGGAACAGGTGGAGCGGGTGGATACGGGGCATGGTTGGTTTCAAGAAGTGGTTGAAACATGGGAAGTTTACTGGTTCGGGCAGCGTTTGGGGAGATGGTAGAGGGAAGATTTGTTTGGCAAAGAGGCAAAAGGTCGTCTGAAAATGGGTTTCAGACAACCTTTGGTTTGGGTAGGAAGGGAAGTAGTTTAGAAAGACCGCGTGCGTGCGTACCGCACACACCCTACAGATGGATGAGGCATGTATCTGAAGGCACACACGTAATTAGATGGATGCGGGCTACGGTTTGCTATTTTTAGGTAATTTAAAGGTTGTCATTGGAAAATTTATCAATTAAATTATCAATAAATAATTTAAAATCATTGAAATAATCAGGGTTGTTTTGAATAAAAGAGCCCCAGCACAAATTGAATGCTTCTAGATTATCATCAGTATTTGAATTAACTATATCTAATTCATGCATCTTCTTAAAAAGAACATGGTTATTAGCATTATTTACATAATATTGAAGATTCTCATGTGGATTTTGGCCTAAATATTCTTTTACTAAAAATGTTTCGGGATTTTCATTAGTATATTGACCTAGTAAAAAATGAATATATTCATTATTTTGGTATGTTTGGTTTGATTTCATATCTGCATCTAAAATACAAGCATATCCCGTTTTAATCTTTCTATCTTTATATGTATTTTTGAAAGCGTTAAATATATTGAAGGTCGTTGATGCAGCACCTGTTACCATAACGTTAATCAAATTTCGATATGAAGAATCTTGATGAATTAATTCATCCAGTAACTTATTTATAACTCTCATTGCAACCGCATCTTCACAGCATAAATCAATTAATGGATATGTAATTGAATCCATTTTTGACAAGATGAAGTTTATACTTTTATCTTGTTCGCATTTATAGTTGCCATTTTTTTCCTCTATGAAAATTCTACTGTGTTTAGGTAAGCATGATAAAATTATTGGAGAGTGGGAGGTAATAATAAACTGTTTCTTTTCATATCTAGAAAAGAAATATAGAATATCTATTAGCCTACGTTGAATTTTGGGGTGTAAGCTAGCCTCTATTTCATCAATTAAAATTAATGATTTTTCTGATGCCTCTATAATCTCTCTTAATAATCTAATTAAAGATTCTTCGCCTGAGGCAGCATTAAAACTAGAATATAACCCTTGATAGCAAAAAGTGTCCTTATCTTGATGAGAAAATTGGGTTGTTATAGTAAAATTAGTTTCTAAAATATGCGATAAGCACATCGTTAGTTTTGCATCTACAGCACTGTTGCTGGGATTTTTTCGTAGAATAGCCTTTCCAAAATTACGAGCAGGTAATAGTCTAGATAGGTCTATATATCTAACTTCCCTATTTTTAATTTGTCCTTCTTTTTTTGCTACCCCAGACCATTTTTTCGTAAACTGATTTCGCTTTCCACTCTTTGTTTGGATTTTGCCACCAATTTTATATTCAATGGAATATTTGTAATCATCATTTTGGCAATCATTTACTGTGAATTTCATAAAATCTTGCCATGTATGCCTTTCTAGAATGCCATTCGTTATATTCCTCTTTTTGAAATTCTCATGACTACATGCAATTGTGGTCAGCATAGTGGTTTTTCCTGAACGGTTGACACCTGCAATAATGGAGATAGGATGCTTAAATTCTACAGTTAGATTATTAATTTGTTTTAATCGATCTATGGTTATTTTTTTTATGAATAAAGGGAAATTATTTCGATCTGACAAATCTAGTTGATCTACAGTATTTTTATCTGAATTTGGATTAATTAAATTATTTTGTGCCATGTTGCTAAACTCCATAACGTATCATTCATATAAGTATTAAAAAAATATTTGATACAATATTTTGTATATTTTTTTTATTTGAAATGGTCTAGATTGTACTATCTTATATTTTATTTTGCAGTAATTGCATAAAAACATATGCATTATATTTTTTAGTTAGCTTTCATTTACTTTCCCCCCACTCCTTCATCAACCTCTTCACCGACACCGGATATGGTGTCTTCAATTCCTGCGCGAACAGCGACACTCTCAATTCTTCAATCATCCATTTAAACCCTGCAAGGCCGTCTGAAATGGGGAGGCCTTGTTTGATCAGGCTGTCGGTTTTCTCCTGCCACATTTGTTCCAGCTCTTGAATATCGGCTTCGCGGGCTGCGTCGCGGGCGGGGTTGCTGCTGTATTTTTCAAGGCGCAGGGTCATGGCTTTGAGGTAGATGGGGAGGCGTGGCCATTGTGCCCACGGGGTATGGCTGGCGAAGCCGGCGGCGAGCAGGGTTTGCAGGCGTAGTCTTAGAAGGTGGGTCAATGGGTGTTTGCCGAGTTTGCTGTTGAGCTCGGCGTAAGCGGCGGCGGTTTCCTGCAAGTAGCGGCTAAGGGCTTCTTTGACGGCGGGCAGGCGGCTGCGGGCGCGTTTGATTTGCTCTTTAAAGGCTTTTTCGTTGCGCGGCAGCTCGTCTTCGCCGATAAAGGCGCGGTCGCAGACGGCCCGCGTGAGGTCGTCGCGCAGGGTATCGGCGTTGATGTGTTTGAGCAGCATGGCGGCTTGGGTAAAGCCTTGGATGCCTTTGTTCAAATCTTTTACCTGCTCTTTTAATTGCAGCTTCATCAATTCGATTACGCCTTGACGGTGTGCCTGTTCGGCGGCTTCGGTGGTGTCAAACAGGCGCAGGGCGATGCGGCCGTCTTTTTCTTTTTGCAGGCCGAGGTAGCCGGTGAGCTGTTGTTTGCCGCGGGCGAATTTGATGGATTCGGGCAGGGTGCCGATGTCCCATGTGGTAACGTTGTCGCGCTCGAATTCTTGGGTGTTGTCGCGGAAGGTGACGGTGGCGGCTTGGCCAAGTTGTTGTTGCAACTCATGCAGTTTGCGGCCGCCGGCAAGCTCTTGTCCGCCGTCGTCGATAATGCGCAGATTCAGATAGCAGTGTTCGGGCAACTCTTGCGCCGCCCATGCGTCTTGGTCGATTTGCTCAAGAATCCGCATATCGCCGGCGCTTTTGGCGATAAAGTGCGCCAACTGGGGAATGATGGCGGCTTGGCGGTCGGGATTGCTTTCGAGAAATTTGGTGATGAAATCGGGTACGGGCACGCAAATGCGGCGGATTTGCTTCGGCAGTGCTTTAATCAGCAGCTGGATTTTTTCGCGCAACATACCGGGCACCAGCCATTCGAGCGACGGCGCGTGCAAGCGATTGAGGACGGTCAGCGGCACGGTCATGGTCACGCCGTCGAGCGGATGGTGCGGCTCGAAGCGATAGGAAAGTTTGAACTTGCCGTCTGCGGTTTGCCAAAATTTGGGGAACTGCTCTTCGGTAATGTGTGCGGCAGCGTGTTGCATCAAATCGTCGCGGCTTAGGAACAGCAGGCGCGGATTGTCGCGCTCGGCGGTTTTGAGCCAGGCTTCAAAGGTGCGGATATCGGCAAGGGGTAAAGGTTTCAGACGGCCTTTTTGAGATGCTGGCTGCTTTTTGGGTTTGGGGTCGTCTGAAACATTTTGTCGGTTGTGTACACTCGGTTCATGCTCGCGGTTGTCCGCATCTTTGGAATCCGCGTGCGTGGCTTGCGCCACACGCCCTGCGTTGCGCTGGTTTGCTTGTCCGTTTTGTCCGGCCGTCTTGTCCGACTGGTTTTGTCCGTCCTCTTCGCTTCCCCAAACGCCGCCTTTCGCGTCTTTCCACACCAGCTCGGGCAGGCGTTCGTTATAAAACGCAAACAGGGCTTCGTCATCGACCAATACGTCTTGTTTGCGCGATTTGTGTTCGAGTTCGGTAATTTCTTTAATCAGCTTTTTATTGTGGGCAAAAAAGGCCGTCTGAAGATTGCTTTCTTGCGCCACCAATGCGCCGCGGATAAAGATTTCGCGCGCTTCTTCGGGTGCAACTTTGCCGTAAGACACGGGGCGGCGCGGCAATACGGTCAGGCCGTAAAGCGTCACGCGTTCACTGGCGACGACTTCGCCGCGTTTTTGTTCCCAGTGTGGCTCGAAATAATGATAGCGGACGAGGTGCGGAGCTTCCTGCTCTATCCATTCGGGCTGAATAACGGCGACGTCGCGCGCGTAAAGGCGCGTGGTTTCAACCAATTCTGCAGCCATCACCCATTTGGGCTTGGCTTTGAACAGGGCTGATGCAGGAAAAAGGTGGAAACGGCTGCCGCGCGCGCCGGTATAGTCGTTGCCGTCGGGCGATTTCATGCCGACGTTGGCGATAAGGCCGGTGAGCAGGGCGCGGTGGATTTGTTCGTAGCCCGCTTCTTTGGCGGCGCGGATTTGGGCGCGGTGTTGTTTCTTATCCAATTGTTTTTGTTTGAGTTTGGCCGCCAAATCTTGATCGCCTTGGCTTTCAGACGGCCTTAATTGCTCTTGGGAAGGAGGTTGTCTAAACGCGGCTTCTTTGGTGGTCAAACCCATTTCAATCGCGGTTTGGGCAAGCTGGTAGTGCAGCTCGCGCCACTCGCGCATACGCAGGTGCGACAGGAAATATTGACGACACCATTGCACCAGCTGCTTGTTGGACAAACCTTTGTCGCGCTCGCGCTGGAAACTGTCCCAAATATTCAGATAGGCAAGAAAGTCGGATTGCTTGTCGGTAAAGCGTTCATGCGCCTTGGCAGCGGCATCACGCGCTTCCAGCGGCCGCTCGCGCGGGTCTTGAATCGACAGCGCGGACGCAATCACCAATATTTCCGCCATACAGTCGTGCTTCTTCGCCGCCAGCAAAATGCGCGCGATTTTCGGGTCGATGGGCAGGCGCGCCATTTGTTCGCCGAGCTTGGTCAGGCGGTAGCGCGTGTTGGCACCGATATGGCCCGAACTGTTTTGCAGGCCGTCTGAAATATTGGCTGGGTTGGATCGGGCATCCATGCCTGATCCGCGTACTTGGTTTTTCATATTTTGCATAGTCTTGTCGGTCGGGCATCTATCCCCGACATCATCTAAATTTGTCTTTATTGGTTTCACGCCGCTTATTGCGGATAAACATATTCCGCCTTACCGTCGCGAATGTTCAAGCTGCCTGCATCGCCCGTAATCAGATTGCCCGTTACCGAGCCTTCGCTACAACCTGAAACCGGCATATCGTAGCCCAGCGTGTGAATCAGGAATGTTGAAAGCTGCTGATGGAAGGCAATCTCGCAAGGTGCAAAAGCCTGGTTGGCAGCTTGTTGCACGGCCTTATCCGGGCTGTACAACACCAGCGGCACAAGATAGCTGTCAGGCTGCACCGTGCCTTGATTGTAGGTATCTTGGCGCACATACTGACCATGATCAGAGGTATAGGCAAACAGCCAGTTGCCGTCAGGCTGCTTTTGCAGCTGCTCGAATACGGTTTGGATCATTTGGTCGGTTTTGTGGATGGTGTTGTCGTACTTATCCACAATATTGGCTTCGCCGAAAACTTTATCTTGAGGCTGCAACAATGCGCCGTATGGGACGTGCGAACCGCGTTGGTGCAACACAATAAAATGCTTTCCCTGCTGCAAATTGATTTTATCGAACAGCGGCAACAGCTTCTCATCGGGCATATTGTCGCCGTTGCCGTAGCCAAGCTGCGTCGGCTGAATCAGATGGTCTATCCATTTCTTACCGATTAAGTTCAAAATTGCCATCTCGTTTTCCGCCTGCGCGCTATAAAAATACGTTTCATAGCCCTGCTCTTTAGCGAGGCGGAACATATTGGTATCGCCGCTGCTGATTTGCTCATAGCCGTTGGCATGCGGTATCGCATTGAAAAAGCTGGGCAGGGACACAGCCGTCATCAAAGCGGCGGAATAGCTTTGTTTCACAATCGGTTTAAAGTCGGCCTGCGAAAGTTGGGTTAAAAACGGCGAAGTTTCGCGTCCGTAGCCAAACAATTTCAAATGCGCCGCACTTTCGCTTTCGCCCATAATCAGGATGATATTTTGAACACTGCCCTGCCCAATTTTGCTTGGCGCAGGCTGTTTGAAAACAGGAATCTTGCTTAAATCAAACAACTGATACGGCAATACGCGCCCGATAAAATAGCCGAAGCTGAAATAATTGGCTTTGATGCGGCTGTATGTCGGCTTGGGCGAAATACCGTGTTCCTGCGTCGTACTGAATGAACGTCCAAAAATCAGCAACATCGCCGCAATAAACACAATATCGGCGGCAAAATGCGTCTTACGGCGGAACTTGGCAAGGCTGCAAAACAGCACGACTTCAGCCACGCCCCACAACGCAGGCAGCCACAACTTATCCAACATCGACGCGCTCGCGCTGCCGACTTCGGTAACCTCTTTCAGCATCAGCCAATAATTAATGCCCGTCATCCAGCTTTGATAAACCGCGTAATGCACATTGTTGGCAATGATGCTGAGCGCAAAAAACAACGCAATCAGCAACCGTGAAGCCTTATAACGCGCAAACAGATACAGCGCAGCAATCACAAATATCAGCGCAAACGTTTCCGCCATTTTTGCTGCCGGCAGAGTTTCAATCCCGAATACAAAGCGATAGGCGATTTCGCTGGCGGTAAGTAGAAATGAATAGAGAAAAAGAACGAAAAGGGATTTTTTCATAATGGGAAATTTCACAATAAAAGTTGCCTGACTTCGGGAGGTCGTCTGAAAGCGGCTTCCTTGGTGGTTAAACCCATTTCAATCGCGCGCGACTTACGCATCCGCAGGTGCGACAGGAAATATTGGCGGCACCACTGCACCAACTGCTTGTTGGATAAGTCTTTGTCGCACTCGCGCTGGAAGCTGTCCCAAATGTTCAGGTAGGCAAGGAAATCAGACTGCTTGTCGGTAAAACGCTCGTGTGCTTTGGCTGCCTCCTCGCGCGCCTCTAGCGGCCGCTCGCGTGGATCTTGAATCGACAGCGCGTACGCGATCACCAATATTTCTGCCATGCAGTCATTTTGTTGTGCAGCAATCAGTATTCGGCTGACTTTGGGGTCAATTGGTAGTTGACCCATTTGTTTGCCAATAGGGGTTAATTGATAGTGCGGTTTTGGGGCTTTTAGGCTGCCTGAAAAATAACAGATAATGTTGTCTTAAAGCAATATTTAAGACGGTATTTGTTCTATCCTAAGTTATAATTCTGCTTTTTCAGGCCACCTGAAATCTTATTTTTGAAAATATGATGAATAACACACACCAACCTACTGTTTTAGATTTATTTTGCGGCTGTGGCGGCTTATCGCTCGGTTTTATTCAAGCTGGTTTTGATGTCAAATTGGGCATAGATTATTGGCAAGACGCGATTACCACCTACACCGCCACACACAAAGGCACACAAGGCATTGTCGCCGATTTATTCAACATCACACCCGAACAAATCTCCCAACAAACTCAAATTAAACAAATAGATGTGATTATTGGCGGGCCACCATGTCAAGGTTTTTCTATCGCCGGCAAACGCATGATTGATGATGAACGCAATCAACTTTATAAAGCGTTTGTGGATTTTGTCCGTTTTTATCAGCCCAAAGCATTTCTAATGGAAAATGTCCCTAATATAATGTCAATGGGAAAAGGAGCGATTAAACAACAAATTACTCAAGATTTTGAGCAACTAGGCTATATCGTCAAAAGTCAAATTTTAATGGCTTCTGATTATGGGGTACCGCAAAATCGTAAACGCGCATTTTTTGTGGGATTTAAAAATGGCATAACATTTGATTTTCCCAAACAAACGGTTAATCAATATGTTACTGTAAAACAAGCCATTTCTGATTTACCTGATTATTCGGTTGATGATGGCGCGGCTTATCCACTTTTAGGCAGCAGCGAATATCAACACATGATGCGCCAAAATGCAACTGGCTTGTTTAATCATCAAATCACTCAACATAATGATAAAACAAAAGAAATTATCGCACTCGTACCTGATGGCGGCAATTACAAAAGCCTACCTGAACATTTGCGCCAAACGAGAAACGTCAATATTGCATGGACACGCTTAAACAGCCAAAAACCAAGTTTTACGATTGATACAGGACACCGCCACCATTTCCATTATGAATTTAACCGTGTGCCAACGGTGCGCGAAAGTGCGCGGATTCAATCGTTTCCTGATGATTTTGTGTTTTTAGGGACAAAAACCAGTCAATATAAACAAGTTGGCAATGCTGTTCCGCCTATGTTGGCAAAAGTGATTGCATTGAAAATGAAAGAATTTTTATGAGCCAAATTTATCAAATTCCTGATGAATATTTTTTCCGTTTACATCATATTCGCCCACGTTTTAAAAGTAATGTAGAAGAAGTGTTATTGTACGTTGCCAATTCTATTTCTGATTTGAACACGCTGCCTGAAAAAGAATTTAACGAACAATTAAATGCGGTTTTGAGAAATTTTGGTAAAAATCAAACTGCTAAACAAAAAACCATCGATAATTGGCGCACTGAAATTGCTGCCTTATTTTCTTTTATTCAAGAAACCGAAACAGGAAAATTATTTCCCAGTCTCATGGCAAAAAGGCTGGCTGAAAATCAATATCTTGATGAATTTTTTAATTATTTTTTATACACTTTTCAATACCCAGCAGGACACAATAAAAATCATGCAGTGATTGAACAGATCAAAAAAGGCATTCAATTTCAGCCGTGTAAATTTATTTTGCAAATTTTTCAGGCGGCCTGCGAATTAAGCGATAAGCCATTTAGTTTAACCGCCGAAGAATTAACGCAATGCGCCTATTTTGATTTGCGCGTAACGGCTGAACATAGCAAAACAGCACATGATGTTGCCAAGCACATTATTGAAAATAGAGAAAATAAAATTAAATACTCTCATGAATATGAGCAATTAAAAAAGATAAACGGTAATTATCCATCTGCTAGTGATGTCTATCGTTATGCTGGCGATATTTTAGATTATATGGTTTTGGCTAATTTATTGAAAACAAAGGGAACACACTATTACTATTATTTGAATACGGATAATCCAGATTTAATCAATCGCCATTTGCAAAATACAGCTTATTTCAACCAATACAATTGTTTTTATTATCAAAAAGAAATCAGTAATGCTGAAATTAGGGCATTAGAACGACAATGGTTTGATTATGTGAACCAATTTGACAATATCGCAGAATTTTCTCCGTCATTAAATCAAGCGGAACAAGCAGATATTTCTGTATTAGTACAAGAATATTACGCCAAAATGCAAGGTAAAGAATTGTTACCTACCAAAATTTTTGGCGATTATGGCGAAACTTTGATTTTGGCGCATGAATATTTACGTACCAAAGGTCAATCCAACCGCCAACATTTGATTAACAAAATCCCAACGCCTTTGGGTGTAGGTTATGATTTGCAAAGTATTGAAATTGAAAAGCATAAACGATACATTGAAGTGAAAAGTACGCGCTCTAAAAAGGCAATTAACAGCAATCGCTTTAAATTAACGCCAAATGAATGGGATAGCGCGGAAACCTTGGGAGACAGTTACTTTATTTATTATCTAGTTATGAATGAGACAGGCAAAAATATTTTTATTATTCAAAATCCTGCGAAAAAATATCGTGAGAATTTATTAAAAATTGACAGCCATTGGATGGTTGAATTTTTACCGCAAGCTGGCAAGTGGCAGCCTTTGTTGGAGGTATCATGCTCCGAGTAACATCCCTATTTTGCGGTTGCGGTGGCATGGATAAAGGTATTTTGGGTGGATTTGATTATTTAGGGCACTACTACGCCAAATTACCATTTGAAATTGTATATGCTGCCGATAACGACCCTTACGCCATTAAAATTTACAACGACAATTTTACGCATCATGCTGAATTGAAAGATGTTCGCGATATTGTGGCACATGAATTGCCTGACCATGATATTTTGCTGGGGGGCTTTCCGTGTCAATCGTTTTCTATTGTGGCGCAAAATCCGCCGCGTTTGGGTTATAAAGATGAAAAAGGTAAGTTATTCTTTGAAATGGTTAAAGTTTTAAAGGAAAAACAACCTCGATTTTTTATTGCGGAAAATGTAAAAGGTTTGTTATCGGCAAATAATAAACAGGCTTTTCCGATGATTTTGCGTGAATTTGAACAAGCTGGTTATCACATTCACTATAAATTGCTGAATGCGTCTGAATATGGCGTACCGCAAAAGCGCGAACGTGTTTTTATGGTGGGTTTTCGGGATTTTGACGATTATTTCAAATTTCAATTTCCTGTTATGCTGCCTGAAAAAGTACCGCTTAAATTCGCATTGGATGCACAAGCTAATCTTGATGAAAAATGGTTTTTCAGCCCTAAAGCGGTAGAGGGTATGTTGCGTGTGCGTGAAAAAATGAATAAAGGGCGCGTACAAAATATTGAACAGCCATGCAATACGATTAGCGCACATTTGGCAAAAGTGAGTTTGAATGGCACAGACCCTGTATTGATGATTGGCGAACGGTATCGCCGATTTTCACCGCGTGAAGCCGCTAATATTCAATCTTTTCCGCTTGATTTTCAATTTGACAGCGTGTCAGATAATCGTCAATATCGGGCAATTGGCAATGCTGTACCGCCTGTATTGATGTGGCACGTTGCCAATGCGTTAGCAGAAATTGTGTAGTATTCAGCCAGTCTAAAAATGCAAAATACCATCTGAAATTTATTTTCCAAGCGGTATTTTTTGTGTAATTTCTTTTTCTGGTTGTTTGAAATCATATTGCCTCCACCGCCCCCAACTCCAGCAATACCTGAAAACCGTCATTGATATACCGCGAATCGGGCATTTCTAAAAACGGGAATGCTGCTACGTCGCCCAAGTTCAGTGATGCCATGCGCAGGATGACGGCGGCGAGGTTGCTGCGGACGATTTCTGGGTCGGTAAATTCGGGGCGGCTGTTGAAATCTTCTTCTGAAAACAGTCGGATACAGACGCCTGCGGAGACGCGGCCGCAGCGGCCGGAGCGTTGGCGGGCGGCGGCTTGGGAGATTTTTTCGACATGAAGCTGCTCCACCTTTGCCCGTGCGGAATAGCGTTTGACGCGCGCGAGGCCGGTGTCGATGACGTATTTGATACCCGGCACGGTGAGCGAGGTTTCGGCGACGTTTGTTGCTAACACGATGCGGCGTTTTGCGCCGGAGGGGTGGAAGATTTTGTGCTGCTCGGCGTGCGACAGGCGTGCGAACAGGGGCAGGATTTCGTCGTTGCGGCGCAGTGTAGATTTGCGCAGGGCTTCGGCGGCTTCTCGGATTTCGCGTTCGCCCGGCAGGAACACCAAAATATCGCCTTCGCCATAGCGTGCCAATTCGTCGGCTGCATCGACAATCGCGTCGGTCAGCTCTACTTCTGCATCGTCTTCATCTTTGCTGGTCAGCGGTCGATAGAGGATTTCGACGGGATACGTCCGTCCGCTTACTTCCAGCACAGGCGCGCCGTTGAAGTGTTGGGAAAAGCGTTCTGCGTCTATCGTTGCCGAGGTGATGATGACTTTCAAATCGGGGCGGCGCGGCAGGAGCTGTTTCAAATAGCCCAAGAGGAAGTCGATGTTCAGGCTGCGTTCGTGCGCTTCGTCGATGATAATCGTGTCGTAGGCAGCGAGATAACGGTCGGTCTGGGTTTCTGCCAACAGGATGCCGTCGGTCATCAGCTTGACGCAGGCATCGCGCGAGGTGTGGTCGGTAAAGCGTACTTTATAGCCGACCGCGCTGCCGATTTCGGATTTCAGCTCTTCGGCAATCCGCTCTGCTACGGAACGCGCGGCCAAACGGCGCGGCTGGGTATGCCCGATCAATCCTGCCGCCCCGCGCCCGAGTTCCAAACAAATCTTGGGCAACTGCGTGGTTTTGCCCGAACCGGTTTCGCCGCAAATAATCGTTACCTGATTTTCGGCAATGGCTTTTTTGATTTCGTCGAGTTTTTCGTGAACGGGCAGCGTGTTGTCAAATTCGGGCTTGGGCAGTTTGGACAGGCGTTGCAGATAGAGATCGTGCGATTTTTTGTATTTTTCCTCAACCTTGGCCAAGCCGCCGTATTTATTGGGGTTTTTAAAGGCAGATCGCAGAAAATGGCGGTCTTTGGAGAGGGTTTGGGCGAAATCGGGTTGCGGCATGATGGTGCAATAAATTAAATAATGTGAAAAGAATGGAATTATAGCAAAAGGCCGTCTGAAACTTGCTTGCTTTCAAGTTTCAGACGGCCTTTGTATGGATAAACCGTTTTAGTCGGCGGCGTGCCAAGGTTTTTGCATACCGGCGTGGAAACTCGGTTTTTCTCCGCCCCACAAGGTGTCGATGTCGTAGAAGTCGCGCACGGCAGGGAGCATGACGTGGACAACGAGGTCGCCTGCGTCGACGAGCGTCCATTCGCCGGTGTCGCCTTCGGTGCTGAGGATTTCGAAACCGGCTTCTTTCAAATCGACGGCAACGTTGTTCGCCAGTGCTTTGACTTGGCGTGTGCTGTCACCGCTGGCAATAATCATGCGGGCGAACAGGGAGGTTTTGTCTTGGGTTTCCAAAACAGAGATGTCTTTGGCTTTAATGTCTTCGAGGGCGTTTACGGCCACTTCGACCATTTTTTGCAGGTCTTGCAATTCTTGTTCGTTCATTGTTTTCCTAGTTGAAATGTTTTCAGACGGCATTATAGCTTATCTGCCTGAATAAACGCTATTTTTCATAGAGTTTGTGTTGGCGGATGTATTGGGCAACGGGTTGCGGCAGGCCGTCTGAATGGTGGGTTTTGGCGAGATCGGCACGGATTTGGGTAGAGCTGGTGTTGTGCAGCGGCGCGTTGAGGATGCGGACGCTGCCGTTTTGCAGTGCTTCGCCGAGCCATGCGTGCAATTCGCGCGGGGTTTTGTTGAGGTTGTCGCCTTGGCGCATGGCGATGGCGATATGGGTCTGGCGCACGAGGGTTTGCCATTTTTTCCATGTGTGCAGCTGCATCAGGCTGTCGCTGCCCATCAGCCACCACAGTTGCGCGCCGGGAAACTGCTGGCGGAAGATTTGGACGGTGTCAAACGTATAAGTTGCGCCGTCGCGGACGATATCGCAGTCGCTGGCGGCAAATTTCGGCTCGTCGGCGATGGCGAGTTCAACCATATTGAGGCGCTCTTGCGCCGGCGTGCGCGTGCTGTCTTTGTGGTACGGGTCGCCTGCCGGCAGAAAGACGACAAGGTCCAAACCGATTTCGTCGGCGAAGGCGCGGGCGATGTGGAGGTGGCCGTTGTGGATGGGGTCAAACGTGCCGCCGAATAATCCGATGTTTTTCATTTCGTGGTGGTGTCTGCGTTAGATGTTTTGGCCGTCTGAAGCAGGCAGGCTGCCGTCAACAATCAGGTTGAGCTTGCCTGTAGTCGGGTGGATAACCAGGCCGTGGACGGCGATGTTGTCGGGCATCAGCGGATGTTTGCGAATCAGCTCGACGGTATGGCGTACGCTGTCTTCGACGTTGTCAAAACCGGTCAGCCAGCCGTCCAAATCGATACCGGCATTGCGCAGGGTTTCGATGCGGTCGTCGGGGATATTGCTGTCGTGTACGCGTTGGAGGAACTCTTCGGCGTGCAATCCGCGCATACCGCAGTCGTGGTGGGCAATGACCATGATTTCTTTGACTTTGAGTTCAAATACGGCCACCAACAAACTGCGCATCACCGAACCCCAAGGGTGGGTCACCAGCGCACCGGCGTTTTTGATGAGCTTGGCGTCACCGTTTTTCAAGCCCAACGCATTGGGCAACAATTCAATAATGCGTGCATCCATGCAGGAAAGGATGGCCAGCTCGCGGCCGGGGTATTTGTTGGTGAAATATTTTTCGTACTCGCCCGATTCAACGAAATGTTGGTTATAGGCGAGGATTTCGCTCAATTCGCTCATGATGTGCTCGTTTCGGATGGTTTACTCTATTATAGCGGTTTTCGGGTAGTGCGGTTGTTTTGCAAATTCGCCGTAAACGGCTAAAATCGACGTATCTTTAGTTCTTTTGGAGGATGCGCCATGTCTCAGTCTTTCCGTTTTGAACAGGTATTCACACCCAATGTCCACGACGCATTGTGGGATTGGGCGCAGACAAGCTATGGCGCATCCGACGATTGGTGCATTCTGTATCTCAACGGCCTGCCTTTAGGCCGTCTGAACCCGTTATGGCGCGAACGCCTCGGGCAAGATTGGACAGGCAGGCAGTCGACCCTTTCAGACGGCCTGAATTTGGAAACCGACAGCTGGGCGGAAATGGGCGACAGTTTGCAAACGCTGGCGCAACAATGGTGCGAGTGCGGTTGGCTCAAAGGTTGGCGCGGTGAAAAGTTCGACATCTGCGACCAGTCGGGCAAGCCTTTATGCGCACTCGAACGCGCCGCCTTCCGTCCGTTCGGCCTGATGAGTCAGGCAGTGCATTTGAACGGATTGGTCGAAACAGAAGACGGTTTGCGCTTTTGGATAGGCCGCCGCAGTCCGCACAAAGCCGTTGATCCGAACAAACTCGACAACCTGACCGGCGGCGGTATCAGCAGCGGCGAGAGGCCGTCTGAAGCCGTCTGCCGCGAGGGCGAAGAAGAAGCAGGCATTCCCGCTTCATTAACACCTCATATCCGACCGACTGCCCAAATATATAGTTTGCGCCCCGTTAACCGCGGTGTCCACAACGAAATTCTGTATATCTTCGACATCGTCCTGCCCGAAGGCTTCCAACCCGCCAACCAAGACGGCGAAGTCGCCGGTTTTGAACTGATGGACATCCCCGCCCTGCTCGATGCCATGTTGGGCGGGCACATGATGCACGATGCCCAGTTGGTCACGATCGAAGCCTGCCGGCGATACGGCCTGATCGACCCCAAACATCCGCTGTCCGCATGGCTCGACAGCATCCGTTGCCGACCCCATTTTTAAAGGCCGTCTGAAACCATGTTGCAACTCAAAAACATCAACAAACGCTTCGGCAGCAAAATCGTTGCCCAAGACATCAACCTAAACGTCGAAGCAGGCGAAATCCTCGCCGTACTCGGCCGCTCCGGCTGCGGCAAATCCACCCTGCTCAAAACCATCGTCGGCCTGGTGCATCCCAACAGCGGCGAAGTCTGGCTCAACAGCGACAACATCACCGACATGCCGTCTGAAAAGCGCAATATCTCGCTGATGTTTCAAGACTACGCCCTTTTGCCGCATTTAACCGCCCTCGACAACGTCGGCTTCGGCCTCAAAATGCGCCGCCTACCCAAAGCCGAAATCGAAGAACAATCCATGCAGGCCTTGCGCGACATCGGTTTGGAACACGAAGCGCAACGCAAACCCGAAAGCCTCTCCGGCGGCGAACAGCAACGCCTTGCCCTCGCACGCGCCCTCATCACGCGCCCGTCGCTGTTGCTCTTGGACGAAGCCTTCTCCAGCCTCGACACCCACCTGCGCCACCACCTGCGCACCCTGACCGCCGAACGCATCCGCAGTCAAAACATTCCCGCCATCCTCGTGACCCACTCCGCCGAGGAAGCCTGCACCATGGCCGACACCATCGCCATCATGCACGAAGGCCGCATCCTCCAACACGGTACGCCGGAAACCCTTATCCGCCGCCCCGTCAACGCCCAAGCCGCCCTGCTACTCGGTTTGGCCAACACCAGCGACACACGCTACATTCCCCAACACGCCATCCGATTCGACCCGAACGGCACAGCCGTCCGCATCAGTGAAGCCGTCCCCCTCGCCGAGGGCACACGCCTTACCCTCGCCCATCCGCAATACGGCGATTTGATTTGGTATCCCCACGCCGACCACGATACGGACAAACCGCAAACCGGACAGGAAATCCGCATCAGCGTGGATGAAAGTCAGATCGTTTGGTTTGATTGAATCTGATGGGTTGAGAAAAAGAAAAAGGCCGTCTGAAAATTAAGTTTCAGACGGCCTTTGTTATCTCAGCCATCAATCAGACAAACCCATCTGATCTACAAGCACTTTTTACTTCACTTTCGTACATACCTCACGGGAAGTCCCGTCTTCAGACACCAATTTGCCTGTTTTATCCAGTTGATACACTTCATCTTCACCGGGCTTGGCCATCTACGCAACCAATCCGGTGTATATCATGCTTTCCAAGAATTGGCCGTCTTCTGATTCTTCCAACCATGCCAATGTTTCAGGGCTGTGGAGTTGTGAAACTTCGCTGTACTTGATTTGACTTTGAGTTAAGGCATTGTTCGCAAAACGCCATTTACCCCCACCAACAACATGGTATGCCAAGACATTGCCGTCATCGTCCACTTTGAGTTTAGCGTCGCCACGGAAACTGCCGTCCTGAAGATATTCGACTTTTGTATCACTGTGAATGTTTTCATCAGAGCCAACGCAATGCCATGTACCGACAATCGGAGAAGCCAGGGCGGTTGTTGCGGATAAAAGCACCGGCAGAATAAAGAGTTTCATCTATTTCCTTTCTTAAAAGAGGCCGTCTGAAAAGTTGCAACGACATTGAAGCTGCATTTTCAGACGGCCTTTGCGAGTATTTTACTGCAGGCGGACGTTCAAGAAATATAAATCACGAGACCGGCAATCAGCACCAGCTGGACACCCAACTTCATCAGTGCGGTACGACTGACGAAGTAGATAAACCAAGTGCCGGTCAAAATCAACAGTAGAATAATCAACCACGGCCGCCATTTGTTGAGGTGGACTGCTTCGGTAAAGCAGGTATAAATATGAAGTACGACGATGGCGACGATGAGCAATATAGGCATGATGAAGTCCATCATTTGATTTCCTTTTGATAAGGCCGTCTGAAAAAACATTCTTCAGACGGCCTTGCCTATTCAATCAAAATCAGTCTTTCAACTTCGCCAACTGAGTTTGAACTTTCGCCATTTTGTCTTCCAATTCCGCCAAATCGGCTTTGTCTTTTTCCACCAAATGTGCCGGGGCTTTTTCGGTGTAGCCGGGTTTGGAGAGTTTGGCGTTGAGTTTGTCCAAGGCTTTTTGCAGCTTCTCGGCTTCTTTGCTCAAACGGGCGGTTTCGGCGGTTTTGTCGATTTCGACTTTCAGCATCAGGCGCGCGCCGTTGCAGACGGCGACGGGGGCGTCTTCCGCTTCGGGCAGGCTGTCCACCAGCTTGGCTTCAGTCAGTCGGGTGAGCGACGGCAGGTATTTGAGCAGGCCTTCGAGTTCTGCGCTGCCTTCGACGAAGAGCGGCGCTTTGACGTTTGGCGCGATACCCATTTCGCCGCGCAGTTTGCGCACTTCTTCCACCAAGTCTTTCAATGCGGCCATTTTATCGAAGGCCGTCTGAACGATTTGTTCTTTATCGGCTTGCGGATAGGCGGCCAACATGATGCTGTCGGCGGTTTTGGCATTCGCCAGAGGCGCAACGACCTGCCACAGCTCTTCGGTAATGAACGGCATGATTGGGTGCAGCAGGCGCAGGATGGTTTCGAGTACGCGCACGAGGGTGCGGCGTGTGGTGCGCTGGGTTGTCGGGCAGCCGGTTTGGATTTGCACTTTTGCTAGCTCGATGTACCAGTCGCAATATTCGTTCCATACAAATTCGTACAGCGTTTGCGCGGCAAGGTCGAAGCGGTAGGTTTCAAAGGCTTCGGCAACGGCGGCTTCGGCTTGTTGCAGTTTGCCGATAATCCATTGGTCGGCAAAGGTAAACGCCAACGGCTGCATTTCGTCTTGACCGCAGTCTTTATCTTCGGTGTTCATCAACACGAAGTTGGTGGCGTTCCACAATTTATTGCAGAAATTGCGGTAGCCTTCGGCGCGTTTGAAGTCGAAGTTGACGCTGCGGCCGAGGCTGGCGTAGCTCGCCATGGTGAAGCGCAATGCGTCCGCGCCCATGCTCGGAATGCCTTCAGGGAAGAGTTTTTTGGTTGCTTCTTCCACTTTCGGCGCGGTTTCGGGTTTGCGCAGGCCGGTGGTACGTTTTACCAGCAGTTTTTCCAAATCGATGCCGTCGATCAAATCCACAGGGTCGATGACGTTGCCTTCGGATTTGGACATTTTTTTGCCTTCGTGGTCGCGCACGATGCCGTGGATGTACACGTCTTTAAACGGTACTTTGCCGGTGAAGTGGGTGGTCATCATAATCATGCGCGCCACCCAGAAGAAGATGATTTCGTAGCCGGTAACCAAGACGTTGGACGGCAGGAAGGCTTTGAGTTCGTCGGTTTCAGACGGCCAGCCGAGCGTGGAGAACGGCACGAGCGCGGAGGAGAACCATGTATCCAATACGTCTTCTTCGCGGGTCAAACCGGTTTTGCCGGCTTGTTTTTCGGCTTCTTCCTGATTGCGGGCAACGTAAACATTGCCTTCGTTGTCGTACCATGCAGGGATTTGATGACCCCACCACAGTTGGCGTGAGATACACCAGTCTTGGATGTTGTTCATCCATTGGTTATAGGTGTTGACCCAGTTTTCAGGGATAAAGCGCACCGCGCCGCTGTCGACGGCTTTTTTGGCTTTGTCGGCGAGGCTCAATCCTTTGAATTCGCTGTCAGGCTCGCCACCGTTTGGCGTGGCGGACATGGCGACAAACCATTGGCTGGTCAGCATCGGCTCAATCACTGAGCCGGTACGGTCGCCTTTCGGCGTCATCAGCGTGTGCGGTTTGATTTCGACCAAGAAGCCTTGTTCCTGCAAATCGGCAACCATTTGTTTGCGCGCGGCAAAGCGGTCCAAACCTGCGTATTTTTCAGGCAGGGCAAAACCTTGTTGCGCTTCGCCTTTGAAGTTGAACACTTCAGCGTTTACCAGCACTTTGGCTTCCAAGTCGAACACATTAATCAGGCGCGTGTCGTGGCGTTTGCCGACTTCGTAGTCGTTGAAGTCGTGCGCAGGCGTGATTTTCACGCAGCCTGTGCCGAAGTCTTTTTCAACGTATTCGTCCGCAATCACGGGGATAGTGCGGCCGGTCAGCGGCAGGATTAATTCTTTGCCGATTAAGTGAGTGTAACGTTCGTCTTCGGGATTGACGGCAACGGCCACGTCGCCCAGCAGCGTTTCGGGACGGGTGGTCGCCACGATAACGGCTTCGGCAGGATTGTCGGCCAACGGATAGCGGATGTGCCACATAGAGCCTTGTTCTTCCACGCTTTCCACTTCCAAATCAGATACTGCCGTACCTAAAACCGGATCCCAGTTCACCAAGCGTTTGCCGCGGTAAATCAAGCCTTGCTCAAACAGGCGCACAAACACTTCGGTCACGGTTTCGGCACGCACGTCGTCCATCGTGAAATACTCACGCGTCCAGTCGGCAGAGCAGCCCACGCGGCGCATTTGTTGGGTAATCGTGCCGCCGGAAACTTCTTTCCATTCCCACACTTTTTCCAAGAATTTTTCACGGCCCAAGTCATGACGGGACACGTTTTGCGCGGCAAGCTGACGCTCGACCACGATTTGCGTGGCGATGCCCGCGTGGTCGGTGCCGGGAATCCAGGCGGTGTTGCAGCCTTTCATGCGGTAGTAGCGGGTCAGGCCGTCCATGATGGTTTGGTTGAAGGCATGGCCCATGTGCAGCGTGCCGGTTACGTTGGGCGGCGGCAGTTGGATGGAGAAAGACGGTTTGGTCAAATCCATATCAGGCTGGAAATAGCCCTGCTCTTCCCAGTTTTGATAATGTTTGGATTCGATTTCGGCTGGATTGTATTTGTCTAACATGATGGAACTTTGTGAAATTAAGGTTATTTTTGATGTGCGGATTATAACGCAAAAAGGCCGTCTGAATCATTTCAGACGGCCTTTGGCATACGGGTTTTAAAAACGGAACAATACCAGGCTGACGGCAATTACCGCCATTCCTGTTGTCAGGCCGTAAACGGTTTCATGGCCGTCTGAATAGCGCTTGGCGGCCGGCAGCAGCTCGTCCAATGCCAAAAATACCATCACACCGGCTATCACGCCGAATACCGAACCAAACACGGCAGGCGATAGAAACGGCTGTAAAACCAAATAGCCCAATGCCGCCCCAAAGGCTCGGCCAAGCCGGATAGCAGGCACGCCCATACCGTTTTCTTACGGCTGCGGGTGGCAAAATAAACCGGCGCGGCGATGGAAATGCCCTCCGGAATATTATGGATGGCAATCGCCAAGGCCAAAGGCATCCCGACCGCCGGATTTTCCAAGGTGGCAAAAAACGTCGCCAAACCTTCGGGGAAATTGTGCGCCGTAATCGCAAACGCCGCCATCATGCCGACTCGCGCAATATGGCGGCGTTTGCTTTCTTGAAACGACGGGTCTTGCGCGTCTAAGGTTTCATGCGGGTTCGGCACCAGGCGGTCAATCAGCGCGATGCCACCCATCCCAGCCAAAAATGCCATGGTCGCCGCCGCAAACGCGTGGTCTTTATCATAAATTTCAGCAAACGCCTCACTGGATTTACTGAAAATCTCCGTCAGGGAAACATACACCATCGCACCGCCGGCAAATGCCAAACCAAACGACAACACGCGCGGATTAGGCGTTTTGGAAAACATCACCAAGCCGCTGCCTAATACGGTAAACAAACCGGCAGCCAACGTGATGGAAAAGGCAACGGCCAAATTGGACATCGAAAAATCGGGCATGAGAAAACCTGCACTAAAAGCTGGGACAGGTTCAGACTAACACTTTTTAATGCATATGATAATAGTTATTATTTATTTTATTGATTGGATACATGGATTTTAAACAAAAGGCCGTCTGAAAAATAATTTTCAGACGGCCTTTAAATTTGAAACATCGCTAAACCTTATCGCTTTCCAGCTTAAGCCCGATAGCGCGACAGGCTCAAATCGTCGCTTCGGATTTCGGTGTCTTTGCCGCTCACGATATCGGCAGTTAATTTTGCCGAACCCAGCGACATGGTCCAGCCCAAAGTGCCGTGGCCGGTATTTAGGAATAAGTTTTCAAAGCAGGTGCGTCCGATTAACGGCGTGCTGTCGGGCGTCATCGGTCTGAGGCCGCTCCAGAACAATGCTTGTTTCAAATCGCCGCCTTCGGGGAACAAGTCGTTGACGACTAAAGCCAAGGTTTCGCGGCGTTTTTCGGGCAGTTTGATTTCATATCCCGACAATTCCGCCATGCCGCCGACACGGATTCTGTTGTCAAAGCGCGTGATGGCGACTTTGTAACTTTCATCTAAAACGGTGGACACCGGCGCGCCGTCTGAATTGGTGACCGGCAGGGTCAAGGAATAGCCTTTGACGGGATAAATCGGCAGACTGAGATCCAACTGCGCCAAAACAGTCCTGCTGAAGCAGCCGAGCGCGCAGACAACGGCATCTGCTTCAAACCGCCCTTTGTCGGTTTCAACGGCTTTGATGCGCAGTCCGTTGTGGTCAATGCGGCTGATGGTTTGGTTGAAGTGGAACTGTACACCTTTTTCCTGACACAATTTGTATAGATTTTCGGTAAACAGATGGCAGTCGCCGGTCGCGTCTGCAGGCAGGTGCAGGCCACCGGCAATTTTGGCGGTAACGCGTGCCAGCGCAGGCTCAAACTCTGCGCATTCTTCGGGTTTCAGACGGCGGTACGGTACGCCGTAGCGTTCTAAAACGGCAATGTCTTGCTCTGCCGCTTCGACTTCTTTGGCTTGGCGGAAAATCTGCAATGTCCCTTTTTTGCGCCCTTCAAAATTCATGCCGGTTTGCGCTTCAAAACGGTGGAACATTTCTCGGCTGTATTCGGAAATCCTGACCATGCGCTCTTTGTTGGTTTGATAGCGCGCTGCCGTGCAGTTTTGCAGCATTTGCCACAGCCATTCGATTTGATACAGGCTGCCGTCAGGGCGAAACAGCAAAGGCGGATGGCTTTTAAACAGCCATTTCAGTGCTTTGGTCGGGATACCGGGTGCAGCCCAAGGCGTGGTATAGCCGTAAGAAAGCTGGCCTGCATTGGCAAAACTGGTTTCCATCGCCACGCCCTCGGCGCGGTCGATGACCGTTACTTCATGTCCTGCTTCTGCCAGATACCACGCGGAAGATACGCCGGCAACTCCGGCACCTAAAACAAGCACTTTCATTTTTCTCCTCCTCTGACTTTTTTCAAAACAAACTTAATAACATCGGGCCGTCTGAATGTTCAGATTCAGACGGCCTTGGATATTAATGCGGCAATTCGCCGTTTTTGATTTTTTGTTTGAAATCGCGCGTTTCATTGACGATGACTTTCGCCATCAATAAAAGCGCAATCAGGTTGGGCAATGCCATCAAGCCGTTGAATGTGTCCGAAGCCAGCCATACCAAATCAAGGCTCAACACGGTTCCCAGCATAACTGAAGAAACATAACCGACGCGGTACAAACCGGCAAACTTCTCGCCGAATACATAAACCGCGCATTTCTCGCCGTAATAACACCAGCCGAGAATGGTTGAGTAGGCAAAGAAAATCAGGCCGATGGTGACAATCCAGCCGCCGATGCCGGGCAGCATTTTTTGGAAAGTAACGGTTGTCAGCGCCGCGCCGCTCAATTCAGGTTTCACAAACTCGCCGCCTGCGCCGAGCAGACCCATGACCAACACGATACCGGTAATCGAGCAGACAACGATGGTGTCCAAAAACGTACCGGTCATGGAAACCAAAGCCTGACGAACGGGGTGGTCGGTTTTCGCGGCGGCGGCGGCAATCGGCGCAGAACCCATACCCGCCTCATTGGAGAACACGCCGCGCGCCACGCCGTAGCGGATGACCGTACCGATGGCGCCGCC
The DNA here is from genome assembly GCF_024205705.1 of Neisseria subflava. Classification (NCBI taxonomy): domain Bacteria; kingdom Pseudomonadati; phylum Pseudomonadota; class Betaproteobacteria; order Neisseriales; family Neisseriaceae; genus Neisseria; species Neisseria subflava. The sequence goes on from NZ_CP073115.1 coordinate 2,182,546, forward strand.
TGCCACAGCTTGCGCGCTAAACGCATCGGAGAAAATCAGTTTGACGGCAGGCATCAGTGCATCAGAATTCACGATAATAATGGAAATACCGCCCACTACATAAAATACTGCCATGGCAGGCACGATAAAGGACGCGGCTTTGGCGATGCCCTTAATGCCGCCCAAAAGCACAATGGCCGTTAATACAGTCAATATCACGCCGGTGTAGGCAGGTTCGATACCGAAGCTGGTTTGCACTGCCTGCGCAACCGAGTTGGACTGCACCGAGCTGCCGATACCGAATGAAGCGAATGTGCCGAACAGCGCAAACGCGATGGCCATCCATTTCCAGTTTTTGCCCAAGCCTTTTTCGATGTAATACATCGGGCCGCCGGACATTTCGCCTTTGGAATTGGTGACGCGGTATTTCACCGCCAACACACCTTCACCGTATTTGGTGGCCATGCCGAAAATGGCGGTCATCCACATCCAAAATACCGCGCCCGGGCCGCCGGTTACCACCGCAGTTGCCACACCGGCGATGTTACCCGTACCGATGGTAGCGGACAACGCGGTCATCAACGCCGCAAAATGGGAAATATCGCCTTCGTGCTCTTCGCCGTCTTCATGCTTCTTTGACGGCACAAACGCCTGTTTCAGCGCATAACCCAACATAGTGAACTGCAAGCCTTTCAGCAAAACGGTCAGCAAAATGCCCGTACCGACCAGCAGCATCAACATAATAGGTCCCCAGACCCAGCCGCTGATGGTTTCAAAAAGGCTTTGAGATTGTCTAAAAACAATTGCATGGCTTTCTCCTTTGTCTGTTTTATTTTTTTATGCACTACTTTTTGTAGTGTCATGTAATTTCAGCACAGAATATTCAATAAGACAATATCTTTCTTTTTAAAAAGATTTTTGAGGTTTTACCCTAAAAAGATATCTATTTAGACCGGCCAAATTGTTTACAATCCGCTAAAAATAAAGGCTGCGGCCGAGACAAAATGCCAAATGAAAGTTAATTAACCATCAATTAAGACTGCAACAATTAAAATGACACAATCGACAAATGGCACATTATTGAAAAATACAAACACGCAAATCTTGTTTTAAAAAAGCCTCAGGCCGTCTGAAAGATGGTTTTCAGACGGCCTGAGGCTTGTTAATTATATTGATAAAATCAGGTTGATGAATGTTGCCCAAGCAACTGCGCCAACAGTCGGGCAAAGCGTTCCGTCGCGCCTTCGCTGGTGTGCAAATACAGGGCTGGCTCGATGAGTTCCAATTCATTGAGCAGGAAGGTGTCGCCGACCAATGTACCGTCCACTCGGGCGTAAACCGGCATTTGCGGCAAGGCAGCCAGTACGTCTTGCGCGGCACGGACGGCAAACTCGGGCGGCTCAATACCGAATACCGACACACCATAGGCCGAGTTGGCGCGCCATTCACCTTGCGGCGGCTGACGGCGCACGGCATGGCTGAATACGCCGTTGAAAAACACCAGCGAGGTTTCACCCGCCGTTTCGATTTCACGGATATAAGGTTGAACAATCATACCTTGCGGATAATCCGCCATATCCACGTCCAATGCGTCCGCACAAACTTTAACCACGCCTTTGCCGCTCTGCCCGAATGCCGGCTTGATGACCGCTTCCGTCCAGCCCTGTTGGTTCAGAATGTCCGCCAATTCAGTTTTTTGCGGCGGAACGAACACGCTGGGAATCACTTGCGCTCCGCGCGCCGCCAAATCGCACAAATAAGTCTTTTCCATATTCCAAGCCATCAGCTCGGGCAGATTGATAAAACGCTGCCCTGCCTGCCCGGCATGCTCCAGCCATTGGCGGAAGGCTTCGGGTTCGGCGGCATAATCCCATGCGCACAAAGGCAGTAAAAACGGCGCGGACGGATGGTTTTGCCACGCATCAAATACGGTTTTCACGCCCATGCTTTCCAAGCATGCCGCCAATGTTTTCAGGTTGTTCGATGATTCGGGATAGGTTTGGCAGGTAATGAGTGCCAAAACGGTTTGCTCGGTCATGGTTGCCGCCTCATTGCTAAAACCAAAATTATATAGCGAAATCAAACCAAAAGATTTTCAGACGGCCTGATACATGAGGCCGATTCTGATAAAATGGTTTTCCCCTTTTCCGTCGGAACATGCTCATGAAATCTGCTCACGTCCTTGTCTGGTTCCGCCGCAACCTCCGCCTGCACGACAATGCCGCGCTTAATGCCGCCGTTGCAAGCGGTTTGCCCATCGCCTGCGTCTGGGTCAGCCAAAGGCCGTCTGAAAACCACAATCCGCGTCAAAGCCTGTTCCATTATCAAGCCGCGCAAGAGCTGCATACCCGTCTGGCGGCGCACCATATTCCTTTATATGTCGTCGCTTCCGACGAAGACCTCCTCCCCTTGGCTGCTGCGCTCAATGCCCATACCGTCATCACAGACGAAGCCTACACCGAAGCCGAAATCCGCCAAGACAACCACCTCTGGCACAATTTCGACCGGGCAGGCATTGCCCTGCAACACGCCACCGACCGCGGCATTTTGGCCAAATCCCCCCTCATGGATGCCAACGGCCTGCCCTACACCGATTTTGCCGCCTATAAACAAGCATGGTTGCAGGCTTATTCAGGACAAAGGCCGTCTGAAACCGAATTGCCTGTTCAAACCGGACAAAACGTTCCACTGTTTCCAGCCCATACCGGCGCGGTATTGCCTGCCTATCAACAGGGTGGCGAAACCGCGGCCTTAACGCAATGGCACGCGTTCAAACAGAATTTGGTTCACTATCCGATTACCCAAAACTTTCCGGCACGAAAAAACACCAGCCTCCTCAATGCCTATCTGTCCGCAGGCTGCATTTCCCCACGCCTGCTGGCTGCCGAAGGATTGGCAAATCGACATTTCGAGTGGCTGGACAAACTCATTTTCCGCGACTACTGCTACCAGCTCGCCTACCACCGCCGCCTGCCCGAAACAACCGATGCCGCTCCGGTACGCGAATACTGGCGACACGGCCAAACCGGCGTACCCATCATCGACGCCTCCATCCGCGGCCTCGAAGCCACCGGCCACTTACACCCCGTTCTCCAGCAGCTGTGCGCCCACTATTTCTGCCATGCGCTCAACCTAGACCCCAACCAAGGCATCGCGTGGACAGCCTCCGTCCAAACCGGCACCGACCCTGCGCTCAACCAAGCCAACTGGCAACTTGCCGCCCAAGACACGGCCACCGTCCGCTATGCCCATCGTTCGCACCAAATCGACCCCGACGGCAGCTACATCCGCAGTTACCTCCCCGAATTGGCGCACCTGCCGTCCACCCTCATCCACACGCCGTGGGCCGCCGCCGACGACATCGACACACACGGCTATCCCTTTCCCAAGGCCGTCTGAAACCTACGTTCACACCAAAAAACCACACTAAATACAGCTGAAAAACGTTCAAACAAAATATTTTGGTTTCAGACGGCCAAACAGATTGAATAGCCAAGATTTACACGGTAAACTTACGTCATTAAAAAATTTTATTATTTCATTACAATGAAACCCGCATTCGACATAAAAACGTCACGTTTGGACGTCTTATCCATCCATCTGCACACCGCAGATCTAACCGAATTGGAAGAATTCCTGCGCCAACTGGCAGGCCAATCCCAAGACGAATTCGTTCCCTTCATTTTAGACGTACAAGATTTCGACCACCCTGAATCCATCGATTTGGGCGGCATGATTTCCCTGTTTGCCCGTTACGGCATGCAAATCTTAGGGCTGCACCACACCAGCGATACCTGGGCGGCAGCGGCGGCGCGTTACCACTTGGTCTTCAAACAAGGCAACTCCACCCAGGCAGCCGACACACAGGCAGCGCCTACTCCACGCCAAGCACCGCAGCCGCAAGACGTACAAGCCACCGTTATCAACAATCCGACCGTATTGGTCAGCACGCCCGTACGTACCGGCCAGCAGGTTTACGCTGAAAACGGCGACCTCATCGTTACCGGCATCGTCAGCCAAGGTGCGGAACTTATCGCCGACGGCAACATCCATATTTACGCCCCCATGCGCGGCAGAGCGTTGGCCGGTGCAAAAGGCAACACCAACGCGCGCATCTTTATTCATTCCATGCAGGCCGAATTAGTCTCCGTTGCCGGTATCTACCGCAACTTCGAGCAAGACCTGCCCGAGCATCTGCACAAAAAACCCGTACAAGTATCATTGCAAGACAACCGACTGGTTATCAGCGCAATCGACGCCGAATAAACATCAGTACTTAAAAAGGAAATATCGTGTCCAAAATCATCGTAGTAACTTCAGGTAAAGGCGGCGTAGGCAAGACCACTACCAGCGCCAGCATCGCAACCGGCCTGGCCCTGCGCGGCCACAAAACTGCCGTGATCGACTTCGACGTCGGTTTGCGCAACCTTGACCTGATTATGGGTTGCGAACGCCGCGTCGTATACGACCTCATCAACGTCATCCAAGGCGAAGCCACACTCAACCAAGCCCTGATTAAAGACAAAAACTGCGAAAACCTCTACATCCTGCCCGCCTCGCAAACCCGCGACAAAGACGCACTGACCCGCGAAGGCGTGGACAACGTGATGAAAGAGCTGGCCAGCAAAAAAATGGGCTTCGAATTCATTATCTGCGATTCCCCTGCCGGTATCGAACAAGGTGCACTGATGGCACTCTACTTTGCCGACGAAGCCATTATTACCACCAATCCGGAAGTATCCAGCGTCCGCGACTCCGACCGTATCTTGGGCATTTTGCAAAGCAAATCCCGCAAAGCAGAACAAGGCAGCACTGTTAAAGAGCACCTGCTGATTACCCGCTACTCCCCTGAGCGCGTGGCTAAAGGCGAAATGCTGTCTGTACAAGACATCTGCGATATCTTGCGTATTCCGTTGATCGGTGTGATTCCTGAATCACAAAACGTCCTGCAAGCTTCCAACGCCGGCGAACCTGTCATCCACCAAGACAATGCCGCAGCAGCAGAAGCCTACAAGGACGTTATCGCCCGCCTCTTGGGTGAAAACCGCGAAATGCGTTTCCTCGAAGCTGAGAAGAAAAGCTTCTTAAAACGACTGTTCGGAGGTTAATACATGTCACTGCTCGATATGCTGTTCGGCAGAAAGCCGAAAACCGCCACAGTCGCGCGCGACCGCCTGCAAATCATCATCGCGCAAGAACGCGCACAAGAAGGCCAAGCTCCGGACTATCTGCCAACCCTGCGTAAAGAGTTGTTGGAAGTCCTGTCCAAATACGTCAACGTATCATTGGACGACATCCGCATCTCCCAAGAGAAACAAGACGGCTTGGACGTTCTTGAGCTGAACATCACCCTGCCGGAACAAAAAAAGGCTTAACACATGACCTTGACCGAATTGCGTTACATCGTAGCCGTCGCACAAGAACGTCACTTCGGACGTGCCGCACGACGCTGCTTTGTCAGCCAGCCCACCCTCTCCATCGCCATCAAAAAGCTGGAGGAAGAGCTGTCGGTATCCCTGTTCGACCGTAGCAGCAACGACATCATCACGACCGAAGCGGGCGAGCGTATTGTTGCCCAAGCCCGCCGGGTTCTGGAAGAAGCAGAACTCATCAAGCACCTTGCCAATGAAGAGCAAAACGAATTGGAAGGCGCATTCAAACTCGGCCTGATTTTCACCGTTGCCCCCTACCTTCTGCCCAAGCTCATTACCGCGCTGCGTGAAACCGCACCGAAAATGCCGCTGATGCTGGAAGAGAACTATACCCACATCCTGACCGAGTCGCTCAAACGCGGCGATGTCGATGCAATCGTCGTTGCCGAACCGTTCCAAGAGCCGGGCATCGTGACCGAGCCTCTGTATGACGAACCTTTCTTCGTCATTGTTCCCAAAGGCCATCACTTTGAAGAACTCGATGCTGTTACGCCTCAGCTTTTGGGCGAAGAACAAGTGTTGCTGCTGTCCGAAGGCAACTGTATGCGCGACCAAGTGTTGGCGAGCTGTTCCGAATTGGCTTCCAAACAGAAAATCCAAGGTTTGACCAATACCCTGCAAGGCAGCTCCATCAACACCATCCGCCACATGGTTGCCAGCGGTTTGGCCATCAGCGTCATGCCGGCTACCGCATTGACCGAAAACGACCATATGCTTTTCAGCATTATCCCGTTTGAAGGCACTGCACCGCACCGCCGTGTCGTTTTGGCCTATCGTCGCAACTTTGTCCGTCCGAAAGCACTGACTGCTTTGCGTACTGCCATTTTGCAATCGCAACTGACCGGCGTAACCTTCGTCAACGAATAAACCGCAAAACAAAAGGCCGTCTGAACATTCAGACGGCCTTTTTATTTTTAACCGAATAAAGGATTAGTAGCGGGTATGAACCTGACTGCCGATAACACCACCCAAAGCCGCACCACCCAAGGTAGAGCCGGTATCGCCACCAATCAAGTTACCTGCCACACCACCCAATACCGCACCAGCAGCAGTGTTGCGTTGGGTTTGAGTCATATTGGCACATGCACCCAAAGAAGCGGCCAGCATGATCAAGGTCACAGTTTTTGCAAAAGTTTTCTTCATGGTTTGATTCTCCATCAGAGGTTAAGCTTTATATGGAGCAGTATGGCACAACCTTTCATTAATATATTTTCTGATAAGTAAAGACAGATTAAACTAAGATAACGCTCTTGATGAACGGTTAACTTCAAAAATAAACGGCAATTCCAATAGAATATTTATAAAATTTAATATATTTGGCATAAAATTGCGCATACATCAACCGCATTCGGTAGTGATACAATGACGACTTGTCTGAATTACCGGAAACACCCGTCATGAGTATCTACGCACTGGCACACATCATCCACGTTTATTGCGCGATTGCCTTTGTCGGCGGCGTATTTTTCGAAATGCTGGTTCTCTCCGTTTTGCACACCGGCCGCGTTTCACGCGAATCGCGCCGCGAAGTCGAACGTGCCATGTCCTATCGTGCCGTCCGCGTAATGCCGCCTGTCGTCATTACCTTGTTCATCAGCGGCATCGTGATGGTGTACAACCGCTACCTGCCGATACTTCACCACCCATTCGACAGCTCTTTCGGCATCATGCTGAGCATCAAAATCCTGTTGGCAATAAGCGTTTTGGTACATTTTGCCATCGCCGTCGTCAAAATGGCACGGCACACCCTCACCGTCGGCTGGTCGAAATACATACACGCCGTCGTATTCAGCCATATGCTGTTTATCGTCTTTTTTGCCAAGGCGATGTTCTACCTGTCTTGGTAAACCTTACCCATACCCCACACACAAGGATTGTTTATGACCCAATACCCGTCCGTCGGCTCGCCGATGTTTTACGGCATCTTCTTTATTGCCGTCTTAATCATGATCGCCATCGATATGGTATCGCTGAAAAAAAACGGCGCCCACAAAGTCAGCATCAAAGAAGCCCTCGCCTGGAGCGGCATTTGGGTGGCCGTATCCTGCACGTTTGCAGGCTGGCTCTATTTTGAACTGGCGGGCAACCCGACTTACGGGGCCGTTGTCGCCAAAGAAAAAGTCCTCGAATTCTTCACCGGCTATGTACTCGAAAAATCCCTTGCCGTTGATAACATCTTCGTTTTCCTGATGATTTTCGGCTACTTCAAAGTCGAACCCAAATTCCAACACCGCGTCTTGCTCTATGGTGTATTCGGCGCCATTGTCCTGCGCGCCATCATGATCTTCATCGGCGCAGCCTTGGTACAACAATTTGAATGGATTTTGTACCTCTTCGGCGCCTTCCTCTTATACACCGGCATTCACATGATGAAGCCGGAAGCCGAAGCTGAAGAAGACCTTTCCCAAAACAAAATCCTGACCCTACTCAAAAAAGTCATCCCGACCAGCCAACAGTTTGACGGTGAAAAATTCTTTACCATCGAGAACGGCAAACGCATCGCTACGCCGCTTTTGCTGGTATTGATTATGATCGAATTGAGCGACGTCATCTTCGCCGTGGACAGCATCCCCGCTATTTTTGCCGTAACCACCGACCCTTTCATCGTCCTCACTTCCAACATTTTTGCCATCTTGGGCCTGCGTGCCATGTACTTTTTACTGGCAGACTTTGCCGAACGCTTTATTTTCCTCAAATACGGCTTGGCTTTCGTGTTGAGCTTTATCGGTATCAAGATGTTGATTATGCACTGGGTGCATATCCCGATTTCCATTTCCCTGTCCGTCGTCTTCGGCGCACTGGGTGCGTCCATCCTAACTTCTTTGGTGTACACGCGTCAGCAAGAGAAAAAATAATCTGCCGATATAAAAAGGCCGTCTGAACATTTCAGACGGCCTTTTCAAATATCAAACACCAGCTTATTTAGCAGCGTCTTTCAATTTATCGGCAGCTTCTTGAGTCGCATCGGCTGCTTTACCCATAGCGTCTTTAGCTGCGTCTTTGGCAGCATCTTTAGCATCAGAAACTGCATCTTTAGCTTCTTCAACCGCTTTACCGGCAGCATCTTTAGCGTCAGAAACTGCTTTATCCGCAGTTGCTTTAGCATCTGCGGCTGCGTCTTTAACATCAGAAACAGCTTGCTCAGCCGCACCTTTGGCTTCAGAAGCAGCAGCATCAACAGCAGAAGTTGCATTTTCAGCAGCAGCGTTTACATCGGAAGCAACAGCAGAAGCCGCCTCTTGGGTTTCTTTTTTCGCTTCTTGTGTACACGCCGCCAAGCCGGCTACCATCATTGCAGCAATCAATAATTTTTTCATGTTGTATATCCTTTGGTCTAAAAAATATCTGCCAAAACTGACAGACCAAAAAATCATAACATAATAAATGCTCAAAAAAGGGAGAATTAACGCCAAATAACAGCTGGTTTACGTTTTTTGAAAAAAATTTCAAAAAAACAGTTGACGAAAAGAAACAATCTCCCTATAATGCACAGCTTATCGGGTCGTTAGCTCAGTCGGTAGAGCAGCGGACTTTTAATCCGTTGGTCGAGCGTTCGAATCGCTCACGACCCACCACTTTTCCTAAGCCTAAACAATTGTTTAGGCTTTTTTCTTAGCCACCGCCTATATTGGGGTGTGCCTGTTTTGTGTCGAAACCAAGACCGACACTGTCCAATATAGCCGCGTGTCCGTGCAAATGTTCGGGGCTAGATGGGCATACTTCTGAACCATCCCGACATTTTCCCAACCACCCATTTCCTGCAAAGCGGCGAGCGGAACTCCGGCTTGTACCAACCAACTTGCCCATGTATGCCTCAGATCGTGCCATCTGAAATCAACAATGCCTGCCTGAGACAATGCGTTTTTCCAAATACGCGAACTGATGCTTTTCACGGGTTTACCGTTTGGTAGAGTAAAAACAAAAGATGGATGTTTGCCCATCCGTTTTTCCAATATACCGAGTGCCGTCTGATTCAGGGCAACGCCGATAGCGCGTCCTGCTTTGGCTTCGTCTGCCTCAATCCATGCCGTCTTGCGACTTAGATTGATATGCGACCATTTCAGCCCCAGTACATTGCGTTGCCGCAAGCCTGTCGCCAAACTGAACACTGCCATATCAGCTAAATACTCCGGCAGGGCATCAATCAGCCTTTGGGCTTCTTCATGCTTCAGCCAACGGATACGGCGTTTGGCTTCACGATACAGTTTCAACTTCGGCACATTGTCCAGCCAGCCCCATTCTTTTTCCGCCTTATTCAAAATCGATCGGATTAAGGCAAGATAGCGATTTTTGGTACTGTCCGAACAAGTCATGCGGTTAATAGTCTGCATGATGAAATCACGGCTCATATGGTGCAAGAAGATACCTCTGAAATGAACTAGACAGCGCAAACGGCTTATGTCATCCCTGATGCTTTTCTTGTCCCCCATCTCTTCAATCCACCGGACTGCCGCTTCATCCCACAGTCGTTTCGGTTTTTCGTTGAAATGTTCCTGCTGCCACAATTCATGTTTCAGTTTGTCATGCAGCCTTTGGGCTTCATTTTTGTCTTTGGTGCGAGAAGATTGTCTAATTCTTTGACCGCTTTGCGTTGTGATGTCAATGTAATAGACGCCATTTTCGCGTTTATAGATCGGCATTTTTGTTCACTCCTACTTTCGAGTGAAGCCAGCATCCGCGCATTTTCCAGTTCGTTTATAAATGCGTCAAGTGCGGGCTGCGTGATACAGTATTTCCGTCCGGGCATGGAGGCTGCCAAACGGCCGGAGCGGATATGTTCCCGTATGGTTTCGGGATGGCATTTGCAGTATTGAGCCGCTTCTTTCACGTCATATGTCTTCATGGATTACCTCGATATTTCATAAACCGTGTAGGGCGCGTTTTCCTGTAGTAGCGACAGCCGTCTAACTGCCGCATATCGCTTGATACGGGATTCCAACACTAAAAAGTTGTTTCGGTCGATATAAAACAGCAGGCAGAGATAACCCTGCCTGTCTGCTTCGAGTGGAACGAGACGGAAGTGAGGAAACTGATCATCCTTTGGATTAAACAGGGCGCTTACTTTTACGGTAACAACTTCTACACTCTTCTCTATCAGCATAAAGTTCCCTAAACAAATTTCAGAACAAGTATGGAACAGAAGAAAATCAGTGCCGCAACTAACCATGACCGGTTTATCTTCGTTGTTACTTCGTCAAGGTATCCCTTCATTTGTTTGTCAATTTTGGCTTGGATTGAGGCGTACAACTTGCCTTCACTTTCAGCTAGCTCTTTACCATACCCTGCTAGAAGATCTGCCATAATCTGTTCACGATAAGTCTTCAAATCTTCAGCAATTTGAACTGCCGTTTTCAACGGTTCTTCGATTTCTGAAGTAATTCCGTCAAAATCCTCACGAGTACGGTTACGTTGTTCTTCAAACAAGGCTTTCAACCGGCTTTCCTGTACCAACAGAATAGCAATAACCGGGTCGTCTGCTGTAAGTTTGATACCTGAAACCCGGAACACGTCGGCAATAATGGCATCTACTTCTGCTTTTCCCATATCATGCCTCTGATTTTTCCGGTTGGCGTTGAGTAGCCAAAAACTCTATTTGATCCAGTTGTTCATACAACTCACGCTGTACCGTACGCAGACGTTGGCGAGGCATCAAGCCAAATTCACCTGAAGTTTGTGCTTCAGTTAAAGTCAGGTTTTTGGTTGTCATTTCCTTTATATCTGCACCAAACGTATCAGGGTTGCGATGTGAAATATGTACCACGCCGATAATACGATCCTTGTATTGCTTATAAACACCAAATTCTTCAAACGGTTTATCTTTAGTTACCACACCTTGAAAGTCGTTAAGCCAAATAACCACTTCAGCCTGTAAAGCATTTAACGTTTGCACCAAACCTGTAATACAGTCATCAAGAGTCTGTCCACCTACAAGTGGTACATGAATAATCATGCGGATACCGTTTTCGGCCAAGAAGGATGGTACTTCGTTTTCTGCCATATAAGACATCAATGGCACAAAAGTAGCAGCCCCGTTGTCAATGACAGCAATACCTTCCTCGTTTACCAGCTTCTCAATCAATCCATCAAAATAGCGGGAATCAATATTATTACTGTCATTTAAAATATCGATTACTTCAGGATTTAACGCCGAGAAACGGCTAAAAGAAGGATTTACGGGATCAGTATCAAAGCAATGCAGTTGCTCTCCACTGGCTTTTGCTTTGAGGTAGTCACCTAAAAAACTTGCAATCGTTGATTTACCAACGCCGCCTTTACCTTGTGCAATAAAATGGACTTCTTTCATGGCATAACCTTTCGTTTGTTCAAATGATTTTTTACAAAAAGAAACCTGCTCGTCCCTGAACAAGTTTGTGTTTGTAAAAAAAGCAGCCCTATATAGCAGGGCTGCCGAAGCTGCTAAACATTTATGCCTATGTAGAGCAGGAGTGAAGATTTAACGAATATCTACCCAGCGACCACCATTCTTCTCTTCGCCGACATATCGTACTTTATCGCCCGCAGTCGTCCATCCGTGGTCGTAATAAGCCTTGCAGTATTCCGGTTTATCAGGTCTGACGTAAAACTTTTTAACTATCTGGCAATTTTCATCAGACGTATATTGTCGGCCAAAACGATATTTGTTTTTTTGTTCGCATACCTGCTCAAACCTTGAATAACGCATCATGCGGTTCAACTCTTGAGCATCACACCGGCCAGCTCCATTTGCAATTGCATCAACCAAGCCCGACATTTCGGCACTTTCCGAACTACTCGGACACATTTTTAAAAAGTTACGACGCGCCTTGATCGTATTGCCCAATTTTTTGTGGCGAATCGAAAAATATCGTCTAATAGAAGACGCACATTCGCTTGGACGATCACCTGATGACAGACATAAAATTGCCTCACACGCCAAGCGCGTATCGCCTGTAAGCACATCGTCAGCATAAGTCGCCGGCGCTGCTCCCAGTAACGCCGCAATTAACAAACTCAAAGATTTTTTCATACACACACCTTTTCCATATTGAAATAAAAGACGAAAAAAAGGATAATCTGCGTACCCCTACGAGATCATCCATCTCAACTTAAATGCCGCTTTTGTATGAAAGCGGCTTTTTCATTGCCAAACAACTGTGCGAACTTGGAACTTTCTTCCTTCTTGCACAATGTTTACGCACAAATCAGAATTGCCCTTCATCAGCAGGTCAACCTGCTGGGCTGCGGCTCTCATGCTTTGATATGTACCGATGACGATCTGTTTGACGGGTTTACGGATTTTTTTCATGTTACTTCCTTTCGCTTTTAGATGAAGTGAAGGTCGTCTGAAACCATTTTCAGACGACCTCAGAATTTAATTGCTCTGCACTATTTTCCTAAGGATTCGATTTCTGTCTTAAATTTCAATTCCTGATCACGGCGTTGGCAGTCAGTCATAATTTCCTCGATATTTTCAAGATTTACGGTTTTATCAACTATACATCTTCGTAAATTAGCCTTTTGGATATCTGAACCACTGATAGGTATATACTCGTATTGATTTATTAAACCAATACCAATAAATAGAAATAAATACACGACAAACAAGCCGCCTAATATAAACGTAGGATGGAAGTCATCTTCTACGTCATGATTTATCATATAAAAACCCATGAAAATAGCACAAATAATGAAAAGTATAATCGTAGAAAGCGCCCAAGCCATACCACTACGAAGACCATATTCATTAAAAAACAAATTAAGCAAAACCGCCATCGTTCTCAACTCTCCCGAAAAAATCCCGCAAACCTACCCTCAAATTCCTCCGCAATCTCTTCAATATCGTCAAAATCGCTATCTTTCCAAAGATCACTGTCATTTAGAAACCACTCGAATTTCCACCAGTATTCATTTGCAACGCGCGATGCGAGGAATGCGTCATCGTGATTCTCACGGTTCGCCTCAAAAATATCCTGTCCTGAACGCACATAAACTGACGATTGGTTTTCAAAATGTTCACTGATTTCTGCTGCCTTGTTTTGCAGTTCTTTAATCTTAGCCTTTATCATATTTGTCATAATGACACCTTTGAACTATAATAATTTGTCTGATTATTTCAGATGAACCCAAACGGAAACTCGCTTCTTGCACAAGCGGGCTTGGATTTGGATACATGTTTAAAGACGGGTAGCGCCGTCTGAACATTTGGGCATTTGCCCTATCGGACTTTTCCGATAAATACCCGCTCACGGTGGGGAATATAAAAATCAAAATGTGTTTTGCAGCTTGTCCGCAGATTATCGCTGCTGCATCGGGAATACGTCCCGATTAAGAAATACGTCCAACTTGCCGCCTGTTACCGGACCCCACTGGGCAACCCGGATGCGCGGCATTTTTTTTGGGCAGGTCAGATGCTGCCTGCAACCGTTTGTCCGATTTACCCAAAGGCTCGATCACCTTTTTTACGCATGATGTTTCAGTCTTTTCAGGCCAAAACATCTCCGAAGGCCGGTTGCTTCGTTTCAAATATTTAAAGAGCTTTCTGCGTTAATTGCAGAATATATTTGCATTATAAGCAGATTATTTTCTGCGTCAAGTGCAAATTTGAATTTTGATAAAAATAAAAAGGCCGTCTGAAAATTCAGACGGCCTTTTTATTGGGCAATTGAAGATTATCCGTTGATGTCTGCCAATAAAGCTTTCTTGATTAGCTTAAAGGTATTGTAAGAAATTATTTTAAAGATGATACATACTGAAATTAGGAGAATAACGATAAACGGTGTTAAGGCTTTTTGCAGGAAAGGTCCTACAAAAGGTAGTAACCCTATGACTGGTATGACAATATACTTCATGAATATTGGCAGACCAAAAATAACAATTAGGATGAATAATGCCGACAAAAACATGAATTTGTTTCTGATAACTGATTTAATATTTGAATATTTTGGAGTGCTTTCCCCCAAATTGCTGTTATGCAACATGACATATTCGCCACGATTTTTCCGCTTATCAAATAACCCATACACTTTTACATGGTGTCCGACACGCGCAGAAAAATCCCAGTCATAGAATTTGAAGCTAGCCTCCCCTCCTTCATCATCAACTAGAAAAAACTCAAGTGTTTCGTGTGTTTGGCTCTGGATAGAAACATAATCAAACCCACCACCCGAAACACTTGTGCTACTTCTACAACTTGTATCCACCACTATTCCTGAATAACAAAGTAATTCAAAAAATCTGTTTTCAAAAATAACTTTAGATTTCACAGAAATCTCCTTGCAAATCATGATTCAGGTTGAAGAAGAGTGCAATTATTTTCTTCTATATTTTCGATGCTCAACCATGACCCCCAACGTTTTCAAGTCAGAGTGGGAAGAATGGAAAATTTCAAAATCTTCATTTAATGGATATAGCTCAAAAACTTTTTTTCCATCAACGATGCCACGCGCACGGTACTTTCTGAAAAAAATATCCTGACCATTACTTGTTGCCAAAACAAAGTCTCCAGCTTCAGCTTGTAAAGTTGGGTCTAAGATAATCTTATCACCTATCTGAAAATCCGGACTCATGCTTAAATCATTTATTTCAAATGAAAAAGATTGTGCTGAAATTATTGCTTCTGTTATCAACCATTCTTCGATTTCTAAAAATTCAACATGACTTTGGATTCTATCCCAATCTAAAATTTGCTGCTTATTTAACAAAGGAATCCTATGATAGCCTGATGGAAGCGATATATCCTTTGCTATATGAGATGACATCAAGTCAACGGGGGAGCAGTTTAAGGCTTTCGCAATTACACTTATCTTTTCAGTAGTCAAGGATTGTTGACCTCTTTCTATTCTTGAGAGGTTACCAGTATCCGAACCAATTTCAAGAGCTAATTGCTCAAGAGTCATTTTTAATTCTTTTCGCCTAGCGCGAATGTTTTGTCCAATATCCATTCTTGCATTCTCTAATTCTGCGTGAAATACATCAAAGCTGTGAAAGCAGAATAGCCTTGTTATTTTTCTGCGTTTAACGCATAATAAAAAAGTTTTTAGTAGGAATCAGATTATGACTTCACCTTTAAAATTAGCTCGCCTAGGGCGAAAACTGACGTTGGAACAAGTTGCCGAATTAGTTGGCAGCGATAGTGGGAATATTTCCAGAATTGAAAGAGCGAAACAAATCCCGAATAGGGATTTGGCAGCAAAACTGGTTGAGTTATTCAGAGAAGATGGACTCACGGAGGTTCATCTTTTTTATCCGGAACGGTTTGAAACCAAATAACAATGCTCACAGCCGAAATCCGCCACCACATAACAACGGACTTCGTGGTTTACCGCGAGTTCGGGCTTTTGTGCGGCTCCAATATTCAGGCAGCGACATTATTGTCAGGGCTGTTTTGGTGGAGTGACGTGGCCGATAAAGAACCAAAACGTCAGGGTTGGATTTATAAAACCGCTTCCCAACTGTTCGATGAGTTCGGACTGACACGGCGTGGCTATGAAAAGGCAAGAAAATTCCTCTCCAGCAAAGGCGTTATCCAATGCCGACGTGCAGGTGTACACGGCAGGATGCACTGGCAGCTCAATAAAGAGCGTCTGTTAGAGTTATGCTATCTTGTCAAAGGTAAACCAGTGCCGCAATTCAACAGCCGTTACCATCTCGACATCGAAAATTTCCGTCTTGAAAAGTGGATTAATCTCGATCTTTGGAATGACTTCCTCAAAATGCGCGCCGAAAAAGGCAAATCAGTCACAATTAAGCAGAAAAAGATCCTGCTCAACCAACTCAAAGACCTCAAAAATAAAAATTACGACTTGGAAGCTGCTATGCGAAAAGCCATTCTAAACGGCTGGGCAGGCTTCTACGCATCCGACCGATCGCCAATCCCCTCACAGCCGACACCTGAAGCAAAAGCCCTTAAGGTACTCGCGGAATATGAGGCACAAATCAAACAATCCGTTCATCCTCCAGATACGGACGGACAGCGGAATCCTGACAACCCTCATCGTCAAAATCTCCAAAATTACTATAAGAAAAAACAGTAACCATCATCAGGCTGTTGGCACAGCCATGCCCCAAAGCTGCTCCGGCAGCTTTTTTTGCGCTTTTTGCCGGTAGATATGCCGCCTAAAAGGCTGTTTTGTCTGTTTCTCTCAACAATTTGAGATGTGATGGGCTGTTTTTCTGCTTCGTTTACCTATTTTTATCCGAATCAAATTTAAAGAATAAGTTTTAATGTTGAATATAAGTATCTGAAAATATTATGTTTGTACATAATGAGCAAAGAACTTTGGCTTTAGAGGACATAGAACTTTGTCCGTATAGGACGGCCTTTATACAAAGATCACCTTCACAGACCACTATCAAAAAATATTACAGGCTCACGCCTGACTGTTTTTTGTGCAATTTATGATGGATGTAGATGGATATTGACGTTTGAGAGGATATAGACTCTTTTTGAGGGAGAGATATGTACAGGTTTTGTGGATAAATCGTTAGAAATCTGTACAGGGTTACTGTACAATAAATTATATTGCCCAATGGAGATATATAAAATGGACTATGTAATCAGCTACACCGCAGCCCGTGAAGATTTGGCGCAGGTTATGACTAAAGTTTGTGAAGACCAAGTAGTAACACATATTACGCGTCGGAACGGAGGGAACTGTGTCTTGATGTCTGAGGAAGAGTACAGCTCTATTATGGAGACACTTTACCTGTTCGGAAATCCTACTAATGCTGCACGTTTGGAACACTCGCTGGCTCAAGCAGAACAGGGAGAATTTGTAGAGGTTGATCTGTGAGGAAGCACCGTTTTACCGCTGATGCCGCCGAAGATTTGGCATATTGGAAAAAACATGATGCTAGGAAGGTTGAACGGATTAAGTTGCTTTTGGAAGATATTAAAGCCAACCATCCGAAGGGAATCGGTAAACCTGAACCACTTCGTCACCATAAATCGGGCTTATGGTCGCGAAGGATTGATCGGGAACACCGTTTGGTTTATTCGGTAGATGAAGATACGGTAACTGTATATGCTTGCCGATACCATTACGAACGCTAAAACAACTTGTTGACTTTGAGGCCGTCTGAAAATTCAGACGGCTTTTTCATTTGTAGTCTTCCGGGTTAATCTGATTTTGCCAATCAAATTTGTTCTTTCCGGAAGTGGATTGAGCCAAAGTTTCTTTTTGCTTTTCAGGTTCAGAAACAGGGCTTTTTGAATTAATTAATTTATTATCATTTTGAGATTTATCTACCATTTTTTCAGCTCCTAAATTCATTTTTTGAAGCCGGGAACGGATGAATCGATTTAATGCCTGTTGGCTTACACTTACATTTTTCTTTTCAGCCAAAAACTGCAATATCAGTTTTTCAGTAAACCCAAGCTGCTTCATTTTTAAAATTTCATCTTTATAAGGCTCCAGTACGGATCGTTTCCCTGGACTCAATTCATTTTCATACGATTTGATGAAATCTTCTAAATCACTCATACACACCTCTTACAACATCAAAACAACATTTATACAATATTTAAACAACATCTATACAACAAATATACAAACATATTTACAACATTATTACAACATTATTACAACATTATTACAATAATAAAACAACATATACAACATTAAAACAACCACTATACAACCTATTTACAACGTATATACAACTAAACAACAACACATATACAACAATTAAACAACAAATACCTCCTATCCGCGCGTACTTCTTCTCTCAAAAAAGGATATTGGCTAAGTACCAATAAATTTTAACTACAACGCAGGATAGGCAACGAGTGCCAAAAACAGGGTGGTTTTACCACCCTGATTCCGCCCAACAAGGCGGAAACGCCGCAAAGCGGCTGAAGGTTTGAAACAACCATCGGGGGCATCTGCCGCCGTGTTGTTGGTTGATGTCTAAATTTCAAAGCGCAAAAAGTCCAGACCAAGACAAGTGTCTCTGCACGTCTTCCACCTTTTCCACCACGCCACAGAAGGCGCACCGGACAAAGATGAAAGCCGCACAAAGCCAGTCTGGACTTTTTGCGCTTTGAAATTTTTAACGACATCACAACACGGCGGCAGATGCCCCCGATGGTTGTTTATTTATGAATGAATATTTATGAAAGGACTATCAGATGGGATTAGATATGTATGGCTATACCATGAATGCCGAGTTTGTCGGCGACCGTCAAATCGATGTGAATGTGAGCGAAGATGAACGCGAAGAAGCAGCACTGAATCATTTTGCCTACTGGCGGAAATTTAACCATCTTCATGGCTGGATGGAAAACTTATATCGTCAAAAAGGCGGAAAAGCTGAAGTCTTTAATTGCTGCACTGTTCGGCTAGAACTTGAAGATTTAGACCGTCTGGAATCTGATTTAAATGAAGAAAAATTGGAATACACGCCGGGCTTTTTCTTTGGAGACGATGAGATATATCCCGAAGACATTACAGAAACTAAAAACTTTATTGCTAATGCCCGTCTAGCAATAGCTACGGGACAAGCAGTATTTTATGACAGTTGGTGGTAATGGTACACGGTTTCAGGCGGTAAAGGCCGTCTGAAACCATAGGGAGCAAGAAGATGGAAAACACTGTTAAAGAGCTGAAAAAACTTATTTATTCATTCGGTGCGGCGTATAAGCCGTCTGATGTTTTTCGTGATTTCGTAGAGCTGGCAGCCCTTGCGATTTTTAATAGTTATATGCGGGATGATGATTGGGAAATACGCGAGGAACGATACCACACTATCCGCCGAGAATATAAAGAAGAGGTTTTTAAAATCTTTCCTGAGCTGTTGGGCGTTTTGGCTTCGGGCTGCATTAGAGCGGTGAACGTCGGAAGCTACGAAGATTTTTTGGGTGAGCTTTATATGGACTTGGGAGCGTCAAACGAGCGTAACGGGCAGTATTTTACGCCGATGTCAGTATCAAGAGTGATGGCGAAACTGGTAGGAATCGACACGGAGGAGAAACTGGAGAAACAAAGATTTGTTTCCTTGCTTGAACCATGTTGCGGCAGCGGTGCGAATCTGCTTGCCTATGCAGAACATATCACCGATAGCGGAAAAGTTCCGACTTTACATATGGCAGCGGTTGCGGTGGATATAGATGTTTTGTGTGTGTGGATGTGTTTTGTGCAATGTCATTTTTACGGTATCCCCGCAAAAATCATACATGGAGACAGTATAAAAAACGAATTTCATACGGCATGGCGGACGGTGCATTGGTTGCGTGGCGGTTTTGAAGACTATATGAAAGCCGAAATTGAAGCCGACAAAAAAGCCGCTTTCGACGCAAAACAACACAGCCAAGACGAAACGAAGATAACCGCCCCCTTATTGACATTGGAAGAACAGTTGGTTTTGTTTTAAAGAAAGAAGCGTGATGATTCAAGATGTGAAAAAAGTGGATAAGGTTGACAGTATTTTAAATGAGGTTTCGACATTAAGCCCGAAGGAAATCCGAGAAATTTTTATGCGGATGTGGCGACATATGGATGCACTAAATTACGGCTTGACGGCTGACGATTGCGTTGAACTTTTTGCAACTGCTTTAAAAGGCAGTTCAGATTTAACCTATGATTTGTTAAAGGATACCTGTCATGATTACAGTGTTGGAACAATGACAGAAACATTTTCCTTATTACCACGAGAAACGTATGACAAAATGTTTTCTGAATGCCTCAAAGGTAAAATTCCCGCTGAAACGCGACTGGATACCGAAGCCCTAATTAAGTTTTTGATGTTGGATAATGTTTCTGAAATTGAAGTGAGCATTAGAAAAGGTTGTATAAGAGCAACACATTTTATAGGTTCTGACAAAAAATATATCTATGACACAGGTATTGATGATGAAGGAATTCAATGGGAAATTGAAGATTTCAAGGCTATTTATCCGCATACATGGTGGACGGTAGAGCAGGTTATTTACAATGACTAAGATATAAAGGTCGTCTGAAACGGCGATTTCAGACGACCTTTATATGCTGAAGGGAAATTAACGGAAAAAAACGCCCGCCGCAGCCCCCAAGAGAAAAACAGACTTAGGCAACTTTTCCGGCACCTTCGGCAGCCTGCAAAATTGCCATGCCTATTTTTCTCTTACCCCCACGGCGGGCTTTTTTATTTATGAAAAATTAGTACTATTCAATCTAGTAGCTGACAGCTCTTAAAACTGGAGCTATTTAGACAAAATATCTGCCTTTGTCGATTTTGATCGGTGTTTAACGTGGGCAGGGATGAAAAATAACACATAAGGAAAACTAATGCTTTTACTACGGCGTGAACACATTGATAGGTTGTTTGATATGTTAATAGCAAACCGCAGGTTTGATACCCCATTTAAAATTACGGAGTACGATGGTGGGATGAATTTTTTGGGCGCGTTTGGCGAAGTCCCAGTACACGAGCTTGGAAATCGATCGGCGACATTGTGCTTTGAATGGAAAGGAGAGATCTCTGAACCACGAGATACCCATGATATTTCGGGGATGAAGCCAAACATTCTTTATGACTTTAATGGATCAGGACGGCACTTTGATAACTCTGATCCACGTTACCTGCTTCCAGTGGGTTCAAAAGGACTGATTCTGAAACATATCGTGATTAATGATGAAGACGAGCTTTTGAGGATTTGATGTAACCGACGAAAAATTTATTTTTACCGATACCGACTATTGAAAGCCATCCCAATTGTGCGAAACATTTTATTGCATAAGGCATGGCAGGAAATTTACCGGATAAATGAAATGTGTCGTAACACTTTATTTGAAATTGCCATATGCAACCGCCTAATGTAAGATGAATAAACATACAACCGAGTTTTCATCTGCTAGAGCTAATATAAGGTCTTTTTTTGGTCATTACTATAATTGTCCACTTACATTATTTAACTTAATTAATTCTATGAACCCCTTCTTTTCCTCCCAAGCCATATTTCCTCCATTATCACTATTATTCCTATCATTGATAGCTGCCTTTCCTGTCCCAACATCAGCCGCTCCCACTCCCGAAGCCATTTCACAACAACAGGATATTCTCCAGCGTCAACGGGAGAAGCAGCTGCGTGAACAGATGTTGCCTGAACAAGATGTGCGTTTAGATGATGCTGATACAGGTAGGGAGAAGATGGCAACACAGGCAGGTAGTGCAAATTCGGATGAAGCAAGCCCATGCTTTCCTATTTCTGAAGTGGAATTGGTAGGTAAAGGAGCCGCTCAATTTCGATTTGCGCTCAACCAGGCTTTGCGCCAAACACATTTTGTTCCCGGCAAGTGTTTGCATGCGGGCGATATCAATCAAATCATGTCTTTGGCGCAAAATGCTTTGATCGGCAGGGGGTATACCACGACACGTATTTTGGCTGCGCCACAAAATTTGAATAGTGGCAAGCTTCAATTAACACTGATGCCGGGCTATCTGCGCTTCATACGAATCGATAGATCTAATGATGCCCAAACCCATGCTGAACGCATTGCAGCATTCCAAAACAAATTTCCCTCCCGCTCAAACAATCTGTTGAATCTGCGTGATTTAGAACAAGGACTGGAAAATCTCAAACGGCTCCCAACAGCAGAAGTCGATATCCAAATCATTCCCGTAGAGGACGAACCAAATCAAAGTGATGTTGTGGTGCAATGGCAGCAACGTTTGTTGCCCTACCGTGTAAGTGTAGGCGTGGATAATTCAGGCAGTAAAACAACGGGGAAATATCAAGGAAATATCACTTTCTCTGCTGACAATCCTTTTGGACTGAGTGATATGTTTTATGTAAATTATGGACGTTCAATTGGCGATACGCCCAATGAGGAAAATTTTGACGGCCATCGCAAAGAAAGCGGATCGAACAATTACGCAGTACATTATTCAGTTCCTTTTGGTAAATGGACATGGGCATTCAATCATAACGGCTACCGTTACCATCAGGCAGTTGCCGGATTATCAGAAGTGTATGATTATAATGGGAAAAGTTATAATACTGATTTCGGCTTCAACCGTCTTTTGTATCGTGATGCCAAACGCAAAACTTATCTCGGTGTAAAACTGTGGACAAGGGAAACAAAAAGCTATATTGATGATGCCGAACTGACTGTACAAAGGCGTAAAACTGCAGGTTGGTTGGCAGAACTTTCCCACAAAGAATATATCGGCCGCAGTACGGCAGATTTTAAGTTGAAATATAAACGCGGTACCGGCATGAAAGATGCTCTGCGCGCACCCGAAGAAGCCTTTAACGAAGGCTCGTCACGTATGAAAATTTGGACGGCTTCGGCTGATGTAAACATTCCTTTTCAAATCGGTAACCAGCTATTTGCCTACGATACATCTGTTCACGCACAATGGAACAAAACCCCGTTAACATCGCAAGACAAACTGGCCATCGGCGGCCGCTACACCGTGCGTGGCTTCGACGGTGAAATGAGTTTGTCTGCCGAGCGGGGATGGTATTGGCGCAACGATTTGAGTTGGCAATTTAAACCAGGCCATCAACTTTATTTTGGGGCTGATGTGGGACATGTTTCAGGACAATCCGCTCAATGGTTGTTGGGGCAAACTTTAGCTGGTACAGCAATGGGGATACGCGGACAAATGAAGCTTGGCGGAAACCTACATTACGATATATTTACCGGCCGCGCATTGAAAAAACCCGAATTTTTCCAATCAAAGAAATGGGCAAGCGGTTTTCAGATAAGCTATACGTTTTAAAATAGTATCGTCAAATGAGCTATAAGGAAGAGATAATAAAATTTGATAATAGCTGAGACCCTGCAAAATACCTCTCTTCACCTATTTACTGACAGCCAAAAACCTGTGTTGGGGTTCAGCTGTTGGGGGAAAAGGAATTTTGCAAAGGTCTCAGGATGTGTGTTGTTATACAGGTAAATAAAGGTCGTCTGAAACGGTTTTGCTGTTTTCAGACGGCCTTTTGAATTCATACAAGCTATGGCTTGGCTTGCTTATCTTTATAATTGGCTAAATTTCCAATAATCCCGTCCTTCAATTTTCCAGTAACAGAATTCGTCCGGTATTAAATACCCAAAATCCATT
Organism: Neisseria subflava; assembly: GCF_024205705.1. Taxonomy (NCBI): domain Bacteria; kingdom Pseudomonadati; phylum Pseudomonadota; class Betaproteobacteria; order Neisseriales; family Neisseriaceae; genus Neisseria; species Neisseria subflava. The sequence continues at coordinate 2,205,981 of NZ_CP073115.1, forward strand.
GCCTTTGAAAACCAGCCATCATATACATAATCTTCATGACATCTGTCCCAATCCATATGCAGATACACTTCCGTATCAAAATTGATATAGAACAAAGGCAGCCTCGAAGAAATCTGATTGATTTTTAAGAAATCACTTTGCTGACCAGAGTCTGAGATAGGATCATTGTACGACAGCTTGTTCTCAACAACGGAATATAACCTTACTGCTTCAGCAGAAGTAAACCCCTGAAACATCAGTTCCTTCAATTCATCTTTTTTTAATTCAATGACTGAATCTGATTGAAGATAGCTTTCAAAATTGTCCTTAGTTAACTGCCAGATACCATTACGGTAATTTTTATAATCATAATTATATTGTTCTTTAGTTATAATTCCTTCTCTTAGATAAATATCAAAAGATATTTTTGCATTTAATTCAAAATTTTCCTTATAATCAATCAAATAATATATCTTTTTCTTATAGACAAAAATAGATATGCATTGAGTATATTGAAAGATGGCATTTAATAATTCAGATTTAAATTTCTCAATTTTTTCCATATTTGACAAATTCCTTAATAACTTTATCTTCAGCAAGTCGTAGCCCACATTAAATCTGCAGCGAAGGTGTGCGCGGTACGCACGCGGGCTTTGAGTGTGATAAAAAAGATCGTCTGAAACATTTTTCCAGCTTTCAGACGACCTTTTGCCAAATATTATCGGCAGCGGCTCAATGCCAACTTTAAACCTGCTCCTATTTCTTCAGGACTGTTATCCAATGATAAAATTACATCGTCTGCATCAATGGCATCCCACGCTTCCAGCTTGACATGGCGGCTCGGGCTGATTTTCAGGCAGCCGTTGTGCAGCCAAATATCCACGCTCATCATGTTTTTAAATAGGGCGCGTCTGGTTTTATAGCCCAAGTTCCCGCATAGGTTGGCAACCCAATCCTCATAGCGTTGCCGAAATTTTTCGGTATCAAAAAAATCTTGGTCTTCTGGACTGTCATAAACGAAAGTCCTGCTGTTTGTCAACGCTTGCAAGACCGTCGTGCCTAAAGTTCCATTGTCGGTATCCAATGGCAGGATATGGGAGGGATATAGGTGGTCTGGAGCATATCGCCCAAATCCTGACCATGTTTGAATAATCAAGGCTCTTTCATTTGCCTTATAGCCAGCCCAATAATCTTGTTCTTGATTGAAAGTCATTTATTCGATCTCCGTAATTTTGACTGTAATGTTTTGACTTTTGCCATACTCTATCACACGTTGTAACTGCAATCTTTGCTCTTTATTAGTTTGTGCGGGTATGGCCAGATGGATTTCGCGCTGTTTGATCATGTCGGCCCTTAATGTCATACCCAAAAGGCTATGACGTTCAAAATTTGCCGTTTTAGAGTTGTATCTACACCGCTTCGGATGGTGGTTTTGCCGGCCGGGCTGCCGATATGGGTGTGGCGGCGGGTTGCTTTTGTCTGATTGCTGTGATGGCTTGTTGGAAGAAAGGCCGTCTGAAACGTATTTATTGTTTCAGACGGCCTCTTGGCTCAAACCTTGAGAACTGCATATGTGCGTTCCGCACACATACTACTTATTGAGTTTAAGTTTTATATGGGCTACGGCTTGCTATGCCGTCTTCTTTCCAGGTGTCGTAGCGGCTTTGGTTTTCGGCAAGGTAGGCGTTTACTTGGTCAGATGGCGGATTTTTTGTTCGTCGTAGATGATGGAGACGCTGATACCGGAGTAAGCGTAGATTGGGTCTTGACCTCAACCTACACTTGTTTTACATAAAATTTTGTGTCTCTGTTTGAAAAATCTAAATAACAACATTCTACTTTACCTATTGAATTGATTATAGTTGAAACAGGAATATTAAGAAGCCTAATACCCAAATCATCAATTTCAAAATCATTAATTCCACTCTTATAAAGGTAGCTTATTATTTCATCATTAATTTTTCCAAGCCAATTAAAAGAAATATCTTCTAAAAAAAACTTATTTGGTTCAAATATCTCTATCGCTTGAAGCTGATTTTTATCATCATAAAAACAATGGATATTCAACTCGGGAAAAACATCCATAGGAACTCGAGAGTATGATGACTTATAAATTTCTTGTACATCAGAACTAAATATTGCACGAACTTGTTTTCGATTCAGATTTGATGAGATAATGTTTACACAATTTTCTATTTTTTTTGAACTAAAATAAAAAATTTTCATAATTTTTTGCCTATTTTTTAGTTTTAAAAGAATTTGGGTCTAGTTTTCCCGAATACTCAAGCATCTCCTCGATTGCCTTATCATATTTGGATCCGAACTTAGATCTGATATCCCTCACATCCATTTCAATAGCCTCTTTCAATTTACCTTGTTCCAGTAACTCTTTTTGCTTAGCCCTATATTGGATAGCATAAGGAGAGCGTCCATAACTTTCAGTAAGCCGATGATCCTTCGGATCCATCTTAATAGCAGGACCTTGTTCACTACTAATGGGGGCTCCTTTATAGCAATCCTTCGCAGGACAATGATGCGAATCCAAACCGTCATTGGTCGGTTTTTTGGTTTCCGAATGCGCCCCTCCTTTGTACTTATGTTCCGTCGTTGCCAATGCCGTATCCGGAATCCTATCCCCCTTCGCAACATTGCCGTTTACAGGAATACGGATATTCCCCGCACCCGCCAATAAGGGATCTCTGCCGGTAACGGTCGGCTTGATGTTTTTCAGGTTGCCAACGCCCGCAAGAATCGGGGCTTTTACCCTCGGATTGGGGTTGACAAAGCTCGTCAGCCAGTCGGTAACGTTCAGCGCAAGCTCTTCGTTTTTCCGCTCTTCCTGCCTGATTTTGGTGTCTTTCGTCCCGCTGTGCAACCAGGTCAGGTTGCGGTATTCGGGTTTGTCCTGTCGGCGGTATTCCTCAAACAGCTTCGGATCGTTGTAGGCTTGCGGATTTCTTGCGCCGTAGTTGCGGTAGTCCCAAGTATAACCCAAGGCTTTGTCTTCGCCTTTCATGCCGATTGTGGAAATAACCGTTTGGTCGGTATAGCCGTCTTGGGAACCTTTATCCACCCAGCGCAGTATCTGCCTGCGGATTCTCATTGCCGCTTCTTGACTGCTGATTTTTCTGCCTTCGCGTTTTTCGACTTCACGCTTGAGGGCTTCGGCATATTTGTCGGCCAACGCCATTTCTTTCGGATGCAGCTGCCTATTGTTCCAATCGACATTCGCCCCTACTGCCGCCGTACCGACACTCCCGCCCGCCGCATAGCCGATTGCCGCCCCGCCCAGTGCGTTGACCGCCGCTTTGCCCGCCGGACCGAGGTTTTCCGCTGCTTCGTCCAAATACGGTGCGGCAAGGGAAGTGCCGCCGCCGGCCAGTATGCCGCCGAGGTTGCCCGTCGTCAGTCCGCCTGCCGCCCCGTGCAGGATACTCCTGCCTATGCCGCCTTCTTTCCAGGTGTCGTAGCGGTTTTGGTTTTCGGCAAGGTAGGCGTTTACTTGACCGAGGGATGCGCGGATAGCGGCTTTTTCGGTTTCGCTGTCCGTGTTTTGCAGTTCGGCCTCCAGCAGGGTTTTGGCTGCCTGATACCGTTCGTAACTTTGGGTATTGCCGAGTTTGTCGGAAACGGCTGCTGTGGTTTGGGCGGCGTTTTTACCGAACTCCTGCGTTACTTCCCTTTGCAGGTTGATCTCTTTGGCAACCGCGTCTTTGTCGAAGCTGTTTTTCAGACGGCCTGTGTGTTGATCCGCAGTTTCGGTGTCGATGCCGGTGTGGATACGCGCTTCGGTTTCTTTGGCGGTCCTGCCGGTTCGGGCAAGTTGTCCCGCTTTGTCGGTGATGTGTATGTTGCGGGTGTTGATGCCGCTGCGGGTGGTGCTGTTTTTGCTGTCTCCATCGCTGCCGTAGCCGATGGCGTTATTGTTGTTTTGACCTTTAGAAGCATCAGTCAAGCGGATTCCCGGGCCGGAATCGGCAGGACGGTTTTGCCCCATTGATTCACCGCTGATTGCAACACTTGCACCGATACCGAAACTTTTGCCTTCGTAGTGGCTATGGTTTTGAATGTCGCTGGCAGTAAGGGTGGCCGTCTGAAAAAGGTTTTTTCCTTTGTCTTCGGCACTCTTGCCGGAGGTGATGATACCGCCCTTGAGGTCTGTGTTGTCTCTGACTTTGATTTGATAGCCGTCTTCTCCGGCATAAATACCACTTTGCTCGGTTACGGAGGCATGGTCTGCTTTGACTTTGCTTTGGCTGTAACTGCCGCTTGCACTGAATCCGTAACCGACGGTAACTTGGACGTTGCCGTTTTGCTGTTTGCTCTGATAGGTTTCAGTGTCTTGAACACTTTCTATATGCAGGTTGCGCGTATCTGCCTGTACGCCTTTGCCGATGAGCTGCGCACCTTTGAGAGTGGTATCCCCGCCGCTTCGGATAATCGTTTTGCCGGCCGTGCTGCCAATATGGGTGTGGCGGTGGGTAGTACTTTCCCCTTGTCCTTTACCTTTGCCGAGATTTCCTCCGGCGGTAATTCCAAGACTGATGCCGTCGCCTATTTGGACGGCTACGCCCGCATTCCAGCCGCTGCTTTTGTTTTTGCTTTGCTCGCTGCCCTCCTGTTTGGCAGATTGGAGTTTGATATGGTTGTCGGCAATGAGGGTGGTACCTGCATGGCCGATGACATCGGAACCTGTAATATTGATATTGGACTGCTCCCCGCCTCCTGTGGCCACAAGTGTGGTTTGCCCTTTGCCGATAATTTGACTTGCTGCCGCTTCGGTGTAACGGCTTTTTTGCTCGTTACGACTTTTCTGTTCGCCGTAGGTGATGGACACACTGATACCGGAGCTTTGATTGTTGTTTTGACCTTGTCCCGCACTGCTGCTTGGAGTAAATTGTTGCATTTGTTGGGCTGCTTGATAACCCTGCCATGCAGCATTGGCTGCAGCCATGGCATTAACGCGTTTATTTTTACTTTTGCCCACATTTTGGGCTGCTTGTACGAAGTTTTGTGCAGCTTGGACAACCGGCACATTGAGGGCGACAGTGAGGCCTTTTTGTTCCCGGGTATGGACGTAGTCAGTGGCATACCGGTTGTTTGCGGACTCTACATCTATGCTTTTGGCAGTGACGGTATTGCGTCCCTCGGGGCTGGAGACAGTACTGCCGGTTTGTCGGTAGCGGTTTCCGGCAACTGTAACGGTGTCTCCATTCAGGCTGCCTATAATGCTGCCTGTATGGACAATATTGGTACGATCAGTGTCATCGGTAGTTTTTCGGTTACCGATAGTAAAGCCCAATCCGCCTGTGCCCATGACTCCTGATTTTTTGCTCTCGTGGTATTCATTGCCGGTGTAGCGATTATGGGCAGTAGAAATATCGATGTCGTGTCCTGCTTTTAAGACAGTGCCATTATCAGAAATAAGGTTGCTGCCGCGTACATTGATATCCTGCCCGGCTGCAACGATAATTTTGCCGCCGCCGATGTTGCTGCCGACTGCTTCATCATGACTAAAGCGGTAGCGGTCGTGTGTTTTGGTACTGGAAAGGATGCCTTTGCTTTTCCCGCTTACAGCGGCGTCCAATTCGGTTATTTGGCGTCCTTCGCTGATAGTGACATCACGTCCTGCGGCAAGGACGGTTTTACCCACGTCGGTCTCAAGTTCGCCCTGGCGGATTTTTAAGTCGTTGCCTGCTTGGAGCAGTGCGCCGTTTTGCGTGCGGATACTGCTGCCGACTTCGGCACTTTGGCGGACATGACGATGATTTTTGTCATCTAATGCACCATAGGTTTCGCGATGTTCGGTACGGATGGTGCCGAGATTGAGATTATTACCAGCGGTAATTTGGGTGGTGCCGCCTTTAACTTGGTTAGAGATGGTGGCTGCATTGAGGTTGATATCGTTGCCAGCATGCAGGGATAGGATGCCGTCTGAAGCTCTGTTATCTACTTGCTCAGTATAACTTCCGGCCACGTTAATACCGGCCATACGATCGATAGCGGTATTGCCGTTACGTTCATTACCGGAAGTTTGGGTTGTACCGTTAAGGTTGATATTTTGCGCTTGGGCAGTCAGCAGTCCGCCTGCTTGTACCTGCCCGCCGTCGACATTGATACTTTTTTCAGCTTTTAAGCCGATTTGGTCGGCCTGAATATTACCGTTGCTGTTAATATTCCGTGCTTGGATGAGTACGGCCTGCCGCCCCGCAATGGTACCGCTATTAGTCAGGTTTCCGTTTTGCAGTTTAAGTAAGACTTGTTCGGCACTAATCAGGCCGCCGGAGGTATTGAGATCACCTTTGCGTGCCAGGGCATAGACTTTGGGGGCGAGTACGGTTTGAGTCGAACCGTCAGACAGAGTGACGGTTTGATTTTCCATCCAAACGATATCTGAAGTTAAGCGGGCAACTTGCTCTGCACTCAAGGCGATACCCGGGGTAAGGCCGAATGTTTTGGCAACAGTAAGGCCGTTGTCCATCAGAGCTTTGAATTGTTCTTCATCACTGCTGTAGCCATCAAGTCGGCGGTTGCCTGTTAACTGGTGGATTTGTTCATTAACAAGTTTTTGTTCGTAGTAGCCGTCACCTAGCCGTTTGTGTAGATAATTGGGGTCCAATTGCAGTTGTTTCAACATGTAGTCGCTGCCCAACCAGCGGCGGTAGTCTGCAAATTGAGGATCTGTTTCAACCAACCAGCCTTTATTGTCAGGATGGGTGGTGTAGAGGCTGCTGTTCGGCAGAGTAACAGTAGCGTTATTTAATGAGACCACATTACCGGTATGGATGCGCTGCCCATTGACGGCTGCTGTGGATGCTCCGTCAATCAGTTTGGCTGCAGATGCTGCGGGTTGAAAGGAAGGGGAGGCGGCATTCTGTTGGGTGACGGATACAGGCGTGTCAAAGTCATGGGTAAATAGTTGGGTATCATGGTAAGGAGTGTGGTTTCTTTCGGTACGGCGTTGTCTTTTTTTGCCACTGTACCATCCTTTTTTTGTAACGGAATCCCACTGTGTGCCGACAGCATCTATGCGCCCCTTGCCTGTTGTACTTTGATTGGTGATTTCTTTCTGGTTTAAATCATCAGTGATAATACGCCCGCCTACTATAATTTGACTGTCTTTGTTCAGCCAGTCTTGGCCTGAAACAGTCAAATTACCACCCACAGTAATGTGTGCCGGTCGATTTTCGATGATGCGTTCTTTATAAGTCTCGATGTGATAGTCTCGGACATGCCATTGGTTGGCCTCAATACGAGAACCATTTTTTAAATGGAACGTAGCAGTAGTTTGGTCTTTTTGTCCTTGCGAGTTATCGAATAAACCGTCTTTTCCTGCCTGATAGTAGGTATTTTGCCCCAGTACGGTGTAATCGCGGACTTGCTTTTCTGCTTTGGCTAAGTATGTTTCTGTTTTAAAGTGATTATTGATATTCTGCATATTCCTAACGGACATCAATGCATCACCTTGTACTTCCAAACTGGCACTGCCATTAACAAAGGTATCAGCCATGCCTGCCGCATGATGTTGTTCATCCAGTCGATTACCGATGGCAAAAATACCTTCGCTGGATAGTAGGGCCCCTTCTTGGTTATGAATCTCTTTCGCTCCGATATCCAAACGTTTCCTTGCAGCTATTGCACCCGCTTTGGTGCTGCCTTCTGTCGTTTCTTCTCGGTTAAGCAGTTTTTGCGCGTCCAGAGCAATATGGTTACCATAGATTTTGCCTGTCCCGGTGTTGTTCAAGGTTTGACCTGCATCGATGTGGGTCAAACCGTTGCTGTTGATCAAACCCCTGTTTTCTACATACTGTTCAGATGTGATGTTCGTTTGTTCTCCGGCAATAATTTTGCCTGTAACTTGGTTATCTATATTGCCGGCATTGAGTTTGAGCGTATGACCTGCTTGTAGGGTATGGGTATTTTTCAGACGGCCTTTTGTGCTTAGATTTAATTGGTTGCCTGCAGTGAGATCGCGGTCTATGACGAAATCATCCCTCAAGGTGATATCCAGCTTGTTACCGGCTGTTAATGTGCCATTATTGGCGAGTGATTTGGCTTGTAGTGATACATTACCAGTAGATTGAATCGTGCCATCCTCATTGTTTAGCACCAAAGTGTTTTGATTTTTATCGTAAATAGACAACTGCCGGTTGGTGGCAATTTCACCATGTTGGTTGTATAGGCCGTCTGAAACAGCTAATTGTGCTTGGTTCGCAGATAGGAGTTTGCCGTTTTGGTTGCCTACATTTCGACTATTGATAGTCAGTTGTTCGGTAGCAGTAATATGGCCACTTTGGTTAGTCAGTTGCTGACTTTGGATGCTAACCGTTTCAGCCTCTATACGTCCGTGCGTATTATCTAGAGTCTGACCTTTGGTATTCAGTTGTGCAACAGAAACTTTTCCTGTATTGCGAAGATTGTTATTGGCAGTGACGGTTCCACTATCGGCAAGAATGTTACCTGCGTTATGTAAATCGGCGGTATCAAGCTGTAGATGTGCAGCTCGAATATTGCCTTTTTTATCATTGCTCAAGCGGCCCGAATGAATGAGTGTCAGATTGTTAGCGGTAATTTCTCCCGCATTATGCAGTTCACGGTTGTCAATCTTGCCGGTTTGAGTTAATAAGTGACCGCTGTTTTTAGCAGTTTGAGCACTAACAGCCAGATCGTGTGCCTGGAGTTTGCCTTTTGCCGTATTGTTAAATGAATCGCCTGATACTTGTAGTTTAGCCGCATTCAGACTGCCCGAATTTTCCAAACTGTTTTTGGCGGCAATGTCGATTTGTCCACCTGCATTGATTGATCCTGCATTATCAAGTGCCCCCGTTGTTTGAATGCGTCCTCTGGCGTAGGCTTTTGCAGATGCTGTAGGTGAAACGGGATTGTTTGAACTAGGCTTAGATGCCGAGACAGTGCTGCTACCTGAACCTGTTGCAGTACTCGGAATCTGTGGTATGGCTGATGGATTGGGATTCAAACCGGTCTGTGGAACGTCGCTCACACCAATCTTGCCACTGTTATCGAATTTGCCAGCAGATACCAAATCCAATGCTTGTGAACCTGTTTGAATAATATTACCCGTGTTATCCAAACTACCTGTTGACATATCTAAGCGGGCAGCCTGGATCGTACCGTTGTTTTGGTTTTTCAGACGACCTAAATTACGGACAGTCAATTCACCTGAGGATAAGACCGTACCTGAATTGTCCAGCGTCTGGCTGTGAATATTGGCATCATCCTGTGAGGCAATCGTACCGCTATTACGGACATTGCGGGCATGAAGTGAAACCGCATGGTTTTCTCCCATCGCCGCAATCGTACCCGTGTTGACCAGTTTACCTTCAGCATTCACTGCCACATTGCCAGCTGAGGTAAACAATTGCCCCTGATTGCGCACGGATGCATCACGATTAGTGCTGATCAAGGTGATCTTACCGGCATACATACCACCCAATGCCCCTGTATCGATGGCATACAGTGAGTTGGCAGAATTTGTATTCGCAGCAGGTGAGTGTGAAGACTGGATAGAGCCATCAGCTGAGACATCATTTTGCCCTGCCAACACACGCACATCTTTACCCCACACAGGCCCATCAATCTTAACCGCGCGGCTCAATATCTGCGTGTAATCGGTATCGCGGGCATCCAAACCGTGTCCGACGATTACAACATTGCCTTGCCTTATCTTAAAGCCACTAAGGTCTCCTGCTTGATATTGTGGTTGGCCTGTAGTCAAAGTGGCACGGGAAGCATTGATAAATCCCCCTCCGTTCACTTGAATTCCTGCAGGGTTTGCAATCACCACTTCAGCACGTCTACCACCTACTTCAATATATCCGCCCAACAAAGAGGGATCAGCTGAATTGACTTGATTCACGATGACACGGGCCTCACCACCTGCAAGCCAGGGGTTTCCCTGTATCCAGCCACCCAGCTGTGTTTGCACGTTCCGACGGCTGTTGTTCAAAATAGCACCACGTTTGTCAACATTGAAATGGGTGTATTGATTAACTGAAACTCCTGCGGCAGTAGGGGTTTGGATATTGGCCTGCGGGATGCCGTTACTGGTTTGCATGATGGTAGGCTGTTGCTGTGTAGGTGCGGATTTGTCAGCAACGATGTCTTGGGCATTGACAGAGGGAGAAGTCAGAATAAGGGCAGAGCCGAGGAGTAATGAAAGGGAGAATGAGATAACAGAGATAGAATGGATAAAACCTGTAAAGCCCGCAATATCATTTGGCGAAATACCTGCAGCTTGGGTGTCGGCTGTGTTTTTGCCCTCGCGTTTGGCATTTTCAGCAACGGCCATCATGCAGTTTCGATGTTTATTAAAGACGACTTTGTACAGGGTACGATTCATAGTAAATGCTTTCTCGATAATATTCCTTACAAATATCCATTCTAACTTGAATTAACTTTGTATGTATAGAAAATTTATTTGGGATTGGAAAGGATTAGCTATGAATGTCACAACATTCGGCAAGTTATCTAACAATTTGGTAGTGGTTGTCGTCATTATTGTAACTATGCTTGAAATACGAGGCTTTGCTCCGCGTTCTTTCCTTGCTCTCACTATGCCTTTTTATACTTTGAGACCTTTGCAAAATTCCCCAAAATCCCCTAAATTCCCATCAAGACATTTAGGGGATTTTCCATGAGCACCCTCTTCTAGCAAACCGCACAAGCCATGATTGCCAAACACATCGACCGCTTCCCACTATTGAAGTTGGATCAGGTGATTGATTGGCAGCCGATCGAACAATACCTGAATCGTCAAAGAACCCGTTACCTTCGAGACCACCGTGGCCGTCCCGCCTATCCCCTGTTGTCCATGTTCAAAGCCGTCCTGCTCGGACAATGGCACAGCCTCTCCGATCCCGAACTCGAACACAGCCTCATCACCCGCATCGATTTCAACCTGTTTTGCCGCTTTGACGAGTTGAGCATCCCCGATTACAGCACCTTATGCCGCTACCGCAACTGGCTGGCGTAAGACGACACCCTGTCCGAATTGCTGGAACTGATTAACCGCCAACTGACTGAAAAAGGCCTCAAAGTAGAGAAAGCATCCGCCGCCATCATTGACGCCACCATTATTCAGACCGCCGGCAGCAAACAGCGTCAGGCCATAGAAGTCGATGACGAAGGACAAGTCAGCGGCCAAACCACACCGAGTAAAGACAGCGATGCCCGTTGGATAAAGAAAAACGGTCTCTACAAACTCGGTTATAAACAACATACCCGTACCGATGGAGAAGGCTATATCGAGAAACTGCACATTACCCCCGCCAATGCCCATGAGTGCAAATACCTATTGCCTTTGTTGGAAGGACTGCCCAAAGGTACGACCATCTATGCCGATAAAGGCTATGACAGTGAGGAAAACCGGCAACATCTGGAAGAGCATCGGCTGCAGGACGGCATTATGCGCAAAGCCCACCGCAAACATCCGCTGACGGAAGCGCAAACCAAACGCAACCGATATTTGTCGAAAACCCGTTATGTGGTCGAACAAAGCTTCGGTACGCTGCACCGTAAATTCCGCTATGCGCGGTCAGCCTATTTTGGTCTGCTCAAAGTAAGTGCACAAAGCCATCTGAAGGCGATGTGTTTGAACCTGTTGAAAGCCGCCAACAGGCTAAGTGCGCCTGTTGCTGCCTAAAAGGTGGCCAGATGCCTGATTGATCAGGTATCCAAGGTGAATTACGGGGATATTTGAGTAGAATCAGTGGATATTTGAAACAAAAACAGCCGAAAACCTGTGTTTGGATTTCGGCTGTCTGGGGGAAAAGGAATTTTGCAAAGGTCTCAGGTAATAAATTAGCAACCGAGCTTGCAGTACATGAATCGTCAATGAACCTGTTACTTCCGAGACTACTCCCCTATTTACAATATTAAAGCTGTACTGTTCAGCTAATAGATAACTACCTTCCTTATCTGACTAGACAGAATACTTTTGGTAAATCTGATTGCACTCACTACTTTGTCAAAATCAATATCTTCAGGTTCTGAAGCATACAGTTCCCGGCGTAAGGCGACCAAACGACTTTGTTCAGGTGTACGGCCTTCGCTTCGTGGTGTTTTTCGAGCAATCATGGCCAAAACTGAAGCCACACGTTCAATCAAAGCGTCTTTCTGCATTAAAGTAGCCATTTTTATTCCTTTTCTGAAATTAGGGATTGTTTATGTTGTCGCATTACCAGTTTCACCAAGGATACGCTACATCCGGCCAACTTGGCTGTTTCTTGAAGAGTATGATGTGAGCGCAGACTGATAATCAATTTATGTTTTTGAGTATCTGCCTGACGACCTTTGAATCGCCCTTGTTTTTTTGCTTCAGCAATTCCGGCTGCTTGGCGTTTCTTACGTTGTTCGTAGTCATCTCTAGCCATTTGTAGGGCAATTTTAAGCAGCATGGTTTGTATGCTGTCTAAGACGATTTTGGCAATATCGGAGTCAGTCTGTATTTGACTCAGGTCGATAATGCCGGGAATGGCGAGAAATGCCCCTTTTTCACGGATACGGTTTACCAGCTTTTCTGCTTCAGCCAGTGGCAGACGAGTGATACGGTCAATATGCTCGGCGATGATCACGTCGCCTTCTTGCAAATCGGCAATCAATTTGTTCAATACAGGTCTGTCGGCACGAACGCCCGAAGCCTTTTCCTTATAAACCCCTGCAATGTAGTAACCTTCTGCCTTAGCTTTCTCAATTAAGGCGTTTTGCCGCTCAAGATTTTGTTCTTCAGTGCTGACACGTTGGTAGATTCTTGCTGCTTTCATGTTCAGCCTCAATAGTCAATACCAAAAATACAATTTTGGTATAAATAAGTAGCAACGTCAGTATCATCTCCGGAACTGTAGAAATCTGAAAGTTTTGTGTTGAACTCGGGCATTTGCAGTTCAGAAATTTCCAAAATACCACAGCCTTTTTCGATCAACATTGCATTGGCAAACAGCGTGGCCGTTCGTTTGTTACCGTCCCAAAAGATTTGTTGCCGCATAAAGGCCAACATGGAGCGGATAGCAGTTTCAGTGGTTGAATTACTTCTGTTTTCAATTTGTCCCAACAGATTCTGTACGTCAACTTCCGACATTGCGGGCGGTGTGTGTCGAGACCCATCAACCAGGGTAACGCCGACTGTACCAGTACGGAAATCTCCGGGAGCCAATGAGTCTTCCTGGGCAACAATACTATTGATTTTTTTTAGTAGTGGTATATCAACGGGAAGGCCGTCTGAAATATGGCGCATTACATATTGGTAAGCACGTTTCAGATTTAAGATGGTCTGAATATCACCCAATGATGCCGAGGCAACATTTTGCCCATTGATAATCTGTTCTGTCTGCAACAAAGTTGTCTGACAGTTTTCAAACCGGCTTAGATTGTGGATTTGGGCAACCAATACTTTTTTGGCCAAAAAGATATTTTCTTTCAGGCTGAGATTATATTTATCTGGAAACACTGTTGCTCCTTATACGGACAAAGGTGGTTAATTTGGGTATGCTCTAATTAACCGTCTAGAGAGTATCACAAAGAAATGGGCAATTTAAAATGTTTTGGACTTAAATTGCCCATTTCTGAATTATCCACTCTATTTGCCCATAAAGCAACAAAAAAACCATCCTAAAGGATGGTTTGATCAAATAAACTATTTATTTCTTTTTCTGTCCTGATTCCACCCAAATCCCCCCTTAATCCTCCTCGGATACCCCATAATCAGGCATCCTGCTTTTTAGGCGAAAACAGACACACTTAGCCTGTTAGCGGCTTTCAATAGCCTTCAGATGGCTTTCCGCATAAAACCATCTTGCAGCCGACGCTCTTCCAGATGTTGCTGGTTTTCCTTACTGTCATAGCCTTTGTCGGCATAGACGGTCGTGCCTTCGGCTATACCTTCCAGCAAAGGCGACAGGTGATTGCACTCATGGGTATTGGCGGGAGTGATGTGCAATTTCTCGATATAGCCTTTCGCATCGGTACGGGTATGTTGTTTGTAACCGAGTTTGTAGAGGCCGTTTTTCTTTGTCCAACGGGCATCTTTATCTTTACTCGGTGTGGTTTGACCGCTGACTTGCCCTTCTTCATCGACTTCTATGGCCTGACGCTGTTTGCTGCCGGCGGTCTGAATAATGGTGGCGTCAATGATGGCGGCGGATGCTTTCTCTACTTTGAGGCCTTTTTCAGTCAGTTGGCGGTTAATCAGTTCCAGCAATTCGGACAGGGTGTCGTCTTACGCCAGCCAGTTGCGGTAGCGGCATAAGGTGCTGTAATCGGGGATGCTCAACTCGTCAAAGCGGCAAAACAGGTTGAAATCGATGCGGGTGATGAGGCTGTGTTCGAGTTCGGGATCGGAGAGGCTGTGCCATTGTCCGAGCAGGACGGCTTTGAACATGGACAACAGGGGATAGGCGGGACGGCCACGGTGGTCTCGAAGGTAACGGGTTCTTTGACGATTCAGGTATTGTTCGATCGGCTGCCAATCAATCACCTGATCCAACTTCAATAGTGGGAAGCGGTCGATGTGTTTGGCAATCATGGCTTGTGCGGTTTGCTAGAAGAGGGTGCTCATGGAAAATCCCCTAAATGTCTTGATAGGAATTTAGGGGATTTTTGCAAAGTTCTCTAAGCTATTATCGTTAGAAAAAATAAAAATCACAATAAATCTGCCTTAAATTTAAGCGGATTTATTTTATTAATTATTTGACTTACTAAATTTAGTAAAATTATATGTAGGAAGCAAAACAGGATTATATCCAGCATTTACAAAATAATTATTTACAAATGCTCTCAAGAATGGATATGCAATTGCCGGTGCATTCACCTTTGGGAAATTTGAATGTTTAAACTCATCAGTAATAGTATCATCACATTCAAAACGAGCTACAAATTTACATGAAAAAATACCACCTTCTGTTTCATCATCCTCATTATCTCTACTCTTCAAATTTAAATCAAAGAGAACAAAAAAATCACGCCCCTCTTCCAAATAAAAAGGATGAAACCTAATAATATCCTCACACTGAGACATATTCATATTAGGCATATTTTCCAAAAAGTTAAGTATTTTTTCAGAAGGATTAAATTTTGTTTCAACAACTTTATAATCTAAGAATTTAATATTCATAATAATATAAACCCTTATGCAACTAATTCATAGTGACAATCATTAAAAGCATTCGTGTTATATTGAATGTTGTTCCCAGAAAAATGATCTAAAAACAATAAACTCTCTTCGGCATCCCAATCAAATTTAAAAGGAAAAAAACGTCGTAATCGACTTTGTTTTTCAAAATCTTTTATAAAATTTATTTTTTCATAAATACTCTCACTAGAGAAATATTCTTCCTCACCCCAAATATCATCTAAGCAAGTAACGTTCTTCTCTTCTACGATAAAAGATAGATCAAAACGAGAATTATCAACAATTGATTGAAATTCATCTACGGATAAACTTGCCATAAAGGTATCAAATTTATTAATTATTTCCTGGGTAATTTTCATAAAACATCCTTTTTTATGATAGTAATAATGGAAGGTTTTTTGACAACATAACATCCTACTGTGTACCCTACCATTATTGAAGTCATTGATTCGTAAGACTTAGGTTTTTGAGCCTTAACGAAATAAACATAAATGTCTAACGGTTTATCTAAATATTCTTCAAGCATTGCGAAAAAGCCATTATAAACCTTGGTAGCTAATTCTTTTTCTTTCTTACTCTTATTCGAACCACGTTGATTAGAAGAATCAGATCTATCAAGCTCTTTTTGTACATTCTCTAAAGAATAATTCTGTTCAAAATGTTTTCTATATGTTGCAAAAAGTGCAGTATGGTCATGGCATTCAAAATCGTAGAAGTTATCGTCTAAAACATCTATTTGGCATCGCAATAATACATGCGTTGGATCAGATACCTTTCGCCGATAATCTGTGTCCTTTAAATAACATTTTGTTAGGTCATTGATACTTTTCCAACTATACTCATCATTCTTATCAACTTGCCACAGATAAACACCTATCCCATGACGTCCTTCATTTGTTTTAAACCCTTTCGCATAAATACGATTAGCATAAGTTTCACAAGTTCCATGAGCTCCATACAATGTTTTTTTCATAACTGAATTTTACTTATAGGAATAATTTAATAACATATTTTGTGTTTGTTGCGAATCATATGAAACGATATAATTGATTGCTACATTTTATGAAAATAGAAATTTGAATTAAAATTAACTATTATGATGATTTATAAAATTCTGAGTACAATCCTATTGTACCAGCTTACCAAGAAATTTGTTGTATTCTGATAATCATATTAGAATTATGTTGTATTACTTACTACATCCCTAACACGTTCACGCTACTTTTACCACGGAACTATTCCTCATCTAACTGATATCTAATAACAAATAGATTTTAGAAAAATAAAATTGCTATCAAAGATGACAGAAATTTGTAAACCCAAGGAACGAAGAATAAACGAAGTCTTACTATAAGGTAGATATTTGACTTGCTGTCTGAAGGCTCTGATGGTCTCCTGTTTGGCATTCAGAGCAAGATTTAATGCTATCGTTCGTATGCTTTAAATATAAAAAGCCTTGCGGCCGACAGACATCTGTACGGCGGCAAGGCTTGTTTAGTGCTGAAATTACCGGTATTTTGGTTAATGTGACGCAGCTCTTAAATCTTAAGTTTCGACTATGATAATAGCGTAATGATTAGGTCGATTCCCATATTTTGTATTACGTTCAATCAGATTTATTCGCTGCAATCGAAATGGAAGTGTTTTTTCACTAAATTTTCCTATTAATAACACATCATAGCTTTTCTCTGGAAAAACTTTGTCCTCATAGGTGCCCCTATAAATACGATACTGTTTACCATTAGTAGTATATATATGAAGATAATGAAGGTTATAGGCTTCATTATTACGAGTTCTGGTTTCTATTTCAACTTTCAAATGAGCATATCGCGCATAAAATGCACATAACAAGTCAGCATCTTCTTTATTTAATGGGTTATTTAAATTTCTGCGAGGAAGTGATCGCCGGATTTGATCACCTTTATTATCCGTGACTAGAATAAAAGGATTGTCAACGGGACGTTGTAAATTGGAGGCACCAGAGTTCCCATTAGTGGTATTCGTCCGATTTAAAGCTCTCTGCATAGCAGCTAATTTATCCGCAACTTGGTCATCATTCAAGCTTTCAAAATAAGCTTTGGTATTTCTTGTTGAAGATACATCATACCTATGTGCACAACCTGCTTTATGAAGATTGATACCTATTGCGCTTAGATAGGAGCGGTGTGTTTCTCCTCTAGGGGTATATTTTAAATGAGGTATTTTACACTCGGGACATCTCATGTTTTTATCATACTTACCTATATTTCCATTCTCTTGAAAATAACCATCTATTACATCTATGTTTAAATTTTCATCATCGGGAACAAAATAAAATTCTTCATAAGTTACTTTAGCCATAGCATCCTCCTTAAGAATTTCAAGTACGTTGTGAGAAGATATATAGTATAGATACTAATTGTTAAATGAAACATTAAAATTTTAAAGGTAGTTATTTACACCACTCTGACTATGAGAATTTGGAACATATTTATTCGGTCAATTGTAGTCTTATTAATGTGCAATCAAATTTTTTGTTTCTGATTTTTTAGGTACAAAAAGCCCGGCGGCCGTACAGACATCTGTACGGCTGCCGGGCTTTTGCATTGCTTGTTTAACGAGTAGGTTCGTTGTCTTGTTCTATACCTGTTTGTTTGGAGATATGCGGTTCTTGCTGTACTTGAGGGCTGACCTTTTGATCGTATTCCCGTTGTGCTTTAGTGCTTAGAGGTTGCCCAATCATATCCTTAGCCAATCTACTGATAAGCCTAGCTTCGTTTTTGTGTCCCATCTTATACAGTTCTTTGGCTATAAGACCATATTCAGCCAATATGTAACCGCGTGTCTGCATGACCTTCTGAATGTAGGGATGTGTCGGACGTTCCAGGTTTTTGATTGCTTGGTTTAATTCTTCCAGCCGTTGCTTTTCGATGCGGGGTGTTGCACCACGTTCTTTCATGGCTCGCACTATGCCATTTTCAGCTTTGAGGATTTTTCCCCGGTGTTGCCGTTTAGTAGCCGCACACTCTACACCTTCCTCCCGGAGTTTTTCAGCAAAACGGACGCGCCATTCAAAAAGATCATTTTTACGCGGATTAAGCCGTTGCCCGTAGGTATCTCTCATCAATACACACAAATGTACATGGGGATGCTCTGGTTCTCCTTCTTTTTCGGATTCGTGGTGCAGGGCAAAGACGTATTGATGGTCGGCAAACTGTTCGGCGGCGAAATTGCGGGCGGCATTCAAGACGGCCTGCGGCGGTGTTCCGGCAGGCATGGATAGGACGATATTGAGGGCTTCCCGGTGTTTGCCTCTTTCGGGGATATTGAGTTTCTGCCAATCTTCTAGTTGCGATTTGACGGCTTTTTTCCGTTTAATTTTTCACCGGAGTGATTTTCGACAGTAATTTTACCGTTGCGTGAAATGTAGTCCAAATGGTTGCGTATGCCCTGCATACCATTGGAGTTTCGACTTAGCCTTTTAGGGATTTTAACCATGACTTCGGGGTGTTTTTTAGCCGCCGCCGTCAGGTTGGCCAATCCGCTACCGGATTTGAGGGGTACTCTGGATTTTGCCCGGTGATTGGATTTTGAGATGGGGATGCTGGAATCTTTTGCACGGACGGAGCGGGTTTTGAAACCCAAAAACCAATCGTCTATTTTACGGTACAGGGACATAGCTTTACTCCTATTCGGACAGGCGTTTGCGGTTGGTTCGTAATACGTCACTTACCCTTTGGGTATGTTGCCTGATGAATTGTGATAGGGCATTTATCTGTTCGGATGTAAGAGAAACACCTTCGCCCATATTGAGCTGTCGGGCAATTTGGTTGAGGTTGCGGCCTATACTTAAAAGCTGGTAGTTTGACTGGAAAAGCACTTCGACTTCGGCCGCCGTCAGCAGGGGATGCTTACGGACGTGCGACTGGACTATATCGCGTATGATGTCGTTCACGCTGCTTTTGTGCTTTTCAGCGGCGGCTTCGAGGTAGGCACGGTCTTTTTCGGGCAGGCGGACGGTAACGCGTTTGCTGCTTCTTGGGGGTGGAAGTCCGATCAATTCGGGTTCTTCCTTTTCAAGCTGCGCCTTCAAAAGCCGTTTTGCCATCCACGACACACTGGCTTTCCCATACCGTTGTTTTGCCAGTTGCGTAAGCTCTCTAATTTCTTCATGGGTTAAACCATAGACACTGATTTCAGGCATGGTTCTTTTCCTTAAAAAACAAGGTCGTCTGAAACCATGTTTCAGACGACCTTTCTTATCGTTATCGTCCGTAAAACAGTTCCTGTTGCTCAGGAGACTGTTCCAGGTCTTTTTGTGTCGTCAGGCGGCCATATTGGGTCTGATAGAAATTCAGGCGTGCCTGCATCTGTGTTTGTTCGGGCAGGCCTTTAATCAGGTTTTCCATGCCTGCCTCCAAAATTCGGTACTTTTTCTGCTCGTCGGCATTCATATCAGACAACCGCTGCCCATACTGTTCTTTTGCTACCAGCAAACGTTCTTCCAAGGTTTGCGCCGGTTGCCGCGCCTCCTTTTCAGACGGCCTTTCTTCTGCCTGCTGTGTCGGTTTTTCAGATTCGCGATTCTCCGGCGCAGGCTTTTCGGTTTCGGGCGTGGTCTTGCGCTCCTGTTTCTGGCGGTGCAGGGCGAGGATGTGGTTATAGGTATCGCGGAATTTGGCGAACTGTTCGCCTTTTACGCCTTGCAGGTAGGCATAGCCGAACTGCTGCTTGTCTTTATCCCATATGATGCGTGCTTTCTCTACGCCGCTGACGAAAAAGCGGTTCGGGAATTTGCGCCATTGGGTAATTTCGCCGGACTCGATCATCGGTTTTAAAAACGCAGGGATGTCGGCATTGTTCACGCGGTCGATGGCCGCCTGTTCACGTTCGATGGCGCGCTGGGTCTTCTCAATTTCCTTGTCCGCCGTCCGCAAACCGTCGTTCTGGCGTTCCCAGCGGTTCAATGTTGCCTGTCCGTTGCGCTTATCGTTGAGCGGTTGTCCGTTCGCACTGCGAACGTCGTCGAAATGGTTTTGCAGCCGTTGGTCGAACGCCGCCTGTTTCTTTGCCAGCGACTGTTGCAGGATTTTCATTCTCCTGCTGCCCGCAGGTTGCTTGTTTTCATTCTCTACCATATTGCCTCCAAGAAAGAAAACAGCCTGAAACCGCAGTGTTTCAGGCTGTAAGGTAAAGCGTCAGAAAAATCAGCGGCCAAGTTCCACTTCAGGCTCTTGGGAGCGGCCGTGCTGATGCTGCCGATCGTTCTGTCGTACCTGCTCCGGCGACGGAATCTGAATCGGATCGGGCAATTTCAGCTTCGTTCCGTGCATATTTTGGGCGGTATGCTCGTAGTAGTTTCTCAAGGCTTTTGTGCGTACATCACCTTCCAGCCCGCGTATTGAATCCATCACACCGCGTTCATACATTGCCAGTTTCTTTTGATTGGGCTTACTCAACTTTTGTGCTTTCTGCATATAATGATCTTTCGCCGCAACAAAGCCTGTATTCAACGCAGCCGCCTTCATATCATCAGTCTGATGCACGACTTCGGCGGGAACTTCTTCCCGACCAATGGAATGAACCGGTACGTCAATATCGGTATCAGCTCGAGGAGAAGCATTGATTGTTCTGTCGGAAGGCAGTGTGCTTTGCGCTTTCAGTCGATCAGCGGCAGACAGCATGGCAGCATCGGGCTGGGTATGAATGCGCTCTTCACGTTCAACCTCGGGTTTAAGCTGTTCCTTCTCCTGTGTAGGCTTCCCCGTTTCGCTTTGAGAGTTACCCTGTTCTGTTCGTTTGTGAGGCTCTTTTCTTGGCTGTTCCTTCTCTACTTCCGGTTGTCGTCTTTCCTGCTCACGCACCATCTCCGGTATAATGCCATTTTGCGCGTAACGTTCCCGCAACGCTTCCACTCGCTGCAAATCAGCGGCGGTTGGGTTATAGCCACTAGTACGGATACCCTGGGCGGCGGCTTCAATAAACATTGCCTGACGGAAGTCTTTACTGCCCGACAACTTGATGCTGTCCCAACCTTTGGCTTTGACAACTTCCAACATATCCTTGACTGTTTGCGGATCAGAAAGGGCTGTTTTTAACTCCTTGCCTTTATCTTCAAACAACACTGTTTTGTGGTCTGAAACGGAATAGAATTTGCCGCCTACGCTGTGGTAACGCGTTTTGATGTTGTCAGGGATACGATATTGTAGGTCTAAAACGACCTTGCGGGCGTTTGGTTCAGTTTCAGACGGCCTATCGAACTTTGGGGCGGTAGATTCCGATTCGGAGCGGGTAGAAGTCTGTCCTTTTTTGTTCTTTTCCTGAATAAACTCATCTTTTAGGGGTGCTTCCCATCCTTGCTCCGTTTTATAAAACGTTACGCGTTGTCCATCATGTGTTATACCTTCATAGAATTTAAGCGTACCTTCTTTATCCAAGTCTTGTTGAATTTCTTCGGGTGTTTTGCGTAGATACATGATGTCGGTTGTTGCATCATGCAATTCGTAGTGTTTAAAGTCAGACTCACGGTAAACCGGTTTATTTACTGTTTGGGTTCGACCCTCGTATTCAATACTGTTGGTTGTATTAGAAGAGGTCGTCTGAATGTTGTCTTTGTTTTCAGGATTCATGGGGTTCTCCAAGTTTTCAGGTTCGGGTCGGCTATCGTTGGCTTTCACTATCCTTTCGTGCCATTCTGCCAATTCGTCAATGATTGCCTGATCTTGACTGTTGTCAGGGTTTAAGACGAGATTGACACCTTCTGCGAAGGACTGGCGAACGGCCTCAAGTCCCGCCAGTTGATGCAGGTCGTTGAAGTCGCTCGGCAAAGGGGGACGGCCTTTTCCATCGACCCCTTTGCCTTTCTGATACTGTTGTATCAGCGTCATAGAAAACTCTGGTTGGATTGCCGTGGCGCGGTCGCCTAACAAGGCGGCTGCCTGCCGTGCTTTTTTGATACCGGTTTGCGAAGCATCGTTATCGACCGCAATCACAACAGGGACGTTTTGAGGCAGTTTTTGTGCCAAACGTTCGGCAACGGCAACCATGTTGCCTGCATCAAAAGCAATGATAACGGGCTTGCCCGTGGCTTCGTAGATGCTTGCCGCCGTAGCATAACCTTCCGCCATGACGACACCGACTTTTTCCACATCATCGGCCTTGCCGATAAAGGCATAAGCCCCCTGAACCTGACCGCCTGCCAAGAAGCGTTTGCCTCCGTCTTGGTTGATGGATTGCAGATTGACGATTTCATTTTCATACAGGACGGGGATAATCAGATTGTCGTTGTCCTTATATACGTTTTGACGCAGACCGGCGATGGCATCTGGGTTGGTAATACCTTTGGCGGCGAGATAGGGATGGCTCAACGAAGCGGGGCGGCTACTATTCCAAATCTTTTGTGCCGTACCTTTCACCCTCTGTTGCGTCTGCTGCCGCTCCTGTTCCGCCGCCTGCCGCCTTGCCTCCGATTCCGCTTTGCGCCGCGCCTGTTCTTCCACGCTTGGCGGCGTGTAGGGCTTGGCAGGCTGCCAGCCGTTCTGCCGCGCCAGCTTCCACACCGTTCCGATACTGAAGCTGCCCGGTTTAAGGCTTTTCCACGTTGATTTGGCGGCACGGTTGTCATAGTTGTCAGCGCGTTGTGACCATTCGTCCCAAAGGTCGTAACCGTTTTCGCCCAGCTCGTCTTTAACGGCCGCGCCAACCTGCCACCAAGTATCGCGATCATGTGAGTCGATATAACTCAAGGCACTGCGGATGTCGTCAATGTCGCTCATATTTCCACTTCCTTATAGAAAAAATAAAAAATAAGGCGGTCTGCATTTCACAGACCGCTTCTCTTATGCTCCGGCTTGGACGTTATCACCTATGAACTGCTTGATAAATGGCAGTGAGTCTTCACCCCAATTTTCCAAAAGTACAGGCATCAGTTCATTGATATATTCCGGCGGGCTATCCGTGGGAATAATCGAGGATAGGATCGCACCGGCGATTTCTTCTGAGTTTGAAGCATCCTTCCAATGGAAACTATCCATCTCATCGGGGGAAACGAATGCTGCTTTAGATACAGTGATGGGTGATCTAACATCAGTATGAATATCTAAAACCGGGATCTCCGGCAATGCCCAATTTGCCCGTTTGGCGAATACGGGGTCGGTGTAGTATACGATTTTCTTGGCATAGATCGGACGGCTGTTACCCAAGCTGATGATACAGTCGCTTTTCGGCATCATCTTTAACTCGTCCGGATTCATCACTGCTCGGCGTTGATCACTGGTACTTGTGCTTCGACTTCCTCCTTTCCCTATTGAGCGTGATGTGGATTTGGCTTTGTAAGTCTCGTAACCGATAAGTTTGCTGTATTCCTCGGCATCATTCTGTTCACGCGGTGGATAAACAATTTGGCACCCAAAATTGGTGAAAAATGTGCGTGTTGCATCACGTCCATATAGATCAGTTACCTGAGATGGAGTTTGTATAATCAGCAGAAGACGCAGACCGTAACCGGCGATATACGAGACACCGTGCTGAATGGCTGGAATTACACCCAAGGCGGTAAATTCGTCCATCAATAGGCAACATTGGTATTTCAGCACATCGGAATTGTTGGACGGCAAACCCTGCTCGACGTTTACTGTAATCAGTTGGCTGAAAAACAGGTTCGTCAGCCGGGAAAATACGGCTGTTTCAGTCGGAACAACACCGATATAAACCGTCATCCGTTTTTTGCGTACTTCATCCAAGTAAAAATCGTCGCCACTTGTTGCCGCTTCGACTACCGGGTCAATGAAAATGCCCAAAGGCGCAATCAGTGTCGCCAAAATGTCCGCGCCTGTTTTGGCGTTACCATTGGCAAAGCCCATCAACAAACTACGGCAGTTTTGGCTCAACTGAGTATGTGGCTGTTGTTCGCGCAATGTCATTTCATCTTTAATCCACTCTGCCAACGTCCTACCATCCGATGGTGTCGTCAAACGGAACAGGTTGGCCAACGTGGTTTTGTTTTCAGGTAAAGATAGGTCACGCTCCGATTCCGTCTCAACCATGTAGAGCAATAGACCGGCAAACAGGTTTTGTGCTGATTCCTGGAAAAAGGTCGCACTGCCGTTATCTTTAGACGGCTTTGGGTACATGATGGAAGCAATGTTTTTCACATCTTTGTAGGTATAGGCGGGATTTCTGCGGATATAGGTACAAGGATTCCAACGGTGTGAAACCAAAGGCGCGTTCGGATTGCGTTCGTGTTCCGGCATACGTCCGCCCGGGTTAAACAAAAATACTTCCTGCCCATGTGCTGCACGGTAGCCGCCGGTAATCAGGAAGTTTTCCAGTTTCGGATCAAATACGACCATGCTGTCACGGTAATGCAGGCAGTTCGGAATGACCATGCCGACACCTTTACCGGAACGGGTCCGCGCAGCTAAATATAAAAATTCGTTACCTGACCAACGCAAATAATCGTTACCATATTTCCCAATCAGTAAATCCGGTTCCTCATCTCCCGTAAATTTCTTTTTCAAAAGACCATGCTTTGTGATTTCCATACGATTGGCAAAACGCGCCGAACCGTGCAGCTCGCGTTTAGGTTTCATCAACATACCGGCACACACGATCAAAAAAACCACCGTCGGTATCAATAGGGCAAGACCGGCAGACATCTGAAACGCTGTCAGATAATCGGGAGGGAGGCGGTCATAATATTTCCAATAACGGTACAACATTCTGAGCGACGGTTCTGCCTTCAGATTCATCCAACCTGAAAATACGACGCTGCCCAAATACAAACCACCCGCCAATGCAGCAGGGACGGTTACGGCAAGAACGGCAATCAGGGTAAGCAGTTTCTTTTTCATATTCAAACCTCCAAAAAATAGCCCGCTCATGGCGGGCAAGTTTTTCAGACGACTTTACAAATAGTCGGGCAATCCAGTTGGGACGGCGGCCGACGGCTGGCGGGTATGGATAATCTGCATCTCACCGACGATGATTTCATGTGCCGTCCGTTCGATTTGCTGCCGGTCTTTATAAATACGGGACTGCATTTTGCCAATAACGAAAATACAGTCCCCTTTTTTCATGTACTTGCAAACCGTTTCCGCCTGTTTGTCGTACAGCACGGCGGTAAACCATTCGATACGCTCGCGCTGCTCGTCCGTTTCCCTGTCGCGCCATTTTTCGGAATAGGCGATGGACACGGTCGTCGTCGGTTTGCCGTTGGGCAGATAGCGCAATTCGGGGTCTTTGCCCAAATTACCCATGACTTCGATTTTGTTGAGGTATGGCATTACGAAAACCTTTCATTTTCAAAATTAAAAAATGTGGGGAAAAAACGTATCAGCATCTGATGAATATGCGGTTCAAAAATTATCGTTTTGTCCCGATATTCCCGTCCGCCCAACGTCTTAATCCAAAGACCTTCCTGCTCCGAATACACAACAAAAGCAAGGTCTTCTTTCCGGTACAGATTTGTGCCGCCGTCTTTGACCATAAAGCCCTTTCTGCCAAACGAAACCGTCGGCAGGGTAAATAAAAAGTAAATCAGCATGATCAACCATAAGACAACATACAGCACGAATTGCATCACTACATCCAAATGAAGCAGGGAAAAATCTTCATTTTTGAAAGTGAAGTAAAGAACCGATGACATGAAGGTAGCCGAAAACATCAAATACATCAAAAAAGGGCGCAGGATAGGGGCTTTGATATGTTCTTCATCGAATCCTTCTTCATCTATATAAATAAACATTTCCAATGTCCTTTCATAAAAATGAAAAGGTCGCCTGAAAACCGGTTTCAGACGACCTTTGATGTTTGTGCTTCTTCCTTGGCTTTTTCTTCTTCCAAAAAACCTTTCAACTCTTTTTCCGCCCATTCCGACAGTTCTTTAGATATGGGTTCGTCCAAATTTTCCGCCGCTTGCATACAGCCGAGTACGCGGTTCATATATTCGATTCTTGCCATTTGGTATTTGAGGTTGAGGTAGGATTTTATACATTCCTTTAAATCAACATAGAAAAAAAGAAAAACGATAGTGAAAACATATATTGATATTGCTGTCATCATGAATCCTTCTGTCAATCAGCTACGTCCTTGCATAGCATAGTATTTCTCGACCGGATCAAAATAGAGTTCGGTCATGTGGGTTTTCTCGAAATAGGCGACGACATCGATACTGGATTTGACGGAATTGAGGATATAGTTGTAATCCATCGTTCTGCCGGTTGCCGACTCTTTCGCCAGTTGCGCGATGCGATAGTGGACGCTCCGTGCATCGTTGGCATGGACTGACATTAGGCCGCCCGGGTGTCCGGTGTTCAGGAGTGAGATGTAATCCCAAGCCTCGTCGCCGCGCAGCTCGGTCAAGAATACGCGGTCGGGTTTTAAACGCATACAGGCGGCAATCAATATTTTTGCCGTGATGTGCCCCTTGTAGAATAGATGGGCGTGGTTGGGATGTTTGGGCAAGTCCAGTTCGTGTGTGTCTTCCAGTGTGATGATGCGGGTTTCCGGCGGAACAAGGTCGGATAGGGCTTTGGTAAACGTCGTCTTACCGGAGCCGGTGCCGCCTACCATACATATGTTGAGTTTGTGTTTGATGGCTAAAGCGAAAAAGGCATTCATATTGCGGTTTGCCTTGTGTTCCAACATCTCATATTGCCAGGGCTGGAGCTGCACATCGTTCGGCAGCTTCATCTTGTCAGAAATATCCCGATAATATTTGCTGTCCATCTCAATTTCGCCAAGATTGAGGTCGTCTGAAACCCCATAGGCAGATACGTCGTGGAAGCGATTAACGCGTTCCGTATTGATATAGTCGTCCAACGAAAAGCGTGTCTGCGACGGTTTGCGGAAGGCATAGACGATGGTTTTGTCTTCGCAAGAAGGCGGTATCATGATGTGGCCGCGTTCGCCGTCAGGAAGAGTAACGGAGTGGATAGGTTGCTCCATACTGATGTGTTTGCTGTTATAGGTACATAACGCGGTAGCAAGCTGAGTCAAAATCGGCAGTGTCAGCCGGTCGTCTTCAATTCGTTCAAAACCGGCCGAGGTTTCCAAAAAGACTTCGCGTTCGCGGTTAATCAGTACTTCGGTTACGCCTTCCCGGTTGAGATAGTCGTCCAAACCTGTTTTAGCCATCAAGTTGCGGACAACCGCATCTGAATGGATAGATGCCTGCCCGTGAAAAGGTGTCGGGTTTTGTGTCATTTGGAATTAGGCTTTCATAAAAAAACCTGCCCCCGGAGGGGCAGGCCGTCTGAATCAGTATCCGTAAGGATTAACCAACTCATACACTTTGCTGAAATCAACATCCCGGGCAACCATGATGTTAATCAGTGAGCCCTGATTAATCGTACCGGTTGGCGGAATATTGATACTGTTTTTCAAGGCTTCGGTTGCCATCTGTTGCGCGGCCTCGCTCGTATTTTCATACGAGATGTGATTATTATTGCCCGAAGTTCGATTTTGGCGATTACCAACAGCATCACCAATATCACCAATCAAGCTAATCATAATAGAACCGCCGAAACGTTTCCAAAAATGGTATTTAACATAAGCAGCATGACCACTTTCACCCAAAGCCCCTGCACCTGGACTCGCTAGTGGCACTTTTACGCCAGTCGGCGTTTCCAGCTCATTCCATAACACGAAGACTCGTGCTTGTCCTTGCAACAAGGCGGAAGTTTGTTCACCGATGATTTTACTGCCACGTTCGATCAGAAGGGTTTGTCCATTAGCGGAATATACATCTTTCGATACGATACACCGGGTAAATCCAGGCTGGGTTGTTACGATCTTGGTATCCAATCCGCAAGGGATATTCGTTCCTTTGGCCAGCAGATATGTCAAATCTCCACGTTGTTGTGCTTGGGCTGAAGCCGTTACAGTCGCATTCAGTCGCGAACCAAAACTGCCCCACCTCCCTGTGTAGCACCACCTCCATCCTCACCCCCAAAGAAACTTGGAGGGCTACCTGTATTCAGTTGTGCGCTACTTTCAGATGAAGTGCTGCCCAAGTCAGAGATACTACTATCGAACTTAACTAAAACATTACCACTCATTTTGCGGTCTTTAGGGGTTTGAGAAGGCATAGTTTCAGATGGTGTGGCTTGAACAGTGCTATCGTAGGGTACTTGCTCCACCGGTTGAACAGTGGGTTGAACTGCACCCGTTTGGACTTGTGAAGCCACTTCCGGTTGGGGCTCGGAAGCACCCTCATCCGGAACGGGATCTGAAGCGGCTTGCTGATCCATCAGAGCAATTTCCGCTTTATCCTGGTCAAAGTTTTTACTCCCAGTTACTTCAGGAGCAGACGCAATCTTTGGTTGAGAATCTTCCGTTTCTTCCCCGCCCGTCATCCCGATCAGTCCCGATACGATGACACCTACCGCAAGAATGCCTACTCCTGCTAAAGCGACCTTACGCATATTATTAGGTGTAGCAGTATTTAGATTCAGTGGTATGCCGGGTTCGATTTTATCGTTCTGAACAGATTGGGATAGGGCTTCAGGCTTTGTAAAATCACCGTTTTCTACGGTATTAGGCTTAGTTTTTCGTTTGAATTTGTCGAAGAATTTCATCTGCCTTCCTTCTCTCTACTAATACGGACAAAATCATGATTGCCAGTGCCGGTTCGATTAAACGTGCCTTGTTCATCGAAGCTACGATTTTCCAAACCAAGCACAGATTTTCCGAGGCGCAAAACAAAATGTTTTGCAGTTTCATGGATTACCACGGTATCGCCCTCCACATGGCTGTTAAGCAACATTTCTGTACCGTCAGCCATAACTTTGTAAATCAGTGGCAGTTCTCGACCGTTATCAAAGCTGAAATAAGTAAACCGGCCATTATCGTAGGCCGCTGTCGGTGCTAGTGCTTTATTGCCCTTACCCCAATAGTTGTAATTGTGCTGAACACTGGATCGATACCTTGTTCCTTTAAGTTTTTCCAAAGCCTTGGCCTGTTTCTGAGCTTCGGCACGCGCTTTATATGCCAAAGTGTCAGGATAGATGAACCTCAATACATAAGTAGGCTTCTGGACATATTTGCCGTTTTTCTTGCCGGTCAGCGACAAATCGAAGGCATATGTTCGTTTTTTATTGGTGGTTATCAACATGTTCGTGGCAGGAGAGGAAGCAACCGGCTTCATGTAGATATTGTTACCTTTTGCCGCCAAGTTCCAGGCTTTTGCATCTCCCATGCCCAAGCCACTTGTAGGGTCGCCAGTCAGCAATTCACCATCTTCAAGTTGGATTAAAACAGCTTCTCCAATACGAGCATGAACATGAATAACATCATCGGGATTGTACACAACGGTTTGGATGCGGCCGTCTTTAGCCGACCCTTTGGGAACAGATACCGCTCCGGATACAGCAGGTAAAAGCCCCATCAGCAGTAATGCTGTCAGTTTCATTTTTACATTCATCGTTAACCCTTTCTGTTATGGCGCAGTTTCCGGATCGACGCGATAACTTTTGACAATAAAGCCCAATGGATTGATACGGCGGGCTTCCTCACTCATAGGCTGGTTCGCATATTCGTAGCCGATAGTTGCGATCATGTTTTGAACAGGAATTTCCTGATTTAAATCTCCCGAAATCGGTACCATACGTTTTTCAAAACGGACTTGCGCTGTACTACCAATAAAAGTCACGGCTTTCACTTTGGCGACTACCTTGTATTGGTTTTTTAATACCTTATGCGGAGCTTGCGGATTGTCGTTATAGATTTTTGAAAATGCTGCCTGAATCTCAGGGGAACTCATCAACATAACTGCATCGTAGTTATCCTGAATTGTTACCCAGTCATAGCTTTCACGAAGTTGGACGTAACGTGTCAACCAGTGTTTATCCATAACTTCGCCGTAGGATTGTTCCTGATTTTTCATCATCGTTACGATTTCCGTTTGCCCGGTGTTGTTATCGACCTTGATTACATAAGGCCGTGTCTCTTTTAAAGGTGTCAGACCTGCTACTGCTCCAACTGCCAAGCCTGTAATCAAGAGACACGCACCACTGATGCGCCATGCAATTCTTGCTGATTTATGCACACGCACAATTTCTGCGCTTTCAAAACCTTTTGCAGCATTAATAAACTCAATAGCCATTTTGTTATTGCTGGCTTTTTGTGAATTGTCAGGCATCATTTATCCTCTTGCTTGAATAGTTGAATTAATCGGAAAAGGCGTACCGTGAGGTTGAGGGGGCTTTTTTCCGGAACATGCACAAAGTGCGATAGAAAGGGAGAGAAGAAGGATAGTTTTCACGGGAATTTCCTTGATTTATGAATCGATAAGCCCAAAAAAAACACCCCGATTGGGGTGTTCTGCTTAAGTAGATTAATAGGTTGTTGCGTGATATTGCGTTTTTTGAATATTGAAACGATTATCATCGGTTAGAGAAAGAGTTGTACGAAAGTTGTCAATTTTGACTTTCTCTTTAGGAGGTATGTGGATGTCGGTTGATACTGCCGACACATAGTATCCCTGTTTGTCATAAATAGGAACGGACACATTAACCACAATCAGACGATTGGTTTTGTTTAGAGCCTCACCAGTAAAGGTTATATCTGCCTGTGGAATCGCCCCCTTATAACTGCCAACTCTTTGGACAACAAGCATTTTCAAGTTTTTTAATTCGTATTGAGCTGTCGATTTACTGCCTAAAGACAAAGTGTCTTTAGCTTGCCCTGCTCCCGAACCGGCCATACCTGAATTAATGCCCGCCAAAGTACCGTTGATGGCGCTGAGGCCGTCAGTCAGTTCAGCACAGGCACTCAAGCCCAAACTCAGGGCTGTTATAGCAGCAAATTTAGTAATCTTGCGATAATCCATATTTAAACCCTTAGAGTATTAATCATCAAAACGAACCGGTACTGGTCGGTCAAGCAGTTTAAAAAATAATCCAAAAATCGATAAACCGATACATAGCCCGGCTAATCTAGCCAAAGAACTTTCCATCAAGTTGCCGAACATACCGATAAACATCAATGTGCCCACAGAAAGCAACAACATCCACCAAAGCATTTTAGTTACGAAAGTCATGATCATATTCTCCTAAAATTGGATTATTTCGGTTTGACTTTCCCGCCACCGGGAAGTTTCACACCTTTTGCCCATCTTGCCACAGACATAACGGTTCGACTGAAACCGTTTACAGATGCCCCACCCGTTAAAGCGGAAGAAATCGATGGAATACTCCAGGCAACCAAAATAAAAATTGTTGTTGATAGGAAAAAGAGCGGAATCAAGCCGACTACCTGAGCAACTGATCCGATCTCTCCAACTACTGCTCTTTCTAATTGGTTCTTGAAAAAATCATTCTACAATGCACCTAGAATAACGTAAAACACTACTGTAACTGAGTAATTAAGGATTTGTCCTATCCAATTCATGCCCCACTGCCGTGTTGCAGGAAACAACATTGAACCTATAAACATAGGTCCAATGACAATTACCATCGCCAATGATAGTTTGGCAATTAGGTAATAAGCAAATGTAATGAGAAAGAACAAATAAGCCAATATAACAGCAACCGTACCACCAATATAAAGCATCAGCTTATCTGATACTTGTAGCATATCCAAAGAAGCGGCATACGCAAAAATATTCTCCATCATCTTTAAGATATTATTGCTTTGGGTATCCAACGCGCTTGCAGTATAGGTTGAAGTCCCCAACAATCCACTCAGATTTTCGGGCAACATCCACATGATATTGGCGAGTTTCTGATACTGACTGGAATTGAACGCAAAAGCGATAATCAGCAACCAGCCGATCATGCGCTTACCCAAATCCACGACATTTTCATCAAACCCCCGTTTGTAATAGTCAAACGCGACCAACAGGATATAAATCCCAAAGCCGATTTGAAAAACCGGAGCAATACCGCTGATCATGTTGTTTGACTTTTGGAACAGATTAGTTCCCATACCGTTTAGTAGAAAGTTGGCGAGTTCGGAAAAATAAGAAGTTGTTTCCATAATTTGCCCTATTTTATTTAGTGCTGCATTCGCTTACTCCCGAATGCAGCACGATAAAGCTACTACTGATTGCAGACCGCATAGTTGTGATCACGGATATGACGTGCCATACATTCTTCACGGGAAGCATACTGGCGCTGTTCGATTTCTTGTTGTCGTTTATACAACCGATCGAGCATATCCAGCTTAGTTTGATTGTTGGCGATTTTTGCCTGTTCTACAGAAATACGGTTTTGCAGGTCAGTAGCGGCTTTGATGTCTTGTGTATTGTTGACTTCGTCCATCAAGCGCGACAGAGATTTAAGTTGTGTCTCCATCGAGTTAAAAACTTTTTCCATCTCCTTCATGTTATGCACAGCCATTCGTTGCGCCGTTTCAGGGTTATAAGCCTTACTATTAATTACAGACTTATAGTCGATATTTTTTGCGCCTTTATAAATCTCGCTCCACTCGGACGGAATTTGGTCTTTGAGCGTATCCTTCAAAAGATTGCCCATATTGCGCGAACCTGTCATCGCTTTAAACTGTTTAACCTGTTGTTCGTACTGCTGTTTCATTTGTGCGAGTTGCTTGGCCATCTCCATCATCTGCTGAAAGAAGTTTTGGGCGCGTTGAGCAGCTGCTGCACCATCAACTACCGGAATACCGCTAGCTGTAACTGCCAAAGGCATAGCTGCGAAACTCGTAACAAGAAGAGCCATTGCGGATAATTTCTTCAGATTCATTTTCATCATAAGTTCCTTGTTGAAAGCCGCATCAAGCGGCGAAAAAAAAGGCTGTTTGAAATTCAAACAGCCTTCGTTAAATTAAAAGAATATTATGCGGCTCGCACATTTTTCTTCTCTGCACGGCGTTCTCGCAGGGTTTCAATAAATGGGCGATACCAAACATCCGGATTTTCACTACCAACATCTTCCATAATTTGATGCAACAACTCAACGTTATCAGATGAACCTGACAGGAAAGCCATTTCATCATGAAAACCGTACAAATCCAGCATGGCAAATGCCGACTGTTTCGACTGCTTAACCAAGAATGTGCGACTTTCCAACGAGAGTTTGGAAAGTTCCTCAAACTCTTTTAGCGTCAGGCCACAACGTTCATAGCTGTTTTCAAATTCGGCATCAGGATTCGGCAGAAAGATTTTAGTTGGCGTTTGTTGCACAATCGCCGGGAAAATAGGACAAGAAATCGCATCTTCCGGTGATTGCGACACCAAAATCAACCAGCCACCGCGTTTACGGTCGGTTTTCAGAATCTTGAGCATGATGTCCTGCAATGCCTCAAAACGTGCTGCATACCAAAATTCTTCAATGATGGAAGCGAGAATACCATCTTCTTTGGCAACTTTGTCCATCATGATATTTCTCAGGTGGAACATATACGCTAAAACCGGAGCGGTCGGCGGATAGTCGTCCTTCAGAATATCGGTCAGGTCAAATCCAACACGGAAGAACTTTTCAGCATCAAACATGTTTGTTGGGTTGTCCAGGCACCATGCGAACCGTCCACCTTCACTTTCACACCATTTAGAAAGGCGCATACGAAGTGAGTTAGGATCAGGAACAACAGGGATGCTTTGCAGTAAATGACTAAACCGGCGGTTTTCATAATCCATACTAAACAAGGTATCGACAGCAGCCTG
The DNA here is from genome assembly GCF_024205705.1 of Neisseria subflava. NCBI lineage: Bacteria > Pseudomonadati > Pseudomonadota > Betaproteobacteria > Neisseriales > Neisseriaceae > Neisseria > Neisseria subflava. The sequence goes on from NZ_CP073115.1 coordinate 2,239,706, forward strand.
AATCTCTTTTTCTTCCGTAGCCGTCAATTTGCCGTTCTCGTCCGCTCCACACATACCGACCAAGCTGTACAGGAACTCACGGTTTGAAGGTGTATCAGGCAGTTGAAAAGGATTTAACCCGGTAGGCACACCTGCTTCTAAGGCAAAATAAGAACCACCGATGGCGCGGATAAAGATTTCCATACCTCTGTCCAAGTCCATCACAAACATATAAGGATTGAAGCGTTCTGTGAACGCCATGATAGATGTTTGCAAAGTAGTTTTACCCGTACCGGTTGCACCCAATATCAGTGTGTGTCCGGCGATTTTCTCACCAAGGTTGTCCTCCTTCAGATTTGAGAAATGGAAGTTGAAATCGTAAATCGTCTTGGATGTGGTTTGCAGCGGCATAATTGCTGAGCCGTCACCAATCGGATTGCCCTGTTTTTTACCGTGCGAGTAGTTGTGTATGCCGAAGGTTGTCGCAAAGTTTGTTGTCGTTTTCGGGAAAGAGCGAGGCCTTTCCTTACTGCCCGGCACCTGACTGAAAAATGTCGCTGGAGCAGAAAGACCTGCTTTAGTAAAACGATAACCGCCCGCATTCAGAAACGTAGAATAAGCACGAGCGCCATTTGCGGCCGCTTCTTCAGCAGTATTGCCATACACAACCAACGCTGCATGATAGTCGCCGAACATCAATTCGCCCGAAACGAGTAAACCCTGACCGTGTTCCAACTCTTTCTGCTGCTCCGTTGCTTTGTCGTTGACCGATGTCAGATTGTTCAACTGTTTCTTAATTTCGCCTTGCATATCATACGGATTGATGAACACAAGGCTTTGAGTGAATGTAAACTCACAAGGTAGGCGCAAGATTGATGTCAAGATTTTAGGTTTACTAATCCCAAAGTCTTTCAGATCGAACATTTGTGCAAACTTACGAGTCCCGTTTTGGGAACGAATTTCGCACAAATCAGAACCAAAATGCAGATTAGCTCCTGGAATAGTCTGATAAGCATCAACAAAAGACAAAGGAATCTCTTCCCGTGTTCCATTGATCAAACTGCCAAAAAATGAGTACACCTCCGAAAAAGCAACACCGTTTTCATTCTTATAGGCAGTCAAAAGATACGGATCGTAGGGTTCAAGTGAGCGCATCAGAATCTGAATTTGCTCCGCTGCTTCTTTAATACCTGCTTCCAAAAAGTCGGTCTTAATCAAAACCGTCAAATGGAACACGTTTTCAAAATAATCCACTTCTTGAAAACGTTTCAGATATTTATCGGCAAATTGCTGGCAAAAGGCCGTTTGAAATGCGTATTCGCGGTCAAATACAATTTTTTGGCGTTGAAGAGTTCCCCACACCGCCAAACGGTTACCCAATGTTTTGCCCATACCGGCAAGTACGTTTCGCAACGATACAAACTGCGTGAACAAGTGTTTGTCGTCCACGCCGTCAAACGGAAGACCTTCCATACGGATGACGAAGGCTAGATGTCCCGTTTTGTAATTAACGATGTTGTTTGTAACGTGTTGGCAGATTTTCGGTAGAAAATCCGACTGTGCCGGTTGCGCTTTTAGAGCGTTGCTCAAAAAATCGCTGATAATCACTTTGTTGTCTCCCAAATTTGGTGGCGAGAATGGTATTGGTGCCGTTAAACATCTTGGCATTGCGGCGTCGGAGGAAGTATTTCGTTTCGTAGAAATAAACTCTTAAGGCTTGATCATCGTGTTTACTAATGGTGTACAAGAAAGCCAAAACCGGCAAAGGTAGCAGCAGAAAATACAAAGCCCTTCCTTCAAGGAAGGGCAATGTTGCCATTGTTAATGTGACAGCAGCTAAACCACACGCGGCTAATGCCGGAAGTGGAATCCCTGCCACCATTGCACGACGATTCATACCGTTGAATGTTGGCTGCTCAGTATGAATATCTTCTTTCATTCGACAGAATCCCTCCTTAAGACAAGCTTAAACTTCCGCCTTTTGTGAACAGCCACGTTGCAATAACAATCGCACCACCGGCACCGACAATCCATAAACAGGTTTCCAAAATATCCCCCCATGTTTTACGACCGCCAAAACCTTGTGCCATTTGCCACAATAAGCAAAGCGTAGCCACGATCCCTACAATGGTGTAGATACCTGTTCGGATAGTTACTGCCATTGAAGATACTTCGCTGAATCCGTCTGCCAATACAGTTTGTGCCATTGCCAGTAAAGCAACTGTTGCAACAGTTTGTGTATTGGTTACAGCTTTTTTGATGTAATTCATCATCATTTCCTTTTTAAAAGACAAAAAAAAACCGCATTTAGCGGTAATAAGAATTGCCCGAAGGCAGTTAAAACTCTTTAAATACATCCCATTCCGCGTATCGTTTGACGGGTGCTTGGGCTGCAACTTTGACTATGTTTTCAGACGAGCTCTCAGATCGGGCAACAGCAGGTATAGGCTTCGGCTTAAAAGGCTGAACAGGGTGTGATGCCAAAACTATACGATTACCGCTCAATCGTGCGTAACGTTCTTTCACGTTACGGACGTAGTGCTGCGTTTCCCGATAAGGCGGAATGCCACCATATTTCCTGACAGCTCCCTCACCGGCGTTATACCCAGCCAGTACCAGATCAATATTGCAACCATGTGGGCTGGATTTGTCAGGAAAGTGGTTACATAAAAAACGCAGGTAACGTGTACCTGCGATGATGTTTTGTTCCGGGTCGTAGAGGTTTTTAGGATTCACCCCCATTCTTGCAGCAGTGGGAGGTATTACCTGTAACAAACCCCGTGCATTCTTATTGGACAGAGCATAACGGTTTCCTGAGCTCTCACGCCCCATAACCGCCCATACAATGTTTTTGTCCAAACGCTGTAATGCTGCATGCTTTTCAACTAATGCAGCGTATTGAGGGTATGGAGCGTCGGCAATCGCTGATGTTTGGTAAAAAGCAAAGAGTGATGTTGTCAGTATAAATATTCTCTTCATGTTTTTTTCACATCCCTTCCTTTATTTATTCTGAAAAGAAAAAACGAAAATCAAAGCAAATTGAGTAAAAATGCTTGGATTTTCGTTCTGTGGTATGTGTCCGGTTTGTGCCGAGATAAGGCAAAATTAAACTGTATCAGACTGAAGGTGCTGGCTTCAACTCTGTTTAGAAACAATTATTTATATTTTATTATTTGGACTTTTAATCCGTTGGTCGAGCGTTCGAATCGCTCACGACCCACCAAATATGAAAACCTGCTTTGAAAAAAGCAGGTTTTTTTTATATTCTCCATCAAGCCTTTCTTCACTCGATACCTCCCTTATTATCAACATCAAGTAATATTCGAGCTTTGTCACAATGCTGTTATAGATGTAACTGAAAGCATCACAAACCTCTTGAATCAATCAAACCCAACTCCTCACCCAACATCTTTTTCTAAAAACTTCCAAATACCTACCATCAACCCACGCTAAATCCTCTTGTATGCCAGACAATTTAGGCATAGACTAAAACTACATTCAACTACAACAACAGGAGAAGGTTTGATGAAACAACTGTCTATGTATATTAACGGCCGCTTTGAAACCGACTTTAACGGCGCATGGCGTGATGTATTGAATCCGGCAACCGAAGAAGTCATCGCGCGTGAGCCTAAAGGTGGAAAAGCCGATGTTGATCGTGCCGTTGCCGCAGCCAGAGATGCACAAACTACATGGGAGCGTTTGCCTGCCGTTGAACGCGGCGCATACCTGCGCAAAATTGCCCAAGGCATCCGCGAACGTGCCGACGAGCTGACGGATACTATTGTTGCCGAAGGCGGCAAAACCAAAGACTTGGCACGCATAGAAGTCATGTTTACTGCCGATTATCTCGATTATCAAGCCGAATGGGCGCGCCGTTATGAAGGCGAAATCATCCAGAGCGACCGCCCGCGCGAAAACATTTTATTGTTCAAACGTCCTTTGGGCGTAATCGCCGGCATTTTGCCGTGGAATTTCCCCTTCTTCCTGATCGCCCGCAAAATGGGTCCGGCTTTGGTAACAGGTAATACCATCGTCGTCAAACCGAGCAGCGTAACCCCGATCAACTGCCACATTTTTGCTGAAATCGTTCACACTTCAGGCTTACCGGCCGGCGTATTCAACGTCGTCAACGGCCCGGGTGCAGAAATCGGCAATGCCTTGGCATCACATCCGCAAGTCGATATGGTCAGCCTGACCGGTTCTGTAGAAGCAGGCCGCCAAGTAATGGAAGCCGCCGCCACCAACATTACCAAAGTCTCATTGGAACTCGGCGGAAAAGCCCCTGCCATCGTTCTGAAAGATGCCGACTTGGATCTGGCCGTCAAATCCATCTTGGCTTCACGCGTGGGCAATACCGGCCAAATCTGTAACTGCGCCGAACGCGTATATGTCCACAGCAGCCTGAAAGACGCATTTATCGAAAAAATGACCGCCGCCATGAAAGGCGTACGCTACGGCAACCCGGCCGAAGCCGAAGCCGGCGCACTGGAAATGGGGCCGTTGATTGAAGAACGCGCCGTAAAATCCGTTGCCGAGAAAGTCGAACGCGCAGTTCGACAAGGCGCAACTTTGGTTTGCGGCGGCAAACGTGCCGACGGCAAAGGCTACTTCTTCGAACCTACCCTGCTGATCGATACCGACAACAGCATGGACATCATGAAGGAAGAAACCTTCGGCCCAGTCCTGCCGGTTGCCACTTTCGACACGCTCGACCAAGTCATCGCCTTGGCAAACGACAGCGAATTCGGCCTGACCAGCTCCGTCTATACCACCAATCTGAATGAAGCGTTTTATGTAACCCGCCGCCTGCGTTTCGGCGAAACCTACATCAACCGCGAAAACTTCGAAGCCATGCAGGGCTTCCATGCCGGTTGGAAAAAATCAGGTATCGGCGGCGCCGACGGTAAACACGGTCTGGAAGAATACCTGCAAACCCAGGTCGTTTATTTGGAAACCGATATCTAACCGCCAATACTGCCCTTCATAAAGCAAAAGGCCGTCTGAAGCTGATTTTTCAAGTTTCAGACGGCCTTTCTACCTTTATAGAAAAAAACACCGACATCGCGTAAAATAGAGCCAATTTTTCACTTTATTCAGGCCGTCTGAAAACTCCGGCAGCCTGACTCATTTTTCCGGAAAACACCATGAGCGAACAAAACAATCCTCAAATCGAGCCGCAGTTGGACGAAAACCAAATCATCGCCCTGCGCCGCGAGAAACTGCACAACATCCGCAAAGAACGCAACGCCTACCCTAACGATTTCAAACGCGACAGCTTTGCCGCCGACCTGCATACCCAATACGGTGAAATCAGCAAAGAAGAACTCGACCCGCAAGGCATTCCCGTCAAAGTGGCTGGCCGCATGATGCTCAAACGTCAAATGGGCAAAGCCAGCTTCGCCACCATTCAAGACGTTACCGGTCAAATCCAGCTTTATTTGAACAACAAAGGCGTGAGCCAAGAAGTTTTGGACGACTTCAACCACTGGGACCTGGGCGACATCGTTGGCGCGGAAGGTACTTTGTTCAAAACCAACCACGGCGAATTGACCGTGCGCGTGTCCAACATCTGCCTGCTGTCCAAATCCCTGCGTCCTCTGCCCGACAAACATAAAGGCTTGAGCGATCAGGAAACCAAATACCGTCAACGCTACGTCGATTTGATTGCCAACGAAGAATCGCGCAATACGTTTATCAAACGCAGCCAAATCATCCAATCCGTGCGTAATTTCATGGTGAACGAGCATTATTTGGAAGTTGAAACCCCAATGATGCACCCAATTCCGGGCGGTGCGACAGCGAAGCCGTTCGTTACCCACCACAATGCCTTGGACATTCCGCTCTACCTGCGCATTGCGCCTGAGCTGTATCTGAAACGCTTGGTTGTCGGCGGTTTGGAACGCGTGTTTGAAATCAACCGCAGCTTCCGTAACGAAGGTATGTCCGTACGCCACAACCCTGAATTCACTATGATCGAATTCTACGAAGCCTTCTCCGACTACGAACGCATGATGCAAATGGCGGAAGACATCATCCGCAATGCCTCACGCGCTGTAAACGGTACGGCAAAAATCAGCTACAACGGCAAAGAAGTCGATTTGGAAAGCCCGTTTGAACGCCTGACCATTCTCGGTGCCATCAAAAAATACAATCCGCACTACACCGATGAGCAGTTGAACGATGAAGAATGGCTGAAAAAAGAAATCGTCAAACATGGCGAAAGCCTGCCTCCTTCTCCAGGTATCGGCAGCCTGCAACTCACCCTGTTTGAAGGTTGCGCCGAGGGCAAACTGTGGAACCCGACTTTCATCATCGACTACCCTGTCGAAGTATCGCCATTGGCACGCGCATCCGACGGCAAACCGGGTTTGACCGAACGCTTCGAGCTTTTCGTGGTCGGTCGCGAATTGGCAAACGGCTACTCTGAGTTGAACGATCCGGAAGACCAAGCCGAACGCTTCAAAGCGCAAGTGGCGCAAAAAGATGCCGGCGATGACGAAGCCATGCACTACGATGCCGACTACATCCGCGCTATGGAATTCGGCCTGCCGCCGACAGGCGGCTGTGGCATCGGTATCGACCGCTTGGTAATGTTGCTGACCGATTCGCAAACCATCCGCGACGTGATCCTGTTCCCTCAAATGCGTCCTGAATAACGTATTGAAATAAAATCAAGGCCGTCTGAAAACAAGACTCTGTTTTCAGACGGCCTTTTTGTTCAAATATGTAAAACGAAAAAATTAAAATCGATAAATCCTTTACACCATAATAATAAAATCACATGATAATCAAAAAGATAATATAAAAAAGAATATGTAAACGTTTTTCAGTTTGTTGACAGTCTGCTAGAATACATCCAGTTACAGACAGCCTCCACACACAGGCCGTCTGAAAATGCAGAAACTCTGAAAGGTTTGTATGGATCAATTTTTCGAACAGCTTCACGGCTGGGTAAACGCCATCAACGACCCAATGTGGTCGGGGTTGGTATATATGCTTTTAGGCGCAGGCCTCTTTTTCACCGTTACCACCGGTTTTGTACAATTCCGCCTCTTCGGCCGCAGTATCAAAGAAATGTTGGGTGGCCGCAAACAAGGTGATGATCCGCACGGAATTACACCGTTCCAAGCATTCGTTACCGGCTTGGCCAGCCGCGTAGGCGTGGGCAACATCGCCGGCGTGGCGATTGCCATCAAACTCGGCGGGCCGGGCGCGGTGTTCTGGATGTGGGTAACCGCCTTAATCGGCATGAGTTCGGCGTTTGTCGAATCTTCACTGGCTCAACTCTTTAAAGTCCGGGACTACGACAACCACCACTTCCGCGGCGGCCCTGCCTACTACATCACTCAAGGCCTGGGACAAAAATGGCTCGGCGTTTTGTTCGCCCTGAGCCTGATTTTCTGTTTCGGCTTTGTATTTGAAGCTGTACAGACCAATACCATCGCCGATACCACCAAAGCAGCATGGGGCTGGGATCAACACTATGTCGGCGTCGCCCTGGTCATTCTGACTGCCCCGATTATCTTCGGCGGTATCCGCCGCGTATCTAAAGCCGCGGAAATCATCGTTCCGCTGATGGCGGTTTTATATCTCGTCATAGCACTCTTCATCATTGTTACCAATATTTCCCTGATTCCTGACGTGTTCGGTCAGATTTTCTCCAACGCGTTCAACTTCGATTCGGCTGCAGGCGGTTTCCTCGGCGGTCTAATTTCGACCACTATGATGCAGGGTATCAAACGCGGCCTGTATTCCAATGAGGCGGGTATGGGTTCTGCGCCAAATGCCGCAGCCGCAGCCGAAGTGAAACACCCCGTCTCCCAAGGCATGATTCAAATGCTGGGCGTTTTCGTCGATACCATCATCGTCTGCTCATGCACCGCCTTTATCGTCTTGACCTATCAACAGCCTTACGGCGACCTGAGCGGTGCGGCGCTGACCCAAGCGGCAATCGTCAGCCAGGTAGGCGAATGGGGCGCGGGCTTCCTTGCCGTCATCCTGTTTATGTTTGCCTTTTCAACCGTTATCGGTAACTATGCCTATGCCGAGTCCAACGTCCAATTCATCAAGAGCCATTGGCTGGTTACCGCCGTTTTCCGTATGCTGGTTTTGGCATGGGTCTACTTCGGTGCAGTTGCCAACGTACCCTTGGTATGGGATATGGCAGACATGGCCATGGGCATCATGGCATGGATTAACCTCGTTGCCATCCTGCTCCTGTCCCCACTTGCCTTCCTGCTGTTGAAAGACTACACAGCCAAGCTGAAAATGGGCAAAGCCCCAGAGTTCAAACTCTCCGAACACCCGGGCTTGAAACGCAAAATCAAATCCGATATCTGGTAACACCAAAGGCCGTCTGAAATTTCAGACGGCCTTTTTAATCCCTGCCATTTAGACAAAACGATGCCCCTTAAAGCGGAAGCCTTAAGGGGCAGAGCGTTGCGGCACATCTTTTCAGACGGCCTTATTGTAGCAACGTTTCTCATTTCGCAGTGCAACAATATGGACAGATTCTAATTCCAAATCGGTACCTAGTCAAGTATTTCATTTGCATGGTAATACTTACCTGGGATATATTTATACTTACCAAACATCACATTACGGAGAAACTGATGGCTGCATTCAAACCCAATCCAATCAACTACGTCCTCGGCCTCGATATCGGCATCGCATCCGTCGGCTGGGCGATGGTAGAAATTGACGAAGAAGAAAACCCCATACGCCTGATTGATTTGGGCGTGCGCGTATTTGAGCGGGCCGAAGTACCAAAAACAGGCGACTCTCTCGCAGCGGTAAGACGCTTAGCACGCAGCGTCCGCCGCCTGACCCGCCGTCGCGCCCACCGCCTACTTCGAGCCCGTCGCCTATTGAAACGCGAAGGCGTATTACAGGCTGCCGATTTTGATGAAAACGGCTTGATCAAATCCTTACCGAATACACCATGGCAACTTCGCGCAGCCGCATTAGACCGCAAACTGACGCCTTTAGAGTGGTCGGCAGTCTTGTTGCATTTAATCAAACACCGCGGCTATTTGTCGCAAAGAAAAAACGAGGGCGAAACTGCCGATAAGGAGCTTGGCGCTTTGCTTAAAGGCGTAGCCGACAATGCCCATACCTTACAGACAGGCGATTTCCGCACACCGGCCGAATTGGCTTTAAATAAATTTGAAAAAGAAAGCGGCCATATCCGCAACCAGCGCGGCGATTATTCGCATACGTTCAGCCGCAAAGATTTGCAGGCAGAGCTGAATTTACTGTTTGAAAAACAAAAAGAATTCGGTAATCCGCATGTTTCAGACGGCCTTAAAGAAGGTATTGAAACCCTGCTGATGACGCAACGCCCTGCCCTGTCCGGTGATGCCGTTCAAAAAATGTTGGGACATTGCACCTTTGAGCCGGCAGAGCCGAAAGCCGCTAAAAACACCTACACAGCCGAACGTTTCATCTGGCTGACCAAGCTGAACAACCTGCGTATTTTAGAGCAAGGCAGCGAGCGGCCATTGACCGATACCGAACGCGCCACGCTTATGGACGAGCCATACAGAAAATCCAAACTGACTTACGCACAAGCCCGTAAGCTGCTGGGTTTAGAAGATACCGCCTTTTTCAAAGGCTTGCGCTATGGTAAAGACAATGCCGAAGCCTCAACATTGATGGAAATGAAGGCCTACCATGCCATCAGCCGTGCACTGGAAAAAGAAGGATTGAAAGACAAAAAATCCCCGTTAAACCTTTCTCCCGAATTACAAGACGAAATCGGCACGGCATTCTCCCTATTCAAAACCGATGAAGACATTACAGGCCGTCTGAAAGACCGTGTTCAGCCCGAAATCTTAGAAGCGCTGTTGAAACACATCAGCTTCGATAAGTTCGTCCAAATTTCCTTGAAAGCATTGCGCAGAATTGTGCCTCTAATGGAACAAGGCAAACGTTACGATGAAGCCTGCGCCGAAATCTACGGAGACCATTACGGCAAGAAAAATACGGAAGAAGAGATTTATCTGCCGCCGATTCCCGCCGACGAAATCCGCAACCCCGTCGTCTTGCGCGCCTTATCTCAAGCACGTAAGGTCATTAACGCCGTTGTACGTCGTTACGGCTCCCCTGCGCGTATCCATATTGAAACGGCAAGGGAAGTAGGCAAATCGTTTAAAGACCGCAAAGAAATCGAAAAACGCCAAGAAGAAAACCGTAAAGACCGGGAAAAAGCAGCCGCCAAATTCCGAGAGTATTTCCCCAATTTTGTCGGCGAACCCAAATCCAAAGATATTCTGAAACTGCGCCTGTACGAGCAACAACACGGCAAATGCCTGTATTCGGGCAAAGAAATCAACTTAGGCCGTCTGAACGAAAAAGGCTATGTCGAAATCGACCATGCCCTGCCGTTCTCGCGCACATGGGACGACAGTTTCAACAATAAAGTGCTGGTATTGGGCAGCGAAAACCAAAACAAAGGCAACCAAACCCCTTACGAATACTTCAACGGCAAAGACAACAGCCGCGAATGGCAGGAATTTAAAGCGCGTGTCGAGACCAGCCGTTTCCCACGCAGTAAAAAACAACGGATTCTGCTGCAAAAATTCGACGAAGATGGCTTTAAAGAACGCAATCTGAACGATACACGCTACGTCAACCGTTTCCTGTGCCAATTTATTGCCGACCGTATGCGGCTGACAGGTAAAGGGAAAAGACGTGTCTTTGCATCCAACGGACAAATTACCAATCTGTTGCGCGGCTTTTGGGGATTACGCAAAGTGCGTGCGGAAAACGACCGCCATCACGCCTTGGACGCCGTCGTCGTTGCCTGCTCAACCGTTGCCATGCAGCAGAAAATTACCCATTTTGTACACCATAAAGAGATGAACGCGTTTGACGGGAAAACCATAGATAAAGAAACAGGAGAAGTGCTGCATCAAAAAGCACACTTCCCGCAACCTTGGGAATTTTTCGCACAAGAAGTCATGATTCGCGTCTTCGGCAAACCTGACGGAAAACCCGAATTTGAAGAAGCGGATACCCCCGAAAAACTGCGTACCCTACTCACAGAAAAATTATCATCTCGTCCCGAAGCCGTGCACGAATACGTTACGCCACTGTTTGTTTCACGCGCGCCCAATCGGAAGATGAGCGGGCAAGGCCATATGGAGACCGTCAAATCCGCCAAGCGACTGGACGAAGGCATCAGCGTGTTGCGCGTACCGCTGACACAGTTAAAACTGAAAGACTTGGAAAAAATGGTCAATCGGGAGCGCGAACCTAAGCTATACGAAGGACTGAAAGCACGTTTGGAAGCACATAAAGACGATCCTGCCAAAGCCTTTGCCGAGCCGTTTTACAAATACGATAAAGCAGGCAACCGCACCCAACAGGTAAAAGCCGTACGCGTAGAGCAAGTACAGAAAACCGGCGTATGGGTGCGCAACCATAACGGCATTGCCGACAACGCAACCATGGTGCGCGTAGATGTGTTTGAGAAAGGCGGCAAGTATTATCTGATCCCGATTTACAGTTGGCAGGTCGCAAAAGGGATTTTGCCGGATAGGGCTGTTGTACAAGGAAAAGATGAAGAAGATTGGACGGTAATGGATGATAGTTTTGAGTTTAAGTTTGTACTTTATGCGAATGATCTGATTAAAGCTGAACTTAAAAAAGAAACTTTCTTCGGCTATTTTTCTGGATTAGATCGTTCTACTGGCAACATTTCTTTGCGTTCACATGATTTAGATAAAACTAAAGGTAAAGACGGTATATATCGAATCGGAATTAAAACCGCTCTTTTATTCCAAAAATACCAAATCGACGAACTGGGCAAAGAAATCAGACCATGCCGTCTGAAAAAACGCCCACCTGTCCGTTAAATTAATCTATCCCTGTTTCAGACGGCTTGAAGCAGGGATTTTTTATATAAAAATAAGGGGAAAAACATGACTTGGCGCAGCCTGCTTATTCAAAACGGCGGCAAACTATCTTTGCAACGCCGGCAACTGCTGATTCAACAAAACGGTGAGTCCCACACCGTACCATTAGAAGACATCGCCGTTATCATCATCGAAAACCGCGAAACCCTGATTACCGCCCCGCTTCTGTCAGCCTTAGCCGAACATGGCTCAACCCTGCTGACATGTGACGAGCAGTTCCTGCCCTGCGGACAATGGCTGCCTTATGCCCAATATCACCGCCAACTTAAAATCCTCAAGCTGCAGCTGAATATAAGCGAACCCTTAAAAAAGCAATTCTGGCAACATATCGTCCGCCAAAAAATCCTGAATCAAGCATTTGTCGCGGACGAAACAGGCAATGATCTTGCAGCCAAACGGCTGCGCACTTTGGCAGTCGAAGTCCGTTCAGGCGATACAGGAAACCGTGAAGCCCAAGCTGCCGCCCTCTACTTCCAAGCCCTCTTTGGGGAAAAGTTTACCCGTAATGACAATAATGCCGTCAATGCCGCATTGAATTACACCTACGCCGTGCTCCGTGCAGCAGTTGCACGCGCCCTGACCTTATATGGCTGGTTGCCTGCATTAGGCTTGTTTCATAGAAGCGAACTAAATCCATTCAACCTCGCCGATGACTTTATCGAACCCTTACGTCCATTGGCCGATCTGGTCGTTATACATTTGCATGAACAAGGCCGTCTGAAAACTGATCTGACCTCCAATCTCAAACAAAACCTTATCCAGACCCTTCACTGTCAAATCTGCATCGAACGGCAACATTTCAGCACCTTGGCTGCCATCGACAAAATGATTTCTTCATTTCAAGCCAGCGTAACCGACAAAAACGCCAAACAGCTAAAACTGCCTGAAATCTTGCCATTGAAAGAATACCAATATGAGTGAGGCCAAATTTATGAGGATTATCGTCTTCTTCGACCTACCGGTCACCACAGCGGTAAAGCGCAAAACCGCCAATCAATTCCGCCAGTTTCTATTAAAAGATGGATACCAAATGCTCCAACTTTCCGTATACAGCCGTATTGTCAAAGGTCGAGATTCGTTGCAAAAACACCACAATAGACTATGTGAAAACCTACCGCAAGAAGGCTCAATCCGCTGTTTGGAAGTAACAGAAAAGCAATATGCCACCATGAAACTGCTGTTGGGAGAGCTGAAAACCCAAGAAAAAAGAGTAAATTCCGACCAACTATTATTATTTTAAGCTCATTTTTTTAGACAAAATAAAACGGGAAACCCTTACATGATAAGGGTTTCCCGTTGGGGTATTGTAGCACTGCGAAATGAGAAAGGGAGCTACAACCCCTTTGCCGTTTGAAGCGGAAATCGATATATTGTAGCACTGCGAAATGAGAAAGGGAGCTACAACATAAAACGGGGTTTATATAAAGTGGCTGTTATTGTAGCACTGCGAAATGAGAAAGGGAGCTACAACTCACCCACACTTTCATATTCTGCTTTTTACATTGTAGCACTGCGAAATGAGAAAGGGAGCTACAACATGAAGTTGAAGTGATGGATGCGGTTGCGGATTGTAGCACTGCGAAATGAGAAAGGGAGCTACAACTGGTATGAAGCGTATTTAATAGATTGATTTATTGTAGCACTGCGAAATGAGAAAGGGAGCTACAACGAGAACGGCGTTAGACAGATTCAAACCGCAAATTGTAGCACTGCGAAATGAGAAAGGGAGCTACAACAGTTATTGACACGAGGCGGATTGTAACTCTGCAATGATAAAGGGTCTATCCAAATAAAAAAGCACCACCTAAACAGGTAGTGCTTTCATATTAATTTGCTTATTCAGCAGAATCAGCTGCTTTATCAACCAATTCAACCAATGCCAAAGGAGCATTGTCGCCTTTACGGAAACCGTATTTCAGTACACGAATATAGCCGCCGTTACGAGCAGCAAAGCGTGGACCCAATTCGTCAAACAATTTAACTACAACATCACGATCGCGAGTGCGGTCAAAAGCCAAACGACGGTTTGCCAAAGAAGGTTTTTTACCCAAGGTAATCAAGGGCTCAACTACGCGGCGCAATTCTTTTGCTTTAGGCAAAGTTGTCACGATGGTTTCGTGAGTCAACAAGGAATTCGCCATATTGCGCAGCATCGCAGCACGGTGGCTGCTAGTACGGTTTAATTTGCGGTTGCCATTACGATGACGCATGTCATTATCCTTTAATCTTCAAACTTACGGCTTTTCTAAGCCTACAGGCGGCCAAGCTTCTAATTTAGAACCTAATGTCAGACCTTTAGAGGCCAACACTTCTTTGATCTCATTCAAAGATTTACGACCCAAATTAGGGGTCTTGAGAAGCTCGGTTTCAGTACGTTGAATCAAATCGCCAATATAGTAAATATCTTCAGCTTTCAGACAATTAGCTGAACGTACGGTTAATTCCAAATCATCTACAGGACGCAGCAAGATAGGATCGATAGGAGGCGCTTTTTCTTCAACCTCTTCAACCGGAGTACCTTGCAGATCTGCAAAAATAGACATTTGGTCAATTAAGATACGTGCGGCACTACGTACAGCCTCTTCCGGATCAATAGAACCATTGGTTTCAATATCTAAAACCAATTTATCCAAATCCGTGCGTTGCTCTACGCGTGCAGGTTCAACTTCAAAGCTAACACGACTGATGGGCGAAAAGCTCGCATCCAACTGAATCGCACCAATCTGTTTGTTCTCATCACGCAATACGCGACGGCCTGAAACAGATTGATAACCACGACCTTGCTCTACTTTAATTTCCATGTCAATTTGGCCATTGTCAGCCAAGTGGCAAATAACATGCTCAGGATTGATAATTTCCACATCGTGTGGCAAATCAATATCACCGGCTACAACTGCACCGGCACCTGTTTTTTTCAAAGTCAACTGAACTTGGTTACGACCGTGAAGCTTGAATACGATACCTTTAATGTTCAAGAGAACGTCAACAACATCCTCCTGAACACCATCAATAGTAGAGTATTCGTGCAATACGCCGGAAATAACTACTTCAGTTGGGGCAAAGCCATTCATGGATGACAGTAAGATACGACGCAAAGCATTACCTAAAGTATGACCAAAACCACGCTCAAATGGCTGCATAGACACCTTAGCTCGAGTAGAAGACAAGGTATCTACATCGATTTGACGAGGTTTCAAAAATTCGGTTGTGCTATTTTGCATTTAACTGTCCCTCATTGAGCTAGCATTATTTAGAGTAGAACTCTACCACCAGCTGTTCATTAATATCGCCAGACAATTCTGAGCGATCCGGCATATTTTTGAATACACCTTCCAATTTGTCGGCATCAACAGATACCCAGCTTGGTAAGCCAATTTGAGTAGCCAAGCTCAATGCCTCTTGGATACGTACTTGTTTCTTAGCTTTTTCACGAACAGCTACAACATCGCCTGCTTTAACTTGGAAAGAAGGGATATTAACAACCTGACCGTTTACAACGATAGCTTTATGAGAAACCAATTGACGTGCTTCAGCGCGGGTAGAGCCAAAACCCATACGATAAACGACATTGTCCAAACGGGACTCCAGCAATTGCAACAGCAATTCACCGGTAGAACCTTTACGACGATCAGCTTCCGCAAAGTAACGACGGAATTGGCGTTCTAACACGCCATAAATACGACGGATTTTTTGTTTTTCACGCAATTGCAAACCGTAGTCTGACAAACGTGGTTTTTTCGCACCGTGCTGACCAGGTGCAGAATCCATTTTACATTTTGAATCCAAAGAGCGACGTGCACTCTTCAAAAACAGATCCGTACCTTCGCGACGTGCTAATTTACATTTAGGGCCAATATAACGTGCCATGTTTTAAATCACTCCAATATTAAATACGACGTTTTTTAGGCGGACGGCAACCGTTATGAGGCAACGGGGTAACGTCAGTAATGCTGGTAATCTTGAAACCAAGAGCGTTTAAAGCACGTACAGAAGATTCGCGACCAGGGCCAGGGCCTTTAATGCGGACTTCTAAATTTTTAACGCCATACTCTTGGGCAACTTTACCAGCTGCTTCTGCTGCAACTTGTGCTGCAAATGGTGTACTTTTACGAGAACCTTTAAAACCAGCGCCGCCAGAGGTAGCCCAAGACAATGCATTGCCTTGACGGTCAGTGATTGTAATGATGGTATTGTTAAAAGATGCATGAACGTGCACAATACCTTCGCTTACGGTTTTACGTACTTTTTTACGTACACGCGAAGCTGTGTTTGCTTTAGCCATTAATCAAATTCCTTAAAATTTATTTCTTACCGGCAATCGCTTTGCGCGGACCTTTACGGGTACGAGCATTTGTGCGAGTGCGTTGACCACGACAAGGCAAGCCACGACGATGACGGAAGCCGCGATAGCAACCCATATCCATCAATCGTTTAATGCTCATCGTTACTTCACGACGCAAATCGCCTTCAACTTCATATTTAGCAACTTGCTCACGCAAAGCGTCTAATTGAGCCTCGTCCAAATCTTTTGCTTTAGTAGTAGGAGCAATATTTGCTGCCTCACAAATCAATTTAGCACGAGTCGCACCAATACCATAAATAGCCTGAAGGCCAATTACGATATGGGCATTATTAGGGATATTTACCCCTGCAATACGAGCCATATTTTTTCCTTTTTAGGGCAAAGTATGTCACTATACCACAAAATCAATAGTTAAGAAAACTAGCTTCTTAACCTTGACGTTGTTTGTGACGTGGGTCAGTACAAATTACGCGAACTACACGATTACGACGAATAATCTTGCAATTGCGACAAATTTTCTTTACAGAAGGTTGTACACGCATTTTATTTCCTTTTATCGTTTATCTTGCTCGGAAAACAATCCGAGCACGGGTTAAATCATAAGGAGTTAATTCAACTGTTACCTTATCACCTGGAGAAATACGGATATAATGCATCCGCATTTTGCCAGATATATGACCAAGTACTACATGATCATTTTCCAGTTTTACTTTAAATGTTGCATTGGGCAAAGTCTCAAGGATTTCACCCTGCATCTGTATGGTATCTTCTTTAGCCATAAGCCTACTTACGTGACAAAGATTTCATATCTGGACGACTCATCAAGTCTTCATACTGACTACTCATTATGTATGAATTAATTTGCGTCCTAAAATCCATTGTAACAACGACCAAAATAAGCAAAGATGTACCACCGAAATTGATAGTAACATTCCATGCAGTTGTTAAAATTTCAGGTATCAGACAGATTGTAGTAATGTACAAAGCACCAAACAATGTCAGCCTTAGTACCACTTTTTCCAAATACCTAGATGTTTGCTCACCTGGTCGTATACCTGGCACAAATGCACCACTCTTCTTCAAATTTTCTGCCATCTCTTTAGGACTGAATACTAAAGCAGTATAGAAATAGCAGAAAAAAATGATTGTTGACGCAAATAATACGATAAATAAAGTCTTACCATGCTGTAGTTGAGCGGCAATCTGATATAAAACTGAATTTGTATTATTGGAACCAAACCAACCTAAAAGTGTAGATGGAAACAAAATGATACTGGAAGCAAAAATGGGGGGAATAACACCCGCCATATTTAGCTTAAATGGCATATGAATGCTTTGTCCTGACATCATTCCCGAGCCAAACTGTCTCTTCGCATAATGTACAGGAACTTTACGCTGAGCACTCTCAAAATAAACTACAGCATAGATCAACAGCAAAATACCAATCACAATTAATACTGCCATCAACATAGAACGTTCAGACAAAGTTAATAACTGAACTAAACCGGATGGGATACCCGATACAATGCCTGCGGTAATGATCAAAGAAATACCATTACCAATACCACGCTCGGTAATTTGCTCCCCTAACCACATCAGAAACATAGTACCTGTAACCAAACAGACTACTGTAGAAATATGAAACTCAAGCGAACTCGTTACAACAACACCTTGTTGATAAACAAATGTTGCAACACCAAAGCTTTGCAATACAGCCAATAATACCGTCCCATACCTAGTATATTTCGTAATTATTTTCCTACCAGCCTCACCTTCCTTCTTTAAAGCTTTTAAAGAAGGAACAATTTCAGAAGCAAGCTGAACAATAATCGACGATGAAATATAAGGCATGATACCAATTGCAAATATACTAAAGCGCTCCAACGAACCACCCGAGAACATATTTAACATTCCGAATATGCCGTTTGCAGCGCCTTCGTATAACTTAGCTAATGCAACAGCATCTACGCCCGGTACCGGTATATGAGCACCAATACGGAAAACGACTAAAGCACCTAAAAGGAACACCAGACGTTTTTTCAGATCACCAAATTTGGATAATCCTGATAAAGATTGTTGATTAGCCACTGTAGTGCAAGCCTTATTCTTCTACTTTACCACCGGCAGCTTCAATAGCAGCTTTAGCACCTTTAGTAGCTTTTACACCTTTCAAGGTAACTGCTTTTGAGATTTCACCAGAAGTAATAACTTTTACATTAGAAGCAGTTGCAGGAATCAGACCAGCTTGTTTAAGAACCAAGACATCAATCTCGTTCACAGCAATCAGATTCAATTCACTCAAACGAACTTCAGCATTAGCGGCTGCAGTCAAAGATTTGAAACCACGTTTCGGCAGACGACGTTGCAAAGGCATTTGACCGCCTTCAAAACCTACCTTGTGGAAGCCACCAGAACGGCTTTTTTGACCTTTATGACCACGACCACCTGTCTTACCCAAGCCGCTACCAATACCACGGCCTACACGACGACTAGCGTGAGTAGCACCCTCAGCAGGTTGAATAGTATTCAAAAACATATTAAGACTCCACTTTCAACAAGTAGCTGATTTTATTGATCATGCCACGGTTTTCAGGGGTATCCAAAACCTCTACAGTATGTTCACGACGGCGCAAACCTAAACCGCGAGCACATGCACGATGAGATTCAATTGTACCGATCAGGCTCTTAACCAATGTAACTTTAATCTTTTTTTGCTCAGTCATGGTTAGCTCCCAAAATATCTTCTACTGTCAAGCCACGTTTAGCAGCAATATCAGCAGGGGTATACAGTTTAGACAAACCGTCTAATGTAGCGCGTACAATATTATAAGGATTAGTAGAACCATGTACTTTAGCTGAAATGTTATGGATACCCATAGCATCAAATACTAAACGCATTGGACCACCAGCTTTTACACCGCTACCTTCTTTAGCAGGTTGCATAAATACCTTAGTAGCACCATGACGGCCAATAACCTCATGATGAATAGTACCATTTTTCAAAGGTACTTTAATCATAGAGCGTCGAGCTTGATCCATTGCTTTTTGAACAGCAACTGGTACTTCTTTTGATTTACCTTTGCCCATACCGATGCGACCATCACCATCACCAACAACAGTCAGTGCAGAGAAAGCCATGATACGGCCACCTTTAACTACTTTAGTCACGCGATTAACTGCGACCATCTTTTCAATCAGGCCGTCACCGCGTTCTTCAATTTCATGTTTTGCCATCTGAAAGTCTCCAAATATTAGAAGCTTAAACCATTTTCACGTGCAGCTTCAGCTAAAGCTTTCACACGACCGTGATATTGGAAACCTGAACGGTCAAAAGCAACTTTTTCAACACCCACTGCTTTAGCTTTTTCAGCAATACGCTTACCAACTACAGCCGCTGCTTCAACGTTGCTACCTGATTTCAGGCTACTACGTACTTCAGCTTCCAATGTAGAGGCTTGAGCCAATACTTTATCACCTTCAGCACTAATTACTTGAGCATAAATATGATTATTGCTGCGGAACACACATAATCTTACCATTTTCAAGTCCGCAATACGCGCACGGGTTTTGCGTGCACGACGGAGTCGGGTTGTATGTTTATCCATTAGTGAACCTCAATTATTTTTTCTTGGCTTCTTTCATCACTACTACTTCACCTACATAACGAACACCTTTACCTTTATAAGGCTCAGGAGAACGGAATGCACGAATTTCAGCAGCGACTTGGCCAACCACTTGTTTATCTGCACCAGTCAAAACGATTTCTGTTTGGCTAGGAGTTTGAACAGAAACACCTTCAGGCATTTCGTATACGATTGGATGAGAGAAACCCAAAGACAAGTTCAAAACTTTGCCTTGAGCTTGGGCACGATAACCCACACCAATCAATTGAAGTTTTTTCTCAAAACCTTCAGAAACACCCTTAACCATGTTATTAACCAATGCACGAGCAGTACCAGACATAGCATTAGCCTGTTTACTGTCATTTTTTGCAGCAAAAGTCAATTTACCATCGTTCAGTTCAATAGCAACATCGGAATGCAAAGGAAAAGACAATTCGCCATTTTTACCTTTGATAACCAATGCATCTGTTCCGAATTTTACTTCTACACCAGCAGGAACAGTCACTGGGTTTTTTGCGACGCGTGACATTTACTTTTCTCCACTAGGCTACGATGCACAACAACTCACCACCCACACCCTCAGAACGGGCTTTGCGATCAGTCATTACACCTTTAGAAGTACTAACAATAGCGACACCCAGGCCATTCATTACGCTAGGAATCTCACTTGATGCTTTGTAAATACGCAAACCTGGACGTGAAACACGTTTAATTTGCTCAATCACAGGACGACCTGCATAGTATTTCAATTGAATTTCCAATACCGGTTTTGCATCAGCAGAAACCGCAAAATCCTCGATATAACCTTCTTCTTTCAGAACTTTTGCAATTGCACATTTCAGTTTAGAGGAAGGCATGGCAACTGCTGCTTTATTAGCACGTTGCGCATTGCGAATACGAGTCAACATATCGGAAATAGGATCATGCATACTCATTATTTATACTCCTATTACCAGCTAGCTTTAACAACACCAGGGATCTCGCCACGCATAGCGATTTCACGGATTTTAATACGGCCCAAACCAAATTTACGGAAAGTGCCACGAGGACGACCTGTTAAAGCACAACGACGACGTTGACGTACAGGTGCTGCATTACGAGGAATGGATTGAAATTTCAAACGTGCTTCAAAACGTTCTTCTTCAGTCGCATTAGCATCATTAATAACAGCGAAAATTGCCTCACGTTTAGCTGCAAACTTTTTCGCCAATGCTTGACGTTTCAGTTCACGATTAATAAGTGCTTTCTTAGCCATGATTATCCTTTAAACGGAAACTTGAACAGTGACAACAAAGCTTTCGCTTCTTCATCAGTTTTTGCAGTAGTTGTAATAGTAATATTCAAACCACGCAAAGCATCGATTTTATCGTATTCAATTTCCGGGAAAATAATTTGCTCGCGAACGCCCATATTGTAATTGCCACGACCATCAAATGATTTACCGCTTACACCACGGAAGTCACGTACGCGAGGCAATGCAATAGTAATCAAACGATCTAAAAATTCAAACATTTGATCACGACGCAATGTTACTTTGCAACCAACTGGATAGTTATCACGGATTTTAAAACCAGCGATAGATTTACGAGCAACAGTCACAACTGGTTTTTGACCAGCAATTTTCTCTAAATCAGAAACAGCGTGTTCCATAACTTTTTTATCAGCAACAGCTTCACCCACACCCATATTCAAGGTGATTTTTTCAATACGTGGAACTTCCATTACTGATTTGTAACCAAATTGTTTAACCAATTCAGGAACAACTGTATCTTTATAAAACTCTCTCAAACGAGCCATGTTATCTCCTTATGCTCCAATGATAGAGCCATTTGATTTGAAGAAACGAACGCGTTTAACTTTGCCTTCATTTTCAATCAGCTTAATACCAACACGGTCTGCTTTATTAGTTTCCGGATTCAGGATTGCAATATTAGAAATATCCAAAGGCATTTCTTTAGCAATAATGCCACCCTCAATACCACGCATTGGATTAGGTTTTGATGACGTTTCACAACATTAACATCCTCAACAACAACTTTATCACCCAACACTCGAACTACTTGACCTTGCTTGCCTTTATCTTTACCGGTAATCACTACAACCTGATCGCCTTTAATGATTTTATTCATCGCGCTATTCCTTATAATACTTCAGGCGCCAATGAAACGATTTTCATAAATCGCTCAGTACGCAATTCACGGGTTACCGGACCAAAAATACGAGTACCCAGAGGTTCAAGTTTATTATTCAACAACACAGCAGCATTGTTATCGAATTTAATTAACGCACCATCAGGACGACGCACACCCTTAGCAGTACGAACAACTACCGCATTGTATACATCACCTTTTTTGACACGACCACGTGGGGCTGCATCTTTAACTGCAACTTTAATAATGTCGCCAACAGAAGCGTAGCGACGCTTAGATCCGCCCAATACTTTGATGCACATTACGCGACGCGCACCAGAGTTATCAGCCACATCTAAGATGGTCTGCATTTGAATCATATTAGTACCTTTAAATTAACCAACTTAATTTACCACTTTCATATAACTCGCACCTTACTTTAAGCTGCTTATTAAATGAAACCATCACGGTTCTAGTAAACCAGTCTTGGATCCCGAAGGGAGAGAAACTTCCATAAGAAGCTGGAAGATAAGAAACGAAGTTTACACGCAAATTAACTTTGCTGCAAGACTTCGTTTCTTATTAAGCCACATTACTGTGTTTTAAATCAAACAGTACGCGCTTTCTCAACCAATTCTTTTACAACCCAAGACTTGGTTTTTGACAAAGGACGAGATTCCTCGATTACCACTACATCACCAATGCCATATTGATTGTTTTCATCATGAGCATGGATTTTAGTTGATAAACGAATAATTTTACCGTACAGAGGGTGTTTAACTTTACGCTCAACCAATACTGTAACAGTTTTGTCCATTTTGTCGCTTACCACTTTGCCTTGCAAAGTACGAACATTTTTAGCTTCGCTCATTACTTAGCACCTTTTTCAGTTAAAATGGTTTTAATACGAGCAATATCGCGACGTACACGTTTCAACTCGCTAGATTTACCCAACTGACCGGTTGCATTTTGCATGCGTAAGCCAAACTGAGCTTTCAACAAGTCCAACAAATCAGAGTTTAATTGCTCAATAGATTTGTCTTTCAATTCATTTGCTTTCATTATTGACCCACCTGTCTTACTACAAAGGTTGTAGGAATAGGCAATTTGGCAGCGGCCAATTCAAATGCTTCACGAGCCAAAGCCTCAGGAACACCGTCCATTTCGTACAATACTTTGCCTGGTTTAATTTCAGCAATGTAATATTCCACATTACCTTTACCGCCACCCATACGAACTTGGATAGGTTTCTCAGTAATTGGTTTATCAGGGAATACACGAATCCAAATGCGACCGCCACGTTTAATATGACGAGTCATAGTACGACGAGCAGCTTCGATTTGGCGGGCAGTCAAACGACCACGGCCTACGGCTTTCAAACCGAACTCACCGAAACTTACTTTGTTACCGCGAGTAGCAATACCGGTGTTACGGCCTTTTTGTTGCTTGCGATATTTCAGTCTAGTTGGCTGCAGCATTACGTCCACCTGCCTTTCTTTGTTTCTTCTCATGTTCAGGTTTAGAAGATTTAATATTACCTTCTGTATAAACCCAAACTTTCAGACCCAGTACACCATAAGTAGTGTGCGCTTCGCTAGTTGCATAATCTACGTTCGCACGCAAAGTATGCAAAGGCACACGACCTTCACGGTACCATTCGCTACGAGCGATATCAGCACCATTCAGACGACCTGAAGTCATGATCTTGATGCCTTTGGCACCAGAACGCATTGCATTTTGCATTGCACGTTTCATAGCACGACGGAATTGGACGCGTTTTTCAAGCTGCTGGGCAATACCATCAGCAATGATTTGTGCATCCAATTCAGGACGACGAATCTCTTCAATATTTACATGAACAGGCACACCCATCAGAGTTTGCAAGTCACGCTTCAAGATTTCAATATCCTCACCTTTTTTACCAATAACCACACCTGGACGAGCAGAGTGAATGGTAATACGTGCAGATTTAGCAGGACGCTCGATCACTACGCGACCAACTGAAGCATTAGCCAGTTTTTTACGCAAGTAGTTACGAACATCAATATCTTGTTTCAAAACAGTAGAAAAGTCGGTGCTTTTAGCAAACCATTTTGAAGCCCAGTCTTTAGTTACCGCCAGGCGAAAGCCTGTAGGATTAATCTTTTGTCCCATAGCTTTTCCTTAGTTGCCCACTGTCACGTTAATATGACAAGTTTGTTTCTCGATGCGGTTACCGCGACCTTTGGCACGAGCTTGGAAACGTTTCAAGCTTGGGCCTTTGTCAACAAAGATAGTTACCACTTTCAGTTCGTCAATGTCAGCACCATTGTTGTGCTCGGCATTAGCGATTGCTGATTCCAATACTTTTTTAATCAGCTCAGCACCTTTTTTAGGGCTGAATGCCAAGATATTCAAAGCCTGGGCAACGTCTTTACCACGAATCAAATCAGCTACCAAACGAGCTTTTTGAGCTGAAATACGGGCATTTTTATGTTGTGCACTTACTCTCATGATTCACCTTATTTCTTTTTAGCCTTTTTATCGGCCAAGTGGCCTTTAAAGGTACGGGTCAATGAGAACTCACCTAATTTATGACCAACCATGTTGTCACTGATAAACACAGGCACGTGAGTGCGGCCGTTGTGTACAGCGATAGTCAGACCAATGAAATCAGGCAAAATGGTAGAACGACGTGACCAAGTTTTAATTGGGCGTTTGTCGTTGCTTGCACGAGCAGCATCTACTTTTTTCAGCAAATGCAGGTCTACATATGGGCCTTTTTTTAATGAACGAGCCATACTAATTAACCTTTATTTGAGTAACGACGACGAACAATCATGTTATCCGTGCGTTTGTTATTACGAGTGCGGTAGCCCTTAGCAGGAGTACCCCATGGGCTAACCGGTTCGCGAGCTTCACCAGTACGGCCTTCACCACCACC
The DNA here is from genome assembly GCF_024205705.1 of Neisseria subflava. NCBI lineage: Bacteria > Pseudomonadati > Pseudomonadota > Betaproteobacteria > Neisseriales > Neisseriaceae > Neisseria > Neisseria subflava. The sequence goes on from NZ_CP073115.1 coordinate 2,264,584, forward strand.
ATGTGGGTGATCGACAGGGTTCATGACAACACCACGAACGGTCGGACGAATACCACGCCAGCGGTTAGCACCAGCTTTGCCAATTTTTTTCAGGCTTTGTTCTTCGTTACCAACCTCACCGATAGTTGCACGGCAATTTACGCTAATTTTGCGCACCTCACCAGAACGCAAACGAACTTGAGCGTAAGCACCTTCTTTTGCAAGCAATACCGCAGAAGCACCAGCTGAACGGGCAATTTGTGCACCTTTACCTGGTTTCATTTCGATACAGTGAATAGTTGTACCAACTGGAATATTGCGAATCGGCAGAGTGTTACCTACTTTGATAGCAGCTTCAGCACCGGAAACCAATACTGCACCGGCCTGAATACCACGAGGAGCAATAATGTAGCGACGTTCACCATCTGCATAGCACAACAGTGCGATAAATGCAGTACGGTTAGGGTCATATTCGATACGCTCTACTTTTGCAGGGATACCGTCTTTGTTACGTTTAAAATCTACAACACGGTAATGGTGTTTATGGCCGCCACCTTTATGGCGGGTAGTGATATGACCATTGTTGTTACGACCGGCAGTAGAATTTTTCTTTTCCAACAGAGGTGCATAAGGTGCACCTTTGTGCAAACCTTCTGTTACCACGCGAACCATGCCGCGACGGCCTGCAGAGGTCGGCTTCATTTTAACGATTGCCATTTTGTTTATTCCTTATCTGCAGCTGCAGCAGCGGCTTCCAAATCTAACTCTTGACCGGCAGCCAGGCTTACGTAAGCCTTTTTAACATCGCTGCGACGACCTAAAGTGCGACCAAAACGTTTAATTTTACCTTTAATGGTAACAGTAGTAACGTCTGCAACTTGAACACCGAACAGCAACTCAACTGCTGCTTTAATTTCAGGTTTGGTTGCATTTGCCAAAACTTTAAACGTCATTTGGTTACGTTTTTCAGCCAATACGTTGCTTTTTTCAGAAACGATAGGTGCCAAGATTACTTGAGTCAAACGTTGTTGATTCATACCCATTGCTCCTCTAATTGTGCAACTGCATCTTTAGTGATAACGACTTTTTTGTAACGCAGCAAGCTGTAAGGATCAACTTGTTGAGCTTCCAAAACCAATACGTTAGGCAAGTTGCGTGAAGCCAAGTAAACATTCTCGTCGAGCTGTTTAGTTACAAACAGAACTTGCTCCAAACCCAAGTTTTTCACTTGTTCGGCAAAAACTTTGGTTTTAGGAGTTTCAGCAGTCAATGCTTCGATTGCAAACAAACGTTCATCACGAGCCAATTGGGACAAAATAGTCGCCATACCGGCACGGTACATTTTACGGTTCACTTTTTGAGTGAAGTTTTCGTCAGGTTTGTTTGGGAATGCACGACCACCTTTACGCCACAGCGGAGAAGAAGTCATACCGGAACGAGCACGACCTGTACCTTTTTGGCGCCATGGTTTTTTAGTAGAGTGGTTTACTTCGGCACGAGTCTTTTGAGCACGATTACCAGAACGGGCATTTGCCAAGTAAGCAGTAACCAGTTGGTGAACCAGAGCTTCATTGTATTCGCGAGCAAACAAAGCATCAGAAACAGCCAAGCTGCCAGATACTTGTCCTTTAGCGTCAATTACTTTCAATTCCATTACGCACCTACTTTCACGCTAGGACGAACCACGACGTCGCTGTTAACCGAACCCGGAACAGCACCTTTAACCAACAAGAGTTGGCGTTCAGCATCAACACGTACAACTTCCAATTTTTGAACAGTTGCTTTAGTGTTACCGTATTGACCTGCCATACGTTTACCAGGGAACACGCGACCAGGGTCTTGTGCCATACCGATAGAACCAGGAACACGGTGAGAACGGGAGTTACCGTGGGAAGTACGTTGAGCACCGAAGTTATGACGTTTGATCGTACCAGAGAAACCTTTACCTTTAGAGGTACCGGTTACATCTACCAATTGACCAACTTCAAACATAGAAACGGTAATTTCATCACCGGCTTTCAATTCAGCCAGTTTTTCTTCAGTCAAAGCAAACTCAACCAAACCGCGACCAGCTTCAACACCTGCTTTAGCAAAGTGACCGGCTTCAGTTTTGTTGACACGATTGGCTTTTTTCTGACCAAAGGTAACTTGTACAGCAGTGTAGCCGTCAGTATCTTTGGATTTCACTTGTGTAACGCGGTTGGCAGACATATCCAAAACAGTTACCGGAACAGAAACACCCTGTTCGTCGAACACGCGAGTCATACCAACTTTGCGTCCAACCAGACCTAAAGTCATGATTATTTTCCTTTTAAGTAAAGGGGCGGGCTACGATTGGCCTGCCTTTCAGACAAAGTTAAACTTGATACGGATGTACCAAGTCCGCCATTATAATTGACAAATCAAAGAAATATCAACAAAAATTTCAATTTAACTTCTTAAAACCGTCATTTCTTTCGGATGAAGTGTTGCCAAATATCTGAAAATTTTCAGACGGCCTAAGAATTCTATAAAAAACCGAACAGCTAAGCTGTTCGGTTTTTCAGTTCTTATTGAACTTTAATTTCTACATCTACACCCGCTGGAAGATCCAGTTTCATCAGTGCATCAGTAGTTTTGTCAGTCCAGTCCACGATGTCCATCAGACGCAAGTGGGTACGGATTTCCAATTGTTCACGAGAAGTTTTGTTCACGTGAGGAGAACGCAAGATGTTGAAACGTTCGATTTTAGTTGGCAAAGGAATCGGACCTTTAACAACAGCGCCAGTACGTTTGGCAGTTTCAACGATTTCTTGCGCAGAACGGTCAATCAGACTGTAATCATAAGCTTTCAGGCGGATACGGATTTTTTGGTTTGCCATTTATCAATATCCCTCAATTAAGCGATTACAGAAGAAACCACACCCGCACCTACGGTACGACCACCTTCGCGAATCGCAAAGCGTAGACCTTCTTCCATAGCGATAGGCGCAATCAGTTCTACAGTAATGGTTACGTTCTCACCTGGCATTACCATTTCTACGCCTTCTTCCAAAGTAACTGCACCAGTTACGTCAGTAGTACGGAAGTAGAATTGTGGACGGTAGTTAGCGAAGAATGGAGTGTGACGACCACCCTCTTCTTTGCTCAGTACGTATACTTCTGCTTTGAACTTGGTGTGAGGAGTGATAGTACCTGGTTTAGCCAATACTTGACCACGCTCTACGTCTTCACGTTTAGTACCACGCAGCAATACACCTACGTTGTCACCTGCTTGACCTTCGTCCAGCAGTTTGCGGAACATTTCAACACCGGTACAAGTGGTTTTTTGAGTTTCTTTCAGACCTACGATTTCGATCTCGTCACCAACGTGGATGATACCGCGCTCTACACGACCAGTTACTACTGTACCACGACCAGAGATAGAGAATACGTCTTCGATAGGCAACAAGAAAGGTTTGTCCACAGCACGCTCAGGTGTTGGGATGTAGCTGTCCAGAGCAGCAGCCAATTCGAAGATTTTTTCTTCGTAACCAGCATCACCTTCCAAAGCTTTCAGTGCAGAACCTTGTACGATTGGGCAGTCGTCGCCTGGGAAGTCGTAGCTTGACAACAAGTCACGGATTTCCATTTCAACCAGTTCCAACAGCTCGGCATCGTCAACCATGTCGCATTTGTTCATGAATACGATGATGTAAGGTACACCTACTTGGCGAGCCAACAGGATGTGTTCGCGAGTTTGAGGCATAGGACCGTCAGCTGCGGAACATACCAAGATTGCACCGTCCATTTGGGCAGCACCGGTAATCATGTTTTTAACGTAGTCGGCGTGGCCCGGGCAGTCTACGTGTGCGTAGTGACGGGTTTCAGTTTCGTATTCTACGTGTGAGGTATTAATGGTAATACCACGAGCTTTTTCTTCAGGAGCGTTGTCGATTTGGTCGTAAGCTTTTGCAGCGCCACCGAATTTTTTAGCCAAAATAGTAGTCAAAGCAGCAGTCAGAGTGGTTTTACCATGGTCAACGTGACCGATGGTGCCAACGTTTACGTGCGGTTTGCTACGTTCAAATTTTTCCTTAGCCATGAGCTAATTCCTTTACATATAAAGATCGATTAAAGAACAATGGCCGTCTGAAAATTTATTTTCAGTTTCAGACGGCCTTTTCTGATTAGCCTTTGCGGGCTTCAGTTACAGCAGCAGCTACGTGAGCAGGAGCTTCAGCGTATTTTTTGAACTCCATGGAGTAAGTAGCGCGACCTTGGGTTGCAGAACGCAAGTCGGTTGAGTAACCGAACATTTCTGCCAGAGGTACTTCGGCACGAACTTTCTTACCACCGATACCGTCATCATCCATACCCAATACAACGCCACGACGACGGTTCAAGTCGCCCATTACGTCACCCATGTATTCTTCAGGTGTTTCCACCTCAACTGCCATGATTGGTTCCAACAGAGCTGGATTGGCTTTACGCATACCTTCTTTAAAGGCTTGAGAAGCTGCCAATTCGAAGGCCAGTTGTGAAGAGTCAACATCATGCGAAGAACCGAAAATCAAACGTACACGAACGTCAACAACTGGGTAACCGGCAACGATACCGTTAGGCAAAGTATCGCGAATACCTTTATCGACAGACGGAATAAATTCGCGAGGAATCACACCACCTTTAATTTCATCGATAAATTCGTAACCCGCACCACCTGGTTCCATAGGTTCCATTTTGATCACAACGTGACCGTATTGACCTTTACCACCAGATTGTTTGGCATGTTTGTATTCAGCTTCAACTTCTTTGCGGATGGTTTCACGGTAAGCCACTTGAGGCGCACCGATGTTTGCTTCCACGCCGAATTCGCGTTTCATACGGTCAACAATAATTTCCAAGTGCAGCTCACCCATACCGGAAATAATGGTTTGACCGGATTCTTCGTCTGTACGAACGCGGAAAGAAGGGTCTTCTTTCGCCAGACGGTTCAGGGCGATACCCATTTTCTCTTGGTCGGCTTTGGTTTTCGGCTCAACGGCAATATGGATTACCGGCTCAGGGAATTCCATGCGTTCCAAGATGATAGGTGCGCTTTCTGCACACAAGGTCTCACCAGTAGTAACGTCTTTTAGACCGATAGCGGCTGCGATGTCGCCAGCGCGTACTTCTTCAATTTCAGTACGGTCTGCAGCAGTCATTTGCACCAAGCGACCGATACGTTCGCGAGTACCTTTTACAGAGTTCAATACGGTATCACCGGATTTCACCACACCAGAGTAAACGCGGATAAAAGTCAACTGACCAACGTATTTATCGTTCAACATTTTGAACGCCAATGCAGAGAATTTCTCTTCATCGCTGGCTTGACGGCTGTCGGCTTCTTCAGTGTTAGGGTTAACACCTTGAACTGGAGGAATGTCGGTAGGAGCAGGCAGCAATTCTACAACTGCGTCCAACATACGTTGAACACCTTTGTTTTTGAATGCTGAACCGCACAACATTGGTTGAATTTCACCGGCCAAAGTACGTTGACGCAATGCGCCTACGATTTCTTCTTCAGTCAGCTCATCACCGCCCAAGTATTTGTCCATCAATTCTTCGCTGGCTTCTGCTGCGGCTTCAATCATGTTTTGACGCCATTCTTCGGCAGTCTCAACCAATTCAGCAGGAATATCGCCATAGGTAAAGGTTGTACCTTTATCGGCTTCATTCCAAATAATGGATTTCATTTTCAACAGGTCAACAACACCGCTGAAGCTATCTTCCGCACCAACCGGAATCACGATAGGTACTGGGTTTGCGCGCAAACGGGTTTTCATTTGCTCAACAACGCGGAAGAAGTTGGCACCTTGACGGTCCATTTTGTTTACAAATGCCAAGCGAGGTACTTGGTATTTGTTAGCTTGACGCCATACGGTTTCAGATTGAGGTTGAACACCGCCTACTGCACAGTAAACCATTACCGCGCCGTCCAATACACGCATAGAACGCTCTACCTCTACAGTAAAGTCAACGTGTCCCGGGGTGTCGATGATGTTGAAACGGTGCTCAGGGAACTGTTTCGCCATACCAGACCAATAAGAAGTCACAGCAGCAGAAGTAATGGTAATACCACGCTCTTGCTCTTGTTCCATGTAGTCGGTAGTAGCCGCGCCGTCATGCACTTCGCCCAATTTATGAGTCAAACCTGTATAGAACAAAATACGTTCTGTTGTGGTTGTTTTACCCGCGTCAATATGGGCAGAAATACCGATATTGCGATACAGGCTGATAGGGGTCTTACGAGCCATTTTGTTAGCCTTTCGATATTAGAAACGGAAGTGAGAGAATGCTTTGTTTGCTTCAGCCATGCGGTGTACTTCTTCACGTTTTTTCAACGCACCACCACGACCTTCAGCCGCATCAATCAATTCACCTGCCAAACGCAGGTCCATAGATTTCTCACCACGTTTACGGGCCGCATCGCGAACCCAGCGCATTGCCAAGGCCAGACGACGTGAAGGACGAACTTCAACAGGAACTTGGTAGTTTGCACCACCTACACGGCGGCTTTTCACTTCCACGATAGGTTTGGCGTTTGCAATGGCTTCGTTAAATACTTCGATTGCTACTTTGCCGGTTTTTTTCTCAATTTGCTCCAGAGCACCGTAAACGATACGTTCTGCAACAGATTTTTTACCGTCAATCATCAATACGTTCATGAATTTAGTCAGCTCAACGCTGCCGAATTTAGGATCTGGCAGTACGTCGCGCTTAGGGACTTCTCTACGTCTTGGCATTTTAATTTCCTTTAGTCTATTCAGTTGGGTCTATTCCCATGAATACCTAATTAAGTATTCACTTACTCGGCCGTTGTTCAGCTTAGGCGGCCGACGTGCCTATTTGAGTCCCGATAATTATTTAGGACGCTTAGCACCGTATTTAGAACGGGCTTGTTTACGGTCTTTAACACCTGCAGTATCCAAAGAACCGCGTACAGTGTGGTAACGTACACCTGGCAAGTCTTTTACACGACCGCCGCGAATCAATACGACGCTGTGCTCCTGCAGGTTGTGGCCTTCACCGCCGATGTATGAAATTACTTCAAAACCGTTGGTCAGGCGAACTTTACATACTTTACGCAATGCAGAGTTAGGTTTTTTAGGGGTAGTTGTGTATACACGGGTGCACACGCCACGTTTTTGCGGGCAAGCTTCCAGTGCAGGCACTTTGTTTACGTACACAGGCTTTTGACGGCCTTTGCGTACCAATTGGTTAATAGTTGGCATATTTTCTCGTCCTGTTGAGTTAAATACTTGCCGACACCATGTCGACAAGATTGGAATTATATTTTTATTGCAAGGGTTTAGTCAAGCAAATGACTGATAAAGTTTGGTGTTTTCCAATTTATGTCTAAATTTTAGAAACAAAGGCCGTCTGAAACATTCAGACGGCCTTTGGCATTTTAAACAAGTCCGCAATTTGGTTCTCTACTTATTTTTTCTTCATTGCTTTCCTTATTTATTCAGACGGCCTTAAACTCCACCCTCTTTTATGTCCTCTAAAAAATAAAACCGCAAGACTGGCTTGCGGTTTTATTTTCACAATAATCCCGAGGGATTATTCGTCTGAAGCTTCGGTTTCAGAAGTTTCTTGATCAGCTTGCTGCCATTGTTGATGACGGCTGCGGTGATAGGTCAAACCTGTACCGGCAGGAATCAAACGACCGACAATCACGTTCTCTTTCAAACCGCGCAGCTCGTCTTGTTTGCCCATAATAGCGGCCTCTGTCAAGACGCGTGTTGTTTCTTGGAACGATGCCGCAGAAATGAAGCTGTCTGTAGACAAGGAAGCTTTGGTAATACCCAGCAACACGTTTTCATAACGTGCAGGCTCTTTGTCTTCAGCCATGGCTTTTTCATTGGCAAGCATCACATCGCCACGCTCAACTTGCTCACCGGTAATGAACTCTGTATCACCGGAATCAACAATGTTCACTCGACGCAGCATTTGACGGATGATGACTTCGATGTGTTTATCGGAAATCTTCACACCTTGCAGGCGGTAAACCTCTTGCACCTCTTGAACAATGTAGCGAGCCAATGCTTCGATACCTTGCAGGCGCAGAATGTCGTGTGGATCTACGGCACCGTCTACGATGGTTTCACCACGGTTTACCACTTGACCATCGTGTACCAAAATCTGTTTCTCTTTAGAAATCAGGGTTTCGTATGCTACACCGTCTACGTCGGTAATAATCAGACGCTGTTTACCTTTGGTTTCTTTACCGAAGGAAACGGTACCGGTAATTTCAGCCAACATACCTGCATCTTTCGGCACGCGTGCTTCAAACAATTCGGCTACGCGTGGCAGACCACCGGTAATATCGCGGGTTTTAGAAGACGCTTGTGGAATACGCGCCAACACATCGCCCTTACCGACTTCCTGACCTTCACGGATGGTAATCACCGCACCGACCGGGAATGCCATAGAAACTGGGGTAGTCGTACCAGGAATGCAAATTTCCAGACCATTTTCATCCAACAGTTTGACAGTCGGACGCAACAGTTTAGAAGCACTAGAAGAACGACGTTTGCCGTCAATCACTACCAGAGTAGACAAACCGGTTACATCGTCAGTTTGTTTCGCAACGGTAACACCCTCTTCCACGTTCTCGAATTTCACCATACCTGCGTGTTCGGTAATCATCGGACGGGTATGCGGATCCCAAGTTGCCAAAGTTTGACCGGCTTTAATGGCTTCGCCATCTTGTACCAGCAGGATTGCACCATAAGGTACTTTGTGACGTTCACGTTCGCGACCGATATCGTCGTGAATCACTACTTCACAAGAGCGGCCAATGACAACCAATTCGCCTTTGTTGTTGGCAACGTAACGCATTTGGCTGCTGAAACGAGCTGTACCATTGGATTTGGCTTCCACTTGGCTGGCAGCAGCCGCACGAGATGCCGCACCACCGATGTGGAACGTACGCATGGTCAGCTGAGTACCTGGCTCACCAATAGATTGTGCAGCAATTACACCTACAGCTTCACCAGCGTTAACCAGTTTACCGCGCGCCAAGTCGCGGCCATAACAGTGTGCACACAAACCATGACGGGTTTTACAAGTAATTGGCGTACGGACTTTAACCTCGTCAACACCAGATTGGTCAATGATATCAACTAATTTCTCAGTCAGCAGTGTACCTGCCTCAACCAATGTTTCTCCTGTTGAAGGATCGACAACATCAGAAGCAGTAACGCGGCCTAAAATACGATCGCGCAACGCTTCAATTACGTCACCGCCTTGTACTACTGCTTTCATGACAAAGCCGTCTGAAGTACCGCAATCGTCTTCAACAACCACCAAGTCTTGTGTTACGTCTACTAAACGACGGGTCAAGTAACCGGAGTTTGCAGTTTTCAACGCGGTATCCGCCAAACCCTTACGCGCACCGTGGGTCGCAATAAAGTATTGCAATACGGTCAGACCTTCACGGAAGTTAGAGGTAATAGGCGTTTCAATAATGGAGCCGTCAGGTTTTGCCATCAAACCACGCATACCGGACAACTGTTTAATCTGAGCCGCAGAACCACGGGCACCAGAGTCGGCCATCATGTAAATAGAGTTGAAGGACTCTTGATCAACTTCGTTGCCGTCACGGTCGATGACTTTTTGTTTGGACAGGTTGTCCATCATCGCTTTAGCGATCTTATCGCCGGCACGACCCCAAATATCGACCACTTTGTTGTAACGTTCGCCGTTGGTTACCAAACCTTGACGGTATTGGTCTTCGATTTCTTTAACTTCGGCATTAGCCTCGGCCAGCAAGGCTGCTTTTTCTTTCGGAATTTCCATATCGTCAACCGCAATGGAAATACCGCCTTTAGCCGCAAAACCGAAACCGGTATACATCAAGTGGTCGGCGAAAATAACTGTATCACGCAAGCCGCACAGACGGAATGATGCGTTAATCAGTTTAGAAATTTCTTTTTTCTTCAGCGCTTTGTTGATGTACTCGAACGGCAGGCCTTTAGGCAAGATTTCGCTCAACAATGCACGGCCGACGGTTGTTTCATAACGGTTAACAACAGGCTCAAACTCACCTGCTTCGTTTTTCACCCATTCGCGCAGACGTACGGTAATTTTCGTACCCAGTTCAACCTGTTTGGTATGGTATGCACGATGTACTTCTTTCACATCGGCAAACAGGCTGCCTTCGCCTTTGGCATTGATACGGTCGCGGGTCATGTAGTACAAACCCAATACGATATCTTGAGAAGGTACGATGATTGGTTCGCCGTTGGCTGGAGACAATACGTTGTTTGAAGCCAGCATCAGCGTGCGTGCTTCCATTTGTGCTTCCAAGCTCAATGGAACGTGTACAGCCATTTGGTCACCGTCAAAGTCGGCGTTAAATGCGGCACACACCAATGGGTGCAACTGAATCGCTTTACCTTCAATCAGGATAGGTTCAAACGCTTGAATACCCAAACGGTGCAGGGTTGGCGCACGGTTCAACATAATCGGATGTTCGCGGATGACTTCTTCCAAGATATCCCATACTTCAGGCACCTCTTGCTCTACCAATTTTTTCGCAGCTTTAACGGTAGAAGCCAAACCTTGTTTTTCCAATTTGTGGAAAATAAATGGTTTGAACAGTTCCAACGCCATTTTTTTCGGCAGACCACATTGGTGCAGACGCAGGTATGGGCCTACGGTAATCACGGAACGACCAGAGTAGTCCACACGTTTACCCAGCAGGTTTTGACGGAAGCGGCCGCCTTTACCTTTAATCATGTCAGCCAATGATTTCAGCGGGCGTTTGTTGGCACCGGTCATGGCTTTACCTCGACGGCCGTTATCCAACAGGGAATCAACCGCTTCTTGCAACATACGTTTTTCGTTACGAACGATGATGTCAGGCGCATGCAGTTCCAACAGACGTTTCAGACGGTTGTTACGGTTGATAACGCGGCGGTACAAATCGTTCAAATCGGAAGTGGCAAAACGACCACCATCCAATGGAACCAACGGACGCAAATCAGGCGGCAATACCGGCAGCACATCCATAATCATCCATTCCAGTTTCATACCGGAACGGTGAAAGGCTTCCAATACTTTCAAACGTTTGGCAATTTTTTTAATTTTGGTGTCAGAACCGGTAGATTCCAGCTCTTGACGCAGGATTTCGATTTCGCCGGTAATATCCAAGGTGCGCAGCAATTCACGGATACCTTCTGCACCCATTTTGGCATCGAAGTCATCGCCGTATTCGTCCAGTTTGTTGTAGTAATCGTCTTCAGTCAGCAATTGACGACGTTGCAACGTAGTCATACCGGGATCGGTTACCACAAATGCTTCAAAGTACAATACGCGTTCGATATCGCGCAAAGTCATGTCCAATACCATACCCAAGCGGGAAGGCAGGGATTTCAAGAACCAAATGTGGGCAACTGGTGCTGCCAATTCAATGTGGCCCATGCGTTCGCGGCGTACTTTGGAAAGGGTAACTTCTACGCCACATTTTTCACAGGTTACGCCTTTAAATTTCAAGCGTTTGTATTTACCGCACAAACATTCATAGTCTTTGACCGGGCCAAAGATTTTGGCGCAGAACAAACCGTCGCGCTCAGGTTTGAACGTACGGTAGTTGATGGTTTCAGGTTTTTTAACTTCGCCATAAGACCATGAGCGGATGGTTTCGGGAGAGGCAATACCGATTTTGATGGCATCAAACTCTTCTTCCATGCCGGCAGTTTGCAACGGATTAAATAAGTTCAACAAATTCATTTTTGCTCCTTGAAGGAAGTATTTTTACCGCATGGCGGATTTTCGATATTGGGAAACGGTACTTTTGATTTCAGACGGCCTAAATGCCGATTGCTTCATTCTTATTCTGAAACCGCTTTTTCAGACGACCTTAAAAGGCCGTCTGAAAACTTCTGTTTAGTAGCGTTCCAAATCGATATCCAAGCCCAGTGAGCGAATCTCTTTAACCAATACGTTGAAGGATTCAGGCATACCGGCATCGATTTTGTGTTCGCCTTTGACGATGTTTTCGTACATTTTGGTACGGCCGTTCACGTCATCAGACTTCACAGTCAGCATCTCTTGCAGCGTATATGCCGCGCCGTATGCTTCCAATGCCCAAACCTCCATCTCACCGAAACGTTGGCCCCCGAACTGAGCTTTACCGCCCAGAGGCTGCTGGGTAACCAGACTGTATGGACCGGTAGAACGGGCGTGCATTTTTTCGTCAACCAAGTGGTGCAGTTTCAGATAGTGCATCACACCGACTGTAACCTTACGGTCAAATGCTTCGCCTGAACGGCCGTCATACAGCGTGATTTGAGTTTTACTGTCGTTGAAGCCCAGTTTCTCAACCTCAGGATCTTCGCTTGGGTAAGCCAAGTTCAACATTTCGCGGATTTCAGACTCTTTCGCGCCGTCGAATACAGGAGAGGCGAAAGATGCACCTTTGCGCAGGTTAGAAGCCAATTCGATGATTTCTTCATCTGTCAGGCTGTCTAAATCTTCTTTCTTACCGCTACCGTTGTAGAGTTTGTTCAAAAATTCACGCAGCTCGCTGGCTTTGCGTTGCTCTTTCAGCATACGGTCGATGCGTTCGCCGATACCTTTTGCCGCCCAACCCAAGTGAACTTCCAAAATCTGACCGATGTTCATACGGGAAGGTACGCCCAACGGGTTCAGTACGATGTCTACCGGACGGCCGTCAGCCATGTAAGGCATGTCTTCCACTGGCAGAATGCGTGATACCACGCCTTTGTTACCGTGGCGACCCGCCATTTTGTCACCGGCTTGCAGACGACGTTTGATGGCGATAAATACTTTCACCATTTTTTGTACGCCCGGTTGCAGCTCGTCGCCTTGGGTCAGTTTTTTCTTCTTGATCTCATACAACTCATCCGCTTCTTCGCGTTTTTGTTGTAGGCTCAATTTAATCAGTTCCAACTGTTTGGCCAAATCTTCGTCAGCCAGACGGATGTCAAACCAATCATGTTTGCTGGACAGACTTGCCAAATATTCGGTAGTGATTTCGCTGCCTTTAGCCAGCTTCATCGGACCACCATTGGCTTTTTGACCCACAATCATACGTTCGATACGGTCGAATGCGTCATTATCGAAAATACGCAATTGATCGCCCAAATCTTGACGGTAACGTTTCAATTCAGAATCAATAATGGATTGAGCACGTTTGTCGCGTTGGATACCTTCACGAGTGAAGACTTGAACGTCGATAACGGTACCGCTCATGCCGGTAGGCATACGCAATGAAGTATCTTTTACGTCAGACGCTTTTTCACCGAAGATGGCACGCAGCAGTTTTTCTTCTGGAGTCAGTTGGGTTTCGCCTTTAGGTGTTACTTTACCTACCAAGACGTCACCAGCTTCTACTTCTGCACCGATGTATACGATACCGGATTCATCCAAACGGTTTTGCATACGCTCAGACAAGTTCGGAATATCGCGGGTAATGTCTTCCGCACCCAGTTTAGTGTCACGTGCGACAACGTTCAGCTCTTCAATGTGAATCGAAGTATAGCGGTCGTCTGCAGCCACTTTTTCTGAAATCAGAATCGAGTCTTCGTAGTTGTAACCGTTCCATGGCATGAAGGCGATGGTCATGTTTTGACCCAAAGCCAACTCGCCCAAGTCGGTAGATGCACCGTCAGCCACCAAGTCACCACGTTGCAACACATCGCCTGCTTTTACGGCCGGACGTTGGTTGATGTTGGTAGATTGGTTGGAACGGGTGAATTTAACCAAGTTGTAAATATCGACACCCACTTCACCAGCAGTCGCTTCATCATCATGAACACGAACCACAACGCGGTTGGCATCTACATACTCAACCACACCACCGCGGCGGGCAACGATTGCAGTTGCAGAGTCAACGGCAACAGAGCGCTCGATACCGGTACCAACCATTGGTTTTTCAGGGCGCAGGCACGGTACGGCCTGACGTTGCATGTTGGCACCCATCAATGCACGGTTCGCGTCATCATGTTCCAAGAATGGAATCAGAGATGCTGCAACAGATACTACTTGACCGGTTGCCACGTCCATATATTGAACGCGGTCAGGCGTTGCCATAATGGTTTCGCCTTTTTCACGACAAGTAACCAAGTCGCCAATCAAATTACCTTCTTTGTCCAAATCGGCATTCGCCTGTGCAATCACATAACGACCTTCTTCGATAGCAGACAAGTAGTCGATTTCTTCAGTTACTTTACCATCGACAACACGGCGGTAAGGGGTTTCCAAGAAACCATAATCATTAGTACGCGCATAAACGGACAATGAGTTGATCAAACCAATGTTTGGACCCTCAGGTGTTTCAATAGGACATACACGGCCATAGTGGGTCGGGTGTACGTCTCGCACCTCAAAGCCGGCACGTTCGCGAGTCAAACCGCCCGGGCCCAATGCAGATACACGGCGTTTATGGGTAACTTCAGACAATGGGTTGGTCTGATCCATAAATTGGCTCAATTGGCTAGAGCCGAAGAATTCTTTAATCGCGGCAGAAACAGGTTTCGCATTGATCAAGTCATGCGGCATCAAGTTCTCAGATTCTGCTTGGTTCAAACGCTCTTTAACTGCACGTTCTACACGAGCCAAACCGCTGCGGAATTGGTTTTCAGTCAACTCACCCACAGAACGAACACGACGATTACCCAAATGGTCAATATCGTCTACTTCGCCATGACCGTTACGCAGTTCAACCAATGTAGCAATGGAAGCAACGATGTCTTCAACGCTCAGAACGTAACCACCTTTTTCGGATGCGCCGGCCAAAGTCTCATTCAACAAACGGCCATACCAAGAGTTTTGTTGTGCTTCAGACAATTTTTGCTCGTATGTGCGCGTATTAAATTTCATACGGCCTACGCGAGACAAATCATAGCTGTCTTCACTGAAGAACAAGCGGTTGAAGAGTTGCTCAACAGCTTCTTCGGTAGGTGGTTCGCCAGGACGCATCATGCGGTAAATCGCTACGCGTGCAGCTTGCTGATCAGCAGTTTCGTCTGTACGCAGAGTGCTGGAGATGTAACCACCTTGATCCAATTCATTGATATAAAGGGTCGTAATTTCTTTTACACCATGGATATCAAGTTTGGCCAACAGTTCTTCTGTAATTTCATCGTTAGCAGAAGCCAATACTTCACCGGTTTCCGGATCAATCAGGTCAGCAGCCAATGCTTTGCCTATCAAGCTTTCTGGCTCTACATTCAAACGAGTCAAGCCTGCATTGGTAATATCACGGATATTTTTCGCAGTAATGCGTTTACCTTTGGCAACCAGTACATTGCCTTCTTTATCCAAGATGTCAACTTTGGCAGTTTCACCTTTCAGACGGCCTGCAACCAGATCAGTTTGGACACCGTTTGAAGACAAATAGAAAGTTTCTTTGTCGTAGAAAATATCCAAGATTTGTTCATTGTTGTAGCCCAAAGCTTTCAACAAAATCGTAACCGGCATTTTACGGCGACGGTCGATACGGAAATACAGCAAATCTTTTGGATCAAATTCGAAATCCAACCATGAACCACGGTAAGGAATAATACGAGCAGAGAACAACAACTTACCGGAAGAATGTGTTTTACCACGGTCATGCTCAAAGAACACGCCAGGAGAACGGTGCAGCTGGGAAACAATCACACGCTCAGTACCATTGATGACAAAAGAGCCACTTGGCGTCATCAATGGGATTTCGCCCATATATACTTCGTTTTCACGAACTTCTTTTACAGTCGGCTTAGATGCTTCTTTATCTAAAATCACCAAACGGATACGGGCACGCAATGGCGCCGCATAAGTAATGCCGCGCAATTGACATTCAGGAATATCGAACAAAGGCTCGCCCAATGTGTAATGTACAAACTCCAATCGCGCATAACCGTTATGGCTCACAATCGGGAAAATAGAATTAAATGCCGCTTGCAGACCATCATCAGTGCGTTGGTCAAAAGCATTTTCCAGCTGCAAAAATTTCGCATAAGAATCAATTTGGGTTGCCAGCAGGAAAGGAACATCTAAGACATTCTCTCGCTTTGCAAAACTCTTACGGATACGTTTTTTCTCGGTAAACGAATAGCTCATATACACTCCGAAAAGCAATTTTAAATAATAGGCCGTCTGAAACAACGGCATGCATCAACCTGATATTTACATTTATTTGCAATGATCTTATCAAGACTATGCAAATAAATGTAAACAATGTCTGATGCTTATTTTAAGAAGCAAAATAAGGCTGGCAGAAAACTGCCAGCCTTCATAGGAAGCATCAAATTATTTGATTTCGACTTTAGCGCCGGCTTCTTCCAGTTGTTTTTGGATGTCTTCAGCTTCAGCTTTAGAAACACCTTCTTTCAGAGTTTTAGGTGCACCGTCAACGATGTCTTTAGCTTCTTTCAGACCCAGACCAGTGATAGCGCGGACAACTTTAATCACGCCAACTTTTTGATCACCGGCAGAAGCCAATACTACGTCGAATTCAGTTTTTTCTTCAGCAGCAGCTGCACCAGCACCTGCAGGGCCTGCAACTGCAACTGCAGCAGCAGAAACGCCAAATTTTTCTTCAAAAGCTTTAACCAGGTCGTTCAATTCCATTACGGTCAAAGAACCAACGGCTTCCAAAATGTCTTCTTTAGTAATAGCCATGCTATTTATACTCCAAATATTGTATTAAAAAATAATTGATTAAATGAAACAAAATCGATTAAGCGGCTTCTTCGCCAGCTTTTTTCTCTGCCAAAGCAGCCAAACCACGTGCAAAGCCTGATACAGGAGCTTGCATAACGAACAACAGTTTGGACAACAGCTCTTCGCGGCTTGGAATAGAAGCCAACTCAGCAACCTGAGCAGCATCCATTACTTCGCCATTGTAAGAACCGGCTTTAATGATAATTTTGTCATCTTTTTTCGCGAATTGGTGCAGCACTTTAGCAGCAGCAACAGCATCTTCAGAAGCAGCATAAACCAATGGACCAACCATTTGATCGGCCAAATCTGCGAATGAAGTACCCTCTACTGCGCGACGAGCCAGAGTATTTTTCAGAACGCGCAAGTAAACGCCTTCTTTACGTGCATTTGCACGAAGCTCAGTCATGCTGGAAACACTGATACCGCGATATTCAGCGACTACGAGAGTTTGAGCGTTAGCAATTGCTGCGCTAATTTCCTCTACGGCCACTTTCTTGGTTTCAATATTGAGACTCAAGGTCTACCTCCCACTGTTTATAAACAGGATATCGAAATGATATCCCACCAGCGCGGTAACCTAAAAAGACATCTTACAAGCAATCTTGCAATGTGTTTCAGGACTACCGTCTGCGTAGGGCAGTTACGATTAAATCTTACGATCCCTACGGTCTTGGACATCTACTTAATTTTAAGTAGCCCAAATTCAGGCAATCCAGACAACCGGATCACCTGAAAATTTCTTAGTTGCTCACGCTTGCAGTATCAACGCGAACACCCAAACCCATAGTGCTGGATATAGCAACTTTTTTCAGGTACTGGCCTTTAGCAGCAGCAGGTTTGGCTTTAACGATAGCATCCAGCAACGCATTGAAGTTTTCTTTCAAGTCAGCTTCAGCGAAAGAAGCACGACCGATCGTTGCGTGAACGATACCGGCTTTATCTGTACGGTATTGTACTTGACCTGCTTTTGCATTTTTAACTGCTTCAGCAACGTTAGGAGTAACAGTACCTACTTTAGGGTTTGGCATCAGGCCACGAGGACCCAAGATGGTACCCAATTGACCAACGATACGCATTGCATCAGGAGAAGCAATAACAACGTCAAAGTTCAGGTTACCAGCTTTGATTTCAGCGGCCAGATCTTCAAAACCGACAATATCTGCACCAGCTTCTTTAGCAGCATCTGCATTTGCACCTTGAGTAAACACAGCTACGCGAGTTGTTTTACCGGTACCTTTAGGCAGAACGACTGAACCACGAATAACTTGGTCAGATTTACGAGGATCAACACCCAGGTTGAAAGATACGTCAACAGACTCGTCAAATTTAGCAGTAGCAGCTTTTTTAACCAAAGCAATTGCTTCGTCGATTGCGTACAGTTTGTTAGCTTCAACAGAAGAGCGCAGAGCTTTCAAGCGTTTAGATACTTTAGCCATTATACAACACCCTCCACGTCCAAGCCCATTGAGCGAGCAGAGCCGGCGATAGTGCGAACAGCCGCATCCAGGTCAGCAGCAGTCAAATCAGGCTCTTTAGTTTTAGCAATTTCTTCCAACTGAGCGCGGGTCAATTTACCCACTTTATTAGTCAGAGGATTAGAACTACCTTTTTGCAGACCAGCAGCTTTTTTCAACAAGATAGAAGCTGGAGGAGTTTTCATCACAAAAGTAAATGATTTATCTGCAAATGCAGTAATAACAACTGGAATTGGCAAACCAGGTTCCATACCTTGGGTTGCAGCATTAAATGCTTTACAGAATTCCATGATATTCAAACCACGTTGACCCAAAGCAGGACCAACTGGGGGAGATGGATTGGCTTTACCTGCAGGAATTTGCAGTTTGATGTAGCCGATAATTTTCTTTGCCACTTAAGGACTCCTAAAAACGGGTATAACGCGGAACCATTCCGCTTCCCAAACAGAATTTGCGATTATATCCGCTTAAAAAAAATTTTTCAAGCGAATTAAACCACTTAAATCTTTTCAACCTGACCGAACTCTAATTCAACCGGTGTTTCACGACCAAAAATCTGAACTGAAACACGCAGTCTATTACGCTCGTAGTTAACCTCATCAACAATCCCATTGAAATCAGCAAATGGACCTTCATTCACACGAACCTGCTGACCCACTTCAAATTCAACTTTTGGTTTTGGCTTCTCAACACCTGTTTTGGCTTGTTGCAAAATAGCATCTGCATCTTTTTGAGAAATTGGGATTGGGCGATTTCCGCTACCTCCTACAAAACCATTTACTCGAGGGGTACTCTTAACCAAGTGCCATGAATCATCAGTCATTTCCATTTCAACCAACACATAGCCTGGATAGAATTTACGCTCACTGATGGTTTTTCGACCATTCTTGATATCTACCACTTCCTCTACAGGAACGAGAATCTGACCGAAATATTCTTCCATGTTTTCACGAGCAATACGCTCTTTCAATGTTTTTTGAACATTTTTCTCGAAACCGGAATAGGCCTGTACCACATACCAACGCTTTGACATCTTTACCCTTTCCTATTTAATAAAACATCAAAAAACAACCATGAAATAATTGTATCTGCCGCATAAATGAAGGCTGCTAAAACTGCAACGAAGATAATCACAAATACAGTCATTTTGACCGCTTCATCACGACTCGGCCAAACTACCTTCTTAAACTCAGTCCAAGAGCTCTTAAAATATGCAAACAGACCTTCTTTCTTTTCAGGAGCCGGCTTATTACTTACCACAACTTCCTTTTTCTGATGGTCTTCTTTGCGTCCAGACGGATGTTCTGTCATCTTTACTCACTTATCAATACCCCACCCGCCTTCATTTTAGATAGTGGCATTGATCCATTAATTAATTCCAAATAATCTTAAAACTTAAGTACAAAAAAATTAACCGGCACAAGGCCGGTTAATTTTTTATTTGGCAGGCCAAGAGGGTCTCGAACCCCCAACCCTCGGTTTTGGAGACCGATACTCTACCAATTGAGCTATTGGCCTCTAAACTTAAGCGATTACAGAAGAAACCACACCCGCACCTACGGTACGACCACCTTCGCGAATCGCAAAGCGCAGACCTTCTTCCATAGCGATAGGCGCAATCAGTTCTACAGTAATGGTTACGTTCTCACCTGGCATTACCATTTCTACGCCTTCTTCCAAAGTAACTGCACCAGTTACGTCAGTAGTACGGAAGTAGAATTGTGGACGGTAGTTAGCGAAGAATGGAGTGTGACGACCACCCTCTTCTTTGCTCAGTACGTATACTTCTGCTTTGAACTTGGTGTGAGGAGTGATAGTACCTGGTTTAGCCAATACTTGACCACGCTCTACGTCTTCACGTTTAGTACCACGCAGCAATACACCTACGTTGTCACCTGCTTGACCTTCGTCCAGCAGTTTGCGGAACATTTCAACACCGGTACAAGTGGTTTTTTGAGTTTCTTTCAGACCTACGATTTCGATCTCGTCACCAACGTGGATGATACCGCGCTCTACACGACCAGTTACTACTGTACCACGACCAGAGATAGAGAATACGTCTTCGATAGGCAACAAGAAAGGTTTGTCCACAGCACGCTCAGGTGTTGGGATGTAGCTGTCCAGAGCAGCAGCCAATTCGAAGATTTTTTCTTCGTAACCAGCATCACCTTCCAAAGCTTTCAGTGCAGAACCTTGTACGATTGGGCAGTCGTCGCCTGGGAAGTCGTAGCTTGACAACAAGTCACGGATTTCCATTTCAACCAGTTCCAACAGCTCGGCATCGTCAACCATGTCGCATTTGTTCATGAATACGATGATGTAAGGTACACCTACTTGGCGAGCCAACAGGATGTGTTCGCGAGTTTGAGGCATAGGACCGTCAGCTGCGGAACATACCAAGATTGCACCGTCCATTTGGGCAGCACCGGTAATCATGTTTTTAACGTAGTCGGCGTGGCCCGGGCAGTCTACGTGTGCGTAGTGACGGGTTTCAGTTTCGTATTCTACGTGTGAGGTATTAATGGTAATACCACGAGCTTTTTCTTCAGGAGCGTTGTCGATTTGGTCGTAAGCTTTTGCAGCGCCACCGAATTTTTTAGCCAAAATAGTAGTCAAAGCAGCAGTCAGAGTGGTTTTACCATGGTCAACGTGACCGATGGTGCCAACGTTTACGTGCGGTTTGCTACGTTCAAATTTTTCCTTAGCCATGGCAATATCCTATAATCTAAGCTTTTGAAAGAAAGGGTAATAATGAGATGGTGCCCATGGGCAGATTTGAACTGCCGACCTCTCCCTTACCAAGGGAGTGCTCTACCCCTGAGCTACATGGGCGAAATTGTTTGGAGCGGGTGAAGGGAATCGAACCCTCACCGTAAGCTTGGAAGGCTTCTGCTCTACCATTGAGCTACACCCGCATACTCACTATTTGCTCCAAGTAAGAATTTTTGGTGGAGGGAGAAGGATTCGAACCTTCGAAGCTCACGCAACAGATTTACAGTCTGCCCCCTTTGACCGCTCGGGAATCCCTCCAAAAGAGAACGCTAGTTTATTGGCAACTCAGATTTCCGTCAAGATTTTTTTTCATTTATTTCTTTAAAAATATCCAAGCTTTTGCTTTTAAACACTATTTACTTAAACTGAATGATTTTTTCGTACTTGGCCATCAGTTCTTCGTGCGTTTCAGGATGTTCTTCATCGATCAAGATACAGTCGACAGGACATACCTGTTGGCACTGCGGCTCATCGTAATGGCCCACACATTGCGTACACAAATTTGGATTGATTTCGTAAATTTCTTCACCTTGCGAAATGGCATCATTAGGGCATTCTGGCTCGCACACATCGCAGTTAATGCACTCATCTGTGATAAAGAGCGACATTTCTATTTCCTTTTTTCTTAAATTATCAAAACCGATTGGGCGCGGATTATAGCACAAATGACGTCGGAACAATCCGTTTGAAGGAATGTTTTACACCTTGGGAATGATTCTCAAATTCTATACTATTCAGCAACTTGCGAATAGAGCAACAATTCAAACCTACTCATTCCCGCCTTTCCTTCCCTATAAATTTCCAGCCAATCCGGTTTTTCAGGCAGCTTCCCTGCTTCAATATAGACCATTGCCCCATTTTTCAAGTGGCTTTGCAATCGGATAAACAGATTTTGCCAATCTTTCCATGCAAACGGCGGATCAAGGAACACAACATCAAATTTTTCAGACGGCATTGCCAGATAAGCCATGCCGTCTGAACACTCGATTTTCGCCTGTTTCAAACCTAATTCACGGATATTTTTCTGAAGTGTTTGAACAGTTTGGCGGTGGTTATCGACCATTACCACTTTTGTTGCATTACGAGAAGCGGCCTCCATTCCCAAAGCACCGCTACCGCTGAATAAATCTAATACTGTTTTACCGGTTAAATCCTGACCCAGCCAGTTAAACAGTTTTTCACGCACGCTGTCAGGCGTCGGGCGCAGACCATCTGCATCTGCAAAAACCAGTTTCCGTCCCCTGCATTGTCCGCCGATGATGCGGACTTGATTTGAATGTTTGCTGTGTTTGTTCATGATTGGGAAAACGAATCGTCTTACAGTTTCAGACGACCTTTAAAGAATGACAAAGCAGCCATTATACAGCAGCGTTTTTTCATTTAAGGCAGCATGAAAACAAATCGACCATCGCAAAAATTTATTTTTCATGATAATAAACTTACAAAATTTTATAAATTATAAAATATTTTCTCAAATAAAAAGGTCGCTTACGTTTGCTATTAGAACTTTCCCACCGATTTTTCAGTCTATTTGCCATAATACTTAATGAAAATATGTATGGCTGACAATGCCGCTTTGGAAAATTATTTTGGGTGTTTATATCAGCGGCGTGATTGCCTTCACCGCCCACGCCCATTTTTTTTGATGAATATTACCGCCACTTAGGATTGATACCGAACTTGGGGCGCGGTCTGCTTTGGTTCGTCTTCTGCCTGCCCTTAATCGGCAAAACCGTTGCTTTGATAGTCAGTTTATTCTTTCTTGCCACGTTGGTTTTCGCGCGGCGTTAAAACTTGTCTTTTACAAAACCCAAAGGTCGTCTGAAAAATTTTTCAGACGACCTTTGGGTTTAGAATTTGACGACATGAAATATTGAACTGCGTTTCACCGTGTGAAGTATGTTTTCAACTTAAACACAAAACTAGATAAATTACATTTGCTTATTTATAATGAGTAGTCATTTTTGAAACATTAATGTAAGGCTACTATCATGTCCGATCTGAATCTCAGTAACAGTATATTTCAAGGTTACAACGACAAACATGGCTTAATGATTTGTGGGTATGAATGGGGTTGGAGTAAAACCGATGAGGCTGCTTATGTAGCAGGTGAATACAAACTCCCTGAAAACAAAATCGACCATACATTTGCCAATAAATCCCTCTATTTCGGTGAACAGGCAAAAAAGTGGCGTTATGACAATACGATAAAATTTGGTTTAAAATGTGGGGACACCCCTTAGACGAAAATGAATTGGGCGGTGCATTTGAAAAATCCCTGGTACAAACCAACTGGGCAGCTACTCAGGGCAACAAAATCGACAATCCAAACAAATTTCTCCAGCCTGAACACGTCGATAATTTTCTCTACCACGTTGAGAAACTACGCCCTAAATTGATTCTCTTCATGGGAAGCAATCTGACAAATTATCTTAATCGCGCAAATGTATTGCCGCGCTTCGAGCAGCTTGTCGGAAAACAAACTCAACCGCTCCGAGTAGTACAAAAAGATTTTAGCGGTACACGTTTCAAAATCAGATTCCAATCGTTTGAAAATTGCGAAGTCGTCTGCCTGCCTCACCCCAGTGCCAGCCGCGGTCTATCTTACGATTACATAGCCTTATTTGAACCAGAAATGAACCGTATTTTATCGGACTTTAAAACGACACGCGGATTCAAATAAACCAATCACAGAAAAGCAAAGGTCGTCTGAAAATTTTTCAGACGACCTTTTCTCTTTTAAACCGACCTAATCTCACTCTTTCGGTGCAGGCGGTTCAATCTGTTCTTTCCAGCCGCATTCTTTTTGCGGGCAGACTTTTTCCACGCCCCAGCGTTTGGTGGTCTTAATGGTCAAAACCGGCCAATGGCAGTTCGGGCATTCTTCGGCTACGGGCGGATTCCAAGTGGCGTAGTTGCAGTCGGGATAGGTGCTGCAACTGTAAAACAGTTTGCCGTAGCGGGATTTGCGTTCGACGAGGTTGCCTTTTTTGCATTGCGGGCATTGGACGCCGGTGTCTTTCGGTTTTTCCAGCGGCTCGACGTGTTTGCATTTGGGGTAGTTGGCGCAGCCGATGAATTTGCTGCCGGTGCGGCTGTATTTGTACAACAACCGTCCGCCACATTTGGGGCATTCGCGCCCGTCGAGTTCGGCTTGTTCTGCTTCAGCTTTGGCGATGCGCTCGGCGGCCTCTTCGGCGGTTTCGTTAACGTTGCGCGTGTAGCTGCACTCTGGATAACCAGCGCAGGCGACGAAACGGCCCATTTTGCCAAACTTGATTTGCAGTTTGTGTTCGCCGCATTTCGGGCAGGTTTCGTCGAGTTCCTGCGTGGTGAATTTGGCGCGTTCGATGCCCTCTTTTTCTTCCACTTGCTTGATAAACGGCTTCCAAAATTTATCCATCACGGGAATCCATTGGCGTTTGCCGTTGGCAATTTCGTCAAGCTGGTCTTCAAGTTTGGCGGTAAAGTGGTAATCGACATATTGGGCGAAGTGTTCGGTCAAGAATTTATTGACGATGTCGCCTGTGTCGGTGGGCATGAAGCGTTTTTGCTCAAGGGTAACGTATTCGCGGTCTTTGAGCGTGGAGATGATGCTGGCGTAGGTGGAGGGACGGCCAATGCCGTATTCTTCGAGGGCTTTAACCAGCGTGGCTTCGTTGTAGCGTGGCGGCGGAGTGGTGAAGTGTTGTTCGCCGTAGAGTTTGTCCACAGGCAATTTATCGCCTTCGCTCATTTCGGGCAGTTTTTTGCTGTCTTCGCTCTCTTCGTCGTCGCTGCTTTCTTCATAAACGCTCAAGAAGCCTGCGAAAGTCTGCACTTGTCCGGTTACGCGGAATACGCCTTTGCCGACGGTAATATCGACGGTGGTTTGGTCGAATTTGGCGGGCGTCATCTGACAGGCGACGGTACGTTGCCAAATCATTTGGTACAGTTTGAACTGGTCTGCGCTCAGGAAAGGTTTGACGCTTTCGGGCGTGCGGTACACGGAAGTCGGACGGATCGCTTCGTGGGCTTCTTGGGCGTTTTTGGATTTGGTTTTGTACTGCTTGGCCGAACTTGGCAGATATTCTTTGCCGATTTTGTTTTCGATGTAATGGCGGATTTCGGTTAACGCTTCATCCGCCAAATTCACGCTGTCGGTACGCATATAGGTAATCAAACCGATGGCACCCTGCCCTACGTCTATACCTTCATAAAGCTGTTGGGCGGTACGCATGGTGCGGTCGGTGGTGAAGCCGAGTTTGCGCACGGCATCCTGCTGCATGGTAGATGTGGTGAACGGCGCGGCTGGATTACGGCTGCGCTTTTTCTTTTCAATGGCGGTAACGACGGCCTCTTTGCCTTCGAGTTCTTTCAATACGTCGGCTTGCGCGACTTCGTTCGGCAGGTCGAATTGTTCGAGTTTCGCGCCGTTGTATTGGGCGAGTTTGGCGGTAAACTTGCTGCGGCCTTTGTGGCTGTCGAGATGCACCGTCCAATATTCCTGCGCTTCAAACGCGCGGATTTCGTTTTCACGTTCGCAAATCAGGCGCAAAGCCGGACTTTGTACACGGCCCGCGCTCAAACCGCGGCGGATTTTTTTCCACAACAATGGCGAAAGGTTAAAACCGACCAGATAGTCCAAAGCGCGACGGGCTTGTTGCGCATCGACCAAGTCCATTTCGATTTCGCGCGGGTTGGCGACGGCATCGAGCACGGCGTTTTTGGTGATTTCGTGGAACACGACACGCTGCGGTTTGATGTTTTTTAGGCCGCGTTTGGATTTTAGGATTTCCAAAAGATGCCAAGAAATGGCTTCGCCTTCCCTATCCGGGTCGGTTGCGAGGTAGATGTTTTCAGCTTCTTTGGCACCGGTAACGATGGCATCGACGTGTTTGCTGTTGCGGCTGATCAATTGGTATTTCATGGCAAAGCCATTGTCGGGATCGACTGCTCCGCTTTTGGGTACCAAGTCGCGGACGTGGCCGTAAGACGCCAAGATTTCAAAATCACCGCCCAGATATTTTTTCAGGGTTTTGGCTTTGGACGGGGATTCGACGATTAATAGGTTTTTCGCCATTGTTGTTCTCTTTTGGATGTATTGGGTTTATGTTTCAGACGGTCTTTATTATTGAGGCCGTCTGAAAAAAAGGTTTAGTGCATCACGTTTTGTCCGGTCAACGCACTCATCAAGTCGTCGCCAATCAGGACGGGCAACTCGCTTTTGTGCATCCACAACACCAGCAATACCAACACTTTGGCGGTATCGAGGGTGATTTCGTCCGATGGAATGTGCATCAGGGCGTGAATGACGATTTCGCGTTGCTCATAAGTAATTGCGTGCTCGGCAACCAAATACTGCATCAAGCCCATGACTTCCTGCGGCAGGTTTTCAGCTTCTTCACGGCAGAATACGCGCAGGGAGTCGCTGTTAAACGGCTCGGCATAGAATTCGGACGTATTGAACAAGACTTCCATCATCATCAATGTATTGCCGATTTCCGTAGCATCAAAACCCGCATCTTCCAAGAGGCGACCCAAATCCTCCGGAGGCGGACAATTGTCGAAATCTTGGAAGTGTTCGATTAAATAGGCAATGACTTCGGTCATGCTGGTTCCTTAAATATAGATAATTTATGCTTTGACACGCTGATAACGGCCGCCCGGTAAGGCGGCAACAATACCGTCAAGTTCGTATTCCAAAAGCTGTGCGTACACGTCTGCCGCTGCCGTATTGGTTTGTTGCGCCAAAATATCGGGGTGTATCGGGTCGTAACCCATTGCTTCCAATAAAGCGCTTGTTGATGGGGCGGCAGATAGGTTTTCAGATGGCCTTTGCGGTTCATCCGCTATTGTTTTTTGTTGCAGATGTTTGGTTCGATCGTTTTTCAGTTTTACCGTCTTATTTATAGAATATGATGGAACAGGCGTATTTTGCAATAGCTGCGGACACTCATGGAGAATATCGTCCAGACATTCCACCAGTTTTGCCCCGTCTTTAATCAGCTTGTGACAGCCTTTGCTGTGCGGATTGTCTATCGAACCGGGCACCGCCATCACTTCGCGCCCCATCTCCGCCGCCAGCTTGGCAGTAATCAATGAGCCGGATTCCAATGCCGCCTCGACCACCAATGTCAGCTGCGACAATGCGGCAATCAGACGGTTGCGGCGCGGAAAATTGCCTGCAAACGGACGCGTGTCCAAAGGGAACTCGCTGACAATCAATCCTCTTTCGGCAATTTCATAAGCAAGGTTTTTATTGGATGGCGGATAAATGCGGTCTATACCGGTTCCCCAGACGGCCATGGTACCGCCATCTGCCTGCAATGCGCCCTGATGGGCGGCTGTATCAATACCCGAAGCCATACCCGATACGACAGGAATGCCTTTTTCACTCAACGCCCTGCCGAAATCTTTGGCAATCCGCATTGCCTGCGGCGTGGCATGGCGGCTGCCGACAATCGCGGCAGAAGGTGTGTGCAACAACTCTGCATTGCCGCGTAAAAACAAAACCGGCGGCGCAGTAATGCCTTGTGTCAGCATTTCGGGGAAATCATCATCTTGCAGCAGCAACAGACGGCAACCGTCCTGCATTTCCCATTGTAAAGCGGCTTCGGCAGACCGCTGCGCCAAAGCTCGTTTATCCGCATTGCGCCACGACTCGGCTGCCTGTTTATGGCGCACCAACGCGGCAATTTTGTCTGCCGGCGCATTCAAGGCTGCTTGTGCGCTACCGAATTGCTGCAACAGCACCAAAAAACTTTCTGCGCCGATATAGGGCGTAAATGCCAGTTGCAACCAAGCAAAACGCTCATTTTCCGTCATCAATCTGTTCCCTTTTCGTAATGTTTTTTTTCAGACGGCCCGAAGTAAATCAAAGCCGTCTGAAAATTTTATTGATATAAAACTTCTGTCGGCTTAAAAGGCAAAACAACAATGCCGAGCCATACCATTATTTTTATAAAGTATTGCTTGTCTAAGCAAACCGTCAAATGACGATGCCGTCTGAAAAACCTGATGGCTTTCAGACGGCCTCTTTTGTGTTTGAACCGATATTGCGCTTATTCGTCGGATTTGTCGGCGCTGCGGCGCGATACGCTGATACCGAGTTGTTTGAGTTTGCGGTAAAGGTGTGTACGCTCCAAACCGACCTTTTGCGCCACGCAGCTCATATTTTGGCCTTCTTGGGCGATGTGGTACTCAAAGTAGCGGCGCTCAACTTCTTCCCTCAATTCGCGCAAAGGCATATTGAAATTGAAGCCGCCGATGATTTCTGTTGCCGTCGCGTTTTCCTTCTGACCCAAAGCCACGGCAACGGCCTGCTCGTCCACTTCTTTGCCGTCCGATTCCAACATGATGTTTTTCACCGTTTCGGCAAGCTGGTCGTAATTGCCCGGCCAATCGTATTGGCGCAAAACCACCAACGCGCTGTCGCTGAATTTTACCGGCTGGATTTTTTGACTTTCGGCCAAATCGGTCATGATGCGGTTAATCAAAAAGACGATGTCGTCCGGCTGGTTGCGCAAAGAAGGAACATTGATGCGCTCTTTCAACAGCTCCGCCAGTCGGCCGGCAACGACGTCATCGGCGCTCTCGCCGCGTTTAAAACCGCATGAAGCGATCACACGGACATTGTAGCGGTCGGCTTTTTCCAGCAAGAAAGCAATACCGTTTTGGATATTTTTGCTGTAACGTGCAATATCGCCGACATACAAAATGCCGCCTGATGCCTTTTGCAACAGCTCCATCGGCGTATCGACAATGTGTTCGACACGGTCGGTTGCCACCCAAGGCGTACCGCTTTTGTGTAGATAGCGGGCGACAATTTCAAACGGCGAGCCTGCCTCACCGGCCAACAACAGCGGGCGGTTGTGTTTGGCAGCCGCTTCAATGCTGCCGTTCATTTCTTGAATAACCGGGCTGTTGCCCAGTTTGTCCAAAGTCATGCCGGAGGCCGTCTGAACTTCGCCATGTTTCAAGGCGCGTTCTACTGCAGACAAGAGTTTTTGCAGGGCAATCGGTTTTTCCAGAAAGTCGAGTGCGCCGATTTTGGTGGCTTCAACCGCAGTGTCAATGCTGGCATGGCCGCTCATCATTACCACAGGCATATTGAGTTGGCCGTTTTTCGCCCACTCTTTCAACAAAGTGATGCCGTCGCAATCGGGCATCCAAATGTCCAGCAATACCATGGCCGGACGCGTTTGATAACGCAATTGGCGCGCTTCTTCGGCATTTTCGGCCAAAGTGACGGTATAGCCTTCGTCTTGAAGGATTTCGGAGAGCAGGTCGCGGATGCCTACTTCATCATCTACAATCAAAATATCACTGCTTCGCATAAGTTTCTGCCATTTCCGGTAAAGCTATTTTGACGCACGCGCCGCCGCTGTTCTGATTGCTCAGGCTGATACGGCCGCCATGCTCCTCGATAATTTTTTTCACAACGGGCAAACCCAGCCCCGTTCCTGTCGGTTTGTCGGTAACGTACGGCTCAAAAGCATTGTGCAGCATTTCTTTGCTGAAACTTTTACCGTTGTTGCAGACGGTCAGGAAAACCTGTCCGCCTTCGCGCCCTGTTTCAACGTTTACTTGCGGCGCTTCGTCCGACTCTGCCGCTTCTGCGGCATTCTTAAATAGGTTATGCAACACTTGGCGCATCGCCGTCGTATCGGCAACAATCGGCAAGGCGTCGGCGCTGAGCCGCGCATTAAATTTGCACGCGCCGGCCTCATATAATACCAATACTTCCGACACCAAACCGTTTAAATCTTGTTTTTCTAAATTCAGCGACGGCGCACGCGCATAATTGCGGAATGCTTCGACCATTTCTTTCAGCGCGGCAACCTGTTTGACGATGGTATCGGTTGAACGGCTGAGGATTTGGGCGTCTTGTTCATCAAGTTTATCATGCAATTTCCATGCCAATCTCTCGGCGGAAAGCTGGATAGGCGTAAGCGGATTGCGGATTTCATGCGCCAAGCGTTTCGCCACTTCGCCCCATGCGGCCTCTTTTTGCGCGCGTATCAAGACGGTAATGTCATCAATCACCATCACCACGCCGTTATCGTTATCCTCCGGCAGGATGGTGGCCTTGCCCAATAAGATTCGGGCATCGTCAGGCGCGGCATATTCGACTTGGACGGGTTTGTCGCTGTCGGCGGTTTCATTAATGGCGGCAAACACATCGGCCAACAGGGTTTGCTGCGGCGATTTGCCGTGCCATTGATGCCAGTTGCTGCCCCACAAAGACACCAGCGAAACGCCCAAAATCTGTTCGGCGGCTTTGTTAAAGGTTTTCAGACGGCCATCGGCATCCAAAGTAATCACGCCAGTGGTCAAACTTTCCAACACGCATTCCAAATAATGGCGTGCGGCTTCTTCGCGCAAACGGTTGCGCTCGTCCGCCTCTTTGGCAATCGCCAATTGCTCGGTCATGTGGTTGAACAATTGGGTCAAACGGCCGAACTCGTCATTGCGGAATACCGGCCGGGTCTGGCTGAAGTCACCCTGAGCCACCGCCCGCGCGCCCTCTGCCAGCGACAATACCGGTGCGACAAAACGACGGGCAAAATACAAAGCCATAACCAACGCCAAAAAAATGGCCAACAATGTCGCGACCAACAGCGTGGACAGGAAAAAGGTTTGCAGGCCTTTTTTGGTATAACTCAGCTCGGCGTATTTGGCGCGGGCCGCTTCAATCAGCGTCGCATCTTGGGCAACATCTTTCGGAATCGGCTGCCGGAAAAACAACGCATAATCCTGATTTTTATGCGTACCGATCAGCATCCAACCTTGAGCATACAGCACGCCGCCGATGTTTTCCAAGCTGCGCACCGAGCCGGTCTGCTCCAGCTGCTCCCATCCTTCTTTGTTAAGCTCGGGTTGATTTAGTTTCAGGGGATTGATGCTTTTCTCGGCTTTATGGGTGGTCGCGTTATAAAGCGCCAGCTGGGCAAAGTCGGCAGTAAGCGCGGATTTTGCCAGCGCTTGCCCTAAGTTGCCGTCCAGCGAAGCGGCGCTGATTAAGTCGATCTGCACCGGCGTGGCGTTGCTGACAGCGTTGTCCACCGCCAAGTTCAGCGCGGATTTGCTCAAGTTTAAGCTGCGCTCCAATGCCTCATGGGTATCGTTGCCAAACCAAGAATTAATCGTACCGTTAATAAACTGGGCAGAAATACCGAACAAAAACACGCCCGGCAATACAGCAACCAAAGTAAACATCCCCGACAGCCGACGCGCAATCTGCGAACCGAACACGCTTTTGCTGTTGTCGCGCATCAAAAGCACGACATAGCGCACCAACACCGCGGCCAACACCAGCAACAGCAAGCCGCACAAAGCAACAATCCACCAGAAATAACCGGACAACACGTTGCTGCTGCCCGTTGCAACAGTCAGACCGTACAACAAAACTACGGCGAATACGGCGGCAATCAGGAGAAAGCGGCGCATGATTTACTCCTGCACGACCGACAAGGATTTCCAACCGGAATCCAAATGCCAGTTTTTAGAAGTCAGGGCATTGATTTGGAACGGTTTGGGCAGCTTGGCGGTTGTCAGCAGCAGGCGGATTTCAGCCTTCGTGTCTTTAGCGGCCACATCACTCAGCGCGCCCTTGGACAAAACCTTCCAATTCGCGACCGCGCCCACTGCGCGCAAGGCAGTCTCAAGCGTATCGTACTCGGTAGAAAACGTACCGACGGTAACGCGATAGCGGTTGGTCAGTGGATGGAAGGACAATTTGTATTGAATCGTGCTGTCGTTGTTGAGCAGCTGGTCGAATTTGAATTTATAAGACGACATGGACGGCGCTGACAGCTGCCAACTCAAATTGAAATGCAGGGGGACACCCTGTTTGAGTGCTTCTTTAAGCTGGTCGGGCAGGTCGGTGCGGAAACGGCTGCTGACGGAAAGCTGTCCGGCATGGGTCAGCTTTGCCTCGGCACGGGTCGCACTGATGCCCTCGCCCGCCGCGTTCAGCGACACGGCGAGCAAGAGCGGTACAATCAGCGTTTTACTGCTTTTTAATAAGCGCGTAATAAAAGCCATCTTGATGTTTGTTCGGTAAAAGCACATGCGATTCGATCAACTCGGCATCGGCATGGCGGTTAAGGAATTTTTGCAACTGACCGTCGTTTTCTTCGACAAAGACCGAGCAGGTAGCCAGCAACATCCTGCCGTTTTTCGTCAGGGTCTGCCACAGCGCGTCTAATAATGCTTCCTGTTGGCGTGCGGTTTTGACGGCATCGGTCGGCCGGCGCAGCCATTTGACGTCGGGATTGCGCCGCGCCACGCCCGAAGCGGTACACGGCACATCGGCCAAGACAGCGTCAAAGGCCTTGCCATCATACCACGCTGTCAAGTCCTGCGCATCGGCACAAGTCAAAGAGGCCGTCTGAAAGCCTAAACGGTCAAGATTGCTCTTTACCCTGTTCAGACGGCCTTCGTCTATATCCAAGGCGGTAACATGACAATCTGCCAGTTCCAAGATATGGCCCGTCTTACCGCCCGGCGCCGCACAGGCATCGAGGATGCGTTCGCCGTCTTTCGGGTTCAACAAATAGGCAGCACGTTGCGCACCAAAATCCTGTACAGACACCAGGCCGTCTGAAAAACCGGGCAGGCGGCTTACCGGCACGGCTTCTTCCAACATCACGGCGTATTCGTCCAAAGCCCTGGCCGCAATACCTTCCGCAGCCAGTTTTTCCAAATAGCTTTCGGCATTGCCGTGTCGGCGGTTGACGCGCAAAGTCATCGGCGGATGCGATTGCAGCGCGGTGATGATGTTGTGCCAATGTTTCGGATAATGGTTTCTCAAGTAAGCCACCCACCACACCGGCAAATTGTGTTTCGCCACATCGTCTTTTTTGCAGGAAGCCGCGAGTTTGTCGCGTTCGCGCAAAAAGCGGCGCAAAATCGCATTGGCAAACGATCGGAACTGGCCGCGGCCGATTTTGGCAATGCTTTCCACCGCTTCATTGACCACGGCATGAGGCGCATTGCGCGTGTAATGCAGTTGGTACATCGCCGCCAAAAGCAGGCTTTCTAGCTGCGGATTGTCAATCGGCTTCTTCAGCATTTGACCAAGCATGTGCTTCAAACTGCCCAAATAACGTTGGCAACCGTAGGCAATATCCTGCAACGCGCCGTTTTCCTGCGCCGTCAGCTGCGGATGCGCCGCGCGGATTTCCGCCAAAACATCCTGAAGATTGCGCCCTTCGGCAACCGCGGCAACGCTGTCGGCGGCCAATTTTTGGGCGAGGGACATACTCATATTTTTGCTTTCTGATTCATATTTGATTTCAAGTGTTCGGAGGATTTCAGACGGCCTGTTCGGCAGCCAGCAATGCCCGATAATATTCGGCATCTGCTTTGGAAAAACAGCAAAAGATGATTTTTTCCACTGCTGGACATTGCGGCAGGGTTTGCTTCAAACTCTCCAAAGCTATACGCGCGGCAGCTTCGGCCGGGAAGCGGTACACACCGGTGCTGATGCACGGAAAAGCGATGCTGTGGAGATTGTGTTTCTGGGCAAGCAGCAAGGAATTGGCATAGGATTGTGCCAATTTGGCCTCTTCATTTTGTTTTCCGCCAAACCATACCGGCCCGACCGTATGAATGACAAAACGCGCAGGCAAACGATAGCCTTGGGTTATTTTGGCTTCGCCTGTGCGGCAACCGCCCAAAGTGCGGCACTCATCCAGCAGCTCTTTGCCAGCAGCGCGGTGTATTGCACCGTCCACGCCGCCACCGCCCAACAGCGATGAATTGGCGGCATTGACAATCGCATCGACTGCCAATCGGGTAATATCGCCCTCAACCACTTCAAAAACAGCCATTGTTTTCTTTCCTCTACGTTGGTTTCCAGCCTGTTACAAAACCGTTCCGACTTCAATCGTCCGGCCTGCCGCAAATGCCTGTATGCTCATGCGTTTGCTGCCGGAAGGCTGCAATTCGGTAATGTTCAGCGCATTTTCACCGCACGCCACCAGCAGGCCGTCTGAAGTACAAGACAATACTTCGCCTACCTTACCCTGTTTGGCCACCACTTCGGCACGCCAAATTTTCATCGGTTTGCCTTGATACTCGACCCACGCGGCAGGGACGGGGTTAAAAGCACGGATTTTGCGTTCGATAATGTCCGCGGACTCGTTCCAATCAATACGCGCCTCTTCTTTGCTCAATTTCTGGGCGTAGGTAACGCCTTCTTCAGGCTGTTTGACCGCGTTCAGACGGCCTTCCGCCTTCAGACGCTGCAAGTCGGCAACAATCGCTTCGGCACCCAAACCCATCAGCGCGTCATGCACTTCGTTGGCGGTATCGGTCGGTTGGATGGCGTAGCGGTGTTCGCTGACCACATCGCCGGTATCCAAGCCGATGTCCATCTGCATGATGCACACGCCGGTTTCGGCATCGCCGGCTTCAATCGCTCGTTGAATCGGTGCCGCGCCGCGCCAACGGGGCAACAACGAAGCGTGGATATTGAAGCAGCCGTGTTTGGGCGTATCCAACACATCCTGCGGCAAAATCAAGCCATACGCGGCCACCACCATCACATCCGCGCCCGTATCTTTGAGCATTTGCAGGGCTTCGGCGTTATTGCGCAACTTTTCCGGCTGCGCCACGGTCAAACCCAATTCCAAGGCAGCCTGTTTGACTGGCGATGCGGTCAACTGCATGCCGCGGCCTTTGGGGCGGTCGGGCTGGGTCAACACCAGCGGAATTTCAAAACCTGCGGCGGCGAGGGCTTTCAAGGCAGCAGCGGCAAAATCGGGCGTACCGGCAAAGATGACTTTCATGTTGTGTCCTTGTGGAAATGGTTTTAATGGGCGCGTTGGGCAAACTGTTTCAGCTGAAAAGGCCGTCTGAAAGATTGAAAACCGAAGTCTGCCTTCTGTTTTGTCTTTTCAGACGGCCTTTAAGCGATGCGCAGGTCAGATGGTGTGTTTCTGACGTTTTTTCAGTTTGGTTTTGATGCGGCCTTGTTTCAGCTGCGACAAGTGTTCGACAAACACGATGCCCATCAGGTGGTCCAATTCGTGCTGTACGCAGATTGCCAGCAGGCCGTCTGCTTCCAGCGTGAATTTCTCGCCTTTTTCGTTCAAGGCTTCGACTTTGACGCGCTCGGCACGGGTGACGGTATCGTAAATGCCCGGCACGGACAGGCAGCCTTCTTCATAAGTCGTCTCGCCGTCTTTTTCGACAATGACGGGATTGATGAACACGCGCGGCTCGCTGCGGTCTTCGGTTAAATCCATCACGACGATGCGCTCGTGTACGTCGACCTGAGTGGCCGCCAAGCCGATACCGCGTGCCTCGTACATGGTTTCAAACATATCGGCAACCAATGTCTGGATGCGCTCGTCGATTTTTTCAACAGGTTTGGCGACCGTGTGCAAACGCTCGTCAGGGTATTGGAGGATGTTCAGTAAAGCCATAATATTCTCGTTTTATAAAACTGATGTGTGATTTTCATACAGATTTGGTTTCCGCCGCCACAATCTCCTGTCATGACAGCAACATTCAATGCTAAAATAACGCCGAAAAATGTTAAGATAGCGCGACGGAGGCCGTTCGTTATCGTATTGATGAATGGGCGGCAGTTTCGCAAACTCCAGCCTTCTCTGTTTATCATCTGAAGACAAACCGAATCGATTTCAAGGGGAACGGTTATGCAACAACGTATTATAACCCTGCTTTGCATGGCAGGCATGGCTATTTCTGCCCACACTCAGGCAGCTTCTTTAAAAATCCGCCCCAATGCGCCGCAACGCTACGTCGTTAAAAACGGCGATACCTTGTGGGTTATTTCCGGTAAATATCTGTACAGCCCATGGCAATGGAACCGCCTTTGGGGCGCCAACCGCAACGCCATCCGCAATCCGCATCTGATCTATCCGGGTCAGGTGTTGGTTTTACGCTACGTCAACGGCCAGCCGCGACTGGGTTTTGAACATGCCCAAACCCGTTCAGACGGCATTCCCGTAATCAAACTGCATCCGCGCGTACGCGAAACTTCCGGCTACGGCATTCCGACCGTCAACGTCAACCTCTACCGTATGTTCATGAAACATCCGCAGATTATCGCTCCGGAAGAAACCGCCAATGCGCCACGCCTGATTGCCGGCCCCGACAACCGCGTCCTCTACACCCAAGGCAACCGCGTGTACGCATACGGCCTGACCGAGCCCGGCCGCTACCTGACCTACCGCGTCAATAAAAACATTACCGATCCGGAAACCGGCAAATTCCTCGGCCAAGAAGTCGTGTTCAGCGGCATCGCCAACACCCTGCCTTATACCGACTCCGCCTTGGAAAACCGTACCCGCGCTTCTGACGAAAAACTCAAAAGCAACGAGTATTACACCCAAGTCAACAAAGCCATGAAGCTGCGCACCCAGTCCGCGCAACCTTTGGTTATCGAAGAAGCGGTTTCCGAAATCCGCAAAGACGACTATCTGCTGAAACTGCCAGAAGGCCTCGACAGCTTCAATGTGATGCCTCACGCCCCTGCCCATCCGATTCAGGCCAAAGTCGTTTCCATCTTCGACGGCGTGGGCGAAGCCGGCCAGTTCCAAACCATTACGTTGGATAAAGGCGAACTCGACGGTTTGGACAAAGGCACGGTGGTCAGCCTCTACAAACGCGGCCGCCAAGTCCGTGTCAATCTGTCCAACAATCTGATTCGCAAGCCGAAAGATAAAGATACGGTTGAATTGGTTTCCATTCCGGCAGAAGAAATCGGTTTGGCAATGGTGTACCGCACATCCGACCATCTGGCCTCAGCCATTATTTTGGAAAGCCTGAACAGCGTTTCCATCGGCGATACCGCCTCCGAACCCGGCCGTGATTTGGACAATATGGCTGATGAAAAAACCATGGACAAGCAGGCTGATGACGAACAAGAAAGAGAAATCGAACTGGAAGTCCGCAGCTGATTGAGCTCTTTTAGCAGCCATCCGGCAAATAAAGGCCGTCTGAAAACCTGTTTTTCAGACGGCCTTTTGATTACTGCCCATTAAATAAAATTGGTAACACGTTATTTAAAGCGCAAACAACATCTCATGTCTTTAGCTATTTATCGGCTACTCCCTTTTCTATTTCTGCTCTGCCATTCCAATCAGAAATATGGAAAGCCTAACGCGCGATTTATTGCCTGTGGATTGTTCCATCCGTTCCTGCCAATCAAAAAGGCCGTCTGAAATCTTCAGACGGCCTTTTTATCCATAACTCAAATCCGATTATTTGAATTTGTAAGTGTATTGCAAGCCCAAGATGTCCGCTTTGTTTTTAAACCGGGCAGAGGATGTACCACGGCTGTCCACGTCGTTGCCGCTGGCTTTGCCGGTGCGGTAAACCGTGTCATTGATGTGGATATGGCTGTACGCCGCATCGATAACATGGTTTTTACCCAGTTGATATTTGGCACCGACGGAGAACCAAATACGGTTGCCGTCAGGCAGGCTGTTCATGCGGTCTTCAGCGCTTTTAACCGGCGATTTATCGAAAGCGATACCGGCACGCAGTTGCAATGGTTCGGTAACTTGGTAAGAGCCGCCGAATGCAACTTTATAAGTATTGCGCCAGTTAGGCGTAATGACGGTACGGTCGGATTGGCCGTTGACAACTTTTTTGGTGTTTTCAAACACCAGCTCGGCTTTGTTGAAGCGGCTGTGGCGTGTCCAAGTCACATCGCCGAACAGGTTGGTTTTGTCGGTGACGCGGTACATACCGTGAACAGACAAAGACTCAGGCGTAACGATTTTTACGCTGGCTTTTTCGTTCGGCACATAACCGCGTGCAGCCATTGCACCCAAATCCCAAGCGCGTTTTGCATATGCGCCGTCCGCTTCCCAATCGGCAGTGCCTTTCAGCGTATGCGATACTTTGGAACGGTAGTTCACACCCACGCGTGCGCGGTCGTTGATGTCCCACATCCACGCTAGTTGATAGCCGAAGCCCCAATCGTGACCTTTTACATCAGCATGACCGTCAGCCTTGCCGGTCGCATCGACAGCAACGGGACGGCCTGCTTGACGGGAAGCCAAACCGCTGGCCAATTGGCTGATGGCGCCGGAAGCGTCCCAGTCGGAGTATTTACGCAATTCGGCTTTGGAATATTGAGCAATCAAACCGGCACCGACGGCGTGCTGCTCATTCAGTTTCCACGCGACTACCGGCTCGATGGCGATGGTGGTCAAACCCAGTTTGTTGATGTTGTGGCGCAATACGGAATCTTTTTCGTATTCTGTTGCAGAACCGAAAGGAACGTACACGCCCAAACCCAAAGTTACATCGTCGCTGGCTTTGTACGCGCCATAAACGTGCGGAGCAACGGTAGTTTCAGTAATTTTGCCGCTGGTCGAGCCGCTGACATCGGCACCCGTGCGGAAGTGTTTCGCAGATTCTGCCTCATAATGAATGCTTGGGAAAACGATATTGGCGTTGACGGAAATTTGGCTGCTGTCGATTTTGCTCAAACCGGCCGGGTTGTAGAAAATGGTTGAGGCATCGGCGGCTTCGGCGGCGGCGGCGTTGGCCGTGCCTTGTGCATTAACGGATTGTGTGCCGAAGTGGTAGCCGGAGGCTTGGACGGCGGTAGATAACAGTGCTGCGCTTAAAATAAATGCTGTTTTTTTCAGATTGAAATGAATCATTTTGGTTTACCGTGAAAGTAGCGGACAAAGAAAAAGGCCGTCTGAAACGTCCTTTATTGATTTAGTATAGGCACTCAATTCTATACTACATCATTATTTTTGCCTAATCTTTTCTTTTTTTACACAAAAAAAGCAGGCTAAAACAGCCTGCTTTTCCAATCATCGGATCACTGCAATTATTTGACCTGCAACACTTCCAGCGTATTGGTCGAACCGGATTCGCGCATTTGAGAACCGCTGGTGATGATGTATTGGTCGCCGCTTTGGAGGATTTTGTGTTCTACCAGCATGGCTTCCACTTCGTTCAGCGCGGTATCGTGATCGGTACTGGTTGCCAAAATCAACGGACGCACGCCGCGGTACATCGCCATGCGGCGTTGCGCTGAAACACTCGGCGTCAGGGCAAAAATCGGCAGGGTGATGTTGTGGCGGCTGACTTCGAAGGCGGTCGAACCGCTTTCAGTCAGGGCAACGATGGCTTTGGCGTGAACTGCTCGCGCCACGCTGACCGCACCGCCGGCAATCGCCAAGTTGGTGCTGACGGCTTCGGGATACTCGACCTGTTCGGCAACGCCGTTGAGCGAATCTTGTTCTTTTTCCGCAGCCGCACAAATAATCGCCATTTGGCTGACGGTTTCAAACGGATACGCGCCGACGGCGGTTTCGGCGGAACACATCACCGCATCGGTACCGTCCAATACCGCGTTGGCCACGTCGCTGACTTCCGCGCGGGTCGGGACAGGGTTGGTAATCATGGATTCCATCATTTGGGTTGCGGTAATGCTGAAGCGGCGCAACTCACGGGCGCGG
Source organism: Neisseria subflava (assembly GCF_024205705.1). Lineage (NCBI taxonomy): Bacteria > Pseudomonadati > Pseudomonadota > Betaproteobacteria > Neisseriales > Neisseriaceae > Neisseria > Neisseria subflava. The sequence goes on from NZ_CP073115.1 coordinate 2,303,933, forward strand.
CGGATCATGCGTTTTTGCAGGGCAGGTACGGCGGCATGACCGACTTCCACTGCCAAGTCGCCGCGGGCAACCATAATACCGTCGCTGGCGAGGATGATTTCGTCCAGATTTTCAATGGCTTCTACGCGCTCGATTTTGGAAACCAAACCGGGGCGTACGGCTGTACTGCCTTTCATTTCTTCTTCGACTTTGGCGCGTGCGATGTGCAAATCTTCGGCAGATTTCACAAAGCTGATGGCGAGGTAGTCGCAACCGATGGCAATCGCCGTTTTCAGGTCACGAAAGTCTTTTTCAGTCAACGCACCGGCAGACAGGCCGCCGCCGCGTTTATTGATACCTTTGTTACTTTTCAGCACATGGCTGTTTTCTACCCTTGTAATAATCTTACTTCCTTCAACCGCTTCAACGGTCAAAGTCAACAGGCCGTCGTCCAGCCACAAAACATCGCCGGCAACAACATCATTCGGCAAATCGCGGTAGTCCAGGCCAACCACTTCGCGTGTACCTTCACCTTCAAGCGCGGCATCCAAAATTAAGGTTTCATCTTTATTCAGCTCGATGCTGCCGCCGGCAATTTTGCCGACACGGATTTTCGGGCCTTGCAAGTCGGCAAGAATGGCGATTTCCTGACCCGCACGTTTCGCGGCTTCGCGTACGATACGGGCATTTTCTTCATGAAACTCCGGCGTACCGTGGCTGAAATTGAAACGGACAACATTAAGACCGCCGACACGGATCATGTCTTCCAACAATTGTACATTGTTGCTGCCCGGACCCAGTGTGGCAACAATTTTGGTATTGTGGCTGATACGGGTTAAATCACGTTGCAATTCGCTCATGTAAACGTCCTTTCCTGTTGATTTCACGTTTGATAATGAAGAAGATTGTACTCTTAATGCAATAATGTTGGCGTAAAATTACATCATTTTCTGACTTAAACTAAATTTATTTTTGCATTAACCTACTTTCCTATCGGATACAATACACTCTCACGTCGTCATTTTTGATTTTCAGACGGCCTCCCTCATACTAATAGAATACTCAACTGATCCATGAAACGTTTTTTGACTCCGCTACCCATCGGCATCGTTTTGGCCGACCTGATCTACGGTTTCGTACTTAATGTCATGCAAGGCTTAAATTTGCAACAAACCGCCGCCAACCAGTCCGGTACAATTTCCGTTACGCCCGACATTGCCTTCAACAGCCTGCAAATCGTCGCCAACGGCGGCATGGTCTGTATCATCGGCTTCGGTTTGATTGTTTTGTTCCAACTCAACCGCGCCGTATTACGCCAACAAATCCTGCCCATCGGTATTTTCCGAACCCTCGGCCTGTTGGCTGTTTTGGCATTCAGCATTTCGTCTTTGTGGGAATGGTTGCATGCCGCTTTGTCGCTGCTTTCCGGGCACAACGTTTTAAACTTCAGCAACCCGCGTTATCTGGTTACCGCAGCCTGCATGCCCATCATCGCTTTCTTGTGCATCCTGCGCCTGTACAATTGGTATCGCCTGCATCGGACTGTTGCCCCTGACGACACCTCCACGACACTCTAATCAAGTTGCAAAAAGGCCGTCTGAAACAGGAAAACCTATTTCAGACGGCCTTGTCATTATATATCTCAACGTTGATGGCTGGTTTCTACACCGGCCTTAATCTCACCATACATTTGCGAGCTGCCTCCGCTGCCTGATGCGCAGGCCGCCAAGCTCAGTGTCAAAACAGCCGCGGTCAAAATCTTCAACATTGATTTCTCTCTTTCCACAAAAATTATTTCGGATCGCAACGGAAATGGTAAGCGCAAATTTCAAATCCGTTTTTGAAGTAGAGACGATGCGCACCTGCACGGTCATGGTTAACATGGACATTCAGATGGATTTTGGTCGCGCCGGTTTCCGCACCGATTTTGCGTACTTCTTCCAACAAGCGTGAAGCATAACCTTTTTGGCGGCATTGCGGCATGGTTACGAGATCATCAATATGGATATGGTAACCACTGGCCAAGTTATGTGCAGTATGAAAACCGCATACGGCTACGGCATTTTGTTTACCTTCTTCAAAAATGCCCAGCAGGCGGTAGCCGGTTTTGCGCTGATGCTCGTTGATTTGTTCGACGAAACGGTGAATATCGGTCAAAGAAGAACGCAAAATGCTCAATGCTGCAAAAGCGGTTGCAGTTTCTTCCGGTGGAATTTCACGCAATACGCCGACCACAGGCGCAGCAGCTTGGGGCTCAGGTTGCGCATTGGCCGCTTCGGCACGCTCGGCGGCATGTTTTTCTTCAATCGCCTGCGCCAACAAAACGCGTTCGACCGGCACTTCGCCCTGCTGTTTGCTCTCTTGCTCTTTGAGCAAGGCTTTGCAGTCAATCACGCGCAAATCATTATCCGCCGCAAAGTCCATCAAGAAACGGAACATTTGCGGATTGTCTTCTTCCAGTTTTTTATCGACTGCCACACAACGGACATTGTCCACCAAAATCGGGCGCACCCAATTCGAATAGGAAAGGCGGTTGTCTTTAGTAAAGGAAGACAAAATACCGCACAGGCGCTCCGCCCAGTCGCTTGGTCGGAAAATCTTGCCTTTGCTGGTCGTACCATGGATCACAACTTCATAAGGATTACACACTAACATAAGCAGCTTCCTAAGAGTAAATGGCTGAAGGAATATTTCGCCAGTGCCAACATCAGAAAAAGTTCCGATACATAGCAACAGATTATTGAAAAAATATCAGTAAGGTTTTGAAATACGACAATGATGAGACGGCTTGCCGATCCTGACAATCCGTTTCGAATTCTTTGATTATTATACCCGATACGCCTCTTTTTCTTCAAAAATCATTTGAAAAATAACAACAGGCCGTCTGAAAACAAGTATTTCGGTTTCAGACGGCCTGCATATTTTGAATATCAATACAACAATTTCTTGCGGGGCTTTTGCTCGCCATTGGATTTAATTTCTGACAAATTGAAATTCAATATGCTCAAATCCAAAACGCTTTCTGAAGTGCATTGATCGCCAAAGGCATTTTCATAAGTGGCTTTCAGTTTCAATACTCCGCCGAATGTTTGGTCCGGCAATTCGGCAGCCAGCGCCAACATGCTTGCAAACACGCCGCCATATAATTCTCCCGATGCCAGCATATCCACGCCGCCAGAAAACATCTCCAAGCGCATCACTGCATCGGCAACCAGCTTGCTCGGCAAGTGATCCGGCAAAGCCGCTGCCTCGAACCGCACATTCTTCGCCAAGCCCTTACCGCTATTGCGGACAACCAAAACCAATAAATCCGTTTGCCCGTCAGAACGCTGCAACGTCGCATGCAAAACAGGATGAATGCTCTCTTTTTGAATCAGCTGCTCACGGTGCAACATCTTGCTTTTTGCTTTGGATCGCGCAGAGACGACAGCCCAAATCAACCAAACAAATGCAACAGTAGAAATGGCAGTGACCAAAAGGGGGAGGTTGGTCAAATAGGCTTGCTGATTAAACCAAACTTGTGCTGCCAAAAATCCGGCAAAGAAAATCAAAACGTATAAGATTGGGGCAAACCGGCTTTGTATGGATGAGTGCATAAGTTTTCCTACATTTCGTGTCGTGTTATAAAAAATAATGCCTTTTGAGCAAATGATGTCATCAACTCAGAAGGCATTATTTTAACGTAATTTTAACGCAATTTGCTTAATATCTTGCTTTTTATGAAACTAATGTATCAAGCAGACAACTCAAACCGTATAGCCGTGTTTTCAGACGGCCTGAGATTTTTATCAGGCTTCGGCAACCGAATCACGCGAGAAGGTTTTTTCGCAATAATGACATTTCAAACGCGTCTGACCATTATGTGAACGGACATAAAAGCGGCTGATGACCGGCTCGCCATGACTGGCACAATTGGTATTCGGGCAGCGGAATACTTCCGAAATTTCGTCTGGCAATGACAAATGCTGTTTGTCGATCACTTTAAACTGATCGATTTTGTTTACTACTGCTTCAGGGGCAAATAAAGCCAAACGGTTAGCCGCATTGGCATCCAACCATACGCCGCTGACTTTGATAATGTCTTTGCTTCCCTGCGTTTTGCTGGGCAAATTAAAGCCGACCGTAACCGCACTACCATAATGCAGTAACTTAAACTGCCTTAAAATGGCCAAGCCTTTACCGGCAGGAATATGGTCAATTACCGTACCTTGTTCAATTGCTTCAACGCTGAGTTTTGAGTTTTCCATCTTTCGCTCCTTAAACTTCTTCGTTCAATACCAAAGACAAAATCGCCATCCGTGCATACACGCCGTTGGTTGCCTGTTCAAAATAATAGGCATGAGGTGTTTTATCCACATCCGGATGAATTTCATCTACCCTCGGTAAAGGATGCAAGACGCGCAAATTGGGTTTGGCATTTGCCAACATTGACGCATCAAGATTGAATTTACCCTGGATTTTGGCAAATTCCTGCTCATCAAAACGTTCGCGCTGAACACGGGTCATGTACAAAATATCCGCCCATTCGACCGCTTCTTCCAAACTGGACAAAACTTGGTAAGGGCAACCGGCCTCCTCCAGCTCTTCAGTGATATAGTCCGGCATCGCCAAGCTGGGAGGGGATACAAATGCAAACTCACAACCCCAACGCTTCAATGCCTGACATAATGAATGTACCGTACGGCCATATTTCAAATCACCGGCCATCGCAATTTTCAAATTGCTCAAACTACCTTGTGTTTCATAAATCGTTACCAAATCCAAAAGCGTCTGGCTCGGATGTTGGTTGGTACCATCGCCGGCATTAATCACAGGTACCCTCGAAAATTCAGCCGCCACACGGGCCGCACCGTCTTTCGGGTGTCGCTGAATAATCGCATCCGTATAGCTGGAAATAATCCTCGCAGTATCCGCAAGCGTTTCACCCTTTTTCGCGCTGGTATTCGCACCATCGGAAAAACCGATAACTTTCCCACCCAAACGCTGTACCGCCGTTTCAAAAGACAAACGCGTACGGGTGGACGGCTCAAAAAAGCACGAACCAATCAATTTGCCTTCAAGCAAATCTTCACGAGGCTGCTTTTTCAACTTCAAGGCCGTCTGAAGCAGCAATTCGAGCTGCTCCGTCATCAAATCTGAAATTGAAATAATATGTTGCCGATAAAGCGGATTAGGCATGACCATTCCTTCCCATAAAAAAGCCCGCAACAGGCGGGCGTTTCAAGCAAACCGATTCCATCGTTGCCCGACATCATCCCCGTCGGACAATCACAACCATGTTTCTACCACACCCATGAAATCTTCCGCATTATCGCATATTTAACAGACAGCTGCTTCTTTCAAGTTTTCAGATGGCCTGATACCTTTGCAAAAAATCCCTCATCCCCAACAGCCAAAACTCAAACACAGGGATTTGACAGTTTCCTTTTATCTTTCCAATACTCGCATCTTGTAGGAGCAAACAAGCGCAAGTAAGCTGTTAACCACTTCAACAATTCAAACATATCGCTTTCGAATAGCGTTGCACACCCATGTTGCCTAAAGCAAATTAGGTTCACAGCCTGAGACCTTTGCAAAATTCCCCAAAATCCCCTAAATTCCCACTAAGACATTTAGGGGATTTTCCATGAGTACCTTCTTCCAACAAACCGCACAAGCCATGATTGCCAAACACATCGACCGCTTCCCACTATTGAAGTTGGATCAGGTGATTGATTGGCAGCCGATCGAACAATACCTGAATCGTCAAAGAACCCGTTACCTTCGAGACCACCGCGGCCGTCCCGCCTACCCCCTGTTGTCCATGTTCAAAGCCGTCCTGCTCGGACAATGGCACAGTCTCTCCGATCCCGAACTCGAACACCGCCTCATCACCCGTATCGACTTCAACCTGTTTTGCCGCTTCGACGAGTTGAGCATCCCCGATTACAGCACCTTATGCCGCTACCGCAACTGGCTGGCGCAAGACGACACCCTGTCCGAACTGCTGGAACTGATTAACTGCCAACTGACTGGAAAAGGCCTAAAAGTAGAGAAAGCATCCGCCGCCGTCATTGACGCCACCATTATCCAGACCGCCAGCAGCAAACAGCGCCAGGCCATAGAAGTCGATGAGGAAGGGCAAGTCAGCGGCCAAACCGCACCAAGTAAAGACAGCGATGCCCGTTGGATAAAGAAAAACGGCCTCTACAGACTCGGTTACAAACAACATACCCGTACCGATGCGGAAGGCTATATCGAGAAACTGCATATTACCCCCGCCAACGCCCATGAGTGCAAACAGTTGTCGCCTTTATTGGAAGGTCTGCCCGAAGGTACGACCGTCTATGCCGACAAAGGCTATGACAGTGAAGAAAACCGGCAACATCTGGAAGAGCATCGGCTGCTGGACGGCATTATGCGCAAAGCACACCGTAACCATCCGCTGACGGAAGCGCAAACCAAACGCAACCGGTATTTGTCGAAGACCCGTTATGTGGTCGAACAAAGCTTCGGTACGCTGCACCGTAAATTCCGCTATGCCCGGGCAGCCTATTTCGGGCTGGTTAAAGTAAGTGCACAAAGCCATCTGAAGGCGATGTGTTTGAACCTTTTGAAAGCCGCCAACAGGCTAAGTGCGCCTGTTGCCGCCTAAAAGGCGGCCGGATGCCTGATTAATCAGGTATCCAAGGAGGATTAAGAGGGTATTTGAGTAGAATCAGTGGATATTTGAAACAAAAACAGCCGAAAACCTGTGTTTGGATTTCGGCTGTCGGAAAGAAAGGAATTTTGCAAAGGTCTCAGCCTGATTTACAGTGAAACGTAACAAAGCTTTGTTCAACTGCATAACGGGTTTTTCAACAAATATTCGGCTGTGTTTGATTTGCGTTTTCGTCAATGAGTTGTTGCAAAGGGCTTTTCAATAATGCAGGTCTATAGCTGATGTTTTTCTAGGTGCTATCTATTTTTCTGCCGTAGCCTTTGATCGAGCCTTCTGCCATACCTTATCTCGTGGACATTGACGGAGTGATGTGCAATTCCTCAATATAGCCTGAGACCTTTGCAAATCCCCTAAATTTCCACCAAGACATTTAGGGAATTTTCCATGAGCACCTTCTTCCAGCAAACCGCCCAAGCCATGATTGCCAAACACATCGACCGTTTCCCACTATTGAAGTTGGATCAGGTGATTGATTGGCAACCGATCGAACAATACCTGAATCGTCAAAAAACCCGTTACCTTCGAGACCACCGCGGCCGTCCCGCCTATCCCCTGTTGTCCATATTCAAAGCCGTCCTGCTCGGCCAATGGCACAGCCTCTCCGATCCCGAACTCGAACACAGCCTCATCACCCGCATCGATTTCAACCTGTTTTGCCGTTTTGACGAACTGAGCATCCCCGATTACAGCACCTTATGCCGCTACCGCAACTGGCTGGCGCAAGACGACACCCTGTCCGAATTGCTGGAACTGATTAACCGCCAACTGACCGAAAAAAACCTAAAAATAGAGAAAGCATCCGCCGCCGTCATTGACGCCACCATTATTCAGACCGCCGGCAGCAAACAGCGTCAGGCCATAGAAGTCGATGAAGAAGGACAAGTCAGCGGACAAACCACACCGAGTAAAGACAGCGATGCCCGCTGGACAAAGAAAAACGGTTTATACAGACTCGGTTACAAACAACACACCCGTACCGATGAGGAAGGCTATATCGAGAAACTGCACATCACCCCCGCCAATGCCCATGAGTGCAAACACCTGTCGCCTTTGTTGGAAGGTCTGCCCAAAGGTACGACCGTCTATGCCGATAAAGGCTATGACAGTGAGGAAAACCGGCAACATCTGGAAGAGCATCGGCTGCAGGACGGCATTATGCGCAAAGCCCACCGTAACCATCCGCTGTCGGAAACGCAAACCAAACGTAACCGATATTTATCGAAGACCCGTTATGTGGTCGAACAAAGCTTTGGTACGCTGCACCGTAAATTCCGCTATGCGCGGGCAGCCTATTTTGGTTTGATTAAAGTGAATGCACAAAGCCATCTGAAGGCGATGTGTCTGAACCTTTTGAAAGCCGCCAACAGGCTAAGTGCGCCTCAAAATAGATACAGATATATGTTTGCCGTATCAACCAGCTTTTACCCTACAGACAGTGCTATCTTTGCTTGGTGTAATTTGTCTGCAGCCTTTATCTTTTATTGTCTTTACCCATGACTGCTCGGGCCGTCTGAATAATGTTGCATCAATAACTTAAACTACCGCTTTCTCTACTTTTAAACTTTTCCGCTCAGTTTACAGTTAATTCCTAATAGTTCTGACCAGGGCATTACCTTCCGCCGGCTGGTTGCAGTGTCAGCATAAGGTACTGGATTTGAAATATTCAGTTCGCCAAAATAATAAAACGAGTTAAGACAATAATGCTGTACTCAAGGTTGAGATCAGCCTACCCAAAGACGTGCCTGTGCACGTCCTTTTTACTTTCTTATCTCCTTTCCACTCTATTGTCACCCCATAAAAGGCTTACACTCCGCATCATTGCCCCTAAATATCTCCTCACCGTCCGTACAACTGCCCTTCCCCTTCATCTTCCCGCACACCACCGCCGTCAGCGACTCATTCAAGCGCAGCACCCTCGGCTCCGCCTCCCTGTCCAGCGCCACCGCCTTCAAGGTAAACTTACCCTCCAGGATACCCTTAGCCTGGCCGCTCATCCTGATACAGAAACCGCCCGCCTCCTTCACCGGCAATTCCGGCCACTTCGTCGACGTCAGCTTAAAGCTGCCCTTTTTCGTATAGAACTGCTCCATAAAGCGCGCATTTTCCAGCAGTGCGGCATGAGCCGCACGCAGGTTGGCCGAGCGGACCGATTCCCGATAGACCGTAAAGGCCGCCGTCGCCAAGATCGAAACCAGCAGCATCACCACCAGCAGCTGTATCAAGGAGTAGCCCCTCTGCACAGTTGCCCTATCCCGTTTTCTGTCAAATGCTTTTAAGTACATATCTTTCTTCCCTTTATCTTCTATATCCCTATCCAACAAGAGGCGCCCTATCCGTTTATCCCTTCACCCCATGTAAAGTCTCCACTGGTTCAAGTTTTATTCCCCCCCAAACAAAGCCGCCCCGTGGCCCAACCGGCAAACGGTTCGGCCGCAGGGCGGCATTACGGTACGATCGTCCGTCAGGTTATTTTTTCACGGCAGGCTGGGCAGCCTTAGGCGCGGCAGAAGAAACCGTCGCCTCCGCCTTCAACTTGTTCAGCACCGCATCACCAATGCCCTTCACGTTTTTCAGCTCCTCCACCGATTTGAACGCACCGTTCTTCTGGCGGTATTCTACAATCGATTTCGCCTTAGCCGGGCCGATACCCGGCAAGGCCTCCAGTTCGGCAGAAGATGCGGTATTGATGTTCACGGCGGCCAAAGAGAATGCTGCACAAACAGCGGCAAATGCACCAAATAAAAATTTCTTCATCAGATTTTTTCCCATAACGTGTTTGATTGAATCAGTCAGGAAGTCTACCGAATGGTTTTATTCCACTCTGTAAACACTGTCACATACGCAGATAGGGCAACAGCCCATACCACATAAATGCTTACGACATATTAACTCAAATATCGTTTGATTTCAAATATTCTAAACAGTTAACCGTAACTTTCGGTACTTTTGTGCAAGAATAACAACAGGGTAAATATTTCCGATCCCAATACCAAGATGCACGAATACTCCATAAACACCGGCACATTACTACCCCAATGTTTGATCCCAACACCTGTTACCCCAATTCTGCCACCAAACCGACAGAAACAACAGGCATGTAAAAAGCCCCCGACATCAGTCGGGGGCTTCGGAATGGTTGTTTGGCGGTGACCTACTTTCACATGGAAGAACCACACTATCATCGGCGCTGAGTCGTTTCACGGTCCTGTTCGGGATGGGAAGGCGTGGGACCAACTCGCTATGGCCGCCAAACTTAAACTGTTACAAATCGGTAAAGCCTTAATCGGTATAAATGGTGATGACTGAATCAGTCAGTAAGCTTTTATCTTTGAAGTTCTTCAAATGATAGAGTCAAGCCTCACGAGCAATTAGTATGGGTTAGCTTCACGCGTTACCGCGCTTCCACACCCCACCTATCAACGTCCTGGTCTCAAACGACTCTTTAGTGTGGTTAAACCACAAGGGAAGTCTCATCTTCAGGCGAGTTTCGCGCTTAGATGCTTTCAGCGCTTATCTCTTCCGAACTTAGCTACCCGGCTATGCAACTGGCGTTACAACCGGTACACCAGAGGTTCGTCCACTCCGGTCCTCTCGTACTAGGAGCAGCCCCCGTCAAACTTCCAACGCCCACTGCAGATAGGGACCAAACTGTCTCACGACGTTTTAAACCCAGCTCACGTACCACTTTAAATGGCGAACAGCCATACCCTTGGGACCGACTACAGCCCCAGGATGTGATGAGCCGACATCGAGGTGCCAAACTCCGCCGTCGATATGAACTCTTGGGCGGAATCAGCCTGTTATCCCCGGAGTACCTTTTATCCGTTGAGCGATGGCCCTTCCATACAGAACCACCGGATCACTATGTCCTGCTTTCGCACCTGCTCGACTTGTCGGTCTCGCAGTTAAGCTACCTTTTGCCATTGCACTATCAGTCCGATTTCCGACCGGACCTAGGTAACCTTCGAACTCCTCCGTTACTCTTTGGGAGGAGACCGCCCCAGTCAAACTGCCTACCATGCACGGTCCCCGACCCGGATTACGGGTCTGAGTTAGAACCTCAAAGACACCAGGGTGGTATTTCAAGGACGGCTCCACAGAGACTGGCGTCTCTGCTTCAAAGCCTCCCACCTATCCTACACAAGTGACTTCAAAGTCCAATGCAAAGCTACAGTAAAGGTTCACGGGGTCTTTCCGTCTAGCAGCGGGTAGATTGCATCTTCACAACCACTTCAACTTCGCTGAGTCTCAGGAGGAGACAGTGTGGCCATCGTTACGCCATTCGTGCGGGTCGGAACTTACCCGACAAGGAATTTCGCTACCTTAGGACCGTTATAGTTACGGCCGCCGTTTACTGGGGCTTCGATCCGATGCTTGCACATCTTCAATTAACCTTCCAGCACCGGGCAGGCGTCACACCCTATACGTCCACTTTCGTGTTAGCAGAGTGCTGTGTTTTTAATAAACAGTCGCAGCCACCTATTCTCTGCGACCCTCCAGGGCTTACGGAGCAAGTCCTTAACCTTAGAGGGCATACCTTCTCCCGAAGTTACGGTATCAATTTGCCGAGTTCCTTCTCCTGAGTTCTCTCAAGCGCCTTAGAATTCTCATCCTGCCCACCTGTGTCGGTTTGCGGTACGGTTCAATTCAAACTGAAGCTTAGTGGCTTTTCCTGGAAGCGTGGTATCGGTTACTTCATGTCCGTAGACACTCGTCATCACTTCTCGGTGTTAAGAAGACCCGGATTTGCCTAAGTCTTCCACCTACCGGCTTAAACAAGCTATTCCAACAGCTTGCTAACCTAACCTTCTCCGTCCCCACATCGCATTTGAATCAAGTACAGGAATATTAACCTGTTTCCCATCGACTACGCATTTCTGCCTCGCCTTAGGGGCCGACTCACCCTACGCCGATGAACGTTGCGTAGGAAACCTTGGGCTTTCGGCGAGCGGGCTTTTCACCCGCTTTATCGCTACTCATGTCAACATTCGCACTTCTGATACCTCCAGCACACTTTACAATGCACCTTCATTGGCCTACAGAACGCTCCCCTACCATGCCAGTAAACTGGCATCCGCAGCTTCGGTTATAGATTTGAGCCCCGTTACATCTTCCGCGCAGGACGACTCGACCAGTGAGCTATTACGCTTTCTTTAAATGATGGCTGCTTCTAAGCCAACATCCTGGCTGTCTGGGCCTTCCCACTTCGTTTACCACTTAATCTATCATTTGGGACCTTAGCTGGCGGTCTGGGTTGTTTCCCTCTTGACAACGGACGTTAGCACCCGCTGTCTGTCTCCCGAGGAACCACTTGATGGTATTCTTAGTTTGCCATGGGTTGGTAAGTTGCAATAACCCCCTAGCCATAACAGTGCTTTACCCCCATCAGTGTCTTGCTCGAGGCACTACCTAAATAGTTTTCGGGGAGAACCAGCTATCTCCGAGTTTGTTTAGCCTTTCACCCCTATCCACAGCTCATCCCCGCATTTTGCAACATGCGTGGGTTCGGTCCTCCAGTACCTGTTACGGCACCTTCAACCTGGCCATGGATAGATCACTCGGTTTCGGGTCTACACCCAGCAACTGTTCGCCCTATTAAGACTCGGTTTCCCTACGCCTCCCCTATTCGGTTAAGCTCGCTACTGAATGTAAGTCGTTGACCCATTATACAAAAGGTACGCAGTCACACCACAAGGGTGCTCCCACTGTTTGTATGCATCAGGTTTCAGGTTCTATTTCACTCCCCTCCCGGGGTTCTTTTCGCCTTTCCCTCACGGTACTGGTTCACTATCGGTCGATGATGAGTATTTAGCCTTGGAGGATGGTCCCCCCATATTCAGACAGGATTTCACGTGTCCCGCCCTACTTTTCGTACGCTTAGTACCACTATTGAGATTTCGAATACGGGACTATCACCCACTATGGTCAAGCTTCCCAGCTTGTTCTTCTATCTCGACAGTTATCACGTACAGGCTCCTCCGCGTTCGCTCGCCACTACTTGCGGAATCTCGGTTGATTTCTTTTCCTCCGGGTACTTAGATGGTTCAGTTCTCCGGGTTCGCTTCGCTTATCCTATGTATTCAGATAAGGATACCTCCTAAGAGGTGGGTTTCCCCATTCGGACATCGCGGGATCATAGCTTTATTGCCAGCTCCCCCACGCTTTTCGCAGGCTTACACGTCCTTCGTCGCCTATCATCGCCAAGGCATCCACCTGATGCACTTATTCACTTGACTCTATCATTTCAAGAACCTCTTTGACTTCGTCTGCCTACCCGTTGACTAGGGAAGCAAACTTGAAATTCCTACTTTGATAAAGCTTACTGCTTTGTTGTGTCTTAATCCTGCCTTTTGTGTTTCAGGATTAAGTCGATACAATCATCACCCAAATACTGTGTTTGTTTTCTTTTCTCTTGCGAGAGATTTTTTATCCTTTGCAAAGAACAAAAAATCAAAACAAACTCATTGTCTTTGTTTGTTGATTTCGGCTTTCCAATTTGTTAAAGATCGATGCGTCGATATTTCACTTCGCAAATCAAAATAAGCTGCTAAGTATAGCAGGCTTCCTTTGATTTGTAAAGTTCTTGGTGGAGGCAAACGGGATCGAACCGATGACCCCCTGCTTGCAAAGCAGGTGCTCTACCAACTGAGCTATGCCCCCGTTCTTGGTGGGTCTGGGAGGACTTGAACCTCCGACCCCACGCTTATCAAGCGTGTGCTCTAACCAGCTGAGCTACAAACCCGGATTCTCTTCTTAAGCGAATCTTGTCTTCACTCAAGCTTTTCTCTTCCGCATCTTTTACAGTTTACCGATAAGTGTGAATGCATCAGACCTCTTCTTTCTCTAGAAAGGAGGTGATCCAGCCGCAGGTTCCCTACGGCTACCTTGTTACGACTTCACCCCAGTCATGAAGCATACCGTGGTAAGCGGGCTCCTTGCGGTTACCCTACCTACTTCTGGTATCCCCCACTCCCATGGTGTGACGGGCGGTGTGTACAAGACCCGGGAACGTATTCACCGCAGTATGCTGACCTGCGATTACTAGCGATTCCGACTTCATGCACTCGAGTTGCAGAGTGCAATCCGGACTACGATCGGTTTTGTGAGATTGGCTCCACCTCGCGGTTTGGCTACCCTCTGTACCGACCATTGTATGACGTGTGAAGCCCTGGTCATAAGGGCCATGAGGACTTGACGTCATCCCCACCTTCCTCCGGCTTGTCACCGGCAGTCTCATTAGAGTGCCCAACTAAATGATGGCAACTAATGACAAGGGTTGCGCTCGTTGCGGGACTTAACCCAACATCTCACGACACGAGCTGACGACAGCCATGCAGCACCTGTGTTACGGTTCCCGAAGGCACTCCTCCGTCTCTGGAGGATTCCGTACATGTCAAGACCAGGTAAGGTTCTTCGCGTTGCATCGAATTAATCCACATCATCCACCGCTTGTGCGGGTCCCCGTCAATTCCTTTGAGTTTTAATCTTGCGACCGTACTCCCCAGGCGGTCAATTTCACGCGTTAGCTACGCTACTAAGCAATCAAGTTGCCCAACAGCTAATTGACATCGTTTAGGGCGTGGACTACCAGGGTATCTAATCCTGTTTGCTACCCACGCTTTCGAGCATGAACGTCAGTGTTATCCCAGGAGGCTGCCTTCGCCATCGGTATTCCTCCACATCTCTACGCATTTCACTGCTACACGTGGAATTCTACCTCCCTCTGACACACTCTAGTCACCCAGTTCAGAACGCAGTTCCCAGGTTGAGCCCGGGGATTTCACATCCTGCTTAAGTAACCGTCTGCGCTCGCTTTACGCCCAGTAATTCCGATTAACGCTCGCACCCTACGTATTACCGCGGCTGCTGGCACGTAGTTAGCCGGTGCTTATTCTTCAGGTACCGTCATCAGCTGTCGGTATTAGCAACAGCCTTTTCTTCCCTGACAAAAGTCCTTTACAACCCGAAGGCCTTCTTCAGACACGCGGCATGGCTGGATCAGGCTTGCGCCCATTGTCCAAAATTCCCCACTGCTGCCTCCCGTAGGAGTCTGGGCCGTGTCTCAGTCCCAGTGTGGCGGATCATCCTCTCAGACCCGCTACTGATCGTCGCCTTGGTAGGCCTTTACCCCACCAACTAGCTAATCAGATATCGGCCGCTCGAATAACGCAAGGCCCGAAGGTCCCCTGCTTTCCTCCTCAGAGAATATGCGGTATTAGCTAATCTTTCGATTAGTTATCCCCCATTACTCGGTACGTTCCGATATATTACTCACCCGTTCGCCACTCGCCACCCAAGAAGCAAGCTTCTCTGTGCTGCCGTCCGACTTGCATGTGTAAAGCATGCCGCCAGCGTTCAATCTGAGCCAGGATCAAACTCTTATGTTCAATCTCTAACTTATAACTTCTGGTCTGCTTCAAAGAAACCGACAGGACAATGTCTAAAACATCATCTTGTCTGTCTTTCAAACAGTGTGAGGCCTAATGCACTCACACTTATCGGTAATCTGTTTTTTAAAGAGCGAATCGAATTATACAGTACATTTAGCAAATGTCAACTAAAATTATCGAAAATTTTAACTAACTGTGTTATACTGTCTGCTTCGTTTTCTTCACCGCGTCAGCAGCGAAGAACCGAACTATACGCCTCACAATAAAACCAGTCAACACCTTTCGCAAAATTATTTTCAGAAATTTAACCACCGCCCTGTTTTAACAGGGTTTTTATTTTATAAAAAAACTCCAACAACCTTTCTACACAATCCATACATACAAAAAAACACAAAAAAAGGCCGTCTGAAATGCTCTTTCAGACGGCCTTTTGAGGTTTCTATATCTATATTTTAGTCGGCAAACTGTTTTTTCATTCGTTCGCGTCGCTCTTGCGCTTCTACGGACAATGTCGCGGTCGGACGTGCCAACAGGCGTTTGAGGCCGATAGGTTCGCCGGTATCGGCACAGAAACCGTAATCACCTTCGTCAATACTGCGGAGAGTCGCTTGCACTTTATTGAGAAGTTTACGCTCGCGATCGCGGGTGCGCAGTTCTAAAGCATACTCTTCTTCTTGAGTAGCTCGGTCGGCAGGATCGGGGGCGGATTCGTGCTCTTGAAGATGGCCGGTAGTGGTGTTTGCATTTTCAATCAGCTCTTCTTGCATTTTAACCAGTAGTTCGCGGAAGAAGGCCAATTGGTCGCTGTTCATGTAGTCCTCTTCAGGACCATCCCAGTTTAAAATATCTTGTTCTGTCAGCTTTGCCATGGTGTCTGCTTTCGGTTTGTTGTTAATGATTTGGATGCTACGGGTTTGCTTTTATTGGGTTTTCTTGAATTTCCGTTTTGGAAATTGGGCGAATCATATCATGTTTTACCTATTCATTTGTTCTTTATATTTCGATTTGCACTTTTTTGCACTACCTTACACCTAAATGTATTAAAGCGCTTTTTAGGACGTTGTATTTTTGGTCGTTAATACCTGCTGCGCTTTCAGACGGCCTATTGAAGCAACCATAGGTTGGTTTGCTGGATCAGTTGGGGAAACCATCGGGCCAGCCACAACCATAATAAGAGTGCCAACAAACTGCCTGAAAAATCGTATCGTCCTGCGCGTAAGAAGGAAAACGGTTTAAGCAATGGCTGCAGGATTCGTTCGATGGCATAAGTCAACGGCGAATAGCGACCTTGTATGCTGGACACCATTCTAATAATCAGACCGATAAGTAATGTATAGGCCGCGGCTTTCAGCATATGGAGTGCGGCAAACCAGAAGTTTGCCAAAATCAGCTTATTGCTGATGGACAGCGCCGGCGAGATGAAAATAATGGCGGTACAGGCAAGGTAGTACACTAGAAAACCTGAAGGCAGGCAGTACCAATCGGTTTTCGCGCCGGATGGAAATGCTTTTTGCCAAGGTTTGGTCAGCCAGCCTGTTGCCTGTATGCTGAATTTGAGCAGGGGATGTTCTGCTGCCAATCCTGCGTATCGGAGCAAAAAGCGCGTGATATACAGGATGGCAATAGCGTCTGCCAATAATAAGAGCAAGTCGCCGCGCATGTTCAGACGGCCTTATATTGTTGCGCCATTTCTTGCGAACGTTTGACGCAGGCTTCTACGCCCTGTTCGATGGCTTCGGCAACGTGACGTGCTTTGAAGGTTTCGATGGCTTCGTGTGTCGTGCCGCCTTTGGAAGTCACGTTTTGCTGTAATTGTGCGAATGCTTCACCGGTTTGTTCGGCCAAAGCCACTGCGCCTTTAAATGTAGCGAGGCTCAGTTCGCGTGCGTCTTGTTCGTTGAAACCTTGTGCCAAAGCCGCATTTTGGAGCGCGCCCAACAGATAGAAAACATAGGCAGGGCCGCTGCCGCTGATGCCGGTAATATTGTGGAGTTGCTCTTCCTCGTTTAACCAAACGGTTGTGCCGACAGAGCGCATGATACCGTCGGCGGCTGTGCGGTCGACTTCTGAAACGCCTGCATCAGCAAACATACCGGATACGCCCAAACCGATTTTGGCCGGCGTATTGGGCATGATGCGCACGATACGGCGTGTGCCGCCCAGATAATGGCTGAGGGTATCGATGGACAAACCTGCCGCTACGGACAACACCAGCGCGCCATTTAAACGGATGTTTTGACAGGCTGCCTGCATGTCTTGCGGTTTGACGGCGAGAATGAGGACATCGTCCGCACTCAATTCGGGCAGGTTTTCAGAAGTGGCTACGCCCAATTCTTGCACCAATTGCTCCCGTCTTTCGGCGCCGCGTTCGACAATGTGGACACGATAGCCGTCTTGTTTGACCAAACCGCCTGCAATGGCAGTCGCCATATTGCCGCCGCCGAGAAAATAGATATTCATATATATGTCACTCCTTTGTGATATCGATCAGGCCGTCTGAAACTGCTGTCTACCCTGTTCAGACGGCCTATTACTTTTATTGAGGATAATGCCGCTTGCCGAAAATCGCGCTGCCGATACGGACATGGGTTGCGCCGCATTCTACCGCGATTGGCATATCTCCGGACATACCCATAGACAAAACATCTGCTTCAACGCCTGCCGCATTCAACTCAGCCAACAGCCGCTGCATAGTGTGAAACTGGCTGCGTAACTCATCATTGCTGCTGTCGGCCTTGGCCACACACATCAATCCGCGCACTTTAATATTTGGCAACTTGGCCACTTCAAGGGCCAGCGCAACCGCTTCATCGGGCGCCACACCGTGTTTCGCCTCTTCCGCGGCAATGTTCACTTCAATGCACACCTGCAACGGCGGCATTTCAGACGGCCTTTGTTCGCTCAAGCGCCGCGCCGTTTTCAGACGGCCTATCGTATGCACCCAATGTGCGCGTTCGGCCACAAATTTGGTTTTATTAGACTGCACATCGCCGATAACGTGCCAAACAATATCCGGCAAATCGGCCAGCGTTTCTGTTTTTTCAAACCATTCCTGAATATAGTTCTCGCCGAAATCGCGCTGACCGGCCGCATACACTTCGCGGATATCGTCTGCTGGAAAGGTCTTGCTGACCGCTACCAGCTTCACCGCATCCGCAGGCCGTCCTGCAGCCTCAGCCGCCTGTTCAACCGCCCGGCATACGTCCTGATAGTTTTGTTGCAATACCGACATGGTTTTCTCCTTTTACCCGTTCATCACTCGGCATTTTAAAAATTTTACTTGGTCGAACGGATTTATCTATTTAAAATAAAGCGATTTTATTATTCTAAACCAAAACAAGGCCACATTATGCAGATTACCGACTTACTCGCGTTCGGCGTGAAAAACAAAGCCTCCGACCTCCATTTGAGTTCGGGCATTTCCCCTATGATACGCGTACACGGCGACATCCGCCGCATCAACCTGCCCGAGATGAGCTCGGAAGAAGTCGGCACTATGATTACCTCGGTCATGAACGACCACCAGCGTAAGCTCTATCAACAGGATTTTGAAGTCGATTTCTCATTTGAGCTGCCTAATGTTGCCCGTTTCCGCGTCAACGCCTTTATGACCGAACGCGGCCCAGCCGCCGTATTCCGTACCATTCCGAGCACCGTCCTAACGCTGGAAGAATTGCGTGCGCCGCGCATTTTCCAAAAAATTGCCGAAAATCCGCGCGGTTTGGTCTTGGTAACCGGCCCGACCGGTTCGGGTAAATCCACCACGCTGGCGGCGATGGTCAACTACATCAACGAAACCCAACCAGCCCACATTCTGACCATCGAAGACCCGATTGAGTTCGTCCACCAAAGCAAAAAGGCGCTCATCAACCAACGCGAGCTGCATCAGCACACCCACAGCTTTACCAACGCCCTGCGTTCCGCTCTGCGCGAAGACCCAGACGTGATTTTGATCGGTGAGATGCGCGACCCTGAAACCATCTCCCTCGCCCTGACCGCCGCCGAAACCGGCCACTTGGTTTTCGGCACGCTGCACACAACCGGCGCCGCTAAAACCATCGACCGTATTGTCGACGTATTCCCAGCTGGAGAAAAAGAAATCGTGCGCTCCATGTTGTCCGAATCCTTGCGCGCCATCATTTCCCAAACCCTGCTGAAAACCCGCGACGGCAACGGCCGCGTCGCCGCACACGAAATCCTGATTTCCACACCGGCCGTACGCAACCTCATCCGCGAGAACAAAATCGCCCAAATCAACGCCGCCCTCCAAACCGGTCAGGCCCACGGTATGCAAACCCTCGATCAAGCCCTGCAAACCCTTGTCCGCCAAGGCACCATCAGCCCCGAGCTGGCACGCAGCAAGGCGCAAAACATCGAAAATCTCTCTATTTTCTAAACCATACTCAGGCCGTCTGAACCCCATCATCCCGTTTTCAGACGGTCTTTGAGCCTGACCGAATACCCGTTTTAAAGAGAATCATCATGAGCGACCTCGCCCCTCTACACGACCTGTTAAGCGAAATGGTGCAAGCCTACTCACAAAAAAACCAAGCACCGCACATCCCCACCCCGGCCGAAATCGGCACGCATCTTCATCCCCTGCTCGACCGCATGTGTGAAGAGGCCGAAAAACGCAACGCCTCCGACATCTTCATCAGCGCAGGCTTTCCCCCTGCCATCAAAGTCGGCGGCACCCTCACGCCCATGCCCCACAAAGCGCTGACCGGCGCGGACACCGCCGCCATCGCCGAATCCACCATGAACCCCGACCAGCTCGAAGCCTTCAATCGCGACTGGGAAATCAACTATTCCGTCCAATCGCGCAGCAACACGCGCTACCGCGTCAACGCCTACCACGAGCAAGGCCGCGTCGGCATGGTATTGCGCCGCATCAGCCAAGACATTCCCGAGATGAAGACCCTCGGTTTGCCCGAAAAACTCCAAGAGCTTGCCCTTGCACCGCGCGGCCTGCTGATCCTCGCCGGCCCGACCGGTTCGGGTAAGTCCACCACCATGGCCTCCATGCTCAACTACCGCAACCAAAAGCTGCCCGGCCATATCGTTACCATCGAAGACCCCATCGAGTTTATCTACAAGCCTTGCCGCAGCATCTTCACCCAGCGCGAAATCGGCATCGATACCGACAACTGGAAAATCGCCGTTCAAAGCGCCATGCGTCAAGCACCCGACGTCGTCTGTATCGGTGAAGTCCGCAGCGAAGAAAGCATGGAATACGCCCTCCAACTGGCTCAAACCGGCCATCTGTGCGTTTTCACCATCCATGCCAGCACGGCTTCCCAAACCATCGAGCGCATCATCAACTTCTATCCGGAAGACCGCCGCCAACAGGTTTTGATGGATTTGGCGTTAAACCTCGTCGGCATCATCGGCCAGCGCCTCACAATCAAGAAAAACCGCCAACGCACGGCCGTTACCGACCTCCTGCTCAACACTCCGGCCATGCAGGACTTGATTTTCAAAGGCGAATTGCTGGAAATCCGCGACCTGATGGCACGCTCCGGCAGCAACGGTATGCAGACATTCGACCAAAATCTCTTCACCCTCTACGCACAAGGCCAAATCGAACTCAGCGAAGCCCTGCGCCAAGCGGTATCCGCCAACGATTTGCGCCTGCGCATTCAAATGCACGACGAGGGCAATAATACCGAACGCCTCTACGACCGCATCAGCGACCTCAACCTGATGACCTGATGGCGCAAGCCAAAAAAGGCCGTCTGAACAAATGTGGAAACGAAATCAAATATTTCCCCGTATCCGTTCAGACGGCCTTATCCTATTTCAAACATTCTGAAACCGACTGAAAATCCTGTTAAAATCCAATCATTCACCCCATAACGAATAATAAACGACACCAGCATGAAAACTCCGCCGCTCAAACCTCTGATCATTGCCTCCCTGCCCGTCTTCGCCAGCGTGTTCATCGCCGCCACCCTCGTTTGGCACTTCAACACGCCCAAACTCGTCATGCCCTTCGTACTCGGCATTATTGCCGGCGGTTTGGTCGACTTGGACAACCGCCTCACAGGCCGTCTGAAAAACATCGTCATCACCGTCGCCCTGTTCACGCTCTCCTCGCTGCTTGCCCAAAGCACCATCGGCACAGGTGTTCCCTTCATCTTGGCCATGACCCTGATGACTTTCGGCTTTACCATCCTCGGCACCATCGGCCTCAAATACCGCACCTTCGCTTTCGGTGCGCTCGCCGTCGCCACCTACACCACACTGACCTACACCCCCGAGACCTACTGGCTGACCAACCCTGTCATGATTCTGCTGGGCACTGTCCTATACAGCGTCAACACCCTGATCTTCCAAATCATCCTGCCCCACCGCCCTGTCCAAGAAACCGTCGCCAACGCCTATGATGCACTCAGCAACTACTTCGATGCCAAAGCCGACTTTTTCGATCCCGACGAAGCCGCATGGTTGGGCAACCGCCAAATCGACTTGGCCATGAGCAACACCGGCGTGATTACTGCCTTCAACCAATGCCGCGGCGCACTTTTCTACCGATTGCGCGGCCAACACCGCCATCCGCGTACCGCCAAAATGCTGCGCTACTACCTCTGCGCGCAAGACATGCACGAACGCATCAGCTCCGCCCACGTCGATTACAGCGAAATGGCCGAGCAGCTCAAAAATACCGACCTCATCTTCCGCATACGCCGCCTGCTCGAAATGCAAGGCCAGGCATGCCGCAACGTTGCCGCCTCCCTGCGCAACAACAAACCCTACGCATACAGCAAACGCCTCGGCCGCGCCATGGAAGGCTGCCGCCAATCCCTCGGCCATTTTGCCGAGACCCATGCCGACAATGCCAATCTCCACAATATCCGCCGCCTGCTCGACAACCTCAGCAGCGTCGATTACCAACTGCGGCAACTGCAAAACGATGCGTCCCTTGCCGAAAACGACAATGCCGACACCCGCATCGCCGCCCTTGAAAACACCAATTTCCGCAATATCGGCGAAACCGTCCTCAGCCAGCTCAATTTCGAGTCCGGTGTATTCCGTCACGCCACCCGCCTCTCCATCGTCGTGGCCGCGGCCTGCATCATTGTCGAAATCCTCCATCTCAACCTCGGCTACTGGATTCTGCTGACCGCCCTTTTTGTCTGCCAGCCCAACTACACCGCCACCAAAAGCCGCGTGTACCAACGCATTGCCGGCACGATTCTCGGCGTGATTGTCGGTTCGCTCGTCCCCTACTTCACCCCGTCCGTTGAAACCAAGCTCTGGATTGTCATCGCCAGCACCACCCTGTTCTTCATGACCCGAAGCTACAAATACAGCTTCTCCACCTTCTTCATCACCATCCAAGCCCTGACCAGCCTCTCGCTTGCCGGTTTGGACGTGTACCACGCCATGCCCATCCGCATCATCGACACCATCGTCGGTTCCGTTATCGCATGGGCCGCCGCCACTTACCTCTGGCCGGATTGGCGTTACCTCACTCTCAGCCATACAGCCGCCCAAACCATCACTGCCAACGGCCGCTATCTCGACGCCATCCTCGACCAGCTGCAAAACGGCAGCCACGACGATTTCGACTACCGCCTCACCCGCCGCCAAGCCCATGAAAGCACCGCCGCCCTCAGCAGCACCCTGTCCGACATGAGCAGCAACCCGAAAAAATACCAAGACCGCCTGCAAGACGGTTTTACCCTGCTCAAAACCAGCTATGCGCTGACCGGCCACATTTCTGCGCTCGGCGCATACCGCGACCAAGTCCGAATCGACGGCAACGACGGCTTTGCGCCCTATGCCAAGCTGACCCACCACATCGCCGAGTTGCTGACCCAAATGCCCCAAACCGACCCCGAGGCTTTTGAAACGGCCATGACCCAAATCCGTCAGGAATTTGCCGAGCTTGAACAAAACACACAAGCGCAGCAAGACCACATCCTCAAACACCAGCTCGACCTGATTATCCGTCAGCTTACCCCGTGCTATCAGGCATTGCACCGACAAGCCGACGCAGAGGCCGTCTGAAAAGAGCCGGATGCTTTCCAGCCTGTTTAGCAACAAGTCTGCCAACCATCGGCGTTGAATCCAGCTAAACACTTTCTCGAATAAAAACCAAAACAAAAGGCCGTCTGAAACCTGATTTCCAGATTTCAGACGGCCTTTATTCAGCCATCGATATTAAAACCGATTATGCGCCGCGTTTTTCCAAAGCAGCAACGGCAGGCAACTCTTTGCCTTCCAAGAACTCAAGGAACGCGCCGCCGCCGGTAGAAATGTAGCTGATTTGATCGGTTACGCCGAATTTGGCAATCGCCGCCAAAGTGTCGCCGCCGCCGGCAATCGAGAACGCATCGCTTTGGGCAATCGCTTCGGCCAATACTTTGGTACCGCCGGCAAATTGGTCAAATTCAAACACGCCGACCGGGCCGTTCCATACGACCGTACCGGCAGCTTTGAGCAAATCGGCCAAAGCAGCGGCAGATTTAGGGCCGATGTCCAAAATCATATCGTCTTCGGCAACGTCGGCAATGTCTTTCACCACAGCTTCCGCATCGGCGGCGAAGGCTTTAGCGACAACCACATCGGTCGGCAGCGGTACAGAGCCGCCTTTAGCCGCCATTTTCGCCATGATTTTTTTGGATTCTTCCACCAAATCGTGTTCAGCCAAAGATTTGCCGATGGCTTTGCCTTCTGCCAACAGGAAAGTATTGGCGATGCCGCCGCCGACGATGAGTTGGTCGACTTTGTCGGCCAAAGATTCGAGGATGGTCAGTTTGGTAGACACTTTGCTGCCGGCAACGATGGCAACCATCGGATGAGCCGGTTGTTTCAGGGCTTTGCCCAAAGCGTCGAGTTCGCCCGCCATCAACACGCCGGCGCAGGCAACGGGCGCGGCTTGGGCAACGGCTTCAGTCGAAGCTTGGGCGCGGTGGGCGGTACCGAATGCGTCGTTAACGAACACATCACACAAAGAAGCGTAGGCTTTGCCCAGCTCCAAGTCGTTTTTCTTCTCGCCTTTGTTGATGCGCACGTTTTGCAACATCACGACATCACCGGCGTTCAAAGTCGGTTTGTTTTCACGCCAGTCATTCAATACTTTCACGTCTTTGCCCAACAGTTTGCCCAAATGCGCGGCAACAGGCGCCACATCGTCTTCAGGATGGAATTCGCCTTCGGTCGGACGGCCGAGGTGGGTCATCACGATCACAGACGCGCCGTTGTCCAAGCAGTATTTGATGGATGCGAGCGAAGCACGGATACGGGTGTCGTCGCTGATGTTGCCGTCTTTGAACGGTACGTTCATATCGGCGCGGATCAGAACGGTTTTGCCTTGAACATTTTGTTCGGTCAGTTTCAAAAATGCCATGATGATTCCTTTGTGATGGTTGGAAACGGGAATGTTTGGGATTATCCGCGAATGAGGCGCGACGGTAAAGATTGGCAACGGCCGCGCTTGATGTGAATCAGCAGATAAGGCCCAGACCGTCTGAAACATTCAGCCAATCTTTGCAGATTTTCCGCTATACTTTGGCGATTGATTTTCATTTTACGGATTGAACCATGTTACGCCGAATTGCTTTAATGCTTGCCTTCTCGCTGCCTGCCGCCTCATGGGCGCAGACGCTTTCTGAAACCCTGCCCAACGGTCTGAAAATCATCGTCAAAGAAGACCACCGCGCGCCTGTGGCCGTTTCGCAGATTTGGTACAAAATCGGCAGCGTGGATGAAAAACCGGGCAAAAGCGGCCTGAGCCACGCTTTAGAACACATGATGTTTAAAGGCACGAAAGACGTTCCCTCCGGCGAGTTCAATCGCCGCGTGTCCGAGCTGGGTGGGCAAAACAATGCCTATACCAACCGCAATGAAACGGTGTATTACGAAAACGTCGCCGCCGCCAACCTGCCCGAGATTCTGAAGCTCGAAGCCGACCGCATGCACAACCTCAACTTCAGTGACAAAGAATTCCTCAACGAGATGAACGTCATCCGTGAAGAACGCCGCCAACGCACGGAAGACACGGCCGATGGCAAAATGTGGGAGCAAGCCTATCTTGCCGCCTTTACCCAACCGTCCATGCGCGCCTCCGTCATCGGCTACATGAAAGATTTGCACACCCTAAAAGCCGACGACTTGCGCGCGTGGTACAAACAGTATTACGCGCCCAACAATGCCGTATTGGTCATTGTCGGCGATGTCGATGCCAAACAAACGCTTCAGACGGCCGCCAAACTCTTTGGCGATATTCCGGCCAAAGCCCAGCCGCCGCGCAACAAACTCCATACCGAACCCTATTTGCGCAAGCCTGTTACGGTCAAAGCCACTTCTCCGGTCACACGCCAACCGCTGATTGCCATCAACTTCCGTGTGCCGAAACTCCAAAAATTGGATGACACGATGCCTTTCGCCCTCGACATCCTCTCCGATATTTTGGCAGGCAACGCGTCCAGCCGTTTTGACAAAAACCTCGTGCGCGGCAAGCAAACCGCATTGAACGCAGGAACGCATTACGACATCATCAGCCGAGAGATGCCGCTGTTCAGCGTAATGGCCATGCCTGCCGAAGGCGTGAAAACCGATACTCTGATTGCCCAGCTGCGCCAAGAAATCAAAGACATTGCCGACAACGGCGTTTCCGAAGAAGAATTGCAGCGCGTCAAAACCCAGGCAGCGGTCAGCGAAATCTACGCCAAAGACTCCATGTCTTCCCAAGCCTCCATGATGGGTCGCCTCGAAGCGCGCGGTTTCCAATATACCGACGAACAAGAAATCCACCGCCGCTTACAGGCAGTCAGCGCGCAAGAAGTACAGGCCGCCGCCCGGATGTTGACCGACGAGCGCATGAGTACCGTCATCATCGAGCCGCAAAAAACAGCCACCGCGCCAAGCAAAAAAGCTGCCAAACGCCGATAAACATCAGGCCGTCTGAAAGCCCATACCCTTTCAGACGGCCTTAACAGAAAGCCACAACATGAAACCCACCCTGCTCGCCCTTGCCCTACTCCTGCCCTTAAGCATCCAAGCCGCCACCGACATCCAGCGTTGGCGCAACCGCGACGGCACCCAAATCCTCCTTGTCGAACGCCACGAAAACCCCATCATCGACCTTGAAGTCAGCTTCAAGGGCGCAGGCAGCGTCGCCAATCCGGACGGCAAAAGCCAAGTTGCCGAATTTACCGCCGCCCTCCTGACCGACGGCACCCAAGAGCTGGACGAAGAAGCCTTCAATGCAGAAGCTGACAACATCGGTGCGCACATCAGCAGCGACAGCAATGCCGAGAGCGCATCCGCAGGCTTCCGCAGCCTCAGCAAAGTCGACATCCTCGACAAAGCCGCCAACTTGCTCAATCACTCGCTGACCCATCCGCGTTTTGACGAAGCCGTTTTCCGCCGCCGTCAAATCCAATCCATTACCGGCTTGCAACAACAAGAAACCACCCCCGACTACACCGCCACGCGCGAACTGACCAAGCTCATCTACCCGAACCACCCCTACGGCAGCGGCGCAAACGTAACCGTCGACAGCCTCAAACGCGTCAACCTCGACGACATCCGCGCCTTCCACCGCACCCACTACGGCAAAGACAACGCCATCGTCGCCATCGTCGGCGACCTCAACCGCAACCAGGCAGAGCAACTGGTCGAACGCGTCCTCAAAGACCTGCCAGCCAAAGCCACCGCAACCCACGCCATCCCGCCCGTTCCCAAACAAACCGCCCAACGCCGCGACATCCCCTTTGCCGGCACACAGGCACAAGTCCTGCTCGGCACCTCCCTCATCAAACGCCACGACCCCGACTACTACGCCCTCGTTGCCGGCAACTACATCCTCGGCGGCGGCGGTTTTGACAGCCGCCTCATGAAAGTTTTGCGCGACCAACACGGCTACACCTACGGCGTATACAGCAGCCTCGCCCCAGCGACAGAAGAAGGCACGTTTGCCGTTTCCTACTCCACCCAAAAGAAAAACACCAAAGCCTCACTGGCTGACACCCAAGCCGTCATCGAGCAGTTTATCGCCGAAGGCCCGACCGAAGCCGAGCTGAAACAGGCCAAGGCCAACATCGTCGGTAGCTTCCCCCTGCGCTATGATTCCAACGATAAACTGCTCAACTACCTGAGTCTGATCGGCCTCTACGACCTGCCCAACGACTACTTGGAAGCCTACCCCAAAGCCATCAACAGCCTGACCGTCGAACAAGTCCGCAACGCATGGCAACGCCACGTTAAATTCAAAGACCTCAACACCGTCGTTGTCGGCGCAGAATAAAACGCTTTAAAACAACAGGCCGTCTGAAAGATTTTTCAGACGGCCTGTTGTCATTCTATCGGTTTGCTGATCTTGTCATCAGAGGCCACTCTAATCAATAAAATATCGGTCACAATCAGCTGTTGTTGTACATTTATAATGAAAGCAAAGACATCATAAATAGCCTCTCTATTACTGAAGTCGACAAATATAAAGGCCGTCTGAAACCTTGAAGCAGGTTTCAGACGGCCTTTTGTAACCGGTTTATTGCTTACTCAACCGTTACCGATTTAGCCAAGTTACGCGGTTTGTCCACGTCTGTGCCACGGGCAAGGGCGGCGTGGTAAGACAGGAGCTGCACGGGGATGGTGTGCACAATCGGCGAGAGTACGCCGACGTGGCGTGGGGCGCGGATAACGTGCACGCCTTCGGTGGCGTTGAAGTTGCTGTCGAGGTCGGCGAAGACAAAGAGTTCACCGCCGCGTGCGCCGACTTCCTGCATATTGGCTTTGACTTTGTCCAACAGGCTGTCGTTCGGGGCAATCACGACAACGGGCATGTTCTCGTCCACCAATGCCAACGGGCCGTGTTTCAACTCACCCGCAGGATACGCTTCGGCGTGGATATAGGTAATCTCTTTCAGCTTCAATGCGCCTTCAAGGGCGATTGGGAAGTGGATGCCGCGGCCCAAGAAGAGTGCGCTGGTTTTCTTGGCAAATTTTTGCGCCCAAGCGGCGATTTGCGGCTCAAGATTGAGAACGTGCTGAATGCTGCCCGGAAGTTGACGCAATTCTTCGACGTATTCACGCGATTGTTCGTCGGAAACCAGACCGCGCTGTTTGCCCAAGGTAACGGCCAAGCCGAACAGGACAACCAGTTGGGTCGTGAACGCTTTGGTAGAGGCAACGCCGATTTCTGCACCGGCGCGGGTGTACAGTACCAACTCACTTTCGCGCGGCAGGGCGGATTCCATCACGTTACAGATAGACAGGCTGTGTTTGTGTCCCAAAGATTGCGCGTATTTCAGGGCTTCCATGGTGTCCAAGGTTTCGCCGGATTGGGAAATGGTGATGACCAATTGTTTCGGATCGGCAATCACGTCGCGGTAGCGGTATTCGCTGGCGATTTCTACGTCGGTCGGCACTTTGGCGATGGATTCGAGCCAGTATTTGGCGGTCAGCGCGGCATAGTAGGACGTACCGCAGGCAAGGATTTTGATGCTGTGGATATCGTCGAACACTTCGCGTGCATTCGCGCCGAAGTTTTCAGGTTCGAAACCGCCGTCCAAGAAAACTTCGGCAGTATCGGCGATGGCACGGGGTTGCTCGTGGATTTCTTTTTGCATGAAGTGGCTGTATGGGCCCAACTCCAAAGAAGCCAAAGACAATTCGGACACTTTAATCGCACGTTCGGTTTGCGCACCGGTTTTGTCGAGCAGTTTTTCGATGCCGTTTGCGTTCAGCAGGGCGATGTCGCCGTCTTCCAAGTAAGCGATGCGGCGGGTAAAGGCGATCACGGCGGATACGTCGGAAGCGATAAAGGTTTCTTGGTCGCCCAAGGCCACCAACAACGGGCAGCCCATGCGCGCAACAACCATTTGTTCAGGGTTGTCTTGTGCGATAACGGCAATAGCGTATGCGCCGTGGAAACGGGCAGTCGCAGCTTGGACGGCTTCAAACAGTTTGCCGCCGTTTTGTGTGTATTCGTGGTTGACGCTGTGGGCGATGACTTCGGTATCGGTTTGCGATTCGAAGGTGTAACCCAAAGCTTGCAGGCGTTCGCGTTCGGCTTCAAAGTTTTCGATGATGCCGTTGTGGACAACCGCGATCATGCCGCCGGAAATATGGGGGTGGGCGTTAGGCTCGGTTACACCGCCGTGGGTTGCCCAACGGGTATGGCCGATGCCGATATGGCCGAACACGCCTTTTTCGCGCGCGGCGTCCTCCATCAGCTGCACACGGCCGACACGGCGGACGCGTTTGATTTTGCCGTCCATGTTGACGGCGATACCCGACGAATCGTAGCCTCGGTATTCAAGGCGTTTGAGACCGTCGGTCAGAAAATCGACTACATTGTGATTGGCGCGAATAGCACCTACGATACCGCACATATAAGTTCCTTAGTATCAAAAGTTTGAGAAAATGACTGCTGCTCCGGCTCCCGAAAGCGGCAGTCGGAAAACGCCGTTTTATATTCATTGAAACGGCAAATCTGGGTTTCAGACGGCCTGTTGTTTCTCAAGGCCGTCTGAAAACAAATAAAAGACCAGCCTTACTTCTTATCGCCTTTTTCCGGACGCACCCAGCCTTCGATGACGGTTTGGCGCGAACGGGCGAGAACGAGTTTGCCGTCTTCGCAGTTGCGGGTAATCGCGCTGCCCGCGCCTGTCGTCACTTTGTTGCCGAGGGTAACGGGAGCAACCAGTACGCAGTTTGAACCGATGCGCACTTCGTCGCCGATGACGGTTTTGTGTTTGTTCACGCCGTCGTAGTTGGCAATAATCGTGCCGGCGCCGAAGTTGGTTTTGTTGCCGATCTCGGCATCACCGATGTAGGTGAGATGGTTGGCTTTGGTGCCGTTGCCGATGGTGGCGTTTTTGACTTCGACGAAGTTGCCGATGTGTACGTTGTCGGCCAGTTTGGCTTGCGGACGCAAACGGGCGTATGGGCCGATTTGGTTGTTTTCGCCGACTTCGCAACCTTCAAAATGAGAGAATGGGGCAATTTTGGTGTTGGCACCGATTTTGGCGTTTTTGATCACGCAGTTGGCACCGATTTCGACGTTGTCGCCGAGTTCGACTTCGCCTTCAATCACGACGTTGACGTCAATCACGACATCTTGTCCGTGTTTCAGACGGCCTCGTAAATCAAAACGTGCCGGATCACGCAGGGTTACGCCTGCTTTGAGCAATTCTTGCGCCTGTTCGGTTTGGAAAATACGCTCGAGTTCAGCCAGTTGGAGTTTGTTGTTCACGCCGGCGGCCAGATGGGAGGCGCGGACTTGAACGGGATGAACTTTGATACCGTCGGCAACGGCTTTGGCAATGAGGTCGGTCAGGTAGTATTCGCCTTGGGCATTGTTGCTGGAAAGGCTGTTCAACCAAGCTTCGAGTTTGGCGTTAGGAAGAACCAAAATGCCGGTATTGATTTCTTTCACGGCTTTTTGGGCGGCATCGGCGTCTTTTTCTTCGACAATGGCGGTTACGCTGCCGTTGCTGTCGCGGATGATGCGGCCCAAACCTGTCGGGTCGTTGGGCACGTCGGTCAGCAGGCCGACTTCGTTGCCTGCGGCTTCGAGCAGGGTTTCGAGGGTGGCTGCGTCAATCAGGGGGACGTCGCCGTACAACACCAGCGTGCGGCCTTCGGCAGACAGGTGCGGCAGGGCGGTTTTGACGGCGTGGCCGGTACCGAGCTGTTCGGTTTGTTCAACCCAAACGACATCGCGTTTGACGGTGTCCAAGACTTGCTCTTTGCCGTGGCCGATGACGACGCAGATGTTTTGGGGATTCAGGGAGGCGGCGGTGTCGATAACGCGCTCAACCATGGGAAGGCCGCCGATGCGGTGCAGCACTTTGGGCATTTTGGAGTACATGCGTGTGCCTTTGCCGGCAGCAAGGATGACAATATTTAAAGCTGTCTGAGCCATGATACGGTTTCCGTTGTCGTTGTTTGAGGCCGTCTGAAAAGTGTGGCAACAAGTGTTGATTGTTTTTCACTCCGTTTCAGACGGCCTTGGGATATTGTTATTCGGTTGCTGGCTGTTGGTTGGCAAATTGCGGTTTTTGCCAGTGCTGGCCGCGTTCGCCGTGTTCGGCATGATCCGCCTGATTGGATTGGACGGCGCGGCGCTCTGGGCGGAACTGGTTGTAATTCATGTTTTTAGAATAAGTACCGTCCTGATAAACGATAGGCGTGCCGGTAGCATATTTTTGGCGTACGGCGGTACGGCCGGATTCGTTGGTGTAGGTTTCCCAAGAGCAACCGGCCAAAACGGCGGCGGCGGTCAAAATTAAAGCGAGTTTACGCATGATGTTGTCCTTGTTTTTAAATGTCGGCAATACCGTGTATTGTACTTGTTTTTTCAAAACTTCACGGCAGTTTTGTGCAAAATTCAAGCAAACCCTGCATATCTTTCGCTATGCCGTCGGCAAATGGCAGCGGATGGGCCTTTTCGCCGTACCAAACGGTCTTCATGCCCAAGGCTTTGGCTTGGTGCAGATTGTCGGCGCTGTCGTCCACCATAATGCACTGTTCGGGTTTGACGCCCAACAGGCGGCAGACGTTGAGATAGGCCTGCGGATTAGGTTTGTAGAGCAGGCCGAAGTCGTCCGTGCCGAACAAGCCGTCAAAATGCGCTTCCAAGCCCAACGCTTCAACCAATGCGCGGACATAAAACGAAGGCCCGTTGGAAAATACGGCTTTTCGCCCTTTCAGACGGCCTAAAACATTATCAGTTCCATCCATACCCTCCACCTTTACCAAAATTTGCTTAAGTGGATGACTTTCAAGCAAAAATTCATCGATATCGACTTCGGGATGGTGGATTTGCAAACCGGCAAGCGTCGCACCGTATCGGTGCCAATAATCTTGGCGCAGATGGGAGGCGGCTTCTTCGGAAAGTTTCAGACGGCCTGCCATGTATTCGGTCATGGCGCGGTTGATGATGTAGAAAATACCGGCTTCGGCATTGTGCAAAGTGTTGTCGAGGTCAAACAGCCAAACGGGAGAATGATTCATATCGTGCCTTGATATGCAGATTTTGTTATGATATTTCGTATTTTACCCGCACAAAGGAAAGAGAATGAAACTGAAATTATCCGCCGTGGCCCTGTTGCTGGCTTCGGCAAACCTGTACGCCCAAACCGAAGTGCGTTTGGCCGTGCACAAATCCTTCAGCCTGCCCCAATCCGTCATCGCGCAATTTGAAAAAGCCAACGATGCCAAAGTGTCCGTCATCAAGGCAGGCAGCGGCAACGAAATGCTCAACAAGCTGATTTTGAGCAAGGCCAACCCGATTGCCGATGCGGTTTACGGTTTAGACAACGCCAACATCGGCAAAGCCAAAGCCGCCGGCATCCTCGCCGCCAACCAACCCAAATCCGCACCCGTAACCGCTTCCCTGCCCGATGCGCTGGCTGTCGATTACGCCTATGTCGCCATCAACTACGACAAAAAATGGTTTGAACAGAAAAAACTGCCCCTGCCGCAAACCCTGCAAGATTTGACCAAACCGGAATATAAAAACCTTTTGGTAACCCCGTCTCCCGCCACATCCTCGCCCGGCCTCTCCTTCCTCTTGGCCAACATCGGCGGTATGGGTGAAGAAGGCGCGTTCAAATGGTGGGCGCAAATGCGCCAAAACGGCGTGAAAGTTGCCAAAGGCTGGAGCGAAGCCTACTACACCGACTTCACCCAAAACGGCGGCGCCTATCCCCTCGTGGTCAGCTATGCCACCAGCCCGGCGGCTGAAGTCCACTACTCCAAAGGCAAATACAGCATCCCGCCCACCGGCAACCTCTTCCTCAAAGGCGGCACATTCCGCCAAGTTGAAGGCGCGGCCGTTTTGAAAGGTGCAAAACAACCCGAACTGGCGGCCAAACTGGTGAGCTGGCTGCAAAGCGGCGAAGTGCAAAAAGCCCTGCCTGCCGAAATGTGGGTCTATCCGGCAGTCAAAAACACGCCGCTGCCCAAAGTATTCGAGTTTGCCCAAACCCCGCAACACAGCGATTCCCCCAATCGCGCCGACATCAACACCAAGCAAAAACAATGGGTGAGCCGTTGGAGCAAAACCGTTTTACGTTAAACCGAAAAACTTAAAAACACATCAAGGCCGTCTGAAAAAACAAATCATTAGTTTTCCAGACGGCCTTGTTTTACAATAACCTTTTAAACAACTTCACACGCACACACAATTATGAATTTCGATCTTCAAGTCCTCTCTTCGTTTTCCGGCTGGGAACAACTCGCCCAAACCGGCATGTCTTTCGGTACCAACCTGCTGGCCGCCTTGGCCATCTTCTTTATCGGCCGCTGGGTCGCCACGCGCGTGGTGACACTGATGAAAGCCGCGCTGACTCGCGCCAAAGTCGATAAAACACTGGTCAGCTTCCTCGGCAACGTCGCCAACATCGGCCTGCTGATCCTCGTCATCATCGCCGCACTGGGCAAACTCGGCATCCCGACCACTTCCGTAACCGCCCTGATCGGCGGCGCAGGCCTGGCCGTGGCTTTGTCATTGAAAGACCAACTGTCCAACTTTGCCGCCGGTGCGCTGATTATCCTCTTCCGTCCGTTTCAAGTCGGCGATTACATCAAAGTCAACGGCCTTGAAGGCTTCGTCCGCGAAATCAAAATGGTGCAGACCTCATTGAGCACACCCGACAACGAAGAAATCATCCTGCCCAACAGCGTGGTCATGAGCAACAGCATCGTCAACCGCTCCTCCCTGTCCCTCTGCCGCGCCCAAGTCGTGGTCGGCGTCGATTACGCCTGTGATTTGAAAGTTGCCAAAGACGCCGTATTGCGTGCCGCGACCGAAAATCCCCTGTGCGTCCAAACCGAAGACAAACCAGCCGTCGCCTACATCACCAACCTTGGCGACAGTGCCATCGAAATTACCCTTTGGGCGTGGACGCAAGAAGAAAATCTCGGCCCATTCCGATTCGCCCTGAACGAACAAGTGGTTGAAAACCTGCGTGCCGCCAACATCAACATCCCGTTCCCACAATGTGATGTCCACCTCATTCAGCCGAAAGCCTGATTTCAGCTTTTTATAGGGTTATCCACAATAAAGAATGAAACGATTTAACCTATTTAATAGATAACTTTATGAAATAAATAAGGATTAATAAAGGCCGTCTGAATATTTCAGACGGCCTTTAAAATTGTTCACAGCCTTATCAACAGGTTTTCCATAGATTAAACCAGATTTTGCGGATTGCCGGCCACGAAGCGGTTGATGTTGTCCAAAAGGATGTCAAATAGACGGTTGGCGGCTTCTTGGCTTGCCCATGCAATGTGTGGCGTGACAATGAGGTTGGGCAGTCGGGCTTTCAGCAGAGGATTGCCGTCGCGCGGCGGCTCTTGTGTCAACACGTCAAAACCTGCCCCGCCGATTTGGCCGTATTTCAACGCCGCAACCAAAGCGGCTTCATCAACCAAGCCGCCGCGTCCGCAGTTGATGAGGATGGTGCCGGGTTTCATTTGCTGCAATTCGGTTTCCCCTATCATGTTTGCCGTTTGCGGTGTGAGCGGACAATTAAGCGATACGACATCGGCAGAGCGGATGGCTTCGTCAAAGGAAACATAGCCGTCGCGGACGCTTTGGGCATTTTTATGTTCGGCGAACACGACATTCATTTTGAAAGCCTGAGCATAAGTTGCCAGCGTTTTACCGATATTGCCGCGCCCGAAAATCGCCAGTGTTTTACCGTTTAAATCGCGCATAGGAGCGCCGAGGTGGCAGAAAAACGGCGAGTTTTCCCACAAGCCTGCCGCAACGTCGCGCTGATAGGCAGGCAGGTTGCGCATCAGGGTAATCATCATCATAAACGCGTGTTCCGCTACGGATTCATTGCCGTAAGCGCGGATATTGCATACTGCCGTGCCGTTTTGTTTGGCAGCCTCAACGTCAACATTGTTAACGCCTGTCGCCGTAACGGCAACCAGCTTGAGTTGTGGATTTTCGGCAAATGCTTGGGCGGAAATCACGACTTTGTTGGTAATCACAATGTCCGCGCCGCGGATGCGCTCCAGCGTTTCGTGCGCTTCGGTTGTGCCGTAGCTGCTCAATGTATGTGGAAAATCAAAATCAAACGGGCGGTTGACGAGGGTATCGCGGTCGAGGACGACAATATGGAGCGAGTTCATAAAATTCCTATCAGAAATAAAATATCTATTTATAAAATCTAAACTAGGATAAAGGATTTAAAATATACGCGTTAGTTGATAATAATTATTATGTAGCGATTAAAACATCAATGTATCAGGAAAACAGCATGAGACCTTTGCAAAATTCCTTTCCTTCCAACAGCCGAAACCCCAAACACAGGTTTTCGGCTGTTTTTGTTTCAAATATCCACTGATTCTACCCTGATCCCCTTGGATGCCTGATTATCAGGTATCCGGGGAGGATTAAGGGGGTATTTAGGTAGAATTAGGAGTGATTTGTGGCGAAAACAGCCGAAAACCTGTGTTTGGGTTTCGACTGTCAGCGAAAAGGTGAAGAGAGGTACTTTGCAAAGGTCTCAACCTGAATATGTCAACCAAATCAGCGACAAGCTCGGAGAATTTTTTGGTCGGACGTTGACATAGGAGTTTCAATTCTTATAATTCAGCAATAGATACTGATAAGATGAAAATCTTGGGGAATATATCATTAAAATTAATTTATTAAGGAGATAATTAATGAATATTACATTAGGTCGAAATCATCAAATCAATTGTGATGAAAAGGACCTTTACAAGTTTATCGGCTATTTGGCAAATCATCCTAATGATGTAAATTTGGTTTTTGAAAAAAATAGTGTGCAAGGTGCTTGGGGTGATGAGGGACGTATACAGTTCTTCTCAAGTAAAGCACAAAATATTTTTGTGCCACTAGGATTTAAATTTACGGCAGGCGTAGGTAATATTGCATATAGGCTAAATTGTAATGAGCTTTTTGAAATGCTATCTCAGTTAGGTTTTGTTTCTGGTGGAAAACAAAATCTTTCAACAATAAAAGCAAATATTCCGTCTCAATTTCATGCAGAATTTGATGCTGGTGCGAATATGTAAATTCTAATTTAAAACACGAATCCGCTTCATGAGATTCGTGTTTTTTATTTTTAAAATATTTATTTAAAAATCAAACATTAAAATACGATGCTTCAATGTTTCGTAACTCATAGAAACATCAAACTGATCTGTATTAAATCCTGTATTGAGTACATGAATAAATTCATGGTAATCGTAATTGCCTGTATTAGCACGGTTATCTTGCTCAATACTGTCCAACTTCGCCATCAGGCAAATACGCTGGTAATGTTTGTCAATAACGGCGGTTTTATTGCTTGGGTGAGCCAAATTGAAATGCTGGTTTGGTGTCAGGCAAATCAGATTTTCAGGCAGCGATGCTAAATCAGGAAATTCGCTTGCCATAAAAATATGATGTGCCTGATTGGCTTCTGTGGGATCAAAACGTTGAACTTCGCTGGTTTTGTGTAGCGTTTTGACAAATTTTTTGGCTTTATTAACTAAATAATTCAAATTTGCGGCATTTGCACTATCGGCAAATAGAGCTTGAGCTTCTTTGCGAGTGAGCGATTTTTCTTTGCCTTTATCTCGCCAGTTTAGGCGATTGTAATAAAGCTCGTCTAATGTAATGGGGGTATTGGAAATACTCCCTTTTCTTGTGCCAAAAGTATTATGTTTATAAGCCAATGGATTAATGATTTTGGTAAAAATACGGCGAACTTCTACTTCGGTATTTTTGGGTGTGTTTTGGATAACAAGATCGGTAAACGCCGTTTTCATACTTTCAAACGTATTTTTATTAGGCTGGGCAAAAAAATCGGCAAATTTTGGATAAATACCACTGTCTTTTAATAATTTTTCACTAAATGCTTGGATGAAATTTAGGGCATTTCTTTCACGATTGGCAATATATTGCAGGATTTTATTATTCTGTACGCCGTACCGATAGTATCTAGAAAACTTTTCTTCGTTTAATACGCCACAATAGCTCAGCATTTTAATCGGTTGTGAAAAAAATTTATTGTATTCGCTACCGGCATTTTCAATGGATGGTTTTTTAAATACGGCGGTGGCGATATATTCGGCATAATCTGAATAACGAATATCGTTAATGCTAAATATTTCTCCAATCTTTTCAACATATTCGCTGATACATTCTGCTACGGCACATAATACATCCGGGGTTACTTTTTGATCGGTAAATGTGCCGAGTTTATGTGTTCTGATATCTAAATTTAAGTTAGAAAAATAATTTTCCATATTCATTTTTTACTCCTCTAATCTTTTAGCAATCCGAAAAAAAACACGGAATGATTGTCTATATTCATTGAACGAGAACCATAATTACGGGCAACACGGTAAAACTGCTCAAATTCGGGAGTTGCATAGTATGCGAGATCTCGTTGGGTTAGGATTTTTTCGTGTTTTTTCATTGTCAGTAGGGCAACAGAGCCATCAGCAATACTGTTTTCAGGCAAAAATGCTGCCCGAGGTTTGTAAGTCAGATTGGGAATCATCACGACATTTTTACGGTTAATAAATTTGCCGACAGAAAAAGGGGCAACTGAATCCACATAACTATCATAGCCCTCAATATCAATAATCTCGTTGTTACCGATATTACGGGATTTTAAAACCCGAACATTGCCACTATTCTGTGTATGCGATTTGGTAATTTGGCGATCTCGGAATGATTGAAATACATTAAATTCCAATTTTTGTGCAATTTGATCAAATTCACTATTACGATAAATCAACCAATAAGGGAAATTATCAGAAAAAAAATAGTTTTTACAGTTTTGTATCAACGTTTCTTGGATATGGCTTTCTATCGTAATATGTTGATTGTCTTTGTCGGTTTGATCGGCAATAAAGGCAATCGTCTCTATTTTTACGCCTTTAAATGCTTTCTCGCCGTAATCAATAATGCGGTTGATATTGGCTGTGATAAGTTGTTGTCGGGTTATTTGAAACTCGGGGGCGTTAATCACACTTTTGGGAACAACCAAAGCCACGGTTTTACTGAGCGTCAGAGCCTTATCAATAAAAAATGAAAAAATATTTTGCGTATCTTTATTGGTAGCATTTTTACGGTATAGTGCCAAATTTTTATCACTTGCCTTAACTTTGCCGTATGGTGGATTGCCGATGACTAGATCATAGTTTTCAGGCAGCGTTGCGGTTAAAAAATCCTGATGAATAATATTGAACTCAAATTTACTGCCTAAATTTAATTTTTTCAGCAGCAATGACAGGAGATTTAAACTGTTTGAGTCAATATCCACCAAATCAAAAATAACTTTTTCTTTGTCTGCATATTTTTTTGCCAGTAGTGGAATGAAATTACCAATGCCGACAGAGGGTTCTAAAATCCGTAAGTTTTTTTTCTTTTTGAAATCAGGAAGAGCATTAACCAGTCCGAAAGCAATATCAATACGGGTAAAATAAGCAGCCGTTTCGCTACGGGCAGCATTAGCGTATTCAGCAATTTGCAAAAGCCGACTGAATGGATATGCGTCAAAATGTTGCTCAATAAATCGGTAGAGATTATCGGCAAGGGATAAATTTTCTCGTTTGATTAAATTTTGAATTTCCGTCATTGACAGTTCGGACTGTTGCAAGGCTGCCTGAATGTTTTGTGCGACATTGGCCAAAACAGCGGTTGGCACAGATTCACCGATACAATGGCGGATATTCAGCTCTTCTTTTTTCAAAAAGGTTTTTTTCTCATCAAATGACAGTGCATTAAGCTGTTTTTCATCTTGTGCCGTCCATTTAAATGATGGCGGAATTGACATCATACGCATGAGTTCACGCACGGAAAATACACGGTTTTCAGTGGGGTGGATGGTGTTTTGGCTGGCTAAAATGTCATTACGGGTATGGATGCACGGACCCTCACGATCTAAAAACCAACGGGCGTATTTGTCTCCATTTTTGTTTTGATTGTAGATAATTTCACCATTTTTAATTTGATGGGGAATGCGTGCAGGATCAGTATTTTGGAAAGCTGACTCGCCTTCTTTAAGCTGTGCAATCCACGGCAACATACGGCGATCAAATTCGCGATAGCTATGGTAAATATCATCATCGCTAATTTCGCCCATTTGCATTAAAGGCGGCAGGTCAGCCAGCAATGTACGCAAGGTTTTTGGCGGTGTTTGCTTGGGGAAAATATCGTACGGCGTAATGTGATGAATATCTTTTCGCACGCCAATCACCAGCGTTCTGGTACGACTGGAATTTGCACCATAATCTTTAAAATTTAGTACGTTGGATAGAATGTTGTAATGTCCGCCCAAATTTGACCAAATGGCTTCCTCAATCGGCTTTTCTTGATGATCGGTATCGGTGCAGGGTGTATTTAAAAAGGCTTTGACGTTTTCAAAAATAAAAAATTTGGGCTGAACTTCCCGAACGATTTTGATTGATTCCACGACCAAAGAATTTCTTGCCATTTCATTATTTTTTTTATGGTTGGCAACCGACATTCCTTGGCAAGGTGGTGTGGCAATCACAACATCAATTTCAGTATTCCAGCGTCGAATTTCGGCAAACAGTTTGGCTTGGGTTTCAGGCAGGGTAATATCGCCAGCAATATAACCTGAATCAAAGCGGCATTTTTGATTATATTTTTGGATTTTTAGGCGTTTTTCTAAAAGT
Source organism: Neisseria subflava (assembly GCF_024205705.1). NCBI lineage: Bacteria > Pseudomonadati > Pseudomonadota > Betaproteobacteria > Neisseriales > Neisseriaceae > Neisseria > Neisseria subflava. The sequence goes on from NZ_CP073115.1 coordinate 2,343,635, forward strand.
TCGTTGGTTGCTACGCATTCAAAACCATTGGTTTTAAAACCATAGCAACCAACGCCTGCACTGCTAAATAAACTGATGTAGGTGGGTTTTTTGTTCATATTTATGATGAGTTGAAACAACTGCTCTGCAAAAAATGCGTGTATTTTATCATAGAAGGCAAGGTGAAACACGCCATGCAATGATTTACTATATTGATTTTTCATCAAAAAAGTGCTGTTTGAACGGATATACAGCGGTGTTTTTTGCAATGCGTTTCAAACTTGAGGTACGTTTTTAATAGAAACACCGTCTGAACGCCAACCTGAGACCTTTGCAAAATCCCCTAAATCCCCACCAAGACATTTAGGGGATTTCTCATGACCACCTTCTTCCAACAAACCGCCCAAGCCATGATTGCCAAACACATCGACCGCTTCCCACTATTGAAGCTGGATCAAGTGATTGATTGGCAGCTGATCGAACAGTACCTGAATCGTCAAAGAACCCGTTACCTTAGAGGCCATCGCAGCCGTCCCGCCTATCCTGTCGCCGGTATTCCCTAAGCGGTACGGCAACCTAAAACAAATGCCGTCTGAACTTCCGTTTCAGACGGCATTGTGTCCGAATGACTCAATATCTTCCGCTTTTTTCACTTTCAATAATCAGATATGCCCAAATCACCGCCACCCAAGCCGACACCGTTCCCATCGCCAGCAAAAAATGCTGCCAATCCGTCATTGGCGGCACAGGGCAACGGCTGCATTCGATTTCCGCACCGCCCAACAACCGGTACAGCAGCATATCCGCAATCCAAAGCAACAACGGGTATTTCAAACGCTGCAACCAAAAAAACAACCACGTCCACACGGTTTACCTTCCCCTATTCCGACAACGATATTGTACCGCTTCCGTGCAATGTTAAAATAAGCCCACTTCTACCGCCGTACAAAACACCATGCTCACCGATTTAGAAAAAAACGCCATCCGCGACCATTACCAAAATATCGGCAAAAACCTGCCCGGTTTCCGTCCGCGCGCTTCGCAGCGGGAAATGATTGCGGCGATTGCCAACGCTTTTTCGCGGACGTTGACGCGTGAAGAAGGCGAAGAAGCGCCCAAACGCGAGGGCGAGAGCATTGCCGTAATCGAAGGGCCGACCGGCGTGGGTAAATCGTTGGCCTATCTTTTGGCCGGCGGCATCATGGCGCAAACGCGCGGCAAACGGCTGATTGTCAGTAGCGCGACGGTGGCTTTGCAGGAGCAGTTGGTTGACCGCGATTTACCGTTTCTGGTCGAAAAAAGCGGTTTGGAGCTGACCTTTGCGCTTGCCAAAGGGCGTGGCCGTTATCTTTGTCCCTACAAACTCTATCAACTGACGCAAAACAACGCTCAGCAAAACCTGCTTGGTTTTGAAGCACCGGAAGTGTTGTGGGACAGTAAACCCAAGCCGGAAGAATTAAATCTGCTGCGTGATATTGCTGATGAATTTTCCGCCCGTCGCTTTAATGGCGACCGCGACGCTTGGCCGGAAAAAATCGATGACGCGATTTGGCTCAAAGTCACCAACGACCGCCACGGCTGTCTGAAATCCGCCTGTCCCAACCGTCCGGAATGCCCGTTCTACCTGGCACGCGATGTCTTGGAAACCGTCGATGTCGTCGTTGCCAACCATGACCTTCTGCTTGCCGACATCAGCATGGGCGGCGGCGTGATTTTGCCTGCGCCCGAAAACAGTTTCTATTGCATAGACGAAGCGCACCACCTGCCCAAAAAAGCCCTCAGCCGTTTTGCCGCCGAACATTCATGGAATATTGCCGTTTGGACGCTGGAAAAACTGCCGCAGCTGACCGGCAAAATTGCCGCGCTTACCGATAAAGCCGAACTTGCCAACCTTGCCGACGAAGCTGCCACATCCTTGCTCGACAGTCTGCATGAATGGCAGTTTCACTTGGCGGAAGAGCCGTCTTTAAGTCTGGGGTCGTCTGAAAACGACAGGCGGAAACACAACGAACCGACTTGGTTGTGGGAAGACGGCAAAATCCCCGAAGGCCTTGAAACCACAGTTTCCAATACGGCCATTGCTGCGCGCAGCCTGCTCAAACACGTTGTCGGCCTGAACGATGCGCTTTCTGCTGCACGCCGCGAAAAAGAGCAGGACGGCGCGCTCATTGACCGCCTGACCAGCGAGTTCGGCCTTTTTATCGCCCGTATCGAACAAATCAGTGCAGTTTGGGATTTGCTCTCCACCGTTCCCATTGAAGGCGAAGAGCCGTTGGCGAAATGGATAACCCGCCGTGCCGATGACAAAAACGACTACATTTTCAATGCCAGCCCCATCAGCAGCGCATCCCACCTTGCCAACAGCCTGTGGCGGCGCGCGGCAGGCGCGGTGTTGACTTCGGCCACCCTGCAATCGCTCGGCAGCTTCAACCTGATTTTGCGCCAAACCGGCCTATTATGGCTGCCCGAAACCACCACACTTGCTTTGGAAAGCCCGTTTAATTTCGATACGCAAGGCGAGCTGTATATTCCGCCGGTTCAAGCCAGCCCCAAAGACCCTGATGCGCACACGGCCGCCATTGTCGAATGGTTGCCGAAGCTGGTTTCGCCGGTTGAAGCCATCGGCACGCTGGTGTTGTTTTCCTCGCGCAAGCAAATGCAGGATGTCGCCTTGCGCCTGCCTGACGAATACTTGCCGCTTCTGCTTGTACAAGGCGAGTTGCCCAAGGCTGTCCTGTTGCAAAGGCACCATCAAGCCATTGCCGAAGGCAAAGCCAGCATTATTTTCGGCCTCGACAGTTTTGCCGAAGGCCTCGACCTGCCCGGCACGGCCTGCGTGCAAGTCATTATTGCCAAGCTGCCGTTTGCCATGCCGGACAACCCCATCGAGAAAACCCAAAACCGTTGGATTGAACAACGCGGCGGCAATCCCTTTATCGAAATCACGGTGCCCGAGGCCAGCATCAAATTAATCCAAGCCGTCGGCCGCCTTATCCGTACCGAACAGGATTACGGCCGCGTGACCATCCTCGACAACCGCGTCAAAACGCAACGCTACGGCCAGCAATTATTGGCCTGTCTGCCGCCGTTTAAGCGGATAGGGTAGTTGTGGATTGTTCAAAGGCAAAGGTCGTCTGAAACCAAATGTTCAGACGGCCTTTTATTCATTTCAAGCTATAAATCCAATTTCATAACGGATACGGTTTCCCCGTTGTGCCAAGTCTGCGTGATTTCTTTCCAGCCGAACTTTTCATACACAGCCTGCACATCCGGCGTATAAAGAAACAGATGCGGCAAACCCAGTTCGCGTGCTTTATCCAGACAAAACGAAACCAGCTGCCTGCCTACGCCCAAACCGCGAAACTGCGGCAAAACGAACACATCGCCCAGCCAATATTCGTACTCGGGAAAACACGCCATATCAAACCGCTTTAATGCCGCCGAACCCATCAGCCGCCCTTCGTTATCCACAGCCGCAAACGCCAGCGGCAAATTATCCCCATCGAGGCACTGCGCATAGTACGCACGGATTTTATCCATAGACGACCACGGCGCAAAATCGTACCATTCCTCAAACAGCGCGAGGGCTAAAGGCTCGACAAATTCAGGCTTCAGACGGCATATGTTCATATCGGGTCCTCTTGTTGTACCGCATAGGGATAGTTTTTATAGTATAGGCCGTCTGAAAGGTTAACACATCTTAAAAAATCAGCGTAAAACACGATAAACCCGCCGCCAGCCCCATTCAAATCACTTATAATTCTGCCCATACCGCACACAAACAAAAGAAGAACACCATGGCCAAGAAATTTCCCATTTTCCCGAAAAATCCCGAGCGTATCTGCTGGGGGTGCGACAAATACTGCAAAGAGGACGATTTGCAATGCGGCAACGGTTGCGAGCGCATCCAACACCCCATCGAGTTGGACGGGCGCGACTGGTATAAAAAAGGCGACTGGAGCAATTTGTTGAGCGAAGAGCAGCAAATCGAACTTGGACTGAAGGAAGCGCCCAAGCCGGCTAAACCGCATATCAAGCTGCCTTTGAAAAACAAAACTGCTTAAACGGCATGCCGTAAACAAACGAGATAAAAAAAGGCCGTCTGAAACCTGAAAAACAGGGTTTCAGACGGCCTTTGCGTTGTCGGATTATGATTTTACATAATGCACAAACGCGTATTCGATGCCTTTGGCGGAAACATGGTTTTCCCGAGAGGCTTCTTGCCATATTTCTGTGGAAAACTCAGGAAAAAACGCATCACCGTCCACATCCAAACCGACTTCGGTCAAACGCAAATCGGTGGCAATCGGCAGGGCTTGTGCATAAATTTGCGCGCCGCCCATGATGATGACTTCTTCCGCACCCTGACACAAAGCCAGCGCATCTTCCAAAGAGGCCGCCGTTTGCGCACCTTCGGCCTGATAATCTTGGCGGGTAATGACGATATTTTGACGGCCGGGCAGCGGCTTGCGCGGCAGCGACTCCCATGTTTTGCGGCCCATAATGACGGGTTTGCCGGTAGTGTAGGATTTGAAAAAGGCAAAATCCTCGGGCAAATGCCAAGGCATGGTGTTGTTGATGCCGATACAGCGGCGGGCGGCGTAGGCGGCGATAAGGGTGATTTTCGGCATGATGAAATCCGTTTGCAAAATAAAATGATTATAGCGGAAGGGAGGCTGGATGGACTGAATGCCCGATATTCTAAAAATGTTTCAATATTTATAAAATCAATATTCAAAATGCTTAATTTTGACAAAAATCATTTATTGTTCATTTTTTTAGGTATATGATAAATATCATATCAAATAAAAAAGGAAAGGAAAAAATGATGAGAACCCTCCGTATTTCTGCTTTGACTGCTTCCCTGTCTTTGATGTTGGCTGCCTGCGGCGGCGCAACAAGCGGCTTGTCAAATGCCGTGACCGAGCCGCTCAATCCGCATCCGAAAGGCGTGTTGTCCGTTGAATTGAACGAATCCGTCCCTGAAAACGGTACGTTGGAGCTGACGGCCAACGGTAAAACGCAAACCCTGCAAAAAGGCGGCAAACTCGATACCGGCTTTTTGAAAACCGATAAAGTGTCCTCTTACGACTACGCTCAAAAAATCAAGGTAAACGACCAAGTCATCACTTTGGAAACGGGTGACTTCCAAGTGTATAAACAAAATTATTCCACTGTTGCCGCGCGTTACGCCAAACAAAAAGCCGATGACGCAGGCAAGCTGCACAATCTCGATACATACACATTCACCGTCGGCGAAGTCCAAGGCGATGAAACTGTATATCGCAATTTGCCCAAACAAGGCAGCTATCAGTATTCGGGCATTGCGTTTAACGGCGACAACCGTAGCGGCCGTCTGAAATACACCGTCGATTTCGATAAAAAACAAGGTTACGGCAAAATCATCAGCATGGCTTCCCACAATAATGTCGACCTGTTTGCCGCAGGTATTGCCAATAACAATGGCAAAGCCGCTATCAGCGGTAAAACCAGTTTGAACGGTGTCGAAAACGGCCGTTACGATTTGAAACTCTTCGGCCCGCAGGCTGAAGAAATTGCCGGTAAGGCGCAAATCAAAGTTGGCGACTCCACCAAAGAAATTGGTTTGGCTGGTAAAAAAGAATAGGAAACAAGGCCGTCTGAAAGGTTCAGACGGCCTTTTCGTAACAAAAAAAGCAACGGCTCAAACCGTTGCTTTTTTCATGACAACCTAAATTACAGGCTGCCCAAGATAATGCGCAATACGCGGCGCAACGGCTCGGCCGCACCCCACAAGAGTTGGTCGCCAACGGTGAACGCGCTGATGTATTTGCCACCCATCTTCAGTTTGCGGATACGGCCGACAGGAACAGACAGCGTACCGGTAACTTTGGCAGGAGTCAGCTCGTGGATGCTGGCTTCTTTTTCGTTAGGGATGACTTTCACCCAATCGTTTGCACCTGCCAAGATGGCTTCGATTTCAGAAACAGGCAGGTCTTTTTTCAGCTTCAGGGTGAGGGCTTGGCTGTGGCAGCGCATAGAACCGATGCGTACGCACAAGCCGTCGATTACGGTCGGATTGTCGCTGCGGCCGAGGATTTTGTTGGTTTCCACGCCGCCCTTCCATTCTTCTTTGGACTGGCCATTACCCAAATCCACGTCAATCCAAGGAATCAGGCTGCCGGCGAGCGGTACGCCGAAGTTGGCTTTCGGATAGTCTTCGCTGCGCAGGAAATCGGACACTTTGCGGTCGATGTCGAGGATCGCGCTGGAAGGGTCGGCAAGCTCGTCTGCCACTTGGGCGTGAATCGCGCCCATGCCGCTGATGAGTTCGCGCATGTTTTTCGCACCCGCGCCGGAAGCGGCTTGGTAGGTCATGCTGGTTGCCCATTCGACCAAATCGTTTTGGAACAGGCCGCCCAAAGCCATCAGCATCAGGGAAACGGTGCAGTTGCCGCCGATGTAGTTTTTCACGCCGTTTTTGAGGCCGTTGTCGATGACGTTGCGGTTGACCGGGTCGAGGACGATAATCGCGTCGTCTTTCATGCGCAGGGAAGAAGCCGCGTCAACCCAGTATCCGTTCCAGCCGCTGTCGCGCAGGGGTTGGAACACGGATTTGGTGTAATCGCCGCCCTGACAGGTAACGATGATGTCCATTTTTGCCAATTTGGCAACATCGTTGGCATCCAACAATGTTTTGGCCGCCTGACCGAAATCAGGGGCAGCACCGCCGACGTTGGAAGTGGTAAAGAAAAACGCTTCGGGAATATGGGCGAAGTCGTTTTCTTCTTTCATACGCTGCATCAAAACAGAGCCGACCATACCGCGCCAGCCGACAAAACCTACTTTCATGTGTTACTCCTTACAAAGAAAATCCGGATAAGTTTATAGTGCATTAACAAAAATCGGAACGGCATCGCCTGCCGCTTTGTTCAGATTTTTGTTAACCCACTATAAAAAAGGGGAAAACAAACGTTTTAACGCCGTCTGCGGAAAATGTAAAGGTTTTTATCGAAAATTTTTAGAATGATAGGAAAATAGGTTAAGATGGCAATGAAATTGCATTTCATTAATGGTACAGAGGAAGATTAAATGAGCAAAATCAATTTGTCGGATTTGCCCCAAACAGAAATAGTAGATGTCCATATTGCTTCGCCGGGGCGAGGGTTGCGGCATATTTGTTGAATAATCTGTTTACTTTTTTGATATGGTTGCCATTCATTGTGATGGTAGTTTTCACTTTAGATGAAAGCAAAGAATTAGTTTCGGAGTCTTCTCTTTCTAATACCCCTGAATATTTTGCCATAACATTTTTTATTTCTTTGGCTGTTTATTTGGTTTTCGGTATCTTCCAACTGTATTACATGAGCCGGGACGGTCAGTCTTTAGGTAAAAAAATTATGGGCATCCGCGTGTTAAAAAGTGACGGGAATAATCCAGGTTTTGAAGGAACAGTTTTAATCCGCGAAGTTGTTTGGGCGCTTGCTGTTGGTGTTGTGGTAACTATTGTATCGTTGGCAATAAGTGACACGGGTGGAAACCTGATTTCTCTGCTTATAGCCTTCATCAACTTCATCATGCTCTTTTCCGTCAAACGCGACCGCCGCACGCTCTACGATATGCTGGCCGATACGGTTGTCGTCAAATTGCCGCCGCGCCGATAAATCGCTTTTTTTGATAAAAAATTGGAGATTCCTTTACAAATATGCTCTTACGTGCTATTATTTAAGTGACTATTTAAAAGGAGTTAATAAATATGCGGCAAGGTATTCTTAAATAAACTGTCAATTTGATAGCGGGAACAAATAATTAGATGTCCTTTTTTAGGAGGGCTTAGTTTTTTGTACCCAGTTTAAGAATACCTTTATCATGTGATTCTAAAGTATCCAGAGAATATCTGTATGCTTTGTATACCTATGGTTATGCATAAAAATCCCAGTGATAAAAGTATTTATCACTGGGATTTTTATGCCCTTTTGGGTTTTTGAATGGAGGAAAATCACATGAAAATTATTAATATTGGAGTTTTAGCTCATGTTGATGCAGGAAAAACTACCTTAACAGAAAGCTTATTATATAACAGTGGAGCGATTACAGAATTAGGAAGCGTGGACAAAGGTACAACGAGGACGGATAATACGCTTTTAGAACGTCAGAGAGGAATTACAATTCAGACAGGAATAACCTCTTTTCAGTGGGAAAATACGAAGGTGAACATCATAGACACGCCAGGACATATGGATTTCTTAGCAGAAGTATATCGTTCATTATCAGTTTTAGATGGGGCAATTCTACTGATTTCTGCAAAAGATGGCGTACAAGCACAAACTCGTATATTATTTCATGCACTTAGGAAAATGGGGATTCCCACAATCTTTTTTATCAATAAGATTGACCAAAATGGAATTGATTTATCAACGGTTTATCAGGATATTAAAGAGAAACTTTCTGCCGAAATTGTAATCAAACAGAAGGTAGAACTGCATCCTAATATGCGTGTAATGAACTTTACCGAATCTGAACAATGGGATATGGTAATAGAAGGAAATGATTACCTTTTGGAGAAATATACGTCTGGGAAATTATTGGAAGCATTAGAACTCGAACAAGAGGAAAGCATAAGATTTCATAATTGTTCCCTGTTCCCTGTTTATCACGGAAGTGCAAAAAACAATATAGGGATTGATAACCTTATAGAAGTGATTACGAATAAATTTTATTCATCAACACATCGAGGTCAGTCTGAACTTTGCGGAAAAGTTTTCAAAATTGAGTATTCGGAAAAAAGACAGCGTCTTGCATATATACGTCTTTATAGTGGCGTACTGCATTTGCGAGATTCGGTTAGAATATCGGAAAAGGAAAAAATAAAAATTACAGAAATGTATACTTCAATAAATGGTGAATTATGTAAAATCGATAAGGCTTATTCCGGGGAAATTGTTATTTTGCAGAATGAGTTTTTGAAGTTAAATAGTGTTCTTGGAGATACAAAGCTATTGCCACAGAGAGAGAGAATTGAAAATCCCCTCCCTCTGCTGCAAACGACTGTTGAACCGAGCAAACCTCAACAAAGGGAAATGTTACTTGATGCACTTTTAGAAATCTCCGACAGTGACCCGCTTCTGCGATATTATGTGGATTCTGCGACACATGAAATCATACTTTCTTTCTTAGGGAAAGTACAAATGGAAGTGATTAGTGCACTGTTGCAAGAAAAGTATCATGTGGAGATAGAACTAAAAGAGCCTACAGTCATTTATATGGAGAGACCGTTAAAAAATGCAGAATATACCATTCACATCGAAGTGCCGCCAAATCCTTTCTGGGCTTCCATTGGTTTATCTGTATCACCGCTTCCGTTGGGAAGTGGAATGCAGTATGAGAGCTCGGTTTCTCTTGGATACTTAAATCAATCATTTCAAAATGCAGTTATGGAAGGGATACGCTATGGTTGCGAACAAGGATTATATGGTTGGAATGTGACGGATTGTAAAATCTGTTTTAAGTATGGCTTATACTATAGCCCTGTTAGTACCCCAGCAGATTTTCGGATGCTTGCTCCTATTGTATTGGAACAAGTCTTAAAAAAAGCTGGAACAGAATTGTTAGAGCCATATCTTAGTTTTAAAATTTATGCGCCACAGGAATATCTTTCACGAGCATACAACGATGCTCCTAAATATTGTGCGAACATCGTAGACACTCAATTGAAAAATAATGAGGTCATTCTTAGTGGAGAAATCCCTGCTCGGTGTATTCAAGAATATCGTAGTGATTTAACTTTCTTTACAAATGGACGTAGTGTTTGTTTAACAGAGTTAAAAGGGTACCATGTTACTACCGGTGAACCTGTTTGCCAGCCCCGTCGTCCAAATAGTCGGATAGATAAAGTACGATATATGTTCAATAAAATAACTTAGTGTATTTTATGTTTATGTAAAATCAGCACTTTCCAACATAGGCCGTCTGAAAAATCGCTTTCAGACGGCCTTTCGACACGCTATTGATTCCATGAAAAAACATTTGTACCGCATCACGCTCGTCAGCATTGCCGCGGCCATTCTTGCCGCCTGTCCGAGCAAAAGCATTAAAAACCTCCCCGAAACCGACACCAGCGTTATCAAAGGCCCTGACCGCCCCACAGGTACGCCCGATCCCGTCGGTACGACAGTGAGCGGTGGAGGAGCAAACTACACCGTAGTTTCCTACAACGAATTGCCGCACTGGGACCTCCAACACTTTACCAAAAGCCTGCAGTCTTTCCGCTTAGGCTGTGAAAAACTTAAAAACCGCCAAGGCTGGCAGGACGTTTGTATCCAAGCCATGCAAACGCCGGTGCACCATTTCCAAGCCAAGCACTTTTTCGAGCGCTATTTCACCGCATGGCGCGTCGATAACGGCGGCAATCCTGCCGGCACCATTACCGGCTATTACGAACCGGTCCTGTACGGCGACGACAAATCCACAAGCCAATCCCGTTTCCCTATTTACGGCATTCCGAACGATTTCGTTTCCGTTCCGCTGGCTGCAAACTTGAGGGGCAGCAAAGCCACCGTCCGCATCCGCCAAACCGGCCCAAACAGCGGCGTCATCGACAACAGCGGCGCATACACGGCCGACTTGTCCAGATTCCCGATTACAGCACGCAGCACCGCGCTGAAAGGCCGTTTTGAAGGCAGCCGTTTTGTTCCTTACTACACCCGCAGCCAAATCAACGGCGGCGCGCTTAACGGCAAAGCGCCGATTTTGGGTTATGCAGATGATCCGGTCGAACTTTTCTTTATGCACATTCAAGGTTCAGGCCGTCTGAAAACACCGTCCGGCAAATACATCCGCGTCGGATTTGCCGATAAAAACGAACATCCGTATGTTTCCATCGGCCGCTATATGGCGGACAAAGGCTATCTGCCGCTGGGTCAGACCAGCATGCAGGGCATCAAGGCCTATATGAAGCAAAACCCCGGCCGCCTTGCCGAAGTTTTGGGACAAAATCCAAGCTACGTCTTCTTCCGCGAGCTGACCGGCAGCGGCGATTCCGGCCCAGTGGGCGCATTGGGTACGCCGTTGATGGGCGAATACGCCGGTGCCATTGACCGCCACTACATCACGCTTGGCGCACCATTATTTGTCGCCACTGCCCATCCGATCACCAAAAAAGCCCTCAACCGCTTAATTATGGCGCAAGATACCGGCAGCGCGATTAAAGGCGCAGTCCGTGTGGATTATTTCTGGGGCTATGGCGACGAAGCAGGCGAAGTGGCCGGTAAAATGAAAACCACCGGCTATGTATGGCAGCTCCTGCCCAACGGCATGAAACCGGAATACCGTCCATAAACAGCGGTTTAAAAAAGGCCGTCTGAAACCAAGATTCAGGTTTCAGACGGCCTGAGACCTTTGCAAAATTCCTCCCCCCCAACAACTGAAACCTAAACACAGGTTAAGACCTTTGCCTTTTTCCTTACCCAATTTCAATTCATTCTCAATCAAAGCTAAAATAAAAAAAGCCCTCCTATCACTAGGAGGGCTTTTATGCTTAGTTTATAAATTAACCAACAAATTCAACATGAACATCCGTCTCAACCAAGAGTTGAGCACCGTTTGTGCTTGTTGATGTGTAAATGTCATAAGTTTCTCCGTTTACAATGGTTGTGGTTGAAGTTTTATTCCAGTTACCAACATCTTTGATTGTAACAGTATCACCACCCTCACCGCTAATCATTAATTGATGTGTCGCTGAAGATTTATCATAAGATCTCAACCCAGGGTTCATATCTAATACATCTTTAGCTTCCAACACTAATTTAGTTGCGACACCGTTTGTTAAATCAATGTGGTCGATATTAGCAATACGAGACATACCTACAGCAGTCTTCATAAAGCCCGTACCTACATTGTCGATTTTAGTTAAATCAACTTCGGTTACATCACTGTCAAAGGCTAGCGTATTATGGCCATTACCGCCATCAATGCGAGCAAGGCGACCTTTACCTTCATTGATTGGTGAACCATCAGCATTAGCGGTTTGGAATCCTTCGCTTAAATAATGCAAGTTATTAGCATTTAATACAATGCGGTCATCACCTGAACCAGCGTAGATGATATCCGCGCCACCTTCACCATAGATGGTGTCATTATCTTGACTTCCGGCAATAAAGTTACTGTGTGCGTTACCTCTTACCTCTCCAGAACCTTGAACTGTTGGTTCAGCACCTAAGCTTGAACCACCGTAGAACAATTTACCAGAAGTGTTATAAGAGTTTACGTAAATATCAGCCAAACCATCACCGTTTACATCAACCATACCTACAGAAGATGAACCATCCGCTTGATTGTTAGGCACAATAATACCTTTTTTGCCTAAAGTTGATGGATCCACTGTATCAGAACCAGCTTTACCGTAAACGATATACGAATCAGTTTTGTACTTAGGATACTGACCACGTGCAGATACGCCGTTACCAGTATTACCATAAGTGGTAATTAACACATCAGCTAAACCATCGCCATTCACATCGCCCACACCTACTGCATTACTATAGTCTGCAGTTTGGAGTGAACCTTTAGTTGTGCTGATAGCAAAGCCACCATTTGCCCCAGAAACAGATCCATTGCCTTTACTAGTTGAGAATGAAACTGTACTTGCGTTTTTACCACCGAATAATACGTAAGAATTACCGTATTTTCCGTCAACAACAACTACATCAGCATAACCATCACCATTCACATCACCAGCTGCATTTGCAGAAGTTACACCATGGTTAAAACTGATTTTATTTGAATTGTTTAGTCCAGTCGCACTACCGAAGTAAATACCATTAGTAGTCACAACATCATTGTAGCCATCACCATTGAAGTCACCCACGCCAGCAGCGTATTGTTGTGCTCCCCAAGCGACATTCCCTCCACTATTATAACCAAATGACAAGCTTCCACTCTTATTAGTATAGCTACCATTGGTGCTACCGTAGTAAACATTAGATGAAGTTGCCCCCATCACGATCATATCTACGATACCATCGCCGTTCACATCACCTGCAGCGGCTGCAATACCGTTACCAATATTGGTTTTAGAAGTCAAACCATTTGGACCACCAGTATAGAGATGAGCTGGACCACCAGTTTCGCCGTTACCAAACAATACATCATTGTAGCCGTCACCGTTGACATCACCCACACCAGCTTGGTGCCATACAGCACTACCGATATAATTGTTGCCAGCCAACGTCAAGTTTTTACCACCTAGGATCGCATCAGCTTTATTACCAATCCAAGATCCCATACCGATATCGTCATAACCATCACCATTGATATCACCAACAGTTGTTGCACTCCAATATTCACCTTTTGCCGCTACGCTAGTTGGAGGTGTTGTTACCCCTTCCACATCGATCACAATAGAAGATTGTGCATCTTCTTTCGATGTAATTTCAGTGCTAGATGCATAAATCTTGTGTTCACGGTTAGTTAACCAATCCGGCGTATAACTCCAGTTACCTGAAGAATCCGCGGTTGTTGATCCTAATTTCACAAACGCACCATCTAAGTTGATCTCATAGAGATGGACTGTGCTAGATGGAAGCGTTGTTGTACCTTTAATAGTTGGCGTATTGTCATCAGTTTTTGTATTGGTTCCACCTGTACCTGTTTGGCTGCCGTAATCATCAGCATAGTTAACGATAGTTACTTTAGCTTCAGTCACTGCCGGTACGGTGATACCGTCAAGTACATCAACGCGTGCTTGCAATTTAGCCGGTGTATTACCTTCCGCATCTTTTGCATCTGCTGGTAGAGCTTTCACCGCTTCATCTGCCGCAGCTTTGGTTTCTGCCGCTTTAGCATTTAAGGCTTTGAGTTCATCCGCTTCTTGTTGGCTGATAACACCATCTTTGTTTGCTTTCGCCAACGCGTCTTCCGCGGCTGTTTCTGCCGCTTCCGCTGCTTTCACTTTTTCAAGTGCGCCTGCATCGCTGCTTCATCGCTGTCTTTAATGCCTTGTTGTTCGCTCGTCACTGCCGCTGTCGCTTAGCATTTAGGCTTTGAGTTCATCGCTTTTGTTGCTGATAACATCTTTGTTTGTTTCGCACGGTCTTCCGGCTGTTTCTGCGCTTCGCTGCTTTCACTTTTTCAGTGCGCTGCAATCGCTGCTTCATCGCTGTCTTTAATGCCGTTGTTGTTCGCATCGGTCACTGCCGGTACGGTGATACCGTCAAGTACATCAACGCGTGCTTGCAATTTAGCCGGTGTATTACCTTCCGCATCTTTTGCATCTGCTGGTAGAGCTTTCACCGCTTCATCTGCCGCAGCTTTGGTTTCTGCCGCTTTAGCATTTAAGGCTTTGAGTTCATCCGCTTCTTGTTGGCTGATAACACCATCTTTGTTTGCTTTCGCCAACGCGTCTTCCGCGGCTGTTTCTGCCGCTTCCGCTGCTTTCACTTTTTCAAGTGCGCCTGCAATCGCTGCTTCATCGCTGTCTTTAATGCCGTTGTTGTTCGCATCGGTCACTGCCGGTACGGTGATACCGTCAAGTACATCAACGCGTGCTTGCAATTTAGCCGGTGTATTACCTTCCGCATCTTTTGCATCTGCTGGTAGAGCTTTCACCGCTTCATCTGCCGCAGCTTTGGTTTCTGCCGCTTTAGCATTTAAGGCTTTGAGTTCATCCGCTTCTTGTTGGCTGATAACACCATCTTTGTTTGCTTTCGCCAACGCGTCTTCCGCGGCTGTTTCTGCCGCTTCCGCTGCTTTCACTTTTTCAAGTGCGCCTGCAATCGCTGCTTCATCGCTGTCTTTAATGCCGTTGTTGTTCGCATCGGTCACTGCCGGTACGGTGATACCGTCAAGTACATCAACGCGTGCTTGCAATTTAGCCGGTGTATTACCTTCCGCATCTTTTGCATCTGCTGGTAGAGCTTTCACCGCTTCATCTGCCGCAGCTTTGGTTTCTGCCGCTTTAGCATTTAAGGCTTTGAGTTCATCCGCTTCTTGTTGGCTGATAACACCATCTTTGTTTGCTTTCGCCAACGCGTCTTCCGCGGCTGTTTCTGCCGCTTCCGCTGCTTTCACTTTTTCAAGTGCGCCTGCAATCGCTGCTTCATCGCTGTCTTTAATGCCGTTGTTGTTCGCATCGGTCACTGCCGGTACGGTGATACCGTCAAGTACATCAACGCGTGCTTGCAATTTAGCCGGTGTATTACCTTCCGCATCTTTTGCATCTGCTGGTAGAGCTTTCACCGCTTCATCTGCCGCAGCTTTGGTTTCTGCCGCTTTAGCATTTAAGGCTTTGAGTTCATCCGCTTCTTGTTGGCTGATAACACCATCTTTGTTTGCTTTCGCCAACGCGTCTTCCGCGGCTGTTTCTGCCGCTTCCGCTGCTTTCACTTTTTCAAGTGCGCCTGCAATCGCTGCTTCATCGCTGTCTTTAATGCCGTTGTTGTTCGCATCGGTCACTGCCGGTACGGTGATACCGTCAAGTACATCAACGCGTGCTTGCAATTTAGCCGGTGTATTACCTTCCGCATCTTTTGCATCTGCTGGTAGAGCTTTCACCGCTTCATCTGCCGCAGCTTTGGTTTCTGCCGCTTTAGCATTTAAGGCTTTGAGTTCATCCGCTTCTTGTTGGCTGATAACACCATCTTTGTTTGCTTTCGCCAACGCGTCTTCCGCGGCTGTTTCTGCCGCTTCCGCTGCTTTCACTTTTTCAAGTGCGCCTGCAATCGCTGCTTCATCGCTGTCTTTAATGCCGTTGTTGTTCGCATCGGTCACTGCCGGTACGGTGATACCGTCAAGTACATCAACGCGTGCTTGCAATTTAGCCGGTGTATTACCTTCCGCATCTTTTGCATCTGCTGGTAGAGCTTTCACCGCTTCATCTGCCGCAGCTTTGGTTTCTGCCGCTTTAGCATTTAAGGCTTTGAGTTCATCCGCTTCTTGTTGGCTGATAACACCATCTTTGTTTGCTTTCGCCAACGCGTCTTCCGCGGCTGTTTCTGCCGCTTCCGCTGCTTTCACTTTTTCAAGTGCGCCTGCAATCGCTGCTTCATCGCTGTCTTTAATGCCGTTGTTGTTCGCATCGGTCACTGCCGGTACGGTGATACCGTCAAGTACATCAACGCGTGCTTGCAATTTAGCCGGTGTATTACCTTCCGCATCTTTTGCATCTGCTGGTAGAGCTTTCACCGCTTCATCTGCCGCAGCTTTGGTTTCTGCCGCTTTAGCATTTAAGGCTTTGAGTTCATCCGCTTCTTGTTGGCTGATAACACCATCTTTGTTTGCTTTCGCCAACGCGTCTTCCGCGGCTGTTTCTGCCGCTTCCGCTGCTTTCACTTTTTCAAGTGCGCCTGCAATCGCTGCTTCATCGCTGTCTTTAATGCCGTTGTTGTTCGCATCGGTCACTGCCGGTACGGTGATACCGTCAAGTACATCAACGCGTGCTTGCAATTTAGCCGGTGTATTACCTTCCGCATCTTTTGCATCTGCTGGTAGAGCTTTCACCGCTTCATCTGCCGCAGCTTTGGTTTCTGCCGCTTTAGCATTTAAGGCTTTGAGTTCATCCGCTTCTTGTTGGCTGATAACACCATCTTTGTTTGCTTTCGCCAACGCGTCTTCCGCGGCTGTTTCTGCCGCTTCCGCTGCTTTCACTTTTTCAAGTGCGCCTGCAATCGCTGCTTCATCGCTGTCTTTAATGCCGTTGTTGTTCGCATCGGTCACTGCCGGTACGGTGATACCGTCAAGTACATCAACGCGTGCTTGCAATTTAGCCGGTGTATTACCTTCCGCATCTTTTGCATCTGCTGGTAGAGCTTTCACCGCTTCATCTGCCGCAGCTTTGGTTTCTGCCGCTTTAGCATTTAAGGCTTTGAGTTCATCCGCTTCTTGTTGGCTGATAACACCATCTTTGTTTGCTTTCGCCAACGCGTCTTCCGCGGCTGTTTCTGCCGCTTCCGCTGCTTTCACTTTTTCAAGTGCGCCTGCAATCGCTGCTTCATCGCTGTCTTTAATGCCGTTGTTGTTCGCATCGGTCACTGCCGGTACGGTGATACCGTCAAGTACATCAACGCGTGCTTGCAATTTAGCCGGTGTATTACCTTCCGCATCTTTTGCATCTGCTGGTAGAGCTTTCACCGCTTCATCTGCCGCAGCTTTGGTTTCTGCCGCTTTAGCATTTAAGGCTTTGAGTTCATCCGCTTCTTGTTGGCTGATAACACCATCTTTGTTTGCTTTCGCCAACGCGTCTTCCGCGGCTGTTTCTGCCGCTTCCGCTGCTTTCACTTTTTCAAGTGCGCCTGCAATCGCTGCTTCATCGCTGTCTTTAATGCCGTTGTTGTTCGCATCGGTCACTGCCGGTACGGTGATACCGTCAAGTACATCAACGCGTGCTTGCAATTTAGCCGGTGTATTACCTTCCGCATCTTTTGCATCTGCTGGTAGAGCTTTCACCGCTTCATCTGCCGCAGCTTTGGTTTCTGCCGCTTTAGCATTTAAGGCTTTGAGTTCATCCGCTTCTTGTTGGCTGATAACACCATCTTTGTTTGCTTTCGCCAACGCGTCTTCCGCGGCTGTTTCTGCCGCTTCCGCTGCTTTCACTTTTTCAAGTGCGCCTGCAATCGCTGCTTCATCGCTGTCTTTAATGCCGTTGTTGTTCGCATCGGTCACTGCCGGTACGGTGATACCGTCAAGTACATCAACGCGTGCTTGCAATTTAGCCGGTGTATTACCTTCCGCATCTTTTGCATCTGCTGGTAGAGCTTTCACCGCTTCATCTGCCGCAGCTTTGGTTTCTGCCGCTTTAGCATTTAAGGCTTTGAGTTCATCCGCTTCTTGTTGGCTGATAACACCATCTTTGTTTGCTTTCGCCAACGCGTCTTCCGCGGCTGTTTCTGCCGCTTCCGCTGCTTTCACTTTTTCAAGTGCGCCTGCAATCGCTGCTTCATCGCTGTCTTTAATGCCGTTGTTGTTCGCATCGGTCACTGCCGGTACGGTGATACCGTCAAGTACATCAACGCGTGCTTGCAATTTAGCCGGTGTATTACCTTCCGCATCTTTTGCATCTGCTGGTAGAGCTTTCACCGCTTCATCTGCCGCAGCTTTGGTTTCTGCCGCTTTAGCATTTAAGGCTTTGAGTTCATCCGCTTCTTGTTGGCTGATAACACCATCTTTGTTTGCTTTCGCCAACGCGTCTTCCGCGGCTGTTTCTGCCGCTTCCGCTGCTTTCACTTTTTCAAGTGCGCCTGCAATCGCTGCTTCATCGCTGTCTTTAATGCCGTTGTTGTTCGCATCGGTCACTGCCGGTACGGTGATACCGTCAAGTACATCAACGCGTGCTTGCAATTTAGCCGGTGTATTACCTTCCGCATCTTTTGCATCTGCTGGTAGAGCTTTCACCGCTTCATCTGCCGCAGCTTTGGTTTCTGCCGCTTTAGCATTTAAGGCTTTGAGTTCATCCGCTTCTTGTTGGCTGATAACACCATCTTTGTTTGCTTTCGCCAACGCGTCTTCCGCGGCTGTTTCTGCCGCTTCCGCTGCTTTCACTTTTTCAAGTGCGCCTGCAATCGCTGCTTCATCGCTGTCTTTAATGCCGTTGTTGTTCGCATCGGTCACTGCCGGTACGGTGATACCGTCAAGTACATCAACGCGTGCTTGCAATTTAGCCGGTGTATTACCTTCCGCATCTTTTGCATCTGCTGGTAGAGCTTTCACCGCTTCATCTGCCGCAGCTTTGGTTTCTGCCGCTTTAGCATTTAAGGCTTTGAGTTCATCCGCTTCTTGTTGGCTGATAACACCATCTTTGTTTGCTTTCGCCAACGCGTCTTCCGCGGCTGTTTCTGCCGCTTCCGCTGCTTTCACTTTTTCAAGTGCGCCTGCAATCGCTGCTTCATCGCTGTCTTTAATGCCGTTGTTGTTCGCATCGGTCACTGCCGGTACGGTGATACCGTCAAGTACATCAACGCGTGCTTGCAATTTAGCCGGTGTATTACCTTCCGCATCTTTTGCATCTGCTGGTAGAGCTTTCACCGCTTCATCTGCCGCAGCTTTGGTTTCTGCCGCTTTAGCATTTAAGGCTTTGAGTTCATCCGCTTCTTGTTGGCTGATAACACCATCTTTGTTTGCTTTCGCCAACGCGTCTTCCGCGGCTGTTTCTGCCGCTTCCGCTGCTTTCACTTTTTCAAGTGCGCCTGCAATCGCTGCTTCATCGCTGTCTTTAATGCCGTTGTTGTTCGCATCGGTCACTGCCGGTACGGTGATACCGTCAAGTACATCAACGCGTGCTTGCAATTTAGCCGGTGTATTACCTTCCGCATCTTTTGCATCTGCTGGTAGAGCTTTCACCGCTTCATCTGCCGCAGCTTTGGTTTCTGCCGCTTTAGCATTTAAGGCTTTGAGTTCATCCGCTTCTTGTTGGCTGATAACACCATCTTTGTTTGCTTTCGCCAACGCGTCTTCCGCGGCTGTTTCTGCCGCTTCCGCTGCTTTCACTTTTTCAAGTGCGCCTGCAATCGCTGCTTCATCGCTGTCTTTAATGCCGTTGTTGTTCGCATCGGTCACTGCCGGTACGGTGATACCGTCAAGTACATCAACGCGTGCTTGCAATTTAGCCGGTGTATTACCTTCCGCATCTTTTGCATCTGCTGGTAGAGCTTTCACCGCTTCATCTGCCGCAGCTTTGGTTTCTGCCGCTTTAGCATTTAAGGCTTTGAGTTCATCCGCTTCTTGTTGGCTGATAACACCATCTTTGTTTGCTTTCGCCAACGCGTCTTCCGCGGCTGTTTCTGCCGCTTCCGCTGCTTTCACTTTTTCAAGTGCGCCTGCAATCGCTGCTTCATCGCTGTCTTTAATGCCGTTGTTGTTCGCATCGGTCACTGCCGGTACGGTGATACCGTCAAGTACATCAACGCGTGCTTGCAATTTAGCCGGTGTATTACCTTCCGCATCTTTTGCATCTGCTGGTAGAGCTTTCACCGCTTCATCTGCCGCAGCTTTGGTTTCTGCCGCTTTAGCATTTAAGGCTTTGAGTTCATCCGCTTCTTGTTGGCTGATAACACCATCTTTGTTTGCTTTCGCCAACGCGTCTTCCGCGGCTGTTTCTGCCGCTTCCGCTGCTTTCACTTTTTCAAGTGCGCCTGCAATCGCTGCTTCATCGCTGTCTTTAATGCCGTTGTTGTTCGCATCGGTCACTGCCGGTACGGTGATACCGTCAAGTACATCAACGCGTGCTTGCAATTTAGCCGGTGTATTACCTTCCGCATCTTTTGCATCTGCTGGTAGAGCTTTCACCGCTTCATCTGCCGCAGCTTTGGTTTCTGCCGCTTTAGCATTTAAGGCTTTGAGTTCATCCGCTTCTTGTTGGCTGATAACACCATCTTTGTTTGCTTTCGCCAACGCGTCTTCCGCGGCTGTTTCTGCCGCTTCCGCTGCTTTCACTTTTTCAAGTGCGCCTGCAATCGCTGCTTCATCGCTGTCTTTAATGCCGTTGTTGTTCGCATCGGTCACTGCCGGTACGGTGATACCGTCAAGTACATCAACGCGTGCTTGCAATTTAGCCGGTGTATTACCTTCCGCATCTTTTGCATCTGCTGGTAGAGCTTTCACCGCTTCATCTGCCGCAGCTTTGGTTTCTGCCGCTTTAGCATTTAAGGCTTTGAGTTCATCCGCTTCTTGTTGGCTGATAACACCATCTTTGTTTGCTTTCGCCAACGCGTCTTCCGCGGCTGTTTCTGCCGCTTCCGCTGCTTTCACTTTTTCAAGTGCGCCTGCAATCGCTGCTTCATCGCTGTCTTTAATGCCGTTGTTGTTCGCATCGGTCACTGCCGGTACGGTGATACCGTCAAGTACATCAACGCGTGCTTGCAATTTAGCCGGTGTATTACCTTCCGCATCTTTTGCATCTGCTGGTAGAGCTTTCACCGCTTCATCTGCCGCAGCTTTGGTTTCTGCCGCTTTAGCATTTAAGGCTTTGAGTTCATCCGCTTCTTGTTGGCTGATAACACCATCTTTGTTTGCTTTCGCCAACGCGTCTTCCGCGGCTGTTTCTGCCGCTTCCGCTGCTTTCACTTTTTCAAGTGCGCCTGCAATCGCTGCTTCATCGCTGTCTTTAATGCCGTTGTTGTTCGCATCGGTCACTGCCGGTACGGTGATACCGTCAAGTACATCAACGCGTGCTTGCAATTTAGCCGGTGTATTACCTTCCGCATCTTTTGCATCTGCTGGTAGAGCTTTCACCGCTTCATCTGCCGCAGCTTTGGTTTCTGCCGCTTTAGCATTTAAGGCTTTGAGTTCATCCGCTTCTTGTTGGCTGATAACACCATCTTTGTTTGCTTTCGCCAACGCGTCTTCCGCGGCTGTTTCTGCCGCTTCCGCTGCTTTCACTTTTTCAAGTGCGCCTGCAATCGCTGCTTCATCGCTGTCTTTAATGCCGTTGTTGTTCGCATCGGTCACTGCCGGTACGGTGATACCGTCAAGTACATCAACGCGTGCTTGCAATTTAGCCGGTGTATTACCTTCCGCATCTTTTGCATCTGCTGGTAGAGCTTTCACCGCTTCATCTGCCGCAGCTTTGGTTTCTGCCGCTTTAGCATTTAAGGCTTTGAGTTCATCCGCTTCTTGTTGGCTGATAACACCATCTTTGTTTGCTTTCGCCAACGCGTCTTCCGCGGCTGTTTCTGCCGCTTCCGCTGCTTTCACTTTTTCAAGTGCGCCTGCAATCGCTGCTTCATCGCTGTCTTTAATGCCGTTGTTGTTCGCATCGGTCACTGCCGGTACGGTGATACCGTCAAGTACATCAACGCGTGCTTGCAATTTAGCCGGTGTATTACCTTCCGCATCTTTTGCATCTGCTGGTAGAGCTTTCACCGCTTCATCTGCCGCAGCTTTGGTTTCTGCCGCTTTAGCATTTAAGGCTTTGAGTTCATCCGCTTCTTGTTGGCTGATAACACCATCTTTGTTTGCTTTCGCCAACGCGTCTTCCGCGGCTGTTTCTGCCGCTTCCGCTGCTTTCACTTTTTCAAGTGCGCCTGCAATCGCTGCTTCATCGCTGTCTTTAATGCCGTTGTTGTTCGCATCGGTCACTGCCGGTACGGTGATACCGTCAAGTACATCAACGCGTGCTTGCAATTTAGCCGGTGTATTACCTTCCGCATCTTTTGCATCTGCTGGTAGAGCTTTCACCGCTTCATCTGCCGCAGCTTTGGTTTCTGCCGCTTTAGCATTTAAGGCTTTGAGTTCATCCGCTTCTTGTTGGCTGATAACACCATCTTTGTTTGCTTTCGCCAACGCGTCTTCCGCGGCTGTTTCTGCCGCTTCCGCTGCTTTCACTTTTTCAAGTGCGCCTGCAATCGCTGCTTCATCGCTGTCTTTAATGCCGTTGTTGTTCGCATCGGTCACTGCCGGTACGGTGATACCGTCAAGTACATCAACGCGTGCTTGCAATTTAGCCGGTGTATTACCTTCCGCATCTTTTGCATCTGCTGGTAGAGCTTTCACCGCTTCATCTGCCGCAGCTTTGGTTTCTGCCGCTTTAGCATTTAAGGCTTTGAGTTCATCCGCTTCTTGTTGGCTGATAACACCATCTTTGTTTGCTTTCGCCAACGCGTCTTCCGCGGCTGTTTCTGCCGCTTCCGCTGCTTTCACTTTTTCAAGTGCGCCTGCAATCGCTGCTTCATCGCTGTCTTTAATGCCGTTGTTGTTCGCATCGGTCACTGCCGGTACGGTGATACCGTCAAGTACATCAACGCGTGCTTGCAATTTAGCCGGTGTATTACCTTCCGCATCTTTTGCATCTGCTGGTAGAGCTTTCACCGCTTCATCTGCCGCAGCTTTGGTTTCTGCCGCTTTAGCATTTAAGGCTTTGAGTTCATCCGCTTCTTGTTGGCTGATAACACCATCTTTGTTTGCTTTCGCCAACGCGTCTTCCGCGGCTGTTTCTGCCGCTTCCGCTGCTTTCACTTTTTCAAGTGCGCCTGCAATCGCTGCTTCATCGCTGTCTTTAATGCCGTTGTTGTTCGCATCGGTCACTGCCGGTACGGTGATACCGTCAAGTACATCAACGCGTGCTTGCAATTTAGCCGGTGTATTACCTTCCGCATCTTTTGCATCTGCTGGTAGAGCTTTCACCGCTTCATCTGCCGCAGCTTTGGTTTCTGCCGCTTTAGCATTTAAGGCTTTGAGTTCATCCGCTTCTTGTTGGCTGATAACACCATCTTTGTTTGCTTTCGCCAACGCGTCTTCCGCGGCTGTTTCTGCCGCTTCCGCTGCTTTCACTTTTTCAAGTGCGCCTGCAATCGCTGCTTCATCGCTGTCTTTAATGCCGTTGTTGTTCGCATCGGTCACTGCCGGTACGGTGATACCGTCAAGTACATCAACGCGTGCTTGCAATTTAGCCGGTGTATTACCTTCCGCATCTTTTGCATCTGCTGGTAGAGCTTTCACCGCTTCATCTGCCGCAGCTTTGGTTTCTGCCGCTTTAGCATTTAAGGCTTTGAGTTCATCCGCTTCTTGTTGGCTGATAACACCATCTTTGTTTGCTTTCGCCAACGCGTCTTCCGCGGCTGTTTCTGCCGCTTCCGCTGCTTTCACTTTTTCAAGTGCGCCTGCAATCGCTGCTTCATCGCTGTCTTTAATGCCGTTGTTGTTCGCATCGGTCACTGCCGGTACGGTGATACCGTCAAGTACATCAACGCGTGCTTGCAATTTAGCCGGTGTATTACCTTCCGCATCTTTTGCATCTGCTGGTAGAGCTTTCACCGCTTCATCTGCCGCAGCTTTGGTTTCTGCCGCTTTAGCATTTAAGGCTTTGAGTTCATCCGCTTCTTGTTGGCTGATAACACCATCTTTGTTTGCTTTCGCCAACGCGTCTTCCGCGGCTGTTTCTGCCGCTTCCGCTGCTTTCACTTTTTCAAGTGCGCCTGCAATCGCTGCTTCATCGCTGTCTTTAATGCCGTTGTTGTTCGCATCGGTCACTGCCGGTACGGTGATACCGTCAAGTACATCAACGCGTGCTTGCAATTTAGCCGGTGTATTACCTTCCGCATCTTTTGCATCTGCTGGTAGAGCTTTCACCGCTTCATCTGCCGCAGCTTTGGTTTCTGCCGCTTTAGCATTTAAGGCTTTGAGTTCATCCGCTTCTTGTTGGCTGATAACACCATCTTTGTTTGCTTTCGCCAACGCGTCTTCCGCGGCTGTTTCTGCCGCTTCCGCTGCTTTCACTTTTTCAAGTGCGCCTGCAATCGCTGCTTCATCGCTGTCTTTAATGCCGTTGTTGTTCGCATCGGTCACTGCCGGTACGGTGATACCGTCAAGTACATCAACGCGTGCTTGCAATTTAGCCGGTGTATTACCTTCCGCATCTTTTGCATCTGCTGGTAGAGCTTTCACCGCTTCATCTGCCGCAGCTTTGGTTTCTGCCGCTTTAGCATTTAAGGCTTTGAGTTCATCCGCTTCTTGTTGGCTGATAACACCATCTTTGTTTGCTTTCGCCAACGCGTCTTCCGCGGCTGTTTCTGCCGCTTCCGCTGCTTTCACTTTTTCAAGTGCGCCTGCAATCGCTGCTTCATCGCTGTCTTTAATGCCGTTGTTGTTCGCATCGGTCACTGCCGGTACGGTGATACCGTCAAGTACATCAACGCGTGCTTGCAATTTAGCCGGTGTATTACCTTCCGCATCTTTTGCATCTGCTGGTAGAGCTTTCACCGCTTCATCTGCCGCAGCTTTGGTTTCTGCCGCTTTAGCATTTAAGGCTTTGAGTTCATCCGCTTCTTGTTGGCTGATAACACCATCTTTGTTTGCTTTCGCCAACGCGTCTTCCGCGGCTGTTTCTGCCGCTTCCGCTGCTTTCACTTTTTCAAGTGCGCCTGCAATCGCTGCTTCATCGCTGTCTTTAATGCCGTTGTTGTTCGCATCGGTCACTGCCGGTACGGTGATACCGTCAAGTACATCAACGCGTGCTTGCAATTTAGCCGGTGTATTACCTTCCGCATCTTTTGCATCTGCTGGTAGAGCTTTCACCGCTTCATCTGCCGCAGCTTTGGTTTCTGCCGCTTTAGCATTTAAGGCTTTGAGTTCATCCGCTTCTTGTTGGCTGATAACACCATCTTTGTTTGCTTTCGCCAACGCGTCTTCCGCGGCTGTTTCTGCCGCTTCCGCTGCTTTCACTTTTTCAAGTGCGCCTGCAATCGCTGCTTCATCGCTGTCTTTAATGCCGTTGTTGTTCGCATCGGTCACTGCCGGTACGGTGATACCGTCAAGTACATCAACGCGTGCTTGCAATTTAGCCGGTGTATTACCTTCCGCATCTTTTGCATCTGCTGGTAGAGCTTTCACCGCTTCATCTGCCGCAGCTTTGGTTTCTGCCGCTTTAGCATTTAAGGCTTTGAGTTCATCCGCTTCTTGTTGGCTGATAACACCATCTTTGTTTGCTTTCGCCAACGCGTCTTCCGCGGCTGTTTCTGCCGCTTCCGCTGCTTTCACTTTTTCAAGTGCGCCTGCAATCGCTGCTTCATCGCTGTCTTTAATGCCGTTGTTGTTCGCATCGGTCACTGCCGGTACGGTGATACCGTCAAGTACATCAACGCGTGCTTGCAATTTAGCCGGTGTATTACCTTCCGCATCTTTTGCATCTGCTGGTAGAGCTTTCACCGCTTCATCTGCCGCAGCTTTGGTTTCTGCCGCTTTAGCATTTAAGGCTTTGAGTTCATCCGCTTCTTGTTGGCTGATAACACCATCTTTGTTTGCTTTCGCCAACGCGTCTTCCGCGGCTGTTTCTGCCGCTTCCGCTGCTTTCACTTTTTCAAGTGCGCCTGCAATCGCTGCTTCATCGCTGTCTTTAATGCCGTTGTTGTTCGCATCGGTCACTGCCGGTACGGTGATACCGTCAAGTACATCAACGCGTGCTTGCAATTTAGCCGGTGTATTACCTTCCGCATCTTTTGCATCTGCTGGTAGAGCTTTCACCGCTTCATCTGCCGCAGCTTTGGTTTCTGCCGCTTTAGCATTTAAGGCTTTGAGTTCATCCGCTTCTTGTTGGCTGATAACACCATCTTTGTTTGCTTTCGCCAACGCGTCTTCCGCGGCTGTTTCTGCCGCTTCCGCTGCTTTCACTTTTTCAAGTGCGCCTGCAATCGCTGCTTCATCGCTGTCTTTAATGCCGTTGTTGTTCGCATCGGTCACTGCCGGTACGGTGATACCGTCAAGTACATCAACGCGTGCTTGCAATTTAGCCGGTGTATTACCTTCCGCATCTTTTGCATCTGCTGGTAGAGCTTTCACCGCTTCATCTGCCGCAGCTTTGGTTTCTGCCGCTTTAGCATTTAAGGCTTTGAGTTCATCCGCTTCTTGTTGGCTGATAACACCATCTTTGTTTGCTTTCGCCAACGCGTCTTCCGCGGCTGTTTCTGCCGCTTCCGCTGCTTTCACTTTAGCCAATGCATCATTCAATGCTGAGTTACCAACTGGTGCAGATGAGCTACCACTGCTACCACTTGCAGCAGCAATAATGCCACCTACTGCGGCCACTCCGGCTGCAGCCCACAGCCAATTAGGATTAAATGCCCAAAATGGTGTTGCTACACTGTTACCACCCAATGCCTGAGGGGCAAATACTTGTTCTGCCAACAAGGTAACCGCATCACTTTCAACGCCGCTTTGCGGTACATAGGCATAGTATTGTCCGTTTTCTGCCTTACCCAAAAGCAATTCGGTATTGTTGTTTTCGTAATAGCCTTCCAGTACCAAATCGGATTCTTGATTAATGTCGGTGCTTTCAAACGCAATGTGAAGGTCGTTACCAATACGTTTGGTATCGATAGTTTCAGGAGCGTACTGGGTATTGTCGTCAACCAATTCGTAGTTCACATTCGGTTGCGCTTTGATAATGACTTTTTTATTCGTTGTGTTCAGTTTGACGGTCTCAACGGTTTCGTTGCCACTATTGATTTTTACGCTGATATTCTTTGACATGGATTTTCCCTTTTAAATTTGTTTAGTTGGCCGCACAGGCTGTTTCGTTAATGCGTGAAATTGTGTGGGCTTGATGCTTAAGTTTCTTTAATGCTTCTTGTGCTGTTGCTGCATCAACCTCTTTGATTTGAGGCACTGAAACGTTTGTTGCATCAATTTGATAATAGTGCACTGATTGTTCTGTTAGGCTTCCGTTGAGTCTTGTTGCAGGCTTGGCTGCTACGTAATGCGCTTCGAAAGTTGTAGGTTTGGCGCAAATTTCTGTTTTTGCAAAACCGCCTACTTGGAGAGACGATAGGTATTCGCCATTAACTTTAATATTGACTGCGATTGGGTTTGCACCCGCATCGGCACGATAGAAGACCAAACCGGCTTGATTTACTTGCGGTTTAATTTGAGATGAGTGGTTGTCAAAGTTTGACCATCTGTTGTTACTTAATGTACAGGCAGACAGCACGGATACAGCTAAGGCTGCTGCAACCGTCAGTTTTAAAAGTTGCATCATTTACATTCCTCGCAATATTACAATATGAATTAAAAGTGTTTTACTATAACCATCAAAACTATACAGACGACCCTACCTTTATGCAAGTATATTATTTAAATGTATTTGAATAATCTTCCCCTATCTGCAAATCCTAGACCTTTGCAAAATTCCTTTCCCCCAGACAGCCGAAACCCAAACACAGATTTTCGGCTGTTTCCGCCCCCCCAATACCTCCTGATTTTACCCAAATATCCCCTTAATCTCCCTTGGATACCTGATTAATCAGGCATCTGGCCGCCTTTTAGGCGCCAACAGGCGCACTTAGCCTGTTGGCGGCTTTCAAAAGGTTCAAACACATCGCCTTCAGGTGGCTTTGTGCACTCACTTTAATCAGCCCGAAATAGGCTGCCCGCGCATAGCGGAATTTACGGTGCAGCGTACCGAAACTTTATTCGACCACATAACGGGTCTTCGATAAATATCGGTGGCGTTTGGTTTGCGCTTCCGACAACGGATGTTTGCGGTGGGCTTTGCGCATAATACCGTCCAGCAGCCGATGCTCTTTCAGATGTTGCCGGTTTCCCTTACTGTCATAGCCTTTATCGGCATAGACGGTCGTACCTTTGGGTAACCCTTCCAACAAAGGCAATAGGTGTTTGCATTCATGGGCATTGGCGGGGGTAATGTGCAGTTTCCCGATATAGCCTTCCTCATCGGTGCGGGTATGTTGTTTGTAACCGAGTCTGTATAAACCGTTTTTCTTTGTCCAGCGGGCATCGCTGTCTTTACTCGGTGTGGTTTGTCCGCTGACTTGTCCTTCTTCATCGACTTCTATGGCCTGACGCTGTTTGCTGCCGGCGGTCTGAATAATGGTGGCGTCAATGACGGCGGCGGATGCTTTCTCTATTTTTAGGTTTTTTTCGGTCAGTTGGCGGTTAATCAGTTCCAGCAATTCGGACAGGGTGTCGTCTTGCGCCAGCCAGTTGCGGTAGCGGCATAAGGTGCTGTAATCGGGGATGCTCAGTTCGTCAAAACGGCAAAACAGGTTGAAATCGATGCGGGTGATGAGGCTGTGTTCGAGTTCGGGATCGGAGAGGCTGTGCCATTGGCCGAGCAGGACGGCTTTGAATATGGACAACAGGGGATAGGCGGGACGGCCGCGGTGGTCTCGAAGGTAACGGGTTTTTTGACGATTCAGGTATTGTTCGATTGGTTGCCAATCAATCACTTGATCCAACTTCAATAGTGGGAAGCGGTCGATGTGTTTGGCAATCATGGCTTGGGCAGTTTGCTGAAAGAAGGTACTCATGAAAAATCCCCTAAATGTCTTGGTGGGAATTTAGGGGATTTTGCAAAGGTCTCAAACCTTACAATTCACTATTAAAATGTGCTCCGATGTTCTGTCTCCGCCTGTATGCGGCTTGGGCGACGGCGAGGCTGCATTCGAGCAGGTTGCGGTTTTCGTATTCAGACGCGGTGTATGGCTCGGCTTGGTTTTGCTTCCAAAGCTGCAGTTGGGCGATGGCGCGGCGCAGGCCGGTATCGTTGCGTAGGATACCCAGATGACGTTGGTTGAACGTTTGCAGGACGGGGCGGCTGAATGTGTTTTGGAGGCCGTCTGAAAAGATGTCTGTTTCGGCAGAGGGGCTTTCAGACGGCCTTTGGAATGGTTTGGTTTGGAACGCTTGACCATCCGCGATGGTTTGGGCGGCAAGTCTGGCGGTAACGACGCATTCGAGCAGGGAGTTGCTGGCGAGGCGGTTGGCTCCGTGCAATCCTGTGCAGGCGGTCTCGCCCAAGGCGTAGAGCTGCGGCAGGGAGGTTCTGCCGCTGGGGTCAGTTTGGATGCCGCCGCAGGTGTAGTGTTGCACGGGGCGGACGGGGATGGCTTGGCGCGTGATGTCCAAACCGCATTGGGACAGGCAGTGCCGATGGATAGACGGGAAATGCCGGCGGACGAACGTTGCGGGTTGATGGCTGATATCGAGTGAGACGAAGTCTTGCGTTTGCTTGGCGATTTCGGCGGCGATGGAGCGGGCAACGATGTCGCGCGGTGCGAGTTCGGCGCGGCGGTCGTAATGCGGCATAAACCGTTCGCCCGATTGGTTGGTCAGGATGCCGCCTTCGCCGCGCACGGCTTCGGAAATCAGGAAGGTGCGGCCGTTTTCAGACGGCCTTGCCAAGCCTGTGGGGTGGAATTGGATAAATTCGAGGTTTTCGACTGCGCAGCCTGCGCGTATCGCCATAGCGATGGCGTCGCCCGTGCATTCGGGCGGCGTGGTAGTGGCGGCGTAAATCTGTCCCAAGCCGCCGCCTGCGAGTATGGTATGGCTGGCGCGGATGCTGTAGGTTGCTTGCGTTCGGCGGTCGAGGACGGTCAGTCCGCACGCTGCGCCTGATTCGGTTTGGATGTCCAATGCCATCTGCTGTTCGCAAACGCGGATGTTCGGGCGGCGGCGTATTTGGGCAATCAGGCTCTGCATGACGGCTTCGCCCGTGTAGTCGGCGACGTGGGCGATTCGGCGGCAGGTATGCCCGCCTTCGCGCGTCAGGTGCAGGTCGTTATGACTCCGGTCGAACGCCACGCCTTGTGCCAGCAGCCATTCGATTGCCGGTTTGCCTTGCGACAGGATGGCGTGGACGGCGACTTCGTCGCACAAACCCGCGCCCACTTCCAAAGTATCGGCAACGTGTTTTTCGATGTCGTCCTCTCTCGACCACGCCGCCGCAATCCCGCCTTGCGCATGACGGCTGGCGGTGTCGTCCAGCCGGTTTTTGCACAAAATGACGATGCGGAACGATTCAGGCAGCGACAGGGCGAGCGTCAGTGCCGCCAGCCCGTTTCCGGCAATCAATACGTCGCAATCGGTTTGCATGGTGTTGTCCTTGTTTGAAAGGTCGTCTGAAACGGTATAGTGGATTAAATTTAAACCAGTACGGCGTTGCCTCGCCTTAGCTCAAAGAGAACGATTCTCTAAGGTGCTCAAGCACCAAGTGAATCGATTCCGTACTATTTGTACTGTCTGCGACTTCGTCGCCTTGTCCTGATTTTTGTTAATCCACTATAAATGCGGACGGCAAATCAGGCGGGGCCCATGCCGTTGAACACATCTTTTTTCTTCAGTCCTGCCGCGAAGTCGAGCATACGCTGCAAAGGCAGTTTGGCGGCTTCGCCCAGCTTTCTGTCCAACAGAATTTCGTTGTGTCCGCTTGTCAGGGCGTATTTGATGCCGCCCAGCGAATTCATCGCCATCCACGGGCAGAACGCGCAGCTTTTGCAGCTTCCGCCGTTGCCCGCAGTCGGTGCGGCGATAAATTCTTTGTCGGGTGCCTGCTTTTGCATTTCGTGCAGGATGCCCAAATCGGTCGCCACGATGAATTTTTTTTCAGGACGCGATACGGCGGCCTTGAGCAGTTTGCTGGTCGAGCCGACCACGTCGCCCAGTTCGATGACGCTTTGCGGCGATTCAGGATGAACCAGCACCACCGCGTCGGGATGCTCCACCTTCAACGCCGCCAGTTCCTGCCCTTTGAATTCGTTATGGACGATGCACGAACCCTGCCACAACAGCATATCCGCGCCCGTTTCGCGGCGGATGTAGTCGCCGAGGTGGCGGTCGGGCCCCCAAATCAGCTTCTCGCCGCGCGATTTCAAATACGACACGATTTCCAACGCCACCGAAGACGTTACCACCCAGTCAGCACGCGCTTTCACGGCGGCGGAAGTGTTGGCGTACACCACCACTGTGCGGTCGGGATGTTGGTCGCAAAACGCCGAAAACGCCTCTTCCGGGCAACCCAAATCCAAAGAACATTCTGCTTCCAAATCAGGCATCAGCACTGTTTTTTCAGGGCAGAGGATTTTCGCGCTCTCGCCCATAAATCGCACACCCGCCACCACCAATGTATCGGCTTCGTGTTCCGCGCCGAAACGTGCCATTTCCAGCGAATCTCCCACGCATCCGCCTGTTTCCAAAGCCAAATCCTGAATCAGCGGATCAACATAATAATGCGCCACCAAGACCGCGTTTTTCTCCTTCAGCAAAGCCTTGATTTCGTCTTTCAGACGACCTGCCGTCTCGCGGTCGGGCGTGTCGGCAACCTTCGCCCACGCCTGACGGATTTGGCAGGCAGAAGTCGGCGTTTGGATGAGGGGCATATCGTAATCGAACGAGCGGCGGGCGGCGGTTTGCATGAGACTTCCTTATGGCTGGTTTTTCAGACGGCATAAAGATTTGCCGTTTATATTTTGAAATATTTTTATATTATGCTCAACTTGAGTATAATATGCAAGGTCGTCCGAAAACCGCTTTGGTTTACAATAAGGTTTTCTCTTGAATGAAAGCCACGCATGGATGCCTATCCTGAAACAGCAGCCAATACGCAAAGTATCGTCGAGCTGGTTCCTGTACTGATCGCCATTACAAACGGCAGCTTGAGGGTTTTGACAGTTGCCAAAGGAGAGCTATTACCCAATGGCCTGCTTGCACCGTTTCGCCACTCCTTGCAAGCAGGAGTCAGGATGTGGGTTGCCAAACAGACATCACAGCCTATGGGCTATGTGGAACAGCTTTACACCTTTGTCGATACGCGCCGTCAAAACAAGCAAGGCCTGCCTGTCTTGTACGTCAGTTATCTGGGGCTGGTGCGCGAGGCAGCCGACAGCATCCTGCACCCCGACGCAAAATGGCAGGACTTCTACGGCTATTTTCCGTGGGAAGATTTGCGCACCGACGGCGGACAGCGCGACGCCATCGTCAGCTGCCTGCGCATTTGGGCAAACTCGGCGGATACGGAGGAAGTGCGCCAAAAGTGGCTCAAGCGCATTCATTTGTGCTGGGGGGTAGAACCTGAAAATTGGTCGGAAGAATACGTTTTGCAACGCTATGAAATGCTATACGAAAGCGGCCTGATAGCGGAAGCAGCCGAGCCTCAGGAAAACTTCAACTTCGCACTCACGGGGCAGCCTATGCGCCACGACCACCGCCGCGTACTGGCGACAGCCTTATCACGCCTACGAGCCAAAATCAAATACCGCCCCGTGATTTTTGAACTGATGCCGCCCGAATTCACACTGCTACAACTGCAAAACAGCGTCGAAGCCATCAGCGGCAGATTGTTGCATAAGCAAAATTTCCGCCGCCAGATTCAGCAGCAAAACCTCATCGAGCCGTCGGATACCGGCGTATCAGGCAGTAAAGGCCGTCCTGCACAGCTTTACCGCTTCCGAGATGACGTTCTGCCCGATCAGCTGATTTCTGATATCGGACTGCCGCTGGGTAGCCGCTAACTGATTTTCAGACGGCTTCAAATTAAATTTTGCCCCATCGGGCAATATCAATATTTTTCAACAAAGGAACCTTCATGTCGTCTGAAAACAATCTTCTTCCTCTCCCCGATACCCTGTTGCGCCCCATGGTAGAACAAGCCTTGAGCGAAGATCTGGGCAGGCGAGGTGATATTACGTCCGCAGCCGTTATAGCGCCCGATAAAACTGCCAAACTTTTCCTGATCAGTCGTGAAGACGGCGTAATAGCAGGCATGGATTTGGCGCGTCTTGCCTTTCAGACGATGAATCAGTCCGTCCGTTTCCAAATCAAAATCCAAGACGGACAAGCCGTCCGCGCAGGTCAGACGCTTGCCGCCGTCGAAGGCAACGCCCGTGCGCTGCTCGCCGCCGAACGCACCGCGCTCAACTACCTCACGCACTTAAGCGGCATCGCCACCGCCACCGCGCGTGCCGTTGCCGAAGTCGCCGAATACGGTACAGACATCGTGTGCAGCCGCAAAACCATCCCACTGCTTCGCGTCCTGCAAAAATACGCCGTTAGAGCAGGTGGCGGCGTGAACCACCGCATGGGCTTGGACGACGCCATCCTCATCAAAGACAACCATCTTGCCTATTGTGACAGCATCGCCCAAGCCGTACGGCAGGCAAAGCAGGCGGTCGGACCGTTGACCTGCGTGGAAATCGAAGTGGACACGCTGGCACAACTGGACGAAGCCATCGCGGCGGGCGCGGAACGGATTTTGCTGGACAACATGAATGACGAAACCTTGAAAGAAGCGACAAACCGCTGCCACACGCAAACCGCCCATCCCCACACCGTCTATTGCGAAGCATCGGGCGGCATCGGCTTCGACCGCCTGAAGCGCGTGGCACAAACCGGCGTGGACGGCATCGCCCTCGGCTATCTGACCCACAGCAGCCGCTCGTTGGACATAGGTTTGGATTTCGTGGCGTGAATTCCAAAAATACAACGATTGCCTATAAAGGTACAGGTCTCAAGCTGTGCTATTAGCAGGGTGGCTTTGAAAAGGATAAGAAGAGATAGGTAGGACGGCTGTAGAGGTCTCTAATGTAACGAGTTCTTTGATGATTCAGGGAGTGCTCGATCAACTGCTAACCAAATATCTACTCCAACTTCAATAAGGGTAAATGGTCGATGTGCTTGACAAGTATGGCTTGAGACCTTTGCAAAATTCCTTTCTTTCCGACAGCCGAAATCCAAACACA
This sequence comes from Neisseria subflava, assembly GCF_024205705.1. NCBI lineage: Bacteria > Pseudomonadati > Pseudomonadota > Betaproteobacteria > Neisseriales > Neisseriaceae > Neisseria > Neisseria subflava. The sequence goes on from NZ_CP073115.1 coordinate 2,377,546, forward strand.
GGTTTTCGGCTGTTTTTGTTTCAAATATCCACTGATTCTACTCAAATACCCTCTTAATCCTCCTTGGATACCTGATTAATCAGGCATCCGGCCGCCTTTTAGGCGGCAACAGGCGCACTTAGCCTGTTGGCGGCTTTCAAAAGGTTCAAACACATCGCCTTCAGATGGCTTTGTGCACTTACTTTAACCAGCCCGAAATAGGCTGCCCGGGCATAGCGGAATTTACGGTGCAGCGTACCAAAGCTTTGTTCGACCACATAACGGGTCTTCGACAAATACCGGTTGCGTTTGGTTTGCGCTTCCGTCAGCGGATGGTTACGGTGTGCTTTGCGCATAATGCCGTCCAGCAGCCGATGCTCTTCCAGATGTTGCCGGTTTTCTTCACTGTCATAGCCTTTGTCGGCATAGACGGTCGTACCTTCGGGCAGACCTTCCAATAAAGGCGACAACTGTTTGCACTCATGGGCGTTGGCGGGGGTAATATGCAGTTTCTCGATATAGCCTTCCTCATCGGTGCGGGTATGTTGTTTGTAACCGAGTCTGTATAAACCGTTTTTCTTTGTCCAGCGGGCATCGCTGTCTTTACTCGGTGTGGTTTGTCCGCTGACTTGTCCTTCTTCATCGACTTCTATGGCCTGACGCTGTTTGCTGCCGGCGGTCTGAATAATGGTGGCGTCAATGACGGCGGCGGATGCTTTCTCTATTTTTAGGTTTTTTTCGGTCAGTTGGCGGTTAATCAGTTCCAGCAATTCGGACAGGGTGTCGTCTTGCGCCAGCCAGTTGCGGTAGCGGCATAAGGTGCTGTAATCGGGGATGCTCAGTTCGTCAAAACGGCAAAACAGGTTGAAATCGATGCGGGTGATGAGGCTGTGTTCGAGTTCGGGATCGGAGAGGCTGTGCCATTGGCCGAGCAGGACGGCTTTGAACATGGACAACAGGGGATAGGCGGGACGGCCGCGGTGGTCTCGAAGGTAACGGGTTTTTTGACGATTCAGGTATTGTTCGATCGGTTGCCAATCAATCACCTGATCCAACTTCAATAGTGGGAAACGGTCGATGTGTTTGGCAATCATGGCTTGGGCGGTTTGCTGGAAGAAGGTGCTCATGGAAAATCCCCTAAATGTCTTAGTGGGAATTTAGGGGATTTTGGGGAATTTTGCAAAGGTCTCGGCTTATGTAAATTTACTGAAAAAAGGGTGCTAATGCCCCTAAGTGTGCTTGATAGTAATTTAGAGGATTTTACAAAGGTCTCAGCCTTTTTATTTCTATAAAAATGCGGCAGGTTTTTAAAACCTGCCGCGGTATGGGGACATACAGCTCGGACGGTAAGCCGGGTTCTGTCGCGGACAGTCATTCCTCTAGGCACATCATTGCTGGTGTGCTCAAGCAACCTACCCGAACGCTCGGCGAGCAGCGTCATCGCGTTCTGTTTGGTCTTGCTCCGAATGGGGTTTAGCCTGCTGCGCTTTGTTACCAAATGCACGGTGCGCTCTTACCGCACCTTTTCACCCTTACCTGTTTTGCCCGAAGGCAATCATCGGCGGTATTGCTTTCTGTTCCACTTTCCGTCGCGTTACCGCGCCCGGCCGTTAGCCGGCATTCTGCTCTATGGAGCCCGGACTTTCCTCCCCGTATGCCTTACACGATACGCGGCGACTGTCTGTCCGACCTGTATGAGGTGCGGATTATAACACAGCCGCCATAGGGTTCAGACGGCCTAAATATTTATTTTTTCTTTTTAAATGCTATTTCGGTCAAACCCAATTCCTGTGCTTTTTTGCGGACTGCGGATTCGGGCATTTCGCGTGCCAGGCGGCTGGTGCAGTATTCGGTCATGGTGGTGGCGCAGGCTTTGAAGTTGCCGGTAAAGTCGCTGGCGGCACTTAAAAACGGGATGAGGCGGCCGGCCATGATTTCTTCGGCCGGTGCGTCTGTTTGGGCGGATACGCGTCCGGACTCGACCGCCGAGAAAATTTGTTCGGTAAAGCGTCGGGCGAAGTTTTCTTCTGTTTGGCAGTCTTGGAATGCGGTGTTTTCGTGTTGGCAGACAAGGGTAACTTCGCCTTGAGCTTCTTGCAGCGGTTCGGCCAAATCGAGTTTGAGGGTTTGCTTGTCGGTTTGCAGCCAGGCGGTGCGGCCTTGGGCTTTGATGATTTTGCCGTAAACGCCGATGGCATCGTTTTTGGGGATGTTTTTCTGTTCGGCAAGTTGTTGGGCCGAGAATAAGGGGGCTTGTTCGGCAAATGCGCCGCCGGTTTCGTGTTTGAAGTAGGCGGCGAGGTCTTGTTTGATGAGGGCTTGGGTCAGTAGTTTTTCGCCTTCGGTCAGGCGGTGTGCAAAGCCGTGTGTTTTGGGGGCGGATGCGGCATCCGTGGTCTTGGTGTCCCGTGTGCAGGCGCTCAGGAGTAAAAGCAGGGGAAGGATGTATTTCATGGTTGGTCTCTCAACAGGCCGTCTGAATATATGGTTTCAAACGGTCAGCGTTGTTTATCGATAATGATAAACCCGGCGCGGATAGACGGGATAAGCCGGATGGTTGTGAACGGGTTGGTTGTCTTGGTAAATGACGGTCGTCCCGGGCGGGGCGTTGATGGTCACGGTTTTGTTGACGGTGGTTTGCTAGTGGACGGGCAGGTCCAAGACAGCGGTGCGCCCATACGGAGTCTCGGTATAGACACACGCGCTGAGAAAGAGGGTGATGCTCAGTGCCAATGCCTTCATGTTTCAGACGGCCTCTTATTTGAGCAGGTTTTTCAAGGCCAGGCGCACGCCTTCGCCGACTTCCGTGCCTTTGGGAATGCTTTTGGTGGCGGCTTTGGCTTCGCGTTCGTTATAACCGAGGGCAAGCAGGGTGTTGATGATGTCTTGGCTTTCATCGGTAACGGCATCAGGGGCAAACAGGCCGTCTGAAACGGTATGGGACACGAGTTTGCCGCGCAGTTCCAATACCATGCGCTCGGCGGTTTTCTTGCCGATACCGGGGGCGGAGGAGAGGCGTTTGACGTCTTCTTCGGCGACGGCTTGCGCCAGCTCGTCGGCATTCATGGCCGACAAAATGCCCAATGCGGTTTTAGCACCGATGCCGCTGACTTTGACCAGTTGGCGGAAGGTGGCGCGTTCCTCGGCTGAGGCGAAACCAAACAGCAAATGCGCGTCTTCGCGGACGACAAGCTGGGTGTAGAGATGGACGGTTTCGCCAACGGAGGGTAGGTTGTAGAAAGTCTGCATGGAAACGTCGGCTTCATAACCGACGCCGTTGACGTCGATAACGACCTGCGGCGGATTTTTCTCAATCAATTTGCCTGTGAGCCTGCTGATCATGGTGTTCCCCTGTGATTAAAAAAGGCCGTCTGAAACCTTGCAATCGGGTTTCAGACGGCCTTGTATTGTATCAAACTTCAGCGGTAACGCGGACGAAATCAGATGGCGGATGCTAGGTTCAGATGACGGGCGCGTTCGCCTGCTTCGGCGGCACGTTCTTGGCTGCTGAACGGACCCATTTTGACAACGTATTCGTAGTTGCGTTTTTCCAGCATGACTTTGCTGTCTGACGGCAGGCTTTGTGCGGCTTGGTTCAGATAAGCCTGTGCTTCGCGTTGGGTACCGAAGGATTTCAAATCAACAAAAAATTCTTTGTTGTTTGGGGAAACAATGGTTTGAGCGGCGGTTTGGCCGGGGATGATCTGCTCAACTTTGACGTTGGCCGTGCCTTGGTTGATGAAACCCAATTGTTGGGCGGCGGCTTTGGAAACATCGATAACGCGGTTGCCGTGGAAAGGGCCGCGGTCGTTGACACGGACGATGACGCTTTTGCCGTTTTGCATATTGGTCACGCGTGCGTAGCTGGGAATAGGGAGGGTTTTGTGGGCGGCGGAGAGGGCGTTCATATTGTAACGTTCGCCGCTGGAAGTTTTACGGCCGTGGAACTGGTTGCCGTACCATGAGGCTTTGCCGGTTTGGCTGAAAGAGGAAACTTTGGTCAGCGGCGTGTAGCGTTTGCCGGCAACTTTGTAACTGCGGTTGGCAGAAGGATGCAGTTTTTCGACTCGGACCACGCTGTCGGCGACGGCGGCATTGATGGAGAGGACGCCGATGGTGGCGGCGGCTAAGGAAAGGAGGGTTTTTTTAGTAAAAGTCAAAACGGGTTCCGTTCTTGAGTTGATAACGCAGCGGTTTTCAGACAGCCTGTTATACGCCGCCGGCAAAACCGTTTTGTCGCCATGCTTCAAATAAAATCACGGCGACGGTATTGGAAAGATTCATGCTCCTGCTGTCGGGCATCATCGGCAGGCGGATTTTTTGTCCGGCAGGCAGGCTGTCGAGAACTTCGGCAGGCAGGCCGCGTGTTTCGGGACCAAACAGCAACACGTCGCCTTCGCGGAAGGAAACTTCGTCGGGGCGGGTAGAGCCTTTGGTGGTCAGCGCGAAAATGCGGCGGCCTTCAAGGGCCTTGAGGCAATCATCGAAATTCTCATGTACCGTCAGTTTGGCAAACTCGTGATAATCCAAACCCGCGCGTTTCATTTTGGACGAATCCAGTGGAAACCCAAGCGGCTTGACCAAGTGCAAATCGGCACCGGTATTGGCGCACAGGCGGATGATATTGCCCGTATTGGGCGGGATTTCAGGTTGGTACAAAACTATGGTAAACATATAAATCAATCACTTATAGAATGGCATAATGCCGAAATGTTCCATGGGTGTCAAAAACTTTAAGCTATTTTTTCATTGGCGGCCGCGCCAAGCTCCAGCAAAAAATCTTACCTGCGCCTGATTTTTTCAGCGTTTTCGCCAATTCGTTTAAAGTCGAGCCGGTGGTGAAGACATCATCAATTAACAGAATATTACACGCCTTCGGCAATTCGGCTTTGATTTTAAATGCATTCTTGATATTTCGCCGACGTTCGTCGCTTTTCAGCGTACTTTGCGGCTCGCCATGCCGTCTGAAAACCGCGTGGCGCGGCAGCAGCGTCCAGCCGTAGCGTTTTGCCAAAATATCCGTCAACGCCTCGCTTTGGTTGAATCCGCGCTTGAGCCGCCGCTCTTTGCTCAAAGGCATGGGCAGGACAAAATCGAAGTGTTCCGTCGCCAGCCAGTCCGGTGCGTTTTGGCACATTAAATCCGCCAACGGCTGGCTCATGCCCAAATCGGCCAAGTGTTTCAGCTCGCGTATCATGCTGCTGACGGGCGGTTCGTAATACAGTGAGGCCCACATTCTATCAAATGCGGGCGGCTTTTTCTGACAACTGCCGCACACTGCCCCGCCCGCGACATGGCGGAAACACAAAGGGCAGCTTTGTGCCGCGTCGATAAAATATTCCGTCAAATCATTTGCGCAGCCTCGGCAAAGGCCGTCTGAAACGGAATCGTGGCATAATACGCAACGTCGCGCATTGAGCTGTTTCAAACTGCGCCACCAAGAAAGAACATTCATGCCACACTCCGCCAAAAAAGTTTATCTGATACACGGTTGGGCGGCGAACCGCCATGTATTCGACGATTTGATACCGCGCCTGCCTGCCGATTGGGACGTCCGCGCGCTTGATTTGCCCGGACACGGCGATGCGCCTTTTGCCGAACCGTTTGATATTGCCACCGTTGCCGAAGCCTTCGCCGGACAAATCGACACGCCGGCACACATTCTCGGCTGGTCGCTGGGCGGACTGGTTGCCCTGTATCTGACCGCGCTTTATCCCGACAAAATCCAATCGCTCTGCCTGACGGCAAGTTTTGCCCGATTGACTGCCGACACGGATTATCCCGAAGGCTTGGCGCAACCTGCCTTGGGCAAGATGGTCGGCGCATTCCAGCAGGATTATGCCAAACATATTAAACAGTTTCTACAACTGCAACTGCTGCACACGCCGCATTCCGGCGAAATCTTAAACCGGGTGTTGCCCGATTTGGCGCGCTGCGGCACGCCTTCCGCCTTACAGGCCGCGCTTGAAGCGGTCAACCATGCCGACGCGCGTCCGCTGTTGCCGCTGATTCAAACGCCGTCACTGCTGGTGTTTGGACAGAAAGACGCTATCACGCCGCCGTGCATGGGCGAATATTTACACCGCCATTTGAGCAATAGCGAGCTGGTTCTTATCGACAAAGCCGCACACGCGCCCTTTTTAAGCCATGCCGACGAATTTGCCGAAATCTACCGCAATTTTGTCGAAAAGGCCGTCTGAAACAGCCTTCAACCATAAAAACATTGTCGGGCAAAGCCCGCTGACACGACCCACTATGACCGAACAAGACAAACGCTGGCAGATTCACCGCCATCTCGCCCAGGACACCGACGAGCGCCTGCAGCTGGTCCGCAATGTACCTAAACGCATCATGCTGATTGGTGCCGATGCCGACATCAGCCGCAGCCTGCTGGCCGCGCGTTATCCCCACGCCGTGTTTGAAGAATACGATCCGAATGCCGATTTTTTGAAAACCGCCGCAGTCGCGCGCAAAGGCGGTTTTTGGCAGAAACTGACCGGCAAAACCATTCCGCAGCATTGCCAAGCCCTGACCGCGCCGTTGCCCGAAGCATCCGCCGATATGTTGTGGGCCAACCTCAGCCTCAGCCGCGCCGACGATATTTTGCCGGTATTGAAAAACTGGGCCGCTGCTTTGAAAACCGACGGATTATTGTTTTTCACGCACTTTGGCCGCGACAGCCTGACCGGGCTGACAAGCCGTCTGAACCATGAAGGCATCGAATGCGAAGCGCCCACGCTGATTGATATGCACGACTTGGGCGATATGCTCGCCGACAACGGCTTTTACGATCCGGTAACCGACACGGCCAAGCTTGAGTTGAGCTATAAAAAAGCCGGGACGTTTTGGCAGGACATGGAAACCTTGGGATTGTGGAATGCGTTGAAGTTCAGCAATCCGCAAGCGGCCAAGGAATGTGTGGATAAGATTTTTGCCAACGAAGGCCGTCTGAACATCACGCTTGAAACCGTGTACGGTCATGCCGTGAAGAAATTGGTGTTGCCGCAAGGAGAGAACGTGGTGCAGTTTTTCCCGAAACGGCAGGGCTAGTTTGGGGGTCGTGCCGGTAGGATTTACACCGCGATTGCGTATTGTGGAATGCGGTTTGGCGTTTGTATCGATTGCCTGCGCTGATTAATATGTATGAAAAAGGCCGTCTGAAAAGTTTTCAGACGGCCTTTTGTTTGATTCCAAATTAAGCCTGTTTGGCCGCCCATTCGGCCGGAGTGGCGGCAACGGAAATCGACAGCGCGTGCAATTCGTTGCTTTCGAGTTGCGGCTTGAGGCCGTCTTTAATCAGGCGGTGGCGGGCGAGGCGGGCTTTGCCTTCAAATGAGGAGGAAACGATTACGGCGAAGAAGTGATGGCCGTCGCCTTCAACTTCGACGTGTTCGCAAGGGGTAACACCTTCAATCAGGGTTTTGACTTGTTCGGGTAAAAGCATGGGGGTTCCTTGGGAAATGGTTTGCTTGTAAAAGAGGGCATTATACCGAATCTTGATAAAAACAGGCCGTCTGAAAAACCAAACTTCGGGTTTCAGACGGCCTCGGTCTTTTGAAGCGTCAAATGCTTATTCGTACACTTTCAGCAACTCGACTTCAAAAATCAAGGTTGCGTGCGGAGGAATCACGCCGCCGGCACCGTGTGCGCCGTAGCCCATTTCGGAAGGAATGGTCAGCTTGCGTTTGCCGCCTTCTTTCATGCCGCCGAAGCCTTCGTCCCAACCTTTAATCACTTGGCCGACGCCCAGAGTGATGGTCAGCGGTTGACGGCGGTCGAGGCTGGAGTCGAATTTGGTACCGTCTTCCAACCAACCGGTGTAATGTACGGTGATTTCTTTGCCTTTGACGGCTTCTTTGCCGTGGCCTTCTTGCAAGTCTTCAATAATCAGGCTCATGATGTTCCTTTCGGATGTATGGTGAAAATCGGCTCAAGATTACCATATTGTGTGGAATCGTGAAACAAATGCGCCCATATGGCCGGCAACAAAAAGGCCGTCTGAAACGGATTTTCAGACGGCCTTGTTTTATGCTAACCCTTATTTGTTGTCAGGTTGGGATTTGACATCGTGGGAGACGGGCAGCTCAGGCATGGTTCGGGCAGACTCTGGAACATTGCCGGAGAGGGCTTTCAAGAAGGCAACGATGTTTTCAGTTTCTTCCGGAGCCAGAGTTTTACCCAATTGAGCTTTCGCCATGATGTTGACGGCTTTATCCAATTCCCAAACGCTGCCGTTGTGGAAGTATGGGTAGGTGCGCTCAACGTTTCTCAAGCCTGGAACACGGAAGAAGAATTCGTCTTCGGCTTTTTTGGTTACGTCCGCACGGCCTTTGTCGTGTTTAGGATCGTCGATGTGTTTCCAGTAAGGACCATCCACCAAACCGAATTTTTGGAACATGGCACCGCCCAAGTTGACGCCACTGTGACAAGCGATACAGCCGTTGTCCATAAATGCGCGTACGCCTTTGCGTTCTTGTTCGCTCAGGGCAGATACGTTGCCTTTCAGGTAGTCGTCCCAACGGGTCGGGGTCAGCAGGGTACGTTCAAACGCGCCCAATGCGGTGGTGATGTTTTTGAAGGAAACCGCGCCGTCTTCAGGGAATGCGGCTTTGAATTTCTCTTGGTATTCAGGAATACCGGCGATTTTGGCAACAGCATCGGCCTCGGTCGCGTTGGCCATTTCAACAGGGTTGAGCAATGGGCCGCCGGCTTGTTCTTCCACATCGGCTGCACGGCCATCCCAGAATTGGCTGCCCAACAAGGCGGCATTCAGAGCAGTCGGGGAATTACGGCCGCCGAATTGGCTTTTGTGGCCCGCGCTGGTCGGCATGTTGTCTACGCCGGCAGTTGCCAAGTTGTGGCAAGAGTTACAGCTGACGGTGTTGCCTTTGGACAGGCGGTTTTCGTACCAAAGTTGTTGGCCGAGTTTGACCTGTTCTTCGGTAAACGGACGGACTTTTTGCATTTAGGCTAAGTCAGGCAAAGGTTTGAACGTAGCTTGCGCGCGTTCCAACAGGGCTTTGTCTTCGGCAGAAATATCGGCGGAATTTTGAGGTGCAGAAACGGCGGCGGTGCTTGCGGCAGCATCGGCAGCGCTCGCGGCAGAAGCCGCTTGAGGGGTTTCGGTTGTTTGAGCCGTTTTCTCGCCGCAGGCGGTCAGCGCGGCAGAAACGGCCAAAGCCAAAGCGATTTGGTGGAGTTTTAAACGTGGCATAGGAGGGTTCCTTTGTTATGCGTTTGTTATGTCATGGATTGCTGATTGCACCAGCAATATGCCAACTATAAAAGATAAGGCGGTTTTAATTTTTGTTGTAAATCAACCTTTTAAATTTGATAAATTTTGAAAATATAACTGATAGAGAATTTTATACTATGGAACTTTTTTATTATTTATTTACAATTAGTTACTGTTTTTAAGGCCGTCTGAAAAAATAAAATTCAGACGGCCTTTTAGTTTTTATTGATTACGTTCGTTATTTTCTTTTAAAAAATCTTAATAAATATAGGGTTATTAAAAATGAAAATAATTTGCGTTATTAAGCGTAAAGCGTTATAAATGCGTTAACAGATAAACGTTTCACTTTAGAGTTTTTTATGCTGATTGCTTTATTGATTATGCTACGCGAGGGCATCGAAGCTGCCCTGATCGTCGGCATTGTTGCCAGTTTTTTGAAACAGTCGGGACACAGCGAGCTGATGCCGAAGGTTTGGCTGGGCGTGTTTTTGGCTGCGGCCATGTGTTTGGGTATCGGTTACGGCATTCATTCCGTTACGGGCGAGATTCCGCAAAAAGAACAGGAATTGGTGGTCGGCGTTATCGGCCTGGTGGCTGTGGCGATGTTGACGTACATGATTTTGTGGATGAAAAAGGCCGCACGTTCGATGAAACAGCATCTTCAGGATTCTGTTCAGTCGGCCTTGAACCACGGCAGCGGCCAGGGCTGGGCCTTGGTCGGCATGGCGTTTTTGGCCGTGGCGCGCGAAGGTTTGGAAAGCGTGTTTTTCCTGCTTGCCGTGTTCCAGCAAAGCCCGACATGGTCTATGCCGATAGGCGCGGTGTTGGGGCTGTTGGCGGCGGTTGTCATCGGTACGCTGATTTATCAGGGCGGTATGCGCCTGAACTTGGCGAAGTTTTTCCGTTGGACGGGCGCGTTTTTGATTGTGGTGGCGGCCGGTCTGCTGGCCGGTTCGTTTCGCGCGCTGCATGAGGCAGGCGTATGGAATGCGATGCAGGACATCGCTTTCGACACCTCGAAATATTTGCATGAAGACAGCCCTTTAGGCGTGCTGCTCGGCGGTTTCTTCGGCTATACCGACCATCCGACCGAAGGCGAAGTCCTGATTTGGCTGCTGTATCTGGTTCCCGTCATGATTTGGTTTTTGCGCGGCAGCGCGCCGGCAAAAACGTTAACTAAATAAGAAGGAAGTAAAATGAAAAAATTTAATCTGACTGCTTTGTCTGTAATGCTGGCTCTGGGTTTGACCGCGTGTCAGCCGCCTGAAGCCGAAAAAGCCGCGCCTGCCGCTTCAGGCGCATCCGCTGCCGCCAATGCCGATGGTTCGGTCAATATCGGTGTGAACGATACTGCCTGCGAACCGATGGAATTGACCGTCCCCAGCGGCCAAGTCGTGTTCAACATTAAAAACGACAGCGGCCGCAAGCTGGAATGGGAAATCCTGAAAGGCGTGATGGTGGTGGACGAACGTGAAAACATTGCCCCGGGTTTATCCGACAAAATGACCGTTACCCTGCTGCCGGGCGAATATGAAATGACTTGCGGCCTGTTGACCAATCCGCGCGGTAAGCTGATTGTTACCGACAGCGGCTTCAAAGACACTGCCAACGAAGCGGATTTGGAAAAACTGTCCCAACCGCTCGCCGACTATAAAGCTTACGTTCAAGGCGAGGTTAAAGAGCTGGTGGCGAAAACCAAAACCTTTACCGAAGCCGTCAAAGCCGGAGACATTGAAAAGGCCAAATCCCTGTTTGCCGCCACCCGCGTCCATTACGAACGTATCGAACCGATTGCCGAGCTTTTCAGCGAACTCGACCCCGTCATCGATGCGCGTGAAGACGACTTCAAAGACGGTGCGAAAGATGCCGGGTTTACCGGCTTCCACCGTATCGAACACGCCCTTTGGGTAGAAAAAGACGTTTCCGGCGTGAAGGAAATTGCAGCGAAACTGATGACCGATGTCGAAGCCCTGCAAAAAGAAATCGACGCATTAGCGTTCCCTCCGGGTAAGGTGGTCGGCGGCGCGTCCGAACTGATTGAAGAAGTAGCGGGCAGTAAAATCAGCGGCGAAGAAGACCGTTACAGTCATACCGACCTGAGCGACTTCCAAGCCAATGTGGAAGGCTCCAAAAAAATCGTTGATTTGTTCCGTCCGCTGATTGAAGCCAAAGACAAAGCGTTGTTGGAAAAAACCGATGCCAACTTCAAACAGGTTGAAGACATTTTGGCGAAATACAAAAAACAAGACGGCTTCGAGCTGTACGACAAACTGAGCGAAGAAGACCGTAAAGCCCTGCAGGCGCCGATTAATGCCTTGGCAGAAGATTTGGCCAAACTGCGCGGCATTTTGGGTTTGAAATAAGATAACGCGTTTTCAGACGGCCTTTGGATATTGAAAGGCCGTCTAAATCTTATTGTCGCTCACACAAATATGCTTGAAAACCGACCTTACTTCACACGATTGCAATCTTTCCGTTCCCTGCCAAGGAGCAGACCATGAGCCAAAACAAACAACCGGCACAACCCGAAAAACGAACCCTTTTCAAAACTGCCCTTGCCGCCGGCGCCATCGGCGTTGCCGGTTATTTTGCCGGTAAAAAACAAGGCGAATCCGCCGCCGAGACCCAAAACAACCAACATTCCGAGCTGGCCTATCCGTGTTACGGCGAGCATCAGGCAGGCATCGTTACGCCACACCAGCTCTTCGGCATCATGTGTGCCTTTGATGTTACCGCCAAAGACGCCAAACAACTTGAAAACCTGTTCCGCGCCCTGACCGCCCGCATCGAATTCCTCACCCAAGGCGGCGAATACCAAGACGGCGACGACAAACTCCCGCCTGCAGGCAGCGGCATTCTCGGCAAACAATTCCGTCCCGACGGGCTGACAGTTACCGTCGGCGTCGGCAGCAGCCTTTTTGACGACCGCTTCGGCCTCAAAGACAAAAAGCCGAAACACCTGCAGGAAATGCGCGACTTCCCCAACGACAAACTCCAAAAATCTTGGTGCGACGGCGACCTCAGCCTGCAAATTTGCGCGTTTTCCCCCGAAACCTGCCAAGCCGCCCTGCGCGACATCATCAAAAATACCGCCCAGTTCGCCGTGATCCGTTGGAGCATAGACGGTTGGCTCCCTAAAGCCGAACCCGGCGCCATTGCCGCGCGCAACCTTTTAGGTTTCCGCGACGGCTCCGGCAATCCAAAAGTCGAAGATCCCAAAGTCGCCGATCAAGTCCTGTGGACGGGCGTTGCCGCCAACAGCTTGGACGAACCGGCATGGACGAAAAACGGCAGCTATCAGGCCGTCCGCCTCATCCGCCACTTTGTCGAGTTTTGGGACCGCACCCCAATGCAGGAACAAACCGATATTTTCGGTCGGCGCAAATACAGCGGCGCGCCCATGGACGGTAAAAAAGAGGGCGACACCGCCGATTTTGCCAAAGACCCAGACGGCAAAATCACGCCCAAAGACAGCCATATGCGCATTGCCAATCCGCGCGATCCTGAGTTCATGAAAAAACACCTGCTCTACCGCCGCGCCTTCAACTACTCGCGCGGCCTAGCCGCCAACGGCCAACTCGATGTCGGCTTGGTGTTCATCTGCTATCAGGCCAACCTTGCCGACGGCTTCATCTTCGTGCAAAACCTGCTCAACGGCGAGCCGCTGGAGGAATACATCAGCCCGTTTGGCGGTGGCTATTTCTTCGTTCTGCCGGGTGTCGAAAAAGGCAGCTTCCTCGGCAAAGAGCTTTTAGGCATATAAATCCGCTGATGGTTTGAATAGATAAAAAGGCCGTCTGAAACCTGATTTCCAGATTTCAGACGGCCTGAGTTTTTTCTATCAAACCAAATGTTCCGCCAAGAAAGCCAATGCATATTCGACGGCTTGCGCCCTTACTGCTTCACGGTCGCCTGTGAAAAGCGCGGTTTGCTCAAACGAACCTTCGGGCGTGGCCAGGCCGAACCAGACTGTGCCGACCGGTTTGGCCGCGCTGCCGCCGCTAGGGCCGGCGATGCCGGAAATACTCAAGGCGTAATCCGCTTGTGCCACGGCTTTTGCGCCGCGTGCCATTTCATAGACGGTCTCGCGGCTGACCGCACCGTGTTTCAGCAAGGTGTCAGGCATGACGCCGAGGCGGTCTTGTTTGGCTTGGTTGCTGTATGTGACGAAGCTTTGATGAAACCATTGCGAGCTGCCGGAGAGTGAGGTCAGCGCACCTGCAAGCAGGCCGCCGGTGCAGGACTCGGCGCAGGTAACGGTTTGACGGCGGCTGGTCAGGTGTTCGGCGATGGTTTGCAGATGGGACATGGCGGCTCCTTATGTAAAAGGGTGAGATTTAGGTGAAAGTTTAACCTGCTTATGTTTCAGAGAGGCTTAAGATGTAAGAAATTCTAGCATTTTTTTTTCAGTATTCGAAAAACAATAATACCATGAACATCCACAAAAATACCCACACCTCACCTCACCTCACCAACGTCAAGCCGTTTGACGAGCCTATATACAGAATAAAATCACTGTTACTTATCTGTCCCGATAATACCAAAGCAGCGTAACCATCTACCGTACCCTTACTATTTACACCACAAAACAGCACCAACAATCAATTCAAACAAGAAAAATACGATATAAAGCGGTTAGCTAAAGTTGAGAAAACTATCGAGGAAAAACTTAAAAAACAGGCCAAACTCCATAACAAATACTATCCTAAAGAAATGGTGAAACACCAAATGGCTGCCTTTATTGCAAAATCAAAAATAACCGATCCAAAGGATTATCTATTTATCGTTATTGATGATAATTCTCGAAAACTGTATGTGGCTATTTAACTAACCGTACTTCAGCCAAGACAGGCTGCGATATTATTGGACTGCTGTCCGTATACTAAGTGTACCTACTCGGATAACGACATGGAATATCACAGCAATGCGCTGCAGCAGTTGCCTGTGTGTAGAACAACATCGGCTAGAAATTTACCCTCTTCGCCCGACCACAGACTAATGATAAGACCCGTACCCTAATGATAATGTGTCATGATAATTTTTCGTTTAGGGATTCGGAACACTGACAAAAAGAACAGTACCACTTTGTAAAATTTTATAATATGGTAAAGCTTGAAAGGTGGTACGCCATTTAGAGGTCTTATAGTCTGAGACCTTTGCAAAATTCCTTTTCCCCCGACAGCCGAGATCCAAACAAAGATTTTCGGCTGTTTTTGTTTCAAATATCCACTGATTCTACCCAAATCCCCCTTAATCCCCTTGAATACCTGATTAGAGACCTTTATTAATCTTTATTTATTTCATAAAGTTATCTATTATAGTTAATTAAAATCAAAATAGGATAATAGTGCATCGTCAAATCGAGCGTAATCAGACAAAACGGTTCTCAGATACCGCTTAATATTCGCCCACACCTTCTCAATCGGGTTGAGCTCAGGTGAATAAGGTGCAAGAGGCAATACCTTATGTCCCAATTTTTCCGCCATTTCCCGTAAGACACCCATACGGTGAAATCGTGCATTATCTAAAATAATCACCGATTTTTGAGTCAATGTGGGCTGTAGGCATTGCTGAAACCACGCTTCAAAAAAGACTCCGGTCATCGTATTTTGATAAACCATCGGAGCAATCAGCCGGTTGCCGACTTGTGCGGACACCAGAGATAAGCGTCGGTATCTTTTTCCACTTATCTGCGCTTTCACTATTTGCCCTTTTAGGCTGCGGGCATAGGGACGGAACAGGTAGCGGTCAAATCCTGTTTCATCCAAATAAACACGTTGGTAGTCGGAAAATTCGGCCAGCTGTGTCAAATAATGCGTTACTTTGGCCGGGTCTTGTTCTTTGTAAGTGGTGGTCTTTTTTTTCGCGTCATCCCCATCTGTTTGAGTGCATAGCAAACGGCGGCTGGCGTACAATCAAAATATTTAGCGATTTCATGCAGATAGGCATCCTGGTGTTGCTCAACATATTGAGCCAGTTTTTGCCTATCCAATTTGACGGCATTTAGACCGGTAACTTGATGTTTTAGGCTGCCTGTTTGTTTTTTAAGGCGAATCCACAGGTAAAGCGTGTTTCTTGACAAGTTAAACGTTGCTGCGGTTTGGCTGATGTTTTTGCATTGTTCGTAATAGTTTAAAGCTTTGTTTCTTAAGTCCGTAGAATATGCCATGGTTAGACCTTCAAAGTTGAGTATTGTACTATTTTGTTTTTAATTGACTATAAATAGGTTAAATCGTTTCGTTCTTTATTGTGGATAACCCTATAAAAAGGCCGTCTGAAATACTCAGACGGCCTTTTGTTTGCCCAGGCAAATTAAATATCGTATGTGGTTGAAGCGGTATCGCCGCCCTTGCCTGTCCAGTTGGTATGGAAGAACTCGCCGCGCGGTTTGTCGGTACGCTCGTAAGTGTGCGCGCCGAAGTAGTCGCGTTGCGCTTGCAGCAGGTTGGCAGGCAGGCGCTCGGAAGTGTAGCCGTCAAGGAAGGTAATTGCAGAAGCCATGCAAGGCATCGGAATACCGCACTCGATCGCTTTGGCCACCACTTTACGCCATGCAGGCAGACAGGTTTCCAACACGCCTTTGAAATAAGGATCGGAACCCAAGAAGATCAAATCAGGATTGGCTTCGTATGCGTCGCGGATGTTGCCCAAGAACGCGCTGCGGATGATACAACCTTCGCGCCACAAGAGGGCGGTATTGCCGTAATTCAATGCCCAATCGTTGTTTTCGCTGGCTTCGCGGATCAGCATAAAGCCTTGTGCATAAGAAATGATTTTGGATGCCAACAGGGCTTGGCGCAAAGCATCCACCCATGCGGCTTTGTCGCCTTCAATCGGGGTAATGGTTTTACCAAACAGGCTGTTTGCTTGGGCGCGTTGGTCTTTAAACGCGGACACGCAACGTGCAAATACGGCTTCGGAAATCAAGGTTAACGGAATACCCAAATCGAGGGCATTGATGCCGGTCCACTTGCCTGTACCTTTTTGACCTGCGGTATCAAGGATTTTTTCGACCAAAGGTTCGCCGTTTTCATCTCTGTAACCCAAAATCGCAGCGGTAATTTCGACCAGATAAGAATCCAGTTCGGTTTTGTTCCACTCGTTGAAGATTTGGTGCATTTCGTCATAAGACAGACCCAAACCATCTTTCATGAATTGGTACGCTTCGCAAATCAACTGCATGTCGCCGTATTCAATGCCGTTGTGCACCATTTTGACGAAGTGGCCCGCACCATCGCGACCGACCCAGTCGCAGCAAGGCTCGCCTTGAGGCGTTTTGGCGGAGATGGCTTGGAAAATAGGCTTAACAGCAGGCCATGCGACTTCATCGCCGCCAGGCATGATAGACGGGCCGTGACGCGCGCCTTCTTCGCCGCCGGACACGCCCGCGCCGATAAAACGGATGCCTTTTGCCGCCAGCTCGTGGGTGCGGCGGGTGGAATCGGGATAGTTGGCGTTGCCGCCGTCAATAATGATGTCACCTTCATCCAAAAGTGGAACGAGTTGCTCGATAAAATCGTCAACAACAGAACCAGCGCGAACCATCATCATGATTTTGCGTGGTTTTTCTAATTTATCAACCAGATCTTGCAGTGAATATGCGCCGATAATATTAGTATTTTTGGCTGCGCCGTTTAAAAAATCATCTACTTTGCTAGTCGTCCGGTTGTATGCAACAACTTTAAAGCCGTTGTCGTTCATGTTGAGAATCAGGTTTTGCCCCATTACGGCAAGGCCGATTACGCCAATGTCGCCTTTCATTTGGTGAAACTCCGTTATTGATTAAATTTATCAAGCGTAACTCTAGCTGATTTACAACTTTTTAACAATCCTTAACTTTTTAATTTTTTGAAAAGATGCCTTTACGTTTCAGACGGCCTTTGCCTTTGAGAAAACAAACTATAAATTAGATTTTAAATAATAAATAGAAGATGATATTGAGTACTGCCCCAGCTTGTTGATAACTTTGATTACAAAAAATTTTCAAATACTTAGCTGATATTTTTTGATGAGGATAAAGTAAGGTCGGCCTTGTTTGCAGATGTGGATAAATTTTTCCTACTGCTTCATTCTGTGGGTAACTTTTTGCCTGTGCACAATCTTAGCTTGTTTTATACTTCTTCAGTCGGAACTGATTGACTAAAGAAATAGTCAAATTGTTTTTTATTTCAAGCTATTTTCATATTTCCTTTTATTTAAGCTGGGAAAAGGCCATCTGAAAATATGTCAATAAGGGTATGCATATGAAGTTTTCCTTTAGTATTAACCTGTTATCTGTTTTAATTTTGGCCGCTTGTGCGCAACAGCCGATTCAAAAGCCTCAAGTTGCCCTGCCCTCCATATCTATGGATAACCATGCGCCGGAGCAAGGGACGGGGCTGACGGAGCAGAAATTAATCCGCGCCAAACATTATATGGCGGCGTCTGCCAATCCGCTGGCAACTGAAGCCGGTTATGAAATTTTGAAGCGCGGCGGCAGTGCGATAGATGCGATGGTTGCCATGCAGACAACTTTGGGACTGGTTGAGCCGCAGTCTTCCGGATTGGGCGGCGGCGCGTTTTTGGTGTATTGGGACAATAAGGCGAAAAAGCTGACAACGTTTGATGCCCGAGAAACGGCGCCGAAAGCGGCAACGCCGGGGCTTTTCTTGGACGAAAACGGCAAACCGATGGGCTTTATGAAAGCTGTGGTCGGCGGCCGTTCGGTCGGTGTGCCGGGGATTCCGAAGCTGCTCGAAGATGTCCACAAGCGTTACGGAAAATTGCCGTGGGCAAGTTTGTTTGAAAAACCGATTACTTTGGCGGAACAGGGTTTTGCTGTTTCTCCGCGTATGGCGAAATCCATCGAACAAAATTTGGAACCCTTGCAACGTTATCCGCAAACTGCTGCCTATTTCTTACCCGACGGCAAACCTTTGGCTGCGGGAACGGTTTTGAAAAATCCTGAATTTGCGCGTTCTGTGCGCCTGTTGGCGGAAAAAGGCAGTGCGCCGTTTTATCAGGGAATGCAGGCGCAGAATATTGTTCGTGCCGTTACCGGTGCTGTGGATAATCCCGGCAAAATCAGCATGGCGGATTTGAAAAACTATCAAGTTATCGAGCGTCAACCGGTTTGTGCACCGTATCGTGAATATGAAGTTTGCGGCATGGGCGCGCCAAGTTCGGGCGCAATCGCTTTGGGGCAGATTTTGGGCGTATTGCAAAATCAGGATATGAAGGCGTTGGGCGCGGAAAATATCCACAGTTGGCGCTGGATAGGCGATGCGTCGCGGATTGCGTTTGCCGACCGTGATTATTATGTCGGCGATCCTGCGTTTGTAAACGTTCCGACCCGTGCCATGATTTCTCAGGCTTATTTGAAACCGCGTGCCGAAGAAATCCGCAAGGCTGACAAGGCATTGGAAACTATTCAGGCAGGCAAGTTTGGCAAAGCATACGCGCAGGGTATGGCGGTCGAGCTGCCGTCCACCAGCCATTTGGTGGTTGTGGATAAAGACGGCAACGTCGTGTCGATGACGACTTCGATTGAAAACGCGTTCGGTTCGGGGCTGATGGCAAACGGCTATCTGCTCAACAACGAATTAACCGATTTTGCCTTCAACCCTGTTGGAGAGGATGGTAAAACGGTGGCAAACAGCGTTGCCGGTGGAAAACGTCCGCGTTCTTCGATGGCGCCGACCATTGTGATGAAAGACGGAAAACCTTATATGGCGGTCGGTTCGCTGGGTGGCAGCCGCATTATCGGTTTCGTTGCTAAAACGTTGGTGGCGCATATCGACTGGGGTATGGACATTCAGACGGCAATTTCACTGCCGAATATGCTCAATCGCGGCAGCCAGTATGAGATTGAGGATAAAACAGCGGCTGCGGATAAAGCGGCTGCGTTGGAAAAATTGGGCTACAAAGTCCAAATCCGCGATTTGAATTCCGGCGTACAAGGCATTGTGATCGGCAAAGACGGTTTGCTCGGCGGCGCCGACCCGCGTCGTGAAGGCAAGGTCATGGGCGATTGATATTGTCGGTTTGACATGCAAAGGCCGTCTGAACAGCTTCGTTTCAGACGGCCTTTTTAGTTTTGGAAAATATATGTATAAGATGTGTATAAGAATAACGTTAAATTTTAATATTTTTATTTTTCAATAAGATAAAAGATATAAATATGTGGATAATTACTTGTGGAAAATAACATAATTTAGGCCGTCTGAAAGGTTCAGATGGCCTTTTCATTGGACTGTTTTATCTATTTTCTATCAGGCTGCCGGCAACTCGTGAAAAGCGCTGGGCAAGTCTTCATCATCGGCAAACTCAACCCATTCGTAAGTGCTTTCATTTGCCAAAACAGCACGCAACAGCGCATTATTGATGGCATGGCCTGATTTGTAACCTTCAAACGCGCCGATAATCGGATGGCCGACAATGTACAAATCGCCAATCGCATCAAGGATTTTGTGGCGGACAAATTCATCGGGATAGCGCAAACCTTCCGGATTCAAAACATCCATATCGTCAATCACGATGGCATTGTTCAAATTGCCGCCCAGTCCGAGATTGTGGGCGCGCATCATTTCCACTTCGTGCATAAAGCCGAAGGTACGGGCGCGGGCAATCTCATCGATATAGGATTTTCCTGCAAAATCAATCTCGAAAGTAGGTGCGCTGCGGTTGAATACGGGATGGTCAAATTCGATGGTTAAAGTAACTTTAAAGCCGTCATAAGGCGTAAAGCGTACCCATTTTCCGGTTTCTTTGATTTCAACGGGTTTGAGGATTTTTAAAAAACGTTTTTGGGCTTTTTGATCCACCACGCCTGCATCTTGTAAAAGGTAAATAAACGGCAGGCTGGAGCCGTCCATAATCGGAATTTCAGGCGCGTTCAATTCAATCAAGGCATTGTCGATGCCATAGGCAGACAGAGCTGACATAATGTGTTCAATCGTGCCGATGCGCACGCCTTTATCGGTAACGATGGTTGAAGAGAGGCGGGTATCGTTGATCAAATAAGGATTCAATTTGATTATTTTACCCATTTCCCCACTTAAATCGGTACGGCGGAACGAAATACCGCTGTTTTCTTCGGCAGGATGCAAAGTCAGAGCGACCCTTTCGCCCGAATGCAGGCCGACGCCGGTAACGCTTACTGATTTGGCTAAAGTCCGTTGCAGCATAATTGCTTCCTTTTAAAAAGTCTGATGGGCAAATGATACGTTAAAAAGGAAAAAACAAGCCATCATTTTTAATAGTATTTGCCAATATGGATGTTTTGCGGGGGTGAAATTCAATATTTAAATTATCCACAATAGTATGTGAAATTGAAATGGATAATTTGGGTTTTATCCACAGATAAATAGAAAAACTAAGATTCTATCCTTTTTTATTCCGGCATTCAGTTGAGGTTGGCCTCAAAGATAAAAAGGAATTATCAAATTGGTTTTAAAGAAAGTTATTCTGTTATCCACAGATGGTTTGGTTCTTCATCAAAATCATCATTTTAAAAATTAAAATATTATGACTTGAAGAAAACATTGGGTTATCAACACAAAAGTGGCAAAATATGAGAAATAGAACTAAGTTCATGATTTCCATAAACTTATGAAAATTTTAAAATTGGAAAATGGTTTTTATGAAATAAAATATTAAAAACCAGGACTAATCCGATTTGTCTGATATTTTCCTACAAACAAGAATTTCATGTTTTCTTTATTTAAATCAAACAACTTAAAAGTAATCATCTGTAATCCTAGAAAGTAATTTTATTTCAGGATACAATGGCCTTACTGAAAAATTTTTCCCATTCCATCTAATAGGAGTAGCAAAATGAGTATTAAAGTAGCGATTAATGGTTTTGGCCGTATCGGTCGTCTGGCATTGCGTCAAATTGAAAAAGCCCAAGGTATCGAAGTCGTTGCTGTTAACGACTTGACTCCTGCCGATATGCTGCTGCACCTCTTTAAATACGACAGTACTCAAGGCCGTTTTGAAGGTTCTGCCGAATTGAAAGATGATGCGATTGTTGTTAACGGCAAAGAAATCAAAGTATTTGCCAATCCTAATCCTGAAGAATTGCCTTGGGGCGAGCTGGGTGTGGATGTTGTCCTCGAATGTACCGGTTTCTTTACCAGTAAAACCAAAGCTGAGGCTCATATCCGTGCCGGTGCGCGTAAAGTTGTGATTTCTGCCCCTGGCGGCAATGATGTGAAAACTGTTGTATACGGCGTAAACCAAGATATTTTGGACGGCAGCGAAACTGTTATTTCAGCCGCTTCTTGTACGACTAACTGTCTGGCCCCTATGGCTGCGGTATTGCAAAAAGAATTCGGTATTGTTGAAGGTCTGATGACCACCATCCACGCTTATACCGGCGACCAAAACACCCTTGACGCGCCACACCGTAAAGGAGACTTCCGCCGCGCCCGTGCCGCTGCCTTGAATATCGTACCGAACAGCACCGGTGCCGCTAAAGCCATCGGCTTGGTTATCCCTGAGTTGAACGGTAAACTTGATGGTTCTGCCCAACGCGTTCCTGTAGCTACCGGCTCTTTGACCGAACTGGTTTCTATTCTCGAACGCCCTGTTACCAAAGAAGAAATCAATGCAGCCATGAAAGCTGCCGCCAACGATGCTTTAGGCTACACTGAAGATCAAATCGTTTCTTCCGACGTTATTGGTATTGAATACGGCTCACTCTTCGATGCGACTCAAACCCGCGTGATGACTGTTGGTGACAAACAATTGGTGAAAACCGTTGCTTGGTACGACAATGAAATGTCTTACACTTGCCAATTGGTTCGTACCTTGGAATTCTTTGCCAGCAAAATCTAAAGGATAACAGGTTGAATCAATCATCTGTGGATAATTAAAAGGCCGTCTGAACATTTCAGACGGCCTTTTGTGTGTAGATAGATTCAATTTGCAATCAGATTGTGGATAGTTTAATTACTGTGGCACATTTGTTTTCTATCCTAAACTGCACTTCATAATCCGCAATATTCATCACATAAATCCGTTCGGGAATATCTTGATAGGCAGGGCGAGGATCTTGGGCGATGCTTTGCTCAATGAGCTGTTTTTCTTCTGTGGATAAATGTTCCGCAAGCGTATTTTCTGCCCAGACTACGCTCAATTCTTCAGGTTTGCCGCTGACAAAACCTGATGATGCGTCAGGTTTGGATTCGACAAACGGGATGTAGGGTTTGATATCCACTACCGGAGTACCGTCCAATAGGTCTGCGCCGCTGCAATAGATGCGGACAGGTTTGCCTGTTTCGATACGTTCGAGTTTCAGCAGGGATAAACCGAGATGATTGGGGCGGTGCGGGCTGCGCGTGGCAAATACGCCCATTTTTTGTTTGCCTCCAAGCCGTGGCGGACGCACCATTTGTGCCCAACCTTCATCCAATACGCCGTGGAAAATAAAACTTATCCACACATAGTCGAAATCTTCCAAGCCCCGAACGCTGTCTGCGGTAAATTCAGGAGCGAGTTCAATGTAAATTTCTGCTGCAGGAACCAAACCGGGTTGGCGGGCAATGCCGAATTTTTGTTTGTAGGGGGAATGAACGGTTGCAATAGGCGTAATCGAATAGGACATAATTTGTGGATAAATATTCTGTGCAAACTGTCATCATATCACAGATGTTTTCCCACATTTTGCGGTAGTAATTTGTTATAATACAAAGCATTTATTCCAAATGTCCGTACATGGGCAATAAATGCCCAATTTGAATAATATAAAATAAAATCAATAGGTTAAATTAATCCATGATTGTTTCTATCGATGTAGATGCACAAAAAACGTTTACGCCTTTGTGCCCGAAAGAATTGCCTGTTGGCGAAGGTCATCTGATTGCGGATGAACTCAATGCCCAAGCTGCATTGGCGGATTTGCGCGTGATGACTAAAGATGCGCATCATGCCGCGGCAAAATGGCTTGTGGATAATCCTGTTGATATGTTGAAACCGACGGGTTTGCCCGATGCAGATTTGACTTGGGTGTCTCATGCGATGGTTGGAACATATGGCTATGAGTTGTTAGATGGTCTGCCTTCAGCCAAAGAATACGATTATTGCGTTTGGAAAGGCGTCGATCCTGAGTTACACCCCTACGGAGCATGTTTTCACGATATTGAAGAAAAGCTCAGTACAGGTTTGATCGAATGGTTGCGCTGTCAAAATGCAGATATGGTCATTGTCGGCGGTTTGGCAACGGATTATTGTGTGAAGACAACAGTTTTACAGTTGCTTAAAGGCGGGGCTTGGAAAGTCATCGTCAATCAGGCGGCTTGCCGCGGCATTGCTCCTGAAACGGTTGAATCAGCATGGCAGGAAATGCATTCTGCCGGGGCTATTATTTTAGAAAACGCCGAAGAAATAAAAAAATACATTAATAATCAGTAAATTATATTTTAAATTCTGTTGTTTCACGTGAAACATTTTCCAAAATATGAAGATTTTACTTGTCCGCTTGTCCAGTATGGGCGATTTAATTCATACGTTGCCCGCAGTTGAAGATTTAGCGCGACAATGTCCTGAGGTAGAGCTCCATTGGCTGTGTGAGGCAGGGTTTGCAGATATTGCCCGTTTGCATCCTTTTGTCAAAAAGGTTCATGTAATGAAATGGCGGCAATGGCGCAAACACCTTTTTCAGGCTGAAACATGGCGTGAAATAGGCCGTCTGAAAACGGATTTACAGGCTGAATCTTTTGATTTTGTTTTAGATAGCCAAGGACTGATTAAAAGCGCATGCTTTGCCAAAATGGCGAAATCCCCTATTTACGGTTTGGATAAACACAGCGCGCGTGAAAGTTTGGCTGCCCTTGCATACGGTAAAACATTTGCCGTGCCGAAAGGTAAAAATGCGGTTTGGCGAAACCGTGAATTATTTGCCCAAGTATTTGGTTATACAATGCCTGAGACGCAGGTATTTGGTTTGTCGGTTCCTGAATCAGGCCGTCTGAAAAATTTGCAATCCCCTTATTACGTTGCTTTGCATGCAACCAGTCGCGACAGTAAATTATGGCCGGTAGAACACTGGTGTGTATTATTGAAAAAGTTGAATGAAGAACAACAATGCAATATATATCTACCGTGGGGAAATGAAACCGAAAAAATGCGTGCCGAACAGATTGCAAGCGATTTACCGTTTGCTTCAGTTTGCGATAAAATGAATTTATTACAGGCTGCATTTTTATTGAAAAACGCAGAGGGTATTATTGGCGTAGATACCGGGTTGCTGCATCTTGCCAATGCACTGGAAAAGCCTGTCGTAGGAATTTATACAGATACAGATCCGGCCAAGACCGGCGTTCAAGTTTCGGCTTATGCAAAAAATTTAGGCGGTATTGCTCAAATTCCCAATATTGACGAGGTTTATCAAACCTTGATGGATTGTGTTGCAGCATACGGTAAATAATTGCTGGGGGTGGATTTATTTTCTGAGTAAATGCTTTAGAAATGATATAATTCCGCTCTATTTACCAAGATTTATACAAATTTGGTTTTATCATGTTGGTGAAAACCGAATTGGATTTTATATAAAGAATGTATCAAAAGCAGTATGCTAGATTTGATGGACATTCTTTTTAGGAGAATTGAATGAAAGCACTGGTCGCAGTAAAGCGCGTAGTGGACTATAACGTCAAAGTTCGTGTGAAAGCCGATGGTTCCGATGTGGATATCGGTAATGTCAAAATGTCGATGAACCCGTTTGATGAAATCGCGGTAGAAGAAGCTGTCCGTTTGAAAGAAGCCGGAAAAGTAAGCGAGATTGTTGCTGTTTCTCTTGGCGAGAAAAAATGCGAAGAGACGTTGCGTACTGCTTTGGCGATGGGTGCCGACCGTGCGGTTCATGTTGAGACTGATGCAAAGTTGGAGCCTTTGGCTGTTGCGAAATTGCTGAAAGCTGTTGCGGATAAAGAAAATCCGCAAATTTTATTGCTGGGTAAACAGGCAATTGACGATGACGCCAACCAAGTTGCCCAAATGCTGGCTGCGTTGTTGAATGCGGCTCAAGGTACTTTTGCATCAAAAGTGCAAATTGAAGGCGAAGAAGCATTGGTAACCCGTGAAATTGACGGCGGCGAAGAGACTGTTGCATTGAAGCTGCCTGCGGTCATCAGTACAGATTTGCGTTTGAACGAACCACGTTTTGTCAAACTTCCTAATATCATGGCGGCAAAGAAAAAGCCTTTGGAAAAATTAAGTCCTGCCGATTTGGCTGTGGATATTTCTCCGCGTTTGAATACCGTGAAATTTGCCGAACCTAAAGCACGTCAAGCCGGTGTGAAAGTGGCTGATGTTGCCGAGTTGGTTGAAAAGCTGAAAAACGAAGCCAAAGTGATCTAAGGAGTATGAAATGAGCGTATTGATTATTGCGGAACATAATAACCAACATTTGAATCCTGCCACTTTGCATGCGGTAACGGCTGCCGCCAAATTGGGTAATGTAGATTTATTGGTTGCAGGCAGTAATGCTGCTGCGGTGGTTGAAGAGGCGAAACAGGTTGCAGGCGTAGCGAAAGTTTTAGTAGCCGATGCGCCCTATTACGCTGAAGGTTTGGCAGAAGAATTAGCGCCTTTGGTTGTTAAACTGGCTGCGGATTACCGCTATGTGGCTGCGACTGCAACTGCGTTTGGTAAAAATCTGTTGCCCCGGGTTGCTGCCCTATTGGATGTGCCACAAGTTTCAGATTTAACCGAAGTTGTGGATAACTCGACATTTGTCCGTCCGATTTATGCCGGTAATGCATTTGAAACCGTTCAATCCAATTCTGAAAAATTGGTGCTGACTTTCCGTGCAACAGCATTTGATGCTGCAGGACAAGGCGGTAATGCAGAAGTAGTTAATGTTGAGGTAACGCCTGCTCAAAACCTGAGCCGTTTCGTAAACCGTCAACTTTCTCAGTCTGACCGCCCTGAATTGACTCAGGCAAAAGTGATTGTTTCCGGTGGCCGTGCATTGGGCAGCGCTGAAAAATTTAATGAAGTATTGACTCCTTTGGCGGATGCTTTGGGTGCGGCGATTGGAGCTTCCCGTGCGGCAGTGGATGCCGAGTATGCGCCAAACGATGCTCAAGTCGGTCAAACCGGTAAAGTGGTTGCGCCGCAACTGTACTTTGCTATCGGTATTTCCGGTGCTATCCAACACGTTGCCGGTATGCAAGACAGTAAAGTAATTGTTGCCATCAACAAAGATGCTGACGCGCCTATTTTCAATGTAGCAGATTATGGCTTGGTTGGTGATTTGTTTGAAGTTGTGCCTCAACTGACTGAAGCACTGAAAAACTGATGTTTCACGTGAAACGTTCAGACGGCCTTTTACAACAAAGGCCGTCTGAAAATATTTTGGCATGATTACGACCTATAAAACCATTACCACACCGACACAGGCTGAATTTAAAGATAAAGGCAGCCGCTTCATCGCATACGCCTATCCGATCCGCACTTTGGCCGATGTGAAGAAATATCTCGACCCATTAAAGGAAGAGCATCACAAGGCACGACATTGGTGTTACGCCTATCGATTGGGTGTGGATGGAATGCAGTTTCGCGCAAACGATGATGGAGAACCGTCCGGAAGCGCAGGCCGCCCTATTCTGGGGCAGATTGATTCTGTCGGCGTAACGGATGTGTTGGTTGTGGTTGTGCGTTATTTTGGCGGTACGCTATTGGGTGTTCCTGGTCTGATTCATGCTTATAAGGAATCAACGGCTCAGGCGTTGGCGATAGCTGAAGTTGTTGAAAAGAATGTCGAAAAGACAGTTTGGTTGAAATGTGAATATCCAGTTTTGAATGAGGCGATACGGATTGCCAAGCAATATCAGGCCGATATTGTGGAACAGAATTTGCAGCTGGATTGTAAGTTGACAGTGAAAATAGCGTTGGTCGATTATGAAGCTTGTATTGCTGCTTGGAAAAATACGCGTCAAATTGAAGTAGATATTGAGAAGCCGTTTGAATAAAAGGTCGTCTGAACATATTTGAGAAATCAAAAGTTTCAGACGGCCTTTGATGTTTTAGCCTTGGTATCTGTCTAAAGCATTTACGCTTGAGCGCAGGTATTCCCAAGCCAGTTGATGAAATTCTCCCAGTGCGTTCCATAGGGCATCTTCGCTCATAATGCTGTATTCGCCCTGTGTACGCAAATCAACATCTGTACCTTCTTCAATGGCTTGATAGCATGCTTGGTATTCGTTGGTATAGAAGTCATCCATATCTTGCATTAGGCTTGCAGCATGTTTCCAGCGGGCGATATCTGCTTCCAGTTGCGGCAGTAATTCGCACCATTCGCGATATTTGCTTTGAATTTCGTCAATACGTTTTTGCATGATTTGTCCTTTCGTTGTTTGAAATTAGAGTATGGTTGTCTTGGTGCGATATTATTCTTAATTTGAAACAGCTATGCAAGATGGAACAATATTCCATCAATTGAATTTTATTTACAACATCTATTCTTCAAGGAGATGGTATGAAATTGCTCGTTATTGGTAATGGTGGACGTGAACACGCACTGGCTTGGAAATTGGCGCAGTCGTCTAAAGTAGAAACTGTCTTTGTTGCACCTGGTAATGCCGGAACGGCAATTGAGCCTAAACTGCAGAATATCGCATTAACGGCGCATCAAGATTTGATTGATTTTTGCCGTAATGAAAATATTGCCTTTACCGTAGTCGGCCCTGAAGCGCCTTTGGCTGCAGGTGTGGTCAATGACTTCCGTGCTGCCGGATTGAAGATTTTTGGCCCGACTCAATACGCGGCCCAGCTGGAGAGCTCAAAGGATTTTGCTAAAGCATTTATGGCAAAATATAAGATTCCAACCGCGCAATACCAAACTTTTGAAAATGCCGATGCGGCACATGATTACGTCAACCAAAAAGGTGCGCCAATTGTTATTAAGGCGGATGGTTTGGCTGCCGGTAAAGGCGTGATTGTCGCCATGACTTTGGATGAAGCCCATGCCGCTATTGACGATATGTTGTTGGGCAATAAAATGGGCAATGCAGGCGCACGTGTCGTGATTGAAGATTTCCTGCAAGGCGAGGAAGCAAGCTTTATCGTTATGGTGGACGGCAATCATGTTTTGCCGATGGCAACCAGTCAAGACCATAAACGTCTGCTGGATGACGACAAAGGCCCTAATACCGGCGGTATGGGCGCATACAGCCCTGCTCCGGTGGTGACGCCTGATGTGTATGAGCGCGCGATGAATGAAATTATTTTGCCGACCGTGGCCAGTATGAAAGCAGAAGGTCATGAGTTTACCGGCTTTTTATACGCGGGCTTGATGATTGATAAAACCGGTGCGCCTTATACTATCGAATTCAACTGCCGTTTCGGCGACCCTGAAACCCAGCCGATTATGAGCCGTTTGGATAGCGATTTGGTGGATTTGGTTGAAGCGGCAATCGATGGCAAACTGGATAGTGTTACTGCCGAATGGAATCCGCAGACTGCAGTAGGCGTGGTGTTGGCTGCACAAAACTATCCTGACTCTCCGAAAAAAGGCGATGTGATCTTCGGCTTGGATAAAGCCAATCAAATCGGTAAAGTTTTCCATGCCGGTACTGCAACGAATGAAAAAGGCGAAGTGGTAACCAACGGCGGCCGTGTGTTGTGTGTAGTCGGTTTGGGCGATGATGTTGCACAAGCTAAAAGCAAGGCTTATGAGGCATTGGAAACCATCCGTTTTGACGGTATGCAATACCGTAAAGACATTGCCGATAAAGCCATCAACCGTTAATAATGAATAAAAATAGGCCGTCTGAACACAGATTGTCCGACAATCGCAGTTTCAGACGGCCTTGGTATTATGATGATGTTCTCCAGAATTTTATCGGCTGCAGCCCAACGCAAGCTGCAGGCGCATCTTAAAAAAGGCGGTTTGGTCGCCTATCCTACCGAGTCTTGCTATGGCTTGGGCTGTGTCCCTACTTTGCCAAAAGCACTCAACCAATTGATTCATCTGAAAAAACGACCGCAACACAAAGGCATGATTGTCATTGGCCATAGCTTGGAACAGTTGCAACCTTTGTTGCAAAGGCCGTCTGAAAATATCCAAACCATGCTGCATGAAGCATGGCCTGCTCCGAAAACTTTTTTATTGCCGGCCGGCAAAAAAGTATTGCCCTCATTGCGGGGAAAAAGACGCAGTAAATTGGCTGTCAGGGTTCCTGCGCACGCAGGTGCAAGGCGTTTGTGTCAGGTTTTGGAAATACCTTTAGTCTCTACTTCATGCAATCGTGCAGGAAAACGGGCATGCAAAACGGAAAGGGAAGTTAGAAGACAGTTTGGCAGGAAAGTTTGGGTTGTAGGCGGATTGATAGGTAAGCAGAAAACGCCTAGCCAGATTATTGACGGAGAAACAGGGGCAAGGCTGCGTTAAAGAAGGGTTGTATCATCAAAGGAAAGGTATTTATTTGGAGAAGCAAATTTTTTCCAAAAGATTGGAATACCTGTGTGAAAAGCATTTAGTGCAGATCCAGTTTGATACATAGCAGTCTGTAAATATAGATCGATTAAGCAGATAGTAAGTCAGTAAATAGAGTAGAAAGCAGTATTTTGTGAAATGCTCTTGCAAAGAATGAAGCAAATTTTGAGCGTAAATGAATCACTGTAATAAATTATTTTTGAATAAACAAATTTTGTGGATAAATTTGATGATAAATTTCCATCAAAACATAAAAGGCCGTCTGAAACTTGATATTCAAAGCATTCAGACGGCCTTTTAAATATTTAAACTGTGGATAACTTTGTGAATAAGTGTGGATTAAAGCTTATGTCCGCACACAGTTTCGTATTGTTTTTCAGTAATCGTGCCGCTCATGACGCTCATTGGGCGGATGCTGGTCGGCGTATAGCTTTGGTTGGAAATTACCCGGCCGTGTTCGTCCATCAGTTGCAGCGCTGCCAGACGATAGGTTTTGTTTGAGCAATGAATTTCCCAGCTGCCGATGGCTGTTTTATAGGCCGGCGTATTGACGAAACGTTCCTCTTTCAGTTTGGAAACGGTTTTTTTATCGCGGAAAGTAACCAGTGCACCATTTCTTTTAATGCTGCTTTTATCAATGGCTACTTTGATATTGCCTTCAGAGATGGTGCCGATGTTGGTCCAGTTGCCGCCGCCGCTTGAAGTGGTGGTTGTTTCACAGGCACTCAACATCAAAGCCGCAAATACGGTTGCAGCCAGGGAAAAACGTTTGATATTCATAAAACCTCATTATTTACAAAAAGTCAGTCGATATTATCCGTGAAGATGGCATATATCGTAAATCGATTTTGCAAAGTTGAACCTCTGAAAAGAATTTTATGAAAAATAAGCTGAAAAGGCCGTCTGAAACCTGTCTTTCAGACGGCCTTGGAGTGTAAAATCATGTATAATTGCAAACAATTTGGTTTTCATCCCATAGGAAGATCCGACATGATTAACCCTATCGCTGCACTTTCCCCATTAGATGGCCGCTACGCCAAATCCGTTGAAGCATTGCGTCCGATTTTCTCCGAATACGGCCTGATGCGTGCGCGTGTCAAAGTTGAATTAAACTGGCTCAAAGCCCTTGCCGCCGAGCCTAAGATTGTAGAAGTTCCTGCTTTCAGCGATTTTACGCTTGCCGAAATCGACAAAGTGATCGAAACCTTCTCACTTGAAGATGCCGCCGCCGTCAAAGCCATTGAGGCGACCACCAATCACGACGTCAAAGCCATCGAATATTGGCTTAAAGAACGCTTCTCCGGCGTGCCTGAAGTGGCTGCCGCCAGCGAGTTCATCCACTTTGCCTGCACCAGCGAAGACATCAACAACCTGTCCCACGCTTTAATGCTGCAAGAAGCACGTGAGGCTGTTTTGCTGCCGAAACTGGCCGAAATCATCGAGAAGTTGACCGGCATGGCGCATGAGTTGGCTGCCGTCCCTATGATGAGCCGCACGCATGGCCAGCCTGCTACACCAAGCACACTGGGTAAAGAAATCGCCAATGTCGTGTACCGCCTGCAACGTCAGTTTAAAAACCTGCAAGCGCAAGAGTTCCTCGGCAAAATCAATGGTGCAGTCGGCAACTACAATGCCCATATGGTCGCTTATCCCGATGTGGATTGGGAAACCCATTGCCGCAACTTCGTTGAAATCAGCCTCGGCCTGACCTTCAACCCCTACACCATTCAAATCGAGCCGCACGACTATATGGCGGAATTCTTCCAAGCCATCAGCCGTGTCAACACGATTCTGATCGACTTCAACCGCGATGTTTGGGGCTACATTTCTTTGGGTTACTTCAAACAAAAAGTCAAAGCAGGCGAAGTCGGTTCTTCCACCATGCCGCACAAAGTCAATCCGATTGACTTTGAAAACTCCGAAGGCAACCTCGGTATGGCCAATGCCGTATTGGGCTTTTTGTCCGAAAAACTGCCGATTTCCCGTTGGCAGCGCGACCTGACCGACAGCACCGTATTGCGCAATATGGGCGTAGGCGTGGGCTATACCGTATTGGGCTTTGCCGCCCATCTGCGCGGTCTGAACAAGCTTGAGCCGAATCCTGCCGCCCTTGCTGCCGATTTGGACGCTACTTGGGAGCTGTTGGCCGAGCCGATTCAAACCGTAATGCGTCGTTACGGCGTAGCCAATCCTTACGAGAAGCTGAAAGACCTGACACGCGGTAAAGACGGCATTACGCCTGAAGTGTTGAAACTCTTTATCGAGTCGTTGGAAATTCCGGCAGAAGCCAAAGCCAAATTGCTTGAGTTGACCCCTGCGTTGTATGTGGGTAAAGCCGAAGAGTTGGCAAAACGAATTTAAAAGGATTTTGTAGGGCGCACCTTCTTAGTTATCGAGATTTTTTGATAGATAAGAAACCACCCTCTACATCCGACAAATTAAAAAGGCCGTCTGAAATCTTTTTCAGACGGCCTTTTTCGATTCAAACCGTTATTTCACTTTGTCTTTCAATGCACCGTAGCCGGCTGCGTCCATTTCTTCCAAAGGAATGAATTTCAAACTTGCGCCATTGATGCAATAGCGCAGGCCGCCTTTGTCTTTCGGGCCGTCGGGGAAAACGTGTCCTAAGTGTGAGTCGGCGGCGTGGCTGCGCACTTCGGTGCGGCGCATGTTATAGCTGAAATCGTCGTGTTCGGTAACGGCGGAGGCATTAATTGGATGGGTAAAGCTCGGCCAGCCGCAGCCGGAATCAAATTTGTCGGCGGAACTGAACAGGGGTTCGCCGCTGACGACGTCCACATAAATGCCGGGTTTGAACAGATGGTCGTATTCGTGGCTGAAGGCGTATTCGGTCGCGCTTTTTTGGGTAACTTGGTATTGCTCTTCGGTCAGGAGGCGTTTGAGTTCGGCAGCGCTGGGTTTTTTATACGTTGCCGCGTCGAAGCCTTTGCCTTGCGGAGCGGCTTTGGTTTTGCCCGGCAGCGGTTCGTCGGCTTTGCGGATATCGATGTGGCAGTAGCCGTTGGGGTTTTTAATCAGATAGTCCTGATGGTATTCCTCGGCGTCGTAGAAGTTTTTCAGCGGCTCGTTTTCGACGACGAGGGGAAGTTTGTATTTTTGCTGCTCGCGTTTGAGTGCGGCGGCGATGACGGCTTTTTCGGCGGGGTCGGTGTAGTACACGCCACTGCGGTATTGCGTGCCGGTGTCGTTGCCTTGTTTGTTGAGGCTGGTCGGGTCAACGACGCGGAAATAGTATTGCAGGATGTCGTCTAGGCTGAGTTTGTCGGCATCGTAGGTGACTTTGACGGTCTCGGCATGGCCCGTATCGCGGTAGGACACGTCTTCGTAGCTTGGGTTTTCCGTTTTGCCGTTGGCGTAGCCGGATACGGCGTCAATCACGCCGTCTATGCGTTGGAAATAGGCTTCCAAGCCCCAAAAGCAGCCACCGGCGAGGTAGATGGTGCGCGTATTCATGATTGCTGAATCCTTTTTCTGTGTGTCGGGTTTGTAAAATGTGTTTTTCAGACGGCCTAAATCGGCATCGGGATCGCGGATTAACGCCAATGCCTGCGCTTCGTTGATGCTGCCTTTGACGATGCGCTGTATGTCGCCGTCTTTACCGATTAACGCCCAAGAAGGGTAAACACTGATATTCAGGCTTTGGGCGATGGTGCCGCCGTTGTCGGTAACGACGGGCAGCTTAGGATAGTTCAAACCGGCATACCATTTTTGAAAATCGCCGTCTTTTTTCTCGTGTAGAAAACCGGGCGAGGCAACGGTAATCAGGTTGGCAGAACCGAATTTTGCATCTTGCGCCCATTTTTCGGTTTGTCCCAATTCGGACAAACACAAAGGACACCAACTTGCCCAAAATTTAATCAGGGTGGGTTTGTCTTTTTTCAGAAAAACACTGGCAGGGCGGTTGTCAGGGGTTTTTAACGAGGATAATGCCTGCGGTACGGTTGCGGCTTCGGTATCCATCATTTTGGATGAACAGGCGCTAAGCGCAAGCAGGCAGCCGAACTTGGCGCAAAGGGAAAATAATGTGCGGGGATTCATCTCTATGTTTCCTGTATGGATGGTTTGTCTCGTTAGACGTTGGAAATGCCAAAACCTTACAACCTTGATTTTCAGACGACCTTGCCACGTAAAATACGCTACAATACTCCCTATTTCAAGTTTCTAAAATTAAAAGGAAAATTTAATGTTCAGCTTCTTCCGTCGCAAGAAAAAACAGGAAACTCCGGCTCCTGAGGAGGCTCAAGTTCAGGAAACCGCAGCAAAAGTAGAATCTGAAGTTGCTCAAGTAGTTGAAAATATTAAAGAAGATGCCGAATCTTTAGCAGAAAGCGTCAAAGGACATGTTGAATCAGTTGTCGAGTCGGCTGTAGAAACTGTCAGTGAAACCGTCGAGCAGGTTCGAGAAGCTTTGACCGAAACGCCGTCTGAAACAGTCGAAAAAGTAGAAGAACACGTTGAAGCGGCAAAAGAAGCGGCCGTTGAAACCGTCAGCGAGGCTGTTGAACAGGTTCGAGAAAGCGTTGCCGAGATGCCGTCTGAAGCGGCTGAGGCTGCTGAAGAAGTTGCGGAACAGGCTGAAGCGGCAAAAGAATCGGCCGTTGAAACCGTCAGTGAGGCTGTTGAGCAGGTAAAGGAAACTGTTGCCGAAATGCCGTCTGAAGTGGCCGAGGCTGCTGAGGAGGCAGCAGAACAAGCCGAAGCAGTCAAAGAAGAAGCTGTTGAGGCAGTTAGCGAAGCTGTCGAGCAAGTTCAAGAAGCCGTTGCGGAAACACCGGCTGAAGCCCCTGCTCCGGTAGAAGAACACAAGCTCAGTTGGGCCGCGCGTTTGAAACAAGGCTTGACCAAATCACGCGACAAAATGGCAAAATCGTTGGCCGGCGTGTTCGGTGGCGGACAAATCGACGAGGATTTGTACGAAGAGCTGGAAACCGTGCTGATTACCAGCGATATGGGCATGGAAGCTACCGAATACTTGATGAAAGACGTGCGCGACCGTGTCAGCCTTAAAGGCCTCAAAGACGGCAACGAATTGCGCGGTGCGCTGAAAGATGCGCTGTACGATTTGATTAAGCCTCTGGAGAAGCCTTTGGTCTTACCGGAAACCAAGGAGCCTTTCGTGATTATGCTTGCCGGTATCAACGGCGCAGGCAAAACCACATCTATCGGCAAATTGGCCAAATACTTCCAAGCGCAGGGCAAATCTGTGCTGCTGGCGGCAGGCGATACTTTCCGTGCCGCCGCGCGTGAGCAGCTTCAAGCTTGGGGCGAGCGCAACAATGTAACCGTGATTTCGCAAACTACGGGTGATTCCGCTGCCGTTTGCTTCGATGCCGTCCAAGCTGCGAAGGCGCGCGGGATCGACATCGTGCTGGCCGATACTGCCGGCCGCCTGCCGACGCAGCTTCATTTGATGGAAGAAATCAAAAAAGTGAAACGCGTGCTGCAAAAAGCCATGCCTGATGCGCCACATGAAATCATCGTCGTGCTTGATGCCAACATCGGTCAAAACGCCGTCAACCAAGTGAAAGCCTTTGACGAAGCGCTGGGTCTGACCGGCCTTATCGTGACCAAGCTAGACGGTACGGCCAAAGGTGGTATCCTTGCCGCCCTTGCCTCCGACCGCCCTGTTCCTGTCCGCTACATCGGCGTAGGTGAAGGTATCGACGATTTGCGTCCGTTTAATGCCAAAGCGTTTGTAGATGCCCTATTGGATTAAACAGACAGGTTGAGGTTTGTCAACGCAATTTGCGGGGGATTTTTGAGTTGTATTTTG
Organism: Neisseria subflava; assembly: GCF_024205705.1. Taxonomy (NCBI): domain Bacteria; kingdom Pseudomonadati; phylum Pseudomonadota; class Betaproteobacteria; order Neisseriales; family Neisseriaceae; genus Neisseria; species Neisseria subflava. The sequence continues at coordinate 2,412,976 of NZ_CP073115.1, forward strand.
AATGACTCTGCATTCGGTTGATACCAGCCAAACAAGCTGTTAAAAAGGCCGTCTGAAACCCAAAATCAGGTTTCAGATGGCCTTTATTGATTTGCAGGTTTAGTTTTTCCGTGCGGTAACAAACTCAGCCAGTTGGCGCAGGCGCAGGGCTTTGTCGCCGAATGGCTCGATCAGGGCAACGGCTTCTGCAATCAGCGTTTCTGCGTAAGTGCGCGCGGCGTGTAGGCCCATCAGTTTGACGTAGGTCGGTTTGTCGTTGTCCGAGTCTTTGCCGGCGGTTTTGCCCAAGGTAGCGGTATCGGCTTCGCAGTCCAATACATCGTCGATCACTTGGAAAGCCAAGCCTAATTTGGCGGCGTAGTGATCTAAGGTTTGGATTTGCGCCGGTGTTAAGTCTGGGCAGGAAAGTGCGCCTAAGGCCACGGCCGCGCGGATGAGTGCGCCGGTTTTGAGGCTGTGCATCTGTTCCAATTCGGCCTGATTCATGGCTTTGCCGACATTGGCAAGGTCGATGGCTTGTCCGCCCGCCATGCCGAGGCTGCCGGATGCCTGGGCCAGCGTGGACAACATGGCAAGCTGGCGTTCGGCAGGCAGGCCTGTCGGACGGCTCAGTACATCAAAGGCTTGGGTTTGCAGCGCATCGCCGACCAAAAGGGCGGTTGCTTCATCGTATTGCACATGGCAGGTCGGTTTGCCGCGGCGCAGGCTGTCGTTGTCCATCGCCGGCATATCGTCGTGAACCAGCGAATAGACGTGTACCATTTCGATGGCCGCCATCGCCTGCTCGACAGCATTTTGGTTTGCTTCGCCCAATTCGGATGCGGCAAGCACCAAGAGCGGGCGCAGCCGTTTGCCGCCGCCGAGGGTAACGTAACGCATGGCTTCGTGCAGCGTGTGCGGCACTTGGCTTTCAGACGGCAAGAAATTCGCCAGCAGCAATTCGGTTTGCGCTTGGGCTTTTTGCTGCCATGTTTTGAGTTCATTCGCCGGGTTCAAGGTTCAACTCCTTCAGTTCGCCGGCATCTAAGACTTGCAGTTTCTGCTCGACTTCCGCCAATTTGGTTTGGCAGTATCTGACCAATTCGTTGCCTTCCTGATAGGCGGCCAAAGCGTCTTCCAGCGGCATTTCGCTGCTTTGCATGGCCTGGGTCAGGGTTTCGAGGCGGGATAAGGCTTCTTCAAAGGATTTTGGGGCGTTTTTTTTCATGGTTTGAAATGATGGGCAGAAAAGGGGAATTGTAGCATTTTTAGATGATGAAGGCCGTCTGAACAGGGATGAAAACGAAATCAAAGATTTCTGTTTCTTCGTTCAGACGGCCTTTTTTTCAAACGAAATAACGTTATCAGCCCGGTAAAACGGCTTTTTGATAGTTGAGCGCGATAAACTGCTTCTCGGCATCCAATTCAGTGATTTTGAACAATGCCTGCGATTTGGGCAGCGCGTCAAACGGAATACCGGTCGCGCGCGTTACCAGCGGCAGGCCTTCAATGCGGACGAGGTCTTCTTTGAGGATGGTGGCCGTCAGCTCGCTGGTGCCTTGCTGTTGCAGATAGACGAGGCTCCAGTAGGCTTCCATCTGACGTTGGAAGTCGGCGTAGGCTGTATAGGCGGCATCAAAGTCGCGCAGCGCGGCGAAAAGCTCGGCATCGCTGTTTTGATACAGCGGCTCGGCAGAATTGTCGATCAGGCTGATCAGCTGCTTTTGGTTGATGTAGTCGGCGGCGCGGCGCAGCGGCGAGGTAAACCAGCCGTAATGCTGCACGCCCATGCCGATGTGCGGCTCGGATTTGGTGCTTATGCGCACTTTGCCTGCCGGTTGGACGCGGAAAAGGCCGGGCAGCTCGTTTTCATCCAGCATTTGCGCCCAAGTGCTGTTAGCAAGAATCATCATCTCGCTGACCAGCGTATCGATGGGCGAACCGCGTTCGCGACGGACGACGGATACGTTGCCTTCCTCATCCAATTCGATGCTGTAATCGTATTGCGGCGCACGGTCGGGTTCGTATTTGCCGCGTGCTTTTTGTAAGGCGATAGCAAATTGATAGAACCAAATCAGGTCTTGATGGTGGGCAAACATCATTTCGCCTGCTTCGTCCAAGCCGGTTTCGGTATTGAAATGCGGCTCGATGGTTTGAATGCGCAGGTTTTCGGCAATGTTGACCGCTTCGATTTTGCAGGTCGGCTCGCCGACGTTGAATTCGCCGTCCACATCGAAATAAATGCTGACGGCAGGACGGTACGCGCCTACATCAAGGCTGAACGCGGCAATCCAGTTTTCGGGCAACATGGTGATTTTGCCGCCGGGGAAATAAACCGTGCTCAAGCGTTCCATGATGTTTTTTTCCATTTTGTCGCCTTGTTTAATGGCAAGCGACGGCGCGGCGATGTGGATGCCGACGCGTTTCATGCCATTGCCCAAGTCGGTCAGGCTTAAAGCGTCGTCCACTTCGGTGGTTGATTCGTCGTCAATGGAAAAGGCGGTAACATCAGCCTTGGGCAAGTCGGGCATTTCAGGAAGCGGAAGGTCGGGGAAGCCTGTTCCTTTTGGGAAGTATTTGATTTCAAACCCGTCTTGCAGGTATTGGGGAATCGACGTAATGCCGCCCGTTTTTTTCGCCAGTTCGTAGGCGGAGATTTTCAGCTCGTCGGCAGCTTTGGTAAAGGCTTTGTAGGTCAGCGACTGCTTGTCGGGTGCGTGTAAGATGGTTTTCAAATCCGCCGCGATTTCAGACGGCATCTCGCCGCGTTTCAAGGCTTCTGCCCAAGCGTCGATTTGCGCGTCTTGCTGTTTTTTGCGTTCGATGGCGGCAAGCGCTTGTTTTAAAGTTTCTTCGGGCGCGGCTTTGAACACGCCTTTGGCTTTTTTGTAGAAATACATCGGCGCGGCGTACAGCGCAATCAAAGTCGCCGCCAGCTCGGTTTTGGTCGGCGCATGGCCGTAATATTCTTCGGCGATGGCTTCGGCGGTAAATTCCTCTTCGCCGCATACTTCCCACAATAAATCGGTGTCGATGTCCGCCGCCTGCGCCTGCGCGTTCTCCAAAAATGCCGCCATATCGCCGTCAAACTCGGCAAAGACATTGTTTGCCTTCACTTTGGTGCGCTTGCCGTGTTGGGTATCGACTTGGTAGGTGGCGTCGTTTTTTTGGACGATGGAGGCAACTTTGAATTGGCCGGACTCTTCGTAAAAGATATTCATTTTTTTAGGATTTTATAATTTGTAGGAAACGCGTGATTTTAGCAGATTTGCACAAGAAAGGCCGTCTGAAAAACATACTTTCAGACGGCCTGTTCAAACGGCGGATGATTAATACTGATATGCCGCCAGTTTGCGTTTGATTTCAGGCAGGGCGGCGCGTGCGGCCTGTTCGCCCAATTGGATGGCGCGTTGTTTTTGGTCGAAACCGCCAACCGAACCCAGCTCCAAAACCTGCGGTTTGATGACCACATTGGCTTGTCCCAATTCTTGGCGCAACGCAGTTTGGCTCATTACGTTGAAGGTTTGGTCAAGATAGGAGAACATGCCTTGGCTGACGTTTTTGGCCGGACGGGCGGAAATATCGACGGCAATGATGAAGTTTGCGCCCAATTTTTTCGCCGCGCTGACCGGTACGGGTTGCGACAGGCCGCCGTCTACATATTTGCGGCTGCCGATAACGACAGGTTGAAACACGTTCGGAATCGAAGCAGAAGCGCGGACTGCTTGTCCGGCATTGCCTACGTTGAACACCACCGGTTTGCCACTTTCAAAATCGGTCGCAACAGCGGCAAATTTGATGGGGAACTGCTGCATCGGGCGGTTGCCAACTTTGCGGTTGATGTAGTTTTGCAGTTTTTCGCCTTTGATGAAGCCGCTGGTGGACAAGGTCAAATCCACTAAATCGGTTTTACCCAAAATTTCCGCTTCCAATTCGAGGCGGTCGGGCGACATTCCCGAAGCGTACATACTGCCGACAATCGAGCCGGCGGATGTACCGGTAACGATTTTGATCGGGATATTGTTTTCTTTCAAAACCTTAATAATGCCGATATGGGCAAAACCTTTGGATGCGCCGCCGCCCAAAGCCAGCGCAACCGTGGCTTTCGGTTTGGGTGCAGTATGAGAAACCGTATTTTGACCCTGCGTAGAAGGTTTGGATTGCGGCGCGTTGCCGCTCGGACAGGCAGCCAATACCAAGACGGACGAAGCGGCTAAAAACGTTTTGAATGTGGAAAAAAGTTTATTCATGTTCAGACAGCCTTTAATATGTCGAAGGGGTTATTTTACTCTGAAATTAAGTCGAAAGGCCGTCTGAAATTAGGATTCAGACGGCCTTTTAAATCTAGCTTAAGCCAATTCGAGCTGTTTTTCCAAACTTTCGACCAGTTGGTCGTCCAAATTCAAAGCTTGGGACAAACGGCTCAGGAACACGATTTCCTTGCGCGACAAGTCCGCGCAGACCAATCGGGCCGCCAGATAAGTTTCGGCTGCTAAAGCCTCGTCGCTGCCGACAGAAGCGGCAATTTGCTCGATGGAGGCCGGTTGCGCATATTCCGCCTGCAACCATGCCGCCGTTTCCGCATCGCTGCCGCTTTCACGCTCAATGGCCGCGCGTTCCGCATCGTCAATCAGGCCGTCTGAAGCCGCCGCCGCAATCATTGTTTGCAAAATTACACGGCTGTGGTTTTCACCAATCAGGCCGGCAGGTTGGAACGCACTTTGCGGCAATTCGTCCTGTTGGCGGTTTTGTTTCCAGTTTTGATAGCCTTTATAAGCCAGAAAACCCAAAGCGGCGACTGAGCCGGCCTTGACCAGCTTCTTCGCGTTTTTCTTTTTCAACAGCATCGATGCCAAAGCACCCGTCAACGCGCCGCCGCCGAAAGAATTAAGCGGGCTGTCCGCCACCGCTTTGCCGCCTTTTTGAGCCGCACCCAAAACCTGATTGAGTAACTGACTGAAATCCATAAAAAATCTCCTGAAAACAAATACATTGCAAATATAGGGCAGAAACACCAAAAAACCAAGCCAAAGAAAGTTAAAAGGTGCAAACAAGTTTTCAGACGGCCATAGCCGACTTTCGGTACAATCACACCATTCCAAACAATAAATCCCATCATGACCGATACCGCCCAAATCATTACCAGCTATGGCCGCCGTTATATCGTCCGCACCCCGACGGCCAAACATATGACGCCACCACCCGCAAAAAACGCGTCGATTTCGCCTGCGGCGACCAAGTCCGCATCAGCCCCATCAACGGTGAACAAGTCGTGATCGAAGACTACCTCCCGCGCGAAAGCCTGCTCTACCGCCAAGACGCGTGGAAAACCAAACTGATTGCCGCCAATGTTACCCAACTGCTTATCGTAACCGCCGCCAGCCCCTCACCCAGTGAAGCCCTGTTGCAACGCGCCCTCCTCGCAGCCGAAGCGGCCGGCATTAACGCCGTCATCGTCCTCAACAAAGCCGACCTCCCCGAAACCGCCCAATGGCGCGAGAAACTCAAATTCTACGAAACCCTTGGCTACCCGTGGTCGAAACCAACGCATTGGAAAACGCCGACATCCTGCGTCCCATTTTAGAAGGGCAAACCAACATCCTGCTCGGACAAAGCGGCATGGGCAAGTCCACCCTGACCAACGCCCTACTCGGCAACCAAGCCGCCCGAACCGGTGACATTTCCACCGCGCTCGACTCCGGCAAACACACCACCACCCACGCCCAACTGTACGATTTAAACGCAGAAACCCGACTCATCGATTCCCCCGGCCTGCAAGAATTCGGCCTGCACCATCTCCAAGCCGCCGATTTATTGCAATACTTCCCGACCTGCGCCACCTTATCGGCCAATGCCGTTTCCACAACTGCACCCACCGCGCCGAACCCGGCTGCGCCGTCAAAGCCGCTGTCGAATCAGGCGAAGCCAAACCCGAGCGCATCGAATTTCTGCAACGTGTTACCGATGAATTGTTGAGATAAAGTTTGAGTGGAAATAAGCGTTTGGATAAATAAAAAGGCCATCTGAAAGTTTCAGACGGCCTTTTTTTAAAGAATAACCAAATTTACCTTTCAACCGGCACTGCTACCTTAGCGGGAAAGTGACGGTGCTTTTCGTGGCGGATTGATCATGAGAAGAACGGCTTCTTCAATTTGTTTGTCCTCCCGATCATGGAGCTCTACCGGAAACTTCAGACGCAATACTGTCACAATAGCGCCAACCGATAAGCCTGCGGCATGAAGCAACTCAATTTCTTTAAGTACTGGAGCGGAAAGGTTTAACATGGTTTCTCCTTATGGTTTGGCTAAGCCTTAGCCCACTTTATCCCGGGTTGCGCGCCTGCGTCAACGTCGAGGAGCTTCAGTTTGCCCTCTGCCGTGGCGGCGGAGAGGATCATGCCTTCGGATACGCCGAATTTTGCCATTTTGCGCGGGGCGAAGTTGGCGACGGCAATGACCATGCGGCCGTTCAATTCGGCAGGGTTGGGATAAGATGCGGCGATGCCGGAGAAGATGATGCGTTTTTCAAAACCGAAATCGAGGTCGAATTTCAAAAGTTTGGTGCTGCCTTCAACGGCTTCGCAGTTCAATACTTTGGCGACGCGCATGTCGATTTTCATAAAGTCGTCAAAGCTCGCTTGTTCGGCGACTTTTTCGTATTTGCTCTCTTCGGCGGCAGGCGCGGCTGCGGCGGCGATGCTTTGTTTGTTGGCTTCGATTAAATCGTCCACTTGTTTTTGCTCCACTCGTTGCATTAAATGTTCGTACTTGTTGATGGCGTGTTCGCCCAAGGTTTCGCGTGTATTTGCCCAAGTGATGGTTTCCAAATTCAGGAATTTGGCGGCATTTTCGGCCACTTTCGGCAATACGGGGGCGAGGTAGGCGGTCAACATGGTAAAGGCGTTGATGAGCTCGCTGCACACTTCATGCAGGCGTGCGTCTTGGCCTTCTTGTTTCGCCAGTTCCCAAGGTTTGTTGGCATCAACGTATTCGTTGACAATGTCCGCCAATGCCATGATGTCGCGCAGGGCGCGGGCGTATTCGCGGTTCTCGTATTGCTCGGCGATGGTCTCGCTTTCGGCAGCGAGTTTTGCCAGCAATGCGCTGCCTGAAACGTCTTTCAGACGGCCTTCAAAGCGTTTGGCGATGAAACCTGATGCGCGGGCGGCGATGTTGACGTATTTGCCGACGAGGTCGCTGTTGACGCGGCTGATAAAGTCTTGCAGGTTCAAATCGATGTCTTCGATTTTGCTGTTGAGTTTAGCGGCAATGTAGTAGCGCATCCACTCGGGGTTCAGGCCTTGTTCCAGATAGGATTTGGCGGTGATGAAGGTGCCGCGCGATTTGGACATTTTTTGCCCGTCCACGGTCAGGAAGCCGTGTGCGTACACGCCGGTCGGGGCGCGGTGGCCGGAGAAATGCAGCATGGCGGGCCAGAACAGGGCGTGGAAATAGAGGATGTCTTTGCCGATGAAGTGGTACATCTCGGTTTGGCTGTCGGCTTTGAAGTATTCGTCGAAATCGACGCCGATGCGGTCGCACAGGTTTTTAAACGAGGCCATGTAGCCGACGGGCGCGTCCAGCCAAACGTAGAAGTATTTGCCCGGCGCGTCGGGGATTTCGAAACCGAAATACGGCGCGTCGCGGGAAATGTCCCAGTCGGACAGGGTGGTTTCTTCGCCTTCGCCCAGCCATTCTTTCATTTTGTTGAGGGCTTCGGGTTGCAGATGGGGCTTGCCGTCGTGCGGGTTGTTGCCGGAAGTCCATGCTTTGAGGAAGTCGGCGCATTCGCCGAGTTTGAAGAAGAAGTGTTCGGATTCGCGCAATTCGGGTTTGGCACCGGAAACGGCGGAATACGGATTAATCAGTTCGGTCGGGGAATAGGTCGTGCCGCAGACTTCGCAGTTGTCGCCGTATTGGTCTTGGGCGTGGCATTTGGGGCATTCGCCTTTGACGAAGCGGTCGGGCAGGAACATTTGTTTTTCGGGGTCGAAAAGCTGCTCGATGACGCGACTTTCGATTTTGCCGTTAGCTTTCAATGCGCGGTAAATGTCTTGGGAAAACTGTTTGTTTTCAGGGGAATGGGTGCTGTAATAATTGTCGTAGCCGATGCCGAAACCGGTAAAGTCGGCGAGGTGCTCTTCGCGCACTTTGGCAATCATGTCTTCAGGCGCGATGCCTTGTTTTTGAGCGGCAAGCATCACGGGCGTGCCATGGGTATCGTCGGCGCAGCAGTAGTAGCATTTGTGGCCGCGCAGTTTTTGGAAGCGTACCCAAACGTCGGTTTGGATGTGTTCGACCATGTGGCCGAGGTGAATGCTGCCGTTGGCATACGGCAGCGCGGAAGTGACAAGGATTTTGCGTGTCATGGTTTGTGCTTTTAAAAACAATGGATAAAGATGTTGGGAATTATACCGCAAAACAATACGCAAAGGCCGTCTGAAACCCGATTGCCGGTGTTTCAGACGGCCTTTTATTTATCGGCTGCGTATGGAATTAACCGCGTACGCGTTCGATTTTTGCGCCTACGCCGCCGAGTTTTTTCTCGATGTATTCATAGCCGCGGTCAAGGTGGTAGATGCGTTCGACGATGGTTTCGCCATCTGCGACCAAACCGGCCATGACGAGGCTGGCGGAGGCGCGCAGGTCGGTTGCCATCACGACGGCGCCGGAGAGTTTCTCTACGCCTTTGATGTAGGCGGTGTTGCCTTCGGTGGTGATGTCTGCGCCCATGCGGTTGAGTTCGGGAACGTGCATGAAGCGGTTTTCAAAAATGGTTTCCACCACGCGGCTGCTGCCTTCGGCAATGGCGTTCATGGCCATAAACTGCGCCTGCATGTCGGTTGGGAAGCCAGGGTGGACGACGGTACGGATGTCCACGGCTTTGGGGCGTTGTTGCATGTCGATGGAAATCCAGTTGTCGCCTGCTTCGATGATGGCGCCGGCTTCGGTCAGTTTGTCCAATACGACTTCCATGGTTTTAGGGGCGGCATTGCGCAGGACGACTTTGCCGCCAGTCATGGCGACGGCGCAGAGGAAGGTACCGGCTTCGATACGGTCGGGAACGACGCTGTGTTCGCAGCCGTGCAGCTCTTTTACGCCTTCGATGGTCATGGTTGCTGTACCGATGCCGCTGATTTTTGCGCCCATTTTAACGAGGCATTCGGCCAAATCGACGACTTCGGGCTCTATGGCGCAGTTTTCGAGGATGGTGGTGCCTTCGGCAAGCGTGGCCGCCATCAGCAGGTTTTCGGTACCGCCGACGGTTACGACATCCATGGTGACGCGCGTGCCTTTCAGACGGCCTTTGGCTTTGACGTAACCGTGTTCGATGGTGATTTCCGCACCCATGGTTTCGAGGCCTTTGAGGTGTTGGTCAACCGGGCGCGAACCGATGGCACAACCGCCGGGCAGGCTGACTTGGGCTTCGCCGAAGCGGGCGAGGGTCGGGCCCAAAACCAAAATGGATGCGCGCATGGTTTTTACCAGCTCGTAAGGTGCGCAGGTGTTGTTGACGGTGCCGCCGTTGATTTCAAATTCGGAGATGTTGTCGGTCAAAACGCGTGCGCCCATGCCTTGCAGCAGTTTTTGGGTGGTTTTGACGTCGGCGAGCATGGGTACGTTTTTCAAGCGTAAAGTGCCGGAAGTCAGTAGACCGGCACACATCAGCGGCAGGGCGGCGTTTTTTGCGCCGGATACGATGATTTCGCCGTTGAGGGGGCCATTGGCAGAGATTTTGAGTTTGTCCACAGGATGTCTTTCGTTATTTGTCTGCACGGCTTATGCCGCACAAATGAAATGAGATGAATAATAAACCATCAATTATAAGGGATTATGCCCTTGCTGTTAGATTTGGCAGTATTAAATTTTCACAAGGTTTGTTTAAGTTGCGAAAGGATAAGATTTCAGGCCGTCTGAATGGTTCAGACGGCCTGTTTGCCAAGGCTTATTTTTTGGCTTTGAAGCCTAAGAGGTGTTGCGTGGTGGCCAGCCATGCGCCGAATACGCCCAGCGCGATGACGAAGCCGAATACCAGCGACACTTCGCTAAATGTGAAGAAACGCCAGCCGATGTTCAGGCCGTAGGGTTTGAAAATTGCGTCCACCAGCGGCTGTACTTCGGCCAAAAGCCAAGCCGACAAGCCCAAGCTGACGGCGGCGGAGAAAATACTCTGCCACATTGCCTGATAAAGGAAAGGACGGCGGATGAAGGAAGCGGGCGCCCCCAACAGCTTGGTGATTTCCAACTCTTCTTTGCGGCTGAGGATTTGCAGGCGGATGGTGTTGTGTGCCACCAAGACAAAGGCCATGCCCAAAGTCAGCGAGAGGAACCATAAAATCTTGCGGATAAATTCATTAATACGATAAAGGGTTTGTACCCATTCGGTATCCATGGTTGCCGATTCGACGCGCGGCAGTTTGGTAATGTCTTTATAGATGGCCTGCATCTGATCCGGAGAAGTGGCAGGGTCGGGCGTAACGATAAAGACATCGGGCAACGGGTTGCCATCGAGCATGGAAACGAGGTTTTGGTCGAGATTGGTCTGCAATTCTTCCAAACCTTCCTGCTTGCTGATAAAGCGGACTTTATCGATACGGCTGTCGCGTTGGAGCAGGTTTTTCACCGTATCGGCATCAGAACTTGCCGCATCGGTGTCCATATAAACCGTAATCTGCGGCGACTCGTTGAGTTTGCCCAATACGCTTTGCCCGCTTTGGATGCCCAAATACATAAACAGCGGCAAGGTCATGGCAACGGCAAGCATGAGCAGGGTCAGCAGCGTGCCGATGGGTTGGCGCAAAAGCTCTTTGAGCGCGGCGCGTGCCGATTCGACGTGTAACGAGATATAGTGAATCATACTCATGCGAGGCGTCCTTTCTGCAGGCGCAAGACGCGGTGGCCGTAATCTGCCATCAGCGTTTCATCGTGCGCCGCAACAATCACGGTCGTGCCTGCTTCGTGGAAGGTTTTGAACAATTCCATAATATCCAGCGCATAGGCGCGGTCGAGGCTGGCGGACGGCTCGTCGGCAATCAGCAGGCTGGGTTGGTGAACCACTGCACGCGCGATGCACAAACGCTGTTGTTCTCCGCCGGACAAAGTGATGGGCATATCGTTTTCGCGGCCTTTCAAGCCGACTTTCTCAATCGCAATACGCGCGCGCTCTTCCGCTTTGCGCGGCTGGTAGCCACTAATCCGCAAAGGCAGGATAACGTTTTGCAAGACATTGCGGTCGTAGAGAATTTTGTGGTCTTGGAAGACAATGCCGATATGTTGGCGCATAAAGCCGATCTGATTGTCGCTCAAGGTGCCGAGGTCTTGATTGTTGAACCAAACCTTGCCTTTGGTAGGCTTGGTAATGCCTGAAATCAGCTTCAAAATGGTGGATTTGCCCGAACCCGAATGGCCGGCGATAAAAATCATCTCACCTTTGTTAATCTGGAAACTGACATTTTTCAGGGCTTCGAAACCGCCGGGATAGGTTTTGGAAACTTGTTCGAAACGGATCATGGGTTTTCCTGAAAATAGGGATTCAGACGGCCGGCGTCATCGATAGGGCAACATGCCGTCTGAAAAAATGGGGATATTCACAGATTATAAATATTTCGGCTGCTTTTTGATAGTGAAACCCCGGTTCTGCCTGTGGATACACTGTCGGTTTGCAACACAAAGCAATATGGTTTGAAAAAAAGGCCGTCTGAACGATTGGGTTTCAGACGGCCTCGATATCAGCGTAGGTTAAGTACCCTATCCGCTGTTTTATTTACATTTGGTTTTGGCCAAATTCACGGCGGCGGTCAGGCTTTTTTCGTTGACTTCGCCGGTGATGGTTTGTTTGTAGCCGCATTTCGGCGCTTCGACGACTGTGAAGGGCAATACGCCGACGTTGTTGCCGTGGGCTTTCATGAAGTTGCGGCTGTTGGCGCCGGTGTAACGCCAAATCGGGTAGCTGACCGGCGTTTGTTTTAGGAACTTGCCGATGTTGTCGGTCGTATCCAGCGCGATGCCGACCATATCGACGCTGCCTTTTTTCTGCGCTTTGTACCATGCGGACATGGCGGGCATTTCTTTACGGCAGGGGCCGCACCAGGTTGCCCAAAGGTTGACCACGCGCACGGGGGCTTTGAGCGATTCCAGGCTTTGCGGTTTGTTGTCCTGCCAACCTGCCGTTTCATCGGCAGCAAAGGCCGGCGCAGCGGTAAAAACGGTGGCGGACAGTAGAAGGGCGGTTAAGGCTTTCATGGTTGTATCCTTGAGGTTGCCAATCGAAATTGTGTTTATTGTAAAACGGTTTGGTGGGCATGCCTACCGATTCGTATCAAGATATCAGGTAAAAAGTTTGAGTAAAAATCAGTTGCAGACGATAATAACTGCCATCATTGAATGATTTTGCAATAATACGGAGACTTTCATGCCGTCTGAATTCACACTTTATCACAACCCGCGTTGCAGCAAATCGCGTGCCGCGCTGGCTTTACTCGAAGAAAAAGGCGTTGCCGCCGACGTGGTCAAATATCTGGATACCGCGCCCGATTTGGCGACTTTGCAGGATATGTTTGCCAAACTCGGCATCGAATCGGTGCGCGGCATGATGCGCACGAAAGATGATTTGTACAAAGAATTGGGTTTGGACAACCCCGATTTGGACAATGCCGCCCTGCTTCAGGCAATCGCCGAACACCCCGCCCTGCTCGAGCGTCCCGTTTTGGTAACGCCTACGCGCGCAGCCATCGGCCGTCCGTTGGAAAACATTGCCGCCCTACTCGGCTGACGGGGTTGGATAAGGCCGTCTGAAGATGATTTCCCTGCTTAAAAGCCGCAATGGCCTGCGATACTACCTGTTTCGCGGCCTTGCTTTGAGCGTTTTGCTGGTGTGCGGTATTTTTTTGGCCGGCACATGGCAGATTTACCGGACAGGTTTGCAAACCTTGCCGAAGGACGCTCATGCCGATGCGGCGGTGGTATTGGGTGCGGCGGCGTGGGACAAACGCCCGTCGCCGGTATTCCGTGAACGCATCAACCACGCCATCACGCTCTACCAAAGCCATCGGGTTGGCAAAATCATTTTCACCGGCGGTACGCCCAAAAAAGGATTTATGACCGAAGCCGAAGTGGGGCGCCGATACGCGCTCAAGCAGGGTATACCGGCGCACAATATCCTGTTTGAAAACACGTCGCGCAACACTTACGAAAACCTGCGCAATATCGTCCCCATCATGCACGCCAACGGAGTCGGCAGCATTATCGTTGTCAGCGACCCGTATCATTTGGCGCGCGCCGAAGAAATGGCCGCCGATTTAGGCTTGTCAGACGCGCAGTTCTCCGCCACACCGACCACGCGCTTTGATGAGCGCAGCAAGAAAGCCAAGTTCCTGATGCAGGAGAGCTATTCTTTGTTTCTCTACCGTATCGGCAAATGGAGCGATGCGGTTTGGAATTGGATAAGCAGTTGAGCCTTCGGTAATCCATGTAAAAGGCCGTCTGAATCCTTTTAGGTTTCAGACGGCCTAAATGTATGCTTACTTATTGATATTGATTTGCAGCTACACTGCCAAAAAAGACTACAGCCAGTACCAGATAAATTACCATTACGATGACAAACAGAATCAAGGCAGCCTTGAAATAATTGGCTTTATTCGGATTGGTGTTTGAGCCGAATGCCCATACAAGCATCATAACTATATTGACCAGCGGAATCATCAAAATCAAGTTTGTTAGCAACCATTCTTTGACGCTTACAATCGGAGCCTGTTGATGGCCGATTTGGTTTTGTCCGTTCATACGTACCCAGTAATTTTGTTGAAAGAACAGTAATTATACTCATTAAATCTTTATCGGCATAGCATGTTCAGGCCGTCTGAATCTTCAGACGGCCTGAGCCTATGATTTTTGCAGCCGCTATTTCAATCGGATGTAAAATGTACCGTCCGGCACGACGGGCAGGTATTTGCGGTAGAAGTCCAGATAGGTCTTGTTTGGGTCTATGTCGGCAAACTGCTGCGGATACAGGGTTTTGGCGATAAATTGCGCGCTGGCCAAATCGGCGATCGAGCGGGAGGCGGTGTGGTAGATGCCGTAAACGCGTTTGTTTTTGACGGCAGGAATGTCTGTCCAGCCTTTGCGTTTGACAAATCCGGCCAGGCGGCGTTGCGCATCGGCCTGGCTGATGCCTATACCCATCGCCATAATGCCAGGCTTGTCTTTATGGCCGTTTTCCGTCCCCGAAATGACGATGACGTCGGGTTTGGCCGTCAGGAATTTTTCAGGGTTTATCGGTCCCCAGTTTTTAACGTAAGGCGCGGCGATATTGTTGCCGCCTGCTGTGTCGGCAATCGCGCCCCACATATCTTTGCCGAAGGTGTAGCTGTATTCGGACGGGCCTTTGTCGCCGAACTCGATATAGATTTTCGGTTTGGACTGCTTGGCGCGCGCGACGCGTTTTTGGATGTCGGCAATGCCTCGGGCGTATTCGGCGGCAATTTTTTGGGCGCGCGCCTGCGTACCGTTGAGTTCGCCGAAAATTTCCGCACTGCGCGTGTGCCGCGCGACGGTTTCGGCGTTGAAATCGACCACGACGACGGGTATGCCTGCCGCTTCAATGCGCGGCAGGTGGGTGGCGACGGCCTTATACTGCCAGTCGGCCAGAATCAATACGTCCGGCTTGAGCGCGAGCGTTTTCTCCAGTGAAAACGTGCCGGTGCTGATGTTGCCGATGTCCGCAATGTTTTGCAGCGTAGGCAGCTTCTGTTTGAACATCGCCCAGCTGCCGGGATTGAATTTCTCCCAAAACTCACGCGAAATGCCGATGACGTTTTTAAATTTGTCCGCGCCCGTTACCGCGATATAGTCGGGATAGTAAAACGCCAAAACCGCGCGTTTGACAGGGACATCGACTTTGACTTCGCGTCCCAATACGTCTTTGATAGTTTTGATTTCGGCTTGGGCAAAAAGGGGCAGGAGGGCGAGGGCGGCAAATAAAGCGCGTTTGTTCATGAGCGGATACTTTCAAAGAAATGATTATCATTTGTCTTGTTTTCAGGAGAAAAGTTCCCAGACGGTCTTTCTGCGCTGACATTATTTTCAGACGGCCGTACATTGTTTAAACCTTGCCAAAAAAGTAAAATACCTGTTTTCAAAGACTTTGGAGCCATCATGACCGTCAAAACCCGTTTCGCCCCCAGCCCCACCGGCTACCTGCACATCGGCGGCGTACGCACCGCCTTGTTTTCATGGGCGTTTGCCCGCCATCATAAAGGCGAGTTCCTATTGCGTATCGAAGACACCGACTTGGCGCGCTCTACTGCCGAATCCGTCAATATCATCCTCGACGGCATGAAATGGGTCGGCCTGAACTACGACAACGCCGACAACGTCGTTTACCAAACCCGCCGTTTCGACCGCTACAAAGAAGTCATTGCCGAACTTTTAGAAAAAGGCCATGCCTACTACTGCTATTGCAGCAAAGAAGAGCTGGAAGCCATGCGCGAGAAAGCCGAAAAAGAAGGCACGGCGACTTACGACCGCCGCTGGCGTCCGGAAGAAGGCAAAACCCTGCCCGAAATCCCTGCCGACGTGCAACCTGTTGTCCGTTTCAAAACACCTTTGGACGGTGTTACCCAATGGACAGACTTGGTCAAAGGCGAAATCTCCATTCCCAACGAAGCGCTTGACGACCTGATTATCGCCCGCGCCGATGGCACGCCGACTTACAACTTCTGCGTCGTGGTGGACGATTACGATATGGGCGTTACCCACGTTATCCGCGGTGATGACCATGTGAACAACACCCCGAAACAAATCAACATCTTAAAAGCCATCGGCGCAAATCTGCCCGAATACGGCCACCTGCCCATGATTCTTAACGAACAAGGAAAAAAAATCTCCAAACGCAGCGGCGATACCGTTGCCATTACCGACTTTGGCGCAATGGGTATCCTGCCCGAAGCCATGCTCAACTATCTGGCACGCTTGGGCTGGGCGCACGGCGACGATGAATTCTTCACGATGGAACAATTCATCGAATGGTTTGATTTGAAAGACGTTTCCCCGTCTCCAAGCCGTATGGACTTGAAAAAACTCTACTGGACTAACGGCGAACACATCAAAATCACCGCTAACGAAAAACTGGCCGAAATGGTGAAACCGCGTCTCGCTCTGCGCGATATCCATGAAACAAGCAAGCCTGCTTTGGAAGACGTGTTGGCATTGGTCAAAGACCGCGCCCAAGACCTGAACACGCTTGCCGACGAGTGCCTCTACTTCTACGTCAAACAAACCCCTGCCGAAGCAGACGTGCAAAAACACTGGGACGACGAAGCCGCCGCCCGTATGCTGCGCTTTGCCGAACGCCTCGAAGGGCTGGAAGACTGGAATGCCGAAGCCATCCACGACCTCTTCAAACCTTTCTGCGACGAAGAAGGCATCAAAATGGGCAAACTCGGTATGCCCCTGCGCCTCGCTGTCTGCGGTACGGCAAAAACCCCAAGCGTCGATGCCGTATTGGCATTAATCGGCAAAGAAGAAGTGTTGAAACGGATCCGTTCGTAAGGCATGAATGATAAAAGGCCGTCTGAAATGTTTCAGACGGCCTTTTTATTTTGAACAGGATTTATTTATTCTTCTTCGTTCGGTTTGTTTTTATCTTTTTTGCGCCATAGGCCTTTAAACAATGCACCTGCTGCAACAGCACCGAAAATAATCAGTTTGCCGAATTTAGCCAGTAATGCGCCGGCCAAAGCTAATAATCCCAGTTTTTTTGCAGCGATACCGCCAACCAAGGCAGCCAGTCCGTATTCAGCCACTTTGTCGGTTGCGGCATTGAAATCGCTGTAGCGCTTGCCTTCATTGAATTCGATATTACCCAACAATTCTTGCACAATAGGTTTGTATTGATCTATGCTTTTCAAATCGGTGATCATAGTCAATTCAATATAGCCTTCGCGTCCCAGCTGGAAAGTATTGTAGTTGATGGCAGGATTGGGATCGGGTTCGTTTTTATTCAGAACGTCAATCGACCAAATCAGACGATGGGTCTTTGCATCATATTGCGGTTTTTCTACCCAGCCGCGTGTTTCCAATTCCGGCAGGTTGCGGGAGGCACGCTCTTTATTTTGTTCCTCGGTGCCTTCTTTCAGCTGCTCGAGCATGGCTTCAACATCCCATTCTTTGGCATCATCGTCTTTGATATAGCCGGAATCGGTAAAGGTTAGGTCTACCATCCAATTAGTATCACCGTCCTCGTTTTCCGACTCGGGGAGAATCAGGCCGTAGCGGTTGGGATCTGTGGCGTTACCTGCTTCCCTCATCATAGCGTTGGCGCGATTTTTTTTCACAAAGACCATTTTTGCAGGCAGTTTCAGTTTGGCCTGATTGCCCAAATCAACGGTTGCCGGGCCTTGGACGATCTCGTCATCAACGTAGTTCGCGATAGAGTCTGAGGCTTGTTGCGCTTCTTGCCCGGATGCCTCGACGGCAGAAGCGGTATCAGCGTTGGCTGCAGAAGCCGGCAGGGTTTGGATAGATAGTAGGGCTGCCAAAACGGCATAGGCGAGATGGTTGCTTTTCATCATAGGGTTCTCATGGAAGAAGAATTAAAAAAGATGCAGACAGCCGCAACACCATATGCTCCGGCATGACTAAAGGGTAAATTTTACAATAAATAAATCATATTTACATATTTAAATATGACTGTAATTTAAAAAATACAGGAAAGCTTTTTGACGAGAGGTAGAGCAATCGTTGAGAAATTCAAAAAGGCCGTCTGAAAATTTTTCAGACGGCCTTTTCTAATAAAACCAGAAAATAATGGAATCAGGCGGAGAATATGAGAAAATAATGCCCGCCTGTCGAAATGGATGATTGGATTAACTTTTATCGGCAGCCTAAATGTCCGGATTGGATAAAATAAGCCATCAAGAACAAAGACCAATAAGCTTATTATGTAAACTTGGCGGCTGAAAAATTTACTTTACAAATCAAACAACTTTAAAGGAAAACCCATGAAAAAAACCTTACTTGCCCTGATGATGTTATCTGCCGCCGCGGCGTATGCCGGTGAGGCGGAAGACCGTTTGCTGTCTGTCCAATCGGTTTACCGTGCCGCTTTGCATGAGCAAAACAGCAATGACAGCAAAATTATTTCCCTGCAAAGCGATTTGGAAAGCGCGCAGCGCCGTTTGCAGGCTGCGCAATCCGATATTGACCGTTTGAAAGGCGAAATTCAGACGGCCTTGGCTCAGAAAGAGCAGCAAAATGCCAAGCTGCAACAAGCCGGCCAGATGTTGGATGCGGCGTGGAATGCCGTTTACGGCGTAGGCGGCAGCAAGGCGAATCAATAATTTAGACATTGTATTATTTGCGTTTTACGCTTCTTTTATCATATTTATAAGGAAACCTCATGTCCCTACCTCCCTGCCCGAAATGCCACTCCGAATACACTTACGAAGACGGCGCCCAATACGTTTGCCCTGAGTGCGCCCATGAGTGGAACGAGGCCGATGCTGCGGCTGCAAGCGATGATGTATTGGAAGTCAAAGATGCCAACGGCGCAGTATTGCAAGATGGCGATACGGTTGTCTTAATTAAAGATTTGAAAGTCAAAGGCAGCTCTATGGTCATCAAGCAAGGCACCAAAGTCAAAGGCATCCGCCTGCAAGAGGGCGACCACAATATCGGTTGTAAAATCGATGGCAGCGCGATGAACTTGAAATCTGAGTTTGTCAAAAAAGCCTAAAGATTTTATTTTTATCTAAAAATAAATATCCCGATCAGATTATTGAAGCCTACAAGAAAGGCGGAAATTCTGCTGTAGATGATGATTATACCGTCTTTTGCCAAGCCATAAATGGCATGGATATTATGGGTAAGATTATCGAGAGCAAAACTGGTGAAAACACCAAACCCAAAAACGAGATTAAAATTGAAAAGATTGAAGTTATCAAAGATTATGACTTTAATAAATAATTTTCAGTTTAAATAAGAAAGGAATGTAATACATATGATTATCTGGGGCTATAAAGGCTATCAAAAAGAACTAGGACATACTCAGTCTGTTATCCAATGCGGAAACTGTCAACAAACCGCTCCTTGGGACATTATTGAGACGGGTCGAAAATTTTCCCTCTACTGGATTCCTCTTATTCCTTATGGAAAAAAATATTACGTCCTATGCCCAGTTTGCCAACGCGGTAAAGAAATTGAAAAACAAGAAATTAATGAATATTTAAATTATTAAAATTAAAAAGAGGCTGGTCATGAAATTACAGGCCTCTTACTCTTGTTATTTAAAAAAACAAAACATTCTTTCGGAAGGTTAACCTGAAAGGCCGTCTGAAAAAATGTCGGCAAAATGTTCCGCACATACGCGGGTGCAAAACCGTTAAAATAACGCTTTCCCCTATTCTACGGAACCATTATGCCTCAGCCGACCGCCAAACAGATTTTGCACGAAGTATTCGGTTATCCCGAATTTCGTGGCAAGCAGGAGGCTATTGTCAATGCTTTGGCCGGCGGCGAGAGTTTGATGGTGCTGATGCCGACGGGCGGGGGTAAGTCTTTGTGTTACCAGATTCCGGCGCTGATGCGCGAAGGCGTGGCGGTTGTCGTATCGCCGCTGATTGCGCTGATGAACGACCAAGTGGCCAGCCTGCATGTGGCCGGGATTGAAGCGGCGGCAGTCAACAGCAGCACATCGGCAGATGAGGCGCGCGAGATTGCCGACAAGCTTGCCCACGGCCGTCTGAAACTGCTTTATGTCGCGCCGGAACGCTTGGTTACCGATCGCTTTTTGCGTTTTCTCGACCAACAAACCATCAGCCTGTTTGCTATTGATGAGGCGCATTGCGTCAGCCAATGGGGACACGATTTCCGCCCCGAATATCAACAGCTCGGCATGCTTGCCGAACGCTATCCGAACGTCCCGCGCATCGCCCTGACCGCTACCGCCGATGCGGCCACGCGCGCCGACATCAAGCATTATCTGCACTTGGACAATGCGCCCGAATTTATTTCCAGCTTTGACCGCCCGAATATTTATTATCAGGTTATCGAAAAAAATAATGGCAAAAAACAATTGCTGGATTTCATCCGCAAGCAGATGCATGGGCAAAGCGGTATTGTGTATTGCCTAAGCCGCAAAAAAGTCGAGGATGTGGCGCAGTTTTTGTGTGAAAACGGCTTGGAGGCGATTCCGTATCATGCCGGTTTGAGCATGGACGTACGCGAGGAAAACCAACGCCGCTTTACGCATGAAGACAATATTATTGTGGTGGCGACCGTGGCGTTCGGCATGGGCATAGACAAACCCGACGTGCGCTTTGTCGCCCATCTCGATATGCCCCAAAGTGTCGAACATTTCTATCAGGAATCGGGGCGCGCCGGCCGGGACGGGCTGCCTGCCGTGAGCTGGCTGTGTTACGGCTTGAACGATTGGGTGTTGCTGCGCGAACGGATTGCAGAAGGCAACAGCGACGAAGTGCAAAAGCAAATCGAAATGCAAAAACTCGATGCCATGCTTTCCGTCTGCGAAACTGCCGCCTGCCGCCGCGTACTGCTGCTCAAACATTTCGGCGAAGAATCCGAACCCTGCGGCCATTGCGACAACTGCCTGCATCCGCCCGTGCGGTTTGACGGCACGGTGTTGGTGCAAAAATTACTCAGCTGCGTGTACCGCGCCGGACAACGTTTTGCCGCCGGTTACATCACCAACCTTTTACGCGGCAAAAGCGACGATTGGATACAGCGCAACGGCCATGACAAGTTATCCACATTCGGCATCGGCAGCGAACAGACCGACAAAGAATGGCGCAGCGTCATCCGCCAGTGCATCAGCCTGGGCTATCTCACTGTTAACGTCGAGCAGCATCAAGCCCTGCAGCTGACCGAAGTGGCAAAAAAAGTCCTCAAGGGCGAAACCGAAGTCATGCTGCGCCCCCTGCGTCGCGAAAAAACGGCCACCCAAAAGCCGAAAGACGATTGGTTGCGCACCGAGCGCGAAGAGCGTTTGTGGCAGGCATTGCGCCAATGGCGGCAACAACGTGCCCGAGCAGAGGAAGTACCAGCCTATGTGGTTTGCGGCGACAAAACCCTGCGCGATATTGTCGAAAAAATGCCCCGAAGTTTGGAAGACTTGCATCAAATCTACGGCTTGGGCGAGGCGAAAATCAATAAATTCGGTTTGGAGATACTCGACGTTTGCGAAACGGCCGAAGCCGGTACGGTTTCCACAGACAGTACACAAGTTATCCACAGCTTGGGCGGGCGCGAACAGGCCTTAAAACAGGCTTTGGAAACTTGGCGCGAGCAGCAGGCAAGTGCCGATAAAGTCACACTGGGAACGGTGTTCTCCAACGAAAGCATGGACGACTTGCTGACCAATACGCCTGCCGAACCCATCGATCTTTTAGGCGTGTATAAACTCGGCGAAAAACGCATCGAACAATACGGCGAGGGCATTTTAAACATCTGCCGCCCGTTTTCAGACGGCCTGAGCGAAGAGGACAAACGCAAACGCCGATTGATGCGCCGCCTGCTTCAGTGGAACATCGATACTGCCCGTCATGAAGGCCTCGAAGCCTATCAGATATGCAGCAAAGTCACCCTGCGCGCCATTGCCGCCCGACGGCCGCAGGATTTGGCAGAGCTGGCGGAAATCCACGGCATGAATGAGGAAAAAACCGACAAATATGGCGCGGAAATTGTCGAATTGTGCAAACAAGCGGATTAATGGATTGCGATTATCATCAAAGGCCGTCTGAAACCCAATCAAACATGGTGTTTCAGACGGCCTTTTTAAATTTTTAATCTTTATAAAACAATGAATAAGAAAATATCTTCATTTATTTTGTCAGTTTTTTAAAGCTGCCGCGTCTAAACAGGCATGAAAAATGGGATGGTGCCGATGGATTTTTCGTCTCAGCCCATTCGACACACATCGATTAGGAAAATAAATGAACACCTCATCCAACCCCTCTTGGCAGGCTGCTTTCGGTTTGTTGGCACTCAGGCTTTTTGCCGCGTATGAATTTCTTGAGTCCGGCCTGGAAAAATGGAACGGGGAAAACTGGTTTGCAGAAATAAACAGTCAATTTCCCTTTCCGTTCAATTTGTTTCCGGATACGGTCAACTGGAATTTGGCCATGTGGGCGGAACTGGTTTTGCCTGCGCTGCTCATCGTCGGCTTGGCAACGCGGCTGTCTGCGCTGGGATTGATGGTTGTAACGGCTGTCGCATGGTCTGCGGTACATGCCGGCTTGGGTTACAATGTGTGCGACAACGGTTATAAAATGGCACTGATTTATTTGGTGGTTTTATTTCCTGTCCTATTGCAGGGCGCTGGCCGTCTGTCTTTGGATGCACTGCTGAAGAAACGCTGTTGCCGCATCAAGCATTTTCTTTAAGGATTATCTTTAAGGATTAATGGTCGCGGGCCGACTTTAAATGCCCGATATTATCCCTTGATTTATTTAAACCCATATTTTAAAAAGGAAGTTGAAATGAAAAAAAATGTAGCTGCTGCTCTAGCCGGTGCACTGTCCCTGTCTTTGGCTGCCGGTGTTGTTGCCGCTGATAAAGCCGCCAGCGACGTGGCCGTTGAGAAAACTGTTAAAGCTGCCGAAGGTACTTGCGGCGCGGCTGCCAAAGCCGGTGAAGGTGCTTGCGGCGCAGCCATGAAAAAAGCACACGCCAAAAAAGGCAAAGCATCTAAAGCCAAAGCTGCCAAAGTAGTAGAAGGCAAATGCGGCGAAGGTAAATGCGGTTCTAAATAATCCTGCAACATACCTTTAACAAAGTCGCATTTTACAAACGAAAATGCGACTTTGTCGTTCATACGGCACCATAACAGGACATCACCATGATTCAACATGCAGGCTTGGGCTACCGCCGCGACTTGGCGGAAGACTTCCTCTCGCTTTCAGACGACAGCCCGATACGCTTTATCGAAGCCGCCCCCGAAAATTGGCTGAAAATGGGCGGCAGGGCGCGCAAACAGTTTGACCGCGTGGCGGAACGGCTGCCGCTGGCATTGCACGGATTATCCATGTCGCTGGGCGGACAAGCCCCGCTGGATACTGCCTTGATAGACGGAATCAAAGAAATGATGCGCCGGTATGACTGCACGTTTTTTTCCGACCATTTGAGCTACTGCCACGACGGCGGTCATCTTTACGATTTGTTGCCGCTGCCTTTCACTGAAGAAATGGTGCAACATACCGCGCGGCGTATCCGCGAAGTGCAAGACCGGTTGGGCTGCCGTATTGCCGTAGAAAACACCTCCTACTACCTGCATTCTCCGCTTGCCGAAATGAACGAAGTCGAGTTCCTTAACGCGGTTGCACGCGAAGCCGACTGCGGCATTCATTTGGACGTGAACAATATTTACGTCAACGCCGTCAATCACGGACTGTTGTCGCCTGAAGCCTTTTTAGAAAATGTGGATGCAGGGCGCGTGTGTTACATCCACATCGCCGGACACGATGTCGAAACCCCTGAGCTTTTAATTGATACCCACGGCGCGGCGGTATTGCCGACCGTTTGGGATTTGCTCGAACTGGCCTATGCCAAGCTGCCGACGATTCCGCCCACCCTGTTGGAACGCGATTTCAATTTTCCGCCTTTTGCCGAACTCGAAGCCGAAGTCGCCAAAATTGCCGACTATCAAACGCGTGCCGGAAAGGAATACCGCCGTGCAGCCTGAAACTTCCGCCCAATATCAACACCGCTTTGCCCAAGCCATACGCGAAGGCAAAGCCGCAGACGGATTGCCGCAAGAGCGGTTGAATGTCTATATCCGCCTGATACGCAACAATATTCACAGCTTTATCGACCGCTGCTATACCGAAACGCTGCAATACTTTGATAGCGAAGAATGGGGCCGTCTGAAAGAGGGTTTCGTCCGCGACGCGCGCGCCCAAACGCCCTATTTTCAAGAAATCCCCGGCGAGTTTCTCCAATACTGCCAAAGCCTGCCGCTTTCAGACGACCTCTTGGCACTGATGGACTTTGAACACACCCAGCTGCTCGCCGAAACCGCTCAAATCGACAGCCAAGCCTCGTCCGCCGATTCAGATGATTTGGCGCACACCCTTTCTTCCGCCGCCTTTGTGCGCCGTTATCAGTATGACGTGACGGATGAATTGCATGAGGCGGAAACCGCTGTTTTGGTGTGGCGCGATAAGGAAGACGACGTGATGTACCAAACCCTCGACGGTTTCGACGCATTATTGCTGGAAACGCTGGCAGAGACGCCCACTTCCCTAAACGGCCTGCAAACCATGCTGGCAGAGTTCATGCCGTCTGAAAACGTTTGGCAGGACACATTAAGGCAAAAATGGACAGAATGGCTGGAACAAGGCATTTTGGTTGCGGCATAAATCAAGGCCGTCTGAAACGGGCGCAGTCGGTTTCGGTAAAACAAAAATACTACTGAAATCGTTTATAGATTCAATCGCATGCTCTTGCCGTATCAGCGTAAAATCAGAAGCATATTGATCATTCCTTTCATACTGATACATTATGGCCCTACCCGAACTGACCGATGCCGAGCTTACCGAATCCCGTAAACTGCTGCTGCGCTTTGCCCATATCCAGCTGCCCGACCGCCCCGATTTGGCGGAAGACCTTGTGCAGGAAACCATGCTTTCCGCCTACCGCGCGGCCGAAGGTTTCAAAGGAGATGCACAAGTGAGTAGCTGGCTGTTTGCAATCTTAAAAAACAAAATTACCGACTGCCTGCGCCAAATCGGGCGGCAACGCCAAGTTTTCGTCACGCGCGACGAGGAAGCCTTGGATGAAGCTTTTGAAGGACATTTTGCCGCCGACGGGCATTGGACGGATGAAGGACAACCTCAGGGTTGGGACTCGCCCGAAGCCAGTTTGAACAATAAAGAGTTCTATCAAGTTTTGCAGACCTGCCTCTACCACCTGCCGGAAAACACCGCCCGCGTGTTTACCATGAAAGAGATTCTTGGTTTTTCAAGCGATGAAATCCGCGAACAATGCGGCATCAGCCATGCCAACTACCACACCATCATGCACCGCGCGCGCGAAACCTTGCGCCAGTGCCTGCAAATCAAATGGTTCTCCCATGTCTGACAGGAAAATGCCATGAAAAAATGCCGCAAAATAACCGATCTGATTTCCAAACAGCAAGACCAAGTGCGTCTCAGTCTTTTTAACCGCATTGCCCTTGCCGTGCACCTGTCGCTCTGTCCCCGTTGCCGCGAATATAAGAAACAGCTCGAATTAATCAGCAACGCCATGCACAAGATGTTTCGATGATTCAAAAAAGGCCGTCTGAAACCTACCCCTGTCAGTTTCAGACGGCCTTTTTGTGTCCGCTTGATTTATCGCTAATCTTGAATAAGCCGTGGCTGGCCGCTCATTTTTTTAGTTGCCTTTATTTTCAAACTTGCGCCGTTGGCCTTTGTCTTTTGAGGCATGGGAGAAAGATTCTAATACGGTAGAACAAGATAAAGGCCGTCTGAAAGATGAATTTCAGACGGCCTTTTTCACGGCTTTTAGTGTTGTTCTTCCGGCTCGGGTTCGTCTTTGCCGAACCAGTTGTCAAAGCGGATGGTGTATTTCAATTCGCCGCCGGATGAGCGTGTGCCGATGCGGGCAATGGCTTGGATGGCGCGGGTCAGTTGGTACACGAGTTTGACGGATTGTTCGGCGCTGGAGATGCCATATTCGTAACCTACGTAGAGGTTGTTGGTGAGCTGTTTGCCGACGGTCAGGACTTGTTCGGCAGGGTTGAGCTCGCCGGTTTGGGCGTTGCGGCTGCGTTTGCTGGTAAAGCCCAAATCATCGACAAGGCCGATGCGGTCGTTGACTTGGCCGGCAAGCAATGCGCTGGCGGCGGCGGAGAGTGTGGCGTTGTCGCCGTCGCTGCCGCTGCTGGCACGGTTGAGGATGAGCCAGGAGAGTTTGTCTTTTTCGCTCATGGCTTCTTTGGCAACCAAGGTCACGCGCGGATTGTTGAGGCTGCCGAGGACTTCGACACCTGCCCCGACCGGGGAGAGACGGCGTTCGGCACGGATGTTGAGGTTTGGATTGGTCAGCGGGCCGACAAAGGAAACCGAGCCTTTGGTGATGTCGAGGTCTTGGCCGTAGGCTTTGTAGCGGCCTTTGACAACGCGCACGGTACCGACACCTTGGACGGCTTCGCCCGGACGTGATGTGATGGCCAGTTTGCCGCCGATGGTAACGTCTGCGCCGTAGCCGACAAAACGGACATTGTCGTTGATGTTCAAGACAAGGTTCAGATTAATCGGCGTGGTGGCCGTTGCTTCTTTTTTAGTTTCACCCAATACGACCACGTCGTCGTCGAGGGTCGGCATGGAGGATTTTTGCGAACCGAACATGCCGTAGTCGGTGTTGAGCGTGCCGTTGAGCGATACGCCTTTTTCCGGATTGTAGAGGACTTTGGCCGCACCGGAGAGCTGCAGTCGGCGGTTTGGACGCGAGAGGGTGCGGTATTTGTCGAAGACGATGTCCACGTCGACATCGGGGTTGGCGTTGGCAAGGTTGACCGCGCCTTTGAGCTCAATCGTGCCGCCACGGTGGAATTTGAGGCTGTCGATCACCCATTTTTGACCCTGCAGGCGCGAACGCAATACGCCGTTGTCGAGAATCAGGCCTTGGGTTTGATGGCGGTAATAGAGGTTGTCGCCATTAATCAGGCCGCTCAGTTGCGGATCGTTCAGACGGCCTGCCAAGTTGACGGCGGCGTTCAGACGGCCTTTGAGGGTTTGGCCGACGGGCAGGAAGTTGCGGAAGACTTCGAGGTTGGCAACGTTCAGGTTGAGTTTGCCGCTCAGAGGGGCGGTATCGAAGCTGGTGCCTTGACCGATGTTGACGGTACCGTCGGCACGGCCGTAATTGGTTTGGAGGTCGAGGTTGCTGTTGATAGTAGGCGAACCGAGTCGGCCACCGATGGTGGCGGTCGCGTTTAGACGGCCTGCAATGCCTTGGGCTGTCGCCGGCATAAAGGATTTGAGCGAGCCCAAATCGGGAACGCTGATATTGACTTTGCCGCTGACGGGGGCGTTGTTGATGTTGTTGCCGAACTGCTGGGCGATGCCGAGTGTGCCGTCAACTTTGCCGAAACGGGTGTTGCCTTCCAGCGTGCTGTCGATGCGGCCGTTTTGGAAACGGGTGCGCAGGGCGAGCGCGGAAAGTCCCAAAGGCTGTTTGTTTTTCGGGTCTTTGCCCGGCAGAATGATGTCGCCGCCTTGACGGTTGATGTTGAGGAAGCCGCGCGCGTTTTGACTGTACGCCAAATCCCAGTCGCCGCCCAAGACGAGGTTGTGTTCGATAGGCGGAGTGTAGAAGTTGTGCAATTCGGTAATGTGCAGATTTTGTGCGCTGCCTTTACTGGTAATGCCGGCTTTCTTGTCCCAAACGAAATTTTGCAGGTTGAGGTTGCCGCCCATGGCCGCCCAGCGTGCGCTGCTGAGGGAAACACGTTCGCTGCCGGCTTCGAGGTTGAGGCGGTTTTGCAGTTTGAGGTTGAACGCGCCGCTGATGTCGAGCGTGTCGACCGTGCCTTTCCATTGGGTTTGGTCTTTGTTGAGGCCGCCGGTGGCGTCGAGGTTGAGCTTGTAGCGTTTGTTGTCCACCGCCATGCTGCTGTTGCCGCGGATGTGGTGGTGCGAGCCTGTGCCGCTGATGAGCAGGTTGACGTTGTCAATCATGGCCGCGCCGCCGGAGACGGCGATGTGTTCACCTTTAATATCGGCACTCAACGGACGGTTGGTATCGGGCGAACCTTTAAGCTTGAAGTCGAGGGTACGGATGTTGACGGTATCGGCGACTTTGAAGTTGCGCGCTTCGCCGTTCAAATCGGCTTCAAGGGTTTTGAGGCCGTCTGAAAAACTGCCGGAGATGTAGCCGCGCGCGTTGAGCAGGCCGCCCAAGCCGAAGCCGAAACGCGACAAATCGGGGGCGGTAATATTGAGGTTGAGGCGGTCGCCTTTTTTGCCGAAGCTGCCGTTGGTTTTGACGATGTTGCTGCCAAGGGTCAGGTCGGTCAGGGCGCGCGCGAGGTGTTTGTTTTCATAGGCGATGTCGGCTTTGCCGCTGAGCGGAACGCCGTTGAGCGTACTCGGTGCGAACTGCATTTTGCCGGCGAATTTCTCTTGCGCCAGTATGCCGGTCAAGTTGATGTTGCCGTTGACGCTGCCTTGCGGAAGCTGCGGATCGATGCGTGCAGGGTTGAAGGCTTTGCTGACGATGTCCAATTGCAGTTTGCGGTCTTTGAAGAGTTCGAGCGAGCCTTTGGCATTGAGTTCGCCGCCGTTTTGCGGAACCAGGCGGACTTTGTCGAGCTTGAGCGTGCGCTGGCCGAGCTGTTTGTCGGTTTGGAAAAACAGCATGCCGTCTGTACGCGCAAATCCGCTGTCGAGATTCCAGTTGACAACGGGGGAGGAGGTTTCGCCTTTGACGTCGATACTGCCGTTCAGACGGCCTGCAATGTTTTGACGCACAAAGTCGTCTGCGCCGGTATTGTTGATGCCCAGTGCGAGTTTGAGCTGGTCTTGGGCGGTATCGATTGAGCCGGATACATCGATGCTGCCGTCTTTGAGCAGGCCGACGCCGATGTCTTCAATCATGACTGTGCCTTTATCGTCAACGATGAATTCGCCGAGGATGCGTTTGACGGGGATATGGTTTTCATCGGCAAAACCGGCTTGGTCGTTTTCCAAGTCTATCGAGCCTTCCAGCGCAACGCCGTCTGTAAACGACGGAATGGTGGTGGCGTCGAAATTCAGGCGCGCTTTGGGCAGGCTGGGCAGGAAGGCCTGCGGATTGATGTTGGAACCTTTAATCAGGATTTCGCCAACGGTTTCATTGAGGCTGTCGGCGAATGGGTGAATGGTGGATTTGGCCGACAAATGAACGTTGTCGCTATCGAGCAGCAAGTCGGTGGATACGTCTTGCAGGCTGCCCCACAGGCGCACCGTACCATGTAGGGTTTCGCCCTCAAGCTGGCCTTTGGTGTAGATGGCGGTATTGAGGACGTAGGGTTTGTTCAAACCAAGCACTACCGCGCCTGTCGAGCTGCTCCATGGCGTATCGGCGGTTTTGATGTGGAGGCGGTGTTCTTTTTTGTCGTAATGATAGGCCGCGTGCAGATGGTCGAGATAGACGGTCTGCTTGTCAAAACGCTTGCCCACGCTGATTTTGCCGGTTTCCAAACGGTCGAGATAGGCGGTAACGGGCAGGTCTATGCTGTCGGGCAGGCCTTTTGATGGCTCTTCTTCTTTAGGCGGCGTGCGTTTGGTCACGATGGCGATGTCGCCGGCCACGACTTCGGTAATGTGCAAGGAAGGACGGGTCAGCTCGGACGGTTTCCAATCAAAGCGGAAGCTGCTGATTTTGACATCCGCACCTTCTGTTTCAATCAACCATTTGTCGCCTTCAAAGCCTTCAATCAGCGTGCCTTTCAGCGTGTCCGAAGAGATTTTGACTCCGAACCATGACGGGATTTTGTACAAACCGAAACGCAAACCCGATTCCGTACCGACCAGCCAGCCGATCGCGCCGGCGGAAACGGTCAATACGCCCAAGGTGGACAGGACAAAGCCGCGCAACAGGCGTTTTTTGCGCTTTGGCGGGGCGGGCTGTTGTTCAGACGGCGTGGAAGTGTTTGCAGTATCGGTCATGATATTTTTCTGTTTGTCTGTTGTTCAGACGGCCTGAAATGGCTGAGGCCGTCTGAAAGAACGGATGGTGAGTATGTTTGTTAAAACCTTGTGCCCAAGCTGATGTGCCAGCGGATTTTTTTGTCGTGATGGCCGTAGGCAATATCGAAGGAGAACGGCGCAACCGGGCTGAACCAGCGCACGCCCAAGCCAGTACCGTGTTTTAAGGTCATGTGTTTGAAGTTGCTCGCCGCATCGCCGACATCGTGGAAGATGGCGCCGGAGAAGCTCTTGGTAACTGGGAATTGATATTCGAGGCTGCCGACCACCAAGGCGCGTTGCGGCAAGACGGAGCCGTTGGGGCCGGCCAAGCCGATGCTGTCGAGTTCGTAACCGCGTACGGAAGTCGCGCCGCCGGTACGGAACATCAGGCTGGACGGTACTTCTTCGCCTTCGCGGGCATAAACGTAGCCTGCCTGTCCGCGTACGATGAATGTACCGAGTTTTTTGTTTTCAGGCGTGAAGAAATAGCCTGCCCGTGCCGTGGCGCGTGCCATTTGGGTGGAGGAAAGGAATTTGCCCAAAGTTGTCCCGATTTTACCGTCGAGGTAGTAGCCGTTTTGAGGGTGTAGCTCGGTTTCGATGTTTTGCCGTTTCCATGAGGCGGTCAGCATGGTGGCATGGCTTCGACCCAAATCGTAGCTGGTGTCGGGGACTTTGCGGTCTTCGGTAATGAATTCGAGGCCGAAGCGGGCATCAATATTGTTGCGGTCGCGGACGTACCAAATACCGCTGGTCAGGGCGCGTTTTTCAAGGTTTTGCGTGGTCGAGCGGTTGTAGGAAACGTTGCTGGTCCAGTAGTTGCCGCGGTTGTTGCGCGGTTGGCTGATACCGGCGGCCAGCGTGGTCTCGTATTTGTCCATGTCCCAAACAACCGAGCCGATGTAGCCCTTGTTAAAGAGGTTGTAATAGTCGTAGGCGATGCGGCCGCCGATTCCGTATTCGGAGTCGTAGCGGATACCGGTTTCCAGTTTGTGGCGTTTGACTTCGGTCACGTTGATTTTGACGGGAACGCGGTCGCCTTGCAGTTGATCGAAGTCGGCTTGTACGGATGCGCCGGAATAGTGGCCGTTTTGCTCGAGCGCCTGTTGCAGGTCGAGGATTTTGTCCAAGTCGTAAGGCGAACCGGGTTGGAAGCGCGCCATGCCGGAAACCACGCTCTCAGGGTAGCGGCGTGTGCCGGTTATTTGGAAATCGCCGAAGTAAATGGGGCGGTTGCTTTCCACGATGACGTTCAAGTCGGCTTTTTGCGTATTGGGATTGATGGTGGCTTGGGTGGTAGTGAGTTTTGCCAAAGGGTATTTTTTGCGTGTTACCGCGCTGAGGACGGAGGTTTTACTCGCACTCCAGCCATCTTGGTCGAAGTTTTCGCCAACGGGCTGTTGCCAGTTTTCCATCGCATTTTGGTAGTATTCGGCCAAGTTGTCGTCATTCAATACGTCGCCGAGGATGGCCACGCTGACGTTGTCGACTTTGGTGCGCGGGCCGGGGGTGACGTTGACGGTGTAGCTCTCGCCGTGGTCTTGAATATTGACGTTGCTGTTGAAGTAGCCTTTGGTCCGGAGCATGGTTTTGACGTTGTCGGGAGCCTCTTCGGCGAGGAAGCCGACCTGCTCTTTGTCCAGCTCTTCTTCCTGCTGCTGGGTAATCAGCGGCAGGTATTCTTCAAGCATTTCTTTGATTTCGCTGTCTTGGGTGTCGATTTTGACGGGGAATTTGGGCTTGAGTTTGCCTGTTTGGTCGTCTTTGGGCTGCTTGGGCATTTCGGATTCGGGAACAGCTTCGTAGTCTTCCGCTTTGGGAACGGAAGTATCTACTGCCAACGCGTGTCCGTAGGCGAGCGCCAATGATGCAAATAAAACAGGGTAGGTCAGTTTGGTCATGATGTGTGTTCGACAGCGACAATTCTTCAGTTTGGGGATTTTAACATTATTTCTGCAAGCTTTCAGGCTATGGTTATAAACGGAAATTTAGCGCGATGACGTTAAAAAATGTGGCTTAAAGGGCGGATTTTGGTTTGTTTCTATCTGATTGTAATAGTTATGTTTTGTGTTTTGACTGATGAAGTTGCCTTTGTATTCGGCCTTATGGCGCAGATTTCAGGCCGTCTGAAAGCAAGATATAGAGAAGTAAAGCAACGGTATGGGCATACTTTAAAGTAGGGTTTGAGCAGTTTTTACCGTATTTTTGGCATAAAGTGCCAACCGTGCCATAAATGTTAAATTTTAATGCTGTTTTTGTGAGGTGTGCATGAAAACCTCGCCGACAAATGATTTTTTATTTTAGAATGTAAGACTTTTTTAACATATCTTTAAATTGTGAAGGAACGGATATGGCAAGTGGCAATCCGATTTTGAACGCGCTTAATCGCGTCAGCCTGGTGGCGCAAATCGCCATCGGCTTGGTTTTAGGTATTATTGTGGGTGCAGTTTCACCGCAAGTCGGTATCAGCGCAGGACTGCTGGGCAGCCTGTTTGTCGGTGCGCTTAAGGCTATCGCGCCGATTTTGGTATTTGTTTTGGTGACTGCCGCCATTGCGCAACACCAAAAAGGCAATCAGGCCCACATCAAACCGATTTTGATTTTGTATATTTTCGGTACGTTTGCCGCGGCCGTGGTGGCGGTTGTCGCCAGTATGGCATTCCCGACCACGCTGATTCTGCGTGCAGCCGGCGATGTGTCCGTTGCGCCGCCTTCCGGCATTGTCGAAGTGTTGAAAACGCTACTGATGAATTTGGTGGCCAACCCGATTAACGCGCTGGCCAATGCCAACTATATCGGCATTTTGGCTTGGGCTTTGGTATTGGGCGCGGCTTTGCGCCATCACGGTTCGGATACGACCCGCCAAGTGGCGGCCGACTTGGCCGATACCGTTTCGACGGTTGTGAAGTGGATTATCCGTTTTGCGCCGCTGGGTATTTTCGGCTTGGTGTCTTCTACTATTGCGGAAACCGGTTTTGAAGCGCTTGCCGGCTATATGCAGCTGTTGGCCGTATTGCTCGGCTGTATGCTGTTTATCGCTTTGGTGGTCAACCCGATTATTGTGTGGACGCAAATCCGCAGCAATCCTTTCCCGCTGGTGTTTACCTGCCTGCGCGAAAGCGGCGTGTATGCCTTCTTCACCCGTTCTTCCGCCGCCAACATCCCTGTGAACATGGCATTGGCGAAAAAACTGGGTCTGCACGAAGATACTTACTCTATCTCCATTCCATTGGGTGCAACCATCAATATGGCTGGTGCGGCAATCACCATTACCGTTTTGGCGATGGCTGCGGCGCACACGCAAGGCATTACGGTTGACTTCGCCACTGCCCTGCTGCTGAGCCTGGTGGCTACCGTCAGCGCGTGTGGCGCGTCCGGTGTGGCCGGTGGTTCGTTGCTGCTGATTCCTTTGGCGTGCAGCCTGTTCGGTATCGATAACGATGTGGCCATGCAGGTGGTTGCCGTCGGCTTCATTATCGGCGTGATTCAAGACTCTGCAGAAACTGCGTTGAACTCTTCCACCGACGTTTTGTTTACTGCCGCTGCCGATTTGGGTCGTCAACGTAAAGAGTGATTTTAGGGTTAACCTAAATCCAACAAAGGCCGTCTGAAAAGTTTCAGACGGCCTTTGCTTTGGGTAAAGGAAAAGGGGTTTTTAGATGGTCAAGCCGATAGATTGGTTTGGTCGGACTGACGGTATCCGCTGTCATCAGTCGGATTTTTCCCGTAAAATACAGTCTTGAATGTATTTGAACACCTCTTTTCAGACGGCCTGACCGTCTTATCACATTTGCAAAAACAATGATTAAAAAAATATTCTCATGGTTCGAGTCCCGCATCGACCCTTATCCAGAAGCCGCGCCGAAAACGCCAGAAAAAGGGTTGTGGCGGTTTATTTGGAGCAACATTGAAGGCGTGCGTAAATGGATCGCCGTGTTGGCCGTGTTTACGGTCGGCGTCGGCATCATGGAAGCCTTGATGTTCCAGTTTATGGGCAAGGTGGTCGACTGGCTCGGCACTTATACGCCGCAAACGCTTTTTGCTGAAAAAGGCCATGCATTAATCGGCATGATGGCCATGGTGGCATTTTTTGCCGTTTGGACCTTTTTCGCGTCCAGTGTGCGCCTGCAAACCCTGCAAGGCGTGTTCCCCATGCGCCTGCGCTGGAATTTCCACCGCCTGATGCTGGGTCAAAGCCTGGGCTTTTATCAGGACGAATTTGCAGGACGCGTGTCCGCCAAAGTGATGCAGACCGCGCTGGCGTTGCGCGATGTCGTGATGACCGTCGCCGATATGGTTGTGTATGTGCTGGTGTACTTCATCACTTCCGGCGTGATTCTGTCCTCATTCGATGCCTGGCTTATCGTGCCGTTTATCTGCTGGATGATTGGATTCGCGATGATTATGCGTTTCCTGATTCCCAAGCTCGGCAGAACCGCTGCGCGTCAGGCCGATGCGCGCTCGCTGATGACCGGCCGTATTACCGACGCCTACTCCAATATCGCCACCGTCAAACTTTTCTCCCACGGCGCGCGCGAGGCCGCTTATGCCAAGCAGTCGATGGAAGAGTTTATGGTAACCGTCCATGCCCAAATGCGTTTGGCAACGCTGCTGCACACCTGCAGCTTTATCGTCAACAGCTCGCTGACCGTAGGCACGACCGCCTTGGGCATTTGGCTTTGGTATCACGGCCAAGTCGGCGTAGGCGCGGTAGCCACCGCCACGGCCATGGCATTGCGTGTGAACGGTTTGTCGCAATACATCATGTGGGAGTCTGCCCGATTGTTTGAAAACATAGGTACCGTCAACGATGGCATGGCGACCCTGTCCAAACCCCACACCATCCTCGACAAACCGCAAGCCCTGCCGCTTAAAGTCACCCGAGGCGAAATCAAGTTCGATCACGTCGATTTCTCCTACGAAGCAGGCAAACCGCTCCTCAACGGCTTTAATCTGAACATCAAACCCGGCGAAAAAGTCGGCTTGATCGGTCGCAGCGGCGCGGGTAAATCCACCATCGTCAACCTGCTCCTGCGCTTTTACGAACCGCAAAGCGGCACGATTTCGATTGACGGCCAAAACGTGGACAGCGTTACCCAAGAAAGTCTGCGCGCCCAAATCGGTTTGGTGACGCAAGATACCTCCCTGCTGCATCGCTCCGTCCGCGACAACATTATCTACGGCCGTCCCGATGCGACCGAAGCCGAAATGATTTCTGCCGCCGAACGCGCCGAGGCCACCGGTTTTATTCCTAACTTAAGCGATGCCAAAGGCCGACGTGGCTATGATGCACACGTTGGCGAACGCGGCGTGAAACTTTCCGGCGGCCAGCGCCAACGTATCGCCATCGCCCGCGTTATGCTCAAAGACGCGCCGATTCTATTGCTTGACGAAGCCACCAGCGCGCTCGACTCTGAAGTCGAAGCCGCCATCCAAGAAAGCCTCGACAAAATGATGGAAGGCAAAACCGTGATTGCCATCGCACACCGCCTCTCCACCATCGCCGCGATGGACCGCCTCATCGTCTTGGACAAAGGCCGCATCATCGAAGAAGGCAGCCACACCGAGTTGCTCGAGAAACAAGGCCTGTACGCCAAACTTTGGGCGCACCAAAGCGGCGGCTTCTTGAGTGAGCATGTTGAGTGGGAAAATAATTAAACGCTTTGAAAGAAGATAAAGGGCCGTCTGAAAATATTTTCAGACGGCCCTTTATTAATGAAGCAAAGGGCAGGTGGGATAACCGCCCTTTTTCAGTTGAAACCTTAGTTTTTTACAGACCTAGCGACCAAGCATTTTGGTGTTCGGACAAATCTTCCAAGCGGTTTTCGTAATGGGCGAAGATTTCTTCGATTATTTCGTCTTCGTCGTCGATGGTGCGGATCAAGTTCAAATCCTCTTCCAAAATCAGGTTTCTGCCCAGCAACTGCTCACGTATCCAGTCCAACAGCCCTGCCCAAAATGCTTTGCCCACTAAGATAATCGGGCGGTCGGGCGTTTTGCCGGTTTGCACCAAAGTCAGGCTTTCAAACAATTCGTCCAATGTGCCGAAACCGCCGGGCATGACGACATACGCCACGGCGTGTTTGACGAACATGACTTTGCGCGGGAAGAAGTGTTGGAATTTAATCGACAAATCCTGATACGGATTGGCTTTTTGCTCGTGCGGCAACACGATATTCAGCCCCACCGCCGGACTTGCTCCTGCAAACGCGCCTTTGTTGGCCGCTTCCATAATGCCCGGACCGCCGCCGGAAATTACCGAAAATCCGGCATCTGACAGTTTGCGTGCCAAGCGCAATGTGAACGCGTAATCGGGATGGTTTTCGGGCGTGCGCGCGCTGCCGTAAATGCTGACGGCCGGCTGAATGGCGCGCAATTCTTCGCCGGCATCGACAAATTCGGAAATAATCTTCAATACATGATACGACTCGCGCGCCTGAATATCGCGGCGTGTTTCGTCGGGCAGCATGGGTTTGGGCAGTTTTTTGAGCAGGCTCACGGCTTTTCCTTCGTGTTTTTATGTGCAGTATTGTAACCCGAAAGAGGCGGGCCGTCTGAAAGTTGGGTTTCGGCGGCAAGTGTGCCTGCCACATTTTCAAAAGCCCGTTACAATATCTGCTTTTATTTTTACAGCTTTGCCATGCTTGATATTATCCACCGCGACAGCCGCACCATCGCCGTCAACAAACCTGCCGGAATGCTGGTGCACCGAAGCTGGTTAGACAAACACGAAACCCGTTTTGCCGTGCAGACCCTGCGCGACCAAATCGGGCAGCACGTCTATCCCGTCCACCGCCTCGACCGCCCGACTTCCGGCGTTTTGCTGTTTGCCCTCGATACGGAAGCCACACGGTTATTGACGCAGCAGTTTGAAAACAAAACCATCGAAAAAACTTATTGGGCGATTGTTCGCGGTCATCTGCCTTCAGACGGCCTGATTGATTACGCCCTCAAATATATGCCCGACAAAATCGCCGAAGCGCAGACCGAAGCCACATTGCAGGAAGCGCAAACCACCTACCGTTGTCTGGCACAAACCGAGTTGCCGTTCCAGTCCGCCCTGCGTTACCCGACCTCGCGTTATTCGTGGGCCGAACTCACGCCGTACACCGGCCGCAAACACCAACTCCGCCGCCATATGAAACACATTTTCCACCCCATCGTCGGCGATACCAACTACGGTGATTTGCGCCAAAACCATGCCGTTGCCGAACATATCGGCACGCAACGCCTGATGTTGCACGCGCGAAGCCTCAGTTTTCAAAGCATAGAAGACGGCAGCCGGATGACTGTACAAGCGCCAACAGACAACGACTGGCGGCTTTGGATGGAAAAATTTAAAACCGAGGCCGTCTGAAAATCCAAACCGCACATTTTCAGACGGCCCGGTCATGGAAAAAAACAGGCAAATCCCTTACAATACGCCCCTAAAATTTTGAAAGAACACAAGAATCATGGAAGCCGAAGTAATCAACCAGCTTAACAACACCCTAAACGACTTGGAGAAGCGCAGCGAAGACATCCGCGTCTATATGGACTATCAAGGCAAAAAAGACCGCCTTGAAGAAGTCGTCGGCCTCTCCGAAGACCCGGAACTCTGGAACGACCCCAAACGCGCCCAAGAAATCGGCAAAGAGCGCAAAATCCTCGAAGGCATCGTGTTGACCCTCGACAACATTGCCACAGGTATCGAAGACAACCGAATGCTGATTGAAATGGCCGTCGAAGAAAACGACGAAGAAGGTTTCGCCGCCGTGCAGGAAGACGTGGCCGGTTTGGAAAAACAAATGGCCGACCTCGAGTTTAAACGAATGTTCAACCAGCCTGCCGACCCGAACAACTGCTTTATCGACATCACCGCAGGCGCGGGCGGTACCGAAGCGGAAGACTGGGCGGGTATGTTGTTCCGTATGTACAGCCGCTACGCCGAGCGCAAAGGCTTCAAAATCGAAATCCTTGAGGAAGACGACGGCGAAATCGCGGGCATCAACCGCGCCACCATCCGCGTGGAAGGCGAATACGCCTACGGCCTGCTGCGTACCGAAACCGGCGTTCACCGCCTGGTACGCTATTCGCCGTTTGACTCCAACAACAAACGCCATACGTCGTTCTCGTCCGTGTTCGTTTACCCCGAAATCGACGATTCCATCGAAATCGAAATCAACCCGGCCGATTTGCGTATCGACACTTACCGCGCTTCCGGTGCCGGCGGTCAGCACATTAACAAAACCGACTCCGCCGTGCGTATTACCCACGAGCCGACCGGTATCGTGGTTCAATGTCAAAACGACCGTTCGCAACACGCCAACAAAGCCGCCGCGATGGAAATGTTGAAATCCAAACTGTACGAATTGGAAATGCGCAAACGCAACGAAGAGAAACAGGCATTGGAAGAAGGCAAATCCGATGTGGGTTGGGGCAGCCAAATCCGTTCGTACGTCTTGGATTCCTCACGCATCAAAGACTTGCGTACAGGCTACGAAGTCGGTAACACCAAAGCTGTATTGGACGGCGATTTGGACGGCTTCATCGAAGCCAGCCTGAAACAAGGCGTATAAACCGTAAGAGATAAACAGGCCGTCTGAAAGATTTCAGACGGCATTTTTCAGTTTGAAAGAAACATTATTTTGCAAATATTAAAACATGTTTTGCAAATGCAAAGATTGGCGGTAATATATAGTTTCTATAAAAATGATTGGTAGGTGCAATAGGCCGTCTGAAGCCTGAGCCTGTCTAATATATAGGAGAACTCATAATGTCCGGTCAAAAGCCGTCTTCTGCCGAGAAAACTTTCTTCGGCCATCCTTTGCAATTATCCACCCTATTCCACATTGAGCTGTGGGAACGTTTTTCCTTCTACGGTATGCAGGGCATCCTGCTGATTTATCTGTATTACGCCGCGAATCAAGGCGGTTTGGGTATGGATAAGGCTTTGGCCGGCGGTATCGTTGGCGCATACGGCGGCAGCGTTTACCTGTCCACTATTCTCGGCGCATGGTTGGCCGACCGCATTTGGGGCGCGGAGCGTACCCTGTTTATCGCCGGTATCGTCGTGATGACCGGCCATATTTTATTGGCGATTGTGCCGGGTTTGATGGGATTGCTGCTGGGCTTGGTGTTTATCGCGCTGGGCAGCGGCGGCGTGAAATCGTCTGCCGGTTCGATGGTCGGTTCTTTGTATGAACGGGAAGACCTGCGCGAATTGCGTGATGCCGGTTTCTCTATTTTCTATATTTCCATCAATATCGGCGGTTTCTTAGGCCCTTTGTTGACCGGTATTTTGCAAGACAGAATGGGATTCCATTACGGTTTCGGCGCAGCGGCTGTCGGTATGGCGTTTGGCCTGCTGTGGTATTCGCGCGGCCGTAAAAACCTGCCGCATACGCCTGCTCCCAATCCGTTGCGCCCTGAAAAGGTACAGACTGCAATAGCTGTCGGTGTGTTGCTGGTTTTGGTGTTGGGCAGCGTGATTGCTTCCGGCGCGCTCAATCTTGAGAACTTTTCACGCTGGCTTTTGGGCGTGGTCATTATCACCGTTATCGCTTATTTTGCACGCCTGCTGGGCAGCAGCCAGGTTGAGGCAGCCAATAAACGTTACATCATGGCCTATATTCCGCTGTTTTTGACTATTTGTATGTTCTGGGCGGTTTGGTTTCAGGTGTACACCGTTGCAACGGTTTATTTCGACGAAACGGTTGACCGTACTTTCTCCGGCTTTACCGTACCTGTTTCATGGAAAGATTCGATACAGGCCATGTGGGTGGTTCTCTTTTCCGGCGTGATGGCGGCGGTGTGGACGAAAATGGGCAAACGCCAACCTAAAACACCGTTGAAGTTTGCACTGGCCATGTTGGTAACCGGCGTCTCTTATTTGTGTTTCATTCCGTATATTTCATCCGGAACCCCGATGCCGATTATCGTGTTTATGCTGGTGTTGCTGGCGATTACGATAGGCGAGTTGATGCTGTCGCCGATTTCGCTGTCGTTTTCCACTAAAATCGCACCGAGCATGTTTAAAACACAAATGGTTGCGTTGAATTTCTTAGCATTGTCCATCGGCTTTACCTTGGGCGGAGTGTTGTTTAAAGACTACTACAATGCTCAGTCGCCATTGGATTTCTACTGGATGCTGGCCACCATCGGCGCAGTAACCTGCGGTATCCTGTTGGTACTTACCCCGGTATTGAACCGTATGCTCAAAGGTGTCGATTGATTTTTCTATTTCAAATAATGTGATGTAAATACAGGCCGTCTGAAAAGAATCAGTTTTCAGACGGCCTAATGTTTTTATTGAGGTTTGGAAAAGGGTAGTTTTCCATATTTTTGAAGTAAATCGGACAGGCAGAAAATCCGAATTAAATGATACATGATTAAACTGAAATTAAAATTGTGAAATATTAAATAAGAATAAGAATTGTTCTCATAACTTTATTGAATTTATTGAGGTTTTTTTGCTGATTTGCTGATATTTACCTTTAAATGGCTTTTGAAATTCGATAAAATGGTAATCTATTTTTAAGATTTGTCTGTCAACCAGTTAGGTACGACCATGTTGGCCAGTTACTTTCCCGTCCTCGTATTCATCCTCGTCGGCCTTGCGGCCGGCGTGCTGTTTATTCTGCTCGGCACAATTTTAGGCCCGAAACGTCACTATGCCGAAAAAGACGCGGCTTACGAATGCGGTTTTGAAGCCTTTGAAAACGCAAGGATGAAATTCGACGTGCGCTATTACCTCGTCGCCATCCTCTTCATCCTGTTTGATTTGGAGGTCGCGTTCATGTTGCCGTGGGCAGTCGTGTTCAAAGATTTGGGCGCATACGGCTTCTGGTCTATGCTGGTGTTTATCGTCGTTCTGACGGTAGGCTTTATTTACGAATGGAAAAAAGGTGCGCTGGAATGGGAATAGAAGGCGTTTTGAAAAAA
This sequence comes from Neisseria subflava, assembly GCF_024205705.1. Taxonomy (NCBI): domain Bacteria; kingdom Pseudomonadati; phylum Pseudomonadota; class Betaproteobacteria; order Neisseriales; family Neisseriaceae; genus Neisseria; species Neisseria subflava. The sequence continues at coordinate 2,453,564 of NZ_CP073115.1, forward strand.
GGTTTCATCACCACCAGCGCGGATACGGTGTTGAACTATATGCGTACCGGTTCATTGTGGCCGGTTACTTTCGGCTTGGCCTGCTGCGCCGTGGAAATGATGCATGCAGGTATGGCGCGTTATGACCTTGACCGTTTCGGCATCATTTTCCGTCCGTCCCCACGTCAGGCCGACCTGATGATTGTGGCAGGTACGCTGACCAACAAAATGGCGCCTGCCCTGCGCCGTGTATACGACCAGCTCGCCGAGCCGCGCTGGGTATTGTCTATGGGCTCGTGTGCCAACGGCGGCGGCTATTATCACTATTCTTATTCCGTTGTGCGCGGTGCCGACCGCGTCGTGCCGGTAGACGTTTATGTGCCGGGTTGTCCGCCGACTGCGGAAGCCCTGATTTACGGCCTGATTCAGCTCCAACAAAAAATCAAGCGCACTTCCACCATCGCGCGTGACGAGTAAGGAGAGGACGATATGGCAAGCATTCAAAACTTATACGAGACCGTCGTCGGCGTGCTTGGCGATCAGGCAAGCAAAGTCATTTCCGCCTTGGGCGAGATTACCGTCGAGTGTCTGCCCGAGCACTATATTTCAGTCATGACCGCACTGCGCGACCATGAAGAGCTGCATTTTGAGCTTCTGGTTGACTTGTGCGGTGTCGATTACAGCACTTACAAAAACGAAGTATGGCAGGGCAAACGCTTTGCCGTCGTCAGTCAGCTGCTTTCCGTTAAAAACAATCAACGCATCCGCGTACGCGTCTGGGTTTCAGACGACGACTTCCCCATAGTCGAATCCATAGTCGATATTTACAACAGCGCGGATTGGTACGAACGCGAAGCCTTCGATATGTACGGCATCATGTTCAACAACCATCCGGACTTGCGCCGCATCCTGACCGATTACGGTTTCGTCGGACATCCGTTCCGCAAAGACTTCCCGATTTCCGGCTATGTGGAAATGCGTTACGACGAAGAGCAAAAACGCGTGATTTACCAACCTGTTACCATTGAGCCGCGCGAGATCACGCCGCGTATCGTCCGTGAGGAGAACTACGGTGGCCAATAAATTAAGAAACTACACCATCAACTTCGGCCCGCAACACCCTGCGGCGCACGGCGTATTGCGTATGATTTTGGAGTTGGAGGGCGAAACCATCGTCCGTGCCGATCCGCACATCGGCCTCCTGCACCGCGGTACTGAAAAACTGGCTGAAACCAAAACCTATCTGCAAGCCCTGCCCTATATGGATCGCTTGGACTATGTTTCCATGATGGTCAACGAGCAGGCGTATTGTTTGGCAGTAGAAAAACTTGCCGGTATCGATGTGCCTATCCGCGCCCAATACATCCGCGTGATGTTTGCCGAAGTAACACGCATCCTCAATCACTTGATGGGCATCGGTTCGCACGCCTTTGATATCGGCGCGATGACTGCCATCCTTTACGCCTTCCGCGATCGCGAAGAGCTGATGGATTTGTACGAAGCCGTTTCCGGTGCGCGTATGCACGCGGCCTACTTCCGTCCCGGCGGTGTTTACCGTGACCTACCCGACTTCATGCCTAAATACGAGAGCAGCAAATTCCGCAACGCCAAAGTATTGAAGCAGCTCAACGAATCCCGCGAAGGCACCATGCTCGACTTTATCGACGCCTTCTGCGAACGTTTCCCTAAAAATATCGACACACTCGAAACCCTCCTGACCGACAACCGTATTTGGAAACAGCGTACCGTCGGCATCGGTGTTGTCTCTCCCGAGCGCGCCATGCAAAAAGGCTTTACCGGCGTTATGTTGCGTGGTTCCGGCGTGGAATGGGACGTGCGTAAGACACAGCCTTACGAAGTGTACGACAAAATGGATTTCGACATCCCCGTCGGCGTCAACGGCGACTGCTACGACCGTTACCTCTGCCGTATGGAAGAAATGCGTCAATCCGTACGCATCATCAAACAATGTTCCGAGTGGTTGCGTGTCAATCCGGGTCCGGTCATTACCACAAACCACAAATTCGCTCCGCCCAAACGTACCGAAATGAAAACAGGTATGGAAGACCTGATTCACCATTTCAAACTCTTTACCGAGGGTATGCACGTTCCCGAGGGTGAGACCTACACCGCTGTCGAACATCCGAAAGGCGAGTTCGGCGTTTACATCATTTCAGACGGCGCAAACAAACCCTACCGCCTGAAAATCCGCGCACCCGGCTTCGCCCACCTGCAAGGCATGGACGAAATGGCAAAAGGCCACATGCTGGCCGACGTCGTTGCCATCATTGGTACGCAGGACATCGTATTCGGGGAGGTTGACCGATAATGTTATCCGCAGAATCCTTAAAACAAATTGATATTGAGTTGGCAAAATATCCAGCCGACCAACGCCGATCCGCCATTATGGGCGCATTGCGTATTGCACAAACCGAAAAAGGCTGGCTTGCTCCTGAGACCATTGCCTTTGTCGCAGACTATATCGGCATCTCGCCTGCACAAGCCTACGAAGTCGCTACTTTCTACAATATGTACGACCTTGAGCCTGTCGGCAAATACAAACTGACCGTTTGTACCAACCTGCCCTGCGCCCTGCGCGGCGGTATGGCAACCGGCGAATACCTCAAACAAAAACTCGGTATCGGCTACGGCGAAACCACGCCCGACGGCAAATTTACCCTTGTCGAAGGCGAATGCATGGGCGCATGTGGCGATGCTCCGGTCATGCTGGTCAACAACCACAGCATGTGCAGCTTTATGACCGAAGAAGCGATTGACAAGAAACTTGCCGAACTGAAATAAAAGGCCGTCTGAAAACAACGGCTGCAACCGATACGAAAACGAACAGGCACACCAAAAATGGCTATTTACCAATCAGGCGTGATTTTTGACCAAGTGGATACCGCCAATCCCGATTGCTGGACATTGGACGAATACGTCAAACGTGGCGGTTATACCGCCCTGCGTAAAATCCTGTCCGAAAACATCTCGCAAACCGATGTGATTGACGAAGTCAAAACCTCCGGCTTGCGCGGTCGTGGCGGTGCGGGCTTTCCGACCGGTTTGAAATGGAGCTTTATGCCCCGTTCCTTCCCGGGCGAAAAATATGTAGTTTGCAATACCGACGAAGGCGAGCCCGGTACATTTAAAGACCGCGACATTATCATGTTCAATCCTCATGCCCTGATTGAAGGCATGATTATTGCCGGTTACGCCATGGGTGCGAAAGCCGGCTACAACTATATCCACGGTGAAATTTTCGAAGGCTACCAACGTTTTGAAGCTGCTTTGGAGCAGACGCGTGCCGCAGGCTTTTTGGGTAAAAATATTTTGGGTTCGGATTTTGAATTTGAACTCTTCGCCCACCACGGCTACGGCGCATATATTTGCGGCGAAGAAACCGCATTGCTCGAATCGTTGGAAGGCAAAAAAGGCCAGCCGCGCTTTAAGCCGCCATTCCCTGCTTCGTTCGGTCTGTACGGCAAACCGACTACCATCAACAATACCGAAACGTTCTCCTCCGTCCCCTTCATTATCCGTGACGGCGGACAGGCATTTGCCGATAAAGGCATTCCGAATGCAGGCGGTACTAAATTGTTCTGTATTTCCGGTCATGTCGAGCGTCCGGGCAACTATGAAGTGCCGTTGGGTACGCCGTTTGCCGAAGTCTTGAAAATGGCGGGCGGTATGCGCGGCGGTAAAAAACTCAAAGCCGTCATTCCCGGCGGTTCGTCTGCGCCAGTTTTGCCTGCCGATATTATGATGCAGACCAATATGGACTATGACTCGATTTCCAAAGCGGGCTCGATGTTGGGTTCCGGCGCGATTATCGTCATGGACGAAGACGTGTGCATGGTGAAAGCCCTTGAACGCCTGAGCTACTTCTACTACGACGAGTCTTGCGGCCAATGTACCCCTGCCGCGAAGGTACGGGCTGGCTTTACCGCATCGTCCACCGCATCGTGGAAGGCAAAGGTAAAATGGAAGATTTGGATTTGCTGGATTCTGTCGGCAACCAAATGGCAGGCCGCACCATCTGCGCCCTCGCCGATGCCGCCGTCTTCCCTGTCCGCAGCTTTACCAAGCATTTCCGTGATGAGTTTGTGCATTACATCGAACACGGCGGGCCGATGAAAGAGCATAAGTGGGGAGGGTGGTAATGGTGGAAGCTAAAATTTTTATTCTATACGGTGCAGCCAACAAAGGTAAGAGCACGACACTCAATACGTTTTTTAATCAGATTTGTTGGAAATTTTCTAAATTTCTAGTCTTTTTTGAAAGACATGGAAACGGCTTAGATTTTGTTGCAGTATTTGATCATGAAGGTCAGAGGATTGGTTTTTATTCATCTGGTGATAATGAATACGAGGTTAGGAGAAATTTATACAAACTTTATTCGCATAATTGTGATTTTATTTTTGGCACGTCAAGGACACGGGGTGGTAGTTGCGATGCAGTAGGATGTTATGCAGAGTTATTGCATGGCGATGTAAATATAATTAATTGGTGTGAAAAGTTTGAGCCTACAGATGAAGACAATGAGCGTGCTGTTAAAGAGTTATTTAAGTCATTTAAAAATATAATAAATGAGTTATAGTTTTAGTTGGTTTTATATTGGTTAAAAGCAAAATGCTAAAAATTTAACTTTGCCGTCATTCCCGCGTAGGCGGGAATCCATAGTGGAATTTACAGAACCCGATATTTGAAAAGCAGTTGCCGAAATTCAAAAATGGATTCTCGCCTGTGCGGGAATGACGGCAAGGTGGCAGTAAACGTTTTAAACAGTATTGATTGTCAATGAAACTCAAAAGGCCGTCTGAAGCCCATTTTTCAGACGATCTCCATAAAGAATTATTTATTAAATACCCGTAACTAGGAACGAACCATGTTACAAATCGAAATCGACGGCAAACAGGTATCTGTGGAGCAGGGCGCGACGGTGATTGAAGCCGCGCACAAGCTCGGTACTTATATCCCGCATTTCTGTTACCACAAAAAACTTTCCATCGCCGCCAACTGCCGTATGTGTTTGGTGGATGTGGAAAAAGCCCCCAAACCCTGCCCGCCTGTGCCACGCCGGTTACAGACGGCATGATTGTGCGTACGCATTCGGCAAAAGCCCGAGAGGCGCAAGAAGGCGTGATGGAGTTCCTGCTCATCAACCATCCGCTTGATTGTCCGACCTGCGACCAAGGCGGCGAATGCCAGTTGCAGGATTTGGCGATGGGCTACGGTAAAACCACCAGCCGTTATACCGAAGAAAAACGTTCCGTCGTCGGCAAGGACATGGGGCCTTTGGTTTCCGCCGAGGAAATGAGCCGTTGTATCCACTGTACCGTTGCGTGCGATTCACTGAAGAAATCGCCGGCGTGCAAGAAATCGCTATGGCCAACCGCGGCGAACATTCCGAGATCATGCCTTTTATCGGCAAAGCAGTGGAAACCGAATTGTCAGGCAACGTCATCGATTTGTGCCCCGTCGGTGCATTGACCAGCAAACCGTTCCGCTTCAATGCGCGTACTTGGGAATTGAACCGCCGCAAATCCGTTTCCGCCCATGACGCTTTGGGCAGCAACCTGATTGTACAAACCAAAGACCATACCGTCCGCCGCGTGCTGCCGTTGGAAAACGAAGCGATTAACGAATGTTGGCTGTCCGACCGCGACCGTTTTGCCTATGAAGGTCTGTATCACGAAAGCCGTCTGAAAAACCCGAAAATCAAACAGGGCGGCGAGTGGATGGACGTGGATTGGAAAACCGCGTTGGAATATGTCCGCAGCGCGATTGAATGTATCGCCAAAGACGGCAACCAAAACCAAGTCGGCGTTTGGGCCAATCCGATGAATACGGTTGAAGAGCTGTATCTGGCCAAAAAACTTGCCGACGGCTTGGGTGTTAAAAACTTTGCAACCCGTTTGCGCCAACAAGACAAACGTCTTTCAGACGGCCTTAAAAGTGCGCAATGGTTGGGACAAAGTATCGAATCTTTGGCTGACAACGATGCCGTATTGGTAGTCGGCGCGAACTTGCGCAAAGAACAGCCGCTCCTGACCGCCCGCCTGCGCCGCGCCGCCAAAGACCGTATGGCCTTGAGCGTATTGGCCAGTAGTAAAGAAGAATTGTTTATGCCGCTTCTCTCTCAGGAAGCCGCACATCCCGACGAGTGGGCAGGCCGTCTGAAAAACCTGTCTGCCAATGCGGAACACGCCGTTACCGCCAGCCTGAAAAACGCTGAAAAAGCAGCGGTGATTTTGGGTGCGGAAATGCAAAATCATCCTGATTACGCCGCCATTTATGCCGCCGCACAAGAGCTGGCAGACGCGACCGGCGCAGTGCTGGGCATTTTGCCGCAAGCCGCCAACAGCGTTGGTGCAGATGTCTTGGGCGTGAACTCCGGCGAGAGCGTTGCCGAAATGGCAAACGCGCCGAAACAGGCAGTTTTGTTGCTCAACGTCGAGCCTGAAATCGATACGGTTGACGGTGCAAAAGCCGTGGCCGCGTTGAAACAGGCGAAAAGCGTGATGGCGTTTACGCCGTTTGTTAGCGAAACGCTGCTGGATGTGTGCGACGTATTGTTGCCGATTGCGCCGTTTACCGAAACATCAGGCAGCTTCATCAATATGGAAGGCCGTCTGCAATCTTTCCACGGTGTCGTTCAAGGTTTCGGCGATTCGCGTCCGTTGTGGAAAGTGTTGCGCGTATTGGGCAACCTGTTTGACCTGAAAGGTTTTGAATACCACGATACCGCTGCGATTCTGAAAGATGCGCTGGATGCGGAAAGCCTGCCGTCTAAACTGGACAACCGCAGTACATGGACAGGGGAGGGCGTTCAGACGGCCTCAGACCGTCTCGTCCGTGTCGGCGGCGTCGGTATTTATCACACTGATTCTATCGTGCGCCGTTCCGCACCGTTGCAAGAAACCAGCCATGCCGCCGTGCCTGCCGCGCGTGTAAATCCAAACACTTTGGCACGCTTGGGCCTGCAAGACGGACAAACCGCTGTCGCCAAACAAAACGGCGCAAGTGTATCGGTTGCCGTCAAAGCTGATGCCGGTTTGCCTGAAAACGTGGTGCATCTGCCGCTGCATACCGAAAATGCCGCGCTGGGTGCGTTGATGGACACTATTGAACTGGCGGGAGCTTGATCATGCAAGAATGGTTCCAAAACCTCTTTGCCGCAACGCTCGGTCTGGGCGATTTGGGTATCACCGTAGGCTTGGTGGTATCCGTCATCGTCAAAATCGTGATTATCCTGATTCCGCTGATTCTGACCGTTGCCTACCTGACATATTTCGAACGTAAAGTCATCGGCTTTATGCAGCTTCGCGTCGGCCCGAACGTGACCGGCCCGTGGGGTCTGATTCAGCCGTTTGCCGACGTGTTCAAACTCTTGTTTAAAGAGGTAACCCGTCCGAAGCTGTCAAACAAAGCCCTGTTCTATATCGGCCCGATTATGTCGCTCGCCCCGTCTTTTGCAGCATGGGCAGTGATTCCGTTCAACGAAGAATGGGTGCTGACCAACATCAATATCGGCCTTTTGTACATCCTGATGATTACCTCGCTGTCGGTTTACGGCGTGATCATCGCGGGCTGGGCTTCCAACTCCAAATATTCGTTCTTGGGCGCAATGCGTGCTTCCGCACAAAGCATTTCCTACGAGATTGCCATGAGTGCCGCGCTGGTGTGCGTCGTGATGGTGTCGGGCAGCATGAACTTCTCCGACATCGTTGCCGCGCAAGCCAAAGGTATTGCCGGCGGTTCGGTATTCTCTTGGAACTGGCTGCCGCTCTTCCCAATCTTCATCGTCTATCTGATTTCCGCCGTTGCCGAAACCAACCGCGCGCCGTTTGACGTGGCAGAGGGTGAGTCTGAAATCGTTGCCGGTCACCACGTTGAATATTCCGGCTTCGCATTCGCACTGTTCTTCCTCGCCGAATACATTTTCATGATTCTGATTGCCGCGCTGACATCGCTGATGTTCCTCGGTGGCTGGTTGTCTCCGTTCCCGCAAAGCTGGGGCATTATCGGTACGCCTTCCGCATTCTGGATGTTCGTGAAAATGGCGGCGGTACTGTACTGGTATCTGTGGATCCGTGCAACCTTCCCACGCTACCGTTACGACCAAATCATGCGTTTGGGCTGGAAAGTGCTGATTCCGATCGGCTTCGCCTACATCGTGATTTTAGGTGTGTGGATGATTTCGCCGCTGAATTTGTGGAAATAGGGCAGGGAGGCCGTCTGAAAGTTTTCAGGTAGCCTGAACCCCAAATTTTTAACCGTTTCAAACCGAGAGAAACTGATGAAAGCTCAATGCCTGTGCGGCGCAGTATCACTGGAAACCGCCGAAAACCGCGAACTCCACGCCTGCCATTGCGGGAAATGCCGCACATGGGGCAGCGGCGCGTCTTTTACTTTGGCCGCCCGGTCGCCCGAAATCACAGGCAGCGAGCACATCGCGCATTATCAGTCGTCCGAATGGGCGCAACGCTGTTTTTGCAAACACTGCGGCACACACCTGTTTGTGCAGGTTGGCAACGATTATTACATCAACGCCGGGCTGTTTGCCGACAACGCGGGCTTTGAAACTACCTCACAAATCTTTATTGATTGCAAAGCTCCGTATTATGACTTGGCCAACGATACCCGAAGCTGACCGAAGCCGAGTTTTTAGAAATGGTGGGCGCGGCAGGTTAAAAAAACCGCTTTCAGACGGCCTGTAAACAGAACAATCCGAAAAGAGCATCCGAAAATGGCTAATTTAGTAAAAACCTTCCTGCTGGGCGAATTGGTGAAAGGCATGGGCGTAACGCTCAAAAACTTCTTCGCCCGCAAAGACACGATTTACTTCCCGAAGAAAAAACGCCGCAATCCGTGCGTTTCCGTGGCCTGCACGCGCAACGCCGTTATCCGAACGGCGAAGAGCGCTGTATTGCGTGTAAATTGTGCGAGGCAGTTTGTCCGGCAATGGCGATTAACATCGAATCGGAAGAACGCGAAGACGGCACCCGCCGCACCAAGCGTTACGACATCGACCTGACCAAGTGCATCTTCTGCGGTTTCTGCGAAGAGGCCTGCCCGACCGATGCGATTGTGGAAACCCATATTTTTGAATACCACGGCGAGAAAAAAGGCGACTTGCACATGACCAAGCCGATTCTTTTGGCCATTGGCGACAAATACGAAGCTGAAATCGCCAAACGCAAAGCCGCTGACGCGCCGTATCGTTAAGGAGTAGACGAATGACTTTTTCCGCGATTCTGTTCTATATCCTTGCCGCCATCGTTTTGTACGGTGCGGTTCGTACCGTTACCGCTAAAAACCCTGTTCACGCCGCTTTGCATCTGGTGCTGACCTTCTGCGTGAGCGCGATGCTTTGGATGCTGATGCAGGCCGAGTTTTTGGGCGTGACTCTGGTGGTGGTTTACGTTGGCGCCGTGATGGTGTTGTTCCTGTTCGTCGTGATGATGTTGAACATCGACATTGAAGAAATGCGCGCCGGTTTCTGGCGTCATGCGCCGGTTGCCGGCGTGGTCGGCACATTGTTGGCGGTTGCCCTGATCCTGATTTTGGTTAACCCGAAAACCGACCTTGCCGCATTTGGTCTGATGAAAGACATTCCGGCCGATTACAACAATATCCGCGATTTGGGCAGCCGTATTTATACCGACTATCTGTTGCCGTTTGAATTGGCGGCGGTATTGCTGCTGTTGGGTATGGTAGCCGCGATTGCGCTGGTTCACCGTAAAACGGTTAATCCGAAACGTATGGATCCTGCCGACCAAGTTAAAGTACGCGCCGACCAAGGCCGTATGCGTCTGGTGAAAATGGAAGCGGTCAAACTGCAAGTCGAATCTGCCGAAGAAAGCGAAGTTTCAGACGGCCTCAAGCCGGAAGGGGAGGGCAAAGCATGATTACCTTGACGCATTATCTGGTATTGGGTGCGCTCCTGTTCGGTATCAGCGCAATGGGCATCTTTATGAACCGTAAAAACGTGCTGGTATTGTTGATGTCCATTGAACTGATGCTTTTGGCGGTGAACTTCAACTTTATCGCCTTCTCGCAATATTTGGGCGATACCGCCGGACAGATTTTCGTATTCTTCGTACTGACCGTTGCCGCTGCCGAATCTGCCATCGGTTTAGCGATTATGGTGCTGGTGTACCGCAACCGACAAACAATCAACGTTGCCGATTTGGATGAGTTGAAAGGGTAATCATGAACGATATGACTTTATATTTGATAATTGCCCTTGTACCTTTGGCAGGCTCGCTGATTGCGGGTTTGTTCGGCAACAAAATCGGACGTGCCGGCGCGCATACGGTTACGATACTCGGCGTGGCGGTGTCTGCCGTGCTGTCGGCTTATGTGCTGTGGGGATTCCTCAATGGCAGCCGTACCAAGTTTGACGAGAACGTTTATACCTGGCTGACAATGGGCGGCTTAGATTTCTCCGTCGGCTTTTTGGTCGATACGATGACGGCGATGATGATGGTCGTGGTTACCGGCGTGTCGTTGATGGTGCATATCTATACCATCGGCTATATGCACGACGAAAAGTCGGCTACCAACGCTTCTTCAGTTATATCTCTTTGTTTACATTCAGCATGTTGATGCTGATTATGAGCAACAACTTCATCCAACTCTTCTTCGGCTGGGAAGCTGTGGGCTTGGTATCGTATCTCTTGATCGGTTTCTATTTCAAACGTCCAAGCGCAACATTTGCCAACCTGAAAGCCTTTTTGATCAACCGTGTCGGCGACTTCGGCTTTTTGCTCGGTATCGGCTTGGTGCTTGCCTATTTCGGCGGCAGCCTGCGCTATCAAGATGTATTCGCTTATCTGCCTAATGTTCAGACGGCCACTATCCAACTGTTCCCCGGTGTGGAATGGTCTTTGATTACTGTAACTGTTTACTCCTGTTTGTCGGTGCGATGGGTAAATCTGCACAATTCCCGCTGCATGTCTGGCTGCCTGATTCGATGGAAGGCCCGACACCGATTTCTGCATTGATTCACGCCGCAACCATGGTTACCGCCGGTCTGTTCATGGTATCGCGTATGTCGCCGATTTATGAGATGAGCAGCACTGCGCTATCTGTCATCATGGTAATCGGTGCGATTACTGCTCTGTTTATGGGTTTTTTGGGCGTGATTCAAAACGACATCAAACGTGTGGTTGCGTATTCCACCTGTCGCAACTGGGCTACATGACGTGGCTCTGGGCGCGTCTGCCTATTCCGTAGCAATGTTCCATGTGATGACCCACGCTTTCTTTAAAGCCTTGTTGTTCTTGGCCGCAGGTAGCGCGATTATCGGTATGCACCATGACCAAGACATGCGCCATATGGGTAACCTGAAAAAATACATGCCGATTACTTGGCTGACCATGCTGATCGGTAACTTGTCGCTGATCGGTACGCCGTTCTTCTCCGGCTTCTATTCCAAAGATTCGATTATCGAAGCAGCGAAATACAGCACCCTGCGGGTAGCGGATTTGCTTATTTCGCCGTCCTCGCCAGTGTGTTCGTTACCGCGTTTTACGCGTTCCGCCAATACTTTATGGTGTTCCACGGCGAAGAAAATGGCGCAGCCTGCCGAACACCATTCAGACGACCATGGCGAAGAACATCACGGCTTGGGCAAAAACGACAATCCGCACGAAAGCCGCTGGTCGTTACCCTGCCTTTGATTTTGCTTGCCATTCCGTCCGTCATCATCGGCTACATCGCCATCGAACCCATGCTCTACGGCGATTTCTTCAAAGACGTGATTTTTGTTAATGCCGACGCGCATCCGACCATGCACATCATGAAGGAAGAGTTCCACGGCGCATTGGCAATGGTGTCTCACAGCCTGCATTCGCCTGTACTCTACCTCGCTATTGCAGGTGTATTGAGCGCATGGCTCCTGTACGTCAAACTGCCGCACCTGCCTGCGAAATTGCACAGACATTCCGTCCGATTTACGTTTTGTTTGAAAACAAATACTACCTCGACGCCTGTATTTCAACGTCTTCGCTAAAGGCACGCGCGCATTGGGTACTTTCTTCTGGAAAGTCGGCGATACCGCCATTATCGACAACGGTATCGTCAACGGCTCTGCAAACTGGTCGGCGCGATTGCCGCGCAGGTACGCAAAGTCCAAACTGGCTTTATCTACACCTACGCCGCCGCTATGGTATTCGGCGTATTGGTACTGCTCGGCATGACCTTCTGGGGATTGTTCCGATAAAAGCGGGATTTCAGACGGCCTATCTATAGTTTGTGTGTATAGGGGCCGTCTAAAAAGAAAATTTGAGCAACAATGATTGAAGACAAATTACCGCAAACCCTGGACGAAGTCCGCGAAGCCATTGATGGTTTGGACAAGGGATTAATCGAATTACTCGCCGCCGGCAGAAATTGGTACGGCAGGCTGGTCGTCTGAAACCTAAAAACGATGTGTGGGCGGTTTCCGCGCCTGAACGGGTGGCTCAAGTGATTACCTCGCGCCGCGCTTATGCCGAAAAGGCCGGTTTGTCGCCCGAAGTAGCAGAAGCAGTTTGGCGCAGCATGATTGATGTGTTCATTAAACTTGAGATGGACACCAACGTACCGATGGAGCGTAGTCAAAATCTTCGGATAATGGTTTTGACAAGAAAATATGGAAGAGGCCGTCTGAATATAGAGGCGAGAAAAACCATGTCGGACACACAACCATCCGCTCCGCCGAATTTACCGCTTCCCGCGCATGGGGGCGCTCGACATCGCCAATATGAACGGCACCACCGTACGCCTGCACTGGACGAACCAACCTACACATGGCACATCAACGACGGCGAGGAAGTGTTTGCCGTGATGGATGGCGAAGTTGAGATGCACTACCGAGAAAACGGCGAAGAACACATCGTTCGTTTGAAAAGCGGAGATATCTTCTACGCAGGAATCGGCACGGAACACGTCGCCCATCCGTGCGGCGAGGCGCGGATTTTGGTGATTGAGAAAGAGGACAGTGTTTGAGGCGCCTGAAAGAAGGTTTGAGACAGCAACAGAATAGAGAATGACGGCAGATATACATTTTTCTTGATTTTGCTGTACACAAAATACACAATCTTTTTCAGACGGCTCCTGAAATGTCGTCTGAAAACCAACCCATACAACTATATTTTTTATTTTAACCACAGGTTAACCACTATGTTTTCCAACTACCTACTCAGCTTGGCAATATGGATACCCATCGCCGCAGGTGTGCTGGTTTTGGCGACCGGTAAAGACAGCCGTGCTCCGCTGGCGCGTATGCTTGCTTCATGGGTGCGCTTGCCGGTTTCTTGGTAACGCTGCCCCTGTTTACCGGTTTCGACCGTTTGAGCAGCGGCTATCAATTTACCGAGTTCCACGAGTGGATTCCGCTTCTGAAAATCAACTACGCATTGGGCGTGGACGGTATTTCAGTGCTCTTTATCATCTGAATGCGTTTATTACGCTGTTGGTGGTATTGGCCGGTTGGGAAGTCATTCAGAAACGTCCGGCGCAGTATATGGCGGCATTCCTGATGATGTCGGGTTTGATTAACGGCGCGTTTGCCGCGCAGGATGCGATTCTGTTTTATGTGTTCTTCGAGGGTATGCTGATTCCGCTGTACCTGATTATCGGTGTATGGGGCGGCCCGCGCCGCGTCTATGCGTCGGTCAAGCTGTTCCTCTATACGCTGATGGGTTCGCTCTTGATGCTGGTTGCCATGGTTTACCTGTACTATCAAACAGGCAGCTTCTCTATTGTCGATTTCCAAAACATCAAGCAGATTCCATTGGGCGTACAACAGCTTTTGTTTGTGGCGTTCTTCCTGTCATTTGCTGTAAAAGTGCGATGTTCCTGTGCACACTTGGTTGCCGGATGCTCACGTTGAAGCGCCGACCGGCGGTTCGATGGTGTTGGCGGCAATTACGCTGAAACTGGGTGCGTATGGCTTCTTGCGCTTTATCCTGCCGATTATGCCGGATGCGGCACGCTATTTTGCCCCTGTGATCATCGTATTGAGCCTAATTGCCGTGATTTACATCGGTATGGTGGCTTTGGTGCAAACCGATATGAAAAACTGGTGGCGTATTCTTCCATCAGCCATATGGGTTTTGTCACTTTGGGCATGTTCCTGTTTGTGAACGGCCAATTGAATGACTGGGCATTGAAAGGCGCAATCATTCAAATGATTTCCACGGTTTTGTGTCTGCCGCGATGTTTATGTGTATCGGTGTGATGTACGACCGCCTGCATACCCGCAATATTGCCGATTATGGCGGCGTGGTCAATGTGATGCCTAAGTTTGCGGCGTTTATGATGTTGTTCGGTATGGCCAATGCCGGTCTGCCTGCGACTTCCGGCTTCGTGGGCGAGTTTATGGTGATTATGGGAGCGGTTAAAGTGAATTTCTGGGTAGGCGCGTTGGCTGCCATGACCTTGATTTACGGTGCGTCTTATACCTTGTGGATGTACAAACGCGTTATTTTTGGTGCGATCCACAATCGCACGTTGCCGAAATGAAAGACATCAATTGCCGCGAATTTGCGATTTTGGCGATTTTGGCGGTTGCTGTATTGGGCATGGGTCTGTATCCGCAAGCGTTTATCGAAGTGGTGCATCAGGCGGCAAACGATTTGATTGCCCATGTGGCACAAAGCAAGATTTGAGGTGTGTAAATGAACTGGTCTGATTTGAATTTAATGCCCGCATGCCCGAAATCGTGCTGCTTGCGCTATTGGGTGTCGTATTGCTGGCAGACTTGTGGATTTGCGATAAAACCGCTATTTGACCCATCTGATGAGTTTGGGAACAGTCATTATTGTGGCTGTTACCCAATTGGCGGTATGGGAACAGGGCAGTGTCGATGCCTTTCACGGTATGTATATTGCAGACGGCATGTCCCGTTTGGCAAAACTGGTACTGTATGCACTGACGTTTGGTCTGTTTATTTACAGTAAACCGTACAACCAAGACCGCCAAATTTTTAAAGGCGAGTTTTATACCCTGTCACTGTTCGCCCTGTTGGGTATGAGCGTCATGGTCAGCTCGGCACATTTCTTGACCGCGTATATCGGTTTGGAATTGTTGTCTTTATCGCTGTACGCCATGATTGCCCTACGCCGCGATTCCGGCCGCTCTGCCGAGGCCGCGCTGAAATACTTCGTATTGGGCGCGTTGGCCTCCGGTTTGCTGCTTTATGGTATTTCCATGGTTTACGGCGCCACCGGTTCCCTTGATTTTGCTTCTGTCTTGGCTTCTGCTTTCAACGAGCAGGCCAATGAATGGTTGTTGAAATTGGGTATGGTATTTATTGTAGTCGCCATTGCATTTAAATTGGGTGCGGTTCCATTCCATATGTGGATACCCGATGTGTACGATGGCGCGCCGACCTCTGTTGCCGCCTTTGTGGGTACGGCTCCGAAAATTGCCGCTGTTGTCTTTGCGTTCCGTATCCTTGTTACCGGTATGGATACCATACGTTCAGACTGGGCGCCGATGTTGGCCATCCTTGCCGTTGCTTCTTTGTGTCGGTAACCTTGCTGCCATCATGCAAACCAATATCAAACGTATGCTTGCCTATTCCACCGTATCGCACATGGGCTTTATCCTGTTGCGTTTATGCAGGCGCGGTCGGTTTTACCGCAGGTTTGTATTACGCCATTACCTATGCTTTGATGGCGACAGTCAGCTTCGGTGTTTTGATGGTATTGTCCACCAAGATATTGAGTGTGAAAACATTAAAGACCTCGCGGGTCTTAACCAACGCCATGCATGGTTTGCCTTCCTGATGTTGCTGTCCATGTTCTCCATGGCAGGTATTCCGCCGCTGATGGGCTTCTACGCCAAGTTCGGCATGATTATGGCGCTCTTGAAACAAGGCTATGTTTGGTTGTCAGTGTTTGCCGTCATCATGTCTCTGATTGGCGCGTTCTACTACCTGCGTGTGGTCAAAGTCATCTACTTCGATGCCCTGACCATGACCGGCCGGTCGGCAGCAACTATGCCGCCAAATTGTCCTGACGTCAATGCCTTCCTGCTGCTCCTGTGGGGTATCATGCCGCAAACCGTTATCGACTGGTTGCCAAAGCATTGGAAAATACCCTGTAAGCTTCAAACAAAAACCAACGGCGGCTGTTCCAAAGCCGCCGTTTTTGTTAGGATTCGCATTCGGATGAAATATACCCAAAGTTCAGACGGCCTCAAGCCTTTGAACAATCATCAAGCAGGTATCATCAAGATATTGAATATTCCACGGATAATGATGGGCAAGAATGCCCATTTAACATGTTAAAATCACATATAGCCGTCTGAAAACCGAAAGACCACCATGACGCATCCATGTACATTCTTTTGCTGTTGGCACTCATCTTGCCAACGCACCATTTATTACACCAAATTCTTCGGCATCATCGCCCTGAAACGCAAACACATCGGCCATCACTTGATCGAATTGCTGGCAGGATTCCTTCTTACCGCGATTCTCGCTATATCCTCGATCGCGTGCAGGAGCCGTACATGCCAAGATTGGGAGTTTTACGCGACCGTTGTCTGCCTCTACCTGATTTTGCCTTCCATGCTTTGTATGGCGTTACTTTTGGAATGAACGGAATAGAGAGTAGGATTTGAATTAGGAAAAGGCGTCTGAAAGATTTTCAGACGGCTTTTTATATCAAGTAGAGACCTTTGCAAAATTCCAAAATCCCCTAATTCCACTAAGACATTTAGGGGATTTTCATGAGTACTTCTTTCAGCAAACTGCCCAGCATGATTGCCAACACATCGACCGCTTCCACTATTGAAGTTGGATCAGGTGATTGATTGGCAACCGATCGAACATACTGAATCGTCAAAAACCCGTTACTTCGAGACCACGCGGCGTCCGCCTATCCCTGTTGTCCATGTTCAAAGCCGTCCTGCTCGGCCAATGGCACAGCCTCTCGATCCCGAACTCGAACACAGCTCATCACCCGCATCGATTCAACCTGTTTTGCCGTTTTGAGAACTGAGCATCCCGATTACAGCACCTTATGCCGCTACCGCAACTGGCTGGCGCAAGACGACACCCTGTCCGAATTGCTGGAACTGATTAACCGCCAACTGACCGAAAAAAACCTAAAATAGAGAAAGCATCCGCCGGCCACCATTATTCAGACCGCCGGCAGCAAACAGCGTCAGGCCATAGAAGTCGATGAAGAAGGACAAGTCAGCGGACAAACCACACCGAGTAAAGACAGCGATGCCCGCTGGACAAAGAAAAACGGTTTATACAGACTCGGTTACAAACAACATACCGCACCGATGAGGAAGGCTATATCGAGAAACTGCATATTACCCCGCCAACGCCCATGAGTGCAAACAGTTGTCGCCTTTATTGGAAGGTCTGCCCGAAGGTACGACCGTCTATGCCGACAAAGGCTATGACAGTGAAGAAAACCGGCAACATCTGGAAGAGCATCGGCTGCTGGACGGCATTATGCGCAAGCACCGTAACCATCCGCTGACGGAAGCGCAAACCAAACGCAACCGGTATTTGTCGAAGACCCGTTATGTGGTCGAACAAAGCTTTGGTACGCTGCACCGTAAATTCCGCTATGCCCGGGCAGCCTATTTCGGGCTGGTTAAAGTAAGTGCACAAAGCCATCTGAAGGCGATGTGTTTGAACCTTTTGAAAGCCGCCAACAGGCTAAGTGCGCCTGTTGCCGCCTAAAAGGCGGCCGGATGCCTGATTAATCAGGTATCCAAGGAGGATTAAGAGGGTATTTGAGTAGAATCAGTGGATATTTGAAACAAAAACAGCCGAAAACCTGTGTTTGGATTTCGGCTGTCGGAAAGAAAGGAATTTTGCAAAGGTCTCAAAATATGATTGTTGGTTAGCATTCCGTGTTCTGGATAAGTTCGAAGCCGCAATGCAGTGCTGAAGCATAATTCTGCACTTCTTTGATGGCAGGACTAGACGGGCTTGCCGATATTCCTGCGCGGAACAGTTCGTCATGGGTGGTAATGATATTTTCGATTTCGGAACTGTCTTTGGCTTCCTGCAAAGACAGCGTGTTAATCAGAATGCCTTGGTTGGGAATACTGCGGCAGATGCCTTTTAATTCGGCCAGATAACGATGGGCGGAAGCCAGTTTTTTCAAGACGGCGACAGTTTCGAAATCTATTTCGGGAGGGAATTGTTCGATCGAGTACATTTTAGGGTTTCGGTTAAATGATAAAAAAATCCTGTTTTTTTGCTATATCGCTTCGATATGATAAAAAACGGGATTTTTTTTACAATTTAATTTTATTTATTTGTTTTAAAACGTTTTTACTTTAAAATAGCACTTCGACTACTGTTACCACTTCAACTTCGCAAACGCATCTGCCATCGCCGAATTGGTCGGGGCGCGGTCGTTGCGTTGGGGTTTGCGGTCGCGGCGTTCTTGATGTCGGGTTTCAGACGGCCTGTTGCTTTTGGCACTGCCTGGTTCGTCATCCAGCCGCATGGTCAGCGCGATGCGTTTGCGTGCGGCATCGACTTCCAGCACTTTCACTTTCACCACGTCGCCGGCTTTCACCACTTCGCGCGGGTCTTGGACGAATTTATTGGACAGGGCGGAGATGTGCACCAAGCCGTCCTGATGGACGCCGATGTCCACGAATGCGCCGAAGTTGGCGACGTTGGAGACCACGCCTTCGAGTATCATGCCGACTTGCAAGTCGCTGATTTCGTGGATGCCTTCGGCGAATAATGCCGTCTGAAACTCGCCGCGCGGGTCACGGCCGGGTTTTTCCAGCTCGGACAGGATGTCCAGAATGGTCGGCAGGCCGAAGCGTTCGTCGGTGAAGTCGGACGCTTTGATTTGCTTGACGCGCTCGCGGTTGCCGATGAGTTCGGCGGCGGTAATGCTTGTTGCGCCAGCATTTTGGCGACGACGGGATAGGCTTCGGGGTGGACGGCGCTCGCGTCCAGCGGCTCTTTGCCGCCGTTAATCGCAAAAAGCCCGCCGCCTGCTCGAAGGTTTTTTCGCCCAAACGCGGCACTTTCAGCAATTTTTTGCGGCTGTCGAACGCGCCGTTTTCATCGCGGTAGGCGACGATGTTTTGGGCAAGGGTTTGATTCAAACCGGAAATCCGCGCCAAGAGCGGGGCGGACGCGGTGTTTGTCCACGCCGACGGCGTTCACGCAGTCTTCGACCACCGCGTCCAGCGATTTGGCGAGCTGGCTTTGGTTCACGTTGTGCTGATACTGCCCCACGCCGATGGATTTGGGGTCGATTTTGACCAACTCGGCGAGCGGGTCTTGCAGCCTGCGGGCGATGGACACCGCGCCGCGCAGGGAAACGTCCAAGTCGGGGAACTCGCGCGCCGCCAGTTCGGGACGCGGAATAAATCGACGCGCCGGCTTCGGAAACGACGATTTTGTGCAGCCCCATTTCCGGCATTCCGCACCAGTTCGCCCGCGATTTTGTCGGTTTCGCGGCTGGCGGTGCCGTTGCCGATGGCGATGAGCCTCACGCCGTGTTGCTTAATCAGGCGCGACAGCGTTGCCAACATATTGTTTTCTTGATGCAAATAGACAATGACCGTATCCAGCAGCTTGCCCGTATCGTCCACCACGGCGCATTTCACGCCGTTCTTGTAGCCGGGGTCGAGGCCCAAAGTGGTCAGCCGTCGGCAGGCGTGGCAAGCAGCAAGTCTTTGAGATTGCGGGCAAACACGGTAATCGCGTCGGTGTCGGCGGCTTCTTTCAGACGGCCCAAGGCTTCAAGCTCCAGCGACAAAAAGATTTTCGCGCGCCAAGTCAGGCGTACGGTGTCGCGCAGCCATTTGTGGCCGTCTGAAACCTTAAAGCGATGGGCGATGATTTGCTCGTATTCGCTTTGCTGCGTAATCGGCGTGTCGTCGGGCTGGTATTTGAGGGCAATGTTCAACACGTCTTCGTTGCGGCCGCGCAAAACCGCCAATGCACGGTGGCTGGGCATAGTGCGAATAGGTTCGCGATGGTCGAAATAATCGCTGAATTTTTCGCCTTCGGTTTCTTTACCTTCAACGACTTGCGCGTGGATTTCGGCTTCGTTCCACAGCTTGTCGCGCAGCGTGCCGATGAGTTCCGCGTCTTCGGCAAACTGCTCATCAGAATCGCACGCGCGCCATCCAGCGCGGCTTTGGCGTCGGGGACGTTTTCGTTCAGGTAGCCCTGCGCGGCGGCTTCCACGTCCTGCGGCTGCTGCGCAAGCAACATGTCCGCCGGATGCAAACCGTGTTCGCGCGCGATTTGCGCTTTGGTGCGGCGCTTGGGTTTGTAGGGCAAATACAGGTCTTCCAGCGCGGTTTTATTGTCGGCGGCTTCGATTTGCGCTTTGAGGTCGTCTGAAAGTTTGCCTTGCTCTTCAATGCTTTTTAAAACAACAGCTTTGCGATCTTCCAACTCGCGCAGGTATTGCAGCCGCTCGGCAAGCTGGCGCAGCTGCGTATCGTCCAGCCCGCCTGTAGCTTCTTTACGGTAACGCGCGATAAAGGGGACGGTCGCGCCGTCGTCTAAATAGCGGCATTGATTCGCGCGGGAGTTCTTGGGAAAGAATGTGAGTAATGTTCATCAATAGAATTCCAACAGACAGGCCGTCTGAAATTTCAGACGGCCTAATTTAAAACAATCGCTTTAAGGCAGCGAATTATAATATTCGTAGGCTTTGTCCATATCTTCAAACTGGTACATATGCCCTTTTTCCAGCACCATCGCATTATCGCAATATTGCTTCATGGCGCTGTGGCTGTGCGACACCAAAATGATGGAACGGTCTTTGCGCTTTTCAAACAACTCATACTTACATTTATCGGCAAAGCGCGAGTCACCAACTGCAATCACTTCGTCAATCAGATAGCAGTCAAACTCTACCGCCAACGACAAAGCAAATGCCAAACGCGCCTTCATACCTGAAGAATAACGCTTAACCGGCTCGTAAAGATACTGACCGCTCGGAAAACTCTTCGGTAAAGTTCTTCACATAATCGATATCGACATTGTAAATCCGACAGATGAAACGCAAATTGTCCATACCGGTCAGACTGCCTTGAAACGCACCGGAGAATGCCAAAGGCCAAGAAATACTCATCGTCCGCTTGATTTCGCCCGTAGTCGGCGGCTCAACGCCACTGATCAAACGGATGAGCGTCGATTTACCTGCACCGTTGCGGCCGAGAATACCGATTTTCTCGCCTTCTCCATTTTGAAGTTGATGTCGTGCAAGACTGTCCGCCAACCCTGGCGGGTCAGATACCGTTTGGAAACGTGTTCAACTGAAATCATTGCGGCTCAACCCCTTTGCTGAAATCTGATACCATCACTAAACCTAATAGTGTCAGTATCATATTGGTCAATATTAGAAACCAAGGGTTTTCCATGGTTATTACACTACTGCCAAAATAACCATGGCGGAACATTTCTGTGCCATGAATCATGGGCACCCATAGCAAATACTCTTGCATCGACAAAGGTAAAGCATGAACAAAGAAAAAAACTCCTGATAAAGGTAACGATACGAAAGTAATCGTACTCCAAATTTTGCCAAATGCCTCATACTTAAAAGCAATAGAACAAACAATCAGTCCCAGCCCTATATAGCAAACCAAGCCATCAATACCCAAGCCAACAGCATATAAAATATGTCTGAAGGTTGTTCAATCCAGCCTATAACCAACAAAATTGCACTGATTGCAATCTGTGCAACCGTTGCACCAGCAATTTCTAAAAACATTCGGGCAAAAATAGTGTCAAGAACACGTACATTACGGTGATATAAAAGACTAGCATTTGCATCAATAGAACCAACTGCTCGACCAGTTACATTACGCCACATCATAACCATCGGATAACCGGTAATTACAAAGCTAACAACATTAAGCCCTGATACTTGACCTGCTCGCAAGAATTTCCATATGAGAACAATAATAAACGTAACAAGCAACGGTTCAACAAACAACCATAAAAAACCAATATTATTGCGCCATAACGGGTAATAGTTTCACGGATAATCAATGCACCAATAACCCGACCTTGTATTACCAATGATTCCCAAAATGAGGTAATATGCAATTCTTTCATCAATTTTTATGCTCACGTACACTGGCAGCTAGAAGACTCAAAATACCGTAGAGCATCAGACCAATGAAAAATGTAGATACAATGTTATAAAGTCGTTTAGGCTGCAAAGCCAGATCAGGTTTGCTCGGTTGAGAAATGACTTCCAAATAAAGCTGTTGTCGGTCGGCCTCTGCTTTAGCAGTTTCCAAAGCTGTTGTAGCTGCTGCCAATTGTTTTTCTGCTAACTCATTTTCCAACATCAATTGTTGGTACTCTGAAGCCTGTCCTGCCAAAGAGTCACCACTTTCACCCGAAATAATTTTCATTTGTTGTGCAATTTCCTTACGCAGGCTTTGTTCACGTGCTTTCAGGCCAGAAATTTGTGGATTATCGGGAGTGATGGCACGCACTTGATCTAGCTGTGTACGAATTACAATCAGCTCATCTTGGAGTTTCGATACCAATCCTATTTTTATTTCCGACTGCGCTTTTAAATCAAATACGCCATGGTTAACACGATAGTTTGTCAATTCGTTAGCAGCAGCCTGCACTCTTGTCATTGCAGTATCTAATGCTTCCTGAGCATAGCGGATAGTATCTTGACGTGCTCGCTTATTGAGTCGGTTAATCAGCGCTTCCCCTTGTTTTAATAAAGCTGTATTAATTTGCTGCGATTGTACTGCTTCAAAGAAGATATACTTAAAGTGGTCATACCCGTTACTGAGTCAAATTGTACGCCTACTTTATCACGGAAATATTGAAAAAATGCTTCATTCGAATTAGAAAAACCGAAACTATTAAAGCGGCTAATAGCATCTCCGTTTTGTTCATAGAAACTACGAACAGGAAGCGTTTTTTGTAAATCTATTAGCGCAGTACGTGAACGCATGTATTCCTGTACCGTATAGGTATCATCTTGAGCTCGTGTAAAACCTACATTTTGCAAAATTGCACCAAAACTAGTAGATGATGCTTGGTTGCTAGGAGAGCGAATTACAAAAGTCGATTCAGACGTAAAACGGTCAGATGCTATACATCCAAAATACACAACCGACACCGCTGTTGGAATAATTACGGTTACCCAAAATAATAGTTTAATTTTCTTCAATCGGGATTTTAGTTTATTTTTTCCTGCCTTTTCCTTAGCAGATGTGGTTTTTACTTGTGGTATTTCCACATTTTCAGATTCTTGTTCAGTCATCATTGTTCTCAATAATTTTGATATGTTGTAAATAGTTTTCTGACAGCTTTCTTTGTAAGAAAACACCGCATTGTTTACACAACAGTTTAAGAAAAATAAGCCTGTAAGACCTCAAAAGGTGTAGCTACCTTCAAGCACTTATGTGGCTTTACCGTATTAAAATTTACAAAGCAACACAGCCCCTTTTGCCAAATTCCGAATCCCTAAACGGCAATTTATCATGCAATATCTTCATTAAGGTACGGACCACCCACCACCTTACCGTTGTCCTGCAATCAGGCAATGCAGGTAAAATTGGTCTTCTACACACAGGCGGATGTGACGTATTGCAGTGATACATCATGCCATTATCCAAATAAGCGTATTCAATGGTATACGGGCAGCATTAGGCAGAATAGCCACATACAGCTAGCAAGAACATTTACCAATGGCGACGAACAGCTTGACGTGGGTGAGGTATGAGGCGGGTATTCTTAGAGTGTTCACAACAACAGTATTGTGTTTCAAATACTGTGAACAACACTAGGACTTCTTACACCCTTATTCATCTAGATTACCTAAACACAATAAAACTATTTTGATTAGCGACCCAAATTACTCAAACTATTTACACCACTTGTAACCGGTGAAAACACAAACTGCAGGAATTTTTGAACCTCAGATAAAGGAGCATTTGATACATACACAACATCCTTTTTTCATAGGAAAACGCTGCATCCAAAATAATGAGTTGGCATCTGATAGATTTAAACGGTAAACAACCGGGATTTCAGCATCCCCACTATAACCTTTATTAAACCATTTTTGTTGTCTATCTACATCTAATACCTCCACTGGCTGATAACGGAACACAAACACCCACGTGCATCTGCACGATAATCCTGCAACCCACCATTCTACCTACCGCTTCTGCGAGTGAAAGACCTTTTACAGAGAAACCTATTTCTTGTGTACGCCCTACCGCACCCATTGCTGTAAACGTATTCGGATTAGTAATCAATGTAACGATATCACCTTTTCGTAGGCGAATATTTTGATATGGACTAGCAACTAAGTCCTCCAATGCAACTGTTTTAACCTGCTTACCACGTGTAAGCTGCACATTAGTATCCTGCACATTGGATGTAGAACCTCCTACAGCAGCAACTGCATCCAAAACACGCTCGCCCACTGAAGTCAACGGAAATCGTACACTATTCCCTGGACGGATAACACTGTCGCCGCATTTTTGTGAACGTCGTACCAGTACCTGCGGCTGATTGGCTTTTAGTCTCAGGCGTTCTTTAATCAAATCCTGAATCTGAGCCGGTGTTTTACCTACTACTCGAATATCTCCTGCAAATGGTATGGAAACGGAGCCTTGGCTAGTAACTGCCTGATCTGGCAATCTTACTACTTGCGCCACCCTGAACCGACGGACGATAAGGAACCACCGAACAATACCGCAGGTGCCGTTTCCCATATTGTAACTTCCAACATATCGCCAACATCTACTGCATCAGAAGAGATATACCCCTCACCTAAAGACGAAAAGTTTGCCCTGAATGCATACGATATAGACTCTCTACAACTCTTGCATCAATTTCCACTATTTACTTCAGGAACAACACTCTTATGCTGCCTCCCAAAGTTGTTACATTCTTACCACTAGGACCAGAAGAAGGCAGAGAGCCACAGGCTGAAATTAGTACTGCAGACAGCCCAAAATATTACATATTGTTTTAACATGAAGAATCCAAAAAAAATAAATACAATACCAAAAGGATTTCAAAATTCAGATAGTATTATACTCCGTATGTAAATACTAGTAAGAATTGACCTAATTTTGCAATTCATCTACAGAAACCATTGAATCAGAATAAATATTTTCGAATAATTACCACAAGAACAGATTTTGAAGTTACAATACCCCAAGTATCTGCACCTTTTAGTATGCACATATGCTGAATACATAAATACTGAAGATATTATATATGAAAAAATCCAGAAATTTTTTCAAGCACCGGGACTATTTTTCCGAGATTATTTCAACAAGAAATACCCAGTTATCAATAATGAACAAAATGTTTATGAAGATGACGAATATACTCTCATTAAAAATAGCCTTAAACTTTCTGTGCTAGATGCTACTGTTAAGAAAGATGCTAATATTGATGTTGTCTTTACGTGGGTAAATAATCAAGACCCTGCATGGCAAAAGAAATACTCTGTTGTTGCTGAAAGTTTTCCTTGCACTGCCCTCTATAGTAATGATGAAGCAC